>NZ_JAOTPG010000001.1:0-3031235 GCF_051062835.1 Microbacterium sp. CGR1 | reverse complement strand
AAGTCGTGCCCCCACTGCGACACGCAGTGCGCCTCGTCGATCGCGATGACGCTGAGGGTTCCCCGCTGCAGCAGAGCGGTCGTCTGCGGCGAGGACAGTCGCTCGGGGGCGACGTAGATGAGATCGAGCTCCCCCGCGACATACGCTCGCTCGACCTCTCGGCGCTCGTCGATCGACTGCGTGGAGTTGAGATACGCGGCGCTGACGCCGTTGGCCCGCAACGCGTCGACCTGGTCGTGCATGAGGGCGATCAGCGGGCTGACCACGAGCCCCGTGCCCTCGCGGACGAGCGCCGGCACCTGGTACGTGACGCTCTTGCCGCCACCGGTCGGCATGAGCACGACGGCATCGCCGCCGCCGATCACATGCTCGACGATCGCCGCCTGGTCGCCACGGAACTCGTCGTAGCCGAAGACCGTGTGCAGCGCCTCACCCGCGGTCGGGTACCTGCTGGGCGCAGCGCGTCGCGCCGGCGCAGCGGATGCCGTCTTCGCCTGCCCCACCGGCGTGACCGGCCCTGGGCCCCAATCGAGCGGCGGCTCGTAGCCTGCACCCTGCGGCACCCAGTCCATGGGCTCCGGCGGCTCCGAGGGCTCCCACTCGGCGCCGTCCCACGGCTCGTCTGCGTACGGCAGATCCTCGTACGGGTCACGGGGAGTCTGCGGCATCCCTCCAGCGTAACGACCCCCGCCGACCTCGGCCCGCCCGTCCACAACTCCGCGGGCGTAGGTTGGACGCAGACAGCCGAAGGAGCACTCGATGACCGATATCACCGTCACCCGCAACGACGACGAGTCCCGCTACGAGATCCGCACGGATGGCGCGCTCGCGGGCTACGCGGAGTACCAGCTGCGGCCCGGGGCGATCCGCTTCATCCACACCGAGCTCGACCCCGCCTTCCAGGGGCAGGGCCTCGCGGGCATCCTCGCCGAGCGGGCGCTGACGGATGCCGCGGCAACCGGCGATGCGATCGTGCCGCTGTGCCCGTACATCGCGAAGTACCTCACGACCCATGAGATCCCCGGCGCAGAGATCCGCTGGCCGAAGAGGCCCGGCGACGCGCCGACGGAAGCCTGACGACCGGGCGCGGTCACTCTCGACCGCGCTACTGCATGCAGGTGCCGTTGTAGTACTCGAAGAGGGCCTCGCCCGACGCCTTGACGTCGTCGTCGTACGCGGTGATCATCGCCGTCGGGTCATCGGTGATGGACTCCGCCGCCACCGTCAGGTAGCCCTTCCACGCCTCGAGGTCCTCGGCCAGCTCGGGCGTCGGCTCGACCTTCTCCATGAGCGCGAGCCTCGCTGTGACGTCGCCCTCGGAGTTCATGCCGGGGATCAGCGGAGAGAAGGCAGCAGCCGACGTCTGCGTGTCGTCGAGCAGCGGGCCGCAGAAGCCCGCGTCTCCGCCGGATGCGCACCCCGACAGCAGCACGGCCGAGGCACCGAGGGCGAGCAGGATAATGGAAGAGCGTCGAGCGTTCATCCGCTGAGCCTATGAGTCCGCTCGTGCGACAGTGCGCAGACGCACCTGAGCGAAGGAGAATCGGATGACCGAGATCGCGAGCGGATCCGCCGACGCCCACGGAGCTGCGCCGATGATCGGAGAGCGCCGCATCGTGCTCGAGCCGCGCGAGGTTCCGCTCGGCGGAGTCCGCGGCATGAATGTGCTGCGCGTGCTGCCGCACCGCAACCTGCCGACGATCGGAGCATGGTGCTTCCTCGACAGATTCGGACCGGCGGACACCAGGATGCGCGTGGAGCCACACCCGCACATCGGACTGCAGACGGTCACCTGGCCGCTCGTCGGCGAGATCCGCCACCGGGATTCACTCGGCAGTGACGCCGACCTGCGTCGGGGCCAGCTGAACCTGATGACCGCGGGCAACGGCATCTCGCACTCGGAGTACTCGATCGGTGACGACCCGATCCCCCTCGACGCTCTGCAGTTCTGGGTCGTGCTCCCCGACGGCGCACGACAGGGGAGCGCCGGTTTCGAACGCCACACAGACCTCCCTCAGGTGCCCCTGGTCGCCCACGAGGGCATGGATGCTGCGGCCACCGTCGTGCTCGGCGAGTTCGCCGGCACGACCTCGCCGGCGACGGTGCACACCCCGATCGTCGGCGCCGAGATCGTGATCCCCGCCGGAACCCGCGTGCGACTGCCTCTGCGGGACGACTGGGAGCACGCGATCATGCTCGTCGAGGGTGATGTCTCGATCTCCGAACACGAGATGACCCGGAACGACATGCTGTACCTCGGGGATTCGAGGGAGGCGATCGACGTCGCCAGCACGCAGGGAGCCCTGCTCTTCCTGATCGGCGGCGAGCCGTTCGACGATGAGATCGTCATGTGGTGGAACTTCGCCGGCCGCACGCACGAGGAGATCGTCGAGGCGCGCACCGAGTGGGAGGCGGCCTCCCCACGGTTCGGAGTCGTCGAGGGTCACGACGTGCGCATCCCCGCTCCTCCCCTGCCCGACGTGCGTCTGATGCCGCGCGGCCGCAGGATCTGATCCGAGTCCCGACGCAGAGCGACGCCCCGCGCTCCGAAGAGCACAGGGCGTCGCCGCTGACCACTGCTACGGCGCGTCGACCGTGACGATCGTGCGCACATCCGACTCGCCGTACTGCACGAGTCCGAGGTAGCGGGTGCCGGCGGTGAGGCCGGTCCAGCTGAGGTCGTAGCTCGTCGCCTGGCCGCGCACGGCCTCGATCGGGTTCGGGGTCGCGGTGAACGCGCCCTCGCCCTCGGGCTGCACGTTGGCGTAGGTCATGTCCCACGTCATCGGCGCCGACGTCGAGTACACGTTGGCGACGACCAGATACGTCCCGGCCGTCGGAGCCGCCAGCGTCACCTGCTCGTCAGCCGACCCCGTCGCAGACTGCCAGCGCTCGTAGTAGCGCAGGTCGTCGGCGCTCACGACCCGATAGACCGTGAGGTCGAGGTCGCTGCCGGTGTCATCAGACGAGTCGAGGTCGAAGCGCGAGAGCGTCGTGCCCTCGGGCACGTCGACGATCCACGACACGTCCTTGTTCGCGTCTCCCGATGCCTCGTCGCCCGAGTGACCGACGACGCGGCCGTCCGGGTCTTCCAGCAGCGAGAACGGCGTCAGACCCGACAGTGTGAGAGCGAGAGCGCCGTCGACACCGGGCGTGATGTCGACCGTGGTCGACCCGTCGACCCCTGCGCCCTCGACCTCGGCCGGAGCATCCGCCGTGACCGGGAACACCGCGATGGGCGACCGCACCGTGTTCTTCTTGCTCGTCCAGGTGAGCGATCCGGTCGCCCACTGCTCGACCGGTGCGCTCTGGTTGTCGAACGTCACCGTGTAGGTCGCGGTCTGACCCGGCTTGTCGAACTTCAACGTCGACGGCTGCACCGTCACGTTCACGCCGGGCAGATCGACGGATGCCGTGAACGTGCCCTTCTCGGTCGCGGTGACCGTGCGGGTGACGGTCTGCGCACTCGCGAGCGACCCGATCGAGAACGATGCGACGTTGAGATCACTGCCGTCGATCGGTTCGCCGGGGAAGTCGGCGAGGCCCTTGCCCTCGAGGAACGCCACCCAGTCGGGCACGTCGTTCAGGTAGAGCAGACCCGGGTTGAACATGCGCTTCGGGTCGACCTGGCCCGCACCCTGCTGGAACGGGTCCTTGTTCGCAGAGCCGTCGGCGTTGACCGTGTCATACGCGGTCGTCATCATGGCGGACTTGATCTCGGCGGGCTTCGCGTTCGGGCGCTCACCGAGGTAGAGCGCGGCGAGACCGGCGATGTGCGGCGACGCCATCGACGTTCCCGACAGGATGCCGAAGGTCGGCTTCTCGCCGGGAGCGTTCTGCGTCGCCGCGAGGATCGCGACACCGGGCGCTGCGATGTCGGGCTTCATGATGTCGCTGCCGTCGGCCAGCATCGGGCCGCGGCTCGAGAATCCGGCGATCTGCGGCACCGGCGTCACGACGCCCGTGGTGTTCTCGCCCACGAGCGTGATCGGTCGGTCGATGCCGCCCTGGACGTAGGCCAGCACGGCCGCGCGGTACGCCGAGGCGAGGTGCACGGTCGGAACGGCGTGGAAGTCGTTGTCGAGCGAATCCGCACCACCCGGCACGTTGACGAGCACGACACCCGTACCACCGGCATCCTTCACGACCTGCGACTTCTCGGCGCGCGCGTTGCCACCGCGATCGCAGACCACGATGTGACCCGTGACCTTCGCGGGATCGAGGCTGCCGGGAAGGCACAGCGCCGCATCGGCGGCCGCCTGACCTGCGGCAGGCGCGTCACCGGCGTAGATCGACGGCCCCGTGACCGTGGTGCCGAACGGCACGCTCACCGAGGCGCCGGCCTGGGCGAAGCCGTCGAACTGCACCGTGCCCTCCCAGGTCGGGATCGTGGATGCCGCGACCGTGGTGTACCACGGGGAGGCGTGGTCGGCGGTGACGGAGTCCGGTCCGTCGTTGCCGGCGCTGGTGGCGACGAAGACGCCGGCCGCTGCCGCGTTGAAGAACGCGATGTCCTCGGGGGCGAGCACGGTGGATGCCGCACCGCCGCCGATCGAGTAGTTGATCACGTCGACGCCGTCGGCCACGGCCTGGTCGATCGCGGCGATCAGGTCGCTGCCGGCGCAGATGTCGTCGGTCGTGACGGCCTCATCGGGTCCGACGTAGCAGGCCTTGTAGGCCGCGACCTTGGCACCGGGCGCGACGCCCGAGATCTTGCCGAAGTCGACATCCTCGATCGATGCCTTCACGCCGAAGTTCCCTGCCGCGGTGCTCGCGGTGTGCGATCCGTGGCCGTCGCCGTCACGCGGTGAGAGGTAGTCGTACTGGAAGTCGAAGCCGGCCGCCTGGGCACCGGTGTAGAAGTACTGGGCGCCGATGAGCTTCGACGAGTAGTCGCCCTTGTCCCACTCCTGAGCCTCGACCATCGCCCCGCGGAACTGGCCGCCGTCCGACTTGTCAAAGTAGACGAAGGTGCCGTCGGTGTAGGGCTGACCACCCTTGTGACGTTTGTCGTTCTTGGGCTGCTTCTTGAGCTTCTTGCCCTCGAAAGAGGGGTGCTCCGGGGCGATGCCGGTGTCGATGACACCCACGACGACGCCCTCTCCGGCCTTGTCGACCCCGCCGGTCTGCTGCCAGACCCCGCCGCGACCCTTCTTGTCGTCACCGAGGCCGAGGAAGTTCGTCGACGTCTGGGCGTCAGGGTGGCGGATGAAGTCGGGGTAGACGTCGTAGACATCCTTCGACGCGCGCAGCTTGTCGACCTGCTCGCCCGTGAGCTCCGCGCTGAAGCCGTTGAGGACGACCTGGTAGCTGATCTCCGGGGTGACGCCCGCCTCCTGCGCGACCGTCTGCTGCTCGGTCTCGAGGTGCTGCACGTAGCGCTGCGAGTCCTGCGACTGCGTCTCGAGCTGCTCGCCCTCGGCGGGCTTGGTCGCCTCGAGTCCGTCGACGTCGCCGGTGTAGCTGGCGAGCGGGTCGGACTTGAGCACGACGATGTAGTGCCCGGGCGTCCCTTCGACCGGAGTGGGGTTGGTCACCTCCTCCGTGCCTGCGTAGCCTGCGGTTGCCGTCGATGCGATGAACAGCGTTGCCAGGGTGGTGGCAGCTGCCATCCGGAGGGGTGTTCGACCCATGTGCTTCTCCCGATGATCTTCGTGCGACCGCGTTGCCGCACCGCCGCTCAAGCTACGCCGGGCTTCCGTCTACACACCAGGGTCGGGGGCGATTCCTGGACGAACGGCCAGCCGAGTCGCCAATGGTCGACCCGTGAGCTCCGACTCGCCTCAGCGTCGCTCGGGCGAGTGCACGCGAGCGAGGAATCGCGAGGTGCGCGGCGACGGTCCGCGCGGATCCAGCAGCGACACGATCACGGTCACGGCAGCTGCGAGAGGGATGGTCCAGGCTGCCGGCTGCGCGAGATAGGGCGCGGCGACGCCGACTCCCCCGACCGCCCCGTGGATCAGCAGCGCGAGCCCTGCGGCGAGTCCGCCTGCGGCCATGCCCGCCACGGCGCCGCGTGCGGTCAGGCCTCCCCACCAGACGCCCAGCAGCACGACCGGCGAGAGGGTGGAGGCAGCGACGACGAACACCACGCCCACGCTCGAGACGAGTCCGGCCGGCGCCGTCATCAGCGCGACGGCGAGCGGCACCAGGGCGCAGAGAACGGCCGATACCCTGAACGAGCGCACGGAACCGGAGAACACGTCCTGGCTGATCACCCCCGCCAGAGACACGACGAGCCCCGCCGAGGTCGCCAGGAACGCCGCGAACGCTCCGGCGACGATCAGGGCCGTCAGCAGCTCGCCGAAGACCCCGGGGAACACCCGCGACGGCAGCAGGAGCACGACGGTGTCGGCGATGCCGGGAACCGCGAGATCCGGCGCCTCGATGCGCGCCAGCAGACCCATCGCGCTCGACACGGCGTAGAAGGCGCTGACCATGGCGATCACGATCACCGTGGTCCTGCGCGCCGAGACCCCGGTCGGGCTCGTGTAGAAACGCACGAGCACGTGCGGCAGACCCATGGTGCCCAGCAGCAGAGCGAGCAGCAGGGATGCCGATTCGTAGGCGTCGAATCCGGAGGGCCCGGCCTCCGCAGGGAAGACGAGAGCCGGGTCGAAGTCGTGCGGCCCGCCGCTGAGCGCGAAGGCGATGCAGATGACCGGCACGAGGAGAGCGGTGAGTTTCAGCCAGTACTGGAACGCCTGGACGTACGTGATCGCGCGCATCCCGCCCGCCGCCACTGCCGCCGCGACCAGCACGGCGACCGTCACGGCGCCCACCCATTCGGGCAGTCCCGCGACCACGACGAGGGTGATGCCCGCTCCGTGCAGCTGCGGCACGATGTACAGCCATCCGATGATCAGCACGGCGAGACTCGTCACGCGACGGGCCGCTGTCGATTCGAGCCGCGCCTCGATGAAGTCGGGGATCGTGTAGGCGCCGCTTCGGCGCAGCGGTGCGGCCACGAACACCAGCACGAGCAGGTAGCCGGCCGCATAGCCGATCGGGAACCAGAACCCCCGGGCACCGTCGAGGAGGACGAGGCCGGACAGGCCGAGGAAGGTTCCTGCCGAGAGGTACTCGCCGCTGATCGCGGACGCGTTCCACACCGGGCGGACCGTGCGCGATGCCACGAAGAAGTCACCTGTGGTCCGCGACACCCTCAGCCCGTACACGCCGATCAGCAGCGTCGCGAGAATGATCAGGGCGACACCGACGAGGTTGGCGACGGTGTTCACTCGCGGTCCCTGAGCTCGCGGAAGCGGCGCTCGTTGCGAGCGGCGGTGCGCGCGTAGAGCACGGCGAAGACGAGGATGACCGGATAGAACGCGAAGGCCTGCAGCAGCCACGACAGCGGCACGCCCCACAGGGTGATGCTCTCCGTTCCGGGGATCAGCGCCACGGCGAGCGCCAGCACCAGCACGACGACGACGAATCCGGCGATGGTGCCGAGCGCCAGTCGGAGTTGGCTGCGCATGAGGGCGCGCGCGTAGACGGCTTCCGCCTCGTCGACCGGTGCGCCTGGGAGCGCGATGCCCCGGGTGAGGGGCTGCGTCCGGCGGGCCGGCAGGTCGGCCGTGACGCGCACCCGCTTGGGCGTCTCGGCCCGTTTCGGCGCCTCACCTCGCTTCGCCGGCTCGGTCATGGCCCTGCCTCGCCGCGCACCAGCGCCTCGCGCACCGTCGGCACGAGGCGTCTGCTCACCGACAGCGAGACGGCGCCGATCACGAGAGACGGGTCGGCGCCCGACAGCCGCGCCTCGGTCACGGCTGAGATCCGCACGAGCACGGAGCGATGGATGCGCAGGAACCCGGCGTCCGTCCACCGGCTCTCGAGCTCGGAGATCGGGATGCGCACGAGGTGCCCGGTGCCGTCCTCGGTGTGCAGGCGCGAATAGTCTCCCTGGGCCTGCGCCCAGACGACGTTCTTTCGGTGCACGAAGCGGACGGCGGATCCGACCGTCACCGGGATCACCTCGTCGTCGCCCGACGCCGCGCTCTCGCCGAGTTCGAGGACGCGATCCACCGCTCGACGCAGCCGCTCGGTGCGCACGGGTTTGAGCAGGTAGTCGGCGGCGCGAAGCTCGAAAGCCTCGACGGCGCGTGCCTCGTCGGCCGTCACGAACACGACGGCCGGCGGATCGGCGAGGGCGAGGAACGCACGCGCGAGCTCGGTGCCGAGCAGCCCCGGCATGTGGATGTCGATGAACGCGATCCGCACAGCCCTCGCGGAGAGCTGGCGCAGGGCATCGGCACCCGTACGCGCGGTGAGGATCTCGCCGATCCGGTCATCCGTGCGCAGCAGATGCACGAGCTCGTCGAGGGCCGGCTGCTCGTCGTCGGCGACGAGGACGTCGATCATGAGCGCACCTCAGTCGTTGTCCGGATCATGGAGCGGCTGCGATTTGGGCACCCGCATCCGCACCAGGGTACCTGCGCCCGTGTTGGTCTCCACGACGAGTCCGCCGTCGGCGCCGTACAGCTGGCGCAGGCGCGTGTCGACGTTGCGCAGACCGATGTGCAGCCCCTCGGCGCCGACCGTGAGCAGCTCGCGCAGACCCTCCGGGTCCATCCCGATCCCGTCGTCCTCGACCGTGATCTCGGTATGGGTGCCGTCATCCCGGGATGCGATGCGGATCTCGCCGCCGCCCTCCCCGGGCTCGAGACCGTGGCGCACCGCGTTCTCGACCAGCGGCTGCACCGAGAGGAAGGGGATGACGGTGGCGAGCGTCTCGGGGGCGATCTGCAGCGTGACCCTCAGCCGCTCGCCGAACCGAGCCCTTTCGAGCTCGAGATACGAGTGGATGCTGCCGAGTTCCTCCGCCAGCGTCGTGAACTCGCCCTGTCGGCGGAACGAATACCGGGTGAAGTCGGCGAACTCCAGCACGAGCTCGCGGGCGCGCACGGGGTCGGTGTGGATGAACGACGCGATGGCGGTGAGCGCGTTGTAGATGAAGTGCGGGGAGATCTGGGCCCGCAGCGACCGCAGCTCCGCCTCGGCCAGCTGTGTGCGCGAGCTGTCGAGATCACCCAGCTCGACCTGGGCGGCGCACCAGTCGGCGACCTCTTCGGCCGCACGCACGAGGGAGGCGCGCACCGGTGCGGCGAACGCGACCACTGCTCCGATCACCCGTCCGTCGACGAGGATGGGCGCACCGACCCCCTCGAGGTCGTCGTCGGCGCCGGGCGAGGGGAACACCTGACGACGCCCCGACGCCGTGACCTGCTCGGCGATGCGCACGGCTGCCGATTCCAGCCCGTCCGAGGGGCCGTCGAACGACAGTGCGCCGTCGGCGTCGACGATCGCGACCGCCGCGCTGCCGAGCAGCACCCGCAGGTGTCGGGCAGCCTTGACCACGTCGGGCCCGGCGAGGCCCGCGCGCAGGTGCGGCGCCGCCAGACTCGCATGGTGCAGGGCGGTGAGGGCCGCCCGCTCGGCATCGCTGCCGAGATCCGCCGCCCCGCGAGCGAGCCGACGGGCGAGCAGCAGGAGAACCGTGAGCACGACGCCGCCGAGCACGCCGAGCACCGCAGCGAGAACGACGTCGGTCATGCTCTCAGCCTAGGCACTCGGCGGTCGGCGACGACCGCGCCTCAGCAGTCGATCGGGTCTCAGCAACCGATCGCGCTTCAGCAGCACCGTGCGCCCGGATTGCGATCCTGATCGTCCATCCGCTGCCGCCAGAACTGCCGCTCGGTCAGCGGCTCCTCCTCCGGGTGCTGCCGATGGTGATGCGCGACGTAGGTCGCGTAGGCGCTGTCGCCCATCAGAGTCGTGATGTACCAGCGGATGCCGCGGGCCACCCGCCCCGCTCCGCTGAGAAGCGTGCGCAGGAGGGTGGTCGCGGCATCCACGCGGTTCATGGTGTCGGCCATCTCAGTGGGTCGATGCCTTGCGCTCGTCGGCGAGGATCGGCTCCCACTCCTTCTCGAGCTCGCGCTCGGCCGGGCTCGGCAGGAATCCGGCCGGAGCGAACCGTCGGGAGGCGACCGGGGTCTCCTCCGTGTTCTCGCCGCCTCCGTTGCGGATCGCCTTGATCGTCATGACGACCGCGGCGACCATCACGATGATCGCCAGCGTCACGAAGATGATCGACAGCGTGCCCTGCACGGCGGTGTTGCGGATGACGGCGTCGAGCACCTCAGGAGCTCCGAGCGAGGTGTCGCCGCTGTCGCGGGCCTCGACGTAGCGGAAATGGTTCGCCCAGTAGCCGATGGCGGGCACGGGCGAGGCGATCTTGTACAGCGACGCGGTGATCGTGACGACCGCCGTGAACGCGAGCGGCAGACCGATGATCCACAGCCACTTGACGTAACTGCGACCCCTCTTGGCCACGATCGCCATCACCACGGCGAGCGCGATCGCCGCGAGCAGCTGGTTCGCGATGCCGAACAGCGGGAAGAAGGTGTTGATGCCGCCGAGCGGGTCGGTGACGCCGAGGATGAGGATCGCTCCCCAGCCGGCCACCATGATCGCGGTGCAGATCCAGACCCCGGGGCGCCACGAGACGTCACGGAACTTGGGGAACCAGGCGCCGATCGAGTCCTGCAGCATGAAGCGCGCGACGCGGGTGCCCGCATCCACCGCGGTGAGGATGAACAGGGCCTCGAACATGATCGCGAAGTGGTACCAGAACGCCATGAGCGCCTGCCCGCCGAGGGCCTGCTGCATGATGTGCGCGAGGCCCAGGGCCAGCGTCGGCGCACCGCCGGTGCGGGAGACGATCGACTCCTCGCCGACGGCCTGCGCTGTGCCGGTGAGTATCTCGGGCGTCAGATTCACCCCCGTCAGTCCCAGCGAGTTGACGAAGGCGACGGCCCCTTCGACCGTGCCCCCTGTCGCCGCCGTCGGTGCGTTCATGGCGAAGTAGATGCCCTGGTCGATCGAGATCGCGGCGACGAGTGCCATGATCGCGACGAACGACTCCATGAGCATGCCGCCGTATCCGATGAAGCGCGTCTGGCGCTCCTTCTCGATGAGCTTCGGTGTGGTGCCCGACGCGATCAGGGCATGGAACCCCGACAGCGCGCCGCACGCGATCGTCACGAACAGGAACGGGAACAGCGGGCCCGCGAACACCGGGCCCATCCCGTTCTCGCCGAAGATGCTGACCGCCGGGACGGTGATCTCGGGACGCACCAGGATGATCGCTCCGGCGAGCATGACGATCACGCCGATCTTCATGAAGGTCGACAGGTAGTCGCGCGGAGCGAGCAGCAGCCAGACCGGCAGCACAGCGGCGATGAAGCCGTAGATGATGATGCCCCACGCGATCGTGGTGCGGTCGAGGTGGAAGATCGCCTGGCCCCAGTCGGTGCCGGCCACCCAGCCGCCGCCGATGATGGCGGCCATCAGCAGCACGAAGCCGATGATCGAGACCTCGGTGACCTTGCCGGGGCGCAGGAAGCGCAGGTAGACGCCCATGAAGATGGCGATCGGGATGGTCATCGCGACCGAGAACACGCCCCAGGGGCTCTCTCCGAGTGCGTTGACCACGACGAGGGCGAGGATCGCGACGATGATCAGCATGATGAGGAGCGAAGCGACGATCGCCGCCGTGCCGCCGATGCGTCCGAGCTCCTGACGCGCCATCTGGCCGATCGTGCGGCCGCCGCGGCGCATCGAGAAGAAGAGCACCGTGTAGTCCTGCACGGCACCGGCGAGGACGACGCCGACGATGATCCAGATCGTGCCGGGCAGATAGCCCATCTGCGCGGCGAGCACCGGGCCGACGAGCGGTCCGGCACCGGCGATCGCGGCGAAGTGGTGGCCGTAGAGCACGCGGCGGTCGGTGGGGACGTAGTCCTTGCCGTCCTGTTTGACCTCCGCCGGGGTCGCGCGGCGGTCGTCGGGGCGGGTGATGTACTTCTCGATCACCTTGGAGTAGAACCGGTACCCGATCAGATACGTGCAGACGGCCGCGAACACGAACCAGATCGCGTTGACGGTCTCGCCCCGCACGATCGCGAGCATGGTCCAGGCCACGGCACCCAGCAGGGCGATCGCCGACCAGATCAGGATCTTCGGCCAGGTCCAGCGGTTCGCCTTCTCGTGGTGCTCGTCGGTCAGGGCGACGGGAGGAAGGGAGGGGTCGGTGGTGATCACCGGTTCGTCGAGTCCGGTGCGATCGCGGCCGGTCCCGTCGCGGCGATGCGACGAAGGTGCAGTCATGGGGGTCTCCTCGGGGTGCGCGTCTTTGCGTTCACCCACGCTAGGAAGCATCCGCAGGACCGGCGAGGGCGTCTCGGGACGGATGCGACGAACGGCGCAGACCACGCGACGAACGGATGCCGGGGGCGGTTTTGCACGGCGTCCGACCGCATCCGGTCGATCGGTGCGCAAGTAGGCTGGAGGTGTGGCATCCTCCCCCGTCCTGACGACTCGCGTGCTGCTGGTCTGTGCCGCGATCGGCGTCGCCACCGGCATCCTCGGGGGGATTGCGGGCTGGATCACGCTCCCCGTCCTCGCGGGCCCGGCGTTCCTGTACGGACTCGTCCTCGGATCGCACGTCCTGCCCGGGATCATCGCGCAGGAGGTGCTGCGCCGACCGCTCGTGGCCCTCGTCACGCACGTCATCGCCGCTCTCATCTCGAGCGCGTTCAACCCGGCGTGGGCACTGCGCTTCATCGGAACCGCGCTGCTGTTCGGGGCGATCCAGGAGGGCATCGCCGCGCTCACCCGCTATCGCTCATGGGGCGCGTGGCGCTTCTTCATCTCGGCCGGCGTGATCGGCGTGATCGTGGCGGTCGTCGTGTTCTTCGCGGCACATCTGGCCGTGCTGCCGCTGTGGGCGCAGATCGCCTACCTCGTGATCTCCGTGCTCGGACCCATCGCCTGGACAGCCGTGGGGCTGGCGATCGGCAGCGCCCTGAGCCGTGCGGGCGTCGCCCGTCGTTGACGCCCGATCACCCGGAATCCGGCGAATGCGGATCAGGTAAGGCTCAGCTAAGTTAGAACGGTACCGATCCGCCGAAACCCGGGGTTATGCCGTGCGCTCACCTGCGCCTCTTCTCCGCGTGCGTGACCTCTCGATCACGCACGCCGATGCCGCGCACCCCTCTCCCGAAGACGTCACCTTCGACATCCACCCCGGCGAGGTCGTGCTGCTTCTCGGCCCCTCCGGTTCGGGCAAATCGACGCTGACGCTCGCACTCAACGGACTGATCCCCCACGCCGTGCCCGCGACCATGACGGGCTCGGTCGAGGCCGGCGGACTCGACACCGCCGACACCCCCACCGCCACGCTGAGCACCCACGTCGCGATGGTCTTCCAGGATCCGGATGCGCAGATCGTCACCGGCACCGTCTACGACGAGGTCGCCTTCGGCCCCGAGAACCTGCTGCTGTCGCTCGACGAGGTGCACACGAGGACCGAAGACGCACTGCGCCGCGTCGGCCTGTGGGACAGGCGAGACGACAACCCCGACCGCCTCTCGGGCGGTGGGCGTCAGCGTCTCGCGATCGCCTGTGCCCTGGCGATGGGCTCGCCTCTCATCGTGCTCGACGAGCCGACAGCGAACCTCGACCCCCAGGGCATCGACGACGTGTACGCCGCGCTCGCCGACGTGGTCGCCGCCGGCGACCGGTCGATCCTGCTGGTCGAGCACAACCTCGATGCCGCGATGGGGTTCCTCACCCGCACGATCGTGATCGACCGCGCGGGTCGCGTCGTCTTCGACGGGCCGCCCCCCCGACGTCATCCGCACGCATGCCGCCGAACTCGTCGCGATGGGGGTCTGGCTGCCCGCAGCGACCCTCGCCGCATTGCGGATGCAGGATGCCGGTACGCACTTCGCCGAGCTGCCCCTCACGCCGGACGAGCTCGCCGCCGCGCTCGCCGCGACCACGAGTCACCGCGTTTCGACTCGCTCCGCTCGCTCATCTATCGAGGAGCGCGCCGACGACAGCACCCGCTCGTCGAGCGAGGAGCGCAGCGACGAGACGGCACGCTCCGCCACCCCGATCATCAGCGCTCGCGGTCTGACCGTCCGCCGCCACCGCTCCGAGATCCTGCACGGCATCGACCTCGACATCGCGCCGGGCACTCTCACCGCGATCGTCGGCACGAACGGCGCGGGCAAGACGACACTGCTGCAGTCGCTCGCCGGAGTCGTGCCGCCTCCGAAGCGACAGGTCACTGTCGACGGCATCGATCCGGGGTCTGCGTCACCGAAGGAGCTCACGAGCCGCATCGGGTTCGTGTTCCAGAACCCCGAGCACCAGTTCATCGCGCACACGGTCTTCGATGAGCTGGCCCACGGACTGCGGCTGCGGCACACGCCGGATGCCGAGATCGCCGAGCGCGTCGATTCGATGCTCGTCCGTTTCGGGCTCGAGGCCAAGGCCGAGGTGCACCCGTTCCTGCTCTCGGGCGGAGAGAAGCGGCGACTCTCGGTCGGCACGGCGCTGATCACACGCCCGCAGGTGCTCGCGCTCGACGAGCCGACGTTCGGACAGGACCGCGCGAGAGCATCCGAGCTGCTCGCCCTGCTGCACGACCTGCGCGATGAGGGCACCACGATCCTGATCGTGACGCACGATCTGCAGCTCGTCGCCGAGCACGCCTCGCACACGGTCATCCTGAGGGACGGTCGGGTGCATGCCGCCGGCCGCACCGATGCGCTGTTCCGCGACGAGAAGGTGTTCGTCGAGGCCGGGCTCCGGCTCCCGGCGCTCCAGCGCGTGCTCGCCGCTGCGGGGCGGGCGATCGCATGAGCGCGCAGACGTTCGATCCGTACGCGGCGGTCACAGCATCCTCTCCGCGTCAGTTCCTCTACGCCCTGAATCCGCTGGCCAAGGTCGCCGGCGTCGTCCCGGCCATGGTGGTGCTGATCTTCGTGCGCGACCTCGCGACCCCTGCCGCCTTCCTGGTGCTGTCGCTCGCTCTGATCGTCGTGGGGGCGCGGCTCACGGTGCGCACCGCAGCGCTGCTGTTCCTCGCGCTGCCCGTGGGCATGCTCGCGATCGGTCTCGGGTTTTCGCTGTGGGTCGACGCGGGCATCGTCGGCGACACCCCGCCTGCTCTGCAGATCGGCGACTGGACGCTGTATCAGGGCGCTCTCGCGATCGGCTTCGCCACGGCTCTCCGTCTCGGCGCGATCATCTCGCTGGCGCTGATCGGCGGCCTCACCACGACCGGGCCCGACCTCGTGCGCGCGAGCGTGCAGCAGCTGCGGGTGCCCTACAGGATCGGCTACACGGCGCTCGCCGCCTTCCGCTTCGTGCCGCGATTCGGACATGAGCTGTCCGTGATCCGCGCGGCGCATCGCGTGCGCGGTCATCATGGCGGCAGCGGTCCGTTCGCGAGGATCGCCCGCGGATGGGGCTACATCGTGCCGCTCCTCGCTGGAGCCATCCGCCACGCCGAGCGCGTCGCTCTCGCGATGGACTCCCGCGCCTTCGGCGCCCACCCCACCCGCACCGAGCGCCACCTCGTGCCGTTCCGCACGCGCGACACCGTCTTCATCGTCGTCTCCATCGCCGCATCCGTCGCGATCCTCGTGTCGTTCTTCCCCTGGCAGCTGCCCTGAAAGGCGTCCCCATGGCATTCAGCAAACTGGTCAAGCCCGAGTCGCCCGAGCTCATCCACCTCAGCGTCCTGCGCACGGAACGGCTCGCCCCGCACTGGATCAGGGTCACCCTCGGCGGGGGCGAGATCGAGAAGTTCCGGCCGATGGGCTTCGATCAGTGGTTCCGACTCTTCCTGCCGATCGGCGGGGACGCCGGACTCGACCGGGTGCCGGCGAAGGCCAACAAGATGTTCGGCTACCTCAAGTTCCTGCGGATCCCCGACGGTGAGCGTCCGGTGATGCGCAACTACAGCGTGCGGGCGTATCGCGCGGCGACCGCAGAGGCCGGGGCCGAGATCGACGTCGACTTCGTGCTGCACGGATCTGCGGCCGACGGCACGGCGGGTCCCGCGTCCCGATGGGCTGAGACGTGCGAGCCCGGCGAGCACGTGCTGATCATCGACGAGGGGCTGACGTTCAATCCGCAGCGCGGCATCGAGCGGGTCGTGCTCGTCGGCGACGAGACCGCGCTGCCGGCGATCGCCTCGATCTGCGCCTCGCTCCCCGTGGATGCGACCGGCACCGCGCTCATCGAGGTGCCCACCGAGGAGGATGCGCTGGAGTTCCCGCATCCAGCCGGAATCGACGTCGTCTGGCTCGTGCGCCCGCATGAGTTCGCCCCCGGCTCGTTCGCCCTCGCCCGGCTGGGCGAGCTGTCGCTGCCCGACGCACCGTTCCACGCCTATGCCGCGGGCGAGCAGTCGCTCGCCTCGGGTGCGCGCAAGCATCTCGTCGGCGAACGCGGCGTCGACAAGAACGCCGTCAGCTTCTGCGGCTACTGGAAGATCGGCGCATCCTCGCCGGCCTCGAAGACCGCCCGCGACGCCGCTGCCGAGCCCCTCGCATGAGCGGGTCGGATGCCATGAACGGGGCGGATGCCGTGCGCGGAGCGGATGCCGTGCGTCCGAACCCCTACGCGGATGCGTCGTCCGGGGCGGTCTCGGCGGCCGGTGCGGGGTCAGAAACGCATCCGAAAACGTCTCCGGAGGTGCAGAATCGACCCCGCACCGGCGGCGGCGGACGCTCGCGCTACCGGTTCCCGACCGCGATCCTGCTGACCTGCGCAGCACTCGGCGTCGCCGGCGGCATCCTGCTCGCACCCGCCAACTGGATCTCCACGCTCCTGTTCCTCGGCCTGCCGTTCGTCAGCGTGGGACTTGCCGGGCTGTGGCTGCTGCCCTCGGTGATCGCCCTGCGCCTGTTGCGGCGCCCCCTGGTCGGGCTGCTCGTCGGACTCCTCGCCGGGCTCGTGATCGTCCCGTTCTCGGGATACGGCTTCAGCAGCGTGGCCACGAACGTCTGGTGGGCGGCATTCACCGAACTCCCGTTCCTGTTCGTCCTCTGGCGTTACTGGGGAACCTGGTTGCACTACCTCGGCGCGGCGATCGTCGGCATCGTCTATCCGATCCTCGCGTGGACCTCTTTCAACCTCGGGACGTTCGACATCGGACTGCAGATCACGTTCTTCGCGATCACGCTCGCGAGCTGCCTCGGAGGCACTGCCCTCGGCATCCTGATCGCCGACCGGCTGCGCCGAGCGGGTGTCGGCGGTCGTCTGCCGCGCTGACCGGCGAGGCTCACGTCCGTGATCTCGGTCACAGACCGTCTGCGGACGTGTTCTCCCACTCACTCTCGATGCCCTCTGCGAAGGCGCATTCGTAAGCGACGGTGAGCGGATCCATGGCAGAAACCTACTTCTGCACAATGGGAAGGGCCCAGGATGCCGGCATCCTGGGCCCTTCCGCAGACGATGCGTCAGCGCTTGCCGACGATCTGGCGACCGACGAGGTCGCGCATGATCTCGTTCGTGCCGCCGTAGATGCGGTGCACCCGGGCATCGGTGAAGGCGCGGGCGATCGGGTACTCCATGATGTAGCCGTAGCCGCCGTGCAGCTGCACGCCCGTGTCGAGCACCTCCCACTCGCGCTCGGTCGCCCAGAACTTGACCTTCGCGGCGTCTTCGGCGGTGAGCGTGCTGTTCTTGTACGCGAGCAGCGCGCGGTCGATGTACGCCCACATCGCGTCGGTGGTCGCCGCCATGTCGGCGAGGCGGAAGCGGGTGTTCTGGAAGTCGGCGATGCGCTCGCCGAACGCCTCGCGGTCCTTCGTGTAGGCGACGGTCCAGTCGAGGGCTGCCTGAGCGGCCGCGGCCGCGGCGACGCCGATCGAGAGGCGCTCGAGCGGCAGGTTGAGCATCAGCTGGATGAACCCCTGGCCCTCTTTGCCACTGATGAGGTTCTCGTCGGGGATGAACACGTCGGTGAAGCTGAGCTCAGCCGTGTCCCACCCGTGGAAGCCCATCTTGCTGAGCTTCTTGCCCTGGTCGAAGCCCTCCATGCCCTTCTCGACGAGCAGCAGGCTGAACGCGTCGGGACGATTGCCCTCGCCGGTCTTGACGAAGGTCACCACGACGTCGGCCGTGGTGCCGGAGGAGATGAACGTCTTGGCTCCGTTGAGGATGTAGCCGCCGTCGACCTTCTTGGCGTTGGTCTTGATGCCGCGGAGGTCCGAGCCGGCACCGGGGTCGGTCATCGCGAGAGCGCCGAGCACCTCGCCCGTGGCCATGCGGGGCAGCCACTTCTCCTTCTGCTCCTGCGTGCCCATGTGCACGAGGTAGGGCACGGCCAGGTCGTCCTGGATGCCGAAGGCGCCGGCCAGCGAACCCGCACCGGAGGCGATGACCTCTTCCATCACGATCGTGCGGAAGCGGTAGTCCTGCAGCATCCCGGCGCCGCCGAACTCCTCGGGGACCGAAAGACCGATCAGGCCCGCCTCACCGGCCGCCAGCATGGTCGCCCGGTCGATCTCACCCGCGGCGTCCCACCCCTCGATCGCCTCATTGGTCACGTGGCGCTTGACGAAATCCTTGACGAGGTCGCGGAATGCCTCGTGATCCTCTTCGTAGATGTCGCGTTCCATTGCGTCCTCCTGAACGTTCGTGCGTCATTGCTCCGGCGATTCTATGCCGGTTCACCGACACCGGGACAGCCCGTTGTGAGAATGCATCCCACAATCGGTGGGACTGGGTACCGCGATTGTCGGATGCCGCAATGCGACCGTCCAGACGACGTTCGACCCTGCGTTCAGTGCGCGTAATCGGGCGCGGCCGGGAGCCCGAAGAACTCCTCGAGCGTGTGATATCCACCGTGGTGGTAGGCGGCCGCGAGGTCGCGTCCGAGATAGCGCAGGTGCCACGGCTCCGGCTTGTATCCGGTGATTCCGGAGCCGACCTGCTCGTATCGGACGATGAATCCGTACTCCCAGGCGTTCGCCGCGATCCACTCCCCCTGCGCCGTGGCACCGAACGCCTCGATCGCCCCGCATCGGGAGTCGCAGGCCACGAGGTCGATGGCGAGACCGGTCTGGTGCTCGCTGTGGCCCGCTCGCGCCGACGACGCGTCTGCACCGGCCTGCCCGCTGTTGCGCACGTGCGAGGCATGGGTCGCCACCTGGAGGTCGTACGAGCGGTAGCCGTTGTTCGCCCCGATGCGCCCGGCCCCCTCGGCTGCCGCGTCGGCGGCCATCTCGCCCACCGCAGCGGAGACGTCGGCGCGCGCCTGACCGGATGCGGTCGTCATCTGCAGCGGGATGTCGGCGAGCGATGACGGCGCGAATGCGACAGGGGCCAGCGGACGCGCCTTGTTCACGACCACCCAGACATGGGCGGGATCGTCGAGCGCCACGCACGGCGCATTGCCGGCGATGACTGCTGCGCGGAAGCTCTCCGCACCGCCGAAGCCGGCGATGATCGCCGTATCGTCGGCCACCGCGATCGCCTCCAGCACAGTCGGCTCCGAGCACGGGTCGGCCGCCGTCGTCGCTCCGACCTCGACCGCCGGGACTTCCTGCACGACGAGCGGCTGCGGCATCTCCGCCTCGCTCGCGCCCGAGTTCGCGATGGGCGCGCCGGCGATCGACAGCAGGATGCCGACGGCGGTCACCGCAAGACCGATGGGCAGTGCGGGTCCGCGAATCGGGGAGCGCGGCGCCGCATGCTGAGGCTGCGGCGCGAAGTACATGCTCCCATTGTCCCTTAAGTCGGATAGAACATATGTCTCACTCCGGTTGACGCCAATATCGTTTCTATGTTCGAATGGTTCTCATGCGGTGGCAAGGACAGAAACTCGGTGACGTCGATGCCGCGGCGCTGCCCGGGCTCGAGAATCGCGCCGGCGTCCTCCGCACGGTGACGACCCCCGATTTCGCGGGCATGACGTTCCACGAGGTGCTGTCGAAGTCCGCGCTCAACCATGTTCCGGGCGCTTCGCGCATGCCGTTCGCGTGGACGATCAACCCCTACCGCGGGTGCAGCCATGCATGTGTGTACTGCTTCGCTCGCGGCACGCACGAGTATCTCGACCTCGATGGCGGATCCGACTTCGACTCGCAGATCGTCGTGAAGGTCAATGTGGTCGAAGTGCTGCAGAGAGAACTGCGCAAGGGCAGCTGGGAGCACGAGACCGTCGCACTCGGCACGAACACCGACCCGTATCAGCGCGCCGAGGGGCGCTACAAGCTGATGCCGGGGATCATCGAGGCTCTTGCAGTCTCGGGCACGCCGATGTCGATCCTCACGAAGGGCACACTGATCCGGCGCGACATCCCCCTGCTGGTGAAGGCCGCGCAGCGGGTGCCCGTCGACATCCAGATGTCGATCGCGATGTACGACGACGACCTGCAGAAGGCGATCGAGCCGGGAACCCCGACGACACAGGCGCGGCTCGACACCGTGCGGGCGCTGCGGGATGCGGGCTTCCGTGTCACCGTCTTCCTGATGCCGATCATGCCGCACATGACCGACTCGGTCGAGGCGATCGACACCGCTCTGCGCCGCATCAAGGAGGCCGGGGCGAGTCGCGTGATCTACGGCGCTCTGCACCTCCGCGCCGGCGTGAAGCCCTGGTTCATGCAGTGGCTCGGCGAGCTCCGCCCCGACCTCGTCTCGTCGTATCGAGGGCTCTATCCCGGTGTCTCGGCCGAGGCACCGAAGGGGTATCGGCAGTGGCTCGCGAAACGGGCACGGCCCCTGATCCGGATGCATGGGCTCGACGGGCAGCATGAAGACGACTACCCCGTGCGCGGCATCCGGTCGTCCGCTCCGCACGGGCGCCCGGCCCCCGCGTTCGCTCCTGCACCCTCCCCAGCGCAGCCGATGCTGTTCTGAGCGTGCATCGGCGCGTTCGGCGAGTCGCCGAGAGCGATCGGCCGAGGTCCGGAGGGTGCCTCCAGGGCGCGTAGGCTCGGACGTTATGGCTATCGGCTCCACAATGCACACGTTCGAGGTCCAGCTGGCCGACATGGATCGCGGTGTGTACGACGACTTCTCGTTGCGCGTGGCACGGCATCCGTCCGAGACCGATGCGTACATGCTCACCCGCGTGCTCGCCTACGGGCTCGAGTTCACCGAGGGCATCACGTTCGGCGGCGGCATCTCGCAGACCGACGAGCCTGCCGTTCTGGTGCGCGACCTCACCGGCCAGACCACCGCATGGATCGAGATCGGCGCCCCCGACGCCGAGCGCCTGCACTATGGCAGCCGCCTCGCCGAGCGCACCGTCGTCTACACGCACCGCGACCCGGCGAAGGTCATGGCCCCGTGGGCCGACAAGAGGATCCACCGCTCGGAAGACATCCGTGTCTACAGCTTCGATCCCGGCTTCATCGACTCGGCCGCACCGCTCATCGAGCGCCGCAACACCATGACCCTCACCGTCACCGAGCAGGTGCTCTACCTCGACCTCAACGGCACGACTCTGACGACGGCGATCCACGAGCACGAACTCGGCTGAGTCGCGCCGCAGCCCGCGGCGTCCGTAGCCGCGCAGCATCCGCGCACGACGAAGGCCCCGCCCCCGCAGATGCAGGGACGGGGCCTTCGAGCGTGACGGATCAGGCCGTGAGGTCTGCCGCGGTCGGCACGCGACCGGCGATCTCCTCGATCAGGTCGTCGTCGAGGCGAGCGTTCTCGAACGGCGCGTCGATCTCGGCGCGCTCGAGCAGCTCGGTCATGCGACGCTGGCGCTGACGCGTGATCAGCGTCACGACGCGACCCGAACGACCGGCGCGGCCCGTACGGCCGGAGCGGTGCAGGTACGTCTTGTACTCGTCGGGGGCGTCGGCCTGGACGACCAGGTCGATGTCGTCGACGTGGATGCCGCGGGCGGCGACGTCCGTCGCGACGAGCACGTTCACTCGGCCCGAGGTCAGACGCTCGAGGTTGCGCGTGCGCTTGGCCTGGTTGAGGTCACCGTGCAGCGAGACCGCGGGGATGCCGGCATCGTCGAACTGCTCGGCGAGCATGTCGGCGTAGGCACGGGTGCGGGCGAAGACCAGGGTCTTGCCGTCGCGGTCGACGAGGGACGTGAGGATGTCTGCCTTGTCGCGGTGCTCGATCACGAGCACACGGTGCTCGATGGTGCTCGAGTCCTGGTCTTCTCCGGCGACCTCGTAGACGGCAGGGTCGACGAGGAACTCGTCGACGAGAGCCGCGACCTCACGGTCGAGCGTCGCCGAGAAGAGCAGCTTCTGGCTGCCGTCGGCCGTGTGACGCAGGATGCGCTGCACGGGCTCGACGAAACCGAGCTCGCACATGTGGTCGGCCTCGTCGAGCACCGCGATGCGGCAGTCCGAGAGGTCGAGCTTGCCCTGGTTGATGAGGTCCTCGATGCGGCCGGGGGTGCCGATGACGATGTCGACGCCCTTCTTCAGCGCACCCACCTGGCGGCCCTGGGGCACACCACCGTAGATCTGCGTGGTGAAGAGACCGACGCTGCGTGCGATCGGCTGGATCGTGCGATCGATCTGCAGCGCGAGCTCGCGCGTCGGAGCGAGGATGATCGCGCGCGGCGACCGACCGAACTCGCGACGCTTGCCGGCCTGCGACTGCAGCACGCGCTCGACGAGCGGTGCGCCGAAGGCGATGGTCTTGCCGGAGCCGGTGCGGCCGCGGGCGAGGACATCGCGCCCCTCGAGCACGGCCGGGATGCTGGCAGCCTGGATCGGGAACGGCGTCGCCGCGCCCATGCCGACCAGCGTCTCGACGATGTTCGATCCGAGACCGAGGTCGCCGAAGGTCACACCGTCGACCTCGACCGCAGCGACGGACTTGGCCTCGAGGCGCTCGTGCACGACGTCATCCGTCTGCTCGAACTTCTTGGCGGGTGCGGCGCTCGATGTGGCGTTCCAGTCGTTACGGCTGGGTCGCTCGTTGCGCGCCGGCCGTCCGCGGGTGTCCGACGTGAGCGGGCGCGGACGCTCGGTGCGGTACGCGCCACCGGTCGAGGGACGCGAACGCTCGTCGCGGCCACCCTCGAACGAACGCTGAGTGCGGTCACGGTCGAAAGCACGACGCGCACGGTCGGCGTCGTAGGAGCGCTCAGGGCGCTCGGCGCCGCCACGGTCGTCACGACGCGGGCCTGCGCCACGGTCGTCACGACGAGGACGGTCGTCACGGTCGAAGCGCGGACGCTCGGATGCTGCGCGGTCGAAGCGCGGACGCTCGGTGCGGTCGCCCGAGCGGCCAGGACGGTCGTCGCGGTTGAAGCGCGGACGCTCGGACGCACCGCGGTCGTCGCGCTGCGGGCGGTCGTCACGGGAGAAACGCTGGCCGCCGCGATCGTCGCGGAAGCCGCCGGAACGCTGGTCACGGCGGTCGTCACGACCCGGCCGTCCGCCATCGCGGTGATCGTTGTCGCGGAAGCCCTGGCGCTGGGTGCCCGCACCGCGGTCGTCACGGCGCGGACGCTCGTCACGCTGGCCGCCGCGCTCATCGCGGTACGTGCCGGGACCGGTCGGACGCTGGCCGGCGCGGTCATCGCGGCGCGGACGGTCGAAGCCCGCGGAGGAGCGGTCGTTGTAGCGCGGACGCTCGTCGCGGTTGTGCGGCGCCTCGCGGCGACCCGACTCGGCACGGTTGCGGATGCCGCGCGACTCGTCGCGACCCGCACGCTCCTGAGCGCTCCAGCGCTGCTTGGGCGCGCCCTCTTCGGCCGGACGGTAGCCGCGGTGGCTCGCGCTGCGGCTGCCGGGGCGACGGTCGAAACCAGCGGTCGAGGTGCGGCGCTCACCGGCATCCGCGCGTCCGCCGCGAGCATCGCGGGAATCGCGCGTGTCGCGACCGGCGTCGCGGCCGCCGGCGTGGCGGTCGTGGAACGAGGTCTTGTTCGCGCCGTAGCGCGGCTCGAAGTTGGCGGCGGGACGGCCGCCGCGCGGCTTCTTGTTCTTGGGCATGGGTGTGTCCTTCTGAGTTCTCGCACGAGAACGGCGCCGCGCACACGCGCGAGCACCCTGCGCCGGATCGGATGCGATCGGGCGGGGTTCCGGACTGTCAGCGGCCGGGGCCATTCATGTGATGGTTGATTAGCGTCGAGCGACGCTCACCATCGGCCCCTGGACTCACACTTCTTACACAAAAACGTCCGCGCGCTGCGCGGGTGTCCGAAGCCGACGCATCAAGTGTAGCGGTCGCTCCTGAAAATCCGCCCAGTCCCCCTGTCCCTCGCGGCTCGCCATACGATTGCGGGGTGAACTCCGCATCCCCCACCGGCACCCAGGTGCACCTCCAGCTCGGCGACGTCAGCGCCCAGATCGCCCAGGTCGGCGCATCCCTCCGATCGCTCCGCATCGGCTCGGTCGATCTGATCTCGCCGTATCCGGCCGACTCTCCGACCCCGTCGTGCTCGGGGGTCGTGCTCGCGCCGTGGCCGAACCGAGTGCGTGACGGCCGTTGGGACGACGAGGGCACCGTCCGCCAGTTGGCGATCACCGAGCCGAAGTTCGCCAATGCGAGCCACGGCCTGCTGCGTTTCACCGCCTACGCCGTCGAAGAGTCAGCGTCGGCGACGACGCTGAGCGCCACGATCGTGCCGCAGACCGGATACCCGTACCTGATCGAGACGAGCGTCACCTACGTGCTGCGCGCTGACGGCATCGACGTCACGCATGCTCTGACGAACCGCTCGGCGACGGCGGCGCCGGTCGCTCTCGGCACCCACCCGTTCGTCACGATCGGCGATGTCGACCCGCACGATCTCGTGCTGCGCGTTCCCGCTCAGACGGAGATCACCACCGATGAGCGGATGCTGCCCACCGGCGCCCGGCCCGCGGATGCCGCGCTTCGCGATGGCGCCCGTCTCGGAGAAGTGACGCTCGACACGGGATTCACCGACCTCGAGCGCGATGCCGACGGGCTCGTCCGGCACTCGCTGACCGCCCCCGACGGACGCCGTGTCACGCTCTGGCAGGGCGCGGGCTTCGACGTCGTCCAGGTCTACACGACCGACAAGTACCCGGGACAGTCGCTCGCCGTCGCGATCGAGCCCATGACCGCCCCCGCTGACGCCCTCAACAGCGGCACGGGCCTCCGTCGCCTCGCACCGGGCGAGACCTGGACCCTGCAGTGGGGCATCACGCTCGACTGACCGCTGACGCCCGCGTGCACGATTCAGCATGAGACGGCCGATGCCCGCCCGGGAATCGCTTCCGGGCGGGCATCGGGCACAGCCGTGCTGAATTGTGAACGCGGCGGCGGTCAGTCTCCGCGCTCGCGGAGCTCCCGACGGGTCAGCTGCGGCGCGTGCGGCAGACCGGACTCGCCAGAACCAGAACCAGAACCCGCACCGGCACCAGAACCCACCAGCGCCAGATCGCCTGCAGGCGCCGGACCGTCGGACGGCTCGTCGCCGTCGACCGGTGCAGACCCGTCATCGCCGGATCCCGCCTTGCGGGCCCGACGCCGCTCCTTCGCACCTTCGACGAGGTTGTAGAGGGTCGGCAGCACGATGAGCGTCAGCACGGTCGACGAGATGAGGCCGCCGATCACGACGATCGCGAGCGGCTGCGAGATGAACCCGCCATGCCCGGTGATTCCCAGCGCCATCGGGGTGAGTGCGAAGATCGTCGCGAGCGCCGTCATGAGGATCGGGCGCAGACGCTTCTCGCCACCGGCCTTGACCGCGTCGAGAGTCGACAACCCCTTCTCGCGGTACTGGTTGACGAGGTCGATGAGCACGATCGCGTTCGTGACCACGATGCCGATCAGCATCAGCACACCGATCAGCGAGGCGACGCCCAGCGGCACGCCCGTGACGATCTGCAGCAGGATCGCCCCGGTCGCCGCGAACGGCACCGACACGAGCAGCAGCAGCGGCTGGCGCAGCGACTTGAACGTCGCCACCATCACGACGTAGACGATCAGGATCGCGGCGAGCATCGCGAGACCGAGCTGCGAGAACGAGTCGGCCTGCTGCGTCGCGACGCCGCCGACCTCGGCGGATGCACCGTCGGGCAGGTCGACGGCGGCGATGGCCTCGTTGACCGACTGAGTCGCCACGGCGAGGTTGTCGGATGCCGGCGGCACGGTGATCGTCGCGGTACGGCGCCCCTGCTCGGTGGTGATCGAGGTCGGGCCGTTGCGCTCCTCGACCGTCGCGATGTCCTGCAGCTGCACGACGCCGAGGGCACTCGGGATGGTGAGCTCGCGCAGGGCCTGCGCGGTGGTCGGCGGCTCGGCCGCCGCGAGGTAGATCGTGAGCGCGGTGTCGTCGATCTCGACCGTGCCCACCTGCTGGGGGCGCATCGTGTTCGACACGAGCGCGCCGACGGCGACCTCGGACAGTCCACGCGCGGCCGCGGCGTCGCGGTCGACGACCACGGCGAGGTACGGCAGAGCGGCGGCGAGGTTGTCGGTGACCTTGCCGACGCCGTCGCGTCCTTCGAGCTCGTCGACCACGGCGGTGGTGGCCGTCTGCAGGTCGTCGGCGTTCGACGCGGTGACCGAGATCTCGATGTCGCTGGAGCCGAGACCGGCGGATGCGGCGACCGACACCTCTCCGACGTCGGTGAGATCCTCGATCGCATCCTGAACCGCGGTGCGGAGCTTCTCCTGGTCGGCGTCCGCATCGGTGAGCACCGAGTAGGTCACGCCGGCGCCGCCCGAGAACGCGTCGCGCAGCGCTGATCCGCTCGATCCGATCGAGGCCTGCACGGTGGTGACGCCGTCGATCTCGAGCAGTGCGTCCTCGACGGCGACCGCCGCCTCCGACTTGGTCTCGAGGCTCGCGGTCGGACCGAGGTCCTGCGTGACGGTCATGGTGTTCTGGCCAGAGTCGCTGAGGAAGTTGACCTTCATCAGCGGGGCCGCGGCGAGCGTGGCTCCGAGCACCACGACCGCGAGGATCACGGTGAGACCGGAGTGCTTCAGGGTCCACCCCAGGATCGGGCGGTAGGCGCTCTGGAGGCGCGTCGGCGGAGCATCCGGGTGCTCGGGGTCGATCTGCACGCCGTTCTCGTCGAGCAGCGGCTTGCCCGGGCGCAGGAACCAGTACGCGAGCACCGGGACGATCGTCAGCGACACGAGCAGCGAGGCCACCATCGCGATCGACACGGTCATCGCGAACGGCCGGAACAGCTCTCCGACCATGTCTCCGACGAACACGATCGGCAGGAACACCGCGACCGTCGTGATGGTCGACGACGTCACCGCCATCGCCACCTCGCGCACGGCGAGCCGGATGGCATCGCCCTTGTCGGCATCGCCGACGTAGTGCCTCTTGATGTTCTCGATCACGACGATCGAGTCGTCGACCACTCGTCCGATCGCGATCGTGAGCGCGCCGAGCGTCAGGATGTTGAGCGAGTAGCCGAAGGCCTGCAGCCCGATGAAGGTGATCAGGACGCTGGTCGGGATAGAGATCGCCGTCACGAGAGTCGAGCGGATCGACAGCAGGAAGACGAGGATGACGATCACGGCGAAGACGAGCCCGAGCAGCCCCTCGGTCGCGAGCGTCTCGATCGACTGCTGGATGAAGGGCGCCTGGTCGAAGATGATCGTGAACTTCGCGTCGGGGAACGCCTCTTCGATCGTGTCGAGCGCGGCGATGACCCCCTGCGACACCTCGACCGTGTTCGCGGCGGGCAGCTTGGTGATCGAGATCGAGAGGGCGTCTTCACCGTCGACGCGCGAGATCGACGAGATGGGGTCTGTCTCCTGCACGACCGTGGCGACGTCGCCGACCTTCGCGGTCGTGCCGACCAGCGGAAGGGCCGCGATCTCCTCGACGGAGGTGATCTTCGCACCGGTCTGCACCGTCAGGGTCTGGCCGTCTTCGGTGATGTCACCGCCGGGGAACAGCGTGCCGTTCTGCTCCAGTGCCGTGCTGATCGCCTGCGTGCTCTCTCCCACCGCGGCGAGCTTGGCCACATCGGGGGTGATCGTGATGCGCTGTCCGACGCCTCCGATGAGCTGCGCGGCATTGACGCCGTCGACGTCCTCGAGCTCGGGAATGGCCACGCTCGTGAGCTCGGCCTGCGCGTTCTCTGCGTCGTCGAAGCCGGTCACCGCGACCTGGATCACGGGGAAGTCGTCGATCGACACCGCGAGCACCTGCGGGCTCAGGTCGGCGGGCAGCTGACCCGAGATGCGGTTGATCGCCTGCTGGATCTTCTGCTCGGCCGTCGCGAGATTCGTGCCGTAGGCGAAGGTCGCCTGCACGATCGACGCGTTGGTCGTGCTCGTCGCCGTGGTGCCCTCGAGCCCGGGGACGCCCTGGATCGCCGACTCGATGGGCGTCGAGACGTCGTTCTCGACGACCTCAGGCGACGCACCGGGGTACGTCGTCATGACCATCAGGTTGGGCAGCTCGAGCGACGGGATGAGCTCCTGCTTGAGGTTCGTCAGAGCGAGCCCGCCGAACACGGCGGCGACGATCGTGATCAGTGCGATCAGTGCGCGGTTCTTGAGACTCAGGACGGCGAGGTTCGACAAGGCGGATTCTCTCTCGATCGGATCAGGCGGATGCAGCGGCGGGGGATGCGGAGGGGGACGCCGGAGGAGGAGTGAGGATCCCGGCGAGGGCGTCGCGGATGAGCTCTTCGTCGAGCGGCTCGTCGTGGATCTGAGAGTGCCAGAGTACGCCGTCGATGAAGACCGCGGCGGCCCTGGCGCGATCCAGTCCGTGAACGGGCGCGATGAATCCCACGACCTCGTCGGACCACTGCCGAGCGAACGCCCGCACCCGCGGGTCGTGCACGGCCGCGGTGACGACGGCGCGGTCGGCCTGGATGGCCCGCGCGTCCGTGAGGCCCTGGTGCACCAGCTTCGCGAGGCCCGCAGGAGTGACGCCCTCGACCACCACCGCACGGCGGGTCTCGTCGATGCGGGCCTCGATCTCGGCGGCGAGCGCGCCGATGGCGGCCTCGCGCAGGTCGTCGAGTGTGGCGAAGTACTGCGTGGTCGCACCGAGCGGCACACCCGCGCGGGCGGCGACCTTGCGGTGGGTGAGCGCGTCGACGCCGATCTCGATGATGAGCTCGGCGGCCGCGGTGACGATCTCGAGACGGCGCGCCTCAGGATCGCGGCGGCGGCGTGTGCCCTCGCTCATGCGGATCCCCCAGCGCTGTCATGCCTGTACGCACGTACATGTACGTTTGTACATTCTGCCGGGCGAACCTGGAGATTCGCCCGGCAGAGGCGCGACGCATCCGGTCTACTCGACCTGACCGCGCTCGAAGTACGCGACGAGATCCGCATCCAGTTCGGGGACCGTGATCGCCGAGCCGTCTGCACGCAGGGACTCGGTGGCGAGGATGCCGGCGGCCACTGCCTCTCGTGCGGCGACGGGTGACGTCTCGGTGACGCCGCCATCACGCACGAACCGCAGGAACTCGGCGACCAGGAGAGCATCGGCGCCGTCGTGCCCTGCGCCCTCAGCCTCGGGAACGATGAACGTCTCGTCGGCCTCTGCCGCGCCCCGGTGGCGCCGGTTCCACAGCCTGACCTCGCTGCCGGCGGTGTCGCCGACGTTCTCGATGCGCCCCTCGGTGCCGATCACGGTGTAGTTGCGCCAGTAGTCGGGCGTGAAATGGCACTGCTGGTACGACGCGAGGATGCCGCCTGACAGGCGCATGTTCACCATCGAGATGTCCTCGACGTCGACCACCGGGTTCAGGCCCGTGAGCGATGCGGGCGGCCAGTTGTCGACGCTGAACCAGTCGGGCATCCGCTCCCCGGTGCGATCGCGGCGGTCGGTGATGCCGCCGTAGACGCTGAGCTCGCCCATCGCCGCGACCTGCTCGGTGTAGGCGCCGGCCAGCCAGTGGATGATGTCGATGTCGTGCGCCCCCTTCTGCAGGAGCAGCCCGGTCGTGCGGCTGCGGTCGGCGTGCCAATCCTTGAAGTAGTAGTCGCCCCCGTGTCCGACGAAGTGGCGCACCCACACGGCCCTGACGTCGCCGATCCGGCCGGCCTGGATGAGCTCGCGCATCAGGGTGATCACCGGCATGTGGCGCATGTTGTGACCGATGTAGAGGCGGCTGCCGGTGCGGCGGGCCGTCTCGAGCATGGCATCGGCGTCGGTGAGGTCGATGGCGAGGGGCTTCTCGCAGAACACCGCGACGCCCGCCTCGAGGGCCCGGATGCTCAGAGCGGCGTGCGTGTCGTCGGGCGTCAGCACCATGACGGCGTCGACTCCTGAGGCGAGCAGCTCGTCGAGCGAGTCGGTGACGAAAACCTCGGGGAGCAGGCGCCGGGCGTCGTTTCGCGCACGCTCCGACGGGTCGCAGATCGCGGTGATGCGCGACCCGTGACCTGGGCGATGCACCTCCTCGCGCAGTGTGGCGCGCGCGCCGAAGCCGATGATTCCGATGGTGAGATCCACGGTGGTCCTTCTGGGAGTCGAGTCGTGTGTGCGCGGACGCCTGCGTCAGCGCACGTGAGAGGTGGGGGCGTCGAGGTCCGTCGACGCCCCGGGGAACAGCGACCAGGCGAACTCGTGCAGCCGCGCGGGGGCGTCGTCTGCCGCGAGCGCGCGGTCGATGATGATGCGCGCCTGCCGGTCGTAGAAGTCGGTCGGGCCGACCGTGGTCAGGGTGGGCGCGATGAGCTGCGCGTCGGGGGTGTTGCCCACACCGATCACCGCGACGTCGTGCGGCACGCGGAGCCCGAGCATGTGCGCCGCATTGATCGCCGCGATGGCCGCGAAGTCGGTGGTCGCATAGATCGCGTCCGGCCGATCGTCGCGTGAGAGCAGCCGCACGGCCGCGGCGAAGGCGCTCGCCTGCCCCTCGGTGTACGTGACCGTCCACTCGGGATCGACCTCGAGTCCGGCATCCGCCATCTTCTCGAGGTACGGCGTGTACCGGGTGATCTGCGTGGGCGCGAGGCGCACGGCACCCTCTGCTGCCAGGCATCCGATGCGCGCGTGCCGCTCGAGCAGATGGTCCATCGCGAGCTCGCACCCGGGGATCGCATCCGAGCGCACGACGTCGAATCCGGCGGGTTCGAGGTGCTCCGAGAACACGACGAGCCGCTGGCCGCGCTGCACGAGATCCGCGAGCTTGCGCTCGGCATCCTCGTCGATCCCCACGCCGTCGAGGTAGGCGACGTCGCTCTCGACCCGGTCGAGAGCCGCATGCCAGTCTCCGTCGGCGAGGATGAGCGTCGTGAGGCCGTGCCTGTTCGCCTGGACGTTCACGGCATCCGCCACCGCGAGCGACCACGGGTCGCTGAGCATGTGCAGCGAGAGCTGCACCATGCCGCTGCGCCCGGTGCGGATCGTCCGCGCCGCGATGTTCGGCCGGTAGTTGAGCTCGTCGGCCGCCGCGAGCACCTTCGCCGCCGTGGCCTCGGCGACGCCGGCACCCGACGCCGCACCCGAGCGCCCCGAGAACACGTACGACACCGTGGCGGTCGAGACTCCTGCGCGCTCGGCGACCATCCGGAGGGTCGGACGCCGGGAGGTCGTCGACTGCTGCCTGCGCTCTGCCATCGGTCAGCCCTTCGATCCGCTGAAGGCGATGCCCTGGATGAACTGCCGCTGCAGGATCATGAAGATCACCAGCATCGGCAGGGTCGCGAGCAGCGCTCCCGCCATCAGCACCGGGTAGTCGGTGCCATGTATGCCGACGAGCTGCGAGAGCCCGACGGACAGCGGCATCTTGGCGGGGTCGGTCGTCACGATCAACGGCCAGAGCAGATCGTTCCAGGACCACAGCACAGTGAACACCACGAGAGCGATGATGCCAGGCTTCGCGAGCGGAACCATGATCCGCCAGAAGGTCTGCCACGGATTCGCCCCGTCGATGCGGGCCGCCTCCTCGAGTTCCGCGGGCATCGACATGAAGAACTGACGCATCAGGAACGTGCCGAAAGCGCTGAAGATCCCGGGAACGATCAGGGCCTGCAGGGTGTTCAGCCAGCCGAGCGACTGGATGATCTCGTACTGCGGCAGCAGGTACAGCTGCGAGGGCACCATGAGCACCGACAGGAAGACCACGAAGAGCGCGTTGCGTCCGGGGAACGGGATGCGGGCGAAGGCGTAACCGGCCATGGTGCACAGCACGACCTGTCCGACCGTGCGGCCGATCGTGAGCATCACCGAGTTGGCGAACATCTGCGCGAACGGCATCGAGTCGAACACCTCGGCGAAGTTCGTGAACACCCACTCGCGCGGCAGCAGGCTCGGCGGCACCTGCACCGAGTCGGACAGCGTCTTGAACGAGGTCAGCAGCTGCCAGATGAAAGGGAAGACCATGAGGATCGCGCCGACGAAGAGCACGACGTGGACGATCCAGATCGCCCTGTTGCGGGGTTTTCCCGGACGGGCCGCCGAGCGACCGGTCGGCGCGCCGACGATGGCGCGCGTGTCGAGCGAAATCTCACTCATAGTGCACCCACTTCTTCTGCAGACGGAACTGCACGACCGTGAGCACCAGGATGATCACGAGCAGCAGGAAGGCGACGGCGGCGGCATAGCCCCGGTCGTTGTCGAGGAACCCCGCTTCGTAGAACAGGTAGACGACCGTGCGGGTGTTGGGCATGGCCGGGTTGCTGCGTCCGAGCATCATGTAGATGAGGTCGAACACCTGCAGCGCGCCGATCACGCTGATGACGCTGACGAAGAAGATCGACGGCGACAGCAGGGGGATGGTGATGGAGAAGAACTTGCGCACCGGGCCCGCACCGTCGAGGTCGGCCGCCTCCATGATCGTGTCGGGGATGCCCTGGAGCCCGGCGAGGAAGATCACGATGTTGGTGCCGAGGCCCGCCCAGATGCCCACGACCGCGATGGCCACGAGCGCCGTGTTCGGATCGGTGAGCCAGCTGCGGCCCTCGATGCCCACAGAGCCGAGGGCGGCGTTGAGCACCCCGTAGTCGCCGTTGTAGATCATGCGCCACACCAGAGCGATCGCCGCGGGCATCGTGACGACGGGAATGAAGTACAGCGTCCGGTACGCGCTGCGCCCCTTGAGCCCTGCAGTGTTGAGGAGCGCCGCGATGCCGACGGCCAGCGGGATGCCGATGAGGGCGATGACCGTGTAGACGGCGGTGTTGCGCAGCGCCCCGATCAGCTCGGGGTCCTGGAACAGGCGGACGTAGTTCTCGATCCCCACCCATTCCGCGCCGCCGAAGGGCCCCGACTTGGTGAAGGAGATGATGAGCGTGCGCACGGTCGGCCACAGGTAGAAGACGGCGATGCCGAGGGCCGTGGGGCCGATGAAGACGAGAGCCCACCAGGGCGACGCACCGGGATTGCGCCGACGGCGGCGGATGCCGGGGCGGGGCGCCTCCGGCATCCGCTCCGCCTGCACGCGCGGGGGTGACGCGACGACGGTCATGTCCGGTTACTCCTGCTCCGCATCGAGCGCCGTCTGCATCTGCTCAGCGAGGTCCTTCAGTCCCTCTGCCGGGGCGACGGCACCCGACCAGACCTGCGAGAGCACCTCGCTCTCGATGCTCGTCCACGCCGACGTGTTCTTCGAGACCGGGTAGGGCACGGCGGTGTCGAGGGCGTCGATGTACACCTGCAGGTCGTACTGCGGCAGGGCGTCGACCCACGCCTGCTGGGTGCCGTTAAACGCGGGGATCACGGTGCCGGATTCAGCCTGGATCTGTGCGGCCTCCTCGCCGCTCGCGAAGGCGGCGAACGCCTGGGCCTCGGCCAGGTGCGCGCTCTTCGCATTGGCGACGTTACCCACACCGTGGATCACGCTCTGGTTGCCCTCCGGCCCCTCGGGGAGCGGCGCGACGTTCACCGTATCGGCGATGTCGGCGTTGTCCCCGTAGGCGATGGCCGCCCACGAGCCGTTCTGGAACATCGCGACCCTGCCCGAGAGGAAGAAGTCCTCGGGGTTGGTGTCGGTCATCTGCTGCGCCGTCGGAGACGACCCCGCCTCGATCAGATCGGTCCACAGCTCGATGCCCGCGAGCGCCTCAGGCGAGCCGTAGCCGCTCTCGGTGCCGTCGGCCGAGATGACCTCGCCGCCCGCCTGCGCGATCGAGTTGTAGAAGTTCTCCTGGCCGTACTGGCTCGCGGCGACGCCGAACTGGCCCTTCGCCGGGTCGGTGAGCGCGGCAGCGGCCGCGGTGAAGTCGTCCCACGTCCAGCCGGCGGTCGGATAGTCGACGCCCGCGGCGTCGAAGAGCGCCTTGTTGTACCAGAGGGCGACGGTGTCGAAGTCCTTCGGGGCGCCGTAGAGCTTTCCGTCGAACGTGTAGAGGTCGATCAGACCCTGCGGGTAGTCGGCCGCGTCGATCCCGGCGTCGTCGAGAGGTGCGAGCTGACCGTTGGAGGCATACAGCGGGAAGTTCGGGCCGTTCATCCAGAACACGTCGGCGGCCGACCCGCCCGTGGCCGCGGTCTGCAGCTTGGTGAAGTACTCCTTGTACGGCGTCACCTGGATGTCGATCGTGACGTTCGGGTTCTCCTTCTCGAACGCGGCCGCGATGTCCTCCATCGCGGGCTTCTGGTTCTCGTCCCAGATGGCGTAGCTGAGGGTGACGTCTCCACCCGACGAGCCCTCACCTCCGGCCTGTGACGAGCAGGCGCTGAGCGCGAGGACGGCTGCCGCAGAGGCGGCGAGGGCGCCGAGGGCGCGACGGGAGGTACGGGGCATCGGTGTCTCCTTTGACGGGTGCAGGGGATCGTGTCGAGCGGAATCGAGTTTGTTAAACGATTAGCAGTTAAACGATTAGCAAGGAGACTAACCCGAGAGATGCGACGTGCGCAAGAGCCGATCCGCCGAGCCTCGACGCGAAGATCCGCGTGCGGGCGCGGGTCAGAGTGCGGAGCCGAGCGCCAGCCCCAGGCCGGCCGCGAGAAGGCCGAGCAGCAGCATCCCGATCGCATCGAACGCGGATGCCGCGCGCTCGCCGTCCCGCCACAGCGCGACGGCGTCGAGCATCGCTGTGCTGAACGTCGTGTAGCCGCCGAGGAGACCCGCCCCGAGGAGGAAAGCGTCTGCCGGCAGCGCCGTGGTCACGAGGCCGAGTGCGAACGATCCGCTGAGGTTGACAGCGAGGATGCCCCACGGGAAGCGTCGGCCTGCGACCTTCGCGACCCCGACATCGACGACGTAGCGGAGCACGGCGCCCACTCCCCCGGCGAGCGCGGCGGCGGCGAACAGCAGCGGGGTCACGAGACGGCTCCCGCAAGCGGAGAGGTCGCCCGCGGCCGGCCGAGCCGCAGGCCCAGCGCTGCCGCGCCCAGGCCGAGCACGAGACTGCCTGCGGAGTATGCGAACGCGAGCAGCGGAGCATCGGCCCAGAGCTCGACCGTCCCGGTCATGAAGGCGCTGTAGGTGGTGAAACCGCCGAGCACGCCCGTGCCGAGGAACAACCGCAGGCCGGTGGTCTGCGGCAGACGGGCGGCGAGGATGCCGATCAGCAGCGACCCGAGCACGTTGACCGCGAGGGTGGCGAACGGGACGCCTCCCGCATCCGGCATCCAGAGCCCGACCGCGAGTCGCGCGGCGGTGCCGATGCTCCCGCCGGCGAAGACGAGGAACAGGCGGCGAGCGGTCACGCCGCCACTCTAGCCGCGTCCGATACGACCCGACCGTCGAATGTCAACCCGGTGGGAGTAGGACGCCCCGAGGCGAAGACTGTCGCCATGAAGCCACTGTGGAAGCTCGACCGGACCCCGCCCACCGGCACGCCGTTCGACCCGGGAGCACGGCACGACGTCATCATCGTCGGAGCGGGCCTCACCGGCCTGAGCACCGCCGTCATGCTGACTCGAGCGGGTCTCGACGTCGCGGTGATCGAGGCGGGCGAGGTGGCCGAGCTCGCGACCGGAGGCAACACCGGCAAGCTGTCGCTGCTGCAGGGCAAGCGCCTCGCCGAGATCCGGGCGCATCACCCGGCATCGCTCGTGCAGGCCTACGTCGAGGGCAACCGCGAGGGCATGGACTGGCTGGTCGCGTTCGCCGACCACGCCGGAGTCTCGTACGAGCGCCGCACCGATCACTCCTACGCGCAGGACCCGAGCGGGCTGGACACGGTGCGCGAGGTGCATGACGCGGCGCAGGAGGCCGGGCTGCCGACCAGGATGCTCACGCGCGACGAGCTGTCGTCGATGGCGTTCCCGGTCTTCGGTGCGGTGGCACTCGACGAGCAGGTGACGATCGACCCCGCGCTCGTGACTCAGGCGCTCGCCGAAGAGCTTCTCGCCGCCGGCGGGACGCTGCACACCGGGGTGCGGGTCACGGCGACCCACGTCCTTCCCGATCCTCGCGTCGAGACGCCGGTCGGACCGATGTTCGCTGAGCACATCGTGATCGCCACGGGTTCCCCGATCCTCGATCGAGGTCTGTACTTCGCCAAGATGCGGGCGTTCCGGTCGTACTGCGTCTCGTTCCGCGTCAACGGCGATCTGCCCACGTCGACCTTCATCTCGGTCGACGGCTCCACCCGCTCGATCCGCCCCGTCTCCGACGCCGACGGGCCCGGCGGTGACGCGCGACTCGTCGTGGGCGGCAACGGACATCCGGTCGGGCGGTCCGACGGCGAGGCCGCCGCGGTCGACGACCTCGTCGAGTGGACGAGGCAGTACTTTCCCGACGCCGAGGAGACCCATCGGTGGTCTGCGCAGGACTACGAGTCGCACAACCAGATCCCGTTCGTCGGCGCGATGCCGCGCGGACTCGGCGTCATCCGCTTCGCGACGGGCTATGCGAAGTGGGGGCTGTCGAACGCTCCGGCCGCCGCGCTGCGTCTGACCGCCGAGATCCTCGGAGCCAACTGGCACGACCGCCCGTCCTGGATGGTCAAGATCGGCACGAGACTGACGGTCCCTGCCGACCTGGCGCGAGGAGCGGTCGAGGGCGCGAAGGTCGCGGCCGCGGCGACGAGCGGCTGGGTCGAGGCCGAGCGACAGCCCGTCCCCGTCCCGAAGCCGTCGGAGGGCGAGGGCGTGGTCGCGAATCGCAGCGGGCGCCCGGTCGCGATCTCGACCGTCGGCGGGGTCACCCGTGCCGTGTCGGCCGTGTGCCCGCATCTGGGCGGGGTGCTCGCATGGAACGACGCGGAGTGCACGTGGGACTGCCCGCTCCACGCCTCGCGCTTCGAGGCCGACGGCACCAGGATCGAGGGTCCGGCCGTGGAGGATCTCAAGGTCCTCCCGCGCAAGAGCGGGGGCTGATGCGGGTCAGGCCCTCGGCGCGTCAGCGCCCGGCGGCGGCGCGTCCCAGCCCTGCTGGGGCTCGTCGCAGTTCTCGCGGAACACGTACTGCGATGCGAGCTTGCGCTGGTGACTCGACCAGTCGATGGCCGGGCGCCGCTGCTCCGGCGGCAGGTAGCCGAGACGGTAGACGGCCATGAGCTCGAGGTCGTCCGGCACCCGCAGCAGCTTCACGATCTCGTCCCACCGCCCAGGGACCTCCATCGGGAACGAGATGAACTGGATGCCCATGCCGAGCTCGACCGTGCTCAGCCAGACGTTCTCCATCGCCGCGCCCATGCTGAACACCGAGTAGAACGACGACAGCTGGCCCGGCCGGTACTCGCTGCGATCGAGCATCACGCCGAGCAGCAGTGGGGACCCGGCGACGAGCTTGTGGTTCTCCTCGCCCAGGGTCTTCGGCACCCCGAACGTGTTCATCAGCTTCTGGCCGCGCTTCGTGAACACCTGGCTCGTGAACGGGCGCAGAGCCGCGGGGAGCTTGTCGAACAGCATCCCGCTGCGCTTCTCCTCCATCTCGGCCTGACTGAAGCGGAAGTAGGGCTTGTAGCGCTCGAAGAACGTGCCGTTCGACATCGCCTCGGTCATGCTCTCGCCCGAGATGCGTGCGATCCGGTCGATGGTCTCGCGGTTCTCGATGACCACGAAGCGCCACGGCTGACTGTTCAGCTGCGAAGGGGCACGACCGGCCGCCTCGAGCAGGATGCGCTGATGCTCCTCCGACACCGGATCAGGCAGGAAAGGCCCGTTGGTGGTCTTGCGGCGGCGGATGGCGTCGAGCAGTTCCATGCGTTCACTTCCGGTCGGTGGTGAGGCGCGCGCACACGAGGCCCGCGACGATGAAGGGGGCCGCGGCGAGCGCGACGAGCGGATGCCGTCGGCTGTGCGTGCCGAGGTACGGGATGGCGGCGAGCGGTGCAGCGGCCGGTGCGAGCGCGAGGGCGGCGCGGCGGCTGGCGTGCGTCGGGGTGCCCCAGAAGATCGACGAGAATGCCGCGGCGGAGGCCACGCAGGTGGCGATGTAGATCGTGTGATGCACCCACCGGAAACTGCTCGTGTCGATGATCTTGGCGGCGACCGCCGAGCCGAGGGCGACGTTCGCGGCGTACGCGCCCGCCGCCACCGCGAACAGCGGCGCGGCGTCGGTGCGTCTGCGGCGGGGGGCCATGGCACGACCCTACGCCCCGCCACGGCATCCGATCTCGGTCTTGCCCTGGTGTCTCGATCTGTGCAAAGCACGACGTTTCGTCTCGCCCCGCGCCGTGCGGGGTCGATAACGCACCGGAAACGGGCGATTCGGATGCGTTATCGACCTCGCAGTGGCTGGCGACTGCGGATGCGGACGCCGCGGGGGGTTCTACAGGTTGCCGTCCGCGTAGACGCGGATCGCGTCGCGGACGAACTCGGCACCGTGCGTGCCTCCGGCCGACGTCGCGTAGTTCGCGCCGAAGCGCGGATCCGCGACGTACATCTCCCCGAGCCCGAGCACGTACGCCTTGACGTCGCCACCGGGCACGGCAGCGGGGGTCCCCGGGATGCCGGTCAGCCACTCGACGTGTCGACGGGCGACGTCCTGAGCCTCAGCGGATGCCGGGTCGATGCCGCTCTCGGCGGCGGCGATCCAGTCCCGACCGAGGTCGGAGACGCGCTGCTGCCAGTCGGCGCGCTCGGCGTCGGTCATCCCGCGCCACCAGCGGTCGCTGTCGGCGTAGGTCTTGCGACCCCAACGCTGTTCGACCTCTTCCCTGTACTGGGTGTGGTCGAAACCGTCGAACATGTTCTCTGCCATGAGTTCTTCACCTCCTCTCAATGCGTCGATGGTGTTCTCGACCGACGCGATCTGCCGCGCCAGTCGGTCCTGCTCCTCGCGCAGCAGCGCGAGGTGTGTCTCGAGAGCGGACTCCTCGCTCTGCCGCGCGTTCGTCGGGTTCAGCACCTCGGCGATCTGGGGCAGACCGAGTCCGAGCTCGCGCAGCAGCAGGATGCGCTGCAGGCGCACGAGCGCGGCCTCGTCGTAGTGGCGATAGCCGTTGTGCGCGATCCGCGACGGCGGCAGCAGGCCGACGTCGTCGTAGTGACGCAGCGTTCTGCTGGTGGTGCCCGCGAGTCGGGCGATCTCCTGGATCGACCAATCACGACCGGTCATCGCGTCCTCCTTCCGTGGATCCGTTCTTCGATGACTCCACGATAGAAGTTGACGTTGCGTCAAGGTCAAGCGAAGCTCCAACCGATATTCTTCATCCGCCCGTCACACGAATCAGCCTCGCTCTCGCTACGGTCGTCACGTGCCCGAATCACGCTCTCCCCTGCACCCGCTCGCTCTCGCCCCCGTGATCTCACCGCCGAGCACGGCGGACGAGTTCGCGAAGCGGTTCCTGCACAATCTCAACTTCGACCGTGGCGTCGCCCTGTCGGCATCCAGCGCCAACGATCGCTATCTCGCCCTCGCGCACACGGTGCGCGACTACCTGATGGCGCGCTGGCTCGAAGACGTTCGGCACCAGAAGGAGGTGCAGGCGAAGGGGGTCTGCTACCTCTCGGCCGAGTACCTGCTCGGCCGTCAGCTCGACAACAACCTGCTCGCGGCCGACCTCACCGAGGTCGCCGCGGAGGCGCTCGCCTCGTGCGGCGTCTCGCTCGACGAACTGCGTGCACACGAGGTCGAACCGGGCCTCGGCAACGGCGGACTCGGACGCCTGGCGGCCTGCTTCATCGACTCGCTCGCCACGATGGCCGTGCCGAGCATCGGCTACGGCATCCGCTACGAGTACGGCATCTTCCGCCAGACCTTCGTCGACGGGCAGCAGGTCGAACAGCCCGACGCCTGGCTCGCGCTCGGCTCTCCGTGGGAGTTCGCTCGCCCCGAAGACGCACAGACCATCGCGTTCGGCGGCCACACCGAGAAATACGACGACGAGGGTGTCACCCGCAGCCGCTGGGTGCCCGCGTGGAACGTGCAGGCCGTGCCCTACAACTACATGGTCCCCGGGTTCCGGAACGGCCGTGTCAACACGCTGCGCCTCTGGAGCGCGGTCGCCACGAGCGCCTTCGACCTGCGGATCTTCAACTCAGGCGACTACGAAGAGGCCGTGAGGGCGCAGACCTTCGCCGAGAACATCTCGAAGGTGCTCTACCCCGAGGACTCCACTCCTCAGGGCAAGGAGCTGCGGCTGCAGCAGCAGTACTTCTTCGTCGCGGCATCGATCCACGACTTCCTCGACAACATGCTCGCCGACGGCTTCGACCTCGCGAACCTGCCCGAGCGTGTGATCTTCCAGCTCAACGACACCCACCCGGTGATCGCGGTGCCCGAGTTCATGCGCGTTCTCATCGACGAGAAGCACCTCGACTGGGATGCCGCGTGGGCGATCACTCGGCAGTGCTTCGCCTACACGTGCCACACGCTGCTGCCCGAGGCGCTCGAGGTCTGGCCGGTCGAGCTGCTCGGACGACTGCTGCCCCGCCACCTCGAGATCATCTACCGCATCAACGACGAGTTCCTCCTGGCCGTGCGCGAGCGTTTCGGCGACGACGAGATGCTCGTGCGCAACATGTCGATCATCGCCGAGCATCCGGTCCGTTCGGTGCGCATGGCGTACCTCGCGACGGTCGCCGGCGCGAAGGTCAACGGCGTCGCAGAGCTCCACTCGCAGCTGCTGCGCGACAAGGTGCTGCACGACTTCGATGCGTTCTTCCCCGGCAAGTTCACGAACGTCACGAACGGCGTCACCCCTCGTCGATTCCTGCGTCTCGCGAACCCCGAACTCTCGTCCCTCATCACCGCGGCGATCGGCGACGGGTGGACGACCGACCTCGAACGACTGCGTGAACTCGAGCCGTTCGCCGAGGATGCCGAGTTCCGCACCGCGTTCGCCGGAGTGAAGGCGGCGAACAAGCGCCGCCTGAGCGAGGTCCTGCGCGAGCGCGACGGCGTCGAGATCAGTGACGGCCACATGCTCGACGTCATGGTCAAGCGCCTGCACGAATACAAGCGCCAGCTGCTGAAGGTGCTGCACGTCGTCACGACCTACGAGGGCGTGATCTCGGGGCGCATCGCCATGTCGGACGTCGTGCCCCGCACCGCGATCTTCGGGGCGAAGGCGGCTCCGGGCTACGCGATGGCCAAGCGCATCATCCATCTGATCAACGCCGTGGGCGAGGTCGTGAACACCGACCCACGCCTCGAAGGTCGACTGAAGGTCGTCTTCCCGCCCAACTACAACGTGACTCTCGCCGAGCGTGTGATCCCCGCGGCCGACCTGTCGGAGCAGATCTCGCTCGCGGGCAAAGAGGCATCGGGTACGGGCAACATGAAGTTCGCCCTGAACGGCGCACTCACGATCGGCACGGATGACGGGGCGAACGTCGAGATCCGCGAGCTGGTCGGCGATGACCACTTCTTCCTGTTCGGCATGAGCGAGCCCGAGGTCGAAGCGCTCAGCATCCGCGGTTACCGGCCGCAGGAGTTCTATCAGGCCGACGAGGGCCTGCGTCGGGCGATCGACCTGATCGCCTCCGGCGCCTTCTCGCGCGGCGACCGATCGGCGTTCGAGCCCGTGGTGTCGAACCTGCTCTACGAGGACCGCTTCATGGTGCTCGCCGACTACGCGTCGTACATCGCCGAGCAGAGCAGAGCGGATGCCGCGTACGCCGATCAGGATGCCTGGACCCGCTCGGCGATCCTCAACGTGGCCCGCACGGGCTTCTTCTCGTCCGACCGCTCGATCCGCGACTACATCGACCGCATCTGGCACACCCCTCCCCTCGTCTGAGGCTGATCGACCCGCGTCGAGGAGCCACTCTTGACAAAGTCGAGATATATCGTGTTATTCTTCTGGAACACGATATATCGTGTTCCCTCAACACAGGAGAAGCAGACATGACCGAGAAGTGGCTCATCGCCCCGGGCGAAGAACGCGTCATCGACATCGAGAACGTCACCCGCCTGAAGATCGGTCTGGTCGGCGGCCAGGTCGACGTCATCGCGCACGACGAACCCGGCATCCGCATCGAGGTCCACGGTGTGACCACCAAGGACCTCCGCATCGAGTCGAACGACGGCGAGGTCGAGATCGACCACCCGCAGCTCGGCTGGGACAACTTCCTCGAGGTGTTCCGCAACTTCGGCTCCGGCGGCCCCAAGGCCGAGGTCAGCGTCGCGGTCCCCCGCTCGATCGCCCTCAACCTCGGCGTCGTCAGCGCCGGCGCGCTGGTGTCCGGCATCCGGAACGACGCCCGCCTCAACACCGTGTCGGGCGACATCATCGTCGACACCCTCATCGGCGACCTCACCGTGAACTCGGTCTCGGGCGACGTGCAGGTGCGCGGACTCACCGGTTCCATCAGCGCGAACAGCGTCTCAGGAGACGTCGCCGTCACGGGCACCGTCCGCCGCGCGACCGTCGACATCGTGTCGGGCTCGACGCTCGTCGATGCCGCGGGAGATGTGAACACGATCAACGTCAACTCGGTCTCGGGCGGCACCACCGTACGCCTCGACGAGTCGCTCGCCGCCAACTACGTCGTGCGCTCGCTGAGCGGACGCCTGCTGATCGACGGCATCGAGCGGAGCGCCTCGGGTCCGAGCAACTACACCGGCTCGACGGGCGAGCTCGCGGGACGCTTCGTCGATCTGCGCGCCAACTCCGTCTCGGGCGGCGTGACCGTCCTTCGCCGCTCGCCTGCCTCGATCACGAATGATGCGGAGTGGGAAGCATGAGTCCCGCAGTCTTCTCCCACGGCGACCTCAGGCTGTACCTCCTGTCGCTGCTCGCCGAGGCACCTCAGCACGGATACGGGATCATCCAGGCTCTGACCGACCGCACCGGTGGCACGTACACCCCGAGCGCCGGCACCATCTACCCCCGACTCGCGAAGCTCGAGGAAGAGGGGCTCGTCACGAAGACCGTCGACGGCCGCACCACGATCTACGCGATCACGGATGCCGGACGCACCGAGCTCGCTTCCCGCGAGGGCGACCTCGCCGGCATCGAGGCGGGACTCACCGATTCGGTGCGCCTGATCGCCAACGAGGTCCGCCAGAGCGTCAAGGAGGCGATGAAGAGCCTCCGCGCCGACCTCGCCACCGCCGAGAAGGACGACCGCGCCGCATCGAAGTCCCGCCCGCGCACCGCGGGTGACGACGAGCGCATCATCACACGCGAGGAGATGCACCGAGCGGATGCCGTCATCAATGCCTTCCGTGCACGCGTGCGCACCGATCTGCGCACGCACATCGCGAAGGGCGGCACGCTGCCCGCATCCGTGGTCACGCAGCTGGAGGACGGACTGGATGCCGCCGCTCGCGGCATCACCACCGCGCTGGCCTCCCTCGGGCGCTGACAACCGACTGAGATCAGGACGACCGCTCCGGATCAGGACACTCTTCGAGATTCTGTCCTGATCCGGAGCGGTCGTCCTGATCTCGGCCCAGCCGGCGCCGTTCGTCCGGAAACGCGCGCGCTATTCGGTCCAGATCTCGGGTTGCGTGTCGGGCACCGGCTCCTGCAGCGGAACGACGAGCACCGAACGATGCTGACGATGTGCGAGGCGGGCAGCGACCGACCCTGTGAAGAACTCGCGGATCGACTCGCCGATACCGCGCTTGCGCGTGCCGACCACGATGAGCTGCGCATCGAGCTTGTTGGCGAGCGCCTTGATGGCGAGCGCCGGGTCTCCGACGAGCTGACGGGCCGTCCAGGTGAGGCCCGTGCCGTCGAGCGCGGCGGATGCTTCGGCCTGCACGGCCTCGAACTCGGCCGTGCCTGCGTCGAAGTTGATGTCGATGGGAGCCGAATGCACATAGCCGTCAGGATCTTCGTAGGTGACGAAGCGCGTGACATCGACGTGCGCGACGACGAGCGGCACGCGCAGGAGCCGTGCGAATCTCGCGGCTTCTTCGATCACCCGCGTGGCCTGTCCCGGCTGCATCCCGACGATCACGGCCTTCTGCAGTGTCGCGTTCTGCGCGGCCTCGTCGGAGGGCGTCGAGGTGTTGTCGGTCATGAGGATCGCTCCCTTCACCAGCTGCCAACGGGCCAGTGCGGTCTGGCCGCGTGCTATTCTGAATGCTACTCTTACCGGCCCTCAGCCGGTGTCGTGAATGACTCGGGCCTGTTGTTGCCCGCAGCTTAACTCGTGAGGGGGTCTCAGGCATGGGCCGTGGCCGTCAAAAGGCGAAACACACCAAGATCGCCCGCGAACTGAAGTCGTTCAGTCCGTCGGTGAACTACTCGGCGCTCGAGCGCGAGCTCGCGCACCCGAGCGACTCTGAAGACGCATACGTCGACAAGTGGGCTGACGAGTATGCAGACGAAGACGAGGACGAACTCGAAAAGGCCTGACCGCCCTTTCGCTCGTCGTCGTCTCCCCCGTGTACCGCACGGGGGTTTCGTCGTGCCCGGAATCCCGGAATCCCGACCCACGATCGCGGCGTCGTTCGACGGTGCGGCGTCTCTCACCTGACAGAATCGCCCCATGCCACACGTCGTCTCGCTCTACCGTCATCCGATCAAGGGCTTCACGGCCGAGTCGGTCGACGAGCTCGCGGTGCAGCCGGATGGTCGGATCGCCGGCGACAGAGTCCTCGCGTTCCGCTTCGCGGATGCGACGGCACCGGAGGATCGCGACGGCCTCGACTACTGGCCGAAGGCGAAGGGGCTCTCTCTTCAGGACTTCGCGACGCTCGCCTCGCTGCGCACCCGCTACGACGACCAGGAGCGACGCGTGCGCATCGAGCACGCCGGGTCCGTTCTCGTGGAGGCGGGGCTCGACGACGACGGGCGCACGCAGCTCGCGGCTGCGGTGACGGAGTTCGTCCTCGCCAGCGCGGAGGGCCGCAGAATCCAGCGGCCGGGCCGGCTGCCGCTGGTACTCGTCGGCGACGGAGTGACGTCGCGGTTCCAGGATCGACCCCGCGGCTACGTCTCGGTGCACAGCAGCGGCAGCGTGAGCGCATTGGGCGAGGCCCTCGGCACGGACGTCGACGACCGTCGCTTCCGTTCGAACATCGTCATCGACGATGCCGCCGCGTGGTCGGAGCTCGACTGGACGGGTGAGGTGACCGTCGGTGACGTCTCCTTCGACGCGGCCGGCCCCATCGTCCGGTGCCTGGCGACGCACGCGAATCCCGACACCGGAGTGCGCGATGCCAAAGTGCTGACGACGCTCACCGCCGCGTTCTCGCAGGCCGAGCCCACCCTCGGGAGACTTCTCCTGCCCGGCTCCGCGTCAGCCGACGAGCAGACCCCCTGGACGGGCGGCACGATCCGTCTCGGCGATGCAGTCACCGCGCACTGAGGTCACCGCGCACTGAGGTCACCGCGAGCTCGACTCACCAGCGACCGTGCCGGCGCTCCCAGTCCTCTTCGATCGTGCGGCGGCGACCCGCGATCCACCCTGCGGGGATCACGGCGATCAGCACGCCCACGAGCAGCCAGAGCGGGATCAGCCAACTGTCGGTCGCGTCATGGAGCAGCCCGATCAGCAGCGGGAACACCGCGGCCACCGCATAGCCGATGCTCTGCACGAACCCGCTGAGCGCGACGGCGCTCTCGGGCGTGCGGGCACGGATGCTCAGCAGCACCAGAGCGAGCGGGAACAGCGCGGGGGCGAGGCCGAACAGCGCCACCCACAGCGGCAGTGCCACAGTGGGCAGGAACAGGATGCCGGCCAGGCCGACGAGTCCCGCAGCGATCGCGACGAAGAAGACAGGACGCGTCGCCTGGAAGCGCACGATGAGGATCGGCACGAGGAGCGAACACGGCAGCCCCATGAGGCCGAACAGCGACAGGAGCAGCCCCGCGTTCGACGGCGAGACCCCGCCGACATCGATCATGATCGTCGGCAGCCACGAGAACGACACGTAGGCCATGGTCGACGAAGCTCCGAACACGAGCGCGATCGACCAGGCCAGCGGCAGACGCCACAGTCGCCCGAAGACGCGGGGGTTCGCAGGCGTCGTGGCGATCGGTCCGGTCGCCATCGATGCCGCGTCGAACTCGCCCGTCGTCGCCTCAGAAGACGACTGCTCGGCGAGGGAACGACCGGTCGTGACGGCATCCGTGCGGTGCGCGACCAGCATCGCCACCCAGGGCACCAGCGCGATCGCGGCGAACACTCCCCACAGTCCGAGCGACACGCGCCACCCCGCCGTGTCGGCGATCGGCACCGCGACCAGCGGCGGCACGAACGTCGACACCGCCATGGTGGTCGAGTAGACCGTCATCATCAGGCCGAGACGGTCGGGGAAGTATTTCTTCACCAGCGGCGGCAGCAGCACGTTGCCCGAGCCGACACCCGCGAACACCACTGCGGTCGCCGCGAGAAGCGAGGTCGAGTCGACCGCGAGGCTGCGCAGCAGCAGGCCTGCCGCGATCAGTGCGATCGCCACCACCGCGACCCGCTCGAGGCCGAAACGCCGCTCGAACAGCGGCGTGAGCAGACCGAAAACCGCGAAGCACACCGGTGGAGCGGCGCCGATGAGGCCGACGACGACTGACGACACCGTGAACTCCTCGGCGATGTGATCGATCACCGGAGACAGCGAGGCGACGGCGGATCGCAAAGAGAACGCGACCAGCACGATGCCGATCAGCGCGAGCGCACGTCCGCGCCAGAGCGGCTGCGCACGCGAGGTCACGAGGTCTGCGACCCCTCCACCCACGCGAGGTATTCGTCCGAGACGGTTCCGGTGACGTACTTTCCGTCGAAGCAGCTCATGTCGAGGTCGCTGAGCACCGATCCCTCGGTGATCGCTGCCTTGAGATCGTCGACTTCCTGGTAGACCAGGTGGTCGCAGCCCAGCTCGGCGGCGATCTCGGGGATCGTGCGCCCGTGGGCGATGAGCTCGTGGCGCGACGGCATGTTGATGCCGTACACGTGCGGGTGACGCACCGGCGGAGCCGCCGAGGCGAAGGTGACCGAGGTGGCACCGGCATCTCGCGCCATCTGGATGATCTGCTTCGAGGTCGTGCCACGGACGATCGAGTCGTCGATCAGGAGCACGTTCTTGCCCTGGAACTCGGTCGACATGGCGTTGAGCTTCTGGCGCACGCTCTTCTTGCGCACGGCCTGGCCGGGCATGATGAAGGTGCGGCCGACGTAGCGGTTCTTGTAGAAGCCCTCGCGATACTCGATGCCGAGCTTGCGGGCGACCTCCATGGCCGCGGGGCGCGCCGAATCGGGAATCGGCATGACGACGTCGATCTTGTCCATCGGAACGTGCTTGGCGATGGTGTCGGCGAGGCGGTCGCCCATGCGCAGACGCGACTCGTAGACCGAGACGCCGTTCATGACCGAGTCGGGACGCGCGAGGTAGACGTACTCGAAAGCGCAGGGCGCGAGCGTGGTCTCGGTGGCGCACTGCTTGGCGTGCAGCTCGCCCTCGCTCGTGATGAAGATCGCCTCGCCGGGCTCGACCTCGCGCACGACCTCGTAGTCGGCGTTCTCGAGCACGAGGGATTCGCTGGCCACGACCCACTCGTCGCGACCCTCTGCCCCAGGGACGGTCGAGGGACGACGTCCGAGGATGAGGGGGCGGATGCCGAACGGGTCGCGGAACGCCAGCAGACCGTATCCGGCGATCACCGCGATGACGGCGTAGGCGCCCTCGATGCGCTCGTGGGTCCGCTCGACCGCCTCGAAGATGCGCTCGGCGTCGAGGTCGACCGTCGAGGTCGTGTTCTGCAGCTCACCGGCGAGCACGTTGAGGAGCAGCTCGGTGTCGCTCGAGGAGTTGAGGTGACGGCGGTCACGCTTGGCCATGTCGGCCGTGAGCTCACGCGTGTTCGTCAGGTTGCCGTTGTGGATGAGGATGATGCCGTACGGTGCGTTCACGTAGAACGGCTGCATCTCCTCTTCGTTCGACGCCGTGCCCTTGGTCGCGTAGCGCACGTGACCGAGCCCGACGTTTCCGAGGAGCCCGCGCATGTCGCGGGTGCGGAAAGCTTCGCGCACCATGCCCTGCGCCTTGGCGTTGTGCATGACGCCGTTCGCCTCAGCGGTGGCGATTCCCGTCGCATCCTGGCCGCGGTGCTGCAGCAGCAGGAGTGCGTCGTAGATGTCCTGATTGACTGGGGCAGAGCCCACCATTCCGACGATGCCGCACATGGGCTCTTACTTCGCTCCGTCCGCGTAGGCGCCGACCAGGCGCACTGCTCCACCGTCGACGCCCTTGGCGCCCTGTTCGAACTCTCCTGCCGGGCGCGCGCCGAAGCCCACGGTTCCGACCTGCCATGCCGGCATGCCCTCGGCCGCGAGGGCCGCGATCGCGGCATCCTTCTTGTCGGCCGCGATGATCGCGAGGAATCCGATGCCGAGGTTCCAGGTGCCCTCGGCCGACTCCAGCGTGGAGCCTGCGATGTCACTGAGCACGCGGAAGACCGGACTCGGCGACCAGGTGCTGCGGTCGACCTCGGCCCAGCTGCCCTGCGGGAGCACACGGGCGAGGTTCGCCGCGATGCCGCCGCCGGTCACGTGGCTGAGCGAATGCACTCCCCCGCCGAGCTGCTCGATGAGGCGCAGCAGCGGAAGCGTGTAGAGACGGGTCGGCTCGAGCAGAGCCTCGCCCCAGGTCTTGCCGAAGTCGGCGGCGTTGTCGCCGTAGCCGATGCCGGCGTTCGTGACGATGTGGCGCACGAGCGAATAGCCGTTGGAGTGCAGTCCGCTGGACTCGACGGCGATCACGACGTCGCCGTCCTGCACGCGGTCGGCACCGAGGATGCCGTCGGCCTCGACGACACCCGTGGCGGCACCCGCCACGTCGTAGTCGCGCGGTCCGAGAAGCCCGGGGTGCTCGGCGGTCTCGCCGCCGATGAGCGCGGTGCCCGTGGCGGTGCACGCCTCGGCGATGCCGCGCACGATGTCGGCGATGCGCTGCGGGAAGACCTTGCCGCACGCGATGTAGTCGGTCATGAAGAGCGGCTTGGCGCCCACCACGACGATGTCGTCGACGACCATGCCGACCAGGTCCTGGCCGATCGTGTCGTGCTTGTCGATGGCCTGCGCGATGGCGACCTTCGTGCCGACGCCGTCGGTGCTGGTCGCGAGCAGCGGGCGACGGAAGTCGCGCAGTGCACTCGCGTCGAACAGTCCGGCGAATCCGCCGACACCGCCCAGCACTTCAGGGCCGTGCGTCGCACGCACGGAAGACTTCATCAGCTCGACGGCGAGATCGCCTGCAGCGGTATCGACGCCGGCTTCGGAATAGGGATTGGTGGGGGAGGCAGCCACCCGACAAGCCTACCGCCCGCCGAGCCCTCCTCTCCCCTCCCTCGATCTCCTACGATGGGGCCATGGCCGACAAGCCGCAGTGGTTGATCCGCGAGGACGCGAGCGTTCCGGTGCTCGTCGCGCTCGCGCTGCGGCAATCGCTCGGCATCCGGGCCCCCGAAGACCTGCCGAGCCTGCGGGATCTGCCCGTCAGAGCGCCCGACGCCACCGAGGTCACCCCCGAGCTCGAGAAGCAGTGGCGGGAGTACTGGGACATGACGGTCGAGCCCCGCGCCCACCCGTCGGACGTTCCGCTCGAACTCGTCGAGGGCTTCGACACGCTCGTCGCCCTGCCCGCGTCGGGATCCGAGCAGCTGTCCGAGGCGATCGTGCCGCACGCGGCGTCCACCCTGCACTACGCCCGCGTCTCTCACGACCGCTATGTGTCATCGATCCGCAGTTCGATGGCGAGCCGCTCGGGCAACGGCACGATCGGCGGCGAGGCGTATCGCGCCTACGCCAGCGCGATCGCCGAGTTCGAGCGCGACATCGGTCGCCGCGCGCACTCGTTCGAGCTGAACGTGCAGGTGCTGCCGTTCTCGCAGCGGGGCATCTGGTGGATCGGCGCGCTAACCGTGGCCGTCACCGACGGCCTCCGTCGCGACGTGGTGTCGTTCGACGCCGCCATCCGACCGATCATCGCCGAGCTGGCGTAGATCGGGAACCCGCAGTCGGAAGACCGGCGGTCAGTCGTTCTCGATGATCGTCTCGTGCTCGACCGTGACGACATGGTCGTGGCGTCGCGCGACGCGCTCGAGGATGAGGGCGACGATGCTCGCGAGCGCGAAGCCGATCGGCACCGTCCACAGCAGCAGGAAGCCGAAGACCTGGCCGGGAGGGTAGACGACGTTGACGGCGTCGGACGGCTCGTAGCTCCCCACCATCGTCAGGATGCCGGCGGCGATGATGCCGAGCACGACGCCGATGCCCATGAACACGCCGAATCGCGGCACGCGTCGGACGGTCGCCTCGACCGTCTGGGAGGAATCGTGGGAGGACATGCATCCATTGTCCCACCGTTGGCTGTGGGTCGCGCCCTCCTCTGCAGAGCGACGCCCTCCCCGCGTCCGCTGCGGGGAGGGCGTCGCCGTTCTGCGGCGGATCAGACCTCGGTCGTGACCTCGGCGTTCTCGGCCGTCGCCCTCGTACGGCGTCCGATCAGCACGCCGCCGCCGACGGCGAGCACGACGATCACGAGGCCTCCGACGACCCACGGCCAGACCGGGGCACCCTCGGTGTCGGCCATGGCCGTGACGGATGCGGCGGCAGCCGTCCCCTCCGATTCGGCAGACTCGTCGTCTTCGACCGCGACACCGCACTCGGCGGCGACCGGGAGCAGCGCCGTCACCGGGTCGAGCTCCTCACCCGCGGCGTAGGTGCCGAATGCGGCAGCGCCCGCCTCGGTGAGGGTCGTCGGGATCGCCTCGAGGGAGAGCACTCCGTCGACCACCGCGGCGCCTCCCAGAGCGAACTCCGCGAGGCGGACCGCCTTCTGGTCGACGCTCTGGCCGTCTTGCGTGGTGCCGAGAACGTCGAACACGAGGTAGCCCGTGTCTCCGGCGAGCTCGACGCGCGCGTTCGCCAGCGTGGTGTTCAGCGCGCCGCCGTGACCGGTGAAGGTGATGCTGCCGCCGAACGTCACGAGTCCGGTGAGGGTCTCGTCGTCGAACGAGCCGGTGCCGCTCGACCACACGTAGTCGGGGTACTCGTAAGCGACGTCGGTGAGCGTCCATCCACCGGCGGCGATGCCTTCGATGTAGGTGCGGAAGGACTCCTTGTAGCCCCACTTGAGCGTGGCGCCGTCGACGGTGCAGGCACCGATCGCTGCCGTCTCCCGTGCCAGTGTGAACTCGAGACCTCGGGCGACGGACCCCTGCAGGGTCAGCGTGTGCATGCCGTCCTCAAGGCTCGCCGGCAGCGTTCCGGTCCAGGTCGCGACGCCGGCGGCATCCGCCGAGATGGTGTCGAGCAGCACGGGCGTCGAGTACACGACGACCTTGATACCCGTCTCGTTCGGCTGGAACCCGGATGCCGAGAACGTCGCCGTCTTGCCGGACTGCAATGCCGCCAGGCTCTGCTCGTCGATCTCGATGCCCGTGGTCGCCGGCGGCGTCGCCGGGAGCGTCGCCTTGGCCTTCACAGCCGCGGCCGCCACCGTGCCGGTCGTACCAGACGGCGCTGCCGCCACCGACCCGATCGTGAAGGACACGGGGTCGAGGTTCGTCGAGAAGCCGGCGAGCACGCGGTTGCGTCCGTCAGCGGTGAGCGAGGCGGGAGCACCCGAGTAGGTGACGGCGCCGTTCGCGGTGGTCACGACTGCACGTGACAGGTCGAGCGTCGCGAACGCCACCTGGGCGCCGGCATGCGTGACATACAGGGTCGCGGCGCCCGCGGAGGTGACGCTGACCTGCGGGTTCGACACGGTGACGTCGAGCACGCCGCCGTGGCCGGTGAAACGCACCGATCCTCGGTACACGACACTGCCGAGGCCCGTCGCCGTGCTGTAGTCGCCGCCGACCGTCTGACCGAACTGGAAGAGCCCGCCCGACCGGGTGGCTCCACCCGAGACATCGACCGCGCCCTTGGCGATGTCGCCGACCACGTACTGCGTGAACGACGTCGAGATGCCCCAGCGCAGCGATCCACCCGGAACAGTCGCTGCAGGCGCTGTCGGGGTGGTGACCGGGGGCTTCGGCTCGTCGGGCTTCTTTCCGAGCAGTGCGTCCCACTGCGCCTCGGTGATCGAGACGGTCGAGCGGGCGTAGACGGTGTCAGCCGTGGGCAGAGTGTGCTGCTGCCACGCGATCACCTCATAGGTCTTCGTGCGATCGAGCGTGTCGGCCGCAGCGTTCAGGTCGACGCTGAACTCGCCACCTGTGATGCCGCGCACGAACTGCATGCCGAGGAAGCCACCGCCCGAAGTGACATCCGCCTCGGTGCCCTTCTCGATCAGAGCCACATACGCACCCGTGATGGCACCGAGCTCCGACCCGGCGGCGGTGACCGTCAGGCCCTCGGTCGCGGTGGCGCTCTTGACCGTCGAGGTCACCGCAGGCGCGAGTCCGTAGTTGAGGGCGACGCTCTGCTCCTGTGCCGCGTTGACGACGCCGCCGGCGCCATAGGTGTAGACGCCGTACGAGCCCGGAGTGGTCGCGGAGTCCTTCAGCGTCAGAGTCGCCCGGAACGTGCCGTCGGCGGCGATGTCGACCCACTGCGAGCGGATCGCGGCCTGGTATTGCGACGGAACCTGGTTCAGCACGGACTCAGAAAGAGCCCACGCCTGAGCACCGACCGAGCGCGTCGCACCCGCAGCTCCCGTCGAGGGCTGCCAGGTCGAGGCGAAGTTGCCGAAGACGACGTACGTGCCCTGCGGAAGGTTCGCCGGGATCGGCACACCGCGTCCGCCCACGTTCGCGGTCGGGTCGTAGCCCGAACCCTTCACGACGACGGTGTCGCCGGCCTTCAGAGCGGTGGTGCCCGCCGGAGTGATGCCGTCGGCGAGGAAGACCTGGATCGAGGGAGCGGCGGGCTCGAGAGCGTCCCAGTCGGCGTCGCTGATCGTGACGGCCGCGCGGGCGAGGATCGTCTGGGCGTTCGGCAGCGTGTGCTGCGTCCAGACGATCACCTCGTAGGTCTTGGTGCGATCGAGATCCGCCGCCTTGGCAGTGAGGTCCACGGTGAACGCGCCACCGGTGACTCCACGCACGAACTGCATGGCCGCGAATCCGCTGCCGGCCGTGACGTTCGCCTCAGTGCCCGCTTCGATCACCGCGGCGTAGACGCCGGTCGCCGAGCCGAACGAGGTTCCGGTGACCTTCGTGGTGATACCGGGCTCGCCCGCCGCGAGCGATGACGCGACGGTGATCTTCGGCGGAATCGTGTAGTTCAGGGCGACGCTCTGCTCCTGCGCGGCGTTGGTGACGCCGCCGGCCCCGTAGGTGTAGACACCGTACGAACCCGGGGTGGTCGCGGTGTCCTTGAGGGTCAGCGTCGCCTGGAACGTGCCGTCGGCGGCGATGTCGACCCACTGCGAGCGGATCGTGGCCTGGAACTGCGACGGAACCTGGTTCAGAACCGACTCCGACAGTGCCCACGCCTGCGAACCGACCGAGCGCGTCGCACTCGCGGCCCCCGCGGAGGGCTGCCACGTCGATGCGAAGTTACCGAAGACGACGTAGGTGCCCTGGGGCAGGTTCGCCGGGATCGGCACTCCCCGGCCGCCGACGTTCGCGGTCGGGTCATACCCAGAGCCCTTCACGACGACGGTGTCGCCCGCCTTCAGAGCGGTCGTGCCAGCAGGCGTGGTGCCGTCGGCGAGGAACACCTGGATCGAGGGGGCGGCGGGCTCGACCTCGCCCGGGTCTGTTCCAGGGTCGGTCCCGGGGTCCGTTCCAGGGTCTGTTCCCGGGTCAGTGCCGGGGTCAGTGCCGGGGTCCGTTCCCGGGTCAGTGCCGGGGTCCGTTCCCGGGTCCGGCGTCTCGGCACCGAAGACGGCGTCCCACTGCGCTGTCGAGATGGCGACATCTTCCCGGGCGTAGATCGTCTCGGCGTTCGGCACCGAGTGCTGCTGCCAGACGAGGACCTCGTACACCTTCGTGCGATCGAGGGATCCCGCCGGAGCGGTCAGCGTGAACGAGCTCGCCCCCGCGGCCACCGCCGGGAACGGCTGCGCGAACGCGGCGTAGCCGCCACCGGGGCCGGAGAGTCCGCTCTCGGTGCCCTTCACGATCAGTGCGGCGTAGACGCTGGGCACCTCGGGAAGCCCCGACGCGTCGACCTGCACCGTGATGCCTGTGGTGCCGGCAGATGTCACCGACGCGGCGACGGACCCGCCGGCGGCTTGCGCGGGAGGAACGATCACCGCGCCCGCCGCGATCAGGACGAAGGATACGAGGGCGGCGAGCAGCACGCGTATGCGGCCGCTCCCCGTGGATGCTGTGGCTGTGGCGTTCACGATTCTCCAGAGCTCCGGGCGCGCAGGAACGGACGCGCGCCAGCGGTGCCGCTATGCAGTCGGGCGAGAGGGTGATTGTTGGTTAGGCTTAGCTAAGTAAGCTCCATTCCTGAGAATAGAGGCGCTCGCGAGGCAGAGTCAAGTTTTAGGATAGCCTTGCCTAATGCGACGCGCTTCTGCCCTTCTTCTCGCTGCCGCTCTCGCCGTCGGTCTCGCCGCGTGCGCAGACCCGGGAGCCTCCGCCGCACCGCAGACAGACGCCGCCGACTCCTGCCCCCAGGCATCCGTCCCCCTCGCCGATCTGGATCTCGTCGACGACGTGCGCGGCGCGACCGGCGGATCCACGGCCTGTCTCTCGAGCCACGCGATCGAGCCGGTCGCCGACGAGACCGCCCCGGAACTCCCCGTGACCGTCACCGACAGCGAGGGTCGCGAGGTCGAGATCACCGATGTCGACCGCATCCTGCCGATCGACATCTCAGGCACGATCGCCTCGACCGTCTTCGCCCTGGGCCTCGGCGATCAGGTGGTCGGCCGCGACTCGTCCACGATGTTCGCCGGCACCGAAGATCTCCCCGTGGTCACGAAGACGGGTCACACGCTGAACGCCGAGGCGATCCTCGAGCTCGCGCCCACCGTCATCCTCACCGACACGACGATCGGCCCGAAGGAGATCCGCCAGCAGCTGCGCGACGCCGGGATCACGATCGTCGTCATCTCGAGCGACCGTCGCCTCGACACCACCGACGAGCTGGTCACCGAGATCGCCACGGCTCTCGGCGTGCCGAGCCGCGGTCACGCCCTGATCGAACGGCTCGACACCGACCTCGCAGACGCCCTGGCCGAGATCACCGAGGTCGTGCCGCCGGAGGCCGAAGACCGGGCGCGGATGCTGTTCCTCTACGTGCGCGGCAACGCCAACATCTATTACATCTTCGGCGAGGACTCCGGAGCCGACTCCCTCATCGACGCCGTCGGAGGGATCGACGTCGCCGCAGAGATCGGCTGGGAGGGCATGAAGCCGATGACCGCCGAGGCCCTCGTCGCGGCACGGCCCGACGTGCTCGTGATGATGACCGACGGGCTCGAGTCCGTCGACGGCATCGACGGGCTGATAGAGCGCATCCCCGCGATCGCGGAGACTCCGGCCGGAGCGAACCGCCGCGTGATCGACATGGCCGACAGCGAGATCCTCAGCTTCGGGCCTCGGTCGGCGGACGTGATCGAGGCGATCGCCCGCGCGCTCTACGCCCCCGAGCCCGCGACCGCCGAGCCCGCGAAGTGAGCGGCGAGGTCGTCACCCGCACCCCGTCGAGACACCTCGGGCTGCGCTTCACGCTCGTCATCATCGGGCTCGTCGCGGCCCTCGTCGTGACCTGCATAGTGTCGATCACGAGCGGACAGTACTCGCTCTCCCCCACCGACCTCATCGGGGTGCTGCTACACGGCATCGGCATCGACACCGCCTGGGCACCCACCGAGGCGGCCGACTACGGCGTGATCTACAACCTGCGGCTCCCCCGCCTCGTGCTCGGCCTCCTCGTCGGCGCAGCCCTCGCCGTGTCCGGCGTGCTCATGCAGGCGATCTTCGGCAACCCGCTGGCGGATGCCGGTGTCGTCGGAGTCTCGTCCGGTGCCGCGCTCGGCGCCGCCGCGAGCATCACCCTGGGCTTCGCCTCGTTCGGCATGTGGACCACCCCCGCGTTCGCATTCCTCGGCGGGCTGATCGCGGTGCTCGCGGTGTACTTCATCAGCCGATCGGGCGGGCGCACCGAGGTCGTCACCCTGCTCCTCACCGGCATCGCGATCAATGCGATCGCGGGCGCCGGCATGGCCTTCCTCACGTTCCTCGGCACGACGTCGACGCGCGAGCAGATCGTGTTCTGGCAGCTCGGATCGCTGAACGGCGCCCTCTGGTCGAACGCGGCACTGGTCGCTCCGCTCGTCGCGATCGGGGTCGTCGTGGCGCTGATCGTGTCGCCGCAGCTCGACCTCTTCGCCCTCGGCGAGCGCACCGCCCGACACCTCGGCGTCAACGTCGAGCTGCTGCGGATGGTCGTGATCGTCACGGTCGCGGTGCTGGTCTGCGCCGCCGTCGCCTTCGCCGGCATCATCGGATTCGCGGGTCTCGTCGTGCCCCACCTGATGCGCATGATCATCGGCCCCGCACACCTTCCGCTCATGATCGCCTCGGTGTTCGGAGGCGCACTGCTGATCGCGATCGCCGACCTCGTCGCCCGCACCGCGGTGCCGCTGGCCGATCTGCCCATCGGCATGATCACCTCGCTCGTGGGCGGACCGTTCTTCCTCTGGCTGCTCGTGCGCACGCGCCGGCGCTCGGGAGGATGGGCATGAGCGCCGTCGACAGGGCCACCCGACTGCAGGCCACCGGCGTCACCGTGCTCGTCGGCGGCGAGCGCGCGATCCTCGACGACGCGTCGATCGAGGTCCGAGCGGGCGAGATCCACGCGCTGGTCGGGCCCAACGGCGCGGGCAAGTCGACTCTCTTCGGAGTTCTCGCCGGCGATGTGACCCCGGGCGCCGGGGCGGTGCTGCTCGACGGTTCGCCGATCACCGGCATCCGCGCGCAGGACATGGCGCGAGCGCGAGCAGTGCTGCTGCAGGAGAACGCGGTGTCGTTCCCGTTCAGTGCCGAGCAGGTCGTTCGCATGGGCAGGGCACCGTGGGCACGCACCGGGGCCGCGGACGGCGACGACGAGATCGTCGCCGCGGCGATGGACTCGACCGAGGTGCTGTCACTGTCTTCACGTGCCGTGACGTCACTCTCCGGCGGCGAGCGCGCCCGCGTGGCGCTGGCCCGCGTGATCGCTCAGAGCACCGGCATCCTGCTACTCGACGAGCCGACCGCCGCACTCGACCTCAAGCATCATGAAGACGTGATGCGCCTGATCCGAGGGCAGGCGGATGCCGGCATCGCCGTCGCGATCGTGCTGCATGACCTCAACGCCGCTCTCGCCCACGCCGACCGGGTGACCCTGCTCTCGCAGGGCCGGGTCGCCGCGACGGGTGCGGCCGCCGACGTGCTCACGGCCGAGCGGATCGAAGAGGTCTACGGACAACCGGTCGACGTGTTCCCACATCCCGTCACGGGTGTGCCCCTGGTGGTCGCACGCCGCGGACTCTGACCCGGTCGCCTCTGGCCTGATCGCCTCAGGGGCGCAACGGAAGGACGTCAGAGAGATCGGCGCGGGTGCCGGAGGCGCTGACGCGACCGGATGCCGCAGCATCCGCCCAGTGCTCCCTGCCGGTGGCGACGGCGATCCACGTCGCCGCATCCATCTCGACGACGTTCGGCGGGGTCCCTCGCGTGTGCCGAGGCCCCTGGATGACCTGCACCGCACCGAACGGAGGCACTCGCACCTCGACGCTGTTGCCCGGCGCCTTCTCGTCGAGGAGCTGCAGCAGGTACCGCACGGTCGTCGCGAGGTCGGTGCGCTGCGGCTTCTCACCGGCGGCATCCGCGCGTCGCACCGCATCGAGAGCGGCGCGCCCGTCGATGATGTCGATCTTCCTGGAGGGCATGGTGACCAGGCTACGCCGGGCTCATTCGCCATGGATGCCCGTGCGCTCCCCGAACGCCACCCGCGCTGCCGCGTCGCGCACAGGCATAGGCTCGAGTCGATGAGCCAGAATCCCGATACCTTGCACGGCGCACGGGCCGAGCTGCTCGCGGCGACGCGACGCCCCGAGAGCTGGTCGCGGCCGTTCCCACCGCTCGTCGGCGACGCCCATCCCGCGTCCGTGCTCGTTCTGTTCGGCCGGCTCGACAGCATCCCGGCGCAGACCGACGAGGCCACCGTCGCAGCCGACCTCGACGTGCTGCTGCAGCGTCGGGCCGCGACTCTGTCGTCGCATCCAGGTCAGGTCTCGTTTCCCGGCGGCAGGCGCGAGGAACAGGATGCGGATGCCGTCGCCACCGCCCTGCGCGAGGCGGAGGAGGAGACGGGGCTCGACCCGGCCGGCGTCGATATCCTCGCTACGCTGCCCGAGCTGCCCCTCGCCGCGAGCAACCACGTGGTCACCCCTGTGCTCGCCTGGTGGCGCTCGCCCTCGCGCGTCGCCGCCGTCGACCATGCCGAGACGGTCGACGTCTTCCGCGTGCCGGTCGCGCAACTGCTCGACCCGGCCACTCGGTTCACCTCGACGATCCATCGCCTGGGTCGCACCTGGCGGGGCCCCGCCTTCGACATCGACGGCACGATCGTGTGGGGCTTCACCGCGATGGTGCTCGACGCCCTGTTCGACGCGACCGGCTGGACGCTGGAGTGGGACCCGTCAGTCGAGCGCCCCATCGAACTCTGAACCGTCTCGCCGGTCGCGCGTTCACGATTCAGCACGGATGTGTCCCGGGGCCCCTCCAGCGCCCGATACCGGCACCGGTCGCGGTTCTGTGCTGAGACGCGCACACCGCCGAAACCCGCGCCCCCGCCTCGGTAGTCTGGACGGGTGAAGATTCTCGTCCTCGGTTCCGGTGCCCGTGAGCACGCGATCATCCTCGCTCTGCGAGCAGAGAAGGCGGAGCACGAGATCTTCGTCTCCCCCGGCAACGCCGGTATCGCGCAGGATGCGACCCCGGTCTCGGTCGACATGCTCGACGGTGCCGCGGTGACCTCGTTCGCGAACGAGCACGCCGTCGACCTCGTGGTCGTCGGTCCCGAGGCTCCGCTGGTCGCCGGTGTCGCCGATGTGCTGCGCGCGCACGGCATCCCCGTGTTCGGCCCCGGCAAGGCCGCGGCTCAGCTCGAGGGCTCCAAGTCGTTCGCGAAGCGGATCATGGACGCCGCGGGCGTGCCCACCGGTCGCGCGGTGCGTGCCACCACCACCGCCGAGGTCGAGGCAGCGTTCGACGAGCTCGGCGCCCCGTACGTCGTGAAGGCCGATGGCCTGGCTGCGGGCAAGGGCGTCATCGTCACGTCCGACCGCGCAGATGCGCTCGCCCACGCCGAGCACTACCTGCCGTCCGGCCCCGTGCTGATCGAGGAGTTCCTCTCGGGCCCCGAGGTCTCGCTGTTCTTCCTGAGCGACGGCGACACGGTTCGCGCTCTCAGCCCCGCGCAGGACTTCAAGCGCGCGCTCGACGGCGACGAGGGACCGAACACCGGCGGCATGGGCGCGTACTCGCCGCTGCCGTGGCTCGCCGACCAGTTCGGCAGCGAGCAGGCCTTCGTCGAGGAGGTCACGCGGGACGTCGCGCTTCCCGTCATCCGCCAGCTCGACAGCGAGGGCACGCCCTTCATCGGCCTGCTCTACGCCGGCCTCATCCTCACGCCCGCCGGCGTGCGCGTGATCGAGTTCAACGCCCGCTTCGGCGACCCCGAGACGCAGATCGTGCTGCCGCGGCTCGTCACGCCGCTGTCGGAGCTGCTGCTGGCCGCGGCATCCGGCACCCTCGAGGACCAGCCGGAGCCCGTCTTCAGCGACGACGTCGCGATCACCGTGGTGCTCGCCAGCGAGGGATACCCCGAGGCGCCGCAGACCGGTCGCCCGATCGAGGGCCTCGCCGACGCGGCGGCCGTCGAGGGCGTCCGCCTCGTGCACGCCGCGACCGCCAGCCCCGACGCACCGGGAGGCTCGCTCGTCGCTGCCGGTGGACGTGTGCTGAACGTCGTCGCCGTGGCATCCGACTTCCGCACCGCGCGCGATCGCGCCTACGAGGCCATCGGCCGCATCCGCCTCGACGGCTCGCACTTCCGCACCGACATCGCCGCCCGCGTCGCGGAGTAGTCCTCACCGCCGGAGCCCTCCGGCTCGTCGGATTCCTGCCGATTCGAGCAGGGATTCCGCCATCTCGGCGAATCGCTCTTGACTCCGCGCACTTTCTTCAAGAAAGTTGGCGGATGCCGCTTCGCTCCGACTGGTCGACCGCCACGTGCCCGATCGCACGCTCCGCCGATGTGCTGGCCGACCCGTGGGTGCTGCTGATCCTGCGCGAGATGTTCTCGGGGCGCACGCGCTTCGACCAGCTTCGGGCTGCCACCGGAGCCGCCGACTCGGTGCTCGCTCGGCGCCTCGCATCGATGACCGACGCCGGCCTCGTCACGCAGGATGACCCCGGCTACCGACTCACCGACGCCGGGCGCGAGACCCTGCCGATCCTGCACGCCTACGCACGGTTCTCGCGCATGACCGATCCGGACGGCCCCTGGGGACTGACGGTCAGCTGCGCGCGCTGCGGCGAGGTCGCCGCAGCGTCCGACTGGTGCACGCACTGCTCCGCGCCGCTGGATGCCGACAGCACTCGCTGGGCGCGGCGCAGCATGGGCGGCGAGCCGTTCGCTCTGAGCACGGGCAGCGCGGCATGACCGCCGAATCGGTCGACGAGCCCACCGAGACGCCCGCGGCCGCGGCCACTCCGCAGCAACGGCAGCGCCGCATCCACCCGGCCTGGATCGTCGCCCTCGTCGCTCTGATCGCTCTGATCGGTGCCGCCGGATTCCGTGCTGCGCCCGGCGTCCTGATGCTGCCCCTGCAAGAGGAGTTCGGCTGGACCACCGCCGAGCTCTCTCTCGCCGTCACCGTCAACCTGCTGCTGTTCGGGCTCACCGCACCGTTCGCCGCGGCCCTGATGCAGCGCTTCGGCATCCGCGCCGTCACTGTCACCGCGCTGTTCGTGATCGGTGCGGGCGCAGCCCTGAGCGTCTTCGTCGCCACTCCCGCGCAGCTGATCCTGACGTGGGGCGTGCTGATCGGTCTCGGCACCGGGTCGATGGCGCTCGTGTTCGCGGCGACCATCACCGACACGTGGTTCGCGACCAGGCGGGGCCTGGTCTCCGGCGTGCTCACGGCCGGAAGCGCCACAGGACAGCTCATCTTCCTGCCGGTGATCGCGGTCGCCGCCGAGGATGTCGGCTGGAGAGGGGCATCGCTCATCATCGCCGGGGGCGCGCTCGCCGTCGTGCCCCTGGTCTGGATCTTCCTGCGCAACCGCCCGAGCGACCTCGGCGTCACGCGGTACGGCGACACCGGCCCGCTCGTGGTGGCACCACGCCCGAAGGGCAGCGCCTGGGGAGCAGCCAGACTCGCGATCACGACTCTGCGCGACGCCGCACGCACCAAGACGTTCTGGGCACTGGCGATCGGTTTCGCGATCTGCGGTGCGACGACCAACGGGCTCATCGGCACGCACTTCATCCCCAGTGCGCACGACCACGGGATGCCGACCACCACCGCCGCCGGCCTGCTCGCGGTCGTGGGGATCTTCGACATCGCCGGAACCGTGTTCTCGGGCTGGCTGACCGACCGGGTGAATCCCCGCATCCTGCTCGCCGCGTACTACGCGCTGCGCGGGGTGAGCCTGCTGTTCCTGCCGAGCCTGCTGTCGGCCGAGGTACAGCCGAGCATCGTCGTCTTCATCGTGATCTACGGCCTCGACTGGGTCGCCACCGTGCCGCCCACCATCGCGCTCTGCCGCGAGGTCTTCGGCGATCGCGGGCCGCTCGTGTTCGGCTGGGTGTTCGCGTCTCATCAGATCGGTGCCGGGATCGCCTCGGTCCTCGCCGGGCTGGTGCGCGACCACACCGGCCAGTACACGGTGGCGTGGTTCGCGGCCGCCGGCCTCTGCGCGGTCGCCGCTCTCGTCAGCGCGACCATCCGTCGGCATCCGGCCCCGGTCGCATCCTCGGTCGCACCCGACTGACCCGCTGCACGACGAAGGCCCCCGCCCGATACCGGATGGGGGCCTTCGACACGGGGTGACAGCTCAGAGCACCTTCGACAGGAAGTCCTTCAGGCGCTCGTTCTTCGGAGCGCCGAACAGCTCGGCGGGCGGTGCCTCCTCGACGACGACGCCGGCGTCCATGAAGACCGTGCGGCCCGAGACCTCGCGGGCGAAGCCCATCTCGTGGGTCACGAGCACCATCGTCATGCCACCGGACGCGAGGTCGCGGATCACCTGCAGCACCTCGCCGACCATCTCGGGGTCGAGCGCGCTGGTGGCCTCGTCGAAGAGCATGATCTCGGGATCCATCGCGAGCGCACGGGCGATCGCCACGCGCTGCTTCTGTCCGCCCGAGAGGGATGCTGGCTTCGCATCCGCCTTCTCGGCGAGGCCCACGCGGTCGAGCAGCGCCAGCGCGCGCTCCTTCGCTTCGGCCTTCGACAGCTTGCCGAGTTCGATCGGAGCGAGCGTGATGTTCTCGAGCACGGTCATGTGCGGGAACAGGTTGAAGTGCTGGAACACCATGCCGATGCGCTGGCGCACCTCATCGAGCTTCACGCTCTTGTCAGTCAGGTCGACGCCGTCGATGACGACGTGACCCGAGGTCGGCTCCTCGAGCTTGTTGAGGCACCGCAGCAGAGTCGATTTGCCCGACCCCGACGGCCCGATGACCGCGACGACCTCGCCGTCGTCGACGGTCAGGTCGATGCCCTTGAGCACATGGTTGTCGCCGAACGACTTGTGCAGGTCTCTGACTTCGATCTTGCTCATGCGTTGAACTTCCTCTCCAGGCGGTTCGCGAGCAGCGTGAGAAGCGTGATCACGACGAAGTAGATGATGGCGACGATCGTCAGCACCTGCGCCGACAGATACGTCGAGGCGATGATCTGGCGCGAGACGAACGTCAGCTCGGCGAGGCCGATGACGCTGATCAGCGACGTGTCCTTGAGGGTGATGATGCCCTGGTTCACGAACGACGGGATCATGATGCGGAACGCCTGCGGCAGCACGACCTTCTGCATGGTCTTCCAGTGCCCGAGACCCAGCGAACGCGATGCCTCGGCCTGACCGGGGTCGACGGCCTGGATGCCGCCGCGGATGATCTCGGTCATGTACGCACCCGTGTTCAGCGAGAGCGTAATGGCTCCGGCGACGAACGGGTTGAACGTGAGCCCGGGGAACAGCTGCGGGATGGCGAAGAACACGAAGAACGCCTGCACGAGGATCGGCGTGCCGCGGAACACGTAGACGTACGCCGTCGCGACCCAGCGGAACGGCGCGAACGCCGAGACGCGGCCGAAGCCGAAGATGAGCCCGAGGATGAACGCGGCCACGATCGCGACGAGAGTCGCGAGGATCGTGAGCCAGAGGCCCTCCATAAGAGCGGGCCAGTACTTCACGGCGACGGAGAAGATGTCGGTCGCCTGCGTGGTCTCCTCGCCGCCGGCGAGGTAGCTGTCGACGATCTTGTCGTACTCGCCGGATGCCTGGAGGTTCTCGAGCCCCGCGTTGAACATCTCGATCAGCTCGGGGTTCTGCCCCTTGTTGACCGCGAAGCCGTACTCGCCGCCGAGCTCGGGCTCACCGATCAGACGGAAGCCCGATCCCTGCTGGATGCCGTAGGCGAGCACCGGGAAGTCCTCGAAGTAGCCGACGGCCTGGCCGGCCTTGACGGCATCCACCATGTCGGTGGTGTCCTGGTACGGCGTGATGCGGAAGCCGTACTCGTCCTGGTTCTCCTCGGCGAAGGTCTGCCCCTGCGTGCCGGTCTTGACCGCGACGGCCTCGCCGTCGAGGTCGTCGAGAGACTGGATGTCGCTGGACTCGAGCACGCCGAGCTGGATGCCGCTGGTGAAGTACGGCTCGCTGAAGTCGAACGTCTTCTCGCGCTCGTCGGTGATCGACATGCCCGCCATGACGGCGTCGACCTGGTTGGCCTGCAGCGCCTGGACGGCGGCGTCGAACCCGAGCTGGCGGATCTCGACCTTGAAGCCCTGGTCGTCGGCGATCGCGCGGAGCAGGTCCATGTCGATGCCGACGAGGTCGCCGTTCTCATCGGTGAACTCGAACGGCGCGAACGTCGTGTCGGTGCCGATGACATAGGTCTCGGCGTCGTCGGCCGCGGTGGCGGCGGATGCTCCGCCGAGCAGCGCACCGGCCGCGATGAACGCCGTGAGCGCCATCGCCCCGACGGTGCGTCCGAACGTGCGCAGACGCGCAGACGCGGAAGAGGGATTTCGGATCACGACGGATGCTCCTCGGATCGGATGGGCGACAGGATGCTGCCACCGGGATGGTCGTCGACCATCCACCCTAACCGGCGACGGCGTGTCGCCGTGTTCCGAGGGCCCGCGCAGGCTCCCCGCTACAGCGTGATCCAGTACCGGCGCAGCATCGCGTGGCCGCGGGCCGACTGGTCGCTGACGTCCTGCAGCACGCCTCCCGCACCCTCGATCGTGCGGAAGGAGCCGACGTTGTCGTCGTCGCACGTGACCATCACGCGGTCGAGTCCGATCTCGCGCGCGCGGTCGAGGCCGAGGCGCAGAGCAGCCGACGCGTAGCCCTGACGTCGACGTGATTCCCGCACGGCATAGCCGATGTGGCCTCCCACCTCACGCAGGTAGTCGTTGAGTTCATGCCGGAACGAGAGGAACCCGACGACCTCGCCGTCATCCACGACCCAGTACAGGTCGTTGTGCACGGCATCCTCCGGCAGCTCTGCTGAGGTGTCGGAGAGAAGCGTCGACTTCTCGATCAGAGCGTCGAGCGTCGCCCGGTCCGGGGTGACGGGTGCCTGGAGACCCGACCCGTCGACGTGCCCGTCACCGAATTCGGCGACGGCCGCCGCCCAGGAGTCGAACAGGTCGGTGGTGGGCCTCGTGAGCTCGATCGTCATCGCCCGATGACATCACACCGGCGTGGCCGTCGCAAACCGGGAAGAGCCGGGCCCTCCGCGCGATCGTGCAGAAGACCCGGCTCGTGGTCAGGCGTGGGTCAGGCCGCGGGCGCGGATGCCTCCGCCGGTGCGGATGCCGCGGCATCCGCCTTGTCGTAGCGGCCGAGGAACAGCGAGGCGACCAGGGCGACGACCATCACGCAGGCCGGGAGCAGGATCGCCTGCGACATGCCGGCCGCGAAGCCCTCGGCGACCTGCGGCGGCAGCGATCCGCCGCCGCTGATACCCGACGGAGCATCGGAGAGACCCGGAAGGTTCGCCTCGAGACGCGACTGCATGAACGCGGCGATGGATGCCGAGCCGATGACGGATCCGATCGTCCGGGTGGTGTTGTAGATGCCGGCGCCGGCACCGGCCTGGCGCGGAGGCAGCTTGCGGGTCGCCGTCGTCGCGAGCGGACCCCACATGCCCGCGTTGCCGACACCCATCAGGGCCGAGGGCAGCAGGAACATCCAGATCGGGGTGTCCATGTTGATGAGAGCCGAGTACCAGATCAGGGCGACGACGACGCACAGCAGACCCGGGATCAGGATGATGCGCGGGTCGACACGGTCGAGCAGCTTGCCGGCGAACGGAGCCAGCACACCCGACAGCACAGCCATCGGGATGAGCAGCAGCGCCGCCTCGGTCGGGGTGAGCCCACGAGCCGTCTGCAGGAAGAACATCATCGGCAGCGACATGCTCGTCACCGTGAAGCCGACCGCGGCGATCGCGACGTTGGCTCCCGAGAAGTTGCGATCGCGGAAGAGCGCGAGAGGCACGAGCGCCTCACTGCGGGTGCGCGCCTGCTGCACGATGAACAGCGCGAGCACGACGAGGCCGACGATGATCAGGCTCCACACCGAGATGGGCCCCCAGATGACACCCCAGTCGAACTTCTCGCCCTCCTGCAGCCCGAAGACGATGAGGAAGAGCGCGACGGCACTGAGTATCACACCGAGGATGTCGAAGCGGTGCGGGCTGGTCTGCAGCTTCGGCACGAGCCGCCATGCCAGCACGAACGCGACGATGCCGACCGGGAGGTTGACGAAGAAGATCCACTCCCAGCCGGAGCCGTCGACGAGCAGACCGCCGACGAGCGGGCCGACGAGGGTCGCGACGCCCGCCGTCGCACCCCACAGCCCCATGGCCGCGCCACGGCGCTCGGGCGGGAACGTGCGCGTGATCACGGCCATCGTCTGCGGCGTCATGAACGCAGCACCGAGACCCTGCACGGCACGGGCCGCGATCAGCATCTCGAGCGAGTTCGACAGGCCGCACCAGAGCGACGCGAGAGTGAAGATGGCCAGACCGATGAGGTAGATGTTCTTCGGCCCGAACCTGTCACCGAGGCGGCCGGTGATCAGCAGCGGCACGGCGTACGCGAGCAGGTAGGCACTGGTGACCCACACCACGTTGTCGAGGTTGTTGGTCGTCGGGTCGAGGGCGGCCTTGATCGCGGGGTTCGCGACCGAGACGATCGTCGTGTCGACGAGGATCATGAAGAAGCCGATGACGAGCGCCCAGAGGGCGGGCCAGGGGCTCGCGGGTCGGTGCCCCGCGGCGAACGTGCCGGTCGAGGGGCCTGACGACGAGGATGCCACGGGCGGGCGTCCCGTCGAGGAGGAATCGGTCATTGCTGTGCAGCCTTTCGCTGAGCGAGGTAGCGGTCTGTGTTCTCGAAAGCCGTCGGCCCCCAGGGGAATTCCTCGGCATCGAGGCGGTCGATGAGCGAGTCGAGCCAGCGCAGCTCGGCTTCGAGCAGCACCTCCTGGCGCTCGAACTCGACGAGCACCTGCTCGGGCACGGCCTTGGCGCGCGCGCCGACCAGTCCGTCGCGGTGCATGACGTGCGCCTCGTCGAGCGCCACCCGTCGCGCACCGAGGCACTCGATGACGTCTGCGCGTTCGAGGTTGTGCGCCTCGGACAGCGCGATGCGGAACTCGGCGGGCCGGTCGATGACTGAGAGCTCCCGCCGCAGCCAGTCGACCAGGGCTTCTGTTCCGGCATCCGTGAGCGTGTAGGTGGTGCGCTCGGGGCGGTTGCCTTCGCGGTCGATGCCGACCTCGTCGATCAGCCCCTCCCGCTGCAGTCGGCCGACCGTGTGATAGAGGGTGCCGTTCGTGATGGTCAGCAGGCGTTCGTCGCGGCGGGAGCGCATAAGGCGCACCATCTCATAGGGATGCATGTCGCCCTCGCGCAGCAGCGCGAGCACCATCACCCCCATGGGGGTCAATCGCTCGGCAAGGTCCTTCGTCACGTGCTCCACCTCAAATAGTCCACGTGGACTATACGCCTGTTCCCCGGTCACGGCAACGTGGATGGCGGCGAGGCGACGCGCTACCGCAGCGCGGCTGCGAGCTGCTCGGGTGTGAGCGATCGATCCGCGTATACGACGCGCACGACCGCCGGGTCGGGATTGCCCACATCGGGCGCTCGGTGCACGAGTTCGAGACCCAGCTTCTCGGCGACGCGAGCAGAGGCGTGGTTGTGCTCGACGAGGTAGGCGATCACGGGGCGCTCGGGGTCGATCTCCCTCGCCGCTTCGACCCCCGCCCGCGCCAGCTCGGTCGCCAGGCCCTGACCGTGGCGATCGGCGGCGATGCGGTAGCCGACGTTCCACACCTCTCCGCCGAGCAAGGTGCACCCGCCGTTGCCGACGACCTCGCCGGTGTCTCGTAGACGGGCGACCCAGGATCCGAGACCGGCTTCCGTCCAGCTGCGATCCCAGCGATGCATCATCTCGACGGTCTGAGCGGGGTCGGTGTGCCTCAGGCTGGGGTAGTGCGTCCACACGCGCGGATCGCTCTGGATGGCGAACAGCGCGTCGAGATCCGAGGGAACAGCGCGAGACAGCCGAAGGCGGTCGGTGAAGAGATCGTCGGTCACACGTCCACGCTAGACAGCCCCGCCGACACCCGGCGCGGCGAACCGGGATAATGGGCGGGTGAGCACACCTTCGGACAGCAACGCGCAGACCATCCCCGGCTGGCGCCACATCTACTCGGGCAAGGTCCGCGACCTCTACGCGTCGGACGACGCGGCCGACACCCGCATCCTCGTGGTCGCGTCCGACCGCGTGAGCGCGTTCGACTTCGTGCTCTCCCCCGGCATCCCTCACAAGGGCGCGCTGCTGACGCGTCTGAGCCGCTGGTGGTTCAGCCAGCTGAGCGACGTTCCGAACCACCTCGCTGAGGGCGAGATCCCCGCAAGCGTCGCCGATCGTGCCATGCTCGCGCAGTCGCTCGAGATGCTCCCGGTCGAATGCGTCGTGCGCGGCTACATCACCGGCTCCGGATGGGCCGAGTACACCGAGAGCGGCACCGTGTGCGGCATCCCGCTGCCCGAGGGCCTGCAGAACGGCGACCGCCTGCCCGAGCCTCTGTTCACCCCCGCCTACAAGGCGCCGATGGGTGAGCACGACGAGAACATCACCTTCGAGCAGACCGTCGAGCTCGTCGGCGCCGACCGCGCGGCCGAGCTGCGCGACGTGTCGCTCGCGCTCTATACGCGCGCCGCCGCGATCGCTGAGGAGAAGGGGCTGATCCTCGCCGACACCAAGTTCGAGTTCGGAACGGATGCCGAGGGCATCCTGCATCTGGCCGACGAAGTCCTCACCAGCGACTCGTCGCGCTACTGGGATGCCGAGGCCTGGCGCACCGGCACGACGCCGAAGGAGCGCATGGCGAGCTTCGACAAGCAGATCGTGCGGGACTGGCTGGCCGGCAACTGGGACAAGCAGGGCGAACCGCCCGTGCTGCCCGACGACATCGTCGAGCGCACCGCCGACCGCTACCGCGAGCTGATCGAGCGTCTCGGGGCCTGAGCCCCGCACCCAGGGAACACTCAGGAATCGGTAGTGTTGCTCCAGCACTCCCCTCCCCCGATCCTGAGGAGCCCGCATGCCCCTGTGGAAGACCCACGGAAACGGCCGCACGGTCGAACCCGGCGCCGTCGTCAAGCCCGATGAACGCCTGAACTGGCCCGCCACGATCGCGATCGGCGCCCAGCACGTCGTCGCGATGTTCGGCGCCACGTTCCTCGTGCCGACGCTGACCGGCTTCCCGGTCTCGACCACACTGCTCTTCAGCGGTCTCGGCACGCTGATCTTCCTGCTGATCACGAAGAACCAGCTGCCCAGCTACCTCGGCTCGTCGTTCGCCTTCATCGCGCCGATCACCGCCGCGGTCGCGGCAGGTGGCACGAGATCCGCCCTGGCCGGCGTCGTCGCGGTCGGCATCCTGCTCACCGTGGTCGGTCTGGTCGTGCAGTTCGCCGGCCTCCGCTGGGTCGACGCCCTCATGCCCCCGGTCGTCGCCGGTGCGATCGTCGCCCTGATCGGCTTCAACCTCGCGCCCACCGCGTGGAACAACTTCCAGCTCGACCCGGTGACCGCGACCATCACGCTCGTCGCGATCATCCTGTTCGCGGTCTTGTTCCGCGGCTTCCTCGGCCGCATCTCGATCTTCCTCGGCGTCGCGGTGGGCTTCATCTACGCCGCCTTCACCGGATCGTTCGAGGTGCCCAATGCTCTGCGCGGCGGCAAGACCCCCGCAGAGCTCATCGCGGATGCTCCCTGGGTGGGCCTCCCCGAGTTCCAGTTCCCGGACTTCGTCGAGCCCGGCACGTGGTCGACGATCGCGATGTTCCTGCCCGTCGTCCTGGTGCTGGTCGCCGAGAACGTCGGCCACGTGCGCGGCGTCGCGACCATGACCGAAGACCCCGCGATCAACAAGCACACGGGTCGCGCGCTCATCGCCGACGGCGTCGCGACGACCATCGCCGGTGGATTCGGCGGTTCGGGCACCACGACCTATGGCGAGAACATCGGCGTGATGGCGGCCACCCGCGTCTACTCGACCGCGGTCTACTGGGTCGCAGGTCTCTTCGCGATCCTGCTGGCGTTCTCCCCGAAGGTCGGCGAGGTCTTCAACTCGATCCCCGCCGGCGTGCTCGGCGGCGCGACCACCGCGCTGTACGGACTGATCGGCATCATCGGCATCAAGATCTGGGTCGACAGCAAGGTCGACTTCTCGCGCCCGGTGAACCAGTACACGGCAGCCGTCTCGCTCGTGATCGGCATCGCCGGATTCTCGATGCAGCTCGGCGACTTCGCCTTCGGCGGCATCGTGCTCGGCACGGTCGCTGCTCTCCTGATCTACCACCTGGGCAACCTCATCGCCCGCGCTCGCAAGACCGGCGCCGACGATCCGAAGCCGCTCGAGGCCGTGGGCCCGCTGGGCGGCGACCCCGCGTAACTCCAGAATCTGAGACAGATCCCGGATGCTGCAGCGGCGGCATCCGGGATCATCGCGTGCAGTGGTTCAGAGCTCGGGGCGGAGCACTCCGGACGCCCTGGTCCTGGCGTCGGGATCGCGCGGGGCGAGGTGCAACGGCAGCGGCACCACGGGCTCGGGCAGGCCGTAGAGCCGGTGCACCCAGCGCCGCGCATCCTCGAGCGGGAACGTGTCGCCGTACACCGCGAACTTCATGAAGATCCCCTCGAGCGTGCTGCGGAGCATGATCTCCTCGAGCGGCGGGTCGGCCGCTCCACGCTCCCGGAAGATCTCGCGCACGATGTTCTCCGAGAGTCTCGTCTGCTCGGCATGCCGCTCTTCCGCCTCGGCGTACAGGCGGTGGGTACTGGGCTGCTGCTGCATCGCGAACACGGCTCGCTGCACCGGCAGCGCGTATCCGGTGGCCGTGAGCGCGCCGTCGATGATGCCGGCCAGACGCAGATCGGCAGGCCCCTCGACCTGGGGGATGCCGAACAGGACATCGAACCAGCTGTCGAGCACGGCCGCGATCAGCTGCTCCTTGCCGCCGAAGTGGTAGTTCGCCAAACCCTGTGCCACCCCCGCCCGACGCGTGATCTCGGCGATGCTCGCGCCCGAGACGCCGCGTTCTGCGAAGAGGTCGATCGCCGCCTGCAGGATGACCTGGCGGGAGCGCTCCCGCGCGACGCGATTCATTTCATCGTTACGCGTCATGCATGTCCACCTCCCCAGGATTGGACGACTCGGAAAAAGGCTCCGAAACCTATATATTACTGACTGAACGGCTATTCAAGCTTTGCGTGTCGTCGATGCCGCGTCGGAAGGAGTGCGATGCATCCCCTCTCGTGGGTCCTGCCTGCACCAAGGGTCACGACGTCGAGCAGCCATTCCACGGACGATGCCGCAGCGAGTGAGATCGCTCTGGGATACCTCCAGATCCGCACCGTGCCGTCGGGCCCGTGGAACGATCCGACCGCACCGGAACTCGGCGAGGACGAGGGTCGGATGCTCGCCGAGCAGTGGGGGATCCACTCCCGAACGGACTGGCTCGGCATGATCGATCACCTGTGCACCGTGCGGCGTCGCCGCCATGCGTGGATGCTCCACCTGGGCGTCCGCAACGATCTCGCCACCGCTCTGGGCCGCGTGCCGACGACTCGGGAGTGGCTCGACGCCATCGCCGCGGACGGCGGTGACGAGCACGACGCGCATCCGTTCGTCGTCGGCATCGAGCACATCGAGCGGGAGGTGCGCAAGCGCGTCGGCAAGGAGGTCGTCACGCCCGACCTCTTCGTCCGCACGCTCGACGCCTATGCCCTCGGCCAGGCCGTGGCATTGACGACGTGGGGTGTCGCGCTCGGGTATGCCGACGTCGCCGAGGCCCGCCTGATCATCCACCGCATCAGCATCAAGGCCCGACCGTCGTTCGTGTCGTGGGCGGACTTCGGGCTCAGCTACCTCGCAGGACGCATCATGCACTGGAGCGACGGCACCCTCGACGACGAGTCGTTCGCGAAGTTCGGCGACGGGTGGAGCGACTTCAAGGAAGCGACGTCGACGAAGCGCAACGGACCGTGGGCGATGCTGCCCTGGCCGGCGCCGATCGAACTCCGGTCGGCCCAACGCATCGGCTGACCGCACAGGACCACGGATGCGGACCCACCTGGAGGGGCGTCGGGTCCGCATCCGTGTCGCCCTTCCCTGTGCAGGGGTGAGGGCGCGGCTACGACGAGGCGCGCACGACCAGCTCGGTCGGCAGGATCGTGATGTGCTCAGGATCGCGCCCGGCGAGCCGCGACAGCAGGACGCCGGCCATCGCCTCACCCTGCGCGTACATCGGCTGCCGCATGGTCGTGAGCTCCGGGTCGGTGCTCAGCGCCACCGACGAGTCGTCGAATCCGACCAGCGCGACGTCTTCGGGAACGCGGATGCCGGCGGCGCGCAACGCCGTCAGCGCTCCCCGCGCCATCAGGTCACTCGCCACGAAGATCGCGTCGGGGCGTCCGGTCGCGAGGATCCGGCGCGCAGCATCCGCACCGCTGGCTTCGCTGTAGTCCCCCGCCTCTTCGGCGAAGGGCGAGAGGCCGGCGTCGGCGAGCGCCCCGCGGAAGCCCTGCACACGATCGACGGAGGAGACCATCGTGACGGGGCCCGAGATCGTCGCGATGCGGGTGCGTCCGGTCTCGATCAGGTGCTGGGTCGCTGTGCGGGCACCGGCGACGTTGTCGACGTCGACCACGTAGTCGCCCTCGCGAAGCCGCACCGGGCGGCCGCCCCAGACGACCGGCACGGCGTCGGCGACCCGGTCGATGAAGGCGTCGCTCGTGTGATGCGAGACGATGAGCGCCCCGTCGACGCCGCCGTTGCGCACGAAGCTCGTCATCTTGTCGCCGGGGTCGTCGCTCGCGATGAGCAGGTTGAGCAGGTAGTCGGAGCCGCGGAGCGCGCCGGTGATGCCCGCGACGATCGCCGCGAAGAACGGGTCGCCGAAGAAGCGGGTGGTGTCCTCGGGCACGATCAGCGCGATCGCGTGCGTCTGCTTCGAGGCGAGGGAGCGGGCCGCGCGGTTCGGAACGTAACTGAGTTCCTCGATGGCCCGCTGCACGGCGAGAAGAGCCTCGGGGCTCACGGCCGTCGACCCGTTCACGACGCGCGACACGGTCGATCGCGAGACTCCGGCGGCCGATGCCACCTCTTCGATGGTCGCTCGTAGTGACACGACTCTCCCTCCGTCCGGCGGCGAGGCCGGATGCTCCCTGGTGCCGCCGCCCGGCGTCAGAGAGCGCGAGCGGCGATGATGCGAGCGTACTCCCGACCGGAGTCCTTCAGACTCCGCTCCTGGGTGTCGTAGTCCACGCGCACGATCCCGAAGCGCTTGTCGTAGCCCCAGGCCCACTCGAAGTTGTCGAACATCGACCAGTAGAAGTAGCCCCGCACGTCGACTCCGGCCTCGGCCGCATCGAGCACCGCGCCCAGGTGCAGACGCAGGAACTCGGTGCGGTCGACGTCGTGCACGCGAGTCTCGCCGTCTTCGACGACCGCGACGTCGTCGTAGGCGGCGCCGTTCTCGGTCATGTAGAGCACGGTGCCCGCGGGCTCGGCGTAGTCCGTCCACACCCGCTGCAGCAGGCGGGTGAGCCCCTCGGGCTGCACCTCCCAGTTCTGCGCGGTGCGCGGCAGCCCGCGCTCGACGGAATGGATGCCCTCGAACGAGGGGTAGGGGCTGCGACCGATGCGGTCCGTGGCGGGCCCGCCGCTGACGGGAGGGACCTCGGGAGCCGTGCCGGACAGGAAGTCGCCGTGGTAGTAGTTCACGCCCTGCGTGTCGATGCGCTGAGAGATCGTCTCGAGGTCGCCATCGTGGACGGCATCCGTGAACCGCGCCACCGCGTCGGCATCCACGGCCCTGATGTCCCTGATGATGTCGTCCGGGTACACGCCTCGATAGATCGGGTCGAGGAACCAGCGGTTGAACTGGCCGTCGACGCGGCGAGCGGCATCCACATCGGCCGGGTTCGTCGGGTCGGCGGGGTCGGCGACGGTGTGGTTCAACGTGATTCCGAGGTTCAGGCTCGCGTCGCGTCCGCGCAGCTCGCGCACCGTCTCGCCGTGCGCGAGCAGCAGGTGATGCGCCGACAGCAGGCCCTCGGCCACGCTCGTGTGTCCCGGCGCGTGCTCGCCACCGGTGTACGAGAGGAACGACGAGCACCACGGCTCGTTCAGCGTGGTCCAGACGTTGACGCGGTCTCCCAGTGCATCGTGCATGGTGCCCGCGTACTCGAGGAAACGGCCGACCGTATCGCGGTTCGTCCAGCCGCCGGTCTCCTGCAGCGCCTGCGGCATGTCCCAGTGGTACAGCGTCAGCCAGGGGAGGATGTCGTTCGCGAGGAGCTCGTCGACCAGGCGCTCGTAGAAGTCGACGCCCTTGGCGTTGACGGCTCCTCCGTCGGGACGCACCCGCGACCAGGACGTCGAGAATCGGTAGGTCTGCAGCCCCAGCTCCTTCATGAGAGCGACGTCCTGCGGGTAGCGGTGATAGTGATCGCACGCCACGTCGCCGTTGTCGCCGCCGATCACCGCACCGGGCTCGCGGCTGAAGGCATCCCAGATCGACGCGGTGCGCCCGTCTTCGAAAGCCGCCCCTTCGATCTGGTACGCCGCTGTCGCGGCGCCGAACAGGAAGTTCTCGGGAAAGGCTCGGGTCATAGGGGTCATCCTTTCACCGCGCCCGCCATGATGCCACTGACCAGCTGGCGTCCGGCCACGACGAACAGGACGAGCAGCGGGAGGGTCGCGAGCACGGCTCCGGCGAGCACGATCGAGTAGTCGATGTAGTAACCCGACTGCAGCTGGCTGAGCGCCGTCTGCAGGGTCGGGTTCTGCGGGGAGAGCACGATCAGCGGCCAGAGATAGTCGGTCCAGGCCGTCATGAAGGTGAAGAGCCCGAGGATGGCCATCGCGGGCCGGGCGGCCGGGATGCCGACCGTGAGGAAGGTGCGGAACTGGTTCGCACCGTCCATGCGCGCGGCTTCGATGAGCTCGTCGGGGATCACGTCGACGAGATACTGCCGCATGAAGAAGACGCCGAACGCCGTGACCAGCGTCGGCACGATGACCGCACCGATCGAGCCGGTCCACCCGAGCTCGCGCATCAGCATGAACAACGGGATGATGCCGAGCTGCGTCGGGATCGCCATGGTCGCGATCACGAAGATCATCAGACCGTCGCGACCCTTGAAGCGCAGCTTCGCGAACGCGTAGCCGGCGAGCGTCGAGAACGTCACGACCGAGAGCGTGATGATCGCCGAGATCAGGAACGAGTTTCCGAGAGCGAGCCAGAAGGGGATCGCGTCGAACACCTTGGCGGCGTTGGCGAAGAAGTTGCCACCGGGGATCAGCGGCAGGGTCTCGCCGCGGGTCGCGTTGGTGCCGCTCGCCACGACCACGGACCACCAGAGCGGATAGACGCTGCCGATGATGAACGCGGCGAGCAGGCCGTAGGTGAGGAAGCCGGGACGACTTCCGATTCCGGCGTTGCCGCCGACGGCTCCGCGACGCCTGCGGATCTTCTCGGGGACGCTGAGTGCCTGAGTGGCGGTCATCGCGCGTTCTCCTCGGTCGTGGTGGCGATCGTCGTGGTGGCTGCAGCGGCCGTGGCTGCGGCAGCGGCGGTGCGTGCGCGGCGGCGCGCGGCGCGGTTCTTGGGGGCGTCGCCTGTGGAGATGCGCCTCGAGACGAGGAAGTTGATGATGCCGATCCCGACGATGAGCAGGAAGAGCAGGATCGCGACGGCGGACGCCTCGCCGAGGTCTCGGCGGAAGAAGGCGAGCTCCCACAGGAACAGCACCGTCGTCTGGAACTGCCGGTCGCTGCCGCCGATGCCGCCGGCGGTCGAGACGTCGAACAGGCGCGGCTCCGCGAAGATCTGCAGACCGCCGATCGTCGCGGTGATGATCACGAAGATCAGCGTCGGGCGGATCGTGGGGATCGTGATCGAGAAGAAGCGACGGGCAGCACCTGCACCGTCGAGCGCGGCGGACTCGTAGAGGTCGCGCGGCACGGCCTGCATCGCGGCGAGCAGGATGAGCGCGTTGTAGCCCGTCCAGCGGAAGTTCACCATGATGGCGATCGCGAGGTGCGAGAGGGCCGTGTTGTGCTTCCACTCCTGGTCGGCGATGCCGATCAGGTTCAGCAGGTTGTTGGCGAGACCGTCGGCCTCGTTGAAGATGCTCGAGAAGATGATGGCGACGGCCACGGGCGTGACGACGAACGGGATGAGGATGCTCATGCGCCAGAACGTCGGGGCGCGCAGGCCGCGGTCGAGGAGGTAGGCGATCACCAGGGCGACCGCCAGCTGCGGGATCGCCGACAGCAGGAAGATGCTGAGCGTGTTGAAGATCGAGTTCCAGAACATCGCATCACCGAGGATCTCGACGAAGTTGCCCGCGCCGACGAACTCGCCCTGGCCCTTGAGCAGATCCCACTCGTGCACGGCCACCCAGACCGTGTAGATCAGCGGGAACAGGCCGACCAGCCCGAACAGCAGGAAGAACGGCGAGATGTAGAAGTACGGCGAGGCGTTCTGGTCGAACCGCGAGAGGCGGTGCCGCCAGGGACGCCGGCCGGCGGCATCCGTCTTCACGTTCTTCGCACTCTTCGTCGACTCGGTCGTCGCCTGTGAGCGCTCATGGGTGAGTGTCATGACTCTTCCTTGGTCCTGGTCCTGGTCCGTGCGGCCGTGGTGATCCGGTCGCAGTCCGTGCCGCCCCAGCGAAGGCGGTGCGGCACGGACTGCGGCCGGAACGGATACGGCTGGGTCAGTCGACCAGCTCGTTCAGGAGCTTGATCGCTGCATCCCAGGCGCCCTGGGTGTCGGTGTCTCCGCGGTCGAGTCCGCTGAGGGCCGGACCGAAGACGTTCTCCTGGATGACCGAGTCATCGGCGCCCTTGAACTGGGCGACGACGCCCTTCGCACGCTCGGCGAGGATCGCACCGGTCGGTGCATCGTTGAAGAACGCGTTGGGCGTGGCCTCGGACGACAGGGTCTCCTGAGCGGTGATCGTCGAGGGGAAGTTGCCCGCCGCCTCGGACTGCTTGACCTGCTGCTCGGGCTGCGTCAGCCAGTCGGCCAGCTCGGCCGCCGCTTCCTTGTGCTCGGAGCTCTCGGGGATCGAGAGGAACGCGCCGCCCCAGTTGGCTGCGCCGCCGGGGAAGACGTCGGCGAAGTCCCAGCCGGTGGAGGCGTCTCCGCCGCCGGCCTCGACCTGACCCTGCACGACTCCGAGCATCCAGCCCGGGCAGACGAAGGTGGCGAAGGTGCCGTCGACGAACGACTTGCCGCCGTTCCAGTCCCACGCGGTCTGCGCGGCTGACTGGCCACCCTCGGTGGCGGCTCCGAGCAGTTCGAAGCGCTCCTTCAGCTCGGCGTTGTCCTCGACGTTCAGCTCGCCGTCGGTCGTGTAGTAGCCCTCGTCGAGCTGGTTGACCATGGCGTTCCAGACGAAGCCGGAGTGGTCGTACCAGGCCTTGCCGGTCTTCGCCGTGTACTCGGCGCCGACGGCGAAGTAGTTCTCCCAGTCGCCGTTCAGGAGCTCGGCGACCGACTCGCGGTCGCTGGGCAGGCCTGCGGCCTCGAAGGCCGCGCCGTTGTAGCAGATACCGCTGGGGCCGATGTCGGTGCCGTAGCCGATCACGCGGCCCTCCGCATCCGTCGCCTGTCCGTACTTCCAGTCGACCCAGTCGGCCTTGCGGTCTTCGATGCCATAGTCGCGCAGGTCGACGAAGGTGTCGGAGACGTCCATGATGGCGCCGAGCCAGCCCTCTTCGATCGCGACGATGTCGCTCAGGCCCGAGCCTGCGGCGATCTTCGTGAAGGCGTCGGTGCGGGCGTTGCCGCCGGTGTCGATGTTGGTCGCCTCGATCGTGACGTTCGGGTGCTCCTTCTCGTAGGCCTTGTAGAGGTCCTCGTATCCGAAGGTTCCGAACGTGGTGACGGTCAGCGTGACCTTCTCGTCGCCGCTGCCGGCGTCGCCGTCTGCGCCGGGAGCGGCACAGCCGGCGAGGGCCAGAGCGGAGACGGATGCCGCGGCTGCTGCTGCCAGGATCCGGGTGCGGGCACGTGTGTTCACAGTTCACTCCTTTGTGGTGGGTCGTGCAGTGGTGGTGCGGGGTGGTGCGGGGTGGTGCTTGGGGTGTGCGTGGTGTTCCGCGTTCCGTGAGGATTCACGTGGGAGCGCTCCCACGCACTGTCCAGTGACTCTATGGGAGCGCTCCCACGAATGTCAACCCCAGGCGATGGCGTACCCTTGTCCGGTGCCAGACACCGAACTCTCCCCCGCTCTCGTCCGGGCCGCATCGCTGATCCGCAGCATCCCGGACTACCCGGAGGCGGGGATCATCTTCCGCGACATCACCCCGCTGCTGGCGGACGCCGAAGCGCTCCAGGCCACGACCGAGGCGATCATCGCGCCGTTCGCCGGCCAGTTCGACGTCGTCGCCGGCATCGAGGCCCGAGGGTTCATCCTCGCCGGAGCTGCGGCGATCGCGGCAGGCGTCGGCCTCATCCCGATCCGCAAGGCGGGCAAGCTGCCCCGGCCCGCGGCATCCGTCGACTACGCCCTCGAGTACGGCACCGCGACGATCGAGATGCACGACGATCTGCCCGCAGGGTCTCGCGTGCTGCTCATCGACGACGTCCTCGCCACGGGCGGAACCCTGGCAGCCGGCCGCGAACTGGTCGAGCGCCTGGGAAGCCACGTCGTCGGCATCTCGGTGCTGTTCGAGATCGACGGCCTGGGCGGCCGTGACGCCATCGGCGACCTGCACACCGTCTTCCACGCCTGAGGCGCTACGCCCGGGAATCAGGCGAGTCGCGAGCCGGTAGACTGAGCACGCCCGTCCGCCCGCGACTTCCGGAGCCGTTCATGCCCACCATCGTCGTCGACGTCATGCCCAAGCCCGAACTGCTCGACCCGCAGGGGAAGGCCGTGTCCGGCGCTTTCGCGCGTCTGGGCGTCGAGGGCTTCTCCGATGTACGCATCGGCAAGCGCTTCGAGCTCACCGTCGAGGGCGAGGTCACCGACGAGATCCTCGCCGAGGCCCGCCGTATCGCCGACGAGGTGCTCTCCAACTCCGTGATCGAAGACGTCGTCGGCATCGAGGTCGCACGGTGACATCCAGGGCAGGGACCACGCGCATCGGCGTCATCACCTTCCCCGGCTCGCTCGACGATCGCGACGCGCAGCGCGCCGTCCGCATCGCCGGCGCCGAGCCCGTCGCCCTCTGGCACGGCTCGCACGACCTCGAGGGCGTCGACGCGCTCGTCCTTCCCGGCGGCTTCAGCTACGGCGACTACCTGCGCGCCGGCGCGATCGCCGCACTCTCGCCGATCATGGCCGAGGTCAAGGACGCAGCGGCCAAGGGCATGCCGATCCTGGGCATCTGCAACGGCTTCCAGATGCTCGTCGAGGCGCACCTGCTGCCCGGCGGCCTGATCCGCAACGACCACCAGCACTTCGTGCGTCGCGACCAGAAGCTCATCGTCGAGAACTCCGACACGGCCTGGACCAACCGGTTCCGCACCGGCCAGGAGATCACGATTCCGCTGAAGAACGCCGACGGCGGGTACATCGCCGATGAGGAGACGCTCGACCGCCTCGAAGGTGAAGGCCTCGTCGCGTTCCGCTACGCAGGTGTGAACCCGAACGGCTCGCTGCGCGACATCGCAGGACTCACCAACGAGGCCGGCAACGTCGTAGGACTCATGCCGCACCCCGAGCACGCCACCGAGGCGGGCTTCGGACCCGACACCGCGGCCGCCATGCGGTCGGGCGTCGACGGACTCGACTTCTTCACGAGCGCGATCGCGGCAGTCGCCCGCGTCGCCGCGTAAGCACGGCACAGCGAGAGCACAAGCGGTCTGCGGAGAGCATCCGCAGACCGCCGCGTTCAGCGGATGCCGAGCTCCTCCGCGACCACGAGCGCGGTGCCCCCGAGCAGCACGATGTCATCGCCGCGCACTGCGACACGGATCTCGAAGTCGTCGGTCACGATCGCCAGCGCCTCGTGCTCGATCGCCGCGCGCGTCTCGTCGAGGAACACCCCGCCGACGATGTCGAGGGGTCCGGAGAGCACGACCTGCTCGAGCCCGAGAGCGGCGACGACCGGGGTGAGCACCCGACCGAGAGCTCGACCTGCTCGAGTCAGGATCTCGTCGGCTGACGCGTCGGGCTCGGCGAGCAGGCGACGCACATAGGGCACTGCTGCCACGACCTCGAGGCAGCCGCGTCGGCCGCATCGGCACACCTCGCCGCCCTCGTCGACGAGCACGTGCCCGATCTCGCCTGCTGTGAAGCGGTCGCCGGTGACGAGCGCGCCGCCGACGATGACGCCGCTGCCGATGCCCTGGCCGATCCGTACGAGCGCCAGGTTGTCGACGCCCGGCTGACCGTAGGTGCGCGCGGCGAGAGCAGCGGCATTGGCGTCGTTCGCGATGTGGACGGGCACGGAGATCGCGGCCGAGAGCGCCGCACCGAGATCGAGCCCATGCCAGTCGAAGGCCACGGCCTCGAGGACGACGCCCTCGGTGTTCACGACTCCGGGTGACCCGATACCCACTCCGAGAACGCGCACGGTCGAGCGTTTGACCAGCGCCGAGGCGAGCGCGCAGACCTTGTCGACCAGCGCTGCGCCCCTGGCGCCGTCGGTGGGCACGCTCGTCGAATGCACCACCTCGCCCTCGAGGTTCATGATCGCGCCGCTCAGTTCGGCGTAGGCCGAAAGGTCGAGAGTGACCACGTGATACGCGTCGGGGTTCAACGCGATGAGGGTGCTCGGCTTGCCGACTCTGCCCTCAGGGCTCGGCCCGCTCTCGCGCACGACCCCCTCCGCCGCGAGGTGATCGACGATGCGCGACACGCTCACCCTGGTGAGTCCGGTCGCTCTCGCCAGATCCGCTCGACTCATCGCGGCGCTGCGGAAGAGCGTGCGCAGGATCAGCGAGCGGTTGACCTGTCGCGTGTGCTCCGGCAGAGCCTTCTCGGTGCCGCGGTTCGTCACGAGATCCCCAGTTCGGCCGAGAGCACCGCGACCAGAGGCCCCTGCAACGCGAGCAGTCCGCCGTCCGAGCCGATCTCGACGCCGATCGTGCTGGTCGTCGAGGGCAGGGTGCGATCGGTCAGACACCGCTGGGTGCGCTGCGCGAACGCCTCGTCGAGGATGTCCTCGGGGCCCACCAGCACGATTCGGGTCGCACCCAGCATCGAGATGATCGGCGCCACGGCAGCGGCGAGCGCATCCGCCGCATCGTCCATGACCTCGTCGCGGTTCTCACCGGCGTCGAGGCGCGCGCGCAGCGCCGGTACGGCGACGATCGCGTCAAGGCATCCGGGGCGCCCGCACAGACACGTGGTGTCGCGCTTCGGATCCACCACCACGTGGCCGATCTCGCCTGCCATGAAGTCGACGCCGTCGATCAGCGTCTCGCCGATGATCAGCCCCGCCCCCGCTCCGCGCTGGATGGTCAGGATCAGGATGCTGCGGCCGTCGTCGTTCTCGCGGAAGGTATGCACCGCGAGCGCCATGCCATTGGCGTCGTTGACGATGTGCACCGGCAGGCCGAAGCGCGCACTCAGAGCCCCTCGCAGGTCAGCGCCGAACCAGCCGAGATGGGGCGCGAAGCGCACGACGCCATCACGGTCGACCACGCCGGGGCTGCCGACGCCGATCCCGAGGACGGGAGCGGATGTCTCGGCGAGCAGCTCCTCGATCATCGCGATGACGCGCGCGATCGCGTCGTCGCCGCGCTCTGTGAGCGCATCGACCCGGCGCTCGTGCGACAGCTCCCCGCGCAGGTTCATGACCGCGCCCCGGAACGACTGCGCGTCGGAGAGGTCGAGGCTGATGATCGAGCGGGAGTCGTCGTCGAGAGCGACCAGCGTTGCCGGCTTTCCCACGCGGCCCTCCGCCGCATGACCCGCCTCGACGAGGATGCCCTGATCGATCAGCTCGCCGACGATGGTCGAGACGGTGACCTTGTTGAGCCCCGATCCGCGGGCGATGTCCGCCCGACTGCGCGGCCCCTCGTGGAACAGCGTCTGCAGCAGCATCGCGCGATTGCGCACGCGATTGTGCTCGGGGAGCGCCTTGGTCGTGATGCGGAGATCGGCCACAGCCCATTGTCTCCCGCCCGCCCGGGGATCGGCATCACCTCGCGGCATGACGTCGTCGCAGCAGGGTCACTCCGACGAGGAGCGCGAACCCGGCGACACCGATCGCGATGATCGGGGCCTCGGAGCCGCTCTCGGCCAGGACATCGTCAGATGCGTCGGAGGTCGGCGCGATGCCTTCGCCCTCGGGGCTCGGGACCGTCGGTGTCTCGGATTCCACCGCGAGGCGGAACGGGTTGTACCCCGTGACCGCGAGGAGGTACCACGCGGTCGCTCCGGTGTGGAGGCTCGAGTAGTAGAGGTCGCCGAACCCGGTGTCGAGTCCGTCGCTCGACGACGCGACGATCCCTCGGCCGTCGCCGTTCGCGGCCTGCCGCTGCGCGAGCTCTGCCGAAGCGAGGATCTCCTGCGTGTAGCCCGCGTCACCGGCGGAGTCGCGGGTGCGCAGGGCGAGAGCCAGCTGCCCCGAGCCCTCGAACCAGACCTTCGACACATCGGCGCTGCTGAACGCGGGCCCCGCGTACGGGCCGTCGGTCGCGTGCAGATTCTCGACGGTCCATGCCAGCGCTGACGCGTACCGGTCGTCGAGCGTCGCCAGGTAGCTCCAGGTCTGAGGGTCCTCGGGGATCGGGTAGTAGTTCGTCGATACGCCGTCCGGATGGGTCCCGGTCCACAGGTGGCCGTCCTCGGTCTGCATCGCGGCGACGAAGCCCGCGGCGACGGCCGCCCTGTCGGCCCACACCGCATCACCGGTGAGCGTCGACATCTGAGTGAAGAAGGCGGTGACATCGATGTTGTGCTCGGTCGACTTGAACGTGAACGGGTTGCCGTCGGCATCCTGCCCGCCGGTGTAGCCGAAAGGCGCCTGCTCGGTGTCGGCCGTGTTCTGCTGGATCCAGTCGGCCAGCCGCAGGGCTCCGTCGAGATACTTCCGCTCGCCGGTGACGTCGAAGAGACGCGCGAGCGCCATTCCCACCCACGCCTGATTGCCGGTGTTCGACGCCGAGGATCCGATCTCGACAGCACCGGCGCTGAGGCTCGCAGGCTGATACGACGCCCTGGTGCGCCCGTCGGAGAAGTCCGGGTCGTTCTGCTGCACGAACAGCAGCGCGTCACCGATCGACTGCGCCCGACGGATGTCGTCGGGAAGGCCCCTCGCCGCATATGCCATGACGATCAGCGCGTCGTCGTACAGGAACGACGACGTGAAGTCCCAGTCCGGGGTCGTGAAGAAGCCGCCCTGGTAGCTCCGCGGCAGGCACATGCCGTCTGCGCTGCAGTACTCGTCGACCCGGTCGTCGAGGAACTCGTAGGCCAGCGCCGCCGACTGCTCGTAGTCCACCGTCCCGTCGGGCGCGACGTACCAGTCCACGGTTCCCGCCGAGGGCGGTGCGGCGAGTGACGGCTGCGCACCGGCGCCGATCGCCGCCAGCATCATCAGGGTCGCTGCGGTGGTCATGACGACAGCCTTCGTCTTCGGCCGATCGCGGCCGTTCGTCGCAGACATCGGTCAGCCCTTCACGGCGCCGGCGGACATGCCGGTCACCAGGTTGCGTTGGATGATCATGAAGAAGACCACCACGGGGAGCGCGAACAGCGTCGCTGCGGCCATCTGCCCGCCGTAATCCGTGCCCATCTCGCCGCCGACCGAGACCGTGAACGAGTTCAACCACACGGGGAGCGTGTAGTTCGACTGGTCCTTCATGAAGGTGAAGGCGACGATGTAGTCGTTCCACGCGGCGATGAACGCGAACACACTGCTCGAGATGATGCCGGGCATGACGAGCGGGAACAGCACGCGGGTGAGCACCTGCCAGGTCGTGGCGCCATCGATACGGGCTGCCTCGTCGAGCTCGATCGGGATGGCGAGGAAGAACCCGCGCATGACCCAGATCGAGAACGGGAGCACGCTCGCGACGTACGAGAGGATCAGGCCCCAATAGGTTCCCAGAAGTCCCATCGAGTTGAAGATCAGGAACTGCGGGATGAGCAGCGCAGTGCCCGGCAGCATCTGGACGATGAGGATGAGCACCAGGATGGGCCGACGTCCGCGGAACCGGAACCGCGACAGCGCCGCCGCCGCGAACAGCCCGAGGACGATCGCGAAGACGACCGCACCGGTGACGACGATCACGGAGTTCTGCAGATAGATGTGGAACTGACCCTTGCCGATCGCCGTGAAGAAGTTGTCGAGGGTCGGCGACTCGGGGAGGAAGTGCGGCGTGCTGCTGAGCATCTCCGACCGCGGCTTGAACGCGGTGTTGATCATCCAGTACACCGGGAACGCCCACACGATGCAGAAGAGGATCGCGATGCTGCTGCTGACCCAGGGGGTGCGGCGTCGCCGGCGTCCGGTGGCGGTCGTCGCGGTCGTGGTCGCCGCGGGAGCCGGGGCGGTGGTCGTCGTGGTCATCAGAGGTCCTCTCCAGACCGCACGAGGTGTCGGATGTACACGGCGCTGAGCGCCGCGAGGATGACGGTCGAGGCCACGGCGATCGCCGACCCCGCACCGATCTGCAGGTTGCCGGAGAACGCCGTCGTGTAGGTGAAGACGCCGAGTGTCGACGTCGCCCCGTCGGGCCCGCCCTCGGAGATGAGCCAGATCTGGTTGAAGACGTTGAAGTCCCAGATTATGGAGAGCATCGTCACGAGCAGGATCGTCGGGGCGATCGAGGGCAGTACGACGACTCGATAGATGCGCCATTCGGACGCCCCGTCGAGTCGCGCGGCCTCCTTCAACTCGACCGCGACCTGCGTCTCGGCGGCGTACAGGGTCAGCGCGATGAAGGGAACGGCCTGCCAGACGACGAGCAGCCAGATGCAGACCCACGCGAGCACCGGGTCAGAAGACCAGTCCTTGCTGGTCATGTCTCCGAAGATGCCGAGCTGCGTGAGCATCCAGTTGATCACGCCGTATTGCGGCTGGAAGAGCCACGACCAGACGATCGACGACGCGACGTTCGGCATCGCCCAGGCCAGGATCAGCACGACGGTGGTGAGATAGCGGATGCCGGAGGGCAGGCGCGTCATGAGATGCGACATCCCTGCGCCGATCGCCACACTGCCCACGACGAGCGCCGCCGTGAAGATGATCGTGCGCGTGAGGGACAGCCAGAACTCCGGGTCGGCCAGCACCGCCGAGTACTGATCCAGGCCGACGAAGTCGAAGGCTCCCGTGAACAGCGTCCGCTGGTTGTAGTTCGTGAACGACGTGAAGACGAGGAAGCCGATCGGCAGCAGGGTGACGAAGAGGATCATCAGGCCCGCCGGCGTCAGGAGCCAGAACGGGGCCGAGCTTCGACGGCTGCTCGCCGTGCGCCGAGTGCGGGGGGACGGGGGACGAGGTGTTCGCGTCTTCGCTGACGGCGGTGACACGACGGGTGTGGTGACCACGGGTTCGCCTTTCGGGTGGTCGGGGCACCGCCGGTTCACGGGGCCGAGGAACTGCAGGACGAGGGGATGCCGCGCGTCCGCGACGCGTGGGCGCGCGGCATCCGGTGCGCTACTTGGTGTTGAGCGTCTTGTCGGCCGCGTCGTCGAAGGCGGTCGCCGCCTCGTCGACGGACTTCGAGCCCGAGGCGACCGAGGAGAACAGGCTGTTGATGTCCTTGTTGCTCTCGATCGTGGTCCAGTTCGCGTTGGCCGGTGTGGCCTTCGAGCGGAGCGCGGCGGTGAAGAAGCTCACCTTGACGTCGTCCAGCGTCTCCTGCGCGAACTCGATCCCCTCTGTGCTGTTGGGGATCCACCCGTCGACGCCGAACACGAAGTCCTTCTGCACCTCGGGGCTGGCGGCGATCTTGACCCAGTTCAGGGCGAGATCGGAGTTCTGCGACTTCACCGGGATCGCCCAGTCCGAGCCTCCGAGCATGACCGGCTGAGCCTCGCCAGACAGGCCGGGGAAAGGGAAGGATCCGAGATCCGGTTCGAGATCCGGGTTGATCTTCAGGATCGCGCCGGTATTCGTGTTGAGGATCGCCGAGGTCTTGCCGTCAGCGAAGATCTGGCCCTGGTTCGGCTCGAAGGTGTCGAGCGTCGCGGATGCCGCGGTGGAGTAGGTGTTCTGGAACTCCTTGAATGCCTCAAGACCTTCCAGCGCCTCATCTGAGCCGAAGCCCGAGGTCCATTCGCCGTCCTTCTCTGATGCGATATCCCCACCGGCGTCCCACACGAACTGCATTCCTGCGTAGAAGTACTGACCCGGCAGGTAGAACGGCGAGAAGTCGGGCGTCTGCGCGTTGGCTGCCGCGACCTTGTCGAGAGCCGCGGTCAGCTCGTCGTAGGTGGTCGGGACACCGGTCACACCCGCGGCCGCCCACATCTTCTTGTTGTAGATCACGGCGCGAGCACCGGCGAAGCCGGGCACACCGTAGAGGCTGCCGTCGATCGTGGCAGGGTCGACGAGTCCGTCGAGCCAGGTCTGGCCCTGTGCCAGGTCGTCCTTGTACGCCGTGAGGTCGAGCAGTCCGCCGTTCGCGGCATAGCTCGCGATCTGCGTGTTGCCCATGTCGATCACATCGGGCGGGGTGTCGGTGGCGAGGGCCGTCGTGACCTTCGTGGTGATCCCGTCCCAGGTCTGCTTCTGCAGATTCACCTCGGCGCCGGTCTCCTCTGTGAAGCGCTTGTTGATCTCGGCGAGAGTGTCGGGCGTGTAGTCGCCGTCCATGACCCAGACCGTGAGGGTCTGCCCCGCGCCGTCGACCTCGGGGACCTTCCCGTCGCTGGGAGCACCGGCGTTGCCGGCGCCGGCCGAACCCGAACATGCGCTGAGCGCGAGGGCGGCGACGATGCCGATGGCACCGGCCGTCGCAGACTTCTTGATTGCCACTGAATTCTCCTTGGTAGGTGGGTTACCGCGAACGGATACGTCGATGTGTCGTTCGTGAAAGTTAGTACACATCTGTTTCATATCCGTTGTCAATCATTATGTTGGCATTTATAGATCTGTTAGGTTTCAGCGTTATGACGGCATTGTTTCGCTATCGCAGGGAATCTTCACCCGTCGAATTAGGTCACTTTATTTACTAACCATTAGGGCATGTAACCAACTAATTCATGCCTGTCCGAAATCCCCAGGGAGTTGCCCCAATGCCGACCCTTCTGCCTCGACCCGCGTCTCAGACCACCTCTCCGGGGGAGTTCGTGCTCACCGCGGATGCGACGCTCTCCGCGCACCCGGATCTGGTGCAGCCGGCGCTCAGACTTCAGGAGCGGCTACGGGCCGCCACGGGATTCGTCCTCCCGCTGAACGTCTCCGACACCGGCTCGGACGTCACCGCGAGCATCCGCCTCGGTCTGGATCCGACGCTTGCCGTCGAGGCCTTCGAGCTCGAGACGACGCCAGGGTCGGTACACCTCATGGCATCCAGCGAGCGCGGCGGTCACTGGGGCGTGCAGGCGCTGCTGCAGCTCTTCCCGGCAGCGGTGTACCGCCGCTCCGCCGTCGCCACCGGCGCATGGACCACGCCCGTCACTCACGTGCAGGACGCCCCGAAGTTCCCCTGGCGCGGAGCCATGCTCGACGTCGTCCGCCACTTCGCACCGACCCGCGACGTGCTGCGGTTCATCGACCTGCTGGCGATGCACCGCCTCAACACCCTGCATCTGCACCTCACCGACGACCAGGGCTGGCGCGTCGAGATCGCCCGCTACCCTCGACTCACCGAGGTCGGCGGCTGGCGCCCGGAGACGCAGGTCGGTGCCGCACACGGATCGGCCACGGACGGGCGACCGCACGGCGGCTTCTACACGCAGGATGACATCCGAGAGATCGTCGCCTACGCCGGGGCGCGCGGGATCACCGTGGTTCCGGAGATCGAGCTTCCGGGCCACGCGCAGGCGGCCGTGGCCGCGTATCCCGAGCTGGGTGTCGGTGACAGCGCGCCGACCACGCCCTGGACTCTCTGGGGCATCAATCCGGTGATCTTCAACGTCGAGGAGTCGACCATCCGGTTCCTGTCGGACGTGCTCGACGAGATCGTCGATCTGTTCCCCTCGGAGTACATCTGCATCGGCGGGGACGAGTGCCCCAAGATCCAGTGGATCGAGGACGAGCGGACCCAGGATCGGATGCGGGAGCTCGGCGTGCACGACGAGGAGGAGCTGCAGAGCTGGTTCGTCAGCCGCATCGGCCAGCACCTCGCCTCCCGCGGACGCAAGTTGCTGGGCTGGGATGAGATCCTCGAGGGCGGCCTCGCCGACGGCGCGACCGTGCTCTCCTGGCGCGGCAAAGTCGGCGCCGTCACCGCTGCCCGCTCGGGGCACGATGTGGTCGCCTGCCCGGAGGACACGGTGTACCTCGACTATCGCGAGTCCGACCTCGACTCGGAGCCCATCCCTACCGGCACCGTGACGACGGTCGAGAAGGCCTATTCCTTCGACCCCGTGCCCGCGGAGCTCGACGCCGACGAGGCGCGACACGTGCTCGGCGGCCAGGCGAACCTCTGGACAGAGCACATCGATTCGATGCGCGGCCTCGACTATCGCGCGTTCCCTCGCCTGTCGGCCGTCGCCGAGGCGCTGTGGTCCAGCGGAGACCGGGACTACAGCGAGTTCGCCCCGAGGTTGACCGAGCACCTCGCCCGGCTGGACGCAGCGGGGGTCGAGTACCGTCCGGCCGATGGGCCCCGCCCCTGGCACGAGCGCCCCGGCGTGAGCGGTCGGACCAGGTCCGCGGAGGAGTCGGCGGCGCATCTCGCGAAGATCACCGCGAACATCGGCTGAGCCGACCTCCCCGCCGTTCGGGAGGAACCCTCAGCCAGGGGAGGAGAGAGCCTCGAGATCTCTCCTCCCCAGGGCAGGTTCTCCGCCCGAGGCGCCGCGGGAGCGGAGCGCCGATCAGTCGGCCGGGAGGCTGAAGGGGTTGTCGCCCGCGGCCGCGAGCAGATACCACGCGGTCGCGCCGGTGTGCAGGCTGGCGTAGTAGAGGTCGCCGAAGCCGGAGTCCAGGCCGTCGGTCGAGGTCGCCACGATGCCCTTGCCGTCGCCGTTCGCGGCATCCCGCTGTCCGAGACGGATGCTGTCGAGCAGCGCCTCCGCGCGGTCGGCGTCGCCCGCCGCGCCGCGCAGTTTGAGCGCGAGCGCCAGGTGCCCGCTGCCCTCGAACCACACCTTCGACACGTCGGTGTCGCTGATCGACGGCCCCTGATACTGGCCGTCGGTGGCGATGAGGTTCGCGAGCGTCCAGTCGAGCGCCGTGTCGTAGCGGGCGTCGCCGGTCGCGAGCGAGGTCCACGTCTGCGAGTCCAACGGCACGGGGTGGGTGTTCACCGTGCTTCCATCGAGGAGAGTCCCGGTGTCGACGTGACCGTCGGCACTCTGCATGGCGGCGACGAAATCCGTCGCGACGGCCGCGCGGTCCGCCCAGACAGGGTCTCCGGTGAGCGCGGCGAGCTGGGTGAAGAATCCGGCGATGTCACTGTTGTGCTCGGTGGACTTCCACACGAGCGAGGTGCCGTCTTCGAGCTGACCGCCCGTGTAGCCGTAGGGCGCCCGGACCATGTCGGCCGTGTTCGTCTGGATCCACTGCGCGATCCGCACCGCGCCGTCGAGGTACCTCTGCTCCCCCGTCGCATGGAAGAGCCGCGTGAGTGCCATGCCCACCCACGCCTGGTTGCCGGTGAACGTACCGGGTCCGGTGATCTCGACACGGCCCTGCCGGATGCCGTGCGGTTCGTACGAGGTGCGCACGCGCCCGTCGCCGATCGGGTCCTCGTCCTGCACGAAGAGCAGGGTGTCCCCGATCGCCTGTGCGCGGCGGATGTCGTCGGGCAGCCCGCGTGCCGTGTAGGCGATCACGACGAGCGCGTCGTCGTAGACGAACGAGGGGGTGAAGTCCCAGGTCGGCAGGTCGGTGAAGAATCCGCCCTCGTAGCTGCGAGGAAGGCAGTGGCCGTCGCCGTCGCAGAACTGGTCGACGCGTGCGTCGAGGAACTCGTAGGCGAGCGCGACCGACAGCGTGGGATCGGGGGCTGCGCCCGCTGCGGGGTCATCGGGAACCGAGTCGCCGGACGCGGCGGACGCAGCGCCCGCGACCAGCGCCGCGGCGACGAGCGCGGCGGCGATCATCCACGGAGCCGACCGGCGCGATGAACCCGACATGATGACCCCCTCGGTCTGAACAGCGGTCCGAGTGCGGGCCCCGCAGGCGACCAGGAGGTCACGAGCAAAATGCTGGCATACCAGGAAGTCTCGACGGAAGTGGCGAAGGTCTAGTCTTTCGGCGCGGCATCCTCGTGATGCTCGCGCAGGACCTGACGAAGAACCCGGGGATCTAGCCGAGCGCCGGCGGCCAGACGCCGATGAGCACCGCCATGATGACGATCGTGACGAGTTCATGCGCGATGTTCATGACCGTCAGCCCCGTCGGGCGGCCCTCGAACGCGTCGTGGGTGATGAAGCGCGCGGCGGTGAAGCCCGCCCACAGCAGCACACCGGTGACAACCGCTGCCCAGAAGAACGACCCGTCGTAGAAGTGCCAGGCGATGGCGGATGCTCCGGCCAGCACCCATGACGTGACGAAGCTCACGATCACGGTCGTGATGATCGCCACGGTCGCGCTCGAGCCCGGCCGATCCATGTCGACGTTCGCCAGCTTCGACCAGCGCGTGCCGAACACCTTCGGTGCGTACCAGACCGAGCCGACGATCATGCTCGACGCCGTGGCGATGAGGACCGCCCAGTAGTTGATCTCGGGAACCATGACAGCCTCCAGTCATCGGATGCCCGAAGCATACTCCCGGACTGCAAGCCGCCGAGGAGCGGCGTGGAATATCGCGCTACCGAATCGATTCGAACCCACCTCTGGCAATCATGTAAGCGTTTGCACTAATCTGTTGCCATGGCACAGCTTGAGCAGATCGCAGCCCCCGGTTCCGAGTGGTGGCGCAGCGCGGTCATCTACCAGATCTACCCCCGTTCGTTCGCCGACGCCTCGGGTGACGGCATCGGCGACCTGCCCGGCATAACCAGCCGACTCGACTCCCTGAAGGAGCTCGGCGTCGACGCGATCTGGCTGAGCCCGTTCATGACGAGCCCGCAGCGCGACGCCGGCTACGACGTCGCCGACTACCGCGACGTCGACCCGCTGTTCGGCACGCTCGACGATTTCGACACCATGCTGAACGAGGCGCATGCCCGTGGCATCCGCGTGGTCGTCGACCTGGTGCCGAACCACTCGTCGGCTCAGCACGCCTGGTTCCAGGAGGCACTGAGGGCCGCCCCCGGCAGCCCCGAGCGCGCGCGCTACATCTTCCGCGACGGCAAGGGCGAGAACGGCGAGCTGCCCCCGAACAACTGGGAGTCCGTCTTCGGCGGCGGCATGTGGGAGCGCGTGACAGAGGCCGACGGCACCCCCGGTCAGTGGTACCTGCACATCTTCGACCCCACGCAGCCCGACTTCGACTGGAACAACGAAGAGGTGCGTGAGGAGTTCCGCTCGATCCTGCGCTTCTGGCTCGACCGCGGCGTCGACGGCTTCCGCGTCGACGTGGCGCACGGCATGATCAAGGCCGAGGGCCTTCCCGATTACACGCCGCCGGCCGACGCCGACTCGATGGGTGGCGGCGAGGCGAATGTGCCGTACTGGGGCCAGGACGGCGTGCACGACATCTACCGCGACTGGCACACGGTGCTCGCCGAGTACGACGGCGACCGCGCTCTGTGCGGTGAGGCCTGGATGCCGACGCTGAAGCAGACCGCTCTGTGGGTGCGCCCCGACGAGATGCACCAGACCTTCAACTTCCCGTACCTGATGACGGAGTGGGATGCGAAGGCGCTCGGCGACGTCATCCGCGAGTCGCTCGACGCGTTCGGCGCCGTCGGCGCGCCCAGCACATGGGTGCTGTCGAACCACGACGTGGTGCGCCATGCCTCGCGCCTGGCTCTCACCGACGACAATCCTCAGGGCGAGGGCATCGGCCCGAACACCCCGCACAAGCCCGACACCGCCATCGGTCTCGCCCGCGCCCGCGCGGCGACGACCGTGATGCTCGCGCTCCCCGGTTCGGCCTACCTGTACCAGGGCGAAGAGCTGGGACTTCCTGAGGCGATGGAAATCCCCGACGCGTTCCGTCAGGACCCGACCTGGTTCCGCACGAACGGCGAGCGCTACGGACGAGACGGATGCCGCGTGCCGCTGCCCTGGGAGGCGGACGCTCCTGCCTTCGGCTTCAACGAGACAGGCGCATCGTGGCTGCCGCAGCCGGCCGACTGGGCCGCGTACTCGCGTGACGTCGAAGAGGTCGACCCCGCGTCGACGCTCGCGCTCTACAAGCGTCTGCTCGCCGGACGCCGCGAGTACGGCTTCGGCAGCGGATCGCTCGTCTGGGAAGACGCCGGGGCCGATGCCGTGGCATTCCGCCGCGGCGACGTTCACGTGCTCGCGAACCTGGGAACCGAGCCCGTGCCGCTGCCGACCGACGCGTTCGTGATCCTGCAGAGCCAGCCGTTCGACGGTGGCGCAGTCCCCGTCGACACCGCGGTCTGGTACACCAAGCCGTAAGGCGTCTGCGGTGGGGCTGCGGCATCCGATCCGGACTCCGCAGCCTCACCCACTCTGAGAGGAATCGCATGGCGAGCATCGATGAGGTCGCCCGGCTCGCCGGGGTGTCGACGGCCACGGTCTCGCGTGCCCTGAGCGGCCGAGGCCATGTCTCGGAGTCCGCGCGCCTGCGCGTGCAGGAGGCGGCGTCGGCGCTGGGCTACGTCGTGTCGTCTCGGGCTTCGAGCCTGGCGTCAGGTCGCACCCGCAACATCGGCGTGGTCGTGCCCTTTCTCGACCGCTGGTTCTTCAGCACGGTGCTCTCGGGCGTCTCGGCCGCGCTGATGCGCGAGGGCTACGACATCACGCTCTACAACATCACCGCCGACAAGGACGTGCGCCGGCACGTGTTCGACACGTTCCTGCGCCGCCAGCGGGTGGATGCCGTGATCGCCGTATCGATCGAACTCGACGACGACGAGACCCAGTACCTGCTCGACCTCGGTCTGCCGGTGATCGCGATCGGCGGCCCGAACCCCAAGCTCGACACCCTCACGGTCGACGACGTCGCGGTCGCCCAGCTCGCGACAGATCACCTGATCAGCCTCGGTCACCACGACATCGCACACATCGGGGCAAACCCCGAGTTCGACATCGACTTCCACATCCCCACGAACCGTCGCCTCGGCTTCGAGAAGGCGCTGGCGAAAGCCGGCATCCCGCTGAACCCCGCCTTCCTCGAACCCGCCGACTTCACGGTCGAGGGCGGATACCGCGCGGCGAAGCAGCTGCTCGGCCGCCCCGGTCCGCGCCCCACGGCAGTGTTCGCGGCGTCGGACGAGATGGCGATCGGCGCTCTGCTCGCGGCGCGCGACCTCGGCTTCGCGGTGCCGGAAGACCTCTCGATCGTCGGGATCGACGGTCACGAGCTCGGCGAGTTCTTCCGCCTCACAACCGTCGACCAGTTCCCCCTGGGGCAGGGCGAGCGGGCGGCCGATGCGGTGCTCGCCAAGCTCGCCGAGGGCGACGCCGCCGGCATCCCCGCAGCCCTCCCCTACGAGCTGAACGTCCGAGGCACGACCGCTCGACTGGTGTGACCCGGGTCGGTCAGACGCCCCGCAGCGCCTCTCCGGCCGCGTCGAGCGCGCCGTCTGCCAGCGCGAAGTAGGCCCACTTGCCTCGTTGCTCACGGGTGACGAGGCCGGCGTCGGCGAGCAGCTTCATGTGGTGCGAGACGGTGCCCTGCGAGAGCCCGACGGGGTCGGTGAGATCGCAGATGCAGGCCTCGCCGCCCTCGGCCGACGAGATCAGCGAGAGCAGGCGGATGCGCGTCGGGTCGCCGAGTGCCTTGAACAGACGAGCGATGCGCTCCGCCTCGGCGAGGGGCAGAGCGGATGCCGTGCGCGGCGTGCAGCAGGCGGCGTCTGCGATGGTCACCGGGAGCGTCATGCCGCCATCCTCTCACGTATTGACATTCTTCGATACGTGCCCGATGCTTCATATTGAAGTTCATCGATTCGAGGAGACGTGATGTCCGACCTTCCTGTCGTCGTCATCGGCGCAGGCCCGCAGGGCCTCGCCGCCGCAGCGCACCTCATCGAACGCGACATCGATGTCGTCGTGATCGAACAGGGCGCGGGCGCCGGCGCCGCCGTCTCGGAGTGGGGACACATCCGGCTCTTCTCCTCGTGGCCCGAACTGATCGACTCGGCCTCTCGGCGCCTCCTCGAACCCACAGGATGGGTCGGCGCTTCCTCCGGCTATCCGACCGGGGCCGCTTGGGTGTCCGAGTACCTCGCACCACTGGCCGCCGCTCTCGGCGACCGGGTGCGGTTCGACACGACCGTGACCGGGGTGGCGCGACGGGGCCGAGACAAGGTCGTCGACAGCGGTCGGAGAGGTCAGCCGTTCACCGTGCACACCCGCGACGGCCGCGGAACGGAAGGACGGATCCTCGCCAGGGCCGTCATCGACGCCAGCGGCACCTGGGGCAGGCCGAACCCGGCCGGGGCCGACGGTCACCCCGCTGTCGGCGAGACCTCGGCATCCGACCTCATCTCGTACCGGACGCCCGACGACGTCTCGCCCTTCGTCGGGTCGCACATCGTGGTCGTGGGAGCCGGTCATTCGGCGACGCATGCGGTGCTGAGACTGACGGATATGGCTCGCCGCGCTCCCGGCACCCGGGTGACCTGGCTGCTCCGCCGCGGCAGCGCGACGGGAGTGCTCGGCGGCGAAGCGGGAGACGAGCTGCCGGAGCGGGCCGCACTCGGCACACGGGCACGGCGCGCGATCGATGCCGGAGTCGTCGACGTGGTGACCGGATTCCGGGTGTCGGAGTTCCGCCGCGACCCCGACGGCCTGACGATCGTCGCTGAGGACGGACGCGAGGTCGGCGATGTCGCCGGGGTCTTCGCGCTGACGGGATTCCGCCCCGACCTCGGGATTCTGCGTGAAGTGCGCATCGACCTCGACGCATCGCTGGAGGCGGTCGCCGGGATCGCGTCCGAGATCGACCCGAACGTCCACTCCTGCGGATCCGTCGGCGCGACGGGCGCACGGCAGCTCTCCCAGCCCGAGCAGGGGTTCTTCATCGTCGGGGTGAAGTCCTACGGACGAGCGCCGACGTTCCTGGCCCTGACCGGATTCGAGCAGGTGCGCAGCGTCGCGGCGCACCTCGCCGGCGATCACGAGAGCGCCGCCCGAAACGAGCTCGCTCTGCCTGAGACCGGAGTATGCGGGGGTTCCGGCGACTTCGACCCCGAGGCCACCGGCGCGGGATGCTGCTCGGCACCCGCCACACTGCAGATCGGCAGGACACCCTCGACCGCCCTCGACCCCGCTCACTCGCTTACCCTGGAGACATCATGACCGACAGCATCCCTTCCGTCCTCTTCGTGTGCGTGCACAACGCGGGGCGCTCGCAGATGGCCGCCGGGTTCCTCCGGGAGTTCGCGGGCGACCGCATCGAGGTGCGCTCGGCCGGATCCATGCCCGCCGACCAGATCAACCCGGTCGCGGTCGAGGCGATGAGCGAGCTCGGCATCGACATCACCGCCGAGGCGCCGAAGGTGCTGACGACCGAGGCCGTGCAGGCATCCGACGTCGTGATCACGATGGGATGCGGCGACGCCTGCCCGTTCTTCCCCGGCAAGCGGTACGAGGACTGGACGCTCGACGACCCGGCAGGCCAGGGCATCGACGCCGTGCGGCCGATCCGTGACGACATCCGCCGCCGCATCGAGGCTCTCGCGGGCGAACTGCTCGCCTGACCCCTGCCGTCCGGCGGCTCACACCATCCGCTGCGCCTCGGGAGGAGAACTGCGCCTCGGGAGGACGGATGCCGTGGCATCCTGCTCCCGAAGACGAGTTCTCCTCCCGAAGAGGCGCGCGCAGCGGGCTACGCGACTCAGCGGGCGACGATGAGCCCTGCGGTCTTCTCCTGCGCAGTCTGGAACCGGCGCTGCACGTCTGACCAGTTGACGAGCTCCCAGAACGCCTTGACGTAGTCGGCGCGCACGTTGAGGTAGTCGAGGTAGTACGCGTGCTCCCAGACGTCGAGCTGCAGCAGCGGCGTGACGCCGAGCGGTGCATTGCCCTGCTGGTCGAACAGCTGGAAGATCACCGGGCGGGCGCCGACGCTGTCCCAGGCGAGAACAGCCCAGCCCGAGCCCTGCACGCCGAGCGCGGTCGCCGTGAAGTGCGCGCGGAAGGCGTCGATCGAACCGAACGCGTCGGTCAGCGCCGCCTCGAGCTCGCCCTCGGGGTTGCCGCCGCCGTCGGGCGACAGGTTCTCCCAGAACACCGAGTGGTTGATGTGTCCGCCGAGGTTGAACGCGAGGTCCTTCTCGAGCTTGTTCACCGCGGCGAAGTCGTTCGAGTCACGGGCTGCCGCCAGCTGCTCGAGGGCCGTGTTGGCGCCGGTCACATAGGCCTGGTGGTGCTTCGAGTGGTGCAGCTCCATGATCTTGCCCGAGATGTGCGGGGCGAGTGCCGAGTAGTCGTACGGCAGTTCGGGGAGGGTGTACAGAGAGGTCATGCGTGTTCCTTTCAGTCGTTCTGATCGGTGGGGAGTGAGTGGAATCGGCGGTCGAGGTAGACGAGCGGTCGACCCGGCCGCCCGAGCAGCACCTCGTCGATCTCGGCGACCACGACGGTCGATGACCCGACCGCGACCGTCGACATCGTGTGACCGCGCATCGCGGCGCGCGCCTCGGCGAGGTACGGCTCACCGGTCGGAAGGGTGCTCCAGCCCTGATCGGGGGTGAAACGGTCGGCGCCGCTCACCGCGAAGCTCTGCGCCAGAGCCGAGTGCTCGTCGTCGATCAGGTGCACGACGAACGACTCGGCGTTCAGGATCGAGCCCGCGCTGCCGGTCGCCCTGGTCACCGAGAACACGATCGCGGCGGGGTCGACCGCGACGGACGCGACGCTCGACGCCGTGAGTCCGACCGGACCGGCGGGGGTCATCGCGGTGATGATCGCGACTCCGGCCGGGTGCGCGCGGAACGCGGCTTTGAGCCCTTCACCGACCTCGGAGGGTACCGGCGCTGCGGGATGCTGCTGAGTGCTCATTCGGGTGCCTCCTGGGGCGGAAGGGCTGTGATGATCGGATGATCTCGGTCGATGATGCCGAGCTTGGCGGCGCCACCGGGGGATCCCATCTCGTCGAAGAACTCGACGTTGGCCTTGTAGTAGTCCTGCCACTCGTCGGGCAGGTCATCCTCGTAGTAGATCGCCTCGACGGGGCAGACGGGTTCGCACGCGCCGCAGTCGACGCATTCGTCCGGGTGGATGTACAGCGAGCGCTCGCCCTCATAGATGCAGTCAACCGGGCATTCGTCGATGCACGCACGGTCCTTGACATCGACGCAGGGCAGCGCGATCACATAGGTCATCGGTCACTTCCTGTCGCGGTCACATGTGCAACCGTAAGACCTCAAGTACGCTTGAGGTCAAATCGAGGAGGTCGGCGTGACCGCAGAGACAGATTCCGATCGGGCCGTCCATGGCCCCGACGAACCGCTGACGATCGGTGAGATGAGCAGGCGCACCGGCGTCGCGCCCTCGGCGCTGCACTTCTACGAGAGCCTCGGACTCATCGCGTCGACACGCACCGCCGGAAATCAGCGCCGTTACGCGCGTCACATGCTGCGGCGGGTCTCGCTCATCACGGTCGCGAAGCGCCTCGGCATCCCCCTCTCCGACGTGCAGCACGCGTTCGCCGACGTGCCTCTGACCCAGACCCCGAGCCATGCCGACTGGCAGCGCGCGTCGAGACGCTGGAAGCGCGAGCTCGAGAAGCGCCGCGAGGGAATCGAGCGTCTCGAGCGCGAACTCACCGGATGCATAGGCTGCGGGTGCCTGTCGATGAAGGCGTGCGGCCTGCTCAACCCCGACGACGCCCTCGGCAGTCAGGGCGCGGGGCCTCAGCGTCTGCGTGACGAGGACGCCTGAGCGCCCTCGTCACGGCGGCGCACCTCAGGCGACGGTGAACGCGGCGCTCAGCAGCGCGTCATCCCGCGAGCTCGAACCCACGAGCAGCTCGAACGCACCGGGCTCCACGAGGCGGATGCCGGCGGCATCCACGATCGAGCAGTCGGCGACGGGAAGCTCGAGGCGCACGCGCACGGACTCCCCCGGCGCGACGTCGACCTGGCGGTAGGTCTTGAGCTCTTTGCCTGCCCAGCTGACACTCGTGATGGAGTCGCGCACGTAGACCTGCACGGTCTCGCGCGCGGGTCGAGAGCCCGTGTTCGTGACCGTCACCTCGGCGACGATCGTGTCGTCGTGACCGAGCCGATCGGACGCGAGCGCCAGGTCGCCGTACGCGACCGTCGAGTACGACAGCCCCTCGCCGAACGCCCAGGCCGGAGACTGGGTGAGGTCGGCGTAGCGGTCGCCGTGCTGGCCGCGGATCTGGTTGTAGTACGTCGGCTGCTGGCCGACGTGGCGGGCGAACGAGATCGGCAGGCGCCCTGACGGCTCGACGGCACCCGAGATGATCTCGGCGAGCGCGCGGCCACCCTGCATGCCCGGGTTCGCCGCCCAGATGACGGCGGCGGCCCGCGAGGCGGATGCCGGCAGCACGAGCGGCTTGGAGGCGAGCAGCACGATCACCACAGGCTTTCCCGTCGCGATCAGCGCGTCGAGCAGGGCGTTCTGTCCGCCGATCAGCTCGAGCGTCGCGGTGGAGCGCCCTTCGCCGACGAGCTCGATGCGGTCGCCGACCACGGCGACGACGACGTCGGATGCCGCAGCAGCCGCCACCGCTTCGGCGATGAGCGCGTCGTCAGCCGGCGCCGGCACGACGACCGAGGGCCGAGGCTGCCCGTCGGGGAACTTCGCGCCGCGGGGGTCGTCCTCGAGCGTGAGAATCTCGGCGCCGCGGGCATGCGTGACCGACCAGCCGTCGACGCCCGCGAGGCCGTCGAGCACGGTCGTGATCATCTCGCGCGGCTGTCCGTCGAGCCAGCCGGCCTGACCGGAGCCACCCGCCCAGTCGCCGAGCTGCGTCTGGGCATCGTCGGCGAGCGGACCCACCACGGCGACCTTCAGGGATGCCACGGCATCGAGCGGCAGCACACCGTCGTTCTCGAGCAGCACGATCGAGCGGCGAGCCGTCTCGAGGTTGAGCTCCGCGTGTGCGTCGCTGCCGACCACGGCATCCAGCTCGTCCTGCGGCAGCCGCGGGTTCTCGAACAGCCCGAGCTCGAACTTCAGGGTCAGGATGCGCGCGACCGCGTCGTCGAAGGCATCCTCGGCGAGGAGTCCGTTCGACACCGCCTCGAGCGCACCCGCGAAGAAGCCGGGGGTGTTCATGACCATGTCGTTGCCGGCAGTCACCGCGGCGGCCGAGGCGTGCGCATAGTCGGGCTGCACGTGCTGCTCCCACACCATGCGACCGACGTTGTCCCAGTCGGTGATGAGCGTGCCGGTGTAGCCCCACTCGCCGCGCAGCACGTCGCTGAGCAGCCAGTCGTTGACCGTGATCGGCACCCCGTCGGTGGTCTGGTAGCCGAGCATGAACGTGCGGCATCCCTCGCGGGCGACGCGCTCGAACGGCGGCAGGAACCACGACCGCAGCTTGCGCCGCGAGATGTCGGCCTCGCTCGCGTCGCGCCCGCCCTGCGTCTCGGAGTACCCCGCGAAGTGCTTCGCCGTGGCGAGGATCGCGGTCGGGTCGTCGAGTCCCTCGCCCTGGTACCCCCGCACCATCGCCGAGGCGAGCTCGCCGATCAGGAACGGGTCTTCACCGAACGTCTCGTCGATACGGCCCCAGCGCAGGTCGCGCGCGATGCACAGCACCGGCGAGAAGGTCCAGTGGATGCCGGTCGCCGCGACCTCGACCGCGGTGGCCCTCGCCACCTTCTCGACGAGCTCGGCATCCCAGGTCGCCGCCATGCCGAGCTGGGTCGGGTAGATCGTCGCACCGGGCCAGAACGAGTGGCCGTGGATGCAGTCCTCCGCGACGAGCAGCGGGATGCGCAGCCGAGTCTGCGAGGTCAGCTCGTTCGCCCGGATGATGCGCTCGGGTGAGGTGTGCAGGATCGAGCCGACGTGCTTTCCGAGCACGTGGTCGTCGAGGTCGTCGCGGGCGTCGAGCTGCAGCATCTGCCCGATCTTCTCCTCGACCGTCATGCGATCGAGGAGGTCGGCGACGCGTGCCGCGATCGGCAGTTCGGGGTCGAGGTACGGCAGGGATTCGGTCAGGGTCTGAGAGGTCATCACTCGGCGTTCTGTGTCTTCGTATCGGTCTTCGTATCGGTCTTCGTCTGGGTCGTCGTCGCTGTCGCCGCGCTCTGCACGGTACCCGAGTCGGTCGTGGGCACGCTGCGCACCGCCGTCACCGGGTCGTTCACATTGAGCCCCTTCTTCTTCATCGCGCGGGCGCGCTCACCCGCCGACCGCAGCCTCGGGTTGACGTACTCGTCGATGCCGAAGTTGATGAGCGACAGGGCCACCCCGATGATCGCGATGCAGAGACCTGCGGGCACGTACCACCACCACAGACGTGGGAACGCGCCGTTCTGCTGCGCCCAGAACAGGATGGTGCCCCAGTTGAGGTTGCTCACCGGGATCACGCCGATGAAGGCGAGGGTGGTGAGACCGAGGATGGCCGCGGTGACGGTGCCGACGAAGCTCGACGCGATCAGCGCCATGAGGTTCGGCAGCATCTCGACCGTGATGATGCGGTGCAGCGGTTCGCCGTTGGCCCGGGCGGCCTGGATGAAGTCGCGGTTGCGCAGCGACATGGTCTGCGCCCGCAGCACACGCGCACCCCAGGCCCAGCCCGTGAGCCCCAGCACCGCGGCGATCACGATCAGCGGAGGGTTCTCGAACTGCGAGGCCACGATGATGATCAGCGGGATGCCGGGGATCACGAGGAACACGTTCGTGAGCGCCGACAGCGACTCGCTCTTCCATCCGCGGACGTACCCGGCGATGACGCCGATCGTGATCGCGATGACGGTCGCGATGATCGCCGAGAGGAAGCCGACGACGACCACGCCGCGGGTGCCGAAGATCAGCTGGCTCAGCACGTCCTCACCCATGTGCGTAGTTCCGAGCCAGTGGTCGAGGGACGGCGGCTGGCGGAGCGCCGTGCGATCCTTCTGGGTGGCCCCGTAGGGCGCGAGCAGCGGCGCGAAGATCGCGATCAGCACGAACACCCCGAGGATCATCAGGCCGGCGATCGACTTCGGGTTGCGGAACATCGCGAACGCCTGCACCAGCTGCGACCAGAACGTCTTGCGGGTCGGCTGGTCACCCTCAGCGGTGCGGAACGTCGCGGTCTCCGGCATCCCGGTGGGGATCGCGCTGCCGTCGGGTGCCGTGGTGTCGGTCGATGTGGGAACGCTCATGTCAGGCCTCCGTCTGGCGCGTGCGCGGGTCGAGGTATGCGTAGACGATGTCCGCCAGGATGTTGGCGACCAGCACCGACAGCGTGATCACCAGGAACACCCCCTGCATCAGGGCGAAGTCCTTCGCGTTGGTGGCGTCGAGCAGCAGCTTGCCGACGCCCGGGTAGCTGAAGACCATCTCCATGACGATCGTGCCGCCGACGATGAAGCCGATCGAGAGCGCGAAGCTCTGGATCTGCGGCAGCACCGCATTGCGCGCGGCATACGCCCACAGCACCCGCCTGTTCGGCATGCCCTTGGCCTGCGCGACGGTGATGTAGTCCTCGTCGAGGACCGTGAGCATCATGTTGCGCATGCCCAGCATCCAGCCGCCGAGCGAGGCGATGATGATCGTGACCGCCGGCAGGGTGCCGTGCACGATCACCTGACCGATGAAGTCGAGGCTCCACTCGGGCGACTGGCCCTTGTCGTAGGCGTGCGACGAGGGGAACCACTTGAGCGTCGACGAGAAGATCGCGATCGCGATGAGTCCGAGCCAGAAGTACGGGATGGTGTTGAAGAACGTCGTGATCGGGATGAGCGCGTCGAGCCTGCTGCCGCGCTTCCAGCCGACGATCGCGCCGCCCACCGTGCCGAGCGCGAACGAGATGATCGTCGCGAGGCCGACGAGGCCGAGCGTCCACGGGAGGGCGGATGCCAGCACCTCCGACACCGGCCGCAGACCGTGCAGCGTCGAGATGCCGAGATCGCCGCGGAAGAGCATCGCCCAGTAGTCGATGTACTGCTGCCACATCGACTTGTCGGTGTCGATGCCGAGCAGGATGCGCAGCGAGTCGGCAGCCTCCGGGCTGATGTTGCGGTTGCGGGCGAGATACGAGCTGACGGCATCGCCCTTCATGAACCGCGGCAGGAAGAAGTTGATCGTGATGGCGGCCCACAGGGTGAACAGGTAGAAGCCCGCCCGTCCGGCGAAGAATCGCCACGGCACGAGCGTGCGTCCCTTCTGCGCGGTGGTCGCGGTGGTGCCGACTTCGAGCGCGTCGCGGCTCTCCTGGTCGATCTGACCCAGATCGGGGGATGCGGTGGTCACTGTGCACCTCCGTGCGAGCCGGCCGTCGCGAAGTGCTTGTCTGGGTCGGGAGAAGCCGCCCGCAGTTCGCGCGTGTAGGGGTCCTGCGGGTTGAGGATGACGTCGTCGGCATCGCCGTACTCGACGACCCGACCCTGGTTGAGCACCATGATCTTGTCGCTGAAATGGCGGGCGGTGGCGAGGTCGTGGGTGATGTACAGAACGCCGAGACCCTCTTCGCGCTGCAGGTCGGCGAGCAGGTTCAGCACCCCGAGGCGGATCGACACGTCGAGCATCGACACCGGCTCGTCGGCGACGAGCAGCGAAGGGCGCGATGCGAGCGCGCGGGCGATGGCGACGCGCTGACGCTGACCGCCAGACAGCTCGTGCGGGCGGCGGTCGATCACGGCATCCGCGTCGAGCCGCACGCGCTCGAGCAGGCGGCGCACCTCGGCCTCGGTCTCCTTCTTCGGCACGACGTCGTCGAGGCGGATCGGGCGCTCGATGTGGTACCTGATCGAGTGGTACGGGTTGAGCGAGGCGAACGGATCCTGGAACACCATCCGCAGCTGCTGGCGGTACTTCCGCAGCCCCTTGCCGCGCCGAGGGATGGGCTTGCCATCGAGGCGCACCTCTCCGGTCGTCGGCGTCTCGAGCTGGGTGAGGATCTTCGCGATGGTCGACTTGCCGCTGCCGGACTGTCCGACCAGGCCGATGGTCTGCCCCGAGGTCAGGGTGAAGCTGACGTCGTCGAGCGCCTTGAGCTGACCGGCTCCGCGGACGTTGTAGGTCTTGGTGACGTGGGAGAACTCGAGAGTGGTCATCGGGTCAGCACTCCTCGCGCACCGGTGAGACGGGGGAACGACGACAGCAGCGTCTTCGTGTAGTCGTTCTGCGGATCCGTCCAGATCTGCTCGGCGGACGCGAGCTCGACGATCTCTCCCTCGCGCATGATCGCGATGCGGTCGCTGATCTCGAGCAGCAGAGGGAGGTCGTGGGTGATGAAGATCACCGAGAAGCCGAATTCGTGACGCAGCTGCGAGATCTGCTTGAGGATCTCTCGCTGCACCAGCACGTCGAGTGCGGTCGTCGGCTCGTCCATGACCATGAGCTGCGGGCGAAGGGCCAGGGCCATCGCGATCATGACGCGCTGGCGCATGCCGCCGGACAGCTCGTGCGGGAACGAACGGGTGCGCTGACGGCCGACCTTGACGATCTCGAGCAGCTCCTCGGCCTCGGCCCGGCGCTGCCGGCGCGTCATGTCGGGCCGGTGGATCTCGAAGACGTCCTCGAGCTGCGACCCGATCGTGGCGACGGGGTTGAGCGCGTTCATCGCCCCCTGGAACACCATCGACACCTTGTCCCAGCGGAACTTCTGCATCGCGTCGACGTCGAGGGCGTTGATGTCGACGTCGACGCCGGACGCATCGTGGAACGTCACGCTGCCGCCGGCGATGACAGCGGGTGCCCGAAGCAGGCGCTGCACTCCGTAGGCGAGGGTGGTCTTGCCGCATCCGCTCTCTCCCGCGAGGCCGAGGATCTCGCCGCGCTGCAGTTCGAGGGTCACGTTCTTCACCGCCTCGACAGGTGGATCGACGTCGTACACGACCGAGAAGTCGCGCACGCTGAGCAGGGATTCTGACATGAGGGGTCCTTCGTCGGTCGGGAGGTCGGTGGGAGGGGCGGATGCGGTCGCATCCGCCCCTCCGCGGACTGCTTACTCGGCCGGCTTCAGCTTCGTGAGGATCATCACGATGTTCTGCTGCGTCGGGTCACCCGAGGCGTAGGGGTCGTCCTCGGACGGCCATCCCACGTAGTTGCGGGTGTTGTACTCGCCGAGCAGCGGGTGCGCTCCGAGCGGGATCGCCGGGACCTGATCGACGAAGATCTGCTCGAGAGTGGTGATCGCCGCGGTGCGCTCCTCGTCGGACGAGGCGTTCGCGTAGGTGTTCAGCGCCTCGGTGGCCGCCGGGTCCTCGAAACGTCCGAAGTTGAATCCTGCGATGCCCTCGGGCGAGATCCAGCGCGGGTCCATGGTCGAGGTGTAGAGGCCGTAGGCCGTGCCGCTGTCCTCGAGCCAGTGGATGATCGCCGAGAAGGTGCCCTCGTCGCGGGGACCGGCCCAGCCGCCCCAGTCGGGCATGTCGATCTTGACCTCGGCGCCGATCGCCTCGGTGATGTCCTCGGCGATGAGCTCCTGCGCGGTGTTCCAGTCGCTCCATCCCGAGGGGACCGAGAGGGTGAACGAGACGGGCGTGCCTTCGGGGTCGACCAGTGCGTCGTCCTTCCAGGTGTAACCGGCATCCTCGAGGATCCCGCGCGCCTTCTCGGCATCGACCGAGTAGTCCTGGCCTTCGAACTCGGGCTGGATCTCGTCTTCGAGGATCGAGGACAGACCGGTGACGGACCAGACCGGCTCGCTGGCACCCTCGCGGGCGATGTCGACGTAGGCGTCGCGGTCGATCACCCAGGCGAGCGCCTTGCGGAACGCGACGTCGTCGAACGGCTTCTGCTGCAGGTTCATGAACAGCGTCGCGGAGCCGGTGGTCGGAGCCACGTAGAACTTGTTGTGCTCGGGGTCCGCGTCGAGGAACTGCTCCTGGATCTGCGGGATGAACGCCTGCGCCCAGTCGGCCTCGCCCTGCGCGAGCGCGGTGGTGAGTGCCGTGTTGTCGCCGTACGAGACGTAGTGCAGCTCGGGCACGGCGAGGTCGCCGCCCCAGTAGTCGTCGCGGGCCTCGAGCGTGACCGACTCGGTCGACCAGTTCGACAGCGCGTAGGGACCGGTGCCGACCAGGTCGTCGCCCTTGACCGGGTCGGTCGCGGGCTCGTCGAACTTCTCCCAGATGTGCTTCGGCACGATGGGCACGTGCAGCACGCGGGCCTGGTTGACGTACTTCGACTCCCCGAAGGTGAGCGTGACGGCGTCGCCCTCGACGGTCGCGCCCTCGAACTTGAGGCCGGCGGTGTCGAGCGCCGGCGTCGAGACGAGCTCGTAGGTGAAGACGATGTCGTCGGCGGTGAACGGCTCGCCGTCGCTCCAGGTGACGTCCTTGCGAGGCACGACCGTGACCGCGGTGTAGTCGTCGTTCCACTCGATGCTCTCGGCGAGCCAGGGCGTGACCTCGCGGTCACCGGTCTGGTTCACGAGGCCCAGCGTCTCGAAGATGACCTTGCCGTAGCCGTACTTCGAGGCCGACGAGTCGCCGACGTACGGGTTGTTCGACTCGGTGGTGATCGCGCCGTCTGGCTTGGCGATCGTCAGGGCGGCACCGTCTCCGGAGCCGCTGTCGTTCGATCCGCCGGCGGCGCAGCCGGCGAGGGCCGAGATGCTGAGGGCGGAGATCGCCGCGACAGCGATCAGGGACTTTCTGAGCTTCATTGCTTCTCCTTGGGCACGGGTCGTTGTGCTGTGGTGCTGTCGGTGCTCGGGCATCCGACCTGTTTTGCTTACTGGCGAGAAAGTAAGCTGGTGCGAGGTTACTCGTTGGTAAGTAGAGTTGGCAAGTACGATCCAGATCAGGTATCGGTGCAGGAGAGGAGGGACCATGGCGAAGGATGTCGTCGCACCTGCGAACGTCCGCCCCGCGACGCGTGAGAAGCGGGAGCAGATCCTCAAGGCCGCCGTCGAGATCTTCGGCAACAAGGGCTCGACCAACGGCACCCTCGCCGATGTCGCCGAGCAGGTCGGCATCACGCACGCGGGAGTCCTGCACCACTTCGGCTCGAAGCAGAAGCTGCTCCTCGAGGTTCTCGCGTACCGCGACCAGGCCGACGTGGCCGAGCTCGCCGAGAAGCACATCCCCGGTGGCCCCGAGCTCTTCCTGCACCTGGTGCGCACGGCCATCGCGAACGAGCGACGCCCCGGCATCGTGCAGGCGTACACGGTCCTGTCCTCCGAATCCGTGACCGACAACCACCCCGGTCGCGAGTACTTCGAGGAGCGCTACACGACGCTGCGTCGCGAGGTGACCGAGGCGTTCCATCTGCTGTGCGCGCAGGAGGGCGTGACCGAGCCCGCGACGGTCGCGACCGCCGCGGCCGGAATCCTCGCCGTCATGGACGGCCTGCAGCTGCAGTGGCTGCTGCACCGCGACGTCTTCGACCTCGGCGAGGCGAGCGAGTTCGCGATCCGCGCCATCGTCAACGGCGTGCTGCACCCCGGACCCACCTTGGAGTCCTACCGCCACGACTAGGCTCGGGGCCATGACGATCGATCTCGAAGCGCTCTACATCGACCTGCACCAGCATCCTGAGCTCTCGTTCCAGGAGACGCGCACCGCCGGCATCGCCGCCGGTCACCTGCGGGATCTCGGGCTCGAGGTGCACGAGGGCATCGGCGTCACGGGAGTCGTCGGAGTTCTGAAGAACGGCGACGGCCCGGTCGTGTGGGTGCGCGCCGACATGGACGCGCTGCCCGTCGGCGAGGAGACGGGACTCGCCTACGCGAGCACCGCGACCGGCATCGACCCCGCAGGCAACACGGTTCCCGTCATGCACGCCTGCGGACACGACATGCACGTCACCGCGATGATCGGCGCCGTCGAGAAGCTCGTCGCCGAGAAGGCGGACTGGTCGGGCACCGTGGTCGTGCTGATCCAGCCCGCCGAGGAGTACGGCGCCGGTTCCCGCGCGATGCTCGACGACGGCCTGCGCGACCTCGTGCCCCACCCCGACATCGTGCTCGGACAGCACGTCACCCCTCTTCCTGCCGGCACGATCGGCGTGCGCCCCGGCACGCAGATGGCGGCATCCGACGGCCTGACCGTCACCCTTCACGGCCGCGGCGGACACGGCTCGCGTCCGCACTCGACGATCGACCCCGTGGTCATGGCCGCGGCGACCGTCATGCGCCTGCAGACGATCACCTCACGCGAGGTCGACCCCCGTGACGTCGCCGTCGTCACGGTCGGCTCGATCCACGCCGGTCTGAAGAACAACATCATCCCCGCCGAGGCGAAGCTCGAGCTCAGCCTGCGCTACCCGAACGACGAGATGCGCGACAAGGTGCTCGCGAGCGTCGAGCGCATCGTGCGCGCCGAGGCCGCGGCATCGGGAGCAGAGCGCGAGCCCGAGATCCGCACCGACCACACCCTGCCGCCCACGATCAACGACGCGGATGCCACGGCACGCGTCACGTCGGCGCTGCAGCGCGCATTGGGCGAGGCGTCGGTGATCGACCCCGGCATGTTCACCGGCAGTGAAGACGTCTCGTGGTTCGCGCGCGACACCGGAGTGCCGCTCGTGTTCTGGTTCTGGGGCGGGGTCGATGCGGCGACCTTCGCGGCATCAGCTGCCGCGGGGACGCTCGACAAGGACATCCCCACGAACCACTCGCCGTTCTTCGCGCCGGTGATCCACCCGACCATCGAGGTCGGCATCACCGCACTGTCGTCGGCCGCGCGCGAGTTCCTCGGCTGACCTCACGGCTCATCAACTCGGCGGCCCCGGAACGCACCCCTGCGGTTCGGAGTTGCCGCTGATGGTGAAGTCTCCGCAGGTCAGGAAGTGCTCCTGGTTCGCGCCGAGCGCGAACGACGCGACGCCGACCACGATGACCGCGATCACGACGAGGAACCGCCGACCCCTGCTGATGTCTTCGCCGAACTCGGGCCACATGACGCGCGCGAGCACCCAGATCGTGGCGGGCACGCTCAACAGCGCCACGAAGACGGCCAGAAGGTCGATCACGACCGACAGCACGTCGTCGGCATCGAGGGGCGCGAACGACAGCACCAGCCAGAGCGATGGCACCAGCAGGGCGAGCGCCTTGAGCACCCGCGGCCGCCCCCGGGGTTGGAAGAGCACGACGATCAGCGCGCCGACCGACGCCGCCCAGACGGTGAGCATCTGATCGAAGAAGAACGTCCCCCATGCGCCCAGAGTGAACGCCGGCCACCAGACCGCGATGCTCATGGCGATGATGACGACACCCGTCGCGCGGGCGGATGCGTGCGACCTGACGCCGACCGGCACGGGATCCGGGCGGCCGGCGAGAGAGTCGGGTGACGGGCTGCTCACGCGCTCACGGTAACAGCCGACCCGACGTCATGACAGCGTGCCGGCGAGAATGACGCGCAGTGAGCGCTCAGCCGCCGATGGCGTTCATGCCACGGGCGGGCTGCAGGAACGACGGGTCGTTGATCGCGTGCCCCGGCAGCTTGCCGTGCACGCACGAGCGCAGCATGGCTCCGATCGCCCCTGCCCGCTGGGCGGGATCGGACGCAGCGGGTCCGCGGAGCGAGTCGATCAGGTCGTACTCGGCGTTGGAGAACAGGCAGTTGCGCAGCTGCCCATCGGCGGTGAGGCGCAGGCGGTCGCACGCGCCGCAGAACGGAGCGGTGACCGAGGCGATGACGCCGACCTCGTGAGGTCCGCCGTCGATGCGCCACTTCTCGGCGGGTGCACCGCCGCGACCGGGAACAGGCTCGAGGCTCCATCTCGCGCTGAGCTTCTTGAGGATCTCCTCGCGCGTGACCATCGAGGCGCGATCCCAGGTGTGCCCGGCGTCGAGCGGCATCTGCTCGATGAAGCGCAGCTGCGCGCCGACCTCCATCGCGAACGCGACCAGGTCAGGCAACTCGTCGTCGTTCACGCCGCGCATCGCGACCGTGTTGAGCTTGAGCGGGCGGAGCTCGGATGCCGCCGCTGCCGCGATGCCCTCGAACACGTCGTCGATGCGATCACGACGCGTGAGGTCGGCGAAGCGCTGACGGTCGACCGTGTCGATGCTGATGTTCAGACGCGTGAGTCCGGCCTCGATCAGGTCGGGCAAGTGTTTCGCGAGCGTGATGCCATTGGTCGTCATCGCGACCTCGACGGGGCCTTCGTCACCCTCGATCGCCGAGACACGTCGCACCACGTCGACGATGTCGGCACGCAGCAGCGGCTCACCCCCGGTGAGCCGGAAGGTGCGGATGCCGAGCGATGCGGCGACCTGGGCGACCTCGACGATCTCGTCGGTCGACAGGATGCTCGTGCGCGCAAGCCATTCGTTGCCCTGCTCGGGCATGCAGTAGGTGCAGCGCAGCGAGCAGCGGTCGGTCAGCGAGATGCGCAGGTCGCGGTGCACGCGACCGTGGGTATCGATGAGTCCCTGCGAGGCGGGCGCGGCGGCATCGATGACCGCGGCGCTCGGCGCCCGCATCCCGATCACGACCGGCACCGCCGTCATCGCTCCATCCCTCTCCCCAACATGTTCCGAGACTACCCGCGCCTCCGACGCCACGGCCCGCGTGGGCACGACGACCGGCATATTGCCAGGTCTTCCGGGCAGCCGGGCGGTACTGACTTCTCTGGACGCCCGCGCCACCGGCGTCTCACATGGGCATCCACTACCGTGATCTCTTGCGAACACCCCTTCTGAGACGCGACCACGCCGTGATGAGCTCGTGAGACGAACCGAGGGAAGCGTCCCATGAGCCGATCATCTGGCGGCACTCCAAACACTTCGAGCCCGCCAATCCTCCGGGAATCCCATCTCCTTCGAGGAGCGCTCCTGGAGCAGGCTAAATATGCTGTCCATCTCTCGGACCACTTTCGCTGACCACGTGGATCCTGGCGATGTGGTTTCGAGGATGATGGCCACAATTGAGAGGGCGCCGAAGACGTCTTCGCTCTGACCCTCTCGGAGACATTCAAGCCCAGGCACCGTCCTCATTGCACTGGTGGCCGCCGGAGCTAGTCTGCGATTCCACAGGCGTCCATGATGGGCGGTGATGTTGCGCATGAGTGACAGTTGCTCAAGCCAACGAGCAAGCGGATGGTTCTTGAGGGCCTTCTTCCGCTGCGAGGGACGCAGCTGGCTGAGGTCGAACCGAATTCCGAGCCCCTCAGCGACCTGGAACTGATCCGCAGCGCGCATTCCTTCGAACAGGATCGAGACATCCGCGAAGTCGAGAACATCGACGAGAACCCAGATGGGGATGTCGCCGCCGTATCGATCCGCGTGATGCCTGATGAACGCGGAGCTGCGGGCATTTCGCGCTACTCGGCCTTTGGCCCCACGTGGCATGGTCGAAATCCGGGCGGAACAGCCGCGGATCCTCATGAGCGAGGGGATCCTTGGCTCCCAGCACGTAGCTGACCTGGATGCGCAGGGCTACCTCGATGCGTTCGATTCCGTCGTGGACGAGAGTGCGGAGCTTTCGATCGAACTCGTACAGCGCGGTAATCGCCGAGAACTTGGTGTCGCCAGCGAAATCGTCTGAGCGGACAATCCGCCCGTCCTCCGTCGTTAGGGTCCGATAGATGTACCAGTACCCGCTCAGACGGTAGTAGTTGACAGCAGCGAGCCATCGTTCGGGCACACCGACGATCATGCCAGGCCCAAAGAAATCCAGCCCACACCGGAAGGATCCGGGCGGGCTGAACGATTGACTTCAATGTAGCAAGCCCCCACTGACACTCGGCCACGTGCGCGAACTTCGGTCGCCATGCTCGCCCCACGAGCTGGAGATTCAGTTACTGAAGACTCGTTGAAGCTCTCCACTCTCATGGGTGGATCCACGCCCGCACCTCGAGCGCGCTTGCAGGCGCCGTACTCAGCGCCGATGTCCAGCGTCTGACGATGCCGACGACGCGGTAGTCACCATGCGGACTCATCGCCTCTCCGGACAGGAGGAGGTTGTTGTCCCGGCCCTCAATGGCGAGGATTTCGTCCGCGCGTCGGAGCATGGCCGGGGTGTTCTGCGAGTGGACAACGACGAGGTAAGGGCCCAGAAGCGGCCCCAGCTCAGACTCGACGCGATCGACATCAGTGGCCGCGACAACGACTGCGAAATGCTCGGCGTCGTCCACCACGACGAAATGCAATGCTGCTTCTTTCTCGACCAGGTCTCCAGCGACCGACCGAGCGAGGGAGAGATCGATCCCGGCCCGGCTGCCAGCAGCAGAAGGCAAAGACAGAAGAGCCTGCGTACCCAATGACGGCGGCGGCGCAAGGACTGCGGCATCCTCAGCTACCGGAATGATGTCCCGGACCGCGACTGCTCCCTCGCGAACCCACACTCCTCGCACCTCGACGTAGCCGTGGGTCAAGCGATCGAGATCTGAAGATGCATCCAGAAGAATCCTGGCATCGTCCATAGCAAGGCGGGTCTCGGGTGACAGCGAGACCACCGGAATCAACCACGAGTCGTGTTCGTCTTGGCGGAGGAGTCCGCGGGCTGCAACCGTGTGCCCCACTGTCGCCCCTCTCGAAGTGTCTGACATCGTCACCATCTCCTTTCCTCACACCGACGCTGGCGCAAGACCCTCCCACGGTCCCACCGCTACCGTGCGGAGACGAATTCTGGTCTTATCGGCCGCGTCCGCATGAAACTCTGACGGCAACGAGGCTTCATCCTCCACACCCACCGCGACGCATATCGATATGAAGCGCTGTCAGCAGAGAATTCGATGCTCGATCACGAAGCTGGGCGCAGCTCAGGGCACCGCGACGAACCGCACCAGTGCCGGGTCCACCCGCAGCCGAATCCGATCGCCGACCGCGACGCATCCGGCAGCATCCAGCGACAGGTCGACCGCCCCCACATCGGTGTGCACGCGCATGCCTCCCAGGGTGGGCTCGATGCGCGCCACCACAGCCGGCCACGACTCCGCGCCCGCCTCGGCGACCCGCACATCGCCCGGGCGGAAGACCGCGGCGAGCGCAGCACCATCCGTCGCTGCGAGCGCACGCGACGCAGGATCGGCACTGGTCAGCAGCACCTCGCCGCTGCGCCACCCTCCCCCGCTCGCGACGCCCACCAGGCGATTCACCCCGGCGATCGATGCGACGAAACCGGATGCCGGGGCGGCGAGCACGTCGCGCACCGGCCCCTCCTGAGTCACGCGCCCAGCCTCGACGACGATCAACCGGTCGGCGAGCGCGACGGCATCCGCGGCATCGTGCGTGACCGCGACGGTCGTGGTCGAGACGAGCTGGTCGCGCAGCATCCGTCTGATGTCGCCGGCCGTCTCGGGGTCGAGCGCTACGAGAGGCTCGTCGAGCAGTACGACACGAGGGGATGCGGCGAGCGCACGCGCGACCGCGACCCGCTGCTGCTCGCCTCCGGAGAGCTCGTGCGGCATCCGCTCGCCGGAGCCGGGGAGTCCGACCCGCGCGAGCCAGTCGTCGGCGCCGGCTCGCGCAGCACGAGCCTCGCCCCCGGCAGCCCGCGGCCCGAACGCCACATTCTCGCGCGCCGACAGATGAGGGAACAGCCGGGGCTTCTGCCCCAGCAGCACGACACCGCGGCGCATCGGCTCGGTCCGCACCCGTGGCTTCGCGACCCGGTCGACGACGCGACCCTCGACGGCGATCTCGCCCCCACCCAGCGGCTCGAGTCCGGCGAGCGCCTGCAGCAGCGTCGACTTGCCCGCGCCACTCGGCCCCATCACGGCGACCGTCTCCCCCGTTTGCACCCGCAGCGAGACATCGACCGTGAAGTGCTCCCGAGGCACGATCACCTGGGCGCGCAGGCCCTCGACGGCGCTCATCGTGCAGCACCTGGACGCCACCCGCGCACGAGCAGCAGCACGAGGATCGCGGTGACGAGCAGCAGCAGTGCGAGGGCGACCGCGGCGCCCTGCGTGACTCCGGCACCGTTGAAGGCCGTGTAGATCGCCAGGGGCATGGTCTGCGTGACGCCGGGGCGGTTGCCCGCGAAGAGTGCCGTGGCTCCGAACTCGCCGATCGCCCGTGCGAAGCACAGCACCACGCCGGCCACGATTCCGGGGGCGGCGAGGGGCAGGGTGATGCGGCGCAGGATCGTCCAGCGGCCGGCGCCGAGCGCGGCGGCGGTGCGCTCGTACTCGACCCCCGAGGTGCGCACGGCGCCCTCGACCGCCAGCACCAGGAAAGGCAGCGCCACGAACGTCTGCGCGAGGATGACCGCCGGCGTGCTGAACGAGAGCCCGAGTCCGCCGAACCACCCCGCCCGCCCGAATAGGTAGAGCAGGGCGACGCCGCCGACCATGGGCGGCAGCACGAGCGGAACCGTGACAGCCGCACGCAGCACTGCCGCGAGGCGCGGCCCTGAACGAGCAATGGTCAGCGCCAGCGGAACGCCGATCACGATGCACAGCACTGTGGCGACGAGACCTGTGCCCAGCGACAGCAGCAGCGCCGAGCGCGCGGCCTCCGACGTCACATCGGCGAGGAAGGTCGACCACTCGACGCGGGCGACCAGGGCCGCGAGCGGGAGGATGAGGAACGCGAGCCCGACCAGGGCGGGGACGGCCAGCGCGCGCGGCGCGTATCCGCGCGCTCCGGCCGCACTCACGGCTTTCCGAACCCGAAGTCGGCCAGGATGCGCTGTCCCTCGTCTGACAGCACGAAGGCGACGAACGCCTCGGCGGCCGCGGAGTTCGGAGCCTCGGAGAGCGCCGCGATCGGATAGTGGTTGACGACCTCGTCTGCGCCGTCCGGCACGATCACCTCGACGTCGTCGCGGCCGATCACATCGGTCGCGTACACGAGCCCGGCATCCGCCTCGGATGCCGCGACCTTGGTGAGCACCGCAGTGACGTTCTGCTCGAGGCTCGCCGCCTCGACCGTGACGCCGGCGTTCGAGAGCAGCGTGGCGGAGGCGGCACCGCACGGCACCTCGGGGGCGCACAGCACGGTGGTGACGTCGGCCAGGTCGGCGAGGGTCTCGACGCCGCCGGGGTTTCCGGTGGGCACGGCGATCACGAGAGTGTTCGACGCGAACAGGGCCGGGTTGACCGCTGCATCCTCGAGCTTCTTCATGTTCGCCTCGTCTGCCGAGGCGAACACGTCGGCCGGGGCGCCCTCGAGCAGCTGGGTGACCAGCGTCGACGAGCCGTCGTACACGCCGCTGAAGTCGACGTCGGGGTTCGCCTCGGTGAACGCCGCGCCGATCTCGTCGAACGCACCGGAGAGCGAGGCGGCCGCGTAGACCGTGAGCTCCCCGCTCACGTTGCTCTCAGCGGAGTCATCCGTGGCGGTCGGCGTCGGCGACTCGGCACCAGCGGCGCACCCCGTGAGAGCGAGCGCTGCGGCGGTCAGAACGACCGTGACGGTGCGGCGGAGAGTGCGCTTCATGGATCAGCCCTTCGGCACTTCGACGACGACCTGCGTCGCCTTGACGGATGCGGTGGCGAGAGAGCCCACCTCGAGATCCAGTTCGCGAGCGGCCTCAGCCGACATGAGCGAGACGACGCGGTGCGGACCCGACTGCAGATCGACCTGCGCCATGAGTCCATCGATCTGCACGCGGGTCACGATGCCGACGAAGCGGTTGCGAGCGCTCGAGAGCGCATGGCTCGACTCCTGCGCCTCCTCGGCCAGCTCCACCGCGCGTGCCGCCAGCGCATCTCCGGGGATCTCGGCCGGGACGGCGTCGGTCGTCGGCAGCAGGCCCTGGTCGATCCAGCGCCGCACCGTGTCATCGCTCACCCCGAGCAGCTGTGCCGCGCGGGAGATCCGAAAGCTCTGCATGGTCGAACATTACCGCAGAAGCGGATGCTGAGGGAGAAAACAACCGTATCCGCGGAACCGTTTTGCTCCTGACAGGACCGCCCGCTCCGAACTCCGGCCGAATCCCCCTGCACCCGCCGCAATCGCGCACCCCGGGCATAGCCTGGGGGCATGCAGCCGCTCGTCGCTCCCGCGCCCGCCCTCGACCCGGCCGAACTCGTGCGCACCGCCAGGCACGCGGTGCTCGCAGGCATCGGAGAAGAGGGGCAGCGCCGCCTCGCCGCCGCCCACGTCACCGTCGTCGGCGCCGGCGGCCTCGGCTCCCCGGTTCTCCTCGCCCTCGCCGCGGCAGGGGTCGGCAGCATCGCGGTGATCGACGACGACATCGTCGAGTTGACCAATCTGCAGCGTCAGCTCGCACACCGCGTCGAGGACATCGGCAGACCCAAGACAACCTCGGCGGCGCGCGCGATCACCGCACTGTCGCCCGGGGCAGAGGTCGTGACGGCGGCGGAGCGGCTCGACTCCGACAACGCCGAGCGCTTGTTCGCGGGGGCCGACATCGTGGTCGACACGAGCGACTCCTTCGCGACCCGGCGCGATGTCTCCGCCGCGACCGAAGCCCTCGGCATCCCGCTCGTGTGGGGCGCCGTGCAGGAGTGGCACGCACAGGCGACCGTGTTCTGGTCGGATCCGCCCGAGGGGCACTCGCCCGTCGTCCTGACCGATCTCTTCCCGCTCGGCACCGAGGGCGAGCCGCCGAGCTGCGCGCAGGTCGGCGTGCTCGGAGCGCTGTGCGTGCAGGTGGGCGGGATGCTGGCGGGCGAGGTCGTGAAGCTCATCACCGGCGCGGGCGAGCCGCTGCTCGGCCGACTCGCCATCATCGACGCCCTCACCTCGAGACAGCACGAGATCACGATCCGATCGGCGGTGTCGGCATGAGCGCCGCGAACGGCAGCCGCCGCACGGTCGAGGAGCAGCTCGCCCTCGTTCTCGACGCCGCACGCGTTCTCCCGACCGAGAGTCGTGCGATCCGCGACGCCGCCCACCGCACCCTTACCGAGCCCGCGACGGCGGCCCACGACATCCCGCTCTTCGACAACTCGGCGATGGACGGCTTCGCGGTGCGCGCGGCCGACGTGGCCGCGGCATCCGCCGACGACCCGGTGGTGCTGCGCGTGGTCGCCGACCTGCCCGCCGGGGTGTCCGACGACCCGCCTCTGGATGCCGGCGAGGCCGCGCGGATCATGACGGGCTCACCCACGCCGACCGCCGCTGATGCGATCGTGCCTTTCGAGGACACCGCCGGAGGACTCGCCGACTCGCTGGGCGAAGTGCGGGTACTGCGAGCACCCGCCGCACCGGGAGCATTCGTCCGCCGTCGCGGCGCCGACCTGCATGCGGGGGATGCCGTCGTGCTCGCCGGCGAGCGCCTCGGCGCGTTCCAGCTCGCGGCGGCCGTCGCCGCCGGGGTCGAGACCGTGTCGGTGACCCGGGCGCCGCGCGTGGCCGTGGTCTCGACGGGCAGCGAGCTGCTGTCGCCGGGTGAGCCGGCTGCCCGTGGTCGCATCCCCGACTCGAACGGCCCCCTGCTCGAGCTCCTCGTCGCCGACGCCGACGCCGAGGTCGTCCTCGTGGCGCGCGTCGCCGACGACGCCGACGCCGTGCGCACCGTCACCGCGACCGCCGTCGAACGAGGTGCCGATGTGATCGTGTTCACGGGCGGCGTCAGCGCCGGAGCCTACGAGCCGGTGCGCGGCGCCTTCGACGGACAGGGTGCCGTCGAGTTCGCGAGCGTCGCGATGCAGCCGGGCAAACCGCAGGCGTTCGGCGCTCTCGACTCAGGCACGCTCGTGTTCGGCCTGCCGGGCAACCCGGTGAGCGTCGCGGTCTCGTTCGAGGTCTTCGTGCGGCCCGCGCTGCTCGCCCTGCAGGGGCGCTCCGAGATCCATCGCGCTCGCGCATCCTTCACGGCGGATGCCGCCTGGACCACCCCGCCCGGACGCCGCCAGTACCTGCCCGCCGTCGTCGATCTCGCGAACGGCACGGTGAGCCCCGCGACCGCCGGAGGCTCGGGCTCGCACCTGGCCGGCGGTCTCGCGCGGGCCCGCGCGTTCGCGATCGTGCCCGCCGAGGTCGAGGCCGTCGCCGTGGGCGACGCGATCGATGTCATGCTGGTCGAATGAGTTTCACGCACCTCGACTCGGCCGGTCATGCGCACATGGTCGATGTGACCGCCAAGCAGCCGACCGTCCGCACCGCGACCGCTCGCGGCTTCGTGCGCTGCAGCCCCGAGGTCGTCGCGGCCCTGCGTGACGGCACCGCGCCCAAGGGCGACGTGATCGCGGTCGCCCGCATCGCCGGCATCCAGGCCGCCAAGTCGACGCCCTCCCTGCTGCCCCTCGCCCACGTGATCGGCGTGCACCGCGCGAACGTCGAACTCGACATCGTCGACGACGGCGTGCACGTCGAGGCGACCGTCGGCACCGCCGACCGCACCGGCGTCGAGATGGAGGCCCTCACGGCCGTCTCGGTGAGCGCTCTCGCGATCGTCGACATGATCAAGGGACTCGACCGCTCGGTCGTCATCGAAGACGTGCGCATCGTCGCGAAGTCCGGCGGACGCTCGGGCGACTGGGTGCGCGAGGGAGAGACCCGATGACCGCGCCGCTGACCGCGACCGTCCGCGTGCGCTACTTCGCGGCCGCGGCGGAGGCTGCGGGCACCGATTCCGAGGAACGCGGCGAGCGCTCGCTCGCACAGCTCCGCGCCGGCGTGATCGCCGACCACCCCGACCTCGCCGACATCCTGCCGCGCTGCGCGGTCATGGTCGACGGCGTGCGCAGCGACGACGACCGATCGCTCGACGACGCGCAACTGATCGACGTGCTGCCGCCGTTCGCCGGAGGCTAGGAGGCCACCGGCGAAGCGATGCCCGTGGGGCATGCTTCGCGCGGCGATCTGCACTTAAGAAGGACGCGCATACCGAAAACGGCCGTCGGAAGCGCGAATGGCCGTGTGAAGCGGCCACGGCTCGGCTCAGCCGCCGATGCCCTTCCACGACGTCGATCCGTCGGACTCGACCTGACGCTTCCACACGGGGAGCGAGGTCTTGATGTCCTCGATGATCGCGCGGCACACCTCGAACGCCTCGGCCCGATGCTCGGCGGCGACCGCGATAACGACGGCCGCATCACCCACGTCGAGCCGTCCGATGCGGTGGCTCACGGCGACTGCCACGCGGGCGTCGCCGACGGCATCCGCTGCAGCCTCCTCCGCGATGCGCCGCAGCGTGGCCTCGGCATCGGGGTGCGAGCTGTACTCGAGCCCGACGACGGGCGTCTCTGCATCGGGGTCGTTATCCCGCACGCGACCGATGAATGTCGTCACGCCGCCCAGCGCAGGGTCCTCGACGGCGGTGAGATGGGCGTCGAGCCCGAGACGCTGGTCGGAGATCGCGGCGATCCGCACCTCGTTCATGCGTGGTCACCGCCCTCGACCTGGTCGACCACGTGTCTCGCGACGGTCAGCACCACCGGGACTCCGGATGCGACGGCACGCGTGGATCCCGGAAGGTTCACGACGAGCGCTCCGGCCGGGTCGACGACACCCGCGAGCCCGCGGGAGAGCACCGACAGCGGGGTGTCGGAGAGACCGCTGCGACGCAGTTCCTCGGCGATGCCCGGCACCTCGCGGGTGATCACCTGACGGGTGCCCTCGGGGGTCTCATCTCGGGGGCTGACCCCCGTGCCGCCCGTCGTCAGGATCAGCCGTACACCGCGCGCGACCGCTCGGCGCAAGGCATCGGCGACGGAGGCCGCCCCGTCGGGGATGACCTCGGCGTCGGGGCAGTGCCACCCGGCTTCCCGCAGCAGACCGACCGCTATGGGACCGCCTCTGTCTTCGCGTTCCCCGGCGAACGATCGGTCCGAGACGGTGATCACACAGGCGGGGAGCGACGTCATGGCTCCACCCTAGGGGCTGCCCCGCAGCGACGCACGAGCACCGTCACGAGACGCGGATGAGCGAACGCTGCCAGCCCGACGATCCGTCCGGCGCGATCGGTGCGCGCTCCTCGATCTGCATGTCGCCGTTCTTGTTGATCGCCCGCACGGCCACGTAGTGCGTGCCCGGTGTGGCATCCCACTCCATGAACCACTGCACCCACGTGTTCTCGTTGATCGGAGCCGACAGCGTCGCCGGCATCCAGTCGCCCTCGTCGATCCGCACCTCGACGCGCTCGATGCCCACGGTCTGCGCCCAGGCGACGCCGGCGATCGGGATGCGACCCGCATCGACGGCCTGACCGACCTTGGGGGTGTCGACGCGCGAGGCGAACTTGATCGGCGCCTCGGCGCTGTATCCGCGCGGCGTCCAGTAGGCCTCGTCCTTGTCGAACGTGGTGACCTTGAGCTCGGTGAGCCACTTCGTCGCCGAGACGTAGCCGTAGAGCCCGGGCACCACCATGCGCACGGGGAAGCCGTGCTCGAGCGGCAGCGGCTCGCCGTTCATTCCCACGGCGAGGATCGCGTCGAGGTTGTCGTCGGTCAGCGCCGACAGCGGAGTGCTGGCGGTGTAGCCGTCGACGCTCTTCGACAGCACCATGTCGGCGCCGGACTTCACGCCGGCCTTCTTCAGCACGTCGCGCAGCGGAACACCCAGCCACACGGCATTGCCGACGAGGCCGCCGCCGACCTCGTTCGAGACGCAGGTCAGCGTGACCGCGTACTCGTCGAGACCCATGTCGAGGATGTCCTGGAAGCTCATCTCGACGCGCTTGTCGACCATTCCGTCGATCACGAGACGCCAGGTCTCGGGGTCGATCGTCGGCACAGTCAGTGCGGTGTCGACGCGGTAGAAGTCCTTGTTCGGCGTGATGAGCTTGGTGAGTCCCGGGATGTCGAGCTCGGCACCCTTCGGGACGGTCACCGTCGACTTCGGCGAGGGCAGCTTGAGGGCGTCACGGATCGACGCGACGGATGCGACCGTCATGCTCGCGGTGCGCGAGGCGACGCCCACCACGACGGCTGCGACGCTCGCGATGCCGGCGAGGATGAAGAACTGTCGGCGGCCCATCGCCTTCGCAGGCTTGCCGTCGGAGGCCTCGGCCTCGGCATCCGCTGGCTCCGTGGTCTCACCCTTGCGGTCGACCATCGCGGCGGGAACGGCGGAAGCCCTCCACGCCACGAGGCGACGGATCAGCAGCACGATGATGATCGATCCTGCGATGGTTCCGAGCACGGGAGGAAGGAAGGCGAGGGGCGTGACGCCGGCCCTCGTCACGATGGCCGCGGTGGAGAGCGCGCCCGCGACCACCAGGGCGATGACGCCCAGCGGGGGACGGAGCAGCTGCAGGATTCCGGCGATCGCAGACGCGATCACCACCGCGAGACCGAGACCGACCAGCAGGGCGATCTTGTCGTACTCGCCGAAGGTCGCGATCGCGAACTCCTTGAACGGCTGGGGCACGATGTCGATCACGAATCCGCCGACGGCGAGGAGGGGGCTGGCCGAGCGCGCGAAGATCAGCGCGAACAGCTCGGCGGTCGCGAGGAAGACGAGTCCGCTGATGACGCCCGAGAGGGCCGCCCAGAAGAAGAACCTCTTACCTCTGCTCTGCCGTGTGCCCGTGCCGCTCTCTTCTGCGGTGCTGCGCTGTGCCATGGTCTGCTCCTTCGCACCGAGGACGGTGTGGTCTCGGGTTGTTCGGAGCGGAGGTGAGAACGGATGGGCTCCGCAGCGGATGCTGCGCGATCAGAGGCACGACGATCAGAGGCGTCGCGCGGTGATGGTGTCGCGGTCCTGCAGTTCGCGCAGTGTGCGCAGGCACCTCGAGCAGAGGATCTCGACGCGTCGCGGGTGGTTCTCTCCGCACACGCAGTCGACCGACACGCGCCACTTGGCCTTGCGTCCGCAGGCGGCGTACGCCTCGTCGTCGCCGTGGTCGCACTCGCACAGCTGGCGTCCTCGGTCGAGTCCGGGGAGTTCGACGAGGGTGCGCTCGACATCCGAGACCGGGGGCTGCTGCGTCTTCACCACCTGCCTATGCTCCAGGGTCACGCGTCCCCGCGCAACACCGCGCCGGGTGGCGGGTCAGACCTGCACGACGTGCGGGGGCGGCGGAGGGGCGAGCTGACGCTGGGGCACGCCGTGCGCCTCGCGGTGCAGACGCTCCATGCGGCTGTCGAGCTCGGCCGCGGCCTCGGCGGCATCGGTCAGGCTCTCGACGAGGTGCGACGGCACCTGGTTCGAGAACTTGTAATAGATCTTGTGCTCGAGGCTGGCCCAGAAGTCCATCGCGATGGTGCGGAACTGCACCTCGACCGGCACCGAGAGCGCGCCTGTCGACAGGAAGACCGGCACCTCGATGATGGCGTGCAGGCTCTTGTAGCCGTTGTCCTTCGGGGTCGCGATGTAGTCCTTGACCGTGACGACCGTCACGTCGTCCTGCGCGGTGAGCAGATCGAACAGACGGTAGACGTCGGCGACGAAGCTGCAGGTCACGCGCACGCCGGCGATGTCGGTGATCTCGGCGCGGATGCGCTCGAAGTCCGGCTCGGCGATGCCCTTGCGGGCGATCTTCTCGACGATGCTGTCGGGAGTCTTCAGCCGGCTCTTGACGTGCTCGATCGGGTTGTACGCGTGGTGGTGGGTGAACTCGTCACGAAGGATCGAGATCTTCGTCTCGACCTCCCGCATCCCGAACTCGTATTCGCGCAGGAAGCGCTGGAACTCATCGCGGAGTTCCCGAGTCTGCTGGATGGCGTCGTCGGTGACCTGGAGGGACGTCATGCATCTGACGTTACGCGTCCGTGATCGGAAGTGGCTGTGCATCGTCGATGAGAAATCGAGCCAAACCCCCGTTGACGATGTCGGAGCCCGGGTCTAGAACGGAGGGCATGACCAGCCCAGGAGAGAAGTGGACCGAAGCGTACGTCGAGGCGTGGAGGTCGAATGACCCCCAGCAGATCGCGGCGCTCTTCAGCGACGATGCCAGGTATCTGACGAGTCCCGATTCCGAGCCGCGTGTGGGCCGAGCCGACATCGTGGCCGGCTGGCTCGAGGACCTCGACGAACCGGACACCTGGTCGTTCGAGTGGTGGATCGTCCGGGAGGATGCCGGTTTCGTGGCGATCGAGGGGCGGACGAAGTATCCCTCCGAACGCGACTACCTCAACCTCTGGATCGTGCGCCTCGACGGGGACGGTCGGGCGACGGAGTTCACCGAGTGGTACATGCCACGGCCGCATCAGGACTGACCGCAGGATGTGCGCGAGGAACCCCGTAAGGATTCCGTTAATGTCGCACGACGCGCCGTAGGGATTTCGTGAGGATCGCGTGAGGAAGGCGTTTGCGGGCGTAGTGTCGCCCGACGTGTCAGATGAATCCAGGGACAACACCGACGCCCCTCCCCGCGCCAAGCGCATCCTCATCGGCGACCCGCTGACGAGCGAGCAGGTCGACGATCAGCTGCTCCCGAAGAAGATGGCGCTGCCGATCTTCGCGTCGGATGCACTGAGCTCTGTCGCCTACGCGCCGCAGGAGCTCGTGATGATCCTGCTGATCGGCGGCCTGACGTTCCTGTCGTTCACACCGCTGGTCGCGGTCGCGGTCGTCGTGCTGCTGATCGTGGTGGTGCTCAGCTACCGCCAGCTGATCAAGGCCTATCCGTCGGGTGGTGGCGACTACGAGGTCGCGTCGAAGAACCTGGGCGAGATCCCTGGCGTCATCGTGGCCGCCGCTCTCCTGGTCGACTACGTGCTCACGGTCGCCGTGTCGGTGGCATCCGGTGTCGACAACATCATCTCGGCCGTGCCGGGGCTCGATCCGCTGAGGGTCGAGCTGGCGGTCGGCTTCGTGATCCTGATCATCCTCGTGAACCTGCGCGGCGTGCGCGAGGCCTCGCTCGTGTTCGCGATCCCCACCTACGTCTTCATCGCCTCGGTCGGCTTCATGATCGTGACGGGACTCATCCGCACCTTCCTCGGCGATGCGCCGGTCGCATCCAGCGCCGCGTTCGCCGTGAACGCCGAGAACCTCGGCCAGGCGGCGGTCATCCTCTTGATCCTCCGCGCCTTCTCGAGCGGATGCTCCGCCCTCACCGGCGTCGAGGCCGTCTCGAACGGAGTGCCCGCCTTCCGCACGCCGAAGGTGCGCAACGCGCAGTCGACGCTGGTGCTGATGGGCTCGATCGCGGCCTGTCTGTTCGCCGGCCTCACCGCGCTCGCCCTGATCACCGGCGTGCACTACGCCGAGAACCCGTGCGACCTGATCGGCTTCGACTGCTCGAACCCGCAGCCGAGCCTGATGGCGCAGATCGCATCGGCGACGTTCGGCGGCGGCAGCATCATGTTCTTCATCGTGCAGGCCGCGACCGCGTGCGTGCTGCTGCTCGCGGCGAACACCGCATTCAACGGGTTCCCCCTGCTCGGGTCGGTGCTCGCCCGCGACGGCTACGCACCGAAGTCGTTGAACACCCGCGGCGACCGTCTGGTGTTCTCGAACGGCATGATCGTGCTCGGCATCGCCGCGATCGCGGTGCTCGTGATCTTCCAGGCGAAGCTCACGACACTGATCCAGCTGTACATCATCGGCGTGTTCGTGTCGTTCTCGCTGGGGCAGATCGGCATGGTGCGGCACTGGAGGCGCGTGCTGCGTGGTCCCGTCGAAGACAAGGCGGGTTCGGGGATCGACGGAGCCTCGGCATCCGATCGCCGCTCGGCGAAGATGGGCCTGATCATCAACTCGCTCGGCGCCGCGATGACGGTCACGGTGCTGCTGATCGTGACGATCACCAAGTTCACCCACGGCGCATACCTGGTGTTCTTCGCGATCCCCGTGCTCGCCTTCCTGATGATGGGCGTCAAGCGGTACTACCGCGACGTCGAGCACGAGATCGCAATCGACGACACCACCAAGTTCGGCGCCACCGGCGACCTCGCGATCGTGCTCGTCAACCGACTGCAGAAGCCCGTCATCAAGGCGATCGACTATGCGATCGCCGCGAAGCACGGCAAGACGCTCGCGGTGCACGTCGCCGTCGCGTCCGACGACGCCGCCCAACTGCAGAAGGACTGGGCCGACCATCTCGTGCCGATCCCGCTCGTGATCGTCGAATCGCCGTACCGGTCGTTCGCCCAGCCGGTGTCGCAGTTCATCAAGCAGTACCGCGCGAAGCACGGCTCGTCGGTCGTCACCGTGTACCTGCCGCAGTACATCGTGGGGCACTGGTGGGAGACCTTCCTGCACAACCGCCGCTCGCGCCGCCTCGCCAACCAGCTCATGCTCGTACACGGGGTGTCGATCACTCTCGTACCGTGGCTGCTCGACTCGTCGGAGCTCATCTACGGTCGGCGTTCGCGGCCCCTGCCCGGGCAGGAGCGCGCGGGACGCCCGGTCGTCGTGAACGGTCGACGTGCACACCGGCCCGAGGGACCGCCCGAGAGCTGAGCCGCGCCGGTTCCCTGTCGCACCTTCCGGTCGCAGTTCATGCCGCCCGCGAGCTGCGTCTCCGATTCCGGTCGCAGTTCGTGCTGCCCGCGAGCGATCTCGGCGGCACAAAGTGCGACCGGAGCGGGCAGGAGGCGGATGCTGGCCGCGCAGCCGCCTCCGTAGGCTGGGGCGATGACCGCTACGCCGCACGCCGATGTCTGGCCCGTCCGCACTGAGCGTCTGCAGATCCGTCCGATGACCGCACCCGACATCGATGCGATGTGGGCGTGGCGGCAGCTGCCTGACGTGAACCGCTGGCTGGGGCTCGCGCCCGACACCGTCGAGGCGTTCCGCGAGCGCTACCTCGACCCTGAGCGCCTCGCCTCGATGTACCTCGTCGAACTGCTGCCGCACGGTGGCGAGCCCGCCGTGCCGATCGGCGACGTCATGATCAGGATCGGCGACGGGTGGGGTCAGCTCGAGGTCGCCGACCAGGTGAAGGGCGTCGAGGCGGAGCTCGGCTGGGTGCTCGATCCTGAGTTCACCGGACGCGGCTATGCGACCGAGGCGATCCGCGCGGTGATCGAGGTCTGCTTCGGCCCGCTGGGGCTTCGCCGGGTGCACGCCGGGTGCTTCGCCGACAACGAGCCGTCCTGGCGACTGATGGAGCGCCTCGGCATGCGGCGCGAGGAGTTCAGTCGCAAGACCGCGCTGCACCGCTCGGGCGAGTGGCTGGACGGCATGAACTACGGCATCCTCGCGGAGGAGTGGGCAGTCAGCTGACGGTCGCGGCCGTCAGCATCAGCCCGAGACGAGGGCGAGGACGAGCGTCGCGACGAGCACTGTCGGCACGGCCACGATCGCACCCCAGAGCATGAGGCTTCCCCAGCGGATCTCGACGCCGAGCGACACCACCCGGTGATGCCACAGCAGGGTCGCGAGAGATGCCCACGGCGTGATGAGCGGGCCGAGGTTCACGCCGATCAGCAGCGCCATGAGCGCGACCGGGTCGCCGGCTGCGGGTTCGAGGATCAGGTAGGCCGGCAGGTTGTTCACGCCGTTCGCGGCGAGCGCTCCGGCGGCCGAGAGACGCAGCAGCTCTGCGGGTGCGTGCCCGCTCGTGGCCAGTACCGACAGGAAGTCGAGGAGGCCGTTCGCGTGCGCCGTCTCGACCACGACGAACAGAGCCGCCGCGAGACCGATCGCCTGCCACGGAACGAGCGACAGTCGCAGCACGTGTCGACGTCGGATGCCGAAGAGCACGATGAGGATGACCGCGGCGACGGTGGCGGGGATCCAGACGTCATGGGTCAGCGCGAGCAGCGGCATCAGCAGCACGAGTGTCGCCGCGGCCCCCCAGAAGAGAATCCGATCAGACGGCTGTCCTCCTGACGGCACCCGGTATCCGCCGAAGAGCGTGCGCCGATGCCGGAGGGTGAGGATCAGCACCGGGATCAGGATGCCGACGAGGGTCGGCGCCCAGCTGAGCGCCAGGAACGACAGCGGGTCGTCACCGATCGCGCGCGCGGCGAGCAGGTTGGTGAGGTTCGAGACCGGCAGGGCGAGAGACGCCGTGTTCGCGAGCCACACGGTCACCAGCGCGAAGGGCAGGGGCGGGATGCCGACGCTCTGCGCCAGCACGACGACGACCGGCGTCACGATCACCGCCGTGGTGTCGAGCGAGAGGAACACGGCGCTGATCACCGCGAGCACCACGACAGACACCCACAGCAGGATGACGCGACCATGGCCCCAGCGCGCGAGGCGCTGGGCGACCACGTCGAACACGGCTGCATCGCGGGCCAGTTCGGCGACGATCGTGATCGCCACGACGAACCCGAGTACCGGCGCGATGCGGGCGCCGAGTGCCCCGGCATCGGTCCGCGGAAGAATGCCGGAGACGATGCAGACCACCGCGACCACGATGAGCGCCAGGACGATGATCGTCCCTGCTCCCAGTCGCCGTCGCGTCGCACTCACTCGCTGAGTGTAGATCCGTCGCGTCGTCGTCGGCGCGCACGACTCTGCCTGGTCAGTCCTGGTCCCAGGGGAGCTTCACCACCGGCAGGATGTAGACCCGGCCCATGACGGCGGTCGGATGCTTCGCCATGAACGTCGCTGCTTCTTCTATCGACTCGGCGGTGAGGAGGTCATAGCCGGCGAACCACTCCTTGAACTCGGGGAACGGCCCGTCGGTGACGAGCACCGTGCCGTCTCGTACGGCCACCGACTTCGCCTCCTCGGGCCCGGCGACCGGGGCACCGTCGCCCCGCGGCGTCGCCCTCTTGCGCCCATTCCCCCAGCATGCGCTGGTCTTCGCCCTGCGGCATCGTGCCGCCGGTCGGATCGGTCATGTGGATCACGAGGTACTTGTTGCTCATCTGCTCTCTCCGTTCGATGCGGCCCCGGGCGTTCCGGGTGCGGGAGGCGTCGCGAGCTCGTCGCGGCGCCGGGTCAGGTGGATGATCTCGGCGGCATTGTCGGCCAGCGCGATCGCCCGGGCGTACGCGTCGCGGGCCTCTGCCTCGCTGCCCGTGGCTCGCAGCAGTTCCGCGCGCGTCACGTGGAACCCGTGGAAGTGGTCGAGCGCGTCCTGCAGCTGCTCGACGAGCGGCAGCGCCTGCTCGGGCGAGTCCCGCTCTGCGAGCGCGACCGCCTTGCTGAGGACGACGACCGGGCTGGGGTCGATCCGCTCGAGCTGGTCGTAGAGGCCGACGATGCGCGCCCAAACGGTGTCGGCGGCGTCCTTCGCTCGCACGTGCACCGCGTTGATCTCGGCCAGCAGCCGATGACGACCGGGCGCCGCAGGCAGCGGCTCTTCGAGAAGCGCGAGCCCCTCCTCGATGAGCTCGTGGTTCCAGGTTGCGCGGTCCTGTTCATCCAACCGCACCAGCTCGCCCTCGGTCGTGACTCTCGCCGTGGCGCGCGCCTCGCTGAGCAGCATCAGCGCCACAAGACCCGCGACCTCCGCGTCGTCGGGCAGCAGCTCGCGGAGCAGCCCGGTGAGCCTGATCGCCTCGCCGGTCAGCTCCCGACGCAGCGCGGGCACACCGGCTCCGGACGCGAAATACCCCTCGTTGAAGACGAGGTAGAGCACGGCGAGCACCCCATCGATCCGGGCCGGAAGGTCGTCGGCCGCGGGCATCCGATACGGGATCCGTTCGGTCTTGATCTTCGCCTTGGCCCGGGTGATGCGCTGCCGCACCGTGGACTCCGGGATGAGGAACGCCCGCGCGATCTCCTCGACCGTGAGACCACCGACGATTCGCAGAGTCAGGGCGACACGCGCCTCGAGCGAGAGCGCCGGGTGGCAGCAGGTGAAGAGCAGTCGCAGGCGATCGTCGTCGATGATTCCTGTGGGCTCCGGTGGTTCGGGATCCTGCAGCATCAGAGCCTCCCGCTGCTTGGCCTCGCGGAACGACTCACGGCGGAGCCGATCGATGGCCTTGCGATAGGCCGTGGTGGTGATCCAGCCGGCGGGGTTCGGCGGAACGCCCTCCTCCCGCCAGAGCTCAGAGGCTGCGGCGAAGGCCTCAGCAGCCATCTCCTCGGCCAGGTCGAGGTCCCCGCACCTCCGGGTGAGACCGCCGACGATGCGCGCCCACTCGTCGCGGTACACCTGCGTGACGCGCGCCGCGACATCGGCGTTCATCGAGGCTCCTCGATCCGATTCCGGCGCTGCATCACTCAGATTCTCTCCGTCCGCACGATCGAGCAGGCTCTGCGCCGAGCCTGCCCTCCCGACGATCATCCCCGTTCCCCGCTCCTGCGGAAAGAGATGCGCGCCCACATGCGGCGAGCGCGGGCGATGAGAGACGGTCGCCGGATCAGACCCGGATGCTCGAACGCCGCGCGCCGTCGAGCGATCCGCTCTTCGGCTTCCTCCGCCTCGAGCCGGTAGACCAGGCTCGCCACCATCGGGTCGATGTACACAGCCACCACCGCGTCTCTCGTGTCGTGGGGCGACCGCGTATCGATCGCCTCCACCTTCACCACGAACGCCGGGCCCCGAATGCGACAACGAGGCACGATGAAAGTTCACCCGACCCCGAGATGTGAGCATCCCGCATGCATCGCGCACGCCCCCGTAGGCAAAGCGTGAGGATCGTCATATTCCGGTCTGCACGGGAGTTGTATCGAGTCTCGTGCTCGACATCATCTACATCGCGCTGACTCTCGCGCTGTTCGCCCTCGTCTCCCTGGTTGCGAAGGGGGTGGAGCGACTGTGATCGTCTTCGAGATCATCGCCGCCGCCCTCGCCGTGGCCGCCGTCGTCTACCTCGTGGTGGCTCTCGTCGCCCCGGAGAAGTTCTGATGGGCGCCGGCACCGAACTGTGGTTCGGCATCCTTCAGGCCGCGGTCCTCATCGTCGCCCTCGTGCTGCTCTACCGCCCTGTCGGCGACTACATGGCCCACGTCTTCAGCACCCCGCGTGATCTGAAGGCCGAGCGCGGCATCTACCGCCTGATCGGCGTCGACCCGGCATCCGAGCAGACCTGGCGGGCCTACGCCCGCAGCGTGCTCGCATTCTCGGTCGTCGGCCTGCTGCTCGTCTACGGCCTGCAGCGACTGCAGGGCTTCCTGCCCGAGTCGCTCGGACTCCCCGCAGTGCCCGAGGGCCTGGCGTTCAACACCGCCGCGTCGTTCGTCGCGAACACCAACTGGCAGTCGTACTCGCCCGAGCAGACCATGGGTTACACCGTGCAGCTCGCGGGCCTCACGGTGCAGAACTTCGTCTCCGCCGCCGTCGGCCTGGCTGTCGCCGTCGCTCTGATCCGCGGACTCGCTCGTCGAGGCTCGACCACGATCGGCAACTTCTGGGTCGACCTGATCCGCGGGCTCGGACGCATCCTGCTGCCGATCGCCCTGATCGGCGCCATCGCCCTCATCGCGGGTGGCGTGGTGCAGAACTTCGCGGGCTTCACCGATGTGACCACCGTCTCGGGTGGCACGCAGACGATCCCCGGCGGCCCGGTGGCATCGCAGGAGGCCATCAAGCTGCTCGGCACGAACGGCGGCGGCTTCTTCAACGCCAACTCCGCACATCCGTTCGAGAACCCGACCGGCTGGACCAACCTGCTGCAGATCCTGCTGATCCTCGTGATCCCGTTCGCACTCCCCCGCACGTTCGGCCGCATGATCGGCGATAACCGCCAGGGCTACGCGATCGCCGCCGTGATGGGCACGATCTTCCTGATCTCGACCTTCGCCCTCTCGGCCCTCGAACTCGCCGGCCGCGGCAGCGCCCCCGAGCTCGCGGGTGCCGCCATGGAGGGCAAGGAGGTGCGCTTCGGCATCCTCGGCTCCACCCTCTTCGGCAGCGCCAGCACGCTGACGTCCACCGGTGCCGTCAACTCGATGCACGACTCGTACACGGCACTCGGCGGCATGATGCCGATGCTCAACATGATGCTCGGCGAGGTCGCTCCCGGCGGCGTCGGCACCGGCCTCTACGGCATGCTCGTGCTCGCGATCATCGCCGTGTTCGTCGGCGGACTGCTCGTCGGCCGCACCCCCGAATACCTCGGCAAGCGCATCGGCCCGAAGGAGATCAAGCTCGCGAGCCTCTACATCCTCGTGACGCCGACCCTCGTGCTGGCAGGCACCGCACTGAGCTTCGCGATCCCCGGTATCCGCTCCGACGTCGAGTCGACCAGCATCCTGAACCCCGGTGTGCACGGCATGAGCGAGGTGCTCTACGCCTTCACCTCGGCGGCGAACAACAACGGCTCGGCCTTCGCCGGACTCACCGCGAACACCCCGTGGTTCAACACCGCACTGGGAGTCGCGATGCTGCTCGGCCGGTTCATCCCGATCGTCCTCGTGCTGGCTCTCGCCGGGTCCTTCGCCGGGCAGCAGCGCGTGCCGGAGAACACCGGAACCCTGCCCACGCACCGCCCGCAGTTCGTCGGCCTCCTCGCCGCCGTCGCGGTGATCATCACGGCTCTCACCTACTTCCCCGTGCTCGCACTGGGACCCCTCGCTGAAGGACTCGTCTGACATGACCATGACCACCACACCCACGGAACAGCAGGATGCTCCGGCATCCGCCCCCGCGGCCCCCGCGCGCTCGTTCGGCTGGGCACAGCTGACCCAGGCCCTGCCCGGTGCACTGCGCAAGCTGAACCCCGCATCTCTCGTGCGCAACCCGGTGATGCTGCTCGTCTGGGTCGGCGCCGCGTTCACGACCGTGCTCGCGATCGCCGAACCGTTCCTCGGCGGCCCCGCCGACTCGGGCGGAACGCCGGTGCCCGCACCGTTCACCTGGGGCATCGCGATCTGGCTCTGGCTGACCGTGCTGTTCGCCAACGTCGCCGAGTCCGTGGCCGAGGGCCGCGGCAAGGCCCAGGCCGCAAGCCTGCGCAAGACCCGCACGAGCACCATGGCCCGGCGCGTGGTGCGGTACGACGCGGCAGGGGATGCCACTGCCGACCGCACCGAGACGGTCGACGTCTCGTCGGCCGAGCTGCAGCGCGACGACATCGTGATCGTCACGGCGGGAGAGCTGATCCCGGGCGACGGTGACATCGTCGCGGGCATCGCGACCGTCGACGAATCGGCGATCACGGGCGAGAGCGCCCCGGTCATCCGCGAATCCGGCGGCGACCGCAGTGCCGTCACCGGCGGCACCAGGGTGCTGTCCGACCGCATCGTCGTGCGCATCACCTCGAAGCCCGGCGAGACGTTCGTCGACCGCATGATCGCCCTCGTCGAGGGTGCGAGCCGCCAGCGCACACCGAACGAGATCGCGCTCAACATCCTGCTCGCGAGCCTGTCGATCGTGTTCGTCGTCGTCGTTCTCGCGCTCAACCCGATCGCCTCGTATGCGGCATCGCCCGTCAGCATCCCGGTGCTGATCGCCCTTCTCGTGTGCCTGATCCCGACCACGATCGGCGCCCTGCTCTCGGCCATCGGCATCGCCGGCATGGACCGGCTGGTCCAGCGCAACGTGCTCGCGATGTCGGGGCGCGCGGTCGAGGCCGCGGGAGACGTCACGACCCTGCTGCTCGACAAGACCGGCACCATCACCTACGGAAACCGTCGCGCCCACGAAGTGCTGCGCCTCGGAGGCGTCGACCCCGACGAGCTGCTGCGCGTCGCCGCCCTGGCATCCCTCGCCGACCCGACCCCCGAGGGCGCCTCGATCGTCGAACTGGCGCTGAGCCACGGCATCCAGGTCGACGAACCCACGGACGCCGTGGTCGTGCCCTTCACCGCGCAGACCCGCATGTCGGGTCTCGACCTCGCCGACGGCACGCAGATCCGCAAGGGCGCCGGCTCCGCGATCAGCGCCTGGCTCGGACTCGACACGGATGCCGAACTCACCGGCCTCGTCGACGGCGTCGCGTCGAGCGGCGGCACCCCGCTCGTGGTGGCCGTGAAGCAGGCGGCGGGCGACGGTGAGGTGCTCGGCGTCGTGCACCTCAAGGACATCGTGAAGGACGGCCTGCGGGAGCGGTTCGAAGAGCTCCGCAGCATGGGCATCCGCACGGTCATGATCACGGGCGACAACCCGCTGACCGCCGCCGCGATCGCGAAGGAGGCGGGCGTCGACGACTTCCTCGCCGAGGCGACCCCCGAGCAGAAGCTCGAGCTGATCAAGCGCGAGCAGGAGGGCGGCCGACTCGTCGCGATGACCGGTGACGGCACCAACGACGCCCCGGCCCTCGCCCAGGCCGACGTCGGCGTCGCGATGAACACCGGCACGTCGGCCGCGAAAGAGGCGGGCAACATGGTCGACCTCGACTCGGATCCGACCAAGCTCATCGACATCGTGCGCATCGGCAAGCAGCTGCTCATCACCCGCGGAGCCCTCACGACGTTCTCGCTCGCGAACGACATCGCCAAGTACTTCGCCATCATCCCGGCGATGTTCATGGGGGTCTTCCCCGGCCTCGCGGCGCTCAACATCATGCAGCTGCACTCGCCGGCATCCGCCGTCACCAGCGCGATCATCTTCAACGCGATCGTGATCGTGTTCCTGATCCCGCTCGCACTCCGAGGGGTGAAGTACCGGCCGGCGAGCGCCTCGCAGATCCTGCAGCGCAACCTGCTCGTCTACGGCCTGGGCGGGGTGATCGCACCGTTCATCGGCATCAAGCTGATCGACCTGGTCATCACCCTCATCCCCGGTTTCTGACCGGCATCCGTCCCGCTCCGCTCGCTCCTTCTCGCATCGAAAGGCATCCCATGTCCTCCTCCCGCACCCTGGCCCGCACCACCGGCGTCGCCATCCGAGCGATGCTCGTGCTCACCCTCGTGCTCGGCGTCGGGTACACCCTGGTCGTCACCGGCATCGGCCAGCTGCTGCTGCCGTTCCAGGCGAACGGCTCCCCGCTGGCCGACGGCAAGGGCAGCTCGCTGATCGGGCAGCCGTTCACGGATGCCGACGGCGAGGCGCTGCCGCAGTACTTCCAGTCGCGTCCGTCTGCCGCCGGTGACGGCTACGACGGCGCCGGTTCGAGCGGCAGCAACCTGGGCCCGGAGAACCCCGACCTCGTCGCGGCGATCGGCGAGCGCCAGGCGGCCATCGCCGAGCGCGAGGGCGTGAGCGTCGACGCTGTGCCGGCCGACGCCGTGACCGCTTCGGGCTCGGGTCTCGACCCGCACATCAGCGTCGCCTACGCCCTGCTGCAGGTGCCGCGGGTGGCCGCCGAGCGAGGCCTGCCCGAGCAGCAGGTGCGCGACCTCGTGGAGTCTAGGATTCAAGGGCGGGATCTGGGATTCCTCGGCGAGGAACGCATCAACGTCGCCGAACTCAATCTCGCGCTCGATGAGCAGGAGGGCTGATGACGGCAGAGCGGATGCCGCGGCGCGGCCGACTCCGCGTGCTGCTCGGTGCAGCCCCCGGGGTCGGCAAGACCTTCGAGATGCTCGTCGAAGGGCGCCGGCTGCTCGATGAGGGCCGCGATGTGGTGATCGCGATCGTCGAGACGCACGAGCGCGCGGCGACCGCGGCGCAGACCATCGGCATCCCCGAGGTCCCCCGTCGCACCGACCTGCATCGGGGTGTGCCGCTCAGCGAGATGGATCTGGACGCCGTGCTCGCACGCCGCCCCGAGATCGCCCTGGTCGACGAGCTCGCCCACACGAACATCCCCGGCTCGCAGAATCCGAAGCGCTGGCAGGACGTCGGGATGCTGCTGGATGCGGGCATCGACGTCGTCACGACCGTCAACGTGCAGCACATCGAATCGTTGAACGCGGTGGTCGAGAAGATCACCGGCATCGCACAGCAGGAGACGATCCCGGACGCCGTGGTGCGTGCGGCCGACGAGATCGAGGTCGTCGACCTCGCCCCGCAGTCGCTGCGCGACCGGCTCTCCGCCGGACTCGTCTACCCCGCCGAGCGGATCGACGCGGCACTGTCGAACTACTTCCGTCTCGGCAACCTCACGGCGCTGCGCGAGCTCGCACTGCTGTGGCTGGCCGACGAGGTCGACAGCGCGCTGCGCAGCTACCGCGCCGACCACGGCATCGAGGGCACGTGGCAGGCGCGCGAGCGCGTGGTCGTCGCCCTCACCGGAGGCCCCGAGGGCGAGACGCTGCTGCGTCGAGGCGCACGCATCGCGGCGCGATCGGCCGGCGGCGAGCTGCTCGCGGTGCATGTCGCAGCGCAAGACGGACTTCGCGACGAGACCCCGGGCGCTCTCGCGGCACAGCGCTCGCTGGTCGAGTCGCTCGGTGGCAGCTTCCACCAGATCATCGGCGACGACATCCCCGAGACCCTCGTCGAATTCGCGCAGGGCGCGGATGCCACGCAGCTCGTGATCGGCGTCAGTCGGCGCGGACGCCTCGCGGCCGCTCTGACCGGGCCCGGCATCGGATCCGAGGTCATCCGGCGCTCCGGCGACATCGACGTGCACATCGTCACGCACGCTGCCGCGGGCGGACGCGTCACCCTCCCCCGCATCACCGGCGGAGCCCTCGGATGGCGACGTCAGGTGCTCGGGTTCGCCGTGGCCCTCGTCTTCGGTCCGCTGCTGTCGTGGGCCATGTTCGCGTTCCGCAGCCCCGAGTCGATCACGGTCGAGGTGCTGGCCTTCCAGCTGCTCGTCGTGATCGTCGCCCTGGTCGGCGGGGTGCGCCCCGCCGTCTTCGCGGCGGTGCTGTCGGGCATCACTCTCGACTTCCTGTTCGTCGCTCCCCTGTTCACCATCACGATCGCACATCCGCTGCACGTGCTCGCCCTCGCGCTGTACGTGACCATCGCCATTCTCGTCAGCATCATCGTCGACCAGGCGGCTCGCCGCGCGCGCACCGCTCAACGCGCCGCGGCCGAGGCCGAGCTGCTCGCCGCGGTCGCCGGCAACGTGCTGCGCGGAGACAATGCCGTGCTCGCCCTCGTCAGCCGCACCCGAGAAGCATTCGGGCTCACCGGCGTTCGCCTGCTCAGCGCCGACGGCGAGGTGCTGGCGAGCGACGGTGAACCCGTGCCCGACGGCCGCGCCACGACGATCGCCGTCGGCTCGGGGCCTGCGCCCGCGGTGCTCGAACTGCACGGAGAACCGCTCGACACCCCGGCCCGCCGTCTGCTCGATGCGATCGTCGCCCAGCTCGCCGCCGCGATCGAGCACACCGACCTGCGGGCGACGGCCCGAGAGGTGGCGGCCCTCGCCGAGACCGATCAGGTGCGCAGCGCCCTGCTCTCGGCCGTCAGCCACGACCTGCGTCGGCCTCTCGCCTCGGCCGTCGCCGCGATCGGCGGACTCCGCGGGGCGCACTCGCTGTCGGCATCCGATCGGGAAGAGCTGCTCGCCACCGCCGACGAGAGCCTCGCGACCCTGTCGTCGCTCGTGACCGACCTGCTCGACGTCAGTCGGGTGCAGGCCGGAGTGCTCGCCGTCTCGACCATGCGGCTCGACGTCGCGGGCCCCGTGCTCGCCGCGGTCGACGAGCTGGGTCTCGGTCCGTCCGATGTCGAGCTGACGCTGGATGCCGAGCTGCCCGCCGTCTCGGCCGATCCGGTGCTGCTGCAGCGCGTGCTCGTGAACGTGATCGCCAACGCCTACCGCCACTCGCCCGCCGAGAGCCAGGTGATCGTCTCGACGAGCACGATCGGCGACCACGCCGAGATCCGCATCATCGACCGCGGCTCCGGAGTGCCCGCCGAGAAGCGCGATGAGATCTTCCAGCCGTTCCAACGGCTCGGCGACACCGACAACACCACCGGCCTCGGCCTCGGCCTCGCGCTGTCGCGAGGATTCGCCGAGGGCATGGGCGGTACCCTGACACCCGAGGACACCCCCGGCGGTGGACTCACCATGGTCATCTCGCTGCCCCTGGCGGCAGAGCCCGATCTCACGCAGGAGGAGACGGAGTGAAGCTCCTCATCGCCGACGACGACCCCCAGATGGTGCGGGCATTGCGAATCACGCTCTCCGCCCACGGATACGAGGTCGTCGTCGCCCCCGACGGGGCCGCCGCGGTGGCCGCTGCCGCGCAGACGCATCCAGACCTCATCATGCTCGACCTCGGCATGCCGCGACTCGACGGCATCGAGGTGATCCAGGCGCTGCGCGGGTGGACGAACGTGCCGATCATCGTCGTGTCGGGCCGCACCGGGTCGGCCGACAAGGTCGAGGCGCTGGATGCCGGAGCCGACGACTTCGTCACGAAGCCGTTCCAGGTCGACGAGCTGCTCGCCAGGCTGCGGGCGCTGTCTCGTCGATCGGTGCCGGTCGGTGGCGAATCGACCGTCGGGTTCGGCGACGTCGTGGTCGACCTCGCGACCAAGACGGTCACCCGCGCAGGATCGCGGGTGCACCTGACCCCGACCGAGTGGCGGATGCTCGAACACCTCGCCCGGCATCCTGGCGCCCTGGTCACCCGACAGGATCTGCTGAAGGAGATCTGGGGCAGCGAGCAGGTGTCCGACTCGGGCTACCTGCGGCTGTACATGTCACAGCTGCGCAAGAAGCTCGAAGCCGAGCCCAGCGCGCCTGTGCACCTGCTCACCGAGTCGGGAATGGGCTACCGGCTCGTCCTCTGAGCCCTGCCGCGTACGCGCTTCGCCCTCGCACTTCGCCTGAGATCAGGAGGACCGTCTGAGATCAGGACGATCTACGCCGGATTCTCCTGATCTCGACCGTCCGTCCTGATCTGGGCGTGGGGTGAGCGACCTACGCCGCGACCCCTGAACGCGACCGGCGGAGCACACCGAACGCACCGGCCGCGACGAGGGCCACCGCGACGATGATCCCGGCGATGCCGACGACGGTGCTTTCGGGCTCTCCGGTGAAGCGACCGACCGCGAGCCAGCCGAGACCCCACGCCGTCGCGAGGGCGGGGGCGATGCGCTTGGTGACGAGGGCACAGGCGACACCGATCACGAGCACGACGGCGAGCACGGCGACCGCCCAGATCTCGGCCTGGTCCGCCCAGCTCTCGGGGGCGATCTGCGTCAGCCACGCTGTGGCGTTGGCGACGGTCGCGATCGTCACCCACCCGAAGTGCAGGCCGTTGGCCCCGTCGACGACGATGCGCTCGGGCCAGGTGCGGGCGCGGCTGCGTCCGAGGATCACGATGACACGGGCGAGGGTCGCGAGCAGCACGGCGATCACGAGCACCGTGAGGGGCAGCGACAGGAACTGCGCCGTCACGAGCCACAGACCGTTGAGGATCATGGATGCGGCGATCCATCCGCCGACCGCGCGCTGACGCTCATCGGCCCGCTGCGCCGGCAGCGCCTGCCACACCGTGTAGGCGATCAGGCCGATGTAGATGAGCGACCAGATCGAGAAGGCGGGGCCCGCCGGGGCGAGGTACGACCCCTGCGCCGAGAGCGCTCCGTCCTGCAGCTCGCTGACCGAGGTGCCACCGAATGCGCCGGAGCCGACAGCCGCGGCTATCAGCATGAAGGTGGCTGAGGCGATGATGACCGACTGACGGGCGATGTCCTGCGTCCGGGATTCCATGCTCGCAACCTACGCGCGAGCGGGCGCGTGCGCAGGAGCCTTGACACCGGCATCCGAAAACGCTAGCCAGGCTAGCTAAATCCTTGGCTTCCTGCGAGGATCAGACGGCGACGGCCGCATCGATCAGCACCTCGGCGGCGTTGCGCGCCTGAACCGCGACCTGGGGATCGGCGGCGATGGCCGCAGTGCTCTGGGCGCCCTCGGCGAGGATCGACAGCTGTGCGGCGAGGGATGCCGGGGCCCCGGCATCCACCACGAGACCCGACATGTACTGCTGGAACGAGGCCTTGTGATCGCGGACGATGGCCGCGACCTCGGGGTTCGTCCCACCGAGCTCCCCGAACGCGTTGATGAATGCGCAGCCGCGGAAGTCGTCGGTGCAGAACCAGTCCTCGAGGTATCCGTAGACGGCGAGCAGCCTGGCACGGGGGTCGGCCCCGGCATCCGCGACCGCTCCGGTCAGACCGGCCTCCCACTCGGCGTGCTTGCGCGAGAGGACAGCGGTGACGATGTCGGTCTTCGAGGGGAAGAGGGCGTAGAGCCTGCGCAGCGAGACTCCGGCAGCTGCCCGCAGCTCATCCATGCCGACAGCCGCGTAGCCCTTGCGGTAATACAGCTCATCGGCCGCCGCAAGGATCTGTTCACGCACTGTTCCATCGGTCATGATCCCAGTGTACTTGACATGAGAACGACCGTTCTCTACAGTGGGAGAAATCAGGTGAGAACGATCGTTCTCACCGAACCGAAAGGATCAGGATCATGGGTTACATCACCGTCGGAAACGAGAACAGCGCCCCGATCGAGCTCTACTACGAAGACCAGGGATCGGGTCAGCCCGTCGTGCTGATCCACGGTTACCCGCTCGACGGACACAGCTGGGAGCGTCAGACCCGCGAGCTGCTCGCCCAGGGCTACCGCGTCATCACGTACGACCGCCGCGGCTTCGGCGGATCGTCGAAGGTGAACGCCGGCTACGACTACGACACCTTCGCCGCCGACCTCAACACCGTGCTCGAGACCCTCGACCTGCGTGACGTCGTGCTCGTCGGATTCTCGATGGGCACCGGCGAGCTCGCCCGCTACGTCGCGAAGTACGGACACGAGCGCGTCGCGAAGCTCGCCTTCCTCGCATCCCTCGAGCCGTTCCTCGTGCAGCGCGACGACAACCCCGAAGGTGTGCCGCAGGATGTCTTCGACGGCATCGAGGCCGCAGCCAAGGGCGACCGCTTCGCCTGGTTCACCGACTTCTACAAGAACTTCTACAACCTCGACGAGAACCTCGGATCGCGCATCAGCCAGGAGGCCGTCACCGGCAGCTGGAACGTCGCGATCGGCAGCGCACCCGTCGCCGCCTACGCCGTGGTGTCGTCGTGGATCGAAGACTTCCGCGGTGACGTCGACGCCGTGCGCGACGCCGGAAAGCCGACGCTGATCCTGCACGGCACGAAGGACAACATCCTGCCGATCGACGCGACCGCCCGCCGGTTCCACCAGGCCGTGCCGGCCGCGACCTACGTCGAGGTCGAGGGCGCCCCGCACGGCCTGCTCTGGACCCACGCCGACGAGGTCAACGCCGCGCTGAAGGACTTCCTCAGCAAGTAACCCGGCCGTCCGGTCGAGAGCCCGGCATCCACCACAGGATGCCGGGCTCTCGCGCTGTCAGCGCTTGACGGTCACCGTCAGCGTCTTGCTCTCGCTGCTTCCTGCGGCGTTCACGAACTCGACGCGGTAGGTGTGCTTCCCCACTGACCGCCCGTCGACCGCGACCGAGACCCGTTGCGCGGAGGGGGCATTCGCCGCGAGCTCCCCCTCCTTCAGGAGCACGCCGTCCTCGAACAGTCGGTAGGACGTCGCATTAGTTCCCCACCACATGTCGGCGGTGAGAGTGTACGAGCCGTCTCCGTCCCAGTTGTCCGACGAGAGCACGGGCGTTCCGGGAGCGGCATCCGTCACCTTCACCGTGACGGGCTGCACCGCGGTCACGCCACGCGAGTTCACGAGCTCGCCGGTGTAGACGTACGTCCCGTTCTTCTTGCCGGCCACGGCGACCCGAGTGATCTGCGCCGCCGTGCCCCCGAACGTGAGCGGCACGGTCGTGATCAGCACGCCGTTCTCGAACACACGCAGCTTCGTGGCATTCGACCCCCACCACAGGTTCATGGTGACCGTGAAGTCGCCGTCGAGCAGTCCGGTGTCGTGGCCGTTGTCGTGGGACAGCACGCCACGCGCAGGCGCGGCCGTCGCGGCATCCTTCAGCACGAGGGCGTCGACCGCGGCATCCAGTGCGTCCAGCGCCCCGGCGACGGCGGACGCACTCGGGCTCGCCGCCGACAACACGATGTCGGCACGGCCGATCGCACCGGGCACCGCGGCCGTCGACGACTCGACATAGGCCGCCAGGTCGAGGGCCGCGGCAGCATCCCGCCGCTCCCGCAGCGCCGACGTGTCGGCACCGACCACGGGTTCGCGCACGAGCTCGAAATCGTCGATCGTGCCCCACGCGCCGGCAGGCAGAGCAGCAGCGACCCGCACCACAGCGGTGCCGTCGGCGCCGACCTGCAGCGCCTGAGTCTCAGGCGTCGACCACACGCGCCAGCCGTCGAGCGCGAAGGCCGCAGGCTCACCCGTCACGGCAGCGGAAGACAGAGACAGCGCCACTCGCCCGTCGGCGCCCTCGCCGTCACCCTGCAGTGATGCACGCGCGACGTACGTCCCGGCAGGCAGTCCCGTCACGGTCTGCGACAGATCGAACGAATACGCGGATGCCGCATAGAAGTGTGCCGAGTGCGTGCCGCTGCGGGGGTCGTCCCACGCGCGCAGAGTCAGGCCGGACCCGGTCGCCCGCCACATGCCCGTGTCGGCGTCCTCGAAACCGGGGTTCCGCAAGAAGTTCCGGGCAGAGACGGTGACGGTCGCGGTGGCCGCGAGGCCCGCATCCGTCACCCCTGTGATCGCGTACTCGCCGACGCCCTCGATGTACTGCGCGGCGTCAGACCAGGTGACGGCCTGCTGCTCAGACGACCCGTCGTTGTAGAGCACGGTCACCTCGCCGGGCAGCTCGACGGCATCGCCCTCGACCAGCGGCAGCGCGACGGGCTGCACCGACTCGACCGCCCGGGGAGCCTGAGCGCCGGAGCGCACGTACGAGAAGATGTTCAGCGCGTCGGAGGGCGTGCCGTCGAAGCCGAACAGCGCCTGGTTGTCCCACGCGGATCCGCCGAACCAGTGCCCGGCGTCTTCGGGCTCGTATTCACCGGCGAAGCTCGACGCCCATCCGGATCCGTCGCGCTCCCACAGCACCTTGTTCTGCTCGAGCTGCGCCGGGGTGCCGACCGGCAGCCATGCGGGCTCCCAGTAGTACACGCCGATGCCGGCCTCGCCCACGTCGGCGACGGCCTGCACGACCGCGCGCACCGCATCGGCCTGACCCTGCACGCTCACCGGATACTGCGTCGCCTCGGACGGCAGGTCGATCACGTTGCCGTGGCCGTCTCCGTCGTCGAGCGTGAACGCCCACGAGGTCTCGGCGACCATGACCTTCTTGCCGTACGTCTCGGCGACGTGCGAGAGCACCGCCGTGAGGTTCTCGGGAGTCCCATGCCAGAACGGGTAGTACGACGACGCGAACACGTCGTAGTCGACGTCGCGGCGGTCGAGCTGCGCAGCGACGTCGGCATAGAAGCCCGCCCGCTCGGGGTTGGTGAAGTGCAGGGCGACGAGCGTGTCGGGCGCCTCGGCACGCACCGCGGCGGAACCGGCAGAGAACACCTTGGCCATGTCGTCCCAGCCGCGCACTCCGGCGACTCCCCCGTTGGTCTCGTTGCCGACCTGCACCATGCGCAGATCGACCCCGGCCGTGACGAGCCGCCGCACGGCATCGCGCGTGAAGACGCCCACCTCCGCAGCGACCTGGTCGACCGTCATCCCCTCCCACGCCTTGGGTGCCTGCTGCTTGGCGGGGTCTGCCCAGAAGTCCGAGTAGTGGAAGTCGACGAGCACGCCGAGTCCGGCATCCGTCGCGCGCTGAGAGATCTCGATGGCTCGATCGACGTCGACGTCACCGCCGCCGTAGCCGTTGCCGTTCGCGTCGAACGGGTCGTTCCACACGCGCACGCGTACGTCGGTGACCCCGGCATCGGCGAGGATCTCGAACAGGTCGCCCGGGGCGCCGTCCGCGTCTCGGAACACGACTCCCGACTCCTCGAGCGACAGCACGGACGACACGTCGACGCCGCCGATGAAGTCGTCGGGCAGATTCTCGACCCGGGGGACGGTGATGGTGGCATCCACCGGCTCGACCGCAGCAGCCGAGACGAGCGCGGATGACGCGGCCGACGCCGGCAGTGCGACGCCGACCAGGGCGACGGCGGTGACCGTTGCCAGGGCGGTGGAGAGAAGGGAACGCGTGCGACGGTGCATGACGGCCTTTCGAGCAGAGCGGAAGAGGGGATCAGCCCTTGACGGATCCCTGGGTGAGCCCGCCGACGATGTACTTCTGCAGCGAGAAGAACAGCGCGAGCACGGGCACGGCGGCGACGACGACACCGGCGGAGAAGAGCCCCCAGCGCGAGGTCAGCTGGTTCGAGACCCACTGGTACATGCCGACAGCGAGGGTCCAGTTGTCCTCGGAGGTGAGGATGATCTTCGACAGGATGAAGTCGCCGAAGGCCGCGAGGAACGCCAGCAGAGCGACGACCGCGAGGATCGGCACGACCAGCGGCATGATGAGCCGCCAGAAGATCTGCGCGTGGGTGGCTCCGTCGATCTTCGCCGACTCGTCGATCTCGACGGGGATCGTGTTGAAGAAGCCGTACATGAGGAACGTGTTCGCGCCGAGGGCGCCGCCGAGGTACACGCAGATCAGGGCGATCTTCGAGTTGATGCCGAGCGCCGGCACGACATCGCCGATCGTCTGCAGCATCAGGAAGATCGCGATGAACGCGAGCGCCTGCGGGAACATCTGCAGCACGAGCAGCGTGGTGAGGCTGGCACGCCTGCCGCTGAACCGGAACCGCGAGAACGCGTACGCACCGCAGGCGCCCATGAGCACCGATCCGACCGCGGTCACACCGCCGATCAGCAGCGTGTTGCCGAACCACACCCAGTAGCGCGACTCTCCGAGGGCGATGTAGTTCGCGGGATCGAACGCGCTGAACAGGGCGCTGGATGCCGCGAGGCTGCCGTTCGGGTTGAGCGATGCCGACAGCACGTAGACGAGCGGGAAGGCGGCGAAGAACAGCACGCCGACGGCCAGGATGTACTTCCAGCCGACCTCGCTCCACCACCGACGCCGTCGTGCACCCGCACGGGCGGCCTCGGCATCCTTCGACGAACCGGTCACGATGACTCTGGTCTCGCTCATCACTGGTACTCCTCAAGCTTGCGGGTCTGTCGGAAGCTCAGCGCTGAGATGAGACCGACCACGATGAAGGCGATGATCGACAGCGCACTCGCGAGGCCGTAGTCGGCCGCACCACCCGAGACGCCGGAGACGTCGTAGATGGCCGAGACGAGGATGTCGGTCGAGCCCAGTGCGTACGGAGCGCCGGCGATGGCCGGCCCGCCGTTGTTGAAGGTGTAGATCACGGTGAAGTTGTTGAACGCGACGGCGAACGACGCGATCAGCAGAGGCGCGGTGGAGACGAGCAGCAGCGGCAGCACGATCGCCCGGAACCGCTGGATCTTGTTCGCACCGTCGATCTCGGCGGCCTCGAGCGTCTCGCCGGGGAGGGACTGCAGCGCGCCCGTGCACACGAGGAACCAATAGGGGTAGCTCAGCCAGACGTTGACGAAGATCACCGCGGCCCGCGTGAGCCAAGGGTCGCCGAGCCAGTTGATGTTCGCACCGAAGAAGAGCAGGTCGTTGATCACGCCGAACTCGGCGTTGAACATGCCACGGAACAGCAGCGCCGCCATGAACGCGGGGAACGCGTAGGGAAGGATGAACAGCGCCCGCAGGAACCGACGCCCCTTGACCCGAGGGTCGTTGTAGACGATCGCGAGCCCGAGTCCGACCGCGAAGCTGAGCACGACCGAGAGGATCGCGAACGCGAAGGTCCAGACCGTGACGCTCAACAGGGTGCCCGCGAGGTTCGCATCCGTGAAGAGCTTCAGGAAGTTCGCGAAACCGACGTTCACCGACCACCCGGTCGGCAGCGCCGTGCCGTCCTCGGCGACGAACGCGCCGAGGTCCGTGGCGGTGTAGACCGTGCCCGACTGCGTGTCGGTGACGGTCTGCGCCTCGGCATCCCACACCAGCGTCGGCTCGTAGACCGAACCGGTGGATCCCTCGCGGGTGCGGATCGAGCCGTCGTTCGGGTCGTCCGAGACCGGGACCCGGAGGTCCTTGATCGTCGCGCCGAGTGTCGCATCCGTCAGCACGGTCGCCCGCGGGATGACCGTCCACCCCGGCACCTCGCTCGGGGCGCCGGTGGTGCCGACCTCGGCTCCGGAGACGTCGGAGAGCGGCTCCGTGGCCGACCCGACCTGCACGTCGCCGTCGTCGTCGACGATCGCGAAACCGAGCTCACCGCCGCGCTCGACGATCGACAGCGGATAGTCGGCCGACCCGTCGACGCGGCGTTCGCCCTGGATGAGAGCGGCCTCGACCGCCTGCTCCTGGGTTCCGACGTGGCCCGTGCCGTAGTTGGTGAAGGCGATGTAGGCGGTGTATCCGAAGATGAAGATCTGGAAGACGAGCAGGAAGATCAGCCCGGGGAGCAGGTACTTCAGCGGCAGCGCCCGACGGGTGAAGTACACCCAGTCCGCGATGATCACGAGCAGGACGACGACGCCGAGGACGATCCACGACTCGGCGCTCCACGCCGAGATCGCCGTCATGATGCCGAACGCGTTGACCAGCGCCATGAGGGCCAGCTTGATGAGGAAGCCCCAGCCGAGACCGGGGAAGCGGCGGGCGTGGGATTCGCGCGAGGGCTTCACCACAGGGGTGGGCGCCTCGGTGGGCGGTGCCTGGATCGTCATGTGTGCGTCCTGTCTGCGGATCGCAGGATGGGGAGGGGTTCGGGCCCCTCCCCATCCGGCAGGATCAACCGGCGAGAGTCGTCTCGAGGTCGGCGACCATCGTGTTCCACGTCGACACCGGGTCGGCGCCGTTGATGATCTGCGCCTGAGCGGCGTTCCAGAGGTCCCACACCGAGCCCATCTCGGGGATCGACGGCATCGGCACGCCGCTCTGAGCGGAGGCCACGAAGCCGGCCGTGATCGGGTCGGACGAGACCTCGTCGGCGAGCGTCGACCACGCGGGGATGCGGGGGTCGGCCTCGTACAGAGCGCGCTGCGCGTCTTCGGTGCCGAGGTAGTTCGTGAGGAACTCCTGAGCGAGGAGCGCGTTCTTGCTCTTGCTCGAGAGGTAGAAGCCCTGCACTCCGACGAACGGCGCGGCGGTCTCGCCACCGGCCGACGGGATCGGGTTCACGGCGACGTTGATTCCGTCGAAGGCGCTGATCGCCCACGGTCCCTGGATCGTGTACGGAGCCTTGCCCGACGCGAACAGCTCGTTGTTGATGTCGTAGTCGATCGTGGTCGAGATGTACCCGGTGCCGTTCGAGCCGTTGGCGCCGAGCCAGCTGGCGAAGGCCTCGCCGGGCGCTCCGCCCATGCCGACCTCGCTCGTGTACGAACCGGTGTCGTCCTGCACGAAGACGGGGGCGCCGAACGAGGTCTGCAGCCCGTACATCGTGTAGCCGTCGCCGGTCTCGCCGCCCGTGTTGATGACGAAGGGGCGCTCGGTGCCGGCGGCGACGCCCTTGGCGATCATGTCGTCCCAGGTCGCGGGAGCCTCAGCGCCGACCAGGTCGACGTTCTGCACCAGTGCGATGGTCTCGAGCGAGTACGGCAGGGCGTAGAGCTGGCCGTCGTAGGTCATGGCGTCGAGGGCGACCTGCTCGAACTCCGACGCCTTGTCGCCGAGGTCGATCGTGTCCACGACACCCGCGGCGACGAGCGCGCCGAGCCAGTCGTGGGCACCGACGGTGATGTCGGGGCCCTCACCCGTCGGGACCTGCGCGATGAAGTCGTTGCGGAGGTCCTCGAAGTTCTTCTGCACGAGGGTGACCTTGGCTCCGGTCTCTTCCTCGAAGGCCTCTGCGGCTGCGGTGATCGCGGCTTCGCGCTCGGCATCCGTCCAGATGACGAGTTCAGCCCCGTCGCCGGATGCCGCGTCGTCGCCGCCCTCCGGTGCGCCGGCCGAGCAGCCTGCCAGGAGGACGACGGCGGACAGAGCGAGTGCGCCGACTCCGATGTGCTTGCGCATGCGTTTTCCTATCTGTTGTGGCCGACGATGCGCTTCGCGTCATCGCGACCGGGTGAGTGTGTGGTGCTGGTGTTCGGGTGGTGCTGAGTGGTGCGGGTGGTGCGGTCAGGGGGTGGCGGCGCGGATGACGGCGACGCCGCCCGCTGCGATCGTGAGGGCGCCCGAGACCTCGGCGCCGGTGAGCAGATCGACGCCTGAGGCCTCGAACTCGACGTCGTCGTCGCGGTGGTTCACGGCGATGCGGTAGACCGCGTCGGCGCCGTGGCGCGTGATGACCTCGAGACCTTCAGCGACATCTGCGGGTGCGATGTCGGCATCCGCGTAGACCTCGTGCAGGAGGGCGCGCATGCCCGCGGCATCCAGTCGGGTGCCGACGTACCAGCCGGTGCCCGAGCCGTGGACGTTGCGAGTGATCGCGGGCTCGCCCTCGCCGGGGCCGCCGGAGAAGTTGGCGACGACCTCGGCTCCTTCGAGCGCGATGTCCTCCTGCCAGACGTCGGCGACGACGCCCTCGTGGTCGACCCAGTCGAGGCCGTGGCTCTCGCCCTCGCGCAGCGGAAGGAACTCCTCGACCGTGAGGCCGAGCGCGTCGCGAAGCGGGGCGGCGAAACCACCGGCGTGCACGGCGTCGTTCTCGTCGACGATCGCCGAGAAGAACGACACCAGCAGAGTGCCGCCGCCGCTGACGTAGGAGGTGAGGTTCGCGGCATCCGCGGTGCTCAGCAGGTACTGCGCCGGGGCGACGACCAGGCGGTAGCCCGAGAGGTCGTGACCTGGCAGGGCGAAGTCGACGGTGATGCCGTCGCGCCAGAGCTGCTCGTAGAAGCGGCGCACCTGGGCGGCGTGCGTGACGTCCTCGGAGGGACGCCACTCGAGGTCCTGCGCCCAGAACGACTCGAAGTCCCAGAGGATCGCGACGTCGGCCTTGACCGTACTGCCCTGCACCTCGTCGAGGCGACCGAGAGCTGCGCCGAGGTCGACGACCTCGCGGAAGACGCGGGACTCCGCTCCGGCGTGCGGCAGCATCGCGGAGTGGAACTTCTCGGCGCCCGAGCGCCCTGCGCGCCACTGGAAGAACAGGATGCCGTCGGCCCCGCGGCCGAGGTGCGTGAGCGAGTTGCGGGTCATCTCGCCGCGGCGCTTGGCGATGTTGCGCGGCTGCCAGTTGACGGCCGACGTGGAGTGCTCCATGAGGATCCACGGCTTGCCGCCACCGACCGAGCGGCTGAGGTCGGCGGCGATCGCCAGACCGATGTGCGCGTCTTCGTCTGCCGCCCACAGGTAGTGGTCGTCCGAGACGATGTCGACCTCGCGGCCCCATGCCCACAGGTCGGTGGTCCAGCTCTGGTTCGCCATGAAGTTGGTGGTGACGGGCTGGTCGGCGTGTGCGCGGATCGCGTCACGCTCGGCGATGAAGCACGCGCGCAGCTGGTGATCCGTGAAGCGGGCGAAGTCCAGGCGCTGGGCCGGGTTCACGACGCTCGGGGCGATGGCCGGGGCACCGACGTGCTCCCAGGCCGAGTAGTGCTGACCCCAGAAGGCGGTGCCCCATGCGCTGTTGAGCGCATCGAGCGAGCCGTACTTCTCCTGGAGCCAGAGCCTGAAGGCGGCGACGCCGTTCGGGGAGTAGTCCTCGCCGACGGGAACGCCGTACTCGTTGTGCACGTGCCAGAGCACGACCGACGGATGCTGCGCATAGCGCGCCGCGAGAGCATCCGCGATCCGCACGATCGCCTCGCGATAGGCCGGAGACGAGTGCGACGCCATGCCGCGGGAGCCGAAGCCCATCGTGCGACCCTCGCGGTCGATCACGTGAGCGTCGGGGTTCTTCGCGAAGAACCAGGCGGGCGGCGATGCCGTCGGTGTGCCCAGGTCGACCTTGATGCCGTTCTCGTGCAGCAGGTCGAGCAGCTCGTCGAGCCAGCTGAAGTCGAACTCGCCCTCGGCGACCTCGATGAGCGCCCACGAGAAGATGCCGACGCTGACCAGGTTCACGCCGGCCTCGCGCATCAGCACGACATCCTCGCGCCAGGTCTCACGAGACCACTGCTCGGGGTTGTAGTCGCCGCCATAGGCGATTCCGCGCAGGTCGGGCCAGGCGTGGGGGGAGGTCATCGGCACTCCATCGGGTCGGTGCGGTCGTGGTGCGTGTCCCGTGCTGCTGTCGCTCAGTCGACTGGGACCGGTCTCAGGTTGTTCCGGAGAACGCGACTGGGACCGGTCTCAGTTCTACCTCAGGTGCGCTGGAGATCACAACCGCCGTTACCGAACTGAGACCGGTCCCAGTTTCGACTACCGCTGGACGGGATGCTGTGGGTAGAGTCACAGCGATGAGTGATGTCAGCGCGAAGCGCAAGCCGACGATCCGCCAGATCGCGGCGCAGGCGGGGGTGTCCCGCAGCACTGTCTCGCGCGTGATCAACGGCGGGCACTGGGTGTCCCCCGACGCCAGGCAGGCCGTCGAAGAGGCGATCCTCGCCACCGGCTACACGGCCAACCATCACGCGCGCAGCCTCGCCACCGGCCGCGCCGGGTCTCTCGCCTTCCTCCTCACCGAGCCGCAGCAGCTGCTGTTCGACGACCCGACGTTCGCGCTGCTGCTGCGCGGCGCCGCTGAAGCACTCGCCCAGCGCGCGATGACCCTGGTGCTTCTGGTGGCCGGAACCCCCGCCGAACGCGAGAGCGTGGCACAGTTCCTCAGCGCCGGGCACGTCGACGGAGTCATGCTCATCTCGTCGCACGAATCCGACCCGCTGCTCGACCAGCTCATCGAGGTCGGCATCCCCACCGTCTGCTGCGGCCTGCCGCTCGGACACGAGCGCGAGCTCTCGACGATCTCGGTCGACGAGGTCGCCTCCGCCCGAGCGATGGCCGCGCACCTCGTGGCCCGGGGGCACCGCCGAATCGGCATGATCACCGGCCCCGACGACACCCCCGGCGGTCGCTACCGGCTGGTCGGATTCCGCGAAGAGCTCGGCGAACTGTACGACGAGTCGCTGGTCGAACAGGGCGACTACTCATACGAATCGGGTGTCGCCGCGATGACCCGGATGCTCGAGCACGACGTCGACGCTGTGTTCGCGGCCTCCGACCGCATGGCCGCAGGAGCGATCGCCGCCGCCCGCCGCGCAGGACGCCGCGTGCCCGAGGACATCGCGATCGCCGGCTTCGACGACTCGGGCCTCGCCGCCACCCACGAACCGCCGATCACGACCATGCGTCAGCCGTGGGATCAGATCAGCGCGCAGATGGTCGCCGTGCTGCTCGAGGTCATCGCGGGCGCATCCCCTCGCTCCGTCATCCTCGACACCGAGCTGGTCGTGCGCGCGAGCGCGTAGGCGGCGTCCCGCTCCCGCTCCGAAGGAGATCTCACTCAGCGAAGGACCGGATGCCGGATGCATCCCTTCGTTGCGCGAGATCTCCTTCGTTGCGCGCGACGGCTCCGATACGCGGGAGCGTACTCACCAGAGGGAACCAATGCCGGTCGCGCAACGGAGATTCATCGCCGATGCTGACCCACGTCCCTTCAACGACGGGGGTGGCCTCCGAAGTCCACACACCGAAGTACGCGTGCGGCGTCGGCCAGGGATAACCGTCTCGAGGTGATTCGACGACGTTTCGCACTGCCCCCGAGAAGGTCGACTGCGACCGGCGGCCGGTGACCCCCTCGGCAAGATCAGCGATCGCGAGCATGCCGCTCGGGTCGTCGACTCCGACATGACGCATGGGCAGGTCGAGTCGGCTGTTCTCGTCTCGCGGCACACAGAAGACCTGATCGCCCTGACGCAGAAACAGCCGAACAACGCACATCGGCCGAGGCGGGGTGCTGCGACAAATCACCTCGGCCCTGCCGTGGCGGGGAAGCCACGCGGCATCCGGCGTCACGTGGATGAGCGTCTCGTCGTCGGCAATCACATGGCGAGCGTAGCGGCAGAAGACCGCGTATTCCGTGCGCGACCTACGACCGGTCGAGCACCTCGCGGAGTTTGGCGGCGAAGGCCTCGGGCTGGCCGGCATAGCCGAATTCGCCGCCCATGAAGCCTCCGTGATGGCTGGGGAAGACCGTCGCCTGCTGGCCGAGTTGCTCGGCCAGGGCGATCGCGGTGCGGCCGGTGTAGACCTTCAGCGACTCCTCGCCGACCGCCACGACGATCCGCGTGGGCGCGGCCTTCAGAGCTTCGATGTCCGGCACATAGAGGGGCACCGCCCACGACAGTTCTGACAGCAACGGGTCGTCTCGCCTGCCGTCGTCTTCCGTCGGCATCCCGAACGCCGCGGGGTCCGGCGCAGGCTGAGCGAGGAATTCGTCGGTGACCTCGCCCTCCCACGACGTCATCGCGACGAAGGCCGCCATTCCGGCACCCCAGCCCCTGTCCTGATAAGCCCGGGTGTAGGCCACTCGGGCTCGATGCACCGCCTCGGCATCCTGCAGCACGCTGTCGATCGGCGGCTCGTGCGCGACGAGGGTCGCGACATCGTGCGGGTGGGCGGTGACCAGAGCGAGCGCGGTCACCGCACCTCCGCTGCTCGCGAGCATGTCGACCGGTCCGGCCCCGAGCGCCTCGATGATCGCGTGGACGTCCTCGGCCTGGGTCTCCGGCTCGTTCGTCTGGCGGCCGTCTTTGCGCGTGCTGCGGCCCAACCCTCGCGGGTCGTAGGTCACGACGGTGCGGTCGTCGAACAGCGCCACCTGGGCCTGGAAGCCGCTCGCATCCATCGGCTGGCCGATCATCATCAGCGGAGGACGACCGTCCGCCGTCGGCAACGGCCCGTGCACGTCGTAGACGAGATCGACCTCGGGGAGCTCGAGCGTGTGCTGCGTCATCGGAGGCCTCCTCGCCGTCGGAACGATTCCATTGGGATGCTACGACGCGGCCTTCCCGTGCGCCACCGCTTCACGGCCGTCCGAGGCAGGTCGCACGCGCCTCTGACGGGCGCCTCGCCGCCGAGGCGATGAGCGAGTGCGCTCCAGCACGCACTCGAACGAACGCGGTGCGACAGTATGGTTCGATGCGCCACCGTTCATCGCCTGCTGCCTTCGCGCTCGCACTGATCAGCCTCACCGCACTGACCGGGTGCAGCTTCACGTCCACAACGCTCGCCGTCTTCGAGACCGAGCGCGAGGCTGAGGACGAGCTGCCCCCGCTCGAGGACGATTCCTATGGGGCGGTCGATGTCGAGTCGAGCCACTACGTCGGAGAGTACGAGGGTGTGTCGCTCTGGGTCACGAAGGGCTCTGATTCACCGGTCTGCATCGTGGCCATCACCGACCCGGAAGACGACTGGATGGTCGGATGCGGCGGCCTGCCGACGAGGATCAGCGGCTCCGGTCACACGTTCGAGTTCCGGGCTGACGATTGGCCCGCCCCCGAAGGCATGACGCGCGTCTCGGACAACGTCTACGCCGAGTAGCGCGCCGACTCAGCCGCGCATGGCGACGCCGCGGCGCCAGTAACCCATGAAGGCGACCTGCGAGCGGTCGATGCCGAGATCCTTGACCAGGTGGCGTCGCAGCGTCGTGACGACGCCGCTCTCGCCGGCGATCCAGAAGTAGCGCTCGGCCGGAGCATCCGCCACCGCGATGTCCTCGCCGAGACCCGAGTAGTCGGGGGTCTCCCAGAGCAGGTCTTCGGACTCGATGTCTTTCACGTCGATCTCGTCGGCCGCATCCGCATCGCCGAGGTATCCGAGCACGGCGGGCATCAGGCGCACGCCGTGGGGCTCGCCGACATCGCGAGGAAGCCAGTGCACCTCTACGCCGACAGGGGCGTCGATGCGCAGGATGTCGGCGGGCGACGGAACCTCGATGAACGCGCAGCCCCGCAGGTCGCTCGGGGCGTCCTCGAGGATGCGGGCGATGGCCGGAGCTGCGGTCTCGTCACCCGCGAGGACGATCGAGGTCGCCGTGCCGGGCTCATATTCGGCGCCGCCGTGAGCCGCTGCGGGCACACCGCGACGAGGGCCGACGATGAACAGCTCCTGCCCGACCTCGGCCGCGCTGGCCCAGAGCGACGCGGGTCCGGTGAGACCAGGCGCGAGATGCAGCACGAAGTCCACATCGAGCTCGGTACCCTCATCGGTCACGCGCAGGTCGCGCACCGAGTAGGTGCGCATGGATCCGCGCTGGGCCTCGGGAACAGCGAGGAAGGATCCCCACCAGTCGCCGGTCTCACGATCGAGATCGGGGAGGATGCCGGATGCCGGCGGGAACACGATCTTGATGCGCGAGTCGAAGACGTCACCCGGCGTTCCGAACTCGAACAGGTCGTCGCCGCCGAACGTCACGCGCACGAAGTTCGGCGAGACGCGGGCGACGCCGCGCACCTCGGCACGGGCGAGCACGTAGGTGGGGCGTTCGGTGGTGGTCTCAGCGGACATGATGCCTCCCGATCGGGGTGACCATCGGCTTTCCGGAGACCGGATCCGTGGTGATCTGATTGGCGAGGTCGAAGACCTCTTCGACGAGCTGGGCAGTCACGACATCCTGCGGAGTGCCGGTGGCGTGCACCTTGCCCTCCTTCATCGCGACGAGCTCGTCGGAATAGCGTGCGGCGAGGTTGAGGTCGTGCAGCACCATGACGATCGTGGTGCCGCGCGAGACGCTCAGGTCGGTGAGCAGATCGAGCACCTCGACCTGGTGCGCGACGTCGAGGAACGTGGTCGGCTCATCGAGCAGCAGGATGTCGGTCTCCTGCGCGAGCGCCATCGCGATCCACACGCGCTGACGCTGACCGCCCGACAGCTCGTCGACGCTGCGGTCGGCGAGATCCGTGGTGCCGGTCGCGGCGAGAGCATCCGCCACGACCTCGTAGTCGTGGGAGCTCCAACGAGCCAGCATCTTCTGGTGCGGATGGCGACCGCGACCGACGAGGTCGGCGACGGCGATGCCCTCCGGAGCCACAGGCGACTGCGGCAGCAGACCGAGGATGCGCGCGACCTCCTTGGTCGGGCGCGAGTGCACCGACTTGCCGTCGAGCACGACCTCCCCCGCGGTGGGCGACAGCAGACGCGCGAGAGAGCGCAGCAGCGTCGACTTGCCGCATCCGTTCGCCCCGACGATCGTCGTGATCTTGCCGGGAGCGATCCGGAGGTCGAGCCCGTCGATGATCGTGCGATCGCCGTAGGCGAGGGTGACGGACTCGGCCGCCAGAGTGTGCGCCTCGGTCACAGGGAGCCTCCCGAGCGGTTGGTGCGGATGAGCAGATAGATCAGATACGGAGCACCGAGCACACCGGTGATGACGCCGACCGGGTAGCGCTCGCCGAACGCGAACTGCCCGATGAGGTCGCCGCCCAGAACCAGCACGGCACCGATGAACGCGCTCGGCACGAGCAGGTTCGCACCCGGCCCGGTGATGCGGGCGGCGATGGGGCCTGCCATGAAGGCGACGAACGCGATGGGACCGGTGGCGGCGGTGGCGAAGGCGAGCAGCGCCACGGCGCCGAGGATGAACAGCAGGCGCGTCGTGTTGACCCGCACTCCGAGACCGGATGCCGAGTCGTCGCCGAGCTGCATCGCACCCAGCGCCCTGCCCTGCAGGAGCAGGAGCGGCACGATGATGACCGCAGCGATCGCAAGCGGCATCACGCGTTCCCACGAGGCGTTGTTCAGGCTGCCGGTGAGCCACTGCATCGCGGTCTGGATGTCCCAGTTCGCGGCCCGCGACAGCATGTACGAGATGAGGCTCTGCAGCATCGCCGCGACGCCGATGCCGATCAGGATCAGTCGGGTGCCGGCGAAGCCGTTCTTCATCGACAGCAGGTAGATGACCCCTGCGGTGACGATCGCGCCGCCGAGTGCCATCAGCGAGACGACCGGGCCGTTGACCGACAGCACGATGATGCCGAACACCGCGGCGGCGCCTGCACCGTTCGAGATGCCGATGATGTCGGGCGAGGCGAGCGGGTTGCGCAGCAGCGTCTGGAATGAGACGCCGGCGATGCCGAACGCGAAGCCCGCGAGGATGGCGAGCACCGCACGGGGCAGGCGCAGTTCGCCGACCGTGAACGTGGCCCCGGGCACCGTCTCGCCGAGGATCACGCGGATCACCTCGTCGAGCGGATAGAACGTGTTGCCGATCATCAGCGCCACGGCGAACAGCACCAGCAGCATCGCACCGAGCACGATCGTGGCCACGGCGTGGCGGCGGTGGCGCGAACGGCGTCCGGCGATGATCGCGGCGACCTGATCGCGCGTGCGGTCGGACGCCGGCGGAGTGTGGGCGGCGGCCCTGTCGATGGTGCTCACAGTTCACGCACCTTCTGACGACGGACGATCCAGATGAAGAACGGGGCGCCGATGATGGCCGTGATGATGCCGACCTGGATCTCCTCGGAGGTCGGGGCGATCACGCGGCCGACGATGTCGCTCGCGAGCAGAAGTGCGGCGCCGGCCATGGCCGAGAACGGCAGCAGCCAGCGGTGGTCGGTGCCGATCAGCATCCGGCAGACGTGCGGGATGACGAGACCGACGAAGCCGATGGGCCCGGCGATGGCGGTGGCGGCGCCGGCGAGGATCACGGCGCCGACGGCCGACATGAGCCGCGTACGGAACACGTGCTCGCCGAGGCCTTTGGCCATGTCGTCGCCGAGGGCGAGGGAGTTCATGCCGCGGGCGCTGGCGAAGCAGATCAGCGCGCCGAGCGCGAGCACCGGTGCGGTGATCGCGATGCGCGGCCATTCGGCACCGCCCACTCCGCCGATCTGCCACGACTGGAACGCCTGCAGCAGGTCGACGCGCGGCAGCATGACGGCGCTGATGAGCGAGGCGAAGGCGGCAGAGGTCGCGGCCCCCGCGAGAGCGAGCTTGAGGGGAGTCGCGCCACCGCGTCCGAGCGAGCCGACGGTGTACACGAAGGCCGCGGCGAGGGCGGCCCCGATGATCGCGAGGGCCATCTGGCTGTAGGCATCGGTGAGACCGAGGAAGGCGAGGCCGAACACGACGGCGAGCGATGCGCCGTTCGAGACGCCCAAAATGCCGGGGTCGGCGATCGGGTTGCGGGTGACCGCCTGCATCGTGGCGCCCGAGAGCGCGAGGGCCGCGCCGACGAGGATCGCGAGCACCGTGCGCGGGAAGCGCTTGATGATCGCGGCCTGCGCGAGTGTGTCATCCTGCCCCGCGAGGGCGGCGAAGATGTCGTCGATGCTCACGGAGCGCACGCCTAAGCAGATCGACAGGATGCAGAGCACGAGCAGCACTCCGAGACCGACCAGCAGCCAGAGCGTGCGCGCCCATGCCGGGCGCCGCAGATCTGCGGTGCCCGGCATGGGAAGGGTGACAGCGGTCACGGGAATTCAGTGCGCGAAGGTGACGCCGAAGGTCACTTCGCGGCGAGCGGTGCTGCCAGCAGGCCGAGGTAGTCGGACAGGCCCCACTGGATCGACAGCGGCGACGGGTTCGCCGAGGCCGCGATCGGGGTGGAGTCGGGCAGGATCACGATGTTGCCCTCGGCGATCGCGGGGATCTTCGACAGCAGCGGGTCGGCCTGCATGGTGGCGATCAGCGAGTCGTCGCCGTACGTCACGAAGACGTCGACGTCGTCGAACGCGTCAGCCTGCTCCGAGCTCACCGAGAGGTAGAACTCCTCGCTGTCGGCGTTCTCCTCGACGATCGACGGGAGCGGAAGGCCCAGGTCGTCGTGCAGGTAGCCGGGGCGCGTGTCGATCGCGGTGTAGTAGCCGACCTGGCTCAGGTCGCTCGGGTCGATGTAGGCGAAGAGGACCTTCTTGTCCTTGAGAGCGCTGTTCGCCTCGAGCGCGGCCTCGGCGTCGGCGTGCAGCTCTTCGATGAGGGCGTCGCCCTCTTCTTCGAGACCGAGGGCCTTCGAGTTCATCTCGATCATGTCGTCGACAGGAGTGCCCCACGCGACCTCGGGGTAGGCGACGACCGGAGCGATCTTCGAGAGCTGGTCGTACTCCTCCTGCGTGAGTCCCGAGTAGGACGCGAGGATGACGTCGGGCTGGGTGTCGGCGACTGCCTCGTAGTCGATGCCGTCGGACTCGTCGAACAGCACGGGCTCTTCGCCGCCGAGCTCGTCGAGCTTCTCCTCGACCCAGGGCAGGATGCCGTTGTCGTCGTCGTCGCCCCACGATGCCTTGCTCATGCCGACCGGGACGATGCCGAGGGCCAGGGGCACCTCGTGGTTCGCCCACGCGATCGTCGCGACGCGCTCGGGCTTCGTCTCGATGGTGGTTTCGCCGTACACATGCTCGATCGTGACGGGGAAGGCACTGTCATCGGCGGGGTTGCCACCGGCGGAGTCGGAATCGGAGCCGGTCGACGGCGTCGCGCAGGCAGTGAGGCCGACGGCGAGGGCCGCGGCGACACCGGCGGCGATGAGACGAGAGGTGCGCACAGGCGTTCCCTTCGGGTTGGGATGAGGGGGGTGCGGCGCAGAGGGGCGCCAGGCTTTGGTAAGCCTGGCCTAATCTACCAGAAGGTTAGGCAAGCCTCATCTCGGCGTGCCCCTCGGAAGCCCGAGCGTCGGCGCGGGTCACTTGTGCATCGCAAGGCCTGGCGGGGCCAGTTGCGCATCGCAAAGCGGCGAATCGGATGCAGAACTGGCCCCGCATGCACAGGCATCCGCGCGAAGACCCCAGGGCATGCAGAAAGCCGGCCGGATCCGTGAGGATCCGGCCGGCTTCAGGAAGTCAGCGCGCGCTCAGAGAGCGCGGATGTTCGCCGCCTGCATGCCCTTGGGGCCACGCTCAGCGTCGAATTCGACCTTCTGGTTCTCGCGGAGCTCCTTGAAACCGGAGCCGGCGATTGCCGAGTAGTGGGCGAAAAGGTCGTCCGTGCCGTCATCGGGAGCGATGAAGCCGAAGCCCTTTTCCGCGTTGAACCATTTCACAGTGCCAGTGGCCATGTGTTTTCTACTTTCTGTTTTCAAACGGCCGCTTGCGCGGCCCGCGCCGTGACGGAACGTCCGACATACGCGCGTCCTCAACGTACCACGGCAGGCTGACCGCTGGCTCCGAACTCCGACTTCTGCTGCAGGACGGCCGCTTCCGTGCGCGTGCTGACACCGAGCTTTCGCAACACAGCCGACACGTGGACGCTCACGGTCTTCGCGCTGATGAACAGCCTCTCGCCGATCTGCCGGTTGCTGAGTCCCTCGACGATCAACTCAAGAACCTGCCTCTCGCGAGCGGTGAGCGGGTCGGATTCCGCGGCGGCACGGGAAGAACCGGATGCTGCGGTGAGGCCCGCCGCCGCGGAGAAGGCCCCGACGGCCTGCCTGAGCGGAACGTGCCCGAGCCGCTCGGCTTCAGCGTGTGCCTGAGCGAGCACGGCGGCGGCTTCGGTGCGCTCACCCGCGTCGACGAGCAGGCGAGCGAGCTCGAGCCGCGTCGTCACACGGAAGGTCACGGGAACGTCATCGTCGTCCGCGAGGTCGACAGCAGCGCGCATGGCAGGGATCGACGGCGAGAGCAACGCCTCGAGGATCATCCCCCACCGGTCGCCCTGCAGCGGAGCGGGCTGCGCGAGCCACGCTCCCCGCACATCGGCGACGGCCTCTGCGACGTCGATGCCCGTTGCCCGGAGCTCGGCGATCATCCATGCGGCTTCGAGAAGAAGACGACGCTGGTGGAGGAAGACGGGTCCGGCATCCGCCAGCATCGCCCTGACCTCGGCGAGCGCTCGCTCGTGATCGCCCCGCCCCTCGGCGACCGCGACGCGCATCATGACCTCGTCGTACCAGATCTGCCGTTCGACGCGTCCGGTCTCTTCGAACGACGGATGCCACTCGCGCAGTATCTCGGCCGCCTGCTCATGCCGACCTCGCCACGACAGCACGCGGACGCGCGTCATCGTGGAGTACATGTGCGAGATGCGCAGTGTCCGCTGCGAGAGTTCGCGCGCCAGCATCCCCTCGACACGATCGATCTCACCCATCTCGAGAAGGGGCACCGCCATGTTCTGCGTCATCAGGGCACCGGTCGTGCGCTCGACACCGAACGCCCGCGCCGGGGCGAGGCCGTCTTCGGCGACCTGCACTGCGTCACGGTAGCGCCCGAGCAGACCCAGAAGGTCGGAGTAGTTCACTCGGTACCGCATCTCGGCGTTCGTGCCTTTCGCGAGCCGCAGGGCCAGTGCGTACTCGCGATGCCCGGCCTCGAGATCGCCGAGGTGCGCGCGGGCGCCTCCGCGGACGTTCGCGGCGATCGACGCCTCATCGTCGGACCCCGCCCGCGCCGCACGTTCACCGGCCTCGATCGCCAGCGTGATCGCCTCATCGAGACGCCCCGCGATCATGTACCTGCTCGCCAGCTGGTTGAGGATCGATGCGCGGAGCCGATCGTCGTCGACCCTGCCGTCGAGCACCTCGAGCGACTCCTGCAGCAGCGCGATCGAGCCTTCACGCCCGAGATTCATCAGGTAGTAGGCCTTGTCGCGCAGCAGCCTCGCATGCGTGCGCGGATCGACGGTCTCGGGGTCGACCTCGTCGAGCGCGACGTTGACGACGGCCAGCGCCCTCTCGCCGTCTCCGGCGTTGCGCAGCACCGAGCCGAGGGTGCGCAGCACCTCGAAGCGCTCGATGTCGACGACGCTCTCGGCGTCTGGCACCTGGATCCACAGATCGAGGGCGAGCTCACCGAATCGGGCGGCGCTGGCGAAGGCGAATCGCGACTTGGCGTCGAGCATGGCGGCGACGGATGCGGCGAGCGCACGACGGTCGTCTTGCGCGAGCTGCCAGTGATAGGCGAGCGCTGCGGGATCCCCGCCGTCGGTGCCGGTGGCGTTCTCTTCGAGCGTCTCGGCATAGGCCCTGTGCAGGCGCGCGCGTTCGCCGGGGAGCAGGTCGTCGTGCACAGCCTCGCGCAGCAGCGCATGCCGGAATCGGTAGTCGTCGTCGACCACGACGAGGATGCCGCTGAGTGTCGCCTCGCGGATCCCCTCGTCGAGGCGCGCCTCAGGCAGACCGGCGAGCCGCGTGACCAGCGGGTGCGTGAGCGGACGCTCGGCGCCCGACACGACCTGCACGACGCGCCTCGCATCATCGCCGAGTCGGTCGAACCGGGCCAGCAGCAGGTCGCGCAGGCTGCCGGGGAGGGGACCTGCGGAGCATCCGGCGATCTCCTCGACGAAGAACGGCACGCCCTCTGCGCGCTCCTGGATGCGCTCGAGCGCGGTGTCGCTGAGCGGCGTTCCGGTGATCGACTCGGCGAGCTGTCGCACGGATGCCGACTCGAGGCGCTCGATCGTGACCCGCTCGAGGAGGCGCGCGCGAGTGGACTCGCCGATGAACCGGCTCACGGCGTCGCCGCGGCGGACGTCGTCGGTGCGGCAGGTGAGGACGAGCAGGATGCGCCCTCGAGCCAGTGTGCGCAGCAGGAAGGAGAGGAGCGCGAGCGTCGACTCGTCGGCCCAGTGCAGGTCTTCGACGACCAGCACCTGAGGGGCGAGTTCTGCAGCAGCCTCGATGAGCGACGCGATCGCGTCACGCAACCGGTCGGGGCTGGTCTGCGAGCGCTCGGTCGGATTGAGCTCGGGCAGCAGCATGCCCAGCGCTTCGACGCCGACGCCGAGCTGGTCGCGCACGCGATCGGCGCCCATGAGTGCGACGATCGAGCGGAGGATGCCGGTCAGCGGCCCGAACGGCGTGCGCGATGACCCGAGGTCGAGGCACCAGCCGACGTGGACGTCGGCGCGGTTCGCCACCTCGGCTCCGAACTCGCGCAGCAGACGCGACTTGCCGATGCCCGCCTCGCCCTCGACCAGGACCGCGACGGGGACTCCCTCGACGACCTGGTCGAAGAACCCGCGCACGATCGCGAGCTCGGCTTCACGGCCGACCATCGTGGCGCTGGGAGCGGACGGGGGCATGGATTCATCGTCCCACCCCCGTCCGACATTCAGGGCGCTCCATGCGTCTGCCGTCGGCAGACCAGAGCTCACCGGGCCGCGACCGGTTCGCACCCGGCGGCGGCCCTCCGGTCGGCGGGTGCGGCGGCATCCGTCGTGGCGGTGCGTGCACCGGCGATCGCTCGCAGCATCCGCTGTCCTGCTCGGCGGATCGGTCCCGCGGCACGGGGCACGATCTGGTCGGAGTGCTCCGCGAGGAATCGACGGCGCTCGGCCGCCTGCTGGATCCGCTCCTGCTCGTACTCGTTCACCTGGTAGGCGAGGTAGGGGTGCTCGTACATGACATCTCCTCGGTTGGGATGTCCCTACACTCCGCTCTGAGGTGCCCTGCCGACATCAGGAGGATGCCCTATCTTCACGATCCCGTTCGTCCCGGCGCACAGAACGAGGCCCGAACGACAGCGGGGACTACCGCCGTTCGGGCCTCTCACCTGGGGTCTGTCAGGCCTTCACGTCACCGCGCCACGAGCCGGTCTCGGCGCCGCGCTTCTCCATGAACTCCTTGAAGTTCTTCAGGTCCTTCTTGACCGCGTGCGAGCCTGCGCCCACGAGGGAGCCGACCTTCTCGAGGAAGCCTTCGGGCTCCCAGTCGATCTGCACGGTCACGCGGGTCGTCAGGTCCTCGATCTTGTGGAACGTCACGACACCGGCATGCTCCGTGTCGCCGCCGACGCTCTTCCACGCCACGCGCTCGTCGGGGTGCTGCTCGGTGATCTCCGCGTCGAACTCGCGCGTCGCGCCGCCGACCTTCACGGTCCAGCGGTTGTGGGTGTCGTCGATCTGGACGATGGACTCGACCTCGTCGAGGAACTCGGGGAAGCTCTCGAACTGCGTCCACTGGTTGTACGCGACGTCGATGGGGACGTGGACGTCGATGGTCTCGATGATCTGCACCATGTGATGCTCCTCACTGTTCGTCGTTCGTGTGGTCCCATTCAGCGCCGGCTCCCGGGTGTTGGCGACGGGGTTGACAGACCGCCTGAGAGGGGGCACTTCCCGAGTAGCGTTGTGCGCATGCGCATCCACGCCGCGATCCGCGCCTCGAAGCGCTCACCCCTGCTGCAGGTGGTGAAATCCGCCGCGGCGACGATCGCCGCATGGCTGCTCGCGGGGTGGGTCGTGCCGGGGCAGTTGCCCGTGTTCGCCGCGATCGCCGCACTGCTCGTCGTGCAGCCGAGCGTCAACCAGTCGCTGTCGAAGGCGCTGGAGCGCAGCATCGGCGTCATCGCCGGCGTGATCATCGCCGTCTCGCTGGGCCTGCTGCTCGGATCGCCGAGCTGGATCGTGCTGCTCGCGATCGTCGTGGCCATGCTCGTCGCGTGGGCGTTCCGGGCCACCCCCGGCACCGGCAACCAGGTCGCGATCTCGGCGATGCTCGTACTCGCCCTCGGCTCGACCCCGGACTACGCCCTCGCCCGCATCGTCGAGACCCTGATCGGCGTCGCGATCGGCATCATCGTCAACGCGCTGATCGTGCCGCCGGTGCTCGTGGCACCCGCACGGCGCGATCTCGGACTGCTCGGGAGCGAGCTCGCCGCGAGCCTCGACCGTCTCGCCGACGCCCTGCCCGAACCGCAGACGCCGGCGAAGCTGCAGGAGATCATGCTCGAGGCGCGGCTGCTGCGTCCGATGAGGGATGCCGCGGAGGCGTCGATCGAAGCCGGCGAGGAGTCACTCACCCTCAATCCGCGCCGCTCGACGCATCGTGAGGAGCTCGTCGAGATGCGCGCGCTGCTCGAACGCCTCACGCCCATCGTCACGCAGACGATCGGCATGACCCGCGCCTACTTCGACCACTACGACGACTCGATCGGTCAGGAGCCCGCGGTCACGGCGATCGCCGAGCAGCTGCGCCGAGCCGGCCACGACGTGCGCCTCGCGGTGCAGATCGCCGATGTGTCACCCGAGCCCGAGACCCTGACCTCGGCGATCCCCGCGCTCACGGCGCCCCTCGTGATCCGGCCGCCGTCGTCGACTCACTGGATCCTCATCGGCTCGCTCATGGAAGACCTTCGGCGCATCCGCGGGGAGCTCGTCGAAGAGGACTGAGCGCGGCGCGAGGCCTACCCTGGAGGCATGTCCGACATGACCGTGCCCGAAGCGCTGGCCGAGCTGGCCGCGATCGAGGATCCGAAGATGCGCGCCGCGAACGAGAAGCGCGGCGATGACCACGGCATGAACCTCAGCCGGCTTCGCGGCGTCGCCAGACGCATCAAGACCGATCAGCGTCTCGCGAAGGAGCTGTGGGCGACGGGCGAGACGGGCCCCCGACTGCTCGCGCTGCTCATCTGCACGCCGAAGCAGTTCACCGCCGACGAGCTCGACGCGATGCTGCGCGAGACCCGCCCGCCGAAGGTCAACGACTGGTTCGTCAACTACGTCGCCAAGAAGACGCCACTCGCCGAAGAGCTGCGTCTGCGCTGGTTCGACGACTCCGACCCGACGGTCGCCGCCGCAGCGTGGTCGCTCACGACCGTGCGCGTCGCGAAGGACGCCGACGGCCTCGATCTGGAACACCTGCTCGACCTGATCGAACGCGATCTGCGGGATGCCCCGAAGCGCCTGCAGTGGTCGATGAACGAGACACTCGCGAACATCGGCATCTTCCACCCCGAGCTGCGCGCCAGGGCGCTGGAGATCGGGGACCGCCTGCAGGTGCTCGCCGACTACCCGACCGCGCCGGGCTGCACCTCGCCGTTCGCCCCGATCTGGATCGGCGAGATCGTGCGGCGGCGCGAGGGCTGAGCATCCTCATCGGTTGCCCTCGTACGCTGAGGGCATGAGCACGCACATCGCCGCAGCGCCCGGTCAGATCGCCCCCATCGTCCTGTTCCCCGGTGACCCGCTGCGGGCGAAGTGGATCGCCGAGACCTTTCTCGACGATGCGGAGCTCTACTCCGAGACCCGCGGGATGCTGGGCTACACCGGCACCTGGGAGGGCCACCGCATCTCGGTGCAGGGCTCGGGCATGGGCCAGCCGTCGATGGCCATCTACGCGAACGAGCTGTTCGAGGAGTACGACGTGCAGACCATCGTGCGGGTGGGCTCGTGCGGCGCGTTGACCGAGAAGCTCCAGGTGCGCGACATCATCATCGCGAACGGCGCCTGCACCGACTCGGGCATGAACCGCGTGCGCTTCCACGGCCTCGACTACGCCCCCGTCGCCGACTTCGGCCTGCTGCGTGCCGCGGTCGAGGCGAGCGAGGAGGAACCGCTGGACTCCACCGTGCACGTGGGGCTGCTCTTCTCGAGCGACCAGTTCTACAGCACCCGGCCCGAGCTCACCGAGCCGTTCGTGCAGCACGGCGCACTCGGCGTCGAGATGGAGGCGGCGGGCCTCTACACCCTCGCCGCGTACTACGGGCGTCGGGCCCTCGCCATCTGCACCGTGTCCGACCACATCGTCACGGGCGAGCAGACCACGGCCCAGGAGCGCGAGCAGACCTTCGGCGACATGATCCGGATCGCGCTGCGCGCCGCGACCTCGGTCTGAGCCTCGCGCTCGTTCGCAGGAGGCGCCGGGCCGAAGGTGGGATGATCGACAGACCATGCCTGCGATCCTCGACCCGACCACACTGACCGACGGATCCGATGCGGATGTCGTCTACACGGCGTTCGTCGAGTGGGCCGAGTCGACCGGCATCAGCCTCTATCCCGCGCAGGACGAGGCGGTCATCGAGATCGTCTCGGGCAACAACCTGATCCTGTCGACGCCCACCGGCACCGGAAAGTCGCTGGTCGCGGTCGGCGCGCACTTCGCCGCGCTCGTCGAGGGTCGCCGCTCGTTCTACACGGCTCCGATCAAGGCCCTGGTGAGCGAGAAATTCTTCGCGCTCGTCGACGTCTTCGGCGCCGCGAACGTCGGCATGATCACGGGCGACTCGTCGGTCAACCCCGACGCTCCGATCATCTGCTGCACGGCCGAGATCCTCGCGAACCTCGCACTGCGCCAGGGCACGGATGCCGCGGTGCACCAGGTCGTGATGGACGAGTTCCACTTCTACGCCGACCCCGACCGCGGGTGGGCGTGGCAGGTTCCGCTGCTCGAACTCCCGCAGGCCCAATTCATCCTCATGTCGGCGACCCTCGGCGACGTGTCGCAGCTGTCGACCGACCTGACCCGCAGGACCGGCCGCGACACGGCATCCGTCACCGGCGTCGAACGCCCGGTGCCGCTGCACTATTTCTACGAGACGACGCCGATCCACGAGACGATCGAAGACCTGCTCGGCACCGGCCAGTCGCCGATCTACATCGTGCATTTCTCGCAGGCTGCCGCGATGGAGCGGGCGCAGGCGCTGTCGAGCACCAAGGTCGCCACCCGTGAGCAGCGGGACGAGATCGCCGCCCTGATCGGCGGATTCCGCTTCACCACCGCCTTCGGCAAGACTCTCTCCCGGTTCCTCCGGGCGGGCATCGGCGTTCACCATGCCGGGATGCTGCCGAAGTACCGACGTCTCGTCGAGCAGCTCGCGCAGCGCGGCCTGCTGCGCGTGATCTGCGGCACCGACACTCTCGGCGTCGGCATCAACGTGCCGATCCGCACAGTGCTGCTCACGGCGTTGACGAAGTTCGACGGCACCCGGATGCGGCAGCTCAGCGCCCGCGAGTTCCACCAGATCGCGGGACGCGCAGGACGAGCAGGCTTCGACACCGCCGGCACGGTCGTCGCGCAGGCTCCGGAACACGAGAGCGAGAACGTCGCCGCAGTCAAGAAAGCCGGCGACGATCCGAAGAAGAAGCGCAAGATCGTCCGCAAGAAAGCGCCGGACGGGTTCGTGTCATGGGGTGAGCCGTCGTTCCGCAAGCTGATCGACGCCGAACCCGAGACCCTGACCTCGCACATGCAGATCACGAGCGCCATGATGCTCAACGTGATCGGTCGGGGCGGCGACGTCTTCGGCAACATGCGCGCGCTGGTCTACGACAACCACGAGCCCCGCAAGAGGCAGCGTGAGCTCGCACTGCGCGCCATCGGCATCTATCGGACACTGCTCGAGTCGGGCGTCGTCGAACAGACCGCAGACGGCGAGATCCGCCTCACGGTCGATCTGCAGCCGAACTTCGCCCTGAACCAGCCGCTGTCGCCGTTCGCACTCGCGGCGTTCGACCTGCTCGACCCCGATCCCTCGGCGGGCACGGGCACGGGGTCGTATGCGCTCGACATGATCTCGATCGTCGAGTCGACGCTCGACGACCCCCGCGCCATCCTCGGCCAGCAGGAGTTCCAGGCGCGCGGAGAGGCCGTCGCCGTCATGAAGCGCGAGGGTATCGAGTACGACGAGCGCATGGAGCTGCTCGAGGAGATCACGTATCCGAAGCCGCTCGACGAGCTGCTCACGGCCGCGTTCGAGACGTTCAGTGCCGCCCAGCCGTGGATCCGCGACTTCGAGCTGCACCCGAAGTCCGTGGTGCGCGACATGTACGAGCGGGCCATGTCGTTCGGAGAATATGTCGCCTTCTACAAGATCGCGCGCTCCGAGGGCGTGGTGTTGCGCTACCTCTCGGACGCGTATCGGGCGGCCTCGCAGACGATTCCCGAGGAGCTCAAGGACGAGGATCTGCGCGACCTGATCGAGTGGCTCGGCGAACTCGTGCGCCAGGTCGACTCCAGCCTGCTCGACGAGTGGGAGGAGCTGGTCAACGGGGTCCTGCAGGATCCCGACGAGGAGCCGATCGTACCGCCGGCGCCGAAGCGCCTGACGTCGAACACCCGTGCCTTCCGCACTCTGGTGCGCAACGAGCTGTTCCGCCGGGTGCAGCTCGCGGCGCGCGAGGATGTCGCTGCCCTCGCCGAGCTCGATCCGTCGTTCGGAGCCGACGCGTGGTCGGACGCGCTCGACGGGTACTTCGCCGATCACGATGAGATCCTCACCGGCGCGAACGCCCGCAGCTCGCAGCTGCTGCTCCTCACCGAGGGCGCCACCGAGTGGACCGTCCGCCAGATCCTCGACGACCCGGCCGGGGACCACGACTGGGGCATCTCGGCCACGGTCGACCTCGCCGCCTCCGACGAAGAGGGCGCCGCGGTCGTCACGGTGACGGGCGTCGACCGGCTCTAGGGCGGACGGACGGCTGATCTTCGCCAGGCTGGCTGATCGCTGACGCCTGGTGAGTCGGCCATCCGGGCGTCACCCTGCCGTCCGGGCGTCACCCTGCCATCCGGGCCGCAGCCACGCGGTCGACGATGAGCAGCGGATCGAACAGCGACCCGAGTCCGATCCGCATGAGCCCCGCGTGCGTCGCGAGACAGATCGTGATCACGACCGCCGTGAGCACGATCGGCCAGACGACCTCGACCGCCGGGGTCGCGACCCAGCCCAGGCCCCGGAGCGCGCCGTCGATCAGAGCGAGCGGGATCATGTGGATCACGTAGATCGGCAGGGTCCTCTGACCGATCCAGCGCAGAGGGCGGGCGATCATCTCCGCATGACGGTCGAGCAGCGCGCACGCCGCCACACCGAAGGCGACCGCGACGATCGCCGACAGCGGCCAGATCCCCGGCCACTGCCGCATGCCCAGCACCCCGACGGCGCCGACCGCCGCGACATATGCGCCTCCGAGCATGAGAGTGCGGAGAGCTCCGGATGCCGCGGCGAAGCGCTCGATGATCGGCCGCAGCCTGAGCCCCGCGAGGAAGAAGAACAGGTTCTGCACGAGTTGCCACAGGTTCCCGAGATCCGGAAGGAGTCCCGCGGCGGCGATCGCCGCGATCACGAAAGCGACCGGCAGCGCCACCCCAGTCGGCACGTGACGGACCAGACGCGCGATCAGCAGGTACACCGCGAGTGCGAGCAGATACCAGAGGTTCGTGGGGCTGATGGTGAGCTGCGCGAGCAGCTGCCATACGTTCTCCGCCCTGGCCGTGTCGAAGTCGGGCGTCAACGCGAGCACGAAGGTCTGGATGATGACCCAGATGACGTAGACGCCGGCCAGTCGTCCCGCGCGGCGACGCCACGACTCTCCGGCCGGAGCGTTCACGGCACTTGCGGCGAACATCCCCGAGATCAGGAAGAACAGCGGCATCCGCAGCGGGAGCAGCTGCGCGTTGAGCGTCGCCCATCCTTCGGTGACCACCCCCGCTCCCTCGAGCTGGATCGCGTGCTTGGTGACCACGTGCCACAGCACCACCAGGATGATGCAGACGCCCTTCGCGACATCAGGCCACCCGACGCGCGCGGTCACCGCCCCGGCACCTCGGCGGCGCACACCAGGCGCGACACCAGGTCGACGTACGACACGTCGGCCGCCGCGAACATCCGCGGCACCTGAGATGCCGCGGTCAGCCCAGGCATGGTGTTGACCTCGTTCAGCACCGGCCCCTCCGCGGTGAGGAAGAAGTCCATACGGGCGACGCCGGCGCAGCCGAGCGCGTCGAACATCGTCAGTGCGGCCCGGCTGAGGGCGGTCGCGTCGGCATCCGAGAGCTGCGCCGGCACCGTGAACCGTGCGCTGCCGTCGTACTTCATGGCGGTGTCGAAGAGTCCGGCCGCGTGGATCTCCAATGGCGGAGCCGCCCAGCGCACCCCGCCGGCCTCCCGGATCACCGCGACGTCGATCTCGCGCCCCTGCACGACCTCCTCGACGAGGATGCGGCGATCGAACCGTGCGGCCGCGCGCAGCGCAGCCCCGAGCTCACCCTCCTCGCGCACGAGCGAGACACCGTAGCTCGATCCCGCCGACACCGGCTTGACGACCACCGGGCCGTCGAACTCGGCATCCCCGCAGTCCGCCGCATCGATCATGCGCCCTCGGGCCGTGCGGAGTCCCGCAGCCTCGGCGACGAGTTTCGTCGCCCACTTGTCCATGCCGATGGCCCCGGCCCGAGGCCCGGATCCGACCACTCGCACGCCCGCGAGCGCGCACAGCGCCGCGAGAGCGCCGTCCTCTCCCAGCGCTCCATGCACCGCGGGGAATACGACGTCTGCACGGGCGATGAGCGACAGCGTGAGAGCCAGGGAAGAGGCGGCGGTGGCACCCTCCGAGACGCCCGCCACCTCCCAGATCCCGTCGCGCGAGATCGTCACCGTGCTGACCTCGTATCCCCCGACACCCAGGGCCTCGGCGACCGCCGCGGCAGAGGCGAGCGACACGTCGTGCTCGGCGTTCTGCCCTCCTCCGACGACCAGCACCCTCACGCGATCACCCTCTCGACCCGAGCGCCGATACCGGTGACGATCGTGTGCGGGATGCTCCCGGCCCACCGCGCCCACTCCTGCACGCTCGGCACCGCTTCGCCCTCCGGGCCGAACACGACCGCGGTGGCACCCCGCGGCACGATCGCATCCCCCGTGTCGACGACGATCTGATCCATCGACACCCGCCCGACGATCGGACAGCGGATACCGTCGATCGCGACCGCGGCGCCCGTCGCAAGCTCACGGGGGATGCCGTCGGCGTACCCGACCCCGATCACGCTCAGATGACTGGTCCGCTCGGTCACGAACGCACCGCCGTAACCCACCGGAGTGCCCGCGGGCACGACACTGCTGTGCACGACCGATGCCGTCAGCCGTGCGGCGCCCTGCAGCGCCACCGTCTCGGACGGATCGATGCCCACGAGGCCAGCACCGACGCGAACCAGGTCGAAGTGCGTCGCAGGGTCGGTCAGAGCGCCGGATGTCGCGGCGAGGTGCACGAGCAGCGGACCGAACCCGGCGCGCAGCACGGCATCCCGGGCCTGGCGCATCCGCAGCACTGCGGGGGCGTTGCGAGCGGGGTCGGCGTCGTCGGCGCACGGCAGGTGTCCCATGACTCCGACGACCTCCACGCGCCCCCGGCCCGCACGCGCCAGCTGCAGCAGCTCGGACCAGTCCTCCAGGGGCACTCCACCTCGCGACATCCCGGTGTCCATGTGCAGGTGCACGCGCACGCGTCCCGCGGCCAGCGGCGCGGCGTCGGCGATGAGCTGTCGCAGCTCCTCCACCGACCCGACCGCGATGTCGACGCGATCGGCGATCGCCCGTGCGACGTCCACCCCTGACGGGTTGAGCCACGCCAGGATCGGCACCTCGATGCCCGCACGGCGCAGCGCGGTGGCATCCTCCGCATCCGTCACGCCCAGCCATTCGGCGCCCGCCGCGATCGCCGCGCGAGCGACCGTGACGGCTCCGAGGCCGTAGCCGTCGGCTTTCACGACCGCCATGATGCGGGCGTCGGTGGCGGATCGCATCCGCTCGACGTTCGCTGCCACCGCTGCGGGGATCGTGTGAAGAGTGGGCGCGTGCATGCGCGAGAGGGTGAGACGCGGGGTCGTCAGTGTCGTGCTCATCGCTGGGTCCTCGGATCGGCCGTCGGGTCGTCGTACATGAGCGGGCAGCCGTTGGCGACGGCTGCCGGGCGCAGCTCGAAGTGCCAGCGCTCGTTCGCGTAGATCTGGCAGAGCCCGAACTCGGCGCCGTAGCGCGAGAGCCAGTCCTGCGCGGCGACCGGACCCAGATCGACCGCGTCGCCCGACACGTGCTCGGAGTTCTCGGGAGTCGCGACCCAGCGGGCTGCCTCCTCCTCGGAGCCGTACTCGACCACGGCGTCCTGCCGCAGCACCTGCTGATACGCGGCCGATCGCCAGCCGCCGTTCACGTGCACCCGCACACCGTCGAGCTCGGCGGCGGTCGCGGCGGAGCGCACAGCAGAGAGCAGGTCGGGGTCGAGGTTCGTGACGGCCGGCACCTCGTCGAACACCGACACCGCGCCTTCTTCGCGGATGACGCCGTCGGACTCGGTGAGGGAGGCGGCCGAGAGCTGCGGAGCGACGGATGCCGACGCCAGCGACTGCTGGCCGATCAGCACGATCGATCCGATAATGGCGGCAGCGAGCAGCGCGACACCGATGATCGCGGTGCGGCGTCGCCGACTGAGGGCAGTGCGTGTGTTCATGTCCTCAGTCAATTCAGGCGCCTGTTGCCAGGGCGTATGCGCTTTTGCATACGCTCCCGATATGCCCGGGTGCGTAAGCTCTGAGCACATGAGAGCTGTGCCGTGCGTGTGCTGATCGTCGAGGACGAGCCGTATCTCGCCGAGGCCGTGCGCGACGGACTGAGGCTCGAGGCGATCGCCGCCGACATCGCGGGAGACGGCGACACGGCGCTCGAGCTCCTGAGCGTCAACTCCTATGATCTGGCCGTCCTCGACCGCGACATCCCCGGCCCTTCGGGTGACGACGTCGCCCGCTCGATCGTGGCTTCGGGCAGCGGCATCCCGATCCTCATGCTCACTGCGGCCGACCGCCTCGACGACAAGGAGACAGGCTTCGAGATCGGTGCCGACGACTATCTGACGAAGCCCTTCGAGCTGCGCGAACTGGTGCTGCGCCTGCGAGCCCTCGACCGCCGCCGTCAGCGCGTGCGTCCGCCCGTGCTCGAGATCGACGGGCTGCGGCTCGATCCGTTCCGTCGCGAGGTCTACCGCGACGGCAGATACGTCGCCCTCACCCGAAAGCAGTTCGCGGTGCTTGAAGTGCTCGTCGATGCGGGCGGCGGTGTGGTGAGTGCCGAGCAGCTGCTCGAGCGCGCGTGGGACGAGAACGCCGATCCGTTCACCAACGCCGTGCGCATCACCGTCTCGTCGCTGCGCAAACGGCTCGGGGAGCCCTGGCTGATCCTCACCGTGCCGGGAGTCGGCTACCGCATCGGGACGGATGCCGATGGCTGACCAGATCCGCACGCCCCGGCGCCGCGGCATAAGCGCCCGCTGGAAGCTCACGCTGAGCTACGCGGGCGTCGTGGTCGTGTCGGGCATCGGGCTGCTCGCCGCGGTCGCCCTCTACCTGCTGCGTTACGTGCCCGATGTCGCGATCATCGCCGACCGCTTCGTGCCGAACCGCTCGGACCTCATCCGCGCTTTCGTCCCGGTCGCGATCGTGATGATGCTGGTGCTGCTCGCTCTGGGGCTGGGCGGCGGGTGGCTCATCGCAGGGCGCATGCTGGCGCCCCTCGACCGCATCGGGCGCGCGGCCCAGCTCGCAGCCCAAGGGTCGCTGTCGCATCGTGTCGCGCTCGAAGGGCCTCGGGATGAGTTCCGCGACCTCGCCGACGTGTTCGACTCGATGCTCGAGCAGCTCGAGGCGCACATCGCCGAACAGCAGCGGTTCGCCGCCAACGCCTCGCACGAGCTGCGCACCCCGCTCGCGATCTCGCAGACCATGCTCGAAGTCGCCCGCAACGACCCAGACCGCGACGTCGACGCTCTGATCGACCGACTGCACGAGGTCAATGCGCGGGCCATCGAGCTGACCGAGGCGCTGCTGCTGCTCAGCCGAGCCGAGCGACGCACCTTCACCCGCGAGCCGATCGACCTCTCACTGCTGGCCGAGGAATCCGCCGAGACGCTCCTCCCCCTCGCCGAGCGCCGGGGCGTGACGATCGATGTCGGCGGCGACACCGCGAACGTCCTCGGATCCCCCGCACTGCTGCAGCAGCTCATCACCAACCTCGTGCACAACGCGATCGTGCACAATCTGCCCGCCGACGGCACCGTGACCGTCCGCACCCATGTGCTCCCCGAGGCCGTCGCGCTGGTGGTCGAGAACACCGGTGAGGTGCTGCCCGCGGATCGGGTCGCCACCCTCGCCGAACCGTTCCAGCGAGGCGCCGACCGCACGCGCGGCGACGATCACGCGGGCGTCGGCCTCGGGCTCGCCATCGTGCAGCGCATCGCCCAGACCCACGACGGATCGCTCGTGCTCACAGCCCGCAGAGGCGGCGGGCTGAACGTGACGGTGTGGCTGCCGCATCCGTTCCCCCGCCCCCTGGCCTGAGCGCAGGTCAGGCGACCTGGTCGCCCCGGAGCGCGGCGAGCTCGCGGCCGTACGTGCGAGCATCCGTCTCGGCGTTCTCCTTGAGCTCGCGGGCGGTGTCGGCGAAGGCATCCAGTGCCGGGTTCACTCCCACGAGGGTGAACGGACGCTCGACGATGCGCAGGTCGAGGCCCCAGACATCTTCGAGCACGCGGCGCAGCCACCCGGTGGAGTGGTCCCAGCCCTCCTTGGGGGTACCGGGGGCGTAGTTGCCGCCGAGCACCGTGACGAGGGTCGCCGGCTTGCCGCGCAGCGCGGTGCCCTGCGGGTCGATGCGGGGGTCGGTGTAGGCCAGGTCGAACCAGGTCTTGAAGTGCTGCGAGACGCCGTAGTTGTAGAGCGGCACGGCGAAGAGCAGCGCATCGGCGCCGATCAGCTCGTCGGCGAACGTGGTGCCGAGGGCGCGCGCGGCGCGCTGGGCGTCGGTGCGCTGCGCCTCGTCGACGAAACCGCCGGTGACAGCATCCGCCCAGGCCGTCGCAGGCACGGGGTCGGTGGCCAGGTCGCGGCGCGTGACCGTGGAGTCCGGGTGGGATGCGGTCCACTCGGCTTCGACGAGGTCGGCGAGCGAACGGCTGGCGGACGACGCGGGAAGGATGCTGGCATCGAGGCGGAACAGGGGCATGAGGCTGCTTTTCGTTTGCGTAGTCGCTCTGTTTTTCTTAGCGACTCGCGTTAACGTAGCACAGGTATGATGGGCGCATGGCCGAGATCGACGAAGAGAGTCACGTGTGCGACGCCGCCGTCACACTGGCCTTCAGCGTGCTCGGCAAACGCTGGAACGGCATGATCGTGTCGTCCCTCGGCGGCGGCCCCTCGACCTTCGTGTCACTGCGCCGCGCGGTCGCCGGCATCAGCGACACCGTGCTCTCCGACCGCCTCGCCGAACTCGCCGATGCCGGCCTCGTCTCGCGCGCGGTCGACCCCGGGCCTCCCGTCGCAGTCTCCTACGCCCTCACCGACAGCGGCCGCGGGCTGCTGCCGATCCTCGACCAGCTCGGCACCTGGGCATCCGAGAACCTCGAGATCCGAGCCCGATGACGACGCCTCAGGCACGACGCCCCCGCCGCGCCTGGTGGATTCTGCTGCTGCTCGGCGCGCTCGTCCTGGTCGGCGCCGCCGCACTCGCGTTCAGCCCGGGTTTCCGTCTCGCGCCGCCCGTCGCCTTCGGCGACGAGCTCTCCGTGGACCTCAGCGAGGGCGATCACGCGGTCTATGTGACCCCGTCGGATCAGTGGAGCGAGATCGAGTGCACCGGCACGTTCCCCGCCGGTGGCGTGCTGCAGCTGAGGCCCGACATGCTCCAGCAGGCGATCCTTCTCCCCGAGCGATGGGACGCCCAGGGCAGCTTCTCGCTGGGCGTCGCCTCCCCCGGAACGATCACGTGCGACGGCCCGGTGGCCGATGGCCGGTTCACGGTCGGACCGGTGATGACGTTCTTCACGGTCGTCGGCGCCGTGCTCCTCGCCATCCCCGGCATCCTGCTGGTGATCGCCGGCGTGGTCGTCGTAGCCGTGCAGGCTCGACGCCCGTAGGCCGGCAGGGCCGAAGCACCGAAGCAGGGTTTCGAATCGCGCACTTTGCCGTTTTCCCACCGCGAACCCTGCAAAGTGCGCGATTCGAAACCCGCGGGGCGGCCGCCGAACTCACCAGGGGCTGGGCTCGTAGTCCTTCAGGAAGACGCCGTGGATGTCATCGCCCGCCTCGCCGCGCACGATCGGGTCGTACACGCGGGCTGCTCCGTCGACGAGGTCGAGAGGGGCGTGGAAGCCCTCCTCGGCGAGGCGCACCTTCGTGTAGTGCGGACGCTCGTCGGTGATCCAGCCGGTGTCGACGGCGGTCATCAGGATGCCGTCGGTCTCGAGCATCTCGCCCGCACTCGTTCGCGTCAGCATGTTGAGCGCGGCCTTCGCCATATTGGTGTGCGGGTGACCGGGGCCCTTGTAGCGGCGGGAGAACTGACCCTCCATGGCCGAGACGTTCACCACGTACTTGCGATGAGCCGACGACGCGGCCATCGAGGCGCGGAGGCGACTGATGAGCAGGAACGGCGCGGTCGTGTTCGCGAGCTGCACCTCGAGCATCTCGAGCGGATCGACCTGATCGATCGACTGCACCCAGCTGTTCGTGCGATTGACGTCGGGCACGAGTCCGCCCGCGTCGATCGCGGTGCCGTCTGCGTGCTTCTCGAGCGACGACGACCCGGGGGCCATCGCGAGCCGCGCGAGGTCTTCGGCGGTCAGTGCCTGACCGCCCTGCTCGGCGACGGTGCCGCCGAGAGCCGCGACCGACAGCAGCGGGTGCGCATCGACCGACGCCTGCAGCGCCTGCGGATGCGGATCGGCGGTGTGCCCGAACGTCTCCATCTCGGGCAGCGGTCCGTCGGGAAGGGGCTGCAGTTCGGCATCCGCCAGCAGCGAGTACGAACCGGGCGAACGGCGCACGGTCTGTGCGGCGTTGTTGATCAGGATGTCGAGCGGCCCCTGCGCCGCGACGGAATCGGCCAGCCCGATGACCTGAGCAGGGTCGCGCAGGTCGATCCCGACGACGCGCAGGCGGTGCAGCCAGTCGGCCGAGTCGGGCAGTGCCGAGAACCGACGCACGGCGTCGCGCGGGAAGCGTGTGGTGATGGTCGTGTGGGCGCCGTCGCGCAGCAGCCGCAGAGCGATGTGCATGCCGATCTTGGCGCGTCCTCCGGTGAGCAGGGCGCGCTTGCCGGTGAGGTCGGTGCGGGCGTTGCGCTTGCCGTGGCTGAAGCGCGCGCAGTCGGGGCAGAGCTGGTGGTAGAACGCGTCGACTACCGTATACGGCTGCTTGCAGATGTAGCAGTTACGGGGCTTGAGCAGCTCGCCGGCGATCGGGGCGTCGACGACGCTGGTCGCCAGGTCGTGGCCACGGGTCTCGTCGTCGATGCGATCGGGGGCGCCGGTGGCGGTGCGGGCGACGACGGCCTTGTCGGCCTCGGCGATCGCATCGCGGATCTCTTTGCGGCGCACGCGCTTGACGGCCTTGAACATCGCGGCGGTCGCGTGACGGACGGCGACGAAGTCGGGGTGCTCGTTGTCGATCTGGTGCAGTTCCGAGAGGACCCGCAGCGTGGTGGCGAGGTCTTCGGGGTCGATGCCGGCACCCAGGTCGGAGGTGGCGTCGGGTGCGTCGGTCATTGTGCCGATTTTACGCGAGATCCCGGGGTGTTTTCCTGGGAGCCCCGAGGGTGTCCCGCCCCGCGGAATACGGCCCCCTCGCGCGGTCCGCGTGCACGCGCGAAGTCCGATCGCGTGTGCGCAGTCCGGATGCCGGGGATTCAGACTTCTGTGGCGCAATTCGCCTCGTGTGGCGCACATGCTCCGAGCGCGACGACATACGCCGTTGACTTGCCGGAACGTCAGACCCCCGGCGTAGGGTCTGAACATGAGCAGCCACACCGAAACCCCCGGAGTCGTCCCGTCCTACCTGCTCGCGCGCCTGGCCGAGTCGGGCCGCTACCCCCGCGCGGCCGCCGCCGCGAGGCAGACGCTGACGGCGGGCAGACCGCCGTTCCGTGCGCGCATCGACCTGTCGATCGACGAGAACGGCGATCTGGTCGCCGAGCTGTCCGACGCGCCCAACCGCACGATCAGCGACGCGGGCAACACGCAGACGCTCCCCGGTGCGATCGTCCGCAGCGAAGACGATGAGCCGGTCGCCGACGCCTCCGTCAACGAGGCGTTCGACGGGCTCGGGGCCACGTTCGAGATGCTGCTCTCGGCCTTCGGCCGTAACTCCCTGAACGACGCCGGGGCTCCGCTCGACGCCACGGTGCACTACGGCGTCGACTACGACAACGCCTTCTGGGACGGCGAGCGCATGGTCTTCGGAGACGGCGACGGCGAGGTGTTCGTGGGCTTCACCTCATCGACCACCGTCATCGGGCACGAGCTCGCGCACGGCGTCGTGCAGTACACCGCGAACCTCGAGTACCAGGGCCAGCCCGGCGCGCTGAACGAGTCGATCGCCGACGTCTTCGGCGCGCTCACCGAGCAGTACCTCCTCGGCCAGAGCGCGGCCGATGCGACGTGGCTCATCGGTGCCGAGATCTTCACGGATGCGGTGCAGGGCAAGGCGCTGCGATCGATGATCGAGCCGGGCACCGCCTATGACGACGACGAGCTCGGCAAAGATCCGCAGCCGGCCCACATGAGCGGATTCGTGCGCACGACCGAGGACAACGGCGGGGTGCACATCAACTCCGGCATCCCGAATCGCGCGTTCGCCCTGTTCGCGATCGACCTCGGCGGCAACGCCTGGGAGGCCGCGGGCACCGTTTGGTATCGGGCGCTCACCGGCGGGCTGTCGAGCACCGCGAACTTCACCGAGTTCGCCGACGCGACGGTCGCCGCGGCATCCGCGATCGACGATGCCACGGGCGCAGCCGCTCGACGTGCGTGGACGACCGTGGGAGTCTATGGAGATGAGCGAGTCCCCTCCACCGACTGACGCGCAGGTCGTCATCGCCGTGGTGCGCACGGGCGGCATCGCCGGCATCCGTCGTCAATGGCGCGTCGAACCGGATCCGGCGGAGTCCCACGACTGGATCGCCATGATCGAGAGCTGCCCATGGGATGCCGATGCGGATGACGCCACGGGAGCCGACCGGTTCGTGTGGCTGATCCGCGTGCGCACCCCGTCGGAGAAGCGCGAACGGGAGCTGCCCGACTCCGAACTCGCCGGCCCCTGGCGGCAGCTCGTCGACGCCGTGCGCGCGGCATCCGACTAGAGAGCTCCCCAACGGGCGAGGCGACCACGACGAACCGCCGCCATCGCGCATGATGGATCGACGACACGAAGGGGAACACCATGCCGACGAGCGAAGAGGCCACACGCCTGCTGCAGCTGTCACGAGATGCGTTCGACCGCGGCGATTCGGTGCTGCACCTGCAGGCCGAAGTCAGCCGTCTCACCGGCCAGGCGTCGTCGTGGGGCTCCGCAGAGAACGACTTCGTGAGCGATGACCACGTCGGGTATTTCCTCAGCGAGGTCGAACGCATCGGCTGGCGCCTCGAGCAGACCGGATACACCTTCGTGGAATCGGGCGCGACGACCTCGGCGCGCATGCTGAGCACCGGAACCGGCGTCGTCAACCACGGCCACGTCGCGGGCTACTTCACGTTCCGTCGCATCACCCCGTCTGCCTGAACCGATCCATCCGGTGTGAATCCGGCGCCCCCGCCGGCAGGCGGGAGCAGAATGGGACCCATGGGACTTTTCCAGCAGCGATCCGACGAAGAAGAGAACCAGTGGACTCTGCCCTCTGAGCCGCTCGAACGCTCGGAGTCCGAGGTGCTCGACGAGGCTCCCACCGTGGATCCGTTGTCGATCGGTCTAGGCCTCGGCCCCGGCGCGTCCGTCAGCTCGGTCGCCTTCCCCGTGGCACCGCCCGCACCGGAGGCGGTCTCGATCGAGAACCGCGAACCGGATGACAGCGACGACTGACACTCTGCTGGCGGCGTTGCCCGCGGACGCCACGCATCACGACGCCGAGCGCCTGCTCCGCGACGAGGGGTGGGAGCCGTGCGGCGCCGGCGACTGGGCGATTGCTCTGCAGTCGCCCGATGGCTTCCGGGTCGCACGGATCAGTCCGTTCGATCCCGTCGGCCCCTACACCGCGGCCCTGTATCGCCAGGCCGCGCAGACCCGGCTCGCACCCGAGTTGTTCGCCCATCGACGACTCGAAGGCGGCGGCGACCTGATGATCATGGAGCGCCTGCATCCCGCGGATGAGCAGGATGCGTCTCGCTTCCTCCGCACGATCGAGTCCGGCGATTCCGCCGTGTCGGACCTCGTCGACGTCGTGCGCCGCGTCCACGCTCGCGCCCTCGCCGAGCTCCCCTGGTGCGGCCCTCTCGACGAGAACCCTGCGAACGTGATGAGTCGCGACGACGGCACTCTCGTGCTGATCGATCCGTACTTCGCCGATGGGCCGGCTCTGTATGCGGCAGCCGGATCCGACCCGGATTCCGTGGCGGCGCGCATCCCGATGGATCAGCGCCGCTACATGACCGAGATCCCGCTCGCGTACTCCGGGCCATGGCCGGAGGAGTCGCGCGAGGAGATGCGTCGGGGACTCGCCGCCGCGGACGCGCGCCGAGTCGAGTGACCGCCGCGCGGGCGATGTCGCCCGTCGCGGCTACGGTTGAGGGATGACGATCACCGCCGCCGCAGACGGCTCCGCCCTGGGCAATCCCGGCCCCAACGGCTGGGCCTGGTACATCGACGACGACAACTGGGCCGCGGGCGGATCCCCGCACGGCACGAACAACCAGGGTGAGCTGAGGGCTGTGCTCGAGCTGCTCCAGGCGACGGCGGGCATCACCGAGAAGCTCATGATCGAGTGCGACAGTCGCTACGTGATCGATTCGGTGACCAAGTGGATGCCCGGGTGGAAGCGCAAGGGCTGGCGCAAGTCCGACGGCGGACCGGTGCTCAACCGCGACCTGCTCGAGGGCATCGATGAGGCGATCCGCGGACGCGATGTCGAGTTCTCGTGGGTGAAGGGCCACGCCGGCCACCCTCTCAACGAGGCAGCCGACGAGCGGGCGAACGCCGCGGCCAAGGCGTACCAGGCGAAGCAGGAGCCGCGCCGGGGGCCCGGATTCACCCTGGCGACGGATGCCGGCTCAGCGGCGGCAGAATCCGCTCCGATCGCCGCCGCAGCCACGCGCGCGGAGGATGCTCCCGCTGCGTCGCCGACCGTCACGACGGCGATCGCCGAGCCGCTGTGGGCCGAGCCGTCGGATCTGCTCGACAGCCTCTACGCCCCGATCGACGACCCCATCGAGGTGCGGTTGGCGCTGTCGAGCGACGAGCATGCCCGCCTGCGCGACCGCGCCGAGGCGCAGGGCATCACACTCGAAGAGGCGCTCCGCCGCCTGATCTGAGGCGTCTCGACCCCCGCGAGCCCGCGTACACTCGCACCATGTCGAAGAAGAATGTCGCACGCACCGTCGGTCGGATCTTCCTCGGTTCCTTCCTCGTCTTCGCGGGCGTCTCGCATCTGACGTTCGCGCGCGAGGAGTTCCAGGCACAGGTGCCGGACTGGGTGCCGCTGGATCCTGACGTGACCGTGCTCGCGTCCGGTGTCGTCGAGGTCGGTCTGGGCGCAGCGCTCCTCGTCGCGCGCAAGCGTCGAGGACTGGTCGGAGTGCTCGCGGCGCTGTTCTTCGTCGCCGTCTTCCCCGGCAACATCGCACAGTGGCTCGAGCACCGCGACGCCTTCGGGCTCGACACCGACACCAAGCGCTTCGTCCGACTGTTCTTCCAGCCGGTGCTCATCGCCCTGGCGCTCTGGTCGACGCGCACTCCGCGCCGCACATCCGCCGCATCTTCCGACTCATAGCAGCGAGCGCTCGTTCACGATTCAGCATCGGCGAGGGCAGGACAGCAGAAGAGGAGGCGGTTCCCCCGGGAACCGCCTCCTCGTGCTGAGTCGTGAACGTCAGACCGCGAGCAGCTCCCGCTCGAGACGGTCGTACGACGTCTCCATGCCGTCGGACATGCCGGTGGCGAGGATCATGTCGCGCGTCTCCTTGTCGGGGTACTCGATCAGCAGGGTGATCAGCGTCGCGCCGTCCTCCTCGTAGAGGTTCAGGTCGTTCAGCGTCTCCACCGGCATCCCGACCATCCGCTCGGTGTTGACCGACCGGCGAGGCGCGTCGATCAGCAGCGCCTCCCCCTCGAAGCCGAACGGCTGTCCCTCGGTGTCGCCCACCGGCGCCCACGAGTTGCGGTACGTCTGGCCGACCTCAGTGGCGACGATGCACTCGGTCATCTCCCACCCGTCGGGTCCGAGCAGCCACTGCTTCATGAGCTCGGGCTCGTTGTGGGCGCGCCAGACCAGCTCGCGCGGCCCCTCGACGAGGCGGGTGATGCGCACGTGCACGTCGTCGAGCAGCTCGACCCGCGTGCCCTTTCCCTGCGCGTAGTCGCGGAGGTCCTGCAGCACGGCGTCGATCTGGCTCATCGCGAGCTTCGTGCCCTCGACCGCACCCATCGAGACGACCTGCTCCAGTGCATCGGCAGACGCGAAGTGGCTCGCGGTGACCATGCGCGTGCCCTCGGCGGTCGACTCGAACGAGAAGACCATCCGCATCGAGGGCAGGTTCGGGTCAGGGGTGCCCTGCTCGTCGGCGAACGAGTCGAGCACCTCGAAGCCGTGCGGGGCCTCGATGCGCAGGAACTCCCAGGTGCCCGAGGCCTTCTCGCCGCGGGGGCCGTTCATCGTGTAGTTCGCCTTGCCGCCGACCGTGTGATCCCAGGCGGTGAAGGTCGCCGGCCATCCGGGAGGACCCCAGAAGCGCTCGAGCTGGCGCGGGTCGCTGTACGCGGCCCAGACGCGCTCGATCGGCGCCGCGAAATCGGCGACGACGGTCATGGTGAGGTTGTCGGCATCGGTGGTGACATCCGTGACGGGCATGTCAGTCTCCTTCTTCGGTTCGTGGATCTTCGGTGGTGCTGGTGGTGTCGGATGCGGGTGCCGGCGGCTCGGCCAGCAGGTCATCGAGCCGGGCGATGCGCGACCGCCACAGCTCTTCGTATCGGGCGAGGAGCGCCCTGGCGCGGGCGATCATCTCGGGGTTCGCGCGGACGAGCCGCTCGCGTCCCTCGGCGCGCTTGACGATGAGATCCGCCGCTTCGAGCACGGCGACGTGCTTCTGCACCGCGGCGAACGACATCTCGTATTCGGAGGCGAGGGTCGAGACGGACTGCTCCCGCTCGATCGTCCGGCGCAGGATGTCGCGCCGGGTCGACGTCGCCAGTGCGTGGAACACACGGTCGACCTCCGCTTCGCTCAATTCTCTTTGTGCAACCATTTGGTTGTACGTTATGCCTGGGCCGGGTGGATGTCAAGAGGTTCGATAATTGAAGTGGCAGGGTCGAGCGCTCCCGCCTTCCGCACCGCGCGGCAGACCGCTCGTGCGCCAGGAAGAAGAATCACATGAAAGCTCTCCGCTACGTCGAGATCGGCAAGCCCCCCGTCGTCGTCGATATCCCCATCCCGAAGCCCGGCCCCGGCCAGGTGCTGCTGAAGGTCACGGCGGGCGGCGTCTGCCACTCCGACGACTACGTCATGGGCCTCCCCGAGAAGGACTACCTCGAGCAGAGCTACCCGCTGCCGCTGACGCTCGGTCATGAAGGCGCGGGCATCGTGCACGAGATCGGCGAGGGCGTCGACTCGACGCTGAAGGTCGGCGACGCCGTGGCGGTCTACGGCCCCTGGGGCTGCGGCCGCTGCCACAACTGCTCGCAGGGCATGGAGAACTACTGCACCAACGCCGCCGCAGAGGGCATCCGCCCTCCCGGCCTCGGAAACCAGGGCTCGATGGCCGAGTACATGATCGTCGACGACGCCCGCCACCTCGTGCCGCTCGGCGACCTCGACCCCGTGCAGAACGTCTCGCTGACCGACGCCGGCCTCACGCCGTACCACGCGATCAAGCGCTCGCTCCCGAAGCTGGGTGCGGGCACCTTCGCCGTCGTCATCGGCACCGGCGGTCTCGGCCACGTCGGCATCCAGATCCTCAAGGCGATCTCGGGCGCCACGGTGATCGCCCTCGATGTCAACGACACGAAGCTCGAGCTCGCCACAGAGGTCGGCGCAGACCACGTGCTGATCAGCGATGCATCCGCCGCCGAGAAGATCCGCGAGATCACCGGAGGTCTGGGCGCGAACGCGGTGTTCGACTTCGTGGGTGCGAACCCGACGATGGCCCTGGCACAGAGCGTCGCCGCTCTCGATTCGGACGTGACGATCGTCGGCATCGGTGGCGGGACGATGAGTCTCGGTTTCGGTGCGATCGCCTACGACGCCGCCGTGCGCATCCCCTACTGGGGCTCGCGGTCTGAGCTGATCGAGGTCCTCGATCTCGCCCGCGCCGGCAAGATTCACGTCCAGACCGACACCTACTCCCTCGACGACGGCCCCAAGGCATACGAAGATCTCGCCTCGAACAGCATCCGCGGCCGCGCGGTCATCGTCCCCTAGACGGCGATTCCGCAGAGTGCGGCCGCTCCGACTCGCCGTCGGAGCGGCCGCCGCTGTCTACGGCGACGCTCGGAACGCCACCCCGCCCGCCGAGAGAGATTGAGGGTGCCGCGTCAGAGCACCGAGCTCTGCGCCAGCTCATGCAGACGAGGCGGGGCCGCTCCGGTTCTAGACACCGCGACGGCCGCACTGGCGAGCGCAGCGTCGGCGGCTCCTTCGAGCGCACTCAGGACATCGCCGTCAGGAGCGAAGACGTCGGCGGTCAGCTCGGGGATCAACCCCGCGGAGACGATCCCAAAGACGAGACCGGACATGAACGCGTCCCCGGCACCGATCGTGTCGACCACCGTCACGGGCGACGCTCGCCTCGTCACCGGGTCTCCCGCACCGGCGATCGCGGTGAGGCAGCCCTCGCCACCCCTCGTGACGACGGCCATCCTGGCTCCCAGAGCGAGCACGTGCGCGAGCACATCATCGCCGCTGCGACCGGGGTAGAGCCAGTCGGCATCCTCATCGCTGAGCTTCACGACGTGAGATGCGGCCATGATCGCCTCGACGCGCGCCACGGCTGCGGCTCGCGGTCCGAGAAGCGCAGGCCGGATGTTCGGGTCGTACGTGCGCAGAGCGCGACTCGAGACCGTGCGGAGCATCGCATGGACGGCGTTCGCCCCGGGTTCGAGCGACGCACCGATCGAGCCGACGTGGATGAGGTCTGCCTCCGCTGCCTCGGCGATCGCGGCCGACTCGGAGAGGGTCCATTCGATGTCGAAGTCGTAGACGGCCGCGCCGTCGACGCCGATCGCGGCGGTGGCCCGAGAGGTGCGCTCCCCGACTCTGCAGCTCGCCGAGGCCAGAGAGACGCGCTCACGGATCAGGTGCTCCTCGAGCATCCGTCCGTACGCGTCATCGCCGATTCGGGTGAGCAGTCTCGTATCGAGCCCGAGTCTGGCGAGACCGACCGCGACATTCATGGGTGAGCCGCCCGGATGCGGCACGCCGTCGACGACATCGACGAGGGCCTCACCGACGACGAGGCAGCGGGGAATCAGCATCCCCTCTCCGCGATACCCGCTCGCGCCCCCTGCAGAGATCCTCCGACGGCTGACACGGTGTAGGTGCGCGGCGAGGCGACGGGAATCAGCGCAGTGAGCACCCTCTCACCGTTCTGCGCGAACAGCTCGACCGAGGACACCCGCTCATTCAGTTCGTCGATCCAGATGTCCCATCCGATCTCGCCCGGCCGGTCGAGACTCATCGAGGGAGACCCATGAAAACCTGACGGCATTCCCGCGCCGGGACGTTCGAGCTCGATGCGTCCGCTCTCACGGTCCTGACGGATCACGATCTCTCCGTCATCCGCCTCTGATCCGATGCGCAGCTCGACGCTCTGCGCACCGCCGAAGTTCGCGGTGAAGCGGACCCGCGCGGCACCGGCGACCCCTTCGGCGAGCGCGACGACACCGGTCGCACCGCCGAGGTCGATGCTCTCACCGAGCTCGAGTCCGACCGCCAGCTCCTGCCGCAGTCGCACGTCACCGCTCTGATCGCGTACGAGCGAGAGGCGTCGGGGAAGAGTCATCGCACTGCGGTGTTCATCGGAATCATCGGTCGGGATGCGACCGGCATACTTCCAATTGTCCATCCAGGCGATGAGCGTCCGCTCGTTGCGCGAGAGGCCGTCGAACGTGACCCCGGCATAGCAGTCGGGTCCGAAGTCGATCCAGCCGTAGCGCTCCAGCTCGTCGCGCGACTGAGTCCCGTCTCTCAGCAGCGCACGCGTCGGAGTGGGATGGGGAACGGAGGCGCGGAACGTCGTGCCGTCGAAGTCGCCCACGACGTAGTGCGTCCCCGAACCGCCCGCGATCCCGCCGGGGTTGAGGCTGATCAACAGCACCCAGCGCACGTCGGTCTCGTCGCCGTCGACCGCGAGCGGGAACATGTCGGGGCACTCCCAGACGCCGCCGACCGGGCCCGCCGGGCCGTAGGACGACAGGTAGGTCCAGGTCTTGAGGTCGTCGGAGCGGTGGAACAGCACCTGGCGATCCTCCGCCTCGACCGCGACCATCACCCAATACCCGTCTCCTCCGTCGTCGTAGCGGAACACCTTCGGGTCACGGAAGTCGCTCGTGCCGCGGTCGAGCACAGGATTGCCGTCGTACTTCGTCCAGGCGTACCCGCCATCCGTGCTGTACGCGAGAGCCTGCGCCTGATGCCCCGGCGCCGCGGCCGTGTAGAGCGCGACGAGCGGAGGCTCCTCAGCCGTGCCGAATCCCGAGGTGTTGCCGTGGTCGACGACGACAGAACCCGAATAGATCTGCGCATCGTCATCCCAGAGGATCGCCGGGGCATGCTCGGTCCACCGCGTCAGGTCGGAACTCGTCGCATGACCCCAGCTGAGGTTGGCGTGCTCGATGCCCTGCGGGTTGTACTGGAAGTACAGGTGGTACAGACCGTCGTGGAAGACGAGACCGTTCGGATCGTTCATCCAGTTGTTGCGCGGGGCGAAGTGCATGCGCGGGCTCGTGGTGCGGACCGGGGGAAGGTCAGTGGGGGTCACCGGGGTAGTCGTCTTTCTCTGTGATGGGGGCGTGCGTCACTTGCCGACGCCCGCTGTGAGTCCTTCGCGCAGCGGCTTCTGCCCGAAGAAGAACACCAGGAGCGCAGGGATCATCGAGAGGATCACTCCGGCGAGCACCGTCGAGATGCTGCCGGTGCCGAGGTTGCCCTGCAGCGTCACGAGTCCCAACGGCAGGGTGAAGTTCTGGTCGCTGATGGTCATGATGAGCGGTCGGAAGAACTCGTTCCAGTGGTAGTTGAAGGCGAGGATGCCGACGATCGCGAGCGCCGGCGTCGCCAGCGGCAGGTAGACGCCGAAGAACGTGCGCCAGGGCCCTGCGCCGTCGAGCTGCGCGGCTTCGCCCAGTTCGGTCGGGATCCCCATGAAGTACTGCCGCATCAGGAACGTGCCGAAGGCGGTGGGCAGGGCGGGCACGATGAGCGCCAGAAGCGTGTCGGCGAGCCCCATCCCCCTCACCAGCATGAACACGGGCACGATCGTGACCTGCAATGGAACCATCATGGTCGCGAGGATCAGCGCGAAGAGAATCTTCTTGCTGCGGAACTCGAACTTGGCGAAGACGTAGCCCGCCATCGCCGCAGACAGCATCTGCCCCGCGGCGACGAGCATCACCACGAGCGCGCTGTTCCAGGCGTACAGCCAGAGCGGGATCTTGGTGAAGACATCGGCGAACGCTCCGAAGCCGACCGTGACCTCTTGAGTGACGCTGTCGGTGGGCGAGAGCGCCGTGACGAGGGTCCAGACGACCGGCCCGAGAGTGAGGAACGCCGCCAGCCCGAGGATGACGAATTTTCCACCTGTGCCGAGGCTGTGGGCCCACGAGCGCTTCGTGATGATTGTCGTAGTCATGATGGCCTCACCCGTAGAAGACGAATCGGCGGCTCAGCCGGAACTGGATGGCCGTGACGAGCATGATGAGAAGCGTCAGCACGATTCCGATGGCGGAGGCGCCCCCGAAGTCGAGCTCCCGGAAGGCGGACTCGTAGATCACCATCACGGCGGTTCGGGTCTCATCGCCGGGCCCGCCGCGGGTGAGCACCCACGGCTGATCGAAGATCTGCAGCGCGTTGATGATGGCCATGACGGATGCCACCAGCAGGGTCGGGCTCACGAGGGGCAGCGTGATCATGCGGAACTGCGTCCACCCGGCCGCGCCGTCGAGCGATGATGCCTCATAGACCTCGCTCGGGATCGCAGCGAGCCCTCCGATGAAGAGCAGGAACGTGAAGCCGAAGTTCTGCCACACGTAGACCAGCAGCACCACGACTTTCGCCCCGAAACCGGTCGTCAGCCACCCGACGTCGGCGATGCCGATCAGGTTGAGCGTCTGGTTCACGAGCCCGAATTCCTGGTTGAACAGGTACGCCATGATGAGCGAGACGGATGCGGCCGAGAGGATCAGAGGGAAGAACAGCGACGACCGGAAGAAGGTGCGCAGCCACGCCGGCATCTTCGATTGGACGAGGATGGCGAGCACCAGCGCGACCGTGAGCTGCAGGATGACCGCCACGATGACGAAGCCGACGGTGTTCAGGAACGACACGCGCACCGTCGGGTTCATCGCGAGGTCGACGAAGTTGTCGACTCCGACGAAGACCGGATCGGAGATGATGTCCCAGCGGAAGAACGCAAGGACGAACGATCCGACGATCGGGACGAGGTTGAACAGCCCGAGGCCGATCACCGTGGGGGCCAGGAAGACCCAGATGATGGACCGGCCCGAGCGGGCGACGGTGCCGGTCTCGCCGCGTGCTCCCGGCGGGACCGTGAGGGTTCTAGTGCTCTCCGACATCATCGTCCTCCCAGCGCGATCTCGAGATCTCGCTGCATCGTCTCCAGTCCGCGGCGCACACCGGACGGGCCGTTGGTGATGGTCGACACCACGTTCTTGAGCAATGCCGACTCGACGGCGGCCTGCTGCGGAGGTGCCGGCATCGGGCCGGTGTCGGGGAACTTGTCGAGGGTGTCGTAGAAGACCTCCCAGTGGGCGGGGCCCACCCCGGCTCCGTACAGCTCGGCGTTGAGCGAGCGGCGAGGCAGAGACGAGTCGGGTCGCGGATGGGCGATCTTCATGCCCTCGACCGAGACGCAGTACTTGAGCCACTCCCAGGCCTCGTCCTTGCGCGGAGAGGTCTCCATGATCGCGTAGCCGCCTGCGCCGAACTGATGCCGCTGCCCCGACATCCGTGGGAAGTAGGTGACGTCATAGGCGTCATTGGCGACGCCGGCCTCTTCGAGACCGCGAACCCAGAATCCGCCCGCGGGAGTCATTCCGACCGCGCCGGTGGAGAACAGCGAGACCAGCTCGTTCCCGCCTCCCTGTGCAGGGTTCGCCGCAAGACCCTCCGAGACCATGCGTTCGAGCACCGAGAAGCTCTCGACGGCATGCTCGTTCAGGGCGTCGGCCTGCTTCCACACGTAGCCTCCGCTGCGGGCCGGCTGGTCGGGATAGAAGCGATCCCAGAACCAGTCCCCTCCGCCCGCCTTCTCTTCGCGCAGGAAGCTCGTGTTGTTCACGTACAGCCAGGGGACGACGCCGCCCCACAGGCGGTTGTTCCAGAAGTAGGGCAGGAACTGACCCGACGCGCTCTTCTTCATCGCACGGGCGGTGCCGAGGAACTCCTCCAGCGTCCAGTTGTCGGCGGGGCGTTCGAGCCCTGCGCGCTCCATGGCCTGGGTGCTGTAGAAGACGTTCGCCGCATTGAAGTTGTCAGGCATCTGGAAGAGGCTGCCCTGGTACATGAACGCCTCGATGAGCGTCGGATTCACGTCGTCGAAGTACTCCTGCATCTCCGCCGCGTCTCTGCGCACGAAGTCGTCGAGCGGGTGCGCGAGGCGCGACGCGAAGAGCTGCGAACCTTCGGTCGCGACCGTGACGACATCCGGGGGCGTGCCTGCCGCGATCATCGTGAGGATCTTCGCGAAGTACTCGCTCCAGTCCTGACCCTGGATGGCGACGATGCGCACCTCGATGCCGGGGTGCTTGCGCTGGAATCCATCGATCAGCGACTGACGGGCCACCGCGTCCTGCGCGGTGCCGAAGAGGGCGACCGTCAGAGTGTCGGTTCCGCGACCCGGGATGTCGGATCCGGTGAGCCGCGGCCACGAGACCACGGTGCCGACGATGCCCAATCCGATCGCGCCGAACAGAGCCCTGCGAGTGAGATCAACCACGATGTTCTCTCCTGAGTGAGTGACTCCGCAGGCGGGATGCAGTCTCCGCGCGGAGGTGCTGAATTGATTCAGCACGCCGAGATTAGCATCGTGGATCGGGGGCTGCAAGCATTTTGCTAAATCAATTCAACACAGGTGGTTTCGGGGCATCCCGTGCACTGCCTAAGCTGGAGATGTCACGACAGGAGGAAGCCGGTGCCGAAGAACGTCGATCGCAGGCCGACGCTCGCCGATGTCGCCGCGCTCTCAGGGATGTCGAAGACCGCCGTCAGCATGATCCTGAACGACCGACCGGGCTCGCGCCTCTCCGTCGACACCGCGCGCCGCGTTCGGGCCGCTGCGGAGGAGCTCGGCTACCGCCCGAACCCGGCGGCCCAGAGCCTGCGCCTCGGCAAGACCAAGACCCTCGGCTTCATCTCCGACCAGATCACGGTGACCCGCTACGCCTCCGAGATGATCCGCGGCCTGCTCTCCGCGGCGAAGGAGCACGGCCACACCGTCCTCATCGCCGAGACCGAGGGCGACGACGCGACGATCTCGGACGAGATCCAGGCGATGATCGATCGCCGAGTCGACGGCATCCTGATCGGACTCCTCGGAGCCCGCATGATCGAGGTACCTGAGACACCCGCCGACGTTCCCATCGTGATCGTCAACGGCACGTCGACCACGGGGCACCCCTCCGTGCTCCCCGACGAACGCACCGCTGGCCATGCGATGGCGCGCCTGCTCACGGAAGCCGGACATCGTCGTGTCGGAGTGATCGGCAACAACCCGCGCGCGGTCTCGTCGCCGTTGCACTCGGTCACCATCGGGCCGCGGTTCGACGGCATTCGCGCCGCGTTCGCCGAGGCGGGCGTCGACCCGCTCATCATCGACGTCCCCGAGTGGAACCCCGACATCGGATACACGCGGACGCTGCAGATGCTCGACGCGCACCCCGACCTCACGGCGATCCTGGCTGGCAACGACGGCGTGGCATTCGGCACGTACCAGGCGATCGCGGAGCGCGGGCTGCGGGTTCCCGACGATATCTCGGTCGCATCGTTCGACGATGAGGAGCTGGCGAGCTTCCAGCGACCGGGCCTGACGACTGCACGGCTCCCCTACGACGTCATGGGTCGCACGGCCGTCGAGATGCTGCTCGGAGAGCGCCCGCTCGGCGCGGTGCTGATCCCGATGCCGGTCATCGAGCGGGCCTCGATACGCTCCGTGGGCTGACGCACAGCGGTAGCCTCGTTCCATGCCACCAGCCACGCCGAGACCTCCCTCGTCGAGCAGCATGGGCCGAGGGCTCGATGTGCTCTCCTCCGTGGCGACGCTCACCCGCGACCTCCGACCGGCCACGGTCAGCGTGATCGCGGATTCCCTCGGTCGTGAGCGCTCACAGGTGTCGCGCACGCTGGCGAGCCTGGAGCGCTCGGGCCTCGTCACCAGAGGTGCGGACCGTTCATTCACCCTCGCGTGGGGATGGTACGCCGCCGCCCAGGAGCTGAGCGCACAGCGCCTGCGCACGCACGGCCTGGTGGTGCTCGAAGACCTGTCGTCGCGCCTCGGCGAAGCCGCCTTCCTCAGCGTGCTGCAGGGAGACACGACGCTCACCATGCTCGAAAGCCTTCCCGCCGACTCGCGCATGATCGGGTCGTGGATCGGACGCGCCTACCCTGCCTATTGCAGCGACGCCGGCCGTGCCACGCTGTGGGACGCCTCCGCCGATGAGATCCGCGCGGTGTTCCGCGCCACCGATTTCTCGCCTCAGGGGCCGAACACCCCCGCTTCGGTCGACGACTTCCTCTCACGGCTCGACGACGATCGGCGCCGAGGGTTCGCGATCGTCGACCAGGAGGCTGAGCCAGGTCTCTACTCGGTCGCCGCTCCCGTGTGGGACCACCGCGGCGAGGTCGTCGCCGCGGTCCAGGTGATCGGGACGCGCGACGTGATGGCGGAGCGCACGGCGACGTGCGGCGAAGCATGTGCCCGGGCTGCCGCCGAGCTCTCCCGAGAACTCGGCGGCCCGTCAGCCGTTCTCGCGTGAGGGCTGATCGGCGCCGGCTGCGGCGCTGAGCTCGCCGGCGAACTGCGTGAGCAGGGCCCGCGTGTCGCGGGTGATCCCCTGGGGGCGGTGCCTGCCACGCACAGCCAGGGAGGCGATGACCTCACCCCTGCTGCGGATGGGGAGGGCGAACTCGTCGATGCCCTCGTCGTATTCCTCCGCGGCGGCGACGAGCGAATCCTCGCGGTCCCGTTCGAGCAGCGCCCACACATCGCGCGTCGAACGAGCGGCTGTCGGTCCACCGACCCCGACGAACTGCACGTCCTCGAGCAGCGCCTCGAGCTGCTCGAGCGTGTGATCCCAGAGCAACGCCCGGCCCGCACCGGTGCACCAGATCGGTGTGACGAGCCCCTCACGGATGGAGCGATCGAACCCATCGGCGGACCTCTCGCAGCGCAGCAATACACCGCGCGCACCATCGGCGATCGTGATCAGGGCGTTGAGACCTCGCTGCGAGGCGAGCGCCCGCAGCGCGGCTCGCGAGGCCCGCAACCAGGGTGCGTTGAGAACGGCAGCGGTGCGGAAGAACTCCGGCCCCGCCGAGAACAGCGCGTCGTCGTCGCGACTGAGGAGCTCCCGTGCGCGCAGCTCCTGCGTGAGCCGCGACACCCGGCTGCGCTCGATCTCGGTGGCCTCCGCCAGACGGGAGGCATTGAGTCCGGGACGAGCGCGGCGCTCCTGGGAGACCGAGGCATCGAGAAGCTTGAGACCCTGCACGAGCGAGGATGAGGCTGCCATCGTTGCTCCTTCGTGCGGGTCGAGATCACGGCAATCCTATCCGGCGGCCGCGACCGGACGACGCGGCAGGAGCCGCCCCCAGGCGACGTAGAGATCGGCAGCGATGTGACCGTGCGACCGCTCGACATCGGCCGGGGCGATCACCTCGTCGCCTTGCTGGCCGAACAGCACCGCCTCGTCTCCCGGCGCTGCGCGCGGGATGCTCGAGACATCGACGAGGAAGCTGTTCATGGCGATCCGATCGACGATCGGTGCACGTCTCCCCCGCACGAGCACCTCGCCGGTGCCGCTGAGGCTGCGATGGATTCCGTCGGCATATCCCAGAGGGATCACGGCCAGACGCGCATCGTGGTCGAGACGGTGCCAGCGCTCGTATCCCACAGTGCTGTCACGCGGATAGGCATTGATCGCCGCGATCCTCGACACGACCCGCATGGCAGGACGCAGCGCGCCGCCGACCGTGTCGGAGTCGCCATACAGCCCCGCGCCGATGCGCACGAGGTCGAACCGAGACTCGGGCACCGTGAGTGCCGCGAACGTGGTCGCGCAATGCCGCGCGATCCGATCATACGCATGCGTTCCGGCGAGCAGCACACGGGTCTCCTCGTCAAAGCGCGATGCGCCCTCGGCCACATCGGCAGCGTCTTCGCAGGGGAAGTGGGAGCACAGGCCGACGACCTCCAGGTGCGGGTCTGCGAGAACGGCGGTCACGGCATCCAGGCCCCCGGCTTCACCGAGGTCGATGCCGTCGCGACCGAGTCCGGTCGAGTTGAGCGAGAGATGCACGCGAATCCTGACCCCCCGCGCCGCCGCGGTCACTCCCACGATTCCCGCGTGCTCGACTCCGCCGACCCATTCCTCCAGGCCGAAGCGGATGCCGTCGTCGATCTCCTCCCGCCCGGCGGGGCGCACGCGCATCAGTCGCCCGACGAACCCCGCCGCACGAACGGCGGCGGCGTCGTCGTTCGAGGCCACCCCGACGATCGCGATCCCCTCGGCGACGAGCAGCGGTGCGACGATGTCGATCCCGTGCCCGTAGGCGTCGGCCTTCACGACCGCGCAGAACCCGACCTCCTCGCCGAGCTCTGCGCGGATCGTGCGGATGTTGTGCGTGATCGCGTTCCGGTCGATCTCCACCCACCCCGCCGCGGACGACGGAGCCGTCATGCCTCGACGGACTCGGCCTCGTGATCCTGCACGACATCACGTACGCCCTGGCGACCGTGACGCCACCAGAAGTACAGGTAGCAGGCACCGACGAAGGGGATGCCGAAGTAGAGCGCGGCCACCTGGTTCGGGTCGAACGCGATCGCGATGATCGAGATGAGCAGCAGAGAGAATGCGACGATCGGCAGCGCGGGGTAGAGCGGCGTGCGGTAGGCCAGATCCTGCACGCGTCCTCCTTCGCGCACGAAGGTGCGGCGATGGAAGAACTGCGAGGCGACGATCGACATCCACACCGCGACGACCGCGAATCCGGCGATCGACACGAGCACCAGGTAGACCGTTCCGGCCGCGATCACGCTCGTCAGCAGCGAGACGAGACCGATGAGGATGCTGACGCTGAGCGCGATGAGCGGCACACCCCGCCGGGTGAGGCGGGTGAACGCCTTCGGGGCGTGACCCTCCTCGGCGAGCGAGAACAGCATCCGCGCGCAGGAGAAGAGTCCGCTGTTGCCGGCCGAGAGAAGCGCCGTGATGATCACGAAGTTCATGATGTCGGCGGCGTAGGGGACGCCGACGTACTGGAAGACGTCGACGAACGGGCTGCTGGTGACGCTGGCCTGGTCGTACGGCAGGATCGCGGCGATGACGGCGATCGCCCCGACGAAGAGCACCACGAGGCGCAGCACCGTCGAGCGCAGGGCACGGGGGATGTTCTTGGCGGGGTCCTTCGTCTCGCCGGCGGCGACACCGATCAGCTCCGAGCCGCTGAACGCGTAGAAGACGGCGAGGGCGGTGACGATCACACCGCTGAATCCGTTAGGGAAGAGGCCGCCGGGAGTCTCGAAGTTGCTGAAGAGCAGTGCCGGCGGATGCTCTGGAGACAGCGGTGTGAATCCGAAGATCGCCGCGCCGCCGAGCACGATCAGGCCGACGATCGCGATGACCTTGACGAGCGAGAACCAGAACTCCGCCTCGCCGAACACGCGAGCCGAGATCGCGTTGAGCAGGAACAGCACCGCCGCGAAGATCAGGCACCACAGCCACACCGGAACCCCGGGGAACCAACGCTGCATGAGGATGCCGGATGCCGTGAACTCGGATCCGAGCGCCACCACCCAGCAGAGCCAGTACAGCCAGGCGGTGGTGAAGCCGGTCGCCGGGCCGATCGACCGCGACGCGTAGATGTGGAAGGCACCCGAGACCGGGTACGCGACCGCGAGTTCGCCCAGGCATGCCATGACGAGGTAGACGACGAAAGCGCCGATCAGATACGCGATGATCGCGCCGAGGGGTCCGGCCTGCGAGATCGTGTAGCCGGAGCTGAGGAACAGCCCCGAGCCGATCACCCCGCCGAGCGCGATCATGATCAGGTGACGGGCATCCATGGTGCGCTGCAGCCGACGCAGCGGCACCTGGGTGGCCGTCGTACTCGGCAGGACGTTAGGGAGGGGCTTCTCGCCGGGAAGAGGCGTCATCGGAACTCTCAATCGGGTTGTATGTGCATCATATTCACATCTATGTGCCAATGACGCATTTCTTTGGTGATCTGCGGGGACACTATCTCCTGAGATATCCGGTGCGCAAGAGCACACCTGCGGATTGGCCCCCGCATCCGCCACCACCGACATTCCGGGCGAGAAGCTGCCATTCCGCCCACTCCCGCTGCCGTTCTGACAGGCGCGCACAGACACCGCGCGCGCTGAGGATGGACACATGTCAGCGCGGCGACGCCGGCGACAGTCCACGTAGAGAAGGAGAACCCCGGTGACTCACCACGACCTCGCCCTCATCGGCTTCGGAGGCGTCAACCGCGCCCTCGCCGAGATCATCCACGACCGAGGCTCCGACCTCGCCGACGATCTCGGCTTCACCCTGAGAGTCGTGGCGATCACGGATCTGCGATTCGGCTCCCTCATGCAGGAGGACGGCATCGACCTCGGAGCCGTGCTCGCGATGACAGGGGATGCCTCCTTCGCCGGGATGCCGGGTGGAGACGTCGATCCTCGCAACGACCACGTCATCCGCACCACGACGGCGGGCATCATCGTCGAGGCGACCTACACGAACCCGATCGACGGCGAACCTGCGATCTCGCACGTCCGCGCCGCCCTCGAGAGCGGCAAGAGCGTCACGACCACGAACAAGGGGCCCGTCGCGCTCGCGAGCGCCGAACTCAACCGGCTCGCAGAGCAGAACGGCGCTCGCTTCGAGTACGAGGGTTCTGTGATGAGCGGCACTCCGGTGCTGCGACTGGCACAGCAGACGCTCAAGGGACTCCGCATCAGCCGCATCCAGGGAATCCTCAACGGCACGAGCAACTTCGTGCTCGGCCAGATGGAGTCGGGCAAGTCGCTCGGCGATGCCGTGGCCGAGGCTCAGGCATTGGGTTACGCCGAGGCCGACCCCACCGCCGACATCGAAGGATCCGACGTGCAGCTGAAGGTCGTGATCCTCGCCAATGAGCTGCTCGGCGCCGAGATCACCACGGCCGACGTCTCTCGCGTCGGCATCAGCGGGATCACCGCGAGCGATGTGATCGCGGCAGCGGCGGCGGGCGAGCACTGGAAGCTCCTCGGCACGATCACCCGCGACGAGTCGGGCGCCGTGACGGCATCCGTCCAGCCCCTCTCGCTGGCCGCCGACCACCCTCTCGCAGGCATCTCCGGAGCGACCAACGCGATCGCGTTCACGACCGACCTGCTCGGCACCGTCACGATGTCCGGCCCCGGCGCCGGACGCCTCGAGACGGCCTACGCGCTGCTGTCCGACATCATCGCGATCGATGCGCAGCAGGCGTCACTCGTCGGAGCGGCGTGATGAGCGCGCCCGCCATGGAGGCTCCTGTGACGCAGGCGTCGCTTCTCGAGGTGCTCGACCCGTACAACGGGGAGGTGATCGCCCGCCTCGCCCAGCACTCGGTCGACGATGTCGACGAGATCATGTCGCGCGCGCGGCTCGGCGCCACTCTCTCGGGCGACCTGTCGAGATTTGCGCGGCACCGGATCCTGGATAGCGCAGCGCGGATCCTCGCGGGCCGCGCCGAAGAGGCAGCGACCCTCATCGTCCGCGAAGCGGGGAAGACGATCACTCAGGCGCGCAAAGAAGTGCAGCGAGCCGTTACCACTATTTCGCTCTCGGCCGAGACCGCTCGCGCCTTCGACGGCGAGGTCATTCCCTTCGACGCCTACGAGGGCTCCGCGAATCGCCGCGGCTGGTACACACGAGAGCCGCTCGGGGTGATCCTCGCGATCACGCCCTACAACGACGCCCTCAACCTCGTCGCCCATAAGATCGGCCCGGCGATCGCCGGTGGCAACGCCGTGATCCTCAAGCCGTCGCAGTTCACCCCGCTGACCGCGCGGTTCCTCGTCGACGTGCTGCTGGAGGCAGGACTCCCCGACGAGATCATCACGGTCGTCCACGGCGACCGGCACGTGGCGCAGGCGCTCGTCGCCGTGCGCGACATCCGCATGGTGTCGTTCACCGGAGGATTCACCACGGGTGAGGCGATCGCCCGCACCGCGGGTCTCAAGAGGCTGGCGATGGAATTGGGCGGCAACGCCCCCGTGCTGGTGTTCGCGGATGCCGACATCCCGGCCGCCGTCGAGGCCTGCGTGTCCGGCGCATTCTGGGCTGCGGGGCAGAACTGCGTCGGCGCGCAGCGCATCCTCATCGAGCGCTCCGTGTACGCCGAGTTCCGCGACCGCTTCGCCGCTCGCACCTCGATGCTGCGCGCAGGAGACCCGGTGAACCAGGCGACCGATGTCGGTCCGATGATCTCAGTGGCTGCGGCGACGCACGCCGAGCGCGTCGTCGACGACGCCGTGCGGGCGGGGGCGCGCGTGCTCGCCGGGCACCGGCGGGAGGGCTCGGTGTACTGGCCCACCGCACTCGAGAACGTCTCGCCGACGTGCGAGGTCTGGAACGAGGAGGCCTTCGCCCCCATCGTTGTCCTGACTCCGTTCGACACCGAGGACGACGCGATTGCCGAGGCCAACAGCATCGACTACGCCCTGCACGCCGCGGCGTTCACCTCCGACATCACCCGCGCGCTGCGCGTCGCCGAGGCACTCGACGCCGGGGGCGTGATGATCAACGACTCCTCCGACTATCGCATCGACAGCATGCCGTTCGGCGGATCGAAGTACGGGAGCATGGGGCGCGAAGGCGTGCGCTTCGCATTCGAGGAGATGACCCAGCCGAAGGTCACCTGCATCACCACCTGAGATCTCCTCGCGGAGGGGGAGGGGTCCGCGGGGGATGCCCTGCCCCTCTGCGAGGTCACGCCCGGTCGACCACCCGGGTCAGCGACACCGCTGTGACGGTGTTCGCGACTCCCGGGAGCGCTGCGAGCAGCTCCCAGATCTCGCCGATGCGATCCATGGACTCCGCTTCCAGCGTCACCAGCAGGTCGAAATCGCCCGAGAGCACATCGCACCGACGCACTTCGGGAATCTGGGCGATCTCCGAGACGACGCCACCCCCGCGCATCCGATCGCTGCGGTAGACCAGCACGATGGCCGAGACGGGCGAGCCGCCGGCACGTCCGGGAACGACGCTGTAGCCGCCGATGACGCCCTGGCGCTCCATCCGCTCGATGCGCTGCTTGACGGCGTTGCGCGACAGATGCACCTGGGCTGCAAGGGTGACCAGCGGGATGCGGGCATCCTCGGTGAGCGCCGCAAGTATCTGTCGATCGATCTGATCGGGATGAAGCCGCTCCATCGAGACCTCCTGAGACAGTGCAACCTCATGCACGATTAGCAATTGCGTGTGTCTATTATGCACCTTAGAGTGAAAGATGGCACTGGAAGACGGTGCGGAACGAAGGAGTCACGATGGGCGCTCGACCCGACCGCAAGGATCTGCACACGCTGTCCGACCTCAGCCTGGCCGTGCATGCAGGCAATCAACTCGACTCGACGTTGGCGCTGCGCACGCCTCTCGTGATGGCGAACTCGTACCAGCTGCCCGACGACCCGAGCGAGATCAGCTGGTCGGCCACCGCACCCGGGCTGTACACCCGCAACACCGGGGTCAATCAGGCGGCACTCGAGCAGAAGCTCGCCGCCCTCGACGGCGCCGAAGAGGCGGTTGCACTCGCCTCCGGAGTCGCGGCCCTGCACGCGGTGTTCTTCACCCATGTGCGCGCCGGTGATCATGTGGTCGTGAGCGATGTGGTCTACGAGGCCACCTGGCGGCTGTGGACCGAGCTGCTGCCCCAGCGCTACGGCCTCGAGGCGACCTTCGTCGATATCAGCGACCTCGACGCGGTGCGGGCGGCCATGCGCCCCGAGACGCGCCTCGTGTGCATCGAGGCCATCGCGAACCCGACCACCAAGGTCGCCGACGTGAGCGCGGTCGCCGCGATCGCCCACGCCACAGGCGCCATCCTCATGGTCGACTCGACCTTCTCTCCGCCGCCGTTCTACCGACCGATCCACGACGGCGCCGACCTGGTGGTGCACTCCCTCACCAAGTACCTCAACGGGCACGGCGACGCCATGGGCGGCTCGGTCTCGGGGCGGCGCGATCTCATCCAGGCGATCAAGGCCGACGCCATGGTCGACGTCGGCGGCATCATCTCGCCCTTCAACGCCTGGCAGATCCAGCGCGGCACCGTCACCCTGCCCCTGCGCCTGCGTCAGCACTTCTCGTCGGCGCTGCAGATCGCGCAGATGCTCGAGGCCGACCCCCGGGTGGAGTACATCTACTATCCCGGCCTCGAATCGCATCCGGATCACGCTCTCGCCGTGCGGCAGTTCGGCGGGCGCGGCTTCGGCGGAATGATGTCGTTCGCCGTGACGGGCTCCCCCGACGTGCAGAACCGGTTCGTCGCGAACCTCCGACTGATCACCTCGGGGTTCTCCCTCGGTCACGACGACTCGCTCATCGTGCACACGGGCACCGAGGGCGGCCGTGTCGCCACGTACCCGGCGCCGTTCCGAGAGTTCGGACACCTGCGTCTCTCTGTGGGCCTCGAGGATGCCGACGACCTGGCCGCCGACCTCTCCGAAGCCCTGGATCTCACTTTCGGCACCGATTCGCGATAGAGCAGTGGAGCCGAGAAAAATCCATTCACGCGCATCCATCCCGCTCCGACAGGCGTAGGCTGGAGAGAAGGACGGACCGTCCGAGAAGATCTCCCGGCACCGCGATCGTCCGGAAGAGGAGTCACTCGTGGCTCAGTACGACGTCTCGAACCGCTCGGCGATCGTGACGGGAGCAGGCAGCGGAATCGGACGCTCGACCGCTCTGCTGCTCGCCCAGAACGGCGCATCCGTGGTCGTCAACGACCTGAACGCCGAGCACGCCAACGCGGTCGTCGAAGAGATCCGCGCCGCCGGCGGCACCGCCGAGGCATCCGTCGGAGATGCGACCGACACCGCGTGGATCGCCAGCTCGATCGAGCTCGCGAACACGCTCGCCCCGCTGCGCATCGGCGTCAACAACGCCGGCATCGGCGGAGCATCCGCTCCCACCGCCGAGTACGACGACGAGGCCTGGGACAAGGTCATCTCGATCAACCTCAACGCCGTCTTCCGCAACATGAAGGCGCAGATCCCCTCGATCCTCGCGAACGGCGGCGGCTCTGTCGTCAACATCGCCTCGATCCTCGGCAGCGTCGGCTTCGCCGGCTCCCCCGCCTACGTCGCCGCCAAGCACGCGGTCGTCGGCATGACCAAGTCGGCCGCTCTCGAGTACTCCGCCCAGGGCGTGCGCGTGAACTCGGCCGGCCCCGGCTTCATCGACACCCCGCTGCTGGCCACGATGGGCGACGAGGCGAAGGAGTTCCTCGTGAGCAAGCACCCGATCGGACGCCTCGGCCAGGCCGACGAGGTCGCGAACCTCATCGCGTTCCTCGCCAGCGACGCCGCCAGCTTCATCACCGGCAGCTACCACCTCGTCGACGGCGGCTACACCGCCCTCTGAGGCTCGGTCGCCGCGCGGGCCTGCTGCGCAGCGCACCTGCAGGACGAAAGTACGGATGCAGGGCCAGATCACCGATCTGGCCCTGCATCCGCGCTTCGGTCCTGCATCCGGCACCGAAACACCAGACAGGACGCAGACCGAAGCCCCTAGTCCCGAACCTTGCGCTTCTCGAGCACCCCGGCGAGCAGCACCGCGACGAGAGCCGCGGCCGGTGCCACGATCAGCCCGGCCCGCAGACTCTGGGTGTCGGCGATGAATCCTACGAACGGCGGCGACAGCAGGAATCCGAGCCGCAGCAGCCACGACACGATCGTGAGGCCCACGCCCGGCTTCAGCCCAGGGAGTTCGTCGGCGGCGTGCATGGCTGCGGGAATGAGTGTCGCGATGCCGAAGCCGACGGCCGCGAAGCCCGCGATCGTTCCGGGAACGCTCGGGAAGATGAGCGCGAGGGTCATGCCGCCCGCGGCGATCAGACCGCCGACCCTGGCGACCGCCCGCTGACCGAAGCGGTCGGTCATGCCGTCGCCGAGCATCCGCCCGATGAACTGCGCGCCGACGAGGGCGATGAAGCCGAGCGGCGCGATCGCGGCCGCGGCGCCGAGCGACTCACTGAGGTACAGCGTGGCCCAGGAGTTTCCGGCATCCTCCGCGATCGCACCCGCCATCGCGATGAGCGTGAGGGCGATGATGATCATCACGGTGCGCGGACTCACGCCGCGACGCACCGCGGTCTGCAGCTCGACCGGTTCGGCCGTGGCCTCGGCATCCGCTTCTTCGTCGCGGCCGGGCAGGCAGAACCAGAGAGCGATGAAGGCCACCGCGGCGAACACCGCGGTCGAGATGCCGAGGTGCACCCCGAGGGGCAGCTGCAGCGCGATCGCAGCGGCGGCCATTCCGCCGCCGAGCACCGCGCCGATCGACCAGATCGCATGGAAGGAGTTGATGATCGAGCGGCCGTAGCGACGCTGCACGCGGAGTCCGTGCGCGTTCTGCGCGACGTCGGTGATGGCGTCCGAGGCGCCGCCGAGCAGAAGGGCGACGGCGAAGAGGATGCCGGAGGGCGCGACCGCGGCGGCGAGCAGACCGAGCCCGGTGGCGATCGTGCCGAACACCGCGATGCGCGCGGAGCCGAACCGGCGGATCAGCACCGCGGCGAGGAGGCCGGCGGCGATCGCTCCAGCAGGGAAGGCGGCGATCGCGAGGCCATATCCGACGTTGTCGAGACCGAGGGCGGCTTTGATCTCGGGGTAACGCGGAAGGATGTTGGCGAACAGCGCGCCGTTCGTCAGGAACAGCGCCGAGACGGCGATGCGCGCACGTCGGGAAGCCCGATCCGGCGCCGGTCGTCGAATCGATTCGATCGAAGTCATAGCAACGACCGTACACGCCAACCGGCGACGTCGGAAAATCGCGTCGGGCGTCGACCGCATCACGTGGCGCGACGACGAGTCTCAGCGAGACTCAGCTCAGCTGGGGCTCGACCTCTGCAGCAGCAGCCACGCTCGACGCCGCCGCGGCCACAGCGACCTTCGCCGCATCGAGCTCGTCGAACATTCCGAGAAAGTCCGACTGCGGGCCGAAAGCGCGGAAGCCCTCGCGGGGCGTCCCGGTGATCGAGCCGAGGAACTGGCGACGGTCATTGCCGACATGGAAGCCGGGGTCGACCTCGACCCACAGCCCCCGCGGACGGGATGCCGATCGCATCCTCGCGCCGGTGACGGCCTTCGCGGCGTTTCTGATCCGGGCAGACATGGGTCACGCACTCATCGCATGCAGCCTGCGCGAGCCGCCGGTCGATCGGGCGAACTCCGCCCGCGTGACGTCGAGGCCACCGGACGAGCTCGCGGCGTTCATCATCGCGACGATGAGCGGACGATCGATCGGCGCCTCGTCCTCGATCGCGAAACGCAGCGGGATGGAGGCGTGCAGCCAGAGCGTCTCCGACACCCCGTCGGCCAGGGGGATCGTGAGCGGGAACGCCTCGTTGCGTCGGAGCTTGGTCACGATCACGAGGCGAAGGTGTGTGAGCAGCTCGTCGTCGACCTCGATCGGTGCTGCGGTGTTGCCGTAGGTCAGGTAACCCATGATCTCTCCTCAAGCCGGACATTTCGCTTGATAAATAGATTACTAGGTTACCTAGCTAAATCACAGCCGAGACTCAAGGAAGGTCGTTGATCTCCTCCGAGAGCCGGCGCAGGAAGCGGGTCACAGCCTCGGTCTGCTCAGGCGTGAACTCGCTCGCGATCGACTCGACACGCTGGGTGAGCTCGTCGGCGGGCGAGTGCAGATCGCGCAACGACGGGCGCAGCACCTTCGACCGCGCATCAGCCGGGTGCGGGGCGATGACGATCTGCCCTCGCTCCTGCAGACGACGCAGCAGGCTCGTGATGGCGGCCGTGCTCACGTTCAGGTGAGCGGCGAGGCTGCCCGGCGTCGCCGGTGCGTCTGCCGGAGCATCCGTGATGAACCGCATCGCCTCGCGATCGGTGTCGTTCGGCGCGCGCATGGCCGCCAGCCGACGCCCCAACTGTGCCTCGGCGCGACGAAGCTCATCGACGCGTGCGACGAGTTTGGTGGCCGTGGTCTGCAGCTCGGTTCTGCTTGCCATGTGTCACCCCCTGACTCGTCCATGATACTCGACAAAAAGGTAACCAGGCTGACTAGCGAAATACAATGCGACCAGGGACTCTGTTCGGATGCGAAGATGGATACCTGCGGGAAGGGAAGACATGGTCGAGCGATTCACACTCGAGGATGCGGGGTACATCATGTACTCCGACATGCTCGATCGCCTGCGGGAACGCTTCCCGTCCATCCCCTCGTGGCGCCTCGACCAGATCGTCTCCGCCGAGCATGACGCCATCACTGGCGGCATCCTTCGGATCGTGCCCGAAGAGGTCGAAGCCGGCGCGATCGAGATGCTCTCCCGCGAGTCCGACGAACGCGAGAGCGAAGACGCGCGCAGCGACGACGGCGAGGTGGCGTGATGGAGAAGCCTGAGGAGTTCGGCCGCTCCGGCTACTGGTACCCCGAATCGAGCACCGCCAGCACGGTCGACGTGCTGAACATGCTGCGTCGCTACCGTTCCGCCGAGACCGCGATGCGGGCACGCACCCGCGTGTCGATGGGCATGAACGAGACCGACCTGGTGGCCCTGCGCTTTCTGCTGCGCGAGCAGCGAGCCGGTCGCATCGTGCGCCCGATCGATATCGCCCGCATGCTCGACATCTCGACCGCATCGACGACGACTCTGATCGACCGGCTCGAGAAGGGCGGGCACGCCCGCCGCGAGCCGCACCCCACCGATCGCCGCGCCGGCGTGGTCGTGCCGACCGTCAGCAGCGACGACGAGGTGCGCGAGACCCTCGGGGCGATGCACCGGCGGATGCTCGCTCTCGTCGACGAGATGAGCGACAAGGAGCGCGGCATCGTCACGCACTTCCTCGCCGGCATGACCTCGGCGATCGAAGAGGCATCCGATCTCGATCAGGAGCTGCGCGACGTCATCCGCTCGCACGAGGAGTCGGAGTCCTCCGGCGAGTGACCGCCGAGGGCCGGCCGCGAATCGGCCGGCCACCCGTCAGGTCGATCAGGCCTTCTCGGCCTGGCCCTCGGTGTCGGCCTGGCCCTCGGCCTGCGCGTCCTGCTCCGCCTGCGCAGCCAGCTCTGCCACGTACTCCTCGTTCTCGAGGCGCTCGGGAAAGAGCTCGTCGAGGTCGAGGTCGGGGTTCTCCTCCTGGGTCTCGACGAGCTCGACGGCTTCTTCGTGGGTCTGCACGCTCGGCATGGCACCGGGCAGCGGGCGGCGTGCCGACTCCTTGAGCACGACCACGGCGATGAAGCCGGCGATCGAGGTGCCGATCACGTAGAACGCGGGTGCCAGCGACGACCCGGTCAGCTGCACGAGCGCCTCCATCACCACCGGAGCCGTACCCGCGAACAGCGCGACCGCGAGGTTGTACGAGATGCCCATGCCGCCGTAGCGCGACGACGTCGGGAAGAGCGCCGGCAGCGACGACGCGAGGTTCGCGACGTAGAACGTCACCGGGAACGCGAGCAGCACGAGACCGAGCAGAGTCGACCAGATCTCGCCGTGCATCATGAACAGGAACGACGGCACGGCCAGCACGATCGCCGAGATCGATCCGATGAACAGCACCTTCTTGCGTCCGATGCGGTCGGACAGCCTGCCGGTGAGCGGGATGCAGAGCGCCATCGCCACGAGCACGGGGAGCGTGAGCAGCGTGCCGTGCACCTCGTCGTAGCCGAGGGTTCCGGTCAGGTACGTCGGCATGTAGGACGTGAGGGCGTAGCCGACCGTGTTCGCGGCGGCCACGAGCACGAAGGCCGTGAGCAGCTCGCGCCAGTACGCGCGGATCAGCGCGATGACGCCCTTGGGAGCATCCGCCGAGGCCTTGGCGTCGTCGGCCGAGCGCTGCGCAGCGTCCTGCGCCTCCTGGAAGGCGGGGGTGTCCTCGATCTTGAGTCGGAAGTAGATCGCGATCAGTCCGAGCGGCAGGGCGACGAGGAACGGGATGCGCCAGGCGAAGCCCTGCATGACCTCGGCCGAGAGTGTGAGCTGCAGGATCGAGACGAACGCGGCACCGATGGCGAAGCCCATGTACGATCCGAGGTCGAGCAGCGAGGCGTAGAAGCCACGGCGCTTGTCGGGGGCGTATTCAGTGATGAACGTCGTGGCACCGGCGTACTCGCCACCGGTCGAGAAGCCCTGCGCGAGCTTGAGGACGATCAGCAGGATGGGCGCCCAGACGCCGATCACCGAGAAGTCGGGCAGCACGCCGATGAGGAACGTCGCCGCGGCCATCATGATGAGTGTGAACGCGAGCACGCGCTGGCGACCCATGCGGTCACCGAGCTGGCCGAGCACGATGCCGCCGAGCGGACGCGCCACGAACGTCACGGCGAAGACGCCGAGCGAGAACAGCGACTGCGCACCGGCCGAGGCGTCGGGCAGGAACGCGCGCCCGATGATCACGGCGAGGTAGCCGTAGACGCCGATGTCGTACCACTCCATGAGGTTGCCGACCACGGTGCCCGCGACGGCGCGACGGAGCATCGGGCGGTCGACGACCGTGACGTCCTCGACGGTGAGCCGCCGCAGTTCATCCGCCTTGGCCGGTCGCAGGCGACGGAGCAGTCGCTGCCACAGGGTCAGATTCTCGGTCTTCAATGGATCGGACATGCAGTCATCTTCTCTCTCGCGCCGGAACAGCCTCGTAGGCCGGGCCGGACAGACGGCGGGGAGGCGGCTGTCGCCGCCTCCCCGCACTGTGTTGCTGGTCTCAGTTGTTGAAAGCGTCCTTGACGTTCTCGCCAGCCTTCTTGACGTTGGCCTTCGCCTGGTCGGCACGGCCCTCCGCCTCGAGCTTCTCGTTGTCGGTCACCTTGCCGGCGGCCTCCTTCGCCTTGCCGGCGAGGTCCTGTGCGGCGTTCTTGATCTTGTCATCGAGTCCCATGGGGGATCCTTTCTCTTATCAGCGGCGGTCTTCAGTTGGTCTGGGCGGCTGCGGCCGTGTGGTCACAGCGGAAGTGCGAGGATCTGAGCGAGCAGCGGCAGTGTGGCGGCGGCGATCAGGGCGATGAGCCCGACGATGCCTACGGTCTGCCACGTCGGAGATTTCTTGGTGACCAGGGGCGCGCGGCCGATACCGGTCGCGCGCCCCACGGCCTCGCTGGCGGGGAGCGGTGCGAGACTGACCGCCGTCGAGAGCGCAGACGTCGCGTCGAAAGATCCTGGGGAGACGCGTCTGGGGGAATTCGTTGCTCTGGACATGATCACCTTCCTCACGACAAAGATTACTAGGTGAACTAGTGAGTTGTCACCCTAGCGAAATATTCAGGCATTGCGCTTACGCTCAAGACATGACCGAGCTCACCCAGCCCACAGGGCACGAAGAGGCCCTGCGCGCACTCCCCCGCGAGGATGGATCGGCGCCCCGCGCGCTTGTCCTCGGAGCCACCGGATACATCGGCGGCCGCCTCACTCCGCGCCTGCTGAACGCCGGATACCGGGTGCGAACGCTCGCCAGAGACGCCGCGCGCGCGGCATCCTTCCCCTGGGGCTCGGAGTGCGAGATCGTCGAGGGCTCGGCCGATGACGCGGATGCCGTGGCCGAAGCCATGAAGGATGTCGATGTCGTCTACTACCTGATCCACTCGATGACCGCCGGCAAGGGGTTCGAGGAGAGCGACGAGCGCGCGGCGACGACGGTGGCGGATGCTGCGGCTGCCGCAGGTGTGCGCAGGATCGTCTACCTGGGCGGGCTGCATCCCGAGGATGCGAAGCTCTCGCCTCACCTGCGGTCCCGCGTGCGCGTGGGCGAGATCTTCCTCGAATCCGGCGTGCCTTCGCTGGTGCTGCAGGCCGGTGTCGTGATCGGCTCGGGCTCGGCATCCTTCGAGATGATCCGCCACCTCACCGACGTGCTGCCGTACATGCCGGCGCCGAAGTGGGTGCGCAACCGCATCCAGCCGATCGCCGTCCGCGACGTGCTGCACTACCTGCTCGGGGCTGCGCGGGTGGATGCCGACGTCAATCGCGCGGTCGACATCGGCGGCCCCGACGTGCTGCGGTACGGGCAGATGATGAACGGGTACGCGCTCGAGGCGGGTCTGCGCCAGCGGGCGATCGCGGCTCTGCCGGTGCTGACTCCCGGCCTGGCCTCGCACTGGGTGAACCTCGTGACGCCGGTTCCGCGATCGATCGCTCGCCCGCTCGTCGCGTCGCTGCAGAACGAGTGCATCGTGAAGGACCATGCGATCGACGATCTGATCCCGAAGCCCGCGGGCGGGCTGACGCCCTACCGCAAGGCCGTGTCGATGGCGCTGGGGCGTCTCGACGCCGACACGATCGAGACGAGCTGGCAGGATGCCGAGGTCTCTGGCGCACCGAGCGACCCGCTGCCGAGCGACCCCGACTGGGCCGGACGCACCGTCTTCACCGACACCCGCAAACTGAAGACGGCAGCGCCGGTCGACGGCCTGTGGCGTGTGATCATCGGCATCGGCGGATCGAACGGCTGGTACTCGTCGAAGTTCCTGTGGGCAGTGCGCGGCTGGATGGACCGCCTCGTCGGAGGCGTGGGACTTCGCCGTGGAAGGCGCAGCAAGGTCGAGGCCCGCGTCGGCGACGCGATCGACTTCTGGCGCGTCGAAGCCGTCGAGGAACCGGGGCGCGCGACCGACTCCTCCCCCGCGAGCGGCGGACTGCTGCGCCTGCGCGCCGAGATGAAGGTGCCGGGAGAGGCATGGCTCGAGCTGCGGGCGCTGCCGGACGGCGAGGGATCGCGCTACGAGCAGCGCGCCGTGTTCTTCCCCCGCGGGCTCGCCGGACGCCTGTACTGGCTCGGCGTGCTGCCGTTCCACGGGTTCATCTTCGCGGGCATGGCAGCCCGGATCACCGACGCGGCCGCTGTTCCGGTCGAGACTGTCGCGCCCGGTGCGGGTGCGGGTGCCGGTGCGGATTCTGCCGAGACGACCGCCGCTGCCTGAACCGCCTAACGGCCCGAGCACCCACTGGCTCCGCAGGCGGGGTCGGTTCAGCATCCACCGCCGCACCCGGGGTCAGTCACGCACCGGAAACGGGCGATCGGGATGCGTTGTTGACCCCGCGCCGGATCGAAGCCCGATGCGGGGTCAGTCACGCACCCGGGGTCAGGAAGGGCGCTCGGCGAGGCCGGAAGGGTCGGCTCCCGAGCGGTCGGCACCCGCACCCGCCCCCGCACCGGCACCCGATTCGGCGTCCGAGGCCTCTATCGCCCCGGCATCCGGGATGATGTCGATCGCCTCGGTCGCGGTCGCGTAGACCTCGGCGAGGCTGTCGTCGACGTCGGCTTCGTCGATCCAGGCGAGGTCGTCTTCGGAGTGGTCGTACTCGACGGGCACGAGGGCGAAGTCGTCGCCGTACTCCTCGAGCCCCGCCATGACGCTGTGGCGCACGGCCATGCGGGCATACCGGTCACGCAGGATCAGCGGATCGCGCCGGAGGTCCTTCATGAACGCGACCATCATGAACGTCATGATCACCGCGAACGGCAGGGCGGCGATGATGGTGACGTTCTGCAGCGACTTGAGTCCGCTGCCCTCTTCGCCGGTGACGAGCAGCACGGCGGCGATGACTCCGACCAGCACACCCCAGACGACCGCGACCCAGCGCGACGGCTCTGGACGCCCCTGCTGCGACAGCGTGCCCATGACGAGCGATGCGGAATCGGCCCCGGTGATGAAGAAGATCGCGATCAGCAGGATCAGCACGATGCTGGTGATCAGCGGGAACGGCAGGTTCTCGAGCACGCCGAAGAGCACTTCCTCGGGCGGATCGACAGTGAGGTTCGCGCCGTCCATCTGCTGCTGGATGGCCGTCGTGCCGAAGATCGCGAACCAGATGAGCGAGATGACGGCGGGCACGACGATGACGACCGACACGAACTGGCGGAGCGTGCGGCCGCGCGAGATCTTGGCGATGAACATGCCGACGAACGGCGACCACGAGATCCACCACGCCCAGTAGAAGATCGTCCAGCTCGACAGGAACATCTGCGCCTCGTCGCCCTGCGAGGCCGAGCGGGCGACCATCTCGGGCAGGTCGCCGAGGAACTGCACGGCGACCGAGGGGATGACGTTGAGGATCAGCAGCGTCGGACCGACGAAGAACACGAAGAACGCGAGCAGCAGGGCCACGACCGCGTTGATGTTCGACAGCGCGCGGATGCCCTTCGAGACACCCGACACGGCGGATGCGATGAAGCACGCGGTGAGCACGGCGATCGCGGCGATGAGCACGCCGTTGCCGAGCTCGCCGATGCCGCTGACGATCTCGACGCCGTGGCCGATCTGCAGCGCGCCGAGGCCGAGCGAGGCCGCCGTGCCGAAGAGCGTGACGATGATCGAGAAGATGTCGATCGTGCGGCCGAGGGGTCCGGTCGTGCGGCCCTCTCCGAGCAGCGGGGCGAAGATCGACGAGATCAGCGGGGTGCGTCCGCGGCGGAATGCGCCGTACGCGATCGCACCACCGACGAGCGCGTAGAACGCCCACGCCTGCGGCCCCCAGTGGTAGAGCACCTGCGCCTGAGCGGTGTGCATCGCGTCGAGCGTGTTGGCCTCGACGGTGCCCGGAGGCGGGTTCTCGAAGAAGGTGAGCGGCTCGGCGGCGCCCCAGAAGACGAGGCCGATGCCCATGCCGGCGGCGAACAGCATCGAGATCCACGAGAACATCGAGAACTCGGGCTCTTCGTCGTCTCGGCCCAGCGGGATGCGTCCGTAGCGGCTGAAGCCGATGAACAGCATGAAGACCAGGATGACGGTGGCGATCGTCGTGAAGAAGAAGCCGAAGTACTCCACGACCCAGGCGAGCACCGTGGAGGTGGTGCCCGAGAGGTTGTCGCCCGCGAACACGCCCCACGCGATGAACGCGACGGTCAGTGCGACGGCGAGGCCGAACACCAGAGGGTCGGTGCGGTAGGTGCGGCCCGTCTCTTCGACCGCGACACCGGGAACGAGCGCCGGATGCACGCCGCGCGGCGGCACGGCGGCGATGTCACGGACGATCTTCTGAGCGGTCTCGGTGGCCTTCGCGGCCTGCCGGACTGCGGCGGTGGTGGTCTTCGGAGCGTCGTTCCTCGGGGGCGTCTTATCGTCCGGAGTGTCCATGAGAACCCATTCTCCCATGCCGGCATACTGCGGCCGGGGTGGGAGGCCCCTCAGCGCTGGCGACGCCCGCCGAAGACCGAGTGCAGCAGGGGCAGCGCCGAGACGCAGAGGAGGGTGATGCCGAGCGGCGGGATCGAGGGCACAAGCAGCGCCCCTCCGACGAGCATCGCGGCGAACAGCACGCCGGATCCGATGCGGCGGGCGATGCCCTCGAGCCGGTCGAGGCGACGCTCGAGGCGGGATGTGTCGAACGTGACGTTGCCGTCGTCGACGCGGGTGATGATCGCGTCGATCCGCTTGGGAAGGCGATAGGTGACGGCGGCGGTCTCCATGGCTTGCTGGGCCATCTCCTGCATGAGGTTGCCGGACTCGTCGCGCAGCAGACGCCCGGCGTAGGGCTCCGCGGCATCCCACACGTTGAAGGTCGGGTCGAGGCTCGAGCACATGCCCGAGGTCAGCGAGACCGCGCGGATCAGCAGCAGCATGTTCTCGGGCAGCTGCAGCGGGAGCGAGCGCACCATGTCGCCGAACTCGTCGGCGAAGTCCGCGAACTCCCGCGGGTCGACCTTGCTGAGCTCGGCGAAGCCCATGCCGCCGAAGCGCGCGAACAGCGCCCGCAGTGCGCGTTCGAGCTCGGCGGTGTCTGCCGAGGGCAGCAGCACGCCGATCTCCTGAGCGGCTGCCACGAGTCCCTTGCTGTCACGACCGGCGACCGCGATGAGCAGCATGCGCAGACCGTCGCGAAGGCTGGCAGGCACCTCGGCCATCATGCCGAAGTCGATGAAGGTGAGCCGGAAGTTGCGACCGGTGGTGGATGCCGCCTCCGGCGTCACGAAGATGTTGCCGGGGTGAGGGTCGGCGTGCACGAAGCTGTGCGTGAACACCTGGTCGAACATGACCTCGGCGAACACGTCGGCGACCTCCGACGGATCGATGCCCGCTGCGCGCAGAGCATCCGTGTCGTTGATCTTGATGGCCGTGACGTCCGACAGCGTGAGCACGCGGCGGGTCGACCGCTCCCAGACGATCTCGGGAGCGTCGACGCGGGCGTCTCCCGCGAAGTTCTCGCGGAACCGCTCGGCGCTGGCCGCCTCATGCAGGTAGTCGATCTCTTCGAGGCTCGTCTGCGCGAACTCCTCGACGAGCCCGGGCGCGTCGACGCGGTCGGCGACGAGGCGCACGCGCGTCAGCCAGCGGGCGACACGGCGGAGCGCGGCGAGGTCGACCGCGACGATCTCGTCGATGCCGGGTCGCTGCACCTTGACGACCACGTTGCCGAGGCCGGTGTCGACGGCATCCTGCGCTGCGAGACGGGCGCGATGCGCCTGACCCAGGGATGCCGCGGCCACCGGCGTCTCGTCGAACCAGGCGTAGGCCTGCTCGAGCGGCATCCCGAGCTCGGCCTCGGCGGCCGCGCGGATGCCGGCGAAGGGCACCGCGGGAACCTCGTCCTGCAGGCCCTCGAGCTCCTTGGTGATCTCGGGCGGCAGCACGTCGAGGCGCGACGACATGAACTGACCGACCTTGATCATGAGGCCGCCGAGCTCGACCGCGAGCACATGGAAGCGCTTCGCGAAGCGCTGCATGCGCGGCGCCCGGGTGCGCTCCGCGACGGAGCTCAGGCCGAACTTGGGCAGGACGAGCTCGAACCACCAGATCTTGAGGAATTCACGCGCCGCGAAGGAGAGGATGCGGCGGTACCGGGCACGATGGGCGCCCTGCGCCGCAGCATCCGTCATGTGTCGTCCCTGGGTCGTGTGCGATCAGTCCTGAGCGAGGATCGAGTACAGCCTACGGCGGGCGTCGTCGAGGATCTCGATCGCCGCCTGCACCTGCTCAGGCGATCCGCTGCGGCCCACCTGCGCGGCTGCCGCTGCGAGGTCGACGCCCGCCTTGGGCAGAGCCGTGAAGCGGGGATCGTTGCGGTGACCGTCCTTCGTCGAGCTCGACTCCCAGGGTGCCGGCGCCTCGGTGGTCTCGGTCGCGACCGCACGGCCGGCCTCGGTGAGCGAGTAGGTCTTGCGACCGTTCTGCTCTTCGGCCTCGATCAGGCCCTCGTCGGCGAGCAGCTGCAGCGTCGGGTAGACCGAGCCTGCGCTCGGCTTCCACGAGCCGCCACTGCGCTCGGCGATCTCATTGATGATCTGGTAGCCGTGCATCGGCTTCTCGGCGAGGAGCGAGAGCACCGCGGCGCGGACGTCGCCCTTGGCCATGCGGGTGCCGCCGGACGGACGCTGCTCGAACGACTTGCGCAGCTGGTCGAGTGCGTCGAAGAGGGTGCCGGCCGGGCCGTTGGATCCGCCGAAGCCGCCGGATCCGAAGATGCCGCCCAGCGGGTTGTCGGTGTTGCCTGCGCCGTTGCCTGCGCCGGTGCCGAAGGGGAATGCGTTGTTCATGATGACCTCCCGGAAGTGGTGAGCGATAGTCAACGATATATCGTTAAGGCTGAGTGGCGGGTGGGAGTTTCGGTTCTGAAGAAACTTCGGCGGATGTGTCGATCGACCTGATGCTCGATCTTCATCCCTCTGTACGCTGACCGTCGAACAGTGAGGAAGAGACCATGCGCTACACACTGCTGTTGCACTACGAAGAGCTCGACGCCGAGACTCTGGGCGCCGACGCGCTCGCAGAAGGACGGGCCGCATTCGCGAGCTACGCCGCCACCCTGCAGTCGGCGGGGGTGCTGATCTCCGCCGAGGTCCTGCAGCCGTCAGCCGTGAGCACCACGGTGCGGGTGCGCGAGGGAGAACTGCAGGTGCAGGACGGCCCGTTCGCCGACACCAAGGAGCAGCTCGGCGGGACGGTCGTGATCGACGTCGCCGATCTCGACGCGGCGATCGGGCTCGCCCGACAGGCGCCTCCCGCATTCTGGGGCACGGTCGAGGTCCGGCCCGGCGCCGTCTTCACCGTCGACGGCGTCTGGATGCCGAACCGATGATCCCCGAGGAGGTCCGAGCCGCCGCCGAGAGCGCGGCGCGGACCTCCTATGGCCGGCTCGTCGCGCTGCTCGCTGCCCGCTCGGGTGACCTCGCACTCGCGGAGGACTCCCTGTCGGGAGCGTTCGAAGAGGCATTACGACGCTGGCCGGATGCCGGTGTGCCCGACAACCCGGAAGGGTGGCTGTTGACCGTGGCCAGGAACAGACTGCGCGACGTGTGGAAGTCGGCTGCGGCGAAAGCATCCGCTCCTCTCGACGAGGAGAGTGCACGCGACGATCCGTTCGCCGAGCACGATCCGCTGGCGATCGGCGACAAGCGGCTCGAGCTGCTGTTCGTATGCGCGCATCCGGCGATCGATCCGGCGGTGCGCGCTCCGCTGATGCTGCAGGCTGTGCTCGGCTTCGAGTCGGCTGACATCGCCCGGGCGTTCGCGGTGCCACCGGCCGCGATGGCGCAGCGGCTGGTGCGGGCGAAGAGGCGCATCAAAGACGCCCGCATCCCGTTCGCGGTTCCCGATCGGCGAGCGATGCCCGAGCGGCTGCCCGCGGTGCTCGAAGCCGTGTACGGGTGCGCCGCGCTGGCGTGGAGAGGAGACAGCGATTCGCTCGCGGGCGAGGCGCAGTATCTCGCCGCGACCCTCGCCGGGCTGCTCGAGGACGAGCCTGAGGCGTGGGGTCTCGCGGCTCTCACGACGCTGACGCTGGCGCGGCGATCGCGGGAGTTCGTGCCGCTGGACGAGCAGGATCCCGGGTCGTGGGATGCCGCACTGATCGCCGAGGGCGAGACGTATCTGCGGCGAGCGCAGCCTGCGGACGCGCCGGGGAGGTTCCAGCTGGAGGCGGCGATCCAGGCGGTGCACTGCGACCGTCGCCGAACGGGCCGCACCGACTGGGAGGCGCTGCGGATGCTGTACTCCGCGCTGCTCGCGGTCGCGCCGACTCTCGGGGCCCGGGTGGCGGCCGCCGTGGTGACGGCGCGCATCGAGGGGCCCGAGTCGGGACTCGACGCGCTTCCGCCCGATGCCGAGGGGTTCCAGCCCTACTGGGCGGCGAAGGCCGAGCTGCTCGCAGAGGCAGGCGCGGATGCGAGGGATGCGTACGCGAGGGCGATCGCACTCGCCGACGATCAGGATGTCGCGGCGTTCCTGCGTTCTCGCGCGGAGGCGCACGAACGCGGCCGCTGACTTCTCCCTGCATGCATTCGCGCCTGAGCGCAAGCCCCGTGCACCGCATAGCTCTCAGTGTTTGACTGCCGTCGATGTCGAATTCGTCTGCCGTTCCGCCCGCGTCCACTTCGATCCGAGTGAGCGTGGTCGTCCCCGTGTTCAAGCCGGGTGCGGCGTTCGACGAACTCATCGCCTCGTTCGACGCCCAGACGCTCGATCGTTCGCGGTTCGAGGTGCTGCTGTGCGACGACGGATCGGGCAAGGAGACCGCGGCGCGATTGGTCGAGGTCGCCCGCGATCGGGACTACCTGCGCGTGGCGTTCCTGCCGCATTCCGGATGGCCGGGCACGCCTCGCAACCACGGCATCGATGAAGCGCGAGGGACCTACATCCAGTTCGTCGACCAGGATGACTGGCTGTACCCCGGTGCGCTCGAGGCGCTGTGCGACTACGCCGACCAGCACGGCTCCGACGTCATCGTGGGCAAGGAGGTCGGGATCGGGCGTCCGCTGCCGACCCGGATCTTCCGTCACGATGTGCCCCAGGCGAAGCTCGGCGAGGATCCGCTGCTCGAGATGCTCACGCCGCACAAGATGTTCCGCACGGCATTCCTGCGCGAGCACCGCATCCGCTTCCCCGAGGGCAAGGTGCGGCTCGAGGATCACCTGTTCGTGATGCGGGCCTACTTCGAGGCGTCGACCATCTCGATCCTCGCGAGCCAGCCCTGTTACGCGTGGGTCAAGCACGCAGGCAGCGCGAGCTCGTCGCGGATCGATCCGGAGTCGTACTTCCCGCACCTCGAGGCCGTGCTCGACCTGGTCGAGCGGTACACCGAGCCCGGGCGACTGCGCGATCGACTGCTGCGGCACTGGTTCCGCGGCAAGATCCTGAAGCGTCTGACGGGCAAGAAGTTCCTCGCGTACCCCGACGAATACCGCGAGCGGCTGCTCGACGTCGTCGGCCCGCTCGCGCAGCGTCGGTTCGGACCGGGGGTCGACGGGGGACTGTCATTCCCGAATCGCATCAGGGCCGCGCTGCTGCGGGCCGACCGCCGTGCGGATCTGGTGACCTTCGCTCGGTTCGAGGTCGAGACGACCTGCCGGGCCGTCGTGACCTCGGCACGATGGTCGCGGGGTGGCGGGCTGTATCTGACGGTTGCCGTGTCGATCACCCGCGAGGGGCAGGATGCTCTCGTCGTCGAACCGGGCACCGGTGTGCTGACCTCGCTCCCCGTGGCGATGGACGGCCTGCCCACCGGCCTGCTCGAAGCGGGGCGCGAGCTGCAGAACGACCGGGTCGAGCTCGTGCTGCGCGACAAGGCCGCGGGAGTCGAGCGCCGCGTGGCACGCGTGAAGCCCCGGAACCTCGGAGCCATCCCGCTCGCGATCGACCCGCTGAAGGTCTTCGGACCCGATGACGAGTCGCGCGGCGCGAGGCTGTTCGTGACCGTCCGGAGGGCCGGATGGACCTTCGACGTTCCCCTCACGGCGGATGCGGCGACGCTCGCCGCCGCCGGACACTCCCCGCTGCTCGCCGGGCGCACCTGCACTCCGGTCGCGGGCCGCGGCGGCGCTGTCGAGTTGCGACGCCAGTGGCCCGGCGGACGGTTGAAGGATCTGGCCGGGCGCGCGGTGCGTCGAGTTCGGGGTGGTTCGCGGAGCGCTTCGCGCACGAAGTGAGCGTGCGGTTCTCGGCGGGCGCGGGCGTGTGTCGACTCTGCTTCAGCGCGGGAGCGTGAGGATTTCCGCCCCGTCTTGTGTGATCGCGATCGTGTGCTCGGTGTGGGCGGTGCGGCAGCCGGTCGCGCTGCGCAGGGTCCAGCCGTCATCGTCGGTGATCAGCTCGTCGGTGTCGGCCATGACCCACGGTTCGAGGGCGAGCAGCAGACCGGGGCGCAGCGTGTAGCCACGACCGGGGCGCCCGTCGTTCGCGATGTGTGGATCCTGGTGCATGCTCGATCCGATGCCGTGGCCGCCGAACTCGAGGTTGATCGGGTACCCCGCGTTGCTGAGCACCGTGCCGATCGCATGCGAGAGGTCGCCGATGCGGGCTCCCGGACGGGCGACGGCGATGGCCGCGGCGAGCGCACGCTCGGTCACGTCGATCATCGCGAGATCCTCCGGCGCCCTGGCGGTTCCGACCACGAAGCTGATCGCGGCATCGGCCGAGATCCCGCGCAGCGTGACCGCGAGGTCGAGCGTGAGCAGGTCGCCGTCGGCGAGGGCATAGTCGTGCGGCATCCCGTGCAGCACCGCGTCGTTGACCGCAGTGCAGACATAGTGGCCGAAAGGTCCGCGGCCGAACGACGGGGCGTAGTCGACGTAGCAGGACTCGGCGCCGGCATCCTCGATCATCTGCTGGGTCCAGCGGTCGAGATCGAGGAGGTTCACGCCGACCCTCGTACGCTCTTTCAGAGACTGCAGGATGCTGCCGACGAGCGCCCCGGCATCCCTCGCCCTGGCCAGTTCGTCGCTGGTGAGGATCTCGATCATGGTGCTCTCCGCATCCGGGTCGCTGTGGTTCCAATAACTATCCCGGTAATACTATCCCGGTATTAGAATCGGCACATGATGGTTCGGATGCCGCTCACCCCCGCCGAGGTCGAACGAGGCGAGCGTCTCGGCGCCCTGCTGCGGCGAGCGCGCGGCGAGCGATCGATGCTGAGCGTCGCTCTCGACGCCGGGGTCTCACCCGAGACGCTGCGCAAGATCGAGTCCGGTCGCGTGGCCACTCCCGCGTTCTCGACGATCGCGGCCATCGCCGGCGTGCTGCACCTCTCGCTGGACTCGGTGTGGGCGGAGATCGAGCCGCCGGCGCGCACGATCGGACGAGTGCAGGTCGCATCCTGAGATGGCGCACGCACTGATCACGGGCAGTTCGCGCGGCATCGGTCGCGCTGTCGCCCAGGCATTCGCGCGCAGAGGCGATCGGGTCGTCGTGCACTACGGCCGGGATCGCGCCGCGGCAGAGGAGACACTCGCCTCGCTCGAGGGCTCGGGACATGCTCTCGCGGGCGGCGACATCGGCGACCCGGTCGAGGCGCAGCGAGTGGTCGACGAGGCTATCGCCGCCCTGGGCTCTCTCGACATCCTGGTGAACAATGCGGCCGTCGCGCCGAGCGCCGCGAACGAGCACCGCGTCGATTCGACGTCGTTCGCCGAATGGCAGGCCGCGTGGTCTTCGATGGTCTCGGTGAACCTGCTCGGTGCGTCGAACGTGACGATGCTGGTGGCGCAGCACATGATCGAGCGCGGCGCCGGTGGAGCGATCGTCAACGTCGGGTCGCGCGGCGCATTCCGCGGCGAGGCCGATCACCCCGCGTACGCCGCGACGAAGGCGGGACTGCAGGCGTTCGGACAATCGATGGCGCTGGTGCTCGCGCCTCATGGCATCTCGGTCACGTCGATCGCGCCGGGAATGGTCGCGACCGAGCGTCAGTCGGCGAAGCTCGAGGGCGAGCAGGGCGACAGCATCCGCGGGCAGAGTCCGTTCGGTCGCGTGGGCACTCCCGAAGAGGTGGCGGATGCCGTCGCCTACCTCACCTCGCCCACTGCCGTATGGGCGTCGGGGACCGTGCTCGACCTCAACGGGGCGTCGTACTTCCGCTGAGCTTCGGCGATTCCTCCTAGCGAGAACTGTCGCGGACGCGTCGAATCGCCGTCTTTGTCGCCGCCGACCCGTGAACCTGGGTGGTCACCTCGAGAGCGAGACGTTTCTGAGCGGCTCGGTCGGGTGCATCCGTCGCGACCGCATCCTCGAACTCCTCGATCTCGGAACGACTGAGGAATGTGAAGATCTTGAGACGCTCGATCACGTCGGAGTCATCCGTGTCGAGCCAGAACCGATAGAACGAATGCGGGCTGCACATGTCAGCGTCCAACCAGATCGCATTGCCCTCGCTCTTGCCGAACTTCGTGCCATCGCTGTTCGTGATCAGCGGTGTGCCGAAAGCGTGCACCGACTTCCCCTCGACCCGACGTATGAGAGCCGTACCGCTCATGAGGTTGCCCCATTGGTCCGCACCACCGGTCTGCAGGACGCACCCGAGCTGCCGATGGAGCTCGAGGAAGTCCAGACCCTGCAGGATCTGATAGCTGAACTCCGTGTAGCTGATCCCCTCGGCGGACGCGAGGCGAGAACTCACTGCGTCCTTCTTCAACATCGTCCCCACGCGATAGTGCGTGCCGATCTCACGAAGGTAGTCGAGCGCCGACAGCGGGGCTGTCCAGGCGAGGTTGTCGACGATGCGGGCGGAGTTGTCGCCTTCGAAACTCAGGTAGCGCTCAAGCTGCGACTTCAGCTTCTCCACCCACTCCGCCACCGTCGCCCGAGAGTGCAAGGTGCGCTCAGCCGTCGGACGAGGATCTCCGATGAGCCCCGTGGAGCCGCCGACCAGTCCCACAGGTCGGTGTCCCGCGAGCTGTAGGCGCCTCATCGTGAGCAGCTGCACGAGGTGCCCGAGATGCAGGCTCGGCGCCGTCGGATCGAACCCGCAGTAGTACACGACCGGCGGCTCCGAGAGCAGAGCCCGTAGTTCCTCCCGATCGGTGGACACATGGATCAGGCCTCGCCAGACGAGCTCATCCCAGACGTTTTCGGGCTCACGCCCCTCACCCGCCATCGACTCAGCACTGCCTCTTGTTCACGCCTCGGTCGCCCCGAGCGATGAAGTTCCGACACGACCTCGACTCGCCCGTCCCGCATCAGACGCAGAAACGACCCCCGGGGGGAGCTCATCACCGACGAGAAAGACGGTGGGCGGCTGCTGCAGGAGTTGCTCGAGCGCCTCGAGCACACTGGCCCGGGTTACCTTCATCAACGACTCACCGACGGTCCATGGATCTTCCCAGGCGCCGTCGGTACAGGCGCGGCGAAGCAGAAACAAGAGCATCCCCCGTGGATCACTCACCCCGAGCAGCAATCGTCCTCGGGAATAGCTCGCTGCGCGTCTGACCTCGTCGTCATGGAGCTCACGCGCAGTGTCCGCGAGTTCTTCTGTGATCACCTCGATGGTCTCGTGCACCCGTTCCGGCTGGACTGCAGCGCGCACATTCAGCGCGCCCGCGTCTCGATAGGTCGAGTGATCCGCACCGACGTAATACGACAACCCACGGTCTTGGCGCAGGCTGCGGAACAAGCGGGAACCCAGACCGCCGCCGAGGGTCGTGTGCAACAACCCGACCGCGTACCGGTTCTCGTTCGAGGCTTCCCAGCCGCGCATTGAATAGGCGATGTGCACCAGCTCGCTGTCGACCTGTTCACCGACCAGCTCGATCTCACCATGCGAACGCATGCCCCCGCGGGCGTGGACCCGTGCGCGTGTTCGGGGGACGCCCGGGATATCTTCTAGGAGCGAGAAAGCCCGATCCTCGTCGTGCTCCGAGAATGTCCCCGCCAACCCGACGACGATGTTGTCCGCATGGAACGCGCCCTCGACGAACCGCACGACCGCAGGGCGTTGGATGCGTGCCACGTCGGCGACGGTCCCCCCGACCGGTCGGGCAAGACCAGTGCCCGCGAACATCACGGCGTGCATCAAATCGTCCACACGGCCGCGGAGATCGGCCGAATTCAATCGCAGCTCTTCGCACACGACGGCTTTCTCGCGCTCGACGTCGTCCTCGCTGAACGTGCTGTTGACCAGCATGTCGAAGAGGACCTCGATCGCAACCGCAGCGTCTTCAGAGGCGCACCGCACGTAGAACGACATCCACTCGCGGCCGGTGAACGCGTTGAAGTCAGCCCCCACCCTGTCCAGGTCTCGCGCCACGTCTGCAGCCGTCGGACGCGTCGTGGTCCCCTTGAATGCGAGATGCTCGAGCAGGTGAGCTATGCCGTTGGTATCGTGCGGGTCATCTCTGGATCCGACGCGCAATGAGACGAAGATCGCGAAACTGGGCGTACCCCGCATCGGGGCACTGATGAGACGCCCTCCGTTGTCGGCGAGGCGCTCGCTAATCTCAACCGGCATCGATCGCTCCTCTCGAGATCAGAGCCACACCCGTGAACACCGCGATGCATGCCAGGGCACCAGCCAGCGGGTAGACGATGGAGAACCCGAGGATCGACGCCAGGCCGAGCGTCCACAGGTAGCTCAGCAGTTGGCTCAGGCTGCTGATGCCCTTCCGGAAGCCGAGAGTCGTCGGACGATCGGCGTCTGTCGTCGACTTCTGCACGACGATGGTGATCCCGCCGATCAGGAGATTTCCGCTGGCACCGATGAGTCCGGCACCGAGAACTCCGAGCCACAGCGCGCCGGAGATGCCGCCGACGACGACAAGTGCGGGACCGAGTCCGGACAGGAGCCCGACGAGCAGCAGATTGAGACGAGGAGAATCGCCCAGCCTCTGCAGGGCCAATCCCCCCAGGATCATCCCGACCCCTGAAGCCAGGAGCAGCGCAGCCAAGGCGACGCTGCCTTCCTTCTGGCCCCTCTCCAGCGCGAATCCGAACAGGAGTGACTGAGACCCTCCGAACGCGGCGAAGAGCGCAGCTTCGACCAGGATGTAGCGTCCCGCCGTCCCGGACATCGCTCTCCGGGCGTTCGCCGCCAGATGGGCCAACGGATGACCTGCTCCGGCAGGTCCTGCATCGCCAGCGCACAAGGTGACCGGCAGAGCAACCACGGTGAGAACCAGCGAAAGCAAGAACGACACGCCATTCGCCGCCACCAGCCACCTCCAATCGACTGTTGCCGCCGCCAGCGCGCCGGCGGCCGGCGTGACAACGCTCAGCAGTGACAGCGCAGCCTGATATCGGCCGTTCACTGTGCTCAAACGCTCCGCGGCGACGAGTTGCGGGACCAGGGATTGGAACGCGATCTGATTCATCAAGACGACCAGAGACAGCGCAGGCACGGCGAGGTAGACGATCGGGGCTCGCTCCGGGCCCGTCACGACGACAGCCACGAACAGCGCGACACACGCGCCGACTGAATCGGCCACGATCAGCGCCCGACGAGCGGACAACCGGGCGACGAAGCCACCGATGAGAGGGCCGAAGATCGCACGACTCAAGGCATCTGCGACGAATCCGCCGAGAGCCAACTGCGTGGAACCGGTCATCGCGAAAAGCCACAGCGGAACGATGGCGGCTTGAAGGCTCGTACCGGCCCAGCTGCACACCTGCGCTATCCAGAAGTACGCCGGCCTGAAGGCACGAGTGGACGTGGTCGTGTCGCTCACGCTTTTCCTCTTTCCAGGAACCACTGGATCTTCGATCTGACGCCACTTCCACCGATTGCGCGCAGGGTGTCGTGCACCTGTTCTGAGAGGTAGCTGCTGCGGATCGGCCACTCGTATGTGGAGATCTCTACGAAGTTGTTCGTCGTCGCGGACGAGGCGGTCTCAAAGGTGACAGTGTCCTGCGAAAGGGTGAGGAACTCAGACGATTCCGGGTCCTGCGAGAGCCACCGTTTCCGAGTCTGCGAGACCGATGCCCGACAGGACACCGCACCGAGGTCATTCACATGGCGCTCGAGGGAATCAGCCACGTACGTTCCAGCGAACCGTTGCAGGTCGCCGACCGCTATCGCCTGCCGACTCTCCACCGGCATCGTGATCGATACGCCATGCCGCCATCCTTCGTTCCAGACAAGCGCCTCCTTCAGCCGCAGTCGGAGACCGAACGCGGGTGAACTCGTGAGCCCATAGAGACTCACGAGGATCCCCCTGGCCGCGAGGCTCCCGCTCGGTTCGTCGAAGCAGAAGGAGATGGACTCGTCCATCTGCTTGGGCACCCATCGCAGGTCTCGTAGATCACTCGACGAAACCGAGCCAGAGACCACGATTTCGTGTTCGAGAGCGTAGGCGCCAGCCCTCCAGTGACTTCTACTGTCGCCCATAAGCGCCAACGCGCACCTCCACGACTGCGTCGGCAGGCAACGACAGCTCCCGGCACACGGCTTGCCTGACCCGTTCGAGCGAGAGCGGCGGCGGGCGGAAATGACCGGATCGATTGTTGATCAACGCTGCATACGGTGCCCCCGCGGAATGGAACACACATATCTCACCCGCACCGAGCACCGGGGCATCCGCCCCCAGAAGCTGGGGATGCCGAACCCGATTGCGGACGCTGTCGGCTTCGGGGAAGAAGAGGTCGGAAGTAGTGAGGGGTGTCGGCTCGATCAGCAGAGAGTCCTCTGTGCTGAGGACGTAGATGAAGTGTGACCCACTGGGAAGGGTCTTCAGCGTCTGACGAGTGAGACGCAGTGGCGAAGAGATCGCATGAGATGGGGGACCCGCTTGCGGCGTCTGGGTGAAGCGCAATTGCCCGCTGATCGGATCGTGCGTCACGAAGTCGACGCCGCGCGCAGATATAGATCCTTCGATAAGGAGATCGACAATCTCAAGTTGCTCATCCACTTCGCGCCGCAGGTCATCCGAGTTCACATATCCGTGTGCAATCAGATCAATCAGCCGCGTATATTCCACAGCAGCGTGCGCCTGGGATGCGACACCGAATTTCGCTATTACATCCTCACGGACTTCCAGATAGTCGGTCATCTATCCCCCTACTTCGATCGGCGGTGCAACGGCGGCGACGGACGGCGGTCCGCCGCCGCCGTCATCAACTCATCCAGCCGACTCGTAGCTCGCGAGCGACTCGAGCGCCTGGCGTCCCGGCTCCGAGTTCTCGAGAGCACTGATCGCGCCGAGCAGGTCGCCGAAGCGGTCGACGGTGGTCATCTCAAGCATGCCGTTCATTGCTACTCCTTTGTGTTCGCATTTCCCGCGTCATGCGGTTCTCAATACCGTAAAAGGAGAAACTCATCAGATGCAATATGCGATCCGGCGGCACCGACTGATCAGCGCGACAATGATCAAAAGATTCCAATATGCGAATATGCCAAAATTCGGGAATTCTGCACCGACGTGGACATTCTGATCATTGCAGACGGACTATCGAAGGCGCGACTATGTCTGCGATCGGCACGCCAGCTCACTCCTCTGGGCATGAGAATGCCAGGGAGCACCTACGACCGCGTCGAGTTCAGGCCCGAAGAACGGAGTCCAACAGTCCCGGGAAGAGCGAGTCGAGCTCGTCGCGGCGGAGCGTCAGCATCCGTCGCCGCCCGTTGGGTTCGTTGCGGATGACGCCCGCTTCGCGCAGCACCTTCATGAAGTGCGACTTGGTCGACTTGGGGAGATTCGGGTCGGTCGCGTGGCACTCGGCCATGTCGAGGGGGCCGTCGACGAGCTGTCGCGCGATGGCCAGGCGCTCGGGGTCACTGAGCGCGAAGAGCACCTCGGTGAGCTGGATCTCGGAACGATCCGGATGCGGAAGGTCGCCTGGCATGGTTCGAGAATAGTTGAACAATCGCCGGAAGGCGAGTACGCTCCGATAGTTCGATGATTCTCGAACTCAACTCGTTCGATGCCTCGGACTCGACCCAGACCCGCGGGAGCACAGATGACCATCACGTCACCGATCGCCACGACGACGGCCGCGCCGATCCGCCGCCCGCGCTTCGGCTTCGCGCTGGCGATCGTCACGCAGATCGCGATGATGATGGGGGCGAGCGCGCCGTCGCCCTTCTACCCGGTGCTCGCGGCCGAGATCGGGTTCGACGCGATCGTGATCAGCGCCGTGTTCGCCGTGTACGCGATCGCTCTGCTGCTCGCGCTGCTCACCGCCGGGTCACTGTCCGACCACGTCGGACGCCGTCCCGTCGCGATCGGCGGACTCCTGCTGCTCGCCGCGAGCATGCTGCTCTTCTGGCATGCCGACAGCGTCGCGACGCTCATGCTCGCGCGCATCCTGCAGGGCGCGGCGAGTGGCGTGCTCATCGCCGCCCTGTCGGCCGCAGCGTTGGACCTCGCTCCCGGGGGACGCTCGCGGGTCGCCGCCCTGTGGAACGCCCTCAGCCCCGGCATCGGCCTCGCCCTCGGCGCGCTGATCTCGGGCATCGCTCTCGACCTGACCGGCCAGCCGCTGCTCGACGTGTTCGCGCCGCTGACCGTCGTCTACATCGTGCTCGCCGCGCTCTTCTTCCTCGCACCCGAGACCGCACCGCTTCGACCGGGAGCACTGGCATCGCTGAGTTTCCGGCTGTCGGTGCCGGCCGGCATCCGCTCGGACTTCTGGCGAGGCGCCCCCGCGATCATCGCCGGGTGGGCGACCGGTGGACTCTTTCTCTCACTCGGCGCGAACATCGTGCGCACCGAGCTCGGCGGGGAAGCGCACGTCTGGCAGGGACTCGCGGTCGCGATGCTCGCGGGAATCGGCGCGATCACGGCATTTATCTTCCGCAACCGGATGCCGCGCACGTCCGTGATCTTCGGCACCGCGGCGCTCGCGACGGGAACCGCCCTGTCGCTCTGGGCCCTCTCGGCGGAGTCGCTCCCCTTCTATCTCGCCGCGACCGCCATCACCGGCATGGGATTCGGCACCGCCTTCTCGGGGGTCGTCGCCTCGCTCGCACCGCGCATCCCCGCGACCGACCGCGCCGACACGTTCGCCGTGATCTACCTGCTCGCCTACCTCGCGTTCGGAGTTCCGGCGGTCGTCGCCGGAACCCTCGTCGGCGTGTTCGGGCTCGGCACCGTCTGCGTCGGATACGGGGTCGCGGTCATCGTGCTCGCGCTCATCGCGCTGGTGCTGCGGGTGCGCCGGGCGGAGTAAAGCGGACTCCGGATGCTGTCGCGACCTACCGCTCCGCGAGCAGCTCCCGCAACCGCGCGGCCTCAGCCTCGGGCATCCCGTACCCGTGCTCGGGCGCGGGATACGACCCGTCGCGCACCTCCTCGGCATACGCCTGAACTCCGGCGACCGACACTCCCCGCACATCGGCATAGCGCTTGACGAACTTGGCGACGCCGCCGGCGTAGATGCCGAGCAGGTCGTGGAAGACGAGCACCTGGCCGTCGGCATCCGCTCCCGCTCCGATGCCGATCAGCGGAATGCGCAGCAGAGGCGCGAGCGCGGCGGTGACCTCCGACGGCACCGCTTCGATCACGAGCACCGAGACTCCGGCATCCTGCAGCGCGAGGGCGTCGTCGATCACGGCGAGGGCGGCGTCGGCGGTGCGTCCCTGGGCGCGGTATCCGCCGAGGGATGTCGCGGTCTGCGGGGTCAGCCCGACATGTCCGACCACGGGGATGCCGGCGTTCACCAGCGCGCGGGCGCGGTCGACCGTCGTGCCGCCGCGCTCGATCTTGATGAGGTCGACGCCCGCCTCCTTGATGAAGCGCTGCGCGGTGGCGAGGGCGAGCTCGTCCGATGCCTCGTACGAGCCGAAGGGCAGGTCGCCGACGAGCAGCGGCTTCTCGAGTCCGCGGCGCACGGCCTTCGTGAGCATGAGCATCTCGTCGATCGTGACGGGCACGGTGCTGTCATAGCCGAGCACGGTCATCGCGGCCGAGTCGCCGACGAGCACCATGTCGACGCCCGCCTCTTCGACGATCTGCGCGCTCGGGAAGTCGTACGCGGTGACCATGACGATCGGCTCGCCGGCCTGCTTCTTCGAGGCCAGATCGCCCAGGGTCAGGCGCTTGGTCGGGGCGGCGTGGGCGCTCATCGGGCTACCCCTCTCAGCAGGTGGTTGTCGATCAGTCGGGCAGCTCCCACACGGGCAGCGACGAGCAGAAGTGCGTCTCGTTCGACGGCCGTCACGGGCTGCAGGCTCTCGGCATCCCGGAGTTCCAGGTACTCGGCCTCGATCCCTGCCTCGGCGAGAACAGCTTGAGCTGCAGACAGGATGCCCTCCCCCGATCGGTGCGCCGCGTCGGCGGCGTCGAGGGCGCGGTTGAGCGCGGTCGCCTGGGCGCGAGCATCCACGTCGAGGTAGACGTTGCGCGAGCTCATGGCGAGTCCGTCGGGTTCGCGCACGATCGGGCAGGCCTCGATGCGCACGTCGAGGTCGAGGTCGCGCACGACCCGGCGGACGACGAGCACCTGCTGCGCATCCTTCTGACCGAAGTAGGCGACGTCGGGCTGCACGATGCCGAACAGCTTGGTGACGACAGTGGCGACGCCGTCGAAGTGGTGGGGTCCGCGGCTCGCGCCGTCGAGCACCTCGGTGATGCCCGCGACGTGGATGTTCGTGGCGAAGCCGTCGGGGTAGATCTCGGCGGGCGCGGGGGCGAACAGGATGTCGACGCCCTCAGACTCGGCGAGCGCAGCGTCGCGGGCCTCGTCGCGCGGATAGGTGCTGAGGTCTTCGTTCGCGGCGAACTGGGTCGGGTTGACGAAGAGAGAGACGACGACGAGTCCGTTCTGCTCACGCGCCGCACGCATGAGCGAGAGGTGCCCCTCGTGGAAGGCGCCCATCGTGGGGACGAGCCCGACGGACTTGCCTGCCGCATTGGCGTCGCGGACCGCGGCTCGCACCTCGGCGATCGTACGGAGGATTCTCATGCCTCGGGCTCCTCGGTGGTGGCGACGTGGTCGGCGGTCGTCTGTGGCGCGCGGCCGGCGACCGCGCGGGTGGCGGTGGCGAGTGCATCGAAGAGGTCTCGGTAGTCGCCGGATGCTGCGCGCTGCCGTGCCACGGTCGCTTCGTCGCCGCGCGCGATCGGCCCGGTGAGAGCGGATGCCGCGCCGGACACCAGCCAGTTCTCGACCGTCTGACGCACGAGTGGTGCGAGGTGGGAGCGATCGACTCGGGCATCCTTCGCGAGGTGTTCGGCCGCATCGAGCACAGTGAGTACGAAGTTCGAGGCGAAGGATGCTGCGGCGTGATACTCCGCACGGTGGGCGTCGTCGACGTGGAACGGGTTCGCCCCCAGCGCCCGCGCGAGCTGCTCGGCCACGTCGAGCGCCTCGGGTGTGCGGCCGTCGATAGCGACGCCGATGCCGTGGAAGACCTCGGCTGATTCCTTGCCTGTGAAGGTCTGCAGCGGGTGGAGGCTGAAGTCGACGTCGGTGAGCGGCGTCGCGCCCGACACGTGGGCGACGAGCCGCGCATGCGGTCGCACGGCGAACGCCACCGCGGGGATGGCGGAGTCCGGAATGCAGAGCAGCGCGATGTCGGCATCCGGAGCCCGGTCTTCGCGGCGGAGCGGGCCGACGACGACGAATCCCGCGGCGCGCAGGGCCCGTGCGAGTACGCCGCCGAGACGGCCGGCGCCGACGATGGCGATGGTCGTTTCAGGGGCGAGAGCAGGGGTGCTGTGCATGTCGATTCCCCGGCCGAGACGGTCGGCGCGGATGGGATGAGTATCCGCCTGAGATGGGGTGCGCGCAAAATCTGGGATCAATGTGCACATCTATATACAACCCGATGCGCGCACAAAGAATACATGCGACAAATTCTGGTTGTCATATTGTTCCTCGATCGTAACCGCTCAGACCAGGGCGCACCGGGCAACTTCGCGCATTGCGGGTGTGACGACGCCGAACTGCTTCGGCGCCGATAGTGACGCGAACCCCTCCATGAGCCGCGCGATCTCCTCGCTCTTGTCACCCACGTCGTCGCCGATCCCGGAGGCGAGGATCATGTCGAATCGATCGCTGCCGAAGATGGAGTCGGTTTGATCGAGAAGGGCGGCTCCGGCGGCGACGTGGCTCACGAGCTCATCGAGATTATGTGCGGTTCCGTCGGCGATCGCGAGAAGAGCGAGCGCCCCCTCGGCATCCCGTCGCGGGAGCGGCATGCCGAAGCGCTCGCGAGTCGACGTACCGATCTTGCCTGCCAGCGCCACCAGTGTGCCTCGCGTGGGCTGGACGAGGTTCTTGGCATACGTCGTCGCCACGACCCGGCCCTTCAGTCGCCGGATCAGTTTCGCGCGACGGGCGAACCTGACGACGACCTCACCCCATTGGTACGGATCGTCCGGCCCACCGTTCCACCCCAACGATCGCGTGAGCCGTTCCACGTCCGAGTCGGAGATCCATCCGGTTACCGGGTCCTGGGCGACGCCCGTTCCTCCGAGGAGCCTCACCAGTCCGGCAAGGGGAGCGACAGCAGTCTCGACCATCGCACGGTCGGGCACACTCTCACGAAGCAGACCGATCGCATCGATGTGCGCGAGCAAAGCCAACCGCCGGGCCGGGGTGAGCCCACTGAGAAGTGTGGCGATTCTCGACGAGCGGCGGATGCGGGGATCGACGTCCCTCATGTCGCGGTCGTCGAAGTAGGGCATGACCACACCGTGTCGGCGCATCAGCTCGCGGTTCACGTCGTCTTCCCGGAATGGCGCCGCCTGCGTCAGCCAATCCCCCTGCGCGGCGGGCGACGTCGTCGATGAGCTTGCCGCGACCAACGGGGCACCCAGCGGCGGGGCATCCACCGTGCGCACGATGACGTCGGGCCGGTGATCGAGCGCGGGCATCGCCATGCGCCATCGGTCGAGGGACTCCGGAACCGGGCGTGGGCGCTCGTAATAGTCGTCCGAATCATCGTCGAACTCGGGGTTCTCGCTGGGCTCCCGCCCGACGCTCAGGAGGTAGGCGTCGACGATCCATTCCATCGGGGCCGTCTGGGGCATGGTGATCGCTCGATCGAACTCTGGATGGTCGGCAGTCGTGAATTCGACGCGCATGAATGAGGTGAAGTGGACAGGGATCTGGATGCTCATTCGAGCGAGGCTATTGAGCCGCCCCGACACCCACGGACCTGAATCCCACGTTCTGTTCAGAACCCCGTTCGGGTGTCGGCTGTGGAGGAGAGGCTTCCGTCATCCCGAGCACCCAGCGACGCGAGGTCGGCCGCTGGACAGGTCAGAACAGAGTTTCTTCGCCCACCTGTGGCAGCGGATCATCAGTAGACAAGATCTGCATGAAGCGATGATTGATGAACAGCCGCTCGCGTCCTGCTTTGATGTCGATCAAGGCCCCGGCGGACACCAGAGAATTCAGCCACCCGGTGGCGGTCGGGCGGGAGACTCCACAACGCTCGATCACATTGCTGATTCTCGAGTACGGGTTCTCGAACAGCACCTCGATCAGGTCCGAGTTGCTCCCTGCGCTCGTGTGCTCCTTGATCTCTGCGCGGATCGTTCGCTGGAGCTCCTGGATGCGATCGATCTTCGACAGAGTGCGCGTCGCCGTTTCCTCGATCCCCCGAAGAACGAAGAGGATCCACTCCTCCCATGCCGCCTCTGCTGTCACCGCTAGCAGCAAGCGGTAGTACTCGTCCTTGTTCTGGATGATGTACCGGGACAGGTAGAGGATCGGCTCACGCAGGAGCTCGGCCGACACGAGTTGCAGGACGTTGAGGATCCGGCCCGTTCTTCCGTTTCCATCGGTGAACGGATGGATTGCCTCAAACTGATAGTGCGCTACTGCCATCACCACGAGCGGGTCAAGATCCGCTTTCGTGTGGATGAAGTCAGCCCAGTTGGCGAGCTTGTCGAGGATCACCGCCTCACCCGACGGAGGCGTGTAGATCGCGCGCCGCGTTTTCGGGTTGCCGATGTACGTGCCCGGCAGCTTGCGGACCCCCATCTCACGACGATGAATGTTCGAGCACACATCGATCGCGGTGTTGATGGAGAGAGGGCGTTCGCGGATCGCGACCATGCCGCCGAACAGCGCGGCACGATAGCGGAGAGTCTCTTTCGTATCGGCGCTCGCGGCGTCGGTTGCCTCCTGCGCGAATCGGAAAAGCTCGTCTGTCGTGGTGACGATGTTCTCGATCTCGGAGCTGGCCTGCGCTTCGAGCAGCGACAGCGAGTTCACGAGCACCATTGGGTTCGGCATCCTCTTCGTTGCCTCGTCCATCGAAGCGAGCGCGGCGCGAGCGCGGATCGCTGCCTTCAAGACTGCGCGTGTCTCGAACTCCGCGCTCGGCGGCAAGAGTGGCAGTTCGTTGAACGGCTCGTCGGCGTTCCAGCTCATGTGTCAAAGATACTCACAAGTGGGAATAACGTTTAAACAATTTCGCGAATTTTTTACACGTCTTCCACTCGTGCCAACCAGCTTGACACGTACTCGATGGGACATCCCCGCATCCGCCGTACCCTTAACTGTTATGCCCCATCCCCGGGCACCTTCTCTGGAGCATCCCCATGTCTGCACCCACGGTCGACGATCGTGCCCGCTATCGGGCGAATCCCACCGTCCTCCAAGCGCTGAAGAGCCCGCGGATGCTGACGCGCGAAGTGCTCGCGGGGCTGGTCGTGGGTCTCGCGCTGATCCCCGAGGCGATCGCGTTCTCGGTGATCGCGGGTGTCGACCCGAAGGTGGGGCTGTTCTCGTCGTTCATCATGGCGGTGTCGATCGCGTTCCTCGGTGGGCGTCCGGCGATGGTGACCGCGGCGACCGGAGCCGTCGCGCTCGTGATCGCACCGGTCGCGCCGACGTATGGGATGGACTACTTCATCGCGACGGTGATCCTCGCGGGTGTCTTCCAGGTGATCCTCGGGGTGCTGGGCGTCGCGAAGCTGATGCGATTCATTCCGCGCAGCGTGATGGTCGGGTTCGTGAACGCGCTGGCGATCTTCGTGTTCAGCTCGCAGTTCCCTCAGCTGATCGATAAGCCGTGGATGGTGTATCCGCTGGTCGCGCTGGGAATCGTCGTCATGATCGTGATGCCGAAGATCACCAAGGTCGTGCCGGCACCGCTCGTGTCGGTGGTCATCGTGACGGCTGTGGTGCTGACGTTCGCGATCACGGTGCCGACGGTCGACGATCAGGGCGAGCTGCCCAGGAGCCTGCCTGAGCTGTTCATCCCGAACGTGCCGCTGACGTGGGAGACGTTCACGATCATCGCACCGTTCGCGCTCGGGGTCGCGCTCGTCGGACTCATGGAGTCGCTGCTCACCGCGAAGCTCGTCGACGAGATCACCGACACCCACTCGAACAAGACGCGTGAGTCGTGGGCTCAGGGCGTGGCGAACATCCTCTCCGGAACCTTCGGAGGCATGGGCGGATGCGCGGTCATCGGCCAGACCATGATCGGCGTCAAGGCCTCGGGCGCCCGCACCCGCATCTCGACGTTCTGCGCCGGCATCTTCCTGTTCCTGCTGGTCGTCGTCTTCGGCGACTTCGTCAGCACGATCCCCATGGCGGCCCTCGTCGCGGTGATGATCATGGTCGCGATCGGAGCCTTCGACTGGCACAGCGTCAAGCCGTCGACCCTCAAGCGGATGCCGAAGAGCGAGACGTTCGTGATGATTTCTACCGTCGTCTTGGTCTTGCTGACGCACAACCTCGCGATCGGCGTTGTCGGCGGGGTGCTGGTCGCGTCGGTGCTGTTCGTGCGGCGGGTCGCGCACTTCGTGTCGGTGTCGCGGACTGTTTCTGCTGCCGCGGATTCCGTGACGTATGTCGTGAACGGGGAGCTGTTCTTCGCGTCGAGCAACGACCTGACGACGCTGTTCTCGTACTCGGACGATCCGGACTCTGTCGTGGTCGATCTCACGGGATCGCACATCTGGGATGCGTCGACCGTCGCCGCGCTGGATGCGATCGAGACGAAGTACACGGCGCTCGGGAAGAGCGTCGAGATTATCGGGATGAACGAGAGCAGTCAGCGGATGCGGGGAAGGCTGAGCGGCGGGTTCGAGTAGCACCTCGGTCGTTGAGCGAGCGAAGCGAGACGAAACGCCCTTGAACCGTCAGCCGATAGCTGTCTGAATCTGCCCGGCGAGCTTCTCGACGACCTTCTTGTTCTTCACGCCGTCCATCAGAGCCGGCGGACGATTGTGGTGCACGTCGAGCGACAGGTGCACGTCAGAGCCGGATGCCGCGGGCGTCGTGATCGCGCGTCCGAGAAGCTCCCAGTTGAACAGTGTCTTCTTGGTCTGGAAGTCGATCGTGGTGCCGTCGGGCGCCTGGCCCAGGATCTTCGCCTTGTTGTCGGCGAGCACCTTCTGAATCGCGGCGGCCGTGGTCGCGGCGTCGGCGTTCGAGTGGAAAGTGGTGGTTGCAGCAGAAGACATCGTGATCCCCCTCAGGTCATGGTGTGCGCTTCACCCTAGCGAAGTGGTGTTCCGGTCTGGCCCGCTTGTCAGCGCAGGACCCCGGCCTGACGCAGGGCGGCGCGAAGGCTTTCCAGTTCAGCGAAATGATGCGTCTGCATGCCCAATGACTGCGCACCAGCGAGCTTGCTGGCGGAGTCGTCGATGAAGAAGACCTCGGCGGATGCGAGCTGCATGGTGTCGAGAACATACTGGAACGCTCGCACGTCAGGCTTCTTCCAGCCGATCTCGGCGGAGTTGAAGACAGCTTCGAAGTGCGGGGCCAGGTTCATGGATGCAATTTCGGCGGGAATGGTGTCGGTGCCGTTGGTGAGGATCGCCGTGCGGATGCCGAGAGCCCGCAGATCGTCGACGAGATCGATGACCTGCTCATCTGCCTGGAACGGCTGGGTTCCCCATGCCTCGGCGACCTCTGCGTTGCCCAGTACGCCGCCGATGCGTTGGACCCACTCACGGCGGGAGATCGTCCCGGTCGTCACCTGGTGGAGGAGTTGCGGGGCGAACGCGATGGCTTCGATCGCCCCGGGGCTGAGGCCGTGCGTGCGTTCGATCGCCGCGACGTTCGCCGGGTCGAAATGACGGACGACGCCATCGAGGTCGAAGAGCACGGCGCGGATGGGAGGCATCGGATCACGATAGCGGGCGCTACGACGAGGAGAGCGCGACGCTTACGCCAAGATCGGAGCATGGAAGCATCGCCAATCCTCGTCTGGACCCTTCAGCAGGAGATCCCCGTTCCGCCCGACGTCTACTCGCTTCTCGTTGAGGCTGAACAGCCGATCACATCGTTCAAGACGTTCCGCGACTCCGCGACGTTCACCACGAAGCGACTGATCGTCCGCGATGCGCAGGGCATCACCGGCAAGAAAGTTGAGATCTACTCCCTGCCCTACAGCGCCATCAACATGTGGTCGTCCGAGAATGCCGGCACCCTCGACTGGAACTCCGAGATCGAGCTTTGGACGCGTGCAGGTCACATCAAGGTCAAACTTTCCAAGGGCGCGGATGTCCGCCGGATCGACAGTCTGATCGCTTGGGCCGTGCTGCAGTCGCACTGACTGAATGACGGCAGGTAGTCGAGTCCCGTCACCTAACCCCGGACGCTAGCGAAGAGGAAGGTTGCTGAGATCGCGGAAGAATTCGACGTGGAGGCCGATCCCGACGACACACAGGATGATGCTGCCTGAGTAGGCGATCCAGTTAGATGCCTCCCGGCCGAGGAGCTCGCGGGAAAAACGAACTTACCCGCCGAGACGGTGCCAGCGCACGCGGCCGTACGACGCTGTGTTCCGACATCGAGCCGTACGTGCGCGAAGATTAGGCGATCGCGTGGCTCGCTAGCCAGCGATACGCAGCTTTCACCCTCTCGAGAAGAGCAGACACTATGAAATTCCTCAAGAAGCCCGTTCCGTTGTGGTCGCACTTCGCGGTGCTTGGGATTGTCGTGCTTGTCCTGGGCGCGCTCATCGCAGGAGTAGCCGCAGGAATTCTCACGCCGTCGTGGTTGGTCTCAGCGGCCGGCTCTCGCGGTGTCGTGAAGAACGAGCAAGTCGTAACGTCCATCGAGAAGGAAGAGCAGACGGTACTGCTCGCGCTGGGCGTGCAAGGTATCTCCGAGGCAAAGGGGATCCCGCCTGCAATCGTTGCCGACTTCCCACTCCTCCAGAAGGCGCGGTTTATGCAGTACAGCATGACTGCGAAGCTCGGACTGGATGCCGTCGAGGTTCGCGCAACGGCAGATCATGAGTTTCTCGTCACGGTTCCCCCGTTCATCTGGATCGGGGCGGACGGTCTGCGAATCGAGCGCGTAATCGGTAGCGACGGCGTACTCAGCGCGTTCACGACGCAACCTAGCGAAGCTGAGCAGTTCAACGCGATTATTGACGAGGAACTAAAGCAGAAGTACCTCGCAGCCAATGAGCCGGCCCTCCGGGACCAGACCGAGTACTACTTCACGAAACTGGCTCAGAGCATCGATCCAGATGCCGTTGTGAGTTTCAAGTTCGCTGAATAGTCTGCTGAGATTTGGAGAGATACATGAACAACGAGACACCGGCTCCCGCGGAGTCGTCGGAAGCTGACGTCGCGAATGCACTCGGCGTCCCTCCTCAGCTCGTAGCGGAGAAGGCGAAGGAACTGGCTCAGGGCGAAGGGTTCCAATCCCAGATCTTCAAGGCGATCGCGGTGCAGCGCCCAGTGGTGGTCGAGTACTTGCGTTCGGTGCGCCGAGACAAGCCTCATGCGTCACCTGCCGATCTTCTGAAAGAACTCGACAGCCGCTACGTGGCGACCGTCACCATCACCAGCAGTGGTGTGGGCGCCTCGGCCGCAATACCCGGCGTCGGCATTCCGATCGCGCTCGGGCTCGGTGTCGCCGATCTCCTCTTCTTCTACGAAACGAGCGCACTGTACGTGCTCGCTGTCGCCGAGCTGCACGGTATCCGAGTCACTGATCCTGAGCGCGCACGACCGCTAGTGCTCGGCATGCTTCTGGGACAGAAATCTCAGAGCGAGGTAAGTAAGTGGGTGCTGACTTCGTTCGGAGCGGGAGGGGTGAGCCAAGCTCGCACGCTCGCCACCGGAGCGGTGAGCAAGACACTGCCGAACGGCTGGGGTGAAGTTCTCACGGAACAACTACCGGACTCCGCATTGGCGCCGCTGACGATCGTCATCGGACGAGAGGCGCTCAAGATGGGCGGAAAGCTTGGGGCGGGCACGCTCGGCAAGGCGATTCCCTTTGGGGTGGGTGCCGTCATCGGCGGCGTCGGTAGCTTCACGTTCGGTCGAGACGTTGTGAAGTCTTCGCGAATGGCCTTCCCCGAGACACCAGATTCCTTTCCCGACTGGCTTGAAGAGTTCGAGAAGCCCGAGCGGAACACCGACCCCTCGCGAGCAGCTCTTGCGCTGGAGGCCGCGGCCGGAAACGTCAAGGACTTCGGTGAGGGCGTCTGGGGCAAGGTGAGCGCAGCAACAGAGGCATTTAGATCAGTGGATCTCGATGGCGACGGGATTCCCGACGAGGCGCGCGCGCTGACTGCTGTCAAGCGCGCCGGAGGCGCATTCGCCGATGGCGCTAACAAGGCGGCGGAGAAGTTTCGGTCTGTCGACCTCGATGGAGACGGTGTCCCCGACGAAGCGCAGGCAATCACGGCGATGAAAGATGCGGGCACCGCGGTGGCCGCGGCGGCCGACAAGGCGCGCGGAAAGCTCGCATCGCTACTGCCCACCAAGCGGAAGCCCGCATCCGACGAAACCGAAGCCCCTGAGTCGTCGTAAGTCGCTTCGCCAGCCAAGGAACTCGACTTCACGTCCACAAGATCACGGCTGTCTGCCGGCCCGACAGCAAGGACCTTCGGCGATCGCATCAACGCCACGCAAGCGCTCAGCGACACCGTGTGCGTAGCCCGCGCAAAGGTCACGGGATGACGATGACCTTGCCCGTGACCCGCCCTTCGGCCGCCTCCGCGTGAAGCGCCTGAAGCTCGGTTAGCGGGATACGGCGAGTAACCTCCAGGGTGAGCACTCCGCTATCGACCAACGAGACGAGCTCGGCCAGCTTCTCCGCATCGCTCCGAACGAACACCACTACAGACCGCACCCCGCGGTCGGCGTCATCCGGCGCCGGCATCCAGGCGGTGGTGCTCACCACGACTCCCCCGTCGCGCACGAGTCGCACCAGGCCGGTGAACTCGTCCGGCTCGATGGGAGCCAGGTTGAGCAGGAGATCGACCTGCTCGGTGACGGCCTCCAGGACGTCGGTCTCGGTGTGATCGATGATCTCGTCGGCACCCGCCGCACGCACGGCATCCACACTTCGCGGGCTGGCCGTCGCGATGACGTACGCGCCCGCACGCTTCGCCAGAGCGATCGCGTACTTGCCGACCACTCCGCCAGCACCGACGATGAGCACTCGCTGACCTGCCTCGAGGCCGCCGTCGTCGAAGAGCGCCTGACGTGCGGTCAGCGCGACCGACGGCAGCGCTGCGGCATCCGCGAGCGGCACGCTGGTCGGTGCCGCAACGAGCGCATCCACCGGGGCGATGACGTACTCCGCTGCTCCGCCGTCGGTCGCCATCGGGAGGAAGGCGACCACCGCGTCACCCACGGCGAAGCCGGCGACTCCGTCGCCCAGTGCTTCGATCGTTCCTGACACGTCGTATCCGGGGATATGCGGGAGCACCACCGGGATCGGCAGGAAGCCTGCACGCATGCCGTTGTCGGCGGCGCTGAACGCGGATGCCGCGACCCGCAGCCGCACCTGACCGGCACCCGGGATGGGCTCGGCGATCTCCTCATACTGCAGGACCTCGGGGCCGCCCACTTCGTGGAACCGTACTGCCCTCATGATGTTTCCTCTCGTCAGATGCTTCGAATTCGAAGCAATACGTCGAACGTAGCACTGCTTCGAATTCGAAGCAACACGTATACTGGATTCATGAGCACACGACCTTCTCAGCTCTCCCCGACGGAGCTCGCGGCCTACTTCGCCTTCACCGAGGTGAGCAGCCTGCTGCGGCATGCGGTCGAGAAGCAGCTGCGCGACGTCGGCAAGCTCAGCTACGTGCAGTTCCAGCTGCTCGCGCGGCTCGGCGACGCTCCGGACGGGTCACAGCGGATGACGGACCTTGCGGATGGGGTGGTCTACAGCCGGAGTGGCCTGACGTATCAGGCGCAGTCGTTGGAAGAGCGCGGACTCGTCACGCGTAGGCCGTCACCGGAGGACGAGCGCAGCACTATCGTCGCGATCACGGACAAAGGGCGGGATGTGTTGGCGAAGGTGTTCCCGGGGCACATCGAGGCCGTGAAGATGCATCTGTTCGAGTCGCTCAGCGCGGAGGATGTAGAGATGCTCGCGCGCGTGATGACGCAGGTCAGCGGGCATCTGCGGGCGGAGCCGCCACGGAGCGCGGCACCACGAAATCGGGCCACGAAGCCCAGCTAACCCAGGGCAGCGCGTCGGCACAGTCCTGTTCCTGCAGTCTTCCCGTCCTGCCCGATGGGCCTGACGCCCCTGGTGATTTCGGCGGGATCGCTGGCGGGGGATTGAGTGGCGCGGGCGGGGTTAGTTCCGTCCACGGTTGTGGAGTACCACGGCGAAGCGTAGCGGCACGCAATTGTTCGGGAGCCGACCAAGACGGCGACGATATCGAAGCTTCTGAACCGGATCATCACCACGGCGCTCATGGCTGCTCGCGCTGATCAAGATAGACAATCCTCCGGCTGCGAAGGTCCCGGCAACGGCGGCTGAGCAACCAGTTGCAGCGGCCGGCACGCTGCAAGGGGACTATCACCGAGGTTCTGGACCGGCCCCCGTTTCAGCTCCAGCTAAGTATGGATACTCTCTGAGAATGCGGGCACCGTCGTCCAGCAGATGCTTGATAGGAACATGCGCACTGAGGAATCCCGTAAAGGTCTCGGTTGTGTCGTTTGCCCATTGGTAGGCGCCGTCGAGAATCGCACTCTTTCCGTCGATTAGTACGGCTTGTGGGCCGCCATACGCGTCGACCTTATCCAGAGCAATGCGCCACAGCGCCATTCCTTCGTGGTGACGCAGCGCTAGCCAGTCGCCGGAACGGTTTCCGACATCAATCCACGCGCGGTATACCGCGATTGCAGCCCGAAGGCGCCAGAGGTGCTCCTGAATCGGCTGATCGGGACGTATCGAGGTTAGAGGCGCGAGCGCCGTGATCACCCCGGCCCCGGCTTGAAGTCGCAGTTCGGTTCGGCGAGCTTCGAGGGCGTGCTGTCGCTCTTGCTCCCGATCCTGAGCAGCGAGCTGTCGCTCTTGCTCGCGATCCTCGGTTGCACTCTTGCGCTCGGATCGTGCCGATCTGATCGCAATCCCTGTGGGAATGAGGATGGCCGCCACGGGAATCAGGATGTTCCCCAATAGCTCCAGCCCGTCGCTACCAAACCATGACCAGAATTCGTCCATGTCGTCATTTTGGCAGGGGATCGGCGCGGTTGGCGGTTAGAATCCAACCGCGCTAATCGCTCATGCCCCTTGTCCAATCTCGAAGCCGATCGCCTCAAGGTGCTGCCGAGCTTTGTACGATTGGAACTCCCGCGTCGAGACACGGAGCGCTGCGGCGAGTGCTTGCTTCACAGGGTATCTCGTTCCTTCAACCTCGATCCAGTAGGTATCGATCTTGGCTGGAGCAACGCCAGCCAACTGACTTTCCACGAGCTCACGGCTCAGCAACCTGTTTACCCCTGCGATAGTGATGGAGACGCCTCCCTCCTCGGATTCTTCCGCGGCGATCGCAGTACCCCAGTCAAAGTCTTGAACGTTCTGGACGAACCACTCCAAGACCTCAACCACCCCGAGGCGCTGCGCTGGGTCTACCAAGACATCGACGGAGAACGACGGACGAGCGTCGATCTTGCGCTCGGGAAGCACCACGCCCGATACCTCGTTCAGACGACGCCGAAGCTCGTCTCGCAAGTCGCGGTCATCGAACGGCGGACGGTTGGAGAGCCACTGGAAGACGACCTCAACACTCCCGGAGCTGTAGATCACAAGCGGCCATATCCCACGTCGTTCTCCGCGAGGCAGCATGAGGAACGCACCGATATCGGTGGAAGTCCCGAAACTCACGGTTCCGCCCAGAGACCGCCAGGCGCTGAGCAAATCAATCACACCGTGCACAGTGTCGGCCGGCGAGCGTTCCGACAGCTGCTGAAGGTACTCCCGCTCTCGCTCTCCGTCATCGTCCGGCTCTCGCGCCAGCACCCCTTCATCGACGCTGAGGCCAATCAACCGGCCTAGCGCTTGAACATCGAGGTATCGATCGGCGGAGGCCCGTTGCTGTTCGTCGAAAGTCACACCTTCTTGCTCGAGCACCTCCTTCGGGTCGTAACCGTGATGCGGGCTATCGGCAGTCCATCGGAAACCCGGCGACACGGTACCTGCAGCCTGAAGCACACGCCATGCTCCATCCACCAGGTTGCTTGCGAGGAAAACGCCGAGCGGCACCGGGTGGGTTCCGACAAGAGCTGCGACCTGACCGTAACTTGTCCATGAGCCTGGCGGGATAGCTGCGATGACGTCGGACACAAGGCCCCATCGAAAACCAGCGTCGGGAACCGCAGCGTCACGAACGGGGCCGGTCCAATGATTGGTTATGAGTTCAGCCAGCCTCGTTCCGCGGCGGAGGATCTCGGTTCTCCCCCAACTCTCGTTCTCCGCGATCTCGGCGTTCAGCGCAATGTTGCTCTTGGCGAGCAACTGTCTCTTCTCTGCGAAAGGCGCGTTGCTGAGCTCCGAGTTGTACCCTGACAACGTCAAGTTGGCGGCGACATGCACGAGAGCCTCATGGAGCTCGTCCGCAGTCGAGTAGTCACCTAGATCCGCTGAAAGTGCGCCTTTCCAGGCAGCCGTTATCGTCTGCGGCATCACGTGCTCGATTGATGCCGCACCCAATGCTGCCGGCTCCTTGCCCGCAATCAGCTTCTCAATCCAGCTCAGGGCCACCTTCTTCTGGTGGCGACGACCGGAGAAGTAGAACGGCTTGCTGACCAGCGCCTCGGATATCTGTCTGTCTGACGCGAAGAACTTGCGTCCCGTGGAGAAGTACACGCGCAGCGATCCGGCAGGATCTTCGTCAGTCATATCTTGCGCGGCACGAAGGAGGATACGCGAAAGGGCGTTGGAGGGCGCATTGACGAAGAGGCGACGCACAAGGAAGGACTCGATCACGTGCAGCGAATCCGCCACTTGTTCGACGCCAATCGCTTCGGCCGCGCGTCGCTCGAGAAGCCGGAGGACAAGCGGGTCCGTTCCGCTGTTACCCCACGCCCGAAGGCGCTGGAGCGCTTCCCTGATTCGCACGTCAGACTCGCGATCGGGCTGGTGAATGGTGGCGAGCAACTGGGCCAGCGCTGCATAGCGCCGCACCTCAACTTCAATCTCGTCGACGCTCATCCGGCTTAGTCGCGCTTCCTGAAGAGCGTAGACATTGTTCAGTTTTGCGTCGGGCGTCGACCACGTGAGGTCGAGCCAGAACAATGATTCCAGCTCCGCGGTCGACAGAATCGACTGCATTGGCAACCACACACTCGAGTAAGTGGCCTCGCCTCGTGGACCTAAGCGCATGAACAGGTAGTTGCGAAGTAGATCGCCCTGTGTGAGCTTCATCCCCGTGTTGTTCAACGATTCGAAGATCCGGTAGACATTGTCTCCGTGGCCAGCCGTGATGGCCACGAACACCAGACCGTCGAGCACCGCGCCTGTGATGCGATCGACGTCGTGTGGGTCGTCCGGGTCATCAATCTCGTGAAGCCGATGACGGAAGTAACGGTAAGTGGCAACCACACCCGAGGCATCTCCAGCGGAGAGGTGCCGGTCGATGATTCCCCGAAAAGCGTCACGATCGGCCTGAGTGGGCAGCAGCTTCAGTCGAGCGTCCCCTTGCTTGAAGCGATCCACGAGGAAGCTCTCGTGGAGACGCGCGAAGCTCGGTGAGTGCTCCCCTTCGGTCTCAGCAACATGATCGCGAATAGCGGCTATGAGCACAGAAAGGGTCGTCAGACGCTGCTGACCGTCGACGACCAGGAACTCATTGCCCCCAGGGCCGACCGCCCCCGTCGCGAGCACCAGCGAACCAGTGAAGTGAGTGGCGGTAGGCTCGCTCTCGCGCTCCTCTGCGAGAGCGACAATGTCGTCCCACAAGCGCGAATGTTGCTTCTCGTGCCAGGCATAGGTGCGCTGGTACAGCGGGACTCGATACTGCTTGGACCCCTCGAGGACCTGCTGCAGTCGGATCTCTTGAACGTGCATGTGTTCACCCCTCCTCGATGAGGATGTCACATGGAGTGAGTTGTTCAGCGATTGAGGAGCGCACCGACCGCTTGGTCGAGTTCTAGTGCCTGCCACGCGCGCAATCGGAGCCACGGGATGACGATGGCCCTGCTCGAGATCGGCCCCTCAGCCGCCTCCGCGTGGAGAGCCGGAAGTTCGGTCAGCGGAATGCGGCGAGTGACCTCCAAAGTGAGCACTCTGCGGTCTGCCAGCGCCACGAGTTCGACAAGCTTCTCCGCGTCGCTCCGCGCGAACACCACCACGCCGCACACCACGTTCGGCATCTGCCGGCGCCGGCAACTCGGATCTGTTGGCGCTAGCTAAGACTTCCCGTTCGTCTCATGTCGGAGCCTTATGCGAGAGTATGGATCGCGAGGGAGCGCGGTTTTCGTTTGATTCCCTACGTTGAGCGGCGAAATGAGAGAAGGATCAGCCGATGGAGGATGCTAAGCCAAGTGATCTGATCGTCGACAACTCTGACGAACACTGGAAAGCACTGGACTATGTCCATGAATGGTGCCAGATTAGCGAGTCGATCGACATCGCCACCGGCCATTTCGAACTTGGCGCGTTCCTCGCGCTCGACGGGGAGTGGCAGAAGGTCGACAAGATCCGGTTGCTGATCGGCGGCGAGACCAGCCGTCAAACGGCTGATGCGATTGCCGCTGCGCTCGACCACTCGATAGAGGTTGAACGGGCCGACGGCGACCCGCTGCTAACCGGAGCCCCGGCGGTCGTGCAGGCTATTCGGGAGGGAAAAATCGAGATCCGCACCTATCGGGATAAGAAGTTTCACGCGAAGGCGTATATCACCCATGGTCGCTTGTCCGTCGTGGGCTCGGCAGCGCTGGTGGGTAGCTCGAACTTCACAAAACCAGGCCTGACACAGAACGTAGAGTTGAACGTGCGCTTCGGTGGCGTGGAGGTTCGCGAACTGCAGACCTGGTATGACGAGCACTGGGAGAACTCGGTGCCGGTCGAGGCCGAACTCCTCAAGGTGCTCGAGCGCAACGTCCGCGAATTCACCTCGTTCGAGGTTTGGATGAAGTCGCTGCAGGCGCTTACTCAGTCGATAGACACTCCGGACCGGGAGTGGGAGACGAGCGAGTCGCGGATCTATCCCACCCTCGCGCCGTACCAACAGGAGGCGTTCCACGGCCTGCTGTCGATGGCGCAAGCGTGGAAAGGCGGATTCCTCACGGACGGTGTGGGGCTCGGCAAGACCTTCGTCGGGTTGATGCTCACCGAATACTATGCGGTGCGCAAGCATCAGAACGTGCTTATCCTGGCGACGAAGACCGCCGAGGATGCGGTCTGGCGCAAGGAGCTGCAGGACCGCCTGCCGTTCCTCAACGGCGAGTTCACGAACGTCCGCATCATGGCGCACACCGACTTTCAGCGGAAGGATGCCGCCGAGCGGATCGTTCGCCTGAAGGATCGCGTCGATGTCATAATCATCGACGAGGCGCACAACTTCCGCAACCACGGCCCCTCGGACTCGCGCTGGTGGAAGGTACAGGAGCTGTGTGAGGGAAAGACCGTGTTCCTGCTCACGGCGACACCGATCAACAACTCACTGCTCGATTTCGCGCACCAGGCCGAGCTCTTCACCGGGATGCAGGAGAACTATTTCTCTTCGCTCGGCATCAGTGGCCTAACCGCCTATCTTTCGGGCGTGGAACGCGCTTTCTTCACGGCCCGCTCCCAGGCGGCGATCAGCGGAGCTCCGGTGGACCTCACCGACTTTGACGACCTACTTCGTCAAGACAAGCTGCTCCAGGCGATCGTGTGGCAGAACACCCGCAAGTACGCGAAAGAGAGCTCGAAAGCGGCGGGTGGCCCGGACGTACTCTTTCCGGAGCAGCAGAAGCCGGAGGTGGTGCCGTACAGCCTGAGCGGGCACTACGGCCGGTTGATGGACGAGATCGAGGCCACATTCCAACGCAGTGCACCGCTCTTCGCCCTACCGATGTACTACCCACTCGCGTTCTCCAGGGACCCTGACGTCGACACCCAAGCACAGAACCGGCAGCAGCAGATCGTCGCACTGATCCGGACGATCTTCCTGAAGCGCTTCGAGAGCAGCATTGCGGCCTTCGCCGGCTCCTGCCTGGACCTGACGACGAAGGTGCTCGACTGGCTGACGATGAACAGCGTCGGCGACAAGGGTGCTGAAAGGCGCCTCCAGGCTTGGATGGGCAACCACGGTGCCCTCCGCCAGCAGGTGCACGATCAGTTCCGCCCAACCCGGGAGTTCGTCGACGTCATCGACACCAGCGATCTCACAACGGAGGAGCTCGACGAGTTGGAGTTCGCCCTGGATCCTGCAGAGTACAAGCTCGACGAGATGCGGAACGCGGCGTTCGATGACCTCGATCAACTCCGCATCTTTCTCGAGCTGTCGGTCGCCGCCGAAGGCGGGGATGACAAATACGACCACCTTCGTGCCTTGCTCGATCCCTCCCACGCTTCGGACGAGCAGCCGATCTTCGATCCGCTGTTCCGCGAGCAGAAGGTGCTCGTTTTCACCGAGTTCGCCGACACGGCGCGCTACCTGCACGAACGTCTAGTCGCCGACGGCGTCACAGACGTCGATCGTTTGGACGGTTCTCGCACCGCCGACCGAGTGACTATGATCGAGCGCTTCGCTCCGGTCTACAATCGGGTCAAAGGGGAGGATCGTCTAAAGCAGGTCCCGCTGCGCGTCTTGATCACGACTGACGTGCTCTCTGAGGGGGTGAACCTCCAGGACGGTACTTTGCTGGTTAACTACGACTTGCACTGGAATCCGGTCCGACTCATCCAGCGCATCGGCCGGGTCGACCGGCGGCGCAGCCAGGGTCAAGAGGATGAGATCACCGGCAGAGTGCAGGCGCGCATCGACGAACGCAAGGAGATCCGTATCAGGAACTTCCTGCCGCCGGATGACATCGAGCGCTTGCTCGCACTGCATGGTCGAGTCGAGGGCAAGATTCTGCTCATCTCGAAGACCCTCGGCATCCCCGGTGGCAAGCTGCTACATGCCGACGACATGTTGGACGATGTCAAGGTACTGCAGGCGTTCAAGGATGAGTACGAAGGCGAGCTGAGTCCGCTGGAGCAGCTGCGCCTGGCATACCAGGAGTTCATCGCCGCCGACCCGGGGCTCGCTGAGCGGATCGAGGCGCTTCCGCGCGGCATCGGCACCAGCAGACCGTCTGGCGTGAAGGGAGTTTTCGCGTGCCGCGAGGTGCCGACGCACGTAAAGACGGAAGAGGGCCCAGGCTACTGGACGCTGGACCGCCCGCAGGTGGTGTGGGTATTGGACCGTGACGGCGAGCAGACCGAGGGTGTTTCCGAGATCGCCGACCTGATCCGAAGCGATGTCGCGACGGTAACGCTCGCGCCTACTGAAGCCGCCGCGCAGGCGCTCCGTGCTGCCGAACGCGAGCAGGCGAAGCGCTACCGCAAGGATGTGCAGCTCCCGCTCGATGCGCCCGCACCGCGGACCGTGGCCTGGATGGAGCTGCGCTAATGTCGACGACAACCGAGTACCTGAAGAAGGCCGGATCATCGCTCCAAGCCTTCACTGAATTGCTGGTTTACGGCCTCAAGTGGCCAATCCCGAACGGGCTGGAGTGGGACGATCTACCGATCAACTGGAGCCCTGCAGAGCTCGACCTCGATCCGCAGAAGGTCGGGACTATCGGCATCCATCAGCTGAACATCGTCACCGATCAGCAGGTCGGCATCCTCGTCCTGCAGTTCAACGGCAAGCGCCTCCCGGTTGCAGCCGTCCGGCGCATCATCGAGCGCTTCCTGAAAACATCGGGCGGTAGGACCCGGAGCGGTCAGCGGCCCGCTTGGGAGGAGGACCGCCTCCTCGTCTTCGCAATCTCACCACAGGACGACTCGATCCATGCGATCGGCGTCGGCCGTGAGGAGGGCCGCCGTGTGCTGCGCTCCCTGTCCTGGTCGACCAGGTCGACGCCGGCTCGGTTGGAGCTGATAGCCGAGCGTGGCGTACCGGAGCTCATCTGGGGCGACCGCGGGCCGGCACTCACGACCGGCCTATCGAGAACCGCCGGTTTCGGGGCATACCGAGGCGCGATCCGGTCCGCCGCGGCGCTTGCGGCACGGATGGCTGAGGTCGCGCGCGAACTACGAGAAGAAGTGCTTGGTCTGCTGGACGTCGAGACCGACGGCGGACCGATGCGCACTCTGCTGGGCGAGTTCCAGGTGCGGCTACTGCCGGATCTCGATCACAAGAAATTCGCGGACGTCTACGCCCAGACAATGGTGTACGGCCTGCTTTCGGCGCGCGTCACGCACCCGGAGCTGTTCGCCGGTGATCGGCCATTGCTCGGAATCCGCTTCTCTAACGAGCTTCTTGACTCGATCTACGCCCGGTTCCGCGAGCAGACCGCAGGCGAGCTCGACGTCGACGAGCTCGGCCTCGGGGAGCTGGCAGGCGAGCTCGCGAAAACCGATATCGAGGAGCTGCTCGCTGACTTCGGCTCGAAGGATCGGAAGATGGACCCGGTCGTATTCCTCTACGAGCAGTTCCTTCAGCAGTACGACAGTCGCCAGCGGATGGATGCGGGTGCTTTCTATACACCGCTGCCGGTCGTCCAGTTCATGACGCGTGCTGTCGACCACATCCTCAAGACCACCTTCCAGCTGCCACTCGGCATTGCCGACCCGGCGACTTGGTCAGACGTATGCCACAACCTCGGCATCGTCCTCCCCGACGACATCGTGCCGGACCGCCCATTCATCTCGATGGTCGACCCAGCGACCGGAACCGGCACGTACCTCATGGAATGGATCCGCGTCGCTCGCCAGGTCTACTTCGCAGCAAATGCCACCGATGAGGGGTGGTCGGCGCACTTCGAGGAGCACGTCGCGCCGGCGATGCACGCCTTCGAGCTGATGCTCGCTCCGTACGCGATCGCGCACCTAAAGTTCGCGGTCGAGGGCCACGCCGCGGGGATCGATGATATCGAGCCGACGATTCTGCTTTCGGACACGCTGCAGCATCCAGCGATCGGCGGGAACACGGGCCTCTGGAGTGATGACGACGAGGACCCGATCGCCGTCGAGGCTGAGCGGGCGGACACGCTGAAGACGCGTGAGCGCTTCACCGTGGTGATCGGTAACCCGCCCTACAATCGCGAGCAGGGTACGGCATCCGGAGAGCAGCGCGGCGGCGGAGTCATCCGCTACGGCTCCGGCCAGATCGAGCCGCTGATCAACGACCTGACAAAGCCGATGACTGACGCGGGGCAGGGCGTACACATCAAGAATCTTTACAACGACTATGTTTACTTCTGGCGCTGGGCCACCTGGAAGGCGACGCAAGACCTCGGAGACGGACCGGGCATCGTTGCGATGATCACCGCGTCGTCTTATCTCAGCGGTAAGTCGATGAGCGGGCTCCGTGCGCATCTCCGCGATGTGTTTGAGGACTTCTATGTAATCGATCTCGGCGGCGAGGGCCGCGGGGCGAACACGGAGGAAAACGTCTTCGATATTCTCACACCGGTCTCGATCGGCATCGGGGTGCGGTCCACGGGCGCCCGCGACACGTCGAAGAGCCGGACTTGCCGGGTGCACTATGTGCGAGTCACCGGCAGCCGGGTCGACAAATTCGACTGGCTGGAGCGAGACTTCGCAGACGTGAATTTCGTAAGCATACGAGGGGCTCACCTCGACTCGCTCGCACCCGCGGCGAGCGGCGACTACGCTGGCTGGCCGAGCCTTGAGGACCTCATGCCGTGGTCGCACAGCGGATCCCAGGTAAAGCGGACGTGGCCGATCAGCCACTCCGCGGAGGTACTGCGACGACGTTGGGAGGAACTGCTTATCGCAACGGACAGGGCATCAGCTATGAAAGTCAGCCGTGACCGCACCCTCGACTCGACTCCGGCCGCTCTCCTGTCGGCCGGGCGGCTTGCCGCGCTCAGCAGCCTAAGGATTGGAGACACCCCAGAATCGATCGAGCCGTACGGGTACCGCAGCTTCGACCGCCAGGTCGTCATCGCGGATGCACGACTTGCGGATTACCCCCGCCCCGAGCTCTGGGCAGTCCGTAGCCCCAAGCAGATCTACTTGACGACGCTTACTTCGACGACACTTGGACGCGGTCCTGTTCTCACGGCCACGCCGTATGTTCCGGACCTGGACCACTTCAAGAATCGGGGCGCGAAAGACATCTTCCCGATGTGGCGGGACACCGATGCAACAGATCCGAACCTTGGCCCGGTCGTGCTCGACCGGCTCAATGAGGTGCTGGGGGATGGGATCGGTCCCGACGAGGCCGTGCAATACCTCTACGGAATCGGCGGCACTGCCGCGTTCAGCGAATGTTTCGCCGAGGAATTGGCGATCGCAGCAGGCCCTGTGCATCTGCCAATTACAAAGGACCGGGCCCTCTTTATCGAGGTTGCCTCGTTGGGAAGAGAGCTTCTCGCGTGGCACACCTGGGGAGAGCGCTACACCGAACACACGATCCGGCTGGGTGCCGCGGCAGAGATCAGGACAATTGCCGGCAAGCCGGAGCGATTCGGCTACGATCCCGCGTCTCAGACTCTTGCGGTCGGCGACGGCGCCATCGCGCCCGTCTCGCCGGAGGTCTGGGACTTCGAGGTGTCCGGCATGAAGCCAGTCCAAAAGTGGCTCGGTTACCGCATGGCAAAACGTCAAGGTCGCGCTTCAAGCCCGCTCGATGCGATTACATACTACGAATGGGACTTCACGGAAGAGCTGCTTCTCGTGATTAGCATCATTCAGCGCACGGTCGACCTCACCCCACGCGCCGCTGAGCTCCTCGCCCGCGTCCTCGCAGGGGACAAGTTCTCCGCCGATGAGCTGAGTTGAGCCGATGATTAAGGAAGCGCGTCTCCTGAAGGAGAAGGCGGTTAACTCGCTGCTGCTGTCGATCGACCATTTCAATCGGGTGACTGATGTTGGACGCCCCGAGGCGGTCCTCATCTTCGCCGATCATTCGTTCGAGATGCTACTGAAAGCGGCGATCCTCGCGAAGGGCGGCAAGATTCGGGAGTCTAGAGAGAAGAACACCATTGGGTTCGACCGATGCGTCCGCAAAGCGCTTTCGGAGCTCAGTTTTATCACCGATGAGCAGGCGCTCGTTCTTCAGACGATCAATGGGCTCAGGGATGCCGCACAGCATCACCTTGTTGAGCTATCCGAAAGCCAGCTCTACTTCCACGCCCAGTCGGGAGTCACCCTGTTCCGCGATCTTCTGCGAGATGTCTTCTCCGAGGAACTTGGCGCGGTGCTTCCGGAGCGTGTTCTCCCGGTTTCGACGGTCGTTCTGTCCGATCCCCTTCACATGTTTTCCACGGAGGTCGAGGTCGTTCGCGAACTATTGGCACCGGGACGTCGTAAGCGTGCTGAGGCAGTTGCAAAACTGCGGGGTATCGCGATAGTTGATAGCGCATTGCGTGGAGACCCGGCGCAGCCCGGGGATGGGGAGCTCCAGCGGCTCGGGAGCCGCCTCGTCTCAGGTGAGAGCTTCTCGGACGTCTTTCCTGGCATCGGTTCTATCAACTTCAGCACGGATGGTAGCGGGCCGCAGATGGGCCTGCGGATCACCAAGAAAGAAGGAGTTCCAGTAACGCTCGTGCCTGAGGGGACAGCAGGATCCTCGGTAGTCGCCGTGCACAAGGTCGATCTCCTTGGCTTTTACAATCTGGGACATGCAGACCTCGCGAAGAAGGTTGGCCTAAATCGCTCCAAGACAACTGCAGCAATTGCCGTGGGCGGCCTAAAGACCGATCCTGACTGCTACAAAGAAGTTGCGGTCGGCAAAGTGCGCTACCAGCGATACTCACAAAAGGCGATCGAGTGCGTCCAGCGGCTTGTCGAACTTAAGGGTGTTGATCAAATCTGGACGGAATATAAGGCGCTTCGTCAGCTCGCCTAGCGCCGCTCGCACGTACATAGCCCCGGCAACATAGCCGGTTCATTCGGCCTCTCGTCTACCTTGCCCCAGACAGAGCGCATTGAGTCCGCGAAGGCTCGACTCGAGACTAGTGTTGAAAAATCGACGCCAGAAGCATATAGCCATTCGGCTTGGTCTCTCCGACGTTGACTCGTTTGGGGAGATAGTCTTTAGCGTCCGATCGACACCTTGGCAATCAGGATCACTCGCGCTCCCGTGTATCCGCCCGCCTGCGCCGCTCGGTAGGCGTCTGCAGGAAGCCCTTAAATCTTGAATCGCTTGGGTGTGGGCTCTACACTGTCCCATAAGTAGACGCACCGTTGCGAAATTCAAGCCTCAAGGAGCTCGACCATGGCCCTCACCGCACACTCCACCATCGGCGACTGGCTGAACGACCCGACCGGCGGGCCACTCATCCGCGCGCTCTTCGAGCAGACGGGCGCCGACCCCGAGCTCCTCACCCCCGTGCTCGGACTGCCGCTGCAGCAGCTCGTCGCGATGAGCCAGGGCGCACTGCCGCAGTCGGTCGTCGACGACTTGGTGCGCGCAGCCAACGGCGGCGAGATCCCCGTGGCCGACGAGTCTGAGGGCTGGACCGAGAAGCCCACCACCGGGCGCTTCGCGGGCAAGACCGTGATCGTCACGGGCGCAGCATCCGGCATCGGCAAAGCCACCGCATCCCGCATCGCCCGCGAAGGCGGACGCGTCATCGCCTCCGACATCGCCGCCGACAAGCTCGACGCCCTGAAGGCCGAACTGCCGGATGCCGACATCACCACCGTCGCCGGCGACCTCACCAAGCAGGACGCGATCGACGCCGTCATCGCCGCCGCGGGAGATCGCATCGACGCCCTCGCGAACGTCGCCGGCATCAACGACGACTTCTCCCCCGCTGGCGAGACGACGGACGCCGTCTGGGACCGCGTCATCGCCATCAACCTCACCGCCCCGTTCAAGCTCATGCGCGCAGTGCTGCCGATCATGGAGAAGGCCGGCCGCGGCTCGATCCTCAACGTCTCCAGCGAAGCTGGTCTGCGCGGCAACTCGTCGGGCAACGCCTACACGGCCAGCAAGCACGGCATCATCGGCGTCACGAAGTCCGCGGCGTTCATGTACGGGCCGAAGGGCATCCGCGTGAACTCGGTCGCTCCGGGCGGCGTCGCCACCGGCATCCCGATGCCCCCGAACATGTCGGAGTACGGCTCCGGCCGCCTGGCCCCGTTCCAGCAGGCGATCCCGACGGTTGCCACCGCCGAGCACCTCGCCGCGTCGATCACGTTCCTGCTGTCGGACGACGCCGTGAACATCAACGGTGCCGTGCTGGCATCCGATGGCGGCTGGTCGGTGCAGTAAGCACCCCGATGACCACGCCCCTGCCGACCCGAACGGCAGGGGCGTTTCACTTGAGGCACGACAAGTCCGTCGAGCGCCAGACCTCCGGACGGGCTAGATCGTCAGATCAAGGGGAAGGTCCGCGATGTCCCGGAGACGCTTGCCAGTGATCAGAGTTTGAAGCGTCTGCTGCGCTTCATCGTTGTCGCTTAGCTTGGTGGCTTCGACGAGCTCCGGCAACGCGAAGTGGTACACCGTATCGAGATCGCCCGTCCCCAAGGCGAGTGAGGCGAGCCTCGATGGGGACGGCTCTCCCGTTACGACAACGATGTGAGGGGCGCGGCCCTTTCTGTTGCGAATGAGGCCAAGTGCCTCGGTTCGCGCATTCTGGGCACGGTCGGAGCGAAGAGTCCACTTGCACGAGATCACCGCGTGGACGATGGCATGGCTCTGGTTGGCCTGGCGGATGGGCGAGTAACGTCCATGCTCGTCATCGACGATTAGGTGATCAGCGTTGATCGCGGAGTCCGGTACTGGAAGACGAACGACGATCACGTCTGGGGAAACGTCGTAGGAGTTGCCGAGCACGCTTGCGAGAATTGGACTCGCCTTAATCTGACGAGCCAGTTCATCGAGGTGACGGTACGGCTCGAACTGAGCGAGCTGATACCCGCTCCTCGACCCGCCGACGTTCTCAACTGCCCAGTTGCCGGGCCTGAGCCCTCCGAGATGCGGCATCGCTCGCGCCACGAAGTTGCGGACGGCCGTTTCGAACTGACTACCTGCGCGTTGGCCGTCGAGCTTCACTCCGCCCATGCCCGCGCCAAGGCTTTGCGCAATTCTTAGGGCGGCTTCGCGGGAGAACCGCTGGCCTGAATCGGCGTTGGACGCAACACCCTTCTCATCGACTACGAGAGTTCGGTTGAGCACCAGCTCCTGATGAAAGTCCGCCCTGGCTTGCGATAGCAGCGCCCGTTGATTCACGATGTTCCCCCGTTGCGTTCTTTCTAAGGCCAAGCTCAGTGAGCCGGTTCAGCTGATCTTGTTGCGCTCCCGAGCGACCACGCTGTGACGCCAGTGATCGGCTTGTCCGGTGAACCCTCGGAACTCGCCCAGCTGATAGCGATCCACTCCTTGATCTTCAACGATCACGAGCTCGAAATCGCGCTGCAGGGCAGCAAGCCGTTGCTGCACTGCCGCCACGCTGCCGTCGTTGTACGCGGCGACGAGCTCGTCGAGGCTGAGAGGCTGCTCGCTTCGAGACAGTGCCCTATAGACGGGATCGTGAAGATCCGTCTGATCGGCAATGTCGGTGCGGGGTTCGCCCTCTCGAAGCAGAGCCGCGCGGATGCTCTCACCGATCGCTTGAGCGACCGGTGGTGGGAATGCGTTGCCAATCTGGCGGTACTGCGAGGTCTTCCGACCCGAGAACGAATAGTTGTCTTCTTCGCGCCAGCCCTGAATGCGCGCCGCCATCTCAATCGTCAGCCTCGGCATAACCTGGCTGGGGGGCAGAGCTTCAGGGCCAGGTGCAGCGTCCGCAACACCGCGGCCATCGACACTGAGTTTCGCCCAGCCCGCTTTCGCACGCGTCGGACCGAGATCGGCCCCACCATGCTTCTTACTTCCTCCGACGAGAGTGGGGCCGATGTCATCAGCAAGTCCGCGCCACTCTTCAGCGTGAGGCCATCCGGCTGAGGCCATGAGCGGGAAGAGCGCGTCGCCAACCGTCGTTCGCGCGCGGCCATCCGGCTCTGGCCAACGGAAGTACTTCATGTCTCCCGCAGACATGGCGATTAGGACGAACCTTGGGCGCAACTGAGGTACACCGAAGTCGGCAGCGTGAAGCAGCTTCCACTCACCGACAAAACCAAAGTCTTCGAGTCGATCGAGTACACGCTGCCGATACGCAGCAAATCGCGGCGCTGACAAGCCACGAACGTTCTCGAGCATCACGGCCCGGGGACGGATCACGGGAATCTGCTCGATCGCCCACGCGAAGAGGTCTCGCTCGTCTGAGGTGCCGAGCTGCTTTCCGGCTGCGGAGAACGGAGGGCATGGAACGCCACCAGCGAGCAACGTCACGTCGGCATAGTCTGCGGGCTCCCAGACCTTCGGGTCCGCCACATCTCCGACAACAACCGGCGCACCAAGGTTCTGCCTAAGTGTGTCGGCTGCTGTCTCGTCCAGCTCGACTGCAACGACGTGTCGAAAACCAGCCTTGTGCAGTCCGAGCGACTGCCCTCCCGCTCCCGCGCAAATCTCCGCGACGGTGAACGCGGGCGGGTCCTGCTCATTCTCAACATGCACACTGTCATCGTACTTTCGACACCCGACATCGGGCCCGCCGCAACACCTCGTCTCTCACAGTTGAGATGTAGAAAACGCGCTGGCTCGCCAGTGAGAGACTGACACCGTGCCTGATCGCCCCGAGATCGTCTGCATCTGCGGCTCCATGCGGTTCGTCGAAGAGATGCGTGTGGTGAGCAGGGAGTTGACGCTCGCTGGCGTCATCGTGCTCATGCCCGCCGAGGTCGGCGCCCCGATCACCACCGAGCAGAAGGCCGCGCTCGGCGTGCTGCACCTGCGCAAGATCGACCTCGCCGATCGAGTGGTCGTCGTGAACCAGGGCGAGCACTTCGGTGAGTCCACGACGCGGGAGATCGACTATGCACGCGCAGCCGGAAAGCCCGTGAGCTCCGTCGGCCCCGCCTGGGGCTCGTCGTAGTCCTCACATCTGCTTCGCCTACCCTGACCCGTATGAAGAAGCTCCCCGCGCTCGCGTCGCTGGCCGTCGGCATCCTCTTGCTTTCTGGATGCTCGCAGGCGTCGACCCTCGCGGCCTGCGGCCAGGTCGCCGCTCAAGCCGTGCAGGTGACCGGTGTGATCGAGAGCGTCAGCTCGCCGACGCCCGAGGCCGCGCAGGCGGCGCTCGATGAGGTCAAGAAGGTCGCCGAGAACATCCGCGGGGTCGACGGACCCGAGGAGTTCGTCACGCTCCGCGACGCGTGGACGACAAGCATCGACGCGTTCGTCGCCGAGGGCGAGAAGGCCATCACCGGAGACGTCACGGGGCTCGATGCCGCGTCGACCGAGATGCGCACGGCGACCGACGCGATGCTCGCCTACTGCACGCCGTAACCGGCGCCCGTCACTCGTCGTCGGGAACGCTCATCGCGATCTCGAAGCTGTCACCGATCACGCGACCTCCGTCGAAGACGGGGTCTTCGTCGAGCGTCTCGAGCACGCGAGGATCGCGCGTGACGGCAGCGGTTCCGCGATCGCGAGCCTCGCGCGACGGCCACGTCGTCACCGTCACCACGACGGATTCCTCAGCACTCGCGCCCGCGAGGTCGGCGATGCTCTTGAGCTCGCCCGATTCGTACGATGCCCCGTCTGCGTGAAAGTCGCCCTGGTCGGCTGACTCGCTCGACTGCCAGTAGTCGACGACACTGATCGCACCGTGATCGCGATAGACCTCCGCCATCCGCTTCGAGAAGTCCAGGTATGCGGCCTTGCGTTCCCTCGGCACCGGCACAACCGTGATGTCAGCGATGACCATTCTCTGCTCCAGCCCTCAGCTTCACGTGTTGATCGCGCGGATATCCGCCGCCGATCCCCTCCACCCTGGCCGGGCGGGGCCTACCGCGCAATGCCTCGCAGCAGCCGCGTCACCGTCTCCTCGACACGCTCGGCGCTCAACGGCTGACCGATGAGCGCGGCGTACGACGCCATGGCGATGAGCTGGTCGGCGATGGCGGCAGCATCCACGTCTTCGCGGATCTCTCCCGCCGACTGTCCGCGCGCGATCCGTTCAGCGACCCACGAGCGGATCGGTGCTGCGAGACGCTCGTTGAGCGCGAGACCGAGTTCGTGGTCGGTGGCCGTCACCGCGATCAGCGCCCGGGCCAGGGCGACGCCCTCGGGCCTCTCCATCCCGGCGGACATCGCGGAGAACCAGGCGTGCAGGTCGGCCCGGATGTCGTCGCTCATCGTGACGGTCGCATCCGCGAGGGGCACCTCTCCCTCGAGCAGCGCCTCGCCGAGGATCGCCGCCTTCGACGGCCACCAGCGGTAGATCGTCTGCTTCGAGACCGCCGCAGACTCCGCGAGTCCCTCGATCGTCACTGCCTCGTAGGTGCCGGCCACGACGGCGGCGCGCATCGCCTCGAGCACGGACTGGCGCGCGGCTTCACTTCGGGGACGGGGCACCTGAACAGGCTACTGGTCGCCGCGTTTCGTCTCGGGGCTGCGCTCCTCGCTCAACGAGCGGGTCGATAGCTGTTCGCGACCGCTCCCGACCTGAACTCGCGGCGGTCGACGAGTACGAGCGTGAGGCGCTCGCTCAGGCCGTCGAGCAGCCTGGGCCCGTGCCCGGCGATGATCGGATGCACGACGAACGTGTACTCATCGATCAGCCCCAGATCGGTGAGCACCAGCGGAAGGGTCACGCCACCGACGAACAGCCCTTCACCGGGTTGTTGCTTGAGCTGCGTCACCGCCTCACCCACATCGCCGCGGATGAGCTCGGCGTTCCAGTCCACGGACTCCAGCGTCCTTGAGACGACGTGCTTCGGCATACCGTCGAGGGCCTCGGCGAACGGGATCTCCCACTCATCCATCCAGTCGGGCCACACTCCCGACTCCGGGCGACGCCACGCGCCCTGCATCATCTCGTAGGTCGTTCGGCCGTAGAGCACGGCATCCGCTCGCTGCATCTCGACGGTCCAGAAGCCCATCAGCTCCTCGTCGGGAGCGACGCCCGCCTCGTGGTGTACACAACCGTCGAGCGTGACGTTGATCGCGTAGCGCAGTGGTCTCATCTCGCCGATCTCCTTCGATGCGGGCGGTGGGGTGTCACCTGATGACGATCAGAGTACGTCCGATCACCCCGACCCGCGAGACAGCTCGAGCCTCACGCGCCGCCAATACGGCTCGAGGACGATGACGAGTACGCCTACGAGCGGTTCTGGATACTCCGCGGCGAACGCCTCCGTCGCTCAGCAATCCGGAGCGACACCGACTCACGAACTGGTCGCAAAACGCCCATGTGGTAGATAAAAGCATACAAATGAGGACACGTGGGTTACTTTGGCAGACTACCGGAAGGAGGCACCGTGAGTGATGCCCGAGCGATGCTCGCTTGTCTGGCCAACGATGAGGTGGCGCGGGTCCTCGCGCACATCGTGCTGCATGGCCAGCCCGGGGATGAGCTTCCCTCCCCCCGAAGACAGAAGGCTGTCGCTTCTTTGCTTCACAGCGGTCTCATCGAGGAACGTGCCGACGGCTTCGCCATCCAGTCAGGGGAAGTCCGGGCAGCACTCGCCGAACTGTCCAACGCTTCGAGAAAACAACGTCGCCGGGCAATCGACCCGCTGGATCGATGCGGATGGCCGGATCAGCCAATACCCGCGGCGCCGAAACGATCGCGTCGGACTTCTACGGAGCATCGGCGAGCGAGCACTCGACACCGATGAACGCATCACGAAGCCGAGATGAACGCCCGCCTGGAGCAATACACCGCAGATGTTCCGACATTGCGGCGGTACCTGGTCGTCCACGGCATCCTCGCCCGCGAACCCGACGGTTCCGCGTACTGGCGGGCCTAGCCGGGAGCTCGTTCCTGTCACCCCACCAACTCCTCCCGCACCCACCCCCGAAATCCGGTCGGGGTCGCCGTCACGACGGTCCGCTTCTGCTCGGGCACGAAGCCGTCACGCAGCCCGGTCGACATCCCGAGCACGGCATCCGCCATCGCCATCGGCATCCCCGCATCGAGCAGTCCATGTCGCATCTCGTCGTCTGCGATGCGCTCGACGGCGACGTCGCGGCGGAGTTCCTGTGTGAGGATCTCGGCTACCTGCGACCAGCTCAGATCCTCCGGCCCGTGCACGACCGAAGCGGAAGTGGTACGTCGTCGAATTCGACCTCGACCGCGAAGACTGGCGGCTGTTCCGGCTGGATCGGATGCAGTCGACTAGCATCCTTGCCGGCGTGCACGCGCACCGAGAGTTCCCGTTCGCGTCGATCGAGGAGTGGCTGTTGAGCGACTTCGGTCGGATCGAGCATCCGTGATCTGACCAGCCTCTGGCCGGGCGTCGCGCACCAACCTAGGCTGACCGGCATGTTGAAGATCGTGTCGATCGTGATCCGCGTGAACGACCTGCCGGCGCTGTCCCGGTTCTGGCAGGCGGCCCTCGACTACATCGAGCGAGACCCGGCGGACGATGACTGGGTCGTGCTGAAACCGCGCGACGCGGATGCTCCCTGCATCGCCCTCGACGCGCATCACTCCGAACGGGTGCTGCCGCCGCGCATCCACCTCGACATCTATGCCGAGGATCAGGCCGCCGAAGTCCGCCGTCTGGCCGAGCTCGGCGCGCGCGAGGTGCACTGGGACAACCTGCCGGACGACGCCGACTACGTGATCATGGAAGACCCCGAGGGCAACAGGTTCTGTGTCGTGGATCGCCCGGATTGGGTGGGGTGGGAAGGGCCTCGGGGCGCGTGAAGGTGGAGCGCAGAGCCCGCCTTCCCGAAACGGAAGGGATGCCGACCCTATAGCCGGACCGGCATCCCTCTCTGCATCTGCAGCGCCGACTACTGCTTCTCGAGGCGCACTGTCATGGTCGTGCCGAGCGCGGTCACCTCGTAAGAGAGCTCGCCGTCGGCATAAGTGAAGGTCTTGGTCGGGTCGCTGGAGGCGAGCATGGCCGAGTCCGTCTTCGATGTGTCGTTGACCGAGTCGAAGGTGAACGACGTCGCGGCATCCTCAGGGACGGTGACGGTGCCAGCCCAGTAGAGCGACTTGGTGTCGGTCGAGTTCCACGAGACCTCGATGGTCTCGCCTGCGATCATTGCACTCTGGAAGCTCTCGGGAGTGTTCGAGTTCGTCTGCTTCCACTCACCCGTGAGGTCGACGGGCTCCGGCGCCTCTTCCACCTCTTCGGGCGCAGCCGACTGGCTGTCAGACTTCGAATCGGCCGATTCGGCGGGGGCGGAGCAGGCCACCGTACCGAACCCGAGCAGGGCGAGAAGGGCGATCGAGGCGGCGGTCTTGGTGGCAGCAGTGTTCATGGAGTCTTTCAGGTGAGTCAGATCAGGCGACGAGAAGTGAACCTAGCAGCGGTTCATCACGTTTCAGATTCGACAGTTGTCGGGCGCGCCGCCGTACCGATATACAGGCAGTGGCGCTCTGGGGGCGCTGGCGATTCGTCGCCTCACAGTCGAGGGGAACTCTTCATGTCTCAGCCGCCTGCCGCCTGGCATCCTGATCCTGAGAATCCGAATCAGCTGCGCTGGTGGGATGGCGTGCGGTGGACCGGCGCGACGGCTCCGTCACCGGCCGCGGCCGTGACAACGCAGTTCGCGCAGCCCGCAGCACCCGACGCATCCGCGCCGGCGAAGCGTCGCACGGGATGGCGCACGGCCGGAATCATCGTCGGCGCGCTCGTCGTCGGCGGGCTGCTCGCGCGGCTGTCTCCGATCGCGATCGTCCTCGTCGCGACCGCCGTGGTCGCAGTGGGACTGATCGTCCTGCTCGCACGCCCGCTGCCCGCCCTCGGACTTCGATCGCGGCCGTCGGGTCTGGTGGCCCTCGGCCTGGCCGCGCTGCTCGTCACCGGCGGCGGCATCGCGAGCGCGAGCACGGGCGGCGTCGAGCCCCCGACCGCATCCAACCCGCAGCCGTTCGCGAGCGTGCCCACAGCGACTCCGAAGCCGAGCCCGACTCCTACGCCGACCCCGACGACCTTCGACACCGTGTCGGAAGAGGTCGTCGTCCCCTTCACGCAGACGACGGCGGACGACCCGCTGAGCCTGCAGGGCTCGAGCGCAGTGACCACGGTCGGGGTGAACGGCATCACGGTGATCACCTACCGCGTGACACTCGTCGACGGTGTCGAGGTCTCTCGCGAGGTCGTCAGCGAGGTCGTCAAGACCGCCCCGGTGAACGAGGTGACCTCGATCGGCAGCAAGGCTCCCGCTCCGGTGGCGGCGCCGGTTCCTCTCGTGCAGCAGGGTGGCGGTGGATGCGACCCGAACTACACCGGCGCATGCGTTCCGATTTCGAGCGACGTGGACTGTGCCGGCGGCAGCGGCAACGGGCCCGCGTATGTGCAGGGCCCGGTCACGATCATCGGCAGCGACATCTACGACCTCGACAACGACGGGGACGGCATCGCCTGCGACTAGCGAGCGGATGCGGGTCGTCTACTCCTCCGCTCCCAAAGCCCGATAGAAGTAGAACGCCCGCTCACCCGAGTCCGGGTCGGTGCCGCTGAATCCGTTCCGTTCGTAGAAGCGCTGTGCCCCGGCATCCGACTCGTCGACGTTGATCTCGATCGCTGCGACTCCGAGCTCGCGGCAGATCTCGACCATCCGCTGAAGGATCGCGCTGCCCACGCCACCGCCGCGGTGCTCGGGCTCGACGTACATCTCGTCGAGCAGCGCGACCGGGCCGTCTGACCACACGTTCGGACGGAGGGTCACCAACGCAACTCCGGTCGCTGGCGAGCCGCCGAGAACGGCGAACGTCGAGGGTTCCGGGAGCAGAGTGCGCAGGCGTTCCGCGAGCACCGCGACGCCGGGCGTCTCGGTGTCGAACTCGGTGTTGAACGCGTGGAGGAGCTCGGCGATGCGCTCGGCATCCGCGACCTGCGCTCGGCGAACCGGTCCCGGGTCGGGGTCAGGCACTGTCGGACTCCGCCTTGCGCGATCCCGCCTCCAGCACGTCTCCGGCCGGCAGCTCCTGGTGCCCGCCGAACTGCAGGCGCATCGCCGACAGCACCTGGTTCGCGAAGTGGTCCTCATCCCGCGAAGCGAAGCGCTCGAACAAGGATGCCGCGAGCACCGGCACGGGCACTCCGACGTCGACAGCGGCCTTGACCGTCCAGCGGCCCTCACCCGAGTCAGACACCCGGCCGGCCAGACCGTCGAGCTTCGGGTTCTCGGCGAGCGCTGCGGCAGTCAGATCGAGCAGCCACGACGAGATGACCGACCCGCGGCGCCACAGCTCGGCGACCTTCGAGGTGTCGATGGGGAACTGGTAGAACTCCGGCTCCTCCAGCGGAGCGATCTCGGCGGAATGCTCGGCCTCGCGCACTCCGGCATCCGCGTTGTGCAGCAGATTGAGCCCCTCGGCGATCGACGCCATGATGCCGTACTCGATGCCGTTGTGCACCATCTTCACGAAGTGCCCCGCACCCGACGGACCGCAGTGCAGATACCCCTGCTCCTCGGCAGTGAGCTCACCGGTGCGACCGGGCGTGCGCTCGATCTCGCCAACTCCTGGGGCGATCGTCTTCAGCACCGGCTCGATGCGCTGAACGGCCTCATCCGGTCCGCCGACCATCAGGCAGTATCCGCGGTCGAGCCCGAAGACGCCGCCGCTCGTGCCGACGTCGACGTAGTGGATACCGCGCTCGCGGAACGCCTTCGCCCGGCGCACGTCGTCGCGGTAGTTCGAGTTGCCGCCGTCGATCAGGATGTCGCCCTCGTCGAGCACCTCCGCGACCTGATCGGCGACCATGCCCGTGAGGGAGGCGGGCACCATCATCCACACGGCCCGCGGCGCCTCGAGCTTCGACGCCAGGTCGGCCATGCTGTCGGCACCGGTGGCCCCCTCGGCGACCAGCGCCTGCACGGCATCCGCATTGACGTCATAGACCACGCACTCGTGCCCCGCCCGCATGAGGCGGCGCACGATGTTGGCACCCATCCGGCCGAGTCCGATCATCGCCAGCTGCATGAGAATCCCTTCGTCCCCGCCCCCGGTGAGCCGAGTCGGGGCAATCCTGGCACGGTCGGGGTGGGTGCTCAATGGTGTGGCGGCGGCGTGTGCTCTCGTGCGGGGTCGGTCGTGCATGCGCGACGTCGGTTTCGGATGCCGAAGTCGCCCCGCACGCATCGCGGTGCGCTGCGCACGCACCCCGCGACCGACCTGACGGCATACGCCGGCATCCCGATACCCTGGGACCGTTGATCGCGCGGGGGAGCTGCGCGACCTGACGACCGGAGACCTGATGCCCTCACCGCGCTTTCGCGCCTTCGCCGCATTCGCCCTCGCAGCCCTCGGCGCCGCAGCGCTCGCGAGTTGCACCGCGTCCGCCGACACCAGCGGGAACGGGCCGACCGAGGCGAGTGTCGCCGTGCTCGACGAGTTCTTCGCCCACCTCGAGAACGGCGAGTCCACCGATGCTGCGGCGATGACGAGCATCGACTTCCCCGCCGAGTTCATCGACGAGGACTTCTACGCGGCATCCGCTGCCCTGCCGTCTGACGCGAAAGTCGTCGATGTCAAGGGCAGCGACGAGCACACCGTCACGGCGATCGTCGAGTACGTGCTCGATGATCCCGATCAGCCGATGACGGCGACCTTCAAGGTCAAGAACACCGATGGCGAGCGCCTGATCTCCTGGAGCGACGAACGGCTCGCCGTGATCAACGTCGGCTCCCCGGGGCGACTCGTGCTCAACGGCGAGATGGAGTACCCCATGAGCGCCGATGCGGAGCTGGCGTTCCTGCTGCCCGCGCTCTACGAGTTCACCTATGACGACCCCACCGGCATCACCCAGCTCGACCCCGACGGCACGAACGAGTTCACCGTCGCGTGGCCGATGGACGATCAGCCCTCCGACGCCGACCTTCCCGACCGCGTGAACGTGAGCACCGCGAACGTGTCTGTGGTCGCCTACGTCGAAGCAGACGTGACCGATGCCGTCGACGCGCAGATCGACGAGCTCATGGCCGCCTGCGTCGCCGAACGTCTCGCCGGCCCGTCGTGCCCCGCCTCGGTGGTGGAGTACGACAGACCGCTGGTCGATCCGTCGACCGTGGAGTGGCTACGCGAACCCGGCTACGGCGTCAGCGGCACCGATGGGGTGGTGGAGTACTCGAAGGGATTCACTCTCCGCGCCGACGGCGACTCGTACCCGACTCCCGCCGTGTACGAGGGCACCGTGACCCGGGATGCCGCCGGTGTGGTGACCTTCACCCGGAAGTGAGACGGGGCGACGGCGCGACGGGCCCGGTGCCGCCACCGGATGAAAGACTTTCCCTATGACATCCGGCCCGTTCGACCAAATCACTCAAGACGACCTGCGGCACGCGGGCAGCCTGAAATGGACGACGTTCCCCGACATGATCGGCGCTTTCGTCGCCGAGATGGACTTCGGACTCGCCCCGGCCGTCACCACCGCCGTGAAGGATGCCCTCGACCTGGGCGTCACCGGCTACCTGCCCGAGAAGCTCGCGAAGGACCTCTCGGCGGCGACGGCCCGCTGGTACTCGGACTCGTACGGATGGGAGATCGCCCCCGAGCGGGTTCACCACGTGCCCGATGTGATCGCCGCGTTCGAGCTGGCGATCGACCACTTCACCACTCCCGGCTCGGCCATCATCGTGCCGACGCCCGCGTACATGCCGTTCCTCCTGGTGCCGCCGATGCGAGGCCGCCGGGTCATCGAGGTGCCGAGCATCGAGGTCGACGGGCGCTGGGTCATGGACCTGGATGCCGTCGCGCAGGCGTTCCGCGACGGCGGCGAGATGCTGGTGCTCTGCAACCCGCACAACCCCCTCGGCACGGTCGCGACTCGGGATGAGCTGCTCGCCATCGAGTCGGTCGTGACGGATGCGGGCGGGCGCGTGTTCGCCGATGAGATCCACGCGCCGATCATCTACGCCCCGGCCCGGCACATCCCCTACGCGTCGGTGTCGGATGCGGCCGCAGCCCACACGTTCACCGCGACCTCCGCCTCGAAGGCCTGGAACCTCGCGGGACTGAAGTGCGCGCAGGTGATCCTCTCGAACGACGCGGATGCCGAGCTCTGGGAGCGCCTGGGATTCTGGCCCGGCCACGGCACCTCGACCCTCGGCGTCATCGCGAACACCGCGGCCTACACGGCTGGCGGCGAGTGGCTCGACGAGGTGGTCGAGTACCTCGACGGCAACCGGCGGATGCTGGCGCAGCTCGTCGACGAGAAGCTCCCCGGCGTGCGGATGATCGTGCCCGAGGGCAGCTACATCGCGCTGCTCGACTTCCGCGAGACCGGGCTGACGGGGGACCTCGGCGAATGGTTCCGTGAGAACGCGGGAGTCGCGATGACCGACGGCGCCGCGTGTGGTGAGGCCGCCATCGGGTACACGCGCTTCGTGTTCGCGCTGCCGCGACCGGTGATGGTCGAGGCGGTCGAGCGGATCGCCGCGGCGCTCACCGAGCGGGTCTCGGTCTCGAGTTAGCCGCCGCTCGGCACCTTGCTTGCCGGTCGGCGCCTACGCGCGGCTTCGTGCGGGGGCAGTTGCGCACCCGAAACGGCTGTTTCGGGTGCGAAATCGACCACGCACGCGAGCGGTCCCGAACACGAGGACGAATGTCGGAGGCTGCGCGCATGATGGCAGCACGTTCGACAGCCAAACTTCTACTACTTCTACTAGTTCGAGCGTAGAATCGGGGGATGGCCACGGTGACGAAGACCGAACTGAACCAGCAGACTGCGAAAGTCCTGGCTCGTGTCGCCGCGGGTGAGCGCCTCACCATCACTGATCGAGGCCGCCCGATCGCCGAGCTGACGCCCCCGACGCAGAACCCCTGGGAGAGGCTGGTGTCGTCAGGTCGCGTCTCTCTGCCGACGAAGACCGGCGCGCTCAACACCCCCGCGACGACCAGCGACCGCACGACCCGCGAGATCCTCGACGACCTCCGGAGCGATCGCCTGTGATCTACCTCGACACCTCGGCAGCCGCCAAAGCACTCATCGAGGAGGACGGGAGCGATGCGGTGCGTCAGGCTTTCACCGACGGCGTGCCGTTCGTCTCATCGCGCCTGCTGGCGGTGGAACTGCACGCCGTGGCCGACCGCCGCTCGGTCAGTTCCGAAGCCGCGCAGGAGCTCCTCGACCGCGTCGCACTGGTGTCGCTCGCCGACGACACCCTCACGCGAGCCGTCGACCTGCACAGCGGGCTGCGCACACTCGACGCACTGCACCTCGCGACGGCGGTCGAGATCGGGGACGCGCTCACCAGCATCCTCACCTTCGATGTCGAGTTCGCCGCGGCGGCGACTCGACTCGGCATCCCGGCATCTTCTCGGGTCTGAGCCCGACCCCGGGGAGGTGGATCAGCGACGGCGAACGGCATCCCCCATCGCGGCGAACGCCTCGCGCAGGATCGGCCGCGGAGTCGCGAACACTACCCGCACGAAGTTCTCGTATCCGTGCCCGAGCAGCGCGCCCTCAGTGAGCACGACGCCCGCGTGCTCGCGGAAGAACGCGGCGGGCGGCCCTTCGATCTCGAGGGCTGTCGTGTCGATCCAGCCGATGTACGTCGCCTCCGGTGCGCGATACACCGCACCGGGCAGGTGTTGAGCGACGAGCGAACCGATGAGCGCACGCGAGTCGGAGAGGTAGGAGAGCACCCCGTCGAGCCACGGCTTGCCCTCGCGATACGCCGCTGTCGAGGCCACCACTCCGAGCGTCGCGGCGCCGTGCTGCACCGAGAACCCGAAGCGGCGATAGAGCTCCTGGTCGGCATCGTTCGACGTGATCAGCTGCGCTGTCTTGAGCCCGGGGATGTTCCACGCCTTCGACGCGCTCGTGCCGGTGACGGTGTGCGCGGCGGCGGCTTCTGACAGAGACGCGTAGGGGATGAAGGGGCGGCCATCGAAGCGCAGCGGCGCGTGGATCTCGTCCGCGAACACCCGCCCCCCGTGCCGCTCGACGATCTCAGCGAGCGCCTCGAGCTCGGAGCGCTCGACCACGGTTCCGGTCGGGTTGTGCGGGTTGCAGAGCACGAGGGTGCGGGCACCCGCGGCGAACGCCTCGTCGATGCGCTGCAGGTCGTGGTGCCAGCGGCCGTCGACTTCGACGCCGGGGACCTCGATCACCGGATGCCCGATCGCGGGAAGATATGTCAGGAACGGCATATATGCCGGAGTCGGCACGATCACAGGCGACCCGGCAGGCGCGTACTCTTCGACCGCGACGCGCAGAGCGGCCATGACGTCCGACACCGGATGCACGCGCTCGGGGTCGACATCCCACCCGTACTCGCCACGCATCCACTCGGCCGTCGCCTCGCCCAACCGAGCGGCCAGCGGCGGCGACAGATATCCGAGGTTCTCCTCGTCGATCGCGCGGTGCATGGCCTCGGCGATCACCGGCGCGACGCCGAAATCCATCTCCGCGACCCAGGCTCCGATGTGCCCGGGGTGCAGGCTCCACTTGCGGCTCTCCGGCCGATCGAGGTCGAACCTCGTGCGGGAGTCGAAGGTGTGCGGGTCGGTGTGCGCGCGGTCGTCAGTCATGGCGTGCGGCTCTCAGCCGGCAATCCGACATCGAACGGCGGCATCCACAGGGGCCGCGCGGCGAGCACCCGCGCCTCGGGACGCGAACGGCGCCCACGGGGTGGTGGTCTGGATCTCGGACACGGCAACTCCTTCGCGGCGACTCACCGCGGCATTCACGGCTGGAGGCTCCAGCCTAAAGACGCCTGCTGCAGTCTCGCGATTCGCGTTTCAGTGAGTGACGTCGGAAGCGGGGTCGCACCGCACCCGGGAGCGGTGGCTGTCAGGAGGCGGAAGTGAACGCGGATGCCGTGCGCATCAGCGCCGCGTTGTCCGGCGCGCTCCGCCCGTCGGGCAGTGTGAGCGTGTCTTCGAGCCCGATGCGGGAGTCGAGCCGCAGCTCGGCTGCCAGAGTGAGGGCAGGCCAGGCCGAACGCTCCTCGCCATGAAGAAGGATCGGCATGCTCGGCTCGTCGAGACGGACATGCGCGATCAGCCCCTCGGCATGACGCCGCACCACCTCGGCGGCCTCGTCGGGCAGCTCGATCAGCACCCGCGTGCACTCCGCGCGTGACGGCGATGTGCTCCACGCCTCGAGACCGGTCGCGTCCCAGATGCCCGCCTCGACGCCGACGCCTCGGCTCAGCAGCGATGCGGCCACACGATCGGCGCCCGTCTCGTGCCAGTTCACGGATGCGTAGTCGGGGAGCTCGGTCCACGCGGCGATGGCGGCCACCCGCTTCTCGACGTCGGGCTCGGTCCACGCTCCGGTGGTGACGCCGACCGGCACACCCGGGCACGACGATCGCAGCGCGCGCAACCAGCGTGCGACATCATCGGCATCCAGGGTGTCGCGGCCCTCGGCATCCTTCGGGTGCACGTGGATCTCCTGCGCTCCGGCCGCGACCGCTCTCGCCGCATCCGCGGCGGCGAGCGTCGCGTCTGCGCTCAACCCCGGATGCTCGGTCACATCGCGCGCACCGTTGAGGCACACCTGCACCAGCATCCGTCGTTCTGTTTCTTCGGGCACCGCGCCCATCAGTTCATGAGGTCGCGGGGATGCCAGTCGTAGAGGTTGCCCCTGTCGGACGGGCCCTCTTCGGTGCGCACGGCGTGCTCGACCTGACGTGCCGCGGCCGCTCCGCGTCCGGCCCGGACCGCTTCGTCTTCCGTCTCGAAGCTCGACCCCAATGTGCGGGATTCGCCCTCGATGCGGTTGAACCAGATCCCGTCACGTTGGAACGTCTCGATGTCGCCTGCGGCCATGCCTGAAATCCTTTCGATCTCCCTCATTCATATCCGCTGCGTCCCCCACGAAAGAGCCCCTTGACAGCTTTCGCCCGCTCCGCATCCACCGTTTCGCTCTCGCGTCAACCCCGATGATCCCGCCGGCGAACAGCGATACGGTCGTGTGATGCATGACCCGGATGCACCCGAGGAGCGAGCCATGGCGCTGGAAGTGATGTCGCCGACGGCGGCACTGCTCGATGGACGATATGTACTGCACGACCGCGTCGGCAAGGGCGGCATGGCGACCGTCTACCGCGCCGAGGATTCCCATCTCGGACGCACCGTCGCGATCAAGATGATCCACGAGGGTGAAGGCCCCGTGGCGTCGATCGAGCGCGCACACACCGAGAAGGCGCTGCTGGCGTCGCTGAGCCACCCATCGCTGGTGACGTTGCACGACGCTCAGCTCGTGCCCGGTCGGCCGCAGTACCTGGTGATGGAGTTCGTCGACGGGCCGACCCTGGCCGAGCGCATGGCAGCCGGTCCTCTCCCTCCCCGCGACGTGGCCCGCATCGCCCGCGACCTCGCCGAAGGTCTGACCGCCGTGCACGGCGCCGGGATCGTGCACCGCGACATCAAACCGTCGAACGTGCTCCTCGCACGCGGGCGCGCCGGCCGCCCGGTGGCCGCGAAGCTCGCCGACTTCGGCATCGCCTGCTCGATCGAGGACACGAGGCTGACGACACCGGGAATCGTGCTCGGCACACTCACTTACATGGCGCCCGAGCAGCTGCGCGATCTCGACCCCGGTTTTCCGGTCGACATCTTCGCACTCGGCCTCGTGCTGCTGGAGGCCCTCACCGATGAGCCCGGGTATCCGTCGCTCGCATCGGGCCGCGCCGCCGCGATCGCACGCCTCGCGGAGCCGCCGAGGATCTCTGAGACCGTGCCGACGGAGTGGCGCGACCTGCTGACCCGCGTGACGCGGCTCGAGCCCGAAGAGCGCCCGACCGCGACCGAGGTGGCCCGAGCCGCCCGCAGCCTGCTGCGCGGGTACGCCGCGAACAGCGACGGAGTGGCCGTCGCTGCCGCGGCTGCCGCCATCGTCGCCGGCGCCGGAAGTCCACCTGCAGAAGAGGCGACGGCCGCGATGCCGGAGTCGGATGCTGCGGCAGCGACAATCGCAGCTGCGACTCCGTCGAGACCGGCGAACCAGGCATCCATCCCCGCGAACCCGGCATTCACCGGCGCGAGCTCGGCATCCACCGATGCGACGGCTGTGCTCCCGGCAGCCGACGTCGCCGGCGCGCGACCGAGCACAGGCTCCCGCAACCGCGCGCGCAACCGCGTGATCGCCGGAGCCGCCGGTTTGGCTGCGACCGGAGCGCTCGTGGTCGGACTCGCCGCATTCACGACACCGGCGACAGACATCGGTCGCACCGCGTCGGGCGCCGTCGTCCGCACGGCGTCCGTTCCCGCCGACACCGCACCGGCCGACACGACCGTCGATGCGGTCACCGATACGGCGACCCCGGGCAACAGCGGTAACTCCGGAAACTCCGGCAAGGGCGACAAGGCCGACAAGGCCGACAAGGCCGACAAGGCCGACAAGGCCGACAAGGCCGACAAGGCCGACAAGGCCGACAAGGCCGACAAGTCGAACGGCAACTCCGGCAAGAACTGACCCGGGTCGCGCGTCACGATTCAGCAGGGTCGTGTTGGATCGTGCTCGAACCCGCGGTTCGCGCCGATCCCCTTCATCGCTGCTGAATCGTGACCGCCAACCGGATCAGCCCGCGTAGGCGGCCCGCACGTCGAGCACCCAGGTCACGCCGAAGCGGTCGGTGAGCATCCCGAACCCGGGCGACCACGCCGACGCGGCGAGCGGCTCGACGATCGAGGCGCCGTCTGCGAGAGCGTCCCAGTATCCGGTGAGCTCGTCGAGCGAGTCGGCGCGCAGCGACTGGAAGAAGGAGCGGTCGGTGATCGTCATCCCGTTCTCCCGCGCGGTGGTGCCCGCGGTCGCGTCAGAGTCATCCGCACCGGGGATGTCGTATGCCATCAGCCGGAAGCCCTCGGCGTTCTCGACCTGCCCGAACACGATCTTGTCGGCGCCGGGGACCCCGGCCGGCATCCCGAAGTCGCCGTAGGTCGCGAGCGTGACCTCACCGCCGAACACGGTTCCGTAGAACTCGAGCGCCTGCCGAGCGGTGCCGCGGAAGTTGAGGTGGGTGGTGGTTGCGATGGTCATGATGTCTCCTCGAATGATGCGCGGCGGAGTGCCGTCATGAACAACATTCACAGCAGAAGCGGACAGTTTCAGTCCTCTACCTGACGCAGAATGAATGTCATGACCGGCAGCTCCTCGCGCATGCTCACCCTGCTCTCGCTGCTGCAGACGCAGCGCGACTGGCCGGGACAGGTGCTCGCCGACCGCCTCGACGTGACGCCCCGAACCGTGCGCCGAGATGTCGACCGGCTGCGCGAGCTCGGGTACCGGATCAGCGCGATCAAGGGCCCGGACGGCGGATACCGGCTGGCCGCGGGCTCCGAGCTTCCCCCTCTTCTGTTCGACGACGAGCAGGCCGTCGCGATCGCGGTCGCCTTGCAGAGCGTGCCCGCCACCGGGATCGACATCGACGAGGGCGCCGCTCGTGCGCTCGCCACCGTGCGCCAGGTGATGCCGTCACGCCTGCGCCACCGGGTCGACGGCATCCGCTTCACCGGCGTCGAGAACGAGACCCGGGTCGATCCCGCGGTGCTCGAGGCCGTCAGCGCCGCGGTGCGCGACCGGCACGTGCTGCGCTTCGACTACGGCGACCACGACCGCCCGGCCCGGCGCACCGAGCCGCACGCCGTCGTCGCCCGCGAAGGACGCTGGTACCTGCTCGCATGGGATCGCGAGGCCGACGACTGGCGCACCTTCCGCCTCGATCGGATGACCCCGCGCATCCCGACCGGCCCCGCCTTCACGCCGCGCGAGTTGCCCGCCGCCGACGCGCAGACCTACCTCGCGGCGCGGGCGAAGGGGTCGGATGCCGGCGACCGCTGGCCCTGCATCGGCGAACTCGTGCTCGAGGTGCCCGCCCGCGAGGTCGCGCACTGGATCGGACGCGACGGCAGCGTCGAGCCGATCGACGAGAACTCGTGCCGCGTCAGGGTCGGATCCTGGTCGTGGACCGGCATCCTCGCCTCGATCGCGCGCTTCGACGCCCCGTTCCACGTCGTCGGACCGTCCGAGCTGCGCGACGCCGCGACCGCCCTCTCGCGACGCCTGTCCGACGCGGGCGAGGTCCGCTGATCTGTCAGCCCTGACCGCATCCGCGACCTCGCACCCCGAGTCGCCGAGTGCTCAGAGATCGATCTGCGTACGCCGCGCCGCCCCCGCCCCGCGGTGCGCCGTCACCTCGATCTCGGCCTTGTACTCGCCCGCGAGCGGGCTGCGCGTCATGGTGAGCGCCGGGTCGATGCCGCGGAACACTTCGCCGAGCACCTCGATCGCCTCGTCCTGATCGGACGCATCGGGAACGAAGACCTGGATCCGGACGACATCGGAGAGCGACGAATCAACGGCGGCGAGCGCCCGCGCGACGGTGCCGATCGCGAGACGCAGCTGCTCTGCAGCCGTGTCCGGCAGGGTCCTCGTCTCGTAGTCGATGCCGGCGGTGTTCGAGACGAAGATCCAGTCGCCGATCGCGACGGCCCGCGAGTAGCTCGCGAGGGTCTCGAACTTGCTTCCGCTCTTCACACTGGTGATCATCAAGGGTTCCGTCCTTCGTGTCAGTGGCCCTGGAGGACCGGATAGTCGTCTGCGAGGACGAGATCGTCAGCGCGCGCCTGAGCACGGCGCCGGTGGTGACCGAGCGTGAACAGAGGGTGCTGCAGCGCACTCGACCCGCTCTCGGCGAGTTGCGCCAGCACGCGCCCGTAGGCGGGCGAGAACTTGAAGCCGTTGCCGGAGAACCCGGCTCCGATGACGATCCGGCCCGACTCGGAGACGTCGAGGATCGGGACATGATCAGCCGTCGTCGACTCCGGGTGGATGGACGACCGGACCACCTCGGGCAGGATGCCGGGGAACATCCGGGTGGCGATCGCCGTGCAGCTCCGCAGTTCCGCACGCGACAGTTCGCGGGGGTCCGTGTCGGGGTCCTCGATCGTGTCGATGCGCGTCGTGGGGGCGATCTTGACCGAGTAGCCGTCGAGCGTGGGGACGCCGAAGGCATGGTCGCCGTCCAGGTCCCGCATCCAGCACGGGAAGCGGTCAGGGGTGAACTGGCTGATGTCCTCCGGCATGAACCACGTGAGCGGGATGGCGATCGCGCTCACCAGATCGCGCAGCTCCGGCACGATCCTCGTCGTCCACGCACCGGTCGTCACGATCACCTTCTGCGCGTGGACGATCCCCTCGGATGTCGAGATCACGACACCGCTGTCGCCCTCATCGATGCCGAGCACCGGGGTGTTGTACAGGATCTCCGCCCCCCGCCTGATCGCGGCCCGCTGCGCGGTCGCCACCGCCAGCTCCGAGCGCAACCCGCCGCCGAGCACGTCCATGATCCCGATGTCGCCATCCTCGACGGTGAACTGCGGATACTCCCGGCGGAGCTCCGCCGCATCGAGGAACCGGTGCGGCAGATCGCCCTCCACGATCGATCGCTGCGTGGACTCGAGGAACGGATGTCCCTCCGGCGCGACCGCGAGGACGCCGGTCTTCAGCAGCAGCTGGCGGCCGGTCTCACGCTCCAGCTCGGTCCACAGCGCCCTGGCCTCGAGAGCAGCTGCCGTGTAGAGCGCGCCTTCCTTGTTCGCCGCACGGAACAGACGCGACTCACCGGCGAACGCTGCATGGCCGTGCGCCGGTCCGTACTGCTCGATGCCCAGCACCGACAGCCCCGTCGATTTCGCGAGGTGCCACAGCGCCATCGATCCCATGGAGCCTGCACCCACCACCGCGACGTCGACGGTCCGGATGACCTCTGCCGCACTCATGCGAGAGCCGGCTCGGTCCACAGGTTCAGCTTCTGGCCGATGCCGCGCTCCAGGGCGTTGCGGTACACCTTCGTCCCCCACGCGACGTCCTCCACCGGCATCCCGCCGACCGACATGATGACGATCTCGTCGTCGCTCTGCCGACCGGGCCGCTTTCCGGAGACGACATCGCCGATGTCGACGAGCTCGTCACGGGAGAGCTCCCCGGCCTTCACGAGATCCATCCACTTCTGCCCGACCATCGGAATGTGCTCGAACGACGGCTTCGGGAACTCCTCGTACCAGGTCTCGTACAACCCGTACGCATCGACGACCTTCGTGATGTCGCTGTCCAGCAGGGAGTCGTCGGTGTTGCACAGCGACGGCATCGCGAAGAACGCCCCGGGCGTGATCCACTCCCGCTGGATCGTGGGGTAGTTCTCCGAGCCGCCGGCACCGGTGCCCGTGGTGCAGAAGCTCACCAGGTCGCTGCCCCGGACGACGTCCTCGATCGAGTCGACGACCTCGATCGTGGTGATCGTCGGGAACTCCTCGCGCACCCATTCCTGGAAGCGTTCGAGGCTCTCCGACCCTCGCCCCTTGATCTTCAGCGTGTCGATCAGCGGGCACGCATCCATGAAGGCCAGGAGCACCGTGCGTGCCATGACGCCGGGCCCGGCGATCCCCGCGACGCGCGAGTCCTTGCGGGCGAAGTGCCGCGCACCGACCCCCGGCACGGCGCCGGTCCGGTATGCCGACAGCAGGTTCGCCGACATGAACGCGAGTGGTGCCCCGGTGTCGGTGTCGTTGAGCGTGAACATGAGGATCGACCGCGGCAGACCCTTCTCGCGGTTGGCGATGTTGGATCCGTACCACTTGACGCCGGTCGTCTGGAAGTCTCCGCCGAGGTACGCCGGCATCGCCATGAACCGTCGGTCCTCAGTGGGCACCGGCATGTTCGGGAACGGCGACGTCTCGGGGAAAGTCATCATCGCGCCGTGCGAATCGTTGCTCTCACCGGTCATGCGGTAGTCGCCCGCGGCGAACAGCGCGAACATCTCCTCCATGGTGTCGACGCACTGGTGCATATCGGTCACTCCGGCCGCGATCATGTCGGCTTCGGAGAGATAGAGGAAATCCACGTGGGGCAGGGGCATGACGGTCCTTGTCGTCGAGGGGGTGGGGGAGAGTGTGTCGGTCGCGCTCATGGTGCGCCTCAGCCGGCGATGGCGTCGGTGAGCTTGGCGTATGCCGCGGGCCTGCGGGCTCTGATCCACGCGGCCTGGGCGTACCCGATCAGGGGGAAGACGATCACCAGCCCGAGCAGACTCCAGCTGACCGCGCCGAACACGGGCGCGCCTGTGGCATCCGCATCGCCGACCATGATCGGGAAGTAGACGACGATCATGACCACGGAGAGCACCAGGCCGATGAAACCGAGCACGGGGGCGATCACGGTGTTCCAGATCCTCCGGTCCTTGCGTGTCCTCGCGAAGTAGACGATGACCGCGATCGAGGTGACCGCCATCAGGAGGGCGATGGCCACGGTCGCGACCCCGGCGAACCAGGTGAAGACCTGCAGCACCGGGTCGAGCTGCAGAACGGCGAACAGCGCGACGAGGACGACCGCGGTGATGCTCTGCACGAGCGAGGACACGTGCGGCGACATGTGCTTCGGGTGCACGGCGCCCACCCGGTCGGGCAGCACGCCGGCGCCTGCCATGGAGTACTGGTAACGGGCGACGACGTTGTGGAACGACAGCACGCAGGCGAACATCGCGGTGATGAGGAGGATGTTCGTGATGATCTCGCCGGTGGCGCCGAGGTACGCCGACATCGTGCGGAGGATGAGCGTTCCCGGGTCGGCCGCGGCCTCCTCCAGGATGTTCGAAGGCCCCCACGCCATGACGAGGCCCCATGAGGCGAGGGTGTAGAACACACCGACGCCGATCACGGCCATATAGGTGGCGCGGGGGATCGTGCGGTCGGGATCGCGCGCCTCGCTGCGGAAGACGGCGGTCGCCTCGAATCCGATGAAGGCGGCGATCGCCATCATGAGGCCGACGCCGGGGGAACCGCTCGCGACGTTCTTCGGCTCGAACGGTGCGAGGCTCAGCCCTTCGGGGCCGCCGGAGATCACGACCGCCGCGACGAGAAGAAGGACGATTCCGACCTCGGCGCAGAGCAGGACGCCGAGCACCTTGCTGGACAGATCGATGTGGCGATAGCCGAGGAACCCGACGAGTGCGACGACGGCGATCGAGTACAGCCACCATGGGAGCGTGATGCCGAACCCTTCGAAGGTGAAGCTCAGCACGTAGCCCATGTACCCGTACACGGACACCTGGATCGTCGTATACGTGAGCATCGCGATCCAGGCGGAGGCGAGGCCGGTCGAGCGTCCGAGGCCGTATCCGACGTAGGTGAAGAACGCCCCGGGGTTGGGGACGTGCTTGGCCATCGCCGAGACGCCGACGGCGAAGAGCACGAGAACGACGGCGCTGATCGCATACAGCGCCGGGAACCCCGACCCGTTGCCGAGCAGGATGCCGAGCGGGGCCGACCCGCCGATGACAGTCAGGGGCGAGGCGGCGGCGACGACCATGAAGACGATCGCCGTCGCACCGAGCGATCCCGACAAGACCTTCTTCGGGGAAGTCTCGGTGGCGCTGGGCTGAATCTGGACCATGTGCAAACCCTTCTGAGAGAAGCGGAGTGGAGCGGTTCCCCCACCCTGCCGCGGCGGGATTTCCCGCCCGTCTCGGCGGAGTGACGTCTGCGGTCGCCGCGAACGGGACACTCGAATACGGGCTGTCTCATTCGGGCGAGATCTGCGCGAAACACGACTGAAGCGTCCCTGCAACCGATCGCTCGTAGCCTCTTCCCATCGCGCAGCAGCGTTCATCGCGCAACAGGCGGAGGCCCCATGTCTGCACTCGACGAGGCGATCGAACGCCCGGAGGCCGTTCGATCGTTCGCCGCCCGCTCACCGCTGCACGGACTCGACAGGCACACCGTGGGTTTCGCCGACGTCCTCGCGCAGTCGGTCGCCGCCATCGCCCCGGCTGCGGCGTCGGCCATGGCCGTGCTGATGGTCGCGGATCTGGCCGGCGGAGCGACAGTTCTCGTGATGGCCCTCGCGACGATCATCACGTTCCTGGTCGCTCGGACGATCAACCAGTTCACGCGGCGGTTCGCCGCCAGCGGCTCGCTCTACACCTATGCCGCCCGGGGACTCGGCACGACCGCCGGGCTCGCGACGGGCGCGGCGATCGTCGTCGGGTACGCCTTCATCTCGGTCTTCGCGCTCCTGGGCGGTGCGCACTACGCGACGATGCTCGTGACCAGGCTGTGGCCGCAGCTCCCCGCGACCCCGATCGCTCTCGGCGCTCTGGTCATCGAGGCAGCGGTGCTCGCGATCGTCCTCGTGCGGGGCATCCGTCTCTCATCCCGGGTCGCTCTCGTCGTCGAACTCGTCTCCGTCGCGCTGATCCTGCTCCTTCTGATCGTGCTCCTCGTGCAGATCGGACCGATCCATCCGGCGGCGATCTTCTCGCCCGACGATGTATCGGTGGCGGGCGTCGCCGGGGGCGCAGTGCTCGCGATCACAGCGTTCGTCGGTTTCGAGAGCTCGGCGACGCTCGGCGTCGAAGCGCGCTCGCCCCTGAAGAACATCCCCCGCGCCATCGTGTGGAGCGTCGGCGTGGCCGGCGTCTTCTACCTCATAGCCGGCTACACGCAGATCGCAGGGGCGGACGCGATCGGGGGGACGACTTCTGTCGCGCTCCTCGATGAGCTGGCGTCGCGTTTCGGTCTCTCCGCCTGGGCCGCCGTCGCGGACGTCGGCATCGCCACCTCGGGCCTGGCCTGCGCCATCGCATCGACGACCGCCCTCACCCGCATTGTGTTCGCACTCGCCCGCGACGGTGTCCTCCCCGCCCGGCTCGGCCGCACGCACGGACGCCACCGCACTCCGATCGGCGCGGTCGTCGTCGCGGTCCCGCCGATCGTCCTCGCACCGATCGTGATCGTCGCGGCCGGCGTGTCACCGTGGGACGCCATGAAGGCCGTCCTGCTGATCTCGGCAGCGGGCTACATCGTCGCCTACGTGCTGGTCTGCATCGCCGCTCCCCTGTTCCTGCGCCGTATCGGGGAGGTCACCGTCGGTTCCGTCATCGCCGCCGTCAGCGCGGCGGCGGCGCTTGCGGCATGCCTGACGGTCTATCTCGTCGCGGAGGCGGCCGCGGGAAACCCCGGGGTCTTGTTCGCGCTCGGCTTCGCCCTGATCGCGGCGGTGCTGATCCGGTGGCGACGGCGCTCGCCCATGGGTGAGGTCGGACGCTACGACGAGCCGGTCGCCGCTCACGTGCTCGGCGGTGTGGCGCGCAGTGGCAGCGCAGGCGACGGCAGCGCGGGCGACGGCAGCAGCAGCGCAAACGGGGGCGAACCGGGGGACGCCGACGGATGACGGGCGGTGACGGGGTATCGATCTCGGCCCGCCAGCCCACCGCCATCCACAGTGCGCTGTCGATGCTCGAAGCCGTCGCGGCAATGGGAGCCGGCGTCACCGCGCGGCAACTCGCCGAGCATCTGGGGATGCCGCGCGCGACGACCTATCGCCTGCTCAATCTGCTGGTGCAGGACGAATACCTCGTTCGGACACCGGATCTCACCGGTTTCGCCCTGGGCACGAAAGTGGCGTTGCTGGCTGGCAGCATCGCCGTCGAGCGCGTCCCCCGTGCCGCACGCGACGTCCTCGAGCGCACCAGGGCGAGTGCGCGGGGTGGCATCCACCTCGTCCTCTACCGCGACGGCAGAGTCGTCATCGCCGATGAGGACCCCGACTTTCCCCTCTCGAACCGGCTGGGCCTGCAGCACGAGCCCACCCGATACGCGCTGGGTCTGCTGCCACTCGTCGTGCGAGGGGAAGTCGTCCGCGGGGAGCACGTCGCCGACGACCTCGCCACCGAGCTCCGCGAGCAGGGCGTGATCCGCGCTCGCGACGGCCAGCGGGGGTGTCTGGTCGCGCCGATCACCGACGCCTCCGGCGCGCTTGCCGGAGCACTGTCCTACTCGGGTCCGCGCAGATACATCGACGAGTCCGATTCGATCGCCGTCTCCGTCATCGCGGCTGCACGGGAGCTCGGGCCGCTCCTGACGTAGACGCGAGCAGCGGATGCCGGCACCCGTCGCCCCGACGCACGAGTCCGGGCCCACGGCATCCCCCGGTAGACTGGCCATGCCCCGCCGGCCCCTCATCTAGGAGTGCGCGTGACCACCGCCCCTGCACCTGCCCACAAGCACGTCCCCGACTCCGTCGAGAACGCCACCGCGACTCCGGAGAAGGAGCAGCCGTACGCAGCGCTGGGCCTCAAGGACGACGAGTACGCCCGCATCAAGGAGATCCTGGGCCGCCGCCCGACCTCCGGCGAGCTGGCCATGTACTCCGTCATGTGGTCGGAGCACTGCTCGTACAAGTCGTCGAAGAACTACCTGCGCCGCTTCGGCCAGAAGGTCTCCGACGAGATGAAGGAGCGCCTGATGGTGGGCATGGGCCAGAACGCGGGCGTCATCGACGTCGGCGAGGGCTGGGCCGTCACCTTCAAGGCCGAGTCGCACAACCACCCCTCGTTCATCGAGCCTTTCCAGGGCGCCGCGACCGGCGTCGGCGGCATCGTCCGCGACATCATCTCGATGGGCGCACGCCCGGTCGCCGTCATGGACGCCCTGCGCTTCGGCGCGATCGACCACCCCGACACCGCCCGCGTCGTGCACGGTGTGACCAGCGGCATCAGCTTCTACGGCAACTGCCTGGGCCTTCCGAACATCGGCGGCGAGACGGTCTTCGACTCCGTCTACCAGGCCAACCCCCTCGTCAACGCGCTCGCGGTCGGCGTGCTCCGCCACGAAGACCTCAAGCTCGCCAACGCCACCGGCGTCGGCAACAAGGTCGTGCTCTTCGGCGCCCGCACGGGTGGCGACGGCATCGGCGGCGCCAGCATCCTTGCTTCCGACTCCTTCGATTCCACGGGCCCGACCAAGCGCCCCGCGGTGCAGGTGGGAGACCCGTTCGCCGAGAAGGTGCTCATCGAGTGCTGCCTCGAGCTCTACCGCGACGAGCTCGTCGAGGCGATCCAAGACCTCGGTGCCGCCGGAATCTCGTGCGCGACCAGCGAGCTCGCGGCCAACGGCAACAGCGGTATGAAGGTCTCGCTCGACAACGTGCTGCTGCGCGACCCGTCGCTCACGGCTGAGGAGATCCTCATGTCGGAGTCGCAGGAGCGCATGATGGCGATCGTCGCCCCCGAGAAGCTCGACGCGTTCCTCGCGGTCGTCAAGAAGTGGGACGTCGAGACGTCGGTGCTCGGCGAGGTCACCGGAGACGGCCGCCTCATCATCGACTGGCAGGGCGAGCGCATCGTCGACGTCGATCCCTCGACCGTCGCGGTCGACGGCCCGGTCTACGACCGCCCGGTCGCGTACCCGACGTGGATCGACGCGCTGCAGGCGGATGCCGCCGAGAACCTGCCCCGCTCGAACGACCCGGAGGTGCTGCGCGAGCAGTTCCTCGACCTGGTCGCCTCGCCGAACCTCGCCGACACCCGCTGGATCACCAACCAGTACGACTACTACGTGCTCGGCAACACGGCCCTCTCGTTCCCCGACGACGCCGGCATGATCCGCGTCGACGAGGAGTCGGGTCTCGGCTTCGCGATCTCGACCGACGCCAACGGCCGCTACTGCCAGCTCGACCCGTATGCCGGTGCGCAGCTGGCCCTCGCCGAGGCGTACCGAAACGTCGCCGTCACCGGCGCCGTGCCGACCGCGATCACCGACTGCTTGAACTTCGGCTCTCCCGAGAACCCCGAGGTCATGTGGCAGTTCGGGCAGACCGTCGACGGCCTCGCCGACGGATGCTACGAGCTCGGCACCCCTGTCACCGGCGGCAACGTCTCGTTCTACAACCAGACCGGCGACGTGCCGATCCACCCGACCCCGCTCGTCGGCGTGCTCGGAATCATCGACGACGTCTCGCGCCGCATCCCCTCGGGATGGCAGGACGAAGGCCAGAACATCTACCTGCTCGGCACCACCTCGACCGAGCTCTCAGGCTCGGCGTGGGCCGAGACCGTGCACCAGCACCTCGGCGGATTGCCGCCGAAGGTCGACCTCGCGGGCGAGAAGCGCCTCGCAGGTCTGCTCGGCGCTGCCCGCGACGAGTGGCTGATCTCGTCGGCGCACGACGTGTCGGAGGGTGGCCTCGCGCAGGCTCTCGCCGAGGGCGTCTCGCGCTTCGGCGTCGGCGCGCGCGTCTGGCTCAACGAGATCATCGAGAGCAACGGTGTGGATGCCGCATCCGCCCTGTTCTCCGAGTCGACCGGTCGCGTCATCGTGACCGTTCCTCGTGAAGACGACGTCAAGTTCCGTGGGCTCTGCGAAGGCCGCGACTACCCCGTGATGCGCATCGGCGTGACCGACAGCGAGGGCGCAAAGCTCGAGGTGCAGGACGTCTTCACTGTTCCGATCGCCGAGATCCGCGAGCGCTCGCAGGCCACCCTGCCCGCTGCCTTCGGCCCGACGGTCGCGGAGCCGGTCAGCGCATGAGTGAGCTCAGCCGGCCCGACGACGACTACGGCGACCTCGGCGAGAAGCGCAACCGTCGCCTCCGCATCGTCGCCTGGACGGTGATCATCGCTCTGATCCTCGGTGGCGGTGGCGCGACCGTCCTCACGCTGATCCTCGGCTGACGCCCCTCGTCTGAGGTCGTCCCTCGTCTGCCCCCCCCGACCCGGGCACAACTTCGGAGCGCGCGGGCGACACTCCAGCACAACGGACCGGTGCGGCGGCGTGTCAGATCTCAGGTCCGAATCTGTGCCCGGTCGGCCTCACGGCATCCGCTTCTGCACCGACATCCCTGATCTGGGTTTCTTCACAGACCCCGGAGTTCGGCATCGGAATGTAGGTCCCCCCGCGAAGGATCCGAGGCATCACAGATCCAAGGGGGATGCCATGACCGAAGCCAAACTCGACCTCATCGCGAAACTGCTCGCCAAGGCCGAGAGCACGACGCCCGAAGAGGCCGAGGCTCTGACCGAGCATGCCGAGCGCCTGATCATGAAGTACGGGATCGAGCAGGCGCAGATCGACGAGAGACGCGGGCGACTCGGGCAACCGCAGGAGCAGATCGTCACCGAGCGGATGCTGTTCCGCGGCGTCTATGCGAAGGACCTCCGCGAGATCGGCATCGGCGTGGCCATGGCGTTCGAGACCGTGCGGCCCCTCGTCGGGGAGTTCCCGCCCGTGTCCGCGCTGTATCTGGTCGGGCACGAATCCGACGTCCGCCAGGCGCAGACGCTGACCGCGAGCCTCGAGGTGCAGGCCATGGTCGCGATGCGCGACTGGTGGCTCACGCACCGAGACCTGTACGCCAGGCACCGCGAGGGCGAGAGAAGACGGGCGCGCAGCGGATTCCTCCGTGGGTTCGCAGTGGGCGTCATGAACCGCATCGCGGAGAGCCGCCGCGTCGTCGTCCACGAGAGCACCGCAGGTACCGATCTCGTGCTCGTCTCGCGGCGGCGCCGGGTCGATGCTGCGGTCGACGAGATGGCGACCAGAGCCGCACGACCGAGGCGAGGGGCGGATGCCGCGTCGTTCGCGTACGGGCATCGATCAGGCCTCGACGCTCAGACCGGCGGCCAGACCGCGGTGGCGCGGTGAGCCCGAGGACTAGCGCGAGAAGAAGAAGCGGGTCAGCTGCACGATCGACTCCGGGTCGTGGTGCTCGCGCCCCAGCGACTCGACGATGATCGCTCCGAGGATGGCCCTCCCGAGCTGCTCGACAGGGGCGTCCTCGGCGAGCTGTCCGTCGCGGATGCCACCGCGGATGCGTTCGGTGAGGTACTTCTCGACGCCGAGGCTGTCTCCGAGGTGAGCGCCGACGCCCGCATCCTCGGTGGCAGCGGCGACCAGTGATCGCAGCAGCGCTCCGCCCTCGGGCGCCTCGAGGATCGAGAGCACACTGCGCAGCCAGGTCTCGACGTCGGCGGCGAGGTCTCCGGTGTCGGGCACGACGAAGTCGACGGGGATGAGGCGACCCTCGGCGAGGCACTCGCCGATCAACGCACCCCGCGACGGCCACCACCGGTAGATGGTCTGCTTGCCGACGCCGGCTTCCTTCGCGATGCCCTCGATCGTGAGGCGGTCGTAGCCCTGGTTATGGAACAGGCGAGAGGTCGCGTCGAGGATCGCTTCACGGGCAGCCGTGCTGCGCACAGGTCCGCTTCGATGCTCGTTCACCACACGTTCAGGATAACCACAGAACACTAGACGAGACGCCCCGTATGATCTATTCGTCTAAGGAGATCGTTTTGGCATCACTGCTCTACCGTCTGGGTTCTCTCGCTGCGCGCAAGGCGTGGACGGTGATCGTCTCGTGGGTCATCATCCTCGGCCTCGGTGTCGGCGCGTTCCTCACGCTCGGCGGCACACTGAGCAACAGCTTCGACATCCCCGGCACCGCCTCGGGTGCGGTGACCGACCAGCTCGCCGAGAAGCTGCCGGACACCGCCGGCGGCACCGGCACGGTGGTCTACCAGACGACCGACGGCTCGGCCTTCACCGAGCAGCAGAAGCAGGAGATCTCCGCACTCGCGAAGAGCGCCGAGGACCTCGACGGTGTCGCATCGGTGGTCGATCCGTTCGACGCCCAGCAGCAGCAGGCCGTGCAGGCGCAGGACCTCGCCGACGGCAAGGACCAGATCGAAGGCGGCCGCGCCCAGCTGGATGCCGGTCAGGCACAGCTCGACGACGGACGCACCCAGCTCGATGCGGGCCTCGAACAGCTCACGACCGCTCGATCGCAGGCTGAGGCTGGCGGTGCTCCTTCCGCGCAGCTCGCCGCTCTCGACGCGCAGATCGCCGCGCTCAACGCCCAGCTCGCCGAACTCGACACCCAGCAGAAGACGATCGACGAGTCGCGCGCCGAACTCGACACCAACGCCGAGAAGGTCGATCTCGGATCCACGCTCCTCGATCTCGCGAACGGCATCGGCGTCGTGTCCGACGACGGCTCGACCGCCATCGTCAACGTCTCGTTCGAAGACCCCCGCCTCGAGCTCTCCGAAGAGGTCAAGGAAGGCACGATCGAGCACTTCGAGTCCTCCCCGATCGACGGCGTCGAGGTCGACTTCGGCACCGACATCGCGCAGGGCGTGCCCGAGATCTTCGGTGTCGGTGAGGCGATCGGCCTCGCATTCGCCGCGATCGTCCTGATCGTCATGCTCGGATCGCTCATCGGCGCCGCGCTGCCGATCGTGACGGCCGTCGTCGGCGTGGGTGTCGGTGTGACCGCATCCCTCGCCTTCTCGGGCGTCGTCGACATGGCATCCGTCACCCCGGTGCTCGGTGTGATGCTCGGCCTCGCCGTCGGCATCGACTACTCCCTCTTCATCGTCAACCGACACCGCAAGCAGCTGCTCAACGGTGTCCCCGTGCGCGAATCGATCGGGCTCGCCACCGGCACCTCGGGCACGGCAGTCGTGTTCGCCGGCACCACCGTGATCGTCGCGCTGCTCGCGCTCAACGTGACAGGCGTGCCGTTCCTCGGGCTCATGGGAACCGTCGGCGCGGTCTGCGTCGCGGTCGCGGTGCTCGTCGCGATCACGCTCGCCCCCGCTATTCTCGGGCTCGTCGGCACCCGCCTGCTCAGCGGCAAGGCCCGCGCCACGATCGGCCAGCCGCACGCCGCAGGCAAGCCCATCAAGCGCATGTCGACGCTGCGCGCGATCGTCACCGTGCTCGTCAGCGTGATCGCCCTGCTGATCGTCGCGATCCCCTCGATGTCGATGCGCCTCGGCCTGCCCGACGGCGCGAGCGAGCCCTCGGACTCGACCAGCTACCGCGCGTTCCACATCGTCGACGAGCAGTTCGGCGAAGGCGCGAACGGGCCGCTGCTGGTCACGGCCACTCTCGACGACGCGGTGAGCGACGACGACCTCCTCGCCACCCAGGTCGAGGTCGCCCAGAAGATCGCCGATCAGGATGACGTCGTCGCTGTCGCCCCGATCGCGACGTCCGACGACAACACGCTGCTCGCGTTCCAGGTGCTGCCGGCCGAAGGCCCGAACAGCGCGTCGACAGAGAAGCTCGTGCAGGACATCCGCGCCCTGCCGCAGCTCGACGGCGGCATCACGCTCGGCGTGGCCGGACAGGCAGCGACCAACATCGACATCTCCGAGGCGCTGGCGGGCGTCCTGCCCCTCTACCTCGTGGTCGTGGTCGGGCTCTCGCTGCTCATCATGATCGTCGTGTTCCGCTCTCTGCTCGTGCCGATCATCGCCACCGGCGGGTTCGTGCTCTCGCTGTTCGCGACCTACGGCCTGATCGTGGCCGTGTTCCAGTGGGGCTGGGGTGCAGATCTCATCGGGTTGGACAGCCCGGGTCCGATCCTGAGCTTCCTGCCGGTGATCCTCGTCGGCATCCTGTTCGGATTGGCCATGGACTACCAGCTCTTCCTCGCCTCGGGAATGCGCGAGGCGTACGTGCACGGAGCATCCGCGCGCGATGCCGTCGCCCAGGGCTTCCGCGCCGGCCGCTCGGTCGTCATCGCCGCAGCCCTCATCATGGTGTCGGTGTTCGGCGGGTTCATCTTCTCGGAGTCGACCATCATCCGCTCGATCGGCTTCGGCCTCGCCTTCGGTGTGCTGCTCGACGCCTTCGTCGTGCGGATGCTGCTCATGCCGGCGCTCATGCACCTGCTCGGCAGGTCGGCCTGGTGGCTGCCGCGGTGGCTCGATCGCATCCTCCCCAACGTCGACATGGAAGGTGCAGCGCTCGAGCGCGACCACCCCGGCGTGCGGACGGACACGGTCCACGTCGTGCCGGCCGCGGAGACCGCACCCGAGCGCCGCTGACGGCCCGGGTCGGCGCGCGCTGCCGGTCAGGCCACGCGCTCTGAAGGAGATCTCCCCCTGCATCGCGGGCACCCCTACCGTGCACGGGCGCGCGTCGGTAGCCTCGGCGAGCAAGGAGGCACCATGACCATCGCACCCATCGACGTCGCCCTCGACGCGAATATCGAGGGCCACCTGATCGGCTCGCCCGTGAGCATCATCCGCGAGTTCACCTCAGCGGTCGGAAGCGGACCGCGGCTGCACCGGCATCCCTATGTCGAGACCTTCGTGATCCACCGAGGCCGCGCACTCTTCACCGTGGGCGACGAGCAGGTCGTCGGCGCCGGAGGTCAGGTACTGGTCGTGCCGGCACTCGTCGACCACCGCTTCGAGGTGCTCGACGGCGGCACCTACGAGGCCACCCACATCCATGCCAGCGACCGGTTCATCACGGAGTGGCTCGAGTAGCCGCTCGCGCCCGCTGACCTTCCGGTTGGCTGGTCGATTCGCTCGCCACCCGGAGATCCACCAGCCGACTGAACCAGCGGGAGTCCGCACGGATGCATGCCCAGATGTGCGGATAACGGACCCCGGGGTGCGGGTCAGGCCACCATTCCGCGCCAGATCACGTCGACCGCGGCGTGCAGCCGCGCGGCCACCGCAGGGTCATCCATCCGGTCACCGCGCACGACGATCTGGTAGTACGCAGTGCCGGCGATCGCGTCGAAGCACGCCTCGACATCGAGATCCGCCCTCAGCTGTCCGCGCGCGACCCCGGCGCGCAGCGCGTTCAACAGCGGCACCCGCCGCCGCGACACATGCGACTGCCAGTACGCCTTCTGCAGGGCGCGGTCCGACATGACGAGACGGATGCGCTGCCGGAATCGCTCCTCCGAATACCCCGACACGGCAAGAGCGACGCCGTTGCCACCGAGTCCGAACCCGTCGACCAACGCCTCGCGCAGATCGACGCCTTCCGCATACTCGGGCGGGATCGTGCGACCCACGTCGAGGGCCGCCGCGATCAGCGTCGTGAGCGACGGCCACCGCCGATACAGCGCAGCGCGGCTCACACCGCTCCGAGCGACGACGCGACTCACGGTCACCTCCTCACCGGCATCGATGATCTCGAGCGTCGCGGCGACGATCTGGCCGTCCATGTCCTCATCACGCGGGCGACCGGGACGGCGGCGAACCGCTGCCCCGGCATCTCGCTCCACAGTCGTCACGCGCCGAGCGCCCGCTCGCGGAGCCGCGCAACGGTCGCGTCCGACAGTCCGGCTGCGCGAAGCGGCGCGAGCGCATCACCGTGCTGCTCGCGGAGCGTGTCGAGCAGCGTGCGCATCGACACCTCCATCGACCCCTCGAGCAGAGACGACGTCGACGCGGCAGCGGAGGCGTCGAATCCGAGCGCCTTCCACATCGCGCCCATCACGGGAGCTGTGCGCTGCATGATCGCGACCATGTTGCCGCCGGTGAGGGCGTAGTCGGCGACGATGTCGTCATCCGCCGCACCGAGTGCGAGCAGCAGCATCGCCGCGACCACACCGGTGCGGTCGCGCCCGGCGGCGCAGTGGAATGCCGCCGTCCCCGGGGTGTGGGCGATCACGTTCAACGCCGTCACGAGCTGGGGCGCAGCCACCTCGACCATGCGCAGGTACATCTGCCCCATCGCATCGTGGCTGAGTTCGGTGGTTCCCTCGCCCATCGAACGCCCGACATCGGCGATCAGCGGGAGGTGGTGGTACGCCACGGGGTAGTCGGCGAGCGGGCCCCGGCCGGTCACCGACACCTCCAGCGGCGAGCGCAGATCGATGATCGCGGTGAGCCCGGCGGCGACGAGCTCGGACGCGATCTCACTCGTGACGTACGCGAGGTCGTCGGTGCGGATCGCGAGGCCCTCGCGCAGCACTCCCCCGTCGATCGGGATTCCGCCGAGGTCGCGCAGGTTGACGGGGGCGCTGAGCACCAGGTCGATGTCGGCGATGGTCATGTGATTCTCCTTCGGATGAGGGCGCTGCCCTGGTCGATCGCCGTGACGAGCACGATGATGCAGATGATGATGGCGCTGAGGTGGCCGTAGTCGTACATCCGCATGGCGGTGGTCAGCTCGAGGCCGATGCCGCCGGCGCCGACGAGGCCGAGGATGGTCGCGCCGCGCACGTTGCCCTCGAACAGCAGCAGTGTGTACGAGGTCAGCAGGGGTGCGGCCTGCGGCAGGATGCCGTACTGGATGACCTGTCTCTTCGACGCGCCGACCGCTTCCATCGCGACGACGGGGCCGCGATCGACCTGCTCCATGGCTTCAGCGAATATCTTGCCGATCGACCCGATGGATCCGAGCGTCATGGCCAGGATGCCGGCGAACGGACCGAGTCCGACGGCCGAGACGAACATGAGCGCGAAGACCAGGTCGGGCACCGAGCGGATGATGTTCATCACCCACCTCGTCGGGTAGTAGACCCACTTCGGCGCGATGTTCGACGAGGCCCCGAAGGCGGCGAGCAGCGACAGCACGGCCCCGAGCACGGTGCCGACGACCGCCATCTGGAATGTCTCGAGCAGGAGCGCGAGGATCGTGCCGATCTTCGAGAAGTCCGGCGGGAACAGGCGCGACAAGAACTCGCCCATGTTGACCGCGCCGTCGCCCAGCTTGATGAAGTTGAACTCGGCGCCGTTGAACGACCAGATGAGCAGCAGGGCGGCGATCGGCAGACCGATCAGGAACCGAGCGCGCGGGATGCGGAAGGCACGCTCGAGGCGAGACCGCTCGGCCGCATCGAGAGCGGGGCGCGTGTGCTGCCGGTCGGTCCTGGTACCCGACCCGGTCGAACGGGGATCAGTGGTGAGCGTCATCGTCGTGCTCCTCGTCGTCGTAGAGCGGCGCGAGGGCCGCGGCATCCAGCTGCGACGTGGCGCCGGCGACCAGCATCCGTCCGTGCCGGAGGCCGATGATGCGGTCGCTGTGCGCGAGCGCCAGCGGCAGAACGTGCAGGCTGACGAGCACGGGGATGCCGTCTTCGGTGGCGATCTCGCGCAGGAGTTCGAGCACCGAGTCCGCGAGCTTCGGGTCGAGCGAGGCGACCGGCTCGTCGGCCAGGATCACCTGCGGCTGCTGCATGAGTGCGCGGGCGATCGCGACGCGCTGCTGCTGACCGCCCGAGAGCGAGCGGGCGGGGACGCCCGCCTTGTGGGCGATTCCCACCCGGTCGAGCAGTTCGAGTGCGCGGCGACGGTGCGCGCTCGAGAAGCCGCCGATCATGTTGATCGGCCCTGCGCCGTGCAGCGCACCCGCGAGCACGTTGGTCAGCACGCTGAGTCGGGGGATCAGGTTGAACTGCTGGAACACCTGCCCGACATCCGACCGCAGCGTGCGCAGCTCGCCGCGAGCGAGGTTGGTGACGTCGTGGCCGGCGACCCGCACCGACCCCGCCGAGATCGGCGCGAAACCGGTGAGGCTGCGCATCAGCGTCGACTTGCCGGAGCCGGAGGCGCCGAGCAGGGCGACCATCTCGCCCGGGAACAGGTCGAGATCGACGCCGTCGAGCACCCTGGTCGTGTCGTACGCGACGCTGAGGTCGCGCACGGTCACGAGCGGGAGGGCCTGACGCAGCTCGGCGGTGGGGGTGCGGGTGGTGGATGCCGCGGCACCCGCTCCCGTCAGCGCAGGACTCGTCACTTGAGGTCCTTGAGCTCGACGCCCGCGACCGCAGCGATCTCGGCGAAGGAGGCAAACGACGATCCGTCGGGGTCGACGGTCTGCTCGGCGGCGGCGAACGCTCCGTAGGCTCCGAGGCGCTCGGCGTTCTCGGGCGAGAAGACCTCGGCGATGCCCTCCTGGATGACCTTGCGGGTGTCGGCGTCGAGCGACTGGCGTCCGAGCACGGCCCCCTGGATGTCCATCGCCGGGCTCTCCCCGACGGCACGCCACTCGCCATCGGCGAACGGGAACATCGGGGCGCCGAGCTCGGTCAGCATGACGGCGGTGCAGGCGGCATCCACCTGTCCCTGCTGGAGCGCGGCGAAGCTGCCCTCGTGTCCGCCGGCGAAGATCGCCTCGTAGTCGGTGCCCTGTTCGAGACCGGCCTCGTGCAGCATGTACACCGGCATGAAGTAGCCGGAGCTCGAGGCCTGGTCGGCGAACGCGACGGTCTTGCCCTCGAGGTCCTCGACGGTCTCGATCGGCGAGTCGTTCAGGACGACGCAGGTCGAGACGGGCTTGCCGTCGCCCTGGAACGCGACCAACGCGTCGACCTCGCCCGTGTTGACGGCGAGGGCCGACGGGAAGCCGCTCATGATGCCGATGTCGACGTGGTCGGCGCGGATCGCCTCGACGACGCTCAGATAGTCGGGCACATCGGTGATCTCGACGTCGCGGCCGGTGGCCGCCTCGAGGAGTTCGGCGAAGACCTCGATCGGGTTCTCGGCGGTGGGATCCTCGCCGACCGGGATCGTCGCGATCGTGATCGGAGCACTCGGGTCGGCGGGTGCCGCTTCGGCGGACGGGCTCTGGCAGCCGGTCAGGGCGAGGGCGGCGACGCCGAGGAGGCCGACGGCGGGCAGGGTGAGGCGGCGCATGATGACCTTTCGGGAGGAGACGTTCCCGAATTCCGAGAACATGGGTATTCCAACTCGCGAAGGTGACAGGCAATTACGAGACCGCCGTACTCGAAACCGAACGCTGGATGAACGGCTGGTGACGGCGGGCGGGGCGGATGTCCGACCTGCGGCCTAGAGTGTGCGGATGACGACGGATGCGCGCTCTCGCCTCGCGCTGCTGCGCGCCGAAGCGGCGGCCCGGGTCGCATCGACGGCGGCGACCCTCCTCGAGCTGACGCACGACCGCGAGGGATCGAACGACGACGACGAGCACGATCCCGAGGGCGTCACACTCTCATCGGAGTGGTCGCGGTTGACGGGGCTCGCCGAAGCGGCGGCATCCGAGCTTCAGCAGGTCGACGACGCGATCACACGCCTGGATGCCGGCACCTACGGCATCTGCGCGAACTGCGGTCGACCGATTCCCGAGGCGCGCCTCGAAGTGCGCCCGTTCGCCACGCACTGCGTCGCCTGTGCCGAGAAGCTCGGCCGCTGATCGGGAGCGCTCGGACACCGGGCGAGCAGGCGGGCGCCGACCCGAAGGGTCGGCCGCGCCCATCCGCTCGCCCCTCGCGTCACCAGAGGAAGGTGACCCCGACCGCCAGCACGGCGCCGATCACGGCGACCGGCCACCAGAGCCAGGCACGACGGCGCGGCAGGAACGGGAGAGGCGAACGCCAGGCACGGAGCACGAGCACTCCGATCGCGGCGATCACCGGGGCGAGAGCGATGCCCCACAGCCACCCGCCGACCGCGAACCAGGGCCCGCTGTGCCAGAGCAGCAGCAGTCCGAACGTCGCCCAGATCAGGTCGCTGACCGACGGCAGCAACGCCCGCACCCGGAACGAGCGGATCAGCGCGATCAGGCCGAGAAGCAACGCGAGTCCGAAGACTCCCCACGCGACCGCCGCGGTCGTGGCGTCGACCGCGGGGATCGGAACACCGGATGCGTACGACATCGCGATGTAGTCCGCGGGGGCGATCGTATTCGACAGAGCGATGAAGGCCGTGCCTGCATCCCGGTCGAGCGTGAGCATGGTGCGGAAGCCCGCGGTGCCGCCGTTGTGCCACGTCTGCAGGCCTTCACCCGAGAAGGATGCCGAGGTGATCCATCCCCAGCCGATCTCGGCGCCTTCGCCCATCGGCGCGGTGGGGTCGAGCGCCGCGGCTCCGGGCGCCGTGCCGTCGAGGTTCGCCTGTGCCCAGAGCGCGAGGTCTGCCGCCGTTGTGAAGGTCGACGACCCCGCCGGCAGGTATCCCTCTCCCCACCACCGCGGCGCCGGAACGCCGTTGATCAGGAAGCCGGGCACGGCATCGGCCGGAACCTCGTCGGCGGATGCCGCGACGACCGTGTCGTCCATGCCGAGCGGACCCGTGATGCGCTCCTCGAGCAGGGTCGCGTAGTCACCGGCATCCGCCGCCTCGACGAGCGCGGTGCCCAGCAGCGAGACGGCGAAGTTCGAGTAGAGCGAGCCCTGGTCGGGGTCGACCGGCGCCACCGCGGCGTCGGCGATCAGCTGCTCGGTCGTGGTGGTCGCGTAGGCGTTCTCATTGAGCAGCACGCCGCCGACCGCGGCCTCGGCGGCCGTGGCTCCGAGACCGGGCAGACCCGACGAGTGCTGCGACAGCGATGCGAGTGTCACGTCGCCGGCTGCGGTGCCCTCGAGTTCGGGCAGGTGCTGGGCGAGAGTGTCGTCCGCGGCGACCTCACCGCGGTCGATCGCCTCAGCGAACAGCGCTCCGGTGAAGGTCTTCGTGATGGATCCGAGTTCGAACACCGTGCCGGAGGTCGGCGCTCCCGGGTTGCCGGGATCGGCATCGCCGAGACCGGCGAAGACCGCGCCGTCCGGACCGATCTCGGCGACCGAGAGAGAGCGGAAGCTGTCGAGACTGCCGGGGAGAGAGCGGATGCGGTCAGCGAGGCCCGGATCCCCCGCCGTCGAGGCGCTCACGGTCTGGTGCTGCGGGCCGATCGCGGCACCCACGGCGACGCCCACGACGGCTGCGGCGCCGATCACGGCGAGGATCGCACGGGTGGGGCGGCGGCCCGGTGTCTCCGGTCCGCTCGCGCGGACCTCGGGGTCGATCGATGTCGGGGACGTCGAGGGGGTTGTCACGGTGGGCTCCTCAGCTCGAAGCGATCATGGTCAGGACGAGAAGGGGCACGACGCGCGCCGCGGGCACCTCGTAGTATCCGCGGCGGGGCGAGACGAGCCAGCCCGCGGCGACGAGCTGACGCAGGTGGTGGTACAGCTGGCCGGACGATGCGAGATGCTCGAGCTGCAGCAGCTCGGCCGTGGTGTGCGCACCGCGCATGACCTGACGGACGAGCTCGATTCGGGCGGGGTGACCGAGCGCCTCGAGGGGGCGCGCGAGATCACTCCAGTCCTCCGACAGCAGGCCGTCGGCCATGAGGCCGTACTGCCAGCGGATGGGGCCTGCGGCCGTGTCGACCGCACCCGCCATCATCACCGCGCCCGGCGCGCGACGGCCGAGCTCGTTCACGAACCAGAGCGGGTCGTCGGAGCCGGCCGTCGCGGCTTCCGGAGCATCTGCGGTCGCCGTCTCGACGACGGATCCTGCCGCTCCCCCATCAGCCGTGTCCGCGGCGAGCTCAGCAGCCGGTTCGGCCAGAGCGGAGAGCCGCGCCACCTCCTGCTCGAGATCGGCCAATCGGCGCTCGATCGCACTCGCAGTATCCCGTTCCATGACTCGAACCTATCAAAAGTTCGTAATTACGGAAAAGCAGCTCTACAAGATCTTGGAGCACGCAGAACACCACGGTCTCCGGAAGCGACCTCTCGCCCGGCCGTCGACAGGGCGCGCGCAGGCGCACCAGACGAAGGCCGGTCAGGCGAGGACGGTCGGCCAGGAGGCCGCGCGGATGCCGTGCCAGAGCCGAGACAGCCGGGCCGCCATGTCGATCGAGGGGTCGAGCAGCCACTGCACCTGCAGCCCGTCCGCCGCGGCGATGACCAGATCGGCGACGTACGCGACATCGACATCCGGCCCCATCAGCTCGGCCGCCTGCTCCTGCTCGACGGCCTCGACCATGAGGGTGCGCACCCAGGCGAAGCGCTGCTCGAAGAACGCTCGCGCGGGGTGCCCCTCGAGGGTCGCCTCAGCCGAGTACTCGACGTACAGACGGACGAGTCCGGGCACGCTGGCGTTGTGCGCGATGACATCCAGGAAGCCCTGGAACCCGTGCTGGGGCGAGTAGAACCGCTCGTGGTCGCGCTCGTCGCGCGCCCGGAGGACTTCGAGGAAGAGCTCTTCGCGGGTGCTGAAGTAGTGCATCAGCCCCGGCTGAGTGAGTCCGACACGTGCGGCGATCTCACGGTTCGATGCCTTGCGGGTTCCCAGTTCGGCGACGACATCGAGCGCGACGGCGAGGATCTCGGCACGCTTCGCCGCGCCCTTCGCGTACTGCCCCCGTCGTGTCATCACGTCATTCTAAGAGAGTCCGATGAAGGGCCGAACAGGACAGTGGAGATCGGATGCGCCCCCCGAGGCGACCGATCTCCACTCCCCTCCCCCGCTACTTCACGCTCTTGATCGGGAAGATCACCGCGGCGCCTATCAGGGCCGCGACCGCGCAGACCGTGAACCAGACCGTGTAGTCGGCACCGCTGGCGCCGCCGGTCGCCGCCAGGACGAACCCGCCGATCAGGGGAGCGACCGTCTGCGGCAGTGCGTTTGCGATGTTGAAGACGCCCAGGTCCTTGCCCGAATCATCCGGGTTCGGCAGCACGTCGACGACCAGGGCGAGGTCCACCCCGACATAGATGCCGTACGCCGCGCCGAGCAGCAGTTCGAGGATGTAGTACGACGGGACGTCCTGGATGAAGATCAGCGCGAACGTGCCGGCGGCGAAGAGCGCAGTCGACGTCCACACGAAGATCTTGCGCCTGCCGATCCTGTCCGAGATCTTGCCCGCGATCCACGCCGTGACCACGAGGGCTGCGGTGTACACGAGTGTCGTGTTCGCGATCAGGAGGCCGATCTCCTCTTCAGGAACACCGAGATGGAAGCCCATGTAGGCGAAGCGGAAGGTGGTGAACCCGAAGCTCGCGAACGTGATGAGGAACCGCGACCACCACGCGAGTGCGAAGTCCGGGTGTGCGACCGGGCTGACCCAGATCGTCTGGATGATCTCGCGGAAGCTGATCCGCGGCGGCTTGACGGGGAGCACCCTGTCGGGCAGCACGATCGCGAAGACGACCATGGCGATGATCGCCAGGATCGCGGGGATCACGAACACGATGAAGAGGCTGAACGAGAACCAGCCCGCGACGTAGACACCGCCGACGATGCCGAGGTTCTGTGCGATGCCGAGGCCCGCAGTGATCGATCCGCGTTGGAACTTGGGCACCTGGTCGGCGATCGTCGCGACGAACGGCGCGAGCGTCATGTTCGCACCCAGCTGCGCGATCGCCCAGCCGATCGTGGCGACGAGCAGGCTCGGACCGGTCGCCATGAAGACGAAGCCGATCGTCATGATGACGGTGCCGAGGACGATCCAGATCCGGCGTCGCCCCCATCGACTCGTCGTGCGGTCGGAGACCCGGCCGAACACCACGTTCGCGACGGTGGCGAAGAAAGCGCCCACTCCGCCGAGGATCGCGGATGCGGTGTTGAAGCCTGCGGCACCGTCAGCGATCGCCCCCGCGTTCTGCAGGTCTGTGATCTTCAGACCGATGCCGACGACTGCCGGCCCGAGCAGAGCGACGAAGAAGATGAACTGGGCGATGATCAGCCAGGCGACATAGCCCTTCTTCGCCGGCTCCGTCGGCTCCGTGAACCAGTGATGTTCGCGGGCGACTGCCGTCGCCGTCGTCATTCCCGACGGCGTACCCGCTGCGGAACCGCTCATGCCTGCCTCCTTCGGCCGGTGGGAGTCGGAAGGCATCGCCACACTGCGAAATGCCGGAGTTTCGCTCCCGTGGCTGAAAACCTAGACCGTTCAGGTTTTCAGTGCAAGAGGTTTCTTCGCAGATGCCGACGGCGCCTTGTGGAACAAAACCTTAGCGATTAAAGTTTTGAGATCGAGCGGATGCCGCACACCCGATGCGGTCCGATCCGGCTCAACGGCGAGAGGGAATCCCATGACCGAGCCCACCGGCGCACGCGCCCACGACCTCACCCTCGAAGAGAAGGCGGCTCTCACCAGCGGCGCCGACTTCTGGACGACCAAGAGCAACGACCGTGTCGGCATCCCCTCTCTCATGCTCACCGACGGACCCCATGGCCTGCGCAAGCAGGGCGGCGACACCGACCACCTGGGCCTCGCCGGCAGCATCCCGGCGACCTGCTTCCCGCCCGCGGTCGGGCTCTCCGCCAGCTTCGATCCCGAACTCGCCGAACGCGTCGGCGTGGCGCTCGGCGTCGAATCGGCGATCGAGGACGTCGCGGTGATCCTCGGCCCCGGCATCAACATCAAGCGCTCGCCCCTCTGCGGCCGCAACTTCGAGTACATGTCGGAAGACCCGATCGTCTCGGGCGCGATGGGAGCCGGGCTCGTGCGCGGCATCCAGTCGAAGGGCGTCGGCTCGTCGCTCAAGCACTTCGCCGCCAACAACCAGGAGACCGATCGACTGCGGGTCTCGAGCGACGTCGACCCGCGCACGCTGCGCGAGATCTACCTGCGCGGATTCCAGCGGGTCGTCGAAGACGCCCAGCCCTGGACGATCATGTGCTCGTACAACCGGATCAACGGCGTCTACGCGTCTGAGGACCCGTGGCTGCTCTCGACCGTCCTCCGTGACGAGTGGGGCTTCGAGGGCATAGTCGTCTCGGACTGGGGCGCGGTCAACAGCCGCGTCGCCGGCGTGATCGCGGGCATGGACCTCGAGATGCCGGGCAGCAGCGGACGGACGGATGCCGAGATCGTCGCCGCCGTGCAGGACGGCAGCCTCGACGAGGCAGCCCTCGACACCGTCGTCGACCGCCTCATCGACCTGGCGCGCAAGGCGCAGTCACGGCCTGCGGCATCCGGCCCGCTCGACGTCGACGCCCACCACGCGCTGGCTCGCGAAGTCGCCGGACGCTCGATCGTCCTGCTGCGCAACGAAGGCGGCATCCTGCCCCTGCAGTCGTCGGCGAACCTCGCCGTGATCGGCGAGTTCGCGCGCACGCCTCGGTTCCAGGGCGCCGGCTCGTCGCAGATCAACCCGACCCGCGTCGACACCGCTCTCGACGAGATCCGCACACTCAGCGACGGAGAGGTCGCCTTCGCCGCCGGCTACACGATCGGCGCCGACGCGGATGCCGACGCGGCGGCCCTCCGCGATGAGGCCATCGCCGCCGCATCCGCCGCCGATGTGGCTGTCGTGTTCCTGGGCGTTCCTGCCCATGAGGAGTCCGAGGGCTTCGACCGCGAGCACATCGACCTGCCGGCCACGCAGCTCGAACTCCTGGATGCGGTGCTGACCGCCAACCCGAACGTCGTCGTCGTGCTCTCGAACGGCGGGGTCGTGGCCCTGCCGTTCGCCGACCGGGTGCCGGCGATCGTCGAGGCGTGGCTGCTCGGCCAGGCAGGAGGTGGCGGAACCGCAGACGTGCTGTTCGGCGTCGTGAACCCCTCGGGCCGGCTCGCCGAGACCATCCCGCTGCGCATCGAGGACACCCCCGCCTTCGGCAGCTTCCCGGGGGAGCACGGCCACTCGATCTACGGCGAAGGCCTGCTGGTCGGATACCGCTGGTACGACGCACGGCACCTGCCCGTCGCGTTCCCGTTCGGTCACGGCCTCTCGTACACGACTTTCTCGTACGGCGAGGCGACGGCATCCGTCATCGACTCGGGCGACGTCGTCGTCACCGTGCCGGTCACGAACACCGGAGCCGTCGCTGGCCGCGAGGTCGTGCAGGCGTACACGAGCCTTGCCGGATCGTCGGTGCAGCGCGCGCCGCGCGAGCTCAAGGCCTTCGCGTCGGTGCTGATCGAGCCCGGTGAGACCGTCCAGGTCGAGCTGCGTCTTCGCCGTTCGGAACTGGCGTACTGGGACACCCGCGTCGACCGCTGGATCGTCGAGAGCGGCGAGTACGTCATCGATCTCGGGTCGTCGAGCCGTGATCTGCACACGCGCACGACCGTGGAGGTCAGCGGCGACGAGGTCGTCCTACCGGTCAGTCTCGGCTCCTCCTTCGACGAGCTGCTCGTCGACCCGGTGGTCGGTGCGGAGTTCGCGGCGGTCATCGACGAGAAGTTCGGCGCGGAGGGCGGCGAGATGCTCAAGATGCTCGGCAACTTCCCGGTCGGCCGTCTCGACGGATTCCCGCTGCCGCGCGCCGAGCTCGTCGCCCTCGTGGAGCGCGCGCAGCGCGGCTGAGGCGGATCGGGCGCAGCCCCGGCATCCGAAGCTGTGCCCCGGCCGGGAACCCGCGACGGCGTCGAGCCCGAGAAGTAGGCTGTGAGCATCATGGAACCCTTCTGGAGCTGGCTCGGCACTGTGCCCTGGTGGATCATCTTCCCCATCATGGGCGTCGCCGGCGGCGCGGCGAAGGCGTGGGAGCGCAATGCGAAGCGCCGCCATGAGCGGCGCCTCGAGACACTGCGACTCAAGGCCGAGATCAAGACCGCTCAGCTCGAAGCCCGCGGAGGCCACGCGCGGCGGATCGGCCCGGCGGTCGTCGACACCCGAGCATCCGTCGCCCCGAACGCCCTGCTCGAGCGCCTGTTCGCCGAGCACGACGAGATCACAGCGCGGTGGCTCGACTACGAGCTCGATGTCGCGAAGCTCATCGCCTTCCCCGCCATGAGCGACGGACGCCAGCCTCTGGTCGCCGCGTTCCTGCGGGCGAAGAAGACGGCGGATGCTCTGCGGCCGGTGTCGGCTGAGGCGACCGTGACCGAGCAGCAGGTCTCGGAGTACCTCGACGCGGTGGGCGCGTATGCCGTCGCGTTCGAGATCGCCGAGAAGGATGCCCGGCGCCTGCGCGACTCGACCTTCACCGAACCCGAGCGCAAGCGCCTCGACCGCGCGCAGCAGCTGCTCAAGGTCGCCGTCGACGAATCGGCCACGCAGGCCGAGCGCAACATCGCGTACAAGCGTGTGCGCGACGAGCTCGAGGGACTCATCCTGCTGAGCGATGAGGCCGTGCAGGTGCTCGAGAAGCAGGTCGCGCGCGAGCTCCCCGCACATCCGTCGGCCGCGCAGGCCACACCTTCCGCGGCCCCTTCGACGATCCCTGCGACGGCACCTGCAACGGAGCCGGCACCGGAGCCCGCGGCTGCGCCGGAGCCCGAGAGGATCTCCCTGCCCACCTCGATGAACGCCCCCGCCCCCGCGACCGGAACAGGGGCGCCCGCACCCCTGCGCACGAGCACCGAGGACGACGGGAAGAACCCGCGATGATCACGAGATTCGAAGAGCTCGACTGGCAGGAGACTCCGATCGGCGAGCTGATGCTGCGCCGACGCACCGAGCCCGCGGTCGGCCAGGAGATCTATGAGGTCAAGCTCGGCGACGAGTACCTGATGTCGAGCCTGTTCACGGTGGCGGAGGAAGAGCTCTCGAATCTCGGCCTCGCCGCTGTCGACGGCGACGATCTCTCGGTCCTGGTCGGGGGTCTCGGCCTCGGATACACGGCGGTCGCCGCGCTGCGCGACGACCGCGTGGCGTCTCTCACCGTGGTCGATCGACTCGGCGCTGTGATCGGCTGGCACCGACGGCTTCTGCTGCCGGTGTCGGCTGAGCTCGTCGACGACCCCCGCACGACCCTGGTCGAAGACGACTTCTTCGCCCTGGTGCGGGCAGCGCCCCCTGAAGACCACAGCGGATACTCGGCGATCCTGCTCGATGTCGACCACTCGCCGCGTCACCAGCTCGACCCGACTCACGCCGATCTGTACACCGCGGCAGGCCTGCGCTCACTCGACCGGCACCTCGCCGCCGGCGGTGTCTTCGCACTGTGGTCGGATGATCCGCCCGATGACGACTTCATGGGCGTGATGCACGCCGTGTTCGACGATGCCGTCGCCCACGTCGTCGACTTCGAGAACGCGGTCACCGGTGGGACGTCGTCGAACACCGTGTACGTCGCCCGCAGCCGCAGGGCGGCCGAACCGACTGCCGGCCACCCGCCGGAGTCCGCATCGTGACGCCGAAGACGGTCGTCCTCACCGGAGCATCCGACGGCATCGGCGCGGCATCCGCTCGCCAGCTCGCGGCATCCGGGCATCGTCTGATCCTGGTCGGACGCTCGGTCGAGAAGACGCGCGCCGTCGCCGCAGACACCGGTGCCGAATGGTTCACGGCCGACTTCGCCCGACTCGATGACGTGCGTGAGCTCGCGACGAAGATCGCGGGCGCCGTGGGCGACGGCGGCATCGACGTGCTCGCGAACAACGCGGGTGGCATCTTCGGCGACCGGACGCCGACGGTCGACGGCTTCGAGAAGACGCTGCAGGTCAACCACCTGGCGCCGTTCCTGCTGACGAACCTGCTTCTGTCGCAGCTGCGCACCGGCCACGCGGCGATCGTCAACACGTCGAGCGTCGCTCACCGCCTGTTCGGGCGCATCGACATCGACGACCTCGACAACAGCAAGGACTTCAGCGCCAACCGGGCCTACGGCGATGCGAAGCTCGCGAACGTGCTGTTCACGAAGAGCCTGCATGCGAAGTTCCATGACGAAGGTCTGACCTCGGTCGCGTTCCACCCCGGCACGGTGCAGACGAACTTCGCCTCGGATTCGAGCACCGTCATGCGGTTCGTCTATCGCACCCCGCTCAAGCACCTGCTGCTCATCAGCAGCGAGAAGGGCGGCAGCACCCTGAGCTGGTTCATCGAGGGAACGCCGGATGAGACCTGGATCTCGGGCGAGTACTACGACGAACGGGTGCTGACCCGACGGGTCAACCCGAGGATCGAGGATGCCGCACTGGCCGAGGCGCTGTGGCAGAAGAGCGCCGCGCTCGTCGGCATCGACGCCTGACCGCATTCGAACCGCATGGATCTCACGTCCAGCATGCAGGGGTATGCTGGCACATCGGGTCACGTGACCCTTTCAGAGCGCGAGAGGCGGTGATGGCGATGTCCGGTGATAGTTGCGACGCCGCCTTCGTTGCGTCGCGTCTGACTGCATCCGTGCGTTGAGCTTCGGCTCCGTACCTGCACGTCCTGCTCCGCAGCCGTCGGTGGCGTCTTCCGCCCCCTGATGAATTCTGCGCACGCCCTCTCTGATCCGGCGTGCGCCTGCGAGAACGGAGCCCACCATGGCCCTCATCGACAACGGCGTGTACGTCCACGGACGTCGCGTGGAGACCCCGAAGAACCTGGACGAGACCTTCCGGTCGCTCGACGCCCACGGCGGCATCGCGTGGATCGGCCTCTACCGGCCGAGCCCGCAGGAGGTCACCTCGGTCGCGCGCGAGTTCGACCTGCATCCGCTCGCGGTCGAAGACGCGCTCTCGGGGCACCAGCGCTCGAAGGTCGAGCGCTATGGCGACACGCTCTTCGCCGTGCTGCGCCCCGCCCGTTACCGCGACGAGCAGGAGTCGATCGAGTTCGGCGAGCTGCACCTGTTCGTCGGACCCGACTTCGTCGTCACGATCCGGCACGCCGAGTCGCCCGACCTCGCAGGCGTGCGCCGCCGCATGGAGGCGCACCCCGAGCTGCTCGCGATGGGCCCGGAGGCGGTCTTCTACGCGATCCTCGATGAGGTCGTCGACGGCTACGAGCCGATCGTCACCGGTCTGCTCAACGACATCGACGAGATCGAGGACCAGCTCTTCGGCGACAGCGACGACGACGCCCTCTCGCGGCGCATCTACGAGCTCTCGCGCGAGGTCATCAACTTCCAGCGGGCGGTGCACCCGCTCGCCGGGATGCTGGAATGGCTGCGCCGCGGATCGGAGAAGTACCGGATCGACGAGGAGCTGCAGCGGTCGCTCCGCGATGTGCTCGACCACGTCATCCGCGTGAACGAGCGGGTCGACTCGTTCCGCGCGATCCTCGAGAACGCCCTCACTGTGCACTCCGCCCTCGTCGCACGGCGGCAGACCGAGGCGGGGCTCGCTCAGAACGACGAGATCAAGCGGATCTCGTCGTGGGCGGCGATCATCTTCGCCCCGACGCTCGTCGGCACCGTCTACGGCATGAACTTCGACGTCATGCCCGAGCTGCACTGGGTGCACGGGTACCCGATGGCGATCGGCGCGATGGCCGCGTTCGCGGCCGCCCTCTACGGGGTGTTCAAGTACAAGAAGTGGCTGTAGGCCGGGCAGGCTCAGCGATCGCGCACCTCGACGCTGGCGACCTCGAGGTCGTCGTCGAGCTGCACGAGGATCCGGGAGTCCGGGAACTGCTTCGGCGCGTCGAAGGCGATCAGCACGGCGTCGGCGAACACCACGGCGGAGGTGGCCTCGAGGTCGTCGCGCAGGTCGGTCTGCTCGATCACCGGCTCGTCGTCGACCGCTTCGTCGATGTCGTCGGCGACCTCGTCGATCACCGCACGCCATCGCGTCTCCGTCACCGACAGGATGCGGGTGATCGCCGCGAGCAGCGCGTCGACGTCGAGGGTCTCCTCGTCGTCCTCGAGCTCGGGGTCGACGTTGACGGTGACGACCGCGCCGGCGGCGTCGATGGTCGCCCGGCCGTAGACGAGGCCGTTCTCGGCGACCGGATCATCGAGCAGGCCGCTGTCGACGATGCGGGCGAGGAGGTCATCGAGCAGAGGGGAAGCCATGAGACCAGTCTTCCACTGACGCCGCCGCTAGTCTTTAGGGCGTGCCGAATGCCGAATCCCCCGCCTCCGCCGCATCCGATCTCCGCCGTCTCGCCGATCTGCTCGCAGGCGCAGAACCGCTGAACTGGGTCATCACCGGCGGACTCGATCACCCACGGGCTCGTGCACACGCAGGGAGGCCGGAGCTACGCCGAGCACCTGCACGAGCTGATCCGCGGCGAGCTGGGACGCACCCGCGATGCCGTCATCAACACGGCGATCAGCGGCCACCGCATCACCGACATCCTGGATGACTGGGACCGACGGGTCGCGACGTGGACCCCCGATGTGCTCACGCTGATGATCGGCACCAACGACATGGCGACGGGGCCGGGGCAGGTCACCGTCGAGGCTGCGGAGTTCGGCGCATCGCTGCGCGAATTCGTCACTCGCGCACGCGCGGCGGGCGCGATCGTCGTGCTGCAGACACCGCCGTCGATCGACATCCCCAATGCGCCGGGCCGCGAGCGGATCGTCGCCTTCGCGGATGCCGTGCGCGACGTCGCCGCATCGGACGACGTGATCCTCGTCGACCAGCACGCGCGCTTCAGCGACCTCGGCAACGGCGGAGTGCCGTGGGGGATGATGAACGATCCGTTCCACCCGAACGCCGCAGGTCACGCCGCGCTCGCCCTCGAACTCGCGAACGCCCTCGACCTCTGCCCCCAGCCCGACCGCGACCGCACGCTGCCGCTGCTCGAGGCGCGGGTGATGGCGGCGCGCCTGAACGGCTAGTCGCCGCATCCTTCGCCCGGGCCCGTCCCGCAGCGAGGTTTCGGATGCAGAAGCGACCCCGCACCGAGGGGCCAGCCGCACTACGCTGCCGCACCACGCACCCGTGCCCCTGCGACGCGCGCATCGACTCACTCGCCCTGACCGGGTGATGCCGGCGCGCAAAGACCCCCCGCACGTCAGTACGGCGAGCCGTCGCGCCACCGCCCCGCTCCGGTCGCAGTTCGTGCCCTCGAACGCGGCCCCACACGGCACAAAGTGGAACGGAACGGGGTGCGACAACAGCGATGCGGTAGGAAGTGCGACCGGGAACGCCGCCACCGGAAGCCATCCGAGAAAGTTCAGTATTCGGTGTTGCTAAGTACCGGTACTCAGTGTTACTTTGTACCAGTACCCAGCAACACTGAGTACCGAACCAACCGGAAGAAGGTCCCGATGGGCAAACAGATGACCGAGATGCTCAAGGGCACTCTGGAGGGCATCGTCCTGGCCCTCCTCGCCGAGCAGCCGGCCTACGGCTACGAGATCACGACCCGCATGCGCGACCACGGATTCACCGACATCGCCGAGGGCACGATTTACGCGCTCCTCGTGCGCGTCGAGCAGAAGAAGCTCGTCGACGTCGAGAAGGTCCCGAGCGAGAAGGGACCGCCCCGCAAGGTGTACTCCCTCAACCCGGCGGGCACGCAGGAGCTCGAGGAGTTCTGGAAGACCTGGAGCTTCCTCGCGCAGCGCATCGAACGACTCAACACGAACACCACCGAGACGAACACCACCACCGACACGAACACCAAGGAGAACTGACATGGCCGCCAAGTGGATCGAAGCGCTCACCGGATCGCTCGAGCAGAAGAAGCAGTACCGCGATGCGAAGAAGCGCATCGACGCCCTCCCCGAGCCGTACCGCACGGTCGCGAACGCCCAGCACCGCTACACGATGTACTACGGGGGCATCACCGACGGCGACATCCTCGTGCAGATCTTCCTCGACCTCGCCGACCTGTGGGAGCGCGCCGCCATCGACGGCACCCCGATCGACGACATCGTCGGAGACGACGCGGTCTCGTTCGCCGAGACCTATGCCGAGGCCTACGGCGGAACCCACTGGATCGACAAGGAACGCGCCCGCCTGAACGCGGCGGTCGACGACGCGAAGAAGAAGGAGTCCCGATCATGAACGCACCCGCCATCGCCGTCCGCGGCATCGAGAAGTCCTACAAGGACCTCCACGTGCTGCGGGGCGTCGATTTCGAGGTCGAGAAGGGGTCGATCTTCGCCCTGCTCGGCTCGAACGGCGCCGGCAAGACCACGATCGTCCGCATCCTCTCCACGCTGCTGACCTCGGATGCCGGCACCGCCGCCGTGCAGGGAATCGACGTCGCCGCCGACCCGGTCGCCGTGCGGCAGCGCATCAGCCTCACCGGTCAGTTCGCCGCGGTCGACGAGATCCTCACCGGTCGTGAGAACCTCGTGCTGGTCGCGAAACTGCGGCATCTGCCGGAGCCGGGCATCATCGCCGACGACCTGCTCACCCGCTTCCGGCTGACGGATGCCGGCGGCCGCAAGGTCGGCACGTACTCGGGAGGCATGCGCCGCCGACTCGACATCGCCATGAGCCTCGTCGGACACCCCGAGGTCATCTACCTCGACGAGCCGACCACGGGCCTCGACCCCGAAGCCCGCATCGAGGTGTGGAACGTGGTCAAGGAACTCGCGAACACCGGCACGACCGTGCTGCTCACCACGCAGTACCTCGACGAGGCCGAGCAACTGGCCGACCGCATCGCGATCCTCCACGAGGGTCGGATCATCGCCAACGGCACGCTCGCAGAACTCAAGCGCCTGCTGCCGGCCGCCAAAGTCGAGTACGTCGAGAAGCAGCCCACCCTCGAAGAGATCTTCCTCACCCTCGTCGGCACCACGTCGACCGCAGAATCCGGAAAGGACGACGCAGCATGAGCACGCACATCGTCGCCGACACGGCGACACTCACCGGCCGCTCGATGCGGCACATCTTTCGCAGCACCGACACCATCATCACCACGGCGGTCACCCCGATCGCACTGATGCTGCTGTTCGTGTTCGTCTTCGGAGGGGCGCTCAAGCAGAGCATCGGCTCCGAGAACTACGTCAACTACCTGCTCCCCGGCATCCTGCTGATCGCGGTGGCGTCCGGCATCGCCTACACGGCGTACCGCCTGTTCAACGATCTGCAGAGCGGCATCTTCGAGCGTTTCCACTCCATGCCGATCGCCCGATCGAGCGTGCTGTGGGCGCACGTGCTCACCTCGCTCGTCGCGAACGGCATCACCCTGGCGATCATCTTCGCCGTCGGATTCCTGCTGGGGTTCCGCACCGGAGCAGGGCCCCTCGCCTGGCTCGCCGTCATCGGCATCCTGCTGCTGTTCACCCTGGCCCTCACCTGGCTGGCGATCATCGCGGGCCTGAGCGCCAAGACGATCGACGGGGCGACCGCGTTCTCGTATCCGCTGATCTTCCTGCCGTTCATCAGTTCGGCCTTCGTGCCGACCGACACGATGCCGGGTCCGGTGCAGTGGTTCGCCGAGAACCAGCCGGTCACGTCGATCGTGAACACCATCCAGGCGCTGTTCGCCGAGAAGCCCGTCGGCACCGACATCTGGGTCGCTCTCGCCTGGTGCGTCGGCATCCTGATCGTCGGCTACGTCTTCGCGATCATCGCCTACCGCAAGAAGGTCAGTTGAACGTCTGCAGTGAGACGGAACGCTCCGTCCGGGCTCCGCGCCCGGCCGGGGCGTTTCGCCGCGCTCGGCGGACCTCGAGCAGGACTGCACCCGCGATGGCGAGGCCGATCAGCAGGCTTCCGGCGAGGGTGAAGCCGTGCGAGCCGGTTCCTCCCGCGGCCGGCAGCACGAAGGCTGGCACGTCGCGCACCGAGATCGTGTTCGCCGCCACCGTGACCTGCGGACTCGACTGCCCCGCCGCGATCGACAGCACGCCGGTCGCCGACACCACGACCTTGACGGGCTCGGCGAGCAGCGCGAACCCCTCCGGCGCCTTCGTCTCTTCGAGCCAGTAGGTGCCAGGGCGCACGCCGGCCGCGGTGAAGGTGCCGGTCTCAGCCCCCGCGACCATCCCCGGCACGACCGCGACCCCCGGAGCCCCCGCGACATCGGTCAGTAGCCGGAACCCCGATCCGTCCATGCGCACCCAATCGCCGTTCGAGTCCTCTCCTATCTTCTCGATCAGGATCGAGACCAGGATCTCGCGGGTGGTCGCGTTCGCCGGGTCGGTGTCGGTGATCCGGCCTCCTCCAGATGCCGGCTGCCCGGATGCGGTCGCGGTGTTCGTGTGCAGGGTGCTGCCCGTCGTCGGCGCGGCGCGGGTTGCGGTGAAGACCGCCACCTCTCCCGGATCGAGTGTGCCGTCCCAGACCCCGACCGGGACGATTCCTGCCGCGGCGATGACGTTGTCGGTGAGCTGCACCGCGGTCAGCGGCACGTTGCCGGTGTTCTTCACCCGGAACTCGAACGTCAGCGTCGACCCCGCGTCGACGAGCACGCCGGGAGCGATGTTCGCGTCATCTCCGTTCACGAGCTTGACGACCTCGATCCCCGGCGTCGCCGCGGCGACGGTCAGGATGTAGTCCTCGACCTCTCCGGACTGCGCGATCCCGCGAGGGTCCACCACTTCGGATGCCGTGAACGCCGTCCGCAGTCGCAGGTACGTGTCACCGACCACCGCCGCCCCCGGCACCGTCCAGGTCAAAGTCACCGAGGTCGCACCCGCGATGAACACCGCCTGCACCCGCTCGGTGGCGTCGAAGACGCCGTTCCTGTTGACGTCGATCCACCCGGCGACCGTCCCGGGAAGCGTCGTGCCCGTCAGCGGAATCGTGAGCGAGTACGGCATCCCTCTGATCGCGCTCGGGGCGCGCACGCCGTCGCCGATCGCGTCATCCGTGTCGAGGGACGCGGTGACGCTGGACTTCGGTGACAGTGTCGGCTTCGCGGTGGCGTCGGCATCCGATGTGATGCCCGCTCCGAGATGCAGCGGACCCTGCACGTGAACTGCGGCCTGAGCCGCGTCGTAGCTGCTGGGTGCATCTCCCATGTCCTCGTGGAGGCGGATGGACAGGCGGAAGAGGTCGGCGAGACGCGTGCCGAGGTCGGCGGTGTTGTATCCGCTCGCCCAGCCGTCGGCGACCGGGGCCCGTTGGATGTGCGTGCCGATGCTGAACGTCACCGTCTGGAAGGTGCCCTTCAGCGCCACGGATCCGCACCCTGCGAGCGAGGTGCTCGTCATGGTGCGTCCGCCGAGCTCGGCAGCATCCGGCAGGATCGTGTCGCACCGGGAGCTGCTCGACTTCACCGCGGTGGTGAGGCTGGTGCCCGTCATGCTGAAGTTCTGGGCGCCGGAGATCGGCGAGAAGGTCACGCCGGGGGTTGTGATGTCGAGCTGGATGTCGATCCACCCGGCGGCCGTCTTGTCACCCTCCGCGTTCGTACCGACGGTGAGGCCGTTGCCGCTGATGATGTTGCAGTAGGTCTCCGACGTGTTGCGCACCTCCGCACACTGCGCATAGCCGCCGAGCCCCGAGATGTCGAGGATGGGGTCGGTGACCGCGCGGTTGAAGGTGACGGTGAGAGTCCCGTTGCCGGGGCAGTACCCCGTGAAGTTCAGGTTTCCGCACATGCCCGCGTATGCCTCGAGCCCCACCGTCGGGGTCGTTGCGGGGTCGAGTCCCGGCGCGAACATGGCAGAGGTCGCGCCGTATGCCGAGTGCGGAGTGGTCGCGAGGAACTGCACACCGGCTGACCCGTACTGCGTGGTCGCCTGAGTGAGCGACAGCGTCGCCGTGACCCCACCCCGGTAGTTCATGGTCGACGTCGTCGCGGTGCGGGTGACGCTCACCGCATCCTCGACCGCCTCAGCCGGCTCCTGCGTGGTCGGCAGGCCGCCGGCGAGGAGGATCACGCCGATCAGCGCCACCCCGACAAGAGTTCGGATGCGACGTCGCCGCGGTGCTGCTGCTGTCATCAGGTCCTCAATCGACGAGACGCATTCGCGGGGAGATCCACGATCCGATGTCGGATCTGGGAAAGGTCATTCGACCCCGGCGACGCATGTGGGATGGGCGGGCGAAGATTCGGCCCACACACAGGACAAGGAGGCTGGTCGTTCGTGATGCGTCGTCGAGGTGCTGTTTCGGTACATCAATACATCAGCGAGCGGATGCCGCACCCGCACTGCAGACGCCGCGGACACAGCGATGGGCGGAGGATCCGCATCGGATCCTCCGCCCATCGGAGGGTAGTGCGCCCCGCATCACGGGGCGAGCAGAGTCAGGTCAGCTGACGACCCAGTCGAACTCGTCGCCGTGCTCCTCGAGCCATGCGTCGATGGCATCCGCTTCCTTGCCCTCGCCGTACTCGTTCACGACCAGGTCCTCGAGCGAGCCGTACTGCTCGTCGTCGAGCTTGATCTTCTCGATCAGCTCCGCGGCCTCGGGGAACTCCTCGGCGAAGCCCTTGGTGCCCAGGAAGTGCAGAGCCTCGGACTCGCCCATGGCGCCCTTGGGGTCTTCGAGGTCCTTCAGCGGGAAGGCGTCGTTGGCCCAGAACGGACGCCACAGCGTGACGACGATGTCCTCCTGCTTGTCGGTCGCGGACTTCAGCTCGGTGAGCATCGCCGCGGTCGACGAGGTGACGAGCTCGTACTCGCTGTCGAGGCCGTACTCGGGCATCATCTTCTGGGTCTGCGCGGTGAGACCGGCGCCCGGCTCGATGCCGAAGATCTTGCCGTCGAACTCGGAGCCCTTGCCCGCGAGGTCCTCGATCGAGTTCAACTCGGAGTACTCCGGAACCGCGATGGTCAGCTTCGCGTTGTCGTAGTACGCACCGAGGTCTTCGATGTCGTCGCCGTAGGTGTTCATGTACTCGGCGTGAGTCAGCTCGGGCCAGGCCGACGGGTAGATGTCGACGTCACCCTGGGCGAGGCCGGTGTACAGCGGGCCCGCCTCGGTCAGCGTCTTCATCTCGACGGTGTAGCCGATCTTCTCGAGCTGGTCCTGCAGCAGGTACGCCGTGCTGAGTCCGTCGGTCCACGAGGGCAGGAAGCCCAGCGTGATCGTGCCCTTGTCGCCCGATCCGGTGTCTCCACCGCCGGTGCCACCGCCGGTGCCGCCCATGCCGTCGCCGCTGCATCCGGCGAGGGTCAGAGTCGCTGCGGCTCCGATGGCCGCGATCGTCAGGAACTTCTTCTTCATGTGTGTGTCTCTCTCGTTCCGTATATATGGGTGCTGTGTTGCTGTGATGCGTTGTACTGCTGTGTTGCTGTTCTCTTGCGGAGGGATGAGTCAGTGCACGCCGCCGCCGACGGCGGTGCGACGCGGGGAGGCCTTCTCGCGCTCGGCCGCGTCTGCGGCTGCCTTCGAGTCGGCCGCCTCGGCCGACACGGAAGCGGATGCTGACGCCGTCGACTCCGCCTCAGCGGATGCCGCCTCGAGGCGCTTCTGCGTCCGACGACGCGCGAGCATGCCCAGCAGCGACGATCGGTTGCTGCCGAGGTCGCCCAGGGCCGCGGTGACGCGGTCGAGGAAGACGGCAATGAGCACGACGCCCAATCCCGCCTCGACGCCCTTGGCGATGTTGATGGTCGAGATCGCCTCGACGACGATCTTTCCGAGGCCGTCTGCGCCCGCCATTCCGGCGATGACCGCCATCGACAGGGCAAGCATGATGACCTGGTTGACGCCGGCGAGGATCGTCGGCATCGCGAGCGGAAGCTGGATGCCGCGCAGGATCTGACCCGGCTTCGCGCCGAATGCCTGACCGGCCTCGACGGTCTCGGAGTCGACTCCGCGGATGCCGAGCTCGGTCAGTCGCACGCCCGGAGGCAGCGCGAAGATCACGGTCGCGACGAGGCCGGGCACGACACCGATGCTGAAGAACACGATCGCCGGGATCAGGTAGACGAACGCCGGCATGGTCTGCATGAAGTCGAGCACGGGCTTGAGCACCGCGCGCACGGTGGCGTTTCGGGCAGACCAGATGCCGAGCGGCACGGCGATCAGCACGGCGATCACCGCGGCGACGAGCACGAGGGCGAGCGTCTGCATCGCCGGAACCCAGAGGCCCATGGCCACGATGAGGCCGAACGAGATGATCGTGCCGATCGCGAGCTGCCAGGAGCGCACGAGCCACGCGATGAACGCGGCGATCAGGATGATGACGACGAAGTGCGGGCTGAGCAGGGCGCGGGTGAGACCGTCGACGAGGAAGCTGACCACGAACGAGATGACGTCGAGCAGCCCGTCGAGGTTTGTCTTGATCCAGTCGACTCCTGTGGCCACCCAGCTGCCGAGGGGAATGCGGAAACCATCCATCAGCGCACCTCCTCTGTCGTTCCGGCGACCGGCTGCGCGTCAGCCGTCCATCCGTCATCGAGCACTGCGTCGATCTCGGCCTGCGGCATCGGGAGAAGCGGCAGGGTGAGCTCGCCGGTGGCTCCGGGTCCCGGACCCAGGGCTGCGAGCAGGGTGATGCGCGGGATCACCCCGACGAGGCGCCCCTCGGCATCGACCACTGCCAGCGGCAGCGGCGACTCGACCGAAGGGATGAAGAGGTTCATCAGGACCTCGTCCTTGCTGACGCTCTGCGGCACGGGCTTGATGATCGACTTGAGAGTCGACACCCCCTGGCGCACGAGCTTGACGGCATCCCGGTCGGTGACGATTCCCAGCAGCTTGCGGTCGCGACCGGTCACGTACGTAGCCGACATGAACGCGTCGCGCATCTGGCGGAGCGCCGTGCGCGGGCCGGCGGTCTCGGCGACGACCGGACGAGGACGCTCCATGACGTTCGCGGCGGTGAGCACGCGGGCGCGGTCGACGTCCTGCACGAACTGCTCCACGTAGTCGTTGGCCGGGTCCGTGAGGATGTCCTCCGGCGTGCCGATCTGCACGATGCGGCCATCGCGCATCACGGCGATGCGGTCGCCGAGGAACATGGCCTCGTTGAGGTCGTGGGTGATGAAGACGATCGTCTTCTGCAGCTTCTCCTGCAGCTCGAGCAGCTGCTCCTGCATCTCGCGACGGATCAGCGGATCGAGGGCGCTGAACGCCTCGTCCATGAGCAGGATGTCGGAGTCGGCAGCCAACGCACGGGCGATGCCCACGCGCTGCTGCATGCCGCCGGAGAGCTCGGACGGAAGCTTGTCGGCCTGGCCCTCGAGACCCACCAGGGCGAGGATCTCTTCGGCCTTCTTCAGGCGGTCGTCCTTGCCTACGCCCTTGAGTTCGAGCGGGTAGGCGACGTTCGCGGCGACCGTGCGGTGCGGCAGCAGAGCGAAGTGCTGGAACACCATCGAGATGCGGTCGCGACGGATCTCCCGCAGACGCGACGACGGGATGCCCGTGATGGGGTCGCCATTCACGACGACGGATCCGTCGCTCGCCTCGTGCAGCCCGTTGAGCATACGGATGATGGTGGACTTGCCGGAGCCGGAGAGCCCCATGATCACGAAGATCTCACCCCGGTTGACCGTGAAACTGGCGTCGATGACGGCGGCGGTTCCTGAGTCGCTGACTGCGGATCTGCTCTCACCGGCCTTCAGTCGACGGACGGCACTGCTCGGATTCTTCCCGAACACCTTGTACAGATTGCGCGCTTCTAGAGCGATTTCGGACACGTTTCCCCTGCGGCTCGCCTTCGGGTGGCTGAGCCTGCTTCGGTTACGCCCGGGTGATCCTCCCGGCCGTTTCGACATGGTGCTGTGGCGGCGCGGACGGCGGATTTCGGATCCACCGCGATAGAGCATCGACCGTACGTCCACGCCTCTTCGCAGCACAGCACATTCGAAAGAAGGACGTGGTCGCGGACTGGTCTTCGGGCCGTCAGGCCCACCAACCAACGTAACGAAATGGCCGGTCAGGGGCAAATCCTTGGATTGCACCGGTATTCGGTTCCGTCGGCTGACCGGGGGATTGTGCGGGTTTCGGCCATGGTCGCGAGGCCGGGCGTGGCGCGGGCATCTCGGGTGGGGGATCAGCGGCGGATGCTGCGCGTCACCGTGAACTTCGGAGTGCGCCCGAGCTGCTCGGTGGCGCCGACGAGGCGCGTGAGTTCGGCGCGATATCCGAGCGACGAGTTGAAGACCGTGAAGAGCTCGCCGCCGGGACGGAGGATGCGGGCGGCCGCCTCGAACAGACGCGTCGCCGCCCCGGTGTGCACGCTGCTGCCGAGGTGGAAGGGCGGATTGAGCAGCACGACGTCGGCGCTGGCGTCGGCGAGCTCGGATGCGGCGTCGTCGTGCGTGACCGTGACCCGGTCGGCGACACCGTTCGCGGCCATGGTCGCGCGGGCCGAGGCCACGGCTGCGGCCGACCGGTCGGTGGCGATGACGCGCGCATCGGGGTGCGCGAGGGCGTAGAACGCGGCGAGCGCGCCGGTTCCGCAGCCCAGATCGACGACGATGGGGGTCGCGCTCGGCGGTCCTCCGCCGAGGCCGAGCACCTCGAGCAGCACCCGAGTGCCGATGTCGAGCTTGGCACCCGCGAACGCGCCGCCGTGGGCGGCCAGGGTCAGCCCGTCATGCTGTGCCATCACCGGGAAGGGCAGCTCAGCGGATACCGTCCGCGGCTCACTCGCGACGACCAGGCGGGACTTCCGTTCGGCCCGCTGCGCCTGGACCTGCGCGAAACCGTGTCCGAGCACCTCGTTCTGCGCGATGGTCATGTGCTTCACGCGGCCACCGGCGACGAGCACGACGTCGGGCGCGGCCCAGCGCGCCACGGCGTCCGTGATCTCCTCGAGCTCGGCGAGCGCCTTGGGCAGCTGCAGCAGCACGAGTCGCGCCCCGTCGAGCAGGGTCGCATCGAGCTCGTGCGACGAGAATCCGGCGAGCTCGAGCTCTTCGGCATTGCGTGCGAGCGCGCGCCGTCCCGTCGCGAGATCCTGGTGCACACGCACTCCGTCGAGGCCGGCAGAGGTCAGCGCCAGCGTGATCGCCCCGTACTCGTCGTCGATCACGGCGATCTCGCGCCCGTCGATCCCGAGCGACAGGGCGCGCTCGACGAGCAGCAGGTCGGTCGCGTCGTGTGCCTGCAGATTGTCGGCCTCGACATCGGGCCAGCGGCGCAGGCGACTGTAGGGGAGGTCCACGCCTCAAGACTACGAGCGGCGCCTCTTGACCGAGACTGAACAAGCGTTTAATGTGCTGTACATGCGTTCAGCTTCTGACGATCTCACCGCACGTGCCCGCATCCGCGACGCCGCGATCGGCGCCTTCGCCCGCGACGGATTCGACGCGACCAGCATGCGGACGATCGCCGCGCAGGCCGGCGTCAGCGCCGCGCTGATCGTGCACCATTTCGGCGACAAGAATGCACTCCGCACCGAGTGCGACGAACACGTGGTCAGCGTCTTCATCGACGAGGAGCACGACCTCATCGAGGCGCCGACCGGCGACCGCATCCGTGCCGCCCTTCACGATCTCGACCGCTACGGCACGTACGTCGACTACCTCTCGCGCATGCTCGTCGACGGCTCGCCCGCAGCAGACCGGCTGTTCGACAGCTTCCTGGAGAGCACCCGCAGCATGCTCGCCGAGCAGAGCAAGGCGGGGATGCTCGAGTCCCTGAGCGACCCCGAGATGACCACACTGCTCGTGACGCTGATGGGCCTCGGACCCGTCGTGATGCGCAGTCAGATCGCGCGCGCGCTGGGCACCGACCAGTTGAGCCCCGCAGGGCTGCTCCGCCTGACGCTGCCCACGCTCGAGCTGCTCACGCACGGCATCTACTCGACGACCGCGCTGCTCGACAGCGCCCGCGACGCACTCACGCCACAGGAAAACGCCTCGGAAGGAGACGAATCATGACCGACACGATCGAGATCGACCGTCTGCACAAGCGCTACGGCAGCCGCATCGCGCTGCACGAGCTCGACCTGCACGTGCGACCAGGCACGGTCTTCGGGCTCATCGGCCCGAACGGCGCCGGAAAGACGACCACGCTGCGCACACTGGTCGACATCATCCGACCGTCGTCGGGCAGCGTACGGATCCTCGGCGAAGACCCCCGTCACGGCGGTGCGGCACTGCGTCGACGCATCGGGTACGTGCCCGGCGAGCTTCACCTCGAAGGGCGATCGAGCGGCCACCGGATGCTCTCTTTCTACGCCCAGGTCTCGGGCAGCCGCGACGCGGCCGCCACCCTGCGCACCGGCCGCGATCTCGCCGATCGCCTCGGCCTCGACCTCTCGCGGCCCGTGCGCACGCTGTCGAAGGGCAACAAGCAGAAGGTCGGACTCATCCAGGCCTTCATGCATCGACCCGAGCTGCTGATCCTCGACGAACCCACCAGCGGCCTCGACCCCCTGGTGCAGCGCGAGTTCCTGCAGATGGTGCGCGAGGCGAAGGATGCGGGGCAGACCGTGCTGCTGAGCTCGCACGTGCTCAGCGAGATCCAGCAGACGGCCGACGAGGTCGCGGTGCTCGCGAACGGCCGGGTGGTCGCCGACGGCGACGTCGCCTCCCTGCGTCTGGGCTCGATCCGACGGGTGCGAGTCGAGCTCGCGACAGCGGATGCCGCGGCAGCCCGCGCCATCTTCGACCGAGTCCCGGGTCTCAGCGGCATCGACGCGAGCGACGCCGACGGCATCGTGCAGCTGTCCGGCACGATCGACGGCGCGATCGACCCGTTCATCAAGGCGCTCGCCCCGTTCGAGGTGCGCGATCTGACGGTCGAGGAGCCCGACCTCGAAGAGTCCGTGCTGCGGTTGTACGGGGAGTCGGCGGCATCCGCGAAGCTCCAGTCCCACGCCGGGACAGACGCCACCGCCTCGCCGACCCGGAGATCGCGACGCGACAGAAATGACCGACGCGACGGCAACGGCGGCTCACACGGCTCCGACGAGGAGGCCGGGCGATGAACGGCATCCTTCCGGTGTTCCGGCGCAATCTGCGCGAGTCGTGGCGGAGCCTCCTCGGGTGGACGGTCGGCCTCGCCGCCGTGCTGTTCCTGTATCTGCCGCTGTATCCGAGCATCGGGGGCAACGGGCAGATGCAGGACATCATCGATGCCCTTCCGAAGCAGCTCGTCGAGACCATCGGATACGACCAGATCTCCAGCGGCGCCGGGTACACGCAGAGCACGTTCTACGGGCTGATGGGCTTTCTGCTGCTCACGATCGCCGCGGTGCTCTGGGGGTCGGCGGCGATCGCCGGGGCGGAGGAGAGCGGACGAGCCGAGCTCGACCTCGCGCACGGCATCGGACGCGGTCAGTACGCGCTCGAGTCCGCGCTCGCCGTGCTCGTCCGCCTGCTCTGGCTCGGCGCGTTCTCGAGCGTCGTCGTCTGGGCGCTGAACGATTCCGCCGACCTCGGCCTCGAGGGCTGGCGCATCGTCGGCGCAGGCGCTGCGCTCACCGGACTCGCGTTCCTCACGGCATCCGCGGCTCTCCTCGCGGGAGCTGCGACGGGGCGCAGGATCTGGGCGACCGGGGTCGGGGCGGGAATCGCTGTGGTCGGGTACATCCTGCAGGCGCTCGCCAAGCAGTCGAAAGATCTCGACTGGCTGAACGCGCTCTCGCCCTACGCGTGGGTCTACCGGCAGTCGCCGCTCGCCGAGGGAGTCGATCCCGGCGGCCTCGCGCTCACCTGGGGCCTCGCGATCGCCTTCGTCGTCGCGTCGGCCCTCGCGTTCCGCGCCCGCGACCTGCGCGGCTGACGTCTCGGACGGGAGGGGCGGATGCCGCGGCGTCCGCCCCTCTTCGGTGTGCCTGTTGACAGGATCAAGGTTCAGTGGTTACCTAGTCGAGTAACTAACCCACTAACCACAGCGGAGGACTCGTGATCGAAGAAGGCAAGCCGCTCTTCCTCCAGATCGCCGAGCAGATCGAGGACTCGATCCTCGACGGCTCACTCCCGGAGGAATCACAGGCGCCCTCGACCAACGAGCTCGCCGGCTTCTACCGGATCAACCCCGCGACGGCTGCGAAGGGAGTCGCCATGCTCACCGACAAGGGAGTGCTGTACAAGCGCCGCGGCATCGGGATGTTCGTCGCCGCCGGGGCGAAGGATCTGCTCCTCGGCGAGCGCCGCGCCGCATTCGCCGACCGCTACATCGACCCGCTCCTCGCCGAGGCCCGCACGCTCGGGCTCGGCGCGGAGGACCTCGCCTCACTGCTCCGCGAACGGGCAGCGCAGGCAACACCGACAGCACAACCAGACCACACAGAAGGGAAGACCACCGCATGACCGCCGTCATCGAGGTCCAGAACCTCACCAAGCACTATAAGGAGAAGAACGCGCTCGACGACGTGTCGCTCAGCCTCGAGGGCGGCGCGATCTACGGACTCCTCGGCCGCAACGGCGCAGGCAAGACGACGCTCATGTCGATCCTCACCGCGCAGAACTTCGAGTCGTCCGGCACCGTGCGCGTCTTCGGCGAGCACCCGTACGAGAACGCGCGGGTCCTGAACCGGATCTGCTTCGTCCGCGAGAGCCAGAAGTATCCGGATGACGCCTACCCGCGTCACGCGTTCAAGGCGGCGAGCCTGTTCTTCCACAACTGGAACCAGGAACTGGCCGACGAGCTGATCGAGCAGTTCCAGCTGCCGATGAAGCAGACCATCAAGAAGCTCTCCCGCGGCCAGCTCTCGGCCGTCGGTGTGATCATCGGTCTCGCCTCCCGCGCCGAGCTCACCTTCTTCGACGAGCCGTACCTGGGTCTCGATGCGGTCGCCAGGCAGATCTTCTACGACCGCCTGCTCGAGGACTACGCCGAGCATCCGCGCACGATCGTGCTCTCGTCGCACCTGATCGACGAGGTCTCGAACCTCATCGAGAAGGTCATCGTGATCGACAACGGCAAGATCCTGCTCAACGAGGACACGGATGCCGTGCGCGACCGCGCCGTCACCGTGGTCGGCGATGCCGCCAAGGTCGATGCGTGGGCCTCCGGCCGCGAGGTCCTGCACCGCGAGGCGCTCGGCCGCGTGGCATCCGTCACCGTGCTCGGCGCGCTGTCCGCTGCCGAGCGCGCCGAGGTCACCGCATCCGATCTCGATCTCGCTCCTGTCTCACTGCAGCAGCTGATCGTCCGGCTCACCCAGAGGGCCGAGGCGGACTCCGCCACGAGAGGTTCCGATGTGAAGGAAGGGGTGCGCTGATGCGTCGCACACTCAACGTCATCCGGCTGCAGCTGATCAACCGCCAGACGTTCATCTGGGTGCCGCTGATCGTCCTCGGCTCGGCGACCGTGCTCTCGATCCTCATCTACGCGATGATCCCCGTCGACACCCCGAAGTACGGCGGTGGCGGCCAGGCGCCGCTCTGGTACTTCTTCGCCATCGGCATCTCGGCCATGACACTCACCTTCCCGTTCTCGCAGGCGATGAGCATCACCCGACGGGACTTCTTCTTCGGCACTCTGCTCACGGCCATCCTCGGCAGCGCGTTCATGGGCGTGCTGTTCCTGATCGGCGGCGCCATCGAGACGCTGACGAACGGGTACGGCGTCAACGGCTACGTGTTCTACCTGCCGTGGCTGTGGGAGGCCGGTCCGCTCGGTGCGTTCATCGTCTACTTCACCCTCGCGCTGTTCCTGTTCGTCGTCGGCTTCACCGGCGCGACGATCTACAAGAGCTGGGGGCCGACAGTGCTCACCATCGTCGGCGTCGGCCTCGCGCTGATCCTCGTGGGTCTCGCGTTCCTCGCGACCAGGCTCGACCTCTGGGTGCAGGTGTGGACCGGCATCCTCGATGCGGGTGCACTCGGACTCGCACTCTGGGGTCTCGTCGCCACCGTGGTGCTCGTCGGCGTCTCGTTCCTCGCGTTCCGCCGCGCGATTCCCTGATCCGGAGGGTCCTCGACGCCGGTCGCTCCTCTCCGGGCGGCCGGCGTCGTCGCGTCCCCGCGCGTTACCCGCCGCACGCACAGGACGCAACCCGGTGCGAGCACGGAGGCGCACCGGATAGCGTCGCCTGCGGGGAGGATGACGAAAGGATGCCGTGAGCACCATCACCACGCGACTTCGAGCGCGCCGCTCGGGGGCCGCGCTCGAGATCCGCGAAGCCGTGCATCCCGCTCGTCTCCTGCTCGTGGCGAAGACCACGCTCGCCGTCGGTCTGGCCTGGACGATCGCGCCGCACATGCCGGGCATCACCGACGAGTACCCCTACTACGCGCCGCTCGGCGCGCTTGTCAGCATGTACCCGACCCTCATGGGGTCGCTGCGTTCGGGATTGCAGACGCTGCTGGGTCTCGCCACCGGCATCGGGCTCGCCCTGCTCGTCGTGATGACGGTCGGCCCGACGTGGTGGACGATCCCCGCCGTGGTCGGGGTCGGCATGCTCATATCCGGCACCGGGTGGTTCGGCGCCGCCCGCGAGTACGTGCCGGTCGCCGCACTCTTCGTGCTGATCATCGGCGGCCAGAACGCCGACGACTACTCACTCGGGTATCTGGTGCAGATGGCGGTCGGCGTCGCCATCGGCCTCCTCGTCAACGTGGTGATCGCGCCCGCGCCGCTGACGCTCGCCGCGGCCGCACGGGTCGACGCGTTCCGTGAGCAGCTGAGCACGCACCTGCACGACATCGGCTCCGCCGTCTCGGAATCCTGGCCGCCCGCGCACGAGCAGTGGGCGAACGATGCGGCGTCGCTGGCCGACACGACCTCGGCCCTGCGAGAGGCGCTGGCCGACGCGGACGACAGCCGGCGCGGCAACGTCAGGGCGCGCGGCCGACGGGGCGAGACGCAGCACATCCATGCCGATCTGACGCGCCTCGATCGGGTCGCCCACCTCATCCGCGACATCTCCGATGAGATCGCCGACACCATCTGGGATCGGCCGGGCGCGATCGCGCTCGATCCCGCCCTGCCCGAGCCGCTGTCGGCCGCGTGCCATGCCGTCGCCGAGGTCATCGGTCAGGAGGATCCGCTGACCGCCGCAGACCACCGCGCCAGGGCCGAGGCGGCGCGGGCGATCCGCCTGCTGCTCGAGACGGTCGACGACCGCACCATAGACGTGCGCCGCTCGATGGGACCCGGCGTGCTCGCGGCCATGCATCTGCGCCGCATCCTGATCCTCAGCGGTCACCGCGAGGAGGACGAGGCGGATGGCTCCGATCCGGAGCCCGCAGGAGAGTAGCCGTCAGATCGTGTCGTCGGCGGCGAGGATGTCGATCTGCCATGAGCGCCCGGCCGGGTCGTCCTTGTCGTGGGCGTCGACCGCCTCGGTGACGACCTCCTGCACGCGCTCCATCACGGCTTCGAACTCGGCCTCGGTGAGGCGCACCATGCGCTGCGAGAAGTGGGCGCGCACCTCGGTCGCACGGCCCGAGAGGTATTCGGGAGTCCAGGCGATCACGCGGCTCAGCATGTCCTGATGGTCGTCGGCGACCGAGCGGACCATGGCGGTGCCCAGAGCTTCGTCCGGCACCGGATGCTCGGGCCCGCCGACATTGAACGATCCCCTGCGCGACTTCCAGACGCGGTCGCGGCGGTCCCTGGCATGCTCGGGGGCCTCTTCGATGAGTCCCGCATCGGCCAGGACCCGCAGGTGGAAGCTCGCGCTGTTGGCCGGCACGTCGAGGTCGGCGGCGACGTCGGCCGCACGCAGGTGCTCGCGACGGGAGAACAGACGGATCATCTGACGACGCAGCGGATGCGCGTATGCCTTCAGCATCGCCGACGTCATCCAGACCTGGTCCGCGTCTCTCTTCGCCTCCTCCATACCGAGAGTGTATCCGCACCGGAAGTTGCGCAATAAGTATTGCGCAACTGTTCTTGCGCAATTACGGTGAGTACCATGACGACCGTGACCGAGCCCCACCGTCTGTGGCGCAACACCCGATACCTGACCTGGCTCGTGAGCGACACGAGCAAGGGACTCGCGGCCGCCCTGTTCGCCTTCGCGATCCCCCTGCTCGCGCTCATCGTCACGAACGACCCCGCGCAGGCCGGCATCATCGGCGGTGCAGGCATGGTCGCCCGGCTCCTGCTCACGCTCGCCGGCGGCATCCTCGCCGATCGCCATCGGCGCATCCTCCTGATGCTGATCGGCTCGCTCATCGGCATCCTGCTCGCGGGGGCCTTCACCCTGCTGGCGCTCGGTGGCGCACTGACGTTCGCCACGCTCCTCATCGCCGACGTGCTGCTGGCCGCGCGCAGCGGCCTGTTCGACGTCGCCGGCGAGAGTGCGATCAAGGAGATCGTGCCCGACGACGCCATGGGCCGCGCGCAGGCCGCGAACCAGGGGCGCGATGCCGCTATCCAGCTCGCCGGCGGCCCCCTCGGCGGCCTGCTGCTCGGCGTCGGCGGCTGGCTCGTCGGAGCAGTCATGACCCTCTGCCACGCGGTCGCCACAGTGACGGCATGGATGCTGCAGCGCGAGATGCGCCGCGCCGGGATCCTCGACACGGGCGCGGATGCCGTCGCTGCGGGCACCGAAACGGAAGACGCCCGCGCGAAGACCAGCGCGTGGGCCGAGCTGCGCGAGGGTTTCACCTGGCTGCTCTCACGCCCCGATCTGGGCGGTGTGCTGCTCATCATCACGGTCATCAATCTGGGTTTCAATGCCGCGATCACGACCACGATCTACGCGCTGCAGCAGGACGGCTACTCCGAACTCCTCATCGGCTCTCTCAGCGCGGCCGTCGGCGCCGTCATGCTCGTGGGGGCGATCGTCGCGCCGACGCTCGTCCCCCGCATCCGCGCCGGTGTGATCGCGATCAGCGGGCTCTCGGTCGTGGCGATCGGCACGATCGTGCTCTCGATGGTCACCGAACCGTGGGCGATCGTGGTCGTGCTCGGAGCCTCGGTGCTGCTTCTTCCCGCGCTCAACGCAGGGATGATGGGCTACTTTATGGTCGCGACGCCGACGCAGCTGCTCGGCAGGGCGAACAGCGCGGCCGGCGTTCTCGGCATGGGTGCTCTGCCGCTCGCACCGCTGATCGCCGGCTTCGGACTCACCTGGATCGGCCGCGAATGGACGATCCTCGTCTGCGCGGCCCTCTGCATCGTCGCGGTCGCGCTCGCCCTGGGCAACCGCGCACTGCGAGCCCTGCCGATCGAGTCGCGCTGGGCCGAGCACGCGAAGCAGTACGAGAACGCCTGAGCCGCATTCCCCGTGATGTCCTGGTCTCCGCTCGGGGGCGGCCGCAGACGTGGGATGCTCCGACGCCGTCACAAGATCCCGGTGAGCACGCCCCCATCGGCACGGAGAGCCGCGCCGTTCGTCGCCGATGACAGCGGGCTCGACAGATATGCGACCAGGCTCGCGATCTCGGTCGGATCGATGAACCTCTCCAGCAGGGTCGTGTGGTTCCGGCCGATGATCGCATCCCTCATCACCTCCGCGGGGAGAGACTGAGCCTCGGCCACGGCTGCGACCGATGCGGCCACACCATCCGAGAACGTGGGACCGCCGAGCACGGTGTTGACCGTGACTGCGGTGCCTCGGGTGAGCTTCGCCAGGCCGTTCCCCAGCGCGATCATCGCCGCTTTCGTCATGCCGTAGTGCACCATGCCTGCGGGCACGTTGACCCCGGATTCGCTGCTGATGAAGATGATGCGCCCCGAACGCCGGGCGAGCATTCCGCCGAGCACCGCCCGCGACAGTCGCACGCCGCTCATGACGTTGACATCGAAGTACCGCGCCCAGTCCTCGTCGCTGATCGATGCGAAGTCGGCGAGACCGAAGAGCCCGACATTGTTCACGAGGATGTCCACATCGCCCAGTGCGTCCGTGAGCCGCGTCACCTCGCCGGCATCCGAGAAGTCGGCCGCGAGTCCCGAGACCCGAGCCCCCGGCTGCTCGCGGCGCAGACGCTCGACCGCCGCGTCGACGCGTTCTGCGGTGCGCCCGTTGAGCGTCACCTCCGCACCCTCTGCGGCGAGCTGGGCCGCGATGGCGTATCCGATGCCCTGGGTAGAGCCGCTGACGAACGCCTTCTCGTCATGCAGTCGCAGATCCATGACCACTCCTCCTCGCGCCGCCCTAGCGACGCATTCACTTGCTTGAGCAAGTAACTGTACAGGGATTGACTTGACTGAGCAAGTGACGACCGACCAGATGAAGTAGTGTCATGACATGCCTGAGCACTCGATCGACGATCCACTGAGCGCGGACGAGCTGGAGATCTGGGCGTCCGTCGCCACGTTGCTCGAGCGCCTCCCGACCGCTCTCGACGCCCAGCTGCAGCGAGACAGCGGGCTCACCCATTTCGAGCACGGCATCCTGTTCGCCCTCGACTCCGCGCCCGATCGATCACTGCGCCTCAGCGTCCTCGCGAGCTATGCCAGCTGCACCCTCTCGCGGCTCTCCCGCGCCGTATCTCGCCTGGAGGCGAAAGGGTGGGTCCGCCGCGAGACCGACTCCACCGACGGGCGGTTCACACTCGGCATCCTCACACCGAGCGGGCACGACAAGGTCGTCGAGTCCACTCCCGCGCATCACTCGCTGGTGAGGCGGATGATCTTCGACAGCCTGACGGTCGCGCAGACGCGCCAGCTCCACGTGATCAGTCAGAGGATCTCCACCGCGATCGGGCCGGACGAGGCGTGGAAGCCACCGATCCCCGAGCACCCCTGAGGCATGTCGGTGTCGGATGTCGGTGAGGATGCGTAGGATCGGCGGCACCGACACCCCTACTTTGAGGAGACGACGATGTCAGCCCTGGAGATCAGCGAGAAGGCTCTTCCTTACGTACGCCTGGCCACCCTGACCGAGAAGGTCGACACGCAGCCAGAGGTGGCCGCGGTCGTCGGGCCGCTGTTCGACCGGGTCGCCGATGCGCTGCTGGCATCAGGGGCGACCCCCGGCCTGCCGATCGCCGAGTACGACATGGACAGGCACGGCGTGCGCATCACCGTCGGCTTCACCTACGACGGACCCGCGATCGACGGCCTCGGGATCGTCGAGCTGCCGGCCGTGGAGTCGGCATTCACCGCCACCCACCACGGATCCATGGCGACGATCGACGACAGCTGGGGCGCGGTGAACGCCGCGATCACAGAGCGGGGCGCCACGGCTGTCGGACCCTGCCGCGAGGTCTACCTGCAGTCGGAATCCGAAGATCAGGCCGACTGGATCACCGAGCTGCAGCAGCCGGTCTCAGCGAGCTGAACCGGGCGAGCGGTCGGCAGGATTTGGCGGATACCAGCTTCTACCTCTTGCCGTCCACCCGAAGAAGGGCGACCCCTTCCCGGGGTACTCGCTTCTACTGCCCGACAACCAAGAGACGGACGCAACGATCAGATCGTTCCCGTTCATGTATCGGCCCACCTCCACGCTTGACTTGTCAGCGGCAGCCCTCAAAGCACTTACAGATGCGGGAGTGTGTGAAATTCGACTCCGAAGATGCGGCTAGACAAGCGATCGCAGTAACCGAGGCATAGTTCCACCCGCTCTAGAAGCCCTTCCGTATGTCAGGATCCTGGCTCGCATGCCCCAGGTGCCCCGCCATTGCGCGGCATCAATGCAGGCAGACTGAGTGTCGTGATGAAGACGATCTATCTCGACCAGATGAAGTGGATCGACCTCGCGCGCGCTGAGACCAGACACGCGCAGGGCGCGCAGTACATCCCGGCACTCGAGGCCTTCAAGAAGGCCGTGGACGACGGCCGCGCATCCTTCCCTCTCAGCGTCGCTCACTACATCGAGACTGGCAAATCTCAAGACTCCAGCCGCCGTGTCAACCTCACCAAGACCATGATGCGCCTGGCCGGCATGGATCGCATCGCCCCGCCCCACGTCGTCGTTCCGTGGGAGGTCCGCAAAGCACTGATCGAGGTCTTCGAGCTCGACGCGCCAACCCCTGGGCTGCAGCTGTTCGGTGAGACCGCGGCGCACGCGCACGCGCTGCCATCCCTCCGCTACACAGCACCTGAAGAGCACGAAGGCGTCATGCTGTCGGAAGCGGACAAGCGGAAGCTCGAGGAGCTCGTCGCGCCGAAGTTTGAGGCGATCATCCTCGGTGGCATCGCCCCGGAGGGGTACCCAGAGAGCACGCGACTCGTCTTCCAGGACCTCCTGGACTACGACGAGCGTTTCGTAGCCGAACAGAACCGAATCGCAGGGTGGGTCGAGAAGCTCCCGCGCACGAAGCTCCCCAACATCATGGTCGCGACGGCCATGCAGGACATGCTCGAACCTGCGATCGAAGCGGCTCAGGAGTTGGGCGTCGCTCCCGAGGCACTCGTCGAGGCGCAGAACGTCACCCGACTCATCGAACACATGCCTTCACGCTGGGTCGAGATGAAGCTTCGCCACCTCAAGCAGGCCAACCCCCAGAAGCGTTGGGAAGGCAACGACCTGAATGACATCACGGCGTTGGCAATAGCCGTGCCCTACTGCGACGTCGTGGTCACGGAGAAGTTCTGGTCTTCGATACTCAACAACGCCAAGGTGCCGCAGCGCTACGACACCTTGGTCACCCCCAGTCTGCAAGACGTCGTTGACCTGCTCGGGCCCCCGAACTAGCTGCCCGTGGGAGGCGTTCCCTTGGCCGCCGACGCGGCGCAGCGGCATGCCGATATGTAGGAATACAACGTCGTGCCGCCTCGACGCGGGGCTGAAGCGGACTCTATCTTTGGCGCAACTTCATCATCTTGAAGAACCATTGACCGGAGGAAGATCGCAATGTCGAGATTGACCATCAAGAGAAAGTGGGGCGGCATAGCTGCGGCATTGGCAGTCACGGCCAGCATGCTCATTCTCCCCGCACAAGCCGCCTCGGCATGCACCATCAGCCTCACCCACACAGCAAGCAGTGCAAACGTATCGGTCCAGAACGACTGCATCGGTTCGATCGAGAAGGTTCAAGTCCGCCTATACCGCTACTACAACAGCGTGATCAACACGTTCTACGGTGCTGAAGGAACGTGGAGCTCCACGGTGACGAACGGCACTGGCACGCAGGCGGGTCAGGCCTACCGCCAGAAGTCCGCGATCTCGCACAGCTGGTCGGGGTATATCTCGTACACGTCCTGAGTAGCCCACGAAACCAGACGAGTGCAGGTAGGTCGCCGGTTAGCGACCTACCTGCACTCACGTGTCGTCACAGGAGATGACTTGAACTACACCTACACTGACCGGATGCGACTCTCAGCGACGATTCTTGTCGGCGCCCTTGCCCTCGCGGCTCTCGCTGGTTGCACTGCCCCCGAGGCGGCCACGAACCCCTACGGCGATCGGATCGAAGAAGCTCAGAGCCAGGCAACCACCGACTTCGAGAAGCAGGTTTTCGATGATGGGGAACTGACACGGGTCGAGTACGAAGAGGCGGTGAACAGGTACGTCGAGTGCATGGAAGCTCAGTCCGTTCAGATCACACCACTCGAGCAGACCGGCTACTTCGTGTTCAGTACCTCGTCGGACTCCGCCGCCTATGACGCTTCGGACGAGCAGTGTCGGCCGGGAACATTGGAACTCGTCGAGCCTCTCTATGTGGACATGACGATGAACCCGGAGAACCGTCCGTTCACCGAGGTCGTTCGCGAATGCTTGGTTGCCCGGGATGCGATCGATGACGGCTTCACAACGGATGACCTCAATAAGGAGATGTCACGCGGTGGCCCCCTGACCGAGACTGAGGACTACACCACGTGCATAGCCAACCCCTCGTACTCGTCCGATGAAGGGTAGACGCTCAGGCGCACGGTTCTTCGCACTTGGCGCAGTTGCTCTCCTTATAGGCGCACTGGGAGGAGTTGCTGCGTGGACATCACTGCAACCTAGGACGGTAGAAGATGAGCCCCTGTCTAGCCAAATGGTAGTCCTGGAGCAGTATGCTGCCCCAGTAAATGTGTCGCTCAAGCCGGTGTACGGGTCACCTATGAGTCCGCGGCTGTACGCAAGCGGCGTGGTCAGAGCGTTTGATTGCGTCCCCGAATCCCCTTGGATATCAGGTGACTCGAACATCACAATCGATGACCGTACGCTCCGCAATCTCGTGCTCCCAACACCACCGTGGCGTTCCCTCCGCGTTGACGATCGTGGAGACGACGTACAAGAGCTCCAGGAGGCGCTGCGAGGTCTCGGATATGCGATCGACGCCGATGGCGTGTTTGGGCAACACAGTCTCGAAGCGTGGCGCGCGTTCACCAACAATCCGAAGGCTGAGACCGCTGCCCTCGAGGACTTCGTGTGGGTGCCGTCAAACTTCGTGTCGAGCAAGTGCGAGCTGATCCTTGGCGACTCGGTGACAGGCCCCATGTCGCCCGCCTCCGGCGATGCGACAGTCGCCAGATTCTCAATCGTCGGGACAATCCCTGACGCCACGAGTGAACGAGTGGTCGTCGTCGGCTCGGAGCGAGTTTCCGCGTCCGGCTCTGTCATCAGCGATCCGTCCGCGATCGCCACGTTGATGGAACAGCCGGTAGTGATCGCCGCTCTGGAAACAGAGGATGCGGCGGTGGCCGCAACTCTCGAGCTGGTGACCCCGGTTGAAGCCGCGCGCGTGTCCGCGGCCGCGATCATCACTGACGGCGACGAGGTGTGCGTCGCTCACGGCGCTACTACCTATGGCATCACCATCATCGATTCTGCGCTGGGACGCACGATCGTCACATTCGACGGCGAGGTCCCGCGCGAGGTGGATCTAGACCGGCGCATCAATCGGTGCTGACATGCCCGACATCCGCGCCGATGGCCTTGCCTTTCAATACCCGGATCAGCCTCCGCTGTTCGAAGATCTGACGTTTCGCATCGGCCACGGAACGACCGCTCTAACGGGACCATCAGGCTCGGGAAAGAGCACGCTGCTGGGCATCCTGGCCGGCTGGCTGCGCCCGTCGCATGGAGACGTCAGTAATCTTCCGAGCCGAACTCAATGGGTCCTTCAGAGTCCGATCGGGTCGCCGCGCAGGAGCGCCCTGAGTCACGTAGAACTTCCTCTGCTCGCCGCCGGCGCCCTGCTACAAGATGCTTCGGCCGAGGCGTACGACATTCTCGCTCGGGTGGGACTCGACGCCGTGGCAGAGCGACCGTTGCGTCACCTGTCGGGTGGTGAGGCGCAACGGCTGATGCTCGCCCGAGCAATGGCGGCCAAGCCGGAGTTGATGCTCGTCGACGAGCCGACAGCATCGCTCGACGCTACCAGCGCCGCGACCGTGATTGAGGTCATACATGCGCTGGCCGATACCGGCATGCCCATCGTGATTGCCACTCACGACCTGCACCTTGCTGACGCCTGCAGGTCCCGAATCGAGGTACGGCGTTGAAACCGTCGATTTGGTTCCGAGAAGCGATCGAAGACAGCAGGACGGGTGCATCGCGGCCGTGGCTGTGGGGGCTCACCTTCCTCCTTCTGCTCGCGGCAGTGTGCGGCTGGGATATCTGGTCAATCTCTCGGGTGTCCGAGGGAGCGTCAGCTTTCAAGAGCTCAGGATCTTCGATCTGGATCACGGACAGCATCACTGGGATCGATGGTCGCTCCTGCGACGCCCTTGCTTCGTCAGAGGGGGTGGGCCACTCAGGCGCTATGGCCGGCACGGCCAACACCAGACTCCAGATCATGCCGAACACTCCCGTGTCGACCTTCCGCGTGACGCCGGGGTTCGCTGAACTGATCGTCGGCACAGATCTTGCTGTGACTCCGGGCGCGCTAATCTCGCACGACCTCGCCGCGGAGATCCACGCGACTGAGAGCGCAACTTTCGAAAGCGCTATCGGCCCCATCACATTCGATGAGATCTACGAGTACCCGAGTGACGGCCGGCTCGCCAGCCTGCAGAATGCCATCCTCATCGTCGACGATGAAGGCGCGACGTTCGATGCCTGCTGGTATGAGGTGTGGCCCTTTACCGAGACAGCGGCCGGTATCGGCATCATGACGGCGGAGGACCCGTCGGTATCAAAGCAGTCACAGTTGAACTCGCGCAACGGGATCGAGTTTGACCTCACCGCTGAAGTGGAAGGTTTGAAGGTGTGGTTACTCACCTGCGCCACGTTGGTGGTGTCAGGCGCGATGGGTTGGATCGCAACGCGGAGCCGTCGGAGTGAGCTTGCCAGCGCATTGCATTCCACTGTCGCTCGCAGCGATCTCTCCATCATCATCGCGCTAGAGACCCTGATCTGGACGCTCCCTGCCAGCATGCTCGCAATCGGTGCGAGCACGCTGGCAACTTCTCTCCTCCCGCCAGGCCCCGTCCCTATTTCGCCCGCGTCCGTAGGTCTCGTCTCGGCGGCTGTCGCGGGAGCAGTCTCGGGCGCACTGCTCGCGACACTGTCCGTTCGCTCCCACAGACTCTTTGCCTATCTGCGCGACCGTCGGTAGAGGGCGTGTTCGCGTACAGCGGCACCGAGATCTACCACCAGCCACCGTGAAAGCTAGACCGTGACGCTTCCTAGCGAATGGAGCACCTCATTCGCTACTGTTCGCATCTGAACATGAAGCAGGTCTCGCTGGTGCGCGACCTGATCCTCTCCTTGCAGTTCGGCATGGTTCTCGCGAACGAATGTTGGTGATGATTCAAAGAGCGACGTGATGTGCCGACCCGAAAGGTCAACATGGGCACCCCCGTCTTGATTTGCCAGCCCTAGGACGAGTTGCTTTCGAGTGACATGGCCATCGCTGAACTGCACAACCGGCTCCCCCGCCCACCAATCCTCATATGACACCTTCCGGCCATCTGGGCCGAAGTCCAGCGGCATCAGGAACATGGATCCGCCTTCACCAAAAGCCAAGCCATGCAAGGAAGAGCCGAAGGCGTGAGTACCCGGCGGCATCTCGGAGGCAAACGGAATGTAGAAGGACCGCCACTGCATCCCGGACTTCGCGCCCATCTGCATCAGAATGCTGGATCCTCGGCCCTCGTCGTACGAGAGGGTACGGATTGCTGTGGCCATCCGCAGCGCTTCGGCATGATCACCGCAGTCAAAAGCCTTGGCGCTCTTGGCTAGAAATCCTAGATTTTCGCGATATCGGACCGTCAGTGCCGCACGTTCGAAACGCCCGTGGGGCTCGTCATCTTCGACCATACGCTGACAGTTGATCGCTCGGTCGGTCGTCAGAGTGCGCCCGTGAGCGCCGCGATGCCGACCAGCACCGACACCAGTGCGAGAACCAGGGCGATCGCGATCAGCACGGCGTGCACCTTGAGGAACGTCGTGGCCTTGCCGTCGGCATCCCGTGCCCGCGGGTCGGTTGCGACGCGCTTGTAGAAGCGGGGCCACACCAGCACGTTGAAGGCGGCGTTGAGGAAGAGGACGACAGCGAGGGCGATCACCCCTCCACGGTATCGCGGTCGGCATCCCTCCTCCCGCCAGCCGTCGCCCGCCTTCAGGCATCCCGATCTTCCGACGCACCTTCAGGCCCAGACACAGATGCAGGCCCAGATTACAAAAGCAGGCCCAAAATACGGTTTCCGGTCCTGCATCCGTGCGTCCGTCCTCCATTCGGCACGACGCCCGACCCGCCAGCCCGGAGCCCAAACCGATATTCAGGAAAACTGACCGAGTCCATGTATCACCAAACGCTTGCCGTGCTCCTTGATGGTGTGATCACAATGGGACTCATGATCGACGGCGCACCCGACGGCGCCGCCCTCGATCCTGCACCGGACGACGGCGCGGCACGCTGGAGGCGAGCCGCCGACTTCTTCGACGCATGGCGGGACGGCGACAGCCGCGCGATGGACGATCTCGTGCGGTTGATGACGCCTGTCCTCTGGCATGTCGTGCGCGCCTACGGTCTCGAGCGGACGCTCGCCGAAGATGTGATCCAGACGACCTGGCTGCAGCTGGTGCGCGGGCACCGCTCGATCGCCGATCCGAAGGCCGTCTCGGCCTGGCTGACGACCACAGCCCGCCGCGAAGCCTGGCGTGCGGGCAAGGCCCACAACCGACTCGACACGACAGAGGCGGATGCTCTCGACGCATTGCTTCCCGAGCAGGCCTCCGCCGAAGACCATGCCGCCACCGGCGACGAGAACCGCCGACTCTGGACTGCCGTGCAGCGTCTCGCCGAGAGATGTCAGCGTCTGTTGCGCGTGATCGCGTTCGAGGAACGACCGGATTACGCACGCCTCGCCGCCGACCTCGGTATGGCCGTGGGCAGCATCGGTCCCACGCGCCAGCGCTGCCTGGCGAAACTGCGCGACCTGCTCGATGCCCCGACACCACGGCCGGGAGGCACCTCATGAGCGAGAACGACGGCAACAACGGCGGCGACAACCATGAGGATGCCGAGCTCTTCGCGCACCTCCGCTCGCTGTGGCTCGACGTCGACCCGATGCCCGCCGCGCTGATCGATCGCATGATCGCGGCTGTCGCGACCGAGGGCCTGTCGGCGGAGTACGCTCTGCTGACCCTGGTCGACCAGCCGCTGGGCGCGGTGCGCGGAGGCGCGGACGCGCTGACCCTGCAGTTCAGCGACGGCACGACGAGCATCCTCCTGCACGTCACGGGCACCGCGAGCGGCGCGCATCGCATCGACGGCTGGGTCGACACAGCTGCCGGCCTGATCGAACTCGCCCAGGGCGAGCGGATCCGGACGACGTCCGCGAGCGATACGGGCCGCTTCGTGTTCGACGACGTACCCGACGGGCTGACGCTCGTGCGCCTCACCACCACGGTCGGCGACGAGCAGCGCACCCTGTCGACCCCGCAGTTCGAGTTGTGATCCACCGCGGGGCGACCCGCTCACACCGCGGGCCCGCCCGCACACACCGCAGGGCAAGTCCCGCACCTCGCAGGATTCCCCGCATAGGACGCGGGTCCGCCCGCGAGGAGAGGACCGACGATGGAGCAGCCCAAGGGGTGGAGCTGGCAGGACCGAGCGGAGGGGTCGATCCGTCGAGGGACGGCGCTGGATCCGTCCGTCGAGCCGGTCGACGGTGTCCGCGCGTTCCCGACCGCGTATCTGCAGGAGCGTCTGCTGATCACGCAGGACCAGGTCGACAACGGCCAGGAGGCGTACGACGCGGAGATCCGTGAACTGCGGGCGGCAGCCGGATCTTTCGGCTGGAATCTCGACATCGAGTCTCCGGATGCTGTCCGCGCCGCCGACCCGCTGGTCCCCGGCGTACCCGGCTTCCTCCGGGCCCATCTGACGACCCCCGATGAACCCACGCGCGGTGAATCACCCGTGCCACCCGACGCGTGGCGAGTGCTGCAGCGTGCACGGCGCAGTTCGGGAACCCCGATGCCCCGGACCAGCCTCGAGCACGTGCTGTCGATCGACCCCGTGGGTCTCAATCCGTTCAGCCGCACGAATCCCTTCAGCCGCACGAACCCGTTCAGCCGCACCAACCCGGTCCGCGGCGCCGGAGGGGGCGCGGGAGGCAGCGATGACTACCTCGAACCAGGACGCGGCGCGCGTCAGCCGGTCGCATGGCTCGGCCCCGCACCACAGCGCACCGCGGCTCCGAAACGCGGCCGTCGCCCGGTGGTGGCGGTGCTCGACACCGGATGCGGCGTGCACGACTGGCTGCCCGACGACATCGTCACCCGGCACATCGAGCTCGACGGCGTGCCCGTCGGGCTCACGGACGACGCGGACCCCGAGCGCTATCCCGATCTCTACGGACAGCTCGACGGCGAGATCGACGCGGTCGCGGGTCACGGGACGTTCATCGCAGGCATCATCCGGCAGACCGCCCCGGAGGCCGACATCCTGTCGATCCGCATGGCCGGTGCTCTCGGCGTGATCGACGAGAGCACGTTCCTCACGACGGTCGCGCAAGTGGTCGAGCTGCTGCGCCGCCACCGTGAGGACCCGAAGACCGGGCATCCGATCGACGTCCTGAACCTCTCACTCGGGTACTACCACGAGTCCCCGGTCGACGGTCAGTTCAGCAAGACACTCCACGCGCTGCTCACGAAGGCCCGGGAGCTCGGCTGCGTGGTCGTGTGCTCGGCGGGCAACGACGCGATCGATCGGCCGTCGTTCCCGGCATCGCTGTGGCCGTGGCCCGGCGCCGACAACGGCATCCCTCGAGACAAGGATGCACCGCACGTCTCGGTCGGCGCCCTCAACCCCTCGGCCCGCTCGGTCGCACTGTTCTCGAACGTCGGCCCCTGGGTGCAGGTGTATGCGCCCGGCGCTGCGGTGGTGAGCACCTCGCCGGCGTTCGTCGGCGGCGAGCAGGCCGCGACGAGGGCCGACGTCGACGGGCTCCGCCGCGAGACGATCGACCCCGACGACTACCGCGGCGGCTTCGCGATCTGGAGCGGCACGTCATTCGCCGCTCCGTACGTCGCGGGTCGCATCGCGGCGCAGCTCGGCACCGTGCCTCCGCAGGGGGTGAAGGCGGATGCCGCGGCCAAGGCCGTCGCCGCCGTGCTCAAGACGCTGCCGACACCGGTCGAGCGGGGGTAGACGCGGGCGGATCTGAGCGCAGATGCATGCTCAGATCACGGATGCGGTCGCAGACCTTCCCTGAGACCGAACTGACCGGCATTCTGGTTGGATGCCCCTGTCTGCGCGCGAGCTGCACCGGCGCGGCGTCGACGCGGCCAACTCCCGACGGTTCGCTCAGGCGCGGCGCGCTCTTGCTGCGGCATCCGCCCGCACCGATGACGACGACCTGCGCGCCCGCATCGACGGGACTCTGGCATACGTGCTGGCTCAGACGGGCGAGCCAGCCGAGGCCGAGCGACTGTCGCGCGCGGCGCTGTCGCGACCGGGGCTGAGCGCCGAGACCGTCGCCCTCGCGAACGGACAGCTGGGCACCCTGCTCATGCACGGCGGTCGCCTCGACGAGGCGGACGAGTTCCTGACGCGGGCGATCGACGGCCTCGACGACGGGTCGATCGAGAGCGCGAACCTGCTGATGAGCCGATCGATCGTCAGCATGCAGCGCCACCGCCTCGACGACTGCACCGCCGATCTTCAGCGCGCGATCGCCGCCTACGAGGCGCACGACCAGCAGGAGCCGCTCGCCGAGGCGCGCCACAACCTCGGCTACGCCGCGCTACTGGGCGGCGACCTCGTCACCGCACTGGGGCTGATGACGAGCTCGCGCCCGATCCTCGCGGCCACCAGCGACCTCGCCGCGGCGATCAGCGACCTCGACCGCGCCGAGGTGCTGCGCGATGCAGGCCTGACGACCGAGGCCGAGCAACTGCTCGGCGCCGTCGCCGTGCAGTTCGGTGCACAGCGCATGCGGCAGGCCCGCGGCGAGGCCGAGTTCCACCTCGCCCGATCCCTTCTGCGCCACGACGCGCCCTCGGCCGAGCGCGCCGCCGCGACGGCATCCCGCCGGTTCACCGCCCTGGGGAGCGAAGGCTGGGCCGCTCGCGCCGAGGCCGTGCGTCTCGAGGCCCGGCTGCGCGCCCGCCCGACGACGCGGCCCGTGGCCGAGGACTTCGCGCGCACCGCCGCAGCGCTCACTCGGGGCGGCTTCCGCACCGAGGCCGCCGCACTGTCGTTGACGGCACGGCTCGCCGACGGAGGACGGATGCCGCGACTCACCGCCGACGCTCCGACTCCGCTGCGACTGCGGGCCCACGAAGTGCGGGCCGTACGAGCATCCGTCGCGGGCAGGGATGCCGACGCCCGCCGCTTCGCTGCAGAAGGCCTCGACCTGCTCACTGCCTGGCAGCAGTCGTTCGGCGCCCTCGACCTGCAGGCATCCGTGGCGATGCACGGCACCGAGCTGATGTTCACAGGGCTCGCCGCCGCTGCACGATCGCGTGACCCCGAGGTGCTGTTCGAGTGGTCGGAGCGCGCCCGGCATCTGAGCCAGCAGGTCGCGCCCGTGCGTCCCCCGCACGACGCGGACCTGTCGTCGGATCTGGCCGAGCTGCGGATGCTCCGCGCCGACCTGGCCGGGTCAGACTGGACGACCGACGCTCGGGTGCGCGAGCTGCGCGACCGCGTGCGCGACCGGCAGTGGTCCTCGACCGCGGCAGGTGCCAGCCGTGAGCGCCTGGGTCTGCTCGAGACCCAGGCGCGGCTTGACGACGAGACCGCGATCCTCGCCTATGTGTTCACCCGCGACGAGCTGCTGTGCGTCGTGGTGACGGCATCCGGCTCGTCGATCGTCGAGCTGTCACTGCCGCGCATCGAGGCCGCGCTCGACGGACTCCGCGCCGATCTCGATGTCGCCGCCCTCACACAGGCCGGCCCGATGGCGGCCGTCGTGCAGCGGTCGCTCGACGAGAGGTTGCGCCTGCTCGACGACGCCCTGCTCGCGCCGGCGCGCAACGCGTCCGGCGGCGCTGCGCGACTCGCGCTGACCGTGCCCGGCATTCTCGGGGGCATCCCCTGGGCGATGCTCCCGGGCATGGCCGGCACGCCGTTCACCCTCGCGACCTCCGTCTCGCGCTGGCTGGGCGACTCCGACCGGCCCCTCTACTCCGCACCGAGGAGGCAGGCGGGCTTCGCGACCGGCCCCCGCGTCGCGCGCGCCGAGGAGGAGGTGCGCAGGGCGGCAGGGGCCTGGAGCGACGCGACGATCCTGACCGGCGACGAGGCTCGCGTCTCGGCCGTCACCGAGCTCGCCGCGCACGTCGATGTCCTCCACATCGCCGCACACGGACGCCATGCGGTCGACAACCCGCTCTTCTCGGGCTTCGAGCTCGTCGATGGCACCCTGTTCGGCTACGACGTCGACCTGATCCCGCGGGCCCCCGACACGGTCGTGCTGTCGGCCTGCGAGCTCGGTCGGTCCTCCGTGCGGTGGGGCGAGGAGGCACTGGGGATGACGCGGGTCTGGCTGCACGCGGGCACCCGGTGCGTGATCGCGGCCCCGGTGGTCGTGCCCGACGACGTCGCCTGCGAACTGCTCGGAGCGGTGCACACCGAGCTCGCGAACGGTGTCGCGCCCGCCGTCGCGCTGGCCGCGGCATCCGACTCCACCGGGGTGAAGGCGCCGTTCCAGTGCCACGGAAGCGGCCTCTGAAAGTTTTCTCCAGTCGATGTATCAGAACATCGACACCCTGCTCCTTATCTGCAGAAGGTGCCACGCGGAGGGCTTCGGAAACGAAGCGCGAGGGAGGCGCAGTCGAACTGGGGAAACCCTCGTGCACTGGGGAGTGTGAGGGAACGACAGGACACCATCTGCTCCGGGGATGTCGCGAGAGGGGTCGCGGCATCCCCGCAAGGAGTTCAGCAGGAGAAGGAGACCGCGGGATCAGGCGGTCAGCACCTCGTAGCCGGCCGCGCGCAGACTGGCGAGGGATGCGGCGTCCGCGCCGTCGTCGGTGAGGAGAACAGGGAACAGTTCCGAGCCGCCGACGGCCGCGAACGCGACGGTGCCGAGCTTGCTGCTGTCGGTGACGACCACCGCTCGACGAGCACGCTCGGCCATCATCCGGTTAACGGCGGCCTCGCGTTCATCCTGCGTGGTGGCGCCGGCGTCGGCATCCATTCCGTTCACGCCGATGAAGGCGATGTCGAGGCGCACGCCGCGCAGCAGCTGCTCGACGAACGGCCCGACGAGTTCGTAGCTGCGCGAGTGGATGACTCCGCCCGTCACGACGACCTTGATGTCGGGTCGCGTCGCGAGCTGTGCGGCGATGTTCACCGCGTTGGTGACGACGGTGATGCCGGGGCCGGCCGCGAGGTCGTCCCGCGCGGCGAGCGCTGCGGCGATCGCCGTGGTCGTCGTTCCTCCGGAGAGCCCGACGACCATGCCCGGCGCCACGAGTGCTGCGGCGGCGTACGCGATGCTCTCCTTCTGCTGCGAGCGCTGGTGGCTCTTGTAGCGGATGGGCAGCTCATACGCGACGGAATGGGCGACCGCGCCGCCGTGCGTGCGGGTCAGCAGACGCTGCTCGGCGAGCGAGTCGAGGTCGCGGCGGGTGGTGGCGGCCGACGCTCCGAAGCGCTCGACGAGCTCGTCGACGTTGACCTCGCCGTCGGCGGCCAGAAGGTCGAGGATCGCGTTCAGGCGGGCGGCGCGCTTCATGTCACCATCCTGCCCGGTTCGCGCAGCTCACCCCGCCACCTCGGCGGTCTTGAGGGCGAACAGGCGCAGCATCCGTGCGGCCTCTCCGGCGAGCGCGTCACGGGCCGGGCTCAGGTACTTCCGCGAATCGACGAGCTTCTGGTCGGCGTCGAGCGTCGAGCGGACAGCCCGGGTGAAGAAACCGTTCAGGTGCGTCGAGACGTTGATCTTGGTCATGCCCGCCCGCACCGCGTCGGCGATCACGGCGTCGGCGACGCCCGATGAGCCATGCAGCACGAGGGGCACGGGCAGCGCCTGGCGCAGGCGGGCGATGAGCTCGAGGTCGAGGGATGCCGTGCGGGCGGTCATCGCGTGCGACGACCCCACTGCCACGGCGAGCGCGTCGACGCCGGTCGCGGCGACGAACGCGCGTGCCTCGTCGGGGTCGGTGCGCACTCCCGGCGCATGGGCGCCGTCTTTGCCGCCGACCTCGCCCAGTTCGCCCTCGATGTAGACGCCGGCGGCGTGCGCGCGCGCGGCGACGGCCGCGGTGATCGCGACGTTCTCGTCGTAGGGCAGCGCACCGCCGTCGAACATGACCGAGCCGAATCCGAGGGCGATGGCCTCGTCGACGAGCTCTGACCGCTCGGCGTGATCGAGGTGCACCGCGACGGGCGTCGCGGCCCGACGGGCGATCGCGAGAGTCGCCAGTGCGATCGGCTCGAGACCACCGTGGTAGTCGGCGCAGTTCTGTGAGATCTGCAGGATCAACGGCAGCCCCGATTCGGCGGACGCACGCACCAGCCCCTCGGCGGTCTCGAGGTGGATCACGTTGAACGCGCCGATGCCGGTGCCGCGGGTCGCGGCATCCGTCACCAGCTCACGGGCGGAGACCAGGGTCACAGACGTTCCTCTCGAACGGTGGGGATGAAGGGGGCGACGACGAGACGGTCTTCGAGCGCCTCCCAGTCGTCGGAGATCTCGCCGGCAAACGGCATGAGCACGGCGGCGGCCGACCAGGCGGTCGCTCGGCGGAGGATCTTCTCGGGGTCGCGGATGCCGTCGGCGTAGAGCACCGCGCAGGCGGCCACTCCGGCATCGCCGGCTCCGGTCGGGTTGCCGGCGAGCGGCGCGTCGAGGCGCGCGTGCAGCACGTCGGAGGCCGTGACCGCGAGCATGCCGTCGGCTCCGAGCGACAGCAGCACCAGGTCGACGCCGCGCTTGATCAGCGACCGAGCGCCCTCGACGGGGTCGGTGATGCCGGTCGCCTCGACGAGCTCGGCGGCGTTGGGCTTGACGACGGATGCTCCGGCATCCGCCGCGAGCAGCAGAGCGGGGCCCGAGGTGTCGGCGATCACGGGCACGCCCGCATCCCGTGCCGTGCCGATCAGCAGAGGCAGCAGCGTCTCGGGCGCCCCAGGCGGAAGGCTCCCCGAGATCACCAGCACCTGTGCGCCGGGGAGGGCGTCGACGACCTCGCCGAGCAGCGCCGCCCATTCGGGATCGGTCGGGTTCACCCCGCGCTCGTTCACGATCGTGGTGTCACCGAGCTCGTGGTCGACGATCGCGACGCTCTGTCGTGTGGCGCCGACCACCGGCACGAGCCGATGCGGAACACCGCTCGCTCCGAGCTCGGCGGCGAGTTCGACACCGCTGCGTCCGCCCGCCGTCGAGACGGCCAGCACCGACGCGCCCTGGGCGTGGGCGACTCTCGCGACGTTCAGGCCCTTGCCCCCGGCGCGGCTGGCACCGGCATCCGCTCTGTGCGTCTCGCCGAGGGTGAGTCGATCGACGTGCCAGGTGAGGTCGAGCGCCGGATTCGGGGTGACCGTGAGGATCATGCGAGCTCCCTCGCGCGCAGCGCCGCCCCGAGGATGCCGGCGTTGCCCGACAGCTCGGCGGGGACGAGTACGGGGATGCGGTGGAAGCTCAGCCGTTCGGCGAGCCGGGCGCGCAGTTCGTCGAACAGCGCGCCACCCGCGCGGGAGAGGCCTCCACCGATCACGACGGCCTCGGGCGCGACGACCGCGGTCAGCTGGGCGAGTGAGAGCGTGAGGGCGTCGAGCGCCGAGTTCCAGATCTCGGCGGCGATGCGATCGCCGGCCGCTGCACGCGCGATCACGTCCTTCGCGCCGTCGGGCTCGGTGCCTGTCGCCTCGCGATACCGGCGTGCGATCGCGCCCGCGGACGCGACGGCTTCGAGGCAGCCTCGGGCGCCGCACGCGCAGACGGGACCGTCGGCGATCGGCGAGTGGCCGATCTCTCCCGCGTAGCCGCCGGCCGTGTAGGGCTCCCCTCCGACGAGCAGAGCACCTGCGATGCCGGTGCCGATGACGAGCACCACCGAGTTCGAGTACGCGCGGGCACCACCGAGGCGATGCTCCGCCCAGCTCGCGGCACGCACGTCGTGGTCGAACGCCACGGGGAGCCCGAGCTTCGCCGAGGCGAGATCGCGCAGCGGGGAGTCGTGCCAGCCGAGGTTGCTGGCGAAGACACCGAGTCCGGCATCCGCGTCGACGATCCCCGGCACCACCAGCCCGACCGCCTGCGGCACGACGCCGGGGTGGTCGGCCTGCAGTTCGGCGGCGAGCACACCGAGCCGCTCGATGAGCACCTCGGTGCGATCGCCCTCGGCGACCGGAGTGGGCGTGCGCCGCAGGCCCAGGGCCGTGCCGTCGCCGTCGAACAGCGCCGACTTGATGTCAGTCCCCCCGACATCGAACGCGAGCACGGGCGCGCCCGCGCCGATCGTCCGCGCTGCGGCCAGCCGCTCGCCCGACGCATCGCTCACGACATCGCTCACGCCATCGGCGCTGCTCTCCGCATCCTCAGGACTGGTCATCGACTGCTCCGCGGGTGGGTCGGGTCATGCATCCAGGATGACGGATCGCGTGAGGTTGCGCGGCTGGTCGGGGTCGAGTCCGCGGGCCACGGCACGGTCGAGTGCCACGCGGTGCAGACGCACGAGGTCGGCCAGGGGATCGATCGGATGCTGCACGAAGCGCGCACCCGTGGCCTCGACCTGCGCGGCCAGCCCCTCGGGCGCCTCGCCGAACTGCCAGGTGACGCGGCCGGGTGCGGCGATCGCGATCGGTCCGTGGCGATACTCCATCGACGGGTACGACTCGGTCCACGACTGCGACGATTCGCGCATCTTCAGTGCGGCCTCGTGGGCCAGACCCACGGTCCAGCCGCGGCCGAGGAACGAGTACTGCTCGGCGTCGCGCAGCTCGTCGTCATAGTCGGCGGCGAGCACAGCAGCGGCATCCCCGATCGCGCCGGTGAGGTCTTCTCCGAGCGACGCGCGGAACAGCGCGAGAGCGGTGGTGGCGAATCGGGTCTGCACGACCGACTTCTCATCGGCGAAGGGCAGCAGCACGGCCTCGTCGACGAGAGAGACGAGCGGCGAGGTCTCGTCGCCGATCACGCCGATCGTGGGGACGCGGCCCTTGATGCGGTCGACCAGTTCGAGCACCTCGGTCGTCGTACCGGAACGCGTCAGCGCGACGACGGCGTCGTAGCCGCGATCGACGAAGGCCTCGGATGCGGCGAACGCGTCGGTCTCACCCTGACCCGAGGTCTCACGCAGGAACGCGTACGACTGGGCCATGAACCACGACGTGCCGCAGCCGACGACGGCGACGCGGGCTCCGGAGGCGGGCAGCAGTGCCTGCGCATCGCGGAGATCGGCGGCGCGAGCCCAGGTCTCGGGCTGCGAGGTGAGCTCTTCGCGCATGTGTGCGCCGGGCAGAAGTTCGGTCATGACGGGCCCTCCGGACCAGATGTTGCAAGTTTGTGATTGTTTCAATGCTAATTCGATCATAGTATTTCGACACAAGGAAATCTCGCAAGGTTCCTCTTGATTTGTTTATTCTCCTGACAAATAATCGAACAAGTTCCACCGCCCCTCCGGCGACCCGGTCCATGGAGGGTTCTCCGAGCCGACCCGGCTTGACCGATCGCCCAGCCACCCAGGGAAGGCGATCACACGCACCGTCGCGTGAGTTGTGCTTGCGACTGTGCACCACCTACACAGTGAGGAATGCAATACACATGAAGAAGTCACTGCGATTCGGCGCCGTTGCCCTGGCGGCAACCGCCACTCTCACGCTCGCTTCGTGCGGGTTCGGCGGCTCGACCGGCGGCGGTGGAGACGCAGAGGGCGAGACCACTCTCAACCTCCTCGTCCCCAGCTACTCCGACGCCACGAAGGGCCTGTGGGAAGACGTGATCGACGGATTCGAGAAGGAGAACCCCGACATCAAGGTCGACCTCGAGGTGCAGTCCTGGGACAACCTCGAGAAGGTCGTCTCCACCAAGATCCAGGCCGGCGAGGCCCCTGACATCTACAACGGCGGCCCGTTCGCCGGGTTCGTCGGCGACGAGCTGCTCTACCCGGTCGAAGACGTCGTCTCGGAAGACACGTACTCAGACTTCCAGGCCGCCTTCCTCGCGAACGCCGAGGTCGACGGCACCGCCTACGCCCTGCCGCTGATCGCATCGGCGCGTGCGCTGTTCGTCAACAACGCGCTGCTCGAGCAGGCCGGCGTCGAGGCTCCGAAGACCTGGGACGAGCTGCTGGATGCCGCGACCAAGGTGTCGGCACTCGGTGGCGGCGTCGCCGGCTACGGCATGCCGCTCGGTTCCGAAGAGGCGCAGGCCGAGGCGGCCGTGTGGCTCTGGGGCGGCGGCGGCTCGTTCGGCGACGCATCCGAGATCACGATCGACACCCCCGAGAACCTCGAAGGTGCTGAGCAGATCAAGAAGATGATCGACGCCGGCGCCACGCAGGCCGACCCCGGCTCGACGCAGCGCTCGCCCCTGATGGACATCTTCATCCAGGGCAAGATCGGAATGCAGGTCGGCCTCCCGCCGACAGTGGGCCAGATCGAGGAGGGCAACCCCGAACTCGACTACTCCATCGTCCCGATCCCGACCAAGGACGGCTCGCCGTTCACGCTCGGCGTCATGGACCAGCTGATGGCGTTCCAGAACGACGGCGACAAGCAGGAAGCTATCACCAAGTTCTTCGACTACTACTACTCGGCAGACGTGTACGTGCCGTGGGTGCAGGCCGAGGGGTTCCTTCCCGTCACCAAGTCCGGTGCCGAGCAGCTCTCCGGCGAGGAGGCTCTCAAGCCGTTCCTCGACGTGCTGCCCGACGCGCAGTTCTACCCGTCGACGAACGAGAAGTGGTCGGCCACCGACGGCGCCTTCAAGTCGCTGTTCGGCCAGCTGCAGACGAAGTCCGCGCAGGATGTCCTGACCGAGATCCAGGCACAGGTCGACGCGGGCTGATCCCCGCCGACCCTGCCCACACAAGCGACGGAGAGGTTCGGATATTCCATGAGCCAGACGACAGAATCCCCGAACCTCGCGGGGGCGGCCACCGGCCGCCCCCGCACCCCGGGCCGCCGATCGGGTGCCGCCCGCGGCAGGCCCGGTGGGAAGGACCTGCTCCAGGCGCTGCCCTGGATCGCACCGGCCCTGCTCCTCATCATCGGCGTGGTCCTGTTCCCCGCCGGGGTGATGTTCTTCAACTCCACCCGTGACATCTCGCTGTCGGGCCTCGACAAGGGGTCGGTCGGGTTCGACAACTTCGTGACCGTGTTCACGTTCGCGGAGTTCTGGCCGATCATGTTCCGCACGATCATCTGGGTCGTCGCGGTCGTGACCTTCACGGTGCTGATCTCGCTCGGCCTCGCGCAGATCCTGAACAAGGCCTTCCCCGGCCGGCAGATCGTGCGCATGGCCGTCATCGTGCCGTGGGCCGCATCCGTCGTGATGACCACCATGGTCTTCTACTACAGCCTCGAGCCGTACTTCGGGGTCTTCAACAAGTTCCTGTACGACATCGGACTGTCCGACGATGCGGTGGGCTACGGCTGGACCAAGAACCCGGCCACCGCGTTCGCCTGGTCGATCGTGATCGCGATCTTCGTCTCGCTGCCCTTCACGACGTACACGATCCTCGCGGGGCTGCAGACGGTTCCGGCCGACACCCTCGAGGCCGCGAAGATGGACGGCGCCGGAGCCACCCGCACCTATTGGACCGTCGTCGTGCCGCAGCTGCGCAGCGCTCTCGCGGTCGCGATCCTCATCAACATCATCAACGTCTTCAACTCGTTGCCGATCCTGAAGGTGATGACCGGGTCGATCCCGGGCTACGGCGCCGACACGATCATGACGATGATCTTCAAATACATCGAGCTGCAGAAGAAGGTCGACGTCGCCAGCGCGCTGTCGGTCGTGGCCTTCCTCATCGTGATCGTGATCGTCGCGATCTACGTCAAGGCCGTCAAGCCCATGAAGGAGGTCTGATCATGACCCTGACCGAGACCGCCCTCGTCACGACCGCCGGAGACGACGCCGCTCCCCGCATCCCCGGACGCAAGCGCCGCTACACCGAAGATCAGGTCACGCTGCCCCGCGTCATCCTGCGCATGGCCGCCGGCATCCTCGTGCTCGCGATCTTCGTGCTCCCGTACCTGATCATGTTCTTCGGCTCCGTGAAGACGAAGTCGCAGATCCGCTCGGTCGATCCGACCTACCTGCCCATCGAGTGGCACTGGGAGAACTACATCTCGATGTGGTCGACCCCCGAGACACCGCTGCCGTACAACCTGATCTCGACGATCATCATCGCCGTGTTCGCGACGCTGCTCGTGCTGCTCGTCTCGCTGCCCGCCGCGTACTACACCGCCCGGTTCAAATTCCCCGGACGCATGGTCTTCCTGTTCCTCGTGATCGTGACGCAGATGCTCCAGCCGGCCGTCCTCACCTCCGGCCTGTTCCGCCAGTTCACGACCCTGGGACTCGGCGACACGTGGGCGGCGATGATCTTCATCAACGCCGCATTCAACCTGTCGTTCGCGGTGTGGATCATGCACTCGTTCTTCGCCGGCATCCCGAAAGAGATCGACGAAGCCGCGCAGATCGACGGCGCCGGACGCTTCACCGTCCTCTTCAAGATCAACCTGCCCCTCGTCTGGCCGGGCATCGTCACCGCGATCGTGTTCACGTTCGTCGCCTGCTGGAACGAGTTCGCCGCCTCGCTGGTCATCCTCTCCACCGACAAGAACCAGCCGCTCTCGGTCGCGCTGACCAAGTTCGTCGGTCAGTACGAGACCAGCTGGCAGTACGTGTTCGGCGTCTCGATCGTCGCGATCCTGCCCGTCGTCATCCTGTTCATGCTCATCGAGAAGCGTCTCGTCGGCGGGCTCACCGCCGGCAGCGTCAAGTAGAACCGTCGGAACGGATGCGGGGCGCCACCGTCGTGGCGCCCCGCATCGTCGTCTCAGGAGAAGTCCGGCGGGGCGGTCGCTCCACCACGACGGGACCGGCCGGGCCCACCCACCCGGATACGCTGGCACGGCCGACTCCGCCATCCGCGCGGTGCGACAGGGGGGATCACATGACCTGGCAGGATGCGGGGCGCGTCGAGAGGCGACCGACGGACGACGCTCACCCCGGATGGGGATGGGGCGTGGTGCTCGTGCCCGTGGCGGTCGGGCTCGCGGCTCTCGGGCTGTTCTTCATCCGAGAGCTCGACCCCGGGATGGGCACGCTGATCGGCGTCGCCCTCATCGCCTGGGCGGTGTCTCTCGCGATGCCCTTCTTCGTCATCGCCTGGTACGCGGCGCAGGCGGCGTGGAAGGCGTCGCGCGAACAGCGCGGACGAACGTTCGCCGCGCCGTCGCACGCGCTGCGGCGCATCGGGTTCGGCATGCGCTGGAGCTTCCGCGCACGCGGAGTGCTCTTCAATCCCGCCTCCTACGACGGGCCCGACCTTCCGATGCTCGTCGCCGGAAAGATCGTGCACATCCTCGCGATCGTGGTCCTGGTGATCGCCGGGCTCGTCGCCGCCCTCGTCGGCATCGCTTCGCCGCGCTGATCGCGATCCCGCGTCCTCGGAAGCGTCGGTATCGGTCCTTCGATCACGATGCCGGAACGGATGCTGCGCGCAGCTGCGCCGGGCTCCAGCGCACGCCCAGCGCGCTCGACAGCGCCACCTGAGCGACTCCGGTGGAGATCGAGGCATCCGCGTCGGCGTAGCGCACCGGAACGTTCGTGGTGCCCGTGGCGGTGTAGTCGGCCTCTGCCTCTACGAGCCGGAGGAACGGCGCGCCCAGCGCCCGCGCCGGACCGCCGATCACGACCTCGGCCGCGTCGAGCACGGCAGCGATGAGCTTGATCGTGCGAGCCAGCGCCCGCGCCCCGTCGGCCAGCCGCTCCTGATCAGCCACCGCGGCGAGCGCATCGATCGCCTGATCGTCGAGCGCGTCATCGAAGTCAGCACCGAGCATGGCGGTCATCGATGCCACGGATTCCAGGCATCCCTGTCGTCCGCACCGGCACGCCCGCGCGTCACCACCGAACTGCACCTGCACGTGACCGATCTCTCCCGCACGGTCGCGGGGGCCCGGGGCGAGCTCTCCGTCGAGGGTCACCGCCGCACCGATCCCGGTGCCGATGTGGATGAACAGCCGATACCCGGCCGGCTCGTCCTCCCTGGCGGCCTCGGCGATCGCCTCGGCATCCACGTCGTTGACGAGCAGCACCGGAGTCCCGAGCAGCACTTCGAAGCGCTCCGCGAGCGGCACGTCCGTCCATCCCAGTTGCACGCTCTCGAACACCCGGCGTCCGTCAGTGGTGCCCGGCAGCTGCACGCCGGCGACGAGCAGGCGGCCGGCATGGTCGGCCGCGATGTCGGCCAGGGCGGCGTCGAGCACGCGGTCCCGCGACTCGTCGGAGAACGCGACCCTGCGCGTCTCGACCTCGGTGCCGTCGAGCGCGACCAGCGCGATGCGCGCATCGGTCGGCCTGATCACCAGCACGAGGATGAGGTGGTGCCGGGCATCGATGCTCAGGGTGGTCGCCCGCTTGCCGCCGGTGCTGGCTGCCTGGGCGCCCTCCACGATGAGCTGGAGTTCGATGAGTTCGGCGACGAGCGACGACGCGGTCGCTGCCGTGAGACCGGTGGCGCGGGCGATGCCCGCCCGCGTCTCGGAGCCGGGGCTGCGGAACACCAGCTGCAGCGCCCGCCGCAGGTTGGCGCGGCGCACGGATGCCTGCGTGTCGAGTGCGTCGTCGCCGTTCAGCATGGAGCCGGTCCTGTTGTCCGAATCGATTGACAGACCAGGGGTTTCTGCGTACCCTCGGTCATAGTTTATTCAATAAACTTAGTTCGGTCCCCGGGCGGGTGAGTGCTGCACACACTGTCACTCGCCCGGAAGGCCGGATCATCGCCCTTCGGCGGCTTCCGTGTGATGGCGAATCACCTCGGCCACCACGAAGTTGAACCACTTCTCGGCGAACTCGGGGTCGAGGTGCGCATCCTCAGCCAGGGCCTTGAGGCGCGCGACCTGCTGCTCTTCACGACCCGGATCGGATGCCGGCATCTCGTGCTCGGCTTTGAGCTGACCGACCTGCTGCGTGGCGCGGAAGCGCTCGGCGAGCATGAAGATGAGTGCGGCATCGATGTTGTCGATGCTCGAGCGCAGTCGGAGGAGTTCAGCCCGGGGATCTTCGGCGGCGGTCATGCCCCTACTCTACGGAAACACGCGGCAGGACGACCCCACCCCATCCGGGGGATGCCTCCCGGATCGCACCTCGGTCGGACGCTATCGTGAGCACATGAGCCGAGAAGAGCAGGATCCGTCGTCGAGCGCGTCCGCTGACGCATCCGACCCGTCCTCGCAGCCCCAGCAGCCCACCTCGACTCCCGACGCATCCGCCGGAACCGAGGCATCGCCCGGCATGTCAGGGGCCGGCGCATCCGAGCACCCCGCTGCTGTGACGCCCGCTCCCCTCGCGCGGTCCGATTCTCACCCTCCTCGCACGGGGGTCGTCGAGCCGATGACGCCGAGCCGGTCGTTCTGGACCCGCATCGATCGCCCCTTCGTCTTCGGATTCCTCGTGACGCTCGGCGGCCTCGCCGCCATCGTGCTCGGCCTCGCCATGGCGAACCTGTCGACCGTGCTCATCTACATCGCGCTCGCCCTGTTCGCCGCCCTGGGACTCGACCCCACCGTGCGATTCCTCGAGCGACGCGGTCTGTCACGCGCTCTCTCCGTGGTCGTCGCGATCCTCGGACTCATCGTCGTCGCAGGCCTCGTGATCTGGATGGTGCTGCCCGTCGTGATCGAGCAGATCGCGAGCTTCATCCGCTCGGTGCCCGCCATGATCCAGGAGTTCATGCGCAGCGACATCTACGCGACCCTCGAGGATCAGTTCGGCGACCAGTTCGAATCCCTGGTCAACGACGTGCAGAACTTCCTCACCGACCCGGGCAACATCGCCGCGATCGGCGGAGGAGCGCTGCAGGTCGGTGCCTCGATCGCCAGCGCCATCTCGGGAATCATCGTGGTGCTCGTGCTCACGCTCTACTTCGTCGCGACTCTGCCCTCGATCAAGGCAGGGATGCTGCGCCTCGCTCCCGCCCGTGACCGCGCTCGTGCGAGCGACATCACCGACCAGATCACCGACTCGGTCGGCGCCTACGTCATGGGGATGGTCGTGCTCGCGTTCTGCAACGCCGTGCTCACGTTCCTGCTGTACCTATTCCTCGGCCTGCCGTTCCCTCCGCTCATGGCGACCGTCGCGTTCTGCATCACCCTGATCCCGCTGGTCGGATCGGTGATCTTCTGGATCATCGGCAGTGGACTCGCGCTCTTCAGCGACCCCCTCGCTGCTCTCGTGTTCGCTCTCATCTACGTCGTCTACATGCAGATCGAGGCGTACGTCATCACTCCTCGCGTGATGAACAAGGCCGTCGCCGTTCCGGGGGCCCTCGTCGTGATCGGCGCCCTCGCCGGCGGGACCCTGCTCGGGCTGCTCGGCGCGCTCGTCGCAGTGCCGGTCGCGGCATCCATCCTCATCATCATCAAGCAGGTGCTGATCCCCCGGCAGGATGCCCGGGTCTAGACCCTCGGCGACACCGACGCCCGCAGCTCACACGCAGAAGTGCCCGGACCCCTGAGGGCCCGGGCACTTCTCATGAGAGCTGCTCGCGATCAGACGAGGTCGTTGTCCTCGAGCCACTTCTTGGCGATGTCGGCCGACGACTGCTGGTCGACCGTGCTCAGCACGTTGAGTGCGACGAGCTCCTCGCCGGTCAGCTTGGCGCTGATGGCGTTGAGCACGTCCGACACGTCGTCAGCGATGTCGCTCGAGACGATCGGCACGACGTTCGACGAGATGATCAGGTTCTCGGGGTCTTCGAGAGCGACGATCTCCTCGGTCTCGAACGCGGGGTCGGCCGTGTAGATGTCGGCGACCTGGATCTGGCCGGCGAGCAGCGACTCGAGCGTGGTCGGGCCGGTGGCCGAGAACGCCAGGTCGACGCCATAGACCTCCTTGGCCTTAGCCGGGCTGTAGGGACGCTGCTCGAACTCGGGAGCCGCGCCGATCGTGACCTGCGAGGTGACCTTGCTGAGGTCGCCGATCGTCTTCAGGTCGTTCTCCTCGGCGAAGCTCTTGAGCACCGTGTAGGAGTCCTGGTCGGTCGCCTCGGCGAAGTCGAGGGCCGTGAGGCTCTCGGGCAGCGCATCCTGCAGCGCCGCGTAGACGTCGTCGGGGCTGGTGACATCGATCTCGTCGTCCGAGATGTACTCGAGCAGGCTGCCCGTGTACTCGGGGAAGACGTTGATCGCACCCGACTCGACATCGGGCATGTACGCGTCGCGCTGGCCGATGCTGAGCTGCTTCTCGACGTCGAAGCCGGCGGCTTCGAGCGCCTGAGCGTAGATCTCGGCGATGATCTCGTTGGAGTAGTACGCCTGCGAGCCGACGACGATCGTGTCGCCGCTGCCGGAGCCCTCGCTCGAGTCGGACGGCTCGTCGAGCGGGTTGCTCGACGAGCAGGCCGACAGGGCGAGTGCCGCCGCGGCGACAAGACCGACGGCGAAGACAGAGCGCTTGCCTCGTGCTGTGAACATGGACTTTCCTCTTCTCTGGGACTGCTGTGGGGGACTGCTGCTGTGTGGAACTGCTGTGCGGGATGGAGAGATCGGGGCGCTGTCAGGCGGTCGCGGGAGCCGCGGCGGGCGCGAGGTCACGAGACCGACGACGCGTCGGGCGGCCGGCGCGAAGCCCGGCCGGCACAGCGGCATGCTGAGCCGCGGCGAGGAGGAGGTCGACCAGCAACGCGAGCGTGGCCACGAGGATGGCGCCGGCCAGCACCTGATCGAACTTCTGCAACGGGATGCCCTGGATGATGGGCCATCCGAGGCCGCCGAGGTTCACGTAGGCGGCGATCGTGACGGTCGCGATCACCTGCAGGAGGGCCGAGCGGATGCCGCCGACGAGCAGAGGGAGCCCGAGGGGCACCTCGACCTTCCAGAAGATCTGCCAGCCGGTCATGCCCATGGCCTTGGCCGAGTCGATCACGCGGCGATCGATCGCCTCGAGCCCTGTGTACGCGCCCGCGAGCAGCGACGGGATCGCGAGCAGCACGAACGTGATGATCGCTGCTTCGGGAACGCGGAGCACGCCGAGCAGCAGCACCAGCAGGATCATCAGACCGAACGCCGGAATCGCGCGCGCCGCACCAGAGATCGCGACGGCGACCTCGCGCCCCTTGCCCGTGTGGCCGATGAGCCAGCCGATGGGCACGGCGATCACTGCGGCGATCAATACCGAGACGGCGGTGAGCACGAGGTGCTCCGCGAGCAGCTTGGGCAGCGCGTAGTTGCCCGTCCACTGAGCGGGGGCGAGCATCCAGGCGAAGGCCTCGGCGAAGAGATTCATGCGGGAGCTCCCACCGTGACGGGCCGAGCGGCCACCTTGCGTGATGCCGCACGGGTCCACGGCATGAGCGCGCGGCCGGCCAGCAGCAGGAGCAGGTCGATCACGAGCGCGATGATGACGACGGCGATGACACCCGCGAAGACCTCGGCGATGATGCGTCGGTCGAGGCCGTTCGTGAACAGATAGCCGAGGTTGGTCACGCCGATGAGGATGCCGACGGTCGCGAGCGAGATGGTGCTGACGGCGGTCACACGCAGGCCCGCGAGGATCACCGGTCCTGCCAGCGGGAACTCCACGGCCCAGAACCGCCGGAACGAGGCGAACCCCGTGGCGGTGGCCGCCTGTCGCACATCGTCGTCGACCGAATCGAGCCCGTCGGAGACCGCACGCACCAGGATCGCGATCGCGTAGATCGTGAGCGCGATCACGAGGTTCGTCTCGCTTCGGGCCGAGTACCCCGCCACCGAGGGCAGCAGGATCAGCAGTGCGAGCGACGGGATCGTGTACAGCAGCCCGGTGAGCACGATGATCGGTCCGCGCACCAGGCGGAACCGCCAGGCCACCCACCCGAGCGGCAGCGACAGCACGAATCCGAGCACGATCGGGATGATGCTCTGACGCAGGTGCACCAGCGTCAGCTCGAAGATCAACCCGAGGTTGTCGACGACCCAGTTCACGTACGCTCGCTCCGCACAGCGCCGAGAGCGGCGGCATCCGGTCCTGCGAGAGGGCCGTCGGCCTTCTCGGCGTCGGCCACGATCGCCCCCTGGGTGCGGCCCTCGGAGTCGACCACGACGGTGCCGTGCGGTGTCTCCTTGAGATGCAGTGCCCGACGGCCGCGATCGGCTCCGATGAACGATGCGACGAAGTCGTCTGCCGGATTCTCGATGATCTCGCTCGGGCTGCCCACCTGCACGATTCGAGCTCCCTTGTCGAGGATCACGACCTGGTCGCCGAGCAGGAACGCCTCGTCGATGTCGTGCGTGACGAAGACGACCGTCTTGTCGAGCTCGTGCTGCAGGCGCAGGGTCTCCTGCTGCAGGTCGGCGCGCACGATCGGGTCGACGGCACCAAACGGCTCGTCCATCAGGAGGATGTTCGGATCGGCCGCGAGCCCACGGGCGACGCCCACACGCTGCTGCTGTCCGCCCGAGAGCTGGCTCGGGTATCGCTCGGCCAGCGACTGGTCGAGGCCCACCGTCTTCAGCAGCTCACGCGCACGCTCGTGCGCGGGGCCCTTCTTCACACCGGTCAGCCGCAGGACGGTGGCCACATTGTCGATCACGGTGAAGTGCGGCATCAGGCCCGAGTTCTGCATCACGTAGCCGATGCTGCGGCGCAGGGCGACCGGGTCTCCGCCCAGAACGCTCTCGCCGTCGATCTCGACCTCACCCGAGGTCGGTTCGACCATGCGGTTGATCATCCGCAGCAGAGTGGTCTTTCCGCAGCCGGACGACCCGACGAAGACGGTGGTCTTGCGGGACGGCAACACGAGGCTGAAGTCCTTCACGGCGGTCGTGCCGTCGGGGAACTGCTTGGTGACGTTGCGGAACTCGATCATGATTACTCTCCGGTCGATCGATCGACGAGACGGGCGTCAGCGCCTCGGCTGCGGCATACAGAGGTCATGCCGAGACTTCGACCCTCGGGTCGAAGGCGACGAAGCCTGAGAAGTCCTTGCCGACGCGGTCGAAGGCGCTCGGGAACGGAGTCGGGTACGACCAGGCGTAGTCGGTGTGCAGTTCGCCGCCCGCCTGCACCGAGAAGTACTGCGCGGCGCCCTTCCACGGGCACGTGTACGGGGTCGGGCTCTCGACGAGCGCGCCCTCCGTGATCGATGCGGGCGGGAAGTACCAGTTGCCCTCGATGCGCGCGAGATCGCTCTCGTCTGCTTCGGCGATGACGGTTCCTGCGAGTACAGCCTTCATGGTCCTGCCTCCTCGGATGTGGATTCGAGCGTATAAGACGGGTGCGACATCCGTCCCGGGCTTGCGCTCCGGGGCGTCAATATGAGAAACAAACCTGCTCCGGGCATGCCGGACGCTCCCGATCTCTCTCCGTCTGTTCGGAGCGGATGCCAGGACGGATGGTTCGGGCGGTCATGCCGAATCCCGCCCGTAGCCCTCCAGCAGCCGAAGCCAGATCTCGCTGATCGTCGGGTAGGCCGGAACGGCATGCCAGAGCCGTGCGATCGGCACCTCGCCGACGATCGCGACCGTCGCCGTCTGCACCAGCTCGGCGACCTCGGGCCCGACGAAGGTCGCACCGACGATGACGTCGCGCTCCTTGTCGATCACGATCCGCGCCTGGCCCTCGAAACCGTCCTCGTAGAGGCTCGCCCCGGCCACCCCGCCGAGGTCGTAGTCGATCACGGCGACATCGAGCCCGGCTTCGCGCGCCTCGGCTTCGGTCTGACCGACCGATGCGACCTCGGGGAACGAGAACGTCACCTGCGGAGCCGCGGACTTGTCAGCAGTCGCCACGTGCTTGCCCCAGGGCCGATCGTCGACATCCGCGCCCTGAGCACGTGCCGCGATCACATCGCCGGCCGCACGCGCCTGGTACTTGCCCTGGTGCGTGAGCAGCACACGCCCGTTGACGTCGCCGACCGCGTAGAGCCAATCGGAGCCCGGCACACGCAGGGTGTCGTCGACCGTGATCCAGCGCCCCGGCTCGAGGCCCACGACGTCGAGCCCGATGTCTCCGCTGCGCGGCGAACGGCCCGTCGCGACGAGCACCTCCGCCGCGGTGACCGTCGATCCGTCGTCCAGCACGATCGACACCCCGTCGTCGCCGCGCGTGACTCGGGTGGTGCCTGTGTCGGTGCGCACGTCCACTCCGAGCTCCTTCAACCCCGCCGCGACGCGCTCACCCGCGAACGGCTCCATCGTGCCGAGCAGACCGCTGCGGGCGATGATCGTCACCGTCGAGCCGAGGGACGCATACGCCGTCGCCATCTCGACCGCGACCACACCTCCGCCGATCACGACCAGGGACTCCGGCAGCTCCTCGGCGCTGGTGGCCTCGCGGCTGGTCCATGGAGACGACTCGCGAAGCCCCTCGATCGGCGGGATCACCGCATCCGAACCCGTGCTGATAGCGACGGCATGGCGGGCGCGCAGCACGCGGGTGCCGCCGTCGGCATCCGTCACCGTCACCTCGCGCTCGCCCGTCAGGCGTCCGTGGCCTCGAGCCAGGTCGATGCCGGCCGAGTCGAGCCATTTCACCTGTCCGTCGTCCGACCAGTTGCTCGTGAACGAGTCGCGGCGGTCGAACACCGCCCGCACGTCGAGCTTTCCGGTCACCGCCTCCTTGGCTCCTGCGACGTGCTGCGCCGCGCGCAGCGCCTGCCCAGAGCGCAGCAGCGCCTTCGACGGCATGCACGCCCAGTACGAGCACTCGCCGCCGACCAGTTCGCTCTCCACGATGATCGCGGTCAGTCCGTCCTGCACGGCGCGGTCGGCGACGTTCTCGCCCACCGGACCTCCGCCCAGCACGATCAGGTCGTATTCGTCGGTCTTCTCAGCAGTCATGGGGTGCACCTCTCCGTCGACCAGTCTTGCTCAGAAGCAACGCCGAGTCACGGGGTGGTGTTCCGCCGGAGCTTGTGCAAGAGCGCTCCGGGCGCGTCGTGCCGGCTGTGTTCGTCCCGCGCGTCACTCACTCCGAGGGGCGACGCGGGGTGCGAGCACCGCCGCAGCGAGCGCGATGACGCCGGCCAGGGCGAAGACCGCGACGAACGGATCGGCCACCGCCGCGAGCCCGGTGAACAGCACGCCCGTGACCGCGAGCGCAAGGGCGCTTCCGAAGGAGTCGGCCACCGTCATGGCCGCACTGTTGAAGCCCTGGTTCTCGGGCGCCGACATCTCGAGGGTCAGAGCGCTGGTCCGCGGACTCATCAGCCCCATGCCCGCCCCTGCGACGATCCACGCGACGATGATGACGACGACCGGTGCGGTGAGCACCGCTGCGGCGAGCGCGAGCACGACTCCCGCGACGACGAGGAGCGTGCCGATCCGCACGGCCGTGACGCTCGAGAGGCGCACGCCCATGCGCCCCTGCAGGGTGGCGGCGGCCGACCACGCGAGGGCACCGCCGGTGAGGGAGAGCCCCGCGATGGTCGGCGACACCTCGTATCGATCGGTCAGCAGATACGGGATGTACACCTGGGCGCCGAAGAACCCCGCGGCGGCGAGTCCGCGCACGAGCAGCACCGAGGGCAGACCGCGTCGGGCACGCAGGGTTCCCGTGGGCAGCAGCGCCCGGACCGCGACGAGCGCCACGACGACTGCTGCCGCCGCGAGCACGGGGCCGACGCCGGGGACGTCGCCGACGAGATTCAGTCCGAGCACCGCGACCGCGGCGAGCACCGACCATCCCAGCCGACCGAACGCCCAGGGGATCGTGGCATCGCCGTCGCCCGAGAGTCCGCGGAGCGCGGGGACGACCATCAGCAGGGCGGGGACCACGAGGAAGACGACGCCGAGGAACACCCAGTGCCAGCTCCACAGCTCTGTGACGGCTCCGGCGACGGTCGGCCCGACGAGCGACGGCACGACCCAGGCGGCGGCGAAACCGGCGAAGATCGCGGGATGCAGCTCGCGCGGGTAGACCCGGGCGACGACCACGTACAGCGCCACCATCAGCCCGCCGTTGCCGAGGCCCTGGGCGAAGCGCCCGGCGACGAGCACCTCCATGGTCGGTGCGAGGCCTGCGACGAGGAGTCCGACGACGAACAGCGCCACCGACGCGTAGAGCGGGGCGACGGGTCCGCGGCGATCGGCCCAGTTGCCCGCCACGACCATGCCGATCACCCCGGTGGCGAGCGGCCCCGCGAAGGCGAGCGCATACAGACGGTCACCGTCGAGGTCGGCGCTCACCGCCGGCATCACCGTGGTGACGGCGAGGGATTCGAACGCCCCGAGGAACACGAGGGCGCAGGCGCCGATCGTGATCCAGAGGTAGGCGCCGCTCATGATGCCGGGGGCGGCGACCTTCGCGGTCTGCGCCCCACCCGTGTCGATGGTCATAAGCACGACCGTAGAACCTCAACAAAGGTTGAGGTCAAGCGGGATCAGCGGGTGCGCCGGGAAGGAGATCACCCCGCGGGCGTCAGCCCCACGCGCCTTCGCCTTCAGGATCGCAGGCGAAGATCGCGTCCTCGATCGCCTGCGCCGCGGCATCACGCTCGTCTTCCGGCGGATCCTCGCCCGTGATCACCAGCTGCAGCGTCTCGTCGGATATGTCCGACGCGTAGAGCTCTTCACCGATGCAGGGGTAGAAGTCCGGCATGTCGTCGTAGTTGGTGATGCCTTCCGACTGAAAGGTCTGCTCGACCTGCAGCGCGATCTCCTCCGGCGCGGGCCGGTCGCCGCCCGCACCGGCCGAGGGCGATGACGGCGCGGGCTGCGTCGTGGGGGCCGACGGCGCGGGGTCGGCAGGGCCCGCCGAGCCGCCGGGGCCCGCGAGGGTCGCAGCGACGATGACGAGGGTTACCACGGTGCCGACCACCCCGCCCACGATCGAGAGGATCATCCCGACGATCGACGGCCATTTCGCGGCGTTGCGTGCGAACACCCCGATCAGCGAGACCACGAAACCAGCGACCAGAGCGATCAGGCCGATGACGAAGGTCAACGGGATGCAGGCGAGGACCGTACCCACGACGGCGAGCCCGAGTCCGACGAAGCCGAGCACCGGTGCGACGCGCGTGGCCGACTCGGGACGACCGATCTCAGCGCTTTCGTAGCCGGTCATATGGTGCGGTGTCACCTGCCCCGTGGGGGCGACGGTCGCGTCACCAGGGGCGAGGTGCTCTGTCCAACGCGCGCCATCCCACCACCGCTGGCGTCCTGACCCGTCGTCGTACCATCCGGCCGGCATGCTCATGAGTCCCCCTCGTCGATCCACGCCATACCAGGATGCCAGACGCGCGCGATCGCCCCCCGACTGCCGATCTCACGACCCGCGTTTGCAGACGCCGGGTCGGCGCATCGGTGTCAGCGAGTGCGCGTCAGCGGACCGGAAGGAAGTGCGTCGGCGTCGGCGCCTGGGCGGTGCGACGGATGCCGAGCGGCGCCCCCGAGCGCTCATCGAGGTCGAGCAGTGCGACGGTGTCGGAGCGCTGTCCGGCGACCAAGAGCTTTCCCTGGTGCACGAGGTGATGCCGCGGCCAGTCGACGCCGGAGTCGGCGAGCGCGATCGGCTCGAGGCTCTCTCCTCCGCCCCGCACGCGCAGGGCCGCGATCGTGTTGCTGCCGCGGAGTGCCGTGTAGAGGAACTGCGCATCGCGCGTGCGGGCGAGCTCGGCGGGGAAGTCCACGCCGAGCTCGGCGATCGGGCTCGCCAGCACCGACGACGCCACCCCCCACGTGCCGTCTCGGCTCGCGGCGAGCGTGAACACCTCGCACGAGTACTCGGTGACGACGTGCAGATGACCGCTGGGGTGCACGACCATATGCCGAGGACCGGTGCCGAGCGGCAGCACGACCTCGTGATCGAGCGCGAGCCCGCCGGCGGTCTGACGCCAGATCCGCACGAGATCGAAGCCCAGGTCGGTCGTGGCGATGCGGCCGTCGGGCAGGAACGCCGAGGCGTGCGCATGCGAGACACGCGGCTCTCCGCCGGCCGTGAGCTCACCGGAGTACGGGTCGGATGCCGCGGCGGCGACCCCCGCCGGCGCCGACGCCTCGATCGGTTCCCCGAGGAGCGCCGCACGCAGCTCGGCAGCCTTGTTCACGGCATCCGGCACCAGGCGTCCCTGCGCACCGATGCCGATGCGCACCACCCGTCCGTCGCCATAGCAACTCGCGATCAGGGATGATCCGTCGGGCGACACCGCGACGTGGCAGACCGAATCGCCCGCCTCGACGGGCTCCCCGAGCGGCCGCAGCGTCGACTCACCGCTCCGTGAGAAGGCCTGCACCGCGGCATCCCCCTCGAGCGCCGCGTAGATGACGTCGAGGGTCGGATGCTGCGCCAGCCACGAGGGCGACGGGGTCTTCGTGACCGCGCCTCGGTACTCGAGGGCGGTCTGCCTGTCGGCGTCGCCCGCCAGCAGGCCGATGCCGTCGGCAGAGCCCTCCATCGCGGAGCCGTATCCGCCGAGCCAGAACCGGGTCACGTCGCGCTCAGTCGAGCAGGTCGTGACGCACGATGACCTGATCGCGCTCGGGGCCAACCCCGATGACCGAGATGCGGGTGTTGCTCATGCCCTCGAGCGCGATCACGTAGTCCTGCGCGTTCTTGGGCAGGTCGTCGAACGTGCGTGCGGTCGAGATGTCCTCGCTCCAGCCCGGGAAGTACTCGAGCACAGGGGTCGCGTGGTGGAAGTCGGTCTGGTTGACCGGCACCTCGTCGAAACGCCGGCCGTCGACGTCGTAGGCGACGCACACCGGGATCTGCTCGAGGCCCGTCAGGATGTCGAGCTTGGTGAGCACCAGGTCCGTGATGCCGTTGACGCGGGTCGCGTAGCGGGTGATCGGCGCGTCGTACCAGCCGACGCGACGCGGACGGCCGGTGGTCGTGCCGAACTCGAAGCCGCGCGAGCGCAGCCACTCGCCCTGCTCGTCGAACAGCTCGGTCGGGAACGGGCCCGAGCCGACGCGGGTCGTGTACGCCTTGACGATGCCGACGATGCGGTCGAGCGCACCGGGGCCGACGCCCGAGCCGGTCGAGGCGCCACCGGCGGTGGCCGACGACGACGTGACGAACGGGTAGGTGCCGTGGTCGACGTCGAGCATGGTGGCCTGGCCGCCCTCGAACACGACGACCTCGCCGCGGTGCAGCGCCTCGTCGAGCAGGTAGCCGGTGTCGGCGACCATGGGCCGCAGGCGCTCGGCATACGAGAGCAGGTCTTCGACGATCTCGTCGGCCGTGATCGCACGGCGGTTGAAGATCTTCACCAGGAGGTGGTTCTTCTGGTCGAGCGCGCCCTCGACCTTCTGGCGCAGGATGTTCTCGTCGAACAGATCCTGCACGCGGATGCCGACGCGGTTGATCTTGTCTGCGTAGGCCGGGCCGATGCCGCGGCCGGTCGTGCCGATCATGCGCTTGCCGAGGAAGCGCTCGGTGACCTTGTCGAGCGTGCGGTGGTACTGGGTGATGATGTGCGCGTTGGCGCTGACCTTGAGACGCGAGACGTCGATGCCGCGGCCTCCGAGGGCCTCGAGCTCGCTGAAGAGCACCTCGAGGTCGATCACGACGCCGTTGCCGATCACCGGGGTGACCCCGGGCGACAGGATGCCCGACGGCAGCAGGTGCAGCGCGTACTTCTCGTTGCCGACCACGACCGTGTGGCCCGCGTTGTTGCCGCCGTTGAACTTGACGACCCAGTCGGTGCGCTCGCCGAGCAGGTCGGTGGCCTTGCCCTTGCCCTCATCGCCCCACTGGACGCCGACGATAACGATTCCTGGCATGGGTATCCCCCTTGCTTTCGCCGGGTTTGCACCGGCTGATGAGCTGGCCCTTGTCGGGCGACTCCATCCTACCGAAGGGCTGTTTCGCGGCCGTTTCGGGTCTGTGGACGGGCGGGCGAACCCCGCGCGGATGCCGTCGGACCATGCGCACCCCACTCCCGTCGCAGTTCGTGCCGCTCCCACAGGCGCGAGGCGGCACGAAGTGCGACCGGAGCGTTCGGACTGGCACGACGCACGGCGGAGCTCTGACAGAAAAGCGTCGGATGCTGTCGCTCCGGCGCATCGCCGATGTCGGTGGCCGGTGCCAGGATCGAAGGATGCCGAAGACCGGTCGCGTGCAGCGCGACGACAGCCTGAATCCCGCGACGCCCCGCACGCAGGGGCCGCTCGTGCTCGTCGCCGCCCTCGTGACGGTCGTGCTGTGGGCGTCGGCGTTCATCGGCATCCGCGGTGCGGGTCCGCACTTCGACCCCGGCGCCCTGGCGCTGCTGCGCATGGCCGTGGGCAGCGCCGCGCTCGCGATCATCGCGGTGCGGCACGGCATCCGTCTTCCCGAGCGCCGGCACTGGTGGCTGATCGCCGTGTGGGGTGTGGGCTGGTTCTGCGTCTACAACCTCGCGCTCAACGCCGCCGAGCGCACCCTCGATGCGGGCACAGCGGCGATGGTCGTGAACCTCGCACCCCTCATGGTCGTCGTCTTCAGCGGACTCTTCCTTCGAGAGGGCTTCCCGAAACCGCTCATCATCGGCGCCCCGATCGCGTTCCTCGGCGTCGTGCTGATCGGCATGAACTCGTCGACGAGTGAGGGGCCAGACATCACCGGACTGCTGCTCGCACTGTTGGCCGCAGTGATGTATGCCGGATGCACGCTGCTGCAGAAGCGCCTGCTCAGCGCCGGCACCGACGCGACCACGCTGACGTTCCTCGGTGCAGCCGCCGGCACCGTCGCACTGCTGCCCTGGGTGGGAAGCCTGATCGGCGCGCTGCAGACCGCGCCGCTCGACTCGACGCTGTGGGTCGTCTATCTCGGCATCTTCCCGACCGCGATCGCGTTCACGACCTGGGCCTATGTGCTGCAGCGCAGCACCGCCGGGCAGACGTCGGCCACGACCTACATCGTTCCTGCGATCGCGATCCTGATGTCGTGGGCGATCCTCGGCGAGGTGCCGACGCCGCTCATGTTCGTGGGCGGTGCGCTGTGCCTGCTCGGCGTGCTCGTCACCCGGATGCGGTGGGGCCGCCGCGCGCGCTGACCCAGCCGCGCTGAGCAAGCCTCAGCGCGGTGAGACCGACCGGCGCTGACGGATCGACCCGCGCCGCTTGCGTGGCTCCGTGGTCGTCGACCCTGCCGTGCCCTCGCTCATATGCCCCTCCCGGCCGCGCGATGTGCTCTCCCGCTGACGCTATCGACATATCGACATATCGACATATCGGTCTAGCGACGACGACACTTCGTGACCGATAAAGTGTGCGCGGAGGCGAATATGACGACCTGGTGGCCCTTTGCACGACTCGCAGCAGCCGTGCTCGGACTCGCGGCGATCGTCGGGCAGCTCGCCCGCAGCATCCAGAACGCGCTGAACGCCACCACCGAGTGGGGCCAGCACATCCCGACTGTCGCCGCGAACTTCCTCAGCTTCTTCACGATCCTGTCGAACGTGCTCGCGGTGATCATTCTGGCGATCGGCGCGATCTGGGCACTGCGCCACCGCCGCGACACCGCGCCGGAGCCGACGTGGTTCGCGATCGTCCTGGCCTGCGTGAGCACCTACATGATCGTCACCGGCATCGTCTACAACACGCTTCTCCGCAACGTCGAGCTGCCCCAGGGCGTGACCGTGCCGTGGTCGAACGAGGTGCTGCACGTCGTCATCCCGCTGTTCCTCCTGGCCGATCTGCTGTTCGCCCCTCGCCGACAGGCACTCGGCTGGAGCGCCGTCGCCATCGTTGCGATCTTCCCGATCGTGTGGGTCGTCTACACGATGATCCGCGCGAACTTCGTCATCGCCCCCGCCACCGGCGAGGCGTGGTGGTACCCGTACCCGTTCCTCAACCCGCACCTCGTGCCCGGCGGCTACCTCGGCGTCTCGGGGTACATCGTCGGCATCGCGATCGCCATCATCGGCGTCGCGTGCTTCGTGGTCTGGGTCGGCCGCCGGCGCGGCAGCGCGACGGACGCGGCTAGCGGATCGCGCCCTCAGGGCTGAACACCGAGAGCACCGGAGCACTCACATGCTGCGGGGTTGTGGCCACGGCCTCCCGCGGATCGAGAAGTCGACCGGGCACCCGGTCGCCGCGGAGCTCCTCCCGCGTCGACGGCTCCAGTCGATAGAGGCGAAGCGCGAGCCACAGCAGCGTTCCGTCCACGCCCAGCGCTGAGGGGTCGACATCGATCACGCCGCGCCTGCGCGAGAACGGATGACGCCACCGCTCGCGATAGCTGACGGCCCCGGGACGCACGGCGACCTTGAGCACCATCGAGTTGTTCATACCGACGCCGAGGTCGATGCTCTGGATGTCGTCCCAGTGCACTTCGGCATCGAGGTGGAAGGTCGCGGACCCGAGCCCGCGGGAATGCAGGAACAGTCGCCGAGGCTGCCGCAGCGAGATCAGGTGACTGACGATCGGACCGAGCAGCAGCACCGCGAACAGTGCCCAGACGATGCGCCACACACCGCTGACGGTCACCGCCACGACCACGAAGGTCGACGCCGCGGCGAGCGCCGCGACCAGCGTCATCGCGGGCACGAGCTTCGATCCGGGAAGGAGGATCCCCCCGGGGACGCTCGCACTCGCCCGACTGATGTCCTCCGCGCTGACGCGTCGGCGAGACAGGGTCGTGAGCCACAGCGTCACCGCGATCACCCACCAGAGCGCGGGGACGGCGATGAGCACCCCCAGGATCGGGCGCATGGATGCGGTGTCATGCAGATACGTCCAGACACACAGCACAGTGGCGACGGCCGCGAGGATCACGTTCAGCACGAGCACGGCCACCCACAGCGGTCGTCCGATCGCGTACTCGAGCGCACTGCGCGGCATCGTTCTGGGTCGCTTCATCGTTCCCGCATCATCCGAAGATCGAGTGTTCAGCTAACCACGGGTTCATCGCGCCCGCCGATATACGCATCGCCCCCGCGCGCATCCCCGACACATGCAGGCCGGAATCACGAATGCATGGCGCACAGGCCGTTCTGAGCATGCATCCGTGATCTCGACCTGCATCCGTATCCGGGGCGGAGCGGGGAGACCGGATGCGGTTACGCTGGTCGACGGGGGATCGTCGACGCGTCCCCGTGGGAACGAGGAGACACACCGATGAACGAGCCCTACGCGCCCGGCCCCTCCGCAGGTTCGACGCCGCCGCCTCCGCCGGCGCCCTCCACACAGGCCGTGCCCCCGGCTCCGCCCGCCCCCACGACCCGTGCCGCCGCGGCGGCCCCGGCATCCGCGGCGGCCCCGGCATCTGCGGCGGCCGCGGCCCCCGCGGCATCGTCGTCGGCGTCGAAGAAGTCCGAGGCTCCCACCGAGGCCGAGCTCCGCCGTGCGAGCGAGGTGCTCAAGACGGTCTCCGACGCCTACTCCGCGAAGATGGTCGGCCAGGAGCGGCTGCGCATGAGCCTGCTGATCTCGCTGATCGCGGGCGGCCACATCCTGCTCGAGAGCGTCCCGGGGCTCGCGAAGACCACCGCGGCCAGCACGTTGGCCGACACGGTCAAGGCGCAGTTCAAGCGCATCCAGTGCACCCCCGACCTGCTGCCCAGCGACATCACCGGCAACCAGATCTACGACGCCGCGACCGGATCGTTCCGCACGGTGCTCGGCCCCGTGCACGCCAACTTCGTGCTGCTCGACGAGATCAACCGGTCGAGCGCCAAGACCCAGAGCGCCATGCTCGAGGCGATGCAGGAGCACCAGACCACGATCGGCGGCGAGGTGCACCACCTGCCGAAGCCGTTCCTCGTGATCGCGACCCAGAACCCCATCGAGCAGGAGGGCACGTACGAGCTGCCCGAAGCGCAGATGGACCGCTTCCTGCTCAAGGAGATCGTCGAGTACCCGAGTCCCGCCGAGGAGTTCGAGATCCTCGGACGCATCGACTCGGGCGTGCTCGACCCCGACCGTCACGTCTCGAGCGCGATCAGCCTCGACGACGTGCACATGCTGCAGGACGTCGCGAGCCGCATCTACGTCGACCCCGCGATCCGCAACTACATCGTCTCGATCGCCTACGTCACAAGGAACCCCGCGCCCTACATCGGCGAGGACCGCGCCCGCTTCATCAAGTACGGCGCGAGCCCCCGTGCGAGCATCGCCTTCCTGCAGGCATCCCGTGCCCTGGCTCTCCTGAACGGACGCGCTCACGTGCTGCCGGAGGACATCCGGTCGCTCCGCCACCTGGTGCTCCGTCACCGCGTTCTGCTGACCTTCGAGGCCGACGCCGAGGGCATCCGCAGCGAGGAGATCATCGACCAGATCTTCGCGTCCGTGCCCACGCCCTGATCCCGCCATGGCCAGCCTGATCACCCAGGTGAAGAGCAAGCTCTTCATCCACTCGTCGCGCAAGTCGCTGCACGCGCTCGACGGCGCCTACGCGTCGCTGCTGCACGGCCGCAGCCTCGACTTCGAGGATCTGCGCAAGTACGAGTACGGCGATCAGGTGCGTGACATCGACTGGCGGGCCACCGCACGACTGGGCACTCCGCTGGTCAAGAGACACCGTGCGATGCGGATGCACACGATCCTGTTCGTGGTCGACACGGGCAGGTCGATGGCCGCCCTCGCGCACGACGAGAAGTCGAAGAAGGATCTCGCGATCCTCGCGACGGGCGTGCTCGGTGTGCTGGCGCTGCGCCACGGCGACGACTTCTCGCTCGTCTACGGCGACTCCGACCGCGTGCGCCGACGTGCGCCCGGCCGCAGCGAAGGCGCCCTCGAGCACGCGCTGCGCACGATCGACCAGGCGATCGACTCGAGCACCGCATCGAGCGACCGCGACGCCCTGCTCTCGTACGTCACCCGCACGATCTCGCGGCGCATGATCGTCTGCGTGATCACTGACGAGGCCCCCGTCACCGACGAGACCGAGCGGATGCTGCGCCGACTGCGCGTGCAGCACGACGTGCTGTGGCTCACCGTGAGCGACGCCGATCCGGTGCTCGACCACACCACGAACACGATCCGCAGCGACGTCGACAGCATGTGGGAGGTGCCCGACTTCGTGCAGGGCGACCTCGACATCATCCGCGAGCTCACCGCCCAGACCGAAGCCGATGCCGCCCGTCTCGCCGAGGTCCTCAAGCGCATGGAGATCAGCCACAGCGTTCTGGCCGGTCAGGACGACGCCGTCTCGCAGCTGCTGCAGCTGCTGAATCGGAGGTCGAATGCCCGGCTCTGATGAGCTCTACCCTCCGGCCCAGTACGGCTGGGGCTGGATCCTGCTCGCCTTCGGCATCCTGATCCTGCTGATCTCGGCCGCCTGGCTGCTGGTCGCCCTCACGCGCCCTCGTCGCGATCTCACCCTCACGAAAGAGGCGCAGGGGCCGCAGCTGCTCACCACGGATGTGCTGTCGCAGCTGCGCGTGGAGTATCTCGACCGCATCCAGCGCATCGAGGACGACTACCGCGCCCGCACGCTCTCGGCGCGCAACGCGAACCTCGAGTTCAGCCGCGTGGTGCGCACGTTCGTCAACGAGTACAGCGGGCTCGAGGCTCCGGTGCTCGCACTCGACGACCTCGTCTCGCGCGGGGTGCATCCCGCGCTGATCGATGCGATGGGCCGCCACTACTACCCCAGCATCTTCCGTCAGGGTCCCGCGATCGACCCCGTCGCCGGTGCCGAGGCCGCGAGAACGGTGGTGCGCACATGGCACTAGCGAACTGGTGGCTGATCCTCGTCGCCGCGGGCGTCGTGATCGTGGCGATCGTGGTCGGCGTGATCGTCGGGCTGCGCAGCGGCGCGAAGACCGAGGAGCACGAGCGGGCTCGGGTCGCCCGCGCCGAGCGCCTGCGCGCACTGCCGACGTTCCGCACCGCGCTGAACCGCCGAGTGCTCGCGCTGTCGAGCATCCTGCTGCTCGGCGTGGTCGCGGCCCTCTCCGCCGGCGTCGTGTCGGCGCGACCGATGTCGTCGCAGACGATCCAGCCCGTCAACACGAGCCGCGACATCATGCTGTGCCTCGACGTCTCGGGATCCATGAGAGAGGTCGACGTCGAGGTGCTCACGGTCTTCGAAGAACTCCTCGAGGACTTCGAGGGCGAGCGCATCGGCCTGACGATCTTCAACAGCTCGCCCGTGCAGATCTTCCCGCTGACAGACGACTACGAGTTCATCCGCGGTCATCTGCAGAGCATCCGCGAGAGCTTCGACTTCAACGAGTCGATCCCCGAGCACTGGGTCGGCACGCTCAACGGCAACGGCGCATCGCTGATCGGCGACGGCCTCGCCGCCTGCACGATGGCGTTCGACCACCCCGATGACGAACGCTCGCGCTCGATCATCTTCGCCACCGACAACGAGATCAACGGCGCCTCGATCGTGACCCTCGACGAAGCCGCCGCCTACGCCGATTCGATCGACGTGCGGGTGTTCGCGCTCAACCCCGTGCAGGGCAAGGACGCCGACGTCAGCGCCGAGCTCACGAAGGCCGCCGAGGCCACGGGGGGAGCCGCCTACGGACTGCGCGACACCACCACGGTGAGCGACATCGTCGAGCAGGTGCAGGAGCAGGAGGCGACCGAGCTGAAGGGCCAGGCGCAGGTCGTCTGGACCGACACCCCCGACCTCTGGATCGTCATCCTGATGATCTCGATGCTCTCCTTCATCGTGGTGCTGTGGAGGGTGAAGCTGTGATCTTCCAGCCCGTGCTCAACATCTTCCTCCTGGTGCTGCTGTGCGTGCCCGTTGCGACTCTCGCCGTGATCGCCCTGACGAAGGCGAAGGGCCGCGACAAGGCGCTGTGGGTCATGCGGCTCGTGATGCTTCTGGCGTGCTTCTTCATGTTCCTGCGCCCCGGGATCCCCGGCGGGGTCACGCAGACGCTCGCGACGGACACCGACATCGTGCTCGTCGTCGACACCACCGCGAGCATCGTCGCCGAGGACTGGAACGGCGACGAGCCCCGCCTCGACGGAGTGCGAGCCGACGTGCAGACCATCGTCGACGAGTACCCCGGAGCCCGCTTCGCGTTGATCACGTTCGACGCCTCGGCCGACCTGCGGATGCCGCTCACCACCGACACGACCTCGCTCGTGTCGTCGCTCGACGTGCTGCAGCCCGAGGTGACGAGCCAGTCGCGCGGCAGCTCGATCGGCATCGCGAACCAGCTGCTCGCCGACACCCTCGCGAACGCGGCGGCATCCTCGCCCGACCGCTCGCGCATGGTCTTCTACTTCGGTGACGGCGAGCAGACCGTCACCTCGGCGCCCGAGCCGTTCGACGGCAGCGAGAACTTCACGGATGCCGGAGCCGTGCTCGGCTATGGCACGACTGAGGGCGGCCCGATGCAGCTGACCACGGGCAGCCTCGACGGAGCGGGTTCGGGCGAGTACATCGAGTATCAGGGGTCGAACGCCCTGTCGGTGATCGACGAGGGCAACCTCGAGGCGATCGCAGCCGAACTCGGCGTCGAATATCAGCACCGCACCGCGGACACCGAGCTGGAGCTTCCCGAAGCGCCGTCGACCACGACGGACTACGCCGAGTCCGGGTCGGTCGGCAACGTCACCGAGCTCTACTGGATCGCCGCCCTCGTGGTCGTCGCCCTGCTCGGTGTCGAACTCGCGCGGGCCAGCATGCTCGTCGCCCGGCTGCGGTTGCTGCGGGCGCCGTCCGCGAGCACCCGCACCCGCACCCGCACCCGCAGCGAGAAGAACCCCATCGACGGAGGTGCCGCATGACCGACCTGTCGACCCGCGAGGGCGTGGCGCCCTCCGCCGGCCCGGACGACCTGAGGGCGGCCGCCGCGGCGGCGCTGCTCGCGTCGAATCGGCGCCGCCGTCGCATCCGCCGCTGGGTGGCGATCGGCACCCTGCCGCTCACGCTCGCCGCGCTCCTCTTCGTCGGCAAGATCCTGAGCATGTACGCCTTCGCGCATCAGTCGATCACCGCCTATGTCGCCGATGACTTCTCGGGGTCGGAGTCCTCGGCGCGCGGCCAGGAGTTCCTCAACTGGTTCGAGCCCTACAAGGCGCCGTTCAATGTGGGCACGGCTCTCGCCGGGGCCGAGATGCTGCCCGAGGCGCGCGGCAAGCTCGAGGAGTCGCTCGACCTCGCGACCGGCCTCGAGGTCTGCAGCGTGCGCATCAACCTCGCGCTGGTGATCGAGCGGATGGGCGATGCCGCCCGTGCTGACGGCGACGGTGCGGGCGCCGCCGCACTCTACGGCGAGGCTCTCACGGTCACGACCGAGATGCCCGAGGAGTGCAACAGCGACGAGGCGCAGCAGCAGACCTCCGACCCCGACCGCGATCTGCAGGAGAGCAAGGAGGGCCTCGAGGACCGCCTGAAGCAGAAGCAGCAGAGCGAGCAGGAGGCTCCTCCCGAGGAGCAGCAGGGAGAGCCCGAGCCGCAGCCCTCCGAGGACAAGCTCGAAGAGCTCAAGGACAAGCTCGAGCAGGGCACGCAGGAGCGCGATCAGCAGCAGGGCGACGACGGCGGCGGCTCGGGGACGGACAAGCCATGGTGATGGATCACGAGAAGCAGCGCGCGCGCTACGTCGCCGGCACCGAGGGGGCGCCGCCCGTCCCGCCGCCCGGTGGCTACCGCAACGCACGCCGCCAGGCAGGAGCCGTCACACAGCCGCAGTACGGTGCGCCGGCTCCCTCGGCCACGGCCACCGCGTCTGCACCCGAGACGAAGAAGCCGGCGAACGCGCTCGGCTGGATCGCCCTGGTCGTCGGCATCCTGTTCGCGCTGATCCTGCTCATCACTCTCGCCGTCGGCGCGACCGACACCCTCTACGGCGTCACCATGCTCGCTCTGCAGCTCGTGGTCGTCGCCGTGATCATCGGCACCCTGTTCACCTCGCGCGGGCGGACGCTCGCCGCGGTCGCCCTCGGAATCACACTCGTCTTCAACGTCGCCACGGTCGGCGGCATCGGCGCACTGCAGACCTCCGCGTCCGGCAGCTACGACGGCATGAAGAGCGAGGAGCAGAAGCACGAAGAGGCCTACCCCGGCATCAAGGGCACCGATCCGCAGGATGCTCTGCAGCAGCAGTCGCTCGAAGAGGTGAGAGCGGAGGCCGACGGCCTGTTCGCCGAGATCCGCGAGCGCATCACCGCGGAGTACGGGTACGAGTGGGTGCAGGTCGGCGACGAGGACCTGCGTCCGGAGCGCAACGGCTACGGCGGGGAGTCGATGCTCGTCGAGTACACCTCGATCGGGTGGGCGACCACCGAGCCGATCCAGGACTACAGCACCAAGCTCGACGTGATGGCGACGATCGACTCGGTCGTGGCCGAGCACGGACTGCCCCCGCTGTACTCGTTCAACGGCGAGTTCTCGGGCATCGACCCGACGATGATCGCGAAGCTCTACGGCAGTGAGGACCCCCGCGAGCAGCACACCTGGGAGTACTACACCGACAACTACCCCGACCCGATGCGGCTGTACGCCAACATCTACGACCTCTCGAACGATCCGACGGGCGACTTCCTCAAGACGCGCGAGGCGCAGAACGCCCGCACCGGAGAACCGCTCGAGGGCCTGCAGATGGTCGTGATCGCGAGCGCAGTGCTGAGCGAGGGCGACCAGGCGGAGTTCGAGGAGAAGTTGAAGGACTACCCGGGATTCCAGTGAGGTCTGTCGTGGGAATGACACCGCGCGAGGCGAAGGCTGCCGCAGTGTGCCTCAGTATGGAGCAGGCGGAGTGCGGGTGAGAGACAGGATGATGCGCGAGGTCGAGAGACATTGCCGTGCCGCTATGCCCGTAGAGCTCCCGCGCGCCTCATGGGGTGAGGGCTGAGATGGAATCGAACTGTGGCATCTCCGGGGTGTCGTAGCTCGTGGCGTTCGGGTTCGGGATTGCTGCCGTCGCGCTGAGCCCCTGGCTGGTGTTGCGCGCGCGGGCGGCATACCGGGAGGGCCCCGCATTCCAGCGCGGCCTCTGGAATGCAGTGCCTCTCTGGGGAGCAGCGACGACCGGCGTTCTCTGCATGTTCGCCAGCGGGGGTTCATTGGTGGAATGGGTGGACCGGTGCCTCCCTGAGACGGGATGGAACGCTCCCGGAGTCGTGGTCATCGCTCTCGGCATAGCTGTCGCATTACTCGCGATGGTGCGGATGATCCTCGGTCGCATCCGCGTGGGCAGTGGAGTCGAGCGAAACGAGAGCGGCGAAAGCAGCGACGAGAGTCTTCAACAGCAGTCACCAGGCCCTGATTCGACGAAGACCGCCACGAACAAGATGCCCGCCGAATGGCGGCGCGTGATCGTCGCATATGCGCTCACATACGGAGCGGCAGCCATTGTCATCGTCGTAGGCGCCGGACTTGCGTGGTAAGCGTCGAGCGGAGGAGCTACGAGGTCATCGGATCTTCATCTACGCCTCGACGATGCATCCCGAATTGAGCTCGTCCACCCGCTCGACGCGCTCACAGAGTCCCGAGCGAAGTTCTGGCGTCGGGCGTACATAGAAGGCTCGGCCTCTGAGACGGACCACCCCAGCGGGGTGAACGCCGCGTTCTCTTCGGGATTCGGTACAACCACCGGACTAGGGGCGGACTGCGCGGTAATGTTCAACTTCTACTGGTGATGGGTGCGATGGATTCGAGTTGTGTTCCGGCAGGGACAGCGCATCTGCTGGCATTCGGGGCGGGGATCGCTCTAGTCGTGCTCAGCCCTTGGCTGGTGCTGTGGGGGCGGGCTGTGTATCGGGATGGACCTGCGCTCCAACGTTGGGTCTGGAATGCGGGGCCACTATGGGTGCTGTCGACGACCGGTTTCATCGTGTTGTTGGGATTCGGATGGACATTCGCGAGGTGGGGGGATCTGTGCCTCCCGGGTCGCGAATGGAATGCGGTTGGCGTGCTGTTCATCGGGATCGGGGGCGCTACCGCGCTGATCGCGATGGCGCGGATGATCGTCGGCCGCATCCGAGTGGGAAACGGGGCCAGGCAGACCGAGAACAGCGACGAGACGAGCACTCAGCCAGCTCACTCCGTCGAGACCGCTCCGCGCGCTCGCACACGTAACATGCCTGTCGAACAGCGGCGTGTGATCATCACCTACGCGCTTACCTACGCACCAGCCGTCATCGTCACTATCGTGGGCGTCGGGCTCCTGTAGCGCGCGGGACACCGCTTTCAGTTGATTGAGGGCAGGGGTACAGGTAGATCTTGGATCCAGCACAGAGTCCGAGAGTGGCCCATACAAAGGACTACCCGGGGTTCCAGTGATCCCTGTTCGATCTGCCGTTCCGACGGTGCTGATGCGGATTCACGCGGTCATGCGATTCAGTCGGAGAGCGTGAACAGCATGCGGGCGAGCACGTATCTGGCGTGCCCGCGCGACGTCCTCGGGTCGTAGCCGAGGACGTCGATCAGAGCCGTGAGGCGGTCCTGCACGCTGGAATGGTGACGCCCCAACCGCACCGCCGCGGCACGGACGCTCAGCTCGTCGACCACGGCATCGAGCAGATCCCGACTGCGGGGGTCGAGGCGCGCGAGTGCCGCAGCGTCCGGATGCACGTCGCGCGACTCCGCCGCGGTGGCGACCAGCAGCAGTGCACCGAGATCGCCTGCGGCCACGACGGGCTCGGAGTCGGTGGTCAGCCGCGCGGCGATCAGCGCCTCCTTCCACGAGTCGGGGAGGTGCTCCCCGGACCCCGATGTCCCGATGCCCACACGCAGGCCGCCAGCATCCGTCCACACCTGATCCACGGGCGCTCCAGCGGCGACGATCGTCGCCCGGGTCAGGCCGTGCCTCGTCGCGACCACGACGGAGGGATGCTGCGCGGGTGGCGAGGGGTCGGGCGGCGAGGCCACGACCGCCACCGGGCCGACCGGAAGCCGCAGCCTCGCCAGTGCCGCGGCGCGCTCTCCGTCACTGGCGAACTCGCTGATCGCCAATTCGACCGCGCTCCCGGGATCACCTGCACGGCGAGCCCGGAGGATACCGAGCGCGAGAGTGAGACGCTCGAGGATCATCCCATCATTGGTGTGCGGATCGCCCTCGCGCTCGATCCAGACGACGACATCCGGGCCGCTCTCGCGCAGCATCCATCTGCCGCCGGGATCGATCGGGTCGATGCGCACCCCGTCGGCGCGGACGCGGATGATCTGCCGGGGGTCGCGTTGCCCCACCGTGGCGCCGCTCAGCACAGCGGCGCCTCGCAGCATGCTCTCGACCCCGACGGCGCGGGCGATGAGCGTGTCGAAATAGGAGACGACCTTGAGGGTCTCGCTCGCATCCGGGTCGAGGGCGGTGAGCCGCCCCAGCAGATCTTGCATGTCGGGCTCCATCGCGCGGGGCTTCCACCCTACGTGGTCGTCGAGCGACCCCGTAGGGTGCGGGATTCACCCGAGCAGCCGGGTCACCCAGTTGTCGCGAGCGGCCAGCATCGCCTGCGCGACGGCGGCGTGCGGTGCGAACATGTCGAAGCCGTGAAAGCCGCCGGCCCAGACATGAAGCTCTGCCTGCACCCCCGCCTCCCACAGCTTGGTGGCATAGGCCACGTCTTCATCGCGGAACACCTCAGCGCTGCCGCAGTCGATGAAGGCGGGCGGAAGACCGGTCAGATCGGTGGCGCGGGCCGGAGCCGCGTAGATCGAGACCGCCTCCGTGCCCTTGCGCTCGCCGAGCAGAGCGGACCAGCCGGTGATGTTCGACCCTCGGTCCCACACCCCGATCCCGTCGATCTGCTTCGTCGAGACGCTCTCGTCGCGGTCGTCGAGCATCGGGTAGATCAACAGCTGTCCGATGAGTGCAGGGCCGCGACGATCCCGCGCGAGCAGGGCCGTTCCGGCGGCCAAGCCGCCGCCGGCGCTGCCGCCACCGATCAGGATCCGGTTCGGATCGATTCCCAGCTCCGCAGCGTGCTCCGCCGTCCACGCCAGCCCCGCGTAGCAGTCCTCGACCGGGTACGGATCGGGGAACTCCGGGGCCAGCCGATACTCCACCGTCACGATCACGCCGTTGAAGCGCTCCGCCCAGTCGAGGAATCCCACGACTCCCAGCCAGCGGTTGCCGATGATCATTCCCCCGCCGTGCGTGTGGAAGAAGCCCGGCCCTGTACCGGTGCGATCGGCCTTCTCGACCACGGAGACGACGATCTCGTCACCGTCGTGCCCCGCGATCGTCACGTCGCGGCGAGTGAAGCCGCGTTCGTCGAGCACGGCGAAGATCTCATCTTCGCCGCTCACCGGGGACTGCCGCAACAAGGGGATCATCTCGGGGGTCAGCGTCGAGGGCAGCGTGTCTCCGACCAGCGCGAGCGCGGCCTCCAGCTCCGGGTCGAACGGTGGGCGAAGCGTCGTTTCGGTCATCAGAACTCCTTTGTTCTCGGCCGCGGTCACAGCGGCGTTCCGCCAGCCTTCCGGAGGTCCCACCCGAGCGTAACCCGCCAGACGGGGCAGATCCGCGGCCCAGTGGCCGACAGATGGCGGGCGCCCGGCTGAAGCCTGCTGCCTGCTAGGACGCGAGCGACAGCCCCGCGGCGAGCGCGAAGCCCAGCACTGTGGCGAGCCCCGTGACCTGCTTCGCCTTCTCCTGCGCATCCGGCACCATCGAGTCGACGAGCATCACGAGCAGGGCACCGGCCGCGAAGCCGCTCGCCCCGGCGCGGAACTCGTCGCCCGTCGCACTCGCCAGCCCGAAGCCCGCGACGGTCGCCAGTGCGCAGATCACCGAGATACCCGCCCAGAGCAGCAGCACGCGCGACTTCGCCATCCCGCCCTTCAGCAGATCGGCGGCGGAGCCGATCGACTCGGGAAGGTTCGAGACGACGATCGCCACCACCAGGGCGATGCTCACAGGCTCACCGGAGGCGAGTCCGATGCCGAGCACCAGCTGTTCGGGGATGCCGTCGAGCAGCGCCCCGAGCGCGAGAGGAACCCCGGCCCCCGACCCCTGGTTCGTCGACTTCGCGGCACGGGCATCCAGGATCCGGTCGGCGATGAAGTAGGCCAGGGCACCGCCCACGACGCCGACGATGAGCGGGATGGGACCCGCGAGATCCAGCCCCTCCTCCCACAGCTCGAAAGCGATCGATGCCATGAGGGCTCCCGCACCGAACCCGAGCACGATGCCCAGCCAGCGCGGCGGCCAGGTGCGCAGCAGCGCGAGCGCCGCTCCGATGATCAGAGGCGACGCCGCGACGACGCCCCACAGAATCGCTCCGCCCATGTGCCGCCTCCTTCAGGGACACTCTGCCACCGCGCGGGCGGAAACTGCAGAGGCGCGGAGCGCGGTTCAGTCGCTCGGGACGCGATGGATGCCGAGGTCGGTGCGCCCGGGGAGCAGATCCTCCCGAAGCGCTCGGGTTCCGTGATACTCACCGTCGCGGAGCCGGCGGTACGGGCTGCTCGGCGATTCGTCGCGGATCCCGGCGAGCCGTTCGATGAGCCGCGCGCTCTCGCGGTCGATGTCCGCCGATGCCAGCCCGTCGGCATCGTGGACGACGTGCAGGTCGAGCGGCTCTATGCCGGTGTACCAGAGGGTGCCGTGGGTGAGCGGGAACAGCAGCGAGTCCAGGTCTCCGCTCACGCCCCGTTCTCCGATCGAGCGGTCGTCCTCGCCGGCCGTGACGATCACCAGGGCTCGACGACCCGACAGCAGCCCCTCGCCGTACCGCAGGGGAAGACCCGTCTCGGGGTCGGCGGGACCGTACGCGAAGCCGTTGGTCAGCACGCGATCGAACCACCCCTTGAGGATCGCCGGCGGCCCGTACCACCACAGCGGGAACTGCAGCACGACGAGATCCGCGGCCTCGAGCTTGCGCTGCTCCTCGCTCACATCCGACGGCAGCTCGCCCGCCGCGTACGCCTCGCCCATGAGGTCGACGACGCTGCCGTCCCGTCCGAGAGGCTCGCCCAGGTCGGGGGCGGCGAGAACGGGATCGAACCCCTGGCGGTACAGATCGGTGATCTCGACGTCGTGGTCGCGCGACAGCGCCTGCACTCCGTCGCGGAACAGCCGGGCGTTGAACGATTTCTCCTGGGGGTGGGCGTAGATCCAGTGGACGGTCGGGCGTGATGCAGACAACGGAGAGCCTTTCTTCAGCGGGGGTCGAGGATCGGAGGCTTCGGTGCGCGCCTCCAGAGCGGCAGAAGCGCCGCCGCGACGACCAGACCGGTCGCGACGAGAAGCGCGACGACGAAACCGCGAGACCCGGTGATCGAGGCGATCGTGCCGAGCACGGCGATCCCGAGGCCGCCGCCGAGCGCGAAGCCGACCTCCTGGATCGCCCCCACCTGACCGGCGTCGTCTTCGGTGGTCACGTCGAAGAGAGTCGTCGCGGCGAGCGTGGCCGCGACGCCGAATCCCACCCCGACCAGCACGAGCGGGATCGCGACGAGGTCGACCCCGGTCGACAACCAGGCGAGGCCCGCCCCCTGCACCACGAGCGCGAGCACGGTCAGCGTGGGAGACGAGAGCCACCGGAGGAACACCGGGGCGAGCACTCCGCCGAGAGCGATCGCGACCGCCTGCGGAAGGATCGCGATGCCGGCTTCAGCCGCGCTGAATCCCCGGGCATCCTGCAGGTGCAGGCTCACCAAGAGCACGGATGCCGTCGACACGCCGCTGCTCGCCACGATGCGCACGATGGCAGGGCTGAACCCCGGCACACGGAAGAGCCGCATGTCGATGAGGGGTTCGGCGAGGAGCCGCTGGCGACGGATGAAGAACACGAGCGTCACGACCGCGACGACTCCGGCGATGCCGGCGGCCAACGGAGCCGCGAGCACCTCGTGCAGGGCGAAGACGAGGGCTCCGAGGGCGACGATCGACGAGAGGATGCTGAGGACGTCCCACGACGGGGGCCGCGAGCTGCGGGAATCAGGGACGAGCCAGATCGCGAGCACTCCTGCGACGACCGCGAGCGGCACGCTGCCCAGCAGCAGCCAGCGCCACCCCGGACCCTCGGTGACGATGCCCCCGAGCACCGGGCCCAGAGCACTGCCGGCTCCGAAGGTCGCGGTCCACAGCCCGTAGGCCAGCACGCGCTGCCGTGCGTGATAGTGCGCACCGATCGTGGCGACGACGCCCGCCACGACGAACGCCTCCGCGACACCGAGGAGAGCGCGCACGACGATCAGCAGCATCCCGTCCTGGGCGAATCCGCCGACGACGTTGAGCACCGCGAAACCGGCGAGGCCGAACAGCACGATCCGCTTGCGCCCGAAAGAGTCGCCGATGCGGGCGGCGACGATCAGCGTCGCCGCAAGAGAGAGCGCATACACGTCGACGAGCCAGAGCGCGCCGCTGTCGCTGAGGACGAGGTCGCCGCGGATCGCCGGAAGCGCGGTCGACATGCTGCTGATCGCGAGCGCGCCGATCAGGATGCCGAGGAGCAGGGGGATCATGGCGAGCCACGGATGCCGAGTCGTACGAGGTCGAGCGGCTGCCGTGGAGGAGGGGAAGGTCACTGCCTCAGTCTCGCGCCGCAGGTACACTTCAGACAAGTACGGTCATTCAGGGTACATAGTGACCATCTGGATACTATAGGCAACGAAGGGCGGACCCATGAGGGAGAAGACGGAGCGCATCGTCCGTGAGTGGGGAGATGCGTGCGACGCCGAGGTCTCGATCGCGGTCCTCGGCGGGGCCTGGAAGCCCAGCATCCTCAGTCTTCTCGGCGAGCACGAGGTGCTGCGATTCGGTGAGCTCAGCAGACTGCTCGACGAGCCGACCGCCCGCGTGCTGACCCGCCAGCTGCGCGAGCTGGAGGACGACGGGCTGCTCGTCCGCACGGTCTATCGGCAGGTCCCACCCAAGGTCGAGTACCGGCTGAGCGACCTCGGCCATGGATCGATGCCCCTCATCGAGGCACTGACCGACTGGGGCGGCGGATACGCGGCGCACCAGCGTCGCGAACTCGAGCGACTCGCTGCCGAGCCCGAGGCTCTCGACGCGGTCGTCACGCACTGACCCGCATCCCCGTCCGAAACAGCCGACACGCCGCCGATAGACTGGGAACCATGTCCAAGGTCCTCCAGTCACTTCCCGTCGGCGAGCGCGTCGGCATCGCCTTCTCCGGAGGACTCGACACCTCCGTCGCCGTCGCGTGGATGCGCGACAAGGGCGCCGTCCCCTACACGTACACCGGTGATCTCGGTCAGTACGACGAAGACGACATCGAGTCGATCCCCGGCCGCGCACTCGAGTACGGCGCCGAGGCCTCGCGCCTGATCGACTGCAAGACCGCTCTGGTCGAGGAGGGTCTCGTCGCTCTCTCGTGCGGCGCCTTCCACATCCGCTCGGGCGGCAAGACCTACTTCAACACCACTCCTCTCGGCCGCGCTGTCACGGGCACGCTGCTCGTGCGCGCCATGAAGGAAGACGGCGTCGACATCTGGGGCGACGGCTCGACCTACAAGGGCAACGACATCGAGCGGTTCTACCGCTACGGCCTGCTCGCCAATCCGCGCCTGCGCGTGTACAAGCCCTGGCTCGACGCGGACTTCGTCACCGAGCTCGGCGGCCGCAAGGAGATGAGCGAGTGGCTCCAGGCGCACGACTTCCCGTACCGCGACTCGGTCGAGAAGGCGTACTCGACCGACGCCAACATCTGGGGTGCGACGCACGAGGCGAAGACCCTCGAGCACCTGGACGTCTCGCTCGAGACCGTCGACCCGATCATGGGCGTCAAGTTCTGGGACCCGTCGGTCGCGATCGAGACCGAAGACGTCACGGTCACGTTCGAGGCAGGGCGCCCCGTCGCCATCAACGGCGTCGAGTACACCGACCCGGTGGCCCTGGTGCAGGAGGCGAACACGATCGGCGGACGCCACGGCCTCGGCATGAGCGACCAGATCGAGAACCGCATCATCGAGGCCAAGTCGCGCGGCATCTACGAGGCCCCGGCCATGTCGCTGCTCTTCATCGCCTACGAGCGCCTGGTCAACGGCATCCTGAACGAAGACACCCTCGCGACGTACCACGAGCAGGGGCGCCGCCTCGGTCGCCTGATGTACGAGGGCCGCTGGCTCGAGCCGCAGTCGCTCATGCTGCGCGAGTCGATCCAGCGCTGGGTCGGCCTCACGATCTCGGGCTCGGTCACGATCCGCCTGCGTCGCGGCGACGACTGGACGATCCTCGACACCACGTCGCCGAACCTGTCGTATGGCCCCGAGAAGCTGTCGATGGAGCGCGTCGGCGACGCCGCGTTCGGCCCGGTCGACCGCATCGGACAGCTGACCATGCGCAACCTCGACATCGCGGACTCGCGCTCGCGCCTCGAGCAGTACGCAGGTCTCGGCCTCATCGGCGGCGCCACGGGCGAGCTCGTCGGCAGCGTCACCGCTGGAGAATCGCGCGAGATCACGGGTGCCGTCGAGGGCTCGGTCTCCGAGGCCGACGAGAACCTCGCCGACGCGGTCGACACGGCCTCCGAGGGCGCGGCCTTCGACTCCGGCCTCGACTGATCTCTCACTGCTGACGAGGGGGTGGGTGCTTCGGCATCCACCCCCTCTTCTTCTGCGTCCTGCGATCCGCGGCGTGTGCTCCTGTGAGTCCGCCGAGTTATCTTGCACACAACTGTGCACATTAAGTACGATGAGTGCATGACCACCCGTGCTCCCCGCCGCGACTCCGTCGAGAATCGCGCCGGCATCCTCGACGCGGCCCGCGCCACACTCGCCGTCGACCCCCGAGCCTCGATCGACGTGATCGCGCGCAACGCCGGTCTCTCGCGCCGCACCCTCTACGGCCACTTCGACGACCGCGAGGCACTGATCCGCGAACTCATCTCCGTCGGTGCGCAGCGCTTCAACGCGATCGCCGAGTCGGTGACCGACGCCGATCCTCGCCTCGCGCTCGCCCGTCTCGCCGCCCGTCTCTGGCAAGAGGCCGCCCACGTGCAGGTCGCCGCCGCCCTCGCCCTCGACGAGGCGCATGTCGAGCACACCGCCGAGGCCCTCGCCCCGCTGCGCCGCACTGTCGCCGCCCTCGCCGAACGCGGCCAGAGCGACGGCAGCTTCCGCACCGACCTCGCCGCGTCCACGCTCGCGCGGCTCATCGAAGAGGTGGCCCGCACGGTCGTCTCACGCACAGACGCGGCGAGCACCGGCGCCGACAACATCGCCGTCCGCACTCTGCTCAGCATCGCAGGACTCTCCTGGCGCGAGGCTGACGAGCTGCTCACCGCCCACTCCGACATCGTCACCACCCAGGAGGTCAGCGCATGAGAGTTACTCTGCACGACGTCAGCAAGGGCCGCGGCGGCCAGGCGCTGCCGACGACGAGCCTCGAGTTCCACACCGGCGCCGTGCGCTTCGCACTCGCCGAGACCGAACAGCGCCCGAGCGTGCTCGGCCTGATCGCCAGCGGACGGATGAAGCCCGACACCGGTCGCGTCACCGTCGACGGCACGACGAACAACCGGATGCTCCGCCGCGCGGTCGCACTCGTCGACGCCCCCGACGTCAGCGACCCGCACGCCGACATCACGCTCGCCGGGGTCGTCGGCGAGGAGCTCATGTTCGCGGGCGTCGGAGCGACTCCCCTGCATGCCCGCCGTTGGCTCACCCAGCTCGGATTCGGGGAGCTCGCGGGAGTGCCGATCGGCAGCGTCGACCCGGCGGCCCGCGTGCGCATCCTGTGCGAGCTCGCCGTGCTGCGCGAGGGCACCGAGGGCATCGTGCTCGTCTCCCCCGACCGCCATGGCGGCAGCCCCGACGGCTGGTGGCGCATCGCGTCGGAGTTCGCCGACCGCGGCTACGCCATGCTCGTGATCATCGGTGGATCCGCGGCAGTCGCCCTCGAGCGGATGCACGAGCTCGAGGCCATCAACGCCTCAGGCCCCGTGCAGCCCCTCGTGCTCGACGCGCCCGCCGCCGATCCCGACGCCGATGCCCCTGCATCCGACAGCGACGCCCCGGCATCCGACGCCGACTCCCCGACATCCGAGTCGAAGAACCCGGATGAGCCGGTCGACGCAGCGAGCTCTGATGACTCTGGTTCTCCGCACGAAGAGGACCCCCGGTCGTTGAGCGAGGATGCCGAGGCCGACCGCGACGACACACCAGACGACGACGCACCAGACACCGACACCGACACACCCGCAGACACGACCGAGAACGGAGCCGAGCGATGAAGGTTCCCTCCATGATCGCCGCCGAGCTGCGGCGCCTCACCGCCAGCAAGATGGGCATCATCGCCCTGATCGCGCTCGTGTGCGTGCCGATCCTCTACGGCGGTCTCTACCTCTGGGCGAACCAGGACCCGTATGCCAAGTTCCCCGACGTCCCCGTCGCCCTCGTGGTCGACGACGAAGGTGCGGCGACCCCCACCACCGGCACGGATGCTCCGACCGGCGAGACCGTCAACTACGGCGAGGATGTCGCCGAGAACCTCATCGAGGGCAACGCGTTCGACTGGCAGCGCATGTCGGCCGATGAGGCGGCGGATGCTCTCCGCGAGGGCACCGTCGACTTCACCGTCACGATCCCCACCGACTTCTCTGCCGCACTGACTTCCGCCTCGGGCGACGACCCTCACCAGGCGCGCATCGAGCTCGAGACCAACGACGCCAACAACTACTTGGCGTCATCGATGGGCACGCAGGCCGTCGAGAAGATCCGCAGCTCCGTGGCCGAGATGGTCGGCAGCGAGGCAGCCGAGCGGCTGCTCACCGGGCTCAGCGACGTGCGCGACAACCTCGTCACCGCCGTCGACGGCGCGAACCAGCTCACCGACGGCGCGAACACGGCCGCCACGGGCAGCGCGACCCTGGCCGACGGCACGAGCCAGCTCGCGGCCGGCACCTCGCAGCTCGCCAGCGGAGCGACCACCCTCGCGTCGGGTGCGCAGCAGGTGAGCGACGGCAACCGCCAGCTCGCCGACATCGCCGATCGCGCGGGCTCCGCGGTGCAGCAGGCGACGAACGCGCTTCCTCAGGTGCGCGAGGACATCACCACTGTCCTCACCGACCAGGGCCTCACGCCCGAGGAGATCGACCAGGTCCTGACCACCCTCGACCCGCTCGGAACGCGCCTCGAAGAGGGCAACACGACCGTGCAGAACGCGGTCGACAAGGTCGATCAGCTCGCGGCGGGCGCCGCCTCCGTGGCATCCGGCGCTTCGCAGCTCGCTTCGGGCGCGCAGACCGTCGCGACGGGAGCGGCGGCTGCGAACGACGGTGCCGCCCAGCTGCGCGACGGCCTCGGCACGCTCGCCTCCGGCACGGCCGAGCTGCGCGACGGCCTGGCCGACGGGGTCGAGCAGATCCCCGTGTCGACCCCCGAGCTGCGCACCCAGCAGGCCGACACCATCGCCGACCCGGTGAAGGTGTCGAGCGACAAGGTCGCCTCAGCCGAGGACTACGGCGCAGGACTCGCCCCGTTCTTCGCCGCGCTCTCGGCATGGATCGGCATCTACGCGCTGTTCCTCATCGTCAAGCCGATCTCCCGTCGAGCCGTCACCGCCCTGCACTCCCCGATCCGCGTCACCCTGGCGGGCTGGCTGACCCCGGCCATGCTCGGTGCGGTGCAGATGCTCGGCCTCATGGGGATCCTCGCGATCACCCTCGGCTTCACGTTCAACAACCCCATCGGCACGCTCGGGGTCATGATCTTCGCATCGGCGACGTTCGCCGCGATCATCCTGGCGCTCAACGTCTGGCTCGGCTCGGTCGGGCAGTTCCTGGGACTCGTGCTCATGGTGCTGCAGCTCGTCACAGCCGGCGGAACCTTCCCCTGGCAGACGCTTCCCGCCCCCCTCGCCGCCCTCCACCATGTGCTCCCGCTCGGCTACGTCGTCGACGCGATGCGGCAGCTCATGTACGGGGGCAACCTGGGTCGAGCCGGCTGGGACCTGGTGGTGCTGGGCATCTGGCTGGTCGGCGCGCTGCTGCTGGCGGCGATCGGCGTGACGCGGATGACGCACCGGCGCACGCTGCGAGACCTGCAGCCCAGCCTCATCGGCTGATCGGGGTCGCACGAGAACAGTCCCCGGAATCCGAGGGTTGTGGGTAGTATTCCCAGAGTGCGTCCTTGGGACGCGCTCTGGGACTCTCTGGGACTGAGTCCCACCCTGCCTTCCCGAAAGAGTTCTCGAAGATGACAACTGATTCGCCGGAGATCGTCGACCCTGCGCGCCCGTCACTGGGTGCGCGCATCGGCCGCATCGCATTCCTCGTCGTGGCGACGATCGTCGTGATCGCCGTCGCCGCCGCGTTCTTCGTCACGTGGACGATCCAGCGCTCGTTCCCCCAGACTGACGGCTCCCTGCCCCTCGACGGGCTGGAGGCCGAGGTCACCGTGCAGCGCGATGACCGCGGCATCCCCACGATCACCGCCGACTCGACGCACGACCTCTTCTACGCCGAGGGCTTCGTGCACGCGCAGGACCGCTTCTTCGAGATGGACTTCCGCCGCCACGTCACGGCGGGTCGGGTGGCCGAGATGTTCGGGGAGTCGCAGGCAGGGACCGATGCGTTCCTGCGCACCCTGGGCTGGCGCACGGTCGCCGAAGCAGAGGTCGAGGCTATGGACGACGTGACCCGCGGCTACTACGAGGCCTACGCCGACGGGGTCAACGCCTACCTTTCGTCGCGGTCGGGCGCCGAACTGTCGCTCGAGTATGCCGTTCTGGGCATACAGAACCCCGAGTACGCACCCGAGCCCTGGGAGCCCGCGGATTCCGTCGCCTGGCTGAAGGCGATGGCGTGGGACCTCCGCGGCAACGTCGAGGACGAGACCGAGCGGGCGCTGCTCGCGGCGGAACTCTCCTCCGGTTCTGCGGATGCGACAGAGACGCAGGCCACGCTCGACACCCTCTACCCCGCGTATCCGTTCGACGAGCATCCCGTGATCGTCCCCGAGATCTCGACCGTGCCGGCACTCGGGACGGACGCAGAGCCTGCCGCGTTCACCACCGACGAGAACGACGACGAGATGCAGCAGGCCGCCACCACGATCGAGTGGCAGGAGGCGTCCGGCGTGATCGAGGCGGCGAGCATCCTGGTGGGCGACGTCGGAGAGGGGATCGGATCGAACTCGTGGGTGGTCTCGGGCGACCTCACCGAGACCGGAATGCCCCTGCTCGCGAACGACCCGCACCTCGGCGCCTCCCTGCCGTCGGTCTGGTATCAGGTGCAGTTGAAGTGCAGCGAGGTCACCGACGAGTGCCCGTTCGATGTGGGCGGCTTCTCGTTCTCGGGCCTTCCCGGCATCGTGATCGGCCACAACCAGCACGTCGCCTGGGGGTTCACGAACCTGACCACCGACGTCACCGACCTGTACATCGAGCGGATCGAGGGCGACCAGTACTGGCGCGACGGCGCTCTCGTGCCCCTCGAGGAGAGCACCGAGACCATCAAGGTCGCCGGCGGCGACGACATCGAGCTGACCATCCGCTCGACAGTCCACGGCCCGATCATCTCGGGTCTGACCGACGACTTCACCGCGATCGCCGGCGACCCCGAGCCCGGGCTCGCGGCCGGCGGGGCGACGGGGACTGCTCCGACCGGCGACGGCTCCGAGTACGCCGTCAGCCTGCGCTGGACGGCGCTGGATCCCGGCACCGCGGCGACGGCGATCTTCGCCCTCTCGACCGCGCAGGACTTCGAGGAGTTCCGCTACGCCGCGTCACTGTTCGACGTGCCGGCCCAGAACCTCATCTACGCCGACACCGAGGGCAACATCGGCTACCAGACGCCGGGGCGTCTGCCGATCCGCGGTGCGGGAGACGGATGGATGCCGCAGCCCGGATGGGACAGCAGCTACGACTGGACCGGGTTCATCCCGTTCGAAGACCTCCCGGTGTCGTACAACCCCGCCGCCGGGTACATCGTGACCGCGAACAACGCGATCGTCACCGATGACTACCCGTACTTCCTCTCGCGGGACTGGGACTACGGCTACCGCGCGGCGCGCATCGCGCATCTGATCGAACGACAGGCCGCAGCCGGCCCGCTCACCGCAACGGACATGCGCGATATCCAGATGGACAGCGAGATGTGGATCGGCAAGCGCCTGTCGTCCGCGATGGGCGATGTCGACGTGAAGGGCGCAGGGGCCGAGGATGCCGTCGATCTGCTGCGCTCGTGGGATGCCCAGAACGAGGCATCCTCCGCTGCCGCCGCATACGCGAACGTCCTCTGGTCGAACCTCGTGCAGAATCTGTTCGCCGAACGCGACCAGCCCCTTCCGATCGACGGCCAAGGGCGCCTGTTCACCGTGGTGGCCGACCTGCTCGACGACCCCGCCGATCCGCTCTGGACCAACTCGGCCCTCGACGTGTCGAGCAGGGACGAGATGCTCGCGCTGTCGGCCGAAGAGGCCTATGACGAGCTCTCCGCGCTGCAGGGCACGACCGTCAGCGCCTGGAGGTGGGGAGATCTGCACGTCATCACCCTGACGAGCGACACCCTCGGCTCGTCGGGCATCGCGCCGATCGAGATGCTCTTCAATCGCGGGCCGTTCGCCGTGAGCGGCGGCGCCTCGGTGGTGAACGCGACGGGATGGGAGCTCGGCACATCGTACGCGACGACCACGGTGCCCTCGATGCGGATGGTGGTCGATCTGTCGGACTTCGACGCCTCGACCTGGATCCACCTCACGGGGGCCTCGGGGCACGCGTTCGACGAGCACTACATCGACCAGACCGCCGATTGGGCGGCCGGCGTGCAGAAGCCCTGGGCCTTCTCGGAGAAGGCGGTGGACGCAGCGGCCAGGCATACGCTCCTGCTGATCCCGGCGGGGTAGGGCCAGGCGTCGACTCGCCCCTCAGGCAGGCGTGGGTTCGGATGCAGCGGCGCGGCATGCGATCAGCCGGATGCCGACGGCGGCGGCGAGGAAGATCCCCGCGAGCATCACCCATCCCGCGAAGCCGAACGTGATCGCCGTGGCGTTCACGACGATGGGCGACGCCAGTGCACCGAGCGAGAAGCCCATTCCGAAGACGCCCTGGTAGGCACCGGCGCGCACGGGGTCTGCGAGCTCGAAGCTCAGTCCCCAGGCGCCCGCCTGCGACAGGATCTCGGCGAACGTGTGCGCGACCATGCCGACGATGAGGATGACGATTGCCGCCCAGGCGGGCAGACCCGCGGCGAGCGCGTAGACGATGCATGCGGCGACCATGAGCCAGCCGGCGATCATCGTCACCCGGCCCGCGATGCGGACGTCGTGCGTGCCCCGGGAGGCTCGCACCTGAAAGAGCACGACCAGCGCGGTGTTGATGATCAGCAGCACGGCGAAGGTCGCCTCCGGCGCGTTGGTGTTCTCGGTGATCCACAGGGGGACGCCGAGCTCGGCGACACCGAACTGCATGCCGAACACGGCCGACAGACCGCTCAGCAGCAGATAGCGGGGGTCGCGCCACGGCGAGCGGCGGTTCCAGTCCCGGCGCTCCGCCGACGCCGCCGCGGTGGCATGGGTGTCGATCGATCCGGTCTCGGTGTGCAGCACCTTCACTCGCGCGCGAGCCGGCGCGTCGACGGCCGAGGTGAGGCGCAGCAGGGGAAGGGACCCGAGGGCGCAGATCACTCCGGCGCAGGCGATGACCGTGCGGTACGCCTCCGGCGTGCCCAGGGCGAGAGCGATCGCGCCGATGCCGGAGCCCGCGGCGATCGCGAGGTTCGTCACTGTGCGCAGCACGGCTCGGGCGTGCACGCGCTTCTCGGGAGCGAAGCCGCGGGCGATGATCGCCGACCGCGCGGAGTGGCCGAGCGTATCGAAGAAGCCGGCGAGGCTCGCGAGGAGGAGGGCCGAGGCGAAGTCCCCCACGAAGGCGTAGGCGGCGAGCAGAACGCCCCCGGTCAGTTCGAAGCCGAAGGCGAGACGCCGGGCACTCCACCTGTCTGCCAGCCACCCGCCGAGGAACGACGCCACGACACCGCATCCGCTCGACACCGCGAGCACGACAGCGGCCTGCGCGGGCGACAGGCCGATGACCTGCGTGAAGAAGAGCACCGTGACGGCGAGGAAGACGCCGCGGCCGACTCGGGAGACCGAAGTGGCCGTCACCAGCGCCCGCAGGACCGGGTCGCTCATGCCGGCGGACAGGCGGGCGACGACGCTCTTCGTCGCGGCTGTGTCCTCGCCGTCCTTCCCGACCAGGTCGGGATGGGGATCGGGCGAAGACACCCTGTCATCCTCGCACGGCTCCGAGACGCGTCCCCACGGACGCCGGTATGCGATGGGTTAGCGTTGACGGGTGGTCTCCAGCTATCTCGCCCCGAAGGGCACACCTGTCACACTGCTCGAGTTCGACCACGCCGGGGCGACCCTCATCGCGGAGACCTTCGGCGAAGGCGCCCACACCTTCCTGCTGCTGCACGGCATCGGCATGGGTCGCAGCGTCTACCTCGACGTCGTACAGAGGTTGCGCGGCCGGGTCATCGCGCTCGACCTCCCCGGATTCGGCGAGGCCCCGGAGCCCACCCGCACCTTCACCATGGAGCGTCACGCCGATCTCGTCGCCGCCTACCTGCGCCACGCCGGTGAAGGTCCGGTCGTCGTGATCGGGCACTCGATGGGCAGCCAGATCGCGGCGGAGCTCGCCGCACGGCATCCGTCGCTCGTCGAGGGCGTCGTGCTCGCAGGCCCCACGGTGAACAAGGCCGCCCGCAACGTGGCCGCGCAGGCGAGCTATCTGCTGACCGACCTGATCGGCGAGCGCCCCCTCGTGATCTGGCGCGGCGCCCGGGAGTACCTCCGCGGCGGCCCCCACCTGATCCGCAAGATCCGGGCGACCATCGTGCACCAGCCCGAGAAGGCGTTCGCGCGCATCGACCAGCCCGTGCTCGTGCTGCGCGGTGAGAGCGACCCGCTGGCACCGATGAGCTGGTGCCAGGAGATCATCGACGAGATCCCCGGTGCCGACCTGCGGGTGATCCCCGACCACGGTCACGGCACGCTGATCAGCGACTCCGAGCCGGCCGCGCGTCTGATCCAGGGCTTCGCCGACAACCTCTGACCGCACCGACGAGCGCGAGGAGACCCACTCAGCGCAGGGGCGGCGGCGATGTCGGCAGGAGCATCGCGTTGCGGCGCGAACGGGTCAGCAGCAGGGTGAACGCGGCCAGACCTCCGAAGAGGAGGGTCACGATGATGCCGATCGCGATCATGGCTCCCGAGTACGGCCCCTGTTCGATGACCGATCCCAGCACGGAGACGATCAGACCGGCGACCGCGAGCGCGGCCACGCACCACCCGACGATCATCGACGCGAGATAGCCCCGAGGACCGGCGTGCCCGGGGCGAACACCGAACTTCGTGCCGATGTACCAGCTCCACCGGGATCCGGTCCACCAGCGACTGACCTGTGCCGTCATCGGATACCACCCGGCTTCGGGTCCTTCGACCTCACCGGGCAGCGGCTGCACGGCGGCGCCCATGATCGGCGCCGACTGCGGAGCGGAGAGCGTGCGCACGCGGCGCGAGTACGCAGCGCCGACGAACCAGATCGCGGCGGCCGTCAGCAGCAGGACGGGGAGGACGAAGTTGCCGGGGTTCTGCGTGATCAGCGCCGCGCTCAGCTGCAGCATGGCGAGCACGAAGAACAGGATGCCGAGGAAGAACCCCATCTGAGGAGGCTCGACGGCCAGAACGTCGGGCCGAGGACGGCCATCGCGGATGCGATACGGGGACCAGACGGTTCCGTCCCACCAGCGGACGTCCGAGGTTCCCGGCACCTGATACCAGCCCATCCACGCCGCCGTCGGCCCGGACACCGCCGTCGGCGGGATCTCCCGCTCATGTGCGGTCCACTGCACGCCGTCCCACCAGCGCTGAACACCCGGCGTGCCGGCGTCGTACCACCCCTGCGGTGCTGACATCGTCCCCCCTCTTCGACTCTCAGCCCGCGCCGGGAGGAGTCTGCTTCGAGTCTGCGAGCTCGTCGACGACGAGGCTGCGCTCGTCGGTCGTGCCGTTGCGATACGCCTGCCGGCCGACGATGTGCGCCGACAGAGGGGCTGTGGCGAACTGCATGAGCACGATCGGGGCGACGAGGGCGAGGCCCACGAGGATCCCTCCGACCGTGCGCAGCGACAGCGCGATCGCGAGACAGATCAGGATGAGCCCCAGCACCTGGGGCTTGGTGGCGGCGTGCAGCCGAGACGGCACGTCGCGGAAGCGCAGCAGTCCGACGGCGGCCGAGAGGCAGAGCAGGGCACCGAGCAGGATCAATACGAGGACGGCGACGTCGATGACGCCGTCGGGGATGCTGAGGCCGAACACGTTCATGGCGTCGTGTTGTCCCTTCTGGCGACGAACCGGGCGACCGAGATCGACCCGAAGACGCCCACCGCGGCGATGATCAGCAGCACCGGGATGTTGCGGGTATGCCCGTTGATCGCCATCTCGGCGCCGAGCACGCACATGACCTCGGTGAGCAGCACGTCGGAGGCGACGGCGCGGTCGAGGATCGACGGGCCCCGCACGATCCGGATGATCGTCAGGATGGCCGCGATGCCGAAGACGACCATGATCGCCAGCAGGAGGATGTTCATCGGGCACCGCCCTTCTTCGCGCCACCGGCCGAGCCGACGGAACCGCCGGCAGAGGCGGCGCGCGCTGCGCGCTCGTCCGCCTTGAGGGCACGGTACTGCTCCGGGGCGCCGAGCGCACGCACGACCCTGCGCTCCCAGCGGAGCACACCCTCACGCTGCTTCTCGACGTCTGCCAGGCTGCGCACGCCGATCACGTGCAGGTACAGCACCTGGCGGTCGCGATCGGCCTCGACGACGAGAGACCCGGGGACCAGCGACGAGACGACCGACACGTGGGTCATCATCAGATCGTCGGCGTACTTGAGCGGCACGGCGATGATCGCGGCCCCGGGCTGACGCCGGAAGTCGAAGACCTGCACGGTCACCGCGAGCGCGCCCTGCAGCACCGCGAACAGGAACTGCACGACCAGGATCGCGGCGTACCAGACGTTGATGCGCCCCGAGAGTTCGACCGTCGGCAGTCGGAAGACGCGGGTGACGAAGACCGCGACGACGAGTCCCGAGAGGAAAGCGAGCACCGTGAACTGGCTCCACAGCAGCATCCACAGCACGACCAGCCACGCGAGGAACGGAAGCTGCACGCGGATGTCGCGCCAGAAGTGACGGCCGGTCTCGGTGGGGCTCATCCCTCCACCTCGTCTTCCAGCTGGATGAGGCTCACCGGGTCGAGCAGAGCCTCGCCGATGCGGTCGCACAGCGCGTAGAGAGGGCCGGCGAAGACTGTCAGCGCCACGGTGACCCCGACCATCCCGGCCGTCGCGACGGTCATGATCCGGGGGATGCGGCGACGCTCCTGCTGCTCGTCGGCCGCGGGAGCGTTGCCCAGGTACGAGATGCGTCCCTCGGTCTCGGCCGAGTCCTCCTCCTCGCGCCAGAACGCGAGGTTCCAGGCGCGCATCAGCGCGTAGAGGGTGAGGAGCGAGGTGACGATACCGCCGGCGATCAGCACGATCATCAGGGGGGTGCCGACGGATGCCGCCGCCTCGAACAGCGCGAACTTGCCGATGAACCCGGAGAACGGCGGGAGTCCACCGAGGTTGATCGCGGGGATGAAGTAGAGCACGGCGATCACCGGCGCGACCTTGAGCAGCCCCTTCACCCGGAGGATCGACGTGCTGCCCGCTCGACGCTCGATGAGTCCGACCGCGAGGAACAGGGTCGTCTGCACGATGATGTGGTGGACGATGTAGTACACCGTCGCGCCGATCGCGGCGGGCGTCGCTATCGCGAGACCGAAGATCATGTACCCGACATGGCTGACGAGCGTGAACGACAGGATTCGTTTCAGCTCCGCCTGCGCGACGGCGCCGAGCACTCCCACGATCATGGTCGCGAGCGCGATGATCAGCAGCAGGGTGTCGATGCTGTTGTCGGCGAACAGCTGCGTCTCGGTGCGGATGAGCGCGTACACGCCGACCTTCGTCAGCAAGCCGGCGAAGACCGCGGTGACAGGGGCCGGAGCCGTCGGGTACGAGTCGGGCAGCCAGAACGACACGGGGAAGATGGCGGCCTTGATGCCGAAGGCGATCACCAGCATGAGGTGCAGCACGAGCTGCGTCTCTTGCGGGAGCTCGGTCATCCGCTCGGCGATCTGCGCCATGTTCACGGTGCCGAGGGCTCCGTAGATCATCGCGATCGAGGCGAGGAACAGGATCGACGAGACCAGGGACACGACGATGTAGACGGCGCCGGTGCGGATGCGGGACTCGGTGCTGCCCAAGGTGATCAGCACGTAGGACGCGACGAGCAGGATCTCGAATCCGACGTACAGGTTGAAGAGGTCTCCCGCGATGAACGCGTTGAAGATTCCGGCGGCGAGGATCAGGTACGACGGGTTGAAGATCGAGATCGGCGTCTCGTCGGTGCCGTCTGCCGCGCCCTGACCGATGGAGAACAGCAGCACGGCGAGCAGCACGATGCTCGAGATGAGCACCAGGAGCGCGGCGAGCCGGTCGACGTACAGGACGATGCCGAACGGCACCGGCCAGCCGCCGACCGAGACGGCGAGGGGAACACCGGCGTCGACGACGACCAGCAGCACCGCGGCGATGACCGAGACGATGGCCAGGGTCGCGACCGTGACGAAAGCCTGGAGGCGGGGGTTGCGGCCGAAGATCAGCGTGACGGCGGCGCCGAGCAGCGGCAGCGCGACGAGCAGTGGGACGAGGGCGCTCATCGGCGGTCCTCCCCGTCTGTCGTCTCGTCCGACTCGTTGTGCTCGTTCTCGTCCTCGGGCGGAGCCGATTCGTGGGCGAGGGTGGATGCCACGGCATCCGCATCCTCCTCCGCCTCCGGCCCAGCCGCCGCGGGCGCCGGGCGAGGGGCGGTCGGGCGATCAGTCGGCGCGTCGTCGTGGATCGCGGGGTGGTCGCGCATGTGCAGCACGGTGATCGGAGCCGTCTGGACGCCCACGAAGTCGGTGGTGGCCTCGTCGTCGGCGGCGTCGGCCTCGTCGTCCATGAGATCCTCGTCGGCATCGGTGCGCTCGCGGAGCGCGATGTCGGCCTCGTCGTCCTCGACGGTGTCGGCCTGGCCCAGCTGCCAGGAGCGGTAGATGAGCGCCAGGAGGAACGCCGAGACGGCGAACGTGATCACGATGGCCGTGAGCGTCAGGGCCTGCGGAAGCGGATCGCTGAGCTCGCCCTCGGTGCCGAAGAAGGGCGCGTTGCCCGGGACACCCATCACGATCAGCAGCAGGATGTTCGTGGCATTGCCGAGCAGGAGGAATCCGATCAGCACCCGGGTCAGGCTGCGCTCGAGCATCGCGTAGACACCGCAGGCGAACAGCACGGCCATGATCACGATCAGGGTCAGGGAGATGTCCATCAGATGGTCACCCCCCGCTCGCGGAACTCCTGCGCCTGGCGGTCGACCTCTCCGCCGAGGCTGCGCAGCACGTCGAGAACGAGACCGATCACGACGAGGTAGACGCCGATGTCGAAGATGGTCGAGGTGACGAACTCCATGTGTCCGATGCCCGGGATCTCCCACTCCCAGAACGTGCTGGTGAGCGGCGCCATCCCGAAGAACAGCGGAACGACGGCGGTGCCGACGGCGAGGATGAGCCCCGTGCCGAGAAGTCGTCCGGCATCCGTGGGTGCGGCTGCTCCGAGCTCCCAGCGCCCGCCCGCGACGTACCGCATGACGAGAGCCATGCCGGCGACGAGTCCGCCGGCGAAGCCACCGCCGGGGAGGTTGTGCCCGGCGAACAGCAGGAAGATCGACACCACGATGATCGTGTGGAACAGGACGCGGACGATGACCTCGAGGAGGATCGACCGATTCTCGGGCTTCATCTTCTGACCGCCGACGAGCCAGGCACGGGGGCTGCTCTCGTTCTCGGAGGTCTGGAAGCGCACGCCCTCGGTCGTCTCGACCAGGGGGCGGCTGAGCGTGCGACGGCGACGGGCCTTGGGCAGCGTCTTCGTCGCCGAGAGCATGTCGGCCCGGTGCGTGACGAACACCAGCGAGGCGACTCCCGTGGCGGCAAGCACGAGCACCGAGAGCTCGCCCATCGTGTCCCACCCGCGGAGGTCGACGAGCGCGACGTTGACGACGTTCTTGCCGTGGCCGATCTCGTACGCGAGCTTGGGGAAGGCCTCGGAGATGGGATCGGAGACGCGCGACTGCGTCGCCACGATCGCGACGAGGGCCATGGTGAGGCCGACGCCGACGCCGAGGAGCGCCCGAGGGATGCGGCCGACGGATGCGTTGTGCTCACCCATGCGCGCCGGGAGGCGCCGGAGGACGAGGGCGAATGTGACCATGGTCACCGTCTCGACCAGGATCTGCGTGAGCGCCAGGTCGGGCGCGCCGCTCGTCGCGAACAGCACGACCATGCCGAGGCCCGTGATCGAGACGAGCACGACGCCGGTGTAGCGCTTCTGCGCGCGGACGGCCATGACGGCTGCGGCCGCCATCATCGGCGCCACGACCAGCTGCGCCGGCGTGTGCCATGCCGAGAGCTGGAACCGGTCGACGTCGCTCGCCAGCAGCGCCGTGATCTCGGCGGCCACGAAGACGACGAAGATCGTGCCGACGTAGACGGGGAGCGAGCCTCGCTGGGTCAGGGTCGTGCTGAGCACCGAGAGCCGGTCGACTCCCCGCATCACCAGGTAGTAGACGTCTGCCGCGGTGAAGCGGATCAGACGCGCCTTGCGGTCCCACCCGGTGCGCACGGTGAGCAGGAAGAGCCCCGCACCGAGAAGGATCGAGAGGATCGAGATGCCGAGCGCAGGTTCGAGCCCGTGCCAGAGGGCGAGGTGTCCTGGCCCCTCCGTCGCGACGCCCTCCGCATCGAGCCCGGGGGTCGCGGTGAGCGCGTATCCCTGCAGGGCGATGTCGATCGCGGGTGCGCCGATCCCGGCGGCGAGCGTGATGCCGGCGAGGATGATCGGCGCCGAGAGGAAGCCGACCGGCGGGTCTGGCCAGGCGGTGTCCGGCAGGCGGTCGCCGACTGCATCCCGTTTCTTCCAGAAGGCACCCCAGAGGAAGCGGATGCCATATGCCGCAGTGAGAATGGATCCGAGGCTGACGCCGATGATCGCGACGAGGCCCCATGGAGACCCGTGCATCGCGTCGTCGAGGAGCGCGGTGAGCGTCGACTCCTTGGCGACGAAGCCGATGGTCGGGGCGATGCCCGCCATCGAGGCGACCGAGATGAATGCCGCGGTCGCCATGACCGGGGCCTGTCTGCCCACCCCGCTCAGCTCGTCGATGTCTCGGGTCGACAGCTGACGGTCGATCACACCGACGATCAGGAACAGCGCCGACTTGAACAGCGCGTGCCCGATCACGAGCGCAAGGCCGGCCAGGGCGCTCGCCTGCGTGCCGTAGCCGATCACGATCGAGAAGAACCCGAGCTGGCTCACGGTGCCGAAGGCGAGGATGCGCTTGAGGTCGGTCTCGCGCAGGGCCTGGATGCCGCCGATGAGCATCGTGACGATTCCCAGCGAGATGATGATCGGCCGCCAGGGTCCGGTGAACGCGAAGATCGGCGCGAAGCGCGCGATCAGGTAGATGCCCGCCTTGACCATGGCCGCCGCGTGCAGGTAGGCGCTCACCGGCGTCGGAGCCGCCATGGCACCCGGCAACCAGAAGTGGAAGGGGAAGATCGCCGACTTGCTGATGGCTCCGATCAGGAGCATCACCACTGCGGCGTCGACGATGGGCCCGGTCGGGGCGAGCTCGAGGATCTCGCGGATGCTGGAGGTGCCGGCGTCGACCACGAGCAGGACGACCCCGACGAACATCACGAGGCCGCCGAGGGTGGTGACCAGGAGTGCCTGCAGGGCCGCACGTCGGCTGGCCGCGCGGCGGCGGTAGTGCCCGATCAGGAGGTACGAGAGGATGCTCGTCACCTCCCAGAACATGACGAGCATGACCAGGTCGTCTGTCAGGACGAGGCCGTACATCGCGCCGGCGAACCCGAGCAGGACGGCCGCGAACTGGCCGATGCCCGCCGAGTCGTCGTGGAAGTACCACCGGCAGTAGAGCAGCACGAGAGCGCCGACGCCCGTGACGATCAGGGTGAGCACCCAGCCGAGCACGTCCATGTTCATCGACAGGTTGAGCCCGAGCTGCGGGATCCACTCGACCGAGACGAACGGCGTCGGCCCGTCGAGCACCTGAGGGGTGAGGACGAGCGCGTGGACGAATGCCGCTGCGGGAATGAGGGCGGCGATGGCGAATGCCTGGGAACCCAGCCAGCGCACCAGCACGGGCATCACGATGGACCCGAGTAGGAACACGGCGAGGAGCGTCAGCATATACGCGGCTCCTCGAAGCTCGTCGGCCGGGGGTGCGGCGCAGGCGGGCGGGTGTCGATATCCAGTTTACCTTGCAATTCCGGCATTCCGGGCCGCTGTTCCCGCATCCGAATCACGTGAATGATCGGTTTTCCCTGATTTTCCGGGCAGTTTGCGCGATCTGAAATCCGCGATCAGATCATTCGGATGCGTCGGCGGTCCGTCGAGCGAGGGCTGGGCCGAGCCTTTCGTACGAATTCTCGATGTGGGCGCGCATCGCCTCGGCGGCGGCGTGCGCGTCCCGTCGCCGCAGCGCGTCGAGGATCCTCTCGTGCTCGCTCACCGTGTCGGCCTCGAAGTCGTGGCGGAAGTTCAGCCGGTAGAGGTGCATGTGCGAACGCAGCCGGACGATCGCCTCCGAGAGCAGCGGGCTCTGCGCATGCTCGGCGATCAGATGGTGGAAGTGCAGGTCCTCGTCGATGAACCGGCGGTAGTTGCGGAAGCTCTCGTCCTCATCGGGGGCGGATGCTGCACGCATCTGCACGACCGACTCGGCGAGCTCGCTCTCGGTGTCGTCGTCGAGATGCGTCGAGGCGCGACGTGCGGCCTCGGGTTCGAGCAGTTCGCGCATGTCGTAGAGGTCTCGAAGACCCGCCTCGTCGAGCAGAGCTGCGGCGACGTAGCCCTTGAGCGCACGCTTGGCGACGAGGCCCTCGGACTCGAGCCGGGTCAGCGCCTCGCGCACCGGGGTCGGCGAGACGTCGAGATCGCGGGCGACCGCGTCGATGTTCACTCGGGCTCCCGGTTCGATGACCCGGTCCATGAGAAGGCCGAGTACCGCGTCGTACACGTCATCGACGAGGGCGCGGCGCGCCGGGAGCGGCCGCGGTCCGCGTGCCTCGTCGTCGCCGAACATGAGTCTCATCGTACGGGGTGCCCCTCCAGGCCCACGGCCTGCCGCGCGGGGCCGACTTCCTGGCTGATCAGGCCTCGTTCCCGCAGCTCGCCCCAGACGTCGTCCCCGACGGGGCGAGCGACGAGGCCGCTGTTGCGCGCGACCTGCTCGGCACTCGCGCCGCCCATCACGACCGCCCCGACTGCCGGATGCGTCAGCGGGTACTGGGCGGCCAGCTCCGGGAGCGTCCGTCCATGGCGGTGCGCGACGCGCGCGATCGCCTGCGCACGATCGACGACCGAGCGGTCTGCGGGGCCGTAGTCGAAGGTCGAGCCCTGCCCCGGAGCGTCCGTCGCGAGGATCCCCGAGTTGAACACGGCGGCGGCGAGCACCGTCACGTCGCGCTCGTGTGCGGCGGGGAGCAGGTCGTCCGCGGCCGACTGGTCGAGCAGCGTCCAACGACCCGCGATCATCATCACGTCGCCGTCCGTCTCGCGCACGAAACGGGTGGGCATCGCGCTCTGATTCATGCCGGCCCCGAAGGAGCGGATCACACCCTGGTCACGCAGCTCGCTGAGCGCCGGGAACGCACCCTCGAGCGCCTCGCGCTCGTGGCCGTCCGGGTCGTGCACGAGCGCGATGTCGATGCGGTCGAGACCGAGACGCCGAAGCGACTCCTCGATCGAGCGCAGCACACCGTCGCGCGAATAGTCGCGCACCCGACGGTGGTCGGCGGGAACGTCGAACAGGTTGTCGATGTCCGTCCGGCCCGCGGCATCCTGCGGAACCAGGAGTCGCCCGACCTTGGTCGAGACGACGACCTCGTCGCGGGGCAGCGCCCGCAGACTCTCCCCCAGGCGCCGCTCGGCGAGACCGAGCCCGTAGTGCGGCGCGACATCGAAGTACCGCACACCGCTGGCCCATGCCGCGGGAACGATCTCCGGCCATTCCTCTTCGCCGAGCGCCTGATAGAGGTTGCCGAGGGCTGCAGCTCCGTAGGCGACGGGCGGAGCCGCGAGTCCGCCGCGCCCGATGGCGGCGGACTCCGGGGCGGAGACGGGAGGACTCATGCGACGGACAGCTGCCCGAGCGACGGGTGGTCCCAGGCGATCCCGAGTCCCGCATCCGTCGGCGCCCAGCCGCGCCCGTTCTCGATGCGGATCTCGCCGGTCGTGACCGCCCGCAGCTGCGGGATGTGCTCGAGGTACAGGGCGTTGGGGATCGCGCAGACGAGCGACACGTGCAGCTCCATGAGGAAGTGCGGAGCCACAGGGGCGTTGAAGGACTCGGCGAGGTGGGCGATCTTGAGCCACGGCGTGATGCCTCCGACCCTGGCGACATCGGGCTGCACGATCGACGCGCCGCCTCGTTGCAGATGCTCGCGGAAGTGGCCGAGCGAGTACATGCTCTCGCCGACCGCGATCGGCACCGAGGTCGAGCGGGCGAGCAGACGGTGGCCCTCGATGTCCTCCGCCGGCAACGGCTCCTCGAACCAGAAGACGTCGACCTGCTCGAACAGCCGCGCTCGTCTCACGGCTTCCGCCACCGAGAACGACTGGTTGGCGTCGACCATGATGTCCATGCCGGGGCCGACGGCATCTCGCACGGCTCGCAGTCGCTCCAGATCCTGGTGGCCGCGAGGCTTGCCGACCTTGATCTTCACCCCGCCCATGCCTCGCTCCTTCGCATCGACCGCGTGCGCGACCAACTCGTCCGTGCGGAAGTGCAGCCACCCGCCCTCGGTGTCGTAGACCGGGACGGACGGTGAGGCCCCGCCCGCGGCGACCCACAGCGGCAGGCCGGCCCGGCGGGTCTTCGCGTCCCACACGGCGGTGTCGACCGCGGCGAGCGCGAGTGCGGTGATCGGTCCCACGGTGGTCGCGCGGGTGATGCCGAACAATGCGAGCCACACGGCCTCGGGGCGTTCGGCCTCGAGACCGATCAGCGCGGGGAGCAGCGTCTCGCGGAGCAGACTCAGCACGGCTCCTCCTCCGGTGCCGATCGTGTAGCTGTAGCCGGTGCCCTCCGTGCCGTCTTCCGTGCGCAGCCGCACGAAGATCGTCTCCTGCTTCACGAACGTCTGCAGAGCATCCGTCCGCTCGGTCTCGACGGGCAGATCGCACAGCTGCGCCTCGGCGTGCACGATGCGGCTGCCCGCGGTCGCATCCGCCGTGACCTCGAGGAGGCTCCTGGTGGTGTCATGTGTCGTGGTCATCAGCGTCCTCCGAGTCCGCCCAGGGTGACTCCCTTGATGAGCTGCCTCTGCAGCAGCAGCACGAGGATCAACGAGGGGATGACGGCCAGTGTCGACGCGGCCATGAGCAGCGACCACTGCGTGCCGAACTGACCGGTGAACATGCCGAGCCCGAGGGGCACGGTGGCCATGTCCTGTGTGTTGATGATGATCAGCGGCCACAGGTACGAGTTCCAGTAGCCGATGAACGAGAAGACGGCGAGCACGCTGAGCGGGGCGACGAGCTGCGGCAGCAGCACCGACCACAGGGTGCGCAGACGCGAGGCGCCGTCGATCAGCGCCGCTTCCTCGTACTCCATCGGAATGGTGAGGAAGAACTGCCGCATCAGGAAGGTGCCGAAGGCGGTGAAGGCGAACGGGATGATGAGGGCCGCGAAGCTGTCGTTCCACCCCCAGCTGTTGATCATGATGAACAGCGGAACGACGAGCACCTCCTGCGGCAGCACGAGCGTGAGCACGAACAGCAGGAAGAGCTTGTCGCGGTACTTGAAGCGCAGCCGTGAGAACGCGTAGGCCGAGAGCACGGCGACGATCACCGAGAGCAGGGCGCCGAGGATCGCGACGGTCAGGCCGTTGAGGATGAACCGGCCGAACGGCACGACCGTCCAGGCCTCGACGAAGTTCGCCCACCGGATCTCCGAGCCGAAGATCTGCGGAGTCGCCGTGAACACCTCGTTCTCGGGTTTGAGGGCGGTGAGGAACATCCAGATGAAGGGGAACGCGAAGATCAGCGCCACCACGGCGATCGCGGCGGTGTTGAGCCATTCCTTGAGGGATGCGCGGCGCTGGCTCGCACGGCGGGGCAGGCTCACGACGTCACTCATAGTTCACCCACCTGCGCTGGCCCACGAACTGCAGGGCCGTGATGAGCATCACGACGAGGAAGAGGATCCACGCGAGGGCGGATGCATAGCCGAGCCGATCGAAGACGAAACCGTTGCGGTACAGGTAGAGCACGAACGTGTTGGTGCTCTCGCCGGGTCCGCCCTGCGTGAGGAAGAGCGGCTGCACGAACACCTGGAAGGCTCCGATCATCGTCATCGTCGAGCAGAAGAACAGTGACGGCGAGAGCAGCGGGAGGATGATGAAGCGCAGCCGCTGCCACGCCGAGGTGCCGTCGATGCGCGACGCCTCGAGCAGCTCCTTCGGGATCGCGCTGAGACCTGCCGACAGGACGATCACGTTGTAGCCGAACGACTGCCACACCGACATCGCGATCACCGAGGGCAGCGCCCACGCCGAGTCGGAGAGCCAGTTGGGGCCGTCGATGCCCACGGTCGCGAGCATCGAGTTGACGAGACCGTCCTGCGAGAGCAGCAATCGCCACACGAGGGCATTGGCCACCATCGGGGTGATGACCGGCAGGAAGAAGATGACCCTCCATGCGCCGGCCGCCTTCATGCGGGTGTTCAGCCAGAGCGAGATCGTGAGAGCGACGAAGAGGTTCAGCGCGGTGTAGACGATCGCGAAGATCAGCGTGTTGCCGAGCACCGTGTAGAACGTCGGGTCGCGGAAGAGCTTGACGTAGTTCTCGAACCCGATGAAGTCGGGGCTGCCGAACAGCTTCCAGTCGAACAGGCTGATGAACGCCGAGCCGAACAGCGGGGTGAGGATGAAGAGGACGAACCCGATCAGCCCGGGTGCGAGGAATGCGACCGCCACCCAGCCGTCGCCGCGTCCCCTGCGCGGACGGGGCGCCCGCAGGGCGGGAGTGCCGAGGGGCACCCCCGCCGCGCCGGGCATCGGGGAGGAGACCGTGGTCTCTCTCCGCTCGCTCATGATCGCCATCCGCTCAGCCCGCCACCGAGTTCTCGATCGTCTTCATGATCTCCTCAGCGGTCAGCTCACCCCGGTAGCCCTGCACTCCGTACTGGGTCATCAGGGTCTCGACCTGGTTCCAGGTCGAGGTGGTGCGCTGCGGGGTCGCGTCGGCGAGCAGAGCCTCGACGACATCGGCCGCGCCCTCCGTCTTGCCCTCGGCCCATGCGGGGAGCGCCTCGATGCGCGCCGGGACGATGCCGCGGGCCTCGGCCTGCTTCTCCTGCACCGACAGCGAGGTCAGCGCCTCGATCGCCGCGAAGGCCTCGTCGGGACGCTCGCAGTTCGCGGCGATGCCGAAGCCCGAGCCGGCGGTCATCGCGGCGGCCTCGCCACTCGTCGACGGGACGATCGTGACGCCGAGCGTGAAGTCGGCGGCGTCGGCGAAGCTGCCGTACATCCACGGACCCTCGATCAGCATCGGGACCTCGCCCGAGGTGAACGCCTGCTGCGAGACCTCGGATCCGTCGGCGGCCTCGGGCGCCTTGGCGACCTGCTCGACCGACACGAGGTCGAAGAAGCTCTGCACCTGGTCGACGAAGTCGGGGTTGGTCAGGTCGAGCTCGCCGTCTTCGGTGACCGCGGGAACGCCGTCGGCGAGCGACCAGGCATTGGGGATGAAGATGCCGGGAGCGAGCGCGAGGCCCTTCTTCTCTCCGTCGGTCAGTGCCTTGGCATCCGCGATGAACCGGTCGCGCGTGTACTCGGTGCCCGGCAGCTCGAGGCCCGCGGCCTGGAACGCCTCGACGTTGTAGAACAGCACGATCGGCTCGGCGTCATACGGGATCGCTCGGATCGTGCCGTCGACCGTCATGCCGCTGAGCATCGAGGCGTCGATGCTGTCGATGTCGAAGCCGCTCTTCTCGATCAGGTCGTCGAGCGGCATCAGCAGGTCGCCGAGCTCCTGGGCCCTGGCGGCCTGCGTGGTCAGCAGGCAGGGCGGGTTCGAGCCGCTCAGGCGTGTCTTCACCTTGGTCCAATAGTCCGAGAAGCTCGGACCTTCGACCGTGATGTCGAGGTCGGGGTCCTCGGCCTTGGCGCCGTCGATGAAGTCGGCCCACTGCGCCTGATCTCCCTCGCTGGCGGCCCAGGTGTACAGCACGAGAGGACCGCCGGCGTCGCCGCCTCCGCCTCCCGAGCCGCTGGCACAGCCGGCGAGGGTGAGGGCGGTGAGGCCCGCGACGCCGGTCAGGATGACACGCTTCGCGCGTCGGGATGAGAGTGCATTCATTCTGTCTGCCTCCTTCATTGGATGCTGATTCGATGCGATGGGTGAGGGGGTGATGCTTCGGTGTTCGGTCACTCGGGTCATTCGGAGAAGTCGATGGCGATGACGTCGATCAGGGCGCCGCTGGGCGAGGGGGCCACGATGCGCAGCTCGCCGAGGTCGTCGCCCGCCGTGGAGGCCTCGTGCACCTCGAAGCTCGCGTCATGCTGCAGTTCGAGATCGTCGGCGAGTCGGTGCACCCGTGTGATCCTGCGCACCGGGAGGCCGCGCACGATGATCTCCTCGACGGGCAGCGCGGTCAGGTGCAGATAGAGGCGGCCGGCACGGGCGGTCGTGGGTCCATGGAAGTCGATGCCCGTGGTGGGTTCGACGCCGATCACGGACTCGGCGTGCGCCCGCATCCATCCGGCGAACTCCTGCAGCCGCTCCTGCTCGACCGTCGGCAGCGTGCCGTCGGGTCCCGGGCCGACATTGAGCAGCAGGTTCCCGCCTCGGGCGACGACGTCGATGAGGGTGACGAGCAGCGACCGTGCCGACTTCTCGTTGTCGGGCCCCTTGCGCCACGCCCAGTGGTCGCCGATCGTGAGGCACAGTTCCCACGGCCCCGATGGCGGGCTCAGCGGAAAGCCCTGCTCGGGTGTGCGGTAGTCGCCCTGGCCCGGCAGACGGTCATTGATGACGACGTCCGGCTGCAGGTCCTTGATCAGTCGACGCAGACCGGGCGAGGTCCACTCCACCGCGGAGCGCTCCCAGTCTCCGTCGAACCAGAGCAGGTCGATCTCCCCGTAGTTCGTGAGCAGCTCGGTGAGCTGAGCACGCACGTAGTCGAGGTAGCGCCCCCACTCCTCCGGCGAGGACCGACGGTGGCGGTCGGTGGCGTCCGGGGTGTCCGCGAACTCCGCGAGGCCGGCGGCGGGCCAGTGCTCGAGCTTGTAGGGCAGGTCCTCATCGCGGAAAGCCGGATAGTCGGGGTGATTCCAGTCGGGAAGGCTGTAGTAGATGCCGACCTTCAGCCCTTCCGCCCGAACGGCATCGACGAATTCACGCGTGATATCGCGCCCGAAGGGTCCGTGCTCGACGCCGAAGTCCGACTGCTCCGTGAAGAACATGTTGTATCCGGCATGGTGACGGGCGGTGAAGACGACGTAGGTGGCGCCCGCCTCGCGCACGCGCCGGGCGAGATCCGCCGCATCCCACTCCGTGGGGTAGAACGTCGGAGCGGTCGCCTGGTACTCGGCGACGGTCACCGCATCCTCGACCGCATCCTCTCCGGGGATGATCGAGCGCCCGACCAGCGGCCAGGAGATCTCGATCCCCTGCTGCGATGCCTGGTCCCAGTGCACGAAGATGCCGAAGCCCGCGCCGCTGAACCACTCCCCACCGGGAATGCGTTCTGTGGGCCGTCGGAAGCCTGCGTCCGTCATCGAATCTCTCCTTTGAGTTCAAGATTTCCTATAGGATACGTGATAGACGAAACAGTTCACAAGGGTGTGAGAGAAGGTGCCGATCATGGCGATGTTCAAGGCAGATCCCGTCCGTCCCGAGGCGTATCGCGAGTTCGAGCGACCGCTGCCCGAGTGGTTCCGCGGCGCGGCGCTCGGGATCTTCGTGCACTGGGGCCCCTATTCCGTGCCCGCCTGGGCTGAGCCGACGGGCGAGCTCGGAGCGGTGCCGCGGGAGGAGTGGTACGCGCACAATCCCTACGCAGAGTGGTACGCCAACACGATGCGCATCGAGGGCTCCCCGGCGCACGCGCACCACGAACGGGTGCACGGCGGCGCCCCCTATGACGACTTCCTCGACGAGTGGAAGGCAGAGGACTTCGACGCCGACGAGGTGCTCGCGGTGGTCGCTGCGACGGGCGCCGGCTACTTCATCCCGACCACCAAGCACCACGACGGCGTGACCCTCTGGGACGCACCGGGAACAGACGGGCGCAACACCGTCGCGCGGGGCCCGCAGCAGGACCTGATCGGTGCATTCGCCGACGCCACCCGCGCGGCCGGACTCCGCTTCGGCGTCTACTACTCGGGCGGACTCGACTGGCACTTCTCGGGCCTTCCTCCCATCGAGCGCGACGACGACCCCGCCCCCGACGACCTCGCGTACGCCGAATACGCCCACGATCACGTGATCGATCTGATCGACCGCTACCGCCCCGACATCCTCTGGGGCGACATCCGCTGGCCGGACGCCGGGATCGAGCCGGGGCCGAAGAGCCTCGCTCACGCGTTCCGGACGTTCTACGAGCGCGTACCGGACGGCGTGGTCAACGACCGCTGGGGCGAATCCCATTGGGACTTCCGCACCAGCGAATACGTGCACGGCACAGCGGTCGAAGTCGGCGAGGCGTGGGAGAACACGCGCGGCATCGGGCTGTCGTTCGGGCACAACCGCAACGAGACGAGCGAACACCTGCTGTCGGCCCACGAGGCCGTGCGCCTGCTCGTCGACGTCGTCTCGCGCGGCGGCAACCTGCTGCTGAACATCGGACTCGAGGCTTCCGGTCGCATCCCCGAGCTGCAGCGCCGGACCCTCGAGGGCATCGGCGCGTGGAACGCCCGCTACGGACATGCGGTGTTCGGGGCACGCCCCGAACAGCGGATGCGGGCGTCGGACTCCCCGTGGATCCGGTGGACGCGCACGGATGACGCGGTGCACGCCGTCGTCGATGAGAGCGGTCGAGTGCTCGTGCCCGACCCCGACCGGGTCCTCGACGAGGGCACGGCGCGCATCGCCGACCGTGCCGTTGCGGCGGAGCGCGTGGATGGTGGGATCCTGGTCGATGTGGCGGATGCCGCGACCCCCGTCGCGATCTCCTTCCGCCCCCGGGACTGACGAGAGGCCTCTTCATGCGCATCGCCCTGCACTCCGAGATCCGCGACGGCGCGATCGATGACTACCGCACGAACCACGCCCGCATCCCGGATGCCCTCGCTGCGACGTTCGCCCGCATCGGCATCCACGACTGGACGATCTGGCGGTCGGGCCACCGCCTGTTCCACCTCGTCGACTGCGACGACTGGGATGCTGCGGTGGCGGCTCTGAAGGACGACCCCGCAGACCACGCCTGGCAGGCCGACATCGGCCGGTTCGTCGAGGTCTTCCGCGACGCCGACGGCGGCGAAGGCACCGCGCCCCTCGAGCAGATCTGGGATCTGAGGGCTCAGAACGCCTAGCGCAGTGAGAGCTGATCGCGGGTGGGGATGCGGGGTGCACAGCCCCAGCTGAGCACCCCGCAAAGACGCGCCCGCCGGGGGAATGGCGTGCACATCGGGGTGGGGCAGTGTTCCCTACTCTCTGCCGCGCCCTCCACCATGACACCGACCCCCTGCGCAGCGGAAGGGGGGTGAAGATTGCCTGGCTAGAAGTTTCCGGTATCGCTAGCCGCTCGCCGAGCGTGACGACAACGCCGTGGCAGAGTATCCCCGTGACGCGGGTGTGGATGCGGGAACTGATGGGGTGGCTGCTCGCAGCCTCCGTCGCCCTCATCACCGCGGCCACGGTGGCCACTTCCGCACGCGCCGACCTGCTGTTCCGCGACGGGGACTCGCTGATCGTCGCGATGCTCGCCCGTTCACTGCTCGCCGGCGACGACCTCGACTGGGCCATGTCGAGCGTGCTGTTCGTGCCGGAGTCGGCCGCGTTCACCGCACTCGAGGCCGCTCTCCCCCTCGGCGTCAACGATCTGCTGGTCGTGAGCGCGGTGCTGAACCTGCTCACGCTGTACGGTGCCGTGCGCCTGGCCGCCGGACGCACCTGCGACGGCCGAGCGCCGGTGACCTGGTCACTCGTCGCCATCTCGGTGTTCGGCGCCCTGGCGATGACCGAGTCGTCGGCGTCACGCGATGCCCTCGACCTCGCTTCGCTGCAGCTGACCACCACCTACTATTCCGCGACGGTCGTCGCTGCTGTTCTCACCGTCGGCATCGCCCGCCGGATTCTCGATCGCGAGCGGCACAGCCCTCTCCTCCTCGTGTGCCTCGGGGCGGTCGGCCTCGTCTCGACCTTCTCCAACCCGCTGTATGCGCTGTGGACGGCGGTTCCCCTCGGCATCCTGCTCGTCGTCTCCGCACTCAGCCAGGCGCAGCTCACTCGCGCATTGACCATGCTCGCCGTCGTCGCGGGCGGCACCGCATCGGGGCTCCTCGCACGTATGCCGTGTGCGGCATGGATCACGAACACGGGTGCCGGTTACGTGCAGCCCGGCCTCTGGCGAGAATCTCTCGACTACTACGGGCAGCTCCTCGGCGACCGTCTGCAGACCCCGCTCGGCGTTCTCGCGCTGCTGATCACCCTCGCTCTGATCGCCCTCGCCGTCGTCCGAACGGTTCGTGCGGGCGATGCCGGGTCCCGTCTGGTCGCGACTCTCGCGTGGGCGATGCCGTTGGTGGTGGTCGCCGGAGCGATCGCACTCGGAACGCACGCGGCCCGCTACCTGCAGCCCGTCGCCTTCGCCCCCGTGCTCGCGCTGGTCGCCTCCCCTCGTGTGCTTCGCCTACCCGTCGGCGTGCGGCGTCCGGCTGCGGCGATCATCGGGGTGCTGCTCCTGATCGGCGGCGGGCTGAGCATCCCCCGGCTCGCAGATGCCGCGCAGGCGTCGGACGCCGATCTCGCCTGCGTCACGACCTGGGTCGATGAGTCGGGGCGCACCGGTGCCGGTCAGTTCTGGACGGTCCGCCTGCCGAAGCTGCACCTCGACGATCCGTCACGGCTCGTGCAGGTCGATCATCAGCTCAACGGATACGCCTGGCTGGTGAATCGTGCCGACTTCGACGTCGGGAAGGTCTCGTTCCTCGTAGAGGACTCGCAGACGGTGCCCTGGGATCTGCCGGAGCCGATCACCCCCGATGACGTGGTCGATTGCGGCAGGTACTCCATCCTCGACTTCGGCGACGCGACGCTGCCCCTCGGCCCGGCACACAGCTGAAGATCAGCGCGCAGGTGGTGCCGTCGTGGTGCCCTCGCGGAACCGACACGTCAGATGGAGCGTGAGCCCGGGCTCGCCGCGCAGCATGCGGGCGACCTGTTCGCCCGCCGCACGCCCCTTCTCGACGGCGGGTTGCACGCTCGTGGTGAGCACGAGATCGCCGAGGCCGTCGGCGGCGATGCCGTCGAAGCCCGCCACCGACAGGTCTTCCGGCACCCGCAGTCCGAGTTCCTCCGCCGCGCGGACGATGCCGACCGCGAGGAGGTCGCTCTGGGCAAGGACCGCCGTCGGCCGCGACGCGGCATCCGCCAGCAGGATGCGTCCGGCGAGTAGACCCTCGTCGATCAGGCTGCTGCCTGCCGAGATGGCCGGAGCATCCGGGAAGACCTCGCGCATACCTGCGAGGCGATCGATCGTGACGTCGACGGTCGCGGAGTCGATGCGCTCCTGTGTGACAGGGCCCCTCTCACGCCCGGTGTCGAGGGGCAGGGTGACCAGGGCGACGTCGCGATGTCCCAGGTCGCGCAGATGCCGGGCGACATCCGCCGCCGCCGCGGCGTTGTCGAGCGTGATCCTCGGGATCCCCTCGCCCGCATCGCCCTCGATCACGACGACCGGAAGACCGCGGCTGCGCACGATGTCGAGCGAGGCCTTCGTCCGACCGGAGCATCCGATCAGCACGACCGCATCGACCGGGGCGTTCGAGAGCGACGATCCGTCGTCGCCCGGCTCGTCGCGCATGAGCAGGATGCCCGCGCTGAGGTCGGCCATCCCGTCGGTGAGGCCGTCCATCATGGCGGTGGTCACCGGATCCAGGAACGCCGCGCGCAGATGGCCTTCGAGCACCACGGCGACGATGCCGCTGCGTCCGCGGCGCAGCGAGGCGGCGCGCGGGTCGGGTCCGGCGTAACCGAGTTCGGCGGCGACCGCGAGCACCCGCTCACGCGTGGCCGGTGCGACGTTGGCCTTGCCGCTGAACACGACGGATGCGGTCGACGTCGCCACTCCGGCCGCGCGTGCGACATCAGCGATCGTCGCGCGGCGTGTGGTCTCATGACTCGTCATACTCCGAGGATAGCTCCCCCGGTTCCCGTGCATCGAATCGATTCGATATGCTGTCGATCATGGACACGGCTCTCTCCCGATCACAGTACGTGCGCTGGCGCACGGCGATCTTCGCGATCTTCCTCGCCAGCGGTCTGTCGATCGCGACCTGGGCATCGCGTGTCCCCGACATTAAGCTCGCTCTCGAGGTCGACAAGGCACAGGTCGGCATGCTGCTGCTCGGCGCGGGAATCGCGTCGATCATCGGAATCTCGACCAGCCCCGCAATCATGGCACGCACCGGCGCGCGCCTCGGCATGATGGTGTCGATCTTCACCTTCGCGTCCGGCGTGGCACTGATCGGCATCGGCGCCAACGTGCTCGGCTCCTACGCGGTCGTGCTCATCGGCCTGGTGCTGTTCGGACTCGGCAACGGATGCGTCGACGTCATGATGAACGTCGAGGCCACCGCGATCGAGCAGCACTCGGGCAAGACGATCCTCCCCCTCTTCCACGCGTTCTTCAGCTTCGGCACGGTCATCGGGGCCGGGCTCGGCGCCCTCGCCGCACAGCTGCAGATCAATGTCTTCACGCACACCCTCGTCATCGCGGTGCTGATCGCCGCCATCGGTGTCGTCAGCATCGCGAGCGTCCCCCGACGCCAGGAGGCGCTCGACCCGAGCGCGGAGGATGGCGAGAAGCCGCACTGGCGGGATCGGATGCACGTCGCGCTGTCTGCCTGGCGCGAACCGCGCACCTACGCGATCGGCGTGGTGATGCTCGGCATGTCCTTCGCGGAGGGCGGAGCGAACGACTGGCTCGCGCTCGGCGTCGCCGAGGACCACGGCGGCGGAACCGCTCTCGGCGCTGCCGCCCTCGCCACCTTCTCGGTCGCGATGACCGTCGTGCGCGTCTTCGGCGGACCCCTCGTCGATCGGTTCGGCCGCGTGGCGGTGCTGCGCATCCTCGCGGTGGCCGCAGCATCCGGCATCCTGTTGTTCATCCTCGCGCCCAGCCTCCCGCTGGTCTTCGCGGGTGCGGCGCTGTGGGGCATCGGCGCATCGCTCGGCTTCCCGCTCGGAATGTCCGCCGCAGCGGACGACCCCGCGAAGGCTGCGGCGCGAGTGAGCGCTGCCGCGACGATCGGCTACATCTCGTTCTTGGGCGGCCCGCCGGTGCTCGGCTTCATCAGCGAGCACATCGGCCTGTTGAACACCCTGTTCATCCTGGTCGGCCTCGTCGTGCTCTCGGGTCTGTTCTCGGGTGCAGCCCGCCCGCTGCGCCAGGACGAGATGTCGACGCCGCCCGTCGCCGTGACCAGAGAGGTCCGATGAACGGACGGGAGCCCACGTGACATGGCGGAATGCCGAGTCACTCAGGCTCCCGCACCCCGGTACAGCAGAAGGAGTCGACCGGACGAAGTAGGCTCGACGGGTGCGTCTCGTCATCGCCCGCTGCTCCGTGGATTACACCGGGCGGCTCAATGCTCATCTCCCGCTCGCCACACGCCTGCTCGTGCACAAGGGTGACGGGAGTCTGCTCGTGCACTCCGACGGCGGCAGCTACAAGCCGCTGAACTGGATGAGCCCGCCGTGCTCCCTCGCCTCCGAGGAGCCCGGTGAAGAAGAGTCGATCGCCGGCGTCACCGAGGTCTGGCGCGTCACGCACAAGAAGACCGGCGATGCGCTGCGGGTGCAGATCTACGAGATCCTCAGCGACACCACCCATGAGCTCGGCATCGATCCCGGCCTGCAGAAGGACGGCGTCGAGGCCGACCTGCAGCGACTCCTCGCCGAACAGGTCGAACGCATCTCCGACGGCGCGACGCTGGTGCGTCGCGAGTACCCGACGGCGATCGGCCCGGTCGACCTCCTCGTGCGGGATGCCGACGGCGCGGCCATCGCGGTCGAGATCAAGCGCCGCGGCGACATCGACGGCGTCGAGCAGCTCACCCGCTACCTCGAGCTGCTGGGTCGCGACCCGCATCTCGCCCCGGTGCAGGGAGTGTTCGCCGCGCAGGAGATCAAGCCGCAGGCACGTGTGCTCGCCGAGGATCGCGGCATCCGCTGCCTCGTGCTCGACTACGACGACATGAAGGGCATCGAGTCAGGCATCCCGCGTCTCTTCTGAGGCGAGCTGCACAGATGTTCATCGCGGTCGGCCGCACCGTGCACTACCCATAGGCTGGAAAGCATGGCTTCTTCCCCTTACTCCTGCGTGCTCTGGGACGTCGACGGCACGATCGCCGACGCATCGGTCGGCATCCTCCGTCGTCTGAACGTCGCCCTCACCCACTTCGGGCACCCGGCGCCGACGCGCGAGGAGCTGGTGCACTGGATCGGTCCGCCGATGTTCGAGTCGTTCCAGGCACAGGCCGGGATGACGCCGGAGGAGTCCGCCGAGGCCGTGACCTTCTATCGCACGCTCGGCAAGGCCGACGGCTACACGACCGATGTCGCGACCTACCCCGGCGTGCCCGAGATCATCCGTGATCTGCACACCGCCGGTGTGCCCCAGGCGACCGCGAGCTCGAAGCCCGAGATCCAGGTCGACGCGATCGTCGACTTCTTCGAGCTGCGCCCGTACTTCCTCACGACCGTCGGTGCGACGCCCGACGAGTCGACCCTCGCATCGAAGACCGACATCGTGGCCGAGGCCCTGCGTCGGCTCGCCGAGCGAGGTGCGGACGTGTCACGGCCGGTGCTCATCGGAGACCGCCACCACGACGTCGAGGGCGGCAACGCGAACGGCGTTCCCGTGATCTTCGTCGAATGGGGCTTCAGCGACGCGCACGAAGGCGACGAGGCTGCGTTCCGCGCAGCATCCGCCGACGAGCTGCGCGCGCTGCTCCTCAGCTGACCGCCGAGACCGGCCTTCAGAAAGCACAGAACTCCCTGCCAGAGGTCGCAACGAATGCGGACCCCCGGTCAGGGAGTTCTATTGACGTCCGCTCTCAGAGCGGACGGATGTTCTCAGCCTGCAGGCCCTTGGGGCCCTGCGCCACGTCGAACTCGACTCGCTGGTTCTCTTCAAGAGAGCGGTAGCCGGATGACTCGATGGCGGAGTAGTGCGCGAAAACGTCAGCGCCGCCGTCGTCGGGGGAGATGAAGCCGAAGCCCTTCTCCGAGTTGAACCACTTAACCGTGCCCTGGGTGCTCATGTACTGCCTGTTCTGCTGGAAAGAAGCCGACGCAGGATGCCCCGACGTGCTCCACGCTAGTGGAGCACGCGCTGAGCGGAAGTCCCGAGGTCAGCCCGTAACCCAAATGTTGCATGAGCGGTAACCGTCGGTCACACACGGGGCACGCGTCTCTGCATCGAGTGGGCCCGAAAAATGGTGTGGCCCTCACCGCGGGGGGAGCGATGAGGGCCGAAGACGACCGGAGGGTGCGTCAGATTCCAGCCTAACCCCTCCGGCACCCATTTGTCCCCCATATGGGGGACAAATGGGAAAAAAGTCGAAAGACGGGCGATCAGCGGCCCTCTCGAGCAGCCCGTTGGGGACGGAACCGCTCGAGAGGGCCCAATCGCGTGCACGGATCGCCTTTGCCTCTGGGGAAGGCAGCCCGTCATCTGGGGTAGACGGAGACGATCAATCCCCTGTGCACGCACCTTCACACTAGGGGAGCCTGCTCCGCGACGCCATGGGGGTTGACCTCGGGCGATCTCGGTGAAGGCCTTTCGCCCGGTCGCGCGGAGATTCCGCGAGTACCCTGGGTCGGTGACCATGCTGAACAAAGACATGACGCTGTGCATCTCGCTGTCCGCGCGCCCGAGCAACAACGGAACCCGCTTCCACAACTTCCTCTACGAGGAGCTCGGGCTGAACTGGATCTACAAGGCGTTCGCGCCGACCGACCTCGGGCAGGCGATCGCCGGCGTGCGCGGTCTCGGCATCCGAGGATGCGCGGTCTCGATGCCCTACAAAGAGGACGTCATCGCACTCGTCGACCGCATGGACCCGTCGGCGACCGCCATCGACTCCGTCAACACGATCGTGAACGACGAGGGCGTGCTCACCGCCTACAACACCGACTACAGCGCCATCGCCCAGCTGATCGAGCGGAACACCCTCGATCCGTCTTCCTCCGTGCTCCTGCGCGGTTCCGGCGGCATGGCGAAGGCCACGGCCGCCGCCTTCCGCGACGCCGGGTTCTCCCGCGTCACGATCGCGGCGCGCAACGAAGAGCGCGGCCGCGGGCTCGCCGACCTCTACGGGTTCGGCTGGACGGCGGATGCGGATGCAGTGACCGCCGACGTGATCGTCAACATCACCCCCATCGGCATGGCCGACGGCGCTGACGAGCACACCGTGTCGTTCTCGGAGGCGCAGATCGCGGCGGCATCCGTCGTGTTCGACGTCGTCGCTCTTCCTGCCGAGACTCCGCTGATCGCGGCGGGGCGCGCGGCCGACAAGACCGTCATCACGGGAGCCGAGGTCGCGACCCTGCAGGCGCTCGAGCAGTTCGTGCTCTACACCGGCATCCGCCCGACCCCCGAGCAGGTCGCGGCCGCCGAGGAGTTCATGCGGGCGCAGTAAGCACCGCGCCCGCACGACCCGATCGGCTCAGCCGTTGAACTCCGCCGGGTGCGGCCCGGTGCGACCGTCGTTCTCGAGGGCGTCGATCGTCGCGAGTTCCTCGGCCGTGAGCTCGAAGTCGAACACGTCGAGGTTCTGCGCGATACGCGCCGGGGTCACCGACTTGGGGATCACGACGCGCCCCTGCTGCAGGTGCCATCGCAGCACCGCCTGCGCAGGAGTCTTGCCGTGGCGGTCGGCGATCTCGACCACGGAGGCGTCGCCGAGCACGGCGCCCTGCGCGAGGGGGCTCCACGCCTCGGTGACGATTCCCCGCTCGGTGTTCGCCGCGGCGACCGCGCGGTTCTGCAGCGCCGGGTGCAGCTCGACCTGGTTCACGGCGGGCACGATGCCCCCGTCAGAGGCGATCCGCTCGAGGTGCTCGGGTTCGAAGTTCGACACACCGATCGCGCGTACGCGCCCGTCGGCGTAGAGCTTCTCGAGGGCCCGCCACGTCTCGGGGTACGTTCCGAGAGCCGGCGTGGGCCAATGGATCAGGTACAGGTCGAGGTGGTCGAGGCCGAGGCGCTCGAGGGACTCGTCGTACGCGCGGAGCGCGGCGTCGTAGCCGTGGTCGGCGATCCAGACCTTGGAGGTCACGAAGAGATCGCTCCGGTCGATGCCCGATTCGCGGAGCGCTCGGCCGACGCCCACCTCGTTGCCGTAGATCGCCGCGGTGTCGATGCTGCGGTATCCGGATTCGAGGGCTGCGGCGACGGCGGCCGTCGTCTCGGCATCCGGCACCTGGAACACGCCGTAGCCGAGCTGCGGCATCTCGATGCCGTTGTTCAGGGTGACGGTGGGGATGGTCGGAGTCTTCACTGCTGTGTCCTTCATGTTCTGTAGACGGTTCGAAATCGGAGCGTCAGGCGCTGACGGCCTGGAGGGTGCCTGTGGCTGCCGGCGAGGGCCGACGCGCGGTGACCACCGCGATCGCCATCACGACGAGGGCGGATGCCGTGATCGCCGCGCCGATCCAGATGGGTGAGGTGTAGCCGAGGCCCGCAGCGATGCCGAGGCCGCCGGCCCAGGCGCCGAGCGCGTTGCCGACGTTGAACGCACCGATGTTCGCGCCCGAGGCGAGGGTCGGCGCTCCGCCGGCGTAGTGCATGATGCGGCTCTGCAGCCCAGGCACCGTGCCGAATCCGAACGCTCCCATCAGCACGAGAATCCCGATCGTGGCGGGCTGCGACCACGCGAAGAAGCCGAAAAGCACGAGTACGACGACGAGGGCTGCGATGAAGATCAGGAGGGTGCGGTCGATCGAGCGATCGGCCAGGCGGCCGCCGATCCAGTTGCCGGCAACGAGCCCCACCCCGAAGAGCACGAGAAGCCACGGCACGGTGGTGTCTGCGAAGCCCGTGACGCCGGTGAGCGTGTACGCGATATAGGTGAAGGCGCCGAACATGCCGCCGAACGCGAGTGCGGTGACGATGAGTGAGAGCCAGACCTGGCCGGACCGGAAGGCGCGGAGCTCGCTCCGGAGGCTCACCTGCTCGCCGGTGACTTTCGGGGCAGTGACGAGCAGGGCGATGCCGGCGAACGCGATCACGCCGATGGCCGAGATCACCCAGAACGTCGAGCGCCACCCGAACTGCTGGCCGAGGAACGTACCGAAGGGAACGCCGAACACGTTGGCGGCGGTGAGGCCGGTGAACATGATCGCGATCGCCCGCGCCTTCTTCTCGGGGGCGACGAGCTCGGCCGCGACCACCGAGCCGATGCCGAAGAACGCGCCGTGGCACAGGGCGGCGATGATGCGGCCGATCATGGCGATCGTGTAGTCCGGGGCGAGAGCGGTGAGGGCGTTGCCGGCGATGAAGAGCACGATCAGTCCGAGCAGCACGGGCTTGCGCGGAAGTCGCGTCGTGGCGGCGGTGAGGCCGAGGGCGCCGACGACCACGCTCAGCGCATAGCCCGAGATGAGCCATCCGGCGGTGGCCTCGGTGACGCCGAAGTCTGTGGCGACCTCGGGAAGAAGGCCCATGATCACGAACTCGGTGAGTCCGATCCCGAAGGCGCCGATGGCGAGTGCGATGAGTCCGAGTGGCATGGGTGTGCTCCGAAGTCCTCTGCTAAAGTAGTTGCAGACGCGGGATATTGCGTCACGAGGGATAATCATTGCACACGCAAGTATCCCGCGCAAGCAACTACTTCGGAGGTCACTGTGGGCATCTCAGACGACGCAGTCGAGATCCGTGCTCGGGGCTGGCGGACGCTCGCCGCGCTGCACGGCATCATCGAGGCCGACCTCGAGAAGGCGCTCGGCGCATCGGTGGGCCTGTCGGTCGTCGAGTACACCGTGCTCGACGCGCTCAGCAGGCAGGACGGCTGGCACATGCGGATGCAGCAGCTCGCCCGCGCGACGGCGCTGAGCCCGAGTGCGACGACCCGGCTCGTGACGCGCCTCGAAGACCGCGGGCTGCTCACCCGCATCCTCTGCGCCGACGACCGTCGAGGCATCTACACCGAGCTCACCCCGGCCGGCCTGTCGCTCTACGAGCAGGCGCACCCGATCCATGACGACACCCTCGAACGCGCGCTCAGCGATGCGGTGACCCAGCCCGAGCTCGCGCCGGTCGTGCACGCGCTGCAGGGTTCGACGGTCGACGCCTAGTCGCCGAAGATCGGGTCAGGATCCCGTTCGCGCCACGGTGACCTGGATGCTCTTCATGAGCGGCTGATCGCTCTGCACGCTGAAGTCCTTGCGGCCGATCAGCACGTTCATCTCGGGCATGTAGCCGGCGGCACTGCCGCGCGGAAGGTCGTACGGCACGGCACGGAACGCCCGGAGCATCCGCGTCGATCCGTCCTTCGACGTCGACACGATGTCGACGAGGTCGCCCTCGACGAGCCCCCGATCGCGCATGTCGTCCTCGTGCAGGAACACGAGCTCACGGAGGTTCTTCACCCCGCGATAGCGATCGTCGTTCGAGTAGATCGTCGTGTTCCACTGGTCGTGCGAGCGGACGGTCTGCAAGACGAGGGTATCGGCGGACTCCGGGATGACGTCGGGCAGCGGTGCGTGCGAGAACTCCGCACGGCCCGACGGCGTCTGGAACACCCGTTCCCTGGCCGGCTGCGGGATCCGGAATCCGTGCCTGTCGCTCACGAGCTCGTTGAACCCCTCGAAGCCCGGCAGTACTTTCGCCATCACGTCGCGGATGCGGGCGTAGTCGCCGATGTACCAGTCCCACGGAGTGGCGGTGTGCGGCAGGGTCGCCTTCGCCAGCCCCGCGATGATCGCGGGCTCCGACTTCAGATAGGCCGACGCCGGCTGCTTGCGACCCATGGAGAGGTGCACCATGCTCATCGCATCCTCGACCGTGACACCCTGCGGGCCCTGCTCCTGCTGGTCGCGCTCGGTGCGGCCGAGGCAGGGAAGGATCAGCGCCTTCTCGCCGTGCACGAGATGGCTGCGGTTGAGCTTCGTGCTCACCTGCACCGTGAGTCGGCACTTCTCGAGCCCCTGCGCGGTGAACGGGGTGTCGGGCGCGGCCAACACGAAGTTGCCGCCCATCCCGACGAACACCTTCACGCGTTCGTCATGCATCGCCTCGATGGTGCGGACGGTGTCGAGACCCGGATGCCGGGGCGGATCGATGCGGCAGACCTCGGCGAGGCGATCGAGCCAGGCATCCGTCGGCCGGTGGTCGATTCCGCACGTGCGGTTGCCCTGAACGTTGCTGTGGCCGCGGATGGGCGAGGGGCCGGCGCCACGACGGCCGATATTGCCCCGCAGCAGCAGCAGGTTGACGATCTCGCGCACGGTGTCGACGCCGTGCTCGTGCTGGCTGACGCCGAGGCACCAGCTGATGATCGTGCGCTCCGACGCCAGGTACACGGCGGCCGCTGCGCGGATCTGCTCCTCGGTCAGCCCCGACTGGGTGACGAGGTCTGCCCACGGCGTGGCCTCGACCAGCGCGCGGTACGCCTCCACACCCCGGGTCAAGGCACCGAGGAACTCGGAGTCGAGCACCGACGGGTCATCCGCGGCGGCCTCGAAGACCGCCTTCGACATGCCGCGGATCAGTGCGAGGTCGCCCCCGGGGCGCACCTGAAGGTTCATCGTGCTCGTGCCCGTGGCCTTGAATCGCGCCATGTCGACGAAGTCGTGTGGCACGATCGTGCGGGTGGCGCCGGCCTCGACGAGCGGGTTGACGTGCACCACCTGGGCGCCGCGCTTCACGGCATCCGCCAGCGCCGTGAGCATGCGCGGAGCATTGGATGCCTCATTGACCCCGAGCACGAAGAGGGCGTCGCAGTCGTCCCAGTCGTGCATGTCGACTGTGCCCTTGCCCGTAGCGATAGAGGCTTTGAGAGCACGACCGGAGGCCTCGTGGCACATGTTCGAGCAGTCGGGGAGGTTGTTCGTGCCGTACTCCCGCACCATGAGCTGGTACAGGAACGTGGCCTCGTTGCTGAGGCGACCTGATGTGTAGAAAGCCGCTTCGTCGGGGCTGTCGAGCCCCCGCAGCTCGTCGCCGACGAGCGCGAACGCATCGTCCCACGTGATCGGCACATAGTGATCGGTGGCCGCGTCGTAGCTCATCGGCTCGGTCAGGCGCCCCTGATCCTCGAGATCGAAATCCGGCCAGGTGGCGAGCTCGGTGACCGTGTGCTCGGCGAAGAAGCGACGGTCGACGCGCTTGCGCGTCATCTCCCACGTCACATGCTTGATGCCGTTCTCGCAGATGTCGAGCTTCAGGTTGCCGAGATCGTCCGGCCACGCGCAGCCGGGGCAGTCGTAGCCCGATACCGGATGGTTCATCTGCAGCATCGCGAGGGGGCCCGCGATCGGCTCGCGCTGGTCCAGCACCACGCGCCCCACGGACGCCGCGGCTCCCCATCCCGCAGCGGGGTGACCGTACGGCTTGCGCGACCATGCTCGATCGGTGCGGGGGCCGTAGCCTCCCTGGCGCGGTTCGATCGGCATCAGACCGAAGGCGGTTCCCGAGGTTCCCTGGCTATCGAGCACGGCTCGCTCCCTCCGCGGCGGGCTCGGACGCGCCGGTCCCCACGCCGTCGACGCGCACCCGATGCGCGTGCGTATAGATGTTCATCGATCGCCCACGGACGAATCCGACGAGCGTCACCCCCGACTCGTCGGCGAGCTCGGCGGCAAGCGAGGAGGGAGCAGAGACGGCGCTCAGCAGCGGGATGCCCGCCATCGCCGCCTTTTGCACCAGCTCGAAGCTCGCTCGCCCCGACACCTGCAGAATCTGCCGGCGCAAGGGAAGTCGATCGTTCAGCAGCGCCCAGCCGACGACCTTGTCGACCGCGTTGTGCCTGCCGACGTCCTCACGCAGCACGAGCATCTCGCCGGTGTCGACATCGAACAGCGCCGCCGCATGCAGACCCCCGGTCTTGTCGAATGCGGCCTGCTCGGCACGCAGTCGCTCAGGGAACGCCGCGATCCGCTCAGGTTCGATCCGGATGTCGTCCTCGGCGATCGGATGCTGTGACACGGTGCGCACGGCATCGATGCTCGCCTTGCCGCACACGCCGCAGGAGCTGGTCGTGTAGAAGCGACGAGCGGCCTCTGGGTCCGGCAGCGCGACTCCCTGCGCGAAGCTGACGTCGAGCACGTTGTAGGTGTTCTCCTGGCCTCCGGTGCCCGGGCCGCCGCAGTGGATCGCGGAGCGGAAGTCGGATGTCTGCGCGATGATCCCCTCGGACACGAGGAACCCGGCCGCCAGTTCGACGTCGTGCCCCGGGGTGCGCATCGTCACGGCGAGCGGCGCACCCGCGACCCTGATCTCGAGCGGCTCCTCGACGGCGAGCGTGTCGGCGCGACGACTCGCACCCTCGCCGAGGGTGAGTTTCATAATCGGTCTCCGCGTCGTGATCCGCCCCACACGAGCGAGCGTACCTCGCAGGTCGCCGGATCGGGCGGGTCACCGGATCGGGTCGGTCTCGAGAGCAGACGGATCACGAGATCGGACCGATCCGTGATCGTGGGCGCGATACCTGGGTAGCCTAGGCGCATGAGCGCGCCCCGCAACGCACGACGGACACCCGCCGCCCTCGCCATGGCGGCGATCGTCGCCCTGGCATTGACCGCCTGCACCGGCGGTGGCGGCGAGAACGGCACCACGAGCGACGGCGGACAGGGCTTCCCCGACGACGGCTGCACCCACATCGCGGTCGCGACCTCGTCGGAGAAGGTCAACATGCTCGACGAGCTGGCGAAAGCCTTCAAGGACTCGCCCGAGCACAAGGGGCTCGAGACCTGCGCGACGGTGCGTCCGACGAACGTCTCCTCGGGCAACGCGACGCGCTTCCTCACCTCGGGCGACGACTGGCCGAGCGACGACCGGTCACTGTGGCCGACGCTGTGGTCTCCGGCATCCACCGTCTGGACCGACCGGGTCGCGGCAGCCGCATCGACCGGCCTCGTCGGCGAGCCGAAGTCGTTCACCCGCACCCCCGTCGTGTTCGGGATGCCGGAGCCGATGGCCACCGCGCTCGGCTGGCCGAACACCCCGATCAGCATCACGGACCTCGAGAACCTCTGCCAGGACCCCGCCGGCTGGGGCAGCGTCGGCAAGGACATCTGGGGGGCATTCAAGATCTCGAAGACGAACCCGAACACCTCCACCACGGGCCTCTCGACGATCCTCATGCAGTCGTACGAGGCGACCGGCAAGGCCGAGGGTCTCACCTCCGCCGACGTCGAGGCGTCGGCCGACTTCTCCCGCGTGTTCGAGGAGTGCGTCATCCACTACGGCGACACCACAGGCAACGTCCTGTCGACGCTCTACGACGAGACCCAGAACGGCTCGAACGGCTCGGCCTACGTCTCGGCCGTCGCGCTGGAAGAGACCTCCCTGCTCAACTACAACCAGGGAAACCCCGACTCGCACACCGTGCAGCCGGGCGAGACCCTGACCCCGCCGAAGACGAAGCTCGTCGCCGTCTATCCCGCGGGCGGATCGATGTGGTCGGACAACCCGATCACCGTGCTGGGTGCCGACTGGGTGACCGCCGAGCAGCGGACTGCGGGCGAGGCTTTCGCCGAGTTCGTGCAGACCACCGCGGCGCAGGAGATCCTCCCGGATTACGGGTTCCGTCCGCTCGACGAGTCGGTGCCCCTGGGCGACCTGTTCACCGCGAAGTTCGGTGTCGACCCCGCACAGCCCGCAGTCACCCTTCCGAAGCCCGAGGTCGACGTGATCTCGACGGCGATCGACCAGTGGACGCAGGTGCGCAAGCCCTCATCCGTGCTCGAGCTCATCGACATCTCAGGCTCCATGGACGACCCGATCGGCGACGGCCGTTCGCGCCTCGACGGAGCGATCGAGGGCGCGCAATCGACGCTGAACCACTTCCGCTCGACCGATGAGATCGGCGTCTGGGCGTTCACGACCGGCATCTCCTCCGACGAGGGCGAGGGCATCCAGGTGCTCCGCGACGTCAGTGCCCTCGGATCCGATGGCGAGAAGCTCGACTCCTCGCTCGACGACCTCCGGTACGCGCAGCGCAACGGCACGCCTCTCTACGACTCGATCCTGCTCGCCTACGAGGCGATGAGCGAGCGCGCGGAACCCGGGCGTATCAACGCGATCGTCGTGCTGTCGGACGGCGAGGACACCGACTCGAGCATCTCGCTCGACTCGCTCATCGCGAAGATCGGCAAGAGCACGAAGGAGGGCGGTGACGACGCTCCCGTGCGTATATTCCCGATCGCGTATGGAGAGGGTGCCGACACGTCTGCGCTGCAGCGGATCGCCGACGTGACGGGCGGCCAGCTCTTCGACGCCTCGAACGCCGAGCGGATCGACCTCGTGTTCGCCTCCGTGATCAACAACTTCTGAGGGTCGCGATGCCGTTTCTCTCCGCGTCGAACAACCCTTGGATCGATGATGCCGTCCAGGGCATATCCGGGCAGAACATCTACGTCGATCCGGACGTGTCAGGAGGCCAAGCCATAGCCGACGCGCTCTCCGGCGTCGTCCCGGGCGACGGCTCGATCGCGGTGGTCGTGCTCCCCGCGGATGCTGCGCGTGACACCCCGTACAACACCTACATCCTCGATCAGCTCACCGCGGGCTCGAGCCAGAAGACCGTGATCGTCGCGATCGGGGATGACCTGCAGGCGGCGTCTGCGGCGATCCCGAGCGACGACGCGCTGCGGATCGCGAACGAGAATGAGGCGTCGGGTTCGAACCTCCAGGATCAGCTCGTCGAGACGGTGCAGGAGATCTCGGCCGAGACGCCGACCTCATCGGGCGAGGGCGCCTTGGTCGCCAACCCCCTGATCCCGCTCGTGATCGGTGGGGTCGTGCTCGTCGCGGCCGCCGTGACTGCTTTCGGCCTGATCGCCCGCCGCCGACGTCGCACGTCCCCGGCCTCGACGGACCCGGTGCCTGCCGGCATCCGTCTTCGAGTGAACCGTCTGCGCGAACTCCGAGCCGACTACGCCGCGGTGCCGGGCAGCCCCGTCGCTGCCGAGACCGCCGCGGGCATCGACGCCCTCGCCTCGCACGTCGAACAGCTGTTCATCCGCCTCGACGCCAAAGCGGGCGAGGATCAGAGCGTGCTCGCCGAAACCGAGTACTCCGACAAGCTCGCCCGCCTGGTCGCCGCCCTCGATCGCGACTACCTGCTCGACCTGCTGACCCGCCCGGACCTCTGGGATGCCCCCGACGAGCGCATCGCCGAGGTGCGCGAAGCTCTGTCGTCGGTGACCACCCAGATCGTCGACAACATCAAGCAGGTGAACGCCCGCAAGGGACTGCTGTTCCAGGTGTCGCTGGACTCGCTCATCGGTCGCAGCGAGCTGCGCGACTGGGAGCGTCAGTTCAACCAGAACTCCGGGGACTAGCCGGCTCTCGGCGCGTCGGAACTGCCGCGGCGTCGACGACACGACCGTCAACGAGGTGCAGCACCCCGTGCATGCGCGGGAGGTGCACGAGGTCGTGGGTCACGAGCAACGTCGACGTGTTCCGCTCGTCGGTGAGACGAAGGATGAGGTCGATGATCTGAGCCCCGCGCTCCTGATCGAGCGCGCTGGTGGGCTCGTCGACCAGGAGCACGCTCGGATCGTTCATCAGTGCTCGAGCGATGTTGACGCGCTGACGCTGCCCGCCGGAGAGCTGGTGCGGCCTCTTGTGACCGTGCTCGGCGAGGCCGACAGCCGAGAGCAGCTCATCCGCGCGGGAGGCCGTGCGGGAACGATGGCGCCGGCTGTGCGGGGCGCCGAGCTCGTTCATGACGCTCAGCTGCTCACGGGCAGTCAGCGAGGGGATGAGGTTGGGCTGTTGGAAGACGATCCCGATCCGGTCTCGCCTGAGACGCGTGGCCTCGGCTGGGCTGAGAGCCGTGACGTCGCTCCCGTCGATGAGGATCTCGCCGGAGTCCGGGCGCAGAAGGGTGCCGGCGACGGCCAACAGACTCGATTTGCCCGAGCCGCTGGGCCCGGTGATTCCGGTGACGGTTCCGGGGTGGGCGGTGAGGGAGACGCCATCCACGGCGGTCACCCGGGAATCACCGTCGGGAAAGGTCAGGGTGATGTCGTTCAGGCGGATCATCGGTTGCTCCCGAGGGCAGTGAGGGGGTCGGCGGAGGTGACGGAGCGCAGGGCGAAGGCGGCGCCTGCGAGGCCTAGGGCGATCATGATGCCGCCCGGAAGGATCGTCGTGACGGGGCTCAGCAGGAACGGAAGGGCGCTGCCGGCGAGCAGTCCCAGCGCGGTGACCAACCCCAGACCGATGCCGATGCCCACCAGCAGGACGATCAGCGCCTGTCCCAGAGCGTCGCGGATCAGGGATCGCGTGCTCGCGCCGAGCGCCTTCAGGACGGCGACGTCGCCCTTGCGCTGCATGGTCCACACGGTGAAGAAGGCCCCGATGACGAGTCCCGAGATGCCGAAGAGCATGGCCACCATGAGGAGGAGCGATCCGATCTCGGAGCGGAAGGCGCTCAGCGCTGTCAGGGATCCGAGGGTCGTCTCGGAGATCGTGTCGTTCGCCGTGTCCGCGGCATCCCAGTCGGGGGCGCCGGAGACGGCGAGGACCGTGGCGTAGGCGTCGGGGTTCCCCGTGGATGCCGAGTACGCCTGCCAATCGTTCAGAGTCATCTGCACGACCGGGGTATGGCTGTACCAGGCATCCCCCTCGATCGTCTCGACGTCGTAGGAGACACCGGCGATCTCGATCTGCTCACCGACCTTCACGGCAAGCGCATCCGCGGCGGGCACCGACAGGCGCAGCCGCCCGTCTGCGGAAGGCGCGCCGGCATCGAAGCCCGGCTCGACACCGAACACCGCGATCGCGGCACGGGTGTCGTCGGTCTCGGCGCGGGTCTGGCTGATGCCGAGGGGACGCGCATCGGTCACGCCGGCCGTCGCCGCCCAGCCCTTCGCCTGCTGCTCGGTGATGGCGGAGTCCGCGAAGCTGGCCGCGCCGTCGCCGCCCGAGGGGGCGGAGAACACGATGCGATCTGCGGGGAGCGCGAGCACACCCGAGACGTTCTGGATGGCGAGGCCTCCCGTGAGCCCGCTGAGGAACCCGACGAGCAGGGTGATGAGGGCGACGACGGAGCCGATGAGGATGAATCGCCCCTTGGCGAAGCGGAGATCGCGTAACGCGACGAACATGGTGTGGCCCTTCCTGTCGCCGATGCGGCGACCATTCCACTTTCGCCGTCGATGTCGACGTGGTCATCGGCCACCGGGACGGGCTTTCGCGCCCAGGATGAGGACGCCTCGATCGTCCTTTCGGACGATGCCGCGCGCGGTGCGGCGGCGTAGAGTTCGATCCATGGCGCATACCGCTCTGACCCCGGTGTTCGTGGGTCTGCGGACGGGTCTTCACGTTCTCTTCTTCGCTCTGACGGGGGTCGTCATCGCCCGTGCGGTGCTCGACCCGTCGGAGTCGAGCGTCGCCGCGATCGTCCTCGCCGTGATCGTCGCGGCGACATACGCATCGGGGATCCTCCTCACTCGCGTCTCCCGCGGACGACGGCTGATCTCGCTGATCTGGCTGGCCCTGCTCTCGGCGGAATGGCTAGGGCTGCTCTGGGTGAGCGCCGACGCCGCCTACCTCGTGTTCCCGCTGTTCTTCCTGTTCCTCCACCTGCTCGGGCGCTGGGCGGGATCTGCCGCGATATTCGTGTCGACGATCGTCGCGGTCTGCGCACTCGGCATCCGTGGCGGGTGGAGCGTCGGCGGGGTGGTCGGCCCGTTCGTCGGTGCCGCGGTCGCACTCCTGATCGGCCTCGGCTACCAGGCTCTGGCGAGAGAGGCGCAGCAGCGAGAAGCGCTGGTGCGCGAGCTGCTCGCGACCCGTGGACAGCTCGCCGCGCGTGAGCATGAATCAGGCGTCCTCGCGGAGCGCGCCCGGCTCGCCCGCGAGATCCATGACACGCTCGCGCAGGGGCTTTCCAGCATCCAGATGCTGCTGCACGCAGCGGAACGGGCCGACGACACCCGCCCGGGGATCGAGCACATCCGGCTCGCGCGCGAGACGGCCGCCGCGAACCTCGTCGAGGCGCGACGGTTCATCCGCGAGCTGACACCTCCGCAGCTCGACGACCAGACCCTCGGCGGGGCGCTGCGTCGACTGGCCCGAACGCAGTGGGCAACGCAGGGGCTCGACGTGCAGGTGCGGGTGTCCGACACGATCGTCCTGCCCATGCACCTGCAGACAGCGCTGCTGCGCATCACGCAGGGCGCGATCGCCAATGTCCTCCAACACGCTCACGCGACGACGGCGACGGTCACCATCAGCATCGATGGCGACCGCCTCCACTTCACCGTCGACGATGACGGCACCGGATTCGATGCGGAGCTCCCTGAACCGGGGACCGCCGAGAAGTCCGATTCCTTCGGTCTGCGCGCCACCGCCGAGAGGGTGCAGCAGTTGGGCGGCAGGCTCGAGATCGACACTGCGTCGGGGCGCGGAACGACACTCACGGTAGACCTCCCTCTCACGGAGTCCGCATGATCCGCCTCGTGATCGCCGACGACCACCCCATCGTCCGCGCCGGCCTCATCGCCCTGTTCAGTCTCGAAGCGGACCTGGAGGTGGTCGCAGAGGCATCGACACCCGATGAGGCCGTCGCCTGCGCTGAGCGCGAGAATCCCGACGTGGTCCTGATGGACCTGCAGTTCGGCTCGCAGTCCCAGGCCACGGGCGTGGATGCGACGCGACGCATCCGTGCGCTCGAAGCTCCGCCCTACGTGCTCGTGCTCACGAACTACGACTCGGATGCCGACATCCTCGGCGCCGTCGAGGCCGGCGCGAGCGGCTATCTGCTGAAGGATGCCCCGCCACATGAGCTGACCGCCGCGGTGCGCGCGGCGGCCGCCGGAGAGAGCGCGCTCGCGCCGGTGATCGCCTCCCGGCTGCTCGACCGCATGCGCGCGCCGCGCGTCAGTCTCAGCAGCCGCGAGATCGAGGTCCTCGAGCTCGTCGCCGCCGGACGATCGAACAGCGAGGTGGCAGAACAGCTCTTCGTCAGCGAGACGACCGTGAAGTCGCATCTCGCACACATCTTCTCGAAGCTCGATGTCACCTCACGCACCGCCGCGGTCTCGGAGGCCCGCCGGAAAGGCATCCTCCGCTAGACATCGAGCGTCCCGCGAGATCCAGGCCGGATCGAACGCTCACACGGGGGCGAGCGGTTCACCGGCTCCGGCAGGGATCTCCACCATGATCGGATCTCCGGGCTTCACGACACCGCCGGCGAGCACGACGCCCATCACTCCCGCCTTGCGCACCGTGCGACCTTCGGAGTCGGTCCCGACGACCTGCTTCAGCAGACCAGACTTGAAACGATCGATCTGCAGACACGGGTTCCTCAGCCCCGTCACCTCGACCACGGCGTCCGCTCCCAGCCGCAGCAGCGTTCCTCGGGTGAGGGCGAGGAGATCGATCCCCTCGGTGGTGATGTTCTCGCCCAGTTCACCCGGAGAGACATCCGCGTCGACCTCATCGAACAGTTCTCGGTGCATGAGATGAACCTGGCGGAGATTGGGCTGCGTAGGGTCGCGTCGAACTCGGGAGAGATGCTGCACCGTTGCACCGAAATGCGCGTCCCCCTCCACCCCCAGGCCGGCGACGAGGGTGATCGCCTCACGGCGGAGCTTGGTGAAGCGGTGCTCGTCATCACTGCTGACGGAGACGACGTGGGGGGTTGTCATGGGACCAGTCTCCCCCTGCGTGGTGTTCACGCGAAAACCCACGACCGCGGCCGTAAAGACCTCCGGAAACAGCTCGCATCACTCACTGTCGAGGCGACGTCTCCCGAGGCAGAGCGCATCATGTTCTCAGCCGGGCGTTCCGCTGATCGGGAGACGGCGCACACGCGGCCTCAGGCGGCGCCGAGCAGTTCTGTCATCTTGGCGTAGAACGCGGCAGGGTCCCCCGCGAGCGATGCCTTCACCATCGCGCTCCAGTCGTCGACGATCACCTCGATCGAACCGTCCGCAAGGCCGTCGAGCGACTGGCGGGCCACGTCGCGAGGATCGATCTTGGGCCCGTCGTAGTTCGCCATGAGATCCGTGTCGGCGGCACCGAGATGCACGCCCTGCACGAGGGTTCCCTGACCGGCGAGCTCCAGCCGAACCCCGTTGGTCATGTTCCACGCCGCAGCCTTCGCGGCGGCATACCCTCCGGCACCGGGAGACGAGAACCACGACAACGCCGACAGCACGTTCACGACAGCGCCGCCGCCGTTCGCCGAGAGCACGGGGGCGAATTCGCGGATCACGTCGAGGGTGCCCCAGAAGTGGGTGTCCATCTCGCGGCGCAGATCCGGCAGGTCGCCGGTCACCAGGCCGGCACCCGTGGATATCCCCGCGTTGTTCACGACGACAGTCACGTCCTGTGCCACGCCGGCCGCCTCGACGATCGAGTCGTGGTCGAGCAGATCGAGCCGCACCGGCACCACGCGCCGGTCGTCGAAGTCGAGAGTGTCGGTGCGGCGGGCGGTCGCGTACACGGTTCGGGCACCGCGTTCGAGCAGTTCGAGCACGAACTGACGGCCGATTCCGCGGTTTGCTCCGGTCACGAGGGCGATCTGGTCGGTGACGTTCATGGGTTCCTTGCTTCGCTGGGATTCTGCGCTCTCCGGCCCGATCGGGCCGACACCACTACGCTAGAACTTGACGTTGACGTCAAGGTCAAGTGCCAAGTACGAACACGGAGGCAACGGATGCGGATCGGCGAGGTCGCACGTCAGGCAGGGGTCAGCACGAGGGCGCTCCGCTATTACGAAGAGCAAGGGCTGCTCGCCTCGGAGCGCACACCCAGCGGACAGCGCGAGTATGCCGCGTCGGCCGTGGAACGAGTCAGACTTGTTCAGCAGTTCTTCACCGCGGGGGTGCCGAGCCGCACGATCGCGCAACTGCTGCCCTGCGTCGACACCGGACACGGCTCCCCTGAGGCCTTCGCCCTGCTGGCAGCGGAACGCGACCGCATCACCGGCGCCATCGAGGGGCTCACCGCCGCCCGCGATGCCCTGGACCTCATCATCGACATCGCCCACCACCCCACCCCGGAACACTGCCCGGCACTCCGGCATCCAGCGTGGGAACCGCACGTCACCGTCGAGGCTGCCGCAACCAGGCACGCCCGGATCTGAGCTCGCTGAAGGGCCTCAGCGACCAGGGGCGACCGCGGCAGGCGCTCAGATGTCGTAGACGGCGCGTCGATGCGCGACGCGGACGACCGTCACCAGCACCTGCTCATCGATGACCTCGTAGAGAACCCGATAGTCGCCGACTCGGATTCTCCAGGCGTTGTCGTACCCGGCCAGCTTGCGGCATCCGTTTGGACGCGGATCGTGCTCGAGATCGGCCACCCCGCCGAGTATCCGTCTGCGGATCTGCGGGTCGAGCTTGCGGATCTCTCTGGCAGCCGCCGTCGTGAACTCGACCCGAAAGCGCGTCACGCGACTTCTGCGCGCAGTTCATCCAGTGACACCCGCTGACCGTCATCAGCCGCTCGAGCGGCCGCGAACTCGGCGGCGTCGCGGGCGGCTTCGAGCTCTTCGAGCAGCTCGAGGTCATCGACGCTGATCACCACGGCCGTCAGCTTGCCATGACGCGTGACGCCCACGCGCTCTGAGCCGTAAGCGACCCCGCCGAGTACATCGGCAAGGCTGTCACGCAGATCCTTCGACGGTACGCTGCGGGTGATCGTATTCATAGGTCAAGAATATCACTTATGTACATAATGCCGATATTGTACGTCGCTGGCTCACGCCTGCGGCTCCTCTGCGACTCGCCGCGCCTTGCGCGCGCGGCCATCTTGACGAGGTCCACCGGAGAGAGCGTGCGGCCTCTTGTGTCCGTGCTCGGCAAGGCCGACTGCGCGCAGCAGTTCATCCGCGCGGATGGCCGCCCGAGGGTGCGCCGCGTAGCGACGCCCGACGCCACCCACACCATGAGAGGGCAAGAGGAATCAATGCCACCAGCCAGGACGCGGGCCCGCTGAGCGCAATGGTCAGGATCCCCCCTCCCAGGACAGTGAGTCCCGCGCACAGGGACTTCGCAACCAGTTCACCCAGGTAGCGGGTGCCGCCAGATCGGTGCGTCGGGTTCATCAGGGAACCGATACCCAGGTAGTTGGTTATCCTGGCACCCATCGTGACATTCGGTGCCCTGAGCGCCCTGGATTCGCCCCGGCGATCAAGTATTCGGACATTGCCTTTGCGACTGCAACAGGCTTCGGCATCGAAGTGGCAGCAGCGTCGAGATAGAGCAAAACGTACCCCCCTGGGTCATAACCATCGATGACGCCAAGATAAGAAGGATCCTGAACAAAAGCAATATACGATCCGGTCCTCGCATCTCCGAGGTCGGAACCCGTCGGTTCAGGGGGCGGGAGCAGCGGTCGACGCGCGCACGATCAACTGCGACCCCAGCGTCACGACGTCGTCGATCGCGGTGCCGCTCATCGCCTGTAGCAGCAGGTCGACGGCGAGGGCACCGCTGCGTTCGATCGGCATCCGCACCGTCGTGAGCGCGGGGGTGACCGCACCCGCGAGGTCGATGTCGTCGATGCCGACGATGCTGATGTCGGCCGGGCAGCGCTTGCCGAGCTCGAGAAGTCCGGCCTCCAGCCCCAGGGCGACGAGGTCGTTGTAGGCGATCACGGCCGTGGCGCCGCTCGCTGCGGCAGGGGCGGCGGCAGCGCGGCCACCCTGAATGGATGCCGCGTGGTGGCTGAGCCCGGTGAGGCGGATGCCGTGGCGCTCGCACGCCCGGGCGACGGTGTCGGCACGGCGCACATCGGCCCAGGAGCCCCGCGGGCCGGCGGCATACGCGATGTGCGTGTGCCCGAGGGCGGCGAGGTGCTCGATCGCCTGTGCGGGCCCGTGCTCAGGGTCCATCAGCACGCACGATGCGCCGTCGATCTGCCGGTTGACCACGACATAGGGAGTGTCTCCGACGAGTTCGAGAACGTCGGCATCGGGCAGACGAGGGCTGCACAGCAGCATCCCGTCGAGTTTGCGGGCCTGCTCGATCTGCTCGCGCTCGCGGCGCAGGTCTTCATCGGCGTCGAAGAGCACGATGCGGTGGCGGCCGTGCCAGGCCTGCCCCTGGATCGCCTTGAGCAGCGTCGCGTAGACGGGGTTCGAGACGTCGGGGACGACGACCCCGAACGTGCGGGTCGCCGTGGCCGACTGCGATGCGGCGTAGCCGAGCTCTCCCGCAGCCTCGAGCACACGGCCGAGGGTGTTCGGGGCGAGGCGATCCGGCTCCCCGAAGGCGCGGGACGCGGTCGCGATGGACACGCCTGCACGCCGTGCCACATCTGTCAGCGTCGCTGCCATGTCGATCTCCCGCCCTCGCAGGCAATCCTACGATCCTCGCCTCCGATGTAAAACGGCTTGACAAGTTTGTACAAACACTGCACACTGATTTTCATGACGATCAACGCCGATCACCCTCAGCGGTGCGCGGCCCCGAGCGAAGGAGCCACCGCGTGAGCATCCCAGCACCGGCCCTGAGCCGCACCACCTCTGCGACCGCATCCCCCCTGGTCGCCCCGACCGCTGCAGGCATCCTGCACCTCGGACTCGGCAGCTTCCACCGCGCACACCAGGCCGTCTACACGGCAGCCGCCCTGCAGTCAGCGGGCGGCGACTGGGGGATCATCGGCGTCGCCTCGCGTTCACGCTCCATCGTCGACGCGATGCACGCACAGGACATGCTGTACTCGGTCGCGACCATCGCGCCGGGCACCACGTCGCTCACCATCCCGGGGGTGCACACCGACGCGTTCGTCGGCGCCGAGCAGCCCGAGCGCGTGATCGCGCAGATCGCCGACCCCGGCATCCGCATCGTGACCCTCACCGTCACCGAGAACGGCTACAGCTACTCCCCCGCGACCCAGCACCTCGATCTCGACGACGACACGGTGCGCGCCGACCTCCGCGGTGGTGCGGCTCGCTCGACCATCGGCCAGCTCGCCCGAGGTCTGCAGGCGCGTGCCGCGGCCGGCGGCGCACCGATCTCGATCCTCAGCTGCGACAACCTGTCGTCGAACGGCGCCCACACCGAGAAGCTCGTTCGCGAGTTCCTGCACGAGCTGCCGGGCTCGGAGGGCGCAGATGCGCTCGCGTTCCTCGACCGCTCGGTCTCGTTCCCCTCGAGCATGGTCGACCGCATCGTGCCGTCGACGACCGCCGAGCTGCGCACCCGCGTGAGCGCCCTGCTCGGCGCCCGCGACGACATCCCTGTACCCGCCGAGCCGTTCACGATGTGGGCGATCGAAGACCGCTTCGCCGGCGGCCGCCCCGCGTGGGAGGCCGGCGGCGCCGTGTTCACCGACGAGGTCGGGCGCTACGAGCAGATGAAGGTGCGGCTGCTCAACGGCACGCACTCCCTCATCGCCTATCTCGGAGCACTCAGCGGAGTCGGCACGATTCCCGAGGCCATCGGACTCGACGGCATCGAGAGCGCCGCACGCGCGGTGCTGCGTGACGAGTACGAGCCCTCGATCGAGGTGCCGTCCGGCGTCGACATCCGCGCCTACGAGACCGAGCTGTTCGAGCGCTGGGCCAACAGCGCACTCGGTCACCGCACGAGCCAGGTCGGAACGGACGGATCGGTCAAGCTGCGTCAGCGCATTCCCGAACCCGCGCTCCTCGCCCTCGGCAAGGGGGAGATGCCCCACCTGATCGCCCTGACGGTCGCCGGCTACCTGTCGTGCATCGCTCCGCTGCCCGGGTTCGATCCCGGCCTGCACGCCGCCGCGATGACCGACGGCGCCCGCGAGCGCCTGGCGGGCTACGCGGCGAGCGCCCGCAACGGTCGCGAGCTGGCACAGCGCGTGATCGGCGAACTGCACCTGTTCGGTGATGGACTCGGATCTCAGGATGCGTTCATCGCCCGCGTCGGCGAACTCGTCGACATCATCCAGCGAGGCGGCGTCGATGCCGCGATCGCCGATGCCGTCTCGGCATCCCAGACCAGCACGAAGGAGATGCAGCCATGAAGGCTCTCGCCATCCACGGCAAAGACGACATCCGCTGGGAGGACCGCGAGGTTCCGACCCCCGGTGACGGCGAGGTGCGCCTCCGCGTGAACTACGTGGGCATCTGCGGCTCCGACCTGCACTACTACTTCCACGGCGCCAACGGCGAGTACACGATCCGCGAGCCTCTGACTCCCGGTCACGAGCTGTCGGGGGTCGTCGACCTCGACCCCTCGGGGCGCTTGGCTCCCGGCACCCCGGTCACGGTTCACCCCGCGCGCTACGGCCCCGAGGTCCCCGGCCTCGAGGACCGTCCGCACCTGCGCCCCGGCGGCGACTACTTCGGCAGCGCCGCGGCGAACCCGCACCGCCAGGGCGGAGCATCCGAGCTGCTGATCGTCGAAGAGCAGATGATCCGCGTGCTGCCGGCATCCCTCCCGCTCGAGCGCGCAGCCCTCGCAGAGCCGCTCGCGGTCGCGATCCACGCGGTGAACCTCGCCGGTGACATCACCGGCAAGCGGGTGCTCGTGATCGGCGCCGGCCCCATCGGCCTCCTCGTCGTGGCCGCTGCGGTCAAGGCGGGGGCATCGGTCGTCGGTGCCAGTGATGTGCGCGAAGAGCCCCTTGATCGTGCGAAGGCACTCGGCGCGACCGAGGTCTCGCTCGTCGGCCGCGACACGATCGAGAACGAGTCCTACGACGTCGTCTTCGAGTGCTCCGGCGTCGGAGTCGCGCTCACGCAGGCGGTGCGCGCCGCTCGTCGCGCCGGCACCATCGTGCAGGTCGGGATGCTCCCCAATGCCGACATCGGTGTGAACCTCGCCCCGATGCTCGCCAAGGAGCTCACGATCCGCGGCGCCTTCCGCTTCTCCACCGAGATCGACGACGCGGTCGCCCTGCTCGCCGAGTCCGATGCTCTCGACTCCGTCATCTCCCACGTCCTCCCGGCATCCGACGCCGTCCAGGCCTTCGAGCTCGCTCGCGACTCGTCGGCCTCGGCGAAGGTCCTGCTGTCCCTCTAGCCGCATCCCCTCCGCGCCACCCCGCGCACCCCACCTGTTCCTGGTCCGAAGGAGTACCTCCCATGTCAGAACCGCAGACGACGGCCACGGCCGCCGACCCCACCGCGAAGAGGTCGGTCAAAGACCTCGTTCGCGCCGCCATCTCGGGATGGCTCGGCACGGCCCTCGAGTTCATGGACTACCAGCTCTACTCGCTGGCCGCCGCGCTCGTCTTCGCCGACCTGTTCTTCTCGTCCGAGAACCCGGCAGTCGCCGTCGTCGCCGCGATGGCCACCTACGGCGTCGGCTACGTCGCCCGCCCGGTCGGAGCGTTCTTCTTCGCACGCCTCGGCGACAAGACCGGTCGCACGAAGGTGCTGTTCTACACGATCCTCCTGATGGGTCTCGCGACCACCCTCATCGGCTTCCTGCCGACGTACAACCAGGTGGGCGTGCTCGCTCCGATCCTCCTCGTGCTGCTCCGCATCGCACAGGGCTTCGGTGCGGGTGCCGAGATCTCGGGTGCGGGCGTCATGCTCGCCGAGTACGCACCGGCGAAGCGCCGCGGCATCATCGCCTCGCTCGTCGCCCTCGGCACGAACTGCGGCACGCTGCTCGCATCCGGCATCTGGGCGATCCTGCTCGTCGCCTACAGCGAGCAGGAAGTCATCGACTGGGCATGGCGCATCCCGTTCATCGGCAGCGCGATCATCATGCTCTTCGCGATCTGGGTGCGGTTCAACCTCAAGGAGACCCCGGTCTTCGAGGAGCGCGACGACGTCGTCGACGGCAAGGCGCTCTCGCGCGAGGAGACGATCCAGCTCGCCACCGAGACCGGCGACGTGCGCACCCTCGAGGCGATGGAGCGCAAGCCCTGGAAGGCGTTCTCGATCGCCCTTCTGCTGCGCTTCGGCCAGGCCGGCAACTCCGGCATGATTCAGACCTACCTGATCAGCTACATCACCGTCGTGCTGCTGCTCGACCGCTCGATCGGCGTCAACGCCGTGATCGTCTCGTCGCTCGTCGCCTTCATCACCGTTCCGCTGTCGGGCTGGCTCGGCGATCGCTTCGGCCGCAAGCGCATGTACATGATCTGGTCGATCATCGCGCTCATCATCATCGTGCCGACGATGCTCATGATCAGCAGCGGTGTCACGCTGCAGGTCTTCATCGGCTACGTCGTGCTGCACAACCTCGCGGTGATGAGCTTCGCGTCGCTCGAGAACCTCACGCTCCCAGAGCTGTTCGGATCGCGCAACCGCTACACGTTCACGGCCATGGCGCGTGAGATCGCCGCCATCATCGCGACCGGTGCGGGCCCCGTCATCGCCGCCGCGTGGGTGTCGGCAGTCACCGGCTCGTTCATCCCGATCATCATCATGCTCTTCATCTTCACCCTGAGCGCGCTGATCGCCTCGATCTGGATGCCCGAGGTCGCCGGCCGCGACCTGACGGACCCCCGCGACGCGATCTGATCGCCTCGCACATCACGACCAGGGGTGCGGACGCCCGAACGTCCGCACCCCACACCTCGCCCCGCATCTTCAGGAGAACGACATGACCATCGAGATCGTCGACGTCAACATCACCAGCCCCGGACGCAACTTCGTCACGCTCAAGATCACGACCTCCGACGGAATCGTCGGCCTGGGTGACGCCACGCTCAACGGCCGTGAGCTCGCCGTCGCCTCGTACCTCTCCGACCACGTCGCCTCGATGCTCATCGGACGCGACGAGGACCGGATCGAGGACACCTGGCAGTACCTCTACCGCGGCCCGTACTGGCGTCGCGGCCCCGTGACGATGGCGGCGATCGCCGCGGTCGACATGGCGCTGTGGGACATCAAGGCCAAGAAGGCCGGGATGCCGCTGTACCAGCTGCTCGGCGGCGCCAGCCGCGAGGGCGTGCGCGTCTACGCCCACGCCTCCGGCACCGACTACGCGGCGCTCAAGAACGCCATCACCGGCTACGAGGAGCTCGGCTACACCGCGGTGCGCGTGCAGACCGGCGTGCCCGGCCTCGGCCAGATCTACGGCGTCTCCTCGACCGGCCCCGGTGTGCGCTACGACTACGAGCCCGCCAAGCGCTCGGGCGACCGCCCCAGCGAAGAGACCTGGGACACCCGCAACTACCTCAATCACATGCCGGGGATCTTCTCGAAGATCCGTGAGGACTTCGGCACCGACCTGCGCATCCTGCACGACGGACACCACCGGATGTCGCCGATCGAGGCTGCCCGCTTCGCGAAGGACATCGAGCCCTACGACCTGTTCTGGCTCGAGGACTGCACCCCCGGTGAAGACCAGACCGCGCTTCGCCTGGTGCGCCAGCACTCCACGACGCCGCTCGCGATCGGCGAGGTCTTCAACTCGGTCTTCGACTACCAGACCCTCATCACCGAGCGTCTGATCGACTACGTGCGCTCGGCGGTCACCCACACCGGCGGCATCACGGCCATGAAGAAGCTGCTCGACTTCGCCGCGATCTACGGCATCAAGTCCGGCATTCACGGTCCGACCGACATCTCGCCCGTCGGCATGGCTGCGGCGCTGCATCTCGACCTCGCGATCCACAACTTCGGCATCCAGGAGTACATGCCCCACAACGAGCAGACGCTCGAGGTGTTCCAGACATCCTTCACGTTCGACAAGGGCTTCCTGCACCCCGGCGACAAGCCCGGACTCGGAGTCGACCTCGATGAGGATGCCGCGGCCGGCCACGAGTACACCAAGGCGTACCTGCCGGTGAACCGCCTGCTCGACGGAACCGTCCATGACTGGTGAGGTGCGCCGGGTCGCCCTGTCGCCGCGCACGGTCGACTCGCGTCTGATCGTCGTCGCCCGCGCGAAGCGGGCAGAGGACTACGACGCCGTGCTCGACGTGCTCGTCGATGCCGGCATCCGCAGCGTCGAGTTGACGCTGACCACGCCCGGGACGTTCGAGCACTTCCCGCACCTGCTCGCGCGGTTCGGCGACACGATCGACCTCGGCATCGGCACCGTCACGAACACCCTCGACCTGGCACGGGCGATCGAGGTGGGCGCGGCCTACATCGTGACCCCGATCACATCGACCGACTTCGTCACTCAGGCGACGGATGCCGGTGTGCCGATCGTCCCGGGTGGACTCACACCGACCGAGCTGTTCGCCTCGTGGTCTGCGGGCGCCTCTGCGGTCAAGATCTTCCCGGCAGGGCAGGTCGGCCCCTCGTACCTCAAGGACCTGCGGGGGCCGTTCCCCGACCTGGTCGCGGTCCCCTCGGGCGGCGTCGACCTCGCCGGGGCCGAAGCCTGGCTGCGTGCCGGTGCGGTCGCGGTGAGTGTGGGCGGACCGCTGCTCGGCGACGCCTTCGCCGGCGGCGACCTCGTCGCGTTGCGCGAGCGGGCCGCGGCGTTCGTCGAGGTGTGCGCCCGGGACTCCGCGTGAGCATGCCGTCGGTGGTCACTCTCGGCGAGACGATGGCGCTCGTGCGCACGACCGAGATCGGCTCTCTGCGGCATGCGAACTCGCTCGCCTTCGGCATCGGCGGCGCCGAGAGCAATGTCGCGATCGGGCTCGCTCGCCTCGGTGTGCAGAGCTCGTGGCTCGGCCGCGTCGGAGACGACTCCCTCGGCGAGCGCGTCGCCCGGGAGATCCGCGGTGACGGCGTCGATGTGCGAGCGATCGTCGACCCGGATGCCGCGACCGGCCTGATGGTGAAAGAGCGGCCGTCTGCCGCATCCACCGCCGTGCACTACTACCGAGCGGGGTCTGCGGGCTCCCGTCTGCGCCAGGACGATCTGCCCGACGGCTGGGTCGAGGGCGCAGCGCTGCTGCACATCACGGGCATCACTCCCCTGCTGTCGGAGACCGCTCGCGACGCTCTGCACGCGGCGATCGACCGCGCGCGGGCAGGCGGTGCGTTCGTCAGCTTCGACATCAACTACCGCTCGGCGTTGGCGTCGCCCGAGGCAGCCGGCCCTGTGCTCCGGGAGCTCGCGGAGCGGTCCGACATCGTCTTCGGCGGCGAGGAGGAGTTCGCGATCCTGTACCCGGGCGCGTCACCTGCTGAGGCCGCCGCAACCCTGCGGGATGCCGGATGCGCGACGACCGTGCTGAAGCTCGGCCCGGACGGCGCCTCCGTGTTCGCCGAGGATGCGGAGGTCGCGGGCTCCGGGTTCCCGATCACCCCGATCGACACCGTCGGCGCGGGTGACGCGTTCGTCGCCGGATACCTGAGCGGCCTGCTCGACGGGCTCGATCTCGACGCGATCCTGCGCCGCGCCAACGCGTGCGGCGCGATGGCCTGCCTGGTGCCGGGCGACTGGGAGGCGGCGCCCACGATGCGTGACCTCGAGCGCTTCCTCGACGGCGATTCCGACCCGGTGCGGCGGTGATCCGACTCCGCTCGATCGAGGCCGCGCGACCGGGAGCCATCGCCATACCGGAATCCGTCGAGCGCGTTCCGCGGCACCCGCAAGCGACAGCCGGTGAAGGCGCGTAGCCTCGAAGCATGTCGAAAGTCGCTGCATCCCCGTCCGCGGCTTCCGCCCTCCCGGAATCCGACCGTTCGCGCACTCCGCTGTTCGCGCATGCGGCGCTGAACTCCCGTCCGGTCGCTCTGGTCTACCGCGTCCTCGCCCTCGCGATCATCATCACCGGAGTCATACGCCACTCCGACGTGCTGACCGGCGCTCCGAACTGGACGACGCTGCTGTTCTACACGATGGTCAGCAACCTGCTGTGCCTCGTCTGGGTCGCGCTGCTCGTCGTCCGCACGGCGCAGGATCTGGGTCGCCGTGGCCCGGCCGGCACCTCCACGCCGAGCGCACGGGCGAGCGGGGCCGTGATGATGGCGATCACCGTCACGATGCTCATCTATCTGGTCGTCCTCGTGCCGACGAGGTTCGCCGACGGCGACTCCGACATCTTCTCGCTGACCGACAACCTCATCCACATCATCACGCCGCTGCTCGTGATCGGGGACTGGCTGCTCTTCGTGCCGAAGGGGTCGTTCCGGTGGACCGACCCGCTGCTGTGGACGCTGATCCCGTACGCGTACCTGGTGTGGGCCTTCGTCTACGGAGCCGTCGGCGGGGAGTTCACGCCGGGTCAGAAGTATCCGTACCCGTTCATGGACGTCGACGCTCTCGGAATCGGCGGCGTCGCTCAGTGGATCGTGGCGCTGACGCTGGCCCTCATCGTGGTCGGCCTGGTGCTCGTGGTGATCGACCGCGCACTCGCCGCCCTCGCACGGCGCGTCGCCCGCCGCTGACTCGGCTCAGTTGATGATCTCGCCGCGCTCGTCGTCGCGGATGGCGGCCAGCCGCTCCCGCCAGGTGGCGAGTGCCTCGGGCGTCAAGCGCGTCCAGTCGTGCACCTCGCGGATCACGCGCAGCGGCTCACTGCTGCGGTACGACCGGGTCGGGTTGCCCGGGAACTTCTTGTCGGTCACGTTCGGATCGTTCTCGAACTCGCCCGTCACCTCGACCTCGTAGACGCGCGGATCCCGCTCGCCGGGCGCGAGCTCGGCCGCGAGACCCGCGCCATCCGCCACCGCCGTGAAGTAGATGTGGTTCATCACGATCTCGGGGCGATAGTTCGAGTGGAACCCCGCCGTCAGCAGATCGCCCGGTCGCAGATCTGCCTTCGTGCCGTGGAAGAAGGGACCGTCATCCAGTGCGTCGCTCACCGCAGAAGCCTACGACGGCTCCTCGTGCTGCGGAAGGATGCTGCAGTCAGTGACCCGAACGGCGGGTGCCCACACCCGGTTCGTCGTTGTGCACCGACTCGTCGGCCACGGATGACTCCGACGACGGATCTACGCGCACGGCACCGGATCCGCCGGAATCCGCACCGGCCCCTCCCGCAGGAGTGTCGGTCACGTGCCCGGGGTCGTCGCCGTCGCGCTCCTCGATCAGTGCGGCGATGCCCTCCGCAGAGGGTGAAGCCCCGTCCGGAGCGACCGATTCATCTCGGTCGTGCTCGGTGCCGCTCATTCCGTGCCGTCGCGGAGATCGCGCGGGGCGTCTCCCCCGTCGGCATCCGTTTCGTCTGCTGGGTCGAGGTCGCCCTGTCCGTCGTCGCCCAGCTCGGCGTCGAGCGGCTCTTCGCCCTGGCTCTCCGGCTGCGACGTGTCGGTCGGGAACGTGCCGTCGCTGAAGTCGTCGACCGGTGGGATGCCCGGCATGTTCGGGGGGAAGCTGTTGGCGAAAGCGTCGATGTTCGACATGGTGCCCTCCTCTGGTGTCGTCCGAACCACCATCATCCGTGCGAACCGCGGCGAGCGCAGGGCGGTTGACAGTTCTGCTCAGGACGAGGAAGATTCCCGCCCCGCCGACTCATGGGTCGGGGCATGCAGACCGAGCAGGCGCAGCACATCGTCGACCTGTGCGTCGATCTCCGCCGAGGTCGGGGTGTCGACGAGCCCCAGAAGCCGACGACGATGCGGCTCTCCGAGGAGTGCGGCGAAGAGGATTTCCGGCGACACCTCGGCGTTTGTCGGGAGGTGCGCGGCGAGGAAGTCCTGGGCGCGGCGGGGACCGTCGTCGTAGAACTCCGCCGCCAGAGACGGATGCCGGGCAGCAGCGGCGATGATCGCTCGGTGGATGCCGACCGCCTCGTCAGCGAGCAGCTGCACGAGAATCGCTCGACATGCCGATCGCAGATCGGCGACGCCGTCCCCTGCATCGGCGAGGTAGGGATGCTGTCTGCGTATCGCCGCCCGCACGAGGCCTTCGCGATCACCGAACACCCCGTACAGGGTGCGCTTGGCGACGTGCGCCTCAGCAGCGACGCGATCGAAGGTCAGGGCCTCGAACCCCTCCGCGGTGAGGAGTGCGATCACGACGTCGACCACGCGCTCGTCCCGAGCGCTGGCCTCGGCGGCGGAGGGCCGTCCTCGTTTTCCCGTCATAGGCTTACTCTAGCAATAATGCTACGCAACCGTTTCATTAAAGGAGCCATCGTGACCGACCTCATCCACCACATCGCCATCCAGGATGACTGGGAGATGAGCCGAGCGTTCGGCGAGTACTCCGTCGCGACCCGGGGCGTGCACGTCGATGACGCCGGCTTCATCCACGCCGCCACCGCAGAAGGCCTGGATGCCGTGATCGCCGCCCGCTACAGCGACCTCGCCCTGCCGCTGCTCCACATCGCGATCCGCCCCGAGGCCCTGGCCGCGGAGGGAATCGTCGTCGAGTGGGTCGACGGACGCCCTCGCATCCTCGGCGCCCTCCCGATGACGAGCGATGTGGTGGCCTCGGAGACGCTGATCGCGCGGTGATGGCAATCGCGGTGGTCGGGTCTGTCACACTCCGCCGGGTGCGCTCGTCTTAGGAGAAGGACGTGCAGCCGACTCGGATGCGCGCCGCACGACTCCTCGAAAGGCTCCCCATGGACTTCGCCGCAGCTGCCGCCGATCCCGCGTTCCTCGCCATCGTCGGCGGGCATATCCTCGTGCTGTTCCTCGCCGTGCTGCTCACCGTCTTCCGCCGCTACTCGGTCGGCGGGTTCTTCGCCTGGCTCGCGACGATCGCCTCACTGCTGTTCGGCCTGTTCTGGTTCCTCGTGCTCGGCGGCGGGCGCAAGAACTCGCAGGCCGACGAGTCGGTGCAGTTCGCGCTCGACCCGAACGGCGGACTCTGGATCACGCTGTACATCGTGGGCGCGCTCATCGTCGCCTACGCCATGACGTGGATCTGCAAGCGCGGACGCGAGAAGGCCCTGGCGGCGAAGGCCGCACCGATCGACGCCTGACCTCAGACCGCGGTGGACTTCCGCAGGTTGCCGCAAGCTCCCAGCATCCGACTCTAGGCTCGCCGTCGTGGACACCGAGATGACGGTCGTGGAGCGACGGGCCAAGCGCGTCGAGATCACCGCAGAGATCATCACCCTGGTGATCGGCCTGGCGGCGGCAGCCGCCGCGGTCTCGACCCTCTTCCCGGCAGTGCTGACGTGGATCCAGCACCTCCCTCTCGCCGTTCCTGGCGTCATGACGGCCGCGCAGGCGGTCGCCATGGTCTTGGCCGCGTTCGTCAGACGCAGCGACCTGGTCAAGGGAGGGTTCGCTATCCTCCTCGTGATCTGGGTGCCTTTTCTCGGGCAGGTCATCTGGTTCGCCCTGGTCATCCTGCTGTTCAGATTCAGCTGACCGACGCGCCTGACAGTGCGCTCCCGTGAGAGCATCGACCTCAGACCACGACTCGAGGGAGATTTCGGATGCTCGATACGGCAGACAGCGTGAGACTCGGCGGTTCGGGACTCAGGATCTCGAAGGTGGTTCTCGGCTGCATGAGCTTCGGCGCACCGGACCGAGGGGCGCACGGGTGGTCGCTGGACGAGGAGACCAGCCGCCCACTGATCAGGCAGGCTCTCGAAGCCGGGATCACGACGTTTGACACGGCTGACGTGTATTCCGACGGTACGAGTGAGGAGTTCGTCGGCCGGGCACTCGGCGACTTCGCTCGGCGCGACGAGATCGTGATCGCGACCAAGGTGCACGGGCGCATGGGACCGGGCGCGAACCAGGCGGGACTCAGTCGTGCGCACATCCTGTCGGGGATCGATGCGAGCCTGAGGCGACTGGGGACCGACCGCGTCGATCTGTACCAGATCCACCGGTGGGATCCGCAGACGCCGATCGAGGAGACCATGGAGGCGCTGAACGACGTCGTCCGTTCGGGCAAGGCCCGGTATATCGGTGCGTCGTCGATGTGGGCCTGGCAGTTCGCGAAGGCCCAGCACACGGCTGCGCAGAACGGATGGGCGCGGTTCGTCTCGATGCAGGATCAGTACAACCTGCTGCAGCGCGAGGAGGAGCGGGAGATGCATCCGTTCTGCCTCGACTCGGGTGTGGGCGTGCTCCCGTGGTCGCCGCTGGCTCGCGGCAGGCTCACGCGCGACTGGGACGAGAAGACCGCGCGCACCGCGACGGATGCCTTCGGCGCGACCCTGTACCGCCGCGAGGAGGAGTCGAATCGAGCGATCGTGGATGCGGTCGCGCACGTCGCCGAGGCGCGCGGCGTCTCCCGCGCGCAGATCGCGCTCGCGTGGGTCGCGCAGCAGTCCGCCGTCACTGCACCGATCGTCGGCGCGACGAAGGCAAGTCACATCGACGATGCGGTCGCCGCCGTCGGCATCCATCTCGAGGATTCTGAGCTGGAGACGCTGCAGGGCGCGTACACGCCGCGGGAGCCCGAAGGGTTCTGACGCGCGGCCGTCTACTCGATCTGGCCGATGGGCTCGCGCTTCTCGGCCTGGAACTGATCCTCAGCGCGGCCGCGCGCCCAGTAGGCCGAGATCGACAGTCGCTCCCGCGGCACATCGCGCTGCTTGAGCAGGGCGCGGACCTCTTTGATGGTTCCGCGCTCACCGTGCGCGAAGACCCCCGGATGCCCGTCAGCCCACGGCAGGTCGGCGAGAGCGGCGAGCAGCTCGTCGTCGGTCTCGGTCCAGCGCAGAGTCACGCCCGAGGGGACTTCGGGAAGGATGCGGTCCGCGGGATCCGCCACCGTCAGGACGACGTGCCCGACAGCATCCGCCGGCATCGCCTCGATGGCCGAGGAGATCGCGGGCAGCGCCGTGTGGTCGCCGATGAGCAGGTGCCACGGCAGCTCGGGCTCGGGGAGGTAACCACCGCCGGCTCCGCTGACGACGATCGTGTCGCCCGGCTGCGCCTGTCGAGCCCAGGGACCCGCGACGCCCTCGTCACCGTGCACGACGAAGTCGATGACGAGTCGTCGCTCCTCCGGATCGGACGAGCGCACCGTGTAGGTGCGTCGGGTGGGCAGCTTCTCGGGACTCTCCTCGCGCAGCTGCGCCAGGTCGTACGGCGGAGTGAGCGCGTGCTGCGGGTCGGCGAAGAGGATCTTGACGTACTTGTCGGTGTAGACGTTATCGGTGAAGCCCTCGTACCCGTCGCCGCCGGCCGTGATCCGCACCAGGTCGGGGCTGATCTGCTCCACCTGCTCGACGGTGAGCACTGCTTGGCTGGGGGTTCGACGAGGCTGTTCCGGCATTGCGTCTCCTGAGATCACGGAAGGAATTCTTCTCCAGTCTGCCCGCCCCGCAGTGGAGCGGGGTCGAGGATTCCGAGCAACTCGCCGAGCATCCGCCGGCTCAGCGCGTGCGGAAAGCCGCTCGATACTGACTCGGCGTCGCGCCGAACGCGCGGCCGAAATGCTGACGGAAGAGCGCCGTGCCGCCGAAGCCGGCTGTCGCCGCCACTGCATCGATGGGCAGGGTGGTGGACTCCAGCAGTTCCCGCGCCGCACCGAGCCGCTGCTCGAGCACCCACCGCGCGACGGTCGTGCCCGTGTGGGCGCGGAACGCCCGCGTGAAGGAGCTCCGGCTGAGATGAGCTCTGGCGGCGAGCGTGTCGATCGACAGGTCCGCTTCGAGGTTCGCCGCGCTCCAGCGCATCACGTCGGCCAGTGGATCGCCTCCGGTCTCAGGGATAGCACGTTCGATGAACTGCGCCTGTCCGCCTGCGCGATGGGGTGCCGCGACGATCCTCCGCGCGACCCGGTTGGCGACGCGCTGCCCCTGCCTCCGTGCGAGAAGGTGCAGGCACGCATCGATTCCGGCGGTCGCGCCGGCACCCGTGATGATCGGGCCCTCGTCGACGTACAGCTCGTCGGGTGCGAGTGCGACGAGCGGGAACCGTTCGCGGAACACGTCTGCCCATTTCCAGTGCGTCGTCGCCGAACGACCGTCGAGCACCCCGCTGTCGGCGAGAGGGAACGCGCCGAGGCACAGCCCCAACAGCTCGGCTCCGTCATCTCGGGCATCTCGCAGCGCGATCGACAGTTCGTCCGGCGCCGCGCACTCGGGCTCACCCCACCATGGGACGACGACCACATCCGCGCCTCGCACGGCCTCGAGACCATGCTTCACATCGATGTCGAAGTCAGCGGAAGTGCGCAGAGTCCCCGCTCGCAGAGCCGCGACGCGGATCGGCCACGGCTCGATCTCTCCCGCAGGACTCTCGCCGCCCCAGACCAACGAGGGCACGGAGAGATGGAAGGGACTGATGCCGTCGACGGCGATCACGGGCACGCGCGGCGGTGCCATCTCATCTCCTGTCGGCGCATCGGTCACGGCCGATACCGTCGCCTGCTGACCCGAAATCATCTGTTCAGATGAGTTCGGGTCACCCAGACTACAGATGACCACCGAGAAAGGACTCTCAGAATGACCACCTCCGCCACCCTCCGCGCACTCAGCGGCGTCGCCGACCAGCCCGCGGACCTCGCGACCTCGACCGTCGTGCTCGTCGACTTCCAGAACACCTACACGCGCGGCGAGATGGAGCTCGAGGGCTGGGATGCGGCTCTCGATGCCGCGGCCGACCTGCTCGCCCAGGCCCGCGAATCAGGCGCGACGGTCATCCACGTGCAGCACGACGGCGGCTCCGGATCGGCGTACGACATCCGCGAGGACATCGGGGCGATCCATGAGCGCGTCGCTCCGCGAGACGGCGAGGCCGTGGTCGTCAAGAAGGCACCGAACTCGTTCGTGGGCACCGACCTCGGCGACCTCGTCGACGCCGCGGGTCACGAAGACGTCGTGATCGCCGGGTTCATGACCCACATGTGCGTGACCTACACGACCGAGGGCGCGTTCCTGCGCGGCAACCGGCCCACCGTCGTCGCCGCCGCGACCGCCACCCGCAGCCTTCCGTCGGTCGCCGGCGACGTTCCCGCAGAGCAGCTGCACCGCGCGGCTCTCGCCGGCATCGCCGACCTCTACGCCACGGTCGTCCCCACCGTCGCCGATCTCGGGCGCTGACGGAAAGAACGGATGCAGTCACCGCATCCGCTCGGATCAGCCTGCGCAGAGGTCGGTGTCAGCGCTGCGGTTCACGGCATCGACCGGGCGTGACGGTGCGGGGGTGGCCTGCGGCTGGGACGTCAGGTTCTCGTAGTCGGCGCCGAGCAGGAGCTGCACGCCGTCGACGTCGCCGACCGTGACCGTCACGCCGATGCCGAGCTCGGTGGCGAGTGCCTGCGCCGTCGCCTGCGCCTCGGGGGTGTCGGCGGCGACGATCGTCGTGACATCGACGGCCTCCGCATTGGCGAGCCCCGACACCGTGTATCCGTAGGCGGTGGCGTCTTCGGAGACGCGTGATGCCAGACCCGCGACACCCGCGCCGTTGAGGATCTCGATGGGCGCGGTGCGCACCGTCGCATCCGGCTCGACAGCATCCGTCGTGAGCACGACGGGAACGTCATCGACCAGAGCGCGGAAGATGACGTCGGCATCTTCGGTGGGCACGACGCGGTTGGCGTCCTCCGGGGCCTCGGTCGTGGGCATCGTCAGGAAGGTGACGCTGCTCATGGGGACGTTCGCGACCCGAGCGGCGAGGCCGGCGAGATCCGTCAGAGCACCGAGGCCGGGGTCGACCGTCATCGACGAGGTGGCGGCGTCGAGGAACGCGTACAGACGATCGGGGCGCACCAGCACGTCGGACTTGGTCGCCTTCTGCACGATGGCCGAGAGCACCATCTGCTGGTGCCCGAGACGTGCGACATCGCTGCCTTCGGCGAGCGCGTGCCGCGTGCGTGCCAGTGCGAGCGCCTGGGTGCCGTCGATGGACTGCGCGCCGGCGGGCAGATCGAGCTGCGCGTGCCCGTCGTTCAGAGCTTCCGGGAGGCATACGTCGATGCCTCCCATGGCGTCGACGACGCCGATGAAGCCTTCGAAGTCCATCTGCACGAAGTGATCGATCGTCACGCCTGCCAGCTGCTCGACCGCCGCCACAGAGCAGGCGGGTCCGTACTCCAGTGCGGAGTTCAGCATCCCGTAGCCGCCGTCGTAGGATCCCCGCCCGGTGTCCTCGCAGGCGGGCAGGTCGGCCAGTGTGTCGCGCGGCAGCTGCACCGCATCGATCCGCGAGCTGTCACTGGAGATGTGCACGAGAACCATGGCGTCGCTGCGCTGACTGCCGTCATCCTCGCCGAATCCACCCGATGCGAGTGCCCGGGTGTCGGACCCCAGCACGAGGATGTTCAGGTCTCCGGTCGCGAGCTCCGGCTCGCCGTCGCCGTCGTCGGAGCGCAGAGGCGCGGTGCTGACGTTGCCCTGCAGCTGTGCGTAGGCGATCGCCCCGACGGCGACCAGTGCCACGACGACGAGCGCGCTGATCCAGCCGATCACCTTTCCACGCCGACGGCGAGGTCGGATCGCCTGGGGGGAGTCGGGAGTGGGGTCCGGAATCGAGTCGGTCGGGGGGAATTCTGGCCGTCGCACTGGTTCACACCATCATGAGGGGGAGGTGATCTCAAAACGCAGCGCCGGATTCACAGGACCTGTGCGGGGTACTCCAAGGTGCGTTCAGCGGTGCGAAGGTGCTGGAGCGCACATCCCACAACACTTGCCATATTGGAAAGTGACGACTAGCTTTCCAGTATGGAAAGTGAACGGGATGATCCTCACGCCACCCTGGCCCGACTCGACGCCGTGGCGACGACATACACCGACGCGCCCCGCGGTGAAGGGTGGTATCACCTTGTCCTGGGCCTCGGCGCGGGGATCTTCATCGCTTCTCAGGGCCTCCCCCAACCGTGGGCGCTCCTCGTCGCCGTGGCGTTCATTCTCGTCATGCCCGCGTTCATCGCCTGGTGGCGGCGAACCCACGGCTGGTGGGTCTCGGGCTACAACGGCGGCGCGACCCGGTGGGTGACGGCACTGATGCTGGTGGCTCTCGTCGCGACCGGATTCTGGTCGTATCTGAGCACCGACATCTGGTCCAGCATCGCTGCAGGGCTGACCGCGTGCCTCGCTGTCTCCGCGTCCGGCTTCGTCTGGCGTCACCGACTCCGGACGCAGGAGGCGGCATGAGCGGACTCGATCCTGCCATCCACGCAGTCACTCGGCTCGAGCTGTGCGGCCTGCTCGCGCCCGTCGACGACGCGGAGTTCTCGTTCCTGCGTGAGCGGTTGAAGGTCTCCGACTCCGTGCTCTCCAAGCACGCGAAGGCTCTGGAACAGGTCGACTACCTCCGCATCGACAAGGTCACGCGCAACGCCCGTCAGCGCACGCTGCTGTCGCTCACGCCCGCAGGGCGCCACGCCTTTCGGGAGCACGTCGCGGAGCTTCGACGCCTCGCATCGATCGCGGACGCATCGCACGAGGTTGCAGGCTAGATCTCGCCCGCGGGAGAGACTGGAGCGATGAGATCCGCCGAGCCGTTCCGTGAAACCCTCATCGGACCGCGCTGGCTGGCGGTCGCCGGCGCGCTGACACTCGTCTTCCTCGTGGTCGTCACCGCGATCTCAGCGCCCGTCGCGATCGGCCGCGCAGATGAGGTCGGCGCGTGGACGATCGCTCTGTTCGTCGTGGGCTTCTTCCTCATCCTCGCCGCCGGGCTCCTGGCGATCACCCGACGCATCACGATCGCGGTGAGCGATACGCACATCGATGGCCGCCTGACGCCGTTCCGCGTCATCCACTTGCCCCTCTCCGAGGTCGATCGGGTCGAGGTGATCGAGATCACAGTCACCCAGGCCGGTGGCGTGGGCTGGCGCCTCGCGGGCTCGGAGCAGTTCCTGCTGTGGTCTGCAGGCGCTGCGGTCAGGGTGACCACGACAGGCGGGCGCGCGAGGGTGCTCGGAACCGAGCATCCCGAAAAGTTAAGGGCCGCCATCCTGGGCGCTTTGCGCGCGATGCAGGAGTGAAGGGCAGAGAGGGCTCCGCTCCCTCGCGCCACGTAGACTCGCTTCAGGTCAGGAGATCGACCGTGACGTGTGAGGTGAGATCGTGTCGGAACCCGGCGGGCCGAGCGACGGCGAGCTCCTCTTCCGAATCTCACGCGGCGACGAACCGGCCTACCGGATGCTGCACGACCGACACCAGATGCCGGTGTTTCGGCTGTCGCTCGTGCTCATGCACACCAGCCGAGAGGCGGAAGAGGTCGCAGCGACCGCCTTCTTCGAACTCTGGCGACGGCGCGACAAGGTCCGCATCGTCGACGGATCCGTCCTGCCGTGGCTCTTGGCGACCACCTCGTTCGCGGCGAAGAACAGCTTGCGCTCACGCCGCCGGTATCAACGACTGCTGCATCGCATCCCTCACGACGGAGACGTTCCGGATCATGCAGACGAAGTCGCTCGCGCGATGGACTCACTCAAGATCACGGAGAACGTGCGCGAGGCTCTGCGCGAGTTGAACCCGCGCGAAGCGAGTGTCGTGATCCTCTGCCTCGTCCATGAGGTTCCGATCGCTGAAGCAGCCGTCGTTCTCGGCGTTCCGGAAGGGACCATCGAATCGCGATTGTCGCGCGTGAAGACGCGGCTTCGCGGTGAGCTGCATGAGTATGCTCCGAGACCAGAGGAGGCGAACGCATGAGTGACCGGATGCCGCACCACCGGGAAGTGCAAGACCTCCTCATCGAGCAGATGCGCCGCGATCTCGCGCACCCCAAGTGGTGGAACACGATCTGGGGTCGCCTCACGATCGCCGGCGGGATCCTCGCGGTGGCGGGAGCAGGCGTCGCGGCGGTCGTCCTCCTCGAGGAGCGCCCGGTCAGCGAGACCAGTGTCGTGCACTGTCTGGAAGGCCCGTATCGGAACCCCGACGGCACGCTGTCCGGTGCAGCGGCGAGCGTCGCCACACCGGACGGCGTCATCGCCATCGAAGATGCTGAAGCTCTCTGCACTCAGATGTGGGAGGGTGGGGCGTTCGCTGACAACGACGAACTCTCCGCCACACCCACTCCGGGATCAGCGCCCTCGGAATTCACGACCTGCGTCACCGACGAAGGTGAAGCCGCTGTCGTCCCCGGTCGAATCGAGTGCTCGGTCCTCAGGCTTCATCCGTTCCAGGAATAGACACGATCAGTCACCCCCAGGTCCCTGCGGGGCGCTAGACGATGGACGAGGTCTTGCCTGCCAGTGCCCCCATGGTCGCGCAGTAGGGCGTGCATGTCAGCTTGCCGCGTCTTCTTCACTGGCGCTTTCCCCGCTGTTTGTCATCGCCCGCTGCGACGATGAGGATGCGCGGTCATTCTGGCGTGCGTTGGCCACGGTCGCGCTGCTGTTCCTGGGGCCCGCTCTCTTCTACTGGCTGTGGCGCGGCCGGTACTCGTGGTTCGAGGTGGCCGCACTCCGAATCAAGAAGGCCCTACGCGCGTCGATTCAGGACGACGAGGACCGTCTGAGCCGGTTGTCGGCACCTGCACCTGTGGGTGGTCCCCACCGAGGCCACGCCGGTTCTGCGGATATCGTTCCTCGAACTAGGCATCTATGGTGACGGAATCCGCCTACCCCCAAGTCGAATCGGCTTGCGAAAAGAGTCGACGCCGCTACTACTGCGGGAGGTCCCGCGAAACGGAGATGGAGAGGTCGTACGGCATGCCTCATCTATACGCAGTGTGATGCCGCGGGCGGCGACGCAACCTGACTGAGCAGCAGAAGCGGTGGTTAGCCACGAGACCTGACGCATAGGATGAGGCATGGGGATCCGGGGGAACATGACCATCACGCATACCGTGCAGACGACGCGTAGACGCGACGCTCAGCACGCCCGTAGCCGCTCAAGTGACTTCACGCGCACGTCCTGGGTGCTGGAAGGCACTGCAGATGAGCAGGCCTCACAGATGATGGAGCTGATGACATTCCGCCTCCGCGCCGCAGACCGGGCCGCCGCGCAGCTGTCCCGACGCAGGCGCATCCAGGCACTGTTCCTTTTCGGCACCGGCATCGTCTTCGCACTGGTCCTGGGGTGGATTGCGTTGCAAGGCGGGGTCCTCGCCGGTACAGAGGTTGATGCCTCCGCTGGCGCGACGACGTTCAACCTCATTCTCTTCGCGGTGCTCGGCGCCACAGCGGCTGCCGTCGCGGGTCTGAGCCTCTACAACCTCATCCGCCAGCGTCAGCTTGAGGAGGCCCTCCTTGCCGCTCGCCTCCGCGCGTACAGTGAGGCCCGCTCGGTCGCCGCTCGCCGTGCTGTGGCCGCAGCGCAAGAGGCCGCGGCATCGACTCGCCTCCGTCTCGACAGCGAGCTCGCGTCGTGACCTCGGCAGCTCCCGCGTCGTCCAAGACGGACGACGCGGTCCTTCCGCCGCCGTTCGACGATGGTACTGAGCTTGCACTCCAGTCGCCTGACGGGGAGGAGAAGTACCTTTCCCGCGTCTTGGAGATTCGCGCCCAGGTAGAGGCACGCTCTCGACGGCCGTTGAAGGTAAACCCGGAAGTCGTCGCCGAAGCGGAGATCATCGGCCAGCGGTTCAGCGCCGACCTCATTCGCCTCGCGGTCCGCAGAGCACGCACTCACCCGAATGACCGTGTGTTGCTGATGGAAGACCTCGCGTGGGCGCGAAAACTGCTCGTGAACGGGGCGGGTAGTGGCGTCGCCGTCCTCATCTGCACCACCCTGGGCGGTCTCGTCATGGGTGTCGGTGCGCCGATGCTCCTCGGTCCCATCATCACGGAGACAACTGACAAGATGACCGCGGCAACCCTCGGCTGGGGTGGCGGCGGCATCGCCCTCGGCGCGGTGCTGCTGACAGCAGGCTTCGTCATGGCGATCCGCCGCGGCTAGTCGTGCCACACGTCCGCCGGCTGCCGGCTGCCGGCTGCCGAGATCATTCTCAGTTTCGTCCTCGCCAATCGACCTGGACGAGTAGCCGACCGGGGCACTGACAACCGACGACCCCGATTCCTCCCGATGAGAGAGTTCATCGCACCTCTCTCGTCTGCGCTGAAGAACTGCTTGGTCTCGTTCGAGACCACGTCCCCGGACGCCGTCGTTCGTGTGAAAGCTAGCCTGCTCCGCACGGGCTTCGTCGCGAACTACGAGTTCGTGTCCGACGGGCTCCCGACGTTCGAGATGCACAACCCGGTCGCAGACCTCGTCGTTACATCCTTGTTCGCCGAGAAGCGGGACAAGAACCTCGTCGGCCCGATACTCATCATCGTGGGGATCGTGCTCGGCGCCTTCGGGCTCGTGTCCGGCATCCTTACTGCGGTGCTAGTGCATGTCGATGAGACAACTTTCACCTGGATGAGGGACTGGTTCTGTGTGATCTTCGTCTGCCTCCCTGGCGGGGCGGCCTGCGTCGGCGCGGGAGTATCGGCTTCCCTCGACGAGCGAGACTCGCGCGGAAAGCCCTGCGCAAGCGCGGGTTCCGCGATGCTCTCGATGACGAACAGATCCACCACCTGACGCAGGATCCGGTCTAGGAAGAACCAGCGCGCGCAAGCGGAAGAATGCGCGTGACCAGGCTCATCAGGAACATGCCGGGTTTCTCATGCATGCACAGATGTGCCGAGTGTTCGAACCAGATCACGTCCTTCACGGGAGCGTGGACTCCGCGGAACCAGCGCTCCACCGGGCGCGTGGGTGTGGTCCAATCGTGTCGACCAAAAAATTGCACCACCCGCACCTGGATCGTCAACGCCTGCGTCAGGTCGACGTCGATAAGTCCGACAGTACGTGCCGCGCCGTAACATCTTGGCCTACGCCTATGAGGTCGAGGTCCTCGTCCGAATAGTAGGAGAACAACTGCGCGGATCCGAAAAGAAGTCCGGACTCTGAACGGTAGGCGGAGAGACCTCCATAGTGCTGGGCCCATCGCCGGCGGACCGCGATCCTCCCGAGCGTCAACGCGCAGCGCGCTGCACCCTCCCGAGGCTGCGGCTTTCCGTTGTCAACGGAGGGTTCGCGAGTACGGCGAGCAGGACCCAACCACGGTCGCTCACTAGGCAGAGCGCTTCGCGCGGGCCGCTTCACGCCGCGCACGGATGCCGTCGATGTCGACAAGGGTCGCCTGCGCGCGTCCTTCCTCGACCCAGGGACGCAGTCTGAAGGCGGTGATCTGCAACGTTTCGGCGAAGACCACCTGTCCGGCGTCCCTCACGAGACTCATCACCACGCCATACTCTTCGACGAAGACGTCCTGACCGTTGTAGTAGAGAACGGCGTTTGACAGGCCTGACTGGAACGAGTCCCGCAGTCGTTGCTCAACAGTGGTCACCAGCTGGAGAGAGCAGCCGGCGGCGCGAAGCTCCTTGATCGCACGGAGGACCACCAGGTCTTCGACCGTCCAGTATCGCGTCGCACGTTTCCCCGAACCAGCATCCAGCGTCGGCGTGCAGAAGCCCTTGTCCACCCAGTAGTTCAGAGTCGAGGCGGGGATTTTCAGCAGGGCAAGAAGAGTTGGCGTGTCCAGTGCCAGAACTTCTCCCTCCCCAGTCATACACGCCAGAATAATGGTCGAAAACGACTAGTGACAATAACTAGGTTTGTCTTAATGCACGATAGAATGAGAGCGGCAACCAGCCGCGTACTATACAGGTGAACCGCATAGATGTCGCAATAGACTCGCTCGTTGCGACGGCCATACAATGAGTGGTCCCCGGAAGGAGCCGCATGCCCGGCGTAATCGAGAACATGCCCGCTGAAGCCCGCCTCGAGCGCCTGCGCGCACTGGCGGAGGCGATCCTCAGCATCGTTCGAGAGCGAGGGTCGATGACTCTCATCGATGCGCTGAGTGCTACCGCCGCCCGACTTCGGACCGCCGTGTCCCAGGTGAAGCAGGGTCTCAACTATGCGCTCAGCAACAGCATGCTCCGCCTGACCGGCGATGACATGCTGTCGGCTACCGCGTAAGCCATGCCCGCGGAGCTCCCGGCTGCCCGAGGGGCGGCCGGTGACGTCGGCCTGCTCGAACTCAGCGACGGCTCACTCGTCCATCCCGACAGGTTCGACGACCGATACGGACGCGGTGTGCGCGCGCCTCATCTTCGGAGCGAAGATTCGAGGACCGAGACGGAGCGGGACCGCGGCCGGCTCGGATACTCGTCGTCGCTTCGCCGGCTGGCAGGCGTGACTCAGGTCGTGTCCCCCGACCTGGCGGCTGCGCGGATGCACAGCCGGGAATCCCACACCCATAAGGTCGCGCTCGTTGCCCGAGAGCTCGCCGAGCTGGTCGTTCGACGCGCCCGCACAGACCAGGCCGTCGCTTCCCTCATCCACCAGGTCGGCGGACTCGATATCGCCGCGTGCGAGGCTGCCGGCCTTGCCCATGATCTCGGACACGCGCCGTTCGGTCACGCCGGGGAAGTCGAGCTGCACAACCTGCTGCTGGCCCGCACTGACGACGGGTTCGAAGGCAACCCGCAGTCGTTCCGCATCGTCACTCGCCTCGACGGCCGGACTCTGAAGCGGACGGACTTGGATCTCACCAACGTCACGCTCTGCGCGATCCTCAAATACCCGTGGGACAAGGAGGAGGCGTCCACAGACCCCGCCGCACCCACTCAGAAGGTCCAGAGGCCCCCGAAGTACGGTGCGTACGCGGAAGACCGTGCAAAGTTCACCCTCGTGCGAAGCAAGGTCATGGGCGAGGGCGCCGCCACAAACCGTCGCCAGAGCCTGGAAGCGTCCATCATGGACCTCGCCGACGACATCGCCTACGCGATCCACGATCTCGAAGACTTCTGCGCGGCCGGGATGATTGACCTGTACGACGTGCGGCTCAAACTCGAGGACGCACTGGGCGCGGTGTCCGACGTCCACGAGACGAACAAGTTCGAGACGTCCCAGAGCTCCGACCCGTTCACTCTCGCCACCCGCAAGCTCCGCAGCACGTACGACGGACTATTCGACGACACCGAGTTCTACTTCGCCGTCCAACGCACCCGGTCGCTCATCAACCAGGTGATTCAACGCTCCGGCGACGAGGACGGCATGCCCGTCGTTCTCCGTGACTATCTCAGCGGCAAGATCGGCGAGTACTTCTCGACGCTGGAGATCAGCGACGCTCTCCCCTACTCCGAAGCCGCATACGTGCGCCTGAGCAAAGCGTCGTGGCATGAGGTGCAAGTCCTCAAGGTCATCACCCGCCACTGGCTGATCGGGTCCCCACAGATGGGAGTCATTCAGCGAGCGCAGACTCGAGCCATCCGGACTCTCTTCGACAGCCTCGTCAACTGGCTCGAATCTTCCCCGGACGCGGTCACCGTGCCGAAGGCGCTTCATGAAGCCCTCACGAACGCGGGCGTGGACCTGAACCAAGAGGACGTCGGCACACTCGACAATCGCCACTACCGGGCCATTGGTGACTACATCAGTGGCCTGTCGGACTCTGAGGCACTGCTCAGGAGCAACTGGTTCGCAGGGCGCGACATTCCGGGAATGACCGTCGTCGCCGAAGCGTACTGAGCCTGAGCATCCTCGAGGCGTCAGCGAGGACGAGCGGGCTCCAGCCAGTTCTTCGCGAGATCAAGCCACGCGTCAGCGGGAACCCCGTCTGTCAGATGCTCCGCGATCTCTTCCGCGGTCCAATCCGAACCGAACTAGCGGGATAAACGGCCACGAGCCGTCCCAGTACGTTGCCCGGGTGCTTCGACGTCCGGCCGAGTCCCTGAGGATGTGAAGAAAGTCGTCGTGGCGCGGACCGGCCTGAATCACCGGGAACAGGTCCCGATACCTCCAGCTTCGCCACGCCCGACGAAAATCGAACTCGAGGGCCTGCTTCTGACCGTGGACCTCGTCGACGCCCAACATCAGGGCGCCGAGCGCCAGACCTTCCCCGATGATGGTCTGCTGTCTGGCTCTGGTGAGCGACATGATTCGACGATAGGCGACGGGAGCGAATAGCGCCCTCAGAGCAACAGAAAGACCAGGTCTGCGACGAAAAGGGCCCGGCTTCCTGAAAGGAACCGGGCCATCTTCACATCTACTGCTCGCTGTGCGCGAGGGGGGACTTGAACCCCCACGTCCATAAGGACACTGGCACCTGAAGCCAGCGCGTCTACCATTCCGCCACTCGCGCGAGTCTGTCGGGCTCCGAAGAACTCAACTTCCCAAAGATATCACGCGATCCGCCCCACGAAGAAACCGAGGCCGCGCCTGAGCATCCCCTCCGGAGGACTTCTGCTCCACGGGAGGAGAATCTCCCCGGATTCCTCCTCTTCAGACGCAGATCTTCTCCCGAACGGCACACGAAAGACCACCGCGAGACGCCTCCACCAGAGCACCACCGCCTCCCCCACTCCCCCGGAATCTCGGGGTTCTTCCGCCCTGCGAGGGCGTTCACCCAGGACACCTGGCTACGATGTCCCTACCGGTCGGCATGCCAGAGGAGCCCAGTGGGACTACTTGACAGCTTTGAGAAGGGTCTCGAGCGCGCTGTGAACAGCGCCTTCGCGAAGACCTTCCGCAGCGGCATCCAGCCCGTGGAGATCGCTTCGGCCCTTCGGCGCGAAGCGGACACCAAAGCGGCTGTGGTGAGCAGGGACCGCATCATCGCGCCCAACAGCTTCGTCGTGCGCCTGAGCACCGACGACGCAGACCGCATGCTGAGCCTCGGCGGGGCGCTCACGGACGAGCTGCACGCGCTCCTCACGAAGCACGCGAAGTCGCAGGGCTACAGCTTCTCGGGTCCGCTCTCCATCAGCCTCGAGGGTGACGACAAGATCGCCACCGGCACGATCAATGTCAGCTCGGGCACGGTCGAGGGCCGCGTCAACTGGCAGGCCGTGATCGACGTCGACGGACGTCGCCACTCGCTCACCCGCGCCCGCACGGTCATCGGCCGGGGCACGGATGCCGACATCACCATCGCGGACGCCGGATCCAGTCGCAAGCACGTCGAAGTCCTCTGGGACGGCGAGCGCGCCATGATGCGCGACCTCGGCTCGACCAACGGCACCAAGGTGAACGGCGACAAGGTGCGCGAAGCCGCACTTCCCACCGACACCACCATCACCATCGGACGCACCGATCTGGTGTTCCGCATCGTTCCCGTCGCCTCCCCGTCACGCCCGCCGCGGCCGCGTGACGACGACGCGACCCGTGCGTTCGGAGCCCTCTCGTGAGCACTCCCAGTGAACTCGTCCTCCTTCTGCTGCGCATCGGCTTCCTGCTGCTGCTCTGGTTCTTCGTGTTCGGAGTCGTCTACTCGCTCCGAGCCGACCTGTTCGGCATGAAGGTGCGCAAGCTCCCGGCCGAGGCCGCTGCAGCGACGCCGGCGCCCGCACCGGCGCCTGCCGCCGCCCCCACGGCATCGCGCCCCTCTTCGGCGAAGCCCAGCACCGGGCCCGCGACCGTCGCGACCGCCAAGCGGCTCGTGATCACCTCGGGCCCCAAGGCCGGGCTCGAGCTGCCGCTGGGCACCGACACCCTCACGATCGGACGCTCGAGCGAGTCCGCCCTCGTGATCCGCGACGACTACACCTCCAGCCACCACGCGCGCCTGCTGCTCCGGGGCGACAGCTGGGCCATCCAGGATCTCGACTCGACCAACGGCACGTTCGTCGCAGGTCAGCGGGTGACCGGCGGTCCGGTCGGTCTCGCTCTCGGCACCCCGATCAAGGTGGGCGCCACGACCTTCGAGCTGCGAGCCTGACCCCGGCATGGTCTTCGAAGGCTCGAGCGCCGCGATCTCCCACACCGGGAAGGTCCGCTCCAACAACCAGGATTCCGGCTACTCCGGCGCCAACCTCTTCGTCGTCGCCGACGGCATGGGCGGTCACGCCGGCGGTGACGTCGCCTCGAGCATCGCGATCCACCGGATGGAGCCGCTCGACCAGCCGTACACATCGGTCGAAGACGCGCAGGCCTCCCTGCAGGCCGCAGCGACCACGGCCGCCGGCGATCTGATCCGCGCCGCGAAGGACCGTCCAGAGCTCGCCGGCCTCGGCACCACCCTGAGCGCGATCATCATGGTCGACGACTACGCGGTCATCGGCCACATCGGCGACTCGCGCATCTACCTCTACCGTGACGACGTGGTGACGCAGATCACAGCCGACCACACCTTCGTGCAGCGACTCGTCGACTCGGGGCGCATCACCCCCGAAGAGGCCCGCTATCACCCGCGCCGATCGGTGCTCATGCGCGTGCTCAGCGACATGGATGCCGATCCCGAGCTCGACAACTTCGTCATGCACACCCAGCCGGGCGACCGCTGGCTGCTGTGCTCCGACGGTCTCTCGGGAGTCGTCGACGAGGCGCACATCCTCAAGGCGATGCGCATGGGCATGGCGCCGGGGCGCACGGCCGACAACCTGCTGAAGCAGGCTCTCGACGGCGGAGCACCCGACAACGTCACCATCGTCCTCGTCGAGGTCGGCGGACAGCACGCCATGCACTCGGGAACGGCGACGATCGTCGGATCGGCGTCGAACCCCGCCAATGTCTCGGTGCCGCCGGTGCGCGCGCCGCGCGGCAACTGGCTGCACCCAGTGCGTCAGGCCGCGAACGAGCCCAGCCACTTCGAGCCGGCTCCCGAGTACCTCGAGGAGCTCATCGAAGAGGACCGTCGGCGCGCCAAGCGTCGCCGCTTCGGCTGGATCGCCGGGATGCTCGTCGTCCTCGCGATGCTGGTGTTCGCCGCCTTCGCCGCCTACAGCTGGACTCAGACCCGCTACTTCGTCGGCGCCGACGAGGACAGCGTCGTGATCTACCAGGGCGTGCAGCAGAACATCGGACCGATCACACTGTCGACTCCGCTGCGCGACACCGACATCCTGCTCGCGAACCTGCCCCCGTACCAGCGCGACTCCGTCGAGCGCACGATCACCGCCCGGTCGTTCTCCGACGCCGAGGCGATCGTCGCGAGGCTGCAGGCCGGCGCTGATCGCGTCATCGGCGAGACCCCGCTGCCCACTCCCCTGCCGACGCCGACTCCGACGGAGGACGCAGGATGACCACCGACGTCACGGCCGACACCAGCGTCATCAAGGCGCTGAAGCGCATGCGGATGCCGCAGACGCAGCGCAACCGTGAGTTCTGGCTGCTCCTGTTCGCCGTCGCGATCAGCGGCGCGGCCCTCACCCTCGTGCAGCTCGGCGCACTCGGCCTGATCGACCCGATGATCCTCGCGATCGGCGGCGGCCTCGCCGTTCTCGCCTTCGCCGTCCACTTCGTGCTGCGGGCGGTCGCCTCGGCCGCCGATCCTTTCCTGCTGCCGATCGCGACCCTGCTCACAGGCCTCGGCATCGCGATGATCTACCGCATCGACATCGCCAAGTCGCTGACGGGTTGGAACGCGTACTCGACGAAGCAGCTCGCCTGGACCGCCATCTCGCTGGCCGGCGCCATCGCCGTCGTGATCATGCTGCGCAACTACCGGGTGCTGTTCCGGTACACGTACATCTTCGGCCTCTCAGGAATCCTGCTGCTCCTGCTGCCGTTCGTTCCGGGACTCCGCATCCCCGATGCGAACGCCGCGGTGTGGGTGTCGCTCGGCGGCATGTTCGCCTTCCAGCCGGGCGAGCTCGCCAAGATCTGCCTCGCGATCTTCTTCGCCGGCTATCTCGTGCGCACGCGGGAGAGCCTGACGTCGGTCGGCACGAAGTTCCTCGGCATCACCTGGCCGCGCATGCGCGAGCTCGGGCCTGTGCTCGTGGTGTGGGCCATCTCCCTGGGCATCATCGTGATCCAGCGTGACCTCGGCACCGGAACGCTCATCTTCGGCATGTTCGTCGCGATGCTCTACGTCGCCACCGGCAAGACCAGCTGGGTGCTCATCGGTCTCGGTCTCGTCGCCGCGGGCGTCGCGGTCGCGACCCAGATCCTCAGCTACGTGCAGGGTCGCTTCGTGAACTGGCTGTTCCTCTTCGACCCCGACAAGGTCGACCCCGACGGCGCCGGGTTCCAGCCCATGCAGGGGCTGTTCGGCCTCGCGCACGGCGGTCTGCTCGGCACCGGGTGGGGTCAGGGCCGCCCTGACGTCACCCCGCTCGCCCACAGCGACTACATCATCACCAGCCTCGGCGAGGAGATCGGGCTGATCGGGCTCTTCGCCATCCTCTGCCTGTACATGGTGTTCGTGAGCCGCGGAGTGCGCATCGGTCTCGCGGGTCAAGACGACTTCGGCAAGCTGCTCGGCATCGGCCTCTCGTTCACGATCGCCCTGCAGGTGTTCATCATGGTCGGCGGTGTGACCCGGGTCATCCCCCTCACCGGTCTGACCACCCCCTTCCTCGCCGCCGGTGGTTCGTCGCTCGTGGCCAACTGGTTGATCGTCGCGATCCTGCTGCGGATCTCCGACGGCGTCCGCAGCCAACCGAGGGCGGTGATCGGCTGACATGACGAAAGAGCTCCGCCGTCTCAGCATCGTGATGCTGTTCATGTTCATCTCGCTCTTCGCCGCGACCAGCTGGATCCAGGTCGTCGAGGCCGATTCGCTCGCGCAGAACCCCAACAACCGTCGCACGCTGCTCGACAGCTACGAGATCCAGCGTGGATCGATCATCGTCGACGACGTCGCGATCGCGTCCTCGACCCCGTCGGATGACAAATACCAGTTCCAGCGCGTCTACACGGATGCCTCCGTCTGGGCGCCCGTGACCGGGTACTTCAACCCGGCTCTGCAGTCGGCCACCGGCATCGAACGGGCCATGAACGCCGACCTCTCGGGTACCGGGTCGAGCGCGTTCTTCGCCGAGATCGAGCGGATCCTGTCGGGCCAGCCGCAGAGCGGATTCAGCGTCGAGCTGTCACTCGACACCGCCGCGCAGACCGCGGCGTACCAGGCCCTCGACGGACTCAACGGCGCGGTCGTGGCGATCGAGCCGAAGACCGGACGCATCCTCGCGATGGTCTCGACCCCCGGGTTCGACACGAACCAGCTCGCGACCCACGATGCGGATGCCGCGAACGCGACCTACGATCAGCTCGTCGACGACCCCACCAAGCCTCTGTCGAACCGGGCGATCGCCGGCGACCTCAACCCTCCGGGGTCGACGTTCAAGCTCGTCGTGGCCGCCGCAGCATACGCGTCCGGAAACTGGACCCCCGACTCGACCCTGCCGAACCCCGCGCGGTACACCCTCCCCGGCTCCACGAACACCGTGGCGAACGCCTGGGGCGGCACGTGCGGCAGCGGCGACACCGTGACCATCTCCGAGGCCATCCGGCTGAGCTGCAACATCCCGATGGCCGAACTCGCCGTCGAGCTCGGCGACGACGCGATCCGTGAGATGGCGGAGAAGTTCGGCTTCAACAAGAGCTTCTCGACGCCGCTGGAATCCACGCCGTCGAGCTACCCCCGGGCACTCGACGACGCGCAGACCGCGCTCACCGGCTTCGGCCAGGGACAGGTCACCGCGACTCCGCTGCAGATCGCGATGGTCGCCGCCGGAATCGCCAATGACGGCGTCGTCATGAACCCCCGTCTGGTCGACACCGTGATCGGCAACGACCTCTCGGTCGTCAGGGCGTACGACGACTCCGAGTTCGGCCGCGCGTTCGATGGCACGATCGCCGATCAGATCACGGCATCCATGGTCGCCAGCGTCTCGAACGGGGCTGCGCAGGGTGCAAGAATAGACGGGGTCGATGTAGCCGGGAAGACCGGTACGACCGAGAACGGGAACAAGCCTTACACGTTGTGGTTCACCGGCTTCGCGCCGGCGAACGACCCCGAGGTGGCAGTAGCGGTCCTCGTCGAAGACGGCGGTGGACAAGGGCAGTCAGGATCCGGCGACACCATCGCCGCTCCGATTGCAAAGAAGGTCATAGAGGCGGTGCTGGGCAGATGAGACCGACGCAGGGTGTGTCGTTCGGTGGTCGCTACGAGCTGCAGTCGCGTATTGCGATCGGCGGCATGGGCGAGGTGTGGGAGGCGACGGATCACGTCATCGGGCGCACCGTCGCGATCAAGATCCTCAAGGACGAGTACATGGGGGACCCCGGGTTCCTCGAGCGGTTCCGCGCTGAAGCGCGCCACGCCGCACTCGTCAACCACGAGGGCATCGCGAGCGTCTTCGACTACGGCGAGGAGAACGGCAGCGCCTACCTCGTCATGGAGCTCGTGCCCGGCGAGGCCCTGTCGACCGTTCTCGAACGTGACGGCGCGCTGAGCGCCGACAAGACGCTCGACATCGTCGCCCAGACGGCATCCGCCCTTCAGGCCGCCCACGCGGCCGGTCTCGTGCACCGCGACATCAAGCCGGGAAACCTGCTGATCACGCCCGACGGACGCGTGAAGATCACCGACTTCGGCATCGCCCGCATCGCCGACCAGGTGCCGCTGACGGCAACCGGTCAGGTCATGGGCACCGTGCAGTACCTCTCTCCGGAGCAGGCCTCAGGACACCCGGCCTCCCCCGCGACCGACACCTATTCGCTGGGAATCGTCGCGTACGAGTGCCTCGCGGGCAAGCGTCCGTTCACGGGTGAATCGCAGGTCGCGATCGCGATGGCGCAGATCAACGAGCAGGCTCCGCCCCTGCCGCCGACCGTGCCGATCCCGGTGCAGAACCTCGTCATGGCGATGATCGCCAAGAAGCCGGCCGATCGTCCGTCCTCGTCCGCCACGGTGGCGCGCGCGGCCCAGGCCCTGCGTCGCGGTGACCTCAACTCCGCCGCGATCGCCGTTCCGGCCATCGCGACCGGTGGTGTCGCCTCCGACGACGCCACCCGGTTGCTCACTGCTTCGGGTGACGACGGCACGACCCGCATCCTCCCCACGACGGCTCAGCTCCCCACAGGAGAAGAGGCCCCGGAGGACGGCGAGAAGAAGAAGCGCAGCCCGTGGACGTGGCCGCTCATCGCTCTCATCGCCCTGCTGGTCATCGTGCTCGGCGGAACGGTCTTCGCGCTGATGAACCAGGGCGACGGCGACCCGAAGCCGACCGATTCGGCGACGACCAGCCAGACGCCGAAGCCGACGCCGTCCGAGACGCCGACGCAGGAGCCCGAGCAGGTCGACGTCGATGCCCTGGGCCTCGAGGGCATGCAGTGCGAGGCAGCGCGTGCGGCTGCGGTCAACGCAGGTCTGCAGGCCGAGTGCGTCGTCGGCAACACCGTCGCTCCGAGCGCCAACCAGGTCGGGACCGTCGAGTCGGTCATGCCCGGCGGGAACGTGCCCGAGGGCACGCTGCTCACCCTCACGACGTACAAGGAGCAGGTCCAGGTCGGCAAGCCGACCGGAACCCCGACCATCGCGGGCACCGCGACCGAGGGCCAGGCCGTCACGCTCAACTGGCCGAGCTTCGAGTGCCCGTCCGGCACCCCGGCACGCTCCGCCTTCGAGGTGACGCTGACCAATGCGACGTTCTCGGGCGGCAACCCCGGCGAGTCCATCCGCAGCTTCGGTCCGAGCGTGCTGTCGACGCAGATCATCCCCGGCACCGCCGGTCAGAGCATCACGGCCACGTACCGCGTCTTCTGCGGAAGCGACATGCCGTCCGCTCAGTCGGACGCCATGCAGGGCGTGATCATCCTTCCGGCTGCGCCGACTGACGGCGAAGACGAAGGCTGATCCGCCGCACGCAACGTAGTCTGGGACAATTCATCAGGTCGTATCAGGGGGTCAGTACGTGTCGACAGAGCAACGCGTTCTCGCGGGTCGCTACCGCGTCGACGAGCTCATCGGTCACGGTGGCATGGCGAAGGTGTACCGCGGGTACGACCTGACCCTCGGCCGCGCCGTCGCCATCAAGATCCTCGACCCCGAGCTCGCCCGCGACACCGCCTTCCGCACGCGCTTCCGTCTGGAGGCGCAGTCGGCGTCCCGCATGTCGCACCCGTCGATCGTGCGGGTCTACGACGCGGGCGACCCGTCGACCACCGACAGCAGCACGGATGAGCCTCCGTACATCGTGATGGAGCTGATCAGCGGCACCCTGCTGAAGGACATCATCGCGAAGGGCCCCGTGCCCGTCGATGACGCCGTGCGCTACGTCGACGGGATCCTCGAGGCTCTCGACTACTCGCACCGGGCAGGTGTCGTGCACCGCGACATCAAGCCGGGCAACGTCATGGTCACCGACAAGGGCCAGGTCAAGGTCATGGACTTCGGCATCGCCCGAGCCGTGTCCGACTCCTCGTCGACGGTCGCCGAGACCACGCAGATCATCGGCACCGCTGCGTACTTCTCGCCCGAGCAGGCCAAGGGCGAGCCCGTCGATGCACGAGCCGACCTCTACTCGACCGGTGTCGTGCTCTACGAGCTGCTCACGGGACGCCAGCCGTTCCGCGGCGAGTCCCCCGTGGCCGTCGCTTACCAGCACGTCAGCGAGACCCCGGTGCCGCCGACCGAGGTGAACGAGGACTCCCCCGGAGCCCTCGACCCGATCGTGCTGCGCGCGCTCGCCAAGGATCCGTACCAGCGGTATCCGGATGCTGCGCACTTCCGCGCCGCGCTGGACTCTGCGGTCTCGGGCCACGCGCCGAGCCGCAAGGAGCTCGGCGCTCTCACGAGCGAGCTCTACGGCCCCAGCCCGCGTGCGGCGCAGGAGACCGCCCGCTCGCTGCGGCAGCTGAGCACCGACACGACCATGGCGCGCACCCAGTCGGGTCCGCCTGTCGCGTGGATCTGGGCCGGTGTCGCGCTGCTGGCGGTGCTGCTCGCATCCGTGCTCTTCTGGGTGTGGACGATCAGCATGCGCCCCGACGAGATTCCCTCAAGCTCACGTGTCGTGCCGGATCTCGTCAACGTCTCATCCGAGCGCGCTCAGGAAGACCTCGGCAAACTCGACCTCACCGCCAAACTCGTGCTCGAGTCGAGCAGCGACATCGTCGAGGGCAACGTGATCCGCACCGATCCCGAGGGCGGCACAGCCGTCAGCGAGGGCGATTCGGTCACGGTCTACGTCTCGTCGGGCAAGGAGACGGTGGTGGTCCCCGTGTTGGAGGGTCTGTCGCTGTCCGCCGCCAAGGATGCTCTGGCCGCCGCCGGGCTCCAACTCGGCACGGTGATACAACGCAACGACAAGGGTCTCGCTGCCGAGACCGTCATGGAGGCCAGCGAGACCGCCGAGAGCGAGGTCGCGCCGAAGACGGTCGTGAACCTCGTGGTCGCGAGCGGGCGCGTCACGCTGACTGACGTCACCGGCTGGACCATGGAGGCCGCTCAGGCCGAGCTCGAACGCATCGGCCTGGCCGCGAGCCCGGTCGAGCTGACGGACTGCGCGCCGACCAACCCGCCCACCGTGGCGTCGATGTCGGCCGCCCCCGGTGACGTGGCGATCGGGTCGACCGTCGAGCTGCGCTACTGCGTCGCCGCAGGCTGATCAGGTTCGCGACAGCGGACCCAGATCGGCTGAGCGCGCGACGGCATCGCCGTCGCCGCACAACTCGAGCCAGTTGGCGAGCAGCCGGTAGCCACCCTCGGTGAGCACGCTCTCGGGGTGGAACTGCACACCGAGGATGGGCAGCTCGGTATGGGCGAGCGCCATGACGGTTCCGCTCTCGCTGCGGGCGGTGACGATGACGTCGTCCGGGAGAGCCGATTCGGCGAGCGCGAGCGAGTGATAGCGTCCGACGGCGAACGGCGAGGGGATCCCTGCGAACAGCGCCGAGCCGTCGTGGGCGGCCTGCGACACCATGCCGTGCATCAGCTCAGGCGCCTCTGTCACCGGAGTGCCGAACGCCTCGCCGATCGCTTGGTGCCCGAGGCACACGCCGAGCAGCGGGATCCGCATCCGGGCGGCGATGCGCACGGCGTCGAGCGACGCTCCGGCGTCAGCCGGCCTGCCGGGTCCTGGCGAGAGCAGGAGGGCGTCGAACCCGGGGAGCATATCTTCGAGTCCGGCGGCGTCTGTGGCATCCGCCTCGATCAGCGTGACATCGGCTCCGAGCTCGTGAAGGTACCCGACGAGGGTGTGCACGAAGCTGTCGTGGTTGTCCACGACGAGCACGTGGGTCATTCGAGGTCGACCTCGCCCGGCGTGATCAGAGGGCTCACCCAGGGGAACACGAACCAGAACAGTCCGTAGAGCACGGCGGCGATCAGCACGAGCAGGAGGAACAGCTTGAGCCACCACGGACCGGGCAGCAGGCGCCAGAGTGCGGCGTACATGAGTCGTCTCGTTCCGTTCGGCTAGATCGACGGCGCAGCCGGCGGAGGGGGCGGGTCGGTGAGAGCCGCAGGCGGACCTTCGGCGCGAGGCTGGAAGCTCTCGTACACCCCGTAGGCGACGATGCGCTCGGCGAGCGAGTAGAGCGGAGAGCAGGCGGTGAGCGTGATGTACTTCTCGCCGGTCTCGACTCCGGGCATCTGCGGCACGTCGAGGAGGACCTCGGTCTGGGTCGGCTTGACGTACTCGAGTGTGCGGAACCGGTACGTGAACCAGCCGTCAGGCGTCTCGACGACGATCGCGTCGCCGACCTGCAGCTTGTCGAGCTGGTTGAACGGCTTGCCCCAGGTGGTCCGGTGGCCCGCCATGGCGAAGTTGCCGACTTCACCGGGCATCTTCGAGTCCGTGTAGACGCCGATGCCGAGCTTGTCGAGCGTGCGGGCACGGGTGGTGCCGCCGTAGATGCCGACGTTGTACTCGGATCCGAATCGCGGCACGTGCATCTGGCCCAGCAGCTGGGTGTCGGCCGGAGGGGCCGGGATCACCGGCTCGTACATCGTCGTTCCGTCGTCGGCCTCGACGACCGGAGGCAGCTCGGGCGTCGGTCCGCTCGCCCACTCCTGCGAGACCGCTGCACCCTCGTCGTTCTTCTGAGCACTGATGATGATGTCGCCGATCCACATCTGCCACGCGACGAACAGGAGCACCAGCACGCCCGCGGTGAGCAGGAGCTCACCGAGCACGCTCGTGAAAGTGGCGCGCGATCGAGGGCGGCGGCGGTGTGCGCGTCGCTCCCCCGAGACGACGGATGCAGTCATGGCGCGATCTTATCCTCCTGACCTGAAGTCCAGCCCTGGTCGCCCGACTTTCCGTGGGATATATGACTTTTGGGTACACTGTGGGAATGGCACGCGACCGCAAGACCGAAGAACCCGAAGCTCCGCGCAGCGAAGGCGAAGCCGCGCCCAATGCCGTGTGGTTCAAGCCGGTGATGGTCGGCTTCATGCTGCTGGGTCTGGCGTGGATTCTCGTGTTCTACATCTCGGGCATGCAGTTCCCGATTCCGGGGCTGGACAACTGGAACCTCGCGATCGGTCTGGGCATCGCCCTGATCGGCTTCCTCATGACCACTCGCTGGCGCTGACGCCCGCCCCTCTTCTTCAGAAGGCCCCTCTCGCTTCGGCGAGAGGGGCCTTCTTCATATTGTCGTCGAGAGGGTTATCCACAGGTTATCCCCACCCTGGGGAGAATTACACCCATGTTATTCACACCCGTTAACAACCCTGTTAACAACGTTTGATCAGGAGTAAACCGTTGCGATCAGGAACGGGGGCAGGAAGGCGACGATCAGAACCAAGGCCACGACGACCGCTGCGAGCAGCACGATCTGCAGTGTGCGCTGCTCTCGACGACGAGTGCGGGTGAGGATGAACGCGACGAGCGCGCCGACGATCACACCGCCGAGGTGCGCCTGCCAGGCGATGTTCTGTTGGAACACGAACCCGATGACGAAGTTGATGCCGAGGATCACCAGGATCCCGGTCACGTTCGCGCCGATGTGCCGGCCGATGATGAGCAGGGCGGCCATCAGGCCGAAGACCGCTCCAGAGGCGCCGACTGTGGCGCCCGATGGGTCGAGCACGGCGAGCGCCACCGAGCCGCCGAGCCCGCTGATCAGGTAGAGCGACAGGAATCGGACCCGACCGAGCATGGGCTCGAGGCTCTGCCCCAGCATCCACAGGGCGAGCATGTTCAGAGCGAGATGCAGGAACCCGCCATGGGCGAAGACGGCCGTGAGAAGTCTCCACGGCTCGAAGGGAAGGAGCGAGAGATCGGGGTACAGGTACCTCGGGGCGAACAGCAGCTGCTGCGTGAGGAGATCACCGACCCCGGGGATCAGCTGCAGCAACCCGATGAACGACGTGACCGCCAGCAGCACATAGGTGACGATCGGCCGGCCGCTGCGCACGGTGGCTGTCGCGGTGTTGCGCCCGCCCCAGCGGCGCTCGGCCTTCTTCTGGGCCGGAGTGCGGTTCTTGCGCTCCGCGGCCATGCACTCGGGACAGATGACCCCGACGGCTGCCTGTGTCTGGCACTCGGGGCAGATGGTGCGCAGGCACCGCTGGCAGAGCACGAAGCTCTGCCGATCCGGATGCCGGTAGCAGAAGTTGTCGCGGTTGTCCGCGAACTCAGGCGTCGTCATCCGGATCGGCCAGCGTCGGCGTCAGGCCGCGACGATGTCGATCGACTGCAGCACGACCGGCTCGATCGGGCGGTCGCCCGCTGCGGTCGGCACGGCGGCGATGGCGTCGACGACGGCCCTGGAGGCGTCATCGGCGACCTCGCCGAAGATCGTGTGCTTGCCCTGGAGCCAGGGGGTGGGGTCGGTCGTGATGAAGAACTGCGAGCCGTTGGTGCCCTCGGCCTTGCCGGTGATGGCGTTGCGACGCAGGCCCGCGTTGGCCATGGCGAGGATGTAGGGCTCGTTGAAGTTGAGCTCCATGTTGATCTCGTCGTCGAAGTTGTAGCCGGGGCCGCCGACGCCCTGTCCGAGCGGGTCGCCGCCCTGGATCATGAAGTTCGGGATGATGCGGTGGAAGATGACGTCCGAGTAGAGCGCGCCCTCGCCCGGCTTGCCGGTGGCGGGGTCGGTCCAGGACTGGGTGCCGTCGGCCAGGCCGACGAAGTTCTTGACCGTCTTCGGAGCGTGGTCGCCGAAGAGGTTGATGACGATGTCACCGTGGTTGGTGTGCAGGGTTGCGACATGAGAAGCGTGAGCCATGCACCCATTCTCGCAGAGCTTCCCATGAGTTGGCCCGCCACTACCGCTGTTCAGCCCTCGGCGCAAGGGTTCGGCGATTCCCTCCCCCCATCCAGGGTCGCGTGGCAAGATGGGGAACCCGTACTCCAATCGACAGGAGAGCATCGTGAGCATCAGCCGCAAGCGGAAGAAGGAACTGCGTCGTCTTCAGGCCGACGCTAACCAGCTGTGGGAGAACCAGCAGGTCCTGGTCGGCCACGCCGCCGACGTCGCCCGCGAGGCCGGACGCCAGCTCGGCCACTTCGGCCGCGAGCAGGTCGGTCCTGTCGTGCAGGACACCTACAACCGTCGCGTCGCGCCGGTCGTCGATCGCGGGGTGCGCTTCGGCCACCACGTCGTCGATGACAAGGTCGTTCCGATCGTCGGAGGCGTCGTCGGCACCGCACTCACCGCGTGGGACGTCGCGAACGCCAAGCGCGAGGGTGTCGTCAAGAAGGTCAAGAAGGCCACCCAGCCCGAGCCCAAGGGCCCGAGCGTCGGTTCGGTCATCGCCCTGATCCTCGGAGTCGCGGCCGCTGCAGGCGTCCTTTACGCCGCCTGGCAGGCACTGCGCGCCGATGACGAGCTCTGGGTCGCAGACGACCCGCTCTCCGCTCCCGACGCGTGACCTCGACATCGGAGCCCCCGGCCGCTGAGCCGGGTGGTCTCCATGCCCGGGTGAGGGATGCCGCGGCTTCACGCGGCCTCGACATAGAGATTCGTGAGCGGCCCGCCGCTCGCAGTCTCTTCGAGGCGGCGGAGTTGCTCGGCATCCTTCCCTCCGGAATCGTGAAGACGCTCGTCGTCAAGCGATCCGACGACACCTACCTGTTCGCGCTGGTGCCCGGCGGCCGGTCGATCTCGTGGCCCAAGCTGCGTGCGGTCGTCGGTGTCAACAAGCTCCGTCTCCCCGAGCCCGATCTCGCCCTCGCGGCGACGGGCTACGAGCGCGGCACGATCGTCCCGATCGGCAGCACCACAGACTGGCCCGTCTTCGCCGATGAGTCCATCGTCGGACAGCGCATCGCCATGGGCGCCGGAGCACACGGGTACAGCCTCTTCGTCGACGCAGACGACCTGATCGCGGCCTACGGCGCGACCGTCGCCGACATCACGGTGCCCGAAGAGTCCCGCGACTGACCTCCGTCGCGCTCTCTCGTCAGAGGATGCCGGCCATGCGCAGCGCGATGTCGACGAGTTTGACGCGCTGCAGCTCGGCGACAGACTTGCGGGTGAACCACTCGGCCATGTCTGTGGAGCCGTCGGTCTCGTAGCGCAGCTTGCCTCCGCTGACCGTCGCCCGGTAGACGATCCGCAGTGTGTGCAGCGGCTGATCGGACGGGGTCACCCGCTGACTCGCCGGGATCACCCGCGAGTGGATGCCGAGCAGTTCGCCGACTTTGACCGTGTAGCCGGTCTCCTCGCGGAGCTCTCGCCGAACCGCGTCCTCTGGGGACTCACCGGGCTCCAGACCGCCGCCGGGCATCGTCCAGGCGACTCGGCGCCCCTCGATCCAGCGCGCCAGAAGTATGCGTCCGTCGTCATCGGTGACGACCGCGTATGCCGCGACCCGCATGTCCATGCCCTCACCCTAACGCCACGCCCCTGCCCTCACGCGACGTGTGTCGGCGGCCCGCACCGGACGTTCCAGGATCGATCAGGAATCGAGAAGCACTGCGGGCCACCGCATCCGTAGTGTGAGATCCATCGCAGATCACCCCGTGAAAGGAGTCGGCCATGGCTGACAAAGAGAACAACTTCAGTGCCGAAGAACGCGAGGCCATGAAGGAGGCTGCTGCCGACAAGCGCAAGTCGCGTTCGCGTGCGAAGAAGACCCCCGAAGAGGTGCGGGCCGAGGGAGTCGCCGACCTCGAGGCGGCGGTCGCGAAGCTGCCCGATGACAAGGATCGCGAGCTGTCGCTGGCGTTGCACGCCCTCGTGACCGAGGTCGCTCCCGAACTGATGCCGCGCACCTACTACGGCATGCCGGCGTGGGGCAAGGACGGCAAGGTCCTCTGCTTCTTCCAGCCGGCGAGCAAGTTCAAGGTCCGCTACGGCACCTTCGGGTTCGAGCCGATCTCGAATCTCGACGACGGCACCATGTGGCCGACCGCGTACGCGCTGCTCGACCTCACTGCCGCGAACCGCAAGGTCCTCACCGACCGCATCCGCCTCGCTGTGAGCTGAGAGCCGTTTCCGGGCGGCCGCTCGCGCAGTAGCGTGGATGCCGTGAGCACACTGCCGTTCCCCGCCTCCGTATACGCCGCCCGACTCGACCGCGCAGCATCCCTCGCCGCCGACGCCGGTCTCGACGGGATCATCGTGGGCCCCGGGCCCGACCTGCAGTATCTGGTCGGCGTCGAGGGCGACACCATCGAGCGGCTCACCGCCCTGGTGCTCGGACCAGGGCTCGCGCCCACGATCATCGTTCCGCGGATGGAGCTGGCGAAGGTCAGGACCACCGCCGTGGGCGAGCTCGGGCTCGCGGTGTCCGACTGGATCGACGGCGAGAACCCGTACGACCTCGTGGCCGCCGCCCTGGGCGCGGTCACCCGTGTCGGCGTCTCCGACGCGCTCCCCGCGCTGCACGTGATCCCGATCGCCGAGCGGATCGGCGTGCGGGTCGAGCTCGCGACTCCGGTGCTGCGCGAGAGCCGCATGGTCAAGGATGCCGAAGAGATCGCCGAACTGCGCGAGGCGGGCGCGGCCATCGACGCGGTGCACCGGCGGGTCCCCGAATGGCTGCGTGCGGGACGCACGGAGCGTGAGGTGGCTGCCGACATCGCCGAGGCCATCGTGTCGGAAGGACATCGCACGGTCGAGTTCGTGATCGTCGGCTCGGGTCCGAACGGCGCCGACCCCCATCACGAGGTGTCGGATCGGGTGATCGACGATGGCGACGTCGTGGTCGTCGACATCGGGGGAGCGGTGCCCAGCGGATACAACTCCGACAGCACCAGGACGTACGTGGTCGGGACACCCGACAACGACGCCGCCGAGCGGATCGGCGTGCTCGTGCGCGCTCAGCAGGCGGCCGTCGACGCCGCTCGCCCCGGAGCGACGGCGGAGGAGGTCGACGCCGCCGCTCGACAGGTGCTGGCGGATGCCGGACTCGGCGAGGCCTTCCTGCATCGCACCGGCCACGGCATCGGCGTCTCGGTGCATGAGGAGCCGTACATCGCACCGGGTAACGACCTGGTGCTGCGCGAGGGAATGGCGTTCAGCATCGAACCCGGCATCTATTTCGCCGGGGAGTGGGGCGCGCGCATCGAGGACATCGTCGTCGTGACCGCTGACGGATGCGAGCGCCTGAACATCGCGCCGCACGACCTCAGAGCCGTCTGACGATACAGGGGTCGTCGGATCAGCCGCGAAGCGACACCAGCGCTGCATCCACCGACACCAGATCAGCCATCGTCATCGGCTGAGGCGCGGCATCGACCGCCCCCCTCCGCCGCGAGAGCCGTCAATCGTCCGGTGGCCTCGGACTGGCCCCGTCCGCTCACCTGCATCCGCGCGCCCGACTGCCGGGCCTGAACGATGATGTGCCAGGCATCACTGCCGACGTGCGGCGCCGCGGCGAGCGCGCCTCGCAACACCGGCATCCTCCCGACGAGATCCAGGGCGGCGGTCATCGGCGCCGCGCCGAGCGTCAGATACGTGCGGAATCCGCGATCACGGGTCCCGAGGAGCAGGTGGTCGGGAAAGTCCGCGCGCAGATACCGACGGCGCCGCCCGTCCGGACCCACAGCTCGCCTGCTCTCACGGAAGTTGCGCACACTCCCTCCTTCGGGTGGCCCGAAGAGGTCCGCGCCGACGAGTGCAGCGGTCCAGGCCACCGCGCCCGGCCCGTGCTTCTCTCCGGTTCCCAGCATCACGAAGATGTCGATGTCGCCATCCGACTCGGCCGCGAGCGAGCGTGCGAGCACGGTGCTGAGCCCCGGCACGAGGCCGGCTCCGAGGACGACAGGCCCGCGCGCCACGGAGCGCAGCGCGTCGAGGTACGAGCCGGTGGCGGAGATGTCGACCAGGGGGATGCCGTCGATGGCCGCCGCGAGATCTGCCCTCTCCACCCCTGATGCGTTGACGATCACATCGTGATCGGCGGCGATCCGGGTCAGGGGGCGGAGGTCGCCGCGCAGGTCGATGCGCGAACCTCCGGCCTCGGCGCGACCGGCGGACGTGACGTGGTGACCGTGCCTCTGCAACTCTCGGCGGATCACAGAGCCCACCGCGCCGCGGGCTCCGAGCAGCAGAGCCCTCATCGGACCGGCTCGAGAATGTGCGCTGCGATCATGCTCTTCCTCCCTCTACGGCGGTGATCCGCCGACATCCATAGTGTTTCTGCCGAGGACCTGTCACCCCATCAGGTTGCGGATTCTGCAAAGATGACCCGATGGATGCCGAGATCGACGCGACGCTCGCCGCGATCGGCCCGCGTCTGCGTCGGCTGAGGCAGAACCGAGGGCTCACCCTGATGGCGGTCGCCGTACTCACCGGACTCTCCGTCAGTGCGCTGTCGCGCATCGAGACCGGTCATCGCCAGCCCACGCTCGACGCGCTGATCCCCTTGGCGCGCGCCTACGAGGTGACGCTCGACCACCTGATCGCCGCGCCACGGACCGGGGATCCTCGTGTGCACCTCGAGCCGCGGCGTCTCGCGACCGGAGGTGTGGCGGTGCCCCTGACCCGGCATCCGGGAGGGGTGCAGGTGTTCAAGCACGTGCTCGGACCGAGGGAGCCTGCGCTGGTGTCGCACCAGGGCCACGCGTGGATCTACGTACTCGCCGGCCGACTGCGGCTGCTGCTCGCGGCCGACGAGCACGTCCTGGATCCGGGAGAGAATGTCGAATTCGACGCCTCGACTCCGCACTGGTTCGGGCCGGCCGACGCTCTCGCGGTCGAGATCCTGCATATGTTCGGCCCTGAGGGACAGCGTCCCCTCACCCGCATCGTCGATTGAGGTTCCGCTCCGCGCTCGTCAAGACCCTGGAAAGGGCGGCGCGACGGAGGCAGACTGCCCGCATGGCATCCGACAGCGGCGCACCATCCGACGAGAAGACCGGTCCTGAGCGCACAGCCGACGGTCATCACATCATCATCGACGGCCGACGCTGGCGGGCCACCGATCCATCGATCCCCGACGGATTCCGTCAGGAGCTGGTGGACGAGCTCATGGCGGCGCGGCGAGCGGTGAAGTCGTCGGAGGCCGACGCGAGGCGCCGAGTGAACGATGCGAAGACCGCGCTCGGCGAGCGCGGAGCACCGTGGTGGGAAGAGCGGGCGGGTGACGCGTTCGACGAGCGCATCGCGGCAGCCATCCGGTCTCTCACGCGAAAGCGCGAGCAGTCTTCGATCTGCCCCAGCGACGTCGCCCGCACGGTCGGAGGTGAGTCCTGGCGGTCGCTGATGCCCGACGTGCGGCGGGTGGCCGCAGGGCTCGCAGACCGCGATGAGATCGTGGTCACCCAGAAGGGCGAACCCGTGAGCATCAGCGAGGCTCGCGGGCCGGTGCGGATCGTTCGCGGATCCGCGCTCTGAACGGCCATTCCTCGCGCACGCCTGTGGCCGCGGTGTCAGTGCCGCACGGCCGAGGCTGTTCGTCGTAGCGACGCAGACACCGGTCGCGTGACCTCTAGAGGCCCGGCGGCAGCCATCGTGGTGACCGGATCGGGAGTCGCTCCCCTCCTGTGGACGATACGCAGAAGCTCGGTGAACTGATCCGGCGGGACGGACGGATGCTCCGGATGCCACTGGACACCCAGGAACGGCAGCGATTCATGCTCGACAGCCTCCACGACACCGTTATGGGAATGGGCGATGGCGCGCAGCCCTCGCCCGAGCTCATCGACGGCCTGATGGTGCGTGCAGAGCAGCGGTTGCCGGAGCCTCGGCGAGACTGCCCTGAGGTCGTTCAGATCTGTCGCGACGAAGGGATCGGCTCCCATGCTGCGGTGCCCGCCGACATGCTGGTGGAGCGTCCCGCCCAGTGCGACGTTCATGAGTTGCATCCCCCTGCACACCCCGAGCAGAGGACGCCTCGATCGCACCGCCTCCATGACGACGGCGATCTGCGTACGGTCCGCGCGACGCTGGTAGGCGGTGCGCTGAGGCCGGCGGTCGGACTGGCCGTAGAGCAGAGGCTCGATGTCGTCACCCCCGAGGAGCACGATGACATCCGCCTCTCGCGATGCCCTCCTCAGCTGCGGCTCGGGAGCCTCGCCGGCGGCGTGCAACGAGGCCGTCCAGCCCACCCGCTCGATCGCCTGCACGGCCGAGGCGTTGAGGCTGTCGAGGAGTGCCTGATAGGCGGCCGCGGCCGCCTGGCGTCGGGTGCGCACATGGAAGAGGGCGACATGCACGCTCATGCTGCGACCCTCGATGCGGTCATGGTGCTGGTCCCTCCATCACGTACTGCTCTCCAGATAACGCCTCGCGACAATCCCAGGTCAAATACGTTTTCCTCGTCGGATTGATAGCGATTTGCTCGCAATGCGCACGTAACGCCGCGGTAATACATCGCACGTATCGTTCCGAGATGGAACTCCGTCAGCTGCGCTACTTCATGGCTGTCGCCGACGAGCTCCACTTCGGACGTGCGGCGCGTCGGTTGCACATGTCGCAGCCCCCGTTGAGCGTGCAGATCGGGCGCCTCGAGCGCGAGGTGGGTCTGCCTCTGTTCGACCGCAGCACCCGACGCGTGGCTCTGACTCCGGCCGGTCGTCACCTGCAGGAGCGCGCGAGGAGGATCCTCGATGAGGTCGACGCCGTGCGAGCCGAGATGCGCGACTACGTCGACGGGCTCGCCGGCCAGCTCACCGCCGGATTCGTGAGCTCGGCGAACTACACGGTGCTCCCCGAGGTGGTGCGGCTGTTCCGATCGCGTCGCGACCGTGTCGCGCTGTCACTCGTCCCTCTCACATCGGGAGAGCAGATCGACCGGCTACGCGAGGGCACCCTCGACGTCGGCCTCGTGCGAGACGAGTTCCCGCGAGCGGGTGCGCACTCTTCCGAGCTGATCGCCGAAGTCGTGTTCGAGGAGCGCCTCGTGATGTGCGTCCCCGTCACACACCCACTCGCGACCCACTCGGAGGTGACGACCGCGCAGGTGCTCGACGTGCCGATGATCGTCTACCCGCACTCGCTCATGCCCGGCTACGTGGATCGCGTGCACGAGGTCCTGGGGATCGCCCCGGACGCCATGCGGATCGCCGAGGAGGTCGTGCACCAGGAGACGGCACTCGGATTCGTCGCGGCCGGCGTCGGTGCGAGCATCCTTCCGGAATCCGTGCGGCAGGTGGTTCCGCCATCGATCGCCGTGATCCCGCTCGCCGGGTCGCCGACCACGCGGCTACTGGCTGCGAGGCGTGTACGAGCGGATGAGAGCGCGACGTGCGCGGCCTTCATCGAGTGCCTCCACGACGCGGCTGAGGCCCTCACCACCGCTCGACCCGCCTGAGCGGCGAAGCTCAGAGCACGTCGTAGTACCCGCTGTACGGGAAGTCGATGTCACCCGTGTCGCGAGGGTCGTACGCCACGGTCGACACACTGATGGCAACGCGAGTCGTCGGCGTGATGAGAACGCTGACCGCTCTGTTGCCGACGACGACCACATCGACGAATGTGCCGCCCGTTCGCGCGGCCTCCTCGATGCGATGTCGGAGGTCTCCGACATCCTGGTCCTGGGCGAGCAGGTAACTCGTCCCATCGAAGACCACTTCTGTCTGGGTCATCGTCTTCGCGTCGCTCATGCCGGGCAGGCTACGCCGGGGCTCCCGACCTGAGAAGGGGGGTTGCGAACCAGCCGCTCCCGTGAGACGGGAGTCGCTTCACACCCTCTGATCGTCGGACGGCCATGTTCTTCCTAGGACATCCGAGTTGTTAACATATCCATCCACACCTGTGGAATCAGGGGTCAGTTCAGGCGCGCGGTCTCTGCGACGAGGTCGAGCCGATCGAGCAGCACCTGACCGGCGTTGCCCATGACCGTGAACGCATACATCGTCACGACGAGCGCGATCAGAGTGAAGAAGATGACGCCCGGGAGGCTGCGGAGAGAGACCACTGTGATCACGAGGGCGGCCACCGCGCCGCCGATGGCGATCGTCTGCCCCGCGACGGTCGCGAATGCCATCCGGATCGCGCTGTCAGCCGTGAGCGGTCCGTAGCTGTTGAGCAGCGCCGAGATCGCGAACGGGATCACGAACAGGCTCAAGATCAGCACGGCACGACGGCGCACGATCCACCTCCTTCGGCCGGTGGAGGGTTCCGTCGTAGCGCGCACCGATGAGCTCATGCCGTGATCGTATCGTCACCCGTCAGCCGGGTCGGAAACCGCGCATCCGGAGCCGCGGCCGCGTTGTTAACAGGCTTGTCCACACCTGTGGAATGGGGTGCCGACGATCTCCATGAGATGGCGAAGCACGAGCCGCCGCAGAAACGAGAAGGCCCCGCCAATGGCGGGGCCTTCTCGAACTGTCTCAACACAGTGTGGAGCCTAGGAGATTCGAACTCCTGACATCCTGCTTGCAAAGCAGGCGCTCTACCAACTGAGCTAAGGCCCCGTGAGGGAAATATTGAGTTGAGGAGTGGGCCCACCAGGACTTGAACCTGGGACCTCTTCATTATCAGTGAAGCGCTCTGACCGCCTGAGCTATGGGCCCGTCAACCTCCGAAACTTTACCGGAGATTTCCGGAATTACCCAATCGAGGGCGGGGACCCCCACGGATCCCCGCTCTCGAGTGAGGTCAGCTGCCCGGACGGATCGTCACGCTGCCCGCGGAGAGCGAGACGTCGATCATGCGCCGAGTGCCCGAGGACTGGTCGACCTTGGCGTCCAGAGAGCCCGCGCTGACGTCCTGGGTGATCGTGTACGACTCGTCGGGAACCGTGAGGTCGAGTGACCCGGCACTCACGTCGATCGTCGTCTGAGACGGCGCAGAGCCGGTCAGCTCGACGTTGAGGTCTCCGGCGGCGACGGTGAGATCAGCCCGGTCGACGCCGTCGAGTGTCGCGTCTGCACGGCCGGCGCTCATGTCGATCGTGAGACTGCTCGCCGCACCTTCGACATCGAGCGCACCCGCGTTGACGGTGATGTCGAGGGCACCGAAGTCGCCGACCACATCGAGGCTCCCGGCATCGAGGGTCAGCTCGGCATCCAGTGCACTCTCCCGCAGGCTCTCGGGGAGGGTGAGCACGGCCGACTGGTCGTCGCCGAACCAGCTCCCGAACCACCAGCCGAACTCGAACTCGGGGCTGCGCACGACCAGCGAGTCGCCGTCCCGTTCGAGGGTCCATGCCGGTCCGCGACTGTTGGTGACCGCGAGTTCCGCGTCATCGATATCGCCGAACTCGATGCGCATGTTGCCGGCATCCACGTCGAGGTCGATGTCCTGGATGCCCGAGGCGTCCTCGGACAGCACCGAGTCCGTGCCCTCGGTCGACGATGCGACCAGACTGCCGGTCGCGGCGACCGCAGCGGTCGCTCCTGAGCCGATCAGAGCCATGCCGCCCACCACCGCGGTGAGGATCATGACTGCCGTCGCTCCTGACGAGCGGCCTGTGTCACGGTTTCCGGACGCAGAGGGCGCCGGTGAAGGTGCCGCCGCGGGTGTCTGCGCTTGCGGGGCGGAGGCCGGCGGGGGAGTGAGCGGGGTGTGCCCGCCCGGGAAGTCGTCGTTCGTGGTCATCGTCCCACTCCTGTCTGTCCGGTAGGCGTCGTGCCGCCCGTGTTCTCGATGTGCGCGAGCGCCGCCAGCACGCGCCGGTTGCCTGACTCGCCCTGCTCGAAGCCGAGCTTCTGGAAGATCGCGGTGATGTGCTTCTCGACGCTGGCCTCCGAGAGGAACAGCAGCCCGGCGATCGCCTGGTTCGACTTGCCCTCGGCGATGAGCGCCAGCACGGTGCGCTCGCGTTCGGTGAGCCGTTGCATCCGATCGTCTCTGTTGCGCCGCGTGAGCAGCTGCGCCACGACCTCAGGATCGAGCACGGTCGCCCCCTCGGAGAGCCGCTGCACGGAACCGAGGAACTCCGACACATCGGCCACCCGGTCCTTCAGCAGATAGCCGAGCGGCCCGCCCTGGGCCGCGATGAGATCCGACGCGTAGCGCTCCTCGACGTACTGTGAGAGCACGAGCAGCGGAAGCGCGGGGTTCGTCGCGCGGAGTCCCAGAGCCGCCCGGATCCCCTCGTCGGTGAAGGTCGGCGGGAGCCGCACATCGAGGATGCAGAGCTCTGGGTCGGTCTCGGCCACCGCCTCGACCAGGCCCTCGGTGTCGGGGAGTGCCGCGACCACGGTGTGGCCGGCATCCTCGAGCAGTCGCACGAGTCCTTCGCGCAGCAGGACGGAGTCCTCGCAGATCAGGATGCGCATGGCACGTTCACCTCCAGGCTGGTCGGACCGCCCACGGGGCTTTCGAGGCGGAAGGTTCCGCCGGCGGCGAGGATGCGGTTCGCGATGCCGTCGAGGCCACCCCCGGGCTGCACCTGAGCGCCGCCCATGCCGTTGTCCTCGACGCGGGCCCACAGCACCCCGCCTTCACGCAGTCGCACCGTGACTCGCGCCTCACTGGCACGCGAGTGCTTGGCGGCGTTGGTGAGCGACTCGGCGATCGAGAAGTAGACCGCAGCCTCCGCCTCACGGCTGCAGCGTCCGTCCATCCGCACATCGAGGTTCACGGGGATGTGCGACCGACCGGCCAGCGCCGACAGTGCCGCATCGAGACCCCGGTCATCGAGCACGGAGGCGTGGATGCCACGGGCGAGCTGTCGCAGCTCGGTGATGGCGGCCTTGGTCGAGGTGTGCGCCTCGGCGATCAGCTCCTTCGCGGCATCCGGGTCGTTGTCGATCTTCTGCTGCGCGAGGCCCAGCGTCATGCCGACCGAGACGAGCCTCGGCTGGACACCGTCGTGCAGGTCGCGTTCGATGCGGGTGCGCTCCACGTCAGCGGCGCGCACCGCACCCTCCCGCTGCGCGGTGCTGGTGCGCACACGCTCCGTGAGCTCGGCCTCGCGACTGCGGATCACGATGGACAGCGAGAGCACCCGGTGCAGCAGAGCGAGGCCGATCATGCCGGTGATGGATGCGGCGATGCCGAGGATGCCGATGAGCGGCGCCCAGGCCGCGTCGATCCCCCCGCCGCCGAAGGGGCCCATCACGGCGTCGGTACCTGCGAGGGGAGCGAAGCAGATCACGATCGACCACACGAGGGCCCATGCCAGGCGCAGCACGATCCACCCCAGCACCGCGGTGATCGCGAAGTTCGCGAGCGCCCGCCACATGCGGCCGTCGATCGCCTGGCGTCCGAGTGAGCGCAGCCACCCGACAAAGCCGGGCCGATCGCGCGGTCGCCATCGCAGAGGGGCGATCGGCGTCTTGTAGAGCGCCCCGACGCGGGCGACTTCGAACCAGCCGACACCGAAGAGGGCGTAGACGAATCCGACGAGGAGCACGACGCCGACACCCGCGGCGAAGAGCAGCCCGAGGCCGGTACCGAGGAGTCCGGAGAGGGTCGCGAAGATGAAGCCGCCGATGACTCCGATGCCCGCCAGATGCAGGATCGAGAGCAGGATGCGCAGCGGCGGCTTCGAGGCCGTCGCCGGTGGTGGCGTGGCAGTCTGTGTCGTCATGGTTCCAAGGTACGGCGGCGCCGATCGCGCCGACACCGAGGCAACCCGACACCCGGCTTCGGGTTTTCCCTACCGTGCGTCAGGGAACGCAAGAGGGGCGGATGCGATCCGCATCCGCCCCTCTTTCGATCCGGTGGATCAGTTCGACATGAACCCGACGAGCAGTCCGCCCGTCACCTTCACGGCGACGTTGTAGATGCCCGCGATGACCGCGCCGAGCACCGTGAACACGATGAGGTTGAGGATCGAGACGACGGCCGCGAAGGCCATCACCTGCGGGAGACCCGCCACCTCGGAGATGCGCACCGAGTTGTCGGTGATCGTGCCGATGAACTCGTCGGCCTGAGTGAGGATCCCGGTCGCCTGCAGCACGAGGTAGATCAGGAAGAACGACACCATCGTGACGATGGCGAGCGCGACGGCTCCGAGGAACGAGAGCTTCACAGCCGACCAGAAGTCGACGTAGACGAGGCGCAGGCGAACCTGCTTGCCCCCGGTCTTGCGCGTGGACTTCTTCGCCAGCTTGTCGGCTACTGTGCTCATGCGTCTGCTTCCTCAGGGTTCTCGTTCGTCTCGGGGGCGGTGGACTCGGAGTCCACCTCAGCCTCATCCGATTCGTCTTCGTCGGTGAGGCCACGCTCACCGTTGCGGGCGATGGCCAGGATCCGGTCGGCTTCCGTCGTCCGTGCGAACACCACTCCCATGGTGTCGCGACCCTTGGCGGGCACCTCGGCCACGGCAGAGCGTACCACCTTGCCGCTGGACAGAACCACAAGGACCTCGTCGTCGGCAGAGACCATCAGACCGCCCGCGAGAGTGCCCCGATCGTCATGGAGCTTGGCCACCTTGATGCCGAAACCACCGCGGCCCTGGACGCGATATTCCTCGACGGCCGTGCGCTTCGCGTAGCCGCCATCCGTCACCACGAACACGAACTGACCGGGAGCCGCGACCGATGCCGATAGCAGGCTGTCGCCCTCGCGGAACTTCATGCCCTTCACTCCGGCGGTCGCGCGTCCCATCGGGCGCAGCGCATCGTCGGTCGCGCTGAACCTGACCGACATGCCTCGGCGGCTGATGAGAAGGATGTCGTCCTCGGCGTTGACCATGAGCGCCGAGACCAGTTCGTCCTCGTCGTTCAGGCGGATCGCGATGACGCCGCCCTGGCGGTTGGTGTCGTAGGTGTCGAGACGCGTCTTCTTGACGAGTCCGTCGCGGGTCGCGAGCACGAGGTAGTCGGCGACCGCGTAGTCGCGGATGTCGAGCACCTGCGCGATGTTCTCGTCGGGCTGCAGAGCGAGGAGGTTCGCGACGTGCGTGCCCTTCGCGTCTCGGCCTGCCTCGGGGACCTCGTAGGTCTTGGAGCGGTAGACGCGACCCTTGTCGGTGAAGAACAGGAGCCAGTGGTGCGTCGTCGTCACGAAGAAGTGCTCGACGATGTCATCCGCTCGCAGCTGCGCGCCCTTGATGCCCTTGCCGCCGCGGTGCTGCGACCGGTAGTTGTCGCTCCGCGTGCGCTTGATGTACCCGGCGCGGGTGATGGTGACGACCATCTCCTCTTCGGCGATGAGGTCTTCCATCGAGACGTCGCCGTCGAAGCCGTGCAGGATGTGCGTGCGACGGTCGTCACCGAAGCGCTCGACGATTCCCGTCAGCTCGTCGCGGATGATGTCGCGCTGCAGCGACTCATCGGCGAGGATCGCCTGGTACTCGCCGATGAGCCGCTCGAGCTCGGCGGCCTCGTCGAGGATCTTCTGACGCTCGAGGGCGGCCAATCGACGCAGCTGCATGTCGAGGATCGCCTGGGCCTGGATGTCATCGATGTCGAGGAGCTTCTGCAGGCCCTCGTTCGCATCCTGCGTGGTCTGCGATCGACGGATGAGGGCGATGACCTCATCGAGCGCGTCGAGTGCCTTGAGGTAGGCGCGCAGGATGTGCATGCGCGCCTCTGCCTTGGCGAGGCGGAAGCGAGTGCGTCGGACGATCACCTCGAGCTGGTGCGTGATCCAGTGGGTCACGAAACCGTCGATCGCGAGCGTGCGCGGCACGCCGTCGACGATCGCGAGCATGTTCGCGCCGAAGTTCTCCTGCAGCTGCGTGTGCTTGTACAGGTTGTTCAGCACGACCTTGGCGACCGCATCGCGCTTGAGCACGACCACGAGACGCTGACCCGTGCGGTCGGACGACTCATCGCGGATGTCCGCGATGCCGGTGATCTTGCCGTCACGGGCGAGGTCGCCGATCTTCACCGCGACGTTGTCGGGGTTCACCTGGTACGGCAGCTCGGTGATCACGAGGCACGTGCGGCCCTGGATCTCCTCGACGTTGACGACCGCGCGCATCGTGATCGAGCCGCGACCCGTGCGGTACGCCTCCTGCACACCCTTGGTGCCCAGGATCTGCGCGCCGGTCGGGAAGTCAGGACCGGGGATGCGCTGGATCAGTCCTTCGAGCAGCTCCTCGCGGGGGAGACCGGGGTTGTCGAGCGCCCAGAGCGCAGCAGCCGAGACCTCACGCAGGTTGTGCGGGGGGATGTTGGTCGCCATGCCGACCGCGATGCCGACGGATCCGTTGACGAGCAGGTTCGGGAAGCGCGCCGGGAGGACCGTCGGCTCCTGGGTCTGGCCGTCGTAGTTGTCGGTGAAGTCGACCGTGTCCTCTTCGATGTCGCGCACCATCTCGAGCGCGAGCGGGGCCATCTTGGTCTCGGTGTATCGGGGAGCAGCGGCGCCCATGTTGCCGGGAGAGCCGAAGTTGCCCTGGCCGAGAGCCAGCGGATACCGCAGCGACCACGGCTGCACCAGACGGACCAGGGCGTCATAGATCGCCGAGTCACCGTGCGGGTGGTACTGACCCATGACTTCGCCGACGACACGAGCGCACTTCGAGAACGACTTGTCGGGGCGGAACCCACCGTCGTACATGCCGTAGATCACGCGGCGGTGCACGGGCTTGAGCCCGTCACGCACGTCGGGCAGCGCGCGGCCGACGATCACGGCCATCGCGTAGTCGAGGTAGCTGCGCTGCATCTCCGACTGCAGGTCGACCTGGTCGATCTTGCCGTGGTCGTGTGCCGGCTCGGGGCGTACTTCGTCAGTCATGTGTGTTGTCGATTCCGGTCGTTGTCGAACGAATGCAGGCGCGGGGGACGCGTCAGATGTCGAGGAAGCGGACGTCCTTGGCGTTGCGCTGGATGAAGCTGCGTCGCGACTCGACGTCCTCACCCATCAGCACGCTGAAGATCTCGTCCGCTGCGGCGGCGTCCTCGATGGTCACCTGGCGGAGCGTCCGCGTGGTGTGATCCATCGTGGTCTCCCACAGTTCCTTGGCGTTCATCTCGCCGAGACCCTTGTAGCGCTGGATGCCGGCATCCTTCGGGATCCGCTTGCCGTTCTCGAGTCCGTGCTTGAGCAGCGCATCGCGCTCGGCGTCGCTGAACACGTATTCGTGAGGCTGGTTCGTCCACTTGAGACGGTAGAGCGGCGGCATGGCGAGGTAGACGAAGCCTGCCTCGATGAGCCCGCGCATGTAGCGGAACAGCAGCGTCAGCAGCAGCGTGGTGATGTGCTGGCCGTCGACGTCGGCATCCGCCATCAGCACGATCTTGTGATAGCGCGCCTTCTCGATGTCGAACTCCTCGCCGATGCCCGTGCCGAAGGCCTGGATCATCGCCTGGACCTCTTTGTTGCCGAGGGCCTTGTCGAGGCGCGCGCGCTCGACGTTGAGGATCTTTCCTCGCAGCGCCAGGATCGCCTGCGTGTGCGGATCGCGGCCCTGCACGGCGGAGCCGCCGGCCGAGTCACCCTCGACGAGGAAGATCTCGCTGATCGAGGGGTCCTTGCTGGTGCAGTCCTTGAGCTTGTCGGGCATCGCCGCCGACTCGAAGACGCTCTTGCGACGAGCGGTCTCACGGGCCTTGCGAGCTGCGAGACGAGCGGTCGCGGCGTCGATCGCCTTGCGGATCACGTTCTTGGCCTGGATCGGGTTGCGACCGAACCAGTCGCCGAGCTGATCGCCGACGACCTTCTGGACGAAGGCCTTCGCCTCGGTGTTGCCCAGCTTGGTCTTGGTCTGACCCTCGAACTGCGGCTCGCCGAGCTTGATCGAGATGACGGCGGTGAGTCCCTCGCGCACGTCATCGCCCGAGAGGTTGTCGTCCTTCTCCTTGAGAAGGTTGTTGGCCCTGGCGTACTTGTTCACCAGCGTGGTGAGTGCCGCACGGAAGCCCTCTTCGTGCGTGCCGCCCTCATGCGTGTTGATCGTGTTCGCGTAGGTGAAGACGTTCTCGGTGTACGAGGTGGTCCACTGCATCGCGACCTCGAGCGAGATCTTGCGCTCGGTGTCCTCGGACTCGAACGCGATGATCTCGTCGTTGACGACCTCGGCGTGACGCACCTTATTGAGGTACTCGACGTAGTCGACGAGGCCGCGCTCGTAGAAGAAGACGTCGTTCGGCTGCGTGAGCGTCGCCTGACCGTCGACCTCGACCTCGTAGGCCGAGGCGGGGCGCTCGTCGGAAAGCTCGATGCGGAGTCCCTTGTTGAGGAACGCCATCTGCTGGAAGCGCGTGCGCAGCGTGTCGTAGTCGAAGTCCGTGGTCTCGGTGAAGATCTCGGCATCCGGCCAGAAGGTGATCGCCGTTCCGGTCTCGTCGGTGGGCTCGCCCTTCTCCAGCTGCTGCTGGGGCGCACCGCCGTCGGCGAAGCTGTGCCGCCAGACGAAGCCCTTCTGTTTGACCTCGACGTCGAACCTGGTCGACAGCGCGTTCACGACCGAGGAGCCCACGCCGTGCAGTCCGCCCGAGACGGCATAGGCGCCGCCGCCGAACTTTCCACCGGCGTGCAGGATCGTCAGCACGACCTCGACGGTCGACTTCGTGGGGTCGGAGGAGTGCGGGTCGACGGGGATGCCGCGGCCGTTGTCGATCACGCGGACGCCGCCGTCTTCGAGCAGCGTCACGAAGATCGTGTCGGCGTACCCGGCGAGGGCCTCGTCGACGGAGTTGTCGACGATCTCGTAGACGAGGTGGTGCAGACCACGTGGCCCCGTGGATCCGATGTACATACCCGGGCGCTTGCGGACGGCTTCGAGACCCTCGAGGATCTGGATGGAGTCGGCACCGTACTCACCGGGCTGCTTCACCTTGGGCGAGATCTTGTTCTCAGTGCCGGGGGTCTCCCCGGTGGTGGATTCCGTCTCGTCAGCAGGGGATTCAGGCGTCATCAGAGGGCATTCTCCACATCGATATCACGAACTCCCAGTCTAGCGGCTTTTCGTGTCGATATGCGGCTCAGCGGCCACCTGTGGCCCTCTGAGCGTGTCGGACCCCATCTGTGGTGTCCTACCCGTAGGTATCGCGTGGGCCCCGTCCTGGAACGACTCTGGGACCCCATTTCCAGGAGGGTACGTCCGGTCCGATGAAGCGGAGGTTCTCGACACCGGCATCGGGATACCGGCGACCGATCTCGGTGAGGATCGTCCCGCGCATGTACTGGAGATTCTTCGCCCAGGCCGTCGAATCGCACTTCACGGTGAGCACTCCGCGCTCGAGCGAGACCGGCTCGGAGTGCTTCGCCGTGTCGGATCCTGCGAGGTCGGCCCACTGACGCACCAGGTCTTCGCGTGCCAACGTCTTCTGCCATCCGGAGTCCCGGCTGAGCTTGTCGAGCACTGCGCCGAGGGCGCCGGGATCACGTCCAGGGGTGAAAGGGGCGTTGTCGTCGTCGGTGACGATGCGCCGCTTGCGCTTCCACGACTTCGAGCTCGGCGCGAGGCCCCGCAGACGCAGGTACGTGGCGACGGTCTCCGGAGTCTCGGGGGCCGGAACGGCTGCGATGTCAGTCATCGGCCACCTCCCTCTCGTCGCTGATGGTTCCCGCAGAGATCCGCACCACGTGGGCATGGAGAACCTCGGGGATATCCTCCTCCACCGCCGCGGTCACCACCACCTGCTCGTACCCCGCGGTCAGTGCGGCGAGACGCTGGCGGCGATCGGCGTCGAGCTCGGCGAACACATCGTCGAGGATCAGCACAGGGTCGCCGGCGGGGGATTCGCTGCGCAGCAGCTCGGCGGAGGCGAGACGCAGGGCGAGCGCCACCGACCACGATTCGCCGTGCGAGGCGTAGCCCTTGACCGGAAGACCACGCACGCGCAGCACCAGATCGTCGCGATGAGGGCCGGTGAGAGTGAGGCCCCGGTCGAGTTCGTTGGATCGCTTGGCGAGCAGTGCGGCGTCGAACATCTCGGCGATGTCACCCGACGTCTCAGCCGGAGCATCCACCCCCTCTTCGGGATCCGCTCCCCGAACCGAGAGCGCCCAGTCGAGCTGCGGGCGATGGTCTTCACCGGCGATCGCCGCATAGGCCTCGGCCACCGGCTGCTGCAGATCGGTCGCGAGCCGCTGTCGGGCCGTGATGATCTCGGCCCCGAGCGAGACGAGCTTGTCGTCCCACACGTCGAGCGTGCTGAGTCCCTCGCCCTTGATGCCGCGGGCACGGGCGGATTTGAGCAGGGCGTTGCGCTGTTTGAGCACCCGGTCGTAGTCCGCGAGGACCGACGACATGCGCGGGGTGCGCTGGATGAGAAGCTGGTCGACGAAGCGTCGCCGCGCTGAGGGGTCGCCGCGGACGATCTGCAGGTCTTCGGGGGCGAAGAGCACGACGTGCGCGTAGCGGGGGAGTTCGTTGGTCTTCGACGGCGAGCCGTTGATACGGGCTTTGTTCGACCCCTGCTTGTTGAGCTGCACCTCGACGAGCACTCGACGCTCGCCATGTGACAGGCGCGCGCGGATGATCGCGAAGTCCTGTCCCTCGCGGACCATCGGCGCATCGGAGGAGACCCGGTGCGAGCCCAGTGTCGCCAGGAAGACGACGGCCTCCGCGAGATTCGTCTTTCCCTGACCGTTTCGCCCGACGAGGACGTTGGGTCCCTTGTGCAGGGCGAGATCAGCGGTCGCGTAATTGCGGAAGTCGACCAGGCTCAGGTGTTCCACAATCACGGTGTCAGCCTACCTTCGGGGTCTGACATCGAACTCGCGGTCGGGTGCTCGCGCCGAGGCGATCCCCTGAAGTCGCGGAGTGAGATCAGCGCAGCAGGAGGTTCGGCTGCAGCAGGTACTTGAACGAGTCGAGACCGGCCTGATCGACCGAAGTCTGGCTCGTGATCAGCACGGGGCTGAGCTTGTTCGCGTTGTCGCTCGAAGTGAACGTCACGCGCACGAACTCGCTCTTCACAGCGCCGAGTGCCTCGATGAGGTACTGGGGATTGAGGCCGAGAGTGACCTCGTCGCCGCCCGAGAGGATCGCATCGACGGACTCGGAAGCCCTGGCGTGCTCGCTGCCGGAGGCATCCATCGTGACGCCGTCGCTCGAGAACGTGAACCGCAGCGGAGCGGCGCGGTCGAGAACCAGGGACACACGGCGCACGGCCTCGACGAGGTCTGCGGTGTTGACGACCGCGTAGTGCTCGGTCTGCTCGGGGAAGAGGCGGCGGACGGGCGGGAAGTTGCCCTTGATCAGCAGCGATGTGACGGTCTTGTTGCCCGCCGTGAACGCGATGATCTCGCGGTCGCCGGCTCCCGAGAACGCGATCTGGATCGTGCCGGCGTGACCGAAGGTCTTTCCGACCTCGAGGAGCGTACGTGCCGGAACCAGTGCGGTTGCCTCGACGGCTTCGCCGTCCCATGGCACGTCACGGAGCGAGACGCGGTAACGGTCTGTGGCGACCAGGCTCAGCGTGTGGCCGGAGACTTCGAGCTGCACACCGGTGAGCACCGGGGTCACGTCGTCGCGGGATGCGGCGAAGCCGACCTGCGCGATCGCCGTGCCGAAGTCATCTGCCGGAACGACACCGGAGGATCCCGAGACCTCGGGGATCGAGGGATATTCCTCGACAGGCATGGCCGCGAGCGTGAAGCGGGCCGACCCGCAGCTGACGGTGATGCTGCCGTCGTCTTCGACGGCGATCTCGATCGGAGCGTTCGGAAGTCGGCTGGCGATGTCGGAGAGCAGGCGACCGTGAACCAGGATCGTGCCCGGTGTGTCGACGGTCGCCTCGATGGTCGTACGTGCGGACGCCTCGTAGTCGAAGGCTGAGAGCGTGAGGCCTGAGCCGTCCGCTTCGATCAGGACTCCGGCGAGGATCGGCTGAGGATTGCGCTGCGGAAGCAGCTTGACGACGAACGAGACAGCCTCGCTGAAGACATCGCGGTTGACCTGAAACCTCACGGGTGCTCCCTTGTCGTCGTTCTGAGACGTGTCGTCATCGTTCCTGCCGGTGCAGGGCTTCCCATGCTAGCCCCACAGTCGGTCGGATCCCTACGGCCGGGGCGAAGCTCGGGTCTGTCGGAGTTTCCCCACCGTCTGGTGATCGGATCGCCCCTGAATTGAATTAACTCCTTAACGGTGTTAACACCTGTGGATACTGTGGATAACTCGGTGGAAAGCAGACGCGAGTAGGGAACTACACGGTTGTCAGTTGTGGAATCCCTGAGGAATCCGCGGGTGGAGGGGGTCTGCCGGTCGGAGCGCTCTCCCACAGTTATCCACAGGTTCGCCTGTTTCCCACACATTCGTCCCGACCTGAGAGCGATCCATCCACAAGTTATCCACATGTGCAAACTGGCATCTATCCATGCTCGTGGATGCCCCTCAGACGAACGAGAAGGGGGTCGCAGCGTCCCATCGGACCCTGCGACCCCCTTTTTCGAGGCTTCGTGCGCTCAGCGGCGACCGAGCTGCGTGGTGATCTCGGTCACCTGGTTGTAGATCGAACGGCGCTCCTTCATGAGCTCGCTGATCTTCTTGTAGGCGTACATGACCGTCGTGTGATCGCGATTTCCGAACAGCTGTCCGATCTTGGGCAGCGAGAGGCTCGTGCGTTCCCGACAGAGATACATCGCGATCTGTCGGGAGGTCGCGATCTGCTGCGAGCGGCTGGAGCCGTACAGATCGTCGACTGTGAGCTTGAAGTACTGCGCGGTCGCCGTGATGATGTCCGTCGGCGAGATGATGTTGTCCTCGGCGGTGTCGATGATGTCGCGAAGCACCGTCTGGGCGAGAGAGATGTCGAGGGCCGAGCGATTCAGGCTCGCGAACGCCGAGACGCGGATCAGCGCTCCCTCGAGTTCGCGGATGTTGGAGGAGACGACGGTCGCGATGTACTCGAGTACCTCGTCGGGAATATGGAGCGCCTCGCTCTGCGCCTTCTTGCGGAGGATCGCGATACGCGTCTCGAGGTCAGGCGCCTGCACATCCGTGATCAGACCCCACTCGAACCGGCTGCGCATCCGATCCTCGAACCCGGTCAGGTGCTTCGGTGCCACGTCGCTCGTGATCACGACCTGCTTGTTGTGATCGTGCAGGGTGTTGAAGGTGTGGAAGAAGGCTTCCTGAGTCTCGGCACGACCCTGGAGGAACTGGATGTCGTCGATCAGCAGGATGTCGACGTCGCGGTACCTCGCCTGGAAGGCGGCACCGCGGTTGTTCGCGATCGAGTTGATGAAGTCGTTCGTGAACTCCTCACTCGAGACGTACCTGACCTTCACCCCTGCATAGAGGGACTGGGCGTAGTCGCCGATCGCGTGCAGGAGGTGGGTCTTCCCGAGTCCCGAGTCTCCGTAGATGAAGAGCGGGTTGTATGCCTTGGCCGGCGCTTCCGCGACCGCGACCGCCGCCGCGTGAGCGAAGCGGTTGGACTGGCCGATGACGAAGTTGTCGAAGGTGTACTTCGGATTCAGGCGGGATTCGTGGCGGAGCTGTGTCGGCTGCTCCATCGGCGACTCGACCCGGATCTGCTCCTGGCGGCCGTAATCGGCCACTGCGATCGGTGCCGTCGGCTGCTCGGCGAGTTCGTGGTTCACCACGACGCGGTACGAGGTGACCTCCTGGCCGATGTGCGAGAGCGCCTCCATGATCGGGAGGCGCAGGCGCTTGTTGATCTGCGCCGCGGTGAGGTCGTTGGGGACCTCCAGATAGAGCGTCGCTGACATCACGCCGGCGGGGACGGCGAGGCTGAGGAATCCCTGCAGCTGCGGGGTCACCCGGTCATCCGCCTCGAGCAGGTCCTGCACCGTGGTCCAGATCGGAACGTCGGGCTGGGCAGGTGATGACATGACGCTCCGTGCTGGGGGATTCGGAGGGCGTCGAGAACGGCGTCCCCCCTGTGGATAACTTCGGATGCCACGGTAGTCACCGCGGCTGGGAACGGCAACCTGCCTACGGGAATCCGCGCGCGTGTTGCGCATACGTGCATGCCACAGGTTGTGGATAATAGCTGTGCGGATCGTGCCGGAGGTCGAGGTCGAAGCGCGCAGATTTGCTCTGCGCGCCGTCAAGACGTACCCTTAATCGGTTGACTTATGCCTGAATGGCAGATCCCTATGTCTCCGGTCAAATCGATCCCGGTGGCAGCATTCCCGGAGTGATTTCATGAGCAAGCGCACTTACCAGCCCAACAACCGTCGTCGCGCCAAGAAGCACGGCTTCCGCCTTCGCATGCGCACCCGCGCCGGCCGCGCCATCCTGTCGGCTCGTCGCGCGAAGGGCCGCACCGAGCTCTCCGCGTAGATCGCTGTGCTCGCCCGCCCGTTTCGTGTGACCCGCGGGAGCGACTATCGACTGGTCGTTCGACGCGGATCCCGTTGTGGCGGAGCCAAGGTCGTCACCTCGATGCTGGCGACGGGCGAGAGCAGAGCCGCGAGGTTCGGATTCATCATCAGCAAGCAGGTGGGCACCGCTGTGGTGCGCAACACCGTCCGTCGGCGACTCAAAGCCGTCTGTGCGGAGGCGCTTCCGCGGGTACCCGAGGGCACGGATGTCGTCATCCGTGCCCTTCCTGCGTCCGCTACCGCCAGTTACGCCGAGCTGAGTGCCGAAGTGAACCGGTGCCTCGACCGTCTCGGGCAGGCGCGAGCATGACGGCTCTTCCGGCATCCTCGATCGGCACGGGGCACATGCGTGCAGGGGATCTGCTGCGCAGCATCCCGCTGGCGCCGAGGAATGCCGTGCTCGGCTTCCTGGCCGGCTACCGCAAGGTGATCTCTCCGATGTACGGAGATGTCTGTGCCTATTACCCATCCTGTTCCGCTTACGCTGTAGGTGCGGTGCAACAGCACGGCGCTGTGCGGGGAACGATGCTCTCGGCATGGCGCATCCTCCGTTGCAACCCCTGGAGCCACGGCGGCGTCGATGACGTCCGTCCGCACGAACATTTCCGCTATGACCTGACCGCTCACGGTTTCGTCGTCCCTTCCCGAAAGGACTGATCGGTGGGTCTTGACCTTCTGCTCGCCAGCACCACCCCGTCGCCGGCGCCCGCCTCCGGCGGCTTCGACCTGATCGGAACCATCCTCTGGCCGCTCAAGTGGCTCGTCGAGATGGTGCTCGTCGCCTGGCACTGGCTGCTGACCGCGGTCGGTCTTCCTGCGGCGTCCGGACTCACCTGGGTCCTGTCGATCGTCGGTCTCGTCATCGTCGTCCGTGCGGCACTGATTCCGCTGTTCGTGAAGCAGATCAAGAGCCAGCGAAAGATGATGGAAATTGCTCCTGAGCTGCGAAAAGTTCAGGAGAAGTATCGAGGGAAGAAGGATCAGCTCTCTCGTGAGGCCATGAGCCGCGAGACCATGGGGCTGTATAAGAAGCACGGCACGACGCCGATGTCGAGCTGTCTTCCGCTGCTGGTGCAGATGCCGATCTTCTTCTCCCTGTTCAGCGTGCTGAGCGACGTCTCGAAGCACCACAACCTCGGTGTCGGTGGTGTCGGTCTGCTGAATGCAGAACTCACCGAGCAGTTCTACAACGCTGAGCTCTTCGGTGTGGCCTCTCTGCACGAGACACTCGGCAACGCGGTGGACGCTGGCAACACCACGGCGATCGTCATCCTGGTCACGCTGGTCGTGCTCATGATCGCGTCGCAGTTCTTCACTCAGCTGCAGATCATCTCGAAGAACCTGTCGCCCGAGGCCAAGACCGGCCAGGCGTACCAGATGCAGAAGATCATGCTCTACATCCTTCCCCTGGGCTTCATCTTCTCGGGTATCTTCTTCCCCCTCGGCGTCGTCGTGTACTGGTTCATCTCGAACCTCTGGACGATGGGTCAGCAGTTCCTCGTCATCCGTGAGATGCCGACTCCCGGCTCTGAGGCCGCCAAGGCGCGCGAAGAGCGTCTGGCACGCAAGGGCAAGGCGATCGACTCGTCGGGCAAGGTGGTTCCGATGGCCGCATATGAGGCAGAACAGCAGCGGATGCTCGAAGAGGCGGAGCGTGCGAAGGCACAGACTCCCAAGCGTCAGCAGCCCGTGGGCAAGAAGCGTTCGAAGAAGAAGGGGAGCGGTTCGTGACCGACAACGTGACTGAGATCGTGGAGCCCACGGTCGCCGAGCTGGAGAACGAGGGCGATGTCGCAGCCGACTACCTCGAAGAGCTCCTCGACATCGCTGACATCGACGGCGACCTGAACCTCGATGTTCGCCAGGGACGTGCGTATGTCTCGGTCGAGGCCGAGGGTGACGGACTTGCTCTGCTCTCGGCCCCTGACACCGTGCAGGCTCTTCAGGAGCTGACGCGTCTCGCCGTGCAGAGCAAGACTGGTTCGTTCTCGCGTCTGATCCTCGACATCGGCGGATCCCGCGACACCCGCCGCCGTCAGCTTGAGACTCTTGTCAACGCTGCGGCTGCGAAGCTCGATGACGGTGCCACCCAAGCGTCGCTGCCGCCCATGTCGAGCTACGAGCGCAAGCTTGTGCACGATATTGCCGCTGACCAGGGACTTGTCTCCGAGTCGTACGGTGAAGGTGCTGACCGGCACACAGTTCTTCGTCGTCGCTGACGTTTCACGTGAAACATTCGTAGGGATGCTGTTGTGAGTGCTGTCGAGGTGGAGCCCACCGTCGCCGTCGAGCTCTTCGGCGATCGGATCGAGCTGGCCAGGCAGTTCACCACAGCACTCGCAGAGCATGGAGAAGAGCGAGGGCTGATCGGGCCGCTCGAGCTTCCCCGGCTGTGGACGAGACATGTCTTGAACAGTGTTATCGCTGCGCCGCTGTTCCACGGGTCTGTGGCGGACATTGGCTCAGGGGCAGGGCTGCCCGGTATCGTCCTGGCAATCGCACGTCCCGACGTGCAGTGGACTCTCATTGAGCCTATGGAGCGTCGCGTGATCTGGCTGAATGAGCAGGTCGCAGCCCTGGGTCTGGATAACGTCGAAGTCCTTCGTGCTCGTGCTGAAGATGCTCACCGACCCGAGGGCTTCGACGTCGTGACGGCGCGCGCCGTGAGTGCCCTGAAGACCCTGATCCCGCTGACCGCTCCGCTCGTTCGTGACGGGGGAGAACTCGTCCTGCTCAAGGGGATGAACGCTGCGAACGAGATCGACGCCGCACAGAAGCAGATCAAGAAGTTCCGTCTCACGGACGTCCGGGTCGAGGTTCTCGGTGAGGACGTGCTGCCGGAGTCGACCCGTGTCGTGCGGGCCGTGGTTCGCTAGGCAGATCCCGCAGTTCTGGGCGTGGGTTCTAACCGCGCCCACCATTCTGCTGAGCGCGATTCATCGTCGGGTCCTATAACGGCTGTCTATCCGCCGCACGAAGTGCGGTCGTCGCGGTAGCTTATCTCCGCATGGCTCAACGGTGGCGTCGCACTTCGCTGTGTGGTGCAGCGAGTCTCCCCGCGTGCCGTGGTCCCGGTTGTCACCGATGATGTTTCACGTGAAACGCGTTTCCTGAGGACAGGGACTCTACGTCTATAAGCGGGGCCGCGGTCGCCGGGCATCGGTGGTTGACGTTACGAGCAGCCAGCGCGCCGCGGGGTGTGTGCACGTGCGCCCGTTTCACGCACGTGCGGATAGGTCACACCTATGTATGAGAGCGAGGCTCGTGAAGATGATCCGGGCTCCCGGTGCCTGGGTGCCTGGGTGCCTGGGTGTCTGGGTGTCTGGGTGCCTGGGTGTCTGGGGCCAGCGTGGCATGGGTGTCCGAGTGGCATGGGTGAATGCTGCGATGTTTCACGTGAAACGGCCTGCCTCTGTCGAGATCGTCGAGTGGTGCTGGATAGTGCTCGGTGAGTGACGCAGGGACCGGCATCCCCGGTGCATCACTACTAGGTTGAGGAGGATCCGCAGGCGCTCCGCACGCTGCGTCGTTGGAGACCCGGGCGCAGTGTTTCACGTGAAACACCCATCTCTCCGCCCGCCGGCCCGAATGGTAGAGACCGAGTCGTGTGCGCGAAGCGCAGCAAGCACCTCTGCTCGTCGGTGTTTCACGTGAAACGATCCGCGCGCTGGAGGAGATGAGTCTGCGAAGGTTCCTCGATTGCATGGCCCTTGTGGCGGAGTCGTCTCTCCGGTTGGAACCGTGACTACCGTCCTTGCGGGGAGATGGAGCGGGCACCGCTGTCACCTGCGGGGGATGTTGGGGCTGGAGGTGCTGGGGCTATTGGTGTGGCTGTGCTCGGTACAGGCTTGGCGTGTGGGGTTGGTGCAGGTTAGGGGCTGTGGCTGGTGTGTGGAGTCCGTCCCCTGGAAGTTGGTGAGTGGGTGTGCGCGTAGGTTCGTTGGTTTGCAGCGACATTGTGTGGTCGCTTGGAGCTAGGTGACGGCATAGACCTGCACCGCGCAGGGGCAGGGGCAGGGGCAGGGGCAGGGGTGTGGGGTGTGGGGCGTGGGATGTGGGGCATGGGGCTTGGCGCCTGGGACCTGCTGCTTGGTGCTTAGGGACTGGGTCTTGGTGCCGGGGACCTGCTGCTTGGTGCTTAGGGGTGGGGGCTTCGTGCTTGGGGGCTGAGGGGCTTGGGGGGATTGCGCCTCGGCTTGGCCCTCCACGCTTGCGTGGTGGAGGTTTGTGCGGTGGACCTCGAACCTTGGGATTAGCACTTGGGGTGCGACTGGGGCCGGGACCTTCACCCCGGGGCGTTGGGTTGTGGGCCTCGATCCTCTCGGCCTTCGGGCCGGTTGACGGGTAGCCGCGTCGGCCCAGTGTCGGTTCGTGTGTTGGCTGGAAGTGTGGACCGTGGCAGTCGGGCCTGTGGCTGTGGCTGTGCCTGTGCTGTGTTTGTGCTGTGCCTGTGCTTGATAGGGGGACCGGACGCATGCTCCACACAGGGGGCTGGGTTGGTTCCGGGTGGGTGACTGGGCCTTGGAGTCCGGACTCCTACACTCATGAGCGTGTGGCTGTGGCTGTGGCTGTGGCTGCGGCTGCGGAAGGCGGGAAACTGGCGAGGAAGCAATGCGCTTAGGTGCGATAGAGACTCCCGAGTCAGCCCCCCTTCGGCGATCGGGACGGACGGCTGTGCTTTCAGCCCAGGATTCCTCTCGCCAGGCACGGTGACCCTCACCGTCGCCGACGACAAGGGCACGAAGCTATGCGGTGGAGGTGGGAGTGATCCTCGAAGCATCATGATGAGACGAGCCGTGACCCCTTTCGACCCGCATCGGTGTTTCACGTGAAACGCTGAGGTCCCCCGGCACACTGCAGGCCCTCCAGGCCCAGGCGTTGCAAATCGGGAGACGTAGCAGGCATCTCTTAGCCGGTTGGGGGAGAGGAAGCCTGGTCACACGGCTAAACTCGACACCTTGCCTTCGTGGCCGACTGCCTCCCGTAGCGTTCTGTAGGCCATCGGCACGGTAGGGGCGCCAACAGTGCCACGATGTCCCATCGACTCATCTTCTTCAGTTCGCCCACGGGGCGATGAAGCGCATCTCCTCGGGTGGACGGATCGTGCGTGAAGGATGGAGGGCTCCACATCGATGTCGCCGAGGGGCCGCCTGGGGAGCCGTGAAAGTGATTCGCGTGATTGGCCCGAATCATCGCGTGGCAGTGATCATCGCTCCTATGCCCTCCGAGTGACCATCGCGAGCCGCATCTCGTGCAGTAGAAAGCTCGAGCGGGCGGCCGGGAACGAACGCCGGTCTACACTCGCGCATCGCGCGGGCTCACTCACGCATGACAGGGACCCTGATACCGGGCCAGAAAGCGTGTTTCACGTGAAACCTGAGGGCTATGTCGGCAGATCATGAGTGGGGAGCGGGCGTGGGGCTCCGCTTCCACGACCAAAGTGACTATCCCGACGGCCCTCCAGGTGCGACTCGACGACGTGTTTCACGTGAAACACGGATACCGTGGACGAATGGCCCGGGTTCTCATCACAGGAATGTCAGGCGTAGGGAAGTCGAGTGTTGTCGCCCTACTGGGGGAGGGGGGAGTACCGGCGATCGACACTGATTACGGGAGCTGGAAGACCCAGGCTGGCCTGTGGGACGTGGACCGGCTGACTGCACTACTCGAGGAACACCCTGATCTCGTGGTGGCCGGGACCGTCGAGAACCAGGGCTACTTCTACGATCACTTCGATCACGTGGTGCTGCTCTCGGCACCTGAGGCGATCCTCCTCGAGCGCGTACAGCGGCGTGTGACGAATCCCTATGGTTCCACGGAGGGGGGGCGAAGCGAGATCCGTGAGAACCTTCGGTCGATCGAGCCCCTTCTGCGCCGAGGCGCAACACTCGAGATAGATGCGACAAGGCCGCTCGTCGACGTGGCGGGGGAGATCATGTCGCTCGTGCTCCCGTGAATGTTCCACGTGAAACATGGCGCTCAAGACTGCTCGAACACTGCCCTACCCAAAGAGAAGCATCCGGAGCACGGCCGACAGTAAGCAACGTCCGTCACAGCGATTAGAGTGGAACACGGCCCCGAAAGGAGTGGATGTTTCACGTGAAACAGCCCGAAAAGGCATCACCGAAGGACTCCTTCGGGATGGACACGCCGCTCGCGCGGGAACTCGCGGACCTCTCAGCTCGCCGCAGAGTCCTCGAAGCAGTGAACATCGACTTCAGTGGGGATACCCGCATCCTGACGGTCTCGAACCAGAAGGGTGGGGTCGGAAAGACCACCAGCGCTGTCAACGTCGCATCCGCTCTCGCTGGCCTCGGCGCGAAGGTCCTCGTGATCGACCTCGACCCCCAGGGAAACGCCTCCACGGCTCTCGGAGTACCGCACAACGCGGAGACCCCGAGTGTCTATGACGTGCTGATCGAGGAGGTGCCGCTCGCCGAGATCGTGCAGCAGAGCCCCGAAGACGAGAATCTCTTCTGCGCCCCGAGCACGATCCACCTCGCCGGCGCCGAGATCGAACTCGTGGCTCAGGTCGCACGAGAGCACCGCCTGCGCCGCGCACTGGAGGAGTACCTGGTCGACAACCCGATGGACTTCGTGATCATCGATTGCCCGCCCTCGCTCGGTCTCCTCACTATCAACGCGTTCACCGCGGCGAACGAGGTTTTCATCCCCATCCAGTGCGAGTACTACGCACTGGAGGGACTCAGTCAGCTTCTCGGCAGCATCCAGATGATTCAGAAGCACCTGAATCCGGGGCTCCATCTGTCGACGATCCTCTTGACCATGTTCGACGGACGCACGCGTCTGGCGCAGCAGGTGGCTGACGAGGTCCGTACCCACTTCCCCGATCAGGTGCTCGACACCGTCATCCCGCGTTCCGTGCGGGTGTCGGAAGCGCCGAGTTTCGGTCAGACCGTGATCGCCTACGATGGGCAATCCGCCGGCGCTGTCGCCTACCGCGAGGCCGCCGTCGAGATCGCGTCGCGCACCGCGGCGCAGAGCAAGGAGAAATGATGGCGAAGCGCACTGGACTGGGCCGGGGCATCGGTGCCCTCATTCCCACCGCTGATCAGTCCGAGCGTCCCGTGGATGTCTTCTTCCCCGGCGCGAACCTGCGTCCAGCGACGGCGCAGACGAGCGATCAGCCCGCGGCAGAGGATCTCGAGGTCGTCCCCGGCATCCACCTGATCCAGATCGACCCGCAGAAGATCGTCCCGAACCCTCGCCAGCCGCGCACGCACTTCAACCCTGAGGACCTCGCCGAGCTCGTGCACAGCGTTCGAGAGTTCGGCGTGCTGCAGCCTGTCGTCGTCCGTCAGAACAGCGACGGCGAGTACGAGCTCATCATGGGGGAGCGGCGTACCCGCGCGGCTCGTGAGGCCGGACTGGCAGCGATCCCCGCCGTGGTCCGCGAGACCGCCGACGAAGACCTCCTGCGAGACGCCCTTCTCGAGAACCTGCACCGCTCGGAGCTGAACCCTCTCGAAGAGGCCTCCGCTTACCAGCAGCTGCTCGAAGACTTCGGGATCACCCAGGAGGAACTGGCGACCCGCATCGGCCGCTCGCGTCCTCAGATCAGCAACACGATCCGTCTGCTGAAACTGCCGGTACCCGTGCAGCAGCGGGTGGCGGCCGGAGTGCTGACGGCAGGACATGCCCGCGCGATCCTCAGTCTCGACACCCCCGAGGCGATGCAGCGCCTCGCCGACAAGGTCGTGAACGAAGACCTATCCGTGCGCGCGACAGAGGTCGCGGCGAAGACGGAGCCGGCCGCTCCCGGCCGCACGGCGAAGCCCACTCCCGGAGCCCGTCGCGCCTACCTCGACGAGGTCGCCGGCAATCTCGGCGACCGTCTGAACACGCGCGTGAAAGTGTCACTCGGTGCGCGCAAAGGCCAGGTCATCATCGATTTCGCTTCGATCCAGGATCTGAACCGCATTCTCGACGAGATCGGGCAATCGGGGTACGGATCGGCGTGATTCCCCCTCTCAGCGACTGAGCGGTCGTAGACTCGCCAGGTCGCGACGATGAGAGGGATGCCATGTCCAAGCCACTGAATCCAGAGGGTGTCCGTCGCCGAGTCATAGCGGTCAGCATCGCCGCCGCGCTCGGTGGCTTCCTGTTCGGCTTCGACACGGCGGTGATCAACGGAGCGGTCGATGCTCTCGCCGGCACCGTCTCAGGTTTCGACCTCGGAGTCGGCCTCAAGGGCTTCGCGGTCTCATCGGCGCTCATAGGTTGCGCGGTGGGCGCCTGGTTCGCGGGCCCGATCGCGAACAAACGCGGTCGCATCCCGGTCATGGTCGTCGCGGCGGCGATGTTCTTCATCTCCGCGATCGGCTCGGGTCTCGCATTCAGCGTCGTCGACCTCATCATCTGGCGAGTGATCGGCGGCCTCGGCGTCGGTGCAGCATCCGTCATCGCCCCGGCGTACATCGCGGAGGTCTCTCCTGCGGCGATCAGAGGACGACTCGGCTCTCTGCAGCAGCTCGCCATCGTCACCGGTATCTTCGCGGCGCTGCTGTCGGATGCCCTGCTCGCGAACCTCGCCGGCGCGGCGGATCAGCCCCTGTGGGGCCTCACCGCGTGGCGCTGGATGTTCATGGTCGCGGCGATCCCCGCGCTCGTCTACGGGCTCATGTCTCTCAGGCTCCCGGAATCTCCGCGATATCTGGTGCGAAAGGGCGATATGAAGCGCGCTGCGGAGGTCTTGGAGACCGTCACAGGCGCCGTTGACGTCGACGCGAAGATCAAAGAGATCACGAGCACGATCGACACGGAGCGCAAGGAGTCCCTGCGCGACCTCCGCGGCAGCCGCCTGGGCCTGAAGCCGATCGTCTGGGTCGGCATCCTGCTGTCGGTCTTCCAGCAGTTCGTCGGCATCAACGTGATCTTCTACTACTCGACGACGCTGTGGCAGTCCGTCGGGTTCGACGAGTCGAGCGCGCTGCTGACCTCCGTCATCACCTCGGTGACGAACATCGTGGTGACCATCGTGGCGATCCTGCTCGTCGACAAGATCGGCCGCCGCATCATGCTGCTCGTCGGCTCGGTCGGCATGACCGTGACGCTGGGCCTGATGGCGCTGGCGTTCTCGTTCGGCACGCTGGATGCCGAGGGCACGGCCACGCTTCCCGACCCCTGGGCCACGGTGGCGCTGATCTGCGCGAACGGCTTCGTGGTGTTCTTCGGAGCCACCTGGGGCCCGCTCGTCTGGGTGCTTCTCGGAGAGATCTTCCCGAACTCCATCCGTGCCGGCGCTCTCGCGGTCGCGGCGGCGGCACAGTGGGCGGCGAACTTCTTCATCTCGACGACGTTCCCGATCTTCGCCGACATCGGCCTCACGTTCGCCTACGGCTTCTACGCCTTCTTCGCGCTGCTGTCGTTCTTCTTCGTGTACTTCAAGGTTCCGGAGACCAAGGGCAAGGAGCTCGAGGAGATGACCGACGAGCTGAAGGTGGAGCGCCGGGGCACCCGCAAGGCCACGTAGGCTGGAAGCATGACCGAGCACGTTCCCCGTCGCGCCAGCCTGGAAGTGCTGCGAGCAGAGGCGTCGGACGAACTCGCGGTGCTGATTCAGGAACGCCTTCTCAGCGGCGAGGATCCCTGGGAGTTCATGGAGGAACTGCCGAGCGTCGACGAGCTCGTGGTGTACCTCCTGCGGGCCGACAACATCACCGCGAACGACGGGGTGCGTCCCAACGCGGCTCGTCACTACCGGGTGCTCCGCCAGATCGCCCTGGAGTACCCCGAGCTCACACCGGCCGTGTGGGGGCTGCTCGATGAGAAGCAGCGTCACCGCCGCTGGGACCCCACGGTCGCAGACGCGTCCTGAGGATTCCGTCGCTATGCCGCGGATGCTTCTCACCTATGACCCCGCCTGGGCGGATCAGTTCGCGAGCATCGCCTCGGAGATCACCACTCTGTCGGATGCCGACTGGCTGATCGAGCACATCGGATCGACCGCGGTCCCGGGGATGCGGGCGAAGCCCATCATCGATCTGGCGATCAGGGTCCGGGACCTCCAGGACTTCGGTGCGTGCCTGCCCGCGCTGGAGGCCGGAGGATGGCGGCGGGGGAGTGCGGTGCGCACGCATCCCGTCATGATCCGTGAGACCGACGGCGTCCGCACTGCGATCGCGCACTTCTTCGTCGCGGAGGACTGGGATGCAGCGAACCAGCGCATCCTCAGGGATTGGCTGCTCGCACATCCGGATGATGTGGATCGGTACTCGCATGCGAAGTGCGACGCTGTGGCGGCTGAGGCGCGGGGACAATCGGCTTACAACGCCGCGAAGACGCCCGTGATCCAGGAGATCGTCGACCGCGCTCGTGCAGCCCGCGGACTGCCGTCGGTGCCCGTGTACGGCAAGTAGTCGGGGCGGGAGGACACAGAAAAGGCCGCCACCTCCGAAGAGGTGACGGCCCTGAAATCCTGATCAGCCGATGAAGGCTGCGAGATCCTGCTCGAGGGCCGGCTTCGGCTTGGCGCCGATGATGGTCGTCTTGACCTCACCGCCCTGGAACACCTTCATCGCGGGGATGGAGGTGATCTGGTACTTCATCGCCAGCTGCGGGTTCTCGTCCACGTTCAGCTTGAGGATGGTGATCTTGTCGGGGTTGTCCGCCTGGATCTGGTCCAGAACGGGGGCGACCATACGACACGGTCCGCACCACTCGGCCCAGAAGTCCACGAGGACGGGACCTTCGGCCTGCAGAACGTCCTGCTCCCAGGTCGCCTGGCTCGTAGCCTTTGCACTCATCAGAGTTCTCCTTGATTCGAGGTTCGCCTGCTACAACAGCGGGCGAGGTGAAACTGTTCCCGACCGCTCAGGCGGTGATGATCTCGGCGGCTTCCGCAGCCGGGAACTCGACGGAAGCGTCGTCAAAATCCGCGAGGAAGTGCTCGGCATCCAGGGCCGCGACCGTGCCGGATCCGGCGGCGGTGATGGCCTGACGGTAGGTCGGGTCGATGACGTCGCCCGCGGCGAACACACCGGGAACCGAGGTCTTCGACGAGCGGCCGTCGACCCAGATCGTTCCCTCGGCCGTGAGGTCGAGCTTCTCGTGCACGAGGTGCGTGCGCGGGTCGTTGCCGATCGCGATGAACAGACCGTCGAGCGCGAGATCGCTGAGCGTGCCGTCGACCGTGTTGCGCAGCTGGACGCCCGAGACGGAGTCGCCACCGAGGATCTCGGCGACCTCGCTGTTCCACACGAACTCGATCTTCTCGTTCGCGAAGGCGCGCTCCTGCATGATCTTCGAGGCGCGCAGGGAGTCCTTGCGGTGGATGACGTAGACCTTCTCGGCGAAGCGGGTGAGGAACGTGGCCTCTTCCATCGCCGAGTCGCCGCCGCCCACGACAGCGATCGTCTTCTCACGGAAGAAGAAGCCGTCGCACGTGGCGCACCACGAGACGCCGTAGCCCGAGAGACGCTCTTCGCCCTCGATGCCGAGCTTGCGGTACGCCGATCCCGTCGCGTAGATGAGCGACTGGGCCTCGTGCACGGTTCCGCTGCCGAGCGTGACCTTCTTGACGGGGCCGGCGAGATCGAGCTCGGTGACGTCGTCGTAGACGACCTCGGTGCCGAACTTCTCGGCCTGCTCCTGGAACTTCGCCATGAGCTCGGGGCCCTGGATCCCCTCGGGGAAGCCCGGGTAGTTCTCGACCTCGGTGGTGTTCATCAGCTCTCCGCCGACCTCGACCGTGCTCGCGATGAGCAGCGGCTTGAGGTTCGCGCGCGCCGCGTAGATGGCGGCGGTGAATCCGGCAGGACCGGAACCGATGATGATGACCTGACGCATGTGCTCTCCGTCGTAGATGCTGAGACGCCGAAAGACGTTCGACTGCTTCAACCAATGGTAACCGCGCGACATTCCCGCGCGCGGATGCTCAGCGACCGGGCAGGAAGCGGCGCAGCAGGGAGCCGGCGACCTTGAGCTCCGGCGCCCGCAGAAGGGCCAGGATGCCGATGTAGACGACGACCACGGCGACACCGATGATGCACGTGCCGAGGGCCCCGAAGAGCTGGCTCCGGAGCGTCCACCCGTCCTCGCCGCCGAGAAGGAGGAAGACTCCCCATCCGGCCGCGGCCGCGGGGATAGCCGCGAGCGCGAAGCGGCCGATGGACAGCATCCAGGATCCGATCTGCAGCCCGCCGATCTTCCGGTGCAGCAGCCAGATAGCGAGAAGGGTCTGGATCGTGCTCGCGAGCGACTGCCCGAGCGCGACCGCTGCCGCCAGCAGGCTCGCGGGCAGCACGTCGGCGGTGTACAGGAAGGAGGCGAGCAGTGCGGTTCCGACGACGAGGGTGCACTGGAGGATCGTGAACCAGAACGGCGTGCGCGTGTCGTCGTAGGCGTAGAACGTGCGCTGCACGATGAACAGGATCGTCAGCGGCAGGAGCCCGATGAGGTAGGCGATCAGCACCGGCGCGGCCGCGAAGGTCTCATCGATCGATCTCGTGAACACCCGAGAGGCCGGAAGAGTGGCAGCCGCCACGGCAGCGATCGCGGCCATGATGAAGAACACGAGGGTGCGGATGCTGCGACTGATGTCGGCACGCACCTCGTCGTCGCGACCGGCCGCCGCGTGCTCGCTGATCTGCGTGAAGTACGGGGTGCCGATGGACAGAACGATGACCGAGTACGGGAGCATGAAGACGAGCCAGGCGTTCGCCATCACGGTCGTCGAGGCGTCGGTGCCCGACACCGCCGTAGCGATGCTGGTCTGGAAGAAGCCCGCGGCGATTCCTGCGAGAGCCATCAGCAGCGTCCACCCGGCGAGTCGCCCGACCGTGCCGAGTCCAGCGCCTCGCCAGCGGAAGTCAGGGCGCAACGAGAGCCCGGTGCGCCGCCAGAAGATCAACAGCACGAGTGCCTGAAGGATGATGCCGAGCGTCGCCGTGCCGCCGAGCATCGCGGTCATCTCGGGGGTCCAGGCCGCCGCTCTCGTGGGAACGTTGCCGAACAGTGCACCGAGCGCCAGGAAGCCGGCGATCGAGACGACGTTGTTGACGACGGGCGCCCAGGTGAAGGGGCCGAAGATGCGGCGCGCGTTCAGTGTCTCGCCGAGGAGCGCGTAGACGCCGTAGAAGAGGATCTGCGGAAGACACCAGTAGGCGAGCGCGGTAGCGAGAGCCCGCAGCTCCTGCTGCTTCTCGGATGTGGCGAGCCACACCAGACCGGGAGCCGCGATCATGGCGATCGCGGTGCAGATGAGGAGCACGACGACGCCGAGCGTGAACATCTTCGAGATGAACGCCCCACCGCCGTCGGGCTTGGCCGTGGCCTTGACGATCTGCGGCACGATCACCGCTGTCAGCACACCGACCGAGATGAGCTGGAAGACGCTGTTCGGGAGCTGATTGGCCACGGTGAACGCGTCCGCCGCCTGCGAGATCGAACCGAGGACGCCGACCAGGACGATGCTGCGCAGCAGACCGGTCACTCGCGACACCATGGTGCCGGCGGCGATGACGGCGCTCGCGCGGCCGAGACTACTCATTCGACTCCTCGACGGCGTCCTTCTCCGTACCCGCTTCACGGCGGCGACGGCGGACGGTGCGGATGATGCCGAGACCGAGGAGCAGCACGATGAGACCGCCGAACACGGCGAGACCGATCGTCTCCCACTCGGCGCGCACAGAGACGCGCACCGTCTCGGGTGTGCTGATCGCCACCCCGCTGGGGCTCGAGAGCTCCAGCTTCAGCGCGACCTCGCCGCTTCCGACCCGCGCCGAGACGGGAACCTTGACTCTGCTCGTGGTGCCGGGCTGGATCGTCGCGGGGGTCACCGGCTCGACCTCGAGACGAGGATCGCTCGGCTTGACAGACAGGTTGATGTTCACGGGCCAGGGCAGGTCGTTGCGCACCGAGAACGGCAGATCGGCGTTGGCGGAGAGCAGCTGGATCGTGCTCGCCGGCGGGATGTCGACGGCCTCAAGGGTGTCGGTGGTCGCGGTGTTCACGTCGGCGACGGCGTCGTCGAATCCGTCTTCGGTGAGGCCGACCGCCGTCGCCCGCATGATCTGGATGCGCTTGGGGCTCAGCAGCAGCTGTCGGTCGTCGAGGATCGTGGCGAACTCTCCGAGCACGACCTCGCTGTCGAGCATCCGCTGCATTGCCGTGGCGCGGGTCGCGTCCGGTTCCGTGGTGAGCGCAGCGGAGACGGCGGGGGTGGCCAGGACCTCCGCGAGCCCGAAGCCGAGGGTGTCGAACGAGGTGATCGTCTCGTTGAGTGCGTCGGCGGTGCGCGTCTCGTCACGGTCGAGTCCTACGAGAAGAGGTGCGGTCGGATTCGTCTGCGCGGAGAGTGCCAGGTGGGCGCTCGCCTCGGCGAGAGATCGCTGGCGGGCGACCTCGTCGTCTTCGCCTGCCGCGTCCGATAGAGCGGCGGATGCTGCCGCATCCGTGACGAGGGCGGTGCGCTCGCCCACCGTGACGTGGGCATCGTCGGCTCCTCCGACAGCAATCGACGACAGGACGGTGATCGCCTCGCCGCCCATGTATGCGGAGAAGGCGTCGAGGTCGGCGGTCGAGGCATCGCTGCGCGGCCACAGGATGCCGGGGGAGGCGCCCTGGATGACAGAGAGGTCTGCGTCATCCGGCAGTTCAGGGCCGTCGGTGGGCGCCGGTGTGGGCTCGGGGGTCGCGGTGGGCGTCGCTGCGGGAGTCTCATCCGGGAGCGTGAGGAAGTTGCTCGGGCTGAGGAACGGCGCGAGCGTCGTCGGCTGCAGAAGTTCGGGGAGACCGGCCTGGGCCTGCGTCGTGGCGTCCGCGTCGCCGAACTGCAGCGCGAAGCGCTCGTTCGGGAGGGCGTCGAGCTGACGCAGCCATTCGCGTGCGCTCTGAGGCGCGGCGGATCCGAGAGCCCTGATCGCCGCGGGGATCGACGGATCGATCGCGAGGATGGCCGAAGTGCCGCGGACCCCTTCGAGCACCGCGGTGAGTGCGCCGTCCGCAGCGGTGAGGACGGTCAGCTCCTCGGCCGTCAGAAGCGCGCCGCCGACCGGGGTCGCGGTGATCGGCACCATCAGGGCGACCGGCGGGTTCTCAGCAGCGGTGATGACGAGGACGGTCGTCGAGGTCACGGACTCGGCGTCATTCTGAGCATCGGTCTGCGCCCCGCTGAGCGTCGCACGCAGCGGATACACGCCGGGCGCGAGGTCGCCCAGTGCCTCGGGCGGGATCATGAGGCTCGTCGTCACCGATGCTTCGGCGTCGACCGGCGCGGTGAGGTCTGCGCCGAGCGAGTCGAATTCTCCGGGGGCCTCCGAGTCGTCCAGCCACGCCGTGACAGCGGCATCGTCGGTCAGAGGAGTGCGGTTGATCTCCACGGACACCCGCCCGGCCGAGAGAGCCGACTTCGCGTCGTTCTGCACCGTCAGCGATGCCGTCGTCGCGCTTCCGGGCGAGACGGTGCCGCGGACTCCTGCGGACAGCAGCAGCTCGACCGCAGGGGCGTCGTCGGTCTCGGAGTCGCTGGCCGCGAACGCGTTTCCCGCTCCCACGCCGCACATGCCGAGAACGATCGCCGAGATGACGGATCCGCGTGCCAGGTGCTGCAGGCGCGTGCGGAGGCCGTTCTCGGGGGTGGTCGCGGTCATGAGAGTCTTCCTCGGACGCCGGTGATCTCAGGCGTCCGGCGAGTGCTGACCTTGTGATTCTAGGCGGCTGGCTGAATGAGAACCCTGAAGACGCGTAGAGTGACGGCCGTGTCCGCCACCCTCGCCCCCGTTCCCGACCCGCTTCGCAGCTCCGCGCTCGCCGCAGATCTCGACGCCGCCGACCTCCGCTCGGAGCCGCTGCGCCGCCTGTGGGGAGAAGAAGAGGACGACGCCTTGGGCCGCGGGATGCGCGAACCCATCCTGCGCGCGATCGCCGGTGACGACGGTGTGCTCGCGACCCTTGGTCGCCTCCTGGTGCTCGGGATGCCGCAGCCCGTGGCCCCGGTGGCCGCTGCGCTGCCGCGGCTCGGCGTCGATGGCCTGGTCGCTCTGGGCCTCGCGCGCATCGACGGTGACGCGGTCGTTCCCACCGCGCTGCTCCGGCCGCAGTCCTTCGTCGACGCTGACGGGATCGGCGAATGGTGGATCGCCAGCGATCTCGACGAGGTGGCGCTCGACGGTGCGCTGCCCGCAGATCACGTGCTCGGAGTGGGCGGGGCCTCTCGCACCCTCGCCGAGATCATCATGCCGATCGAGGTCGACCGAGCCCTCGATCTCGGCACCGGATGCGGCATCCAGGCACTCCTCGTCGCCCGGCATGCCGGTGCCGTCGTCGCCACCGACATCTCGGCGCGGGCACTCGCCTACGCCGAACTGAACGCTCAGCTGAACGGCGTCTCGAACATCGAGTTCCGACTGGGCAGCATGTTCGACCCCGTCGAGGGAGAGGCCTTCGACCTGGTCGTGTCGAACCCTCCCTTCGTCATCACGCCACGAGCCGAGGGCGTGCCCGAGTACGAGTACCGCGACGGCGGCCTCGTGGGCGACGCGCTGGTCGAGCAGTTCCTGCGCGCTGCTCCGTCGTTCCTCACCCCCGGCGGCGTCGCCCAGCTGCTCGGAAACTGGGAGTCGCGCGGAGCCCAGCGCGAGCTGACCGGCCGCGTCGGCCTCGATCGGGTCTCGTCCTGGGTTCCCGCCGACCTCGACCTGTGGGTCATCCAGCGCGAGGAGCTGTCTCCGCTCGGCTACGCGGAGCTGTGGATCCGCGACGGCGGCACCACCCCGCGAGATGCCGGCTTCACCCCGCTGCTCACCGCCTGGCTCGACGACTTCGCCGCACGCGGAGTCACCGCCGTGGGCTTCGGCTACATCCTGGTGCGGCGACCGGCGGCATCCGGTGAGGGTGCACCGCTGCGTCGTCTCGAGCGCCTGTCGCAGCCCGTGTCGAACGTCGGCGGCGCGCTGCGTTCGGGTCTCGCCGCCCATGACCTGCTCGTCGACGGACTGCCGTCCACCCTCTTCACGGCCCCCGATGTCACCGAGGCCCGTCACCTGCTTCCGGGCAACGACGATCCCAGCATCATCGAACTCCGGCAGGGCGGGGGCTTCGCGCGCACGATCACGGTCGACCCCGCGGTCGCCGCGTTCGTCGGCGCGTGCGACGGAGATCTGACCGTCATGCAGATCGTGGGGGCGCTGGCCGACCTGTTCGAGGTGCCGCTCGTCGACCTGTGGGCCGATCTCGAACCGCGCATCCGTCAGCTCGTGCTCGACGGTCTGCTGGTGTCGGAGGAGTGATGAGGGAATACGCATCCGTGTCTATGCGTTCGAATACACCATGAAGGCTTTCGGATTCCTCTCTTTCGGTCATTACGCCGATGTGCCCGGTTCGGCGACCCGCACGGCGGGCGACATGCTGAAGCAGACCATCGAGATCGCAGAGGGCGCCGACGAGATCGGGGTCAACGGAGCATCCGTGCGCGTGCACCACTGGGCGCGTCAGGCCGCGTCTCCGATGCCGCTGCTGTCGGCGATGGCCGCACGCACGAAGCGCATCGAGGTCGGCACCGGCGTCATCGACATGCGCTACGAGAACCCGTTCCAGTTCGCCGAAGAGGCGGCGGCTCTCGACCTGATCGCCGACGGGCGAATCGCGCTCGGAGTGAGCCGTGGTTCACCCGAGACGGCACTGCGCGGCTACGAGACATTCGGCTTCCACGACGAGGAGGACCCGGAGCGCGGCAGCGTCATCGCCCGTGAGAAGTTCGACCTCTTCCTCCGCGCCATCGACGGAGAGGGCCTCGCTCCCGGCGACCCCCGCATGGTCGGTGCAGGGCGCTACCTCGCGATCGAACCGCAATCGCCGACTCTGCGCGACCACATCTGGTGGGGCTCGGGTTCCCGTGCCACTGCCGAGGAGACCGGACGCAAGGGGCTCAACATGATGAGCTCGACGCTTCTCACCGAGGCGACGGGCGTGCCGTTCCATCAGCTGCAGCGTGAGCAGATCGACCTGTTCCGCAGTGCCTACAAAGAGGCGGGTCACACGGGCACGCCCCGCGTCTCGGTCAGCCGCAGCGTTTTCCCGCTGGTGTCCGACATGGACAGGGCGTACTTCGGCCTGCGCAGCGAGGAGAACGCCGACCAGATCGGCATCATCGACGGCTACCGCTCGACGTTCGGCAAGACCTACGCGGCCGAGCCCGACGTGCTGATCCAGCAGCTGCTCGCCGACGAGGCGGTCATGTCGGCCGACACCCTGCTTCTGACGATCCCGAACCAGCTCGGACCCGCGTACAACCTGCATGTGCTCGAGTCGTTCGCGACCCACGTCGCCCCGGCGCTCGGCTGGAAGCCGAACACCGAGGGCCCCGTGCAGGGAGATCCGGTCTGAGAACCGGATCGTACTGAGAGACCGGAGAAGGGGCGGATGCGCGCAGCATCCGCCCCTTTCCGCATGCCCACCCCTGGCCGTCCGACCCTCGCCGTTGTCGCGATATGCCGATACGCTGGCCGCATGCGTGCGGCTAGAGGCGGACTTCTCGCAGGAGCGATCGTGCTGGTCGCAGCGCGGGTTCCAGGACGGCCTCAACTACTGCGCGCCCGGAGTCGTGGGTAAGCCCTCGTGCACGGGCGACGCGGCGGACGTGCCCACCTGGGACGCCACGACGCAGACGCTCACCGGCAACGCCGCCGCCCTCGACACGAGCGGCGCGGCCGCCTGGTTCGAGCCCAATGTGCCGATCACCTCGCTGACCTTCTCGTTCACGCGCCGCTCCGGGTTCCCGGTGTACCAGACCTGGTTCGCGTCGATCGCGCGCGACATCACCGGTGTGATCTCCGATGTCACCGACGTCCCGCAGCCGCTACCGGGAGCGACCCTCACACTGACCGACGCGAACGGCGACGTCGTCGCGACCACGACCAGCGGTGCGGACGGCAGCTACTCGTTCCCCGGCGTCGTCGCGACGACCGGATACACGGTGCGGGTGACGGCTCCTGCGGGCATGATCCCCGAGGGCGCGACCTCGGCGGCTGTGGATCTCACGACCGCCGACGGTGTCGCCGACTTCACCGTGCGCGACATCATCCCCGTGGCCGTCTCCGGACGAGTCGTCGACAACGACGGCAACCCGGTGCCGGGCGCGACCGTGACGGTCGACGGAGCACAGACCACGACGACGGATGCTCAGGGCAACTACCTCTTCGACGAGGTCGCGGTGGGTCCTCACACCGTCGTCGTCACGCCGCCGCCCGGATACAGCACGACGGATCCGACCGAGCCGCTCGTGGTCCCGCCGGGCAGCGAGGTGCCGATCACCCTCGCGGACTTCGTGCTCGCCGAGAACCCCGACCTGACCGGTGCTGTGCGCGCGAACGGAGCGGGCGTCGCGGGCCTCACCGTGACCGCGACCGGACCCGGCGGGACGACACTCACGACCGTGACCGGTGCCGACGGCAGCTACTCGTTCCCGCGTCTGCCCTCGGGTGACTACGAGATCACCGTCACGACGCCCGACGGATATGTGGCCACAGGGGCGACCTCGCAGAGTGAGACCGTCGCGACGGCGGATGTGGCAGACGTCGACTTCGAGCTGGCCAGGCTCGGTGGGCTCTCGGGTGTCGTGCGCACAGACGGTGGCGCTCCGGTCGCCGGTGCGATCATCACCCTCACCACCGACGAGGGGGACCAGCAGCTCATCACGGATGCCGACGGCGCGTACGGCCTGGGCGGCCTGCCGCCCGGCACCTACACGCTGACGATCACGGCGCCCGCGGGGACCACGATCGTCGGCGCGTCGACGCTCACGGTCGAGGTCACGGCTGCAGGTGAGACCTTCGTCGATCAGGACTTCACGCTCGCCGCGATCGTCGTGACCCCGACGGATCCGCCGACCACGACGCCCACCCCCTCGACGCCGCCGAGCACCGGTGGTGGACGCCTGCCCGGCACCGGGCTGGGACCGGAGACCTTCACGTGGGCCGCCGTGGGCGGAGGCGTGCTGGTGCTCGGAGCAGTGCTGTTCCTCGTCTCGCGTCGCCCCTCGCACCGCGACTGACCTCCCCGCCCGACCGACCAGGTCGGTTCGGAGGGTCGGGAGAAGACAGCATCCCCAGACCCTCTACGGTCAGGAACCCTTCGCCGGGCCGAACAGCTCGTCGCCGTGCTCGTGCAGCAGGCGGTAGGCGTCGGCGAACGTCTCTGGCTCCGGTTCACCCGGCTTGCCGTACTTCGCGAGGAGCAGGCCCAGCAGCCCTCGTGCGGGCGGGGTGAGCGGCTTCATCTGATCCGCCTCTCCCGGCTTCGGTGCACGCTCCTCGGGGTTCGGCGGGGTGTAGGCGGGCGTCGTGACGGGCCAGTCGGCCGGATGCCGGGGCTTGTCGAGGTTCACGGCGTTGAAGAGGGTGTTCGCCGACTGGTCTCGGTCGTTGAGCGGCTTCAGCCCGTGCAGCCGTGAGAGGGTCGCGGTCACCGAGCCGTGATGCATCTCGTCGTGCAGGATCGTGCCGCGTTTCGTGTAGGCCGAGATCGCGATGGCGGGCACCCGGCATCCGAGGCGGTCGAAGGTGAAGCCCATCTCGCCGGCCTCGGTGTCCTTCGTCGGCTTCGTCGCCTGGGGCGGAGGCACGTGGTCGTAGCATCCGCCGTGCTCGTCGAACGTGACGAGCAGCAGGGTATTGACCGCGTTCGAGCCCTTCGGCGACGCGCTGGTGCGGACGGCTTCGTAGATGTCGTGGATGAGCCGGTCTCCGGCCCTGACGTCGGAGATCGCGCTGTCGTACACGGCTTCGCCGTCGACCTCGCTCTCGCGCGGCGACCCGAACGGCGGGTGGAAGTCGTTGTGGTCGTAGACCATGCGCGGCTCGATGAACGCGTAGGCCGGCAGCGTGCCGTTCTTCGCATCCGCGTAGAAGTCCTCCATGGTGCCGAAGTGGTCGGTGCGCCAGTACTTCTCGAGCACGGCGGCGTGCAGCATCCCCGTGAACGAGACGAGCTGCAGCTTGTCGATGTAGATCTTCCAGCTGACCTTCTCGTCTTCGAGACGGTTGAACACGGTGGGCGCCGCCGGGGCGTCGAGCCACTTGCGGTAACCGCCTCCCGCCTGATTGGTGACGAAGCCGTGCGAGGTCGATGCGTGGAAGAACGACCGGTTGCAGAACGTCTGCGACGGCACCCCCGCGAACCAGTGGTCGAACACCGCGAACTCGGACGCGAGAGTGGACAGCACCGGAAGCATCGCCGGCGAGAACGAGCCCATGATGTGGGCCGCCTCGTCGGGCTGCGGCTCCGCCCCCTTGCGCAGCCGACGGAAGTTGATGATGTAGTCCTCGAGGAACCCCGACATCGTGGCCTTCTCGCCATGGGTCGGGGCGTTGAAGGGGGCCGTCATCTGGTCGACGAAGAGATCGGCGTTGTCCTTCGGGTCGACGGTGCCGAAGATCTGCGTGTTGACGTGCGGATACTCCTCGCCGGGGTCGGGATCGGGGAGGCTCATGATCCGGTCGGTGTCGCCGGTGTAGATGTGTGCGTCGACGACCGTGCCGTCGGACGCGGTGTTGCTGTGCGTGCCGAAAGCGAGACCCTCGAACTTCTCGCCCGCAGGCAGCGTGTCCTTCGAGTACAGGTATCCGAGCAGGTTGTCGAAGGAGCGGTTCTCGCCCATCACCACGACGAGGTGGTCGAAGCCGGGCTCGCTGCGCGGCGTCAGTGCGGCGAAGGGGTCGGGGTCGGATGCGAACCCGTTGCGATGGTTGCCGACGTTCGCGCCGATCGCGGCACCGGCAGCACCGCCGACCACCACTCCTGCGAGAGCGGCGCCGCCCATCTTGAGGAACCCGCGCCGGGACGTGTCCGGTGCGGCGGGGGAGGAGTGCTGCTCTTCTGAGGCCACGGTGCCGATCCTAGGACGGGACGGTGCCCGGCGCACGGGTGCGGCATATCGGAATGAAAGGGCGCCGCCGGGACCGAAGTCCCGACGACGCCAGAACAGCGGATGCGGTCTGCTACTCCGCGGACTCGGTGCTGCCCGCGTGGCGGCGGCGCCGCATCGCGAACAGGCCGAGGCCGAGGGCGAGCAGCACGACCGCTCCGACGAGGTACGGCGTGCTGTCGGCACCCGTGGTCGCGAGCGAGCCGTCGATCGCTCCGCCGGTCCCGCCCGGAGTGGTCGCCCCACCGCTCGCGGCAGCGGTCACGGTCACCGGCGAGGTCACCTCGGTGCCGTCGGCGAGGATCACCGCGAGCGTGTGCATGCCTGCCGGGGTGTTCGCCGGGATCGTCAGCGTGCGGCTGAAAGCGCCGTCCGCATCGGCGGTGGCGGTGCCGAGGTCGACAGGGTCGGAGCGCAGCTCGAAGCGCAGCGCGGCATCCGCCTCGAATCCGCTCCCCGAGACGGTGAGCTTTCCGCCGGCGACCACGGATGCGGCACCCAGCGTGACTTCGGGCGCGGCGGGCTCCTCGATCACGGGCGGCGTGACCCCGGCCTCGGTGACCCACTTCTCACCGGCATCCGACTTCGTCACCGTGAAGGTGTCGTAGACCGAGCCGACCGGGAGGTCGGTCGTGGCATCCGGCTGCTTCTCCGCGAGGTATGAGCGGTAGACGAGCTGGTTCTTCGAGACGTCGATGACCTGGTAGGTCGTCACGCCCTGACCGCGCAGCACCTGGGTGGCGCCGTTGTTGGTCCAGACGTTCTTCTCGGGGGTCTCGAGCTCATAGTGCTTCGCACCCGAGTTCGACACGACGTACACGGGGCCCGAGGTCATGCCGGGGGTCTCGGTCGCATCGGTGTTCACGTAGCCGCGTGCGTAGGTGTGGTCGTGGCCCATGAGCACCAGGTCGATGTCGTTGCGCTGGAAGACGGGCAGCCATTCGGCGCGCAGCACCGGCTCGTCGCGACCCTCGGATGCCGAGAACACCGGCTGGTGGAAGGTGACGACGTTCCACTTCGACGGGCTGTTCTGCAGCAGCAGGTCGAGCCAGGCCGCCTGGAAGCGGGTCCACAGCACGCCGATCTGCGTCGAGGGGCACTCGGCGCTCGTGCACGACGGAAGACCCGCAGGGGTGAGGAAGGTGGTGTCGCGGGTCGCGTTCAGGGTGATGAAGCGCACGCCCTGGTAGTCCGTGTAGTACGCGGTCTCGGCGGCGAAAGAGCTCCAGTGGTCGAAGAACGCGCGGTACTGCTGCGCGACCGGGGAGTCGCCCTTCGCGAGGTCGGCGAGCTCGCCGATCGTGCTCGTCGACGGGTTGTTGTGCGGGTACTCGAACGCCGCCTTCCATGCGGTGAGCAGCTTGTCGCCCGAGTACTCGTGGTTGCCGGGGGCGGCCATGACGTTGGTGCGCACGGCCGAGTCCTCCATGCCCTTGAACCAGTTGAGCCACTCGTTCTCGTTGCTCGAGGTGTTGATCAGGTCGCCGGCGTGCACGGATCCGATCGAACGCGGGGCCTGTGCCTCAGCCTGCTTCACGACGCTCGGCCAGGTGGTGTCGAGGCCGATCTGGGCGTCGCCGTAGTAGATGAACTGGAAGTCCGTGGCGCTCGGGTCGGCCGTGCGGAACTCGAACCAGTCGCTCCAGCTGCCGGGGAGACCGACACGGTAGCGGTAGGCCGTCGCCGGCTGAAGACCGGTGACCGTGGCGGAGAAGTGCTTGTTCGGGTTGCCGTTGACGACACCGGCGTCGTAGGCGTCGACTGTGCGCGCCTCGCCGCCGGCCGCCGGGGCGATCTCGACCTGGCCGATGGTGTGCGAGGCGTCGCCCGCGAGCCACGAGAACGACTGCGACACGGCGGGCTGCTCGGTCGGGGTCAGGATCACGCGGGTCGGCGGAGCCACGACGGGCGAGCCGGGGTCCGATGCCTCGACGAGCGTGAGCGACGACATGTCGAAGTAGATGTCGGAGCTGGTCTCGCGGTCCTGGAACAGCGCGACGGCGATGTCGTTCGTGCCGTCGTGCAGCAGCTCGCCCTCGGCGCTGAACGTGCTGGTGAGAGGGTCGCCCCCGCTGTCCCCGGCGTACTCGACGTTGACGGTGTCGGTGATGCGGCCGTCGACGTAGCGCGCGACCTCTTCGCCGTTGATCCAGACGATGATCGCGTCGTCATAGGTGATGGTGCTGCGCAGCGCCGCGACCTGCTCGGCCACGCCCGCCTCGAGCTCGAATGTCGTGCGGAAGAAGTAGGTGGGCACCGCGGGAGCCGCGGCTCCGTCGATGTAGTGGTTCAGCAGCGTCTTCGGGGTGACTGGCCCGACCGGCGCGAGCGCGCCCTTCTTCGCTCCGAACGAGCCGGGTGCCGACTTCCAGGCGCTGTCGTCGTAGTCGGGGAGGGTCCAGTCGCGGAGTGCGGCGGGTGCGGGCGACGGGTCGGATCCGTCGTCGAGGTAGCGCCATGTGGTGTCGCCGGTGATCAGCGAGTCCGTCGGCACGTCGGGCTCGCCGGCGGCGGTCGCGATGGGGGCGACGACGGCGCCGCCGAGCAGGGCGAGGACGGCGGCGGACGCGAGTCCGTAACGCCGCCACCGCACCGCAGGGGTGGGGGAGGTCATGAGTGTCCTTTGTGAGGGTGGGGGTTTCCGTGCTCAGCCGCACGGGGCCCGGCCAGCCCATCGAAGGAGGATGACGCCGGGGTTGCCGCAGGACGACCGGAGGGTGAACGCCGCTACGGTGGGGGCATGAGCTACGCAGGCGAATCGTCGATCGAGGCACGCGTCCGGGCCGTCAATGCCGATTTCGGCAGGCGTCAGACGCGGCTGTTCATCACGTTCGCGCTGATCGAGGGACCGGTTCTTCTGCTGCTCGCGGTCGCGATCTACGGGTTCGAGATCATCGATCCCGAGGTCGGCATCTGGTTCATCGTCGCGATCGCCGTGGTCGGCGGGTTCCTGATGAGCGCTCTGCTCGTGCGGCTGATGCAGGCGCGGGTCCGCGCCATCGCCCAGGCCAAGGGCGAGAACCCTCTGTTCTGACCCCCGGTACGCTGGAACCCATGCTCAACATGGCTGACGGCCTCGACCGTCTCGGCGCGCTCGCCGAGAATCCGGTCGTCCGCACCCTCGCCGATGCGTTCGCGGCGGCGGGTTTCGACCTCGCCGTCGTCGGCGGTCCCGTGCGCGATGCGCTGCTCGGCCGCCCCACGCACGACCTCGACTTCACCACGAACGCGCTGCCCGACGACATCCTGCGCATCATCAAGCCGATCTCGACCGCGCAGTGGGACATCGGCCGTGCGTTCGGCACGATCGGCGCTCGGGTGCAGGGCGAGCAGGTCGAGGTCACCACGTACCGGGCCGACAGCTACGACGGGGTGACCCGCAAGCCGACCGTCGAGTTCGGTGACACGATCGATGCCGACCTGCACCGCCGTGACTTCACGGTCAATGCTATGGCGCTGCTGGTCCCTGCCGTCAAGCTCGTCGACCCGACCGGGGGAGTCGAAGACCTCATCGCCGGAGTTCTCCGCACGCCCGCGGATCCGCAGGTCTCGTTCGGCGATGACCCGCTGCGGATGCTGCGCGCGGCGCGCTTCAGCGCCCAGCTGGGCTTCCGCATCGACGACGCCACATTCGATGCGGTCACCGAGCTCAGAGCGACCCTCGAGATCGTGAGCCCGGAGCGCATCCAGTCCGAGCTCGTGCGCCTGATGCAGACGGAGGACCCGGTGCGTGGCATCCGCGTGCTGGTCGACACCGGCCTGATCGAGGAGTTCCTGCCCGAGGTCAGCGCACTGCGACTCGAGGTCGATGAGCACCACCACCACAAGGACGTCTACGAGCACTCGCTCACGGTGCTCAGCCAGGCGATCTCGCTCGAGCAGTCGCGCAACCCCGGTGCCGATCCCGACGTCGCACTGCGCATCGCCGCGCTTCTGCACGACATCGGCAAGCCGCGCACCCGCAAGCTCGAAGACGGAGGGGTGGTCACGTTCCACCACCATGACGTCGTCGGTTCGCGCATGGCGCGCAAGCGTCTGCAGGCGCTGCGGTTCGACACCGACACGACCGATGCCGTGTCGAAGCTGATCGAGCTGCACCTGCGCTTCTTCGGGTATGCCGAGGGTGCCTGGACGGATGCCGCGGTGCGCCGCTACGTCCGCGACGCCGGTGACCAGCTCGAGCGCCTGCACATTCTCACCCGTGCCGACGTCACCACTCGCAACAAGCGCAAGGCCGGTCGTCTCGCCTCGGCGTACGACGACATCGAGTCGCGCATCGCCGCGCTGCGCGAGCAGGAGGAGCTCGACTCCATCCGCCCCGAGCTCGACGGCAATCAGATCCAGCAGATCCTCGGCATCGCGCCCGGCCGCGAGGTCGGTGAGGCCTACAGGTTCCTGCTCGAGCTGCGTCTCGATGAGGGAGTCATCGGCACGGATGCCTCCGAGCAGCGCCTCCGCGAGTGGTGGGCCGCCCGGGCCTGACTCCGGTCGGGTCGTGCACATCTGCGTGCCCGGATCACACCTGCATGCCCAGACCGCGGATCTCGACCTGCATCCGTGATCTGAGCATGCGTCTGTGCATGCGTCTGTGACCGCGGCACCGGAATATCGCGGGTTCCGTCCGCGGCATCCGGCTCCTACACTGAGGTAACGCTCCACCACCGACGATCGGAGACGCTGTGGCTGCGTCGTGGCAGGTGTCACGTGATGGTCGACCTGAGGCCTCTCGTCTGCTGATCGAGCGTGCGCATGAGGAGCTCATCGCCGGCAATCTCGACGATCATCGCCTGCAGCAGGTGCGTCCGCTCGTCCGTGAATCCTGGGTGCGGTCGTGGCGCGGTCGAGTCGCACCCGAGGCCGCACCGTCGATCGAACTCGTCACAGAAGAGCTCGAGGCCTACCGGCTCGCCCACCCGCTGGCATCCGCGATGGACATGATCCGCGCCCTGCTGCTGCCAGGCACCCCGGAAGAGTCCGGAGTCGTCATCGCTGTCGGCGATCAGGCCGGACGCCTGCTCTGGATCGAGGGCGACCGCCAGCTGCAATCGCTCACCGAGGGCATGGGATTCGTCGCAGGAGCGAACTGGGCAGAGGATGCCGTCGGCACCACCGCACCCGGAACCGCGCTGACGCTCGGGCATTCCGTGCAGATCCGCGGTGCGGAGCACTACAACCGCCTGGTGCACCCGTGGTCATGCACCGCGGCGCCCGTGCGCGACCCCGAGACCCAGCGTGTGCTCGGAGTCATCGACATCACGGGGGGCGACGAGGTCGTCTCTACCCAGGCTCGCCTGCTCGTCGATGCCACGGCACGCGCCGTCGAATCCGAGCTGATGGTCGCCAGGCTTCGGGCACGGAGCGAAGCGCCCCGCCCGACGACGATCTCGTCACGGGCTAAACCGACCACGCGAGCGACGCTGCATGTGCTGGGACGAGACAGGGCGCGGCTCGAGAGCGAGACCGAGCTCGAAGAGTCCGTGATCGAGCTCAGCGCGCGTCATGCCGCGATCCTGCTCATGCTCGCGGTCAACCGCCAGGGGCTGTCCGCCGAGCGGTTGAGCGAGCTCGTCTACGGACCGGAGGCATCCGCCGATACGCTGCGACCCGAGATGGTGCGCCTGCGCAAGGTGCTCGAGAAGCACGCCCCCAGTCTCGTGCCCGAGTCCCGGCCGTACCGGCTGACAGTTCCCCTCGAGACCGATGCGCACGACGTACTCTCGCTGCTCGACCGAGGAGCCCATCGCGTCGCGCTCACCGCCTACCGAGGTCCGGTTCTGCCGGAGTCGACCTCGCCGGGTGTCGAGGAGTTCCGCGAGTCCGTCAGGGCGGCGCTGCGCGAGGCGATGCTGTCGGAGGCGAGCCTCGACGTGCTGCTCGCCTACGCCGAGATCCCCGAGGGGCAGAGGGATGCCGCAGCGCTCCGCCTCGCGCTCGAGATGCTTCCCGCGCGGTCGCCGAAACGCGCGGGGCTGGTCGCGCGGATCGAGCGCCTCGAAGAGGGCTGACCGGCTCGCAACCTCGCGCAACGTTGCGCATTCGGGCGCAACGTCCGCAGACGTACCGTCGGAGGACAGCCGCGCAGCACCGACGCCCGCGGCCCGTCGAAGGAGTTCCGATGACGATCGTCGAAGAAGACGTGTCCACCGCCCCCGCATCCTCCGCGTACGCCGCTCCCGGTCAGCCGGGCGCTCTCGCGACCTACCGGCCGCGGTACGGGCATTACATCGGGGGCGAGTTCGTGGATCCGGTCAAGGGCCAGTTCTTCGAGAACGTCAGTCCGGTCAACGGCAAGCCGTTCACCGAGGTGGGCCGCGGAACCGTCGAAGACATCGACCGCGCCGTCGACGTCGCCTGGAAGGCGTTCGCCACCTGGGGCAAGACCAGCCCCGCAGAGCGCTCCGTCGTGCTCAACAGGATCGCCGACCGCATCGAGCAGCACCTCGAGGAGATCGCCGTCGCCGAGACCTGGGAGAACGGCAAGCCGGTGCGCGAGACGCTCGCCGCCGACATCCCCCTCGCGGTCGATCACTTCCGCTACTTCGCCGGCGTGCTGAGGGCGCAGGAGGGCGGCATCAGCCAGCTCGACGAGAACACCGTCGCGTACCACTTCCATGAGCCGCTCGGAGTGGTCGGCCAGATCATCCCCTGGAACTTCCCGATCCTGATGGCCGTGTGGAAGCTCGCGCCGGCGCTCGCCGCAGGCAACTGCGTCGTCATCAAGCCGGCGGAGCAGACCCCGGCATCCCTGCTGTTCCTCTTCGACATCATCGGCGACCTGCTGCCGGCGGGCGTCGTGAACATCGTCAACGGCTTCGGCATCGAGGCGGGTGCACCGCTCGCGCAGCACAAGCGCATCCGCAAGGTCGCCTTCACGGGTGAGACCACGACCGGTCGCCTGATCATGCAGTACGCATCGCAGAACCTGATCCCCGTGACGCTGGAGCTCGGTGGCAAGAGCCCGAACGTGTTCTTCGAGGACGTCGCCCGCGACACAGCCGACCCGTTCTACGACAAGGCGCTCGAGGGCTTCACGATGTTCGCGCTGAACCAGGGCGAGGTCTGCACCTGCCCGTCGCGGGCGCTCATCCAACGGTCGATCTACGACGGCTTCCTCGCCGACGGACTCGAGCGCGTCGGAAAGGTCGTGCAGGGCAACCCGCTCGACCCGGCCACGATGATCGGCGCGCAGGCGTCGAACGATCAACTGGAGAAGATCCTCAGCTACATCGACATCGGCAAGCAGGGCGGCGCCCGGCTGCTCACAGGCGGCGATCGCGTCGACCTCGGCGGCGACCTCAGCGAGGGCTTCTACGTCGCTCCGACCGTGTTCGAGGGCACGAACGACATGCGCATCTTCCAGGAGGAGATCTTCGGGCCTGTGCTCTCGGTCACCTCTTTCGACGACTTCGACGATGCGATCTCGATCGCGAACGACACGCTCTACGGACTCGGCGCCGGGGTGTGGAGCCGCAGCGGCGACACGGCCTATCGCGCGGGTCGTGCCATCGAGGCCGGTCGCGTCTGGACGAACACGTATCACCAGTACCCCGCGCATGCGGCGTTCGGAGGATACAAGCAGTCGGGTGTGGGTCGCGAGAACCACAAGATGATGCTCGACCACTACCAGCAGACCAAGAACCTGCTGGTCTCCTACGCAGAAGGACCGATGGGCTTCTTCTGAGCTCGACCCCGGGCGGGCGCTGCACCCTCAGCGCCCGCCCGGAACCATCTGCACCCGAACCACCGGCAGGAAGGCACGGACCATGGTGAGCATCGGCACCTACCAGCGGGTCGACGTGACGGATGCCGCGGCATCCCTCGTCCGCGACCTCACCGTGCAGCACGGGCCCCTGATGTTCCATCAGTCGGGCGGATGCTGTGACGGCTCGTCGCCCATGTGCTACCCCGTGGGGATGTTCATCACCGGGCCTGGGGACGTGCTGCTGGGGGCGCTCGACGTGGGGCTCGAGGCCCCAGTCGAGGTCTTCATGTCGGAGTCGCAGTTCGAGTACTGGAAGTACACGCACCTCACCATCGACGTCGTGCCGGGGCGCGGCGCCGGATTCTCGGTCGAGGGGCCGACCGGCATGCGGTTCCTGATCCGCTCGCGGATGCTGAACGACGCGGAGCTCGAGTACTTCGGCCTCGCGCCTTCGGCGGGTTGAGGGGCACCGACGTCGGCCACGGGCCGTCAGTACGTCATGCCCATCGCGGCTCTCACCTCGTCGAGCGTGTCGTCAGCGACGGCCCGCGCGCGCTCATTCCCTTCTCGCAGAACCGCGGCGGCGTCGCCGATCGTGAGCGCCGCCCGGCGTGCACGGTGGCCAGCGAGGAACTCGTTCACAGCCTCGGTGGTCAGGCGCTTGAGCGCACCGGCCCCCGCGCCTCCGACCTCATCCGCGATCTCCTCCGGAGTGCGGTCGAGAACGACCGCGGCCGTCGCGAGCAGACCCGAGACGCCCGGCCGGTTCGTGGGGTCGTAGGTGATGACGCGCTCCGAATCGGTGGGGGCCAGTCTGATGGCTTCGGCGGTCTCGTCTGCGGACATCCCCAGTGCGATGGCGTTGCCGTAGCTCTTCGACATCTTGCGCCCGTCGAGGCCCGGAAGCTCAGGGGTCTCGGTGACGAGCGCGTCAGGCTCGGGGAACACGCGGCCGTATCGCTCGGTGAAGCGACGGGCGATCGTGCGCGTCATCTCGACGTGCGGGAGGTTGTCTTTGCCCACGGGAACGAGGTTGCCTTTGCAGAACAGGATGTCGGCCGCCTGGTGGACGGGATAGGTGAGCAGCAGGCCGCTCAAAGTGCGACCGGACGCGGCGAGCTCGCTCTTCACCGTCGGGTTGCGATGCAGCTCTGCTTCGCTGACCAGGCTCAGGAAGGGGACGAGCAGCTGGTTGAGTGCAGGAACGGCCGAGTGGGTGAAGATCGTGGTCGAGGTCGGATCCAGACCGGCTGCGAGATAGTCGAGAACCGCGCCGTATACGGCGCCGCGCACGTCGCCGGCCGCGTCACGGTCGGTGATCACCTGGTAGTCGGCCAGGATGACGAACGTCTCGACGCCGGCATCCTGCAGACGGACACGTTCGCGAACGGTACCGAAGTAGTGACCGAGATGGAGTCGCCCGGTGGGGCGCTCCCCGGTGAGAACGCGGTATCTCTCGGGGTGCTGCTCGATCGCCCTCCGAAGGTCGGGCATGCGAGCGAGGGTTGCGGCGTACGAGTCCATGATCTGCTCCTGATTCGAAAAGGAGCTGCACGGAACATGGATCCGCGGAGGGTCGCGGGCTGCCGTGCAGCCCGCGCGTCAATGCGTTACGGCTGCTCGTGCAGCCACCACGACGAAACGGTGAAACGCATAGGTCGAGGATAGTGACGTTCGGCGCTCGAGGCGACCGGCAGCGGATTCCCCTGGTTACGCGGAGATGACCCATACGTTGGTCGCACTACGAGAGGCCTGGCACGCGTTGGGCTGAGATCAAGATTTCCGGAATGCAATCCGGCTGAGCCGACGATAAGCGCTCAGTCTGCGTAGACTTGAGTTGCAGGCCCGCCCCACTCTCGTGGACAAGCGGGTCTCGCTGCTTGTCAGGGCAGCTCGATCGGATCTCCGAGCGGATTCAAGTCTCTGAGGTAGTCGTCGTACCAGGTCCACGCGAACTCGTTGCCCGCGTGAGGGTTCAGATGAGTAAACCCGGACCAGGCCACGATGTCCGCGATCTGAGTCCATTGAGACCGTCGAGAACTGTGAAACATCGGATCCCCGATGATCCGACGCGTGGAAAGGCTCAACGCTCGGTGCGCACTGTAGTAGATGGGATCAGTTCCATCCCCGTCCATCCCGAAATCATGCGAAGCGCGCAATTGCGAATCCCACAGGGCGACGAGGGATGAGTACACAGCTTCACGGTCCTGATTGATCGCCCGGTTTCGAAGGGGCGACCTTTTGAAACACACACCGATCTCGATGTGCGGGCAATCGCGCACCGCTTCGAGACATCGCAACGCAACCTCGCGTCCGAAGGGCTTCCACAGCGCCTCACCATTCCTCACGAAGCGAGAAGGCGGTGTGGAGGAGACACGGCCGCGGCCGTTGACGAGCGCAGTCGTGTGCAGTTCCTCTGATGTCGGTATTCCGTAGTCGGCGACAAGTCTCTTGCGAAATGTCAGCCAGTAGGTGAGCACTGAGTCCCAGTGCGCGACTGCGAGTTCGACCCATCCGTAGACGATCCATCCGTCGTCGATATTGCCAGAATCGTCCGCGTAGAACATGTGTGAAATCGGTCCCGCCACCCCGAAAATGTATACGCGTGCCCCGGACGATCGAGCCGCCAGCTAGGGACGGTGGACGAAATACCGGAACTCGGTTTCAGATCCGGCGTCGCGAGACGAGCGCCTGATCCGACTAGCGGGGGAGGCGCGGAACCGCGTCGACCAGGGCGCGCGTGTAGGGGTCCTGCGGGGCGTGCAGCACGGATGCCGTGGCGCCCTGCTCGACGACCCGACCGTTCTGCAGCACGAGCGTGCGGTTGCACGCCGAGGCGATCGCGGTGAGGTCGTGCGACACCATGATCAGAGACAGGCCGTTCTCCCGACGCAGGCGGTCGAGCAGCTCGAGCACCTGCACGCGCGTCGTGACGTCGAGCGCGCTGACCGGCTCGTCGGCGAGCAGCACTCGCGGGCGCGAGACCACGGCCCTGGCGATCGCGATGCGCTGCCGTTGCCCGCCCGAGAACTCGTGCGGATAGCGGCGGGCGGTGTCGGCGGGGAGGCCGACCGACTCGAGCGCCTCGGCGATGCGGCGCTGCGCGTCGGCCCCCGAAGCGAGACCGAGCGAACGCAGCGGCTCGCCGATGATGCGATCGATGCGCTGACGGGGATCGAGCGACGAGTACGGGTCCTGGAAGACCGGCTGCACACTCGCACGGAAGCGGCGCATCTGCGCGCGATCGCGCAACGAGAGCGGTGCTCCCTCGAACAGCACCTGCCCGTCGCGAGGGGCGGCAAGCCCGAGCAGCAGCCGGAGGATCGTCGACTTGCCCGCGCCGGATTCGCCGACGAGGCCCAGCGAGTCGCCCGCGTCGAGGCTCAGCGAGACGTCGTCGAGGACCCGGCGGGATCCGTACGAGAACCCGGCGGCGCGCAATTCGAGAAGGCTCATGCGCCGGCCTTCTTCGCATCGAGGAACGCGTCGAGCGCGCGGGCGCTGTCGACCAGCATCCGCGTGTACGGCTCCGCCGGGCTCTGCAGCACCTGCGCGACCGTGCCCTCTTCGACGACGAGGCCGTCTCGGAGCACGACGATGCGATCGACCATGCGCGACACGACGGCGAGGTCGTGGCTGATGAACAGCAGTGCCATGCCACGCTCGGCGACGAGGCGCTCGAGCAGGGCGAGCACGGCATCCTGCACCGTGACATCGAGGGCCGTCGTCGGCTCGTCGGCGATGAGCAGCTGCGGACGAGCGGCGAGAGCGATCGCGATCGCCACGCGCTGGCGCTGACCACCCGAGAGCTCGTGCGGGTACGCGCGTGCGAACCGCGGTTCCGACAGCGCCACCTCGTCGAGGGCGGCCGCGACGGCGGCGCGCAGCTCGGCACCCCGCAGGCCGAGGTGCCGACGCAGCGGCTCGGCGATCTGGCGGCCGACCCGCATCAGAGGATCGAGCGCGGTGAGCGGCTCCTGGAACACGATCTGGGCGACGGGTCCGCGGAGCGGGCGGAGGTCGGCATCCCGCGCACCGACGACCTGGTGCCCGTCGAGCAGCACCGACCCCGAGGCGACGAGAGAATCCGGCAGGAGTCCGGTGACCGCGAGCGACGTGAGCGACTTGCCTGAACCGGATTCGCCGATCAGCCCCAGGCGCTCGCCGGGCTCCAGCGAGAACGAGACCTCGCGCACCAGGGCTCCGGATCCTGAGCGCACCGTGAGGCCGGTGACGTCGAGAATGCTCATCGGCTCCTCCTGCGGGTCGGGTCGGCGAGGTCGCGCAGGCCATCGGCGAGGAAGTTCACGCCGAGCACGAGCGCGATGATCGCGATGCCGGGGGCGATCGCCCCGACGGGTGCGGTCAGCACCGTGCCCTGGGCCTCCTGCAGCATCCGACCCCACGAGGCGTTGGGCGGCGGAGCGCCGAGCCCGAGGTACGACAGGCTCGCCTCGGCGAGCACGGCGGCACCGAACTGCAGTGCGAGGCTGACGGCGAGGGTCGGCGCGATGTTGGGCAGCACGTGCTGGAAGACGATGCCGAGGACATTCGTGCCGCTGGTGCGCGCTGCGGTGATGTACTGCTCCTGCAGCACGCGGCGCGCCAGGATGCGGGTGAGGCGCGCGACGACCGCAGACATCGCCAGGCCGATGGCCAAGACCGCCGACCAGAGGGACGCTCCCTGAATCGCGACCACGAGCATGGCGAGCAGGAGCACGGGGAACGCGATCACGACATCGAGTCCGGCGGAGAGGGTGTCATCGACCCAGGGGCGGGAGAACGCGGCGATCAGGCCGATCACTGTGCCGAGAACGGCCGCGATCGCGACCGAGCAGATGCCGACGATGAGCGCGATCCGTGCGCCCCACATGAGCTGCGAGAGCAGATCGCGGCCGAGGCGGTCGGTACCGAGGAGGTGCAGGCCGCTCGGTCCTTCGAGGCGACTGCCGCTGGTGTCGGCGAGCGGATAGGGCAGCCAGAACAGCGACACCAGGGCGATGAGCACGATGACGCCGGTGAGCACGAGCCCGATGAGCAGGGTCGCCTTCGGCCGCCTCCGCACGGGCACGGAGTCGGTGATCAGCTGCTCGGCGACGCGGCTCATCGGTTGCCCGAGACGCTCGTGCGCAGGCGCGGATCGATCAGGCGCTGCACGATGTCGGCGGCGAACCCGACGAGCAGCACGAAGAGGGTGCTGACGACGAGGACGCCCTGGATCACCTGGAAGTCGTGCTGCTGGATGGCCGAGAGCAGCAGGCTGCCGAGACCGGGAAGAGTGAAGACGCTCTCGACGACGACCGCGCCGAGCAGTGTGGTGGACAGCTCGATGCCGAGGATCGCGACGACGGGCACAGAGCCGTTGCGCACACCGTGACGCAGCAGGGCCTCGGACATCCCCGATCCTCCTGCCCGCGCGGTGCGCAGGTAGTCGCTGCCGATCACGTCGAGCGTGGCCGAGCGCACGTAGCGGCTGAGGGAGGCGCTCATGACGATCACGATCGTGATCACGGGGAGGGTGAGCGATCGCAGCGCGTCGGCAGGATCCTCCCAGTCGTCGCGCGGGAAGCCGCCGGACGGCAGCAGACCGAGCCCGAGTGCGAAGACCCACACGAGCACGACGCCGACCCAGAACACGGGCACCGCGACGCCGAGCTGCGCGAAGCCGGAGAGCGCGACGCCGTACCAGCGGTCGGACTTCACGGCGGCGGTGACGCCGATCACGAGTGAGACGAGCAGGGCCGCGGTGAACGCGATGAGCGTGAGGGGCAGGGTCACGGCGAGACGAGACGCGATGTCGGGGCCGACTGGACGCGAGCTCAGGAAGGACTCGCCGAGATCGAAGCGCAGCAGCTGACCTGCCCACGTCGAGAACTGCTGCAGCAGGGGCTGATCGGAGCCGACCTGCGCGCGGGCGGCGGCGATCTGCTCGGGGGTGGCGTTCACCGAGAGCAGCGCGTTCGCCGGGTCGCCGGGGAGCAGGCGCAGCAGCACGAAGATCGCGATCATCGCGACGACGAGCGACACCACGAGGAACGCGAAACGGCGGATCAGGTAAGCGAGCATGGCTGTTCAGGATGTGGAGGGGGATGCCGACGCGCGGCATCCCCCTCGCGCGTCAGGACTTGACGATGTCGTAGGCGAAGAACTGCGAGTTCAGGCCGTTGACCGGGTACCCGCTGAGGTCACTCGAGGCGACCACGATCTGCGGGTAGAGGTACAACCATACGCTCGCTGCATCTTCGGCGATCTTCTCGTTGACCTGCTTGAGCAGAGCCGTCTGCTCGTCGGTCGTGGCGGCCTGCTCGGCCTCGGCGACCCACTGCTGCACGTCGGCGTCGTTGTAGCCCCAGTAGAAGTCGGGGTTGCCGTACCAGACCACGTCGCGGTCGTTCACGTGCTCCTGCAGAGTGGCCTCGAAGTCCTGCTCCTTGAAGACCTTCGTGTACCACTCGTCGGCGCTGATCGTGTTGATCTCGACCGTGATGCCGACCTCGGCGAGCTGTGACTGCAGGAACTCCGCCACGGCGGGGTGCGGGTCGTAGCTCGGGGTGTCGAGCGTGAACGTGAAGCCGTCGGCGTAGCCCGCCTGTGCGAGCAGATCCTTCGAGAGCTCGACGTCGTACGGGTTCACGGTCGTGAGGTCCTCGTACCAGGGGTCGGTCGGCGGCACCATCGAACCGATGAGCGTGCCGTAGTCGCCCCAGATGGACTCGAGGAGCTTCTGGGTGTCGATCGCCGAGTAGATCGCCTTGCGCACGAGTGCGTTGTCGAACGGCGCGACCCGGTCGTTGAAGGCGAGCAGCTCCTTCGTGGTCGAGGTGCCCTCGCTCACGACGTAGTCGTCGGAGTCGAACTGCGTGAGCGAGTCGGGGCTCTGCACGCTGGTGATCACGTCGATCTCGCCGGTGACCAGAGCGTTGTTCTCCGCGGTCGCGTCGGTGAAGTACGTGTAGACGACCTCGCCGTTCTTGGCAGGCTCGCCCCAGTAGTCATCCCAGCGCTCGAGGGTCAGGGTCGAGCCCTTCTTCCACTCGTCGAGAGTGTAGGGGCCCGTGCCGTCTTCCTTGCCGGTGATGTCGCCGGCCTCGTCGTTGACGATCCAGACGTAGCTCAGGTTGTAGAGGAACGAGATCGACCGCTGCGACAGCGTGAAGACGACGGTCTGGTCGTCGGGCGTCGCGATGTCGGCGATGGTCTTGAAGCTCGACTTGCGGGCAGAGACCGAGTCCTCGGCGGTGACGGCCTCGATGCTCGACTTCACGTCGGCGGAGGTCAGCGGGTCACCCGAGTGGAAGGTCACATTGTCGCGGAGCGTGATCGTGTAGGTGAGGCCGTCGTCGGAGACCTGGGCGTCTTCGGCGAGCAGAGGCTCGACCTCTCCGTCATCGGTCAGGCGGTAGAGGCCCTCGTAGACGTTGCCGGTCAGCGCCTCGGTCACACCCTGACCGCCACCCTGCGTGTTGCTCAGATTGGTCGGCTCGTACAGCGACCCGATGAAGATGGTGGCGTCTTCGCTCGCGGCGTCGTCTGTGGCGCCCGACGCGCAGCCGGCCACGAGGGTGAGCGTGGCGACGGCACCGAGCGCGCCGAGAATGCGGGTTCTTCTCATGAGTACTCCAGGGTGAGAGTGTGCGGCGTCACGCCGCGTAGATGTCGAAGCCGTCGCGGAAGACGACGTTCTTCTCGCCTGCTCGGATAGGCAGGGGGAAGCGGTTGGATGCCGGCGGCAGCGGGCAGTTGTACTGGGCGCTGAACCCGCACGGCGGCACGAAGGCGCGGTTGAAGTCGAGCACGACGGTGCCCTCGTCGTCTCGCAGCTGCACGAACAGGAAGCGGCCTGACCCGTAGGTCTCGGAGCCGTTCGTCTCGTCGCCGAACACGAGCAGCAGCGTGCCGCCGTCGTCGAATGCGGCGAGGTCGTACTCGCGGCCGTCGAGTGTGAGACGGATGTCACCGGGGACGACGAGATCGCGCGTCCCGCCGTTGTCGCGGATGTGCTCGAAGGACACGCGGCGATCGCCGGACACCGGGGTGAAGTGGCCCTCGAGCACCCACGCGGGGTCGTACTCGTACGTGTCGATGCGGTCGAAGGCGCGGATGGCGGGTGAATCGGCATCCCACACCCGCAGCCCGTGCTCGGCCGCGCCGGTCTCGATGTTCGTGCGCTGGATCGGCGTCACGGTCACTGTGTCGGATGCCGCCTGCTGCTCGGCATCCAGATCGGGCAGATCGCCTGTCCAGCGGGTCTCGATCAGTGCGAGGTTGCCCGTCGCAGACGTGACGGAGGCACGGCGCTCGGCCTGCCAGTGGGTGTGATCTTCGCGTTCAGACATCACCTTCCATTCTCTTGCATGCAGAACGGAGAGGGGCCGTGGCCGTCACTCGGGGTAATGCCCGGGGAGAGACCCTCGCGGAGGATGCACGAATGCCGCCTTCCGAAGGGCCTTTCGGTCCGCATTTCGTGCATCATTTCGCGGGATTCGACCGGTTCGGTCGACTCTCTCCGACGCAATGGAATGCAACGTATGCCGGTATACCATTACTCATATACGCGCAGAGCTGTCAGTCCCCAGCTGACCCGCGCGTGGACGGTTCGACCGTCCTGCGGAGGGAGAGTCAGATCTTCTTCTGATCCCGAGGGGGGATGGGGTGGGAGCGCTGATCCCCAGTCAGCACCCACCCCCACAACCCACCCTCGGGGGTTCCGCTCAGAACGATCTGGACCAGAACCAGAACGCCGCGAAGCCGATCACGACCACGAACGGCAGCCACGGGAAGCTCTTCTTCAGACGTCGCCCCTCGTTCGCGACGCCCGGTGGCGGCGAGAGCAGGCCCACGGGCGGAGCGAACGGCAGCCGTCCGCTCGCCGGTTGTGGCGCAACACTCGAAGCAGCCGCGGCCGCCGCCGGGTACTCGAGCTGCAGCCGTTCGTCGCGCCAGCGCTCCCACTGGTCGAGCTTCGTGATCACCGCGCCCACCGCGCCGAACAGCCACGCCCAGGTCGCCGGGTCGAGCGTCGAAGCCTTGCGCTGCGTGTAGAGGAACAGCCAGTCGTCGACGATCTCGACGTCGAGCTCGGCGGCGTTGTCGATGAACCGGGCCATGATGTCGGGCGTGAACAGATAGAGCGCATCGCGTTCATAGCCCTCGGGGCAGTAGAGCGTGAAGTACCGGTCGAAGTCTGCCTCGAGCGACAGGCGCTGCTCCCGCTGGAACGACGCGGGCAGGTTCGAACCGAAGCCGTTGTTGCCCTTCGCGTCGAGCACGATGTTGGGCAGGGGCACGTCGAGCTTGACGGCGACGTAACCCCAGCGGTGGGTCGTCGAGTTCTTCCCCGACCCGGTCGTGTACTGGTAGTTGCCGAACTCGACGAAGCGGGGCTCGGTGCCGCGCACGAGGTCGGTGGACTCACGGGACCGTCCGAGGCCGAACAGCATGCCCGGCAGGGCGGGGTTCGCGACGCTGGGCTCATACGCCATGCCGTTCGCCCGGGCGAACGCGTCAAGGCGGTAGCGGGCGACGCGAGAACGGCGCCAGCTGACCACGGCGATGGTGATGCCGACAGCCGCCGCTGCGAGGATGCCGAGACCGGCGAACGACGACGCCCCAGGATCGGTGAGCATCGAGACCATCGTCGCGCCGACGAGCGTCACGGCGGCGACGAACACGAGGCCGAAGACCACGATCGCGATGATCGAAGCGGCCGAGACGCCCGAGGACCCGCGCGCGCGGAGTTCGGTCTGGAAGGCGCTGACGGCCCGGGGATCGACGGGGTCGGTCAGCGGGCGGGCGTCGAACGACGGGGCCGACTGCGGGGCGCTCATCGGTTCACCTCGTCGGCATCCCAGGTCAGGTCGGCGTTCTCGGGGATCGAGAAAGCCTCGAGACGCTCGTCGGCGCAGATCGCGGCGACGAGTTCGGCGGACCCCGCGACGATGGTCGAGTCGTAGTCGATCTCGCTCACGAGGGTCCACGCGTGGTCGTCCGGCCACAGGATCGTCGGGCTCTGCGCCGACGGTGGGAAGCCGTGCTCCTCGCCCGGACGGTCGCGCCAAGGTGCGTCGAGCACCCAGTCCGCGCGGGCGAAGTCGCTGACCGCCCCGCGGAACAGCACGTGGTCGCGCCCGGGGAGGCGGAACCGCGGTCCTTCCGAGATCTCGCGTGACAGGATGCCCTCCTGCCAGGTGGGCTTGCGGAAGGCGTTGTTCAGAGGGTCGCGGATGCTGCGGTCGAGCATCGCCTGATGGTTCGGGTCATCGCTGAACGTGAGGAAGGCGCGCGAGGGGCCGTGGCCGAGGAAGCCGACCAGACCACCGCGGCCCTCCCAGAGCGCCGCGAAGCCGGCATCCGGAGTCGTGGTGTGGGAGACGAGGTGCGCGGCGATGATCGACAGCGTCTCCGGGGCGATCTCCCCCTCCATCGGAGCCGTGAACTCGCGACCGTCGGGGGAGAGCCGCAGGTTCCAGTCACCGTCGGTCGGGGTGCGCACGATGCGCTGCCACTGAGCCAACGGGTGCAGGGTCGTGCCGAAGGCGGATGCCGTCTCCGCCCACGTCGCGGGCTCATCGACGTACTGGTCGATCAGGCCCAGGTGCTCGGCCTCCGACATCCGCTCGTACTCCTCGAACGAGGGCACGGGGCGGTCGGGCAGCGAACGGACGATCGCGGGATGCAGGATGCGGGCGTAGGCGGGGAAACCGTGCGGCACGACGTCGTGCATCGTCGCTTTCCACGGATCGTCGAGGCGATCGCGCAGCCAGTCGCCCGCCGAGGTGTCAGAGATCCACTGCATGCGACCCACGGTACCTGCGACGAATCGCTTCACCCGGGGGCGCGGCGGACGGGCAGAATATGCGGAGGAGTGCGCGCGACACGTCGCAGACGGGCGCGTGGAACGAGACGGTTCGGGAGGGCGTCCGATGATCGATGGTGTCTCTGTGGTGTCCGGCGAACGTGTCTTCCGACGGCATCCCGGTCGTGCGTTGGTGAGTGCGGTCCTGCTCTCGGCGGCCCTGTCGGCGGCGGCGCTGTTCATCCTCCCGCAGTTCCTGCCGAGGGGGATGAACATCTCGACCCGCGGAACGATCGTGCTGGTCGTCGCGATCGCTCTGACGCTCCTGATCTTCGGGTCGACCTTCTGGCTGCGCAACACGCGCGTCGTCGTGCGCGCCGACAGTGTCGAGGTCGGGCGCCCGGGGAGCCGCGAGGTGTTCGACCGCGCGACCACCGGCTTCCGCTCGAAGATCACCGAGCACCGCACCAACGGCATCCGCAGCGGCATCACCCGCGCCCTGATCATCCACAACGGCGGCAGGGAGATCACGGTCGAGCTCGCCGGCTTCACGCGCGCGACGTTCAACGATCTGATGGCGATGCTCAATCCGATCGCCTCGCCGCCCACGGCCGACCCTGTCGCCGCAGCGCGGGAGCGAGCCCAGCTGCCCTCGTCGTTCACCGTCGATTCGTCGGGCGAGCGTCGGCTTGTGAGCGGACTGACCATCGGAGCGGTGGTGCTGCTCATCGTCGCCGCGCTCGTGGGCGCGCTCGCCGCGTCGCCCGGCTTCCTCGACGGGGAGCTCTCGGCGCTGGTGCTGGTGGTGCCGCTCGCCGGGGTCGCGGGCATCGGGCTCGCGATCGGGGCGTTCCAGCGTCGGCGCGTGCTGAAGGCGATCCCGGCGCGTATCACGGTGAGTCACCACGGCATCCGCTTCGATGACGTCGACCTGCCGTTCGCGCAGCTGACCCGCATCTGGCTGACTCCGGCGGGCTACCCGGTGCGGCGCATCCGGTTCGAGCGGGCAGCCGGCCGCGCGACCTCGCACGTGCTGGGTTCGCCACGCGTGCAGATGACTCCGGAGTACACGGCCTTCCTGCTCGCGGTGCGGGCCGAGACCGCTCAGCATCCCGAGCTGCTCCGCCTCGACCTCGAATGAGGGGTCAGACGAAACGGTGACGACGATGAGTGCCGCCGCCGTTTCGTCTTGCATCGTTCGCTGCACGGTCGGCCGTGCCAGACGGTTGACGGGCGGTTCTGAGCCCTTCCGGAACGCCCTCCATAATCGGATCATGACGTCCTCCGCATCCATCCCCTCGCTCGACGGCCGCCGCTTCACAATGGTGTCCTCGACCACCTCGGTCGTCGACGCCGACGCCCCCAGCGAGTTCGTCTACCGAGAGAAGGACGGCGCGATCTGGGGTGACTACTCGGGCGACACCGTGACCTTCGGCCGCTTCGTCGGCACCCGCACCGGCGACACCATCTGGGTCTCCTTCGTGCACGTGCTCGTCTCCGACGGCACGGTCGTCACCGGGGACGGCGAGAGCGAGCTCGAACTCACGGATGACGGTCGCATCCGCCTCGTCGAGCACTACGAGATGCACGGGCTGCCCCAGCTCAGCGTCTGCGAAGAGCCCCTCGCCGCCTGAGAACGGTTCCGCGTCAGCGCGGAGGGAGCGTGTCGCGCCCCGGCGTCGCGGGCGTCCAGCGAGTCATGCCCAGCGGCGTCGCCAGGTCGCGCTCGGGAAGATCGCTCGGCAGCAGGTAGGCACGGCGGATCACCTCATCGAGCACCACGACGCTGACGACCGTGCGCACCTCGGGGAGCTGCGCGATGACACCCGTCGTGAACTCGTGCACGCCGCTGACGTCGACCGCGCGGATCAGCAGCATCGCGTCGTGCTCACCGGTCGTGATCGCGCACCACTCGATGTCGGGCATCTCGAGCACGCTCTCGCGGAACGACGCCCACGCCTGAGGGTGCACCGTCACGAAGACCAGGGCACCTATCGACAGGCCGGCCTTGGACTGGTCGACCCGCGCGCTGAAGCCCGTGATGACTCCGTCCTGCATCAGCGATTCGACACGCGTGTACGCGTTCGCCCTCGAGATGCCGACCGTTTCGGCGAGCGCAGCGATCGAGATACGACCGTTATCACGGAGCGTCTCGAGGATTCTGTATCCGATGTCGTCCAATGGGGCGGCACTTCGTCCAGCTTGCTTCACTGCTTCGTCGGTCTTCGTGGACACAATGCTCCTCACGTGCGAACTCTCTGACAGACCGTGATCGTGATCTGCATCATCGCTGGACACATCGTCCCATATGATGCGAATCTGATCACCGGTCGTCCACCCGATGTCGACCAAATCCGATGAACTCCTCGCCCTTGGAGGCCCATATGTCGTCACGTCGCAGCACGTCCGTCATCGCGATCGGAGCCGTCGCGCTCTTCGCTCTCGCAGGTTGCTCCGGTGGCAACTCCGCGAACAACGGCGGTGAGTCCTCGGGCTCGGATTCGCTCGTCATCGACACCGCGTTCTCGATCGAGACCGCCGACCCGGGTCACACCTATGACCCGACCGGCAACATGATCGCGAAGGCGCTCTACGAGACCCTCGTCGACTTCGAAGGCTCCGACGTCTCGACCCCCGTTCCCGGTCTCGCCTCGTGGGAGCAGAACGACGAGGCGACCGAGTTCACCTTCACGCTCGAGGGCGATCGCGTCTTCTCCGACGGCTCGCCGATCGAGGCCAAGGACGTCGTCTTCACCCTGCAGCGCATCCAGGGCATGGAAGACGCCAAGCCGAACTTCCTCCTGGGCGGCCTGACCATCACCGAGGTCGACGAGAAGACGATCTCGATCACCTCTGAGACCCCGCTGCTGCAGCTGCCCGCGATCCTCGCGAACCCGGCTCTCGGCATCGTGAACTCCGATGTCGTGATCGAGAACGGCGGGGCGACCGACGGCTCTGACGGCGCGCAGAAGTTCCTCGACGGCACCTCTGCGGGCTCCGGCCCGTTCGTGCTCGACACCCTCGACCTCTCGTCGCAGGTCGTGCTGACCAAGAGCGACGAGTACAACGGCGACGAAGAGGCCGCGTACGGCCGCGTCGTCGTGCGCAACGTCTCGGAGAGCGCCACCCAGCTCGCGAACCTCAAGGGTGGCGACTCGATGGTCGCGATGGACCTCAACGGCGACCAGGTCTCAGGCCTCGGCGACGGACTGAACGTCGAGTCGGTGCCGTCCGGCCAGACCATCTTCCTGCTGCTCAACCAGTCCGAGGCCGTCGCGGGCGACCTCGCGAACGTCAAGATCGCCGAGGCGATCCGCTACGCACTCGACTACGACGCGCTGCTCGAGCTCGCAGGTGCGGGCGCGGTCCAGGCGACCGGCGTCATCCCTCCCGGATTCGAGGGCGCCCTCGACAGCGGTGTGGAGCAGGACCTCGAGAAGTCGAAGGCCGCTCTGGCGGAGGCCGGCTACACGGGTCAGACCCTGAAGCTGCAGTTCCCGAACGACTACCCGGTCGGCGGCGTGGAGTTCACCCCGCTCGCCGAGCGGGTCCAGGCCCAGCTCGAGGATGCCGGCATCACCGTCGAACTCGCACCGGCGCCGTTCGCCACCGAGCTCGACGCCTACGTCAACGGCACCGAGGGCTTCGGCCTGTGGTTCTGGGGACCGGACTACGCCGACTCCGCGAACTTCCTTCCGTTCGCTCCCGGCCTGAAGGTCGGTCTGCGCGCCGGATGGGCGGCTGAGGCGAACCCCGAGATCGCGGGCATCGCGGCAGGTGCCGCGGCCGCGACCGACGAGGCCCAGCGCAGCGAGGCTTTCACCTCGTTCGCCGAGGCGATGCAGGCCGAGGGGCCGTTCGTGCCGCTGATCGTCCCCGGTCGCAACATCGCCACGGCTGATGCCGTCACCGGCGCCGTGTACAACTCGGTGTGGGAGATGGACATCGCCGAGATCACGCCCGCCGGCTGATTCGGGGCTGACTCATGACGACGGTGGCCGTGCGACGGCAGGCACAGCGTCGCAGGTCGCCGCTCGTCGGATACCTGCTGCGCCGGATCGGCACTTCGCTGCTCCTGCTCGTGGGGGTCACGATCGTGACCTTCGCGCTGACGAACCTCGTGCCCGGCGACCCCGTGTCGGCGGCGCTGGGCGAGGGAGCATCCCAGAACCCCGCGACGCGCGAGGCGTTCATCAAGGAGCACGGCCTCGATCAGCCGCTGTTCGTGCAGTACTTCATCTACATGGGGAACCTCCTCCGCGGAGACCTCGGCACGTCGCTGGTGACCGGTCGGCCGGTCACCAGCGACCTGGCCACGGCGGTGCCGGCGACGATCGAGATCGCGATCGGCGCCATCATCCTCAGCCTCGCGGTGAGTGTCGTGCTCGGCACGCTCGCGGCCTACCGCCGCGGACTCGTCACCGACCAGGTGATCCGCATCGTGACGCTGATCGGACTGAGTGTCCCGACCTTCTGGCTCGCCCTCGTCAGCTTCTACGTGTTCTTCCTCGAACTGCGGATCGCGCCCGGATCCGGTCGCATCTCGCCGTCGATCACCCCGCCGCCCCGCATCACCGGTCTCTACACGGTCGACTACCTCCTCAATGGAGACGGCGTCGGCTTCGCGGATGCTCTCGCCCACCTGGCTCTCCCAGTGATGGTGCTGTCGCTCGTGACGATCGGTCTGCTGACCCGCTTCATCCGCACCTCGGTCCTCGAGGTGCTCGGCAGCGACTACGTGCGGGCTGCCAGGGCGAAGGGCCTCCCGGCGATGCGCGTGATCCTCGACTACGTGCTCCGCGGAGCATCCCTCCCGATCCTCACCGTCGTCGGCGTCGCCTTCGGATCCCTGCTGTCGGGCACCGTGCTCGTCGAGTCGGTGTTCGCGTGGCCGGGCCTGGGCACCTACGCCTACAACTCGGCGGCGAACCTCGACCTCCCCGGCATCATGGGCGTGGGGCTCGTCGTCGGATTCATCTACCTCCTCATCAACTTCGTCGTCGATCTGCTCTACGGCGTCCTCGACCCGAGAGTGAGGATCGCATGAGCCGCATCGACTCGGCATCCGGCCCCTGGCGGTTCCGGTTCCGCTGGCCCCGTGCCTGGCGCACGCCACTCGGCGTGATCGGCACCGTGATCGCGGGCGCCTGGATCATCGTCGCCTTCACCGCGCAGTGGTGGGTGCCGTACGGCCCCAACGCGCAGGTGCTCCCTCGTCTGCAGGAGCCGGGAATCGACACCCTGCTCGGCACCGACGGCAACGGCCGCGACATCTTCTCGCGCCTGATGACGGGTGCGACCGTGAGCCTTCCGCTCGCGCTCATGCTCGTGATCGCTGCGATGATCATCGGCACCGTGATCGGGGCCGTCGCCGGCTACTTCGGCGGATGGGTCGACGAGACGCTGATGCGCATCACCGACCTCTTCATGGCGTTCCCGACGGTCATCCTCGCCATGGTCGTGGCGGCATCGCTCGGCCCGTCGCTGTTCAACGCGGTGATCGCGGCGATCGTCGTCTCGTGGCCGCAGTACTCGCGAGTCACCCGCAGCATCGTGCTCGGACTCCGTGGCCAGAACTACGTGATCGCGGGTCGTCTGCTCGGGCATTCTCCGCTGCGGACACTGTTCGTCGACATCCTCCCGAACATCGCCGGCCCCGTGCTGGTGCTCGCGACGCTCGACATCGGTGCGGCGATCCTGCTGCTCTCGGGCCTCTCGTTCCTGGGTCTCGGCGCACAGCCGCCGACGGCCGAGTGGGGATCCATGATCTCCGCCGCCATGCAGAACTTCGACGCGTGGTGGCTCGGGGTCTTCCCGGGGCTCGCGATCCTCACCGTGGTGCTCGCCTTCAACTTCCTGGGGGACGCGATGCGCGACATCCTCGACCCGACGGCCGAGGTCACGCACGAGAAGCAGGCCGACCACGCCGCGTCGGCGAAGGGGGTGGCAGCATGACCGCGTCTGTCTCGACGAGTGCCCTGAGCATCCGCGATCTGACGATCGATATCGGCCGACCCCTCGTGCACGGCATCTCGCTCGACCTCGAGGCCGGTCGCATCCACGGCCTGGCCGGCGAATCGGGATCGGGCAAGACGCTCACCTCTCTCGCGGTGCTCGGACTCCTGCCGCGGCAGGCGCGCACCGGCGGATCGATCACGCTCGCGGGCGAGGAGCTGGTCGGCATGCGTCGGCGGGCTCTCAACCGCATCCGGGGCAAGCGCATCGCGATGATCTTCCAGGATCCGTCGGCGTCGCTGCACCCGCAGCTGCCGATCGGCCGCCAGCTCACCGACCACATGCGCGTGCATCTCGGCCTGCGCGGCGAGGCCGCGAGGGCCCGGGCCGTCGAGCTGCTCGAGACGGTGCAGGTGTCGAATCCGGATGCCGCGCTCAAGCGCTACCCGCACCAGTTCTCGGGCGGTCAGCGGCAGCGCATCGCGATCGCCTGCGCTCTCGCGTGCGATCCCGAGGTGCTGCTGGCCGATGAGCCGACCACCGCGCTCGACGTCACCGTGCAGGCCGGCATCCTGCGTCTGCTGCGCGACCTCGCGACCGACCGCAACCTCGCCGTGCTTCTCGTCACGCACGACCTGGGCGTCATGAGCGCGATCGCCGACGAGGTGGCCGTGATGAAGAACGGGCAGATCGTCGAGCGGGCCGACCGCGAGACCCTGTTCCGCTCGCCGCAGCACGAGTACACCCGCACGCTGCTCGCCGCGCTGCCGGGGTCGAAGCTCGAGATCGCGGATCCCGACGTCGCGATCCTGGATCCCGTGCTGTCGGATGCTGAGCTGTCGGATGCTGCTGAGGGGGCCAGAGATGAGTGAAGTCGCCGTCCTCGATGCGAAGGACGTGGTCGTCCGCTATCCAGGCAGCCCGCCGGTCGTGGCCGTCGACGGTGTCTCGCTGACCGTCGCGCCGGGTGAGACCGTCGCGCTGGTCGGAGAGTCCGGCAGTGGCAAATCGAGCCTCGCCCGCGCTGTCGTGGGCATCGAGAAGCTCGCCGGGGGAGAGGTGCGGTTCCGCGATGCGCCCGTCACGCCGCTCGGCATCCGCCGTCGCAACGTGGCGCTCACCGGCATCCAGATGGTGTTCCAGGATCCGTCGACGTCGCTGAACCCGCGCCGTCGCGTGGGGGACCAGATCGCCGACGGCATCGCCACCGCCCGTGCACGCGGGGCGGAAGGTTCCACCGTCGAGGAGTGGCTCGAACGTGTCGGGCTGCCGACCGAGGTCGCCACACGCTTCCCGCATCAGTTCTCGGGCGGACAGAAGCAGCGTCTCGCGATCGCCCGGGCGCTCGCGGCACGACCGTCGCTGCTCGTCGCCGACGAGCCGATCTCGGCCCTCGACGCATCGACCCAGACCAGCGTCGCCGGTCTCATGCGCGACCTCGTCGCGGAATCCGGTGCGGGGATGCTGTTCATCTCGCACGACCTCGCCGTGGTCCGACGCATCGCCGACCGCACCTTCGTGATGTTCGCCGGCCGGGTGCTCGAAGCCGGGGCCACCGACCGCGTGTGGTCTGCTCCGCAGCATCCGTACACGCAGGCGCTGCTCGCCGCGATCCCCGAGCCCGACGGTGCCGGCCGCATCCCGATCGCGCCGTCGACGAACGAGCGCACGGTGTGGTCGGAGATCGCCCCGGTCCTCGACTGAGCCGCGCTGGGTCGGTCGGTCGCGCACGCAACGAAGGAGATGTCTCGCAATGAAGGACGGATGCGGCGCATTGCTCCTTCGATGAGTGCGATCTCCTTCGCAACGAGGGTGATCCGCGAGCCCGTGTCCCCGCGACGCACCTCCGGGAGGAGAACTGCGCCAGGGGAGGATGCCTGCGGCTCATCGTTCCTCCCGAGGGCGGGTCTTCCTCCCGAAGGGCAGGCCGAAGTCCTCGCCTGACGCGGAATCAGCCCCCGAACGCACTGCGGGCCGAGGCGATCGCCCCGGCCCGCAGTGTCTGCTCGTGGATCAGAGCGGCGCGACGATGTCCTGCTCGACGTCCCACTCGGTGATCTCCAGCGAGGTCTCGATGGTCTGGCCGGCGGCCTCGGTGGTGCCGGTCGTGGCGAGCACCACGTAGTCGCTCGTGACCTCGAAGGTCACGTCGACGGCCACGCCCTGCGCCTCGGAGGTGCCGGTCAGGAGGTAGACGTCCTGGCCCAGGCGCGTGCCCGTGCCGGTGACGGTGAACTCGCCGGTGAGGGCGCCCGCGGCGGTCGCGGGGTCGGTGTCGGCGGCGGTCTTCGCACCGCTGCTCAGGGCGGCGATGATCGGGTCGCTCGAGTTGGGGTCTGCGACCTGCCACTCGCTCGTGGCCGTCTTGACCCAGGCATCGTCACCGATCACGATCAGCGATCCCATCGGCGTGATGGTCTCGACGGCATCCGTTCCCGGGTTGTACCGGGCGGTGGTGTCCATGCCCAGGATGCTGGTCTTGGCAGCGTAACCGGCGGTGTCGGTCATCGCCTCGGTGATGCAGGCGCCGAGCTCTGCGCCGTCGACGGTCGCGCCTTCGGACAGCTCGGGGCAGTCGGACTCGGGTGCGGTGGTCTCCTCCGCAGCCCCGGTGGGCTTGTCTTCGGCAGGCTCGTCAGAACCTGCGGTACATCCGGTCAGCACTACGGCGGCGGCGAGCATGACGCCGACACCCCACTTGTTCACGCGCATGGCGTTTCCCCCTTCGGTCGTTGTCGTGCATCGCCTGTCGGCACGCACGCATACCAGCATGCCAACTCCGGGGCGATGTGTGTGGAGGCAGCCCGAAGTTTTCTCCGCTACACTGTCAAGGTTGTCTGCCATCAGGCACCCACTCGGGTGGCTCGGCGGATGACGTGCACACACCCTCCTGCTTCCGGGAAAGTCCCGGAAGCCGTTCTAGTCCGAAGGAGGTGGGTAAGTGACGCACCAGTACGAACTCATGGTCATTCTGACCCCCGAGATCGACGAGCGCCAGGTCGCCCCTACGCTCGACAAGTTCCTGAAGGTCATCACCAACGATGGTGGCTCGATTGACAAGGTCGACATCTGGGGCAAGCGCCGTCTGGCTTACGAGATCCAGAAGAAGAACGAGGGCATCTACGCCGTCGTCAACTTCACCGCCACCAGCGCGGCCACGCAGGAGCTCGACCGTCAGCTGAAGCTGAACGAGCAGATCATGCGTACGAAGGTCCTTCGCTCTGAGGAAGCTCAGGCGATGGTCGCTTCGGAGGCCAAGCGGTCTGAAGAGAAGGCTGCCCGCAAGGCCGCCAAGGCTGCGAAGGCCTGAGTCCGATGGCCGGCGAAACAGTCATCACCGTGGTGGGAAACCTCACGGCCGACCCCGAGCTGCGGTACACGCAGAACGGACTGCCGGTGGCGAACTTCACCATCGCTTCGACGCCTCGGAACTTCGACCGCGCCGCCAACGAGTGGAAGGACGGCGAAGCGCTGTTCCTCCGCGCGTCGGTCTGGCGTGAGTTCGCCGAGCACGTGGCGGGTTCGCTGACCAAGGGAATGCGCGTCATGGCGCAGGGCCGTCTGCGTCAGCGCTCCTACCAGGACCGCGAGGGCAACCAGCGCACCGCGATCGAGCTGGAGGTCGACGAGATCGGCCCCTCGCTTCGGTACGCGACTGCACAGGTCACTCGTGCGGCCTCGACCGGTGGCGGCGGCGGTGGCGGCGGACAGTCGCGCCCCGCTCAGCAGCAGCAGGTGTCGGAAGAGCCGTGGTCCACGCCCGGCTCGTCGACCAGCGCAGATGCCTGGAGCACTCCGGGCAGCTTCGGCGACGACACCCCCTTCTGAAACAGGATCTCCGGATGCTTCGGCATCCGTCTCAAAACTAAGGAAAAACAATGGCTGGAAAGTCGAGCGGCGACCGCCGCAAGCCGCGGAAGGGTGGCAAGCCCACCGCTCCCGCGAAGTCGATCCGGGTCGGAGTCATCGATTACAAGGATGTCTCCACCCTCCGTAAGTTCGTCTCGGAGCGCGGCAAGATCCGCGCCCGTCGTATCACCGGTGTTTCGGTGCAGGAGCAGCGTCTGATCGCCACCGCGATCAAGAACGCACGCGAAATGGCGCTCCTGCCCTACGCTGGCGCCGGCCGGTAAGGGGTAACGAGATGGCAAAGCTGATTCTCACGAACGAGGTCGCCGGGCTTGGTAGCGCCGGTGACGTGGTCGAGGTCAAGAACGGGTTCGCCCGTAACTACCTCATCCCCCAGGGCTTCGCTACGGCGTGGACCCGCGGTGGCGAAAAGCAGGTCGCTTCGATCCAGGCTGCTCGTCAGGCGCGTGCGATCCACGACCGCGACGAGGCTGTGGCCCTGAAGAACTCCCTCGAGGGCACCAAGGTGCGCCTGGCCGTCAAGGCCGGTAACGAGGGTCGCCTCTTCGGTTCGGTCAAGACCGATCACATCGCGGATGCTGTCGCAGCCGCGGGTCTCGGCTCGATCGACAAGCGCAAGGTGCACATCCCGTCGGCGATCAAGTCGACCGGTGAGCACGAGGCCACGGTTCGTCTGCACGACGACGTGACCGCAGTCATCACGCTGCAGGTCGTCGCCGCCAAGTAAGGCGCGACGCTCTCGAACGCCCCCTGTCCTTCGGGACAGGGGGCGTTCTGCGTGTGCGGGTCAGACGAGACCGAGCTCTGCGGCTCGGCGGGGGTTCGCTGGCGACGTGCGATCGACGTCGGCTGCACGTGACCACCCTGCGTCATCCATTGCGACGCCACGGGAGCGGATGAGACGCAACGCCTCCTCCACGGCGTCGATGAAGTCACCACCGATGTGCGAACCGGCCACGAGTGAGACGATCACCCGAGCGGAGTCCGGACCGTGCTCACCGACCCAGACGACGACGACGCCGTGCACCGAGAGGGGGCCGATTCGGGTCGTGATCGCGGAGAGGCCGCTTCCCCCGATGAGCACATCGCCCAGGGCTGATCCGCGTCGGTAGACCCGCAGTGCACCAGGGTCGTCTCGCGGCGCATCGGCGCGGAACTGCGAGGTCCGCATCACACGGTCGATCTCGGCGAGAACGGTGTGAGTGGCGGGCGTCGACACGTCGAATGCGTGAGCGCCGTTGACCGCCCACCGCAGACCCTGGGGGCTGCGAGTCACTGGAGCCGCTCCGAAGGGGGAGCCATTCGCGTGTGCGGTCGCGGACTTCTGCGCCGTATCTGAGGCGCGAGTTCCAGCTGACGGTGATCGATCCGCATGGTCACCTCCTGGAGCGAGTCTAGACACGCGACCCCGGTCTCCGGACTGAGTCGCGTGCGAGGGCACGACGGATGCCCCGCGCTGGGGACGCGGGGCATCCGTGAACTGTGCGGCATCGTAGACCGCGGGCTGGGCTGGGGACCCTTGCTCACCGCGTCACGGGATCCGCACACCGACGGTGCCGCATCTCCTCCCCCGAGGATGACGACACCGCCGGGGTCTGGGCTATGCCGTCACGTGGCGACGGCGCAGCATCCCGGCTCCGAGGAGGAGCAGGAGTCCGGCCACCGCGGCGTATCCGAGCGAGGACGAGCCGCCGGTGGCGGCGAGTCCCTGCGCGGATCCGGCTGCGGTCACCGAACCGCCGCTGGTGAGTGCCGCAGAGAGCGTCATTCCCGAGTCGGTGCCCTGGGTCGTTCCGGGGTCCGTTCCCGGGTCTGTCCCGGGGTCCGTTCCAGGGTCGGTTCCGGGGTCCGTGCCGGGATCCGTCCCCGGAGTGGTGCCCGGGGTCGTCACCGTGCTCTCTCCGAGGACGGAGATGGCGTTGCCACCGATCGTGATCGGAAGCGCGATCGGTGCGGTGACCTGGGTGCCGCCGAGGATGCCGTCGTCACCGGTGGTGGTGCCGCCGGTGGTCGTACCTCCTGTGGTCGGTGCGGTGGTGCCGGTGCCGCCGGTGACGGCGCTCTCTCCGAGGACGGAGATGGCGTTGCCGGTGGCGGTCACGGGTGCGGTGACAGGTGCGGTGACCTGGGTGCCGCCGAGGATGCCGTCGTCACCGGTGGTGGTGCCGCCGGTCGAGCCACCGCCTGCGGCGGGTGCTGCGGATCCGGTTCCGCCGGTGACGGCGCTCTCTCCGAGGACGGAGATGGCGTTGCCGGTGGCGGTCACGGGTGCGGTGACGGGAGCGGTGACCTGGGTGCCGTTGCCGATCCCGTCATCGCCCGACGTTGCGGCTCCCGTCGCGGGACCAGTCGAAGCGGCGGGAGTGGCCGGAGCCGTTCCGCCGGTGACGGCGCTCTCTCCGAGGATGGAGATGGCGTTGCCCGAGACGTTCACGGGTGCCGTGACCGGTGCGGTGACCTGGCTGCCGCCGAGGATGCCGTCATCGCCGGAGGTGCTCGTCGCCGTGGTGGGCGATGCGGCGGGGGAGGCCGGAGCCGTTCCTCCCGTCGCCGTGCTCTCTCCGAGGAGCGAGATGGCGTTGCCCGAGACGTTGACAGGCGCCGTGACCGGTGCGGTCACCTGCGTCCCGCTGCCGACGCCATCATCACCCGACGTGGTCGGGGCGACGGAGCCGCTCGTCGGGGCGCTCGAGGAGGCCGGTGCTGCGGCATCCTGTCCGAGAGTCTCGCTTTCGCCGAGCAGTGCGACGGAGTTGCCCGACACGGTGACGGGCACGTCGACGTGCAGCAGGGCCTGGGTGCCCGACAGCAGTCCGTCGATGCCGTTCGTCGTGATCGACGGAGCCGGAGCGGTGGGGGCCGGGGCCTGGGGAGCCTCAGCCGGCACTGCCGGAGCCGCGCTGCTCGACGAGTCGCCGAGCACCGTGATCGCGTTTCCGGTCACCGTGACGGGCAGTGTGACGTCCACGACGGCCTGGGTGCCGGATGCGGCGCCGGAATCGCCGCTCGTGGTGGGAGCCGGAGCGGGCGCAGGAACCGGAGCCGGAGCGGGCGCGGGGGCCGGAGCGGGCGCCGGGGCCGGGGCAGGCTGCGCGGAGGAGTTCCCGAGGATCGAGACCGCGTTGTCGACGATCGTGACGGGCACCGAGATCGGTGCAACCGCCTGAGTGCCCGAGAGAAGACCGTCTTCTCCCGAGGTGTCTGCCGCATTGGCGGCCGTCGCGCCGAGCAGGGTGATCCCGCCGGCGAGAAGCGTGCCCCACAGGGCCCGCTTGATGAAAGTACGCATGATGACCTTCTCCTGACTGAGTTGGGTGTGTCTGGATGGGTGCACGCGAAAGAGCGAGTGCGCGCGCAGCACGGCATCTGTCGTTCACAAGGAACGACCGGACAACCCGTCAGTCAGGAGAGACGTCGGTGTCGGCGACCAGAGACGTCGGCAGGACGTCGTCGGGTGCACCGGGGGTGCGTTCCACAGCACGGAACGCGGCAACTCCCACGTCGCTGAGACGCGCGTGGGAGAGAGCGGATGCTCCGCCGGAGCCGGCAGAGGAAGACGGCACCACCGGCGCGCCGACGGGCGGCGTGATGGGCGCGGTGTCGCCGGATTCGGGCGCACTCGTGGCCGGGGCAGCGGGGGGAGCCACCGGCAGAAGAGCGGATGCTGCGGAGGCACCGGATGTCTGCGCGCGAGTGGGCGCAGGGGCGGCCGGAAGCGTTGTCACGGGACTGCCTGCACCGGTGATGGAACCGAGGAGATCCACGCCGGGAAGCAGGGGGCCGTTGTTCTCGGAGTGGTCAGGGTCGAGGGCGGTGAGCACGGGAGGAACGGTGTTCTCCACCACTCCGCCGACCAGGTCGGTCGTCGCGTCGACGACACCGACGACGTCACCGAGCAGCGTGTTGACGCCGAGTTCTTCGATCAGATGTCCGACGCCCGGGAGGGCTGCGAGAGCATCCTGCACCGGAGTGACGATCTGAGAAGCCGGAGCATCGGTGAGCAGATCAGTGACCGGAGTGACCACGGCCTGCGCGGTGTCGGTGACCGCGTCGATGACGGGAGCTGCGGCGGGCCCCACGACGGGGACCTGCGTGATCGTCTCGGAGACGTGCTCGACGACCGGGGGAGCGGCCTGCTGCACCGGTGCGACCACCTGGGTCACGACGGGTGCGACCACCTCGGTGACGACCGGCTGCACGACCTGTGTGACGATCGGCGAGGTCACGGCGTTGACGGTGTCGCCGACCGTCGAGACGGTCTGGCTGACGAGCGACGTGACTCCGTCGAGCAGGGGAGCGTCGGAACCCTCGTCGGCGTGCGCGGCGGATCCTCCGGTGAGGACGGTGATGGCCGCCCACGCGAGCGCGCCCACGCCACCCCAGAGGGCGATGGCCGGAAGGCCGTGCCGGGTTGCCTGAGCGTTCACGTCGACTTCCCTCCCCCGAGAGACGATCGTTCGTTCGATGCACATCGCGTCGAGTGGGGGCGACGATACTCCCGGTATTCCGGCATGTCTAGAGTGATCTGCTGGAAAACGCTGACATCGAGCCACATTTCCGGGGGTTGCGGAGTGTGACGCGCCCGGTGAAATCTCGGCTTGACTTTCCCCAGGTTCTACACATCCCGTACCGGATTCGATGAACCTTCAATGCGCAGTTGAAGCACTTTCCCATCCACAGGGTGGGGAAACTGAAAAGCCCAGGTCGGGGGGATAAAGAAAAGTCAGTTTCGAGGTAGTCCACCGGGTTATCCACATGTGTTCTGCACAGACTCTCCGGACTTGTTCGCACGCTTTCCACAGAGTTATCCACAGGCTGTGTTGCGACCGAAAACCCTCGCTCGTAGCGTGGTGCAGCGACCCGATGTCGGAAGCACCTGGTTTGCTGCGCAGAAGGCTTCGAAAAGGGCCGCGACTGCGCAGCACGAGACCCGGGCACCACCTCAGCCCCATCACGCTCGTCGCATCGAAGGGAACACTGTGTCGATCGCTGACATCTCCGAGGATCGCCTCGGCAGCAAGCGTCCGCCCGAGCGGACCCCTCCGCACGACCTCCTGGCGGAGCAGAGCGCGCTCGGTGGAATGCTGCTGTCGAAGGATGCCGTCGCAGATGTGATCGAGACGCTCAGGGGCGCCGACTTCTACATCCCCAAGCACGAGCTGATCTTCGAGGCGATCCTCTCGCTCTACTCGCACGGCGAGCCGACCGACGTCGTCGCCGTCACCGACGAGCTCATCAAGACGGGCGAGCTCAGCCGCGCCGGTGGGGCCGACTACCTCCACACGCTCACCTCGATCGTCCCCACCGCGGCCAACGCCGGCTACTACGCGGGCATCGTCTCGGAGCGTGCGATCCTTCGCCGTCTGGTCGACGCCGGTACCCGCATCGTGCAGCTCGGCTACGACGGGCAGGGTGACGCGACCGACCTCGTCAACAACGCCCAGGCCGAGATCTACTCGATCACGGGCTCGGAAACCACCGAGGACTACGTCCCCCTGCAGATCGCGGTCGACGCCGCGCTCGAAGAGATCGAGGCGGCCAGCGGCCGCGACGGATCGATGACGGGCGTCCCGACCGGCTTCAAGGAGCTCGACGAGCTCACCAACGGCCTGCATGGCGGACAGATGATCGTCGTCGCCGCTCGACCCGCCATGGGTAAGTCGACGCTCGCGCTCGACTTCGCACGCGCGGCCTCGATCGGCCACAACCTCCCCTCGGTCTTCTTCTCGCTCGAGATGGGCAAGAGCGAGATCGCGATGCGTCTGCTCAGCGCCGAGGGCCAGATCCCCCTGCAGAACATGCGAAAGGGAAACCTCGATCCTCGCGACTGGACGACGGTCGCGGCGACCCGAGGGCGCATCAACGACGCGCCGCTCTACATCGACGACAGCCCGAACATGACCCTGGTCGAGATCCGCGCGAAATGCCGTCGGCTCAAGCAGCGCGAGGGCCTGCGCATGGTCATCATCGACTACCTGCAGCTGATGACATCGGGAAAGCGCGTCGAGTCCCGTCAGCAGGAGGTCTCCGAGTTCTCCCGAAGCCTCAAGCTCATCGCCAAGGAGCTGCAGGTTCCGGTCATCGCGCTCTCGCAACTGAACCGTGGTCCCGAGCAGCGCCAGGACAAGAAGCCCGCCATCAGCGACCTGCGTGAGTCCGGCTCGATCGAGCAGGACGCCGACATGGTCATCCTGCTGCACCGTGACTCGGTCTACGACAAGGACGTGCGTCCTGGCGAGGCCGACCTGATCGTCGCCAAGCACCGTAACGGTCCGACCGCGACGATCACCGTGGCCTTCCAGGGCCACTACTCGCGCTTCCACGACATGGCGCCGGGCGGCGACTTCAACTGATGGACATCCACGACCTCGCACGGGCCGTGGATGACGGAGCGACGGTCCCCATCTGCTTCGAGCCGTGACTCATCAGAGCGTCGTTCGCCGAGAGTGTCAACGAGGACTATGCGTGAACGATCGTACGCTCGTGCGTTTATTCACGGTAAGTTGGCCCGTTGAGGGGGTCCGATGATCAACCAAGTGACGATTGAACGCATCGAATCGCTTCGCGCCCGCTATCGGGATCTGACCTCGCGGCACCCGGGGGCGCTCGCGCAGATCGCACGGGGTGAGACAGCGGAGTCCGTTCATCAGTCGAACGCGATCGAGAACTCCACCCTCACGCTCGAGGACACCGAGCGGATCCTCGCCGGGGGCCTGCCATCCGCGGCGCACGACCTTCGAGAGGTGTTCGAAGCGAGCAATCTCGCCGGCGTCACAGAGGATCTCCTGAATCCGACAGTCGAGGACGCAGGCGGCACGATGACCGTCGATCGCATCCTCCGCTGGCACGGTTCTCTCCTGAGGGGCATCCGCGATGACGTCGCGGGACGGTTCCGGCAAGGAGACGAGTGGGTACGGGTCGGCAGTCATCTCGGTGCGAATCCTCTGTTCGTGAGGGACCTCGTCGACCGGGCCCTCGATCGATACGTGACCGGCCCGCCGGTGAATGACATCGAGAGGATCGCCTGGTTCCACTGCGAGTTCGAGGTGATCCATCCGTTCGTCGACGGCAACGGGCGCATCGGTCGTGTCCTGATGAATCACCAACTACTCGGGCAGGGGCTGCCGCCCGTCATCGTCCGGGCGCGGAACAGGCGCGTCGAGTACTACCCGGCGCTCGACGCGTACTCTCGCGCGAATCGCCACGACGAGATGACGAGGTTGCTCGCGCTGCTGGTGCTGGAGGCGCTTCACAAGCGCATCTCCCTCCTCACCAGTCCAGAGGTCATCCGGCTCTCGCAGTGGGCGCGAAATGTCGGGATGCGTGGCAACGTCGCGGCGAACCGCGCCAAACGACAAACGCTTCCCGCGTTCAGGGTGAGGGACAGATGGATGATCGCTGCTGATCATCGCGACTGAATCCAGGGGATGGACGGGACGCCCCCACCACGGGGGAGGCGGCAGAAAGGGCGCCCCATCCGATGCCGTCATATGGGCGGCACCCCAGCTGTCGCGTTACAGCGCGACAGAGCTGTGACGTAAGCGTGACACCAGCGAACGCCTCGCGCAAGCCCTATTGTCGACCGGTATTTCGGGCAGCGGACAGGGGGGCGCGATCACGCCGTCCGCGATTCAGGCGAGCGCCTCGGCGTGACGACGAAGCCCTCGGCGGTTCGAGACGTCGAGCTTGCGCATGATCCGGTGCATGTGGCTCTCCACGGTGCGCACGCTGAGCACCAGGCGGGAGGCGATCTCAGCGTTCGACAGCCCGCTCGCGGCGAGGCGCCCCACCTCCTTCTCGCGATCGGTGAGCGTGACCGCTGTCGCCCCGAACCGCGCGAGATCGAAGTTCCGCCCGGGGTGGCGCGCGCGGATCCGCTCCTCTCGTTCGAGTGCCTGCCGCTGCCCTGAGTCGTCACCGGCCTCGGAGTACCACGTCCGTGCGAAGCGACAGGCGGACAACGACGTTCCGGTGAGTCCCCGAGCATCCAGCTCATCGGCTGTCGCCAGGATCGTTCGCGGGTCGTGATCCACCAGTGCCGTCACGAAGGCGGCTTGGGCGGCGAGCCCGGTGGCCTCCGGCACTTGCGTCAGGTGCGCCAGTGCGACTGCGAGTCGCGCCGGCGTCGGCTCGAGCTCGACCGCAGAGAGCTCCGCGGTGAGCCCGGCCAGGCGTGCACCGCGGTTCCAGAGGGTCCCACCCGAGCGGGCGAGCAGCTCGGCCGCCTTCTGAGTGTTCCCGTCGAAGGCGAGCAGCTGCACCTGTGGCCAGGCGCGGCTCTGTCCGGGAAGAGGGCCGTCTTCGGCTCCGAGCTGCTCCAGGTCGGCCGCGAGCCGCTCACCGGTCGTGAGCTGACCCCGGCGGATGGCGACCACAGCGGCGATCGCCAGCAGCGACAGCTGCACGCCGGGCGGCAGGGGCGAGGGTTCTCCGGCGGAGAAGATCACCTCGAGCAGGTCGTCGACCGCCGCATGGTCGCCGGACGCCAGATGGCAGAGCGCCGCGGCCGTGCCGAAAGCGCGCACCGCGTCGATGTCGAGATATCCGTGCGCCTCGTCGAAGCCGCGCTGCAGCACGTCCAGAGCTCCGCTCGCGTCGCCCTGACCGAACAGGGCCATTCCGAGGAGCACCCGCGGTGTGTGCCGCTGCTCTTCGTTGTCGAGATCCTCGATGAGCGTGTTCACACGCAGGGCGTCGGTGAAGCGTCCGAGGCTCACGAGCACACTCATCTGCGTCTCGAACATCACCAGCTTGACCGTCGAGGGAAGCTCGTCCGAGACCTCGAGGCGACTGCTGAAGTCGTCGGGTACCGCGCCGAGATTCGCGAGCAGTTGCACCTCGACCGCCCGCAGCATCCCGGCATGCATGCCGACGGCGGAGGCATCCTCCCGCAGGTGCGCGACAGCGCGATCGAGGTCGTTGTCGACGTAGGCGGTCCACTCCGCCTTGAGGGCGGCGAACTCGGCGCGACTCGCGTCATCGCCGAAGCGAGCATCGGGAGACGAGAGGATCTCGGCGATCACATCCCTCACCTTCGCGGTGTGCGTGTGCATGAGAGCGCGGATGTAGCGGACTGCGCTGGCAGCCGTCGGGTTGGCCTCCCATTCGGCGGCCGTGACGATGCGTCGTGCGCGGGCGCGCTCCTGCAGCAGGCGGACGAACAGAGCATCCTGACCGCTCGCGGTCGTGGGTGAGGACTGCGAGTCGGTGAGCACCGACCAGACCGATTCTGGCGTGCTCAGCTGCCGCACGATCTGCCCCGTGAGCCGTGTGCGTCGCGCGGTGAGCGGCTCATGCCGGAAGAACTCGACCAGCAGAGGCGGCATCACCGCGACGAGCTGCCGGTCACCGCTGGGGATGAACGTGATCATCCGGCGTTCCTCCAGCAGCTCCAGGGTTCCCCAGTCGACGAGTTGGCTGGCGGTGTCGATGTCGGCGACGCCGACGATCGCGATGATCTCGAGGGCGTCGCGCGTCGCATCGTCGAGGCTCTCGAGGTGCGCCTCCAGCACGGCGCGCAGACCGCTGCTCCACAGGTCTCGGGTCGCGGTCCATTCGCCGCCGCGCAGCACGAGGCGCTGCTCGCGGATGGTCGCGTCGACGAGACTCAGCGCGAGACCGATGTTGCCGCCCGACTTCGCGAAGATCCGGCTCATGGTGCTCGCCTCGATCGGGTGCGCGAGGTACGTCTCGAGGGCCGTCTCCATCTCTTCGAAGCGCAGCGGCGTCATGTCGATCACATACGACGGCTCGAGGGTCGATGCGGGAAGACCGCTCGGTGTGTGTCTGGCACGCAGACCCTGCAGGCGCGACAGGACGATCGGCACCCCGTATTCGCGTCGCACGGACTCGGCGACGCCCCACGACGACTCGTCGAGGTCGTCCCAGTCGTCGAGGAAGAGCACCGACCGCGAGGCGCGGAGCGCCTGCCGCAGCGAGTCGGCCGTCTCATGGAGATTCGGACCCGGCCGCTGCGTGCTGGTCGCACCGATGCCGGCGAGATGCAGAGCGGCGAGCGGATGCTGGCGCAGCGAGGCGATCCCACGCACCGAGACCACCGTCCACTCGTCCTGTTCCACCCGGGCGCGCAGTGCCTTGAAGAACGCGCTACGACCCGACCCTCTGCTGCCGACGATATCGATGCTGACGCCGGCCTGGATCAGGTCGACTGCTGCGGCGAGACTCTCTTCGCGACCGACCACCATGAGTTCCCGCCTCCTCACGTGCTGTACCTATGCAAAACGTACTCTCCTGGACTCCGCAGAGATAGGCGCACCGGCGGCGGCCGATGCGGCCGCCCTGCCAGCTCTGATCCTGTCGCTCCGAGCCCCCGAAGATCACGGTGAGCGCGCCGCGTACGCGGGGGGAGCGCCGAGCTTGCGTACTTCCGGGCGCGCCAGAGCAGAGGTTGTGGTGCAGGGCAGTACCCGGACGGCCGGTACTGAGCATCCGCGATACCGAATCCTCAGGTCTGCGCGCATCCACTACGCAAGGGACAGCGAGGGCCACTGAGATCGACGCGGCCGAGTGCTGACGTGACCGGAATCCCGGTCTCCGGCAGGCTGCGGACCGCAGTCTTACAGTCACCGCCCATCTGCGCACATCGTGCCCCGCGGTCCTACCCCTCCCGAGAAACAGCGTGACGTCAGCGCGCGCCCGAATACATGGAGACGACAACCGTGAGCGAGAGCCCTCGATTACCAGGCCGTCGAACGCTGCGCCGGCGGCGCCGGATGGCGTGGCGCGTGCGTGTCGCTGCCGCGGTCACGGCATGCCTCGGCCTGATCGCCGGTGCTGTCGTGGTGGCGGGGCCCGCGATGTCCGCACCGAGCCATGAGCTCGTGATCACCAGCATCGCCTTCTCGGGGATCGATCAGACGCCCGGCGACGGCGTCTGCAGGACCGCCGCGGGAACCTGCACCCTTCGCGCGGCGCTGGAGGAGTCGAACGCCCTGAAGGGCGCCCCCGGTGACGTGGTCATCACCGTGCAGCCCGGTCTCAGCGGCACGATCCGCCCTGTCATGACGCGCTCCGCCGCGAACTGGATGCAGACGTCCGCCGTGTCGAACTGGGACGACGGTGCCTTCTATCGCATCACCGCACCGGTGACCGTCGACCTCGACAACCGTCTTTCCATCATCCCCACATCGGAGTCGACGGAGGGGGCGGCGTTCGAGATCGCAGGGACGGATGTGGTGCTGAAGAACTTCACGAACATCCTCTCCAGCGGCACCTCGATCGTGATGAGCGAGCAGGCGAAGCGAGTCAGCCTCACGGGCGGTTCGACCGTGACGAAGGAGAACTACTACCCCGAGCGCTTCGTGGTCTACCGCCAGGGTGCGAGTGACATCTCGGTGAGCGACTACTCGCTGCAGGGGTTCTTCCATGAGGGCCAGCAGACCTCGGGGCTGTTCCTGTTCAACGCCACGACGACGACGCCGATGAAGAACATCACCATCTCGCGCGTCTCGGTGAACTACACCTCCGGCGGCACGTGCAACGGATCCGACGGCTCCGGCTGCCGCACCAACCTGACCACCTTCTCGCCGCGTGACTCCAATGTCGTGCTCGACGGGTTCTCGTTCCAGGACTCTGTGGTGAAGAACCTCAACGGGGCCACAGGGTTCAAGTTCTCGAACGGCGGCAACTCGGGCGTCCGGCTGTCGAACCTGACGATCTCGGGCAACAAGTTCCTCAACTCCACCGGCGACGGGTCGGGAGACGAATACGCATTCATCACCCTTCCTCCGGGCACGCTCAGCGGTGAGAACCGGATCTCGCGCAACGACATCGTGCGCGCGGCCTCGGGCCAGAGCATCGCGATCCGCTGGGATGGACTGACCCGCAGCGGCACGGTGCCGAGCGGACTCAGCATCACCGACAACTTCATCGACGGCTACGACTCCAGCATCCGACTCTCGCGCAGCGGTCTGACGACCGTCTCGGGGAACACGTTCGGAACCCGATCGGGCTCGCAGGGCCGGCCTGCCACGAGTGAGGAGACGGGTGACGGGGGCGCACTCCTCGTCGACAACAACGGCACGGACTCCAACCTGTCGGTGGCGACCTGGTTCCCGACGTCGAACGCTGCGGTGGTCGCCGCTCCGTCGAGCACCGCGCTGGTCGCGGCGCCGCGAGCCGGGTTCACCGGAGGGACGTGTGCGGCGGAGTTCGCCGTGCAGAGACCGGTGACCGGGCAGAACATCCCCACCGGACCCGTCTCGCTCGACCTCTACTGGACGGCCGATCGCACCGCAGAGATCTACCTGGGGCGCGTGACCGGAGTGACGGCGGCCACGGCATCCGTCGCTGTGTCGTTGCCCGTCGGACCGCAGGCGCTCGCCGGCGCCACCGCGCCCACCTCTGCGCAGGCCGTGAACGCCACGACCGGTGACGTCTCGGGGTTCGTGCGCGTGCAGACGCACGGCGAGACCACGCCGCAGCTCACCTCCTCGCAGTTCAGCCGCACGGTCGCCGTGACAGGGAACTGCCGGCCGAGTCTCGTGCTCGAGCAGGCGGCAGGTCAGAACGACCCCACGATGAGCCGGGATCTGCGCTACCTGCTCACGTCGTCGTTGCCCCTGGATCCGTCGACCGTCACCCCCGATGACGTCCACCTGAACGCCACCGCCACAGCGGAGACCATCGACACGGCGCGGATCGCCCCTCGAGTCGTCTCCGTGACGCCTGTCGCAGGGAAGAACGGGCTCCAGTTCGAGGTGGTCGCGCGAGTCGACGACTCTGCCGCCGTGTCTGCGAGCATCGCTCCCGGGCGTGTGACGTCGACCTCCGGGCTCACCAACACCGCGGCCGCGATCTCGGCAGATGCCGGCATCACCTTCCTCAATCCGCTGCAGGTGACAGCGCCCCGCTTCACCCTCGTGACAGGCGAGAAGAAGGGCAAGACGTATGCCCTGATGCTCCGTGCGGGCGCTCCGGTGCCGACGGCATCGGTGACGTTCTCGTCGCAGATCGACGCGGTGGGTGTCGAGAACGGCGTCCACCTGTCGACCGATGCGCCGGTCATCGCCCCCGGTGGCCGTTCGTCCGAGCCGGTCGTGGTGAAGGCGAGTGCCGGAGATGTCCGGGCCAACACGAAGGCCACGATCGCGGCGACCGTCGCGTCGAGCGACACGAACTACGACGGGCTGGCCGTGCCGTCGGTGAACCCTTTCCTGTTCGCCACCGATCCGACGATCGACATCGAGAAGCGCGCGTTCGCCGCGGTGACGGATGCCTCGACACCCGCGACGATCGAGCAGACGGGGACTCCGGTGCTCACCGGTTCGAGGCTCGTCGACGGGCAGGCCGTGTGCTTCGTGTACACGGTGACGAACCGCTCGGCGGATGACTGGGTCACGAACCTGCACGACATCCTCGTCACGGACTCCGACCTGCGTCTCGGCACCGACGGTCTCATCGGCTCGATCTCGCAGCTCCCGATCGGGGACAGCAAGAAGGTCGCCGCGTGCGGCACGATCTTCTCGAACGGCACCGCTGACGGGTGGCGCCGATGATCGCGGTCGACGCGCCGCCCCGCGCGAGGCGGGCGCCCCTTCTCGTCAGTGCCGTCGCGGTGGCGGCGCTGACCGCCGCCGCGATCGGTGCCGGAACGTACGCCCTGTGGTCGTCTGAGGACACGTTCTCGGGCTCGCTGTGGCGGGCGGGTGATCTGGCCATGACGACCGAGGCCGCGTCGTGGCGGCAGATAACCCCGGGCGTGACCGAACCCCGATCCGGAGAGTTGACGAGCACCCCGCCCGACTTCTTCACGATGCCGGGCGACGTCATCGAGATCACCCAGCCTCTCGAGACCTATCTGTGCGGAGAGAATCTGGCCGGTGCCCTGAGCGTCGAGTTCGCGTCGCCTCTCGAGGTGCAGGCGCAGGTGGACGCGGGCGACGTCGCCGTGACGCTGCGTGTGGAGGATGCCGAGGGCGACGTCGTCGCGACCGGCTCTCCCGACGGCGGGCCGCTGGCCGTGCCCGGACTCGTCGGATCACCGCAGGGCGAGACCGACCGGTGGACCGTGGTCGTGAGGGTCGACGTGCGCGGTGACTACGTCTGGACGGACAGCGACGTGCGCAGCGCCGCCGGCATCTGGGCCGCGGGCGATCTGATCGTGCGCCTCGATCAGGTGCGGGAAAGCGGGGCCGGAGCATGAGGCGGCGTACGGTCCTCTCGCTCACCGTCGCGATCGCCGGTGTGATGGCTTTCGGCGCCGTCTCGACCGCGCACGCGCTGTGGACCACGAACGATGCCGTGGTCGTGCCCGAGCTGCGCACGGGGGCGGTGACCTTCGGAGCGTCCGCCGAGTCGCAGCGAGTGCTGTCGGAGTCGGGCGATCCGGTGGAGATCACCCTGCCGGGCAGTGAGATCGCCACGGTGCTCGATCAGGGCGGTCTGCGGACCGAGCCGGTGATCTGGCGATTCCAGGTGTCCGGTGCTGCCCTCGGCATCGCCGGGCTCGACTACGACGTCACGATCGGCCCTCAGGTCTGGGGCGATGGCCGCACCGCCGACCTGATCGACGGCTCCGCCGAGGACGGCACGCTGCTCGCGGACTCGACGGTCCGGATCTATCCGGCGGGCCTCGGCGACGACTGCTCGGTGATCCCCGAGGGTCCCGATGGTGCCGAGGCCGCGGCGAACATCCACCTGACCGATGCCGTCGATCGGACGCTTCAGGAGCCTGCGACCAATCCCACCGGCACTGAGATCGGCCAGACGTGGTGCGTCGCGATGCTCTGGAACCACCGAGCGGACGGCCTCTACGTCTCGGAGGCGAGCGCCCACGGAATCGCCGTCGACGGCAGCGAGAACCGCGACTTCGACACCTGGGAGGCCGCAGTCGCGTTCCCGGCGTCGCTGAACGCCATCGGGGTCTACGACCACATCGCGTGGGCGGAGGGCACCGGTGACGACGGCACCCTCTCGCGCGACGACTCGTCGTGGAGCGGAACAGTGCACCCCGACCCTGCGGGGGAACCAGGTCTCGTCATCCGCATCGACCCGCGCGTGACCAACGCGAACCCCGCCGTCGCACCCGGCGACCGCTCCACGCGGTAGCCCAGGCATCCACCATCCCGCCGGCCGGACCAGACGTCCTGTCGCGCGACACCCGACCACCATCACAAAGGAGCACTCGCATGAGTACCGAAAACCCCCAGATCATCGTCGTGACCGAAGAGAAGAAGAAGCGCCGCGGCGCACTGCTCCTCGTCGCCGGCGGCGCCGCGGCCCTGCTCGCGGGCGGATCGACGTTCGCCCTGTGGACCGCGACCGACGGCTTCAGCGGAGGACAGATCACCGCCGGTGACCTCGACGTCGTGCAGACCGCTGACACGACCTTCTGGGATGTGTCCGCAGACCGCGACGACGCGACCGCCACCGTCACGGGTACCGATGGATCGCAGCTCGGTCACGCTCTCTCCCCGACGGATGCGTCGACCTGGCGCATCGTTCCCGGTGACAAGGTCGCTGCCTCGTTCTCGGCCGACGTGACCCTGGAGGGAGACAACCTCGTGGGTCGGCTGGCACTCGACGGCCCGGCGCTCAACGAGTACGACATCACGGGCATGACCTACACCTACGAGGTCTACCAGGACGGTGCGCTCGTGCAGACCGAGACCGCACTGCCCGTCACGGCAGACGCGACCCTTCTCTACCTGTCGGCACCCGTAACCGGACAGGACGCGGGTCTCGAAGACGCGAACGGCACCACGGTGCTCTCGATGGCCGCAACCACGGAGGACCTGACGGTGGTCGTCTACGGGACCTTCTCGTCGACGGTCACAGACCGCACCGACGTCACCCTGGCCGACACGCTCTCGGGCCTGAACCTCAGGCTCGAGCAGGTTCGCGACACCGGCGAGCAGTTCTAAGCACCCCGGCAGGGAGGCGCCCCACAAACGGGGCGCCTCCCTCGACCACCACCCGACCGATGAGAGACGGACGCATGCGCACCGCCGGCAGGATCCAGAAGAGCTGGTACGAGTCGCCCTGGCGCATCGCCGGGCGAGCCGTGTCGCTCGCGTTCGTCGTGACGGTGGTCGCGCTCATCGCCGCACTCCTCGTGGTGCCGCGAGTGGCCGGGGGGTCCTCGCTCACCGTGCTCACCGGTTCCATGGAGCCGACCCTCGCGCCGGGCGACGTCGTGGCCGTGCGAGGCGTCGCTCCCGATCGGGTGTGCACCGAGATCGGCGTCGGCGACATCGTCACGTTCCTGCCGGAGCCGGGGAGTCCGGCGCTCATCACCCACCGGGTCGTGGGCAAGACCGTCGGCACGTTCGACGACGGCACCGACTGCCGCCTCATCACCCAGGGCGATGCGAACTCGGCGGCGGATGACCCTGTCTCGCCTGAGCAGGTGCGAGGCTCATTCCTCTACAGCCTCCCCACGGTCGGATGGGTGCGCCAATGGGTCTCCGAGAACCTCATGGTGCTCGGCATCGCGCTCGCCGCAGGTCTGCTCGGGTACGGCCTCTGGAGCACGTTCAGGAAGCCGCGGACCCGCGTGGTCATGACCTCGGGGTCGGGCGGGGTCGCTGCGGTATCCGCTCCCGCCCCCGCAGCCGAACCATCGCCCGACGACCTGCGGGTTCGGGAACTCGATCTCCGCGAGCGTGAACTCGCGGTCCGCGAGCAGGAACTCCAGCTCGCACGACTGCGACTGCTGCCGTTCGACGAGCACTCCTTCCGAGAGCTGCTGCCGACCACGACGAATCCCGAGAGAGACCAGTGATGCCGTACCCGCACCCCGCACCCTCGACTGCGCACCCCGCATCCGGAGATCTCGACGACCTGCTCGCGGACTCTCGTCGGCGGAACCGCCGGGCGTCGTTCGTCTCGTGGATCCTCGCTCTCATCCTCTTGCTCACGCTGGCGGGCGTGCTCTCGGCCGCGGGTGTGCTGCCGCCCTTGCCGTCGGGCGAGCCGACCCGGATCGCGGTGACGGGCGGCTCAGCAGACGCGGCGCCGGCGCCGGCATCCGACGATCGGATCGAGCCGTGGGATGCCGTCGCGACGGCCACCTGGGACGGCGCGGCGACGCACCTGGACTGGTCGGGCCACTCGTACTCCACCGCCGAGGCCTCGTTCGTCGGCGACCGGGTCGCGTCGCCCGGCGACCGCACGCGACGCACACTGCTGCTGACGAACTCCGGTCCCTCCCGTGCCGACCTGGCCGTGTCGCTGCGACTCGGCGAGTTCGTGCCCGAGGGCGCCTCGAATCCTGACCTCGCTGACGATGTCGAGCTGTTCTGGAACGTGGGCGGCGTCGAGGGGCAGCATTCCTACTCCGCTCTGCGTGACCGATCCGCGGGCGTCGTGGAGATCGCGCAGGTGCAGGTCGCTCACGGTGAGACGGTGGCCGTGGAGATCGGCTTCGAGCTTCCGCCATCGACGACCCAGCACCGCAACGAGGGGAGCGAGTCGACGGAGCTCGCCTTCGACGTGGTCGCGACGATGTCGGGGGACGTCTACGCCCAGCCCCAACGCCTGGCGGCCACCGGCGCGGACTCCCTCGTGCTCTTCGGCATCGCCGCGGGGCTGTTGATGCTGCTCGGCCTGCTCCTCGTCGCCCGTCCTCGTCGCCGGTGCGACGACTGCTCGAGAACCATCGGCAGACGGGAGTCGTGGACCGATCTGACGCGCCACGATGTCGGCCGGTATCGAGTGTGCCCGGACTGCGCAGAGCTGCACAGGGCGCTGGCCGCCGTGGCGTGAGGAGCCGCGACTACATGCGCGGCGGGTTCAGCGGCAGCCACTCCTCCAGCGTCGTCTCGAAGATGTGGGCGCCCTCGACCGGGATGAGGGTGCGCTCCTCGATCTGCGCTCCGTAGTACGGGGCGCTGTCATCGCGGACCACCGTGCGGGCATCGCCGCGGAACGTGAGCGCCCGGCGTGCGAACTCGTCCATGCCGAAGGCTTCAGGGCCCGCGATCTCGATGTCGCCGGTCGGCTCACCGGCCGCGGCGCGGGCCACGGCGGTGGCGACGTCCTCTGCGGCGATCGGCTGGATGAGTGCTCCCGGCAGCGTCACGGTGTCGCCCTCGGTCGAGATGTCGGCGATGCTGCCGACGAACTCGAAGAACTGCGTGGCGTGCACGAGGGAGTAGGCGATACCGGAGTCGCGGATGAGCTTCTCCTGAGCGACCTTCGCAGCGAAGTATGCGATGTTCTGCGGGCGGTTCGTGCCGACGATCGTGAGGGCGACGTGGTGCCTCACGCCGGCCGTGGCCTCGGCGGCGAGCAGATTGCGCGTCGACGTCGTGAAGAACTCGAGCACGTCCTCCGGAGCGAACGACGGCGAGTTCGAGACGTCCACGACGACATCCGCGCCGACCAGCACGTCAGCCAGCCCTTCGCCGGTCAGGGAGTTGACGCCGGTGTTCGGTGACGCGGCGACGGCGTCGTGGCCGTGCTCGGTCAGCTTCGTGACGACCTTCGAGCCGATGAGGCCGGTGCCTCCGATGACGACGATCTTTGCCATGTCCAAGCCTTTCGTAGAGGTGACACCGGGGTGGCGTCTGTCAGGTATGACCGCGCAGCGGCCGCGGGTGTGACGCGGCGGCGTCTCAGACGACGGCGGGTGTCCGCACGCGCCAGTCGTGGTACTTCGTCGGCGCGATCGTCGCCGTGGCCTCGGGGAGCAGGTCGCGCGCGGCGAGGTGCGCGCCGAAGTAGGTGCCGAGAGCATCCGCGACCACTTCGCGCTCGTCCTGACGCGCCCGCAGGTCGAGGGCTGCGAGCTCCGCGAGGCTGAACACCTCGGGCCCGCCGAACTCGATCATCCCGAAGCGGGGCTCGGCGAGTGCCGCCTGCGCCACGGCGGTCGCGACGTCGTCGGCAGCCATGGGCTGCACCAGCACATCGGCGACGTGCGCGGCACCTTCCCGCAGGGCGTGATCGGTGATGTTGCGGATGAACTCGAAGAACTGCGTCGCGTGCACGAGGGAGTATGGACGACCGGATGCCGCGATCAGGCGCTCCTGCTGCTCCTTGGCGATGAAATACCCCCTTGGGCCCGCGCGAGGCGATCGGTGCCGACCACGGAGAGCGCCACGTGATGGGCGACGCCCGCCGCTTCGCCGTAGCTGAGCAGGTTCATGGTGGAGGTGTAGAAGAACTCCTGGGCCGCGGCCTCGTCGGTGTACGACGAGTTCGACACGTCGACGACGACGGCCGCCCTCGAGAGGGCGTCGTCCAGTCCTTCTCCGGTGAAGGAGTTCACCCCGGTGGCGCGCGATGCGACGACGATGTCGTGCCCTGAATCGCGCAGGCTGCGCACGACCCTGGTGCCGATCAGTCCGGTTCCGCCGATGACCGTGATTCTCATGTCGCTCCTGTGATCGATGGGATGACGCGGGGCCCGCGCCTACCTGTTCTGACCGGTGAGGTGCGTCGGATGTGACGGGATGCGCGTCGTTCGTCACAGATGCGTCGTCCCTTCGGTCATCACTGATGACGGATGCCGAAGTCGCACCGTCGTGCTCGGAGGGGATGCGGTGATGCGGCAGGCAGTGGAGAGTGAACACGTGACGGCGATGACGGAAGACGGCGGGCGGGACGGCGACCTCGACACTGCGGTGCAGATCTTCGCCGCGCAGCGGCGGCGGCTGTTCGGCATCGCCTACCGGATGCTCGGCACGGTGGCCGACGCGGAGGACATCGTGCAGGAGACATGGATCCGCTGGCAGAACACCGACCGGATGCAGGTGAAGGAGCCTGCCGCCTTCCTGTCGACCGTCACCACCCGGCTCTCGATCAATGTGCTGCAGTCCGCCCGCGCGAAGCGGGAGACCTACATCGGCCCGTGGCTGCCCGAACCGGTGAACACCGACGACGACCCCGCCCTCGGCGCCGAGCGTGCGGAGGCGCTGCAGTTCGCGATCCTTCTGACCCTCGAGAAGCTCACGCCCACCGAGCGTGCGGCGTACATCCTGCGCGAGGCCTTCGACTATCCGTATCCACGCATCGCCGAGGTCGTCTCGTCGAGTGTGGTCAGTGCGCGGCAGCTGGTCAGCCGCGCCCGCGCTCATCTGACCTCGGCCACGCAGACCGAGGTCGAACCCTCGCACCAGCGCCGGCTGCTCGAGGCGTTCCTCACCGCGGCCCAGAAGGGCGACGCGCAGGAGCTCGAGAAGCTGTTCGCCGACGACGTGGTCAGTTACACCGACGGCAACGGGGTGAAGCTCGCCGCGAGGATCCCGGTGATCGGACGGGGGCGGGTGGCGAAGTTCGTCGCGGCGTTCGCGCATCACTTCTGGGCGGGCAAGACCATCGACTGGGTCTCGGTCAACGGTCAACCGGCGGCGACGCTCACCGAGGACGGCGAGGTCACGACGATGGTGACCGTCACGACGTCCGGCGACGGCATCGAGCAGCTGCTCTGGGTGATGAACCCGCAGAAGCTCGGACACGTCACCGCGGTCGGCGCATGACACGCAGGCAGTACCCGGCGTGGGTGCGCCGGCGACGTCGTGGAGCCGCAGACGGGACGATCATGCACGACCTGGCGATCGCGTTGACGGCCGGCGACCGGCCCGGCATCCGCGCGATGCTCCGGTTCGACGTCGTTCTGGTCGTCGACAGCGGCGGTCTGATGCCGGAGTCCTCGACCCCCGTCGAGGGGCGTGCTGCAGCATCCGCCCGTCTGGTGGCCCTGCTGACGGCAGAGACTTCGGCGACCCTGGCGTCGATCAACGGTGTTCAGGGGCTCGTGCTCCTGCGAGACGGTGCGGTCGTCGCAGCGATCACCGCAGAGAGCCGTTCGAGGCTGCTGTCGAACGTCTGGGTCGTCTGCAATCCCGACAAGCTGAGGCACTGGAACCGGGGATCCGACGGCTAGAGGGCGATGTCGTCGGACGCGGTGAGGGGGATCCACTCGGTCGATCGGATGCTGCCTCGACGAAGCACGTCGGCATCGGACAGCCCTCCGAGGTCGACGCCGGAGATCCGCGAGACCTCGGCGACCGGAACCTGGAACGTGCGGAAGGCCCCCAGTGGCGGCGCGGCGACGAGGCCGCGGCTGATCTTCACGAGGTCGGTCTGATCGAGGACGAAACCGGCGGATGCCAGGCCGTCGGGCCCCTGCCACGCGGCCACCTTCCAGAATCGGAGGGGGATGCGGATGCCGCGATACGCAGGATCGTCGTCCGCGAGCACGGGTGCGGTGAAGACCGAGAGGCGCTGATCGGTGGTCTCGGCATACTCGATCACGTGGTCTTCAAGACCCAACCAGAGCTCTTTCGACTGGTTGAACCCGGCCGCCTGGGGAGCCGCATTCGGATAGAAGAACGTGGCTTCGGTCGCCGCGCGTGCCTCGGAGGCATCGCCCCAGCCGGGGTCGCGCCGCCGCACGAGGTGGCCGCGGTCGAGATCGTTGCGTGCGTAGACCTCGGGACCGGTCTGCCGGTCGGCGTCGACCCGGGGGTCGAGACGCCACTCGCCGGTGCGCGGCAGCTCGCGCAGCAGCGCACCGTCGATGTTCACACCCGTCACGACCGCCAGCCGGCGGGAGGTGTCGAGCAGCACCGTGAAGCGCGGGTACGTCAGCTCGGTCGCATCCTGCGCCGGCTGAGGCAGGGGGATGCGCGTCGGAAGGAAATCGAGGTCGTATCCGTCTGTCATACCGACATATTGCCTTGCGTCGCCGACATCGGGGCCGGCATCGACGAGGGGGTTGTCGCGCGCAGCGACGCCCCTTCCCGATCGTCTCGGGAAGGGGCGTCGGCATTCATCGACTCACGGGGTCGGCATGCCGCCGTTGACGTTGAGCGTCTCGCCGGCGACGTAGCTCGACTCCGCGGAGGCGAGGAACACGTAGGCGGGCGCGAGCTCCGCAGGCTGACCCATGCGCCCGAGCGGGGTGTTCTCGCCGAACTCGTCGAGCTTCTCCTGCGGCTGTCCGTCGCTGGGCTGCAGAGGCGTCCAGATCGGACCCGGCGCCACGGCGTTCACACGGATGCCCTTCGGTGCGAGCTGCTGCGCGAGCCCCTTCGTGAACGCGTTGATGGTCGCCTTGGTCGAGGCGTAGTCGACGAGGATGTCCGACGGCGAGTACGCCTGGATCGACGTGGTGTTGATGATCGCGGAACCAGCCGGAAGGTGCGGGAGCGCCGCCTTCGTGATCCAGAACATCGCGTACACGTTGGTCTTGAACGTGTCGTCGAACTGCTCGTCTGTGATGTCGGTGAGCGACTCCTGGTAGACCTGCTTGCCGCCGTTGTTGACGAGGATGTCGAGGCCGCCCAGCGCTCCGACCGCCTCGGCGACGAGCGTGCGGCAGTACTCGGGATCCCGCAGATCGCCGGGGATCGTGGCGACGGTCGCGCCGGCATCGCGCAGGATGCCGGCGATGCGCGCCGCATCCTCTTCCTCCTCCGGAAGGTATGAGAGCGCGACATCCGCACCCTCGCGTGCGAACGCGATCGCGGTGGCCGCTCCGATGCCGGAGTCGCCGCCCGTGATGAGGGCCTTGCGACCGGTCAGGCGGCCGGTGCCGCGGTAGCTGTCCTCGCCGAGGTCGGCCTTCGGCGCCAGATCCGCATCGAGCCCGGGTTCTGGCATGTGCTGCTTCTGGGGCTCGATGTCGGAGTAGAGCTCTGCGGGATTCACGAAGGTGTACTGGTCACGAGACATAAGGGTTCCTCTCGGTCGCGGGTGGGGGTATGGCTCCAGCGTGCGCCGACGTCGCGATCTCGACCAGCGCCTTGCGCCTCGAGGCCCTGGTCGCTAGGGGCGGGGAGGGGTCGACCCGCTCGAGCGCCGGGAGTAGCCTCGCCGCATGGGCCGACTCATCTACTCCATGATCACGTCGCTCGACGGGTACGTCAGCGGGCCCGACGGCGGGTTCGACTGGGCGCTCGACGAGGAGCTGCACGACTTCATCAACAGGCAGTTCGCCGACGTGGGCACCTACCTCTACGGGCGGCGCATGTACGAGACGATGGTCTATTGGGAGACCGCGCATCTCGAACCCGATCAACCGCAGGTGGGGATCGACTACGCGCGCGTGTGGCAGGCGGCCGACAAGGTGGTGTTCTCGACGACCCTGGCGGAGGTCTCCAGTGAGCGCACGCGTCTCGAGCGCTCTTTCGATCCCGCGGCGGTCGAACGATGGAAGGCCGAGTCCGAGGGTGATCTGACGGTCGACGGCCCGACCCTGGCGGAGACGGCGATCCGTGCCGGACTGGTCGACGAGTTCGGACTGTTCATCGGTCCAGGGATCGTCGGAGGAGGCAGGCCGTTCTTCCCCGAGGGGGTGCACGTCGATCTCGAACTGCTCGAGGATCGCCGGTTCAGCAGCGGCGTGATGTTCTTGCGCTATGCGACGAAAAGACCGTGAACGGTAGCGGTCTCAGGGGCGGACGCGCACCGTTCGGCCCTCGAAGGTGACGAGGTCGCCGTCGTGCAACTGACGCCCACGACGGCGATCGACCTCGTCGTTCACCCGCACGAATCCGTCGATCACGACCTCCTTGGCGTTGCCGCCGGAGTCGAGAAGCCCTGAGAACTTCAGGAACTGGCCGAGGCGGATCATCTCTCCGCCGATGGAGACGTCGTCGATGCGGCCGGAATTCGTCATGACTGAAATGGTAGCCGCCGCAGACGCGTCGAGCCGCCGACCCCGAGGGGCCGGCGGCTCGAAGAACGACGCGGACGCTCAGTCGTCGATGTCGGTGCCGACGACGGCGTAGTCCGCACTGAAGTCGATGTCGATCGAGCGGTTGTCGCTCGTGAGCACCGAAGCGTCGTAGGGGCTCACGCTGTCGTTGTCGGCGTCGAGGTCGGTGATCATCCCGTCGGCCTCTGCCAGCGCTGCGTCGACCAGAGCGCGGATGGCCGCCTCGTCGAGCGTGTGGGTCGGAGCGGAGTCGTCGTCGTCCTGTTCGGTCGAGACGACGGTCGTCGCGAGGTCGGCGTCCACGCGGACCTCGGTCTCGCTGCCGTTCGCGGCGGTCAGCTGGACCTCCCACGTGCCGTCGCGCTTCGCGTCGATGGAGGTGACGTCACCCTCGGCTGCTCCACGAGCGGCGTCCGCGATCGCGACGAGCTCGTCGGCCGAATCGGTGCCGATGCCGGTGACGGGGCCTCCGCCCTGCGGTGCGCCCTGCTGGTCGTCGCGGTCGCCGCCACGGTCGTCACCGGGCTGGCCTCCGCGATCATCCGAGTCTCCGCGCGGGCCGTCGGAGATCGACGGACGGTCGTCGTCGTCACCGAACTCGTCGCCGACGGCCGCACCCAGGGCCACGCCGCCTCCGACGAGGACGACGGCTGCGGCGATCCCGCCGCCGATCAGGAGAGCGCGCTTGCGTCCGGGCTTGGCGGGGGCGGCCGGAGCGGATGCCGGAGCGGCCGTTGAGTCCGCGGCGAGCGGCGCGACGGGCACGGTCTCGGCGTCGTGGGCGGGAGCCGCCTGAGGGGCAGGCGGTGCGGGCGGCGCCGGCGGGGTCGGGTTCGACGGGAGGTTCTCGGGCGTCTGGTCGGGGGTCGGGTTCTTGTCGTTCATGTCTCGATGCTCTCGCGCCGGTGCTGAAGCCACCCTGAAGCCTCCTGAAGCGATCTTCAGGAACGGGATCCGAGATCCGCGGAGAACGGACTCAGCCGCGGATCGCGCTGGCGACGTCGGGGAAGGATGCGGGAACGTAGCCGCCGTGCGCCTGCTCGCCGTGCACGAGCTCTCCCGTTCCGGTCTCCGCACTGCCGAGAACACTCCAGGGGTCGACGATGCGGACGTCGTGACCGTCGAGATGCAGGCGCCGGACGCCTTCGAGCAGCATCCGCTTGGCGATGTCGTTGGCGCGCTGAACCCGGTCGAGGTCGACGATCACGGGGTCGTCGCCTTCGGGCTCTTCCGCGAACCCCCGCAGCACGCGCTCAGCCTCCATGAAGTGCAGGTCGCCGGCGATCTCATGCACGGTCGCGCCGTCGTGCTCGACCCGGCGCGACACGGAGCGGGCCACGTCCGTCGAGGTCATCAGGTGCAGGCCGAGATCGTGGTTCATGCGCTCGAACATGCGCACGCCACGGGTGCTGTTGCCGTGCGGGTCGAGTCGCGGCGAGAACACGGCGATGCCGACCTGCCCCGGCAGCACCCCCATCAGGCCGCCTGCGACGCCGCTCTTCGCGGGGATACCCACCGAGGTCAGCCAGTCGCCCGCCGAGTCGTACATGCCGCAGGTGGTCATGACGCTCAGCACCTGCCGGTTGATGGCGGGGTCGATCACCTGTTCGCCGCCCGACGTGCGGCCCCCGGCGGCGAGCACCGACCCCATGCGGGCGAGGTCGCGCACCGTGACAGACACAGAGCACTGCCGCGTGTAGCCGCGCACCACATCCGCCGGGTCCGCGTCGAGCGTGCCGACCGTGCGCAGCATGTAGGCGAGCGCCATGTTGCGGTCGGCCGATGACAGCTCGGAGGCGAAGACGTCCTCAGCGATGGAGAGCCGGCGACCCGCGAGACGGCTGTAGAGGTCGAGGATGCGCTCGGTGCGGGCATCCGCATCGGCCCCCTGCACGAGCGCGTGGGCGGCGATCGCACCCGCGTTGATCATCGGATTCCGCGGGCGACCGGTCTCGGGCTCGAGGGAGATCTCGTTGAACGCGTCTCCCGAGGGCTCGACGTCGATCCGCTCGAGCACGCCGTCGAGGCCTTGGTCGGCGATCGCGAGCGCATACGTGAACGGCTTCGAGATCGACTGGATCGTGAACTCCACCTCGGCATCCCCCGCGACGTAGACCTCCCCGTCGAGCGTCGCCACCGCGATCGCGAGCCGGTCGGGGTCGGCGTGCGCGAGCTCGGGGATGTACGACGCCACCTCACCCGCGTCCGCCCCGCACGACTCGAGCAGCAGGTGGAGGTAGTCGATCATGGGGGTCTGCATATCGACCATGCTCCCACGCGATGCTCCGGCGGCTCCCGGCCGCCAGGTGTGCTCAGGCCGACAGGGGGAGTGTGACGACGAACCGGGCGCCGCCCCATCGGGAGGCATCGACGGACACGGTGCCGCCGCTGGCCGTCGCGATGCCGTGGACGATGGCCAGGCCGAGGCCGCTGCCTCCGGCATCCCTGCTGCGTGCTTCGTCGAGCCTCACGAAGCGCTCGAAGATCCGCTCGCGCTCGTCTGGGGGAACGCCCGCGCCGTCATCCTCGACGGTCACGAACACGTGAGCATCCTGCGGGATGACGCTGATGGCCACGTGCCCGGCGCTGTGCCGCGCGGCGTTGTCGGCGAGGTTGCGCAGCAGCTGGCCGAGAAGCCGCGGATCGCCCTCGACGCGGGCCGCGCTGATGCCGGAGCTGTCGACCTCGATGCCGCGCGAGCGCAGCCTCCGCACCTCGCCCAGGGCGAGATCATCGAGGTCGACGGCCTCGTCATGCGTGCCGCCGCCCTCGTCGAGCCGAGCGAGCAGCAGCAGGGACTCCACGATGCCCTGCAGACGCAGGCCCTCGTCCGAGACGACCTCGGCGAGTTCTCCGATGCTGGTCGTGGCCGGATGCGCCTGCGCGAGCTCGGCATGCTGGCGGATCGTCGCGAGGGGCGAGCGCAGCTCGTGCGACGCGTCCGAGACGAAGCGGCGCTGGGCTGTCGCCGAGGCGTCGAGGCGATCGAGCATCCGGTTCATGGTGGTCGCGAGTGCCGCGATCTCGTCAGCCGACCCGGGGACCTCGACCCGATTGTGCAGGTGCTCGGCGGTGATGCCGTCGACCTCTTGGCGGATGCGCGTGACCGGCCTGAGAGCTCGACCCACGACGAGCCACGTCGTGACCGCGACGAGAACGAGGAGGAGGGGGACGGCGACCGCGAGCAGCACGACGACGGTCGACAGCGTCTCGTCGTCGTCTTCTATGGGCACGGCCAGGACCAGGGTCTCGTCGTTCTCGAGGTCGTCCGAGACGACGAGCATCGGCGTGCCGTCGATCGTCACCGTGAGCGCATGGTCGGCGATCGGGAGCGCACTCGATCCCAGATCGTCGCGGGCGTCCTCGCTTGCCGAGCGGATCGAGCCGTCCGCCCCGATGATCTGCACGAGTTCGTCGTCGAGGGTGTCGATGCCGCGGCCCCCGCCCGGACCGCCACCTGGTCCGTCCAGGCGCTCGGTCAGCTCGTCGAGCCGCTGTTCGGCGGCGCGCTCGGCGCTGGCATGGATGCTGGAGCTCAGGATGCCGTAGAACGAGACCGCCCCGATCAGCAACGCGGCGGCCACCACGAGCGTCGCGCCGAGGGTCGTCCGCGCACGCACCGACTTCCACGGGCGGCTAGCCACCGTCGGCCGCCAATCGGTAGCCGGCACCGCGGATCGTCTCGATCGCCTCGCGTCCGAAGGGCTTGTCGAGCTTGCGGCGCAGGTGCCCGACGTAGACCTCGACGATGTTCGGGTCTCCGTCGAAGTCGTCGTCCCAGACGCCCTCGATCAGCGCGCGCTTCGACAGCACCTGGCCGCGGTGGCGCATCAGGTACTCGAGCACGGCGAACTCGCGGGCGGTCAGGGTGACGGGCGTCTCGCCGCGCCAGACGTGGTGCGACGAAGGGTCGAGCTTCAGGTCTCCGGCCTCGAGGACAGCGGGGCGGGCGACGGCACCACGACGCACCAGCGCACGGATGCGGGCGACGAGGATCGCGAACGAGAAGGGCTTCGTCACATAGTCGTCGGCGCCCGTCTCGAGGGCCTCGACCTGATCCCACTCGCCGTCCTTGGCGGTGAGCATGAGCACGGGCGTCCAGTTCTCTTCGGCACGCAGCGCCTCGCACACCTTCCAGCCGCTCATGCCGGGCATCATGAGGTCGAGCACGATCGCGTCGTATCGGGTCTCACGCGCACGCCACAGCCCGTCGACGCCGTTGTTCGCGACGTCGACCGCGAAGCCCTCGGCCTCGAGTCCCCGGCGGACCGCGTCGGCCAACCGCACCTCGTCGTCAACCACCAGGATCCGCATTCCTCCAGTGTGGCGGGCGCACGCTGAATCCGCGCTGAAGCGAGGTCGTGGCGCGCGAGGAGCGCGGTTGCGGGCACGCGGGAGAGGGTTGGCTCGCGTGCATCCCTGTGGTTGCATGAGGCTATGACCGGAATCCGGGGGGACAGGTCGAGAGGTGCACGGCTGCTTCTCGTCATCGCTGCGACTGCGCTGCTCGTGGGGTGCGCGTCGGCGGGCCCCGCACCGCTCGGAGCACCACTGTCGGAATCGCCGACTCCCACCCCGACCGCAGCCTGCCCGCAGGTCGAGGGCGTCGATCTGCCGCCGGACTGCGCGCCGTACGACCCCGACAATGCGATGGCTCAGAACGAGCGCTATCGCGACCGGGTGGATCTTTCGGATGACAGCCGTGCGGCGGCCGAGAAGCCGGCGAACGACGTCCGCACGGCGCTCGAGACGTTGCGCACCTCAGGAGACCTGTCTGTCACGGCAGTGGAGGATGCGATCGCGTCTGCTGGCCTCACCGACATCCAGACGCTCGGCGACGAACGAGCGGTGGCGTTCGGAGCAGCCGCGCCACAGGGCGGGTGCATCTTCGGAGAGGTCTCTGCCGACGTGCTCACGGTCGATATCGGCGGCGTCATCATGGATGGCGGCTGCCTGCCGGCCGTGGGCCACTGACCGCGACCGACCGGCAGCGCCTGCCCCGCTCAGGCATCGGTCCGGAATCCCGCGGCCTTGTGCGTGCCGTCGCAGAACGGCTTGATGGTCGAGAGCCCGCAGCGGCAGAGCGCCACCGTGCGGCGTGTGACCTCGATCGGCTCGCCGTCGGGTGACTCGAACACGGCGGCGCCGCGTACGAGCAGCGGACCGTCGGGGTAGGCGGTGATGGTTACGGCATCCTCGCGCGCGCTCATCGATCCGCCCTCGGTCGCAGCGACGATTCGCCGCGCATCCAGGAGTCGAGCATGTGCCCCGCCGCCCATCCGTCGACGGTGAGGCAGGCGGATGCTCCGAACATGATGTCAGGCAGCAGCTCGGGGTGATCCTCGGCCAGCCCGCCCGCGAGGTCGCGCGCCGCGATCTGCTCGTGCACGGCATCCGCCTCGACGTGCTCGTCGAAGTAATCGGTGACGTCTGCGGTGAACCCGAGGCGCCGCAGGCCGTCGGCGTACAGGCGATTGGGGATCGACGACGTCATCTCGAACGCCGCGAGATGGCCGACGATGGCGCCGACGAGGCGGCGGTTGAGGCCGAACATCGACATCGAGTTGAGCGAGGCGAGGGTGATCGCCGGAACGTCGTCGACGTAGCCGCCGTAAGTGTCGTCGAGGCCGGCGCCGCGCATCGCCCGAGCGAAGATCGTCGCGTGCACCCGGTCGGGTCGCCCTGCGCCGTACTCGTCGGATTGGATCTCGACGAGCGCCGCCTTCGCCCTGCCGCTGAGACGGGGGATGGCCCAGGAGTGCGGATCGGCCTCACGCAGCGTGTAGATCGAGCGCTGCATGAAGAACTCGTGCATCTGCTCGTCCGTCGCCTTCTTCGCGACGTAGCGCGACAGGCTCGGGCCGGTGTCGGCTTCGGCGAGGGCGAACAGGGCGCGCCCCACTGCATCCACGGTCGGCTCGGGGAGCTCGGGCATCGGCACCGACGCTCGCAGCGCCTGCTCGAACGCCCGCTCGAGCAGCCCCCTCGTCGCGATCACTGCGGTGTCCCATTCGAGGGTCGGGTCGAGGTCGGGCAGCGAGCCGTACGACGACGCGTAGAGCACGAAGAGGGCGAGCTGAATGTCGTCGTCGCGCACGACGTCGGCGCTCGCCGCGAGCGCGTACTCGGCGCGGGCGCCGAGATCGCCGCCGTCGCCTCCGGTCAGTCGGCGGATGACGGCATCGCTGAGCGGACCGCGCGCGGTGATGCCGTGGAGGGCGGACGGAGTGACTGCTGGCGCGGACATGAAGAAGCTCCCAAAGATCGGATGCTCGCAGTCTCGCCCCGGTTCCGCCCACCCGTGAAGGGTCTTGACGGCGACGCTCGGATGCCTCAGCATCCGCCCCGTGCCGTTCAGCGCTGAGCTCAGCGCTCAGCGCTCAGCTCAGACGTGCGGTGACGTCCGCACCCCCGCCTAGGCTGGAACCATGAACAAGAACTCGCTCTGGACCATCGTCGGCGTCGTCCTCGCCGTGGTGATCGCCTGGTGGATCGTGAGCGCGCTGTTCTCGATCCTGTGGTTCATCGCCAAGCTCGCGATCGTGCTCGTCGTCGCGGTCGTGGTGTTCCTGGTGCTGCGAGGACTCTTCAGCTCGAAGGCCGAGTAGCGCCCGGGAGCGCCGGTCAGGCGACCGGAGCCTTCGCGCCGATCCGGTAGCGGGCTGCGCGATGCGTGTCCTGCACGCGATCGCCCTTGCCCTGCAGCTTGTTGCGCAGCGTGCCCGGCGTGTACTCGTTCGGGTAGACGCCGCGTTCGCGGAGCACCGGGATGACGTGCTCGATCACGTCCTGCCACGTGCCGGGGGTGACCGCATAGGCGAGGTTGAACCCGTCGATATCGGTCTCCTCGACCCACGACTGCAGTTCGTCGGCGATCTCGACTCCCGAGCCCACGATGGTGGGGCCGAGGCCTCCGATCGCGTTGTGGCGGCCGAAGTCGCCGACTGTCCACTCGCGTCCGAGGTCGGCCTCCTCCTTGAGGTGCTGCAGCACCGACTGGATCGCGTTCGACTCGACGTTGCCCACGGGCTCGTCCTCGGCGTACTGCGAGAGGTCGACACCCATCCAGCCGGACATGAAGGTCAGCGCGCCTTCGGGGCTCGCGTATGAGAGGTACTCGGCGTGCTTCGCCGCGGCATCCTCGCTCGTCGCCCCCGTGATCACGGTGAGCAGCGTGTAGATGCGGGCGTCGTAGCGGTCGCGCCCGGCGTCTTCGAGCGCGTCGCGGATGCGCTTGACGGTGCCGGCGAGCACCTCTTTCGAGGGAGCGGCGACGAAGATCGCCTCCGCATTCTCCGACGCGAAGCGCACGCCGCGGGGGCTGGCCCCCGCCTGGTAGATCACGGGGGTGCGCTGCGGCGACGGCTCGGAGATGTGGATGCCGGGAACGCTGAAGTGCTTTCCCTCGTGGCCGATCGCGTGCACCTTCGACGGATCGGTGAAGATGCCGCGCTCACGGTCCTCGACGACCGCGTCGTCTTCCCACGACCCCTCCCAGAGCTTGTAGAGCACCTCGACGTACTCGTCGGCATGGTCGTAGCGGTCGTCGTGAGCGAGCTGGTCCTCCTGGCCCATGTTGCGGGCGGCGCTGGGCAGGTAGCCGGTCACGACGTTCCAGCCGACGCGGCCGTTGGTCAGGTGGTCGAGGGTGCTGAGTCGACGCGCGAAGGGATACGGGTGCTCGAAGGCCGTGCCGGCGGTGATGCCGAATCCGAGGTGCTCGGTGACCGCGGCCATGGCGCTCACGAGCAGGATCGGGTCGTTCACCGGAACCTGCGCGCCGTTGCGGATAGCCGCCTCGTTCGTGCCGCCGTAGACGTCGTAGGTGCCGAGCACGTCGGCGATGAAGATGCCGTCGAAGGTCGCGCTCTCGAGCAGCTTCGCGAGGTCGGTCCAGTACGAGATCGTGTTGTACTGACGCGAGCGGTCGTCCGGATGCCGCCACAGACCTGACGACTGGTGGGCGACGCAGTTCATGTCGAAGGCGTTGAAGCGGATCTGACGGCTCATGCCGTCAAGCAAACCCGTCGATCGACCGCCCGGCCAGTGTCGGCGACACGTGCCGACACATTCGCGACGGGTCCGCCTTCAGTCCCGGTCGCGGTCGACGGTCTTCACCGTGGAGGTGATCGGGCGAGGGTCGGGCATGATCGTCTCGACCTGGGGTTTCGCATTCGCCTGCGCGCGGCACCAGACCACGAAGCCGACCGCGGTGAAGACGCCGTAGAACACGTACATCAGGCCGGTGGCGTAGAAGCCCGAGCTGAACAGCAGCGGCACGCCGACGACGTCGACCGCGATCCAGATGAGCCAGAACTCCGTCCACCCCTTGGCCATGCCGTAGGTGGCGAGCAGGGATCCGACGAAGGTCCACGCGTCGGCCCAGACGGGCTCCCACGATCCGAGTGCGCGGAAGAGGGGAGTGAGGGCGATCGTGCCGATCACCATCACGAGCACCAGGCCGATGCGGGCGCTGTTCGGAGCCCACCGAGGGGTCACTCGTCCGCCGTTCGAGGCCGCCTGGCGCCAGCGCACCCACCCGTAGATCGCGACGATGATGAACATCACCTGACGACCGGCCTGGCCGAGCAGGTGCGGCAGCTCATGGTCGGGGTTGAGGATCGACCCGAGGAACACGGTGAGCAGCAGCAGGTTGCCGACGATGCCGACCGGCCACGCCCAGATCTTGCGCTGCATGCCGCCGAGCGCGCTGGCGAGGCCGAAGATGTTGCCGACCACCTCGCGGATCAGCAGCACCTGGCCGCCCGGAAGCACCCACTGCGAGTTGAAGGCGTCGGCGAGCCAGAGCAGGGCGTTCATCGGATCTCGTCGGGGAAGGGGCGCTCGTCGAGCACCAGCTGCAGGAACGTGAGGTCGAGCCAGCGGTCGAACTTGGCGCCGACCTGCGGCATCCGCCCGACCTGCATGAAGTCGAGGCGCTTGTGCATGATGATCGAGCCCGTGTTGCTGCTCTCGATCGCGGCGACCATGACGTGCTTGCCGAGCGTGCGGGCGCGGTGGATGAGCTCGATCATCAGCGCCTTGCCGATGCCGCGACCGCGCTGACCGTCGCGCACGTACACCGAGTGCTCGACCGTGTGGCGGTAGCCGCTGTGCGGGCGCCAGTCGCCGAACGTCGCGTATCCGAGCACGCCGGATGCGTCGACGGCGACGAGCACCGGGTAGCCGCGAGCGGTGCGCTCCGCGAGCCAGGCGGTGCGGTCCTCGACCGTGACCGCCTCTTCGTTCCAGATCGCGGTGGTGTTCAGCACCGCATCGTTGTGGATGGCCGTGATGGCCTCGAGATCGGCGGTCTCGGCATCCCTGATCTGGTGATCGCTCATCGGGTCTCCTGCATCTGCGCTCGGGTGCGCACTGGACGACGGTAGCAGGATGCCGGGGCGGGGGATGCGGGAGACTGGCGACATGTCTCTCGCTGAAACGGTCCGCGACCGCATCGTCCGTGCGATCGACGACGAGCAGCTGGGTGCCTACGGGCTTCATGTTCGCATCGGTCACGAGTCGGCCCAGCATCGCTGGCGCAGCGATGATCGGGTGAACCTGTACTCGGTGTCGAAAGGTGTGAGCGCGCTCGCCGCCGGGATCGCCGTCGATGAGGGCATCCTGGCGCTCGACAGCCGAGCCTGTGACGTGCTGAACGTGCCCGCACCCGGTGCAGGCGGCGAAGCGGTGACGCTGGAGCATCTCCTCTCGATGACGAGCGGAATCGACTTCGAGTGGTTCGGTGACCAGGAGGTGCCCTGGCCCGACCTCGCCCACGAGATGCTCGCTCGTCCGAGCCGAGGTCCTGGCGAGCACTTCCAGTACTCGGATGCCAGCACCTACGTCGCCATGAGGATGCTCGGCGCAGTCGTCGGCGATGTGCGGGACTGGTTGATGCCCCGGCTCTTCCAGCCGCTCGACATCCACAACCCGCAATGGTCGAGATGTCCGCTCGGATGGATCGTGGGCGGAAGCGGGCTCGAACTGCGCACGGAGGAGCTGGCTCGGATCGGCCGCGTCCTGCGGGATCGGGGGCGCTTCGGGGATGAACGCATCGTGAGCGGGCGGTGGGTCGACCGGATGCACTCCGACTGGGTCGCCTCGGGGGCACGGGGCCTCTACTCCTCGTACGGACTCGCCGCGTGGCGCGGGCCGCGCGAGGGCTGGCGGCTCGACGGGCGATACGGGCAGTACGTCTTCATCGACGACGCTGCGGATGCGGTCGTCACGATCACGGCGCACGAGGAGAAGAGCGATCAGCGGCTCGTCGAGATCGCGGCTGACGCCGTCGCCGATGGATCCGTCGTCGCGGGATCCGTCTCGGTGGACGCCCGCGCGAGGCCGTGACGCGAATGTCTTCTCGTGGGTTCAGCCGCGCAGCCAGTACGACAGCTTGGCGGGGTTGAGAACGATCCACATCTGCGTGATCGCGCCGGAGTCGACGTGCACGTTCATGACCGAGACCACCTCGCCGTCTTCCCGGAACACGAAGCCGAGGCCATCGCCGAACTGCTGCTGCTCCATCACCATGGTGGGGCGCTTGGCGGCGATGCCCAGCAGGAAGCGCGCGACATTGTCGGCGCCGCTCACGACGTTGCGGGCGGCGCTGACCACGCCGCCGCCATCGCTGCGCAGTTCGACGTCGGGGGCCAGATAGCGCAGCAGTGGGGCGATCTCACCCGAGTTCGCCGCCTCCTGGAAGGCCCGCACGACGCGGTCGTGTTCGGCCCGTGGAACTGCGGCGACCCTGTTCTCGCGGACGTGTCGACGAGCGGATGCCGCGAGCTGGCGCACCGCGGTGGAGGAGCGGCCCACGGCCTCGGCGATCTCGTCGAACGGCACGGCGAAGACGTCATGCAGCACGAAGGCGACGCGCTCGGCGGGTGTCATCGCCTCGAGCACGACGAGCAGCGCGGTGGAGACGTCGTCGTCGAGGGTGATGCGGTCGAGGGGATCCTCCGACCTCGATGCCGTGCGCGACCCGATCGCTCCGGCGAACAGCTCGGCCGGAACAGGCTCCGGCAGCCACGGCCCGACGTACTGCTCGCGCCGGCGCCGGGCCGAGCCGAGAAGGTCGAGGGCGACGCGTCCTGCGACGGTCGTCAGCCAGCCCGCCGGATTCGCTATCGCCTCGCGCTCGGTCTCGGTGAGGCGGTACCAGCGCAGGTACGTCTCCTGCACGACATCCTCGGCATCCGCCAGCGTTCCCGTCATCCGATAGCCGAGAGCGAGAAGGCGTCGCCGTTCGCGGAAGACGTCGTCGAGCTCGTCGTCCATGCTGTCTCCTTCGGGGTGTTGCGCGTGCGCGGGCGCCTTCGCAGGATATGACGATGCGAGGTCGCGAAGTGTGAGGCCTCACATTCTCGGATTCCGTCCCGTCATCTCTTGCAGAGGGATGCGGCGGACGCACCCCTGTGCGGGCCCGTGAGCTCGAACGGAGAGGAAGTCGGATGAGGATCGCAGTCGCAGGAGGAACGGGTGTGGTCGGTCGGCACGCTGTCGAGGCCGCGCGGGCTGCGGGGCACGATGTCGTCGTGCTCTCGCGTGCGAAGGGTGCCGACGTGGCGACCGGTGTCGGCCTCGTCGACGCGCTGCAGGGGGCGGATGCCGTCATCGACGTCACGAACACGACCACACTGTCGAGGGTGAAGGCGGTCGTGTTCTTCGAGACGGCGACCCGCAATCTGCTCGACGCAGAGGCGAGGGCGGGCGTCGGGCATCATGTCGCGCTGTCGATCGTGGGGATCGACGGGATCGACTCCTCGTACTACGCGGGCAAGCTGGCGCAGGAGCGGGCGGTGGCTGCCGGGTCGGTGCCGTTCACGATCGCTCGGGCGGCGCAGTTCCACGAGTTCGCGGGGCAACTGCTCGCGCGCATGTCGGGTCCGCTCGCCGTGATGCCGAAGCTGTTGATGCGGCCTGTGGCGGCGCGCGAAGTCGGGGAGCACCTGGTGCGGGTCGCCTCGGGGGCGGCTGTCGGGCGTGCGCGCGATCTCGTCGGGCCGCGCGATGAGGTTCTCCTGGATGTGGCGCGAAGGCAGCTGGCGTTCGACGGGGAGCGGCGGCGGGTGCTGGGTGTGCGTCTGCCCGGCGCGTACGGCAAGGGGCTGGCATCGGGATCGTTGCGTGGCGGGCCGGATGCGTTGCAGGGTGTGGCCACGTTCGACGAGTGGCTGGGCAGTGAGGACCATGTGCGTGAGGAGTGAGGCGCGCCTTCGATCTCATGTCGGCATACCGACCGAGATTCGAACATATCTTCTAAACTGTAGCTATGTCGAATCCCCGCCTGGCGCCGCTGCTCGAGGCCATCGAGCGCCTCGGCGATGCCTGGGCGGATGCGGAGAGGGGCGTCGATCTGTCGCGGGTCGAACTGATCGGGGCGCATCGTGCGGTAGGTGAGGTGCAACGCTGTCTCGACGGACTGCACGCCGAACTCGCCGCGGCGATCGCTCACGAATCCCGACCGGAGCTCGGACCCGACGGGCTCGCGAAACAGCAGGGATACCGGAGCGCGGCGGCGATGATCGCCGCGACGACCGGCGGGTCGCCGGGCGATGCGAAGCGCCTCATCACGGTCGGGCAGGCGGCAGCACCGCGCACGAACCTGTTGGGCGAGGCGCTGCCGGCGAAGTATCCCGCGCTGGCGACAGCGCTCGCCGCAGGGGAGATCTCCGTGGCCGCTGCCGCGATCATCGTCGCGCTGCTCGAACGCGTGCGCCTCAAGGTCGGGTCGGCCCGGGTCGAAGAGGCCGAGCGGCTGCTCGTCGAGCGCGCCGCCGGGATGACGCTCGACGATGTGCGCACGCTCGTCGCGCGCGCCGAGGCCTGGCTCGACCCCGACGGCGTGGCTCCGAAGGAGCGAGAGGCGCGCGATCGCCGGTCGCTGACCATGTTCGAGCGTGACGGCTCCCTGCACCTGAACCTGCAGACCGACATCGCGTCTGGCGCGCCCATCAAGGCGGCGATCCAGGCGTACGTGACGGCGACCTTCCAGGCGCGGATCACCGCGCCCGACCCGGGTGCGCCCGACGCCGATCGTCGCACGGTGGCGATGATCCAGGCTGACGCGCTCGCCGCCATCTGCGAGCACGCGATCGCGTGCGACAACGGAGGAATGCCCGCCACCGGTGCGACCGTGGTGGTGCGCGTGAACCTCGACGACCTCACCGCAGGGCTGGGCACCGCGGCGATCGATGGCAGTGACCGTCCCGTGAGCATCACGACCTGTCGCAGGATGGCCGCGGGCGGCGGGATCATCCCGGTCGTGCTCGGGTCTGAGGGCGAGATCCTCGACTGGGGCCGCGAGAAGCGACTGTTCACACGGGCGCAGCGCCTGGCTCTCGTCGAGAGGGATGGCGGGTGCGCGATGTGCAGTCTTCCGCCTCAGATGACCAAGGCGCATCACCTGAGATGGTGGCAGCGCGACACGGGGCCGACCGATCTGAACAACGGAGTGCTGTTGTGCGAGTCGTGTCACCACCGCATACACGACAACGGGTGGGAGATCCGCATCGAAGGCGTCGGTGTCGCCGCGCGAGTGTGGCTCATCCCGCCGCCGCACGTCGATGCGGCGAGGACTCCTCGCCTCGGGGGGAGGGCCCGCTATGACATCGCAGCCTGAGGGCGCTTCTGTGGCGTCGGCGTCAGAGTCGGCGTCAGACGTGCACGTCGGCGGGCGATTCCTCGCCCTCGTGGAAGCTCGGCTTCTTGCCGATCAGGCGTCCGATGCCCAGGATGACCCCGACGATGATCAGTCCGGCGATCAGTCCGGCGATGGCCGAGATCAGGGTGTCGCCGATCCAGACGATGACTCCACCGGCCGGCTCGAGGAAGTGCTCGATGCCGTGCAGGATGTCTGCTCCGAAGTGCACGCCGACCTCACCGAGGTTGACGAGAAGCAGGTGGCCACCGACCCACAGCATCGCGACGGTGCCCAGAATGCTGATGAAGCGGAACACGCCGGGCATCGAGCGCACGATCCGCGTTCCGGTGTGACGCACGCGCTTCGACGGGTTCTTCGCCATCTTCAGGCCGATGTCGTCGATCTTCACGAGCAGCGCGACCGCGCCGTAGACGACGCCGGTCATGATCAGGGCGATAACCGCGAGGATCGCGAGGGTGGTCCAGATGTCGAGGCCGGCCTCGAGGTTGGCGAGCGAGATCAGCATGATCTCGGTCGAGAGGATCAGGTCGGTGCGCACCGCACCCCAGACGAGCTTGTTCTCGTTCCGATCGCTCTCGTCGGCGTGGCCGTGCTGCACACCGAACCACTCGAGCACCTTCTCGGCACCCTCGAAGCACAGGTACGCACCACCGAGGATGAGGAGGTACGGAAGCACCCACGGGGCGAACGCCGTCAACAGCAGCGCGATCGGGATGATGATCACGAACTTGTTCGCGAGAGATCCGACGGCGATCTTCGCGACCACCGGCAGTTCGCGAGCGGGAGTGATCCCCTGCACATACTGAGGGGTCACGGCGGCGTCATCGATCACGACGCCCGCAGCCTTGGCAGATGCCTTCATCGCCGCGCTGAGAATGTCATCGACGACGGCGAGCAGTCCAACAGACATGTGCGTCTCCCTGTGGTGTGTGTGGCTGAGCAACTCTATCCACTTCCGCGAAACTCACAGCCCGCTCACAGTCCTGCGGGACCAAATCCGGGGTGCCGCTGGTTCTTCTCTATGACGCTGCAGCCAGCCGCGTCGGACAAGGAGTCAGATCATGTCGAACGAGTACAGCAAGACCCCCGAGGCCGTCAGCGACCTCACGCATCTGCAGTACGAGGTCACGCAGGAGGATGCCACCGAGCCTCCCTTCCGCAACGCGTACTGGAACAACCACGACGACGGCATCTACGTCGATGTCGTCTCAGGTCAGCCGTTGTTCGCATCGACCGACAAGTTCGAGAGCGGCACCGGATGGCCGAGCTTCACCCGCCCGATCGAGCCCGACGCCGTGACCACTCGCACAGACCGTACGCTGTGGATGAAGCGCACCGAGGCGCGATCCAGCGGTGCCGACAGCCACCTGGGTCACGTCTTCGACGACGGGCCACGCAACGCCGGAGGCCTGCGTTACTGCATGAACTCCGCAGCCCTCCGCTTCATCCCGGCTGACAGCCTGGAAGATGAGGGGTACGGTCGCTACCGTCACCTCTTCGCCACCCCGAACACTGAGGAGAACTCATGACCGACACCGGAACCATCACCCGCACCCCCGGGACCGAGACCGCCGTGCTCGCCGGCGGCTGCTTCTGGGGCATGGAAGACCTCATCCGCCGCCAGCCCGGCGTGCTCGACACCCGTGTCGGCTACACCGGCGGCAGCAACGACCACGCGACGTACCGCAATCACCCCGGTCACGCCGAGGCCGTGGAGATCGTCTTCGACCCCACGAAGACGACGTATCGCGACATCCTGGCGTTCTTCTTCCAGATCCACGACCCGTCGACCAAGGACCGTCAGGGCAACGACATCGGATCGAGCTACCGCTCGGCGATCTTCCCGCTCACGCCCGAGCAGGAGACCGTCGCCCGCGACACGATCGCCGACGTCGACGCCTCGGGTCTGTGGCCGGCCAAGGCCGTCACCACGATCGAGCCCGAGGGCCCGTTCTGGCAGGCCGAGGAAGAGCACCAGGACTACCTGATCAAGTACCCCAATGGCTACACCTGCCACTTCCCGCGTGCGGGATGGGTGCTGCCGAAGCGCGAGCAGAGCGCCGCGGTCTGAGTCCGATCAACTGTCTGCGAGGAAGGCCAGTGCTGCTTCCTTGAAGGCGCGGGATCCCGGAGCGTTGAAGTGATTACGATCCGGGATCTCGAAGAATCTGCCCTGAGGTGCGGCTGAGGCGAGCGCACGGGATCCCTCGATGATCGCGTCCTTCGACCCCGTCGCGAACAGGATCGGGCCGGCCGGCGCATTCGCCGGATCGGGATCGATCGTCCGTGACGACCGCATCCCCTCGGCCAGCGCCACCAGGGCCGCGAGATCATTGCCCGGCACGCGCTCGGTCAGCGCGATGTAGTTCTGCGTCGTCGGGTCCGACACCGGTGTGCCGTCTGCCAGGTACGCGCGCACCTGATCGAGATCGAGACGGGCGAGAGGGATGCCGTCCGGCACACCGCCCAGCACCGCGCGGCCGATGCGATGCGGCAGATCGCGCACGACCTCCCACCCGACCCGTGCTCCGAGCGAGTACCCGACGTAGACGGCTTCGTCGACGAGATACGTGTCCATGACCGTCTCGACATCGGTCGCCAGAGTGCGGATGCCGTAGGCGTCGGCCTGATGCGGCTTCTCGCTGAGGCCGTGGCCGCGCTGATCGAGCGCGAGCACCCGATAGCCGGCCCTGGTGAGCTCGCGCACCCACCCCGTGAGAACCCAGGTGTCGCGGGCGCTCGACGCGAAGCCGTGCACGATCACGACCACTGGGGCGTCGAGGTCACCCCACGTGTACGTCGCGAGGCGAGTGCCGTCAGCGGCGTGCACCTGCTGGGGTTCGGGCATGTTGGTCAGGTCGGAGAGAGGGACGGCCACGGCATCCATTGTCCTCCTGCTCCGGGGGCGGATACGCCGAGACCCACCGGCCCCAAGGGGACGATGGGTCTCGGCTGTCAGCGGATGCGACTCAGAAGCGAGCGCGCAGCGCGTCACCCAGCGACGCGTCGACGTTCGTCCAGTACTGGAAGAAGCGCTCACGGATCGCGTCGATCGTGATGCCCTGGCCCTGACCGGTCAGCGTCTCGAGGAAGCGAGCGCGCTGCTCGTCGTCGAAGACCGTGCGGTACAGGGTTCCGGCCTGGCCGAAGTCGTCGTCGTCCAGGTGCAGGGTCGCAGCGGCGCGGATCAGCTCGCCGTCCGACTCCCAGCTCGCCTCGACACCGGCTGCGGGATCGGCGGTCGGACCGCCGGCTGCGCCGTACGAGTTCGGCGTGTAGACACGGTGCTCGGCCGGGTTGAACTTGTACTGCATCTGGCCTTCGTGCATGTAGTTGCGCACCTCGGCCGCATGCGGCTGGTTGACCGGCAGCTGGTTGTAGTTCGCACCGATGCGGTAGCGCTGAGCATCCGAGTACGCGAACACGCGAGCCATGAGCATCTTGTCGGGCGAGATGCCGGTGCCGGGCACCTGGTTGCCGGGCGAGAACGCGGCCTGCTCGATCTCGGCGAAGAAGTTCTGCGGGTTGCGGTCGAGCGTGAACGTGCCGACCTTGATGCGCGGGTAGTCCTTCTTCGACCAGGTCTTCGTCAGGTCGAACGGGTTGAAGCGGTACGTCTTGCCCTCGTCGTACGGCATGATCTGCACGTAGACGTCCCACGAGGGGGCATCGCCGCTCGCGATCGCGTCGAACAGGTCGCGACGGTAGTAGTCGGCATCCGATCCTGCGAGCTTCTCGGCCTCTTCGGCGCTCATCGCCTCGACGCCCTGCTTCGACAGGAAGTGGTACTGCACCCAGAAGCGCTCTCCGGCGGCGTTGACCCACTGGTAGGTGTGCGAGCCGTAGCCGTTCATGTGGCGCCAGCTGCGGGGCAGGCCTCGGTCACCCATGAGGTAGGTGACCTGGTGGGCGGACTCGGGCGAGAGGGTCCAGAAGTCCCACTGCATGTCGGCGTCGCGCAGACCCGAGTCGCCGAGGCGCTTCTGCGAGTGGATGAAGTCGGGGAACTTCATGGCGTCGCGCAGGAAGAACGTCGGGGTGTTGTTGCCGACGATGTCGAGGTTGCCCTCGGGCGTGTAGAAGCGCAGCGCGAAACCGCGCACGTCGCGCCAGGTGTCGGGGGAGCCCTGCTCGCCGGCGACCGACGAGAAGCGCAGCAGAGTCTCGCTCTGAGCGCCGGGCTGGAAGGCCGCTGCGCGGGTGTAGGCCGAAACGTCTTCGGTGACGGTGAACGTTCCGAATGCTCCGCCGCCCTTGGCGTGCGGGTTGCGCTCCGGCACGCGCTCGCGGTTGAACGAGGCCAGCTTCTCGACGAGGTAACGGTCGTGCAGGACCGTGGGGCCGTCGGCGCCGACGGTGAGCGAATGCGCGTCGCTGGCGACGGGCGTTCCCGTCTGCGTCGTGGTCGCAGGTGTGGTCGATGGGTCGGTCATGTTCTTCTTCTCCTTCTGCACGCAGGTACGACAAGCACCCCGGCTGCCCGGGTGGGACGTCGGATGCTACTGCGCGGCGTTCTGGCAACTGGGGCACAGGCCCCAGAAGGTGACTTCGGCTGTTCGGACGGTGAATCCCCCCGCCGAAGACGGGGTGAGACACGGCGCTTCGCCGACGACGCAGTCCACATCGCCGACCGCACCGCACCGGGTGCAGACGACGTGATGGTGGTTGTCGCCGATGCGCCGTTCGTAGAGCGCCGCGGAGCCTGCCGGTTCGATCCGGCGGAGCAGGCCCGCCGTCGTCAGGTCCGCGAGGATGTTGTGCACCGACTGGATCGACGTCGTCGGAAGCACCTCGGACACGGCGCGGTAGACCCGTTCCGCATCCGTGTGGGCCATGGATTCCATCACCTCGAGCACAGCGACGCGGCCCGCGGTCGCCCGCAGCCCCGCATCGCGAAGCGCGGAGTCGAGGTCGGTGTCCATGCCTCGACTATACCTGCTGTTTTTAGTTATTCAAAAGATCGGCGTGTCGGCGGAGGCGGTTGCGCGCTCCGGGCAGAACCGTAGCGTGGAGGGATGGACACGAGACGAGCGGCGACGATCGGACTGATCCTGGCGGCGGGTGTGGCGCTCGCCGGATGCACGGGGGAGCCCGTCGCATCACCGACCGGATCACCCTCCCCGTCGACTCCCGCTCCCACGCCCACTCAGAACGCGGCTGACGCCGACGAAGCACTGCTCCCGATGCCCGTCGACGAGATCAGGGACTGGGCCGAGACTGCGGTGCCGAACACCGGTGACAACGGCCCCAGTCCGATATTGTCCGGATGGCTGAGCGAGAACACCTCCGCTCACCACGTGACCGACCTGACGACTCAGGCGGCGGGTGCCTATCAGGCGCAGCTCGCCTGCCGAGGCGACGGCATCCTCACGCTCACGGCCGGCGAGCTCGACGCGGAGCCCTCTGCCGAGCCGATCGTCTGCGCGAATGAGACGATCGCGTTCGACATCACCACCGCGGCCACCGGGATGCAGATCGTGATGGACCTCGACGGCGATCCGACGATCTACGCCCTGTCGCTGAAGCAGATCAGCTGAGCCGAGGTCGTGGGCGTCAGGACTCTGAGGGCACGAGGGGCAGTTCGAGGCCGTAGTTCCACGTCAGGATCGCCGGCTGCTCTCGGTAGAAGCTGAGCACCGACACCGATCCGGCATCCAGCGTGATCTGAGCGCCGAAGCGCGGAGCCAGTCGCAGGTAGACCGCGGTGAGGATGCGGAGGAAGTGCCCGTGCGCGACCAGCGCCACATCACCTTCGGTCAACGCCGGCAGCACGCGGGTGAGCACGCGGGAGGCGCGGGCCGCGACCTCTTCGACGGTCTCTCCCGGCGTCGCGCCGCGGATCACACCGTGAGTGAAGGCACTCCAGTCGTAGCCCAGCTCTTCGCGGATGTCCTTCGTCGTGCGACCCTCGTATCCGCCGTAGTCCCACTCGACGAGCAGCGGATCGACCTCGGCGTGCAGCCCCGCGAGCTCGGCGGTGCGCCGGGCACGCTCGAGCGGTGAGCACAGCACGAGAGAGAAGTCGTAGTCGGCGACCAGCTGTCCCGCGCCGCGGGCGAGATCCTCGCCTCGCGCGGTGAGCGGGATGTCAGTGAGGCCGGTGTGCAGGCCCGCCTTCGACCATTCCGTCTCTCCATGGCGCAGGAGCACGAGCTTTCCCTGCGGATTGTCGGGCGCGGGGTGATCGGGCAGCGGGTCGTATTCGGGGATCGCGGGCACACCGCAACCGTAGTCCGGTGACCCGGAACCCGTCACCGGGTGATCGTGAACCCGCCTCCGCGCACCCGCACCTGGCCACCCTGTACGGCCTGACCGCGCTGCGATCCGTCGGCGTCGTACGAGCGTCCCGCACCACCGGCGAGAGGCGCGACCCGCTGATCGCGGCGGCCCCCGTTGGCGTAGAGCACCGCGGCACCGGAGGTCGTCGCGTAGACGGCCGAAGCGACCGCAGGCTGGATCACCAGGGCATCGAGCCGCACGTCACCGCGGCTCGTGCAGCGCACGGTCACCGCCTCGGACGGCAGGTCTCCGCCGAGCAGCTGGGGAACCAGCATCCCGTCGGCTTCGGTGAGGCCTCGATCGCCGGTTCCACCGGCGGGGGTGCGTGCACTCCAGAGCCGCTTGCGACCGCGGAACACCTCCCACACGGCTTCTCCGGCATCCGCAGCCTGGCGCCAGATGAGCCCGTGCAGGATGCCGCCGGCCTCGGTCACGTCGAACTCGACGGACTCGCCGGCGGGCACCCGTACGTACGCGGCGCCAGAGAGGTTGCCCTCTCCGATCCACGCGCCGCCCTCGGGGCGCACGATCTCGCAGCCCGCCGAGAGTCGAGCGTTCTCGGCGTCGATCACCCGCAGCCCCGAGAACGAGGACAGTCCGGTGATAGACGTCGCGATGCGGGCGATGTCGCGGTTCGCATCGAGCAGGAGCATCGTGAGAAGCCCGTGGATCGTGGATTCCGCACCGGAGTTGCGATTCACGCGGCCGTCGGTCTCGACGCCGTCGAATGTCACGCCGGTGGCGGGATCGTAGACCGGGATGCCGGCGGTGTTGGCCCCGAAGAACCAGCCCGCCGCGAGCCCTGCGAGCACGCGCAGTCCCTCCCCTCCGACAGTCGCGGCCTGCACGGCCCCGGCGACGCGACCGTGCGCGCCGTAGGCGATCTGCGCTTCGGCGGGCAACGGCGCCCACGCGTTGTGCGGCCCGCCCGAGGCGAGCACCTGCGGCGTGAACGTGCCGGCATCCGCGACGGCCGCGGCCCTCCAGTCGCGCCGACGCAGCAGCGCTCCGGCCCTGGCCAGGGCCTCGGGCGCAGCCGCACCCCACGCGTGCCAGAACCCGAGCGACCCGGTCCACGGCAGCACGGCGCCGAACGGCCAGCCCTTCGACGGATCGGTGGCCATCGCGCCCACACCCTCGCCATAGGTCTGCAGGGCCTGGCGGCTGCGCGCATCGCCTGCCTCGGTCGCGGCGGCGAGCCCGAGCATCGCCTCGGCCGTGGCATCCGCTCCGCCGGCGATCAGCCAGGCGGGCAGATCCTTGCCGTCGCTGCGCACCCACTGTCCGGCGCGCGACAGCGATTCGCGACCGAGAGCATCGAGGGCGAGATGCAGGCGCTCGAGCAGGAACGCCGCGAAGGCGGCATCCTCCCGGCGGAACGCGGCATACCCCTCGCCGAACGCCCACACCGTGCGGGCGAGCCAGTACGACTCCGCGGAATCCGAGGGGTCGGGCAGCTCGACGGGGATCGCGCTGGGGTTCAGCGTGCCGTCCTCCTGCTGCCACAGCACGACGCGGCCGGCGTTGTCGCCGCTCGTCGTCTGCAGGAACGCGAGCGAGCGCAGCACATCACGCGCCTCGTCTCGGCTCTGCGGGTCGCCGGTCGCCGTCCAGTCCCGAAGGAACACGATGGCCGCGCGGGCGATGTCGTCGGCGTTGTACGCGCCCTGCGTCCAGTACCCGGTGACAGCGTCCCGCGTGCCGCCGCCGACCGGGCGGTATCCGCCCGCGCCGTCGGTGTCGGCATACGTCCACGGCGCGAGCACGCGCGGTGAGGCCTCGATGCCGAACGTGGTGTGCGTGGCACTCGCGACCACGGGCACCTCGGCGAGCAGGAACCGCAGGTGGGCGAGGTTCGTGAGTCGCGCACCGCGCGCGGTGTCCAACGGTGCGGAGCCCCAGGGGCGAAGACCGGCGGATGCCGTGGCCTGCGCGGTGTGGGCGTCGAAGGGCAGCAGCGCGAGCGCCGAGCCGGCGGCCGCCGCGGTCAGGAACGTGCGTCGGGAGAGGGACATGGTCTCATTCCTCGTTCGTATCTCTCAGTGCGCGACCCCAGGGCTGGGCCGGGTCGTGGATGGCGACGGCCAGTGTCGTGTCGGACTGCCCGTAGTAGGCGAACCACTTCTCCTGGAACTTGACGAGCCCCTCGACGAACGTCACGTTCGACACCAGGCCGTGCGTGTCCTCGAACGTCTGCGGCCGCAGCCACGGCTCCTGGAGCCGGGCGATCACCTTCGTCGGCTCGTCGGGGTCGATCGCGAACTGGCCGCAGCGGTAGTCGACGTCGACCGAGCCGTCCTCGTGCACCGTGCGGGTCGCCCCGTTCGTGAGGAACACCAGCAGGCCGTTGTCGGCCAGCACCGGCGAGGTGCCGATCTCGACGAGAGCCTCGTCCCACGTGCCGGGCGTCGGGGAGTACATCGGCTCGGTGTCGGCGGTTCCGGGCGTCCAGTGGATCAGGTCGTCGCTGGTCGCCCAGTAGATCGCTCCCTCGCCGAAGTACATCCACCACTTCCCGTGCATCTTCTGCGGCACGATGACCCCGGCCTTCGACCAGTTGAACCCGCGCGGGTCCATGGTCTTGAACGTGTCGAAGTCGTCGAACAGCGGACCGTGCTTGGTCCAGGTGCGCAGGTCGGTCGAGGTCGCGAGACACAGCTGGGCGCTCCGCCTGTCCCATCCGGTGTAGGTCAGATAGTACGTGCCGTCGATCAGCGCGATGCGCGGGTCCTCGCATCCGAAGCGCTCGTAGTCCTCGGAGGGGGAGAGGATCGGTGCGTCCTCGCGGGTGAAGTTCACGCCGTCCTTCGACCGCGCGATGCCGATGTGCGACACGATGTCGTCGGCGTGCGCACGGTACAGCAGCACGACCTCGTCGCCGTCGACGATCGCCGCCGGGTTGTAGAGGTTCGCCGATTCCCAGCTGTCGCCTTTCGGTCGCAGGATCGGGTTGGCCTCGTAGGGGGTGAACGGGCCCAGGGGGAAGGTGGCTCCGGAGAACATGGATGCCTTTCTGGCTAGCCTTTGACGGCCGCGCCGAGGTCGGTGGCTCGGAAGAACCGCTGGAAGACGACGAACAGGATCACGACGGGGAACGCCAGCGCTGTCGCACCGGCGAGGATCGCGCCGTTGGGGTTCGCCGTGGACTGCGCGACGTTGGAGATGTAGTTCGCGAGGGACACGGCGAGCGGTTGCAGCGACGAGTCCTTCGTGATGAGGAACGGCCAGAGGAACTCGTTCCACGGACCGATGAAGGTGACGAGCACGACGGTCACGAGCACCGGTTTGATCAGCGGGATCGCGACCGACGTCAGCAGGCGGATCTCTCCCGCGCCGTCGATGCGCGCCGCCTCGAAGATCTCCACGGGCAGCGCCTTGAAGAACTGCACGAAGATGAACACCGCCGTCGTGTTGATGAGGAACGGCAGGATCATGCCCAGGTACGAGTCGCCGAGCCCGTAGCTGCGGGTGATCTGCACGTAGAGCGGGATCATCAGCAGCTGGAACGGCACCATCTGGACGAGCAGCATCAGCACCCAGATCACGCCGCGACCGCGGAAGTCGAGCCTGGCGATCGCATAGCCCGCGAGCAGGCCGAACACGACGGTCCCCAGCAGCACGCCGGCGGTGAAGATCAGCGAGTTGAGCAGCGAGCCGACCAGGTCGATGCGCGAGTCGATCGCGACGAAGTTGTCGACGGTCCACCCGGATGTCGGGAAGAGCTCGTTCGGCGAGTTCGTCGGGTTCTCCTGGAAGGCGCCGACCAGCATGAAGTAGAACGGGAAGGCGAAGCCGATGGCCGCGACCGTGAGCAGCACCAGGCTCAGGATGCGGGGGAGCGAACGCTTGCGTCTCATGGTCATCGCTCCCTGGTTGCGCGGTTGGCGGCGAGCGACAGAATCCCGACCAGGATCACGAGGATCATGCCGATCGCAGCCGCGGTGTCGGGGTTCTGCTGCTGGATGCCCAGCTGGTAGATGAGCAGCACGGGTGTCGAGGAGGCGCCGTCGGGGCCGCCGCCGTTCGTGAGCAGGTACGGCTCGGTGAAGAGGTTCGCGCCGGTGATGATCGAGAGGATCAGCACGAGCGTTGTCGCATTGCGGACGCCGGGGATCGTGACGTTCCAGAAGCGCGAGAACGCACCGGCGCCGTCGGTCTCGGCCGACTCGTAGAGCTCCTTGGGCACGTTCTGCAGGGCTGCGAGGTACAGCAGGATGTAGAACCCCAGCTGCTTCCAGGTCACGTACAGCGCGATCATCGGCATCGCGAGGCCGCTGTTCACCAACCACGACGGGTCGGGGGCGAGCGGGCCGAGGATGGTGTTGATCAGCCCGTTGCCCGAGAACAGCAGCATCCAGACGCCGACGAGCGAGACGCTCGCCGTGAGGTACGGCACGTAGAACGCCACCCGGTAGGCGGCGACCCAGCGGATGCCGGTGTTCAGCGCCGCGGCGAGCACGAGCGAGAGCACGGCGGTGAGCGGCACGTTGATGACGAGGAAGATCAGCGTGTTGCGGAACGAGCCGAGCACGCGCGGGTCGGTGAGCACGGTGACGAAGTTGTCGAAGCCCACGAAGGGGCGCTCGACCTCGACGTTGGGGGCGGTGAAGAAGTAGTCGTGGAAGGCGATGTAGATCGCGAACCCGAGGGGGTACGCGAAGATCGCGATCACGAAGACGAAGTACGGCAGCGCGAACAGCGCGCCGAGCGGTTGCGCGCCCAGCAGTCGGGTGCGCAATCGCCCCCTGGGTGGCCGTCCCGCGGACGGGGCCGGGGCAGCAGTGCCCCCGACCACGTCCGCGACGGCGTCGTCTCGGAGCGTCATGGCCGGTTCATCACTCGGCGACGAGGTCGTCGATCTTCGTCGCGGCGGTCTTCAGGAAGTCGCCGATCGACTCCTTGCCGAAGATCACGGAGGCGGAGTACTCGTCGCGGAAGGCCTGCCAGGCCTCGACGGAGTTGGGGATGCTGGGCACATCCGCCGTCGCCTCGGCCTGCTCGGCGAAGGCCACGTAGTTCGGGTTCGCGTCGAAGTAGTCGGCGTACGTGCCGGTGAGGTCGGTGCGCATCGGCATCTGACCGGTCGCCTCGAGCAGCTGTCCGTCGCTCTCGACGCTGGTGGAGAACTTCAGGAACTCCCACGCCGTGCCCTGGTTCTCGCAGGCGGTGAACATCGAGACGCTCTTCGAGTCGGCGAAGGTCGTCGGGTTCTCGCGGCCGTCGCTCGTGGGCACCGGCATGAAGCCGACGTCGACGGTGTCGGCGTACGACGGGATCGCCCAGGGGCCCGCGAGCTGCATGGCGGTGGTGCCCGCAGACATGGCGTCGTCGGTCGATGCCTCGTTCGGGGCGAGCTTCTCGTCGTAGAAGGTCTTCCAGAACTCGGCGACCTCGCTGCCGGCATCCGAGTCGAACGTCGACTTTCCGTCTTCGACGAGCATCGTGCCGTCGGTCTCGGCGAGGTAGAGCGGGTAGAAGTCGAACCACGGCTGGTAGAACTCGCTCGTCGGCGCCGGCCAGATGGCGCTCTGCACGCCCGATGCGACGATCGCGCGGGACCCTTCGAGGAACTCGTCGTACGTGGCCATCTGCGGGTCTTCGGGGTCGATGCCCGCGGCCTGGAACAGCGCCTTGTTGTACATCACCATCACGGGATTCGACTTCCACGGCAGCTGGTAGAAGCTGCCGTCGGTGGCGTATGAGTCGACCTCGCCGCCTCGGTCGGTGATGTAGTCGCCGCCGCCCTCCATGGTGCTGAGGTCGAAGAGGCCGCCCTGCTTGACCCAGCCCGACACGGCGGCCGGAGCCACGTTGTAGACGAGACAGGGCGCGGTGCCCGCGGTGATCGCGGCGGTGATGGCCTCTTCCGACGACGAGCCCGCGGGGATCTCCTGGGCGTTGACCTTCTCGTCGGGGTGCTCGGCGTTCCAGGCGTCGACGACGGCGGTGCCCCAGGCGACCTCCTGCTCGTTGTTCGACAGCCAGATGTCGATGGGGCCGGTGGAGTCGGCCGAGCCTTCGCCGCCGCCCCCGCCTGCCGAGCATCCGGTGACGACGAGCGCTGCCGCTCCTAAGAGCGCTGCTGCGCGGATCTTCTTCTTCATGGTGTCCTCCTTGACGCGATGGTTCGGGTGATCGTCTAACGGGTGGTGCTCTCCCGGAAGTGCACGATGTTGCAGTCGACGACCTCGGTGCGCGGTTCGGCGCCCAGGATGTCGGCCAGCAGCAGGCGGGCTGCCGCGCGTCCTCGCGCGGCGGGCCCGGACGAGACGCTCGTGAGAGCGGGGGAGAGGTGGGCGGAGAGATGGTCGTCGTCGAAGCCGGCGATCGCGAGATCGCGGGGGATGCTGAGCCCGCTCGAGCGTGCGAACGACAGGCCGGCGATCGCCATGGTGTCGTTCGAGTACAGGATGGCGGTCGGGTGGTCAGGCAGGTCGAGCAGCTCGGCGGTGCGGGCGCGGCCGCTGGCGGCGGTGAAGTCGCCCTCGCGCAGCAGCTCGTCTCCTCCGACGGCGTCGACGTAGGCATCCGCGCGCACCCGCGAGTGCACGTAGTCGAGAGGACCGGCGACATGCGCGATGCGCTCGTGACCCTCGCTGCGCAGGTGCGCGATGATCTCGCGGATCGGCTCCGCGTCGTCGGTGCGGACGCACGAGAACCGGGTCGGCCGCTCGTAGGCGCCCACCAGCACGGCGGGCAGCTCGAGTTCTTCGAGCAGCGGCACGCGCCAGTCGTCGGTGCGCAGGTCGAGCAGCAGGGCGCCGTCGGCGCGCCCGTGGCTGAGAGCGCGGTAGGCGCGCTCCTCGGCGGCGCGGTCGGGGACGACATGCAGGATCAGCCCGGTCTCGGTCTCGGCGAGCACAGACTCGACGCCCGCGATGAAGGCCGGGAAGAACGAGTCGTTCGCGATGACCTCAGGGTCGCGGGCCAGGACGACGGCGACGGCATTGGCCTTCTGCGTGGCCAGAGCCCTGGCGCTCTGGCTCGGAACCCAGTTCAGCTTCTCGGCAGCAGCGAGGACCTTGGCCCTCGTGTCATCGGAGATGGGCCGCTTGCCGCTCAGGGCGTGCGAGACGGTGGCCTTGGTGACGCCGGCCTCGCGGGCGACGTCGGCGATCGTCGTGCGGCTCATGCCACCTCCTCGTGGAACATCGGGCGATCGTCGGCATCCGGTCTGGCAGGATCTAACCGGTTTGACGATTGCGGGTGAAGCGAGTGTAAACCGGTTTGACGACCGTGGTCAAGACCTCCCGGATCACCGCGCCGGAGATCGGGGGTCGCTCACGCCGCGGTGGCGTCGTGCCCGTCGGACCAGTCCAGGACGCGCGTGCCGATGAGGGTGAGCCATCGAGACGGCTCGCCTTCGGCCGCATCGACGGCGAACCAGGTCCGCCCTCGCAGCGGGCTGCCCTGCAACCAGGTGCCGTCAGCCTCGCGGGCACCTCGCACGAGCCGGACCGCTTCTCGGATCCGCGGGTCGGGCGATGTGCCATCGGTCAGAGCCGCGTCGCGGAAGTGATCGAGCGCCGTCAGAGCGCTGTATCGATATCTGCTGGGGTAGACGAAGTGGGTCACGAAGTCGTCGACGAGCTCTCCGGTGGAGGCGCGGAACGCCAGCTGCCTCCGCAAGAGATACTCCTCGCCGGCATGCCGAGTGGACCGCAGCGATGTGTCGCCGGTCGACTGCTCGTACGAGAGCATCCCGCGGACGGCGTTGAGTGTCGAATGGAACGATGACCGCACCGAGTCGCCCTCTTCGGCCTCGCAGTTCCACCCGCCATCGGCGAGCCGGTGCTCAGGGAACCAGCGAACGAGCCGCGAGACGTCGGCTCCCAGCCATGCCCCGTTCGCGAGGGTGAAGGCGTTGATGCACACATCGACCTCGCCGCCCCAGAACGGCATGTCGTCGTACTCCCACCGGCAGTTGCGTGCGAGCCGCTCAGCGGTGTCGCCGAGTGCGACGGCGTCGACGCCCCACTCCCGCAGCTGGTTCAGCGACCAGCTCGTCGCCGTCCACGGTTGTCCCGGCTGCTCCGCCTCGTCGGTGCCGAAGAAATCGCCGGGGAAGTGCGCGCCGCCATCCCAGCGCCCGTCGGGATCCTGTGCGGCGAGGAGGGCGGCCCCGAATCCTTCGGTCGAGACCCGCGAGCGTGTGGACCGCCACACGTCGGCCGGCGCGTGGAGCACGTCACGCTCCACCTGCCAGCGCACCGACGGGTCCGAGTCGAGCAACCACGCCATCACCTCTGTCGTCATCGCCATGCGTGCACGCTACTCTCCGACCCTCGCCGGCCGTAAGCCCGGTGGATGCGAGACGGTGCCGCTCAGACGAACGTGACGGTCTGCTGCAGGCGGGTGCGCACGTCGAACAGCTCGTTGCCGCCGATCGCCCTGGCGCCCGGAACTCCCTGACGCAGCACCATCGACAGCGCGCTGCGCCGCACGACGACGACGGGCACTCCGCGGCTGCTGCCGAGGGGCGTGACGGCCTGCGCCAGATCGTCGTCGGGGAGCACGACGATCACTCCGCCGAACTTCACCCGAGCGGCCTTGGCGACCGTGCGCATGCGCGAGAGGGCCGCGGTGACGGGCGCGCGGGTGCCGAGGCTCGGGCCGGTGATCTCACCGCGCCGGAATCCGACGACTCCGCCGAAGTCCTCTGACATCACCGCGTACAGTCCCGACGGGCTGAGCACCACGTGGTCGAGCTTGTCGTCGGCATCGGCGCTCGTGGCGACGTCGTGCCAGACGGTGAACCCCATGCCGAGGGCGCTCACCGTGCGGGCGGTCGCCTCTTCGGCCAGCGCATCGGCGAGCAGTCGTCGCAGGTCTCGCGGTGCCGAGCGCACGAGCGCGGGGTCGTACGGATCGGGAACCTCGACGCCGCGGCCCACCCATTCGCGGATCAGCGAGAGGTAGCGCTCACGTCGCCAGCCGCCTGGGTGGCCGTACGAGCGCGCCCGCGGGCGTGTGTCGGTGCGCGTCGGGGACTGCGGGCGCCATCCGCTCCATTCCGGCTCCGAGGGGATGCCGGGATGCGCGCCCGAGCGGCGGTCGTAGGCGGCGCGACTCTCGATGGTGCCGACGAGTTCCCACGCGCGCTGCACCTGGATGAACACGGCGGCGTCGCCTCCGGTGTCCGGGTGGGTCTCGCGCAGACGCAGTCGATACGCGCGCCGCAGCTCGACATCGTCGACCGACGGGTCCACACCGAGGATCTCGTAGGCAGAAGCCGAGAGCGGGCTGTCGAACATCGCTCTCCTTCCGAGATCGCGGCATCCAGAATATCCGGCTGCCGTTGTGGATCAGCCGTGGCGGACGGGATCAGCCAGGCACGTCGACGATGCGCTCGCCGCCGATTACGGGCACGACGGCTCCGGCGGAGGCCGCGGCGATGTCGTCCGCGAGCCTGTCGAGCTCGTGTGCAGGAACCCAGGCCTCGAGCGTCGCCAGCGCCCCGTAGCGAGGTTCGCCGAGCGTCGCGCCGTGGTGCAGCACCCAGTCGCGCAGCAGGTTGTCGAAGCGACCGGCGTCCGCGTGTGCGACCTCCATCGTGATCCGGGTGAGCGACTGCCGCCGCACGACCGCCGCGAGGTCGAGGGCCTCCGAGACCGCCGAGGAGTACGCCCGCACCAGGCCGCCGGCGCCGAGCTTCACACCGCCGAAGTAGCGGGTGACCACCGCCACGACATCCGTGAGCTCGCGGCGGCGCAGCACCTCGAGCATCGGCACCCCGGCTGTTCCCGAGGGCTCGCCGTCATCCGACGACCGTGCTTGATCGCCGAGCAGACCGGTCACCATCGCGGTGCAGTTGTGCCTGGCATCCCACCACTGCTTGCGGAGGCGGGCGATCACGGCGTCCGCCTCCTCGACCGACCCGACCGGCTCGACGGTCGCGATGAACCGCGACTTCTTGATGACGAGCTCGTGCTCCACAGGCGCGGCGATCGTGGCCGGGTAGGTGCGGGCGGAGGTCATCCGCCCCAGACTACCCAGCCACCATGCGTGCTCAACGGTCGACGAACGACATCTGCTGCGGGTTGTAGCGGTCGCCCTGCACACCGACACGGGCGGCGAGCTGGTCGAGATCCGCCATCTCGTCGGCCGAGAGTGCGACGGCCGTCGCTCCCGCATTCTCGGCGATCCGCGAGGTGCGCCTCGTGCCGGGAATGGGGACGATGAATGGTTCGCGGGCGAGCAGCCAGGCCAGCGCGATCTGGCCTGACGATGCCTCCTTCGCCTCCGCGAGAGAAGTGACGTGACTCACGAGGGCCTGGTTCGCGGCCCGATTCTCCTCACTGAAGCGCGGGATCGTGCCGCGGATGTCCCCGTCTGAGAACGAGGTCTTCTGGTCGACCGTGCCGGTGAGGAATCCCTTGCCCAATGGGCTGAACGGCACGAAGCCGATGCCGAGCTCGGCGAGAGTGGGAAGCACCTCGTCTTCGGGGTCACGGGTCCACAGCGAGTACTCGCTCTGCACTGCCGTGACCGGCTGCACCGCGTGCGCGCGGCGGATCGTCGAGGCGGATGCTTCGGAGAGACCGAAGTGACGCACCTTGCCCTCGGCGATCAGCTCGCCGACGGTGCCCGCGACGTCGTCGATCGGCACATCGGGGTCGACACGGTGCTGGTAGAAGAGGTCGAGCACGTCGGTGCGGAGGCGTCGCAGCGACTCGTCGGCGGCGCGGCGGATCTGCTCGGGGCGGCTGTCGAGCCCGACGCTCTTGCCGTCTTCGATGCGCCAGCCGAACTTCGTCGCGATGACGACCTGGTCACGGATCGGCTCCAGCGCCTCACCGACCAGCTCTTCGTTGACGTAGGGCCCGTAGACCTCCGCCGTGTCGAAGAACGTCACGCCGAGGTCGAGCGCCGAACGCAGCACGGCGATCATCTCGCCGCGGTCGCCGGGGTTCGGGCCGTAGCTCTGCGACATCCCCATGCAGCCGAGTCCGACAGCCGAGACCTCGAGCCCCTGTCCGAGTGTGCGATTGTGCATGTCGAGTCCTTTCGTCAAGGCCGACGCTACGCCCGCTGACGGCGCTGAGGGAGGGCCTGTCGGAACCTCCCTCAGACACCGTCCGAACCGTCGCGACTACTCCGCGGAGTCGTCGCGCAGGTATGCGATGTGAGCCGCATGGCGCGTCAGGTGGTTCTGCGATCTGCGTACGAACAGCCAGGCCACGAGCAGCAGCACGAACCAGATCGGCGTCACCAGCAGCGCGGTCAGCGTGTCGGGCTGGGTCGTGAGCGCCCAGAGGATGAACACGAAGAACGCGAGCACCACGTAGACCATGAAGACGCCGCCGGGCATCCTGAAGGTCGACGCCGCGACCTTCTCGGGGCGCCTGCGCCGGTAGACGAGGTAGCTGCAGAGGAAGATCGTCCAGACGAACATGAAGCACACGGCAGACACCGTCGTGACCATGTCGAAGGCCGTGCCGATGTCGTCGCCCGCATAGAGCAGCACGACGCCAGAGAACAGCAGGATGCACGACAAGAACAGAGCGTTCTGAGGTACTCGGCGCTTCGAGAGGCGCCCGAAGATGCGCGGGGCGTCGCCGTCCTTCGCGAGGCCGAACACCATGCGCGAGGTCGAGTAGATGCCCGAGTTGGCGCTCGACATCGCCGAGGTCAGCACGACCAGGTTCACGACGGTCGCGGCGATGCCCAGGCCCGCCAGGGCGAACATCGCGATGAAGGGGCTCTCGCCCGCGACGTATTCGGTCCACGGGGTGACGGCCATCAGGATCACGAGCGCGCCCACGTAGAACAGCAGGATGCGGATCGGGATCGCGTTGATCGCCTTCGGCAGGTTCTTCTCGGGGTCCTTGGTCTCGGCCGCCGCGGTGCCGACGAGCTCGACGCCGACGAACGCGAACACCGCGATCTGGAATCCCGCCACGAAGCCCATGAAGCCGTGGGGGAACATGCCACCGTGATCCCACAGGTTGCTGAAGCTCGCGGTGCCGGCGTCGTGCTGGAAGCCGGTGAAGATCATCACGAGTCCCGTGATGATGAGTGCGACGATCGCGATGATCTTGATCAGCGCGAACCAGAACTCCATCTCGCCGAACGCGGCGACGGTGGGCAGGTTCAGCGCGAGCAGGATGACGATCACGAGCACGCCGGGGATCCACAACGGGATGCCGGGGAACAGCGCATCCGTGTATCCGGCGATCGCGATCACGTCGGCGACACCGGTGACGACCCAGCAGAACCAGTAGGTCCATCCGGTGAAGAAGCCGGCCCACGGGCCGAGCAGGTCGCTCGCGAAGTCGCTGAAGGACTTGTACTTGAGATTCGACAGCAGCAGCTCGCCCATCGCCCGCATGACGAAGAAGAGCATGAAGCCGATGATCATGTAGACGAAGATCACCGAGGGGCCGGCGACCGAGATCGTCTTGCCGCTGCCCATGAAGAGGCCGGTGCCGATCGCTCCGCCGATCGCGAGCAGCTGGATGTGCCGGTTGCTGAGAGCCCGTTTCAGGTGCTGCTCGTCTCCATCGGCGGCTCCGTCCACCCCGACGGTTCCTTCCGTGTTCTGTGTCGTCATCGCTCGAACCTCCGGTGTTCCGTGCCGCGACCCGCTGCGGCATCCTTCCGACCGTACTTGCCGATCGGGGATGGCAGTTAACCGAATCGATTCGATATCCTGGTTCGACCCCCGATCATCCCCCAGTTCTGCGAGCCGCTTCCTTCATGGCCACCTCTCTCACCACGGGCCGCCCGTGGCGTGTCATCCTCTCGTTCTCGATCCCCCTGCTGCTCGGCAACGTCGTGCAGCAGATGTACCAGTTCGCCGACGCCGTCGTCGTCGGGCGCCACCTCGGCGTCGAGTCCCTCGCGGCCGTCGGGGCCACCGGCAGCCTGCTCTTCCTGCTGATCGGCTTCGCCTGGGGTCTGACCAGCGGCTTCGCGATCCCGATCGCCCAGGCGTTCGGCGCGGGCGACGGCGCTGCCGTCCGGCGATCGGTCGCGACCGGCGTGATCCTCACCGGCATCACGAGCGTCGTGCTCACGATCGTCGCGCCTCTGATCGCCGCCCCCGTGCTCTCTCTGCTGCAGACGCCGGCCGAGCTCATGCCCGAGGCGACGATCTTCACGCAGATCAGCTTCATCGGCGCGAGCGCGACGATGTTCTTCAACTACCTCTCGGCGATCATCCGGGCGATCGGCGACTCGCGCACGCCCCTGATCTTCCTCACGGTGTCGTGCGCGCTCAACGTCGGCCTCGTCGTCCTCATGGTCGGCCCCCTCGAGTGGGGCGTCGGCGGAGCGGCCCTCGCGACGGTCGTCGCCCAGGCGGTCTCGGTCGCGCTGTGCCTCGAGTTCGTGCGTCGTCGCCTGCCGATGCTGCACCTGCGCCGCGCCGACTGGCGGGTCACTCGCGACGACTTCCGGGAGCACCTGCGCCTCGGGCTCCCGATGGGCTTCCAGGCGTCGATCATCGCGATCGGGACGCTCGTGGTGCAGGTCGCCCTCAACACCCTCGGCTCCGAGGCGGTCGCCGCCTACACGACTGCATCGCGGGTCGACGGTCTCGCCGTGGCCTTCCTGTCATCGCTGGGTCTGGCGTCGTCGATGTACGCGGCGCAGAACCTCGGCGGGCGCCGGCCCGACCGCATCCGCCGGGGAGTGATCGAGGGCACCTGGATGGCGATCGCCGCAGGTCTCGCACTCGGAGCGCTGATCATCGCGTTCGGTTCGCCCATGGTGCGCCTCTTCGTCGGAGAGGGGTCGGACGAGGTCGTCCGGCTCGCGCACCTCATGCTGATCATCAACGGGTGTGGATACTGGGCGCTCGGCGTCCTGTTCGTGCTGCGTGGCGCGCTGCAGGGGCTCGGCCACACGCTCATCCCCACGGTCACCGGGGTGGTCGAGCTCGTGATGCGGGTGGGCGCCGCTCTCGTGCTCGGCGCGCTGATCGGCTTCGAGGGCGTGGCGCTCAGCAACCCGCTCGCCTGGCTCGGCGCGATCGCCCTGCTGGTCCCCGCGTACGTGCGAGCCCATCGCGACCTCGGCCGGATGCCGGTGGATCCCGTCGAGTCGACCGAGACGTCGGCGATGGCGATCATCGGACCGACCGACGGCTCGATGGTCGTCGACGCGGTCGTCACCCAGCCGGTGCGCGTGATCAGGACGTCGCGTTTCGCGAGGTTGAAGCGCCGCTGAACGACGCGTCACAGTTGCGGAACATCATCCTTGAGATGGATGCCCGATATGCCGACACTTCGTAGTGTGGGTAGCACGGAGATTCCGTTTGACCGGGGGGTCGTGATGACGTCATCAAGAGTGGCAAACGAACTGGCATCGATACTGGTGCCGATCGGAGTGGTGGGAGCCGTGATCGCGGCTCTGTGCGCGATCGTCGCAGGAGTCGCGATCATGCGCGGCGCCGCGGGGCTCGCCGGCGGAGCGGTGGGTCTGTGGATCCCGAGTGCGATGCTCAGCTCCACCGCGTCCTTCGCGAGCCAGTGGACGCCGCTGCTCGTGTCCGGCGTCGTGCTCGCCGCGATGCTCGTGATCGGCGCCGTGGTGCGAGCCATCGTGAGCGCCGGGGAACCGGCGCGTCAGGCCGCCCGAACGGCACGGGCTCAGTCCCTCGCCGATGCGCCCGAGCCGCTGCCCGCACGGCGCACGACGGCGACGGCGCCGAGCACCGGCTCGCAGCCCGCACTCGCCGGCTGAGCCCGCGCCGGCTGAGCCGCGGGCGCGGGCTCAGCGGTAGTCGCGGTCGCGGTGCTGCCCGGACTCGTCGCCTGACGTCACGCGCTCGGCTTCTCTGGCGCGGAGCTCGACGCGGCGGATCTTGCCCGAGATCGTCTTGGGCAGCTCAGGTACGAACTCGATGATGCGCACCCACAGGTGCGACGAGAGCCGGTCGTGGGCGTACGCGAAGATCGATCGTGCGGCGTCGGCCTCGGCATCCACCGCGTCCGTGCGCAGGCACACGTAGGCCTTCGGCACCGCCAGTCGCGTCGGGTCGGGGCTGGGGATCACCGCGGCCTCGATCACGAGATCGTGCTCGAGCAGCACCGACTCGAGCTCGAACGGCGAGATCTTGTAGTCGGATGCCTTGAACACGTCGTCGGCGCGACCGATGTAGGTGAGGTAGCCCTCGGCATCCCGCTGAGCGATGTCACCGGTGTGGTGGTAGCCGCCGACGCGCGACTCGGCCGTCTTCTCGGGGTCGTCGTAGTACCCCGCCATGAGCCCTGCGGGCGGGTGCGCGAGGTCGAGTGCGATCTCGCCTTCGGATTCGGCGAGCTCTCCGGTGGCGGGGTCGAGCAGCACGACCGGGTAGCCGGGCAGCGGGCGGCCCATCGATCCGACCTTCACGACCTGACCGGGGGAGTTGCCCACGCAGGCCGTCATCTCGGTCTGCCCGAACCCGTCGCGGATCGTGCCGCCCCACGCCTCGCGCACGCGGTCGATGACCTCGGGGTTCAGGGGTTCGCCGGCGCCGACGAGCTCGCGCGGAGGATGGGTGAGGCGCGCGAGGTCGGCCTGGATCAGCATGCGCCACACGGTGGGCGGCGCGCAGAAAGTCGAGACGTGGTGCGTGTCCATCACCTGCATGAGGGCGTTCGCGTCGAAGCGGTCGTAGTTGTAGACGAACACGGTCGCCTCGGCGAGAAAAGGCGAGTAGAAGCTCGACCAGGCGTGCTTCGCCCACCCGGGCGACGAGATGTTGAGGTGCACGTCGTCGGGCCGGACACCCAGCCACCACATGGTCGACAGGTGTCCGATCGGGTACGAGACGTGGGTGTGCTGCACGAGCTTCGGTCGGCTGGTCGTGCCGCTCGTGAAATAGAGCAGGGCCGTGTCGTCGGCGGGTGTCGCGGCATCCGGCGCGAACGTCGTCGGCGCGGTGGTCGAGTCGGCGAAGCGCGTCCACTCGGAGGGGATGCCGTCACTCACCCCGATGCGCAGCACATCGGCGTCGATGTCGGCGATGCGCTCGGCGAGCGAGCCCAGGGTCACGATCGCGCGGGCGCGGCCGTGCTCGACGCGGTAGGCGAGGTCGGATGCCGAGAGCAGCGTCGAGGTCGGGATCGACACCGCGCCGATCTTCGTGATCGCGAGCATCACCTCCCACAGCTCGATCGTGTTGCCGAGCATCACGATGACGTGGTCGCCTCGACGGATGCCGAGGCCGATCAGCCACGCGGCGACCTGGTCTGAACGCGCGGAGAGGTCGCCGTAGCTCCACGACTCGAGGCTGAGGTCGGCCGAGACGATCTGCACGGCCGGGCGGTCGGGGGTTTCGCCCGCGACGACGTCGAACCATTCGAGCGCGAAGTTGAACTCGGTGGGCGTCGGCCAGGAGAATCCGTCGCGCGCTGCGGCGTAATCGGTGGCGGTCGCGAAGAGGAAGTCGCGCATCTCGCGGATCGCGGTCGTGGCTGCGGTGGCGCTGCGGCTCATTCGGGGCTCCCTTGCTCGACGGACGACTCCATCTTCGGGCATGTCGGCGGCCGTCGCTTGTTGACTCACGGCCAACGGATCTTGTGGTGTTCCAACAAGAAACTGAATCCCATCATCGATGGAACGTGGTTCCACGGCGCAAAGCTGTGCGTGACCTGAGAACCACGCCCATACACTCGCCGGTGGCAACGACGCCACTGACCCCGGGAGTTCTCAATGACGAGTGCAAAGCCCCACGCGCACGGAATCGGCATGCGCATCGCCGTGATCGTGCTCAGCCTGCTGCTGGCCGCGATGGTGATCCTGTTCTTCCTGACCACCGGCAAGATCGCGGCCGGTGCCGCCGAGCTCGCCGACGGCACGACCATCGCTCGAGACGGGTCGGCGGATCTCGCAGCCGGTGCCGTCGACCTCTCGTCCGGAGCTGACAAGCTGGCCTCCGGCACGCAGGAGCTCGCCGCAGGTGCGGACAGCGCCCATGTCGGTTCGGAGAAGGTCGCCGCGGGTGCGCAGAGCGCCTCGACCGGAGCCGCCGCGCTCGCCACCGGCGCCGACACGCTGGCTGCCGGAGCATCCACCGCCGCAGACGGCGCAGCCCGCCTCAGCGCGGGAGCGCTGTCGGCACTGACCGGGGCGCAGCGGCTCGAGGCCGGGCTGACCCGAGCGGATGCGGGTGCGCAGACCGCGCTCGACGGTGCCAGGCAGGTGTCCGACGGGGCGCAGCAGGTCGACGCGGGAACCCGCTCGGCGCTCGAGGGCGCTCAGCAGGTCTCGGCGGGTGCGCAGAAGCTCGACACGGGCGCGAACTCCCTCGTCGCCGGGTCGCAGGACCTCACGACGGGCGCGCAGAAGGTCGACGCCGGAGCGCAGAGCGTGCTGAGCGGTGCGACGAGCCTCGCGGCGGGCGTCAACGGCGCTCACCTGGTCGCCGGGCAGGTCCTCACCGGCGCGAACCAGCTGAACTCCGCTCTCACCGCCGCGGTCACCCCGCAGCTCCGGGCGCTGGCCGACCCGTCGGCCGCCTCCGCGATCACGGCGGCCGCCAACGGTGCGCCCGCGAACTCGCAGCAGCTGGCCGACGCGCTGGCGCAGCGCGCGGCGGCAGACCCGGCCGACACGCAGCTCCAGGAGCTGGCGGCGCTCGCCGCCGGAGTCGACGCGCAGGTCGACGGGATCGCGGGTGCAGCAGCGGCCGCTCCCGTTCTCGCGCAGGGCACGATTCAGGCCGCTGCCGGCGCACAGAAGGTCGCAGGCGGTGCCAATGCGCTCGTCAACGGCGACGTGGCGCAGGGATGGCCGGGCACCGTCGCTCTGGTCGATCCCGCCGCCGGAGCCCCGGCATTCGTGAAGGGCGTCCAGCAGTTGAAGGACGGCACCTCGACCCTTGCCGCAGGCGCATCCGCTTTCGAGTCCGGCGTGGGAACCCTCAAGTCGGGCACGGCTGATCTGTCGGCGGGAGCGCAGACGCTCGCGAAGGGTGTGCAGCCGCTGAGTGCGGGCGCGACCCGGCTGTCCGGAGGCGCGCTTCAGCTGGCCGCGGGACTGCAGCCGCTGAAGGCCGGCACGGCAGATCTCTGGGCGGGTGCCGACCGGCTCTCGGCGGGGCTCGAGACGCTCTCGACGGGCGCGACCACCCTGCGCGACGGATCCGTGCGGCTGGGCTCGGGGGCGATCGCCCTCGACGAGGGAGCCACCAAGCTCGCGGAGGGAACCGAGACCCTCAGGATCGGATCATCCGAGCTCAGCACCGGTGTGGGGGAGCTGTCGGAGGGTGCGGCGACCGTCGCCGCAGGCACGGGCGAACTGGCCGACGGCGGTGACCGCCTCGAGGCGGGTGCCTCGGATCTCGCAGACGGCAACGGCCTGATCGCCGACGGCTCGGGCACGCTCGCGACCGCCACGGCCGGCGCAGCCCCGTCGATGCTGCCCTGGATGCTCGGTATCGCCCTCGTCGGACTCATCGCGCTGGGCTTCTGGATCGGCCACCGCGTCAGCCACCGCCGCGCGACGGACTGACTCACCCGCCCTGCCGTGGTGCCGCGCGCACGACGCGCGCTGAGAAGGAGATCTCTCGTTCAGAAGGACCCGATCCGTCGGATGATCCTTCGATACGAGAGATCTCCTTCGCTGTGCGCGCCCGGTGTGAAGCGCTACGGCAGGCGGATGGTCCCCGTCGCGAGGCGCTCGGTCGGCATCCGATCGCGGTTGTAGGTGATCTCGCTGTAGCCGTGCGGGGTGGGCATCCCGTCGTCATCCAGGCTCACGAACACGATCTTCTCGATCGTGAGGATGCGCTTGCGGGTGATCATGTTGCGGGCGACGGCCCGCATGGTCAGAGACGTGGTGCCGAAGTGGGTCGCCTGCAGGCCGATCTCGATCAGGTCCCCCTGCACCGCTGACGCCTCGAAGTTGATCTCCGAGATGTGCTTGGTCACCGCACGGTAGTTGCCCAGCTGCACGATCGCGTAGATCGCCGCCTCCTCGTCGATCCACTTCAGCAGGCTGCCGCCGAACAGCGAGCCGTTCGCGTTGAGGTCTTCGGGGCGCACCCACTTGCGGGTACGGAAGTTGATGCCGTCCTCGGACCACTGCCACTCGGGTGTCTTCTGCTTCGCCATGATCCGAGGGTAGGAGCCTCGTGAGTCGGGGGTGTTACGCGAGTGTGCCGGCTCGATCTTCCGCGGGCCGATCTGCTCTCGGCTGATCTGCCCGGGGCGGATACCCGCCTGAGGCGGAGCGACGCGGCGGATGCTGAGGTCATGAGCGAAGACAACACCCTCCCGCAGTTCGGCCCCGAAGCCCGCCGTGCGCTGTTCCACGAACGCGTCCTGGTGCTCGACGGCGCACTCGACGACGACAACGGCACGCTGCTGATGACGCAGCTGCTGACCCTCTCGGCCGAGGATCCGACCACCGACATCGCCCTCTGGATCCACTCGCCCGGCGGTTCGGTTCCGTCGATGCTCGCGATCCGCGACCTGATGACGATGGTGCCGAACGACGTCTCGACCCTCGCGCTCGGGCTCGCGTGCAGCGCCGGACAGTTCCTGCTGTCGGCCGGCACGAAGGGCAAGCGCCGCGCGCTGCCGCATGCGCGCATCCTGATGCATCAGGGGTCTGCGGGCATCGGCGGGTCGGCGGGCGAGATCGAGACGCAGGCCGACGATCTTCGGCACATGCGCGACACGGTGCTCGGTCTGATCGCCGACGACACGGGGCAGCCCGGAGAGCGCATCTTCGAGGACTCGCTGCACGACCGCTGGTACACGGCGACGCAGGCGAAGGACTACGGGTTCATCGACGAGATCGTCGCTTCTCTCGGCGACCTCATGCCGCGTCGCCGGGCCCGCGTCGGTCTGGGGGCGAGCGCATGAGCGGCTACACGATCCCGAACGTCATCGCGCAGCATCCACGAGGCGATCGGGTGATGGACGTCTATTCGCACCTGCTCGCGGAGCGCGTCATCTATCTCGGCACCGGGATCGATGCGGGAGTCGCGAACGCCCTCATCGCGCAGCTGCTGCATCTGGATGCCGACAGTCAGGATTCCGGCATCCAGTTCTACATCAACAGCGAAGGCGGCGACCCGGGGGCGGCGCTCGCGATCTACGACACGATGCAGCACATCCGCCCCGCCATCGCGACGACCTGCGTCGGGCAGGCGATCGGGCCGGCGGCCCTGCTCGTGGCCGCCGGAGCGCCGGGGCAGCGAGCCGCACTCGCTCACGCCCGCATCGTGCTGCATCAGCCCGCGGGGCAGTCACGCGGCGCGATCCCCGACCTGATCCTCGCGGCGGACGAGGTCGTGCGTGTGCGCTCGGACATGGAGTCGATCCTCGCCAGGCACAGTGGGCGCTCGCTGAGCGAGCTGCGCGCCGACACCGATCGTGACCGTGTCTTCACGGCATCCGCTGCCCTGGACTACGGACTGATCGACACCGTGCTGGGCGAGCGGGCCGGCTGACGGGCCAGCCCGTCAGGCGGCGAGGGCGAAGGTCCCACGGGTGACGGACACCGCAGCGGATGCCGGAGCCGCCGTCGCCTGGCGCAGCTCGTCGGCCACGGCGCTCGTCAGTTCGATCAATGAGGTGTCGAGGGCGCCTGCGATCGCAGCGATCATCTCGCTCGACGGCTCCTTGAGTCCTCGCTCGACCTCCGACAGGTACTGAGGTGAGACTCCCGCGTTCTCGGCCGTCTCGGTGAGGGTCTCGTCGCGGTCGTGTCGTCGCCGTCGCAGCTGATCGCCGACGAGGTGGCGCCACAGGGGCTCGGGATCGCTCGGGCGAGGGCGGGAAGCTCGGGCAGGACGAGGTGCGCGGGAGAACGGGACGAGGTCGGCCATGCCTCACGATAAGCCGCCGTCAGCGGGTGATTCGAGTCGTTCTGCTCAGAGCAGAAAGCCCCGCGTCGACGAAGCGCTTCAGCCCAGCGGCAGGGCGCCGTCGTCGACGACCTTGCGCATCACGAGCGTCGAGCTGACCCGCTGCACGCCGGGGAGAGCGGTGAGCTGCTCGTCGTACAGGCGCTGGAAGTGCTCGAGGTCCGCGGCGACGACGCGCAGCAGGTAGTCGGGGTCGCCGAACAGGCGGTGCGCCAGGGTGATGTTCGGGATGCGGGCCACAGCCGTCTCGAACGGGATGATCGAGTCTCGATTCGCCTCTTTCATCGTGACGAAGACGAGGGTCTCGAAGCCCAGACCGAGAGCCTGGGGCGACAGGGTCGCGTGGTATCCGGTGATGACTCCGGAGCGCTCGAGCTCGCGCAGTCGGCGGTGACAGGGAGAGACGCTGAGTTGCACCCGCTCCGCGAGCTCCGTGATGCTCAGGCGCCCATCGCGCTGCAGCTCGGCAAGGATCTTCCGGTCGATCGCGTCCATGCTCAAGATTCTTGCGCAGAATGGCTCCCGCCGTGCAAACAACGCAAACACCTTCCGTCGGTTCCTTCCTAGAGTTGCCTCCGCAGCGCAGGAACGACGAAAGAGAACAGTCATGGCACTCACCGCGATCACCGCCTTCTGGGGTGTCTCGATGCTGTTCGTCGTCACTCCCGGGGCCGACTGGGCCTTCGCGATCTCGGCCGGGCTGCGCCGTCGAGCAGCTCCCGCGGTCCTGGGGATGCTGTCGGGCCACGTGCTCGCGGTGATCATCGTCGCGGCCGGAGTCGGGGCGCTCGTCGCCCGATATCCGCTCGCACTCACCGTGCTCACCGTCGCCGGCGCGTTCTACCTGGTCTGGCTCGGCATCGGCACCCTGCGTGCACCCGCCGTGATCCGCGAAGGCGCCGAACTCGTCGAGGCCTCACCCGGCAGATGGATGCTGAAGGGATTCGGGATCAGCGGCCTGAACCCCAAGGTGACCCTGCTGTTCCTCGCCATCCTTCCCCAGTTCACCGCGGCTGATTCGACGTGGCCGCTCGCGGTGCAGATCGTGGTCCTCGGTGCGGTGCATCTGGTCGGCTGCGCCGCGGTGTACTTCGCCGTCGGATTCGGGGCGGGGTCGGTTCTGCGGGCTCGTCCGACCGCGGCGCGCATCGTGAGCATCGTGTCGGGCATCGCGATGATCGGCATCGGCGTGGTCCTGCTCGTCGGACAGCTGGTTCGATGACGACGTTCTACGATCCGATGGTGACCGCATATTTCGAGCGCCTCTCCGACAGTGCCTTCCGCGCCACCGGGGAGGTGCAGGGAGCCTGGAACACGGCGGAGCAGCACATCGCTCCGACGATCGGACTCCTCGCGCACCTCGTCGAGTCGCATCGCGACGCGCGCCGGGACGACGCGCTCGTGCTCGCCCGCGTCTCGTACGACATCCTCGGGGTGCTGCCGATCGACGTGGTCGAGGTCGACATCCGCGTCATCCGCCCCGGTCGCACGATCGAACTGGTCGAGGCGACGCTGACCCACGGCGGACGACCGGCCGTGATCCTCCGCGCCTGGCTGATGCAGACCGCCGACACCACGGCGATCGCGGGTGGCGCGCTACCGGTCATGCCCCCGCTCGACTCCCATGCCGAATGGCAGGCGGGCGCGGTGTGGCCGGGCGCCTTCGTGCGTTCAGGCGCCTTCCGCCACCACGAGGAGTCGCCGGGACGGGCATCGGCGTGGGTGCGACCGCATCACCCGCTGCTCGCGAGCGAGACGATCAGCCCGACGGCGCGTGCCCTCGGGGTCGTCGACCTCGCCAACGGCATGACCCCCCGCGTGCCGGTCGGGTCGGCGTTCTACCCGAACGTCGACCTCACGGCCCACCTGTTCCGCGAACCGGACGACGGCTGGATCGGGCTCGACACGACGGTGACGTTCGGCGCTCACGGGGTCGGCGTCACACACTCCGTGCTGAACGACGCGGCAGGGCCCTTCGGCGTCTCCGTGCAGAGCCTGACCGTGCGGCCGGTCGCGCCGCGGGACTGAGCGCAGGCGTCAGGCCTCGGCGCGATCAGACACCTCGGAGTCGGTGCCGGAAGACGCGGATGCCGCAGCATCCGTCGCCGCCCAGCTGGCGAGCATCCGCAGCTTCTCCTCGGACGCTGACCCCGGCTCCGCCGTGTAGGTCGACATCTGAAGCCCGGGGTCGGCCGGCAGCTCGAACGCCTCGTAGGTGAGTTCCATCTCGCCGACGACGGGGTGATTGATGCGCTTGACCCCGCTGCGGTGGAAGCGCACGTTGTGCGCGGCCCACAGGGTGCGGAAGCGCTCGCTGCGGGTCGACAGCTCGCCCACGAGATCGGTGAGCTTGCGGTCGAACGGGTTGCGCCCCGCCTCGCCGCGCATCGCGGCGACGAGCTCCTGGGTGTTGCGCTCCCACTCGGGGTAGAACTCCTGCGCCGCCGGATCGAGGAACGCGAAGCGGGCGCTGTTGGGAACCGGAGTCGTGAACAGCGGGGCGTAGAGCGCGCGGCCCAGCGCGTTCGCCGCGAGGTAGTCGAAGTAGTTGTTGCGCACGATCGCGGGCGCTTCCGTCATCGCGTCGAGCAGGCGCAGGATGCTGGGACGCAGCGTCTCGACCTTCTTGCGCGGCTTGCGGGCGACCGGTGACGCGTTGGCCGTGCGGGCGAGGTCGAACAGGTGCGCCGTCTCGGCTTCGTCGAGCTGCAGGGCCCGGGCGAGCGCGTCGAGCACGCTGTCGGAGACTCCGGACAGATCGCCGCGCTCGAGACGGGTGTAGTAGTCGACGCTGACGCCGGCGAGCAGCGACACCTCTTCGCGCCGAAGCCCGGGTACGCGGCGGTTGCCGCCGTATGCGGGCAGGCCTGCCTGGTCGGGGGTGATGCGGTCGCGCCTCGACGAGAGGAATTCGCGCACCTCGTTGCGGGTGTCCATGTCTTCGACGGTACGCCCCTACACGGAAGGAAGGGAGGTACTGGCAGGCTCTCCCTCTGCGCCCCAGACCTGATCGGCGTCAGAGGGCCGCAGTCACACCCGGGAGCAGCTTGGCCGCGATCGCGCCGAGCTGCTCCCGCTCGGCTTCGGTGAGCGGGTCGAGGATCAGCTCGCGGATCTGCGCCACATGGACGGGGGCAGCTCCCCGCAGGAGCTCGCGACCGGCATCGGTGAGTGCCGCTGTCAGGGTGCGCTTGTCGCTGCTGCACGAGGTGCGCGTCACCCAGCCGCGTTCTTCGAGCGAGTCGATCGCGTGGCTGAGCCGCGAGCGACTGAGCCCGGCGATCTGCGCGAGCTCGGTCATCGGGATCGCGCGGTCGTCCTGGCCCGCCAGCGTCACGAGGATCGCGTAGTGCGAGTGCTTGAGCCCGGTCTCGGCTTTCAGCGCGCGGTCGAGCACCTGCGGCAGCAGCTGCACGAACCGGATGGTCGGCAGCCACGTCTGCATCTCGGTGTCATCGAGCCGTCGGTCGCTTGCAGGGCGCTCGCTCACGACGCTGTCGCCCATCACGCGGCGGAGAGATCGAGTGTGTGCGAGGTGTGGTCGCGCTTGGCCTCGAGGTAGCGGTGGTTCGCATCCGACAGGTGCACGCCGGTGCGGACCTGCTCGGTGACGCGGATGCCGAGGGACTCGAGCTGCGCCGCCTTGTCGGGGTTGTTGCTCAACAGGCGGATGCTGTCGGCGCCCACCGTCTGCAGCATCTGCGCCGCGACCGTGTAGTCGCGCTCGTCTTCGCCGCGACCGAGTGCCACGTTCGCCTCGTAGGTGTCTAGCCCCGCGTCCTGCAGAGCGTACGCGTCGAGCTTGGCGTACAGGCCGATGCCGCGTCCCTCCTGGCGCAGGTAGAGCAGGAATCCGCCCTCCTCGGCGATGCGCTCGACGGCTTCGCGCAGCTGCGGTCCGCAGTCGCAGCGTTCCGATCCGAACACATCGCCGGTCAGGCATTCGCTGTGCGGGCGCACGAGAGGAGCATCCCCGCCGTCCGTCATGCGCTCGAGGGCGCCCTTCCAGTCGCCGAGGCCCAGGAGGAGGTGCTCCCGGCCGTCGACCAACCCGTCGAACGTCACGACATCCGCTGCGGTGGAGAACCCGTCGGCGAAACGCATCGGCACGCGCACGCGCGTGCGCTCCGACGCGACCGGAACGACGGTTGAAGTTTCAATCATGTGGGGTGAAACGCGATGTGCGCGCGTCTATTCCCACGAGGGGTGTTTTATCAGAGCCTCCCGCGGGCTGGACATCGGGAGTTGACTGGAACCACAACACCGAAGGAGCACCACTCATGCGTGGAGTAGTCATGTACGCACCCGGCGACGTTCGCGTCGAGGACCGCGAGAAGCCGACCATCACCCGTCCGACCGATGCCGTGATCCGGATCGCCGCGACCTGCATCTGCGGATCCGACCTCTGGCCCTACCGGGGAGCGAACGAGGTCGATCACGACCCGATGGGTCACGAGTACGTCGGCATCGTCGAGGAGATCGGCGCCGATGTGAAGACCGTGAAGGTCGGCGACTTCGTCGTCGGTTCGTTCATGGCCTCGGACAACACCTGTGAGATCTGCCAGGCCGGGTACCAGTCCCGCTGCGTGCACGTCGTGCCGATGGGCGCCTACGGAACCCAGGCCGAGTACTCGCTGATCCCGCACGCCGACGGCACGCTCGTCGCGACGCCGGGGCAGCCCGACGCCGATCTGATCCCGTCGCTGCTCGCGGCATCCGACGTGCTGGGCACCGGCTGGTTCGCCGCCGTCGCCGCAGAGGTCGGACCCGGCAAGACCGTCGCCGTCGTCGGCGATGGAGCGGTGGGTCTGCTCGGCATCCTCGCTGCCCGTGAACTCGGCGCCGAGCGGATCATCGCGATGAGCCGCCACGCCGACCGCCAGGCGCTGGCACGCGAGTTCGGCGCGACCGACATCGTCGAGGAGCGTGGAGACGAGGGCGTGGCCCGCATCAAGGAGCTCACGAACGGGCTCGGCGCGCACTCGGTGATCGAGGCGGTCGGCACGCAGGAGTCGATGATGCAGGCCATCCGCGCGACCCGCCCCGGCGGTCACGTCGGATACGTCGGCGTCTCGCACGACGTCGCGCTGCCCGGTGAGGAGCTCTTCTTCTCGGGCGTGCACCTGCACGGCGGCCCGGCTCCGGTGCGCCGATTCCTCCCCGAGCTGATCCAACTCATCTGGGACCGCAAGATCGACCCCGGCAAGGTGTTCGACCTCACGCTTCCGCTCGAGGAGGCCGCCGAAGGCTATCGCGCCATGGATGAGCGCCGCGCCACCAAGGTCCTGCTCACGGTCTGACCCGGCCGGCGAGAGCCCGACCCCGCGACACCCGATCCTGCGACACCCGATCCTGCGACAGGAGAGAAGACATGCACATCGAAGACCGCATCCCGACCGTGAAGAACCCGCCCGAGTGGTTCACGGGCGACGTCTGGCTCGACCCGATCATCGCCCCGCACGATGAGGACCAGCGGATGTCGGGAGGACTCGTCCGGTTCGCACCCGGTGCCCGCACGGCCTGGCACTCGCACGCGCGCGGCCAGTACCTGCGGGTCACCGAGGGCACCGCGCTGTGCGGTACGCGCGACGGCACCGTCGTCGAGGCGCGGCCCGGCGAGACGATCTACACGCCGCCGGGGGAGGAGCACTGGCACGGCGCCGCCGAGGACTGCTTCATGCAGCACCTCGCTCTTCTCGAGGGCGCTGACGACCCGAGCGAGACCACGACATGGCTCGAGCACGTCACCGACGAGGACTACCGCCGGCGCTGAGCCGCTAGTCGGCCGCCGGCGTCGTTTCGGATGCCCTGTCGCGGCGGCGCACGAGCTTGAGCTCACTGGCCAGGATGCCGAGCACGACGAGTGCGCCGCCGATCAGCGCCGTGACGGGCAGGCGCTCGCCGGCGATGCGGCCGATCGCGGCCGCCCACACCGGCTCGCCCGCGTAGATGATCGTGGCGCGGGTCGGCGAGACCGACTTCTGCGCCCAGTTCATCGTGAGCTGGATGATGCAGCTCGCCGCCCCGAGCCCGATCGCGCAGCCGACCCAGATCCATGAGAACTCGGGCAGCCCCTCCCCGACGACCGGCATCGTGAGGATGCCGAGCACTCCCGCGGTGAGGAGCTGGATGATCGTGATCCGGCCGAGGTCGATCCTGCCGGCGAACACGCTGATCAGGATGATCTCGGCCGCGATCGGCAGGGTGCTGATCATGGTGAGGATCTCACCCGACCCGAGGGTCAGGGCGAACGCATCGGGGCCGGCGATGAGCATCAGCCCGAGAAAGGCGAGACCCGCCCCGACGAACGCCATGGCCGGTGGGCGCTTGCGGAACACCGCCCACTGGGCGAGCGGCACGAGCGGGATGTACATCGCGGTGATGAAGGCGGACGTGCTCGAATCGATGGTCTGCAGCCCGACGGTCTGCAGACCGTAGCCGAGATAGATCATCACGCCGATCGCGACGCCCGCACCGATGTCGCGCCAGCGGATGCCTCGCAGCACCCTGCGGAAGATGACGACGCTGATCAGCCCGGCGACCAGGAACCGGATGCCGACGAAGAACCAGGGTCCCGAGTGCTGCATCGCCCAGTGCACGAGCAGGAAGGTACTGCCCCAGACCGCCGTCACGGCGATGAGGGCGACCTCCTGCCGACGCAGGCTCATCCAGCGGAATCGAGTGGACATGCGGTCCTTTCTCGACGCGGCCGGATCGAGCCTAGCGCCGCCGTCGCATCCGCTTCGAATCGCCGGAGCGGCCCGATATGACGACAGAATGCGGTCGGGTGCGCGATTCGCAGTCGTCTCGATAGCCTCGCCTCATGAGCAACTTCGTGAGCGTCGACGAACTGAACGAGCTGCGGGCGTCCGAGACGCCGGTCCGAGTGATCGACGTGCGCTGGCGGCTCGACCGCCCCGACGGTCACGCGGACTATCTCGGGGGCCACATCCCCGGTGCCGTCTACGTGCCGCTCTCGACCGAGCTCGCGACGCACGGGGAGCCGTCGGAGGGGCGCCACCCCCTGCCTTCCACGCAGACCCTGCAGGATGCTGCGCGCCGCTGGGGCGTGAACCAAGGCGACGTCGTCGTGGCCTACGACGATGCGAAGGGGCTCAGCGCCTCGCGCGCATGGTGGCTGCTGCGACAGGGCGGCGTCGACGTGCGCGTGCTCGACGGCGGCATCCGCGCCTGGACGGCGGCCGGTCAGCCGGTCGCGACCGATGACGTGGAGGTCGAGCCCGGAGACGTCGTCCTCGACGAGATCGGGGCCGACGCGATCTCGATCGACGAGGCGGCGTCATTTCCCGAGGTCGGGGTGCTGCTCGACGTGCGCGCTCCCGAGCGGTATCGGGGTGACCACGAGCCGCTCGACCCGATCGGCGGGCACATCCCCGGGGCGCTCAACGTACCTATGGCGGCTCATCTGAACCCCGAGGGCAAGATCCTCGACGTGCACACCCTGCAGGCGACCTTCGCGGCCGTCGGCGTGACCGAGGGAACGCCGGTGGCGGCGTACTGCGGCTCCGGCATCACGGCGGCGCATACCGCTCTGGTGCTCGACGAGGCCGGCATCGAGGCGAAGGTGTTCCCCGGGTCGTGGAGCCAGTGGTCCAACACCCCCGGACGCGCGGTCGCCGTCGGCGAGCAGCCCGGCTGACCTCAGCGGCCGAGCGGCGCCGGCATCGGTCGTCAGCGGCCGTCGGCGTAGGTCCAGGAGACTCCGAGGAGTCCGGGGCCGAAGGCCCGACGCACCTGATGCACGGAGTTTCGGCCCTCGAGCGACAGCTCCGTCGTCTTGACGCCGGACGGGGTCTCGGCTCGTTCCTCGATGCGATCGGGCACGGCGTCCGGGTGGAACCGGGTCCAGACCAGCAGCTCCCGGCATTGCCGAGCCACGGCGTGACCCGTCTCGCGCTGCGGCGGATAGCCCGGCGGGTACTGGACGGACCACTCCACCATCGACGTGCTCGGCGCGGTCAACGGCACGTCGAGCTCGAACAGCACGCCGTGCACCTCGCCGTTCGGGTGCGAGTAGCGGGCGGCGATCCGGCCACCGGCCACGGCGTCGATGATCGGCGCGGGGGTGCTGACCCCGGGCGTCATCTCGAGGAACGGGATCGAGGCTACCGTGCCGACGGTCGACTGCACGATGCTGCGCGTGATCGAGTACGAGACGTTGCCGTCGGCATCCACGTCCGTCACCGAATGCGTGGTCAGCTCGCGAGAGGTGTCGGGGTACTCGGCGCCGAGGGCAGCGAAGGCATCCTTCACCGCCTGCTCGAGTTCCTGCTCGTCGAGCGGGAACTGATTGGGTCCGAGCGGGCCCGTGCGGTTGGTGGTGCCGAGCAGTGCGGTGAGAGAGCCGGGCTCGAGGTGCAGCAGCTGCTCGATGTCGCTGAGCGCCGCCATCGACTGGGCGCCCTCCGGCCGACGGGCGCCGGAGCGCCAGTAGCTGAGGGTCGCCATCGACACGCTGTTTCCGCGGGCGCGCAGCTGTTCGTGCAGTCGCGCCAGGGTCAATCCACGTGCATTGATCGCGTCACGGAAGGACGCTGCGAATACATCGGCATATCGGCGGATGCCACTTTCCATACTCATCACAGCACCCCCTCCGGTATGTGAAGAATCGAGCCCTAAAGTGAGCATACGACCACACCGGCATCGCGTAGGGGACGAGATGCTATTTCTGGGGTCAGCTGGGCAGAACAGTCGTGGGCAGGGTGCCCGACCTCACGACCGATCAGCCCATAACGTGGTGTCGCCCCCGTCGCCGCGTTCTGTCGCGGGGCCTGATGATCGATCTGGGGAGATCCATCGGGCCCCGCGAACACCTCTCTCCCGGCGTCCGCTCCCACTCCGCGCCCCCGCGTAGACTGGGAGGAACACCCCGGAGGACTCTGGATCGTCATGTCTGCCCCTGCCCGCGCGTTCACCGTGCGTCACCTTCAGCTGCTGCGCGCGCTCTTCGCCGCCGCCGCTGCCGTGATGATCACCTTCTCGCCCGACCACTCGGCGGCCGTCGGTCTCTCCGTCTTCAGCGGCTTCGTGCTGACGACCGCCCTCGTCATGATCGTCGCCGCCTGGCTCGTGTTCCCTGCCGGGCAGCGCTGGCCCTCGGTCGTCCTGGCGATCCTGGGCTTCGCCGCCGGCATGACGGCGGGAGTGCCCGCCTGGCGCACCGACGACGTCTTCTTCGTGGTCGTGATCGCCTGGGCGGTGGCCACCGGAATCCTCGAGCTGGTCGTCGGCCTGCGCGGACGTCGCACGGGCGACCCCACGGCACGTGACTCCATCACCCTCGGTGCGTTCGGTCTGCTGCTCGCCGCACTGCTGCTTGCGATCCCCGCAGGTTTCGTGCAGCCCTATGCGATCAAGGGCGCAGGCGAGTTCGAGCTCACCGGCATCATCTTGGGCGTCGGCATGTTCGGCGGGTACGCCGCCATCGTCGCCGTCTTCCTCGGCATCGCCGGGCTCACCCCGAAGCGCGCCGACGCCGTCGCCGACTCCGCAACTACCGAGAACGACCCGGCCCCCGCCGGGCACGGAGGAGACCGATGAGCGACGACAAGCCCACCCGGCGCGACATCCTGCGCCCCCTGCACCTGCTGGGCATCGCCCTCGGCTGCGGTGTCTTCGCCGCGATCGTGACGCTCGTGTCGACCGGAGCCTTCACCGCGCGAGTGAACAGCGCCATCGCGAACGGCACCTACGACGGCCTCACCCCGATCGCCCTCGGCCTCGTGGTCGGTGGTGGCGCGTTCATCGTCACGCTGCTGTTCCTGGCGATGCTGATCCTCGTGGTCGATCCTGCCGACGTCACGAAGACCGTCGACCGTCCGGTGCTCTACGACCCCGAGACGCCCGACGAGCCCGAGTCCGACAAGCCCGGTCACGGCGCTTCCTCCTGACTCGCACCGCTCGTTCTGGCTCGCAGCCGAGGGATCTCCGGCATCCGTCCGGAATAGTCCCTGCGCCCGAGCGCTTGTGCCTGTAGTGACTGCCTCGATCGACCGCGCCTCCATCGGACTCCGCTCGACCCGCGGTCCCGTGCTCGGTGCGCTCATGCTCGCGACCGGGCTCATCGCGATCGATGCGACGATCCTCGCGACGGCGGTGCCCAGCATCGTCCGCGATCTCGGCAGCTACCAGCAGTTCCCGTGGCTCTTCTCGGTCTACCTCCTCGCGCAGGCGGTCAGCGTGCCGATCTACTCGCGCTTCGCCGACACCGTGGGGCGCAAGCCCATCATCCTGCTCGGTATCGGCCTCTTCCTGCTGGGCTCCGTGCTGTCGGGGTTCGCGTGGAGCATGACCTCCCTGATCATCTTCCGCATCATCCAGGGCCTCGGCGCCGGGGCGGTCGCACCGATGTCGATGACCATCGTCGGCGACATCTACACGGTCGCCGAGCGCGCCAAGGTGCAGGGATACATCGCCTCGGTCTGGGCGATCTCGTCGGTGGTCGGCCCCGCACTCGGCGGGATCTTCGCCCAGCTCGACGCATGGCGCTGGATCTTCTGGGTCAACATCCCGCTGTGCCTGATCGCCGGATGGATGCTGCTGCGCAAGTACCACGAAGAGAAGCAGACCCAGCGGCATCGCATCGACTATGCCGGAGCCGTGCTCCTCACGATCGGTCTCACCGGACTCATCCTCGGGATGCTGGAGGGCGGCAACGCGTGGGCGTGGCTCTCCGTGCCCAGTGCGATCTGCTTCGGTCTCGGTGTGCTGGCCCTGATCGCGTTCGGCCTCGTCGAACGGCGGGCCGCTGAGCCGATCGTCGACCTGCGGCTGGCTGCGCGCCCGCTCATCCTCACGACCACGATCGTCTCGCTCGGCATCGGCGCACTGATGACGGGCGTCACGAGCTTCGCACCGGCCTACCTCGAGGGATCGATCGGCATCGCCCCGCTGCTGTCCGGTCTCGCGGTCGCGGCGCTGACCCTCGGGTGGCCGCTCGCCGCCGCGAACTCCGGACGCCTGTACCTGCGGATCGGGTTCCGCCGCACGGCGCTCATCGGCATGTCGATCACGGCCGTCGCGGCGATCGCTCTCGCGGTCGTCTCACCCTGGCCCAACCCGTTCTCGATCGCGGCTGTGGCCTTCGTGCTCGGCTTCGGTCTGGGGTGGAGCGCCGCCCCGACGCTCATCGCCGCTCAGGCCTCGGTCGGCTGGGGCGAGCGCGGAGCCGTCACCGGCATGAACGCCTTCGCCCGTTCGGCGGGAAGTGCGCTCGGAGTGGCCGTGTTCGGGGCGATCTCGAACTCGGTGATCGCACAGGGCGCCGGCCCCGAAGACCCGGCGACCATCATCTCTGCATCCGTCTGGGTGTTCATCGCCGCAGCTATCGTGGCCGTGCTGACGCTGATCGCGGCCGCGTTCATGCCGCGCGACTCCGCCGGAGCGCACTCCGGAGAGCCCCGCCCGTAGCGGTGAACCTACTTCGCGAGCTGCTCGGCGATGCCCGTGTAAGACGCGGGGGTCAGAGCCAGCAGACGCTGCTTCGCGGCATCCCCGATCTCGAGCCCTTCGACGAAGGCCGCGAGGTCGGCTGCGCCCACACGGTGTCCGCGGGTCAGTTCCTTGAGCAGCGCGTAGGGGTCGGTGATCGACGAGCGACCGGCGACGACCTCGGCGCGGATGACGGTCTGGATCGCCTCGGCGAGGACCTCCCAGTTCACGTCGAGGTCGGCGAGCAGCACGTCGCGCGACAGCGAGATCGCGTTCAGTCCGCGGCGCAGGTTGTCGATCGCGAGCAGCGAGTGCCCGAATGCGACGCCGATGTTGCGCTGCGTCGTCGAGTCGGTGAGGTCGCGCTGCAGACGGCTCGTCACGAGCGTCTGCCCGAGGGAGGCCAGCAGCGCACCCGAGATCTCGAGGTTGGCCTCGGCGTTCTCGAAGCGGATCGGGTTGATCTTGTGCGGCATGGTCGACGAACCGGTCGCTCCCGCGACGGGGATCTGCGCGAAGTAGCCGAGCGAGATGTAGGTCCAGATGTCGGTGGCGAGGTTGTGCAGGATCCCGCCGGCGTGACGGATGCGGTCGTACAGCTCGACCTGCCAGTCGTGCGACTCGATCTGCGTGGTCAGCAGGTTGAAGCCCAGGCCGAGGCCCTCGATGTACTCGCGAGAGATCGTGGGCCAGTCGGCGTCGGGGTCGGCCGACAGGTGCGCCGACCACGTGCCGGTCGCACCCGAGAACTTGGCGAGGTAGTCGGATGCCGCGATCTGGGCGCGCACGCGCTCGAGACGCCACGCGAAGACGGCGATCTCCTTGCCCATGGTCGACGGGGTGGCGGGCTGCCCGTGGGTGCGCGAGAGCATCGCGGCGTCGGCGTGCTCGGCTGCCAGCTCACGGAGCTTCGCGATCACGACGTCGAGGGCGGGGAGCCAGACCTCTTCGACCGCACGCTTCACGGTGAGCGCGTAGGAGGCGGAGTTGATGTCCTCACTCGTGCAGGCGAAGTGGGTGAGCTCGGCGATCGAGTCGAGCCCGAGGGTGCTGAGCCGATCGCGCACCAGGTATTCGATGGCCTTGACGTCGTGCTGGGTGACGGCTTCCTTCTCGGCGAGCCAGTCGATCTCGGCCTGACCGAAGTCGCGGTACAGGGCGCGCAGGCGCTCCTTGTCGGCATCCGAGAGGGGGCTCGTCTCGAAGAGCGAGCGGTCGGTGAGCGCGATCAGCCACTCCACCTCGACCTCGACGCGGGCACGGTTCAGGCCCGCCTCCGAGAGGAAGTCGGCGAGGCCGGTGACGGCGCCGCGGTAGCGACCGTCGAGGGGGCTCAGGGGCTGCGGCGGGAGCGAAGGCTGGAAAGTCAGGGGAGTCCTCCTGATCGGGCCCCGGGCGTGCGGGGCGTGCGGGGCTGGCGAAGAGCCGGCTCGAGCTGGCGGAACAGCCCGCGAGTCGCCGTCTCAATCATACCGAGCACCGAATCGAACATCTCGGGGCCGGCGTAGTAGGGGTCTGGCACGTCCTGGCTGGGCGCTTCCGGGTCGAACGCGAGCAGCAGGGTGACCTTGCCCTCTTCGTCTTCGTTGTGTGCCCATTCGCGGAGGATGCGCTCGTGGGTGCGGTCGAGCGCGACCACCAGGTCGTTGTCCGAGAACGAGGCGAAGGTGAACTGCTTCGCGCGGTGGAGCGAGCCGTCGTAGCCGCGGCGGCTGAGGGAGTCGAGCGTGCGATGATCCGCGCGTTCACCGACATGCCAGTCGCCCGTGCCGGCGCTGCGCGACACGATACGTGAACCCAGACCCTGCCGCTCCGCGAGTTCGCGGAACACCACCTCGGCCATCGGAGAGCGGCAGATGTTCCCCGTGCACACGAAGATCACGCGGAAGGGATCCGGGGATGTCACCGTCCTATTCTGCCGGTCGCCGACCGATCGCGCGACGCCCGCGTCGTGTGCGACGGCCGCGACGTTCTCGTTCTGCACGGATGGCGGTGAAGGCGGGATGCTCACGATCGCTGCGATCGCGGGCATCGCCGGCCCTTCCAGGTGACACGGATCGCGGATGCTGAGCGCATGTACTCTTTTGCACTCGCACAGACCGGCGCCGCTGAGAGCCTGTGGGCGAAAGCCCAGGCCGTGGCCGCTCTCGGCACCGCCGTCGATGCGCTCGACGACGTCCGCGCATCCCTCGCTGTCCTCGCATCCGACACCGACTGGCATTCCGACGGAGTGCGCGCGATGCAGGAGTCGCTCGACGACCTGCGGGCGAGCACCCGGGTCGAGGCGTCCGAGGCGCGCAGCCGCGAATCCGAGGTCGAGCGGGCGGATCTCTCGTGACCGGGTTGACGATCGACCACGGCGGAGCGATCGCGGTCGACCCCGACGCGCTCCGCGACGTCGCCCGACGCATCGAGGGCGTCGCGTCACGCTACGACGATGCGCGCTCCGCGCTCATGCGCGCCTATCGGGTCATCCTCGACACCCCGGGCTTCAGCGCGCAGGTCGACACGGTCGAGCTGTGGTCGTCGGGGCAGCGCGTGGCTCGCCTTCATTCGGAGTGCCAGAAGACCGCGACGTCCACGCTGCTCATGGCCGACACGTACGAGTACGTCGAACTGCGCGCCGAAGCCGAGATGCTGTCGCACACCGATCCGAGCACCGCGCAGCGACTGATGCGACGCGCCGATCGGCTGGCGGCATCCGACGATCGCATCGCGGGCCTTGCCGAGAACCTCATCATCGAGTGGCGCGCGGAGCGCTTCGAGGGGCTGGTGGGAAACATCGTGACGCCCTCCATCTATGACGACGTCTTCCGCACTGCGGCGCTGGTGGGGCTCACCTCGGGCTTCGGCAAGGTGCTCCCCGGCGAGACGCTGAAGGGCACGGCCGATCGGGTCTCGGTCGCGCCGGTGAAGACCTCGACGCCCACCGGCGCGCCGACGGGCGTCGCGGGGGCGCTGGGACGCATGCCTGTCACCTCGGGGGCGCAGATCGCTGTCGAGAAGTACTCCTTCGCCGACGGCAGCACGAAGTACGTCGCCTATCTGAAGGGGACGCAGAGCGTCGGATGGGGAGGCAAGGAGCCGTGGGACCTCAAGTCCAACGTCGAGCTCTACACAGAGCAGGATGCCGCGTCATATCAGGCCACGCTCGAGGCCCTGGAGGCGGCGGGAGCCGAGCCCGGTGACGAGGTCGATGTCGTCGCGCACTCTCAATCGGGAATGATCACCGCGCATCTCGCGATGGAGAGCGGGTACGACGTGCAGATGCAGATCACCGCCGGGAGCCCGGTCGAACCCACCCTCGACGATGACCAGATGATCATCCAGCTCAGGCACACCGACGATCCTGTCCCGGCGCTCGCGGGTGGCGGTTCGCCCGAGGGCACGGGATCGGCCGACAGCATCGTCATCTCGACCCAGGGCAACCCGGGTGACACGCTCGAGGACTTCGTCGTCGACTCTCACCACCTCGACACGTACATCGAGACCGCGGAGGAGGCCGACGCCTCGAACGATCCCCGGATCGACGCGGCGGACGAGTTCTGGCGGGAACTCGACTCGGCCGAGGTGATCGAGCGCACCGAGTACCACGCCGAGCGCGACGGATGATCGCCCGCGAGTGGGTGCAGTCAGTCGCGGCGCTGCTTCTTGCTCTGCGGGCGCAGGATGAAGCCGAAGACGCCGTTGATCAGCGAGATGATCAGAGCCGCGAGGACGCCCCACCAGAAGCTGCCGACGGTGAGGCCCCAGCCGAAGCCGCTCGTGATCCAGGCGGTGAGCCACAGCAGGAAGCCGTTGATCACGAACCCGATGAGGCCCACCGTGACGATGTACAGCGGGAACGCGACGATCTTGACGACGGTGCCGATGATCGTGTTCACGAGCGCGAAGATCGCGGCGACCGCGAGCAGGGTCAGCACCAGCTGCAGGGTCTCACCCGGCGCGAACGCTTGGATCTGCACCTGCAGGGCGGGGATCAGCGTCACGACCCAGAGGGCGAACGCGTTGACGACGACTCGGATGATGAAGCGCATAGTCAGCCCAGTCTCCCATGCGCTCCGCCAGAGGGGCGGTGGAATCTAGACTCATGCTTGTGACCGACCCGATCCTGCCGCGCATCCGTCCCGCCATCGCCGCCCTCGCGCCGTACCGCCAGGGCAAGCAGGCAGGGCCAGACGCCTTCAAGCTCTCCAGCAACGAGAATCCCTTCGAGCCGCTGCCGTCGGTCGCCGCCGCGCTGCAGCACACGACGCCGATCAACCGCTACCCGGACGCGACCGCCGGACGGCTCCGCGAGCGGCTCGGCGCGCGCTACGCCGTCGAGCCCGACCAGGTGCACGTGGCCGCCGGCAGCGTGTCGATCCTCCAGCAGCTGATCCTCGCGACCGTGTCGGTCGGTGACGAGGTCGTCTACGCCTGGCGCTCGTTCGAGGCCTACCCGAGTCTGCCGCTCGTCGCCGGCGGCACCGGGGTGCAGGTCCCGGTGACGGCAGACGGACGCCATGACCTCGACGCGATGGCGGATGCCGTCACCGACCGCACCCGCGCGATCATCCTGTGCACGCCGAACAACCCCACGGGTCCGATCATCACGAGCGACGAGTTCGCGACGTTCGTCGAGCGCGTCCCCACCGACGTCCTGATCATCCTCGACGAGGCCTACGCCGAGTTCGTCACCGCCCCCGGCGCTGTCGACGGCCTCGAGGAGCGCGTGTTCGAACGGCATCCGAACGTCGTCGTGCTGCGCACCTTCTCGAAGGCATACGGACTCGCGGGTCTGCGCATCGGCTACGCGATCGGCCACGAGAAGGTCCTCGATGCCGCTCGCACCACCGGCATCCCGCTCTCCGTCACCTCTGCCGCCGAGAACGCCGCCATCGCGAGTCTCGACGCCGAGGGCGAGCTGCTCGAGCGGGTCGCCGTGATCGTCGAGCGCCGCACGCGCCTGCTCGAGGGTCTCCGGAGGCAGGGCTGGGACGTGCCCGACTCGCAGGCCAACTTCGTCTGGCTCCCCACCGGTGAGCGCACCGTCGAGGTCGCCGCGGCGTTCGTCTCGGCCGACCTCATCGTGCGTCCGTTCCCGGGCGACGGCATCCGCATCTCGGTCGGCGAAGAGGAGTCCGTGGCGCGCGTGCTCGACGTCGCCGCGACCCTGCTCTGAGGGGCTCCATCCCGCCATTTCTCCGGGTTCCCGGCAGATGCGAGGACGTCCTAGGTATGCGTGACCGGGCATGCGCGCGGCGGTAGCGTGGCACCGTGACCTCGTCAGAGACTGAACTCGTCCGCGTCCTCGATCAGGACGGCCGCTACACGCCGAGCGCGGCTGCTGAGCAGTACCTGCCGCTGATCGAGGCGATCAGCGACGCCGAGCTCGAGCAGTTCTACCGCGACATGGTGGGCATCCGCGCGATCGACACCCAGGCGACCAACCTGCAGCGTCAGGGGCAGCTCGCTCTGTGGCCGCCGAGCCGTGGGCAGGAGGCCGCTCAGGTCGGATCCGCCCGTGCCGCCCGCGCTCAGGACACGATCTTCCCGTCGTACCGCGAGCACGCCGTGACGCGCATCCGCGGCGTCGACCCCGTCGACATCATCAAGCTGATGCGCGGTGTCTCGCACGGCGGCTGGGATCCGACGGACCCCAAGAACGGCAACACCCGCCTCTACACGCTCGTGCTCGGCTCGCAGGTGCTGCACGCCACCGGCTACGCCATGGGACTGAACTTCGACGGGCGCTCGGGAACCGGCGACCTCGACACCGACGAAGCCGTGATCGTCTACTACGGCGACGGCGCGTCGAGCCAGGGCGACGTGCACGAGGCGATGGTCTTCGCCGCCAGCTACCAGTCGCCGACCGTCTTCTTCCTGCAGAACAACCACTGGGCGATCTCGGTGCCCGTGTCGACGCAGTCGCGCGTGCCGCTCGTCGAGCGCAGCGCCGGCTACGGCATCCCCAGCGTCCGGGTCGACGGCAACGACGTGCTCGCCAGCTACGCCGTCTCGCGCCTGGCGCTCGACGAGGCGCGCAGCGGCAAGGGTCCTCGTGCCATCGAGGCCGTGACCTACCGGCTCGGAGCGCACACCACCAGCGACGACCCCACGAAGTACCGCGGCTCCGACGAGGAGCAGTCGTGGGCCGAGCGCGACCCGATCGACCGCATGCGCGCGTTCCTCGAGAACAGGGGAGCGGCAGGGCAGTTCTTCGCCGACGTGGATGCCGAGGCCGCTGACGCCGCGGAAGACCTGCGCGCCCGGAGCGTCGAGCTCGGACCGCCGACCGCAGACAAGATCTTCGACCACGTCTACAGCGAGCCGCATCCTCTGATCGCGGAACAGAAGGCCTGGCACAGGCAGTACGAAGCATCGTTCGAAGGGGACGGCAAGTGACTCTCGAGACGATGCCTCTCAGCAAGGCACTCAACGCGGGCCTCCGCAAGGCGATGGAAGACGACGCCAAGGTCCTCCTCATGGGCGAGGACATCGGCAAGCTCGGCGGTGTGTTCCGCGTCACCGAGCACCTGCAGCGCGACTTCGGCGACAAGCGCGTGCTCGACACCCCTCTCGCCGAGTCGGGGATCGTCGGCACGGCGATCGGGCTCGCGATGGCCGGGTTCCGTCCCGTGATCGAGATCCAGTTCGACGGTTTCGTGTTCCCGGCGTTCGACCAGATCACGACGCAGCTGGCCAAGCTCACCAACCGGCACGAGGGCAAGCTGAGCCTGCCGATCGTGATCCGCATCCCGTACGGGGGCCACATCGGCGCCGTCGAGCACCACCAGGAGAGCCCCGAGGCGTATTTCGCGCACACCCCGGGTCTGCGCGTGGTCTCGCCGTCGACGCCCAACGACGCCTACTGGATGATCCAGGAGGCCATCGCGTCGAACGACCCCGTGATCTTCATGGAGCCGAAGAGCCGGTACTGGCAGAAGGGCGAGGTCGAGCTCGACGGCTCGGCCGCTCCACTGCACTCGTCCCGCGTCGTGCGCACGGGCTCGGACGTCACTCTCGTCGGACACGGAGCCATGGTGACCACTCTGCTGCAGGCGGCGGCGCTCGCCGAAGCCGAGGGCACCAGCTGCGAGGTCGTCGACGTGCGTTCGCTGTCACCCATCGACTACGAGCCGATCCTGAACTCGGTGCGAAAGACCGGACGCATGGTCTACGCGCAGGAGGCGCAGGGCTTCACGAGCATCGGCAGCGAGGTGGCGGCGACCGTCATGGAGCGCGCCTTCTACGCGCTCGAAGCCCCCGTGCTGCGCGTCTCGGGCTATGACACCCCCTTCCCGCCCGCGAAGCTCGAGGGCACCTACCTCCCGGATGCCGACCGCATCCTCGAGGCCGTCGACCGTTCCCTGGCCTACTGACCTCGCCGTTCCGAAAGGACCGAAATGAGCACGCAGAACTTCAACCTCCCCGACGTGGGCGAGGGCCTGACCGAGGCCGAGATCGTGGCGTGGAAGGTCGCGCCGGGTGACACCGTCGCCATCAACGACGTCATCTGCGAGATCGAGACGGCCAAGTCGCTCGTCGAGCTGCCCTCTCCGCACGCGGGCGTCGTCGGTGAGCTGCTCGCCGCCGAGGGGGCGACAGTCGAGGTCGGATCCCCGATCATCACCTTCGTGACGGAAGCCGCCGCGGGCGCAGCCCCCGCGGTCGCCGTCGCGCCCGCACCCGAAGAGGGTGGCGGCTCGGTGCTCGTCGGCTACGGCACCGGCGGCGGTGCCACGTCCCGTCGCAAGCGTCCGGCCGAGCGCCCGGTGCGCTCGTCGGTCGGTGTGATCGCGAAGCCCCCGATCCGCAAGCTCGCCCGCGACCTGGGGGTCGACCTGACGACCGTCACGCCCACCGGCGCCGACGGCGAGGTCACGCGCGACGACGTCATGACCCACGCCTCGCAGGCGAGTGTGTTCCGCAACATCGAGACGCCCGAGTGGGGGGCCGTGCGCGAAGAGACCGTGCCCGCGCCGCAGAGCACCCCGGCCGGACTCGCCCGGGGAGTGTCGGCAGCGCCAGCATCCGCTCCGGTGTCCGACGACCGCACCGAGTCGATCCCGGTCAAGGGCGTACGCAAGGCCACGTCGTCGGCGATGGTGCAGAGCGCCTACTCGGCCCCGCACGTCACCGTGTGGAAGGAGATCGATGCGAGCCGCACGATGGAGCTCGTGAAGCGGCTCAAGGCATCGCCCGACTACGCCGACATCCGCGTCTCGCCGCTGCTGATCATGGCTCGCGCCGTCATCTGGGCCGCTCGTCGCACCCCGATGGTGAACGCCGCGTGGATCGAGACCGAGGGCGGCGCCGAGATCGCCGTGCGCCACTATGTGAACCTCGGCATCGCCGCGGCCACGCCTCGCGGCCTGCTCGTGCCGAACATCAAGGACGCGCAGGACCTCAGCATGAAGGACCTCGCCCGCGCCCTCAACAGGCTCACGCTCACTGCCCGCGAGGGCAAGACGAGCCCCGCCGACCAGCAGGGCGGCACGATCACGATCACCAACATCGGTGTGTTCGGGATGGATGCCGGCACGCCGATCATCAACCCCGGCGAGGCCGGAATCGTCGCGATGGGCACGATCAGCCAGAAGCCGTGGGTCGTCGACGGCGAGGTGCGCCCCCGGTGGGTCACCACCGTGGCGGGATCTTTCGACCACCGCGTGATCGACGGCGACGGCATGAGCCGGTTCATCGCCGACGTGGCATCGGTTCTCGAGGAGCCCGCGCTGCTCGTCGAGTGACCCGGACAGCGCGGGGATACAGTGGCAGCAGAACCGCGACGACCGGCCCCCAGTAGAACGGACTCCCAGCGGATGAAGATCGAACCGACTGCCATCACTCTCGGAACCTCGGGCCTCGGCCGACACTCGGAGCCGGGGTCCGCCGAGGAGAGAGCGGCCGTCGAGGTCGCCATCGACCTGCTCACGAGCCGACACGGGTTCGTGGACACGTCGAACAACTACGCGGCCGGTCGCTCCGAGGCCGTCCTCGGCATCGCGCTGCGCGAGCTGGGGCTGGATGGTTCGCGGGTCATCTCGAAGGTCGATCAGGACCCGGAGACCGGGGTCTTCGACCGCGACCGCGTCCTCCGCTCGTTCGAGGAGACGACCGCGCGACTCGGGGTCGACCGGCTTCCGCTGCTGCACCTGCACGACCCGTACTCGGTGTCGTTCGAGGAGTCGATCTCCATCGGGGGTGCGGTGCAGGGGCTCATCGAACTCCGCAGCGCCGGCGTGGTGGACGCGATCGGTGTGGCGGCGGCTCCCGTCCCGATGATGGCGAAGTACGTCGAGACGGGGGTGTTCGACGCCGTGCTGATCCACAACCGATTCACGCTCGTGGATCACTCGGCTGAGACGGTGTTCGCCGACGCCAAGGCACGCGGCATGGCCGTGTTCAACGCCGCGCCGTTCGGCTCGGGACTGCTCGTCAAGGGGCCGCATCCCGGTGCGAAGTACGCCTATCGGCCTGCCGGTGAGGAGCTGCTGGAGTGGACCGAGCGGTTGCAGCGCGTGTGTGAGGAGCACGGAACATCGATGGCTGCCGCAGCACTGCACTACTCGCTGCGGTCCCCGCTGATCGATTCCACGGTCGTCGGGGTGTCGTCACCGTATCGTCGCGAGCAACTCGACGAGCTGGTGCAGGCGGACGTCCCGGAAGGCCTGTGGGGCGCCATCGAGAGCCTGGGCGCGGCGCCTTCGCCGGTGGATGACAGCGACTACGCCTGAACTCTGTCGCCGTTCGGCACCTCGATCGCCGGCCCGAGCGCGCGGAGCCGGTGACGACGCTCGATCGCCTGCCCCGCGTACGACGCGGCGACGATGAGCCCGGCACCGAGCAGGCCGACGGCCCCGACACTCTCCCCGGCGAGCACGAGTCCGACCAGGAGCGCCCAGACGGGCTCTGTGCCCATGAGGATGCTGGCGCGCGTCGCAGAGGTGCGCCGCACCGCCCAGAGCTGCACGACGAACGCGAACACCGAGCACATCAGTCCGAGGAAGAGGACGTTTGCCCACCCCGATCCGTCGAGTCGCGCGACGGCCGCGGGCAGTTCCGGCCCTGCGACCAGGGATGCTGTCGCCGCGCAGACGATGAGCTGCACCAGGACGACGGCGAGCGTGCTGTCTCGGCGATCGCGGGTGAGTCTGGCGCTCGCCGTCACGTGAAACGCGCGCACGACCGCCGCCGCGATCACCAGGGCGTCGCCCGCGGTCGGCATCCGCAGTCCGCCGTCCGACACGAGAAGGGCGACCCCCACCACGGCCGCGACGGCGGCGACGAAGTACGCGCGCGGAAGCCACGACCGCGCGGCGAGGCTCTCGAGCACCGGGGTGAACACGAGCGCGAGGCTGATGAGCAGCCCGGCATTGGTCGCCGACGTGAGATGGACGCCCCAGGTCTCGAGTCCGATGATGGCGGCCTGGGAGAGGCCGAGGAGGACGGCGACGGCAAGCCCGCGGCCCCGCGGCATCCGTTCCCTGCGCACCGCGCAGATCACGCCGAGAGCGACCGCCGCGACGAGGAACCGGAGGGCGACCGCAGAGGCGACGCCGGTCTCGAGAGCCAGACTCTTGGCTGACATGAAGCTCGCGCCCCACACCGCCGCCACGGCGATGAGCAGGACGTCGACGAGCAGATCGCGAGAGGGACGACGAGGCATGAGTCCACACTCTCGTCGTTCTCGATGAAGACCCAGATGCAGTTCGTTGATTCTCTTTTAAGGTTGGCCTTATGGATCCGGATCATCTTCGACTGCTTCGGGAACTTCGCGACCGAGGCAGCGTCACGGCCGTCGCTGCCGCTCTCGGGGTGTCGGCGTCAGCGGTGTCACAGCAGCTCGCGACTCTGCAGTCGACGGTGGCTCTGCCGCTCACCGTGCGTCGAGGTCGCGTCCTGGTCCTGACCGCGGCGGGGGAGGCGCTGGCTGCGGCGAGCACGCGCGTCGATGAGGCGTTGACCGCGGCCCGCGATGCGATCGGGGCGCTCCTCGAAGCGGGCGACCGACCGGTGCGGGTGTCGTCGTTCACCAGCGCAGGCCTCGCCCTGTTCGGGCCGCTGGTGCGAGAACTCGGAGGCACTCAGGCGGTCCACCTCGCAGATGAGGACGTGGCGCACCGGGACTTCCCCGGCCTGACGGCCGACTACGACCTCGTGATCGCACATCGGCTCGCGCACGACGCTCCGTGGCCGGCCGACCGGGTCGTCGCGATCCCGCTGATCGATGAACCGCTCGACATCGCGCTGCATGCCGAGCATCCGCTCGCGGAGCGTGCTCAGATCGACCTCGACGATCTGGTCGACGAGGACTGGGTGTCGGTGCATCAGGGCTTCCCGCTCGCCGGCGTGCTCGATCATCTGGCGGCACGGGCCGGGCAGCCCTTTCGCATCGCACACCGCATCAACGAGTTCTCGGTGACGGCCGAGCTGGTGCGCGCCGGGGCGGCGATCGCCATCATGCCCCGCACGACCGCCTCGTCTCTGGCCGTAGACGGGCTCGTGCTGCGGCCGCTGGGCGGCATCGAACTCGTGCGTCACCTCGACGTGCTCGCGAGGCCGGACGCGCTCGCCTACACGGCGGTCAGGCGCGTGCTGCGCGCCCTGCAGAATGTCGCCGCGCGCGTGCAGAGCGACTCGTTCCGCTCGCCGCGCTGACGTTGCCCCGACGAACGCCGAGAGGGCTCCGGCTACGGCCGACGCAGGTCCGCGAGGGGAGAGACGAGCTGGGCCGGCACGCAGCCTGAGGCGCGCCCAAAGCCCACCGGCTGCATGTCGCGAACTCGGGAGCATCAGTCGATAGATCACCAATTGGGGTGTCAGACACACCCCCAATTGGATTCAACAGTGGAACGAACCGCGGCTCAGAGCCCTCCGGAAGCCGCGGCGTCCGCGTGCTGCTGCACCCGGACTGCTGAGTTCAGGTAGAGAGCGGCCAGAACTAGCGCCACTCCGCCACCGATGATAGCGAGCGGCGGATTCGGTGAAGCGGACGCTCCGAAAACCGCGGCGAGGCCCTGGATGAAGAACAACGCGGTGAGCAGTATGCCGCTGCCTCGCGTGCTGGTCATCTTCCACCAGGGGCGTGGGGCGTGGGATTCTCCGGCGCCACGGAAGGTTCGAGCCGCCACGACGACGGCTGCCACGAGAGTCACTGTCGCCCACGCGAACCCGAGCTCATAACTGATAGCTGCGAGCGGGATCATGGTGAGCGTGATCCCGACGATGACGATGAGCAGGTACCCGACCTTGGCTCCCGGTGTCTTAATGCGCATATGGTCCTCCTGGCTTACGGTACTGCTGTGTACGTCGTGTAGCTGCAGTAGTTGAATCCGCAGTTGTAGTACGTCACCTTGAGCCTCCACTTATTCCAGTACGCCTTCTCGACCTGAGCAGCAGGAGCGAGTCCCAGGCAAGCGATACTGGCCGGCCACGGAATCGGTGCGACGCTGCATGCGCTGCTGAGGCCCTTGAGCCCGTTATACATCGTGACGACTTGGGCCCTGCTGAGGTAGCTGACGTATGTCGTGTATGTCGGATCAGCGACTACGGGATACGCGAAACTGCTGTCGTGGTCGACGACCTGCGTAAGGGTCTGACCATCCAGCTCGTAGCGAGTTGGTACATCCTTGCCGCTTGAGTCTTTCGCCCACGGCGCAGCGAAGCTTCCCAGGACCTCGCCGGTTGCGTCATCGATCACAGCCGCGCCACCGTCCCGCAGAACAAGGCTCGAAGCCTCGGGAAGATCGATCCGGTAGCCGAAGCGCGACGGCGCAGCCGCACTATCGATCACGGTCGCGACCTGTACTGAACCTGTGTCGTGCACGAGAACGACGCTGCTCGTCTAATTCCCGTTGTCGTATGTCACAGTCCCAGGATCTGTTGAAGAACCAGAGCTGGCCTTGTCAGCGAACGGAAGACCAATCGTCGCCACCCCTTCACCCGCCGAAATGGACACACCATCGGCGGCAGCCGTGGACACCTCGACCTCAAGCTGGTCGAGAGTTACGGTGCTTTCCCCACCGGTAATTAGCGGGGAATCGATCGCGGCCGCCACATCAGTCGGGGCGACCTTCGCAACCAGGTCAACCGCGGATTCCTCATCCGCGATCGCGACCGGAGCGATCCACATAGCCGACAACAGCACCGCTGCCCCTGCCGCAACACCAACACTGAGCTTTCTCATTCGAACCTCCTACGTCAGTCGCCACACAACACTGAGTGGCACTCCGGACCGCAGTTGCCCCTCACCGGAATCGCAGTCGACAATTCGGGGGGCACCCGACAGTTGGCCCTGCAACCTAAACTGCGAGGACTCGTCAGCAGAGTCCTTCGCTGGGGCGTCCTCAATACGGCAACGGCCCTGTCGGGCGTCGATCTGGTCCGGCACGTCGACGTGCTGGCACGGCCGGATGCTCTGGCCCACACGGCGGTCAGGCGCGTGCTGCGAGCGCTGCAGGATGTCGCCGCGCGCGTGCAGCGCGACTCGCGCTAGGCCGGTCGGAGTTCTGCGAGGGGAGAGACGAGCGCCGTGGCGGGGTCCCAGTGCCGCACGCTGTGCGCTCGACCATGGATGTCGCCCTCGACCAGGTCGAGCGCCACCGCGAGGTCGGCGACGCGCAATCTGCGTGCGAGGGCGACGTGCGGCATCCACTCGCCGGGTGCGGTGTGCGGGGCGTCGTCACCCGGCCTGACCGCGGCCAGGATCGTCTCGCGGAGGCCGATCAGTTCGGAGGTGGGCACGATGCTCCGCGCCAGCACGCGCCGCTCGCCGGTTCCGAAGAGCAGCGGAGCGCCCAGCGTGATCGGGAACGACGGGATGCTCGCGAGGGCATCCGGGTCCACAGTCGGCAGGCCGACGCGCGCGACCAGCGTGATGTGAGGGCGGTTGCTCGCCGAGGTGTGCCCCGCCAGGCTCGACAGGCCGCGCGCGGCGAGAGCATCCCATTCGGCCCGGACGGCTGCGTCGGCGGCGGGGTCGAGCAGCAGCTCGATCGAGGAGGGGGACTGCCGCGGTTCCGGTTCTCGCACGGTCCTCAGCTCACCGCGCTGAGGCGCCGTTCCGCGAGGAGCGGCACCGCCACTTCGCGCGCTGCCATGCGAGCCGTCGCGACGGCACCGATCGACACGACCTCGGCACCGAGCGTCGAGGCGAGGATCTCGGGCGCCGGCAGGTGCAGCTGTGTCGGCAGCACCTCACGTGCGGCCGTGAGCACGGGCGCGATGCTCTCAGCGACCCCGCCGCAGACGATCACGCGCGCCGGGTCGTACATGCTGCCCAGCACGCCGACGACGCGGGCGAGCGTCGCGCCGACGCGTGAGGTCGCGAGCAGCGCATCGGCGTCACCGGCGGATGCCGCGGTCAAGACGGTCCGCGGATCGATGCGGTCCTCACCTGCGAGCCGCCCGATCGCCGACTCGCGAGAGATCTCGCCGCTCTCCACGCCCGCGCGCACCTGGTCCTGCAGCGCATAGCGAAGTCCGAAGGCAGACCCGACGCCGACGATGTGGTCGAACACGACGCCCTCGCCGACGCCGCCGTGCGCGCCATGCAGCACGTGGCCGTCCACGACGACGCCGCCGCCGAACCGCTCGCTCGCGAGCAGGGCGACGTAGTCACGGCATCCGACCGCAGCCCCCGCCGAACCCTCGGCGATCGCGGCGAGCTGCGCATCGTTCTTGATCTCGACCACGGGCGCCCAGTCGGCCAACGCCTCGGCGAGCCCCGGGTTGGTCCGCTCCCAGAAGCCGTCGGGGTGCGGCGGCGAGATGCCGGCCCTGTTGACGGGAGCGGCGACGCCGACGCAGATCGCGAGGATCTCGGTGCGCTCGACGCCTGCCTCGTCGAGCGCGAGCTGCATCTGTCCGAGGACCGTCGCGCGTCGAGCAGGCGCGGACTGGCCGGAGTCGAGGTCGGTGCGGTGGTGCACGAGGGTGCGCTCGAGCGGGTCAGAGATCGTGACCGCGAGGTGGGTGTCTCCGGCATCCACCCCGACGACGACGCCGAGATCTGATGCCAGCACGAAGCGTCGAGCGGGGCGCCCCGCGCGGTAGCTTCCGGCCACCCGGGCGTTGGGGAGCTCCTGCAGCACCGCGGCGCTGACGAGGGTGTCGATGGCGTCGATCGCGGTCGAGCGCGTCAGCGTGGTGGTCGCCATCGCCTCGGTCGCGGTGAACTCGCCGGCGGCCCACGCGAAGTCGAGGATGGCGCCGACGCTGGCTCGTCCGGTGCCCAGACCTGCGGATACTTCGGTCATGGGTCTTGACCTCACTCTCGTTCAGATGAGAGAGTACCGTTCATCGAAGTAAATTCGCTCACTAGATTTAGTCTGCGGATCTACCGGACGAAAGGACAACGGTGTCTGTGAAACCACCACGCCCGGCGCAGATCATCGCCGGTGCGGCCGCTCTCGCCCTGGTCGGGGCCGCCCTCACCGGCTGCTCGACGGCCGGCGGAACCGAGACCATCCGCTTCACGTTCAGCAAGCGAGAGGCGATCGAGTTCATGACCGAACTCGTCGCGCAGTACAACTCCTCGCAGGACAAGGTCCGCGTCGAGATCGACACCTCGGGTGTCGACGTCGTCTCGGCCAGCTTCGTGCGGGGCAACCCGCCCGACATCATGCTCGCCAACTACAACTACGAGATCGCCCGGTTCGTGCAGCGCTGCGCGCTCACCGATCTGTCGGGCACCGAGGCCGCCTCGACCATCCGCGACGACCTCCAGCCGCTCCTGGAGCAGTACGGGTCGTGCGAGGGTCGCACGAGTGCGCTGCCGTACTCGGTGATGGGCGCCTCGGTCATCTACAACAAGGAGATCTTCGCGCAGCAGGGGCTGGAGGTCCCGCAGACCTGGGACGAGCTCCTCGCGGTGTGCGACCAGCTCAAGCAGGCGGGCATCGACCCGTTCTACGCCACCTTCAAGGACGACTGGACGGTCGCGCAGGGCTGGTACGACTACACCGCCGGCGGCTCGGTCGACGTGATCGACTTCTTCGACACGCTCGCCACCGAGGGCACCGAGGTGGGCCCCGACTCGGAGGTCTCGTTCGAGAAGGACTTCGCCGAGCCGATGGATCGAATGATGACCCTGGTGCAGAACTACACCAACGCGGATGCCGCGAGCCGGGGCTACGGCGACGGCAACCTCGCCTTCGGCAAGGGCGAGGCCGCGATGTACCTGCAGGGACCGTGGGCGTTCAGTGAGATCGAGAAGACTGCGCCCGACCTCGAACTCGGCACCTTCCCGCTGCCGATGACCGACGACCCCGCCGACCTCGGCGTGCGCGTCAACATGGACCTCGCCGCGATGATCCCCGAGGGATCGCGCCACCAGGAGGCCGCCCGCGACTTCCTGGAGTACCTGTTCCTGCCCGAGCACATCGAGGAGTACAACGCCTCGCAGCTCGGCTTCACCCCGACGAAGGACGCTCCGGCGCCCGATGACCCGCGGGTCGAGGGCATGGTCGAGTACTACGACAACGGGCAGATCTACCAGGGCCCTTCGGTGCTCGTGCCCCGCACCCTTCCGGTCTTCAACTACGCGCAGGCGATGGTGCTCGGCGCGTCCACGACCTCCACGTTGCGCACCATGGATGCCGACTGGGCCAGGATCGCGTTCCGCGCGCCCATCCCGTCGACCCAGGACAACGCCTCCGGTGAGGACTCAGCATCCGGCGAGACAGAGGAGTCCACGCCATGACGAACACCGCTCTGCCCAATCCCGCGGCGACTCCCGCCGCGGCGAACATCACGAAGCCCAACACCCCGACGACCGACACCACGGCGATCGTCACGGGCGGCACCCGCAGGCTCGGTCGTCGCACCCGCAAGGTCGAGCCGATCTACTACCTGTTCCTGCTGCCGACGCTCGTGATCTTCACGCTCGCGATCACGGTTCCGGGCGTCATGGGCATCTTCTTCAGCTTCACCGACTCCATCGGCATCGGCGAGTGGAGCTTCAACGGGCTGACCAACTACATCGCGATGTTCAGCGACCCGGCCATCCTGCAGAGCTATCTGTTCACGTTCGGCTTCTCGATCGCCACGGTGATCGTCGTCAACGTGGTCGCGTTCCTGCTGGCGGTCGGCCTGACCTCCCGCATCCGCTTCAAGACCGGGCTCCGCACGATCTTCGTGATCCCGATGGTGATCTCGGGCATCATCATCGCCTACGTCTTCAACTTCCTGTTCTCCAACTCGCTCCCGGCGGCGGGCGCGGCCACCGGCATCCCGTGGCTGTCGACCAGCCTGCTCGCGAACCCCGATCTGGCGTGGGTCGCCATCGTGATCGTGACCGCCTGGCAGGCCGTGCCCGGCACGCTGCTCATCTACATCGCGGGCCTCCTCTCAGTGCCCGGCGAGGTGTACGAAGCCGCGAGCATCGACGGGGCGAACAAGACGCAGCAGCTGTTCCGCATCACCCTGCCGCTCGTCGCGGGATACGTGGTGATCAACGTGATCCTCGGATTCAAGGGCTTCCTGAACGCCTACGACATCATCGTCGGACTCACCAACGGCGGACCCGGAACCTCCACCCGCAGCGTCGCGATGACGATCATCGCGGGCTTCAACGGCGGCGACTACGCCTACCAGATGGCCAACGCGACGATCTTCTTCATCGTCGCCGTGCTCATCTCCCTGCTGCAGCTCTCGCTGACCCGCGGAAGGAACGCACTCTGATGTCGACGCAGACACTCACCACCATCCCCACCTCGGGCAAGAAGCCGCGTGTCCGCATGGAGCGCGTCAACTGGTCGGGCACGATCATCCTGATCCTGTGCGCCGTCACCGTGCTGCTGCCGCTCTACGTGACGATCTCGATGGCCTTCAAGACCACGGGCCAGGCGGTCGACGGCAACGCCTTCTCGCTGCCGGCTCCGTTCAGCATCGACGGCTTCGTCGAGGCGTGGAACCTCACCAAGTTCCCGGTCGGCGCCGGCATCTCGCTGCTCGTCACGGCCGGAACGGTCATCGCGACCATCGTGCTCGCCGCGTTCGCCTCGTACGCGATCGTCCGCAACTGGGACCACCGGCTGTTCCGCTACTCGTTCTTCTACCTGCTGGCTGCGATGTTCATCCCGTTCCCCGTGGTCGCACTGCCGCAGATCCAGCTGACCGGATGGGTGGGGCTCGACAACCCGTTCGGCGTGATCATCCTCGCGACGATGTTCCAGCTGAGCTTCAGCGTGCTGCTGTTCACCGCGTTCCTGCGGTCGATCCCGATCGAGCTCGAGGAGAGCGCCCGCATCGACGGTGCCACGACGTGGCAGACGTTCTGGCAGCTGATCTTCCCGCTGCTCGCGCCGATGAGCGCGACGGTCGGCATCTTCGCCTTCCTCTACGCGTGGAACGACTTCATGATGCCGTCGCTGATCATCTCCGACCCGGCGCTGCAGACGCTCCCGGTGCGGCAGAACCTCTTCCAGACCCAGTTCAGCAACAACTACAACGTGTCGTTCGCCTCGTACCTGATGGCGATGGCCCCGGCGATCCTGGCGTACCTGTTCACGCAGCGCTTCGTCATGGAGGGCGTCACGCAGGGCGCCGTCAAGGGCTGACACCTCTCACACCGCAGACCGCAACACGAAGGAGCAATACCCCTCATGACCGATGCGCTTCTCACCGAGACCCGCGACGACACGACGGCAGCATGGTGGCGACAGGCCGCCGTCTATCAGATCTACCCCCGCAGTTTCGCGGACGCGAACGGCGACGGACTCGGCGACATCCCGGGCATCGTCTCGCGGGCCGACTATCTGCGCGACCTCGGCATCGACGCCGTGTGGCTCAGCCCGTTCTATCCGTCGGCCCTCGCCGACGGAGGGTACGACGTGGCCGACTACCGCGACGTCGACCCCCGCCTGGGCACGCTCGAGGACTTCGACGACATGGTCGCGGCACTCCACGAGCGCGGTATCCGCGTGGTGGTCGACATCGTGCCGAACCACTCGTCGGATCTGCACGAATGGTTCCAGGAGGCGCTCGCCGCAGGCCGCGGCTCGGCCGCCCGCGAGCGCTACATCTTCCGTGAGGGTGCGGGCGAAGACGGCTCCGAGCCCCCGACCGACTGGACAGCCGCGTTCGGCGGCTCGGCGTGGGAGCGGGTCGACGACGGGCAGTGGTTCCTGCACAGCTTCGCCCCCGAGCAGCCCGACCTCAACTGGGATCACCCCGAGGTACGCGAGGACTTCCTGAAGACCCTGCGCTTCTGGTCGGACCGTGGGGTCGACGGCTTCCGCATCGATGTGGCGCACATGCTCACGAAGGACCTCAGCGAGCCGCTGCCGAGCACCGCTGAGCTCGAGCTGCTGCCGCATGACGGCAACCACCCGCTGCACGACCGCGACGACGTGCACGAGGTCTACGCCGAATGGCGTCGGGTCTTCAACGAGTACGACCCGCCCCGCACAGCCGTCGCCGAGGCGTGGGTCAGCACTCCCGAGCGTCGTGCCAAGTACGCGTCGGCCGAGGGTCTCGGGCAGGCGTTCAACTTCGACCTGCTCGTCGCCGACTTCGACGCGACGCAGTTCCGCACGATCATCACCGACAACCTCGCGCAGGCGCGCTCCACCGGATCGTCGACGACCTGGGTGCTGTCGAACCACGACGTCACCCGGCACGCGACCCGCTACGGGCTCGCTCCGCTAGCTGGTCGCACCGGGGTCAAGCAGGGTGTGGAGTGGGTCGCCGCCGGTGGGCCCGACGACCAGCTCGACCGTGAGCTCGGTCTTCGCCGGGCCCACGCGGCGACCCTGCTGCTGCTCGGCCTGCCCGGCAGCACCTACCTCTACCAGGGCGAGGAGCTCGGCATGCAGGAGGTCGCCGAGATCGGCCCGGACGACCGCCAGGACCCCGCGTTCTTCCGCGGGGCGGAGTTCGACGGGCTCGGACGCGACGGATGCCGTGTGCCGCTGCCGTGGACGGCATCCGGTTCCTCCTTCGGCTTCGGAACCGGCGACGCGCACCTGCCGCAGCCCGAGTGGTTCGCCGATCACGCGGTGGACGTCGAGGCGGCCGACCCGTCGTCGACGCTGTCGCTGTACCGCGAGGCGCTGCGCCTGCGTCACGAACTGCAGACCGACGAGAGCCTCGAATGGATCGAGACGGGGCGCGCCGACGTGCTGCGCTTCGCGCGTCCGAACGGTTGGCAGATCGTGACGAACTTCGGCACCGAGGAGTTCGACCTCGGGGCGGATGCCGCGGATGTCGTGATCGGCACGGTGGTCGACGGCGCTCTGCCCGGCGACTCGACCGTCTGGATCGCGCCGGGCCTGATCGGCTGAGCCGGCAGGGCGGCGAACGGCCGATTTGATAATGGTTCTCATTAGCGTTTAAAGTGGGAACATGAAGAAGCCGTTCGTCGCCCTCGCCCTCGCATCCGTCGCCGCACTCTCGCTGGCCGGATGCTCCACGACCCCCGCGGCGGGCGAGGGCGACAGCGGCACGGTCACGGTCGCCGCGAGCACCAACGTCTACGGTTCGCTCGCGGCCCAGATCGGTGGCGATCGCGTCGACGTGACCTCGATCATCACCTCGGCGACCCAGGACCCGCACTCGTACGAGGCCTCGGCCCGCGACCGCCTCACGGTGCAGAAGGCCGACCTGGTGATCGAGAACGGCGGCGGCTACGACGCGTTCATCGACACGCTGCTGCAGGATGCGGGAGACCCGCACGTGGTGACGGCCGTCGAGTTCTCGCACGACTTCCCCGGCAACGAGGGCCACGAGGGCCACGAGGGCGAAGAGGGCGCGACCGAAGAGGACCACGACCACGATCACGCCGAAGGCGAAGAGGGTCACGAGGGTCACGACCACATCGAGGGCTTCAACGAGCACGTCTGGTTCGACCCGCACACGATGATCCACGTCGTCGAGGCCATCGCTGAGGAACTCACCGAGCTCGACCCCGACGGCGAGGCGGACTTCACCGCGAACGCCGACGAGATCGTCGCCGACCTCGAGGGCTTCGAGGCCGACCTCGAGACGCTCAAGACGGATGCCGCCGGAGCGAACGTGCTCATCACCGAGCCGGTGCCGGGCTACCTCGCCGAGGCCGCCGGACTGACCGACGTCACGCCCGAGGGCTTCGCCGAATCGGTCGAGGAGGGCAGCGATGTCGCCCCCGCGACCCTGCTCGAGACCCTCAACGTGATCGAGGCGGGAGACGTGCGCGCGGTGCTCACGAACGCGCAGACCGGTGGCGCCGAGACGCAGCGCGTCGAGGATGCCGCAACGGCTGCCGGCATCCCGGTCGTGGCCTTCACGGAGCTGCTCCCCGAAGGATCGTCGTACTCTGAGTGGATGAGTGACGCGATCCAGAGCCTCGCCGACGCGCTCCAGTCGTGAGCGCCGCCGCCGACGCGCGGGCAGGAGCCGAGACGACGCACCCTGTGCTCGAGGTGCGGGGAGCCGCTTTGCAGCGTGGCGACAGGGAACTGTGGTCGGGCCTCGACCTCACGGTCGACCCCGGCGAGTTCATCGCCGTGCTCGGGCCGTCCGGGTCGGGCAAGACCACGCTGCTGCGCAGCATCCTGGGCCTCCAGCCGCTGTCGGCCGGCGAGATCACCATCGCGGGCGGGCCCGTGCGCAAGGGCAACCCGCGCATCGGATACATCCCGCAGCAGCGCTCGCTCGCCCCGGACACGAGCATGCGGGCGCGCGATCTGGTGGCGCTCGGAGTGCAGGGCAGCCGGTTCGGCTTCCCTGTTCCTCACCGCGGCGACAAGGCCAAGGTCGACGAGCTGCTCGCCTCGGTCGGGGCCTCGCACTACGCCGACCGTCGGGTCGGACTGCTCTCGGGCGGTGAGCAGCAGCGACTGCGCGTCGGGCAGGCACTGGCCGACGAGCCGAGCCTGCTGCTGTGCGACGAGCCGCTGTCGAACCTCGACCTCGCGAACCAGGTCGCCGTCACCGACATCATCGACCGGCAGCGCCGTGACCGCGGCGCAGCAGTGCTGTTCGTGACGCACGACATCAACCCGATCCTCGGCCGCGTCGACCGCATCCTCTACATCGCCGGAGGCCGCTTCGTGCTCGGAACGCCCGAAGAGGTGCTGCAGACACGCGTTCTGACCGAGCTCTACGGCACTCCGGTCTTCGTGCTGCGAGCCGGCGACCGACTGGTCGTCGTCGGGGTTCCGGATGCCGAGCCCCACCACGAGCACGCGCACGACCACGACCACGGAGGTGCGGCATGAACGTCATGACCGGCATCGTCCAGGCGGTCGACTGGAGCGACGTCTTCTCGTTCCAGGACTACGGCGAGCTCGTCGCCCTGCTCGCGAACTCGATCATCGCGGGCGCGGTGCTCGGCATCGTCGGCGGACTCATCGGCGTCTTCGTGATGCAGCGCGACCTCGCGTTCGCGGTGCACGGAGTCAGCGAGCTGTCGTTCGCCGGTGCGGCCGCAGCCCTGCTCTTCGGCGGGAGCGTGGTGGTCGGATCCCTCGGCGGTGCGCTCGTCGCGGCGATCCTCATCGGCATCCTCGGATCCAAGGCCCGCGACCGCAACTCGATCGTGGGCGTCCTCATGCCGTTCGGCCTCGGCCTCGGCATCCTGTTCCTCTCGCTCTACGACGGGCGCAGCGCCAACCGCTTCAGCCTGCTCACCGGGCAGATCGTCTCGGTCTCGAGCCCCGACCTCGGCTGGCTGCTCGGCATCAGCATCGTCGTGCTGCTCGGACTGCTGCTCATGTGGAACCCGCTGCGCTTCGACTCGCTCGACCCCGAGTCCGCCGCCGCCCGCGGCGTGCCCACGCGTGCGGTGAGCCTGCTGTTCATGGTTCTGCTCGGTCTGATCGTCGCGGTCAGCGTGCACATCATCGGCGCACTGCTCGTCATGGCACTGCTCGTGACACCCGCTGCCGCCGCCATGCGCATCACCGCGGGGCCGGTGGCCGTGCCGCTGCTCGCGGCGCTGTTCGGCTTCGTGTCGGCCGTCGGCGGCATCCTGCTCGCGCTCGCCGGCACCCTGCCGGTGAGTCCGTACATCACCACCCTGTCGTTCACCATCTACGTCGTGTGCTGGATCGTCCAGCGCGCCCGCGGCGGAGTGCGCCGCGTGCGCGCCTGACGCTCCCAGGGCCCGGCAAGGGCGGCGCACCTAGAATCGTCGGTATGGCTCAGCGGAACACCTGGCAGCGCGAACGCGTGCGCGAAGCTCTCGCCGACGCGCGCGGTTTCGTCAGCGCGCAGAATCTGCATGCCTCGCTCCGCGACGACAACACCGGCATCGGCCTCGCCACGGTCTACCGCGCGCTGGCCGGACTCGCGGCATCGGGCGATGCCGATTCGCTGCAGAGTCCCGAGGGAGAGGCGCTCTACCGCGCCTGCACGACCCAGGGCCACCACCACCATCTGATCTGCCGCAACTGCGGGCTCACGGTCGAGATCGAGGCCACCGACGTCGAGCAGTGGGCGCACCGCACCGCCGCTCTGCACGGATTCACGGATGCCGCGCACGTCGTCGACATCTTCGGCCTGTGCGCCTCCTGCACCAACAAGCGCGACGCCGAAGAGGCAGCGAACGCGTGACCGCCCAGGCCGCCCCACGGACGGTGCACGCGCACCGACCCTCCCGATCCCCGCGCTCGCCGTGGATCGGGGTGGCGCTCGGCGCCGCGATCGTGGCCGCGCTCTTCCTGGTCGACCGGTTCCTGCCGACCCTCTACACCGCCTCCCTGCCGAACCGCGCCCAGGATGGCCTGACGCTCGCGCTGAGCGTGCTGATCGAGGCCCTGCCGTTCGTGATCCTCGGCGTGCTGCTGTCGATCGTCGTGCAGGTGTGGCTTCCCGCCGACGTCATCCACCGCTGGCTCCCGAAGCGCGCCTGGGCGCGCCGCGCCGTGCTGTCGCTGCTCGGCATGCTGATCCCGGTGTGCGAGTGCGGAAACGTGCCCTTCGCCCGCGGCCTGATGATGCGAGGACTCGCCCCCGCCGAGGCGCTGACCTTCCTGATCGCCGCGCCGATCGTCAACCCGATCGTGATCCTCACGACGCACGCCGCGTTCGGCTTCGACGACGGCATCCTGGTGGCCCGCTTGATCGGCGGCTACCTGATCGCGAACCTGATCGGCTGGATCTACAGTCGTCACCCCTCGCCCGACTCCCTGCTCACGCAGCGCTTCATCGACACGTGCGACCGCGTCGCCCACGAGCCGGGCACCCCGGTGCGTCGGAGCCTCACGCAGTTCCTCGTCGAGCTGCGCGCGGTGATGCCGGCGCTCGTGATCGGCTCGGCCCTCGCCGGGGCCGTGCAGGTGCTCATCCCTCGCGATGTGCTGCTGGCGATCGGATCGAACCCGGTGCTGTCGATCCTGGCGATGATGGCCCTCGCCATGACCGTCGCGATCTGCTCCAACGTCGATGCGTTCTTCGCGCTGTCTTTCGCTTCGACGTTCTCGTCGGGCGCGCTCGTGGCATTCCTGCTCGTCGGTCCACTGGTCGACGTCAAGATGCTCGCGCTCATGCGCACGACCTTCACGACCCGCACGCTCGTCGGCATCGTGGGCGTCGTGCTGTTCGCCGCCTTCGCGATCGGGATCGGGGTGAACGTCTTTGTCTGAGCGCACGCACACGCACACCGATCACGAGCCCTCCCGCGCCCGCGCCCGCGCCCGCGCCCGCGCCCTCGGCTCGCGCTGGCTCGGCATCGGCCTCGCCACCGTCATCTCGGTCGTCACTCTCGGACTCGGGCTCACCGGTCGGCTCAATCTCTACATCAGCCCCGAGTCGGTGTGGTTCGCGTGCGCCGCGGCCGTCGTCACTCTCGCGGGCGCCATCTGGTCGTGCACGCTGCCGCTCGGCGAAGAGGGCGATCACGGACACGACCACGGCGACGCCCACGACGAGGATGCACCGGCCGCACCCCGCCGGACTCTTGCCGTCGTCGGCACGGTCACGGGTGGGGTCGTCGCCTCCGGGGTGGTCCTCGCCGCCCTCGTGCTGCCGCCGGCATCGCTGTCGGTCGAACTCGCGATGTCCCGGGTCGGCGAGCAGACGGCGCTGTTCGCAGGCGCCGACGACGTGACCCTCGGAGTCGCCGACACCTCGACGTTCGGTGTGGGCGACTGGGCGAGCGTGTTCGCGACGGCGACCAACACCGCCGCCTACGACGGCAAGACGGTCACGCTGACCGGATTCGTGACCCCCACGGATGCCGATGAGGTCAACCTCACGCGCCTGGTCATCACGCACTGCGTCATCGACGCGCAGCCGGCGACCCTGCCCGTGACGATCGATGCGGGCGAGTTCGACACCGGCCAGTGGGTCGAGGTCGAGGGCACGATCAAGGCGGATGCCGACGGATCGCTGCACGTCGAGCCGAGCTCGGTCACGCCGATCGACGAACCGCAGGATCCGTATGAGTACTGACGACGAGCACCCCGAGGTGCCGGCGGCGCCTCGCACGCGCGCCGAGATGCGCGCCGCCCGCGAGGCCGAGGCCGCGGCGGCTTCCGCGTCGAATGACGACGGCGGAGCCGACCGCGACGACACCCGCCCCGCGGCGCGCCCGAAGGGTGACGAGCGGCCGACGCGTTCGACCTTCGTCCCGCCGGATGCGGACTCGACGACGACGTTCGCGGCTCACTCCTCGACCGACTACGTGCCCCCCGCTCCCTCTGCGACCGATGAGTCATCCCCGGCACCGGAGAAGCGGAAGTCGGCAAAAGCGCCGAAGCCCGCGAAGGAGCCGAAGCCCGCCAAGGAACCGAAGCCCGCGAAGGAGCCGTCGGCCCCTCGCGACCGCCGATTCCTGCTGGCTCTCGGCGCCGTGCTCGGCATCCTCGTGCTGGTCGGCGCCGGACTCGGCGCCGTCAGTCTGACCCAGGGGCCGCGCATCACCGAGGTGCAGGTGAACCCGACCGAGGCGATCGAGACCTCGGGCAGTCGCGTCATCCTCACGGCGAACCAGTCGCTCGCCGCGATCGACGAGTCTCAGGTGACGGTCGAGCCCGCAGTTCCCTTCACCCTGGATGCGGCGGGCCGCGGCATCGGCATCCGCTTCACCGTGCCGCTCGACGACGACACTGACTACACCGTGAGCGTCGCCGACGCGGTGGGCGCCGGAGGCGGACCGGCAGCGACCCTCACGACGAGCTTCTCGACTCCCGCGTCGAGCATCTTCCTGCTGCGCCGAGACGTGGAGGGCAAGGACACGATCTTCCGCACCGATCTCTCGGGCGAGGAGGCCGTGCCGGTGTTCACCGCCGACAGCATCAACGACTTCCGTGCGACGTCGTCGCAGCTCGTCGTCTCGCTGGAGGAGGACGAAGGCTCGAAGCTGCTCGTGATGGACCGCGAGGGCAAGAATCAGCGCGAGCTGCCGCTCCCCGGGGTCGGCTACGTCGGCGCGATCCAGGTCTCGGACCGCGGCGGACTGGTCGGCTACAGCTACTCCGACAAGGAGCTCAGCGACACCGAGGGGCGCGCGAGCGTGCTCGTCACCCAGTCGCTCAGCGGCGACGACGAGCCCGTGGTCACCGAGGTCGGCGGCAAGGAGGCGAACATCTTCGTCTGGCAGTTCGTGCCTGACAGCGCCGCCGTGCTGTTCATCGACTTCGACGGCGCGCTGTCGCTGGTCGACCGCTCGACGGATGCCGGTGTGCAGTCCCTCGGGCTCGCGACCACCATCCAGGGCGTCTCCCGCGGCACATACACGGCGATCGTCGAGCGACTCGACGGCTCGGTCGTCGAGCTGAACCTCACCGACGGCACCGAGGTGCCGCTCGAGGCGTCCGATCCCGATTACGGCACGGCGACGACGATCACGCCCTTCCCCGGAGGCACGCTGCGCCACGTCGTCGCGCGGGCTGCCGACGGCATGCCGACGGGGCAGGCCGTCGTGCGGGTCGACGACGACGGGAAGGCGACCCCTCTGGTCGAGGTCGATTCGACGGATTCGATCCTGCAGGCATGCGCCTCGCCCAGCGGGCAGTACGCCGCGGTCGTGATCGCTCCCGACCTCGCAGACAACCCCTACGACCAGATGCTGCTGCCCCTGCCGCAGAACCTCGAGACGCACCTGCTCGACCTGCGCACCGGCGACGAGGTCGTGGCCCTCACCGGCTTCGACGCCTCGTGGTGCCAGACGGCTCCCCAGTTCTAGGCGCCATGTCGTCGGATCCGCTGCACCGCGCCACCCGCGCTGAGCTGGGCGGGCTGGCCGTCGATGTCGCCCCGCTGCTGCTCGGGGCGGAGCTGCGCACTGTCGTCGCGGACTCCGAGGTCCGCCTGCGGCTCACCGAGGTCGAGGCGTATCACGGGCACGGCACCGGACCCCGGGCCGACCCGGGTTCGCACGCGCGCATGGGCCGAACAGCGCGCAACGCGACGATGTGGGGCGAGCCGGGGCACTTGTACGTCTACCTCAGCCACGGCATCCACTCGTGCGTCAATGTCGTGTGCGGGCCGGAGGGCCAGGCGGGCGGAATCCTGATGCGCGCCGGCGAGGTGCTCTCCGGAGTGGATGCCGTCGCCGTGCGCCGTCACGCATCGACACCCCTCACGAAGACGGCGCTGCGCGACCTCGCGCGCGGCCCCGGCCGTCTCGGTCAGGCGGTGGGGCTGCGGCATCCGATCCACGACGGCATCGACGCGATCACCGGCGAGGAGTTCGAGGGGGCCCGCGCCGAGCTGTGGCTGCGCGACGACCCGGTGGTCGAGGTCGCGACAGGGCCGCGCGTCGGGGTCGGGGGCATCGCCGGCACCGAGGCGTTCCCGTGGCGCTTCTGGATCGCGGGCGATCCCACCGTCTCGCCGTTCCGCTGGGGGAGGGGCGCTCAGGCCGAGTCTCTCCACACGACCGGCGTCGGCAGCATGATCCCCGCGCGCGGACGCTGATCGTCGCGCAGCTGCGCGAGCACGGATGCCGCGGCGGCCGCGCCGAGTCCTTGGGCCGGCTGGTCGACCGTCGAGAGCTGCGGTGTGGTGCGGGTCGCCCACGTGCTGTTGTCGAAGCCGACCACGCCCACGTCTTCCGGAACGCGTCGCCCTGCTTCGCGGAGCGCCCACATGGCGCCGGCCGCCACCGCGTCGGAGGCGGCGAACACCCCGTCGATGTCGGGCACGCGCTCGAGCAGTCGGGTCATCGCCGCAGCGCCGTCGGCGTATGAATACAGCGGCACCTCTTCGACGAGGGTCGGGTCGAAGGCGGAGCCCAGCGCGTCGGTGAATCCGGCGAGGCGATCGGTGCCCGAGTCGCGGTCGAGGGCCGCGGCGATCATGCCGACCCGCGTGCGCCCCGTCGCCAGGAGGCGTGAGGTCACAGCCTGTGCGGCACCGCGGTTGTCGACGCCGACCCAGGCGGCGTCGACGTCGGGCGGGTGGCCGACGTAGGTCACGGGCAGGTCGAGTCGCATGACGGCCTTGGTGATGGGATCCTGCGCACGGGCCGAGACGATGACGGCGCCGTCGACGAACCCGCCGTTCAGGTAGCGAGCGACGCGTTCGGTGTCTCGGACGGAGTCCACGACGAGACACACCATTTGGTAGTCCGCCTCGGACAGCGTCTCGTTCGTGCCGAGCATGATCGCGCCGATGTTCGGGTCCTCGAGGAACAGCGCGTGCGGCTCGTGCACGATGAACGCGATGGCCTGAGTGCGCTGGCGCACGAGGTTCTGCGCGGCGGTGTTCGGCACGTAGCCGACCTCGCGGATCGCGTTTTCGATGGCGGTGCGGGCGGAATCCGACACGTAGCCGCCGTTGATGACGCGGCTGACGGTTCCCCTGGACACCCCGGCCACACGCGCCACGTCGTGCACGGTGCTGCGACGACGGGCGGAAGTGCTCATGATCCACAGCCTAGCGACCCGGACTTGACGGGATTCGCCGCGACATGCGACGATGTGTGCACGTTCACAGAAATCCCGATCGCTGCTCTCATGCCGCGGACTGTGCACGTGCACACATGAACCGCAAAGGAGCGTCACCGATGGCCGCCGCTGTGTCCGACCGCATCGCCACCCTCTCCGCAGGGCGCGGCCTCGTCTTCGGATGCGACTACAACCCCGAGCAGTGGGACCGCAGCGTCTGGCCCGAAGACGTGCGTCTCATGCAGCAGGCCGGCGTCGGACTCGTCGCGATCAACATCTTCGGCTGGTCGTCGATCAACCCGGCCAGGGGAGTGTGGGACTTCACCGCGCTCGACGAGATCATCGGGCTTCTGCACGCCGCGGGCATCCGCATCAACCTCGGCACCGGCACGGCCTCGCCCGCACCGTGGCTCACCGCGCAGCACCCCGAGATCCTCCCGGTCGGCGAAGACGGCACGGTCTTCCAGCAGGGCGGTCGCCAGGGGTACTGCCCGAGCTCGCCGCTCTTCCGCGCCTACGCCGCGGAGGTCGTCACCCGGGTCGTCGAGCGGTACGGCGACCACCCCGCCGTGTCGCTCTGGCACGTGTCGAACGAGCTGGGCTGCCACAACGCGCTCTGCTACTGCGACACGAGTGCCGAGGCGTTCCGCGGCTGGCTGCGCGACCGCTACGACCACATCGACGCGCTGAACCGCGCGTGGGGCACGACGTTCTGGAGCCAGCGCTACAGCGACTTCGACGACGTGCGCGTGCCAGCGCAGGCGCTCTCATTGCGCAACCCGGGGCAGATCCTCGACTTCCAGCGGTTCAGCTCCGACGAGCAGCTTTCGCTCTACCGCGCCGAGGCCGCGATCCTGCGCGAGCGCAGCGACGTGCCGGTCACGACCAACTTCATGGTCACCGCGCACATCCGCAACCTCGACTACTGGACGTGGGCGGGGGACATGGATCTGATCGCCAACGACCACTACCTCGACCGTCGCCTCGACGACGCGCGGGGCGAGCTCTCGTTCGCCGCCGACCTGACCCGCGGTCTCGCCCAGGGTGCGCCCTGGCTGCTGATGGAGACCTCGACCGGCGCCGTGAACTGGCAGCCGTACAACCTCGCCAAGGCTCCCGGAGAGATGCAGCGCAACATCGCCGCGCACGTCGCCCGTGGCGCCGACGGCGTCTGCTTCTTCCAATGGCGCGCGTCGACCCAGGGCGCCGAGAAGTACCACACGGCCCTCGTGCCGCACGCGGGCGAGGACTCCGACCAGTGGCGCGAGGTCGTCGAGCTCGGCGGACTCCTCGATCGTCTCGGCGAGGTCGCGGGCACCCGCGTCGCCGCCGACGCCGCACTGTTCTTCTCGTGGGAGAGCTGGTGGGCAGCCGAGAACGAGGGCCGCCCGAGTGAGGCGCTCACCTACCTCGGCCAGGTGCACGCGGCGCACGCGGCTCTGTCGGATGCCGGCATCATCACCGACGTCGTGCGCCCGGGCAGCGACCTCGACGGCTACCGCCTGCTGATCGTCCCCGCACTGCACCTCATCAGCGATGTGGATGCCGCCGCCATCGCTCACGCGGTCGAGAACGGCGCGACAGCACTCATCACGTTCTTCAGCGGCATCGTCGACGAGGAAGACCGCGTGCGCACCGGCGGCTACCCCGGCGCGTTCCGCGATCTGCTCGGCATCCGCTCGGAGGAGTTCTCGCCCCTTCGCCCCGACGAGATCGTCACCCTGACCGACGGCACGACGGGCACGGTCTGGAGCGAGCGCCTCAAGACGACGGATGCCGAGGTCGTCGCGTCCTTCGTCGACGGACCTGCCACCGGCCACCCCGCGATCACCCGCCGCGTGGCGGGCGCGGGTGAGGCCTGGTTCCTCGGCACGCAGCTCGCCCGTGACGACTACAGCCGCCTCGTCGCGCAGCTCGCGGCATCCGCGGGCGTCCCCCCGATGCCCGGCGCGGGTCGCGACATCGAGATCGTCCGACGCACCGGCGGCGCCGGCAGCTTCCTGTTCGTCATCAACCACGGATCCACGGATGCCGAGATCCCGGCATCCGGTCACGATCTCGTCACCGACGCTCCCGCCACCGGCCTCGTGCCGGCCGGCGCGGTCCGCATCATCAAGGAGGATGTATGACCACCACGCTCACCGCTCCGGCGGTCGCCTCGGCGCCGAGTGCGCCCGGCCGCCGCCGACGCATCCCGCACAAGGGCGCCATCGCGTTCCTGATCGTGCCGTTCGGCGCGCTGTTCGCGCTGTTCTACGTCGTACCGATCGCCTACGCGTTCTGGCAGTCGCTGCTCGTGGTCGAGCGCGACGGTACCTTCGGCAAGGCCGAGCAGGTGTTCGGCGGCTTCGCCCAGTACGTGCTCGTCTTCCAGAACGAGGCTTTCTGGGCCTCGATGGGGCGGATGCTCACGTTCGGCGTCGTGCAGGTGCCGGTCATGCTCGGCCTCGCCCTGCTGTTCGCGCTGCTGCTGGACTCGCCGCTCGTGCGGGGCAAACGCTTCTTCCGCCTCGCGTTCTTCGTGCCGTACGCGGTGCCGGGCGTCATCGCCGCGATCATGTGGGGCTCGCTGTTCTCGCCCAACCTGTCGCCGTTCACCGCCATCACGAAGCAGATCGACTTCCTTGGAGCCGACCTCGTGCTGTGGTCGATCGCGAACGTCGTCACCTGGGTCTACGTCGGCTACAACATGCTGATCATCTACTCGGCGCTGCTGTCGATCCCGCAGGAGCTCTACGAAGCAGCGATCCTCGACGGCGCCGGCCAGTGGCGCATCGCCTGGTCGATCAAGATCCCGCTGGTGCGCCCGGCGATCGTCATGACCGCGATCTTCTCGATCATCGGCACCCTGCAGCTGCTCGCCGAGCCCCAGGTGTTCCGCTCGTTCAGCTCGGCGGTCACCAGCACGTTCACGCCGAACATGACCGTGTACGCCACAGCATCCATCCCGAACACCAACCTGGCGGCCGCCTTCTCGGTCGTGCTCGCCGTGACGACCTTCGTGCTGTCGTTCGGATTCATGAAGTACATGCAGCGCAAGGAGCAGAACGCATGAGCACCATGACGATCGTCGCCCCCGGTCGGGGCTCGCGCGCCAAGGCCCCGCGGGGCAAGGGCGCGCGCGAATCGGGCATCTCCCGTACCGGCGCCATGCTGATCATGGCCGTGTTCACGGTCTACTTCCTGCTGCCGCTGTGGTGGCTGCTCGTGGCCTCGAGCAAGGACACGGGCGACATCCTGACCACCGCTCCGCTGTGGTTCGCCGACTTCCATCTGCTCGACAACATCGCCGAGCTCTTCACCTACCGCGACGGCATCTACCTGCGCTGGCTGATGAACTCGGTGCTCTATGCGGCACTCGGCGGTGCCATCGCGACCCTGCTCGCCGCGATGGCGGGCTACGCGCTGGCGAAGTACCGGTTCCCGGGCCGCGACCTCATGTTCGACATCGTGCTCGGCGGTGTGCTGGTGCCGGCGACGGCCCTCGCGCTGCCGCTCTTCCTGATCTTCAGCCAGGCGCAGCTGACCAACACCTTCTGGTCGGTGTTCCTTCCCTCGATCGTGAGTCCGTTCGGCGTGTATCTGGCCCGCATCTTCGCGGCCTCCTCGGTGCCCGACGAACTGCTCGAGGCGAGCAGGCTCGACGGTGCGGGCGAGATCCGCACGTTCTTCACCGTCAGCATCCGCCTGATGACCCCCGCTCTGGTGACGATGTTCCTCTTCCAGTTCGTGGCCATCTGGAACAACTTCTTCCTGCCGATGATCATGCTCCGCTCCGAAGACCTCTTCCCGGTCGTCTTCGGCCTCTACAACTGGAACAACCAGCTGAACCAGCTGCCAGAACTCCGCGGTCTCGTGCTGATCGGCGCTCTGCTGTCGGTCATCCCGCTGATCGTCACATTCCTCCTGCTCCAGCGCTTCTGGCGCAACGGACTGGGCGCCGGCGCCCTGAAGTGAGCAGGAAGCCGACCGGACCGACCGGGCGGCACACCACCCGCACCACACACCCGCATCACCCCCATCGCATCCACGAAAGGATCGAAATGCAGCATTCGAAGATGAAGGCAGCCGCTGTCATCGCCATCTCGGCGTTCGCGCTCGCCGGTTGCTCGGCTTCCGGCGGAGACAGCTCCGGCTCCGGCGATGCCGCCGCCTGCACCCCGGCCGACGGCGACGTCACCCTCGAGTTCACCTCCTGGATCCCCGGCATCGAAGACGTCGTCGAGATCTGGAACGAGGCCAACCCCGAGATCCAGGTCGACGTGCAGACGGGCCCGAACGGCAACGGCGGCACGTACCAGAACTTCTTCAACCAGATCAAGGCGGGCGACGCCCCCGACCTCGGCCAGATCGAGTACGACGCCCTGCCGAACTTCCTCGTGCAGGACGGCCTCGAAGACCTCAGCGCTTGCGAGGACGTCGTCGCCGCCGAGGACCAGTTCGTGGACTGGGCCTGGGGACAGGTCACGCTCGGCACCGAGGGCGTCTACGGCGTTCCGCAGGACACCGGCCCCATGGCGCTGTTCTATCGCGCCGACCTGTTCGAGCAGAACGGCATCGCGATCCCCACCACGTGGGACGAGTACCGCGACGCCGCCGTGAAGATCCGTGCACTCGGCGGATACATCACCAACTTCTCGCAGTCGGACATCAACCAGTTCGCCGGCTTCGCCTGGCAGGACGGCGCGCAGTGGTTCTCGAGCGACGATGAGGGCTGGACGGTCTCTATGGCCGACGACGCCACCACCACGGTCGCGGACTTCTGGCAGAGCATGCTCGACGACGACCTCGTGGCCACGGTTCCCGCCTGGACCGACGAGTGGAACAACGCCTACAACTCCGGGGACGTCTGGACCTGGAACTCCGCCGTCTGGGGTGCCAACTCGATCTCGAGCGGCGCACCCGACACCGCGGGCAACTGGGCCGTCGCCCCGCTGCCGCAGTGGGAGGTCGGCGGCACCGCTGCGGGCAACTGGGGCGGCTCGTCGACCGCTGTCCTCAAGGGCAGCGAGCACGTTTACGAGGCGGCCAAGTTCGCGCTGTGGCTCAACACGTCGGATGAGGCGCTGACCGCGCTCGCCGAGGCGGCCAACCTCTACCCGGCAACCACCGCGGGGCTGAAGCTCCCCGTCTACGCCGAGGGCGTCGAGTTCTACGGCGGACAGAAGATCTACGACGTCTTCGCCGAGGCCGCCACCCAGGTCTCGCCCGACTTCGCGTGGGGCCCGACCATGACCCAGACCTACTCGGACGTGTCCGACGGGTTCAAGGCCGCGGTCTCGGGCAGCGGCACGCTGCTCGACGCGATCGAGAAGGGTCAGACGGCCACCGTCGACGCGCTCAAGGCCGCGTCGATCCCCGTCAAGGAGTAATACCCCTCGGAGGCCCGCCCGTATGCTCACGGGCGGGCCTCCCTTTTCGTCTGTGACCCGTCTGGAGCGGCAATGAGCGAACTCGTCCACCTGACCTCGGCCGGCGTGAGCGTCGTCATCGACACGACGAGCGCGCGGCTGCTGCACTGGGGCGCGGCGCTCGAACCCGCCGACATTCAGGCGCTCGCTGCGTCATCGACCGGCTCGGTGACGTTCAGCTCGTTCGACGCTCCGCGGGTCTTCCCGTTGCTCGCCGTCGAGGCCGACGGGTGGTCGGGAGCACCCTCTCTCGCCTGGCATCGCGGTGGTCTGCACAGCGCCCCGCTGCTGTGGTCGACCGGCTGGCGGTCGACCGCGACGTCCTTGCGGGCGGAGTTCGCGGATGCCGCTGCCGGCGCATCCGTCGTCCTCGATCTCGAGCTGGATGCCGTCGGCGTGCTGACCGCGCAGGTCTCGGTGACGAGCACTGCCGGCGAGCAGGCCGAGCCGCTGGACCTGCTGGCCGCTCGCATCCTGCTGCCGATCCCCGCGCATGCGACCGAGGTGCTCGACCACACCGGACGCTGGACCGGCGAGCGGCACCCGCAGCGGGGCGCGCTGCGGCACGGCGCGCACCTGCGTCAGGTGCGCCGCGGTCGCGGCGGGCATGACGCTCCCTACCTGACCGCGATCGGCACCGACGGGTTCGGCTTCCGCACGGGCGAGCTCTGGACCGCGCACGTCGCATGGAGCGGCGACCTCGAAGTCGGGGTCGAGAGACTCCCCGAGGGTGCAGGCGTGCACGGCGCGGTGCTGGGCGGGGGAGAGCTGCTGCTCCCCGGCGAGATCCGGCTCGCAGAAGGTGAGACCTACGTCTCTCCGCGGGTGTTCCTCACTTACGGCGAGAGCGGGCTCGACTCGGTGTCCGCGCGCCTGCATCAGACGGTCCGCGCGTTCTCCGCGCACCCCACGGCGCCGCGTCCTCTGGTTCTGAACACCTGGGAGGCCGTCTACTTCGACCACGATCCGGCGAAGATCGTCGAGCTCGCCGACGCCGCGGCATCCGTCGGCGTCGAGCGGTTCGTGCTCGACGACGGCTGGTTCCGCGGCCGCCCAGACGACCGATCAGGCCTCGGCGACTGGTTCATCGACGACGCCAAGTGGCCCCAGGGCCTCCGCCCGCTCGCCGAGCACGTGCACGGGCTCGGCATGCAGTTCGGTCTCTGGTTCGAACCCGAGATGGTGAACCCGGTGTCCGACCTCGCCGCGCAGCATCCGGACTGGGTGCTGCAGGCGTCTCCGGACTCGTCCACCTGGCGGCACCAGAAGGTGCTCGACCTGGCGAACCCGGATGCCGCGGAATACCTGCTCGAACGCCTCGATGCCCTGGTCGCGGAGGTCGGCGTCGACTTCATCAAGTGGGACCACAACCGCGACCTGCACGCGGCGGTGTCGCCGCATACCGGACGTGCATCGGTGCACGCCCAGACCACCGCCTTCTACGCGCTGCTGGATGCGCTGCGCGAGCGGCATCCCGGGCTGGAGATCGAATCGTGCGCGAGCGGAGGTGCCCGCGTCGACCTCGGTGTGCTGCAGCGCACGCAGCGCGTGTGGGCCTCGGACTCGAACGACCCCGTCGAGCGCCAGCGCATCCAGCGCTGGACGGGAACTCTGGTGCCGCCGGAGGTCGTCGGCTCGCACGTCGGTCCGCCGATCGCCGAGACCACGCACCGTGCGGCATCCCTGCCGTTCCGCATGACGACAGCGCTGTTCGGTCACGCCGGCATCGAGTGGGACATCACCGGATGCACCGACGACGAGCGCGCGGCGCTGGCGCGCTGGACCGCGCTGTACCGCGAGCTGCGTCCGCTGCTGCACTCGGGAGTCACGGTGCGCAGTGACGAGGTCGACGCCGAGACCCTGCTGCACGGCGTCGTCGCGGTCGACGGTTCACGCGCGGTGTTCGCGTGGGTGCGTCTGGGCGCCTCGGTCGATGCCTTCACGCCCCGCACCCGCATCCCCGGACTGCAGTCGGGGGAGCGGTACCGGGTGCGCGTGCGCGAGGACCTCGGAGCGGTGTCGCGCCACCAGGTCGCAGACCCCGCCTGGCTGGATGCCGGGATCGAGGCCACCGGCGCGTTCTTCGAGTCGGTCGGCGTGCCCCTGCCGCTGCTGGCACCGGGAGCTGCGCTGCTGCTCGAGGCCGTTCGAGTCTGAACGGGTCGTTCGGGTCTGACTCGGGGTCATGCTAAACTGACTCTTTGTCTGCGCACACTCCTGTGCGTAGTTCGCGTGCTTCCCCCTCTTCCACCGAGAGATCGGCGATGCGGGGTGGCGCGCAGACAAGGGATCTTGGGTGAGGCCGTCCGGCCTCACGGTATAGAAGGAGTCACATCATGGCAGCAGTGTGCCAGGTGACAGGAGCTGTTCCCGGCTTCGGTCACAACGTCTCGCACTCGCACCGCCGGACGAAGCGTCGCTTCGACCCGAACGTGCAGAAGAAGACCTATTTCGTCGCTTCGCTCGGTCGTAAGATCACGCTCAACGTGTCCGCCAAGGGCATCAAGGTGATCGACGTCCGCGGCATCGAGAACGTGGTCAAGGACCTCCAGGCGAAGGGTGTGAAGCTCTAATGGCCAAGAAGGCTCAGGACGTACGTCCGATCATCAAGCTGCGCTCGACGGCAGGTACGGGTTACACGTACGTGACGAAGAAGAACCGCCGCAACACCCCCGACCGCCTCGTGCTCAAGAAGTACGACCCGGTCATCCGTCAGCACGTCGAATTCCGAGAGGAGCGTTGATCAATGGCTAAGAAGAGCAAGATCGCTCGCAACGAGCAGCGCAAGGTCATCGTCGAGCGTTACGCAGAGCGTCGCGCCGAGCTGAAGAAGACCCTGGTCGACCCGAACGCCACCGACGAGGCCCGCGAGGCCGCACGCGTCGGCCTGCAGAAGCTGCCGCGCAACGCGTCGCCGGCTCGCGTGCGTTCGCGCGACGTCATCGACGGACGCCCCCGCGGTGTCCTCACGAAGTTCGGCATCTCGCGTGTCCGCTTCCGTGACATGGCACACCGTGGCGAGCTGCCCGGTGTCACCAAGTCGAGCTGGTAAGTCTCAGCAGACAAGCCGAAAGGGGCGAGGATCTTCGGATCCTCGCCCCTTTCGCTGTCCCCGGGCGGTGGATCTCTTCGCTTCCGAGCGTCGTCGCCAGACAATGAAATATTAATACTTGGCCTTATTGAAATATTAATGTATTCTTGGGGTATCAGCCACCCGCTGATCCGTCGGACGGAGAGTTCTGAGCCGGCGCACGCGACACCGTCGCGACGACCTACCGAAGGAACCCCATGACCATCCCGAACTCCTCCGCGCGCCACGCGCCGCGACCACGCGCTACCTCCGGTGCCGCAGTCGCGATCGGCATCGCCATCGCGGCAGCATCCATCATCGGCTTCGCCGCACCCGCGTCCGCGGCGGCCTCCGCCTCCGATGACGCCACGGCCGACTCCCTCACGGCGGCGGCCATCGTTGCCCCCGCTGAGGACGCACCGGTCGAGGCCGAAGCTCCGATCGACTCGTCCTCCGAGGCCCCGCTTCCGACCGAGTCGGATGTCGAGACCCCCGTCGACGCAGAACCGCCTGCGAGTGACGTGCCCGCTGACCCGGCCCCCGAGATCCTGCCGGTGGACGAGCACGCATTCGTCGCCGCCCCCGTCTTCGATACCCCCTCGATGGCGATCGGACCGACGGCGGCCGTCACCGGAACCGGTGTCGTCGGAGCCACGGTGCACGTGTCGATCTATCAGGGCGCCCTGATCGGCACTGCCGTGGTCGCTGAGGACGGTAGATGGAGCGTCATCCCGACAACGCCCCTCGCGCACGGAATCAATCGACTCTCGGCATATCAGAGCTCAGTCGACGGAGATTCGATGAACCTCGGCGGCATCGTGCTCGTCCACGCACTCGTCGACCCGCCGACCGCCGTCGGTCCCGAGGGCGAGCAGAACCTCAGCGAGCCCGTCGAGCTCGTCGGCACGGGAGAGCCGGGCGCGACCATCGAGGTGCGCGATGACGCCGGCACCGTCGTGTGCTCCACGACCGTCGAAGCCGACGGCACTTGGACCTGTGTCATCCCCGCTCTCGAGGATCGTGACCAGGATCTCTCCGTCACCCAGACCGACCGCGTCGGCAATGTCAGCACGCCGGTCGCCGTCAGCATCCACAAGACTTCCGCTCCGGGCCCCCAGCCCGGTGACGGATCCGCGCCGGAGACGGGCCCCCAGCCCGCATCCGGAGCTGCTGCCGATCCGATCTCCCCATCGGATGCGTCTGCGCCCTTGACGGCGCCGGCGCGGGCGGCGGCGTTGGCTGCCACGGGCGGTGAGGTCGACGGCATCCTTCTGGGTGCCGGTGGACTCCTGCTCGTCGCCGGCATCCTGTCTCTCGCGATTCCCCGTCGCAGAGTGCAGTAAGCCGTCAGACAGCCGGGAGGGGCGAGGGTCTTCGGATCCTCGCCCCTTTCGTATTTCTGCGGGCGTGCCGCCGCGCCGCCCATCGCTTCGGGACTCTCTTCGGTCGCTCGCGACGCGGGAGATCTCACGTTGCGAAGGACCCTGCAGTGGATTCCGTCCTTCAGTGCGCGCGTTCTCCTTCGCACCAGTAGTCCTGCACGGGAGGACCTGCAGCTGCGGCTTTCACAGCATCCGCAGTTCTGGCGATGAATGGGCCACTGCATCGAGCAAGATCAGCGGATGGATGCGATCGCGGAACTGGAGAGGAGAGGGGGCGTCGCGCGCGTCGTCAGCCTGCGGGCCGCGGGGGTGAGCGACCATGCGCTTCGACGAGCCAAGGATGCCGGCGCTGTCACTTCTATCCGTCGAGGTTGGGTCGCGTTGCCTGTGGCTGATGCGGCCATCGTTGGGGCGGCCGCACGGGGACTCGTCCTCAGCTGCGTCACCGGTGCCGAGCGCAGAGGTCTCTGGGTCCCGAGGAAGTCGCCGTTGCACGTCGCGGCGAGTCCGCACGCCGCGCGCCTGCGGGTGCCATCGAAGGTGGTGGTCCACTGGTCGCGGCCGGTGGTGCCGCGTGACCCTGACGAGGTCGTCGACAACGTGGTCAACATCCTTTCGTTGGTCGCTCAATGCCAGCCGCTCGAGACCGCATTGGTGATCTGGGAGTCTGCGCTGAACAAGAGACTCCTCGACCGTGCACTTCTGGAGGCGTTCGATCTCCCGCCGGCAGCTCGCGAGCTCCTGGTTCGAGTCCGTCCGTTCTCAGACTCCGGGCTGGAGACCATCGTCGTGAGTCGGTTGCGCTGGTTGAACGTGGCGATGCTGCCTCAAGCCTGGGTGCATGGTCATCGCGTCGACCTTCTGATCGGCGAACGGCTGGTGGTGCAGATCGACGGTGCGACCCATACCGGCGCTCAGCGCACGAGTGACATCGAACACGATGCGCAGTTGATGCTTCGCGGATACCACGTGCTCCGGTTCAGTTACGAGCAGATCATGGACAGATGGCCCGATGTGCAGGCTGTGATCATGGAAGCCATCGCTCAGGGCAGGCATCGTGCCTGAGGCTCGCTCACAACGCAGGAGAACTCACGCAATGCAGGACCAGATCTTGCATCAGGCCCTGCATTGCGTGAGTTCTCCTGCAGAAGAAGCGTGCGCCGGCGAGTCCTCCCCGAAGAGCCGGCGGGTCAGGAGAGGGGGCGGGCGCCCCGGAGGGCCAGCACCCCACCATCAGACGGATGCTGTCGCGTGCGCCACCGCCCAGGTGAGTGCATAGTCGGCGATCTCCTCCCATCCGTCCTGGCTGACGAGGCGGTGGGTGCGGCCCGAATACTCCTTGCGCTCCACGATCGCGGGGCTGCCGGTGGAGCGGTACTTCTTCTCGATCGCGCGGACGATGGCCGGGGGCACGACGTGGTCGATCTCACCGGCGATCAGCAGCAGTGGGGCGCGGTCGGCGCGTGCGTAGTCGACGTGGGTGACGCCGCCCTTCTCGTCGAGCACCGAGGTCACGCCCTCGAAGAACACCCGGTTGTAGGAGTTCACGGCGTACTCCTCCCAGCGGGCGTCGGATGCTGCGCGCGACAGGTCGTTGCCGAACGTGAAGTGGAAGTGGCGCTTCGACAGCGGCTTCGCGCCGTTGCGGCCGAACGGGTTCGACAGGATCGGCGTTCCGGTCCAGAGCGTCGAGAGGGGGAGCGCCGTGACGCCGGCGGTCTGTCCGGGGGCGACGCCCACATATGCGGCGCCGAGTCCGCGGTCGGCGAGCATCTGCGTGAGCACGCCGCCGAAGGAGTGGCCCATGATGATCGGCTTCACGGGGAGCGCGCGGATGATGCGCTCGTAGTTGTCGGCGATCTGCTTCAGGCCGATGCCCTTCAGTGCCGACGGGTCGCGACGGATGTCCTCGACCGAGCGGTCGTCGATGCCGGGCCAGCCGGGAACGATCACTTCATGGCCCTGGGCCCGGAAGTGCTCTGCCCACGTGTTCCAGCTCTTGGGGGTCATCCAGAGTCCGTGGATGAGGACGATCGGGGTCTTCTCGGTGCTGCTCATTGTCTCTTGTCCTTTTCCTGCCCCCGCCTTCTGCGAGTGCGTTACGCTGATAGTAGACCGAACGTTCTATCTACTGCAACCTATTCCCCGAAACTCAGAAGTCGTGGTTCGGATCCCGCGCTTCGGATGACACGATGAGAGGGATCATCATGGACACCAGCACTCGCACGACGACGACCATCGACATTCCGAAGCGGCCCAGCGCAGCCCGCACGCGGCTGATCGACAGCGCGACGAAGCTCTTCTACGAAGAGGGGATCCACGCGGTCGGCGTCGATCGGATCATCGAGGAGGCCGCCGTCACCAGGGCCACCCTCTACAAACAGTTCGGCGGCAAGGAGAATCTCGTCCTCGCCTACCTGCGCAATGAAGACGAGATGCTCCGGGCGATGTTCGCCGAGGCCGGCGCCGAGGTCGCCGACCCCGCCCAGCTGGTCGATGCGGTGATCGAGGGCATCGCGGCCGACATCCGCCTCCGGCACACGCGGGGATGCCCCTTCATCAACGCGGCGGCGGAGTACCCGGATGCCGAGGGCGCGGTGCGCCAGCTGATCGAGGAGCACCGGGAGTGGTTCCGTTCTACCCTGCAGGGCGTCGCAGAGCTGGCAGGTCTCGACGGCCCCGCCGAGGTCGCGGCCTCGCTCGTGCTGCTGCGCGATGCGGCCCTCGTCGGGGGGTACCTCGACGGAGAGGACCGGGTCGCTCCGGCCTTCGAGCGCACCGCTCGCTCCGTGGTCGCCTCTCACAGAGCCGGGTGAGGCCCGTCGGCGTCTGATCGCACGCCCGAAACGAGCGCCGGAGAAGCCGCCACACGAGTCACATTCGTCACTTCTGCACCACGACACGCCGCCGAAAAGCCCAAAACCCGCGAAATGACGCGGAAATGTGGGTGGTGGTTGATACATTCAAGGCGGTCACTCGACCAACGGAGGGCATCAGCCCCCCGAACACCAACGATGCGACGGGAACCTCGTCGCTGGAGGATGACATGGCTGACAAGTCCATCACCAAGACCGAGCTCGTCGCGAGCATCGCTTCCGCCACCGGCCAGAGCCAGGCCACCGTCTCCGGTGTCCTCGACGCGCTGTTCTCCTCGGTCTCCGACGCTGTTGCCAAGGGCAGCAAGGTCTCGATCCCGGGCTGGATCTCGTTCGAGCAGGTCGCGACCGCAGCTCGTACGGGCCGCAACCCCCAGACCGGCGCCGAGATCAAGATCCCGGCCGGCCACCGCGTCAAGGTGACCGCTGGTTCCAAGCTCAAGGCTGCCGTCAAGTAAGACCGCACCTCTTCGAAGGCCGCTCCCGATCAGTCGGGGGCGGCCTTCGTGCGTTCTCCCCGATGAGGCGGCTTAGGCTTGTGGTGTGAGTGCCCGCGCCGTGCAGACCCCGACCAGCTCCGCGTATCGCGCGGGCGGAATCGGCATCCTCCTCGCGGCCGCACTGATCGGCGTGCTGATCGCCCTCGCGTTCGGCGGGGGAGCGGCGCCACTGCTGCTGCAGGACCCCGGTCCTTTCGTGCGGTGGGCCACCCCGATCGCCAAGCTCGTCATGAACATCGCGTCGGCGGCGATGCTCGGCTCACTCGTGCTCGCGCTCTTCGCGCTGCGCAGCGAGGAGAAGTCTTTCGACCTCGCGCTCAACACGGCCTCCATCGGAGCCGCCGTCTTCACGGTCACGGCCGGCATCGGCGGCTTCTTCACCTTCATGGCGGCGTTCAACCCGCAGCTGAGCGCCGAGCGCGAGTTCGGCCAGCAGCTCGGCCGCTTCCTGCTGGAGCTGCCGCTCGGACAATCCTGGCTGATCACCACGATCATGGGCTCGGTCATCACGGTGCTCGCGTTCGCGTGGCGCACCTGGACTCCCACGCTCATCACGGCCCTCCTGGCCGCGGCATCCTTCCTGCCGCTCGCGACGCAGGGGCACTCGGGTGAGCTGTCCGGTCACAACATCGCGGTCAACTCGATCCTGCTGCACACGATCGGCGCCGCCGTCTGGCTCGGCGGTCTGCTGCTCGTCGTGATCCTGCGCGGCCGCTCGGGCGTGGGCACCGCTCAGCTCGTCAGCCGCTACTCGAGCCTCGCCGTCGCCGCCTTCGCCGTCGTCGCCATCTCGGGACTCACCCGTTCGTTCGTCGCCCTCGGCGACATCTCGCAGCTGTGGACGCCGTACGGCATGATCCTGCTCGCGAAGGTCGTGCTGCTGGGCGCCATGGGCCTGCTCGGCGCCTGGTACCGCATCCGCCTGATCCCTCGTCTCGAGGGCGCGAACGCCTCGCGCTGGTTCTGGATGCTGGTGCTGTGCGAAGTCGCACTCATGGGGCTGGCCTCGGGTGCCGCCGCCGCGCTCGCGCGCACCCCTCCGCCCACGGGCGAGGAGGCGGCCTTCGTGCAGACACCGGCCGAGAACCTCACCCGCTCGCCGTTGCCTCCGGAGTTCACGATCGACCGCTGGTTCACGGCATGGGACATCGACGTGCTCTGGCTGGTCGCCGCGGGCTTCGGTCTGTTCCTCTACCTCGCCGGCGTCCGTCGCCTGCGGCTGCGAGGCGACCGCTGGCCGATCCACCGCACGATCTTCTGGGTGCTCGGCATGCTGATGCTCGTCTGGGTCACGGGTGGGCCGATCAACGCGTACCAGGAGTACCTCTTCAGCGTGCACATGCTCGGGCACATGATGCTGTCGATGGCTATCCCGCTGCTGCTGGTCTCGGGCGCGCCGATCACCCTGGCGCTGCGTGCGATCCACAAACGCGACGACGGCACCCGCGGTGGTCGCGAGTGGATCATGTGGGCGGTGCACTCGCCGTTCTCGCGGGTCGTCACGCATCCGTTCGTCGCGGCCGGCATCTTCATCCTGTCGCTGTGGGCCTTCTACTTCACCGACCTCGTGCGCTGGTCGATGTTCGAGCACCTCGGGCACGAGTGGATGGTCGCTCACTTCCTGATCTCGGGCTACCTGTTCGTCATGAGCCTGATCGGGGCCGACCCGGTGCCGTACCGTCTGCCGTACCCCGGCCGCCTCATCACCCTCATCGCGATCATGGCGATGCACGCCTTCTTCGGCATCGCGATCATGATGCAGGAGGGGCTGATGGTCGCCGACTGGTTCGGCGCGATGGGGCGCACCTGGGGGGCGACGCCGCTCGATGACCAGTACATCGGTGGCGGCATCGCCTGGTCGATCGGTGAGATCCCCACCCTGATCCTGGCCATCACGGTGGCGATCCAGTGGAGCCGCGACGACACGAAGGTGCAGAAGCGCCGCGACCGGCATGCCGACCGCACGGGTGAGGCCGAGCTCGAGGAGTACAACGCGAAGCTCGCGGCTCTGGCCGAGCGCGACCGGCGCGAGGCCGAACGCCAGGCACGCTGACGCGACCGAGGCGACTCAGCCGGTCGACTGCTCGTCGGGCGATCCGACGCGGATCGAGGCCGAGCCGTCGGGGAGGATCGTGATCGATCCGTTGACCTGGAACGCGACGTCCTCGGACACCTTCTGCACGGAGCCGTCGAACAGCGATCGGATCTCCACCTCGACGTGCGCCACGGCATCCGTCGGGGGGATCTTCCAGTGTCCGCCGTCGGGGACGACGGTGACCTGAGGCTGGTTCGCGATCGACCACTCCGGCAGCGAGGCGATGCGGTTGGAGACCTGCAGCCCGAACGGGCAGGCGGTCGGCTGCAGCACCTGCTGCGACGTGCACGCGGTGAGGAACTCCTCGACGCGCTGCTGCACGACCGAGACGAAGTCGGCCGTGGGCGTGGTCTGCACATCGACCGGCGTCGTGGCGAGCGGGGTGTCGGCGAGGACGCCGACACCGTCGGAGTCCGAGATCGCGGTGTCGACGGTCACCGAGTACAGCCCCGGCGTGAAGACGAGCAGCGGGAGCGGGTCGAGCGGTGCCGCGTCGGCGCCGGCGAACGACACCTGCCGTCGGTCGACCTCGAAGCCGTTCACCGCGAACTGGTCCGCGCCGCGCAGGGTCAGCTCGACCACCGCGAGCGGGCTGTCGGTGAAGCGCCAGTTCGGCGTGACCCCGGCCCAGCCGTCCTGCTCGACCGTGAAGGTCGTGACACCCGAGTGCTCGGCCGCCTTGTACGAGACGGTCACGGCGGTCCTGTCGCCGTCGGACTTCTCGGACACCACCTCGACGTCCGTGAGCGGAGCGAGCGACGCATGGCGGAGCAGAGCCTCGGATGCCGTGGCGCCGATGCCCGCCGCCTCGAGCGTCTCGCGGTCGACCGCGACACCGGGGATGCGGAGAGCATCCGCCGCACGTCCCTCGGAGAGGAGGTCGAGGTAGCGCACCACGAAAGCGGACGGTCCGTAGAACTGCCGGTACAGCGTGGCCCCGCCCGCGCCGAGAGCGGCGACGAGCAGCAGACCGATGACCGAGAGCAGCGCGAGGTCGGCGACGAGGCGCGAACGCCGGGGCGCCTTCGTCTCGACCTGCTGCATGGCGTCAGTCTAGGAGGGCGGCCTGGGACGGAGCCGAGCATGGCGTCGCCCTGTGACAGGGCTGTTGGGCTGTGTCCGTCGGATGCCTTGCCTCAGCGCCACGTAGCATGGGGGAGCGCGTGTTCCGCGTGCGCTTTCCGCCGTCGTCCCGTGTGAGAGATCCGTGTCGCTTCCCGCCCTGTCCGAAGAGCAGCAAGAGCTGTTCCGGCTGATCGAGGACACCGGTGAGCACGTCTTCATCACCGGGCGTGCGGGCACCGGCAAGTCGACGCTGCTGCAGTACTTCTCGTGGAACACGAAGAAGCAGATCGCGATCTGCGCTCCCACCGGCGTCGCCGCCCTGAACGTCGAGGGGCAGACGATCCACTCGCTGTTCCGGCTGCCGATCGGGCTGATCGGCGACTCGGACATCGACCAGAACGACAACACCCGTCGCATCCTGAACGCGATCGAGACGCTCGTGATCGACGAGATCTCGATGGTGAACGCCGACCTCATGGATGCGATGGATCGTTCTCTGCGCCAAGCGCGGGGCAAGCGCGGCATCCCCTTCGGCGGAGTGCAGATCGTCATGTTCGGCGACCCGTATCAGCTCGCGCCCGTGCCGCCGCGGGGTGACGAGCTGCGCTACGTGAAGGATCACTACCGCTCGTTCTGGTTCTTCGACGCCAAGGTCTGGGCAGGATCCGCCGGGGGCGAGGCTCCCGACGACGACGGCGGTCTCTTCGCGGTCGACACCCGTGCCGAGCTGCACGTGCGCGAACTCGTGCAGATCCATCGCCAGTCGGATGACGGGTTCAAGGCGATGCTGAACGCCGTGCGCTACGGGCGGGTCACCGCCGAGATCGCGGGCGTGCTGAACACGCAGGGTGCTCGCACGCCCCCCGACCCCGAGCCGGGGGAGGTGCCGATGATCACGCTCGCCACCCGCAACGACATCGTGAACACGATCAACAGTCGGCACCTGGCCGCTCTGCCCGGCAAGGAGCAGACGGCGCGGGCCGAGGTCAGCGGCGAGTTCGGAAAGGGCGAGGCCTCGTTGCCCGCCGAGTCGGAGCTGAAGCTCAAGATCGGCGCGCAGGTGATGTTCCTGCGCAATGACACGTCGATGTCGGGCGAGCCGCCGCGCTGGGTGAACGGCACGATCGGCACGGTCGTCCGCATCCTCGGCGAGACGGTGCGCGTCGAGATCGACGGCGAAGAGGTCGATGTCGACCCCGCCGTCTGGGAGCGCTTCCGCTATTCGTACGAGCCGAGCACCAAGAAGCTGTCTCGCGACGTGGTCGCGGAGTTCACGCAGTTCCCGCTGCGTCTCGCGTGGGCCGTCACGATCCACAAGTCGCAGGGCAAGACCTACGACCGCGCGATCATCGACCTGGGCTCGGGCGCCTTCGCGCCGGGGCAGACGTATGTCGCGCTCTCGCGGCTCACCTCCCTCGACGGGCTCTACCTGTCGAGGGCGCTGCGACCGAGCGACATCCGGGTCGACGAGGACGTGCGCCGCTTCATGCGCGACGCGTGGCTCGCAGCATCCACCCCCGAGGTCGGCAAGGGCTGAGGCGAGACCCCTCAGGCCGCGACGCGGGCGCGGTCGAGATCTTCAAACAGCTCGGTGTTGAAGCGGTAGGCGAGGAGGACCTCGTCGATCACGCGCTCGCGCTCGGCGTCGTCCCACGGAGCGGCGTCGAGCTGCTCGCGGTAGACGTCCTTGAACGCGGACGGGTCGGCGATGTCGTCGAACAGGTAGAACCCGATGCCGTTGGTCTCGAAGCCGAAGCGACGTGCCATCACGCGTCCGATGAAGATGCCGCCCGAGAGGTCGCCGAGGTAGCGCGTGTAGTGGTGCGCCACGAAGCCGCCGGCCCACGTCGCGCCGACCTGGCGGATGCGCTCGACGTAGCGCTGTGTGGTGGGGAGGGCTGTGATCTCGTCGCGCCAGTCGGCGCCGAGCAGGAACTCGAGGTCAGCCTCGAGCGCGGGGAGGCGGGTCAGCTTGTCGCTGATGAAGACGGATGCCACGGCGTCCTGGCGCATGCGGTCACCGGCCGACTCGAGTGCCTCGTAGATGAAGTAGTGCTGTGCGACGAGCGCGATGTAGTCCTCGCGAGAGCCCTCGCCCTTGAGCAGGTCGGACATGAAGCCTGCGCCCTCGCTGCGCGAGTGCGAACCGGAGGAGCGCTCACGGAGGGCGGCGGAGAAGGACAGGATCTCGGACATGTGCCAAGTGTAAGGGTTGCCTTACCTCTGGCGAAACCCCGGGATCTCAGAGCGTCACGCGTGCGGGCGCGGCTCCACCCCGAGCTTCTCGCAGGCGAGGTCGTAGAGCGCGACGACCTCACGGCGCACGGCGGGCCGATCGCTGATCGCGCCGGAGGGCCACGCGACGCGCAGCTCCGACGGGACCCCGGCGCGGGTGATCTCCCAGACGCCGCCGTCACCGTCGAGGCCCGTCATCACGGCATCCGTGATCTCGCCGCCGCCGGCAGGCGAGAAGGCACGCGTGATCAGCAGGTTGTCGTCGGTGTGGTCGCCGTTCATGTGGCGCAGGATCGCGGAGACGACGTCGGCATCGAAGATGTGGGGCATGATGATCACCCTAAACGGGCCCTGACGATGCGATCTTTCAGGAACGGCGTTCTAGACTCGGGAGACACGTCTTCCGGGGGTCCCCTTTCATGCAGCTTCTCTCGTCGCGCAGGTTCCGCGCAGCAGCGGCCGGCGCAGCCGTGCTCGGGCTCTTCCTCACCGGATGCACATCCGATCCGGAATTCAGCTACGAGCCGCCGGCTCAGGTCGACGGCGCTCTGCCCGACGACACTGTCGCCGCCATGGAGGCGGCCGTCACCAATGCGCTCACCGCCTCGGGTGCGTCCGGTGCCGTGGTCGGCGTCTGGGCTCCGTGGAGCGGCAAGTGGGTGACCGGGATCGGCACGCAGGATCCGGGCGCCGGTGACGAGATCAGCACGGACATGGCGTTCCGCGTCGCCGACGTGACTCGCCTCATGACCTGCGACGTGCTCTACGGCCTGGTCGACGACGGGATCGTCGACCTCGACGACCCCGTGCCGGACTACGTCTCGGGTGTCCCGAACCTGCAGGACCTCACCCTGCTCGACCTGTGCAACGGCACGTCCGGTCTCGGCTCGTCCGAGGCCACCGCCAAGTCGGCGTGGATGAACACCCCCGAGCGCGTGTGGGCTCCGCTCGAGCTCGCCTCATACGGACTCGGTGCCGCGCGAGGCGCCGCGCACACCACATACTCGAACTCCGACACGGCGTACCTGCTCCTCGGCCTCGCTCTCGAGCGCGCCTCCGGCATGTCGGCGTCCGAGCTGATCGCCGAGTACGTCGCCGAGCCGCTGGGTCTCGCGAACACGTCGCTGCCTGCTGCCGCGGCGGCACCGCCCTCCACAGGGCCGGTCATGAACGGTCACTACCTCTCGCCCGTCGAGGGCGGCTACAACTGCGCTGCGCCCGTCGACATCACGACGCTCTCGTCGAGCTCCGGGTTCACCGACTCCGGAGTGGTCTCGACGATCGAGGACCTCGGCCGCTATGCGCAGGCGGAGGCCACGCTGCGCACCGAGCAGACGCCTGACCGCTTCGCGAGCCCGCTCCCGGTCGCTGCGGACACGCCGTCGTGGCTGCAGGCCACCGGCGGAGCAGTCCTCGTCGGCTCGATGGTCGGTCAGTACGGCTGGACCCCCGGGTACCAGACCGCCGCCTACTCCGACCCGGCTACCGGATTCACGGTCGCGGTGTCGCTGAACGACTCGACCACGGCCGGCACGACCGCCGCGTACCTGGCGTGGGAGCTCGCGGCCATCGCCTCCAAGGCGCCGGCGGCCGAGGGGCAGACCGCTCCGGAGTTCGGTCTGCCGTTCACCGCCGAGCAGTACCACGAGGCCATCACCGCATCGGCGATCCCCTGCGTCGCACCCGCTGAGGGCTGAGACCGGGCGTCGAGCCGCGGCCCGGCCCGACCGGACGGAAGGGAAGCCGATGGCGATCATCGACAACGCGATCTACGTCGACGGTGTCCGCACCGAGAACCCTCGCAGCCTCAGCGAGACCTTCGAGGCGATGCGGGAGCGCGGCGGACTGAGCTGGATCGGGCTGTACCGTCCGAGCGAGGCCGAGATCCGCGAGGTGGCCGACGAGTTCGGCATCCATGCCCTCGTCGTCGAGGATGCGCTGTCGGGTCATCAGCGGTCGAAGCTCGAGCGCTATGGCGATGTGCTGTTCATGGTGCTTCGCTCGGCGCGCTATCTCGACGCGGCCGAGGAGGTCGAGTTCGGCGAGATCCATGTGCTCGTCGGCACGGACTTCGTCGTCACGATCCGTCACGCGGAGTCGCCGGATCTCGGGCGGGTGCGTCGTCGCCTCGAAAGCGATCCCACCCTGCTGAAGCTCGGCCCCGAGGCCGTGCTCTACGCGATCCTCGACGAGGTCGTCGATGAGTATGCGCCGGTTCTTGCGGGCCTCGAGAACGACATCGACGAGATCGAGAGCCAGCTCTTCGAAGACGGGGTCGACGCGACACAGCGGATCTACGAGCTGGGGCGTGAGGTCATCGACTTCCAGCGGGCGGTGCAGCCGTTGGCGGGGATGCTCGATGCCCTGTTGCGCGGCTCTGCGAAGTACCAGGTCGACGAGGAGCTGCAGCGATACCTGCGCGACGTGCTCGACCACACCCTGCGCGTCTCGGAGCGCGCGAACACGTTCCGCACCGTGCTCGACAACGCGCTGACCGTCGAGTCCACGATCGTGGCGCGGCGTCAGAACGAGGAGATGACGCGGATGACGGAGCTGAGCATCCGTCAGAACGACGAGGTCAAGAAGATCTCGGGCTGGGCGGCGATCCTGTTCGCGCCGACCCTCGTCGGCACCGTCTACGGCATGAACTTCGACCACATGCCCGAGCTGCACTGGGCGTTCGGGTATCCCATGGCGATCGCGCTGATGGTGGGGATGGGCTTCGGGCTCTACTGGGTCTTCAAACGCAAGGGCTGGCTGTAGCCACTCGATTCCGGGCGCGCCGAACGTCGCCAGGGTTGATTCTCGCGAGTTCACGAGTAAAGTGCAACTAGTTACAGAAAGTGCTTGGAAAACGCTATCCCCTCGGCTACCGTCGGTGTAGCCGACGAGAGTCCGGCACGAATCAAGGGAGATCACATGCACAACGCAATGACGCGGACGGCACGAAGCCGCCTCCTGCTGGTGACCGCGGGCCTCGCGACCTCTGCTCTCGCGCTCGCCGGTTGCGCCGGTGGCGATGGTGACGCGGGAGCGTCGGAGGACAAGACCACGATCCGATTCCTGTACGCCACGGGAGACGAGACCTGGAACGGGGTGGTCGACCAGGTGGTCACCGCCTTCAACGAGCAGAGCGACACCACCGAGGTCAAGCTCGACCCGCTGCCCGCCGGATCCGATTACGCCACCGCGCTCAAGACCGTCGATGCCACCGGCAACTGGCCTGCCGTCGTGGACATGCGCGACACCCTCACCTACGTCAACGCCGGCAAGCTCGCCCCCGTGCCCGAAGAGGTCACGGCGCTGCTCGAGCCCGACGCGTTCGCCCCTGCCGAGGACGGCAACGTCTACACCGTGCCGTCCAGCGCGCTCAACGGCGAGCTCGGCATGAACATCGTCTACAACAAGACCTACTTCGAGGAGCACGACCTCGAGGTGCCCGAGACCTACGACGACTTCATCGACCTGCTCGAGGAGATCAAAGCCAATGGCGACGTGCCGCTCGCCACCGCCGCCGCGGAGGTGTGGCCCTCCGACCAGCTCTGGAAGCCGCTCGCCGCACCGGTGTTCGCCGAGTACAGCGACGAAGGCGGGTTCTGGAACGCGGCAGCTGCGGGAGACGCCTCTGTGGCCGACCTGAAGGCTCCGCTCGAGGAGCTCAAGATGATCATGGACGACTACGTGCTGGAGGGCTGGCAGTCCACCGCGGACGCGCAGACCACGACGCTCCTGGTCAACGAGCAGGCGGTCATGGCGACCTCGTCCGCCGGGCTCGGACGACTCATGGACATCAACAAGGTCGACCCGGAGTTCGACGCCGGGCTGTTCATCATCCCCGACGAGGACGGCAACCTCAACGTCCTCAAGAACAGCGTGATCGGCGACACAGCCGGCGGTCTCGCGATCTCGTCTCAGGCCGCGGAAGACGAGGACGAATACGCGTCCGCCGTCGAGTTCCTCGAGTACTTCTACTCCGTCGAGGCCGCCGACCTGATGGAGGCGAGCGGGTGGATCTCGCCCAACATCCTCAAGTCCGATGAGGTCACCCGCAACGACACCATCCCCGGAGCCGAGGACTTCTTCGCCCTGCTCGAGAACCCGAACCTCGTCTGGTACGAGAACTCCCCGACGCTCAGCACCTTCAGCTCGGTCAACACCTTCTTCCGTCAGTCCCGCATCGAGATGCAGGACGGCCAGACCACGATCGACGAGACGATCGCGAAGGTCCAGGCGGAACTCGACACGCAGGTCGCCGCAGCCGGTTGAGCCACGGCGCCGGGGCGCGGACCCGACCGCGCCCCGGCTTCGGCGAACGGCGATCGATCAAGGAGAGAACATGAGTGCACACACCGAGGTCAGAGTGAGACCGCGATTCGGACGAGGGCGTCTGGCCATGCTGGGCTTCGTCATCCCCGCGCTGGTGATCTATCTCATGATGGTGATCGTCCCCTCGCTGCAGACTCTGCAGCTGAGCCTGACCGACTGGGACGGCATCAGCGACGGCTACGACTACGTCGGCATCCGGAACTATGAGGACATCGTCGCGAGCGGCCGCTTCTGGAACGCGGTGCGCAACACCCTGATCCTCGGACTCGGCTCCGCCCTGATCATCAACGTGATCTCGCTCGCCGTGGCCCTCATGCTCGACAAGCTCAACCATGCCCAGGGCTTCTTCCGCACGGCCGTGTACCTGCCGGCGCTCGTCAGCGCCTTCATCATGGCGACCATCTGGAAGTACCTGCTCAACTACAACTTCGGCTCCGTCAACACGGTGCTGCGCGACATGGGCCTCCCCGAGTGGGCCCGCGACTGGCTGGGTGACAGCAGCATCGTGATCTGGGTCATCCTGTTCATCACCTGCTTCACGCTCGGTGGCAACACGACGCTGATCTACCTCGCGAACCTGCAGTCGGTGCCGCAGGAGCTCATCGAGGCCGCGCGCATCGACGGCGCGAGCGGCGCCAAGGTCTTCTGGAACGTGACCTGGCCGATGATCGCCGGCGCCGTCACCGTCAACATGACGCTCGCGATGATCGCAGGCTGGGTCATCTTCGATCAGGTGCTCGTGCTCACCTCAGGAGGCCCCGGGTTCGTGAGCGAGACCATGGCCTTCTTCATCTACAAGGTCGGCTTCGGCGAGTACCGGGCCGGATTCGGTTCGGCGGCCGCCGTCGTGCTCTTCATCGTGGTGATCGTGAGCACCGTCGCCGCGAACGCCTACATGCGCAAGAGGGAGATCCAGGCATGACCGAGACGATGACCCAGGTCACCATGAAGATCGAGCCGGAGGCGCGCCCTGCGGGGATCGCTCGCATCCCACGCCCGCCGCGCGTGCGCCGGGAGAAGAAGAAGTGGTCGATCGGCGAGATCATCGTGATGGTGGTGCTCAGCATCCTGGTGCTGATCGTCGCGTCTCCGGTGATCTACGCGCTGCTGAACTCGTTCCGCTCGTACGCCGAGATCACGAAGGATCCGATGGGCCTGCCCACATCCTTCGCGTTCGACAACTACGTCACCCTGTTCCAGCAGACCGACTTCCTCGAGGCGGTGCTCAACACCCTCATCATCACGGTCGGCACCGTCGTGATGCTCATCATCATCGTGCCGATGGCCGCCTACGGCATCGAGCGGATCGGCGGCCGCACCTCGCGGTTCCTGTACGTGCTGTTCATCGCCGGACTCATGATCCCCTTCCAGGTGCGCATGATCCCGCTCGTGAAGGGCTTCGACGATGTCGGCCTGTACAGCACGCTGCTCTCGGTGATCCTCGTGCATCTCGGAGGGGCGGCGAGCTTCGGCATCCTGCTCTACTGCAGCTTCATCAAGGGCATCCCGATCGAGGTCGAAGAGGCGGCGCACGTCGACGGCGCGGGCCGCCTGCGCACCTTCTGGCTCATCGTCTTCCCGATGCTCCTGCCGGTCACCTCGGCCTTCGTGATCATCCAGGCACTCGGACTCTGGAACGACTTCTTCATCCCCCTGGTGTTCCTCGACTCGTCGTCGGCCGGAACCATCAACGTCGCGATCAACCGCATGGTGGGTCTGCTCACCTCTCAGTGGCAGCTGATCTACACGGGAGCGATCCTCGCCATCGTCCCTTCGGTCGCGATCTTCGCCGCCTTCCAGCGCTACTTCATCAAGGGCATGTCGGTCGGGGCGGTCAAGGGATGAGCACCGTGACCACTTCGCGACTCGGCCGTCTGCTCGGCTACGACGGCGTCATCGCGACGTTGCTGCTCGGCGCGTTCCACTACTTCCTCGTATCGCTGTCGTTCGTCATCTGCCTCGTGCCCCTGCTCGTCTTCCAGTCGCTCGTGGGCTGGCAGGCCACCCACATCGCGCTCTGGCTGGGCGCTGCCGCAGTGCTGCCCGTCGCCCCGGCGCTGCACGGACTGACCACGGCCGCCGCGGCGCTGCTCGACTCTGAGACGCACGTGGCGCAGACCTTCTGGCGGGCTTTCGCGGATGCCGTGCGCCACCGCTGGGGTTCGGCTCTGGCGCTCAGCGCCGCTGCGCTCGTGCTCGGCTACGACATCGCCCTGCTCGGGGCGGATGCCGGTGTGCTGCTGGGCGCGGTCGCCGTGGCCGCCGTCGTCGCCGCGATCGTGGTCGCAGCCGCGTTCCTCTCGGACTCGCCCCTGCGCGGCGCCGCATATGCGCTCGCCGCCGCACGGATCGTCCTGCAGCGCCCTCATCTGGCTCTCGTCTGGCTGCTCCTCGCGGCTCTCGCGGGTCTCGCCACCTCGCTTCCGGTGATCGGCGCGGTCGCGTGGCTGTCGACGCCGGCTCTCGCCGCGGTGGCCGCCACGATCTGCACCCGCACGCTCGGCTTCGATCGCGCCCGTGAGCGGGTGGGCGCATGATCGCCCGCATCGGCGGATTCACGATCGCGGCGGGAACTGACGGCCCGGCGTCCCTCGCGGCCGGCGACGGCCACCCCGCACCCCTCGTCGAGATCTTCACCGCCGCAGAGCAGCGTGCGCGCACGAGTCAGGCCTACGTGCGCTCGGCTCTGGGGGCTCGACTGCGCATCGAACGGATGGATGCCGCACCGACGGATGCCGACCCCGACACGGTCACGCTCGTGCAGCGCGACGCGCTCACGGGGCTCGAGGTCACGAGCGTGCTCGCGCTCTCGGGCACGGCCCTGCGCGTGCAGCACACACTGCGCGGCACCGCGTCGGCGCCGGTCGTCATCACCGCGGTCAGCTCGGCCAACGTCGGATTCGGCGCGGGCCCGCATGCGGGGGAGCAGTACGACCTCCTCACCGCGCGCAGCGAATGGCTGGCGGAGAACCGCTGGCACCGTCGTGCCCTGACCGACGAGCTGCCTCCGCTGTCGCTGCCGATCCACGCGCAGGACGGCCGGGGCCACGCGACTCTGACGAGCCATGGCGCATGGTCGACCGGCGAACACCTGCCTGTCGGCGCCCTCGTGCACCGGGACGGCTCGGTCATCGCCTGGCAGATCGAGAGTGGCGCCGGCTGGCATGTCGACCTCAGTCAGGGGATCGAAGGTCTGGCCCTCTCACTGCTCGGCCCCACGGATCTCGAGCACCAGTTCGCCCGTGTGCTCTCGCACGGCGACGAGTTCCTCACGGCGCCGGTCGCGCTCGCCGCGTCGGCGCAGGGATTCGAGGGGGCGATCGCCGCGCTCACCTCGCATCGCCGAGCGATCCGCCGCGTCGACGGTCCCGACCTGCCGATCGTCTACAACGACTTCATGAACACGCTCATGGGGCAGCCCTCGTCCGAGGCGCTGCGCCCGCTGATCCGCGCCGCCGCCGAGGCCGGGGCAGAGGTCTTCTGCATCGATGCGGGCTGGTTCGCCGACCCCGAGATCGGCGACTGGTGGGACACGGTCGGCGAGTGGCGGGAGGCCCCGAGCCGGTTCGACGAGGCAGGGCTCCGCGGCATCATCGACGAGATCCACGCTGCGGGCATGCGCTCGGGACTCTGGCTCGAGCCCGAGGTCGTGGGGGTGACCAGTCCTGTCGCGAAGACGTTGCCGGACGACGCCTTCTTCCAGAGGTTCGGTGTGCGCGTGCGCGAGCACGACCGCTACCACCTCGACTTCCGGCACCCCGCGGCGCGGGCGCACCTCGACGACACGGTCGATCGGATCATCCGAGAGTACGGCGTGAGCTTCCTGAAGCTCGACTACAACATCAACCCCGGTGCCGGCACCGAGTGGCAGGCCGCAGCGGCCGGAGACGGCCTGCTGGGCCATATCCGCGCCGTCGGCGACTGGCTCGACGACGTGCAGAGACGGCATCCGGAACTCCTGATCGAGAACTGCTCGTCGGGCGCGATGCGGGCCGACTACGCGTTGCTGTCGCGCACACACCTGCAGTCCACCACCGACCAGCAGGATTTCCGTCTCTATCCGCCGATCGCGGCATCGGCGCCCGCGTCGATCCTTCCGGAGCAGGCGGGCAACTGGGCGTACCCGGCGAGCGAAATGACGGATGCCGAGACGGTGTTCACCCTCGTCACCGGCCTGAGCGGCAGGCTCTATCTCTCGGGCTTCCTGGGAGAGCTCGGCGCATCGCAGCGGGCGCTCGTCGCCGAGGCCGTCGGCCTGCACAAGACCGTGCGCGGCGGGCTGGCTGCGACCGATCCGTTCTGGCCGCTCGGCCTGCCCGCGTGGGATGACGACGTCGTCTGCCTGGGCCTGCGGGGAACCGAGCAGTCGTTGCTCTTCGTGTGGGACAGGTCGGAGGAGCCGCGCTCGTTCACGATCCCCGGAGTCCACGGAGTCGAGACCCTCTTCCCCGCGGGATCCTCCGTCGACGGCTGGGTGATCGACAGCGCCGGCGACGGCATCTGCATCGCCACGGGGCCGGGACTCGGCGCCCGCGTGCTCCGCGTCCGGCCCGACATCGAGGGGAGCGACGCATGAGCGGCACGATCCGCACCGGCGAGCTCTTCACCGACGGCCGCGCCCGCATCGCGCAGCTGCACGGCATCGGCATTCAGCGCGTCGGGCCGCACTGGTACGCCTGGGGTGAGGACAAGACCGCCGGCGACCGATTCACGGCGGTGGCCTGCTACCGCTCGGCCGACCTCGCGACCTGGGAGTATGTCGGCGACGCGCTCGCCGCCGACTCGGGAGACCTGGCACCGGACCGCATCGTCGAACGGCCCAAGGCGCTGCGCCGCCCGGACGGGCGCTGGGTGCTGATCGTTCACATCGACAGCGCCGACTACTCGGACGCGAGGGTCGGCTTCGCGATCGGCGATGCGCCCGAGGGGCCGTACGAATATCTCGGCAGCGAGCGACCGCTCGGCAACCTCAGCCGAGACATCGGCGTCTTCCAGGAGGGCGGCGTCGGCTATCTGCTCTCGGAGGACCGCGACAACGGTCTGCACATCTATCGGCTTCGCGACGACCACTGCGGAGTCGAATCGATCGTGGCGACGCTGCGCCAGCAGGATCGCCCCGAGATCGGGTACGAGTCGCCGACGCTGGTGCGTCACGAGGGGCTGTACTACCTGTTCGGATCCGACCTCACGGGCTGGGACCTGAACGACAACAAGTACGCGACCGCCTCCGCGCTCGAGGGGCCGTGGTCGCCGTGGCGGGACTTCGCCCCGACCGGCAGCCGCACGTTCGATTCGCAGGTGAGCGTCGTGCTGCCGGTCGACGGCGGCCACGTGTACATCGGCGACCGCTGGGATCGTGACGACCTGGCCTCGTCGGCGCCGATCTGGCTGCCGCTGCGGGTCGAGGAGGGTCGTGCCGAGCTGAGCTGGCGCGACGACTGGAGCATCGAGGAGCTGAAGAAGTGAACGCCCGACCCCGCGCGATCGTCGCGATGAATCCCCCGGCATTGGCCGAGAACCTCTTCGGCCCGCACCGGGCCCGGCTCAGCGCGCTGGTCGATGTGAGCGCCGACGTGCTCACCGACTTCGAGAGCGATCACGCCTCGCACCTGATCAGCGAGGCCGAGATCCTGCTCGCCGGCTGGGGATGTCCGCAGGTCGACCGCGACATGCTCGAGCGGATGCCGAACCTGCGCGCCGTCGTCTTCGCCGGTGGCGCCGCCAGCGCGGTGCTCGACATCGTGGAGGCCGCGCGCCGGGGCATCGTCTTCACGAACGCCGGCGAGGGCAACGCGCAGGCTGTCGCCGAGTACACCGCGGCGACCATCGTGCTCGCCGGCAAGCGGGCGAGGTATGCCGAGCAGATCTACCGCGAGGGTCGCGCCTTCGTCGACCGCGAGGCCGATCTGATCGACAGTGGCAACTTCGGACGCACGGTCGGGCTCGTCGGCGCCTCGCGGATCGGACGTCGCGTGGCTCAGCTTCTGCAGGCGACGGACGTGCGCGTGCTGATCTACGATCCGTATGCCTCGGAAGAGGAGATCGTGGCCCTCGGCGGGCTCAAGACCACACTCGATGATCTGCTCGCGGCCTCCGACATCGTCTCGCTGCACGCCCCCGCGACTCCCGAGACCGAGCACATGATCGGCGCTCACGAGCTGGCCACCATGCGCGACGGCTCGGTGCTGATCAACACGGCTCGAGGCTCGCTGATCGACCATGACGCGCTGCGCACGCATCTGCGCGCGGGGCGGATCGACGCGATCCTCGACGTGACGGAGCCGGAGCCTCTCGCCGCCGATGACGAGCTGTGGATCCTGCCCAATGTCACACTCACCCCGCACATCGCGGGCGCCACCGGAAATGAGCTCCACCGACTCGGGCGTGACGTGATCGACGAGGTCGCCCGCTTCGTCGCGGGTGAGGCGTTCGTCGGCTTCGAGCGGGTGCCGGGGGTCGTGTGATGGCCGTCGTGCGCAATCCGATCCTCCGGGGGTTCAACCCCGACCCGTCGATCGTGCGGGTAGGAGACGGCTACTTCATCGCCACCAGCACGTTCGAGTTCCACCCCGCGGTGCGCATCCATCACTCCACCGACCTCGTGCACTGGACGGTCCGCGGGCATGCGCTCGACGAGGGCTTCGACCTCCGGGGCGTGCCCGACTCCGGGGGTGTGTGGGCGCCGAGCCTCTCGCATTCGAACGGCCTGTTCTGGCTCGCGTACTCGGTGGTGCGGTCCGTGGACGGCGACGACAAGGACATCGACAACTACCTCGTGACCGCCGAGAGCATCGACGGTCCGTGGAGCGCGCCGGTGCATCTGGGCTCACGCGGGTTCGACTTCTCGTTCTTCCACGACCCCGACGGCACCCACTGGATCGTCGGGGTGCAATGGGATCAGCGGCCGGAGCATCCGTCGTTCGGCGGTCTCGTGCTCGAGCAGTATCTGCCTGATGAGAGCCGCACCTCGGGCACGGCCATCGTGATCCATCAGGAGTCGACGCTGGTGGAAGGTCCCAACCTCTACCGCATCGGCGACTGGTACCACCTGCTGATCGCCGCGGGTGGCACCGGATGGAACCACGCCATCACGGTGGCGCGCTCGCGCGAGATCGCCGGACCCTACGAGCGTGACACGCAGCCGTTCGTGCTGACCAGCCGTGACGCCCCCGGTCTGCCCTTGCAGAAGGCGGGTCACGGCGAGCTCGTGCAGACGCCGAGTGGCGAGTGGATGCTGGTGCATCTGGCCAGCCGGCCGACTCTGCACCTCGGTGAGAGGTACAGCACGCTCGGGCGCGAGACCTGCCTGCAGCGGGTCGTGTTCGACGAGAAAGGCTGGCTGCGGCTGGCGCAGGGCGGGCATCATGCCGCGCTCGAGCTCGAGGTCGAGGGACAGGGCGTCGGCCGCCCCGTCGCGTCGGGGTTCGCTGAGTCTTTCGATGCCGCGCAGCTCGACAGCCGGCGCTGGTCGACGCTGCGCACAGCGCTCGATCGAGACACCGCCGACCTGACCGCGCGACCCGGATGGCTACGGCTGCGTGGCGGGCACTCGCCGGCATCCGTCTTCGATCAGTCGATGATCGTCACCAGGGTCGAGGAGCATCGGGCCACGTTCGAGGTCACGGTGGACGCCGAGTCCACCAGCACCCGTGAGCTCGCCGGAGCGATCGCCTGGTACGACCGCAGCGGCTGGATCTGGCTGCAGCTGGGGTGGGATGCCGACAACGGCCGGCACGTCCGCGTCGTGGTCAGAGACGGGGCGCGCACCACTCGCTCCGCGCCGGTCGCACGGCCGGATGGGGACGTGCGGATGCGGCTGATGCTCGACGGACCCGACCTCCGGTTCGCCGTAGCCGCGGTCGGCGATGATCACTGGACCGACGTACCCGGCGTCCACCCGGCCTGGACTCTGTCGGACGACCACGGCGATCGGCTGCGGTTCACCGGCCTGTTCTTCGGCGTGCGCGCGGACGATCTCGACGGCCGCGGGTGGTCTGCCGACTTCACCGACGTGTCTCTCAGATACGGCGAGACCGATTCGGCGGGGGAGGACTGACCCGCACTCCTCCGAACCCCTGACCGTCGCGAAGTTCCTGCTCCTGCATGCCCTCGCGCCGTCGCTCGACGGCGCCGTCACGGAAGAGAGATCGATGAAGATCGAACAACGCAGTATCCGCAAGACGGTCGGTGCGCTGACCGCCGGGGTGATCGCCCTCAGCGGCGCGCTCCTCGTCGCACCGCCGGCCACCGCCGCAGCTCCGGTCTCGACCACCCTGCAGACGGCCGCGCCCGAGATCGTCGAGACGGTCAGCGACGCCGGATTCGCGCATCCGGGGATCGGCTTCACCGCCGACAACCTCGAGAACATGCGCACCCAGGTGCTCGCCGGGGTCGACCCGTGGGCGAGCTACTACGACGCGATGGTCGACACCCGGTACGCCGCGATCGACTACCGCGTCGAGAACGCGCAGCCCGGCACCGACATCCCGAAGAACGACGCGTACGCGAGCGTCGGAATGCGCTCCATGGCGCAGCGCGACAGCATCGGCGTGATGACCCAGGCGCTCGAGTACGTCGTCACGGGTGACGAGCAGTATCGCGCGAACGCCCTGCACGGACTCCGAGCATGGAGCGGCCTGGACGCCGCGAAGTACGAGTACTTCGCCGACGCTCACATCCACACCGGGGTACCGCTCTACTACATGCTGATCGCGGCCGAGCTGATCCGCAGCACCGAGCCTGCGAACGCCGCCCTCGACGGGTACGATCTGCGGTGGACCGACACCGACGAGCAGCGCATCGAGGACAACCTGGTGCGACCGGTGCTCGACACGTTCCTGTCCTCGAAGAACCGCCTGTGGAACCAGCACCTCTACGGCGTGATCGGCATGATCTCGGCGGCGATCTTCCTCGACGACGCCGATCTCTACGCCGAGCGGGTGGAGTGGTTCACGGTCAACGCGGGCTATGAGAGCGAGCACGACCTGTACGGCGGGAACGTGAACGGATCGCTGGAGCAGCTGTTCCGCGAGATCCCGGCCGATGCTCCCGGCAATACGACCGGCCAGCCGTTCGTGCAGCACATGGAGATGCTCCGAGATCAGGCGCACGGTCAGGGCGACGTCGACATCTTCGTCGCCCTCGCCCGGATCGTCGACGCGCAGGGCACGAAGGTCGATCCGACCGCAGGCACCGTGTCGGAATCGGCGGATGCCGTCTCGCCCTACGACTTCCTCGACCACCGCATCCTCGACGGCGCCGACACCTTCTACGCCTTCATGATGGGCGAGGAGGTGCCGTATATCCCAGCGAACGAGGGCGGCGCGATCTCGCAGGCGTATCGCGGTCGCCTGCAGGATCCGCTCAGCGAGGCTTACCTGCAGTACCGCTACGTCGCCGACGTCGATGTCGCCGCCGAGGCGCCCCATGTCGCGGAGCTCTACGAGCAGCGGGACGGTCCGCTCTACTACTACGGCACCGGTGTCCAGAACTTCTGGAACGACCGGGGATCCGATTACACCGGAGCCGAGTACTGGGTGGCCTTCCCCGAGGAGCTCGCCGAGGTCGACGGAGCGGCGGCTCCGCTGGCAGACAGCGCCGAACTGTCGGTGCGCACCTTCGGCACGCCCCTCGGTGATGGAGCAGTCCGAGACGAGGTCGACGGCACGTCCTTCATCCGACTCGATGCCGGTGCCGATGACGCGAACCTCGCGATCAGGCGGGCGATCTGGGGCGACCGGGCTGCCGCGCAGCCGCTCGTGGCCGTGAAGGTGCGAAGCTCCGGCACCGCACGACTGCTGGCCTCACGCACCGCGGAGGAGCAGCCGTTCGCCGAGATCGTCGTCCCCGACACTGAAGGTGAGTGGCGTTACGTCTGGCTGGATCTGGCGCTCACGAAGACGCCGGCTGCCGTGGGCGAGAACATCCTGTTCCTCCGGGCGACCGGGTCTGACGCGAAGATCGACGTCGCGGGGCTGCTGGCGCAGGCGAACGGCGTGATCACGCCGCCGGTGTTCGCGGACGCTCCCGAGCTCGATGCGGTGCTCGTCGCGGGCGAGCAGTGGCGGCGCGCCGTGCAGACCACGGATGCCACCGGCGAGACCGTGACCCTGACGCTGCAGGACGCCCCGTCAGGCATGGTCCTGCAGGGAAGCGAACTGAGCTGGTCGCCCGCTCAGCCGGGGGTCGCGCAGATGACCCTCGCGGCGTCGGACGGCACGACGACGACGGCACTGCCCGTGACGATCACGGTCGCAGAGAGCCGGGATGCCGCGATCGACGAACTCGTCGGACGCGCGGGCGAGAGCGACGAGTACACCTCGGCGAGCTGGGCGCGATTCGTCGAGGCGCGCACGCACGCGGAGCAGGGAGTGCAGGGCGCGGATGCCGCAGCCTTCGCAACCCTTCTCGACGGGCTCGGTGACGCTGTCTCAGGTCTCGTGGTGCTCGACCCTGTGCTGGCGGACGGCACTCTCGACTATCGGGGACTCGTCACGGCTCCGCCGCTCACGGCGGCACAGCTGACCGCGATCACAGATGGCGACAACCAGACGAGCTGGGGCGACCAGCGTGTTCCGAGCATCGTGTTCGACTTCGGGTCGGCTTTCCGCGTCGGCGCCGAGCGCTTCGGTATCCAGGCCAGGGACACATTCCCGAACCGTGCTGAGGGGACGAACGTCTACGGCTCCGACGACGGCGCGACGTGGACGCTGCTCACCGAGCATCCGAACGTGGGCCAGGACTCGTCGATCGAGTGGATCGACGTGCGCGACGAGGTGCAGGGCCAGCCGTTCCGATTCCTGAAGTTCCAGGTGGACGAGCCCGGTGTGCCGTCCGATCCCGCATATCCGGGGATCTGGAGCATCGCCGACATCCGCATAGACGGCTCCCGCATCGAGGCTGTCGGATCGATGGACACCGTATCGCTCTCGTCGCCGGACGCCGTCGCAGGACGCATCGTGCCGGGAGACGGCGTCGAGGTGCGTATCTCCGGCCCCGCAGGCAACACGGACGTGGCCGTGACGGTGCTCGGCGCTCCCGCCACCGTGACGTCTCCCGCAGCGGGCCAGTGGGTCGCGACGGCCACGGTGCCCGAGAGTGCTCAGCGCGGGGCACGGGTCGACTTCGCCGTCGACTTCACCACTGCCGACGGACAGAATGCCGACACGATCCACGCCACCACCGACGGATCGAGACTGTTCCTCTCGAGCGACAGCGGACGCATCGACTCGGCGTTCCGCGACGCGACGGTGCTGCGCCCCGACGGAGTCGTCGACGCCGCGTGGACGCAGTACACGGCGAGGATGCTCGACGGCGACCCTGCGACGCACTCCGACACCCGGCTGAACGCCGGACTCTACGGCAACGTGTGGGATTTCGGCCCCGACACGACCGTGTCGCTGAGCGGGGCGGAGCTGCTCGTGCGGCAGGACGGCTACGGCACCTCGCGCATCGCCGACATGCGGCTGGAGGGTTCGAACGACCTGCAGACGTGGACTCGGCTGACGCCCGCGATTCCGGCGAAGACCCTCGACTGGCAGCAGTGGACGGTGAGCGACGACACCTCGTTCCGGTACATCCGACTCGTGAACGGTCAGATCCTGAACGTGGCCGAGCTCGTCGTGTTCGGCGTGGCGTCGACGGCTCCGGCCATCCCGGTGTGGGATCCGGCGGCGGTCTACGGCGCGGGTGATGAGGTGTCGCACGGCGGAGCCGTCTTCACGGCGCAGTGGTGGACGCGGAACGAGCAGCCCGGCAGCTCCGTCACCGGATCGTGGATGCAGCAGGGCGCAGTCGTTCCCGCGGCAGGAGACGCCGTGCAGGCGTGGACGGCGTCGTTCGTCTACGTCGGCGGCGAGACCGTCGCGCACGACGGGCACACGTTCAGGGCGAAGTGGTGGACCCGCAATCAGGAGCCGGGCGATGTCAACGGCCCGTGGGAGGATCTCGGCGCCTACTGACCGATGGCGGAGCGGGGCGGTCGGTTCTCCGATCGCCCCGCTCCGTCGTGCTGCGTGATCCCCGCGTCTGCGGGAACGGGATGCCTCAGTCGCGGACGGGGCCCGTCGATCCGCGGACGATCAGCTCGACCGGCAGCACGGCGGGCCCCTCGTAGGCCCCGCCGACGGCGATCCGACCGGCGAGCTCGCCCACGTCGTGGAAGGGCGCGCGCACGGTCGTGAGCGACGGTGTCAGATCGGCGACCAGCTGCATGTCGTCGAATCCGACCACCGAGATCTGCCCGGGGATCGCGATGCCTCCGGCGTGCAGTGCGCGGCACACGCCGACCGCCATGACATCGGTCTGGCAGACGATCGCCGTGATCTCCGGGTGTTCGTCGAGGAATGCGACCGTGGCCGCCGCCGCGTCGTCCGAGGAGTTGCCGCTCTGTACGGTCAGCTCGGGATCGAACTCGATGGCGGCGCCTGAGAGTCCGTCCTGGTAGCCGAGGAAGCGCTGGTGCGGCGTGGTCATGTCGTCGAGCGAGCCCACGAAGGCGATGCGGCGATGTCCGAGCCCGACGAGGTGCTCGACGCCGGTGCGCACCCCTCCGCGGTGGTCGTAGTCGATCGACGCGATGTGGGGATGACCGGGTAGAGCGGCACGCCCGCACAGGATCAGTCGGGCGCCCACGCGTGCGAGCGTGTCGGAGTACCGCTGCGCGCGCCTCTCGAACTCCTCCGTCGCGGGGGTCGAGCCGACGAGGAGCACGGCGGCGACCCGCTGCTCGCTGAGCGTCTCGATCAGTGCGGCCTCCCGATCGACGTCACCGCCGGTCGTGCACATCGTGAGCAGGTGGCCGTTCGCGGTGGCGACGTCTTCGGCGCCACCGGCCATGGTGGCGAAGGTCGGGCCGACCATGATGCTCGACACGAACGCGATGCTCCGCCGACCGACGCCCATCATCGAACGAGCGAGTCCGTTCACGACGTAGCCGAGCTCCTCGGCGGCGGCGAGCACGCGGGCATGGCTCGCGGACTTGCCTGCGGCCCGGCCGGCGAGCACGCGGGAGGCGGTGGCACGGGAGACATCGGCGAGGCGGGCGACGTCGGCGAGGGTGGCTCCACCGCCGCGCTCCGGACCCGGCGACGCGTTGCGGCGCGCGGGCGGTTCATCGGCGATGGTCGTGGTCACAAGGGAAAACCTATCGCGACGATGCGGATACGGAGCCGCAACCCGCAACTAGTTCCGCCTCGCCCTGTCGCCGCCGGTGCTCCGAGCCGGCTCGCAGATACGCTGGGGCCATCCCCGCCGATGTGTCTGGAGACCTGCTGTGCCCGTCGAACGTCGTCCCCGTCCCCGCATCGCCGCGGTGCTCTCCCTCGCCGCAGTCCTGGGCGCCGCGCTGTTCGGAGGGGGCGTCGCCCCTGCATCCGCCGCCTCGCCGTCAGCCGTGACCGCGGTCTCGGTCGCCCCGTATGAGGCGGCCAACCCCCTGGTGCCGTCGGCCGCTCTGCCCTTCCTGGCGGTGACGGTCGAGTTCGAGCGCGAGATCGCGGCCGCGGGTGAGACGTTCGACGTCCGCACCCCCGCGGGGACCAGGGCGGTGCTCACGACCGGTGCGACGGTGACGGATGCCGTGGGCGGAGCGCCCCTCGTCGATGTGACGGTCGCCGAATCCGGGGCGACCGGCGATCTCGTGCGAGGCACGTTCACCCCGGCTGCCGCGGATGCCGTGAGCGTCACCGGGTCGTTCACGTTCTTTCTGCAGGTGGTCGGCTCGGGCATCCTCGATGCGGCCGGAGGCGTCTACTCGGCGGAGTTCGAGAGCGACGGCGCTGTTTTCCGCACGGATGTGCCGTACGGCACGGCGCTCGATCTGTACGAGCGGACGGGCGGCCACTGGGTGAGCGGTGCGACTGCCGCCTCACCCGCGCGATTCGTCGTGCAGGCGAAGGCGATCGGCGACGAGGCCGCCGCCGACTTCGGCGGGCAGTGGGTCGCGGCCGGCACCGAGGAGGTGCCTCCGTTCGGGGCCACGGTCGCGGACTGCTCGGCCACCACCCTGCGGGTGTTCGACGAGGACCCCGGCCCCGTGAACGTGCCGGTCGAGGGCGGGACTCTGCTGACCGAGGGCGTCGACTACAGCGTCGACTGCGACGACACCTTCGACGGTCAGCCGATCGTCAGCGCGACGATCCCCACGCCGGAGCAGGGGAAGTTCTATGTGCTGTCCTCCGCGAGAGACGCGACGGGCGGGTCGACGTGGTTCCCGGTCGACAACACCGCCATCCCGGAGGTGGCGCGCCAGGTCGCGCTCTATTCGGCGGTCGGGGCGGTCAGCGATGCGTCCCGTGACCCCTCGCACCCCACGCAGAAGAGCACTCTGCTGCTCTACACCGGGCGCACCGCAGGAACCGCGGTCACCGTCGCGGCGGCGCCAGGGCTCGCCCTCGAGGCCTCGGCCGAGCCGGATTCCGGTGCCGAGGTGCACCCCGGCGACCGCATCCGCTATCGGATGACCCTGACCAACACGGGCAACGTGCTGCTCACCGATGCCACGCTGGCCGCCGACCTCGCCTCGCTGCTGCGCTCGGCGGGAGTCGACGGCGCGTTCCAGGCGAGCGTCGGAGAGGCGCGATTGGAGGGCAGCGTGCTGCGCTGGGTCGGCGCGCTCGCCCCCGGCGAAGCCGTGACGGTGTCGTTCACCGCGCTCGTGCGCGTCGGGGGAACGGTCATCGACGTCGACATCGCCGCCGAGAGCCCCGGCGCGCGAGGCGGTGCCGTAGCGACCGCGCCGCAGTCGTTCGAACACGAGGTCATCGCGGACGCGCCGACGGAGTCACCGACTCCGACGGACCCGTCGAGCGGTGCGCTCGCCGTGACCGGCGCCGACAGCTCGGGCGCTGCTGCGCTGGGCGGGATGCTCGTGCTCGCGGGCGCGGTGGTGAGCATCGTCGCGGCTGCCCGCCGCCGCACCGCCTCGCGTTCGTGAGCGCCGGCTAGTCCCGAGGCTCGGCCTCGGTCTCGTCTTCGGTCTCGACGCCGGGGCCGGGGCCCGGGCGCACCGCGGCATCCGGAGCGATGTCGATGCGCGTGTTGCCGTCGTGCTCCGACACCTCGATGCGTGGTGCGGCGTCGGCCTCGGTGGCATCCGGTGCCGCGGTCAGCTGATCGTGACGCTTCTCTTCGCTCGTCATGGCGTCGTCGGGGGTCTGGTCAGGCGTGCTCATTGTTCTCCTCGGGGGTGTCGGTGGTGTCGGTGGTGTCGGACGAGGGGTTGCGCGACGCGGAGCGCCTGCGGCTCCACCGTGCGAGCAGGTAGAGCACTCCGCCGACGGCGAGCAGGATCGCGCCGAATAGCCAGACGACGGGGCGCTGCTGGGTCAGAAGCAGGAGGCACGAGCCGATGCCGAGCACCGGGATGACGGTCCAGATGCGGAAGTGGTCGTGCTCGACTTTGTCGCGCCGCAGCACGAGCACCGAGACGTTGACGCTGAGGAACACGAACAGGAGCAGCAGCACGACCGTCTCGGCGAGTGTCGCGAGGTCGCCGACCAGGGTCAGCCCCATCGCGACGAGAGTGGTGGTGAGGATCGCGACCCACGGCGTCCTGCGATTCGGCAGCACACGGCCGAGCACCGACGGCAGCAGGTTCTGCTCGGCCATGCCGTAGGTCAGACGGCTCACCATGATCATCGTCAGCAGCGCGCCGTTCGCGACGGCCACGAGGGCGATCAGGCTGAACAGCCAGGAGGGGATGCTCGCGCCCGCTGCCTCGACGACCGAGAGAAGCGGACCACTCGACTCCTGCAGCTCCGATGCGGGCAGCGCGATCGAGCTCGCCACTCCCACCAGCACGTAGACCGCACCGGCCGTGAACAGCGCGCCGAACAGGGCTCGCGGGTAGGTGCGGCGCGGATTCTTGACCTCTTCGATCATGTTGGCCGAGGTCTCGAAGCCGACGAAGGAGTAGTACGCGATCACCGCTCCGGCGAGCACGGCCATGGCCGCAGGGGTGCCCTCGGGGGTCTGGGTCAGTCGCGAGGCGTCGCCGCCTCCTCCGGCCACGAAGATGCCGACCACCGCGATCACGATCACGAGGCCGCTGAGCTCGATCGCCGTCATCACGAGGTTCGCGCCGAGCGACTCACGGATGCCGCGGGCGTTGAGCGCGGCCACGACGGCGAGGAAGACGATAGCGACGGGAATGGTCGGCAGGTCGAAGAACGTGCCGAGGTAGTCGCCGGCGAAGGCGATCGCGAGACCGGCCGCGCTCGTGACGCCGGCCGCCAGCATGCTGAATCCGACGAGGAACGACACGACCGGGCTGTGGAACGCGCGCTCCGCGAACACCGACGCCCCGCCCGCTCGCGGGTACTTCGTGACGAGTTCCGCATACGACCCGGCGGTGAGCAGGGCGAGCAGCAGCGCGAGAAGCAGCGGCGCCCACAGCATCCCGCCGACCTTCTCGGAGAGCACGCCCATCAGCGCGTAGATTCCCGCGCCGAGGACGTCGCCCAGGATGAAGGCGAACAGGAGGGGGCCGGTGATGGCGCGACGCAGCCGCGTGGGCTCCTCCTGCGTCTGGGCGGTGTCGGAGGTCATCATCGAACCCTAGGGAGGCGCTGGTCTGCCGGCGACTGGGTTGACAGGCACGAACCCGGCACTCAGGAATTTCACAGAAAGCCCGCGAGGCGCGCGGCGTCTGTGCGCGCGTGCTCGCTATATTCAGTCTCGTCATTGGAGGGTGCGTCAGCCGGAGTGCGCGGGCGGGCGAGGTTGTTGCCTTCCGTCGGATTCCCAGAAAAGACCACACTCATGACCGGTACTCCTCGTAAGGCGCTCGCAGAAGCGCTCGCGACCTTCCTCTTCGTCCTCAGCATCATCGCCGCGGTGAACAGCGAGAGCCCGCTGACCCCGCTCGCGATCGGCTTCACCCTGATGGTGCTCGTCTACTCGACGGGTCACATCTCGGGTGCCCACCTCAACCCGGCCGTCTCGGTCGGTGTCTTTCTGCGCGGCGGCCTGAGCGTCGTCGACCTCATCGCCTACCTCGTGGCGCAGTTCGTCGGTGGTGCGCTCGCCGCGCTGGCCAGCCTCGCCGTATGGCCCGCCGGTGGCGAGGCCGTCGTCATCGAGGTCGGCCCGGCGTTCTTCGTCGAGGCGCTGTTCACGCTAATCCTCGTCTGGGTCGTGCTCAACACGGCGACCTCGAAGGACACCGAGGGCAACTCGTTCTACGGGCTCGCGATCGGTGCCACCGTGTTCATCGGTGCGGCGACCGTCGGCTCGATCTCGGGCGGCGGCTTCAACCCGGCCGTGGCGCTCGGCCTCTCGGTCGGAGGCTACTTCGACTGGGCCTCGCTGTGGCTCTACATCGTCGCCCCGGTCGTCGGTGCGGTCATCGCGGCACTGCTCTTCCGTGTGCTCAACACGGACGACGCGAAGAAGGTCGGCGCGTAACACCCCTCTGCGAACGCCGCGTCCTCTCCGGAGGGCGCGGCGTTCGTGCGTTCGGGAGCGCCGGCGCCGGCATCGGAAGTCATCCGTTCGGGGGATGCCGAGCCGCGAAGCTCCGTCATAGCGTGGATCCATGCTGATCGTCGAAGAACTCCACATGCTGCTTCTCCGGCCTGATGGTCGCGTCGAGAGCGCCGTGAGCGTGAACCGCCTCTACGGAGAGATCGCCGCCGTCATCGTCGACCTCGCCCTGCACGGACGCGTCGTCGTCTCGGAGGGCAAGAACCCGACCGTCGAGGTCGTGTCGACCGAGCCGACGGGCAATCCGATCCTCGATGCGACGCTCGCTCGTCTCGTGCCGCTGAGCGGCAAGCGTCTGCAGTCGCTGGTCGCGCGCCCGAAGCTCGATCCGCTCGAGGTCATCGTGGAGTCGCTGGTCGTGCAGGGCGTTCTCGTCCGCGGAGAGCGCGGCTTCTTCGGGTGGGGGTCGGCCCGCACGCCCGAGTCGGACCCAGCTCCTGAGGCGGTGCTGCGTTCGCGGCTCGCCGCCGTGATCGCCGGCACGGGGGTGCCGACGCAGGCCGACCTGGCGCTGCTCTCGATCCTGCAGAACCTCAATGCGGCCCACGGGATCCTGCGCGACCAGTGCGAAGGGATGTCCGCGCGCGACCTCAAGCGGCGGATCGAGGATCTCACTGCGGGCTCGGCCGCAGGGGATGCCGTGGCCAAGGCCGTCAACGATGCGATCACCGCCGCGATGGTGGCCATCATGACGCCGACGATCGTGGCCGCCACGATCACCTGACGCCCGTCAGCGCAGTACGGACGCCCGCTCGGCGAGCTCCTGGATCACGGGATTCGCATCGCGGGAGTCGACGACGACGCCCGCGACGGAGTCGAGATCGAGCACCGGGAAATGGGATGTCGCGCCGATCTTCTCCTCGCTGCCGAGTACGAACGTCTGCGCGCAGCGGGCGGCGATCGCCCGCTTGGTGACCGCATCGTCGAGGTTGCCGGTGGTCAGGCCGCGCGCCGCGTCGATGCCCGTCACCCCCAGGAAGAACAGGTCGGCGGCGAGGTGCTGCACGGCTTCGATCGCGAGAGGGCCGCTCGCGACCATCGAGAATCGTGCGAGCTCTCCGCCGATCATCACGATGCGGGCGTCGGAGTGCTCAGCCACGGCCAGGGCGATCGCGGGACTCGGCGTGATGACCGTGAGGTCGGCGCCGCGGGGGAGCATCCGGGCCATCGCCAGGGTCGTCGTGCCGGCATCCAGCACGATCGTCGAGCCGGGCGCGATCAGCTCGACAGCGCGTCGGGCGACTCGCTCCTTGCTGTCCGTCGCGAGGGACGTCCGCTGATCGACGGGTCTGTCGGCGAGCGGCACCGGCAGGGCCCCGCCGTAGACGCGCACCATCTCGCCGGCATCCGCAAGCTCGCGGAGGTCGCGTCGGATGGAATCCTCCGAGACGCCGAGGTCGAAAGCGACATCCTTCGCGACCACGCGGCCGTCTCTGCGGAGGATCTCCCGCAGGTGATCCTTGCGCTGTGCGCCCAGCATCCGACTCCTCAGAACTCGATCTTTCACGAAGTTGCACGTTCTTGCACGGTTAACGCTACAGTCTTCCGCATGACAACTCCACTCCTGATCCTGATCGCCGGCCCCTATCGCTCGGGCACTCACGGCGACCCCGCACTCATCGCCCGCAACCTCGAGCGCCTCGAAGAGGCCGCAGCGCCCATCCACCGTCTGGGACACGTGCCCATGATCGGCGAATGGGTCGCCCTGCCGATCCTCCGCGGGATGGACGAGGCGGATGCCGCCGACGGCGACGTCATGTACGAGACCGCGCACCGCCTGCTGCAGCACTGCGATGCCGTGCTGCGTCTGCCCGGCGACTCGGCCGGTGCCGACAAGGACGTCGAGATCGCGCTCGAGCGCGGACTGCCCGTGTACCGATCGATCGACGAGATCCCGGTGCGGGAGGGCATCGCGGCGTAGTCTGCAGCCGCGAGGGCGGAGAGGGTGCGGGAAGCCGGCCCCCTCCGCATTGCCCGCTTCCGTCCGATGCCGTAGATTGCCGAGTAAGCGCTTTCCCACCGATGAAGACGGATCACGCGACTGAGAGGCAGACATGACGAGGGCATCTGAAGACGGCCTCCCGTTCGACCGCACTCACTTCGACTACTCGCCGTGGTCGTTCTGGACGGATGCGTCCGACGAGCAGAAGGAGCGGCAGCTCGCGTTGCAGGCCGCTCTCGTCGGCGCCAGGCGAGATCACGTCCTGGGCGATCGCACCTTCATCTCGGAGCTCGCGGCCGTGCAGACCGACAGCCTCGACCTCGGCGACCGCACCTACATCGCCGCGAACGCCTACGTCACCGGAACGGTGCGCACAGGGAGGGACTGCACGATCAACCCGTCGGCGATCGTCAGGGGAGACATCCGGATGGGGGATGCCGTGCGGATCGGCGCCTTCGCCTCGATCATCGGCTTCAACCACGGCTTCGCCGACACCGAGGTCGAGATCTTCCGCCAGCCGCTCACCAGCCGGGGGATCATGATCGGCGACGACGTGTGGATCGGGTCTCACGTGACGGTCCTCGACGGGATCACGATCGGCGAGAAGTCCATCCTCGCCGCGGGTGCGGTCGTCACGAAGGACGTGCCGGCCGGGGCGATCGTCGGCGGCAACCCGGCACGGGTCATCCGTTCGCGGTTCGCACCGACAGCACAGGGGGCGCCGCACCCGGTGGCGCCGAAGCCCGAGCCCGAGCCCCTGGCCGGCCGGCTCGCGCGCTTCGCGAGCGCTGCGCGCGAGCAGGCCCCCGCCATCCTCGCCCGCTCGTGGAATCCGCACCTCGCCGACGGACTCTTCGCCGACAGGCCGGATGCCGCACCGACCGTGCGCGCGCAGTGCGACGCGATCGAGATCAGCTCGCTGCTGCTCGGCCGGGCTCCGGATCAGCTCCCTGTCGACGCCCAGATCGCCCGGCTGCAGTCGTATCAGGACCCCGCGACCGGTCTCGTCCCGAGCCTGGGCGCCGACGGCCGGATCGAGACTCCCGCGCCCGGGCTGGATCTGAACGACGGCGAGGCCGCGTATCACGTCGAATGCGTCGGGTACGCGCTCGACCTGCTCGGTGCCCGATTCCCGCACGCCATCCGCACGGTCGCCGAGATGTCGGGCGACGACGTGGTCGGGTTCCTCGGGAGTCGATCGTGGCGCAGTCGGGCATGGGGTGCCGGCCACGACGTGGATGCGCTCGGAACAGCGCTGCTGTGGAACCTCGACCACGGCGAGCGAGGCGCGTTCGAGGCGTACTTCGGTTGGCTGCTCACGCACGTCGACTCGGCGACCGGCATGTGGGGTCGCCCGCGGGCGGAGGACGGTCTGTTGCAGATCGTGAACGGCTACTACCGGCTGACGAGGGGCAGTTTCGCCCAGTTCGGGATCCCGCTGCCCCACGCCGAACGTGCGGTGGACACCGTGCTCGCGCACACGAGGGATGCGCGGTTCTTCGAGCCGGAGAGCCTCACCGCCTGCAACGTCCTCGATGTCGCGCATCCGCTCTGGCTGCTGCGCCCGCAGGTCGGCTCCTATCGATCCGCCGAGATCCGCGCGCTCGCCTCGAGCCTGCTCGACTCCGCCCTGGGCAACTGGGTCGACGGAGAGGGATTCGGCTTCCAGGCCCCCTCGTCGGCGAGTGGGCTCACGGGTCCCTCGGCACCGGGGCTTCAGGGCGCCGAGATGTGGCTCTCGATCGTCTGGCTCCTCGCCGACCTGCTCGGGGAGTCTGACGCTCTGGAGTACCGGCCCCGTGGCATCCACCGCCCGGAACCCGCGCGGGGGATACCGCTCGACTGAGCCATGCGCGCCGCACCGTCATCGCGGGCGGTGCCTGCGTCGGCGTCAGGTGCGAGTCACGCGTTCGGAGACCGCCTGGCGGCGGAGCTCCGAGGGGCTCACCCCGTTGATCGAGCGGAACTGGCGCGAGAAGTAGAGGGCGTCGTCGTATCCGACCGCCAGGGCGACCTCAGAGATCGGCGACTCCGTGGTGATGAGCAGCTCCCGCGCTCTCGCGCTGCGCAGACGCTTGAGGTAGTCCTTGACCGATGTGCCCACGGAGCCGCGGAACAACGCAGAGAAGTGGGAAGGGCTCAGACCCGCCATCGCGGCGAGTTCGGGCACGGAGAAATCCGTGTCCAGGTTGGTGCGCAGGTAGTCCTGCACCTGCCGGATGCGGTCGCTCGTCGCCGCCGTTCCCCGCAGGGCGCTCGAGGTGATCGCGGCGAGCATCCGCCACGCCGCTCCGGCCGCGGTGAGGAGCATGGGCAGCGTCTCGTCCTTCTCGAGGGCGCTGAGTGCCTCATCGAGCGACTCGACCACGGCGAAGACATCGTGGAGTTCGACGATCGGTCCACGGCCCTCGCCGAGGATCGTGTCGACGAAGTCGTCGACGTCGGAGCCGGTCACGTGCGCCCACCAGATCGTCCAGGGGTCATGCTCGTCGGCGCGGTACCGGTGGCGAACGTCCCGGGGGAGCACCACGGCGGACCCCCGCTCGACCCGCACGGGTTCGCGGTCTCCCCACTCGACCCAGCCGGCGCCGTCGGTGCAGACCATGATGATCGTCTCCGGGGCGCCCGCCGCGCGCACGCGCCCGTGCTGTGCCGCGCGGGGAAAGTACCCGACATCAGTGACCAGCAGTCGCCGGACGATGGGCTGGCTCTGGGCCGCACGCACCGTCGGGCGCGGGATGACCCGGAGGCGCTGGCCCAGGAATCCCTCGTGCACGTACACCGCCGCGGCATCCTTCCTCGGGCTGATCGGCGTTTCGTCTATCGGCGATCGCATCCAGGGAACTCTTCCATGGATCACTTCGGCACGCCAAGCATCGTTTCATCCATGTCGGAACGGGGAATCGTTCTTCTGCTCCTCGCCGGCCGGCCCGTAGTCTCTCGGGAGCGCTCGCCACCCGTGTCGAAGGAGAACCATGACCGCGACGTCGACTGCTCGGACCATCCGGCTCCGCGACGACCGGCCGCCGCTCGTCGAACCGGCCATGAGCAACACAGAAGACCCGCACGAGCGGCTGCGTTTGACCAGCCGGTGGATCGAGGTCGACGGAGTTCGCACGGTGCCGGTGACCGGCGAGCTGCACTTCAGCCGGATTCCGCGCAGGCGGTGGGAGGAGCAGCTGCGGCTCCTCGTCGCATCCGGACTCACCTCGGTGTCGACCTATGTGTTCTGGATCCACCATGAGCGCGAACGCGGTCGGGCGCGGTTCGACGGAGATCTCGATATCGCGGCGTTCCTCGAGACCGCCGAGCGGGTGGGTGTCGACGTGATCCTGCGCATCGGGCCCTGGTGCCACGGCGAGGTCCGCAACGGCGGGCACCCGGATTGGGTGGCCGCCGCCCTCGGCGATCGAGCCCGGACGAACGACCCGGAGTACCTCGCCCTGGTCCGCGACTGGTACGGGAGGATCGCGGAGCAGGTGCGGCCGTTCTGCGGTCCGGACAGACCGATCGTCGGCATCCAGCTCGAGAACGAGCTCCACGACCAGCCCGATCACATCGCCGCGCTGAAGGTCATCGCGCAGGAGTCCGGGCTCTCGGCTCCCCTGTGGACGGCGACGGGGTGGGGCGGTGCGATCCTGCCGGCCCACGACGTCTTCCCGCTGTACAGCGGCTACGCCGACGGCTTCTGGGCAGGGCAGGGCTCCACCTGGGACGACAGCTTCCGTGATCACTTCCGGTTCGCCCACATCTGGGACGATCCCGGCGTGGGCGGCGACTTCCGCGAGGAGGGCACCGAGATCGTGGTCCGGCCGATCGACCCCGAATTCCCTCCGTCGACGTGCGAGCTCGGTGGAGGCATGGCGACGGCGTATCACCGGCGACCGATCGCGCGCGGGCGGGACATCGCCGCCCTCGCCAATGTGAAGATCGGCAACGGCTCGGCCTGGCAGGGGTTCTACATGTACGCGGGAGGCGTGAACCCCGAGGACGGTCTGCAGGAGAGCCTTGCCACCGGCTACCCGAACGACCTGCCGCGTTTCGACTACGACTTCCAGGCCGCGTTCGGCGCCACGGGTCGCCCCGGCCCGAGCCTGGGCGTGCTCCGCGACCACAACGCCTTCCTCGCCGCCTTCGGCCCACGCCTCGCCGACACATTCAGCTCGCTCCCCGACGACGCCCCTGTCGACGTGCACGACCTCGACTCGCTGCGCTGGGCGGTGCGCGGCGACGGCGCCGGCGGATTCCTCTTCGTGAACACCCATCAACCGCATGAGCCCCTGTCGGCGGTGCCCGGGGTGCAGTTCCGCATCCCGTTCGCCGACGGTGAGCTGGTGGTCCCCGACCGGCCCGTCGACATCCCGAGCGGGGTGATCGGTCGCTGGCCGCTGCGGATCGACATCGCGGGAGTGCGGCTCGAATGGGCCACGGCATCCGTCGCCGGGATCGTCGAGGGGGAGGTGCCGACGCTCGTCCTCCGGGCGCACGACGGCCTCGACGCTCGCCTGCAGTTGGGCGAGGGATCCCGCGCCCGCCTTCGCGGGATCGAGGTCGATGCCGCGGCGCCGCTCGATCTCGCCCCGGGCGATGTCCTCGTGGTCGATGGTGCCCTGCGCGTGCTGGTCGTCGATGAGGAGAGAGCCGAGCGCCTCTGGTACCTCGGTGCCGACCTGGTGGACTCGACGGATGGCGTGTGGCGGGAGGCCGGTGACCTCGTGGTGCGCGCAGAGCGCAGCCCGACGGCGCTCGTCTGGAGCGGCGAGGATTTCGAACCGCTCGACCTGCGCACCGACGCGCACCCCGGCACCACTCGACTGACGATCGAGCAACTGCGCCCCGTGGGGGATGCCCCCGCGCGCTACGGCGAGTCGATGGGCAGATCGGCTGCGCCCGACGACGGACAGTTCGACGAGGTCGCCGGTGTCTGGCGGATCGTGCGTCCCGAACCGCGCGACCGATCGGCGGGCGACCTCGTCGAGCTCGTCGTCGACTGGGAGGGTGATGTCGCGCAGCTCCGCGCTGACGGCGTGGTGATCGGGGATCGCTTCTGGGACGGATCGGCCTGGCGCATCGACATCACCGAGATCTCCCCGGATGCCGATCTCACCCTGCACATCGCGCCGGTCGCGGCGCACAGCGTGATCGACTTCGATGCGTCGGTCCGCGAACGCGTCGATGCGGCGGGAAGCCTCGGGACGGTCATCCGCGCCGAGCACATCGTGTCGTCGCGCTGGACCTCGGCTCTCTGAGAAGGAGAACGGATCATGCCCACCCCCACCACCGCTCCCGTCGAACACTCCCACGCGGAGCTCGTCCTTCCCGAGGTCCCTGCCGCGCTGCAGGCGGAGCTGGATGCCGGCCGCGCGGTCGCCTGGTACGAGACGGTCGAGATCGACACGTACGAGCCCGATGCGCCGTCGACGTATCCGATGTACCTCGACCAGCGGGTCTACCAGGGATCCAGCGGCCGCGTGTATCCGCTGCCGTTCGTCGAGCGGATCGCGTCGACCCCGGTGCGTCGCCGCTGGAACGCCGTGCACATCGAGAACGCCTACCTCCGGCTGATGATCCTGCCCGAGCTCGGCGGACGCATCCACGTCGCCTACGACAAGACGACCGGATACGACTTCTTCTATCGGAACAACGTCATCAAGCCCGCCCTGGTCGGCCTGACGGGTCCGTGGATGAGCGGCGGGGTCGAGTTCAACTGGCCCCAGCACCACCGTCCTGCGACGTTCCTGCCGGTCGAGTCGACCATCGAGCGCCACGACGACGGCAGCGTCACGGTGTGGTGCAGCGATCACGACCCCTTCGCCCGGATGCGCGGCACGCACGGCATCCACGTGGGCGCGACCAGTTCGACCGTGCGGGTCGATGTGCGACTCCACAACCGCACGAGCATCGCGCAGACCTTCCTCTGGTGGGCGAACGTCGCCGTGCGGGTGCACGATCAGTACCAGTCGTTCTTCCCCGAGGACGTGCGCCACGTCGCCGACCACGCGCGTCGCGCCCTCACCGGCTACCCGCAGGCCGACCGCCCGTACTACGGCGTCGACTACCGGGAGCGCGCCCGCCGTAACCCGGGTGCCGACCGCATCGACTGGTACCGCAACATCCCGGTGCCGACGTCGTACATGATCGTCGACACCGAGCACGAGTACTTCGGCGGGTACGACCATGACGCCCAGGCGGGGTTCGTGCACTGGGCCGACCGCCGCGTCGCACCGGGCAAGAAGCAGTGGACATGGGGGGATGCGCCCTTCGGTCACGCGTGGGACCGACTGCTCACGGATGCCGACGGACCCTACGTCGAGCTCATGGCCGGCGTCTACACCGACAACCAGCCGGACTTCAGCTGGCTGGCGCCGGGGGAGACCAAGCGCTTCAGCCAGTACTGGTACCCGATCCCCGGGATCGGCGTCGCGCATCAGGCGTCCGCCGACGCGGCGATCCATGTCGACCGGGACGACGAGCTCGTCGTGAAGGTGGCGGTGACGTCGCCGCAGGCGGGCGCACGTCTCGAGATCCGCGACGCCGACGGCATCCTCCTCTCGGAGCACACGGCCGACCTGGTTCCGGGAGACGTGTGGAAGGCGGAGTCCGGCATCCCGTCGGCATCCGGGCTTCGCGTGACCCTGCTGGCGGCGTCCGGTGCGACTCTCGTCGCCTGGCACGAGACGTCGATCGACGAGGACGACGAGCCCTGGACCGCCTCAGCCCCGCCCGCACCCGCCGACGTCGACAGCAACGACGAGCTCTACCTGATCGGGCTGCACCTGGTGCAGTACCGGCATCCCAGCCGCTCGCCCCTGCCGTACTGGGACGAAGCGCTGCGCCGCGATCCCTCCGACGCCCGAGTGCTCACCGGACTCGCCGAGCTCGCGTACCGCGCAGGCTCCTACGACCGGGCGAAGGACTTCCTCTCCCGTGCGCTCGCGCGCATCAACGCCCGCAACGCCAATCCCCGGCACGCGGACGCCCTCTATCTGCTCGGTCTGGTCGAGCAGCGTCGAGGCGACGCCGCCGCTGCACGGCGTGCCTTCGCGAAGGCGTTCTGGGATGCGGCCTTCGTCGCGCCCGCAGGGCTTGAGATGGCGCGACAGTCGGCGCAGGCGGGCGACCACGCCGCGGCCCTGCACGATCTCGACGAACTGGATGCCGTGGCCTCCGACGACCGCAGACGCGGCGCGCTGCGAGTGGTGCTGCTGAGAAGACTCGGCCGAGGTGCCGACGCCGAGGCGGCGCTCCGGCGGCTCCGCGCCGAGGACCCCCTCGACCCGCTGCTCGGCTTCCTCGACACGGGTGCTCTGCCCGGTGACGGTCGCACCTTCCTCGACATCGCCGGCGAACTCGCGCGGGCCGGAGAGGCGGATGCCGCACTGTCTGTGCTCGACGATGCCACCCGCGTGCGACCGAGCGCGGCAGGAAACGTCGCACCGCTCGCCCGCTACCACCGTGCAGCGATCCTCGACCGGCTCGGCCTCACCCAGGATGCCGCGCGCGAGCGTGCCGCGGCCAGGGACTCGGATCGGCGCTGGACCTTCCCCGCGGGGCTCGACGACCACGATGCGCTCGTGGCGGCGCTCGCCGCGGAGCCGGATCCGGTGGCGGCGAGCCTGCTGGGTGCCCTGCTGTACGACGCGGGGAGGCGGGAGGAGGCACTCGCGCTGTGGGAGCGGGCGATCGAGGGTGGGCTCGACGATCCCATCGCGCATCGCAACGCGGGGTTGGCGAGCTACAACGTGGCGCACGACGACGACCGCGCCGTGGCGCACTACGAGCGGGCTGTGGCCCTCGATCCGGGCGACGCGCGGCTGCTGTTCGAGCGCGACCAGCTGGCTGTCCGACTCGGAGAGACCGACATCGAGCGGCGGCAGCGGCTCGCCGAGCGGTTCGACGTGGTGGCATCCCGCGACGACCTCGTCGTCGCCTACGCCGATCTCCTGGTGAGGACGGGATCCGCCGCGGAGGCGCTCGCCCTTCTCGAGAGCCGTGTCTTCCAGCCGTGGGAGGGTGGGGAAGGCCAGGTGCTCGGTGCGTGGGATCGGGCTCGCGAAGCCCTCGGTCTGCCGCAGGGAGAGCCGCCGCTGAGCCTCGGTGAGGGGCGACCGGCGTACACGCCGCCGGTCGCGCGGCATGCCGACGGCGAGGTCGACTACTTCGCGACGAGCCTGCCCGACCTGCTGCTGTTCTCGCGAAGCTGAGTCGCCGGCTAGGACACCGGGACAGCGCCGGTCACGACGACGATCTTGCCGGTCGCGTGTCCCTCGATCGAGCGGGCGTACGCGTCGCGCACGTCGTCGAGAGGGTGCACCGAATCGATCGGCAGCTCGATCGTGCCGTCGGCCAGCAGCGCGGCGATCATCGCGAGCTCGGCGGTGCCGGCGGCGGCTCCGCCCACTCCGCGCACCGGATGCCGCCGGCGGGCCTCGTAGTCGGCGACGGTGTTGATGCGTTCGGGCGGTACCCCGAGATCGAGCGCGAGGTCGACCGTGCCGTGGCCGACGGTGTCGAGCGCGACCGTCGGCCCATCGGGGGCGGCGGTGCGCACGGCATCCGCGAGTCCTTCTCCGTAGGTGAGGGGCTCGATGCCGAGTCGGCGCAGCAGCTCATGATTGCGCGGGCTCGCGGTGCCGAGCACCCTCGCTCCCCGCGTCACGCACAGTTGCGCGGTGAGGATGCCGACTCCGCCAGCGGCCCCGCTCACGAGCACCACATCGGAAGCGCCGATGTTCTGCGACTCGACGCTCGCGACAGCGGTGCGGCCGACCACGTTGAGAGCGCCGACGACGACGAGGGAGAGCGCGTCAGGAACGCGCACCAGGAGGCCCGGATCGATCACGAGGTGGTCGGCCTGCGCGTGAAATCGCAGTCCGCCGAAGACGCGGTCGCCGACAGTCCACCCTTCGACGTCGGCGCCGACCTGGTCGATGATGCCGGAGAAGTCGTACCCGTTGCCGGAGGGGAGCGCGCGCTCGTACGGATCGTGCATCGGGCGCCCGCTGAAGAGCTTCCAGTCGACCGGGTTCACGCCCTCAGCCGCGACCCGCACCCGCACCTCGTCGCGCGCGGGGCGGGGGATCGGCCGCTCTTCGATCTCGAGCACTTCGGGCCCGCCGAACCGGCGGAACACGACCCTTCTCGACGAAGACTCCACAGCGTCAACGGTCATGCGCCCAGCCTAGAAGGCGCAGCGCTCGGGAGGGCCGGACCGTTGCCACCCCGGCCGACTCCCTGTGAGACTGGGGCGATGACCGACGGCCTCGAGTTCCCCCGCCATGTCTTCGACGCGCTCGGCGCTGATCCCATCGCGTGGGAGGACCGCATCGGTGGTGCGATCCGCGTGGTCGAGAAGCGACCGGACGGCGGTCCGATCACGATCATGACCTCGGGTGCCTCTCTGATGCCCACGGACTCGGGCGAGCGCGTCGAGCTGGCGGTCGAGGTGCTCGACGGCCAGCAGGGCGCCGCGCGCGTGGCACTCGGGATCGTGTGCGACGACATGGCGACGAACCGGCGGGTGCCCCCGGTCGGTGCCCCGTGGCGCAACAGCGACCCGTTCCTCACCGGCACCCGGATCTCGGCGATCATGGTGACGCCGTCGCGCTGGGGCGCATCGTTCGACGACGTGCGCGCCGATGACGGAGCGGTGGTCGGGCACGTCCGCACCCTCCGGATGCTCACGGATGCCGAGGCGGCGTTCGCCTCGGCGAAGGGGTGGGATGCACTTGTCGCGGAGGCCGGATCTGCGGATGCCCTGCTCGACGTCACGCGCGACGACACCGTCTCGTCTCCGGGGCTGGCGGGCAACGCCCCCGTCTTCCTCTCGAAGCTCCATGCCGAGCATCCGCCCCGCTGGATCACGTTCACGGGCAGCGACCTGCAGTCGGTCACGGGGCTCGAGTCCGAGGAGTACATGAACGACTCCGCGAATCACGAGGTGTGGTCGGTCGATTCGTTCGTCGCCCGCTTCCCGTGGGTCGCGGCCTTCGTGCGTGAGGCGAAGCCGGGGCAGACCGGCCTGTTCACCGACGCCTCGGGAGCATACGTCCTCGAAGACGACTAGCGCGTCTCCACCGCCGCACGGCTAGACCGTGAAGCGCACGCCGGCCAGATGCTCGGTAACCGACCACAGCTCGGCTCCCACGTCGACCGAGCGCACCTGCGCGCTCGCGGTCACCCGCTTCGGTGCGCCGCGGAACTCGAGCAGACCGCCGGGACCCCAGTAGTCGCCGCCGGTGGCGTCGGCCGCGACCGCCGCATGCACGATCGGCGCGGCTCCGGCATCCTTGCCCTGCACGAGGGGACGGCTCAGGGAGGCGAACGCCCGCGCCGCGCCCGAGACGTCGGCGAGGCCGTCGCGGTGCGGGGTGAGCGGATCCACCGCGTAGCCGGGGTGGGCGCAGAGCGCGGAGCGCGCCGTGCCTCGCCAGCGGCGGTTGAGTTCGAACGCGAACGCCATGAGCGCGGCCTTCGAGCGGCCGTACTGGCGCAGCGATGCTCCGGTCCACGGCTCTGAGAGCGTCGCCGGGTCGATGTCGGCGAAGCGATGAGCGAGCGAGCCGACCGCAACGACCCGCGCATCGTCGGCGAGCACGTGCCCGAGCTGAGCGAGCAGAGCGAAGTGCCCGACGAAGTTCGTGCCCACCATCAGATCCAGTCCGTCGGCGGTGCGGGCGTCGTGATCCGCCGCCTTGACCCCCGCGTTGCAGATCACGGCGTCGACGCGCTCGTCGAGCGACGCGGCGGCCGCCCCGATGCTCGTGAGCGAGCCGAGATCGAGGGAGAGGATGCCGAGATCCGCGCCCGGCGCATGAGCGCGGATCGAGGCGGCGGCGACCTCTGCGCGTTCAGACGACCGGCATCCGAGCAGTACCCGTGCGCCGTGTGCGGCGAGGATCTCGGCGCACCAGTATCCGATGCCCGCATTCGCCCCGGTCACGAGGATCGTGCGGCCGTGCAGGTCGGGTATTCCCGTCGCTGAGGAGGTCATGCTCTCCAACCTAGGCCGCGTTCTCGGGGCACTCGAAAGAATTCTTCGACGAATCTGTGACGAATCCCCGCCCCCGCACGTCCTATCTGTGAGCGACCAACACGCTCCCGGTGAGGCCATCAGGTCTCGCAGCCGGCACCCCGTGAGACGAAGGACAAGTCATGGCAACTCAGGACCAGAACACCCCCGCCAGCCCCGCTGAGAAGGAACTGGCACAGACTTCCGCCGCGCCGAAGTCGGCAGCATCCACCTCGCGCGTGGACCGCTCCTCCAGCTTCTCGACGTCGCGGATCCCCGCTGACGCGGATGCCGCGGGCAAGACCACCATCGCCGACGGCGTCGTGGCCAAGGTCGCCGGCATCGCCGCCCGTGAGGTCGCCGGCGTGTACGCGCTCGGTGGCGGTGGAGCACGCGCCTTCGGCGCCATCCGCGACGCCGTCAACGCCACCGACCTCTCGCAGGGCGTCAAGGTCGAGGTCGGCGAGACGCAGGCCGCCGCAGACCTGACCATCGTCGTCGAGTACCCCGCCCCCATCCAGGAGGTCGCGAACAACGTCCGCGCCGCCGTCGCCGGAGCGATCAGCCGCCTCGTCGGTCTCGAGGTCGTCGAGGTCAACGTCGAGGTCAACGACGTCCACGTGCCCGGCGACGACAACCACGAGAACGAGGAGTCGCGCGTCTCATGACCCCCACCACCACGGGCGCCCTCGTCGGTGCCCTCCTCGCCCTCGCTGCGCTGATGTTCGGATTCTGGGGCTTCCTGCTCATGGCTCTGTTCGCCGGCATCGGGGCACTCATCGGTCGGATCGCCTCCGGCAAGCTCGACGTCCGCGGCCTCGCGGACGCCTTCACCGGGCGGCGTACCTCCTGATGCGCGCCGACCAGCACCTCGCCGCCGGTGGCGGCCCCGAGCGGGCCGCCACCGAGGCCACCGTCCCTGGTCGCGTCGACGTGAAAGAACGCGTCTACCGCACGGTCACCGAACAGGCGTCCGCAACCCTGATCGGTGTCCCTCGCGGTGACGTGAAGGTCGACGTGACCGAACACCCCGGCGGGATCGCGGTGCGCATCGCCACACCGCTTCCCGTCCCGGATCTCGACGACACCGTCGCGATCTCCCAGAGCGTCCCCGTGCTCGATCGGGCCCGCCAGCTGCAGGAGCAGCTCCAGCGGAACCTGACCGATGTCCTCGGACGCGACGTCACCCGCATCAACCTCACCATCACCGGTGCGACCATCCCCGAGAGGAGACGAGTGCGATGAGCACCCCGGTTCTTCGTCGCGTCGTCCGACGCGAGACGCATTCACCGCGCACAGTCGCGATGTTCGTGGCGGTCATCCTCCTCATCCTCGCCCTGGCCTACATCGGGCTCGAGATCGTGCTGAGCCTCGCCGCCCAGCCCGCACTCCTGCTCGGTCCCGCCGCGGCCGGTGGATGGCTGGTCGGTCTGCCCACCGCGCAGCCCGCCGGCCTCGTGATCGCCGGCAGCGTCGTACTCGCCCTCATCGGGATCGTCTTCCTCGTGCTCGCCCTCACTCCGGGCCGCCTGTCGAAGCACACCCTCGAAGCGGGCGACCGGGCGGTCGTCGTCGACAACGGCGTGATCGCGAGCGCTCTCGCTCAACACCTGTCTGAGGAGACGGGCCTCGCCCGTGACAACATCACCGTCGGTGTGGGCCACCGCGGAGTCGACGTCACCGTGCGCCCCGGCGCCGGCATCCCGCTCGACAAGGGCGCGGTGAAGTCCGCCGCCGAAGCCGAGCTGCAGACGTACCGGCTCACCAGGAGCGTCCGTACCCGGGTGCGCATCGAGCGCCCCACCGAGCAGGAGGACGAGCTGTGAACAACACGAACCGCGCGCTGAACCGCGTACTGCTGCTGATCATCGGGCTGCTGTTCCTGGCCCTCGGCGCCGTCGGCATCGCGATCATGAGCTGGCCCACCGCGACGGACATCTGGACGTCGGCCGGTGAGAACGCCCGCTCCTGGCTCGACCAGGCGATCGCTGCCACCGCCATCGCCGGCGGCAGCCTCTCGTGGATCGGAATCGGCGCCGTCGTGGCGATCCTCGTGGTCGTCGTGCTGCTGATCCTCGCGCTCACCAGCATCGCCGGACGCCGCTCGAAGACGGCCTTCCGCTCCACCGGTGCGCAGAACCCGCTCGGTCGGGTCACCGTCACCGAGTCCTTCGTGTCGGATGCCGTGAAGAACTCGCTCGCGACGAGGGACGAGATCCTCTCGACCCAGGTCACAGCGAACGACATCCGCAACACTCCGGTGCTGCACGTGGCGGTCACGCCGCGGCAGAACACGGACCCGCGAGAGGTCGTCGATCACATCGATCGGCTTCTCACCAACCTCGCCACCCTGACCGGCCGTGACACCGAGACCTACGTCTCGATCCACACCGGGCTCCGTGCGCGTCTCGCCCACGACCAGCGTCGACTGTCCTGAACACCGGTCGTCGCACTCACTCTCAGGAAGCAGGAACCAGCATCATGCGAAACAAGATCCTCCTCATCGGCGCCGTGGCTTTCGTCGCCTACATCCTGGGCAGCCGATCGGCGACCGTGCAGGTGAACAAGGGCGAGTCGGTCCGGCATCAGCTCGTACGGATGTGGAACGACCCCAAGGCGAAGAAAGAACGAGCCAAGACCGCCAAGAAGGCGGCCAAGGCCGCGGAGAAGGCGCTCGACAAGGTTCGACGCTGACATCCGTCCACACACTTATCGTCGGTCGCGAAGAGCAACGGCGATAAGACGGCGGGAATCCTCCCGCTGCCAACGATCACCCTCACGAAAGGAGCTCCTCATGGGACTCGATGACAAGATCAAGAACGCCGCTCAGGACATCGCCGGCAAGGCGAAGGAAGCGATCGGCAACGCGACCGACAACGACAAGCTCGCCGCCGAAGGCAAGGCCGACCAGGTCAAGGCCGACGCGAAGAAGGCCGGCGAGAACGTCAAGGACGCGTTCAAGAAGTAAGACCCCCGGCGCGGGCGGGTGGAGGGTGATTCACACCTCCACCCGCCCGTTGCTGTGTGCGCGGGGGCCGGCGTGAGACGATGCCGGAATGGATGCCGGGACGGATGCCGCCGCCGAGAAGGAACTGCGGGAGCTGCGGGCTCGCGCGTACGGCCCTCATGCCGACATCGCGACCGACCCCGCCGCTCTGCGCCGGTTGCAGGAGCTCGAATCATCCCGCGCGGCCGCCTCCGCGCGTCTCCGCGGACGCGGGTCGACGGCCATCGACGACTCCGCGGCAGCAGCCGAACTGCACCTCGTGATCCCGGCCGTCGACGACTCCCGCGCGAGCGACGACCTCATCGACAGGCTGGGTGACGACTCGTTGTGGGACGACCGCACAGCGACCGAGGACACCCTGCCTCCGACCGGTTGGCCGGCGTCCCTGGCGAGATGGCGGATGCCGCTGTGGGTGGCATCGGTCGTGGCGGCCGCTGCCGTGGCCGCCACTGTGACCTTCGCCCTGACGTCGATGCCGTCTGTCTCGTCATCGGCGGGGGCGCCGCAGGTCGAGACCCTCGAGCTGACCCGCACCGGAGCGGTGCCCCCGGGGTGGTTCGGGGCGGAGACAGACGTCGCGGCCGCCGAGTTCTTCGGTCTGACGGTCTTCGAGAGCCCGGGGTGGGTCTCGGAGTCGGGCGACCGCTCGTCGGAGAACCGCTGCATCTCGGTCGTCAGGACGGTCGATGTGCCGGACGAGGGAGCGGACGACGGGTCGTCGTCGATCAGCGGACCGATGTACGCGGCATGCAGCATCGGCGCGTTCCCGGCTGAGGTCGTCGTACCGATCGACGAGGAGATGCCGGACCAGCTGATCGAGCGCTATCCGTCGGCCGTGGCATTCCAGTTCGTGCTCGACGGCGATCGCGTCGGAGTCTTCCTCGACACGGGCGAGGAGTAGCGGTCGACCGCGCGATCGGGCCGACGAGCTGGGCGTGTGCGGCGTGGGGACGTGGCCGCGTTGGCGTCGTCGCTCAGGGAGGGGCACGCGGAGGTCGTCGCGAAGCTGCCCTATCACGTGGACGCATTGCGCCAGGCGGGTGGGGGAGCGGTGGTGCCGGCGACGAGCGGCATGCTCGCCTCGGCAGACCACTGAAAGCACCCTCGATGGGCTGTTCTTCCTGGCAGCACTGATCGCCGCTCCGAAGGACACGCTCTACCTGTTCTCGAGGAAGGCAGAGGATCCGCGGCCCCCGCTCGTGCTCCCCGATGAGGTCGAGAACATCTGCCGCATCCCCGACTGGTACAGCCACTGCAGGGGCCGAGGAATCATGGTGGTGACGATCCTGCAGATCATTCGTCGGTCAAACGGGGGCTGCAGCGATGAGCTGGTCTGGGGCACGTAATGATTCTGGGCCTGCCACGTCCCTATAGGAGAGCTGAGCGACATGACGTTGGTACGATCGCTGGTTGTTGACGATTCGGGGGGATCAATGAGTACGCGAATTCATCTTGATTTCGGAGGCGTAGGCGCGGTGGCCTCGTCGCTTCAGGAGCTCACGTCCGGTTCGGCGGATGGCATCGGCTTGGATCTCTCGGCAATGCGCAGCGATCTGGTTACCTCGGCCGGCAGAGCGTTTATCGAAGGGTGGTCAGACGCACTCATCATCTTCGATCTCACGAGCTCGGGATTGGCCATCGGCGTCGACGAGACAATGAAAGACTTCCTCGCCGCCGAACGGGCCCACGTCGATTCCCTCACGACTTCGATTGGAGCGCTGGACCAGTGACCGGCAACTGGACCGACCTGGATCCTGGCGCCGGCGACACGTCTGCCTGCGCGACTGCAAAAGAGTGGACCGACGCACAGCTGACGGATCTGACGAACGCACAGACAACCGTGACGACGATCCTGCGGGATCTCGATAATTCCTGGATAGGAGACAGCGCGACAGCATTCCGCTCCCGCCTCGAGGTGTTCAGAAAGCGCCTCGAGGACTCCGCTCAGGCAATGGAAACTGCGGGGAAAGCGATCCTCGCCTACGGCGACGCCGTGGAAGAGATCGCCCGCAAGGCCGAGCCTCTGAAATCGGATCTCGCGGCCGCCCAGGCAACCCTCAACGGAATCTTCGATGACGTGACCTTCGACCGCTACACGAACGACGGAGCCGGAAGCCGCTTCACCGCAGAGCAGCAAGCTCGCAAGGATGCCAACACGGCCGCCGCCGCACTGCAGGGCCTCGCTGATGATCGGCGCGACGCTGATCTGCAGGTAGCCGCGGCGCTTGCAACTACGGCATCCATTGCCTGGGATGCTCTCGACGGGACGATCGACCCCATCACCGGCACGAAGCGGGACGCGACGAACGAGCAGGTCATGGACCTGTTTGAACACTTCCGGACAGGCGACGAGCGCGGCGAGGTTCTTACTGACGACGACATCTTCGTTCGAAAATTGAAGACCAGCGAGCACATCCAGTCTGTACGAGAGCAGGTGCTGCAGGACCTCCGAAACGGTGTACTCGCCCCAGACAGCCCCGGGGTCTACGATCGGCGCATCAGCGACAAGCCGCAGGTTCTTCTTGGAGACCTGGGCAACTTCTCATCACTAGTGCTCACCGGAACAATCCCGAACGACCTTCTCAGTTGGCAGAACATGCCGGAGTCATTCCTCGGCTCTTATGGCCTCGAGGTCCGTGCCGGAGCGCCACAGACCGATGGAGGCGTCGAGGTGACCTTCGTGATCAACAATGACACCTCCATCGACTCAGCCACCCGGATTCCGGGCACCGGTGGAGCCCATATACCTGGCCCGTTCGAGGCCATGTCGGAGGCAAATGCTAGAAATGGCGAATGGGCCACCCATCACCAAACCATCGTCTGGACCGAAAAGGTGTACCCATGACCTCACGAGTACTCCCACGTGCACGACTCATGATCGCGAGCGTCGCTCTCCTCACAGTCATCGGCCTCACGGGTTGCACGCAGAGTGAACCGCTCACGTCGCCCGTCGGAGAGTGGGTCGCCGTCGATGACGACAGCGGAACTCTCACCATCCGGGAAGATGGCACCTTCACCATCACCGACGCCTCCTACAATCCCATCCAGGCCCACGACGCCGACGACGACTACAACGCCTCCGGAACCTGGCAGATCCTTCGCGATGATAGGGAACTCAAGCTGGACTTCAAGGAAGCAACTGAAGGAGACTCCGCCAAGCAGACAAGCGGACTCTTCGCTCCCTTCTCGTCAGGGGCAATTCGTTTCCACGATCCCGACGAGATCCTGGATATCGAGTTCAGACTATCCAGCGAGACTGTCGACTAGATCACTACACGAAGACGCTCTGAGAACCTGTAGAGCGCTCGATGTCGGAACCGATGGCTACGATTCGGGGATTGCCCAGTCGACCCCGGAGACCATCTTGAGCAGCTGGAAGCTGCTCGCTGGGCGCGCCCAACAAGGCGTGACCATGATCTTCCTTGGGCCGCGCACGCGTCCTGGTCGCTTCTGAATGCTGTGCGTGCGACCTTCAGCGGAATCGGCTACGGATCCGCCACTCTCCTCACGCGCAGCCTGTGGGCGGGCATCCTCGCCCACGCCCTGTACAACAGGGCAACAGCTATTGGGTAGGTCCGGGGCGCGCCAACAAGCATTCGAGCGTGCTGCCCCACGCGGAGCCCCAGACGAACGCCCGTGAGCTCTTCGAGCTGGTCCCACACGCTCTCCGCGAGCTCGGCGGGAGGCGTGTGGGGCTTCCCGTCGGTCGATGCCCTCACCGAGGCGCTCGCGGTCGAGACGCTGGAGCGCATGGTCCTGATCGCCAGGGCGGCGGCCGAGCATCCGGACACCGAGCGCGCTCTCGCCACGCTCCTCGCCCGAAGGACTGGCGACGCGTCAGCCGAGCGGGTTGTCCGCCAGCTTGCGGACGACGCCGCCCTCGACCAGCCGGTGTGCCGCGGTGTGCGGCTTGCGTGCCGCCTGGTCGACGACCCCGGTGCCGAACTCCTGAGCGAGGTCGAGACGCGGGTACGCGTCGAGGACCTCGCGGATGAAGGTCTCGGTGAGCGCATCGGGTCGAGCGCCCGAGATGTCGAGACCGGTCGCGATCTCGAGCAGGTATCCCTCGAGGTCGAGGTCGGGATTGACGGCGGGCCAGTTGTGGCGCACGATCACCTCGAGTGCGCGCTGACCCCGGTGCTCGTCCCATCCGGCGCCCCGGGTGAGCGCGACAGCCACGTGGCCTCCGGACTCCTCATACGAGCGGAGCACGTTGTCGAACTCGGGAACCAGGCCGATGTCGTGCAGCACGGCGGCGACGTAGAGGAGTTCGTGGTCGATGTCCGTCCGGTCCTCGACGACCGCGAAGGCCTCGGCCCACAGCCACGACCGCAGCACATGATTCAGCATCGTCGGCGAGTGGTACTGCGTCGCGAGAGAGAGGGCGGCGCGGGCCGCTGCGGAGTCGGGCTGCTCGAGCGAGGCCAGCGTCAGGTGGTCGGGTGTCGCGTTCTCACTCATGCCGGTCAGCGTATCGCTGCGGCCGCTCGCGACCAGAACGTTGGATGTCACTCGGATGACACAATGACGGGATGCAGCTGCACACGGCGACCTCCGGCTCAGGCGAGCACCATGTCGGACTGATCCACGGCCTGGGAGCCGACGGCACCACGTGGCAGCCGCTGATCGATCTGATGCTCGCCACGGGCAGATGCACCGTGACGACCGTCGACCTGCGGGGGCACGGGCGCAGCGACCGGGCGTCGTCGTACACACTGGGCGAACTCGCCGACGACGTCGTGGAGTCGCTGCCGCAGGGGTTGCACAGCGTCGTCGGGCACTCGCTGGGTGGCGCGGTGCTCGTCCGCGCGGTCGAACGGCTCAGTCCGCAGCGCGCGATCTACCTCGACCCCGGCTTCGGCCTCGCGCTCCCCACCACAGGCCTCGCCGGCCGTGCCTTCTGGGCGGTTCCGGTGCTCACCCTGGGGGTCGTCGGTGCGCGGCAGGCCCGGCGCAGCGCGTCGCAGCGAGCCGTCTACCCCGAGAGCATCCGGGAGTCGATGAAGGAGAGTCAGCGGCGCTTCGACTCGAAGATGGCGATCGGCGTGTTCCGCGAGATCGCGTTCCACCCGGTCGCGATCGCAGCTCCCTCGGTGCCGTCGACGATCGTGCTCTCCGACGAGTCGCCCGCCGTGCTGTCCGACGCGATGGCGGCCGGGCTCGAACGCGAAGGCTGGGACATCCGGCGGATCTCCGGCATCCATCACGACATGCACCTGGAAGATCCCGAGCGGGTGCTCGGAATCCTCGCGGACGTGCTCTGAGACGTGGACCCCGCGCCGCTCGAGTGATCGGTTTTGTCCATTTGTCCGAAACCTGACAATCACGCTCTTACAGTGGCGACGTCGCTGAGACGATGAACGCAGGCGAAGTCGCCTCCGTGGCTGCCCCACCATGAGGTGCGCGGGCAGCCGGCGTCCGCGGCGCGAGACATGGAGGATCACTGCAATGACGCACACCGCACGCCTTCTGGGCATCGCCGCCGCCGGGGCGCTGGCCGTCGGAACACTCGCCGGATGCTCGAGCCCCGGGGCTGACGACGCCGCATCCGGACCGGTCACGCTCGAGATCGCCTGGTGGGGCAACGACACCCGCGCGGCGATGTACAACGAGGCGATCGATCTGTTCGAGGCCGAGTACCCCGACATCACCGTGAAGTCGACGTTCGGAGACTTCTCGTCGTACTGGGATTCCCGTTCGACGCAGGCCGCTGCCCGTGACCTGCCCGACGTGATGCAGTTCGACCAGGCCAACCTCGTCGAGTACGGCTTGAACGGTGCACTGCTCGACCTGTCTCCCTATGTGGGCGAGCAGGTCGACGTCTCCGGCATGGACGACGTCGTCGTCGAGGCCGCCACGATCGACGGCACGCAGTACGGCGTGCCCATCGGCACCGGCACGCTCGGACTCTTCGTCAACCCCGCCGTCGTCGCCGCCTCCGGTGTCGAGCCACTCGACCCGGACTACACGTGGGATGACCTGAACGACTGGATCGCCGAGGTCACCGAGGCCGGGGTCACCACACCCGACGGCAAGCCCGCGTTCGGGGGCTTCGATCAGGGCCTGACGATGTGGTTCTTCATCCAGTGGCTGCTGCAGCAGGGCGAGGAGCCGTTCGAGGAGGACGGATCGTTCGCCTTCACGAAGGACGACGTCAAGGAGTACCTCGACTCCACCACGACGCTGCGCGAGTCGGCCGCCTACTTCCCGCCGTCCCGCGGCACCGAGATCTCGCCCGCCGACGGGTTCGCGATCGGCGAGGCCGCGAGCACGCTCACGTGGGACAGCTTCTTCTCGCGCTACACCGACGTCGAGGGTCTCGAGACCCTTCCGGTCCCGAGCGGCGACGACGGCGAGAAGGCCGTGTTCTACACCGTGCTCCATCTGGCTGGTGCGGCCAACACCGAGCACCCGGAGGAGACGGCGCTGCTGCTCGACTTCCTCGCCACCGACCCCGAGGTCTCGAAGGTCTTCGGCACTTCGAGGGGCGTTCCCGCCGATTCGGGTCAGCTCGAGGCGCTCGACTTCCCGGCGGACTCGCTCGAGGCGAAGTCGCTCGCGTACCGGGAGTCGCTGGAGGAGTACGACACGGTGAGCACGCCCACCCTGCCGGCGTCGTTCGCGACACTCGAGGCCACCTGGGTGAGCCTCAACGAAGACCTCATGTACGGCACGATCACGGTCGACCAGTTCGTCGAGCGGTGGTGGGCCGAGGCCGAGGCGATCGGCTGACCGGCCACCACACACGTCGACGGAGGGCGGCGATGCGAAGTTCTCGCATCGCCGCCCTCCGTCGTTCTCGTGCGGGGCTTCGGACGCAGTGGGCGTCGATCGCGGGGCTCAGGCGATGGTCGCGAGGTCGCGGTGCCGCACCTCGAAGTCGAGCTCTCCCGAGGTCACGAACCGCTCGATCTCGTCGACGGTCTGACTCCCCATGCGCCGCAGCTCGTTGCCGAGCGATCCGGCGATGTGCGGGGTCAGCGTGACGCCGGGAGCGGAGAAGAGCGGATGCTCGGCGGGCAGCGGCTCCGGGTCGGTGACGTCGAGCACCGCCCGCAACCGGCCCGCCGTGAGCTCGGCGACGAGCGCATCGGTGTCGACGAGAGACCCCCGGGCGGTGTTGATCAGCGTCGCGCCGTCGCGCATGGTCGCGAGTTCGGCCGCACCGAGCATCCGGTAGGTCGCGGGGAGTGAGGGAGCGTGCAGGCTGACGATGTCGCTCACCCGCAGCAGATCGTGCAGTGACACGAGCGTGGTTCCCCGCGCTGCGGCATCCGCCGGAGTGAGCGAGGGGTCGTAGAGAACGGTGGTGACGTCGAACGGGCGCAGCAGGTCGAGCACGCGGCGTCCGATGCGGGAGGCGCCGACGATGCCGACGGTGATCCCGTAGGCGCCGACATCGTCGCGGGGGCGGGCGAGCGCCATGTCGCGGGTGGCGCGATAGGAGACGGCGGATTCCAGCGCGTTCTTCGCGCTGAGCAGGATCATCGCGAGCGTGTACTCGGCCACCGGGACGGCGTTCGCGTCGGCGCTGCTCGAGACGCGGATGCCGCGCTCCCACAGTTCGGGCGACACGATCCGCTTCACGGTGCCCGCCGAGTGGAAGACGGCTCGAAGACGGGGCAGGGCCTCGAGCATCCGCACGTCGAGCTGCGGTGCACCCCACCCGGTGATCAGGATCTCAGTGGCTGCCGCCGCGCCGAGAGCCTCGGGGTCCTCGGGGGCGAGGAGGCGTTCGTCGAGATCGACGAGCGCTCGCAGCCGGGTGAGGCTCTGGGGCGCGAAGAGCTGGGGGATGAGGGCCGCGTCATCGAGGGCGAAGGTCGCGATCGGGGAGCTCATGCGCGCACCTCCCCGCCGGTCGGCACGACGTCGACGGTGCCGTCGGCCCAGCGGATCCGCAGTTCGGCGTGGTCGACATCGATCCCCGACAGCACCGAGGGATCGTCGACCGCGGCGTCGTCCTGCGCCGAGCCTGCCAGCACGACGAGCGCGGCCACGAACCCTCCCGGTGGCGCTGCGGTCGACTGCTCGGACCACGGGGTCACCGACGATGTCGCGAACGGGTTCGAACCGCGGCGCACCTCGACGCCACTGGCGTCGAGGCCGTGCACCGGAATCACGGCTGTCGTGAGCCCGTCGGCACGCGAGGCGGATGCGGTCCGCGATCGCCCTGCGAGAGCAGCGGTGTCGGCGTCGGTGTCGGGGGCGGGGTCTTCGACGGGCAGCGGCCACCCGCCGAAGCGGAAGCGCCAGGGGCCCGGGTCCACGGGCCACGCCGAGTCGCCGTCGAGCGCGGCGGCCGGGTGCGGATCCGTCGTCGGCGGCGTCCACCAGGCAAGCCGCAGTTCATGGATGCCGTGCACGACCGAGGCTGTGTGCACGACGGGTCCGCGGCGCAGCGACGCCCAGGCGGCGGCATCCGCGTTCTCCGTGTCGAGCCAGTGCACGCGCGAACGTGACACGGCGACCGTCTCGGTCAGGTGCACGCGTTCTATGGCGTCGCGGTGCGAGGGCCTGCCGAGGGAGTCGAGAAGGGCCACGTGGGAGTCGAGGGGCGCGGCGATCGCCTCGGGCGACAGCTCGGGCGAGGTGACGTTCGAGTACGCCACGCGCTGGTAGAACGGGTTGTCGGTGCGCACCCCTCCGGCGGGGCCGCGGAACCCGTCGGAGCCGTGGTTCAGCACCCGCACGATGCCGTCGTCCGCCGAGTTCACGACGAGCCAGCCGGGGGCGGCGAGAGATCGCGTCGTGACCCGTTCACGGTCGACCGGGGCCGGAGCGGCGTCCCACTCCTCGTGACCATCCGGCAGCAGGAGTCCCAGGAACGCCTTGCTGGCCCAGTAGGGAGACGAGCCGCTCGTGTAGAGCTGGCGCAGCGGCAGGAACTCGTGGTGCCATCCGATGGGGAGCAGCCCGTTCGCGTCGACGGCGCCCGCGTCGAGGAAGTGCGACACGACGTCGGTCGCGAGGGATCGCGTGGTGCCGGAAGGGAGCGGGCTCACGCCGGCGATCGCGGCCGACCAGAACGGTGCGAGGACTGCGAAGCGGTAGGTGAGGGAGCGTCCCTGCAGAAGTGGCGCGCCACGTGATCCGACGAGATCCTTCGCCTGATCGACGAAGGAGGCGAGGCGTTCCCGGTGCATCGGCGAGAGGGACTCGCCACGGATGCGTGAGTGCAGCAGCGGGTAGACGTGCCAGGCCCAGCCCGCATAGTGGTCGAAGCTCTGTCTGACCCCCGTGGGGCCCGCACCGTCGGAATACCAGCCGTCGCCGATGTAGAGCCTCTCGGCGATGTCGGCGTTGCGATCGAGGTCGTTCTGATCCCACGGGCCGCCGACCTGCGCGAGGAACGCCTCGATGACGTTCTGGAACCAGATCCAGTTGTTCGTGTAGCCCGCGGTGCCCACGATCCCGGCGAGCCAGTCGACGATCTGCTGACGCTCCCTGTCGGCGAGCGTGTCCCACAGCCAGGGGCGGGTCTCAGAGAGCGCGATCGCGATGGATGCCGCTTCGACGACAGCCTGCCGCCGTTCGGCGATCGTGGGCCAGCGCTCGGGACTCGACGGGTCGACACCCGCCAGGAGGCCTGCGCGGAAGCGGTCGAGGTGCCGGTGCGGATCGTCGCCCCCGGCGCCGCGCACGCGGAACGAGGCGAGCAGGAAGGTCCGCGCGAAGCCCTCCATCCCGTCGCTCCAGGGGCCGGAGGCGCTCGACGGGCCGGGCAGTCGGACGAGCGATCCGAGAGGTGAGGCGTGCGACGAGGTCGCGAGGAGCAGTGAATCCGCAAGATCCTGCCAGGACCGGCGACTGCCGTCGAACCGCGGGTTGGAGTCGTCGTGCATCACCGTCACCCTCCGATCGTGCACTACGCTCCTGTACTCACGAGATACTTCGGACAATTTCGATCAACCTGCGACAACGTGAGGGTTGGCGACTCGACGCGAGGGCGCGGAGATGACGGCACAGAACCTGTTACCGAGAGCGCGGCATGAGCATCTGCTCCGCCAGCTCGACCTGCACGGCAGCGTCAGTGCGGCGCAGATCGCCGACGAGCTGGGAGTCGCGCAGGTCACGATCCGCCGCGACATCCTGGAGCTCGAGAAGTCCGGACTGCTGGCGCGGGTGCACGGCGGTGCGATCGGGGTGTCGGCTCCGGCGACGCCGCAGTCGGCTCGCACCGACATCGGCGTCGTGGTGCCGAGCTCGGTCGGGCACTTCCCGGTGATCGTGAAGGGGATGGATGCGGCGTCTCACGCGGTGCACGCACGGCTGATTCTCGCGACGTCGCAGTACCGGCACGACCTCGAGCGCCGACAGGTCGAGCGGCTCGTCGAGCTCGGCGTCGACGGGATCATCCTCGCGCCGACCCTGCGCGGCCGCACCGAGACCGAACTCCTCGACTGGGTGCGCACGATCCCCGTGCCGGTGGTCTTCCTCGAGCGCCGGCTGCGTTCCACGGGGCTCGCCGCATTCGACAGCGCGCGCACCGATCATGCGGGCGGTGCCGTGCTCGCTCTCGAGCACCTCGCGGCTCTCGGCCATGTGCGGGTCGCGCTCGCGCTGTTCGACCGCACGCCCACGGCACCGCTCATCCGTGAGGGCTACATGCGCGCCGTCGCCGACCTCGGTCTCGGGAACGCACCCGAGGTGGCGCTCCCGAAGGACGACCTGGACGATCTCGACGAGGCGCTGGCCCGACTGCTCGACAGCTGTGCGGCGACCGGCACGCGCGCGGTGCTCGTGCACACCGACGTGCATGCGGCTCGTCTCGTCGAGATGGCGGCGGACGCCGGCATCCGCGTTCCCGAGGACCTCGCGGTGATCGCCTACGACGACGACAGTGCCGCGCTGGCGCTGGTGCCGCTCACCGCGGTGACCGCTCCCGGTCGGGATCTCGGTCAGCAGGCCCTGCGCACCCTGATGGATCGGATAGCAGAGGACCGCGACGAACGCTCGGCCCCGCGGCACCTCATGATGCTGCCCGGGCTGACGGTGCGCAGCTCCTGCGGCGCGGTGAGGTGACTGACCTAGGGTGAGGGGGTGCAGCCCTCACCCGACCGCGACGCGACAGTGCGCACGCGTCGCCGTCGACTTCTGGCCGCCGCTGTCCTGGTGATCCTGGCCGGGCTCGCCGTGCACGTGCTCGGCAGCGGCCCGGTGGCGGACTTCACGGGCGATGCCCTCTACGCCGTGATGATCTACCTCGTCATCGCCGCTGTGTTCGCGCGCGCCGCCTGCTGGGTGATCGGCGCCGTCGCAGTCGTCGTCTGCACCCTGATCGAGCTGTTCCAGCTCACGGGTATCCCCGCAGGGTGGGCAGAGGCCTTCTGGCCCGTGCGACTGGTGCTGGGCGCCGGCTTCGACGCGCGCGACCTCATCGCCTACGCGGTGGGCGCGATCACAGCGACGGTCTGCGATCTGGTTCTCAGGCGGCGCTCTCCCGCACCGCGGGCCGGGTGAGACGCGGGATCAGCGACGGAGTGTTCTCGCGGTACTCGACGTAATCGGCGCGGTCGCCCCACTTCTTCTCGGCGCGTGCCTCGAGAAGCGGGATGCCGCTGACTCGCGTGAGCAGCAGGATGACGAACAGCGGCGACAGGATCGCGACCCACTGCCACCCGGCGAGCACGGGTGCGGCGGTGAGGAAGACGCCCACCCAGAGCACGATCTCACCGAAGTAGTTGGGGTGACGCGAGCGCGACCACAGGCCGGTGCGGATGAACTCGTCCTTGTTCGTCGGGTCGGCGCGGAACGCCGACTTCTGCGCGTCGGCGACGATCTCGATCACGAGGCCGAGCGCCCACACGATGATTCCCACGACGGTCAGCCATCCGATGGGGGCTCGCGCACCGGCATCCGTGCTGATCGCGATCCACGCCGCGGCCGCCGTGATCGACACCCACGCGCCCTGGATCACCCACACCTGCAGGAAGCGCACGGGCGAGCCCTTGATCTCGTCGAAGCGCCCGTCGGACCCGGCCTTGTGCACGCGCATGGCGAGGAACGATCCGAGGCGCGCGGCCCACAGGATGACCATCGCCGCGAGGATCCAGCTGCGGGCATCCGGCATGGGCGTCAACAGCACGAGGGCGACGGAGATCGCCAGGAACGTGAGGCTGCCGGTGAGGTCGAAGAACCGCTCGGTGCGCAGGATCATCGCCGGGATGAAGGCGAGGATCTGGATCGCGTACGCCGCAGCGACGGCGAGGGCGAACAGCGGGATGCCGCCGAGCGTCGCACCGCCCTGGCTGCCGGCGAGGGCGACGAGCGCCCCGATGACGAGCGCGACGATGATCGCGATGAGCGAGGCGCGCGAGGACTTGGGCTTCGTGGGGGTGGGGGAGGACATCGTGCTCTTTCCGGTTCTCAGAGGTAAAGGTCTTCGACGGTGGCGCCGGCGCGATCGAGCACCACGCTCCGCTTGAGTTTCATGGTGGGCGTGACCAGCCCGCGGTCTTCGAGGTCGGCGAAGACCACGCTGAAGCGACGCACCTGCTCGCTGCGTGCCACCAGCGCGTTCGCGGCGTCGACCACACGCTGCAGGTGGGCGCGGAGCGCGGGGTCGGTCACCTCGCGGATGTCGGGCTGGGTGACGGCGGGGATGCTGGTGCCCGCAGCCGCCGCCCAGGCCAGGGTCTGCTCGGGGTCGAGCACGAGCAGCGCCGAGAGGTACGGCTTGCCCTCGCCCACCATCACTGCATGCGAGACGAGCGGATCGGCTTCGACGGCGCTCTCCCAGCGGGTCGGCACGATCGTCTTGCCGTTGGAGGTCACGATCACGTCTTTGAGTCGGCCCTCGAGAATCAGCCGGCCCTGGTCGTCGAGACGCCCGAGGTCGCCGGTGCGGAAGAAGCCGTCGACGAAGGCGCCCTCGTCGTGGGCCGGATTGCGATAGCCGCCGAAGACGCCGAGGCCGCGGGCGAGCACTTCTCCCTCGTCGCTGATGCGCACCGTGAGCCCCGGCAGAGGAGAGCCGACGCTGCCGGAGGAGATCCGTCCGGGTAGGTTGCCGGTCAGGGGTGCGGTCGTCTCGGTGAGGCCGTAGCCCTCGATGACGGGAACCCCGATGCCGCGGAAGAAGAGCGAGAGCTCGGTGTCGAGCGCGGCTCCGCCCGACAGGATGTAGCCGACCCGTCCGCCCATGACGGTGCGGAGGCGCCGGTAGAAGAGCGCGTCGAAGAAGCGGTGACGCAGACGGAGCCCGCGGTCCCTCGGCACATGCCGGCCGGCGTCGACGCGCTCGGCACGACGGCCCCAGGCGATGGCCGTCGAGCGGGCCTTCGCCCATACCGCCGAGAGCTTCTTCTCGGCGGCCTTGTCGCCAGCGGCCGCCTGGATCTTCTGCAGCACGCGCGGCACGACGACCAGGAAGGTCGGGCGCAGCGTGTCGAGGGTGGCGACGACCGTCGAGGGGTCGGACAGGTGCGCGATGCGCATGCCGCTGGCCAGGCAGATCAGCTGCAGCCCGCGTGCGAGCACGTGCGCGAGCGGCAGGAAGATGACGGTGTTCCCGCTCTCGTTCACGATCTCGTGGTACGCGGCGGCGATGTTCAGCACCTGCCCGAGGAAGTTGCGGTGCGTGAGCACGACGCCCTTGGGCTCGCCGGTCGTGCCCGAGGTGTAGACGATCGTCGCGGGGTCGTCCTGCGAGGCAGAGGTCCTGCGCGCTTCGAGCTCTTCGTCGGTGACGTCGACGCCGCGCGCGACCAGGTCGATGAGAGCGCTGGGCGAGGCGACATCCATCGTCCACGCGCCGAGCGTGACGGCATCCGTCTTCGCGAGTGCCGCCTGCAGAAGAGACGCGTGCTCCGTGGTGCCGCCGATCGCGAGACGTACTCCGGCGTCTGCGATGATCGCGTCGACCTGGGACGCAGAGGAGGTCTCGTAGATCGGCACGACGACGGCGCCGGCGAACCAGGACGCGAGGTCGGCGACGGCCCACTCGTAGCGCGTCGGCGCCATGATCGCGATGGGGTCGCCGGCCTGCACGCCCGAGGCGATGAAGCCCTTCGCCAGGGCGCGCACCTCATCAGAGAAGGCCTGCGTCGTGATCGGTCGCCAGGGCGCTGCGGCATCCGCTCCTGCGACCTCGAAGGCGACGTGGTCAGGAGCAGCGGCGACGCGTGCGACGAGCAGGTCGGTGACGTTGCGGTACCCGTCGAGGTCTGCAAGCGGCGGGGTCGATGACTCGATCATCGGGGCTCCTCTCGGGCGCGCGGGAACGGCCCATCTTCTCCTGTTCGGAGCCGAGGAGGAATCGGATGGGAGACGAGTTGCCCTATCTCGGCCCGTAGTCTGCGTCGGACAGCTAGATGGGCGCCTCAGAGACAGGGGATCGAACCGGTGACGACGACTTCGACGACGGGCAGTTCATCGACGACGCCCACGGCATGGCGCGGGCGTCGCGTCTGGATCACCGTGGGTGCAGTCGCGCTTGCGATCGGTGGTTACCTGACCGCGGCGGCGCTGGTATCCGGCGCCAGTGATCCGTCCGAGACGGTGAGCTCATACCTCGCGGCGATCGCCGACGGTGATGCGTCTGCCGCCGCGCAGATCGTCGACCCCGACGAATCCGGCACCGATGCGGCGTACCTGACCGATGACGTCCTCGGCGCCGCCACCGAGCGCATCGAGGTGGTGTCTGTCACCACGACCACGCGGGAGGGCGACACCGCGGAGGTGACGGCGGTGATGGAGCTCGCCTCACAGACCTTCACCCATACGTTCACGATGACGAGGGATGCGGGTGCCTACTGGCTGCTGCAGCCGGGATGGCGCCCGGACGCGCCGCTGACGGTCGAGGCGACCGTGGCCGTGCGGGACGGCATCTCCCTCACGGGTGTGGAGCAGGTCGATCTCGGCGGGACCGAACTCGAGCTTGCCGTGAAAGACGTCGCCGGAGTGTCTGCGAACTCCAGGTCGGAGCCGGTGCAGGTGTATCCCGCCGTCTATGACCTGACCGGCCCCGACCTGGGTGACTATTTCACCGTCGCGCCCGATGAGATGGCAGCCATCCCGCCGGCAGCGACGGCCGAACTCTCGGTGGCGGCGACTGAGGCGCTGCAGACGGCTCTGCTGGATGCGGCGAACGTCCAAGCAGACGCCTGTGTCGAACCTGGAACCTCGGCGGATGCCGCCTGTCCTCTGCTCCTGAGGCAACAGGACCCATCGACGACCGGGGTCATCCAGGCGCCGTACAACGTGACCTTTCGCACCGACCACCGATTCATGGTCGACGTGATCTTCTGGTACCGCCCGGAGGGGGGAACCTCGTCCGGGACCGGCACGACCGACTACACGACCGATCTCATCGGCACGTACTCGGTCGACGGCGACGACGTGACGGTCGAGTTCATCCCCTGGGACGGCCTCTGACAGCTCTGGAAGTCACATATGGATGTCACTTTCAAAGCCATTCCGGACGGCTGACCTTCTACGGTGCTGCTCTCCGGACTGGAACTTCTGCAGATCCTCAGAGGACGCGCAAATGTCCGTTCCGCAGCTACTCCAGACAAGCCAAGAACTAAGAGCCCGTTCCGAGGGTGTTTCGTCCCCATGGTTCGAGGCCGTATCACTCGTTCGCGCAGCTTTGGGCGTGGTGTGGGGATCGACGTTGCGTCGCAGGTGGCAATGGTTCGGCCGGGCAACGACCTCCAAGTCGATCTCCACAGCGTCGGCGGGCTCGTGATTCGTTTTCCACCTCGCCGCTGACGTCGTGACCGACCTTCCCCGCGACTCACACGACGATGGATCTCTTGGGCAGGCCACCAGTAGTCGCTTTGAGGTTTACGGAGCACGTTCAGACTTTGCCGCACAACGGGCGGCTGTCGCCAAAGGCGTGAGCGCGAGACTAGAGACGGCGGCAGGGTAGGGGCGGGTGAAGCGAGGATGAATTTGCTCGTTTATGGGCATTCGAGCAATTGCTGAATCCTAGGTTTATGCATGGAGGGTACCCCACATGCCTAGAAACACCCGTCGTCACGCGCGCCCGCGCGCCGGTCGAATTCGTCCCCTGATCGCAGCGCTGCTCGGTGCAGTTCTGGCGGTCGGAGGCGTGCTCGTCGCCCCGCTCGGAGCATCCGCCGCCGGACCCGCCGTGCTCTCCATCGAGGTCACTCCGGTGAATCCCACAAGCGGAGAGGTCGTCACGGCGACGGGGTACAACCAGCAGAACAACCGGCTCGGCTACCGCATCGCGTATTCGTGCTCGGTGGCCGAGTGCACCGATGCCGTCGTCACGCTGCCGGCAGTGGCGCTCGACCCGACGTACGGGACTTTTCGCATCCACCGCTATGAGACTTGGACCCCGCCGGCGGGCGGCGGCGCGACCATCACGAACAGCCCGGCGGCCGGTGTAACGGTGCGTCTCGGGAACGTCGCGGCGGGAACGTCGTCGACCTTCCTCGTGCAGTATGTGCGCGACATCGATGCGAGCGCGCCCGGCGCCGCGGCTCCCGCGTACTTCCCCGACGGCTACGAGATTCAGAACTCCGCGACGATCACGTCGCCCAACGCGGTGGCCCCTGCGACGGATGCTGCTCCTCCGGTCACCTGGCAGATCGGGCTCCCGACAGCGCCCAGCATTGTGAAGACGGGGCCCGCGACGGTGCGCCCAGACACCGACATGACCTACACGGTCGCCATGTCGGACGGATGCTTCAGCAACCGCGGCTCCGGGCGCTGGACCGCAGCGGGCAACTTGCTCTGCGCCGAGAGCTACACGGTCGTCGACCGTCTTCCCGCACAGGCGCAGTTCGTCAGCGCCGGCGACGGCGGCGTCTATGACGCGGCCAGCCACACCGTTACCTGGACCAAGTCCGGAGCTACTGCCGCGGGCGGCTGGGCAGTCGCCGCGACCGGCGGCTGGACGTTCGGATACGGCTACAACCCGCGGACGGTGACCGTGAGATATCCCGCGAGCGCTTTCCCCGAGGCCGCCGGTGGCGTGGACTTCATCGCACCCGTAACCAACAACGTCGACGTCAGCGTCACCTATCTCGACGACGCGTCGACCACGAAGACCGCGACGAACAGCTTCCGTCACGAAGTCGTGCGCAGCACCCCCTTCGGACGCGCCGAGCAGACCAAGATCGGAAACGCGGACCAGGACATCAACGGCTCCCGCTGGGTCAACGTGCCACCTGACACGACCGGACTCGTCTGCCCCGCGAGCGGCCGCGACGACTGGAACCGCATCTGCTCACCCGGTCAAGCGCTGGCTCCCTTCGCTACCCGCACCGACCGGTTCTGGCAGGTGGACACCTACAACCGAGGCAACGTCGCCGGAGTGGCCACCGTGGTCGACAACGACCTGGGCAATTCGTCCGTGCGCGTGACCCGTATCACCACCTCGGGCGGCACAACCCTCCCGACCATCACGTACACGCACACCGACGGGGTGAACTCGACGCCGACCACGGTCACCGCCGCGAGCGTCACCGCGCCGGCCGGTCGCTGGATCACCTCGGCGACGGTCACCTCCGGCTCGCTCGCCGGCCCGAATCTTCTGCCCAGCGGCACGGCGGGAACGCTCTTCCGCGTCAACTACGGGTATGACCTCCCCGTCGGAAGCGCTCTCTTCACCTGGCGAAACTCGGCGACCGGCACGATGACCTACCCGGGCAACCCGGAGATCGCGCCCATCACGATGTCGTCGAACGCAGCCGTCATCTTCCGGGAGACCCCGAAGGTCGCTGCTGCGGCTCCGGCCTTCAATGCCGGGTTCGTCGGCGTACCCGTCGTCGAGGGAGGCGGTCAGGCCGTGCCCGGCGGCAGGGTCACCTTCGGTGTCACGGGGGCGACCTCGAGCATTCCCGCCGACCGCAACGTCTCGCCTCAGTACGTGTTCATCGCGCCCGTCGGGTGGAACGTACTTCCGAACTCCGCGAGCTTCCCCGCCGGGGCCGTTCCGCCTGGCGTGAGTTTCACCTACAAGAACGTCACCATCGCCGGTGCGACACGCCAGGCCGTCATCGCCTCGTGGCCGACAGGTGCGACATTCGGGGCGAACGCCACGTGGCCGACTATGACCGTTGCCGCGAGTCCGACCTCCGCGGTAGTCGCCGGGACGAACAGCCAGGCCACCGTCTGGGCCGGTGATTCCCGCAACGCCTTCGACGCGAACGCCACGACGTGGGGCGGAAAGGTCGTCGACACCACCGACATCGACGGTGACGGAAACACGGCCGAGGCATTCGCCTCGAGCTCGACGACCGTGACCGTCAGTGGCGCAGCGAGACTCGACGTGATCAAGGAGATCTGTGTCGTGAACGCTGACGACAGCTGCGACTGGATCTCCAATCCGGATGTCGTCGTGGGCGTGGACCCGGACGCCAGCGACATCCGCTACCGCGTATCCCTGGTGAACTCCGGCAACACGGTGCTCTCCGGCATCGTCGCCTACGACGTGCTCCCGCACCTCGCCGACGGCCGCGGCAGCACGTTCGCCGAGACGCTGAACACACTCACTTCGCAGTCCGCGAACACGACACTCACATACTCCGGATCGACGAACCCCTGCCGCCCTGAAGTCCTGGCGGAGAACGCCGGCTGCGCACCTGGCTGGACGGGCACCGCGACAGGCGCCAGCGCAATCCGCGCGCAGGTCACCGGCACGCTCGCTCCGGGTGCCTCGACGCGTTTCGAGTTCACAGCGAACGTCGTGCCAGGGGCTCCCGCCGACGCCATCGCCTGCAACTCGGTCGCGATCGACAGCAACAGCACTCTGCCCGCCGAACCGCGCCCAGTGTGCGCCACAACGCAGGAGGCCGACCTTGAGGTCGCAGTCCCCGATCGTCTGCCGCTGCAGGCCGGTCGGCCCGGCGTGGTGCCCTTCACGATCACGAACCTCGGCGGTTCGGAGGCGGCTCCTGCGAGCGTCGACATCGAGGTTCCGGCCGGCATCCGCATCACGAGCTTGACCCCCGCTGGCTGGGTCTGCGAAGCAGACGACGTGGACGCCGACGGGTCGGTCCTCGGACCGGTCACGCTCACCTGCGACCCCGTGACGGCCGAGGGCGCGTCGCGGATGCTCGCGATTGACGAGCCGAACGCGCTGAACCTGCCGGCGGTCATTCCGGATGACGAGCTGGTCGGCGAAGAGACGTGCTTCGACGCCGAGGTCTCCGGCCTCATGGCCGACCCCGTCGATGCGAACAATACCGATGAGGCCTGCTTCGTCGTCGCCCAGGGTGAGAGCCTGATCGGCCTGACGAAGGACGACGGGCGCGACAGTGTTGCGATGGGCGAAGAATTCACCTACACGATTGACGTCGCCAACCTGCTGACCGGCGAGGCCGTCACAGACGTCGTCATCACCGACGATCTTCCCGAGACTCTGGCGTTCGTTTCGGCGAGTGCCGGGGGCGCGGTCACCTCGCAGGGTGAGGCGGATGCCGACGGTCTCCGCCCTGGAGGGATCGTCACCTGGAATCTTGCATCCCTCGCCGCAGCCGGCGTGATTGGCGACGGTGAGACCGCAACCGGAGCCGCCGGTTCGACGCAGACGCTGACCGTCACGGTGCGCGTCGTGCAGGCCGCCGAAACGAGCAGCGAGATCACGAACGAGGCGAGCGCGGCGACAAACGACCCCGCGCTTCCGGACGTCACCCTGACAGCATCCGATGACGACACCGACGACCTGGTCCGCACCGCCGCCATCTCGCTCGAGAAGACGGCCGACGTCGAGACCGTCAGCGCGGTCGGCGAGGAGATCACCTACTCGTTCCTCGTGACCAACACCGGCGATGTCTCGCTTACTGAGATCGACGTGGCTGAGACCGCGTTCACGGGCTCAGGAACGGCGCCGGAGGTCATCTGCGGCGAGGGCGGTGTCTCGCTCGCTCCCGGCGACGACTGGACCTGCACGGCGACCTACGCGGTGACCCAGGCCGACCTTGATGAGGGGTCGGTGTCCAACACCGCTATGGCGTCCGGCACGGCGCCCGCGGGTGTCGAGGCACCGGCGTCCGCGCCGTCGACCGAGGTCGTCACGGTCGATGCCGCGCCGTCGATTGTGCTCGAGAAAACCGTCACGTCCGACACGGTTCGTTCCGCCGGCGACGTGGTCGACTACGAATTCGCGGTGACCAACACCGGCAACGTGTCGGTCAGCGACGTCGCAATCACCGAGACCGCGTTCACCGGGACGGGCGACGATGTCGTGGCGGTCTGTGAAGGCGCCACCGTCGCCCCGCAGCAGACGGTCGTCTGCACCGCCTCCTACGACGTAACCCAGGCAGACGTGAACACCGGACGCATCGACAACACGGCCATCGCCGGTGCGGTCGCCGCATCCGGAGATGAGGTGGCAAGCGATCCGTCGTCTGTCGCTGTCGTCATCGGCGCCGAACCGAGCATCTCCGTGGTCAAGTCGGCGACGCCGACCGACCTCGTCGTCGACCAGGAGGTCACCTACTCCTTCGTCGTGACCAACACGGGCAACGTGTCGCTGCAAGATGTCGAGGTGCTCGAAGGTGCCTTCACCGGAACGGGCGAGCTCTCCGCCGTCGACTGCAATGACGCGGACACGACGCTCGACCCCGACGAGCAACTGATCTGCGAGGCGACCTACGTCATCACCCAGGACGACGTCGATGCCGGTGAGCTGTCGAACACAGCGACCGCGACGGGTCTCGCTCCGGGCGGCCCGATCTCGTCCGATCCGTCGACGGTCGAGTTGCCTTTCGAACGGCTCCCGGACCTCGCGGTAGTGAAGTCGGCGGACGTCGACGGTCTCACCGCCGCAGGCGAGAAGATCGAGTACAGCTTCCGCGTGACGAACATCGGCAACGTGACGGTGACTGACGTCGAGGTGATCGAGCAGGACTTCTCCGGAGCCGGGGAGCTGTCCGACGTCACCTGTTCCGTCACCCGGCTCCTGCCCGGCCAGCGCGTCGACTGCACCGCGACGTACGAGGTCACCCAGGAGGACATCGATGCGGGCGAGCTTACGAACACCGCCAGCGCCACCGCCAGCGCGCCGGGTTCCGACGGGCCGATCACGGCAGACCCGTCCACCCACTCGCTCGCCTTCACCGGACCGATGGCTCTAGCCCTGACGAAGACCGGCACCGCGGTCGATGTCGACGGTGACGACCGCATCACGGTGAAGGACCGCATCCGCTGGTCGTTCTCGGCCACCAACGAAGGGGCTGCGACCCTGTCGGGGCTCGTGGTCTCCGACCCGATGGCCGGCACTATCCAGTGCGACGTGGACACTCTCGCACCCGGGGAAAGCGTCGACTGCGCGGCTACGGCGGAGTACCAGATCACGGCCTCCGACGCGACCGCAGGCGAGGTGCTAAACATAGCCACCGCATCCGCGAGCGGAGTGGGTGCGGCCACGGTCTCGTCGGCCGAGGCGCAGGCCGTGGTCGAGGTCGGCGTCGTGGCGCCGCCCGCTGCGGGCGGCCTCGCCACCACCGGCAGCGATCCGCGCATCGCCGTACTGCTCGGACTCTTCGCCCTGCTGATCGGTTCCGGAGTCATCGCCGCCGCCCGCAGCCGCCGTGAGGACGCCGCGAAGGCATAAACCGCCGTTCCGCGAAAGCGTGCCGGGCGGTCGTCTTCCTCGATGACCGCCCGGCATTCTCCTGTGGTGCGGGAGCGCGATGTACGAAATCACCCGACCGGATCGCGGCGACGATGACACGTCCAGTTCCGACGCCGCCCAGCGACAGGGCTGACTCAGACCAACATCGGTCGCGTCCGGCCGCACTGCCGGTGGTCCGACCACGTGCTTCCAGGTAGGAGAATTGAGAAGGAACGAAACTGGCAGAGCAGAGAGGTGCCGCGGTAGGCGGCTAGGTCCTGACCTGATGGGAAACGACACAGCAGTCATTGAGCGGGCGCAGTCCATCGCGCTGGCAGTGCGAGAAGCGTGCGTCGCCCAGGACTGGTCGGAAGCGGTCACACTTCTCGATGAGCACTGGGGTTTGCTCCTCGACGAGCGACGAGACGACCTTGACAGCGCTCTTCGCAGCATCCCCCTGAAAGCCTTCCGTGGCAATCCCGGCGCATCGGCTATCCGAGACCTGAGGATGCACACCGCTGCAGATTCGGTTGAGCGAATGCTCGGCCCGTCCCCTGCGATACCGGACGCTCATGACGAGGAAGCACTCGATGACCTCGCTCGCTCCGAGATCGCGCTGAAGATCCTGAGTGTTGCCAGTTCGCGGATGATCGCCTACCGCGTTCGTGGCCACATGGGACGAGCAAACGAGCTCGCAATGCTTGTCGAGCGCCTCGCCCAGATCGCGGATGTGCATCAGCCGGCACTGGTACACGAGCGTGTCCCCACGGCCCTGCTTCAGGTGGGGATAACGCAGGGGCTCGCTAATGATGTCGGGGCCGCTGCCGTAACCCTCGCGGATGCGTACGACCGCAGCCCCTCATCGAGAGCGCATCATGTCGCTCGGGATGCCGCTGGCAAACTCGCGCTCTTCTCCGCCATCCAGGGCGACTATGACGTCGCGACACGATGGATCGAACGCCACAACGATGCACCTACAGTCGTCGGGTGGCAGCGTTCGCGGGTGGACCTCACGGCGAACGCTGCGCAGTGCCTCATTGCGACAGAGTTGCTTGACCGCGAGGCGGCAGATGCGGCCCTCACGCAGATGGAGCGGCCGGCGAACTCAGAGCACAGTTGGGGCCCGCTGGTCGCCTACGTCACTGCCCGGCACGCGCTCGTATGGGGAGACCGCTTGCGGGCACTGGAACTCCTCAGGCAGGCATGGGACAGATTCACGCCATGGTTAGGCGCAGACTCGACGATGGCGCCGCTGCTTCGCCATGCCGAAATCCAGCTGCGGCTGTCGATCCGGCAGGGCCACCGAACTCAGCAAGCTTCAGAACTCGGCGTTCAGCACCCTCTCGCGCTCACATCGCAGGCGCATATCGCGTTGCTCGAGGGGCGGTTCGATGAAGCAATCCAGGTCGCAGCGAAAGCTTCCGCGACCGCGCGATGGTCCCGGGTGCGGATGGAGAGCCTGGCCATCCAAGCAACCGCCTATCTTCGCCTGGGTCGTCGACCCGCTGCGCAAAGCGCCTATGACAACCTTGTCGCGGCGATGACCTCAACCGGGGGCAGGCTCGTCGCGCTCGTGCTCAGTTCGGAAGACCACGCCGCTCTCGGAGGCAAAGCGCGCCCTGGCCGAGCGCTGGTGCTCGACCGAGAAGTCTTCGCGTCCGTGACCGAACCCGTGAAGCTGACGCGCCAGCAGAGGATAATTCTCGACCGGCTCGACTCCGGAGTCACCATTCGAGAGATCGGCGCAGAGCTTCATCTCTCATACAACACCGTGAAGACTCATCTTCGCGCGCTTTACACCCGCCTTGGAGCGTCATCACGAGACGAAGCCCTTGCGCGAGCCCGGGAAGAGGGGCTCCTGTAATGGTGGATCGTCAGTCACCCCAAGTGGTGTCCTCGTCCGGTCCACACGCGAGAAAGTTCTAGGCATGCAGCGCCTTCGTTCGAGCACACTGAGTACGCGGGTCCTGCTCATCTGCGGGACTCTCGCCTCGGTGCATGCCCTACTGCACTTCGCGACAGTAGCGTGGCTGACCCTGCTCGCTCCGGCATCGCCACCGCTCTACGCGCTCGTGGCCAGCGTCCACGGGCTCACGCCGTTTCTCGCTCGGCGCATCACTCGTGCTCCCGGAAGCGCGACCATCACGGCCGGCATCGCTGGAGTGATCGTGTCCGCAACGAGCCCATCGGGCTTGATACTTCTCGTTCCGTTGCTGGCAACGGGGCTCACCATCGACCTGGTCGTGGGCCGGTCGGATACCTATTCCTCCTTTGCCCGACGAGGCGAGCGGCGATTCGTGCTTGCTGCTGCACTGCTGGGCGTCATCCTCTTTGCACTGTCACTGATTGTCTTCTCGCCGGAGCATGTGACCCCCGCGTTGCTGGTTGGAACTTTCATCAGCCGAATCCTGGGCGAGGTCGTCGTCGCGGTCGCCTCCGGGTATATCGCTCGCGCGCTTTACCGTGCTGGCGCGGGACGGTCTCAGGTCGAATCCCATCCACCACCACGTCGGAACGCCCCCTCGACTTAACTGCGGACCGAATGTTTCGGCCGCGGTCAGGGCTGGACCCTGCTCGACATCTGGGCGAACCGCACCGAGGGCTACGCCGTCATGTGCCGGACTACAGAGTTCCCAGTCTGAAGTTGCTCAAGAATGTCCGGAATAGCTCTGGAAATCACATGTGGAGGGGCTGACGGGAATCGAACCCGCGCTATCTGCTTGGGAAGCAGAAGTTCTGCCATTGAACTACAGCCCCGTACCCGCATCCGAGGAGCGGGTGAACGCAAGCCTACCTGTCCGGTCCGTCATGGCCAAAGTGTCGGCGGCGAACGACAACTAGGCTGGGGCCGTGCTTCTCAGCGACCGCGACATCAGAGCAGAACTCGCATCCGGCCACATCGGCCTGGATCCGCATGAGCCGGAGATGATCCAGCCGTCGAGCATCGACGTGCGCCTGGACCGCTACTTCCGTCTCTTCGACAACCACAAGTATCCGTTCATCGATCCGTCGGTCGATCAGCCGGAGCTCACGCGGCTCATCGAGGTCGACCCCGACGAGCCGTTCATCCTGCACCCCGGCGAGTTCGCGCTCGGCGCGACCTTCGAGCAGGTCTCGCTGGCGGATGACATCGCGGCACGTCTCGAGGGCAAGTCGTCGCTCGGTCGCCTCGGCCTCATCACCCATTCGACCGCCGGGTTCATCGACCCCGGGTTCACGGGGCATGTCACGCTCGAACTCGCGAACGTCGCGACGCTGCCGATCAAGCTGTGGCCGGGCATGAAGATCGGCCAGCTGTGCTTCTTCCGGCTGACCTCACCTGCCGAGAACCCGTACGGTTCCGGCCCGTACGGCAACCGCTATCAGGGCCAGCGCGGGCCGACGGCATCCCGGTCGTTCCAGAACTTCCACAAGACGGACGTCGGCACGACCGACGTCGGAGCCGTAGGAGGCTGACATGAGCGGTGACAGCAGAGATCCGTACGACCCGTCGGAGGATGCTGCCGTCCCACCGCCTCCGCCCGAGTCGTCGGTTCCGGATGCGGTGATCCCGCCGCCTCCGCCCGAGTCGTCGGTTCCGGATGCGGTGATCCCGCCGCCTCCGCCCGAGTCGTCGGTTCCGGACGTCGTGATCCCGCCCCCTCCGCCGGAGGCGATGCTTCCGACATCGCGTCGGTCGAGGCCGAAGCCGGCGATCCTCACGGGCGACCAGCCGGCCCCGGTCGCCGAGGACTGGGCGCAGCCCTCTGTCGCGCCGGAGGTGCCGACTTCCGGCGGATATCGCGCACTGACCTTCGTGATCTTCGCGTTCCTGCTGCTGCTCCTCGCCGCGGGGGTCGTCGGCGCGGTCTACCTCGGGGTCACGACACTCGGCCTGTCGGCCGTCGACCCCTCTTCCGTCGTGCACGCAGCGGCGCCCTGGACCGCCTGACGTGGGCGACCTCACCTACGACCGCGAGGTCGATGCGGCCTACGCCACGATCGGGCGGCCGATCCGGCCAGGCGAGGCCGTCCGGCAGGTGCCTGTCGCGCTGCCCGACGGCATGTCCGGCGAACTCATCCTCGACTTCGATCGCGACGGTCATCTGCTCGGGGTCGAGATCCTCGGAGCATCCGCGCTGCTCCGTCCGGAGGATATCCGCGGCCGTTGACGTGGCGCGGTCACCACGGGGGCCGGCCCGCCGGCACGCCCCTACGCAGGAATGCCCCGCCTGACCAGGGTCAGACGGGGCATTCGGCGATCGGATGCCGTCAGGCGTCGCGACCTCGGGAGAACCCGGCATCGAAACCGCGCTCATAGGCGTGCTGCGCCGCGCGTGCGGTGCGGTGGTCGCCGTGACGCGGGCCTCCGTGCCGGCCGTGAGCGTGATCGCCGTGGCGGCCGTGCTCCCCGTGGTGGCCCTGTTCGTCGTGGCTGTTGCCGTGGCTATTGCCATGGCTGTTGCCGTCCGCGAAGCGGTCGTGCCCCGGGTGGCCGCGGTGTCCGCAGTCGTGGCCGGCGAACTCGGCATCCGCTCCGCTCTCGTGCTCGCCGTCGAATCCGGGTGCGAAATCGCGACCGCGTCCGAAGGGGTGGCCGTGGCGACGGCCGAAACCGCGCCCGGGGCCGGAACCTCGAGCGGAGCCGGGCCCGAAGCCGTGTCCGAACCCGCGAGGGCCGAAGCCGTGGCGACGGCCGCGTCCACGGGGAAGAGGTGTCTCCTCGTCCCAGCCGAACGCGCGGGCGATCTGCTCGAGCGAGGCGAGGGTGGTGGTGAGGTCGTCGGGGGAGACGGCGTCGGTGACCTTCGCGCGGATGCCGTCGACGATGCCGCCGAGGCGTTCCTTGGCGGCGCGACCGTCGTCGGTGAGCGTCCAGCCGTCGCCATCGGCGACGACCCATCCGCGCTCGACGAGGTCGTGCAGCTTGTGGGCGTTCAGCGGACGGCGCGCAGGCGCCGTGCCGTCGATCACGTTGAGGATCCGCCAGTCGCGGCGGCTCGCCTGCTCGCTCTCGAAGGCCGAGGCGAACTCGGCGGCCATCAGGCGGTCGACCGCCTTGATCCAGAAGCCGAACGGGCGGGGGGTGTTTTCTGTGTTCTGAGTGTCAGAGGTGTTCATGAGGTGATTCCTTACATGTCATGGAGCATGTGCTTGTCACTATGCATGTATATGTAGTGTGACATGCAGTCCCGATGCATGTCAAGTCGCATGTAAAATCGATTCGTGAGCGCCGAAGAGAACGACCCCGCCGAGGCCATCGCCCGCGCCCTGTCCCGACTGCGCGGACGTCGTCCGGGCGAACGCGGTCGCGGCCCCCGAGGAATGGGTGGGCCCCACGGCTGGCACGGTGGCCCCCACCCCGATCACTTCGAGCAGGGATCTCACGGTCATGGGCATTCGGAGCATCCCGGCATGCCGCCGTGGATGAACGACCCGTCCGGACGCTTCGGGGGGCCGGCCCGGCTGCGGATGCTCGAGGCGCTCGCCGCGGCATCCACGCCCTTGAGTGTGAGCGACCTCGGCGCGGCGATCGGCGTGGATCAGCCGCGCGCCTCGCGACTCGTGCAGCAGGGGGTCGCGCACGGTTTCGTTCGGCGTGAAGCGGATCCCGACGACGCGCGACGCACGCGCATCGCCCTGACGGATGAGGGGCGCAGGCTCGCTCGGGGCATGCGGGGAGAACGACGAGAAGCGCTGGGAAAGGCGCTCGCGGCGTTCACTGAAGACGAGCGGGAGCAGCTCGCGAAACTGCTGAACAAGCTCGCTGACAACTGGGGGAGCTGAGCGCCAGGCCGGCGTCTCGATGGTTATCGTGGCGTTCGCGATCGGCATTCCGGAACGCTGCTCCGGTGTTCCGGAATATGCTTCTGATCTGGTCGAAAAGCGGCTGATTCTGCGCTTCGAATGTCGGTGGCCCCGAGTTGGATGGAGGCATGTCATCCCGCATTCGCACCCTTGTCGATCAGGTCGTCGCAGACCTCGATCGGGTGCTGTCCGACGATGCGCTCGCGGGGTTGTCCGACGCGGAACGGGTAGAGGTGCTGCAGGCGGCCGGCGCGGCGTTCCGGCGGGTCGAGGCCGTCGTGGTCGAGACGATCGCCTCGACCGATGCGGTGGACTTCCCGCATTCCACGGGCTGCCGCACACCGAATGAACTGCTGCAGCGCACCCTGCTGACAGACGTGCGCGGGGCGTCGCGGGTCGAGAAGGTCGTCGCCCTCGTCCGACGGAACATGAACCTGGTGTCCGGCGATCGACTGCCTGCGCGGTGGCCGGCGTTGAGAGAGGCGATGCTCGACGGCGCGATCGGAGTCGCGGGCATGCTCGCGGCGACCGAGCCGCTCGAGAAGGTGTCGTACCGCATCAGTGTCGATGATCGGCTCGAGGCCGACATGTGCCTTGCCCGGGCGGCCCGAGGCATCAGACCTGATCCTGAGGGCGGCCCTGATGCCGAGGTCCAGGGGCCGGCGCCCACTCTCGAAGAGCTGAAGCTGCTCGCCGAGACTCTGGTCGCGCTGCTCGACCCCGACGGAGACGAACCCGGCGACGAGCCCACCCGTCGACGGGGGATCACGCTCGGGCGGGTGCGTGACGGCCTGCGTTCGATCAAGGGATATCTGACGCCCGAGGTCGCCGCGCAGCTGGAGCTGATCCTCGATGCGCAGAACAACCCCAAGGGCGACGGTCCGCCGATGCCGGGCGTGGTGTTCACGCAGGGGGAGGGCGCTGCCGACGAGAGCGATGCCGACGAGAGCGGCCCCGACCAGGGTGGCCCCGACCAGGGCGACCGCGAAGAAGATCCGTTCAACTCGGATCCGCGCAACGTCATCGACGACCGCACTCCCGCGCAGAAGCGGCATGATGCTCTCGCCGCGGCCTTGGCGATCGCCGCCCGCCACCGAGACATGCCCATGCTCGGCGGTGCGGGTCCGGTACTGGTCGTGACTGTCGATGCGAAGGACCTCGAGAACAACACCGGGCGCGCGAGTGTCAGCGGTGCGTGGGGTCAGCTGCCGGTGAGCGTCGCCGCGCACGTCGGATGCTCGGGGACCATTCAACGGGTGCTCACGGATGAGGGGCGGATCATCGGGATCACGACCACGGATCGGGTCTTCACGGTGCATCAACGGCGGGCGATCATCGCCCGCGACAAGGAGTGCCTGATTCCGGGCTGTCATGTTCCGGCGTCGTGGTGCGAGATCCACCACGTGACAGAGCATGCGAGGGGTGGTCCTACGCATACGGACAACGGTGTGCCGTTGTGCTGGTGGCATCACCGAAGTCTCGGCACCTCGGGGTGGGAGATCCGGATGGAGGAGGGTCTTCCGCAGGTGCGGGGTCCGCGGTGGTGGGACCCCGACCAGCGATGGCGCACCCCACGACTCAGCTCTTCCGTGCAGCGGCGAGAGTCGAGGCGAACGCGTGGCGCGAGGCAGGCGCAGAGCCCTCCTCTCTTCGCGCACGCAGGATGACGCGGCTACTGCGGCTACTGCGGCTGCTCGGGCGCGCCTGCACCAGCGCCAACACCGGTGCCAGCGCCCGTGCCGAAGGCGAGCGATTCCTCGTCGTCGACGGAGAGGGACAGCACCACGGTCTCGACGACCTCGTGCGCCTCGATCTGCTGCTCGATCTCGCGCAGACGTCGGGCGACATCATGTTCCCGGGCGTCGCCGGCCAGGTCGACTTCGGCGACGATGAACAGCCGGTTCGGTCCGACGTATTCGATGTGCAGGTAGGTGAGGCGCTGGATCTGCGGCGAGCCGAGCAGCGCGCGCCCCACGCGGTCGCGCAGCTCCGGCGACGCGTTCGAGCCGACGAGGAATGCGATGTTGCGTCCGATCAGGATGACGGCCACGACACCGAGCAGGATTCCCACGAGGATCGATCCCACAGCATCCCAGGCGGCGACCCCGGTGATCTGATGCATCGCGATCGCACCGGCGGCGAGGACGAGCCCGATCAGGGCGGCCATGTCCTCGAAGAACACCGCGCGCAACGTCGTATCGCTGGTGTCGAGCACATAGTCCCAGGTCGACGATCCGCGCTCACGCGCGAGCCGTCGCGACTTCACCATCGCCTGCGTGAACGACGCGCCCTCCAGCACGAATGCGATGCCGAGCACCGCGTACGCGACGGCGGGGCTCTCGACCGGTCCGGTCTCGGACAGCTCCTGCACGCCATGCATGATCGACACGATCGACCCTGCGGTGAAGATCCCGAACGCGGCGATCAGCGACCAGACGAACGCCGCGCGACCGTAGCCGAGCGGATGCCGCTCATCCTTCGCGCGTGCGCCGCGGCGGTCGGCGATGAGGAGGAAGATCTCGTTGCCGGCATCCGCCCAGGAATGCGCGGCCTCTGCCACCATCGACGCCGACGACGTGAGCACCGCCGCGACGGTCTTGGCGATCGCGACGAGGATGTTGGCGAGAAAAGCGATGATGACCGTCACGCGGTCAGGCTACTCCTGCGGTCACGACGTACGGGCGAGCGGCGTCTTCTCACCGGCCTCGACCGCGAACGGCAGCCAGTTCTCGACCGGCGCCAGCGGGCACGGCGAATAGTCCGTGTACGCGCACTGCAGATTCCGCGCCCTGTTGAAGTCCAGGATCACGCGACGGTCGCCTCCGCTCGGCAACGTCACCGCGAGAGTCCGACTCGCCCCATACGTGGTGACGCCGCTCGTCGAATCGCGGAACAGCAGCACCGCGGCATCCGGCCCCTGCCCGATCAGCGTGACGGTGGACTCGATGCCGTCTACGGTGAATCGCACCCTGCCCGGCGTCGCATGCACGTGCTCGATCGACGGGATCGCCGCCGCGATGTCGATGTCGCGCAGCGGCTCCGGTTCGAACACCCCCTCGACCACCCAGCGCTCGTCGGGTGCGAAGGTGGGCGTGCCGGCGTACTCGGTGCGCAGCGCATGCTCCGGATGCAGCGGCCGCACGATGTCCCGGCCGCCGCGCTTCGAGACCTCGACCACGGCGTCCTCGAAGCGAGCCCGATGGAACGTGCGCTCGTCGATCACGCCCCATTGGTGCACCCCGCGCACCGCGACGCCGTCGAGATCGAGCACCTGTCCGGCGTCGAGCTGCACGATCACGCCTTCAGGGCCCGTCGTCCAGGTGCCCGGCACGTCGTCGAAGCGCTGCGGCTCCTCGCTCAGCAGGTTGAAGCTCGTGTACGCGAGAAAGCTGTGCGGGGTCCGCCGCTGCGCCTCGATCCCGTCGTGCCAGTGCTGCCACTCCTGCACAAAGTCCAGGGTGGGCGCAGGGTTCGTCGTGGTGTCGGTAATCGTCATCTCTGTCCTCCGGTCCGATGCGATGTGCGGCTCACAGTAGCCAGCGCGGCTTCGGCGGCGGCGCCCGCTGTCGGCCCGTGTCGTCCGGTGACGCCGCATGACGCTCGCAGAAGTTCTGTGACACCGCAGACCCGTGCGCCGCGGGCGAGGCGAATGATGATCTGCATTCCCGACCCAGCCTGGAGGTTCCCCATGGTCGCCCAGAACGAGATCAGCCGCGGAGAGCGGCACGTCGACACGGTGCTGCTCGCACACGGCACCCCGCCGCAGGAGGTCGAGGTGCTCGTCGTGGGCGCAGGGCCCTCGGGTCTCGCGACCGCTCTCGAGCTCAACCGGCAGAAGGTCGACGTCGCCGTGGTCGATGCCGCGACCTCGTTCCGCCTGATCCGCGCGGGGGCGATGGGCCACAGCGCCCGCACGGTGGAGTTCTTCCAGCAGTGGCGCGTCGAGGACCGCATCCGCCGCGGCTGGACCTTCCCGCCCGAGTGGAACCTCGGCACGACCTTCCGCACCTCCCTGATCGGCCACGACCTCACCCGCCCCGGCACCCCGACCGGACGCCCGGGCTTCACCGGCCGCACCGAGAACCCGTACTCGCTGGCCGAGTCGCTGCGCCGCCCGCAGACCGCCCTGCAGCAGGCGTTCCTCGACCAGCTCGCCGAACTCGACGTGCCCGTGGCCGGCGGATGGCGTCTGCTCTCGCTGCTCGAGAGCGATGCGCGCGACGCGCAGGGTGCCGCAGCACGTGACGGCATCATCGCGACCGTCGAGCATGTCGAGACCGGGGCTGTGCGTCGCATCCGTGCGAAGTACGTGGTCGGTGCCGACGGTGCCCGCAGCACCGTGCGCACCCTCGCGGGGATCGAACGCGACGGCGCCTATGCGACAGATCGTCACTTCCGCTTCGTGGTGCGCACCTCGGGCGACTACGCCGGCCGTGACCCCTTCCCGAGCGCCGTGAACGTGATCGTGAACGGCATCCACTCCGGTTTCCTCGCAGCTCTCAACGAGACCGACTGGCGTGTGTATGCGGGCCCGTATCCGCTCGAGCACACCCCCACGGAGGAGGAGCTGCTGGCGCTCGCCCGCGCGGCCTTCGGCTCTGATCTCCCGCTGCAGGTCGTCGACGTGACCCCGTACTTCAAGAGCACGAGGCTCGCGAAGACCTTCCGGCAGGGTCGAGTGCTGCTCGTCGGCGATGCCGCCCACGTGCGCACGCCGGGCGGCAACCTCGGCGAGGGCTTCGGCGACGTCTTCAACCTCGGATGGAAGCTCGCGGCGGTGCTCCGCGGCACCGGCGGAGACGCCCTGCTCGATTCCTACGACCGCGAACGTCGCCCGCACAACGCCCGTGTCGGAGCCTCGGCCAAGGCGCGCGCCGACCGCACCGAACGCAACGTCGACGAGGCCAGGCTCCTCGGGTTCCCGGCAGACGACGACACGAGTCCCGAGGCCGAGGAGAGGCGCGACCGCATCCGCGAGATCCTCGCCCAGGGCCAGCGTCGCGATGTCGGCGTCTACTTCGACGAACGCTACGACGACTCCCCGGTGATCGCCTACGAGCCCGATCAGGCCGCGACAGAGACGCCCTGGGATGCCGGCGTCTACGTGCCCGGCGGTCGCCCGGGGCATCGTGCGCCCAACGGCATCATCGACCCGTACGGGGTCACTCTCTACGACCGCATCGGCGGCGACGTGGCTCTGCTGGTGCTGTCCGACGACGTCTCCGCGGTCTCCGGATTCACCGAGGCGGCGAGGCAGCGGGCCATCGGCCTCGAGGTGATCCACCTCCCCGATGCCGGCGCCCGCGAGCTCTACGGCGCCCCGTTCGCACTCGTCAGACCCGACCACCACGTCGCGTGGCGAGGCGTGGACGCATCGGATGCCGCCGCAGTCCTCGACCGCGTCTACGGGCGCATCCCCGGCCGCGAGACGCTCGCATCGGCCGCCGTCGCCGCTCTGACGACCCCCTGATCCACCCCTCGCCGAAGTCCTCCGACGACGACATGTGACGTCAGGTTTCGTCGCCGGAACCTTTGTGACACCGCCCTGTCGTCACCCGCCTGACCCGCGTCAGGATGGCCACCACCCGCACCGAGACATCCCCGACACCGCAGAACGGAACAGCTCATGACCCGCAGATTCACTCGACTTCGAACCGCAGCCGCCGCGCTGCTCGTGGGAGCCCTCGCGCTCACCGCGTGCGCAGCGACTCCGGCGTCGAGCAGCTCGGAAGACGAGGGCGGCGAGTCCGTCCTCCGCTGGGCCGCGACCCTGCCCGCCCACTGGGACCCGATCGTGCAGGGATCCGGATTCGGCTTCAACCTCACCGCACTCGCCTACGCCTCGCTCACCGAGATCGACGAGAAGGGCGAGGCGGCCCCCGGGCTCGCCGAGAGCTGGGACTACAACGCCGAGGGCACGGCGGTCACGTTCCATCTGCGTGAGGGGCTCGTCTTCCAGGACGGCGAGCCGCTGAACGCCGAAGCCGTCAAGCTCTACATCGAGCGGGCCAAGACGCAGGAGAACTCGGCGCTGTTCGGCGATCTGACCTCGATCGAGTCGGTCACGGCCGACAGCGAGACCGACGTCACGGTGCACCTCAATCAGGTCGATCACCAGATCCCGCTGCTGCTGGGCAAGCGCACCGCGCAGATCACCAGCCCGGTCGCCGCCGAGGACCCGGCGAAGCTCGACCAGTGGCCCGTCGGCGCCGGCCCCTTCACGGTCACCGAGTACGTGCCGGAATCCCACATCTACTTCGAGAAGAACCCCGACTACTGGGACGCCGACAACATCCACATCGATCGTGTCGAGCTCTCGACCGCTCCTGACCCGTCGACCCTGGTCGCCTCGATCCAGACCGGTGTCTACGACTTCGCGTACGGCCTCGCCCCGGCGCAGTACGACGCCGCGACCGATGCGGGTCTCGACGTCGCGACGCACCCCGTGTACTCGGCATCGAACCTCAGCCTCAACATCAACAAGGCGCCGTTCGACGACCCGGCCGTGGTCGACGCCGTCCGCCATGCGATCGACCGCGACGAGCTCGTCGAGAAGGTCACGTTCGGCCTCGGCTATGCCACCACGCAGCCGTTCCCCGAGGGCTACATCGCCTACGACGACGAGTCCGAGGACCTGTGGCCGTACGACCCCGAGGAGTCCAAGAAGATCCTCGCGGATGCCGGCTACGAGCCCGGTGAGATCGTCGTCGACTTCGTGGTCAGCGCGGATGCCGTCATCAACGAGGTCATCCAGGCGCAGCTCGCCGCTGTCGGCATCACCGCCAACATCACGGTGGCTCCCGACTGGGCGACGCCTTTCTTCGCGAAGGACCTCGTGCTCTCGACCTACGGAACGACCGGACGCGAATCCCCGGTGCAGACGCTGACGGCGCACTTCGGCAAGGACGGCCCGCTCAACCTCTCTAGCCCGTATGTTCCCGAGGGCTTCGACGAGGCGATCAAGGTCGCCCGGGAGACGCCGCTCGACTCGCCGGACTACGCCGAGAACCTGCAGGACGCCACGCGTGCAGGACTCCAGAGCGGCGCCCTCGTCTTCACGGTGGGCACACCCACGCTCATCGTGAAGTCGCCGAAGGTCTCGGACCTGCCTCAGATCCCGGGGCAGATCAGCCTGACCGGCGTCACCATCAGCGACTAGCGGATGCCGCGGGCCCCCTGCCGCACTGCAGGGGGCCCGCACTCGACCTGCCGACAGCAGAAGAACAGACAAGACAGGAAAGGAGCGCAGCATGACAGCCCTCGCCTCCGCCCCCGTGCAGAAGCCCGGTGCCGTGACCGCGAACGCCGCCGGCACACCGCTCCGCGCCGGCGCGCACCTCGCGACCGCGGGTCGCCTCATCGGCCATACCGTGATCGTGTTCGCGACGGTCTTCCTGTTCGCGACCTTCATCACCTTCGCGCTGCAGGGGCTCAGCGGCCTCAGCCCGGCGCACCTGCAGCTCTCGGAGTCGGCCACCCCCGAGCAGATCGCCGCCCTCGAGCACCAGTGGGGCCTCGACCGGCCGTTCATCGTGCAGTACCTCGACTGGTTCAGCGGCATCCTGCGGGGCGACCTCGGCAACAGCTGGTACAACGGCGCCCCGGTGGCCGACCTCCTCGTCTCCCGTGCCGCGATCAGCCTGTCGGTCGCCGGCCTCGCGCTGGTCATCGGCATCGTGTTCGGATTCGGGCTCGGAGTGCTTGCCGCGGCCTACCCGACCAGCATCCTCGACCGCTCCATCACCGGCTTCACGACCGTCATCTCGGTCATGCCCTCATTCGTCGTCGGCATCGCGCTCGTCGCGGTCTTCGCCGTGACGCTCGGCTGGTTCCCGTCGGCCGGGTACATCCCGCTCGAACAGGGCGGCGTCGGGCTCTGGCTCTGGCACCTGTGGCTGCCCGCCATCGCCCTCAGCTTCGACACGGTCGCCGACCTCGCCAGGCAGATGCGCGTCGGTCTCATCCAGGCCTACCGTGAGAACTTCGTCACCGGGGCGCAGATGCGGGGCCTCAGCTCTCGCCGCATCTTCTTCGTGCACGCGCTGCGCAACGGCGCGGGCCCCGCTCTCACGGTGCTCGGCATGAAGTTCCCTGCGCTCCTCGGCGGCGCCGTGGTCACCGAGGCGATCTTCGGTCTCGCCGGCTTCGGCAAGTTCGCCGCCGACTCCGCCAACCGCGGTGACGTCCCGGCGGTGCAGGGAGTGCTCGTGATCGCGATCGTCCTGGTCGTGGTCTTCAACCTCATCGTCAACCTGCTGCTGGTGCGGCTCAACCCCGCATCGGCGAGAGGAGTCTGAGATGATCCGTCGCATCCTCGCGCTGCCGGCCGGCCGTTTCGCCGTGGCCTTCCTCGTCTTCATCGCGATCCTCGCTTTCGCCGGGCCTCTGCTGGCGCCGTACGACCCGCTGCTCGGCACTCCCGAAGTGCTCGCGCACCCGTCGGCGGCGCACTGGCTCGGCACCGACTACCTCGGTCGTGACGTGCTCAGCCGCATCCTCGCGGGTGCCCCCATCAGCGTGTTCGGGGCCGTGCAGGTCGCGGTGATCGCGCTGTTCGCGGGCGCGATCCCCGGCATCCTCTCGGTCTACCTCGGCCGGGTGTTCGAGTGGCTCACCCTGCGATTCGTCGACACCCTCATCGCGCTGCCGTTCCTCGTGTTCGCGGTCGCGGCGACGGCGCTGCTCGGCAACGGCATCCCGCAGGCGATGCTCACGGTCGGCATCCTCGTCTCCCCGCTCTTCTACCGGGTCTCCCGCGCGGCGACGCTGAGCGTGGCGAAGTCGCAGTACGTCGAGGCGGCGATCCTCTCCGGTGCGCGCAGCGGCTGGATCGTCCGCACGCACGTGTGGTCGAAGGTGCTGCCGCCGATCGCGATCGCCACCGCCAACACACTGGGCGTCGGCTTCGTGATCGTGTCGAGCCTGACGTTCCTCGGCATCGGCATCCAGCCGCCCGCCCCGTCGTGGGGAGGGGTGCTCGCGAGCGACCTCGGCTACCTCACCCAGCGCCCGTACGCGCCGATCTTCACGACCGTGCTGATCATGCTCTCGGTGTGGGCGTTCAACCTGCTCGCCGACGTCATCCGCGACGTCGCGGGAGAGTCCGGACGCACCCTGCTCACCGAGAGGGATGCCGCGCGCAGCCGCCGCATCCGCCATGCCCACGACCGCAAGAACCCGCCGGCATCCGCATCCGCGGACGCCCTCGCCGGAAGGAGCTCGTCATGACCATCACCGCGACCGAGACCGCACCCGCACCCGCAGCAGCGGCGAGCGCGGAGGGCGACAGCGTCCTGCGCCTGCACGACGTGCACATCGCCCACCGTCACACCGGCGACGAGCTCGTCCGAGGGGTGAGCTTCGACCTGCGCCCCGGACGCGTCGTCGGGATCGTCGGCGAGTCCGGCAGCGGCAAGACGCTGACGTGCCGGGCGATCCTCGGCATCCTGCCCAGGCTGTTCGAGGTCTCGCACGGCCGCGTCGAGCTGTTCGGTCGTGACATCGCCGGCCTGACGGCGCGCGAGTGGGAGAAGCTCCGCGGTGTGAGCATCACCGCCGTGTTCCAGGACCCGGGGTCGTACCTCAACCCCTCGCTGCGGGTCGGCCCGCAGATCGCCGAGGCCCTGCGCGTGCGCGGGGGACTGAAGCGCCGAGACGCGAAGCGCCGCACGATCGCGCTGCTCGACGACGTGCGCCTGCGCGACCCCGAGCTGATCTACCGCAGCTACCCGCACGAGCTCTCCGGCGGCATGCTGCAGCGGGTGCTGGTCGCCTCCGCCATCTCGCTCGAGCCGCGGATCCTGATCGCCGACGAGGTCACCACCGCGCTCGACGTCACGGTGCAGGCCGAGATCCTCGACCTCCTCACCGACCTCACCGAGCAGCACGGACTCGCGCTCATCGTCGTCTCGCACGACCTCGCGGTCATCGCGCAGACCTGCGACGACGTGCTTGTGCTCCGTCAGGGAGAGGTCGTCGAGCAGGGGCCGGCGAAGCGCCTCCTGTTCGAGCCCGAGCACGAGTACACCCGCCTCCTGATCGACGAGCACAACACCTACGGACTCGACCGCTTCCGCCGCGTGGAGGCGACCCATGCCTGAGCAGAGCGCACCAGGGCCGGAGCAGAGCCTCGCAGGGAAAGAGCAGAGCCTCGCCGGGAATGACCAGAGTCCCGCGATCCGCATCGACGGTCTGCAGGTGTCGTACGGCACCGGCCGGCACCGCGCGCAGATCATCCACGACGCCACGTTCGAGGTGGGAGTCGGGGAGTCCGTGGGCATCATCGGCGAGACCGGGTCGGGCAAGTCGACGATCGCCAGGGCCGTGGTCGGTCTGGTTCCGGCTCGAGCGGGCAGCGTGCACATCGGCGGTGAGGAGGTCACCGCGTTCGGTGCGCGGCAGTGGCGCGAGTTCCGTCGCCGGGGCTCGATCCAGTACGTGTTCCAGGATCCGCTCCGCGCGCTCGACCCCGATCTCACGATCGGCGAATCGCTGACCGAGCCGCTGCGACTGCAGCGTCGGCTGTCGAAGGAGCAGATCCGCGACCGCATCGACTACCGCCTCGAACAGGTGCGACTCGACCGCGACCTGCTCGTGCGCTTCCCCGGGGAGCTCTCGGGAGGGCAGCGTCAGCGCGTGCTGCTGGCCAGGGCCCTCGCCACAGAGCCGCGCGTGCTGATCCTCGACGAGCCGGTGAGCGCATTGGATGCCGCGAACCGGGTCTCGATCCTCGAGATCCTGAACGACCTGCGCGCGGCGGGCACCTCGCTCGTCTTCATCTCGCACGACCTCGGATCCGTCGCCGGTGTGACCGACCGCGTCGTGGTGCTCTACCGCGGCGAGGTCGTCGAGGTGGGGCGCACCGAGGACATCGTGAACGACCCGCAGCATCCCTACACCCGACTGCTCGTCGGCTCCGCGCCGAGCCTGCATGCCGGCGCCATCGACCGCGAAGAGCGCGCGCGCCTGCGCCAGGTGCTCGACGCCAGCTGACGGCATCCCCCCCCGACCGCGCGACCAGCCCCCAGACCACCCAGGAGACGGACATGACCGAACGCAAGCTCAAGATCGCCCTCAGCGTGTACGGGGTCGGCGGCCCCGGCCAGCACAGCCTCTGGAAGGATCCGCGGATCCCGGCGAACGCGTCGATCGACATCGACTGGTACATCGCGAGGGCGAAGCAGGCCGAGGCCGCGCTGTTCGACGCGCTCTTCATCGTCGACAGCCAGTTCATCAACGCGACCTACCCCGCGCACTACCTCAACCGCCTCGAACCGCTCACCCTGCTGTCGGCCGTCGCGACCCACACGAAGAACCTCGGCCTGATCGGCACGGCCAGTTCGACGTACAACTCGCCGTTCAACCTGGCCCGTCGATTCGGATCGCTCGACCACATCAGCCACGGCCGCACCGGCTGGAACGTGGTGACGAGCTTCGACACCGGCACCTCGCGCAACTACGGGCTCGAGGAGCACCTCGACTACGCCACCCGCTACGGCCGGGCGCTCGAAGCCGTGCAGGTCGTGCGGGGACTGTGGGATTCGTATGAGGACGACGCATTCATCGCCGACGTCGAGAGCGACCTCTTCCTCGATCCCACGAAGCTGCACCCCCTGAATCACCGGGGCGAGCACTTCCGGGTCGACGGGCCGCTCAACCTCTCGCGCTCGCCGCAGGGCCAGCCGGTCATCTTCCAGGCCGGCATCTCCGAGGAGGGCAAGACGCTCGCAGGCGAGGTGGCCGAGGGCATCTACGCCCCCGGCGAGGACATCGAGTCCGCCCGCGCCTATTACAAGGACGTCAAGGGCCGCCTCGCACAGCACGGCCGGCACTGGGACGACCTGGTGATCCTGGTCGGTGCGACTCCGGTCATCGCATCGACGGATGCCGAGGCGCACCGCCTCGCCCGCGAGATCCACGAATCCGACAACGACTTCGACCGCAAGCTCGCGGCATTCGGGCGGGCGTTCGGCGCGTACGACTTCTCGCAGCACGACCTCGATGCCCCGTTCCCCGACGTCAGCGCCCTCGCCGAGAAGGGCGGGCGCACGCGCTCGGCGGCGATCGTCGAGCGGGCCGCCGACGGAGGCCTCTCGCTGCGCGAGACGGTCGAGGAGTTCACGCAGTACTCGCCGTCGCCGTTCATCGGCAGCCCCGAGACCGTCGCCGACACGATCCAGGACTGGTTCCTCGGCCGCGCGGCCGACGGACTGAACCTGCGGGCACGCACGCCGGACGACATCGACACCTTCACGTCCGAGGTGCTGCCGATCCTGCAGCGCCGGGGGCTCTTCCGCACCGAGTACGAGGCCGACACGCTGCGCGGAAATCTCGGACTGCGGGTGCCTCAGAACCGCAACACGGCCGATGCCTCGGCATCCGCCCTCGTCGAAGCGTAGGAGAGAAGGACATGGCAGACAGGAAGCTCAAGCTCGGACTCGTGCTCACCGGATCCGGGGGCCCCGGCAACCACAATCTGTGGTTGGACCCCGAGATCCCCGCGAACGCGAGCGTCGACATCGACTGGTACATCGAGCACGCGAAGAAGGCCGAGGAGTCGAAGTTCGATCTGGTGTTCATCGTCGACAGCCAGTACATCACCCCGGATTCGCCCCCGCACTACCTGAGCAGGCTCGAGCCGCTCACGCTGCTGTCCGCCCTCGCCACCCACACGAAGCGGGTGGGCCTGGTGGGAACACTCACCACGTCGTACAACGCGCCGTTCAATGTGGCGAGGCGCTTCGCGTCGCTCGACCACATCAGCCACGGCCGGGCCGGGTGGAACGTCGTCACCAGCGGCGATGCCGGGACGGCGGGCAACTACGGCCTCGACGAGCACTACGACTACGACACCCGCTACGGGCGGGCGAGCGAGCACGTCAAGCTCGTGCAGGCGCTGTGGGACTCGTACGAGCCCGACGCGCTGCCGCGGGATCGCGCGACCGCGCAGTTCCTCGACCCGTCGAAGCTGCACGCGCTCAACCACCGGGGCGAGCACTTCTCGGTCACGGGTCCGCTGAACATCGAGCGGCTGCCGCAGGGGGCGCCGGTGATCTTCCAGGCCGGCGACTCCGAGCAGGGGCGCGACCTCGTTGCGGAGGTGGGGGAGGGCATCTTCACGCACGCGGCCACGCTCGCCGGGGCCCAGGCGTTCTACGACGACATCAAGGGCCGGGCGGTGTCGAAGTACGGCCGCCGCCCCGAGGACCTGGTGATCCTGCCGGGTGTGGGTGTCGTGATCGGCGACACCGACGACGAGGCGGGCGAGCTCGAGCAGCACTACCGGTCGAGCGATCACTCCTTCGCGCAGGCGCTGGGGGAGTTCGGCCGCTCGTTCGGATGGCACGACTTCCGTCAGTACGACCTCGACTCCGCGTTCCCGCAGGACGTGCTGCGGTACGCGCAGAACAGCTTCCGCACGCAGGCCGAGCGGATCGTCGCCCACGCCGTCGAGGCGAAGCTGACGCTCCGCGAGACGGTGCAGCTGAGCCTGCGCCGTGACCGCGGCCCGTTCGTCGGAACGGCCGAGACCGTGGCCGACCGCCTGCAGGAGTGGTTCGAGGCCTACGGGCTCGACGGGTACAACATCCACGCCGGGCACCCGGCGCAGCTCACCCGGTTCATCGAGGAGGTCGTGCCGATTCTGCAGCACCGCGGCGTCTTCCGCACCGAGTACGAGAGCGACACGCTGCGCGGGAACCTCGGGCTGAAGACGCCCGAGAACCGCTACGCCGCCGCCCGCGCGGAGGAGGCGGTCTCCGTCTGACCCGGGTGCTCAGGCGTTCTGCGTGGCCTTGACCGGCAGCAGCAGGAGGAAGCCCGCGATCAGCACGATCACGATGCCGAGGATGCCGTAGGACGTCGACCCCGAGAGCACGATCAGCAGGGTCCACGCGCCGGATGCCATCCAGCTCGCCGCCCGCCCGGTCGTGGCGTAGAGGCCGAAGATCTCGCCCTCACGCCCGGCTGGGGTGATGCGGGCGAGGAACGACCGCGACGCCGCCTGTGCGGGGCCGACGAACGCGCAGAGCAGCAGACCGCCGATCCAGAACACGATCGTGCCCGCATCCACCAGGAAGAACACGGCGAGGCCTGCGATCACCATGGACGCGAGCGAGATGAGGATGATCCGCTTCGGGCCGAAGCGGTCGTCGTAGCGTCCGGCGATGATCGTCGAGACTCCCGCGATGAGGTTCGCCGCGATGCCGAAGATCACGAGGTCGAGGAAGGCGAAGTCGAACACCTGGCTGGCGATGACCGCGCCGAACGCGAAGACCCCGCCGAGTCCGTCGCGGAACACGGCGCTCGACAGCAGGAACCAGAAGGTCTGGCGGGTCTCGGGGTTGCGGTAGAGGCCCGTGACGTCCTTCACGAGCAGTCCGTACGACGCGAAGAAGCCGACCTTGCGCTCGGGGCGGCCGAGTGAGGGTTCCGGCACGTTGAGGAAGATCGGGATCGAGAAGACGATCGCCCAGATCGCGCAGCCGACGGCGATGATGCGGAACGGCAGGCCGCCGTCCTCGGGCAGGCCGAACCAGTCGAGCATGTAGAAGACGACGACGAGGACGAGCGCGATGATGCCGCCGATGTAGCCGAACCCCCAGCCGAGGCCCGAGATGCGCCCGACGGTCTTCGGGTTCGCGATGCCGATGAGCATGGCGTTCGAGTTCACGGCGGCGATCTCGCCGAACACGGAGCCGGCCGAGATCAGCGCGACGCCGAGCCAGAACAGCGCAGGAGTCGGCTCGACGAACCACAGCCCGAACATGCAGGCGATGAGGGCGCCGGTGCCGATCCCCAGCCAGAGCTTCTGACGCCCCGCGGCATCCGCTCGCTGGCCGAGCACCGGTGCGATGAGAAGGATCGCGATTCCGGCGATCGTCGACCCGAGGCCGAGTCCCGAGGCGAGGTCGGCCTCGGCGGCTTCGCGGATCGGGTCCTTCGCGTCGAGGCCCGCGATCGATGTCGGCAGGAACGCCTCGGTCGTCAGATACAGAGCAGTGAAGATGAAGGTGAGGATGACGGTGTTGAAGGGCTGCGTCGCCCAGTCCCACAGCGCCCACGAGTAGACCTGCTTCTTGGGGGCCGGTGTCTCGCCGCGCAGGTCGAGGCCGATGACTCCGACCGCGCCGCTGTTGGCCGTGGCAGCGGGCTCGGGCACCGCGCCGCTCTGCGGGGATTCGCTCATGCTCGAAGTCTGGCGGCGCGGGGTGAACGGACGGTGACGGCGCGCCGCGCGGCGGTTCTGCCCCTCATACCAGAGGCGCCCCTCCGGTACGGTCGAGGCATGTCGACGACGCAGGCGGTGCCTCGCGACATCCCCCGCGCCGTGCCTCGCACCGTCGTCCTGTTCGAGGGCCGCAGCGACAGCCTCGCCTTCATCGCGCTGGCACGGCGACGAGACCTCGGCATCGCCGGTCTCGACCTGGTCGACCTCGACGGCATCACGAATCTCCGCAAGGCCCTGACCGCGCTGCGGGCGGAGTCGGATGCTCCGCGCATCCTCGGCCTGTACGACGCAGCAGAGGGGGACTACGTCGCGAAGATCCTGGTGGATGTCGGCGTCATCGCCGACGGCGCATCTCCGAGCGACGCCGGCTTCTACGGCTGCGAACGCGACCTCGAAGATGAGGTGATCGCGGCGGCCGGCCCCGAGCTGGTGCTGGACACGCTGGCGGCGCGGGGCGAACTCGCCCGCTTCCAGGTGTTCCAGGGGCAGCCGGCACAGCGCGAGCGCACCATCGACGAGCAGCTGCATCGCTTCGCCGGCACGGCCGCCGGCAGGAAGGCCCGCTTCTCGGCCGACGTGATCGACGCGCTGCCGCTCGAGCGGATGCCGCGGCCCCTAGACGACCTGCTCGACGCGGCCCTCGGTCGCGGCTGACAGCGCTCACGCATACGACGCCGCGAGCATCTCGGCGAAGAGCTCTTCGGCATCCCGCTCGACGCGGCGGCGGGTGAACCAGTCGCAGATGTTGACGCAGTCGCGGTGCAGCAGGTCGAGTCCCTGCGGGTTCGCGATGATGTCGACGATCTGCGGCAGGTCGATCACGCGCACCCGTCCGTCGTGCACGAGCAGGTTGTAAGCCGAGAGGTCGCCGTGGGCGAAGCCCGCCGCGGCGAAGATGCGCATCAGGTCGACGATCTGGTCGTAGAGATCCGCCAGCTCGGCGCGGTCGCTGCGCACCGCCGCCAGCCGGGGAGCGGCGACCCCGTCCGCATCGCCGATGAACTCCATGAGCAGCTCCGTGCCGTTGACCTGCACGGGGTAGGGCACGGGCGCGCCGAGCTCCCACATGCGGCACAGCGCATCGAACTCCGCGAACGACCACTGCAGGGCGGCGACCGCCCGGCCGTGCTCGGACTTCTTGGCGAGCGCCCTGGTGTCGCGGGTGTTCCTCGTGCTGCGGCCCTCGGTGTAGACGCCCGAGCGGTGGAAGCTGCTGTGATCGGTGTCGCGATAGCGCTTGGCGGCGAGCAGCGTGCGCTGGGCGGGGTCGTCCGGCACCGCCCGTTCGAGCAGGAACACGTCGGCCTCCTTGCCGGTCTTGAGGATGCCGAGCTCGGTGTCGAGCGCGCCCGCGCTCGTCACGACCCAGGCCGGCCACGGCAGGGGGCCGCGCTCCGACGGGGTGATCGCCGGCCACGTGGTCCAGCGCTGGTCGTCACCGGGTTCGACATCGGCGAACGTCGGGACGGATTCGAAGGGAGACGCGTCGAACGTCGACGGGGCCGACGAACGGGGGAAGAGGCGGGAAGAGGATGCTTCAGAAGAAGCGAAGAGATCAGACACGGTGTGGCTCCGAGAGAGGGAGGCCACCGCGGATCAGGAGCGGGCGGCCTCGAGAGGAAGGAAGTCGGCGAGGGGCGCGACAGAGACGGCGTTCATGTCATCCACTCCTCTCGCTGGGGCCTTCCGGGAGAACCCCGGTGCGTCGTCGAGCCTAGAGGTCTCGGGCGGATGCTGTCCAGACCCGATCCGGACGAATGGTCGGATGCCGTGGACGCCGCGTCGGGTGCGCCAGCCCGGCGACTGAGAGTCTTAACGCATGACCACGACCGCGCCCGTACCCGTGACGACCGCCCGCACCGAGAGCATCCGCTACGGCGGGCTCATCGTGCTGATGCTGATGGGCTTCCTGCTCGTCACCGCGGAGTTCCTGCCCAACGGCGTGCTCACCGAGATGGCGGACGCGCTCGGCGTCACCCCCGGTCAGGCCGGGCAGACGGTGACCGTCACCGCTCTCGTCGGCCTGATCGTCGCACCCACGGTCGGCCTGATCTTCCCGCGCCTCGACCGCCGGTCGCTGCTCATCTGGATGGCGCTCGCCGCCGCCGCGTCGAACCTGATCGTCGCGATCGCGCCGAACCTCATCATCGTCCTGCTCGCACGGTTCCTGCTGGGGGCGGCGATCAGCGCGTTCTGGGCGATGTCCATCACGGTGGCCGTGCGGCTCGCGGGCCCCGAGCACCTCGGACGCGGCGTCATGTTCACCTCCGCCGGCGTCTCGCTCGCGACGGTCGCTGGTGTGCCGCTCGGCGTCATGCTCAGCGAGATCGTCGACTGGCAGACGGTGTTCGCGATCGCGGGTGTGCTCATGGTGCTGCTGGCCGTGGCTCTGCGGTTCATGCTGCCATCGGTCCCGGCCGAGCAGGCGTCCAGCATCCGTCTGCTCGTCGACACCCTGCGTCGCCCCGGCATCGGGCTCGGCATGGTCGGGCACGTGCTCGTGGTGCTCGGGCACTTCCTCGCCTACACCTACGTGCGGCTGGCGCTCGAGCGCATCCCCGAGGTCGAGCCGTCGACGATCATCCTGCTGCTCGCCCTCTTCGGAGTCGGCGGCCTCGCCGGCAACCTCGGGCTCGGATTCTTCATCGACCGCACCTTCGCGTTCTTCGCGGTGTTCGCCCCGCTGGTGATCGCTGCGTCCGTGCTGTCGATGATCTTCCTGTCGGGGTCGGTGCTCGGCATCGGAATCGTCGTGCTCGTGTGGGGCTTCTTCTTCTCGTCGTGGCTGCTCGTGATCAACACGTGGGTGGGGCACCGCACGCCCGACCGGCTCGAAGCCGGCGGCAGCCTGGTCGTCGTCGGATTCCAGGGGGCGATCACGATCGCAGCCGGCCTCGGAGGACTGCTCGTCGACACCCTCGACGTCGAGGTCGTCTACGTCCTCGGGGCCATCTCGCTGCTGGTCGGCGCCGTGCTCTTCGGAATGTCGAATCGCCGGAGCATGGCCGCGGCGGCGCTCGCCTGAGCGCGTCCGGCTGGAGCGAACCGCGGCGCTGCGGTCAGGCCGGGACGGCGGTCAGCTCGGACGCTCGCCAGGCAGACGGGGTCAGGCCGGTGCGGCGTCGGAACGCGCGGCTGAAGCCCTCGTCCGAGGCGTAGCCCAGCTCGCGCGAGGTCTCGCTGACGGATCGGCCGGCGCTCAACATCCGCTTGGCCGTGTCGATGCGCACTTCGGTGACGTAGTCGGCGGGGGAGCGGCCTATCGCGCTGCGGAATCGCTCCGCGAAGACGGAGCGCGACATCGCCCCGACGCTCGCGAGACGCTCGACCGTCCACTCGCGGCCTGGCTGCTCGTGGATCGCCTCGACGACGCGGTCGAGGAACGGATCCTTCGAGACCGTCGGCCATCCTGCAGGGGCGCAGCCGTTCGCGGCCCAGGCGCGGATGACGCTGAGCAGCACGGTCTGCGCCATCATGCGGCAGATCACGGGGTCGCCCTGTCGAGCCGGGCACGTGGCAGGGTCCGTGGGACCCATGCTTCCGGCGAGTGCGGCGGCCGCGGGTTCCAGCGCTGCGAACGACATGACGGTGATCGGATCGGGAAGAAGCGCGGCGATCATCGCGGCACTGTCCGAGAACTCCAGGTCGACGACCACGAGGTCGGTGACACCGTCGGCTTCGAGGGCGATCGACGCACGCCCGAGCGTGAGGAACGCATCTCCGGCGACCAGGTTCGCGTGCAGAGGTCGGTCGTCCACTGCGATGATCTGCGCTGTACGGTCGACGTCGAGGCGGCATCCCGTAGTCAGCGGCGGGTGCCCATGCACCGAGCCGGCCGCGATGTACACGAGGGTGGCAGCGCCTGCGGGGATCGGCAGGATTCCTCCGGCGGCGAGCGGCACGCGTCGAGCGATGCCCACGCGCAGGTCGACGGAGTCGAGCACCTGCCCGAGGGCTGCGGAATCGACGGTCACCATGCCTTCGGCAACGCTCAGGGGCGCACAGCTATTCCGGATACGCTGGAAGGACCCCCACCCGAGGAGTCCCGTGTTCCGCACACCCGACCGCCTGTTCCGAGTCCTCGCGATCGCGGAGGCGATCACCTGGACCATCCTCATCTCGGCGATCATCGCCCGCGCTGTCGGCGCGCCCGGCATCGTCGTGACGGTGGGGGGAGGCATCCACGGCTTCGTCTTCCTCGCGTACGCGGCGACCGCCGTGCTCGTCGCGCTCAATCAGCGCTGGCACCTGGGCGTCGCGATCCTCGCCGTGGTGAGCGCGATCGTCCCCTACGCCACGATCCCGATGGAGATCTGGCTGCACCGCACCGGGCGGCTGGCCGGCGACTGGCGGCTGGAGCAGACCGCCGACCCGCGCGACGCCCGCTGGTACGACAGGCTCATGCGGTGGTTCCTGCGCCGTCCGTGGGTGCTCGCGATCCTGCTCGTCGTGGGAATCGTCGCGCTGTACGTGATCCTGCTGCTGGTCGGCCCGCCCGGCGGCAAGTGACGCCCGACGGGCATCACTGCACGACGACGGCGTTCTTGTCGATGACCTCGGCCATCGTCGCGTCGATGTCGCCACCCGTGCAGTCGACGATCACGTAGAGCCCGACGCCGGTCGCGGTGAAGGCTCGCGCGGCCATGCTCCACTTCCGCTCGCCGGCTTCGCCCTCGACCTGCCGGTTCTCGACGTCGGCGTTGCCGCCGATCTGATAGCTGAAGGCGCCGGTCGTGGAGAGCGGGGTGATGGCCGCCGCATCCGCCTCGCCCAGGATCACGGCGAGCATCGCGTCGGAGCTGACGCTGTCATCGCCCGCGACCGTCGGCACATCGGGGATCAGGCCCTGCCAGAACTGCGCGGTGCACGTGTCGTCGATCGTGCCGTAGGTCCAGCCGCCGTTTCCGTCGTCAGGCTTGACGATCTTCCAGCCGTCGTCGACCACGAAGCCGTCTCCCCACTGGATGTAGGCCGTGGTGGGCAGATCGGCCCCCGCAGCGAAGGTCAGCGATGAGGGCAGGTCTCCGGACGGCTGCTCCGTCGGGCTCGCGGTGGGGGCGGGGTCGGGGCCGTCGCCGTCGGGGGTGTTCACGGGGATCTGCGCGTACAGGCATCCGCTGAGCGGCAGCACGGCCAGCGCGACCACGGAGGCTGCGGCGAGGCGGACGAGCGGCGAGACCTGCGAGATGCGCGTCATGCCGGTCAGCCTAGCCGGGGCATGCGTGCGCGTGGCAGGGCGCCGTCGAGGGTCGACCGCCGTCGGGCTGTCAGTGCGCGGATGCGATGCCGACGGCATCCTGCACCATCACCGATGCGACCCGCGCCCCCGCACCCGCCGCGACGATGAGCTGCTGCGGGCCGGGGATCGCCGCATCGCCGGCGGCGTAGAGCCCCGGGATGTCGGTGCGCCCCGAGCGGTCCGTCACGAGATGCCCGTCGTGATCGATCGACGGCGCGAAACCGCGCAGGAACGACAGATCGGTCTCCCACTCCGGCCGGACGAACCCGCCCTCGACCGGGATGACGGATCCGTCATCGAGCGTGATCGCCTCGATGCGGCCGCGATCGCCGACGAGTTCGGCGATCGGACGCCGCACGATCGCGACGCCCGCCGCGGCCAGCTCGGTCTCCTGCGCGGTCGTCACGGTGTCGGCGCCGAGCGTGAAGACGGTGAGATCCTCGGTCCAGCGGGCGATGAGCCGGGCGCGGTCGGCGAGGTCGTCGGTCGTGCCGATGAGCGCGAGTCGTCGCCCGCGCATCTCCCACGCGTCGCAGGCTGCGCAGCTGAACAGGCTGATGCCGTAGAAGCCACGGAGGTTCGGCACGTCGGGGAGGGTCTCGCGAAGCCCGGTGGCGAGCAGCACCGAGTGCGCGGTGACGATGTCCGTCGGATCCTTGCGGCCGATGGACGCCGTGAACCGGGGGCCGGTCCCGTCTGCCGCGTCCGCTCTCGACAGGTCGAGCACCCGCACGCGGGTGCGCACCTCGATGTTCGGGTAGGCGACGAGCTCCTCGCGGGCGATGCGCCGCAGCTCGTGCGGGGGCACTCCGTCGCGCGTGAGGAAGCCGTGCGAGTTCAGCGTGGCGGCGTTTCGAGGGCGGTCCGCGTCGACGACGAGCACGCGCATGAGGGAGCGTCCGAGGTTGAGGGCGGCGGAGAGCCCGGCGGGGCCACCGCCGATCACGAGCACGTCGTAGGCGTCCGTGTCAGTCATCAGTGCCCTTCTGTCGCGTCCAGTCTGCCATCTCGCGACTGAGGGTCACCTAACTCGGGGTGCGACCGCGGCTGGGCACGGAGTTCCGCCACGTGCGGAGTGCGAGCAGGACGCCCCGGTCCAGCCCCGCCGACCTCGACCATTCCTCGAGATCCAGCGACTCGTAGGCGTCGGCGAACGCGGACTCCGGGGTGTGGCCGAAGCGCGTCAGCACGGCTCGGCGTTCCTCGGCGTGCTGTGATCTGCTGCGGAGCGCCTCCATCCTGGTCGCGTTCACGAACGAGATCGCGTAGTCACGGCGCGCGGCCTCTGTCGTCACGTCGAGAGCGCGCAGCAGCATCATCGCGACGAGACCGGTGCGGTCCCATCCGGCCGCGCAATGGAACAGGATGCCGCCGGGGCGCGCCGTCGCGATCGCCCGCAGCACCCCGACCATCCGGTGGGGCAGATCGGTGAGATGCGGGCCGTAGTAGAGGGGAGTGCCCCAGCGGCCGTCGGCCTCGAGCGGCTCCCAGAAGGCGCGTTCGTCCCCGTCGAGATCGACGGTCACGAGGTCGATGTCGTCAGGTGCACCGGGGGTGCGTTCCTCCGGTCGGCGCAGGTCGATCACTGTGGTGACTCCGCGGTCGCGAAGGCGATCCCATCCTTCGGGCGACACGAGATCAGGAGCGTCGGAGCGGATGAAGACGCCATGCGGGGTGACGCTGCCGTCGTGGCGCAGCATGCCACCGAGGTCGCGCGCGTTCGCCAGGCCGGGGATGACGAGGGGTGGGTGGCTCACGCGGGGATTCTCGCACGGGGGCCTGATCCGGCACTCGGAATTCAAAGTTGAGCCAGTTCATATCAACTTTGTTTGACAGCATCCCGAGGTCGGAGTACAGTTGAGTCATCGCGACTCAGGTTTCCCTGATCGCCCCGGATTTCCAGACCACATCAACCTCAGCAACAAAGGAGAATCACATGGCACGTGCTGTTGGAATCGACCTCGGTACGACGAACTCCGTCGTCAGTGTCCTCGAGGGTGGCGAGCCGAAGGTCATCGCGAACGCCGAGGGCTTCCGCACGACCCCCTCGGTGGTCGCATTCACGAAGGACGGCGAGGTGCTCGTCGGCGAGACCGCGAAGCGCCAGGCCGTCACGAACGTCGACCGCACCATCGCATCCGTCAAGCGTCACATGGGCACCGACTGGACGTTCGACGTCGACGGCAAGAAGTGGACGCCGCAGGAGATCTCCGCGCGCATCCTCCAGAAGCTGAAGCGCGACGCCGAGTCCTACCTGGGTGACACGGTGACGGACGCCGTCATCACGGTCCCCGCGTACTTCAACGACGCCGAGCGTCAGGCCACCAAGGAGGCCGGCGAGATCGCGGGCCTCAACGTCCTGCGCATCATCAACGAGCCCACCGCCGCAGCTCTCGCATACGGACTCGACAAGGGCAAGGAGGACGAGCTCATCCTGGTCTTCGACCTCGGTGGTGGAACGTTCGACGTCTCGCTGCTCGAGGTGGGCAAGGATGACGACTTCTCGACCATCCAGGTGCGCTCCACCGCGGGTGACAACCGCCTCGGCGGTGACGACTGGGACCAGCGCCTCGTCGACCACCTGATCAAGCAGTTCAAGGAGACCACGGGCGTCGACGTCTCGGGTGACAAGATCGCCCTGCAGCGTCTCAAGGAGGCTGCGGAGCAGGCCAAGAAGGAGCTCTCCTCCTCGACCAGCACGAGCATCAACCTCCCATACCTGTCGCTGACCGAGTCGGGCCCCGTCTCGCTCTCCGAGACGATCACCCGCGCAAAGTTCGAGGACCTCACCAAGGACCTGCTCGACCGCACCAAGAAGCCCTTCGAGGACGTCATCCGCGAAGCCGGCATCAAGGTCGCCGACATCGACCACATCGTGCTCGTGGGTGGATCCACCCGCATGCCCGCCGTCGCCGAGCTCGTCAAGCGCGAGACCGGCAAAGAGGCGAACAAGGGCGTCAACCCCGATGAGGTCGTCGCCGTGGGCGCCGCCCTCCAGGCCGGCGTCCTCAAGGGTGAGCGCAAGGACGTCCTGCTCATCGACGTCACCCCCCTCAGCCTCGGCATCGAGACCAAGGGCGGCATGATGACCAAGCTCATCGAGCGCAACACGGCCATCCCGACCAAGCGCAGCGAGACCTTCACCACGGCAGACGACAACCAGCCGTCCGTCGCGATCCAGGTCTTCCAGGGCGAGCGCGACTTCACCCGCGACAACAAGCCGCTGGGAACGTTCGAGCTCACCGGAATCGCGCCGGCACCCCGTGGCATCCCGCAGATCGAGGTCACGTTCGACATCGACGCCAACGGCATCGTGCACGTGTCCGCGAAGGACAAGGGCACGGGCACCGAGAAGTCGATCGTCATCTCGGGCGGCTCGTCGCTGTCGAAGGAGGACATCGAGCGCATGGTGCGCGAGGCTGAGGAGCACGCGGCCGAAGACAAGGCACGCCGCGAGGCCGCCGAGGTCCGCAACCAGGCCGAGACGCTCGCGTACTCGATCGACAAACTGATCACCGAGAACGACGACAAGCTGCCTGAAGACGTCAAGACCGAGGTCAAGGCCGACGTCGACGCTCTGAAGACGGCTCTGGCCGGCGAAGACGACGAGGCCGTGAAGACCGCGTTCGACAGGCTGAACCAGTCGCAGGGCAAGATCGGCGAGGCCATCTACGCACAGTCCCAGGCAGAGGGCGCTCCGAGCGCCGACGCCGCGGGCGAGGCTCCGGCCGATGACAGCTCCTCCGACGAGGACGTCATCGACGCCGAGGTCGTCGACGACGAGGACGAGAAGAAGTAATCATGACGGACAAGAACTTCGAAGGTGACGACGAGGTTCGCAGCGAGGGGTCGGATGCTCAGGCATCCGGCCCCGCGCCGCAGAACCCCGACTCGCGCGAGGCCGCGGCCGCGGAAGGATCCGACGAGACGCCGGTCGACGGTGCACCCGACGATCTGACGGTCGACGACATCCTCGGCGCCACCCAGACCGGCGAGGCCGCGGCAGAGGATGCCGTGCTCGCCGACCTGGAGTCGACGCTGCTGAACGACCTCAAGCGCCTCCAGGCCGAGTACGCCAACTACCGCCGCCGCACCGAAGAGCAGCGCCAGGTCGAGATCGAGCGCGCGAAGGGCGAGGCTGCCAAGGGCCTCATCCCCGTGCTCGACGATCTCGACCGCGCTGCCCAGCACGGTGACCTGGTCGAGGGCACGCCCTTCGCCGTCATCGCCGGCAAGGTGCGCACGGTTGTCGAGCGGCTCGGTGTCGTCTCGTACGGCGAGAAGGGCGAGGAGTTCGACCCGCAGCGCCACGAGGCGATCTTCCAGCAGCCCACGCCGGGCGCCGACAAGACCACGGTGCTCGAGGTCGTCGAGGTGGGTTACCGCCTCGGTGATGTCGAGCTGCGTCCCGCGAAGGTCGTCGTCGCCGTACCTGCAGAGTAGGTGATCGATGGCTAGCCAGGACTGGTTCGACAAGGACTTCTACAAGACCCTCGGGGTCTCGAAGGATGTCAGCGACGCCGATCTCAAGAAGACGTACCGAAAGCTCGCTCGCAAGTATCACCCCGACTCCAATCAGGGTGACGAGAAGGCCGAGGCGAAGTTCAAAGAGGTCAGCGAGGCGTACTCGGTGCTCTCTGACGCGGAACAGCGCAAGGAGTACGACGAGATCCGCGCGATGGGCTCGGGTGCACGTTTCACGGCGGGCGGCACGGGCGCAGGCGGCTTCGAAGACGTCTTCAGCCGGTTCGGGCAGCAGGGGCGCGGGCAGCAGCAGTCCGCCGACTTCGAGGACATCTTCGCGATGTTCAATCAGGGTCAGGGCGGCTCGTTCGGCTCCGGCCGGTTCGGGCAGACCTCCGGCGGGTACCGAGGCTTCGGAGGGCCCCAGAAGGGCGCTGACGTCACGGCGCGCACCACGCTCGACTTCGCCACCGCCGTGCAGGGTGAGACCATCAGCCTGCAGGGCGACGACGGCAAGCCGTTCAAGGTGAAGATCCCCGCCGGTGTCGCCGACGGTCAGAAGATCAGGCTCCGCGGACGCGGCCGCCCCTCGCCCGACGGTGGCGAGAACGGCGACGTCGTGGTGCAGATCGCGGTACGACCGCATCCGGTGTTCACCCGTGAAGGGCTGAACCTCCGCGTGGTCGTGCCGGTGACGTTCACCGAGGCCGCGCTCGGCGCGACCATCGAGGTCCCGACGCTCGGCGGCGACACGGTCAAGCTGCGCGTCGCCCCCGGCACCCCGTCAGGACGCGTGCTGCGCGTCAAGGGACGCGGCGTGACCACAGCGAAGGGCACGGGCGACCTGCTCGCCGAGCTGCAGATCGCGGTGCCGTCGCACCTCGACGAGGCCGCTCGCGAGGCGCTGGAGAAGTTCCAGTCCCTCGAACCCGCCGAGAACCCGCGGGCCGACCTCATGGCCAAGGCCCGACGGTAGAGAAACCGCGATGAGAGCGATGATGACGAACGCGAACACCGAGGAAGAGGTGATCCACAGTGGCTGACCAGCGCATGGATGCCGACACCCCGGTGTTCGCGATCGCCGTCGCCGCCGAGCTCTCGGGTATGCACCCGCAGACTCTGCGACAGTATGACCGCATCGGACTCGTGGTGCCCGGTCGCACATCCGGCGGCTCGCGCCGCTACTCCACCCGCAACATCGAGCAGCTCCGCGAGGTCGCCCAGCTGTCTTCCGAAGGCATGAGCCTTCCGGCCATCGCGCGACTCCTCGATCTGGAGGATGAGAACCGGATGCTGCGGCGCCGCGTCGTGGAACTCGATGCCGCCCTGCGAGCCGAGCGAGAGAGTCGCCCCGGTGTCCGTGTGTTCGCCGCCGGTGCATCGGGTGTCATCCCGATGCCGAACGGCCGCCGCATGCGCCGCTCTGCCGAGGTCGTCCTCTGGCATCCGGGTGGCGGAAGGGACTGACCTCCCGCTCGACTGCAGCTAAGACGACCGCCACACCTTCGTTGCGAGGTTCGAGACCTCTTTGTCGAGGGCGTCGAATCGATGGTCGAGTATGTCGATGCGACCGTTCAGATGCGCATCGAGCGCTTCGATCTGGCCGGACAGTTTTCCATCGAGCGCTTCGATCTGGCCGGACAGTTTTCCATCGAGCGCTTCGATCTGGCCGGACAGCCTTCCGTCGAGCGCTTCGATCTTGCCGGTCAGCGTTCCCTCGAGGCGGCCGATCTCGGCGCGCACCACCCTGCCGAAATGGGTCGTCACGAGGGTGAAGCCGCCCAGGAGCGCGGCGCCGAAAACCCCTATGAGGGTCCAGACCTGAGGCTCGTTCATCGTCATGACTCCATCCTGTGAGCGTGGCGCCAGAATGGCAGTGTTGTGTCCTCTGGCACCGTCTGCCCGCGCCCGATCCCGCGGGGCTGAGGACAGCTCGAAGGCGATGCGGGATGGTGCAGAAGGGGTCGCCGCACCCGCGTATCCATCCGCGCGCGGTATCGTTGCGACACGATGAGGATGACGCGTCGCACACTGCTGATCGGCGCCGGAGCCGGTGTCCTGGGAGTCCTGTTGGCCTCCTGCACGCCCGAGCCGGCGCCGTCACCCACGCCCGACCGCTCGCCGACCCCGAAGCCGACGAGCGACGCGATCAGCCCGGCGGCGTTCGCCCGCAGCTCGTGGTCGACCGACCCGTTCGCGCTCGGCGCCGCGAGCTTCACGCCGGTGGGCACCCAGGCGACCGCCCGCGACGCGCTGGCCGAGCCGATCGATGACCGCCTGTTCCTGTCGGGCGAGGCGACCGACTCGGAGGCTCCCGGCACGATGGCCGCCGCGCTCCGCTCGGGTGAACGGGCTGCCGAGCAGCTCCTGCGCGCGGCAGACGCGGGTGAACGCGTCGCGGTCATCGGCGCGGGACTCGCCGGTGCGATGGCCGCCTCTCGGCTCGTCGCCGAGGGGCTGCAGGTCACGGTGTTCGAGGCGCGCGACCGCGTCGGAGGCCGCATCCACTCGGTCGTCGACGACAAGGCCTGGCCGTTCCCGGCGCAGCTCGGAGGCTGGCTCTTCGGCGCCTCCGACAATGCCCTGCTCGACTCCCTGAACGCTCTCGACATCCGCACCGCGCCGATCGCCGGGTCGCTGTGGCGATCGAGCGAGGGCGATGTCGGTGCGGTGTCCGCCGAGCCCGTGCAGGCCGCCATCGCCACGGCCCAGCAGGGATTGACCGATACCTCGCTCGAGGATGCTCTCATCGCTGCCGGCGTCGATCCGACCGAACCCGGGCTCGCGGCCCTGCTCGCCTCGATCTCGGCATCGTCCGGGGCCGACGCCGACGACGCCTCGACCTGGTTCCCGCCTCCTCTCCCCGCCGACGAGTACAGCGCCCCTCTCGGAGATCTGACCCCCGTGATCGAGGGCCTGCTCGAGGGCGCCAAGCTGAGCCTGTCGTCGCCGGTCGGTCGGGTCGCGTACGACGAGGCCGGGGTCAGCCTCGGCATCGCCTCGGGAGAATCGCTGTCGTTCGACCGGGTGCTCATCACGGTGCCGCTCGGCGTGCTCAAGAGCGAGGGGCTGCAGTTCGCCCCCGCGCTGCCGTTCGGCCACCGCGGCGCGATCGACGACCTGGGCATGGGGCGCATCGAGACCGTGTGGCTGCGCTTCGACGATCCGCTCACCGCGGCGGCCCCGCCGGCGGAGGGCGAGACGGAGGGCGAGGCGGATGCCGCCGCCGAACCCACGATCTGGCATGTCGTCGGCGGCGACGTGTCGATCCGCACCTGGATCAACCTCGCTCCGGCGACCGGCGAGAACATCGTGGTGGGTCTCGTCGGGGGAGATGCGGCGGCGGACTTCGCCGAGCTCGACGACCAGAAAGCGCTGGAGGCGGCCATCGCGTCGCTCGCGCCCTTCCTGTCGGCGCCTGCCTGACCGGCATCTCGGCACGCCCGGCTCAGACCTCAGCCCTCAGGCCCCGCCCTCAGACCTCCGGGCGCGCGTGCCCTCGCCGCTGCATCCTGCTGACGAGCACGATCACGGTGGCGACCAGCGCGAAGATCGCCAGTGCGATGCCGCTGGTGATCAGAAACTCCGGCGGACCCGACACCTGCCGAGGGTCGAGGAAGTAGTAGGGGTACCAGCCCACCGAGGGGCCGCGCCACAGCGTCACGCCACCCCAGGCGAGCGGGAACGCGAGCGCCGTCGGCACCACCCACCACGGCACTCCGCGATGCCCCGGCGTGAGCACCCAGGCCAGCGCCGTGCACGCGGGCAGCCAGAAGTGCAGCACCTGATCCGACCACGGCACGTCGACCCGGATGCCGCGGAGACCTGCCTGCCAGACGATCAGCGCGAAGGCGAGTCCGGCGGTGATCGTCCAGGTGAGCACGAGAGCCAGCGACACGGTGAACCACCGCGGATCGGTCGCGCGGATGAAGGCCAGTACCGCTCCGATCAGCAGCACCACGACGAGTGCGCAGTTGGACTGCACGGTCAGGTAGGCGAAGAAGTTCTCGCCGGCGATGGTCCGCGAGCTCAGCCCCCAGAACAGGCGGTGCACGAGTGCAACCGTGCAGACGGTGGCTGTGACCAGGCGCAGCACGCCGAAGAGCGATCGTGCCCTCACCTTCGCCCCTGCCCCTTCCCGGCTGCGCCCATCGTGTCGTCCCGAGCGCGAACCGCGCCATCCGGCGAGTCTACGGAAGCCCGCGGGGGCGGGGGCTGCGGCGACCCGCATTCAGGAGATGGAAAAGTGCTCTTCCTAGCGTGAGAGCAGGGATCGCCCCTGCTCCGCGCCTGGCGCGCGGTGTCCTGCCACGAAGGAACATCTCCTCATGACGAACACCACCGCCCCCTCTGCCGCCACCTCGCTCGGACTCCTCGTCCTCCGCGTCGTGGTCGGCGCCGTCTTCGCCGCTCACGGAGCGCAGAAGATCTTCGAATACACGATCCCCGGAACCATCGGCAGCTTCGCCGGCATGGGAGTGCCTCTGCCCGAGATCGCCGCACCCGTCGTCGCGTTCATCGAGCTGATCGGCGGAATCCTGCTGGCGCTCGGCCTCTTCACGCGCCCCGTCGGCATCCTGCTCGCCGCCGACATGGTCGTGGCGCTGTTCGCCGTGCACCTTCCCGCCGGTCTCTGGGTCGGCGAGGGCGGCTACGAGTTCGTCGCCGTGCTCGGCGTCGCCGCGCTCGCGCTGGCGTTCACCGGCGCCGGGCGCTTCTCGCTCGACGGCGCGTTCCTGCGCGGTCGTGTGCCGGCCTGGCTCAGCTGACCGCGAGGCCGTGCTCGGCGGGAGTCGAGAGAGGGAGCGCCGTCGCGGCGCTCCCTCTGCTGTCTCACCCGTGTGTATCCTGTCAACAGTTAACAGGAGGTCACCGTGACAGAGACCGTCAAGCGCGGGGAGTCCCTCGGCGCGCAGGTGGCGCAGGTGCTGCGCCAGCGCATCGTCCGCGGAGAGCTGGCACCCGGCGCGCGCATCACCGAGGAGGCGCTCGCCGAGGAGTTCTCGGTGAGCAGAGGGCCGATCCGCGACGCGCTCACCCAGCTGAGCTTCGAGAAGCTCGTCGAGGTGCAGCGCCCGCGCGGCGTGTACATCACCGGACTCTCGCAGGACGACGTCGATCAGCTGTACAGCCTGCGCGGCGCTCTCGAGCAGCTGGCGCTCTCGCGGGCCATGAGGGTCGATGACGACGCGCGCTGGGCGGCGATGGCTGCCGCCGTCGCGCGGATGGGAGCTGCGGCCGACAGGGGGGACCACGCGGCCTTCGTCGCCGCCGACCTCGAGTTCCACTCGGAGATCTACGTGCTGGCAGACCACCCCCGTCTGCAGGGTGCCTGGAGCCAGTACCTGCCGACCTTCGCTTCCCTCCTCGAGGTCACGATCAACCACGACGACGATCTCCACGAGTCGTCGGAGGATCACGTGAAGCTGATGGACGTGATGCGCTCCGGCTCGCCGGAAGAGGCGGCCGCGGTGCTGACCGCGCACCTCGACGGCGCGCGCGATCGGATGCTGAGCGAGCTCGCCGACCGGCCGGCCTGATCGAGGACCGTCGGGCCCGACTCGATCAGCACGTCCGCGATCCTCGCTTTGAGTGTTGACTGTTAACAGTCAACACTGCTACGTTCAAAGCGTCGACAACAAGGTCGACCCACGTAGAGGAGCAAAGATGCCCCGCATGCGCATCACCCGGGCGGCCGCCGCGATCGCGGCCGTCGCCGCCACCGCTCTCGTCCTGTCGGCCTGCACCAAGGTCGAAGAGGGTGAGGATGCGGCATCCGCCTTTCCCGAGAACGACATCCGCCTGATCATCCAGGCCAACCCCGGCGGCGGATCCGACCTGTCGTCCCGCGCGCTCGCCACCGAGCTCGAGGGGATCCTCGGCGTCAGCGTCATCCCCGAGAACATGCCGGGCGCCGCAGGCGCGCTCGCGATGGAGTACGTCGGCGCCCAGGACCCGGACGGCTACGTGATCGGCTTCGCTCCGGTCGAGATCGCGATGCTCAACACCACGCAGAGCGCGAACGTGCTGCCGGAGGACTTCGACCTCCTCGGCCAGATCATGCTCGCCCCCGGCGTCATCACGGTCGGTGCGAGCAGCGGCATCGAGTCGCTCGAAGACCTCGTCGCCCAGGCGAAGTCCGGGGCCGTCACGGTCGCGAACTCCGGCGCCGGCTCGATCTGGGAGGCCGCGACGATCGGCCTCGGCGATGCGACCGACTCGACCTTCACGCCGGTGCCGTATGACGGTGGAGCGACCGCCGTCGCCGCCGCGGCCTCCGGCGAGACGGTGGCAGCCGTGTCGGGTCTCGGTGAGGCACTCGCGCAGGGTGAGGCCGTGCGCATCCTCGGCGTCATGAACGACGAGCGCCACCCGGATGCCGAAGACGTCCCCACGGTCGACGAGGCGATCGGCGAAGACGTGGTCTTCGGCGGCTGGGGCGGCATCTACGCCCCGAAGGGCCTGCCGGACGACGTGAAGAGCGAGCTGGAGGCCGCCGTCAAGGAGGCCGTCGAATCCGACACCTACCAGCAGTTCCAGAAGGACGCCGGAAACCTCGTGGTCTACCGCGACTCGGCCGAGTGGACGACGTTCGTCGACGAGCAGTTCGACCTCTTCAAGGACCTCCTGGGCTGACCGGCCCGGGAACGCGGGGCCGGTCTCATCACCGGCCCCGCACCATCCCCGCCGCACGTCAGACCAGGGAAGGAGAACCATGTCCCACGCCGAGTCCACCCCCGCAGCCGAGCAGGTCGAGCGGGTCGAGCAGGACGAACATCAGGGCGCACCCGCATCCCGACCGCTCGAGATCGTCTTCGGGATCGTCTCCCTGGCCTTCAGCGCGGGCTACCTGTTCCTCACCACGCAGATCCCGCTGCGCCGTGAGGCGCTCCCCGGCCAGATCGACGCCCGCTTCTGGCCGATGGTCATCGCCGTCACGGCGGTCGTCATCTCCCTCGCCATCCTCGCGATCGCGATCACACGACCCGCTCCCGGCCGTGAGGATCTCGACCGCATCCAGCCGGGTGGCACAGTGCGCGTGATCGCCACCCTCGCGATCGCCTCGGTGTTCATCGCCGTGTGGTCGCTGGGATCCGTCATCCTCTTCGGCTACCGCATCGAGGTCTTCCCGATCGCCGCAGCCGTGCTGATGGCCGCCCTCATGCTCCTCTACGGTCACCGCCGCTGGCTGAGCCTGATCATCTACTCCGTCTCCGTCACGGCGTTCGTCTACGTCGTGTTCGGCATGCTCCTGAGGATCCCGCTGTGAACGCGCTCATGGAGGGGCTGAACTCGCTCCTCGACATCTCGATCCTGCTCTACATGCTCGTCGGCCTCCTGCTCGGCTTCATGGTCGGCGCCTTCCCCGGCATCACCGCGACCATGGCCGTGGCGCTCGCCGCCGGATTCACGCTCACGCTCGAGCCCGTGCAGGGCCTCGCCGTCCTGCTGACCATCTACGTCGCCGCCAACTTCGGCGACCGGGTGCCCTCGATCCTCATCAACACCCCCGGCACGCCCGCATCGATCGCGACCACGCTCGACGGCTATCCGATGGCCAAGCAGGGGAGGGCAGGACTTGCGCTGACGATCTCGGCGATCGTCTCGGCCGTCGGCATCCTCGCCTCTCTCGTGCTGTTCGCGGTCGCCGCCGTGCCTATCGCGAGCTTCGCCCGCGACTACTTCAAATCTCCCGAGCTCTTCGCACTGGTCGTCTTCGGCATCTCGATCATGATCGGCATCTCGTCGAAGTCGATGCTCAAAGGCATCCTCGCCGGTCTCTTCGGGCTCATGCTCGGCACCGTCGGAACGTACGCCGCCACGGCCGACCAGCGCTTCACGTTCGGGGTGCTCGAACTGGTCGAGGGCGTCAACTTCATCGCCGTCATCATCGGCCTCTTCGGCATCGCCGAGCTCTTCGACCAGCTGCTCACCTACCGCAAGAGCAACGTGCGCCCCATCTCGAGCCTCGGGCGCTGGTGGCCGAACCGCGCGGAGCTGAAGCAGAGCGGTCGTGCGACCGCCGTCGGCGGCGCGGTCGGCCTCGGCGTCGGTCTCATTCCGGCGGCGGGTGGCGACATCGCCGGCCTCATCGGCTGGGAGCGTGCGCGCAAGGCGTCGAAGCACCCCGAGATGTTCGGCAAGGGATCGATCGAGGGCGTCGCCGCCTCCGACACGGCCTCCAGCGCGACGCTCGGCGGCTCGCTCACGACCACGATGGCGCTCGGCATCCCCGGCGACTCGGTGATGGCCGTGATGATCGGCTCGATGATCATCTGGGGCATCACCCCCGGGCCCACGCTCTTCACGAACCGCCCCGACCTCGTGGTCTCGATCGTCGGCATCATGCTCGTCGCGACGCTGCTCTCGCTCGGCCTGAGCCTCGTGCGCATGAAGGGCATGGTGAAGCTGCTCGACGTGCCGCAGCCGTACCTGTGGAGCGGCATCCTGATCTTCTGCATCATCGGCACCTACGCCACCTCGAACAGCCTCTCGACCGTGGTCACGATGCTCGTCTTCGGCGTGATCGGAGTGCTGCTCAAGCGGATGCAGGTGCCTGCCGGCCCGATCGTGCTCGGCCTGCTGCTCGGCCCGCTCGCCGAAGAGAACCTGGCGCGCACTCTGGCCATCCTGCCGACCCGTCCGTTCTTCGAGGTCGTGAGCCCGATCGCGATCGTGCTGCTCGCTCTCGCCGTGCTGTCGATCGTGATGCCGGCCATCCGTGCCGCCCGCACACCCCGTGCCGAGCGCGCGTCGCTGGAGGACTCGATCCTCCAGGCCGAGAGCCGCGAGCAGATCGAGAAGGCGCACGGCGAGCTCGCCGCCGACCCAGACCTGCTCACCTCCACCGTGCGCAACGTCGACACCTCAGCCCGCGCCGCCCGCCGGGCTCGCAAGAACTCCAAGGAGAACGAGAAGTGACCCGCTACGACATCCTCACCGCCGTGCCCACCGCCTTCCACAGCGACGGCGCACTCGACCTCGAGGGGTCGCGCGCGATCTTCCGCTTCGTCGCCGAGTCCGGGAACGAGGGCGCATTCGTCCTCGGCACGACGGGCGAGTTCCCCGCCGTCGATGCGACCGAGTTCGAGGCGATCGTCGAGGCGGCCCTCGCCGAGCTGAAGGACCGGATGCGGGTCGTCGTGCACGTGGGCCAACCCAGCACGTTCGAGGCGCTGCGCCTGGTCGAGATCGCAAAGGGGCTCGGCGCGACGGAGTTCGCCGCCCTCACCCCGTACTACCTCAAGGCCACGGACGACTCGATCTTCGACTACTTCGCGGCGCTGTCGGAGGCGGTCGGCGACGGTCGGCTCTACGTCTACATCTATCCTGCCCGCAGCGGCAATCCCGTCTCGGTCGAGCTGCTCGCGCGCCTCGCCGAGCTGCCCAACATCGTGGGTGCCAAGATCAGCGAGCTCTCACTCGACGAGATCGCCGCCTACCGCGCCGCGGTCCCCGCCGACTTCGATCTGTACACCGGTGCCGACCGCGACCTGATCGCGGCGGTGCAGGCGGGCGCACAGGGGGTCGTCTCGGGGGTCTCGTCGGTCACGCCGAAGCCGTTCCGCGCCCTGGCCGACGCCGGTCGCTCGGGAGATGCCGACGCGATCGCCGCCGCCCAGGCCGCGGTAGACGACGTCGTCTCGCTCATCGGCGGGGACATGGCGCGAATGAAAGAGGCGTACCGGGTGCTCGACGTCGTCGACACGCACTGCCGCATGGCGATCGCCGAGCCGACCGATGCCGAACGCCAGGCCGTCGCCCAGGTGGTGGCCGCGCACCGCTAGGGAGTCGGCCGGAGAGACAGGGAGGGGCGACGGCGTGGCTTCGGTCGGGCCGCCTTCTCCCTGCCGGTCGTTCTCATAGCCGACACGAGGGAGGATGGAGTCATGTCCGTCAACCCGTACGACTCCCGGCCATGGCTCGATTCCTATGCGGAGGGTGTCCCCGCGGACATCGAGACCCCGTCTCAGACGCTGACCGAGATGATGGCGGCGAGCGTCCGGACGTTCGCCCGACGACCGGCTCTCGAGTTCTTCGGCGCCGTCACCACCTACCGCGAGCTCGGTGATCAGATCCTGCGCGCCGCCGAAGGGCTGCGACGTCTCGGCGTGCACAAGGGTGACCGCGTGGCGCTCGCGCTCCCCAACTGCCCGCAGCACGTCGTCGCCTTCTATGCGGCGCTCCGCCTCGGCGCGATCGTCGTGGAGCACAACCCGCTCTACACGGCCAGGGAGCTGCGGCACCAGTTCGAGGATCACGGCGCCAAGGTCGCGATCGTCTGGGACAAGACCGTCGACACGATCGCGGACTTCCCCGCCGATCTGCGGATCGAGCACATCGTGAGCGTCGACTTGACGGAGGCCATGCCCGCCTCGCAGCGGTTCCTGCTGCGGCTGCCGATCCCGAAGGCACGAGCATCGCGGGCCAAGCTGACCAGCACGCCGAAGGCGCGCAGAGCGCTGCCCTGGAAGAAGCTGATCGACCACCGCGCGCTCTCCCGCCGCGTCGACGCCCCGACTCTCGACGACACCGCGCTGCTGCAGTACACGAGCGGGACGACGGGTGTCCCGAAGGGAGCGATCCTCACCCACGCGAATCTGCGAGCCAACGCGATGCAGGGTCAGGCCTGGGTGCCGGGGCTCGTCGCCGGCGAGGAGACGTTCTACGGGGTGCTGCCGCTGTTCCACGCGTACGGCATGACGCTGTGCCTGACGTTCGCCATGAGCATCGGCGCGAAGCTGGTGCTGTTCCCGACGTTCGACCTCGACCTCGTCACGAAGGCGGCGCGCACGAGTCCTGCGACCTTCCTCCCTGCCGTGCCGCCGATCTACGATCAGCTGGCGCGGGCGGCATCGCGTGGCACGATCGACCTGTCGACGGTCAGATTCGCGATCTCGGGCGCGATGAGTCTGCCTGTGGCCACGGTGCAGCGCTGGGAGGAGGCGACCGGCGGCCTCCTCGTCGAGGGCTACGGCATGACCGAGAGCTCGCCCGTCGCGCTCGGCAATCCGATGGGGCGCAGTCGCCGCCCCGGAACCGTGGGCGTGCCCTTCCCGAGCACGGAGATCCGTGTGGTGGATCCGGCGGACACCGACACCGACGTTCCCGTGGGCGAGCGGGGAGAGCTTCTCGTGCGCGGCCCGCAGGTGTTCCAGGGATACTGGCGCCGACCGGGAGAGACCGCCGACGTGCTGCTCGCCGACGGGTGGCTGCGCACGGGCGACATCGCCGAGGTGTCGGCCGACGGGTTCGTGACGATCGTCGACCGCCTGAAGGAGCTCATCATCACCGGCGGGTTCAACGTGTCGCCGACCGAGGTGGAGGATGCGCTCCAGGCGCACCCGGACGTGGTCGCGGCCGCCGTGGTCGGTCTTCCGCGCTCCAGCGGCGGCGAAGAGGTCGCAGCTGCCGTGGTGCTCCGAGACGGCGCGACGCTCGACGCCGGCGCCCTGCGCGACTTCTGCCGCACGAGGCTCACGCCCTACAAGGTCCCCAAGCGCATCGTCGCGATGGACGATCTTCCGCGTTCGCTCATCGGCAAGGTGCTGCGTCGTCAGGTGCGGGATCGGATGCTCGGGGGCTGAGGCGCGGGCGCGGGGGCGTCTTTCGCCGCTGCACCTGAAATCGGTTACAGTGTGCCGATGGCCACGATCTACGACGTCGCTCGACTCGCGCAGGTCTCTCCGGCCACCGTCTCCCGGGTGTTCAACGGCACCAGCGTCTCCGATGAGAAGGTCGCGGCGGTGCGCCGTGCCGCGGAGCAGCTGAGCTTCACGCCCAACCGCACGGCCCGCAACCTGCGTCGGCAGAGCTCCGAGGTCATCGCCCTCGTCATCCCGGACATCGAGAATCCCTACTTCACCGAGATGGCTCGCGGGGTCGAGGACGTCGCCTCCGAGGCCGGGTACTCCGTCGTGCTGTGCAATTCCGACGCGCAGGTCGAGAAGGAGGCGGCGTACCTGCGGATCGCGATCGCCGAGCACATGTCGGGAATCATCATCGCGACCGCCGATGAGCACTCCGACCTCGAGGGCGTCCTCGCGACCGGTCGGCCGGTCGTGGCGGTCGACCGCAGCACCACCTACGACATCGACGGCGTCGTCATGGCGAACAGGGCGGCTGGCGCTTCGGCTGCGAAGGACCTGCTCGATGCCGGTTACCGTCGCATCGCCTACATCGGCGGGCCGGAGCACATCGACACGGCGGCCGAGAGAGCTGCCGGATGGCGGGCGGCGCTGAGCGCCGCGCATCCGGACCTCGACCTCGACGAGCTCGAACGCTTCGCCACGTTCCGCGTCGACGGGGGACGCACGGCGATGGAGGACCTCCTCGCGCTTCCCGAGCCGCCGGATGCCGTCGTGGCCGGGAACAACCTCATCGGCGTCGGTGCGATCCAGGTGCTGACGGAGCGCGGGTTGACCCCACCAGAGGTCGGTGTCGCGGTGATCGGCTCGCTGCCCTTCACCACTCTGTCGCCCACGGCGGTGACCGTCGTGCGGCTGCCCGCCCGCCACATGGGAGTCACGGCGGCGCGGATGCTGCTGGAACGCATCGGCGGCGACGACCAGCCTTCGCGCACGGTGGTGCTGAGGAACGAGATCCAGCCGGCCAGCGTCGTCAGGGCCTGACGGGACGCTGGCCCAGCCGGGGCGCTACTGCGACCGCCAGAAGCGGGTCGCGATGTTCGTGAGCTCGGTGTCGAGGTCGTCGACCTTGCCTTCGACGCGTGTGAGCCGGGTGTCGAGGGAGTCGAGCCGCACATTCACGACCTCGAAGCCGGCGCGCATCTCCGCTCGCAGCCCGCCGATCTCGGCGTGGACCTCGCTGCGTAGGCCACTGAACTCGCCGCGCAGCCCTCCGAACTCGCCGCTCAGACCGCCGAACTCGCCGCGCAGACCGCCGAACTCGCCGCGCAGCCCTCCGATCTCGGCACGCAGCACCCGATTGAACTGCGTGGTCATCAGGGTCATGCCTCCGAGCATCGCGGTGGCGAAGATCCCGATCATCGTCCAGGCCTGCGGATCGCTCAATTCCATACCCCATTGTTCGTCGAGGGACTCAGGATGTCACCGCCGGTCGGTGCTGTATGCCGGAGTGCCCGCGCATCGTGCACAACTCGCGTGTGCGCTGACCGGTGCAGAAGTGATCAAGACAGGGCCTGCCTTGTGCCATGAAATCGATTTCGCGTACAGTGGCAGGACACGTGCATCAAGGAGGACGCGAGTCATGACCTACACCCTGCCCACACCGGCATCCCGACCGGCATCCGCGCCGAAGACCGCGTATCTGATCGCCTCGGGCGACCTGCGCGAAGCGGCGAACACCGGCGGCTGGCCCGTGCAGGTGGAGCTCGAGGCGGGCGTCACCGGCGTCTTCGAGGATCTGGGCTGGACCGTCATCCGCGCCAACGACGTCGACCCCGCGACCGGGCACGGCTTCATCTCGAGCCAGCGCATGGGCCTCGAGGTCTTCAAGAACATCCCGACGGATGCTCCGCTCATCGTCGCCGAGGCTGTGTGGCAGTACTCGCACCACGTGCTCGCTGGGCTGCGCACGCACGAGGGCCCCATCCTCACCGTCGCGAACTTCGCGGGCGACTGGCCCGGACTCGTCGGCCTGCTCGGCCTGAACGCCGGCCTCACCAAGATGGACAAGCCCTACTCGTCGATCTGGTCGGTCGACTTCACGGACGACTGGTTCACGGCCGGCATCAAGGAGTGGACCGAGACCGGTGCGATCACGCACGACGCCTCGCACGTGCGTCCCCTTCCCGAGCTGCCCGACAGCCCCGAGAAGGCGCTGGGGGAGGCGCTCGCCGCCGAGCTGCTCGCCGAGAAGGCCATCATCGGCGTCTTCGACGAGGGCTGCATGGGCATGTACAACGCGATCTTCGACGACGAGCTGCTGAACCGCACCGGCATCTACAAAGAGCGCCTCTCGCAGTCGGCGCTCTACGCAGAGATGCTGAACGTCACCGAGGACGAGGCCGATTCGGCCTACACGTGGCTCACGGACGCGGGCATGACGTTCCGCTATGGCGAGGATGCCGAGACGGAACTCACCCGTGAGCAGGTGCAGTGGCAGCTGAAGATGTACATCGCCGCCCTCCGCATCGCCGACGACTTCGGGCTCGACGCGGTCGGCATCCAGTACCAGCAGGGTCTCAAGGACCTGGTGCCGGCATCCGACCTCGCCGAGGGCATCCTGAACTCGACCGAGCGCCCGCCGGTGACCTCGCGCGACGGCTCGCGCGTGCTGCACGAGGGCCGCGCCTTCCCGCACTTCAACGAGGCCGACGAGGGCGTCGCGGTCGACGCGCTCGTCACCGATCGGGTGTGGCGCGCCATGGGTCTGGTGCCCGACAACACGCTGCACGACGTGCGCTGGGGCGAGGACTTCGACGGGCAGTTCGTCTGGGTCTACGAGATCTCGGGATCGGTGCCCGCCTCGCACCTGGGCGGCTGGCAGAACGCCGAGGGATGGCGTCAGGGACACGTCTTCTTCCCCGCGGGCGGCGCCACGATCAACGGCGTCTCGAAGCCGGGCGAGATCGTGTTGTCGCGCGTGTTCATCGCCGACGGCATCCTGCAGGCCGACATCTTCCGAGCCTCGGTCGTCGAGCTGCCCGCCGAGGAGACCCAGCGGCGCAAGGATGCGACGAACCCCGAGTGGCCGATCGCGCACGTGGTGCTGCACGGCATCTCGCGCGACCAGTTCATGGCCCGCCACAAGGCCAATCACGCGCAGCTCGTCTACGCGCCGGATGCCGAGACGGCCGACAAGGCCCTCATCGCGAAGGCGGCGATGTTCGCGGGAATGGGCATCAAGGTCAACCTGGTCGGAGACGTCACGATCTGAGCGAGCGGGCTGCGGGCTTCGGGCCTGCGGATCGTTACAGTGAGGGGATGAACCCGGCGAGACGCGTGACGATCACCGACATCGCGCGGCTCGCCGGGGTCTCGCCCGGGGCGGTCTCATTCGCTCTGAACGGGCGCCCGGGGGTGAGTGCCGAGACGCGCGCCCGCATCCTCGAGGTCGCCGCGCAGCACGATTGGCTGCCCAGCTCGACGGCTCGGGCGCTGGCGGGTGCGCGTGCCGGAGTCATAGGATTCGCGGTGAACCGGCCCGCACGCACACTGGGCGCCGAAGCCTTCTTCACCGATCTCATGGCCGGCGTGCAGTCGGCTCTCGCGCCGCATCGTCTCGCGCTGCAGACGGTGCTCGTGCCGTCGATCGACGACGAGATCGCGACCTATCGGCGCTGGCGCAGCTCGCACCAGGTCGACGGGGTGGTCGTGATCGATCCCCGTGACGATGATCCGCGGATGCCGGTGCTGCGCGATCTCGGCCTACCCGCCATCGTGATCGGCAGCGTCCGTTCCGAGCCCGGACATCCTGCGACTCTGCAGGTCGACGACCGGCGAGTCGCGCACACGCTGTTCGCGCACCTCGTCGATCTCGGCCATCGCCGTATCGCCTACGTCTCGGGCCCGGCCGAATTCCAGCACACCAGGCTGCGCTCCGAGGCTCTGTCGCAGCTGGCCGCCCGGGGAATAGCCGGTGCGGTGATCCCGACCGACTCGTCACCGGCCGCGGCGTCCGCCGCTCTCGTCCGGCTGCTCGCGGACGAGGCGTCGCCGAGTGCCGTCGTCTTCGACAGCGATGTGATGGCCATCGCGGGCCTCCGCGCCGCGCAGGAGCGCCGCATCGCCGTGCCCGCTGATCTGTCGATCGCCTCGTTCGACGATTCGACGGTGGCCGCACTCGTGCATCCGTCGATCACGGCCATGACGAGAGACACCTTCGGACTCGGAGCGGATGCCGCGAACTTCCTGATCGAGCAGATCGCCGCGCCCGGGCCGTTGCCCGACCGCAGCGGCTCGGTGCCTCTGCTGACAGAGCGCGAGAGCACGGCGCAGGTGGGCTGAGCCCGGGGCGCGCCGGCGGTTTCCGGCTACTCCGCCCGGTGCTCGACCACCGTGTTCTGCGACTCGTACGACCAGGGCTCGACGGCCGGACGGACGAGTTCGGTGATGCCCCGCGCCGCGAGCACGGTCGGATCCGCGGCATCCTTCGAGGTGATGAACGCGGGGTCGGCTCCGGCCTCGCACGCGTCGACCCAGGCCTGGAAGATCGAGCCGCCGGGGCTCATGGCGCCTCGACTGACGGGAGTCTCGGCCTCGTCGACCTCGACGACGATCCCGAGGGTGCGCGTCGGCGTCTCGCGTCGTTCCCGCAGCTCGGGGATCAGCTCGGCGAACCGGCGTCCGATCGGCTTCGCCTCGCCGTTCTGATCGACCAGCCCCAGCGTGTACTCGAGCTCGGGGAAGTCCGCGAGACTGCGGCTCACATCGTGCGAGCACCACCAGGTGACACCCCAGAGATCGTCGGTGCGCGCGACCGAGCGCAGGGTGGCCTCGAGGAAGTCGGGGGTCTGCTCCGGCGTCAGGCAGTTCGAGGGGGCGCCGACCTCCTGCAGCCAGATCGGCTTTCCGGGTTCGGTGGTGAACGCGCGGGCGAGCTCGATCATGTACTCGGCGTGGCGATCGGATGCGACGGAGCGGCCGCCGTACTTCTGCGCCGTGCCGTTGAAGATCCACGAGTGCACCGTCGTGATGTCACCGAGTCGCGAGGCGAGCGCCGGGGTGAACCCGTGGCCGTCCATGTACCAGGCGGCGTCGTACTCGCTGTGCACGTGCTGTTGCCTCGGCGCCGAACTGTGGGCTGCATCCAGAAGCGTGGTGATCCAGTTCGCCGCCTCGGCCTCGGTGACCGGCCACGGCGAGGGGTGGGTCCGCGCCGAGAACTGGTTCGTCTCGTTGCCGAGCGTGAAACCGAGGAAGTTGTCGGCGTCGCCCAGCCGCTCGCCCAGACGTGTGACGAGTTCGGCCTGACCGCTCAGGGCATCGGGATGGGTGAACATGTTCTTGTCGTGCCACGTGAACAGCCACGACGGGATGAAGTCGAAGCTCGACAGATGCCCCTGGATCACGTCGACGCTCGCGTCGAGTCCGAACTCCGCGGCGACGTCGACCACCGCACGCACGTCGTCGACGGCTTCGGCACGGATCAGAGTGCGGTTCGGCTGCAGCACCGTCCACAGCGGGAAGATCCGCAGATGATCGAGGCCCAGTTCGGCGAGAGAGGCGAAGTCCCGGCGCACCTCGTCGAGGTCGAGCGACATCCACGCGTGCATCCACTGGGAGCGGGGCGTGTAGTTGGCGCCGAAGCGAAGAGGGGCGGTGGAGGAGGGCATCGCTGTCCTTTCGGGGTCGGTGCACAGACTCTAACGCGATTCGGCTCTCGCAGCTATATCGCTTTAGTAAAATAGGCTGAGAAACCCGGCTTCGATGGAGAACACCGCATGCATGATGGCACCTCGCTCACCGTAGGCCGCGTCAGGCGGGTGCTCGACGAGCGCATCCGCCCGGCGATCCACTCGGCATCCGTGCCGCTGGAGGTGGAGGTCAACGAGCTGCCGGGGGAGCCGATCAGCCCGAGTGCCGGGCTCGCGCTCGACTTCTCACCCGCGTCCGTCCCGAGCGCGTGGGGTCCGGCCTGGTCGACCACGTGGTTCCGGCTCTCGGGCCGTGTCCCCGCAGATTGGGCGGGCCGCCGCGTCGAGGCTCTGATCGACCTCGGCTTCAGCGATCACATGCCCGGCTTCCAGTGCGAGGCGCTCGCCTACCGCCCCGACGGCACGCCGGTGAAGAGCATCAACCCGCGCAACCAGTGGCTGCCGATCACCGAGACGGCGCGCGGCGACGAGCCCGTCGAGCTCTACCTCGAGGCGGCGGCCAACCCGGTGCTGCTCGACCACCACCCCTTCCTGCCGACGCAGGAGGGCGATATCCGCACCTCGTCGCGTGAGCCGCTGTATCGCACCCGCCGCATCGATCTCGCCGTCTTCGAGCAGGAGGTGTTCGAACTGTCCCTCGACCTCGAGGTGCTGTTCGAGCTGCAGGCCGAGCTGCCCGAGACCTCTCCTCGTCGCATGCAGATCCTGCAGGCCATGGACGACGCCCTCGACGCCCTCGACCTTCAGCGCATCGCGCAGACGGCATCCGATGCCAGGGCCCGTCTCGCCCCTGCCCTCGCGGCGCCCGCGGAGGCGAGCGCTCACCGCATCTCGGCGATCGGTCACGCGCACATCGACTCGGCCTGGCTGTGGCCGGTGCGCGAGACGATCCGCAAGGTCGCTCGCACCACCTCGTCGATGACGACGCTCATCGACGAGCAGCCGGACTTCCTCTACGGCATGTCGAGCGCGCAGCAGTACGCGTGGCTCAAGGAGCACCGGCCCGAGGTCTGGGAGCGCGTCAAGGCGGCCGTCGCCGACGGGCGCTTTCTGCCGCTCGGCGGCATGTGGGTCGAATCCGACACCGTGATGCCGTCGGGTGAATCGCTCGTGCGCCAGTTCTCATACGGCCAGCGGTTCTTCGAGCGCGAGTTCGGGATCCGCTCGAAGGGCGTCTGGCTGCCCGACAGCTTCGGCTACTCCCCGGCCCTGCCGCAGCTCATGCGCCGCGCAGGATTCGAGTGGTTCTTCACACAGAAGATCTCGTGGAATCAGCAGAACGTGTTCCCGCACCACAGCTTCCTGTGGGAGGGGATCGACGGGTCGCAGGTCTTCACGCATTTCCCGTCGATGGACACCTACAACTCGCAGCTCAGCGGCATGGAGGTCGCCAAGGCCTCGCGCCAGTTCAAGGAGAACCGGGTGACCTCGCGGTCGATCGCCCCGGTGGGCTGGGGCGACGGCGGTGGTGGCACCACGCGCGAGATGACCGGCAAGGCGAAGCGCCTCGAGAACCTCGAGGGCAGTGCGAAGGTCGTGTGGGAGCATCCCGACGCCTTCTTCGACGCGGCCCGCGCCGAGCTTCCGAATCCCGCCGTGTGGGTGGGCGAGCTCTACCTCGAGCTGCACCGTGGAACCCTCACCAGCCAGCACGCCACGAAGGCGCTGCACCGCTGGGCCGAGCACGCCCTCGTCGAGGCCGAGCTGTGGGCGGCGACGGATGCCGTGCGCACCGGCGCCGCATACCCTCGTGCCGAGTTCGACCGCCTGTGGGAGACCGTGCTGCTGCACGAATTCCACGACATCCTGCCCGGCACATCCATAGCGTGGGTGCATCGTGAAGCCGTCGAGGTGCTCTCCGGGGTGCTCTCGGACGCACAGGATCTCGCGGATGCCGCCCGTCGATCGCTCGCGGGCGAGGGAGAGCGCGAGCTGCGGTTCGTGCCGAACTCGGTCGGCGGTGGGCGCGCACTGGGGGCCGCGTTCGTCGAGGCGCGCACTGCGGCTCCCGTCTCGCTCTCGGAGGAGGTCGGCGGATGGCGGCTCGAGAACGAGCTCGTCTCGGTGCTGATCTCCGCCGAGGGGCTGATCGTCTCGGCGGTCGACAAGGCATCCGGTCGCGAGGCCGTGGCCGAGGACCGCGCGGCGAACCTGTTCCAGCTGCACCAGGACTTCCCGAACATGTGGGATGCCTGGGACATCGACAAGTACTACCGCAACAGCGTCGAGGACCTCACCGGGGTCGCCTCGATCTCGGCATCCGTCGTCGATGGTACGGCTTTGGTCACCGTGACCCGGTCGTTCTCCGCATCGACGATCGAGCAGACGATCGTCCTCGCTCCCGACTCCCGCACGGTTGCGTTGCGGTGTGACATCGACTGGCACGAGACCGAGAAGCTGCTCAAGCTCGCGTTCCCGCTCGACATCCAGGCCGCGCACACCGAAGCCGAGACGCAGTTCGGATACCAGTCGCGCGTGACGCACACGAACACGAGCTGGGAGGCGGCGAAGTTCGAGACCTCGATGCACCGATTCGTGCTGGTGCGCGAGCAGGACTTCGGCGTCGCTCTCGTGAACGATTCGATCTACGGCTACGACACGTCACGCGAGGTGTCGGATGACGCGGTCGCCACGACCGTGCGGCTTTCGCTGCTGCGGGCGCCGCGGTTCCCCGACCCCGACACCGATCACGGTCACCACACGATCGAGGTGGGCTTCGTGATCGGAGCGGATGCCGCGCTCGCGACGGCCGAGGGGATCACGCTCAACAGCCCGGCGACGCTCGTGCGCGGCGCCCGCGAGGTCGACGCGCTCGTAGCGGTGGAGGGCGAGGGCATCGTCGTGTCGGGGGTGAAGCTCGCGGACGACGGATCCGGCGATGTGATCGTGCGGGTCTACGAGGCGCTCGGGCGGCGCGTGGCGGGCTCGGTGGTCGCGGACTTCGACCACCGCGAGATCCGCGAGGTGTCGCTGATCGAGGATGCGCTCGACGAGGCGCGCATCGGTGGCGAGCTGAGACTGCGACCGTTCGAGGTGCGGACGCTACGCATCGTCCGCTGAGTCGCGTGCGCTTCTGACCCTGCATGTGGCAGTCGGCGTGACGCAGGCCATTGTGGCGGTCGCTGTGCAGGGAGGACTATAGGCGAATGGTCACCCTCGACGATGTGCGCGAGATCGCGCTCGCGCTCCCCGGCGTGACCGAGCGACCTGGCGGTCATACGGGGGAGCCGTCGTGGCGTCTGCCGAGCGGGCAGATCGCGTGGATCCGCGGGCCCAGCAAGGTGGACCTCCGCCAGCTCGCCGACCTCGGACTCGAGTGGCCTGAAGGTCCGGTGCTCGGTGTGCGGGTGGCGAGCCTCGAAGAGAAGGCGGCGCTGCTCGCGGCGGAGCCCGACGGGCTGTTCTCCATCCCTCATTTCGACGGGTACCCGGGGCTGCTCGTGCAGCTCGACACCGTCGAGAAGGACCGCCTCGCCGAGATCATCGCGGATGCGTGGCTCGTGCGTGCGCCGGTGCTCGTCGCGAAGCAGTGGCTCGCGGAGCGCGGGCTGGACTGATCAGGCCGCTGTCAGGAACGGCCGATGCCTCGCCCGGTGTCCCCCGTCAGGGCTGCAGTGCGCCAGTGACGGTCTGCATGGCCGTGGTGCCGTCTGCCAGGGACTGCCGATGATCAGGGTGGTCGCGGAAGAAGATGAGGACAGCCGCGACGGCTGCCGGATCCGAGCCGAGACGATGCGCGTCGATGATCGCGGGCATCTGATCGGCGACCGAGATCGCCAGTTTCGGGCCGTGCAGTCCGACGACGTCGACGGTGCCGATCTGGTCCCACGACGCCTCGATCGACGCAGACCCGCGCACACCGTGCAGACCGCGTTCGTCGACGACCAGACCGAGGGGCGTACGCAGGGCCATGAGTTCCCGCCCGAGCCCGACCAGGGAGACCATGCCGAGGGCGTACGGTCCCCATTCGAGGAGCCGGCCGTCCATCGTCGGGAGGCCGAGCGTCCGGACGAGAAGGTTCGTGAGGGCGGGGAGCATCCCGATCGCGGGGACGAGCCAGAGGGCGACGCGGACGCGGACAGCAGGCGTGAAGCGCAGCGGGCCGGTCGTCGCGATCCGCACGAGGCGTTCGCGCAGCGATCGCGCCCAGAGGGAGAGGGCGACGGCCAGCATCCCCGTGTAGACCGCGAGCGACAGCATGACGAGCCGGAAGCCGGCTTGATCGTCGACGATCGCGAGCAGCAGGGGCACGAGTGCGAGGATGCCGAGGAGCGCCAGCGCCGCAGTCGGAAAGCGGCCGTTCGGATGCACGGACCGCGAGCCGTCGACGATGCGCACGGATCTGGCGGCCGTCCTCATCGGCATCTGTTCAGGCATCTCGTCCCCCCCCGGGCCATCCGAATGCGGTCGATCCTGACCGCAGACTTCCGTCTCAGACTGCCATGAGGAACGGCCGAGCTGCGTCGAGGAGCGCACGTGGGTCGTCGGCCCAGAGCCTGATGCGGTCGACCCGATGCGTCCCACCCTTCGGAGCGAGACCGGGGAGGCGGATCGCGACCAGGCGCTCGAGCTCGATCTCGATGTTGGTCTCGTCCTGCATCCGCTCGGCGTACTCCGTGCCGACGATGCGCGGTTGCTTGGGTTCGTCGACGCGGCGATCGATCGCGATCGACGCGATGTCGGCCCAGGTGACCGGCACATCGACTTCGAGGCCGCTGCGCACGCGGATGCCGTCGGGGCCGACGGAGTGAGGGCGCATGAGCATCGCGCAGAGCAGTCCGACCATCCAGGTGACGCCCCAGATGCCGAGCACCAGCAGCGTGATCCGCACGGCCGGCCACGGGTGGACGATCAGGTCGAGGATCGGGATCTCCACTGCGGAGAGGCCGATGAAGATGAACAGCACGGTGAGCACGGGGCGGTGATAGCCGACTCCGGTGCCGCCCCTGGGGACGGCCGGACGACGGGCGATCGCCCGCGCGATGCTCGAGTAGACGCGGAGCTCCGCGATCCACGCGCGATGGAGGAAGTTCAGGATGCGCGCGAGCGGCGTCGGGGTGTGGGTGGTGTCATCGCGCAGTTGCTCGGTCATGGGGTGCCGCCCGGTGCCTGTGCCTGTGTCTGTGTCTGTGTCTGTGTCTGTGTCTGTGTCTGTGCCTGTGTCTGTGCCTGTGCTGGTGTCTGTGCGCTCGCCGCGGAGGTGACGAGGGTCTCGAGATGCGCGATGACGGCTGCCAGGCCGCGCTCGACGGTGGCCCGATCGTCGGGCGCGATCGCGTTCAGCAGGGTCTCGTTGAGCTGGGCGTGCTCCTCCTGCATCCGCGCCATGGTCTGGACGGCGGTCGGCGTGAGCTCGACCAATACGGCACGGCGATCGGAGGGGTGCGGCGTGCGACGGACGTGGCCGGAATGCTCCAGTGCGTCCACGAGAGCGGTGATGTTGCGGGGAGTCACCTCGCAGAGGGTGGCGAGGGCTTGCTGGGTCGACGGGCCGGCGTGCTGCAGGACCCAGAGAAGGTGCACTCGGGTCGGTGTGAGATCCGTGCCGGCGAACGCACGGGCCATGTCCTTCTGGAACAGATCGGCGATCTGGAGGAGGCGGTCAACGAAGAGGGGTTCCATGGCTGTTACCTTACTACATTGTTACCTATGTTCACTATGCCTGATTGCGGGCGTGCGTGGCTCGCGTTGTGTCATTCTGGGAGACTGGAATACGCCTCTGATCTGGGGTAAAACGGGGCAGTTTCGGGTCTTGAATGTCGGTGGTCCCGGGTTGACTTACGGGTATGAACAGCACCGTGGAGCTTTTGGATCGGGTCATCGCCGACCTCGACACAGTGCTGTCCGGCGATGCGCTGGCCGGGTTGACGGACGCGGATCGGGTCATGGTGTTGCAGGGCGCGGGTGCGGTTTTCCGCCGTGCGGAAGCGGTGATCGTGGAGACGGTGGCGACGGGTGATGCAGTCGACTTCCCGCACTCGGCCGGGTGTCGGGGTTTGAACGAGTTGCTGCAGCGGACGGTGCGGGTCGATGTGCGGGGAGCATCCCGGGTCGACACGGTCGTCGACCTGGTGCGGCGCCCGGTGAGTCTGTCGGGGGAGAGGATGCCGGCCCGCTGGTCCGAGTTGCGGCTCGCGCTGCTGGATGGGGTGGTCGGGGTGGCCGGGTTCCTGGCGGCGACGGGTCCGATCGAGCGGGTGTGGGATCGCCTCACGGTCGATCAGCGGTTGGCGGCGGATGTCGCGTTGGCCGGGTGTGCGCGCGGACACGGACTCGTGGCCGACGATGACCCGGATGCTGACGATCTGGAGGGGGTGCCGGGTCCGGCGCCGACGGCGCAGGACTTGAAGGCGCTTGCGGAGGATCTCGCGTCGATGTTCGACCCGGATGGCGAAGAACCGAAGGATGAGGACTCGAAGCGTCGTCGGGGCGTCACGATCGGCCGTCTCAAGGAGGGCGTGCACGCGATCCGCGGGTATCTGACCCCCGAGGTCGCGGCGCAGTTGCAGCTGATCATCGACGCGATCCTCAACCCGAAAGGTGACGGCCCACCGATGCCCGGGGTGCATTTCGCCCCCAGCGACGGCGCGGATGCTGACTCTGACGTCGACGTCGACGTCGACGCGGATGGTGACGCAGGCGGTGGCGGTGCGGATCCGTTCAACTCCGACCCGCGGTGTGTGCTCGATGATCGCACGGCGGCGCAGAAGCGCCATGATGCTCTCGCAATGGTGTTTACGATCGCGGCCCGTCACAAGAACATGCCCACGCTCGGTGGTTCATCACCGGTCCTGGTCGTGAACGTCGATGCGAAAGACCTAGCCGGCGGAGCGGGCGGTAATGGCGGGTGGGCGACGATCCCGGGATCCGGCGCCCACGTGCCGGTCTCCGTCGCCGCGCACGTCGGATGCACCGGCACGATCCAACGCGTCCTGTTCGACGAAGGCCGGATCATCGGCATCACCACCACCGACCGCATCTTCACCGTGCACCAACGCCGGGCGATCATCGCCCGCGACAAGGAATGCCTGATCCCCGGATGCCATGTGCCGGCGTCGTGGTGTGAGATCCACCACGTCACCGAACACGCGAGGGGTGGGCCGACGCATACGGATAACGGTGTGCCGTTGTGCTGGTGGCATCACCGATCCCTCGGAGCCTCCGGGTGGGAGATCCGGATGGACGAAGGTGTCCCGCAGGTGCGGGGTCCGCGGTGGTGGGACCCCGACCTCAGATGGCGCACCCCACGACTCAGCCTCCCGCGGATTGCGGACGTTCGTGCTGCCCCGCTGCGGGTCTGAGCGTGATCAGGCGGGATCGAACAGGTTCAGATGCAATCGAGTGCGTTCAGGCCGGTCCGAGACGCAGCACCTCGGGAGACTCGCCCCCGGTCAGCTCGTCGGCGATGCGGATGCTGCGTGCCAGATCGTCGAGCGCGCCGTCGAGAGTGCCGAAGCGTTCGCGTTCGCTGCAGACCGCGGTCAGCGTCACCAGATGGGTGCCGGTGTCCCAGGTGTACGTCGCGAACGGAGGGCTCGCAGGCGACGGGGGCATCGACACCACGAGCTTCTCGCCCGCACCCAACCACCGACTCGAGAACGACACGGTGTCGTCGTAGTCCATCGGCATGGATGCGCGAGCGATGCGCACCTCGGGGGTCAGCGCCTGCACGGTGGCCATCGCGACGACGAGCTCCGGATCGGCCTTCCACGTCCACACGAGCACACGACCGGCGGCCCTGCGCATCAGCAGAGGAGCAGCCTGACTCATCGCCCACGCACCGAACCGAGATCCCGGCCGCTCCGTGACGCCGATCGCCGAGTTCACCTGCCCCAGCAGCATCCGGATGGCGGCCTTGCGGTGCCGCCGGCCCTTCCAGCCGAGCGAGTCCGTGACGGGGATCCACTGCTGGGGGTCGGCGTCGGCTGTCAGTCGCATGCCTCCACGCTAGGGGGTGAGCCTGAGGGATGCCGGTATGCCTCGGCGGCTCGATCAGGGCCCTCGGGTAGAGTGGCCAGCGCCCGATCGGGCTCTTTGGCCGCCGTACCGTAAGGCAGAATGTCCTCCTCTACCTCCGATCCGACGAGTGCTCCCGACGTCGCCCCCGACCCCGGGCAGCGTCCCCTGCGCATCCTGATCGGATGCGACACCTTCGCGCCCGACATCAACGGCGCCGCCCGCTTCGCGGAGCGCCTCGCAGCAGGTCTCGTGCAGCGGGGAGAAGACGTGCACGTGGTCGCCCCGAACGTGGCCTACCGCCGCACCCCCGCGCAGACCGAGGTGATCGAGGGCGAGCCGATGACCATGCATCGCCTTCCGTCGGTGCGCTGGGCGCCCCACGACTGGCTGCGCTTCGTGTGGCCGTGGCGCGTGAAGCACTACGCCCGGAAGATCTTCGACAGCGTGCAGCCCGACGTCGTGCATATCCAGTCGCACATCGTGATCGGTCGTGGCCTCGCCCGGATCGCGCACGAGCGCGGCATCCCCGTGATCGCCACGAACCACGTGATGGCCGAGAACATCCTCGACCACACGACCATGCCCAAGTGGGTCGACGACCTCGTGCTGCGCTGGGCCTGGGGCGATGCGAAGCGCACATTCGCCCTGACTCGCGCGATCACCACCCCGACACGTCGCGCCGCCGACTTCCTCGAGCGCACCGTCGCCGTCGAGAACGTGATCCCCGTCAGCTGCGGCATCGACCGTACGCAGTACACCCCGGTGATCGCTCCTCGCGAGAAGAACCGCATCATCTTCGTCGGACGCCTGACCGCCGAGAAGCAGGTCGAGGTGATCCTCGAGGCCATGACGAAGCTCGACCCGGCGCTCGATGCGACCTTCGACATCGTCGGCGGCGGCGACCAGCGCAAGCAGCTCGAGAGCCTCGCGACCCAGCTGGGTCTCGCCGATCGGGTGACCTTCCACGGCCGCACGACCGACGAGGACCTGCGGGCGCTGCTGTCGCGCGCATCCGTCTTCACGATCGCCTCGATCGCCGAGCTGCAGTCGATCGCCACCATGGAGGCCATGGCCTCGGCACTGCCGATCGTCGCAGCGGATGCCGTCGCCCTGCCGCATCTCGTGCACGACGGCGAGAACGGCTACCTGTTCGAGCCCGGCAACGCCGACGCTCTCGCCGCACGACTGACCGATGTGCTCACCGCATCGCCGGGAGAGTACGCGCGGATGCAGCAGGCATCGCTCGACGGCGTCGCCATCCACGACATCAACCGCACGCTCGACACGTTCGAGGCGCTGTACCGCGACGAGCCGCTGCCCGAGTGACGGCCCGCGCCATGCACATCGTCTTCTTCGGCGATCAGCACCTGGACTCCCTCGGCGGGGCGCAGGTGTCGATGCGGCTGCAGCGCGAGTTCCTCGAGCGCGCAGGCCACACGGTGACCGTCGTCGCCCCGAAGATGCACGGGTCGCGTGCTTCGGACGTCACGGACCCCTCGAACCTCGATCTGCCGTCGGTGCCGATCACCGTCGACCGCGAGTACTCGATGAGCTGGCCGGGGCGGGCGACCGATCGCTTCCTCGATCGCGCGATGACGCGTCGTCCGCCGGTCGACCTCGTACACGTGCAGGCCGACTTCTGGGGCGCGTTCATCGGGCACCGGTACGCCGCGCGCCACGGCATCCCGGTCGTGCACACCCTGCACAATCGGGTCGACGTCGGCATCGCTGCGGTCACTCCTCTGCACCGCCCCGTGCTCGGTGTGTTGAACCTCTGGCGGCGCCGAGCGCTGCGTGATGTCGCGGCGCCGGTGGGTGGGGCCGACGGCTGGGCGTTCCTGCGCGGCATCGCCAGTGGCGCGTCAGCCGTGACCGCACCCTCGACCCATTTCGCTCGCCGCCTCGAAGAGCACGGGGTCTTCAGCCCGGTCGACGTCGTCTGGAACGGCATCGACGACGACGTGCGCGAGGCGACGCTCGCGGCGGCGCCGACAGATCGCGCGCCCGGTCGGCCCCGTTTCGTGTGGCTCGGACGGATGAGCCCCGAGAAGCGACTGCTGCCGTTCCTCGAGGCCTTCGTCGCCTCGGGTGTCGACGCGGATCTCGAGATCATCGGCGGCGGGGCGCAGCGGTCGGCAGCGGAGAAGATCGTCGCAGGCTCGGCGAACGTGCGGTTCGCCGGCAAGCTCAGCTACCCCGACACCCTCGCGCGCATCGCTGGCGCAGACGCTCTCGTGCAGACCTCGATCGGCTTCGAGACCCAGGGCATGACGCCGTTCGAGGCCGCGACCCTGGGCACGCCGTCGGTCATCAGCGATCCTGACATCGCGGCCGAGCTCGGCGGCGGGCTCTGGGCCGTCCCCGGGGCCGCAGGCACCGAGGCGCAGCGCAAGGCGGGTCTCGTCGAGACGCTGCGCCGCGCAGCATCCGACATCGCCGCTGGCACCGCACCGATGCCGATGCGCGAGGTCTCGGAGGCATTCCGCCAGTCGTCGCGCACGGCCGCGATGATCGAGGTCTACGAACGCGTGCTCGCCGGCTGAGGCGCCGCTCTCAGAGCCCGAGCGCTACCGGATTCTGCGCTGCCGACTCTCAGAATCCGAAGTAGTAGAACAGGTTCGACACCCACGAGACGAGCGTGCCGACGACCGTGCTGCCAGCCAGGCCGATCGCGATCGCGGCCAGCAGATGCGGCGCCGGACGGCGCAGGGCGATGATGCCGAGCACCAGTCCTGTTGCGGCGACCGCGAGGACGAGCAGGTTCACGAGGTTCGACAGGACATCGACGACTCCGAAGCCGATGCTCATGTACATGAGCGGGGTCACGAGCTGGAAGAGCAGGCCGATCGCCACCCCGATCACGGCGATGAGGAACGCCGTTCGTCCGAGGGCGCCCGTGCGGGCGGCTCCGCCTGGCGCGTTCGGCTGTGCGGGCGCCCCGTAGGGCTGGCCGGGCTGCGCGTAGGGCTGGGAGTAGGGCTGGCCGGGCTGGGAGTACGGCTGGCCGGGCTGGGAGTACGGCTGGCCCGGCTGGGCCGGATCGGGCTGCTGCGCGGGCTGCTGTGGTTCGCTCATGGAAGGCTCCGGCCGCTCAATAGGACAACGCGTAGAAGAGGTTCGAGACCCACGCGACGAGGATGCTGGTGATCTCGGCCGCGGAGATGCCGATCGCGATGCCTGCGAGCACCTGCTGTCCCGGTCGCCGCACCGACATGAGACCGAGGATGAGAGCCACGATCGCGACGACGAGCACCAGGCCGTTGCCGATCGCTCCGAAGGCGCCGATCGACGACGGGTCGGCGAGAGTGCGGATGATCACCGGGTAGGCGATCGTGACGATGAGCGCGATGCCGAGGGCGCCCAGCGCGACGATGAACGCGAGGCGGCCGAGCGGCGCGCCGGCGGTTGCCTGAGACGGAGAGGAGGAGCCTGGGTGCGGCTGCCCGGCGTACGGCTGTGCCGGGTGCTGCTGCCCCGGATACTGATTGCCCGACGGCTGCTGTGCCGGATAAGGCGAACGCGAGGGCGAACGCGAGGGCGAGGGCGAGGGCGAGGGCGAAGGCGAAGGCGAGGGTGGCGGTGGCGCGGGATGCCCCTGCCCTTGCGGGGGAGTTCCGTACGGCTGCGCGGGAGGCTGCTGCGGCTCGCTCATGGTGTCGAGCGTAGCCGCGGACCCGGCGGGCGGGAAAGCCTCGTACTGAACCCTCCGCCAGAGCTCAGCGGTACGTGTGCCCCGCCTCGGCGCGGTCGAGTGTGTCGTGGTCGGCGACGCGCGACCAGTCGGTGGGTACGTGACGGTATCCGTCGCGACGGAGTTCGACGATGGTGGCGATCAGCGCCCACGCGCCGAGTGCGAGGAGTGCGATGAGAAGGATCATGGCAGAAACGCTACGATCACTCTTGATCTGCCACGAGTGGCAGAATAGACTGCGAGCGTATGAAAACTGCCAACCCGGGGAGAGCGTCATTATGAAGACCGTCGCCTGCGTCGTGCAAGACGGATTCGCGCCGTTCGAGTTCGGCCTCGCCTGCGAGGCCTTCGGTCTCGACCGATCGAACGACGGGGTGCCGAACTTCGACTTCCGGGTCATCGCCCCGCATCCGGGTGTCGTGCAGTCGAAGCTCGGCTTCTCGATCAACGTCGAGCACGACCTGTCGTTCGCCTATGAGGCCGACCTCGTGGTGCTCTGCCCGGTGCCGCGGGAGTACTGGCCGAACATCGATCCGCTGCTCCTCGACGTCGCCCGTGACGCGGTGGCGAGAGGCGCGTGGCTGCTGACGATCTGCAGCGCCTCGTTCATCCTCGGTGCTGCGGGAGTGCTCGACGGTCGCCGTGCGACCACGCACTGGATGTACTCCGACATCATGGCCGAGATGTATCCGCAGATCGACATCGACCCCGATGTGCTCTTCGTGCAGGACGGTCGGATCATCACGAGCGCCGGCACAGCCGCCGGGATCGACGCCTGCCTGCATCTGCTGCGCCAGGAGCTCGGTGCCGAGCTGACTAACCGCATCGCTCGTCGCATGGTGGTGCCTCCGCAGCGCGACGGCGGTCAGGCGCAGTTCATCGACCGCCCGATCCCGGTGGTTCCGAGCGATTCGCTCGCCGGGGTCGCCGACTGGGCCGTCGAGCATCTGCGCGACGATCTGGGCGTCGATCAGCTCGCGGCCAGGGCGCTGATGTCACCCCGCACGTTCGCGCGCCGGTTCAAGGCCGAGTACGGCGCGACCCCCGCGGCTTGGCTCGCCAGGCAGCGGATTCTGCACGCCCAACGACTGCTCGAACGCAGCGACCTGTCGCTCGAGCAGATCGCCGACGAATGCGGCTTCGGGTCGGCGGCGGTGCTGAGGCAGAACTTCTCACGTGTGCTCGACACGACCCCGACCGCCTACCGGGCGCGCTTCTCATGCGTCGACGACGCGGAGACCACCGCGGCCTGATCGACCTGAGCGGCCTGAGGGGTCTCAGTGGTCCCAGTGCCCGGGGCTCGGGAGCGCGCGATAGTCGACGTCGACCCCGTCGGGTGTGACCGACGCGGTGCAGTACAACAGGGACTGGGTCGGATACCCGTGCGGACGGTTGTCGCGGATGATCGCCCGATCGTCCTCGGGGTCGAGTCGGGCGGACGAGGCGAGCAGCGATATCCACTCGCCGGTCCAGTCCGCGCTGGCGGCGGCCGGGCCCAGCGCGCGGAATTCCGGCAGCCAGGCGGCGATCCGCGGGGTATCGGTGTCGTCGAGATCGTCGTGCGCGATCATGTGGACGCCGTCGCTGATCGGCGTCTCGCGCAGCTCGTCGCCGTCCCAGCTCAGCACGCGGGATCCCTCAGGGCGCACCTCGAGCAGATTGAACCCGTGCATGGGCAGCGGCGCGATCGGGGATCTGCCCGCGACGGACTCGAGTGCGAGCGAGCCGCGCGACACAGCGACATCGTCGGCGAGGTCGAGCACGTCGGCGCGGTTGAGCAGCACGGCGAGACGTCGTTCCGCCGGGTTGACTGCGAGCCAGGCGCCGCCGGCTCGCCGGTCGCGGATCCCCGAGACCCCCGGGTGGGCGTCCGGCCACCATTCGCCGAGGGCATCCCACTCGCGTTGCGGATCTTCGTCGCGCACCGCGAGCAGACGCGCGGTGTCGGGGCCGGCCACATCGATCACCACGGTGCACACGCGTTTCAGTCTAGGAGCGGGTCGAGCAGTCTCGGGCCCGTGGCGTCGGATGCTGCGGCAGAATCGAACCGTGAACATCGTCGTCGGAGTTACGGGTGGCATCGCCGCATACAAGACAGTGCACCTGGTGCGGCTGCTGACCAAGGCGGGTCACGATGTGACCGTGGTGCCGACGGAGGACGCACTGCGCTTCGTCGGAACGCCCACGTGGGAGGCGCTCAGCAGGCATCCGGTCACGACGAGCGTGCACGACGACGTCGCCCGCGTCCGCCACGTGGCGCTCGGCCAGGGAGCCGACCTCGTCATCGTCGCGCCCGCGACCGCCAACTCGATCGCGAAGATCACCGCGGGCATCGCCGACGATCTGCTCGGCACCACACTCCTCGCCACGGAGGCGCCCGTCCTCCTCGCGCCCGCCATGCATGCCGAGATGTGGCGCAACGCGGCCACGCAGGCGAACGTCGCGACTCTCGTCTCCCGTGGCATCCACCTGGTCGGTCCCGCGGACGGCGAGCTCGCCGGAGGCGACAGCGGACCGGGGCGCATGTCCGAACCCGAGACGATCTTCGAGGCCGCCGTCGCGCTGCTCGCGCCTCGTGACCTCGATGGGCTGCGCGTCGTGATCTCGGCCGGCGGCACCCGTGAGCCGATCGACCCCGTGCGGTTCCTCGGCAACCGCTCGAGCGGGCGCCAGGGCATCGCGTTGGCCGCCGACGCGGCCGCGCGAGGCGCAGAGGTGACCGTGGTCGCGGCGAACGTCTCGGGTGACGTGCTGGCCGCTGCGCGGCATCCGTCGGTCCGGGTCGTCTCCGTGGGAACGGCCGCCGAGCTCTCGACGGCGATGAAGGATGCCGCCCGGTCGGCCGACATCGTGATCATGGCCGCGGCGGTCGCCGACTACCGACCGGCATCCGTCTCGGCCCAGAAGCTCACGAAGGAGCAGGGACTGCTCACGCATCTCGAGCTCGTCGAGAACGAGGATGTCGTCGCGGCCCTGGCCTCGGCCAGAGCCGATGGTGCAGCACCCGAGGGGCAGGCGATCGTCGCCTTCGCGGCGGAGACCTCGGAGAGTGTGGACGAGCGACGCGACCGCGCTCGCCGCAAGCGCGAGCGCAAGGGCGTCGACCTGCTCGCCGTCAACCTCGCGAACGCGGAGCAGGGTTTCGAGAGGCCCGACAACGCGGTCGAGATCGTCGGGGAGCGCGGCGAGGTCGTGGCCTCCGCCGCAGGTACCAAGCGCGAGGTTGCCCGGGTGATCCTGGACGCCGCGCTGACTCTGAGGTAAACTTGAGTCAAGTCCACTCAACTTTGCGGACTGCATCCACGAGAACGTGACCAGAAGGAGTCTCCCAGGAGGAACACATGCCAGGCCCACAGAGCGCACAGAACGACGACCAGCAGTCCGCCCTCGAGCAGTTCGGGATCAACCTCACCGACCGCGCCCGTCAGGGCAAGCTCGACCCCGTCATCGGACGGGACAGTGAGATCCGGCGCGTCAGCCAGGTGCTCACCCGCCGCACCAAGAACAACCCGGTGCTGATCGGCGAGCCCGGCGTCGGCAAGACCGCCGTCGTCGAAGGACTCGCCCAGCGCATCGTCGCGGGCGACGTCGCCGAGTCCCTCAAGGACAAGGAGCTGGTGTCGCTCGACATCTCGGCGCTCGTGGCCGGTGCGATGTACCGCGGCCAGTTCGAGGAGCGCCTGAAGAGCGTCCTGAAAGAGATCACCGAGTCCGACGGGCAGATCATCACCTTCATCGACGAGCTGCACGTGCTCATGGGTGCCGGTGGCGGCGAAGGCTCGGTGGCGGCGTCGAACATGCTCAAGCCCATGCTCGCCCGCGGCGAGCTGCGCCTGATCGGAGCCACGACGCTCAACGAGTACCGCGAGTTCATCGAGAAGGATGCCGCGCTCGAGCGCCGCTTCCAGCAGGTCTACGTCGGCGAGCCCACGGTCGAGGACACCATCGCGATCCTCCGCGGACTCAAGGGCCGGTATGAGGCGCACCACGGTGTGACGATCTCGGACAGCGCCCTGGTCGCCTCCGCTGCGCTCTCGAACCGCTACCTCCCCGCCCGGCAGCTCCCCGACAAGGCGATCGACCTGATCGACGAGTCGATGTCACGGCTCAAGATGGAGATCGACTCGTCCCCCGTCGAGATCGACCAGCTCAAGCGCCAGGTCGATCGCATGAAGCTCGAAGAGCTCGCCCTCAAGCGCGAGAAGGACGCAGCCTCCAAGGAGCGCCTCGCCGCGCTCCGAGAGCAGCTCGTGGGCATGGAGGCGCAGCTCGCCGACCTCGAGGCACGCTGGGCGCGCGAGCGTCAGGGTCTGAACCGGGTCGGCGACCTGAAGAAGAAGCTCGACGACGCGGTCACGCAGCGCGATCTCGCGATGCGCGAGGCCGACTACACCCGTGCCTCGAAGCTCGAGTACGAGACGATCAAGCGCCTCGAGCGCGAGATCGCCGAGGCCGAACAGGCCGAAGCCGCCGTCTCGAGCGAGGGGCGCATGGTCAACGAGCAGGTCACCGACGAGGACATCGCCGCCGTGATCGCGGCGTGGACCGGCATCCCGGTCGGCCGTCTGCTGCAGGGCGAGAGCGAACGGCTGCTGCACCTCGAGTCCGAGCTCGGCCGTCGTCTGATCGGCCAGAAGGATGCCGTCAAGGCGGTGTCAGACGCCGTGCGGCGTTCGCGTGCGGGCATCAGCGACCCAGGGCGCCCGACCGGCTCGTTCCTGTTCCTCGGGCCGACCGGCGTCGGAAAGACCGAGCTCGCGAAGGCCCTCGCGGACTTCCTGTTCGACGACGAGCGCGCCATGGTGCGCATCGACATGTCGGAGTACGGCGAGAAGCACTCCGTCTCCCGGCTCGTCGGCGCCCCTCCCGGGTACGTCGGCTACGAGCAGGGCGGTCAGCTCACCGAGGCGGTGCGGCGGCGTCCCTACAGCGTCGTGCTGCTCGACGAGGTCGAGAAGGCGCACCCCGAGGTGTTCGACGTGCTGCTCCAGGTGCTCGACGACGGTCGTCTGACCGACGGACAGGGCCGGACGGTCGACTTCTCGAACGTCATCCTGATCCTCACGTCGAACCTCGGCTCGCCGATCCTCATCGACCCGACCCTGTCTCCCGATGAGAAGCGCGAGCAGGTGATGGCGCTCGTGCACCAGGCGTTCCGTCCGGAGTTCCTCAACCGCCTCGACGACATCGTGATGTTCTCGGCGCTCAGCCAGGACGACCTCGCACAGATCGTAGAGCTCTCGATCGACCAGCTGCACAACCGGCTGCGCGATCGGCGGCTCACGCTCGCGGTCACGCCGGACGCGCGGTCGTGGCTCGCCGAGCGCGGATACGACCCGATGTTCGGTGCGCGTCCGCTGCGACGCCTCATCCAGACCGAGGTGCAGAACAAGCTGGCGACGGCTCTGCTCTCGGGTGGGGTGCACGACGGCGACCTGGTGCGCGTCGACGTGGCGGCCGACGGCACGGGCCTCGTGCTCACCTCGACCGCACCGGAGCCGGACTCGGGGACCGAGCCGGACGACGATGACGTGATCGAGGCAGAGCTCCTCGACTAGAGCGAGACGGCGGGTTCCGGCAGGCGAGTGGACACGAAGAGGGGCGGATGCCGCGGCATCCGCCCCTCTTCTCTGTGCGGGATCGTGTCAGCTTCCGGTCGGTCGCCGGATGCCCTTCAGCGCATCGGCTTCGAGTTCGCGGCCGATGATCGAGTGTCGCCGCGAGTACGCGAAGTAGATGATCAGGCCGAGCGCGAGCCAGATCGCGAAGCGCAGCCAGGTCTCGGTGCTCAGGTTGAGCATGAGCCAGAAGCAGGCGAGCGCCGAGATCCACGGCAGCCACGGCGACAACGGCACCGTGAACGGACGCTCGAGGTCGGGGCGGCTCTTGCGCAGGATCGGCACGCCGATGCTCACGAGCACGAACGCCGACAGGGTGCCGATGTTGATCATGTCGCCGAGCACCTGCACATCGGTGAACCCGGCGATGATCGCGATGATCACGCCGACGATCAGCTGGATGCGGATCGGCGTGCCGCGCTTGGCGTCGGTGACGCTCAGTGAACGGGGCAGCAGGCCGTCACGGCTCATCGCGAACACGACGCGGGCGAGGCCCATGAGAAGCACCATGACGACGGTGGTGAGGCCGACGAGGCTGCCGATCGCGATGACCTGGGCAGCCCAGGTGGCCCCGACCAGCTCGAAGGCGCTCGCGAGCGACGGCTCGTCGAGTTTCGCGAGTTCGGTGTACGAGACCATGCCGGTGATGACGATCGCGACCATCACGTAGAGCACGGTGACGATGATCAGACCGAGGATGATGCCGCGGGGCACCGTGCGCTTGGGGTCCTTGGTCTCCTCGGCGCTGGTCGCGACGACGTCGAAGCCGATGAACGCGAAGAACACCAGCGCAGCACCGCTGAGGATGCCGAAGACGCCGTACATCGTCGGGTCGGAGCCCGTCATGAACGAGAAGAGGGACTGCGTCCACGCGCTCTCGGAGGCGGCGCCCGATTCGGCAGGCGGCACGAACGGGGTGTAGTTGGCGCCGTTCACGAAGAAGAAGCCGACCACGATGACGAACAGCACGATCGCGACCTTGATGACCGTGAACACGCTGTTCACACGGCTCGACAGCTGGGTGCCGAGAGCGAGCAGCACCGTGAAGATCGCGACGATGACGACGGGGCCCCAGTCGAACGAGAGGGGCCCGAGCTGCAGGGTCATCGGGATCTCGAGGTCGAACAGCGACACGGCGTCGCCCAGGTACACGCCCCAGTACTTCGCGATCACGGCCGACGCCATCAGCATCTCGAGGATGAGGTCCCAGCCGATGATCCACGCGAGGAACTCGCCGAGCGTCGAGTAGGTGAAGGTGTACGCGGAGCCCGCGACCGGGATGGAGGACGCGAACTCGGCGTAGCAGAGGATCGCGAGGCCGCAGACGGCCGCGGCGATGATGAACGAGATGATCACCGCGGGGCCCGCGTGGCGGGCAGACGCCTCGGCGCCGACCGAGAAGATGCCGGCGCCGACGGCGACCGCGACGCCCATGACCGCGAGGTCCCAGACCCCGAGGGAGCGCTTCAGCGAGCGTTTCTCGTCGTGCGTCTCGGCCATCGACTGCTCGACCGATTTGATCCTTCGCTGAATCGCCATGCGCACGAGTCTAGGTCTGGGCGGCGCACGCACGAAGGGCGCCACCCGGTATATCGGATGGCGCCCTTCGGCGGTGCGGCTGAGCGTCAGGCGCTGAGGATGACCGTCTCGTCGATCGGACGACGCACGCGCGGTGCGGTCTCGCCCTGCTGCAGGCCCTCGGGAAGGCCGGCGGCATCGCCGTACTCGCCGACGGCGATCACGGTGAGGGCCGAGAATCGCGGCGACAGGTCGGCGAACTCGCGGATGACCTCGGGGTCGAAGCCGCTCATCTGGTGCACGAGGAGACCCTCGTGGTGGGCCTGCACCGAGAAGTGCGCGACGGCCTGGCCGAGGTCGTAGACCGCGTGGCTGATGGCCTTGCCCTCTTCGGACTCGGTCTCGGCGATCGCGACGATGAGCGCCGACGCCTTCGAGGCCCAGAGCTGGTTGAACTCGACCAGCGAGTCGACGACCTGGTCGAACAGGGCGGTGCCGCGACGCGCGACGATGAAGCGCCAGGGCTGCAGGTTGTAGGCGGAGGGCGACCAGCGCGCGGCCTCGAGGGCGGCGTTCAGCTTGGCGTCGTCGATCGTGTTCTCCGCGTCGTAGGCGCGGGGGCTCCAGCGCCCGGCGAGGACGTCGAGGACGGGGTGCTCGGTGGGGGCGGTGCGGTCGATCACGGGAGTGCTCACGGAAGTGCCTTTCGGAAAGGAGTCGAATCGGACTCCTTCGTCCGCGTACACGCGTATCAACGGATGTATGTGCGCGCATATTCCCGATGACGCGAGATGACGTCACCCGAACGTTCGTGACGCAGGGGCTGGAGCAGGAGCAGGGGGCTGGCGTCAGTCGAGCAGGTTGCGGGAGGCGGCAGACGCGAGCGCTCGCCGCACCGCGCGAATCGACGGAGCCGCCGCCGACACGCGCCTGGCCGATGAGAAGATCTCCCGCCGCGGCTCGTCGGGGAGCGGGGTGAGTGCGACGGTCGGCGCCTCGCCGGCCCAGACGAGCTCGGGGAGCAGACCGACCGCGAGACCGGCGCGGATCAGGCGCACGTGAGCGGTGAGATCGGCGACCTCGAAGCGCACGTCGGGTTCGAAGCCCGCGGTGCGGCAGAGCTGCTCCGCCCACGCACGGGACGCGGTGCCTGCGGGTTCGAGCACCCATGGCTCATCCCTGGTCGACAACAGTGCGGCTGTGGCGTCGGCGGCCGTGGCATCCGTCGCCTCTTCCGCCCCGGGCTGTCGTGCCAATGCGATCGAGTCGTGCACGAGCACCACGCGGTCGAGGTCGGCGTGGATCGGACGGGTGCGGCCCGGGTACTGTTCGGCGAGGATCAGATCGAAGTCGCGGCTCGAGACGCCCACGAGCCCGGTCTCGGGATCGCTCTCGGTGACCTCGACGCGCAGAGCCGGATGCTGCTCGCGCAGTGTGTTGAGCGCCCCGGGAAGCAGGGAATGCGCCGTCGACTGGAACACGGCGATGTGCACCGTGCCGGTGACCTCGGTGAGCGACTCGGCGACCGCGACCTCGGCGTGCTCGAGCTGATCGAGGATGCCGATCGCCTCGGCCACGAGCACATTCCCCTGCGGCGTGAACTGCACGCCTCGGCCTACGCGGCGCAGCAGCGCGACGCCCACCTCGCGTTCGAGCGCGCTGAGCTGCTGAGACACGGATGCCTTGCTGTACGAGAGTGCGTCGGCGACCGCCGAGAGGGTGCCCCGACGGGACAGTTCGACCAGCATCCGCAGTCGATTGACGTCGAGCATCCGCACTTCTTTCGCACCGGCGAAATCGTTCATCGAAACTGAACAGAAATCACTCGAATCGGTTGATAGACGTAGCCTACTCGCGCGTCTGACAATGATCGAGCCGCACACGTACCCGGGTGTGCGATCCCCTGGAAGGTTCACCCTGATGACTGTCGTCGCCGACACCACCACTCCTGCCGCCGCACCGCGCACCGAAGAGGTCGCGGCCCTCGTGCAGCGCTGGCTCGCCGAGAGCGAGACCCACCCCGTCGAGCCCGCCGCCCAGCGCCTCTCCGAAGTCCTCAAGGACCCGAACGGCCTCGCCTTCACCGTCGGCTTCGTCGACGGAGTGATGCGTCCCGAAGACCTCAGCGTCGCCGGGCGCACCCTCGCCGAGCTGTCGGAGATCACCCCGTCACTGCTTCCCGGCTACCTCCGCGCCGCGATCAGGACCGGTGGGTTCTGGGCTCCCAGGCTGCCCGGCGTCGTCGTGCCGATCTCCCGCCGCGTGCTGCGCGCCATGGTCGGTCACCTCGTGCTCGACGCGACGCCGTCGAAGCTGGGCCCCGCGATCGCCAAGCTGCGCAAGAGCGGCAACCGACTCAACCTCAACCTCCTCGGCGAGGCCGTGCTCGGTGAGCGCGAGGCAGGTCGTCGTCTGCAGGGCACGTACGACTTCCTCGCCCGCAAGGACGTGGACTACGTCTCGATCAAGGTCTCGAGCGTCGTCAGTCAGCTGTCGATGTGGTCGTTCGACGAGGCCGTGGCCGACGTCGTCACCAAGCTCACTCCGCTGTACGAGCTCGCCGCAGCCTCCGAGGCCGCAGGCAAGACCAAGTTCATCAACCTCGACATGGAGGAGTTCCGCGACCTCGACCTCACGATCGCGGCGTTCACCAGCATCCTCGACCAGCCGGGGTTCGAGAATCTCGAAGCCGGCATCGTGCTGCAGGCCTACCTGCCCGACGCGCTCGGCGCGATGCAGCAGCTGCAGGAGTGGGCGACCGCCCGCCGGGCGAAGGGCGGAGCGCCCATCAAGGTGCGCGTCGTCAAGGGCGCCAACCTCGCCATGGAAGAGGTCGACTCGAAGGTGCACGGCTGGCCTCTCGCGACCTACGGCACCAAACAGGACTCCGACACGAACTACAAGCGCGTGCTCGACTGGTCGATGACGCCGGAGCGACTGGATGCCGTGCGCATCGGCGTCGCGGGACACAACCTGTTCGACATCGCCTACACGTGGCTGCTCGCCAAGGCCCGGAACGTGACGGATGCCGTGGAGTACGAGATGCTCCTCGGCATGGCGACCGGCCAGGCCGAGGCCGTCCGCAAGGACGTCGGCCAGCTGCTGCTGTACACACCCGTGGTGAACCCTGCCGAGTTCGACGTCGCGATCGCCTACCTCGTGCGCCGCCTCGAAGAGAACGCCAGCCCCGAGAACTTCATGTCGGCCGTGTTCGAGCTGGCCTCCGACCCCGCGCTCCTGACCCGCGAGCGTGAGCGCTTCGAGCGTTCTCTCGCCGGCCTCGAGGCCGACCGCTCGGTGCCGTCGTCGAACCGCGTGCAGGACCGCGCCGCGGAGGCGGCAGCACAGTCGGATGCCGTGACCACCGGTTTCGAGAACAAGCCGGACAGCGATCCGGCGATCGCCGCGAACCGCGCCTGGGGTCGCGAGATACTGGCGCGCTCGGTGGACTCGACGCTCGGTCTCGACTCGATCGCCCTCGCCAAGGTCGAGACGACCGACGAGCTCGACGGCATCTTCGCCGCCGCATCCGCCGCCGCGTCGACCTGGGCAGCCCTTCCTGCGGCCGAGCGCGCCGCCGTGCTGCACCGCGCGGGAGACGAGCTCGCCGCCCGCCGCGGTCAGCTGATCGAGATCATGGCCCACGAGGCGGGCAAGACGATCGCCGAGGCCGACCCCGAGGTCTCGGAGGCGATCGACTTCGCGCACTACTATGCCGAGCGCGCGCTCGACCTCGAGACCGTCGACGGCGCCGAGTTCGTGCCCTCGAAGGTGACCGTGGTGACGCCGCCGTGGAACTTCCCCGTCGCGATCCCCGCGGGTGGAGTGCTCGCCGGTCTCGCCTCCGGCTCGGGGGTCGTCATCAAGCCCGCCAAGCTGACCCAGCGCTGCGGCGCCGTGATGGTCGAGGCGCTGTGGGCCGCGGGCGTGCCGCGCGACCTGCTCGCGCTCGTCGACCTCGCGAACCGCGACCTCGGCACCCGTCTGGTCGCGAGCCCCGAGGTCGACCGCGTGATCCTCACCGGCGCCTACGAGACGGCGCAGCTGTTCCGGTCGTTCCGCTCCGACCTGCCGCTGCTGGCCGAGACCAGCGGCAAGAACGCGATCATCGTCACGCCGTCGGCCGACCTCGACCTCGCGGCCGCCGACGTCGCCCGCAGCGCCTTCGGTCACGCCGGCCAGAAGTGCTCGGCGGCATCGCTCGCGATCCTGGTCGGCTCCGTGGCCGACTCGAAGCGGTTCGAGCGCCAGTTGGTCGACGCCGTCACCTCGATGCGCGTCGGTCTGCCCGAAGACCCGGCGACGCAGATGGGACCGATCATCGAGCCGGCGAACGGCAAGCTGCTGACCGCGCTGACGACCCTCGAGCGAGGTGAGCGCTGGCTCGTCGAGCCGAAGAAGCTCGATGACGAGGGAAAGCAGTGGACGCCCGGCGTCAAGATCGGCGTCGCACCCGGCTCGACCACCCACCTGACCGAGTTCTTCGGTCCCGTGCTCGGCATCATGCACGCGAAGGACCTCGACGAGGCGATCCGTCTGCAGAACGCGGTGGACTACGGCCTCACCGCCGGCATCCACTCGCTCGACTCCGATGAGGTCGCCACGTGGCTCGAACGGGTCGAGGCCGGCAACCTCTACGTCAACCGCGGCATCACCGGCGCGATCGTGCAGCGCCAGCCGTTCGGCGGCTGGAAGCGGTCGGCCGTGGGAGCGGGCGCGAAGGCCGGTGGACCGAACTACCTGTTCGGCCTCGGCGACTGGGCCCCCGCAGAGCTCCCCGCCTCGGCCCCCGGCGCTGCCGTGATCCCCGCCGTCGACGCCCTGCTCGCCGCCGCCGGCTCCGACCTCGGCGCCGTCGAGATCGAGTGGCTGCACCGTGCGGCCGCCGCGGATGAGCGTGCATGGACCACCGAGTTCGGCACCGTCAGCGACAAGTCCGGTCTCGGCGTCGAGCGCAACGTGTTCCGGTATCGTCCCGTCGCCGCCGACGTGCGCATCGGGGAGACCGCGGCTCTGGCCGACGGCATCCGCGTGATCGCCGCAGCACTGCGCAGCGGCAGCCCGTTCACCGTCTCGGCTCCTGCTCTGCCCTCGCGCGTCGAGAAGGCGCTGCGTGCGCAAGGCATCACGGTGACGCACGAGAAGGATGCGGCGTGGGTCAAGCGCTTCACCAAGGCTGCGGCGAAGGCCGAGCACAGCTGGCAGCGGGTGCGCCTCGTGGGCGGCGACGCCTCCGCTCTGTTCGAGGCCCTCGGCGGAACTCCCGATGTCGCGGTCTGGTCGCACGCCGTCACGGGTGCAGGCCGCGTCGAGATGCTGCCGTTCCTGCACGAGCAGGCCGTGTCGATCACGAACCACCGCTTCGGAAACCCCACGACCCTGTCGGACGGCCTGATCTGACCCTGGACCGATCCCGGGACGACGAGGCCCCGTCCCGCAGATCTCTGCAGGACGGGGCCTCGTCGATGGAGGGTCTCGGCGGTCAGCCGCGCAGCGCCTCGCCGAGCTTCACACGCGAGCCCATGCGCAGCAGCGAGTTCTCGTAGATCTTCGCGCCGACCACGATCGCGGCGACGCAGCTCGCGAGCAGGATCACCAGGCTCAGCAACGGCTCCCACCACTGCGCCTCGCCCACGAACAGCCGCATCGGCATCCCGACCGGAGCCGAGAACGGCACGTACGACATGATCGTCAGCACCAGCGGGTTGTCGTTGAAGATGATCACGAGCACGTACGGCGCCATGATCAGCATCGTGATCGGGGTCGTCGTCGAGCCGATGTCCTCCTGGCGGGAGACCATCGACGCCGCTGCGGCGAAGAGCGCCGCGAGCAGGATGAACCCGAAGAGGAAGAACACCGCGAACCAGATGATCGGGGCTCCGAGCGTCGACAGCACCTCGCGTTGGCCGGTGGCTATCAGCCCGATCGTGGCGACCGCGGCGAGAGCCAGGATCTGACCCATCGCGAGGATCGTATTGCCGATCACCTTGCCCGCGAGCAGCGTGCGCGCCGAGATGGTCGACAGCAGGATCTCAACTACGCGAGTCTGCTTCTCCTCGACAATGCTCTGGGCGATCGTGCCGCCGAAGGTCGCCGCGGCTCCCATGAACACGATGCCGAAGGCGATCGCGATGAAGTACCGCAGCAGCGGGTTGGTCGTCGCAGGTTCCAGGATCTCGACCGTCGGGGCCTGCGACAGCGCCGACACGAGAGAGGTCGGGGCGTCCTTGAGCGCCACGACGGTGACGCCGGTCGGACCGTCGCCCGGCAGGACCGCCGCATCGACCTTCTCATCGCGCAGCAGCTGCTCGGCGGCAGCCTGATCCGACACCTCGGTGATCTCGGTGTCGGGCAGCGCCGACACGAGGGATGCGGTCTCGGAGGTCACGGCCACCGGCATCGCATCGGTGTTCTTGCTCGCGAAGCCACCGATCACGATGCCGGCGAGCGCGATGAGCAGCAGGACGCCGGTCGAGATCAGGAAAGCCTTGCTGCGCAGCTTCGAGCCGATCTCACGCTCGGCGACGAGCCAGATCATCGAGGCCTGCGAGCTCGTGCCGGCGTTTCCGGTGGTGTTCGAGGTGCTCACTGGATGACCTCCTTGAAGATCTGGGCGAGAGAGGGATGCTTGGGGGCGAAGCTCGCCACGTCGCCGCGGTCGACGGCGGTGCGCAGCACGCGCTGGGCGACCTCGGCATCGTCGGCGTCGAACAGGGCGTAGCCGCCCTCGAAGTCGAGCACGGTGACACCCGGTTCGGCGCGCAGCCACCCGGCGTCTCCCGCCGAGACGAGTTCGTAGCGGCTGCCCGCGTGCTGGGCGCGGAGCGCGTCACGGGAGCCCGACGCGCGGATGGTCCCCGCGGCGAGGATCACCAGGTCGTCGCACAGCCGCTCGACGACGTCGAGCTGATGCGAGGAGAAGAGGATCGATGCGCCCTTCGCGGCCGAGGCCTGGAGTACCGACGCGACCACGTCGACCGCGAGCGGGTCGAGGCCCGAGAACGGCTCGTCGAGGATCAGCACCTCGGGGTCGTGCACGAGGGCCGCCGCGATCTGCGCGCGCTGCTGGTTGCCGAGCGAGAGCGACTCGATCGTGTCGCCCAGGCGCTCCTCGAGTCCGAGCTCGGTGAGCAGCGCGGTCGCGCGGGTGGCGGCATCCGTCTTGCTGAAGCCGTGCAGACGGGCGAGGTACACGATCTGCTCGAGCACCTTCATCTTGGGGTACAGGCCCCGCTCCTCCGGCATGTACCCGAAGAGCCGCCGGTCGGCGGAGGTGAGGGTCTTGCCGTCGAGTTCGACGGTTCCGCCGTCGGACCCGAGCAGCCCGAGGACGATCCGCATGGTCGTGGTCTTGCCTGCGCCGTTGCCGCCGACGAACCCGGTGAGACGCCCGGGGGCCACCTCGAACGAGACGTCGTCGAGCACACGCCGCGAGCCGTAGCTCTTGGTGATGCCGCTCAGTACGAGCTTTCCTGTGGTCATGCCCTCACGCTATGGCGGGGCGCGGCACCGCGGCATCCCCCCTGTGGTGGATCTGCACGGATGATCTGCACCGCGCCCGTCTCGCCCGATGGCACGGTCATCCACCGTGCGGGGGAGACCGGTGCCCCAGCGCAGGACCAGGAAAGATCAGTGCCGGAACAGGAAAGGTCAGCGCAGGAACAGGAACGAGAAGATGCCGAGCGCGAACGGGGCCATCGTCACCACGAGCATGACCCCGACGATGATGCCGACGATCACCCACGGGCTTCGGCGCTTGAGGCGCTGACCCGGAGGGGCGACACCGGGAGGAGGAGGGGTGAGCAGACCCTGCGGTGCCGCGAACGGCAGTGCCGGGGCTCCCGCGGGCCCCGGAGCTGCGGTCCCATAGGCGGGGAGAGACGGATGCTGCGCGACCGGCGTCGCGAGCCGCAGCCGGTCGTCGCGCCATCGGGCCCACTGATCGAGCTTCGTCAGCAGAGCGCCGACCGCGCCGAACAGCCACGCCCAGGTCGCCGGGTCGAGCGTCGACACCTCGCGACGTGCGTAGAGGAAGAGCCAGTCGTCGACGATCTCGACATCGAGCTGTGCGGCGTGATCGATGAAGCGCGCCATGACGTCGGGTGTGAAGAGGTAGAGGGCGTCGACCTCGTAGCCCGCAGGGCAGTACAGCGAGAAGTAGCGGTCGAAGTCGCCCTCGAGCGAGAGCCGCTGGTCGCCGCTGAACGCACCGGCGACGGTGCTTCCGAGGGTGTTGTTGCCGAGCGCGTCGAGCACGATGTTCGGCAGCGGGACGTCGAGCTTGACGGCGACGTAGCCCCAGCGGTGCGTCTGCGACTGCTTGCCGTTGCTCGTCGTGTACTGGTAGTTGCCGAACTCGACGAATCGGGGTTTGACCCCGCGGAGCACGTCGGTCGACATCCGGCTCGACCCGCTCGAGAAGATCATCCCCGGCAGCGGCGGGTCGTCGATGCGCTCGAAGTAGCTCATCGCGTTCGCCCCCGCGAAGCGCGCGAGGCGGAAGCGGGTCAGATTGCGCGTGCGGATGCCTCGACGCACGAGCATCACGATTCCCACGATGAGACCCGCGAACAGCAGCAGGGCGAGGAGTCCGGCGACCGCGACCCCGGTGCCGCGCCCGATCGTGTACCCGAGGCCGAGGATCATGATCCCGACGACGGGCACGACGCACAGCACCGCGAATCCCGCGGCCACCCACGCGACGATCTGTCCCGCGGAGGAGCGGTTGCCGGCGCGCTGGGCGCGGGCGAACGCGTCGACCTCGGCGGGGTTCACCGGGTCGAGCAGTGCACGGGCGTCGAAATGACCGGCGGGCGTGCCGGCGGACGGGACGGGCGCTGAAGCGGGAACGGTCACGCCCCCACGCTAGCCGAGCGGATTCTCCGAGTCCTCAGCGGCGCCCGGCATGCAGGGCCGTGCGCACGACGAGCCCGGCGACCAGCGCCCAGAACGCGGCGCTCACGCCCAGCAGTGAGATGCCGGATGCCGCCACCAGGAAGGTGACGACCGCGGGGATGCGCTCGCCCGGGTCGTCGATCGCCTGCTGCACGGACGCCCCGAACGCCCCGAACAGCGCGAGTCCGGCGACGGCGGGGATCACGGCCTCGGGTGCGAGGAGCACGAGCGCGGCGAACGCAGCCGAGAACCCGCCGAGCACGAGGTAGGAGGCCCCGGTCGACACGCCGGCCACCCAGCGCCGCTTCGGATCGGGATCGGCGTCGGGGGATGCCGCGAGCGCGGCGCTGATCGCCGCGAGGTTGATCGCGTGGCCGCCGGCCGTGGCGCCGAGCGCGGTGCCGAGGCCGGTGACGAGCATGGCGGGTCGCCAGGGCACCTCGTAGCCGAAGCTGCGCATGATGGCGATGCCCGGAACGTTCTGCGACGCCATCGTGACGATGAACAGCGGCAGCGCGACACCGATCATGGCGCCGAGCGTGAAGGTGGGCGCCGTGAGTTCGAGGCGGGGGACCAGCAGTCCGGCGTCGACCGGGGCGCCCGCCTGGATGAGCGAGACGGTGACCACGACCGCCGCCGCGAGGAAGGCCAGCGGAACCGCCCACCGCGGTGCGAGACGAGAGAAGACCAGCCAGGTCAGCACGACCGGCACCACGCCCCAGGGGTTGGCGACGAGACCGGTGATCGGCGCGAGGCACAGGGGCAGCAGGACGCCGGCGAGCATCGCCTGCGCGATGGAGGGAGGGATGCGCGCGATCAGCGCGCCGAGGGCCGGCCAGAGCGCCGTGAGCAGGATCAGCGCCGCCGCGACGAGGAACGCGCCGACTGCGGCCGACCAGCCTCCCTCGATGACGCCGGTCGCGGCGAGCAGTGCAGCGCCGGGAGTCGACCAGGCCACGGTGATCGGCATCCGATACCGCCAGGCGAGGACGACGCACGCGAGTCCCATCGTGAGACTGACCGCGAGCAGTCCGCTGGCCGCCTGGGCCGGAGTCGCGCCGACCGCGCTGAGGCCCGTGAGTACGACGGCGAACGAGCTCGTGAACCCGACCAGTGCGGTGACGATCCCCGCCAGGACAGGTCGGGAGAGGGGTGCGGCGGTCGGCATCCTCCGAGCGTATCGGGGCCGCGGTCGGGGTTGAGGTCGCGGGCGCAGCCGCGGTTACGCGAGTCCCATGCGGTGCGCGAGCACGACAGCCTGCACACGGTCGCGGGCGCCGAGCTTCTGCAGCACGCGTGAGACGTGGGTCTTCACGGTCGCCTCGCCGATGAACAGCGCGCTCGCGATCTCGGCGTTGCTGCGGGCATCCGCGAGCAGCATGAGAACCTCCGCCTCGCGGTCGGTGAGCGGGTCGGCGAGCACCACAGGGGCTGCGGGGCTGACGATGGGGGCGGATGCCGGAGCTGCCTCCGGCGCGGGAACGTGGGCGAACCGGGCGAGCACCCGGCGGGTGACCTCGGGCGCCAGCATCCCGTCTCCCGCGGCGAGTGCGCGGACCGCGCTGATGAGGTCCTCGGCTCCGGCGTTCTTGAGGAGGAAGCCGCTCGCTCCCGCATCCAGCGCCTGATAGAGGTAGTCGTCGCGGTCGAACGTCGTGACGATCGCGATGGCCGCGGCGATCGCGGGGTCGGCGATGATCCGCCTGGTCGCCTCGATGCCGTCCATGTCGGGCATCTGCACGTCCATCGTGATCACGTCGGGATGCAGAGCGGATGCCTGCGTCAGCGCCTCGGCGCCGGTCGCCGCCTCGCCCACGACCGTGATGTCGGGCTGCGTGTCGAGGATCGTCCGGAACCCGGCACGCAGCATCGCGTGGTCGTCGACGAGAAGAACGCGGATCGGAGGGGCTGGCGTGGTCATGAGGAGGGGCTCGTCTCGGTCAGCCGGTCGGTCTGCGAGGGGTGAGGAATGGCGGGCGCTCTGCCGGCCGATGAGGCCGTGCCGGCCAGTGACGTCGGACCGGCCAGTGACGTCGTACCGGCCAGCGGCACCCGCGCCCGCACGCGCAGCCCGCCCGAGGGGCGCGGGGTCACTTCGAGGCTGCCGCCCGATGCCGCAGCCCGCTCGCGCATGCCGAGTTGACCCAGACCCGGTCGCAGCACGGCGACCGCTCGACCGGTGTTGACGACCTCGACCTCGACGCCCTCGTCGTCGTAGCGGACGCGCACGTCGGCGGTGGCACCGACCCCGGCGTGACGCCGGGCGTTGGTCAGCGACTCCTGCGTGATCCGGTACAGGTTGACGGCGACGACCGACGGCACGGCGACCGGCTCGCCGATCACCGCGTAGTCGGTGGGGAGCCCGGCCTCGACCGACGCCTCGACCAGCGAGCGGATGTCGTCGAGGGTCACGGTCGACCCGGCATCCGGTGTCTCGCTGCCGGGCGAGCGCAGAGTCTCGAGCAGCTGACGCAGCTCGTGGATGGCATCGCGCGCCGACCCTTCGATGCCCGTCAGGATGCTCTTGGACTTCTCCGGGTCCTGGTCGATCACGAGACGAGCGGCACCCGCCTGAACGCCCATGACCGAGACGTGATGGGCGACCACGTCATGCAGCTCGCGGGCGATTCGCACGCGGTCGAGGGCGACGGCTTGAGCTGCGGTCACCTCGCGCTCCCTCTCGAGCTCGGCCGTGCGCTGTTCGAGCACCTGACGCTCCTGCGCGGCATGCCACGAGCGCTCGCCGAAGTAGTACGCACCGCCGAAGTAGAGCACGTTCAGCAGCAGCTGGATGAGCATGAAGGCCAGATAGGGCGAGAGCAGGCCGGCTGCGACCTCGGCCTTGTCAGCCTCCTCGATCGCCTGGCGGTACATCGTGATGATGAGCCAGACGAACATGCCGACGATGATCGAGACGCGCACGATCATCGCGGCTCTGCGGTTGTTCATCCACGCGCCCACCGTGTACAGCGACACGAACATGGCGATGTTGCCGACGTAGATCTCGGGCACCTGGAACGAGATCGCGAGGAAGTAGGCGACGCACACCGCCACCGCGACGGGGCCGGGCCACCGACGCCGCACGCCGAGCGGCACGGTGACGGCGACCGCGTAGACGAGTGCGGTCCAGGGCTCAGCCCTGGTGTCGCCGTAGATCTCGGCGACCGTAGAGAGGGCGGCGCTCAGCACCGCGCCCACGAACATCACGGCGGCGAGAATGAGGTCGCTGCGCTGCTCGCGGACACTGGGCGTGCGGGTGAACGGCGCTGCGGGCATTCCCCCACCGTAGATCGAAGGCGGATGCTGCGGCATCCCCCGCACGGGGGATCACGCCGTGACCGCGCCCGCCTTGCCCAGGTGCGCCACGGGAAGGTGGGGGTGGATCTCCTCGGCGATCCGCACGAAGCTCTCGCGGTACTCGGGGCGGTCGTATCCGAGCGGGATGCTGAACAGGTAATCGGTCGAGGATGCGACGGTGGGATCGTAGAGGAGCGCGTCGACGATCTGCGCCGGTGACCCGTAGAGGATCGACGAGGCGCGCAGCACCTCCTCGGCCGATCCACTCGTGTCGACGCCGGGGAGTGCCCGAGGGCTCTCGGTCAGGTGCTGAGTGAAGAGCCTGATCGCCTCGGCCTCGTCGCGGGCGGGAAGGATCGACCGTGAGACTCCGATCCTCGGCGTCGCCGCGGGGTCGAGTGCGTCGAGGTAGGCGTCGACGAGTGGTCTCTGAGCCTGCCCGGTGTCGGCACCGCGAACGAGGCGGTGCAGCTGCAACCCGTCTCCGGACACCCCGGCCGCGCGGGCGGTGCGCACGTTCGCCGTGGCCTGCCAGATCCGACCAGGCAGCGTGCCGGAGGGCGGATACAGGTCGTACTCGCTCCCGTCCGAGCCGGTCTCCGTGTGGAGGAAAGCCGCACGCAGGCGATCGAGGGTCTGCGCATAGAGGCCTTCGCGTTCCGTTTCGTCGAGACCGAACGCGTGGTACGCGGCGGTCGAGAAGCCTCCGGGGTTGCCCTTGCCCACCCCGAGCTCGAGACGGTCGCCGCTGAGGGTGTTCACCAGCGCCGCCGTCTCCGCGACCCGAAGCGGGTTGTCGAGCGCGAGCGGCACGACGGCGGTGCCGAGACGCAGACGGGTCGTCCGCTGACTGAGCGCGGCGAGCAGCGTGAGGGCCGATGGGGATCCGATCGCTGAGAAGTGGCCTTCGGCGAGCCAATAGGACTCGAACCCCAGCTGCTCGACTCGCTGGGCGTTCTCGAACAGCGTCGCGTACATGTGCGTGGCATCCGCGGAGCGTGGCGGAACCTCGAACAGTGAGAGGCCCGGCCTCGTCTCGGTGATGGTCATGTCTCTCCCGTGCTCGTCTCGGCATCCGATGGGGGCGTCACTCGCCGATCGTCACGCCGGTCCAGTTCAGTCGTCCCTGCCCGTTGTCGAAGTTCGACGAGATGCTCGGGTCCTTCACCCAGGTGATCGGGGCGGAGCTCAACGGGATGACGGAGCCGTCGAGGAACCCGATCTCGTTGGCCGCCTTGACGCGGTCGACGAACGCGGGGTCGTCGATCGGTGTGGCCCGCAGCTCGGCGATCGCGCTCTGGAACGCCTCCGTCGTGTACGGCGAGCTGAGGTTGAGCACGCCGTTCACGTCGAAGTGCTCGGTCAGCAGCTGCGTCGGCGAGTTGCGGCCCACCCAGCCGTACAGCGAGAAGGCGGTCTCCTTGCCGAAGTACCCCTGTGCCCAGTTCGGGTCGCTGTCGATCGTCACGGTGACGCCCACATCGGCCAGCTGGGCCTGGACGAGCTCCGCGAAGGCGACGTTCTGGAAGGGTGACGTGCTCAGGGTGACCTCGAGACCGTCGGGGTGGCCTGCCTCCTCGAGCAGGGTCTTGGCCCGCTCCGGGTCGTGCTCGAAGGCCGTCTCGAGCTCGGGGTTGGACGCGAGATGCGTGGGCGGGACGATCTGATGCGTCACCTCTCCTTCGCCGAGCAGGACGCGGTCGACGAATGCCTGCTGGTCGAGCGCGAGACGGAACGCCTCGACGACCTTGTCGTCGTCGAACGGGGCCACCTTGCGGTTCACATTGAGGAACTGCACGACCCAGTTCGTGGAGATGTCCGAGACGAGGTCGAGATTCGCATCCTTCGCCTGCTGGATCTGCGCGCCGCCGATCTGCGCGAAGTTGTAGACGCCCGTCTGGATCCCCGACACGACCGAGGCGGCGTCGACACCGTACGAAATCTCGATGCGGTCGATCTTGATCTCATCCGCGTTCCAGTAGCCGTCGAACTTCTCGAGGTAGATGTGCGACTCGGGCACGTACTCGACGACCTGGAACGGGCCGGCGCCGATCGGGAGCTGCGAATTGAGAGCGACGGCATCCTCCGGGGTCGCCGTGGCCTCCTCGCTGGTGAGGAATCCGGCGCGGACGCTCAGGAGGTAGGGCACCTGGTAGTCGACGCTCTTGAGATGGACGGTGAAGTTCAGCTCGTCATCGGCCGTCACCGTGCCGATGTTCGAGTACGAGCCGAGCAGGGCCGAGTTCTCCTGGGTCTTGGCGCGGGTGAAGTAGAACGCCACGGCTTCGGCATCGACCGTCGAGCCGTCGTGGAAGGTGAGGCCGTCCCGCAGAGTGAAGGTCACGGCCGTGCCGTCGTCGTTGTACTCCCATGACTCGACGAGGCCTGGCGCCGGCTCGCCGTCCTTCTCGGTGAGCAGCGGCTCGTAGATCGCGCCGAGCTGGATGGACACCCCGGTCGCTCCGGTGACCACCGGATCCCAGTTGGCAGGAGCGCTCGAATCCGCCCATCGGATGACCGCAGGCTGCGTGTCGTCGCCGGCGGTCGTGCCGGATGACGGTGCGGTGGAGCAGGCGGCCAGGACGGAGGTCGTCGCGACGAGGGTCGCGAGTGCGGCGAGCAGCACGCGCTTCGGTCGCTGGATCAGGCGGTTCACGGGGGAGTCTCTCCTCGGATGAGTCGTGCGGTGGGGCCTTGTCCTGAGCGATTGTGGCGGAGGTCGGAACGACCGAGAGCGGGCGTGTCCTCCCGTGACCCGCGGTGTCGGCGCGTGCCGTAATGAGACGGCGCGGGACGCTTCACGGATGCTCTTGACGAAGCACTTGCATTTTGCAAGTATCAACCCATGAGCCTTTTCATCACCTGCCCCGTCGAGAGCGTCGACCGGGCCACCGCGTTCTACACCGCCCTCGGCTGGACCCTCAATGCCGAGATGTCCGATCACAACGTGTCGTGCTTCGCGATCGCGCCCGAGCAGTACGTCATGCTCGGCAGTCGCGAGATGTACGCGAGCGTCGGCGGCACCGAGGACATCATCGGCGGGCCTGACACCCCGTCGAAGGTCACGGTCTCGTTCGACCTCGACAGCCGGGAGGCGGTCGACGCTCTCGTCGAGCGCGCCGCTGCCGCCGGTGGACGCGTCGGCGACACCGACGACTACCCGTTCATGTACCAGCGCCAGTTCGACGACCCCGACGGCTACCACTACTCACCGTTCTGGATGAAGCCGGACTCCGACCAGAACACGTGAGCGACCTCGCCGCAGCCCTCGACGTCGTCGGGGCCCGGTGGGCGCTGCTCATCGTGGAACGGCTCCTCGACGGGCCGCAGAGGTACGGCGACCTGCAGCGGGGTCTGGGGGTGCCGACGAACATGCTCGCGACTCGTCTGCGAGAACTCGAAGCGGCGGGAGTGCTGAGCAGGCTGCCCCTCCGGCACAACACCCGCGCCTACGCGCTCACCGAGCGAGGCGTCGCGCTGCGCGAGGCGATCGACGCGCTCGCCCGGTGGGGCGAGGAACGATCGGATACCGCCGACCGGACACCCTCCCGCGACCCCGAATGAGCGAATAGTGTGAGCCGTGTCATCGTGCAGGATCTCTCGTGCAAAGGAGCACTCTGATGGCCGGACGCATTCTGATCGACCTCTTCATGACCCTCGACGGCGTCGCCCAGGGGCCGGGCGGCACTGACGAGGACACCTCGGGAGGGTTCCGGTTCAGCGGCTGGCAGGCCGGATACCCCTCGTCGAGCATGGGGGAGACCGTCTCACAGGGGATGCAGGGGCTCGACGCGCTGCTGCTCGGGCGCCGGACGTACGACATCTTCGCCGGATACTGGCCCCATCACACCGAGGGCCCGTCCGGTGAGATCGGCAGGCTGTTCGACCGGGTGCCGAAGTATGTTGCGACGCGGAACGACGACCTGGCGCTCGACTGGCAGAACAGTCACCGAGTGGGCGAGGACCTCGCTGCAGAGATCGCCGAGCTGCGGGCGCAGCACCACGAGGTGCACGTGATCGGCAGCATCGACTTCGTGCACTCGCTGCTCGCCGAGGGCCTGTTCGATGAGCTGAATCTGTGGGTGTACCCGATCCTGCTCGGGGCAGGCAAGACGGTGTTCGACGACGGTGCCCTGCCGTCGGTGCTGCGGCTGCTCGAACCTCCGGTCGTCGACGACAGCGGTGTGATGCTGCTGCGCTACGGCCGCACGGACCGCGTGCCCGAGGTCGGCACCTTCGAGGACTGATCGACTCGGCGAGTCAGCCGAGCATCCGCTCGATGACCCGTGCGACACCGTCGTCGTCGTTCGAGGTCGTGGTCTCATCCGCGGCATCCTGCACGACGTCGTCGGCGTCGGCCATCGCGACCCCGAGGCGCGCCCAGCGGAGCATCTCGACATCGTTGAGAGCATCGCCGAAGGCGATCACGTCGCGGCGGTCGATCTCGAGATGCTCGCAGAGGCGGGCGAGGCCGGTGGCCTTGGTGACGCCCTCGGCCATGACCTCGACGAACGGCGCCCCCGACAGCGTGGCCTCGAAGCCGGTGAGCCCGAGATCGCACAGCGCCTCGAACAGCGCGGACGGCGCAAGCTCCGGATGCCGGATCACGAGTTTCAGACTGGGAGCGGCGAGTACCTGGTCGAGTCCCACCCCACCCATCGTGCGCGGGTCGCGCTTGTGGTCCGACAGATCGGCGATCTCGGCGTAGCCGTGCTGGGCGACGAACGTTTCGCCGCCCTCGCGCACGCTCGCGAACAGCAGCCCGGGGATGCTGGCGCGCAGCGCCTCGGCCAGGACCCGGATCGTCTCGGACGGAAGCTCCTCGGCGAACAGCATCCGTCCGTCCGTGAGGTGCGTCGCATAGGCGCCGTTGCTGCACAGCGCCCAGCCGTCGAAGCCCGCGCCGTCGGCGATCGCGCGCAGTCCGATCGGCTGCCGGGCGGTCACGGGCACGACATGGATGCCGCGGGCCCGCGCCCGATCGAGCGCCGCCCGTGTGCGCCGCGTGACCGTGGACGACGAATCGAGCAGGGTCCCGTCGAGATCGGTGGCGATCAGGCGGAGAGACACAGCACTCAGGAGAAGATCATGGGCAGGTCGTCGTCTTCGTCAGCGCCGCCCAGGTCGAACTCGACGACCACGGGGACGTGGTCGCTCGGCTGCTCGCCCTTGCGCTCGTCGCGGTGGATCGAGGCGCTGGTGACCGCATCCGCGAGCGCCTTCGATCCGAGGACGAAGTCGATGCGCACGCCCTCGTTGCGGGGGAACTTCAGGCGCTGGTAGTCCCAGTAGGTGAAGCCCTCGGGGATCAGCGGTCGCACCACGTCGGTGAGGCCCGCATCGGCGAACGCGAAGAACGCCTGACGCTCCTCGGGGGACACGTGCGTGGAGACGCCCTCGACGATGTCGGGGTCGCCGTTGTCCTTGTCGAACGGGATGATGTTGAAGTCGCCGACCAGCGCGAGGGGCAGATCGGGGTTCGCCGACAGTTCGGCGGCGGTCGCCTTCTTCAGCTCTTCGAGCCAGTGCAGCTTGTAGGTGTAGTGCGGGTCCTCGAGCGAGCGACCGTTCGGCACATAGAGGCTCCACACGCGCACGCCGTCGACGAGCACGCCCAGCGCGCGTGCCTCGAGCGGAGCATCCGGCCCCTCATGCCCCTTGGCGAAGCCCGGCATGCCGTCGAACGACGTGCGCACGTCGGTGATCGGCAGGCGGCTCGCGATGGCGACGCCGTTCCACTGATTGAGGCCGTGCACCTCGACGTGGTAGCCGGCCTCTTCGAACGGCCCGTACGGGAACTGCTCGGGCTTGCACTTGATCTCCTGCATCGCGAGCACATCGATGTCCTCTCGGACGGCGAACTCGACGGTGCGGGTGACACGGGTGCGGATGGAGTTGACGTTCCAGGTGGCCAAGCGCATGCGTCAAGCCTAGGGCCCACCTCCTACACTGGATGCCGTGACCGCACTCGACGCAGACCGCCAGACCCTCCTCGACCTGATCAAGGACGAGGCCGTGTTCCACGGAGACTTCACCCTCTCGAGCGGCAAGAAGGCGACGTACTACGTCGACATGCGCAAGCTCACCCTCGACCACCGCGCGGCTCCCGCGATCGGGCGCATCATGCTCGACCTGATCGGCGACCTCGACGTCGTGGCGGTCGGTGGCCTGACGCTCGGCGCCGACCCGATCGCGAACTCGGTGCTGCACGCCTCGGTCGCCACGGACCGCCCGCTCGACGCCTTCGTGGTGCGCAAGGAGCCGAAGGACCACGGACGAGGCCGCCAGATCGAGGGCGCGGACGTCAAGGGCAAGCGTGTCGTCGTGCTCGAAGACACCTCGACCACTGGCCAGTCGGCACTCAAGGCCGTCGAGGCGCTGCGCAAGGAGGGTGCCGAGATCGTCGCCGTCGCCGTGATCGTCGACCGCAAGACCGGCGCTCAGGCCGCGATCGAAGCCGAGGGCCTCGAATGGCGCGCCGCCTTCGACCTCGACGACCTCGGACTCGACCCCCAGTGACCCGCTACGCCCTGGCCGTCGACGTCGGCGGCACCAAGATGGAGGCCGCGCTCGTGAGCGAGCACGGCACTCTGCTCGACGGCAGCCGTTCGCGCCACGCGACCGGTCGCGAGGCGACGCTCGAGTCGCTGAACCTCGCCGTGGTCGCGATCGTGACGCACGCGCTCGCCGCGCTTCCCGCGGATGCCGAGCTCGTCGGCGCGGGGGCAGGCAGTGCCGGCCCGATCGACCGCGGAACGGGATCGATCCTGCCGGTGAACATGCCGCTCGCCCGGGGGTTCGGACTCGAGGAGTCCGTGCGCGCTGCAGCATCCGCCGCTCTGGGGCGCGAGGTTCCGACGGTGCTCGGCCACGACGGGGGCGCTCTCGCTCTGGCCGAGTCGTGGCTCGGCGCCACTCAGGACGCTGGCGCCTCGCTGTCGATCGTCGTCTCGACCGGCGTCGGCGGAGGCTTCGTCGCGAACGGCGCCTACATCCCCGGCGCCACCGGCAACGCCGGGCATCTCGGACAGGTGCGTCGCGAAGGCGGGCTCACCCTCGAGGAGATCGCCTCGGGGCCCGCGAGTGCCGCCTGGGCGCAGCAGCAGGGCTGGACCGGCGCGACCGGAGAAGACCTCGCGCGGGATGCTGCCGCGGGCGACGCCGTCGCGCGCGCCGCGATCGAGCGGTCGGCGAAGGCCGTGGGCGAGGCGCTGGCCGATGCCGCGACCCTCGTGGACCTCGACATGGTCGCGATCGGCGGAGGCTTCTCACGGGTCTCGGCCGACTACATCGACCTCGTGCAGCAGGCGCTCACGGCGAGTGCCGCGCACGAGTACTCGCGTCGTACCAGGGTCGTGCGCTCGGGGCTCGGCGACGAGGGTCCGCTCATCGGCGCCGCGGCACTCGTCCTGCGCTGACGCCGGAGCCGCGCTTCACCGATCTGTCGAGGGCAGCCCCGATATTCGCCTCCAGTGCGTCCAGGCGCCTGCCGAGCTTTCGGAAACCGACAAGCAACCCCGTTCCGAGTATCGCGACGATGGCGATGTCGGAGATGATGAGGGCGAGGATGAAGTCCGGGTCGGGCATGGTTCGATGCTGCACTCCCGCCAAGCATTCTGCAGTATGACGGGTTCGCGACTCCGTCCGTTCGCCTCCCTAACAAAAGCGGCCTACGCTCGTAGCAGGCGACGGAAGGATCACGCATGCGCGTACTCGGACTGCTCTCGGGCACCTCACACGACGGCATCGACGTCACGGTCGTGGACTTCGAGGAGAGTGACGGAGAGCTGCGCGGCACCGTCCTGCACGAGGACAGCGTTCCGTACGCCCCCGAGCTGCGGGCTCGTCTCGTGGCTGCACTGCCGCCCGCGCCCACGACGTTCGCCGAGGTCTGCGAGCTCGACACCCTGATCGGCCAGGCCTTCGCCGAGGTCGCCGCCTCGGCATCCGCCGCGGCCGGGGGAGTGGACGCGGTGTGCACGCACGGCCAGACGGTCTTCCACTGGGTCGACGAGGGGCACGCGCTCGGCACTCTGCAGATCGGCCAGCCCGCCTGGATCGCCGAGCGGGTAGGCGCCCCTGTCGTCTCCGATGTGCGGATCCGCGACATCACCGCGGGTGGTCACGGTGCACCGCTCGTGTCGTTTCTCGACGAGCTGCTGCTGCGCGGCCGCGCGGGAGTCTCCGCTGCGGTGAATCTCGGGGGCATCGCCAACATGACGGTGGTGGGCCCCGACGGCCTGTCGGCCTACGACATCGGCCCGGCCAACGCTCTGGTCGACGCGGTCGTGGTGGCCGAGGGCCTGAACGAGCGCGGCTACGACGCGGATGCCGCCATCGCACGCACCGGCACGGTCGACGACGGTCTCCTCGCAGCTCTCCTCGCCGACCCGTACTACGCACTCGCGGCGCCCAAGAGCACCGGCAAGGAGCACTTCCACCTCGATTACGTGCGCGCGCACGTCGACCGCCTCACGGGCTCGGGGCGCGCGCTCTCCGTCCCCGACCTCGTGCGCACCCTCACCGAGCTGACGGTGCGCACCGTCGCTCAGGACGTCACGTCGGCCGGCATCCGCTTCCTCGCGGTCTCGGGCGGCGGATGTCACAACCCGCTGATCATGCAGGGGCTTCGGGACGCGCTCCCCGAGGTCGAGGTCGTGCTGGCCGACGAGCTCGGTGCGTCCGTCGACAGCAAGGAGGCGATCCTGTTCGCCCTCATCGGCTGGTGCACGATGCACGGCGTCGCCGCCGTGACGCCCGGGGGCACCGGAGCGCGGGAGCCGCGCATCCTCGGCACGATCACCCCGGGCACAGGACCGCTGCGGATGCCGGAGCCGGTCGAGCGTGTGCGCAGCCTCACCCTGGGCTGACGGGGAGTCGAAGAGCGGCCACGCTCAGCGCTTGCGGTCGTCGTCGTCCCAGGGGCCTTCCCACCAACCGGCGCGTCCGTCGCCCTCGCCGCCTCCGCCCCGGCGGCGGGAGCGCCAGAACTGCACGACGAACACCGTCAGCGTGCTGAGAAGGATCAGGAAGACCACCAGGAAGAGCAGGTCCGACTGGTTCATGGGCGTTTCCCCTCCGCGGCATCCGCCACGATCTTCGCGATCCGCGCCGCACGCGTCTCTGCGCGCTTCGCCATCGCGATGTGTGTGAGGCCGAACTTCTTGACCGACTTCGGGAACGCGTCCCAGTTCGCGCGGGCGGCGGGCACGGCGTCCAGCGCCTCGCTCAGCTCGGCGGGCTCGGTGCCCGCCTCGGGGCCGTCGAGCATGGTCCAGGACCCGTCGGCCTTCGCGGCCTCGAGCACGCGGATGCCGGCCGGTGCGAGCGCTCCGGCGGCCTCGAGGTCGACCAGGCGCGCCTTGTTGGTCGCCGCCCATCCGCTGCCGCGGCGGCGGGGGGAGAACCACTGCCCTACGGTCTGATCGTCGAAGGTGCGTACCGGGCCGTCGATCCACCCGAAGCACAACGCCTGGCGCACGGCATCCTCGTATCCGACGCCGTCCGCGCGGGTGCCGCGAACGCTCAGCAGCCAGACGCCGGCGGTGCGCTCGTGATGCTCCTCGAGCCAGGCGCGCCAGACGGCAGCATCCGCTGCCGCGAACCGCTCTCCTTCGTCGAGCGCCCCCATGTCAGTCCTCGTCGAGTGTCGGGATCGACTCGGTGACGGTGGGCAGCAGATCGGCGACGGAGTCGACGATCTCGTCGGGGCGGAACGGGTACTTCTCGACCTCGGCCTGGTCGCTGATCCCCGTCATCACGAGCACGGTGTGCAGGCCCGCCTCGATGCCGGCGATGATGTCGGTGTCCATGCGGTCGCCGATCATGCCGGTCTTCTTCGAGTGCGCGCCGATCTTGTTCAGAGCCGAGCGGAACATCATCGGGTTCGGCTTGCCCACCACGTACGGCTCCTTGCCGGTGGCCTTGGTGATGAGGGCGGCGATCGCACCGGTCGCCGGCATCACTCCGTCGGCGGACGGGCCCGTGGCATCCGGGTTCGTGACGATGAAGCGCGCGCCCCTGATGATGAGGCGGATCGCCTTGGTGATCGCCTCGAACGAGTAGTTGCGGGTCTCGCCGACGACCACGAAATCGGGGTTCGTCTCGGTCATGATGAACCCCGCCTCGTGCAGGGCGGTGAGGATGCCGGCCTCGCCGATCACGAAGGCCGAGCCCCCCGGCAGCTGCTGCGCGAGGAAGTCGGCGGTCGCGAGGGCCGAGGTCCAGATGCGCTCCTCGGGCACGGTCAGGCCGCTGGCTCGCAGACGGGCCGAGAGGTCGCGCGCGGTGAAGATCGAGTTGTTCGTCAGGACCAGGTACGGGATCTCGTTCTGCTCCCACCCGGCGAGAAGCTCGGCAGCTCCGGGGATGGCGTCGTTCTCATGGACGAGCACGCCGTCCATGTCGGTGAGCCAGCATTCGATGTCATCACGGTGTGCCATGTGCACAGCCTATTGGCCCGCGGTTACGGGCAGGTGTCAGGTTCGAGCGATCGAGGCGGAACCGCTCAGGCGCTGAGCCAGACGACGCCGGGCGCCCCCTCGGGGAGGGCTGTCGGCGCGCCGTCGAGCTCGATTCCGGAGGCCGTGATCGTGACGGTCGCGGCGACCGAGACCCCCGCCGCCTCCAGAGCGCGCAGAAGCTCGGGGTCGCGGTCGTCGACGCGCAGCACCCGCCCGGTGTGGCCGGTCGGTGCATCGGCGAGCAGCACGAACGGCTCTCGGTCGACCGCGCCGTTCGCATCGGGGATCGCGTCGCCGTGCGGGTCGAAACGCGGGCGTCCTAGGCGTGCGTCGATGCCCTCGAGCAGTCGGTCGCTGATCGTGTGCTCGAGCACCTCGGCCTCGTCGTGCACCTCATCCCACCCGTAGTCGAACTCCTGAACGAGCCAGGTCTCGATCAGTCGGTGGCGGCGCACCATCGCCAGCGCGCGCTGCGTGCCGGCGTCTGTGAGTCGCACCGCACCGTAGGGGACGTGCGAGACGAGCCCGGCGGCGGCGAGCTTCTTCACCATCTCGGTCACTGAGGACGGGGCGATGCCGAGCTTCGCCGCGAGCACAGACGGGGTGATCGGCGCGTCCTGCCATTCGGTATGCGCGTAGACGGTCTTGAGGTAGTCGTCTGCTGCCGGGGATGCCACGTGTCCAGCCTAGATCAGGGCTGCGCTGGGCTCAGGGGTTGGCGACGTCGACGAGGATGCCGAAGGCGACCTGGCCGGCGAAGAAGATGATGAGGAATCCGAGCAGCGCGGCGAAGAGCGACATCCGCCCGTCGAATCCCTCGATCTCGGCGATCCCGATCTTGCGGGCGCGGAAGGCGAGGATGAGCGTCGCGATTCCCAGGGCGAGCTGCACCCACGGACCGCCGACGGGCAGCACGGTCGGGAAGGCCACGAGGAGTCCGCCGATCACGCCGGTCGCGATTCCGATCCAGGTGAGGATGCGGACGGAGCGGCGCGCGGTTTCGGCAGACATGGCATCGAGCCTAATCGCCGACGGGAGCTGTGAATCGTCTCAATCCGCCGGGATTCCTTGACTGGTCCCGGCGGGGCGGGTAGCTTCGAGCGGGCACGGGAAAACGCTATCCGAACGAGCTTCACGCTCAGAGAAGGATTTCGACGATGAATATCCGACACCATTCGTTCCGCGCCGTCGTGGCGGTGGCCGCCGCCGGCTGCCTCCTCGCCGGGGGTGCGCAGAGTGCAGGAGCCGTCAGCTCAGACGGTCCCGTCACCGGCCGCCACGGTCCTGGATCCGCCGGGCCGCAGCTCGAGGCACTCGACCGCGGTCTCGTCGCGGTCTCGACCGCCGACGGCGTCTTCCTCAGCTGGCGGCTGCTGGCGACCGAGGCGACCGGCGCGACCGCCACCGGCCTCGCCGGCCCCGACTTCGCGGTCTACCGCGACGGCGCTCGGGTGGCGACCGTCACCGACAGCACGAACTATGCGGATGCCGACGGAGCTGCGACCTCGGAGTACTCCGTGGTCCCGATCGTGAACGGCGTCGAGCTGACGGCATCCGCCTCGGCATCCGTCACCGCCTGGGCCGAGGGGCACCACGACCTGCCGCTCCAGAAGCCCGCCGACGGCGTCACCCCGAAGGGGGAGGCGTACACGTACTCGGCGAACGATGTCTCGGTCGGCGACGTCGACGGAGACGGGCAGTACGAGTACGTCGTGAAGTGGGACCCCTCGAACTCGAAGGACGTCTCGCAGCGCGGCTACACGGGCCCGGTCTATCTCGACACGTACGAGCTCGACGGCACCCTGCTGAACCGGCTCGACCTCGGCGTGAACATCCGCGCCGGCGCGCACTACACGCAGTTCCTCGTCTACGACTTCGACGGTGACGGACGATCCGAGACGATGCTGAAGACGGCGCCGGGTACCAAGTCGGTGCAGTTCGCCGCGGACGGGTCGGTCGCGAGCGAGTCGTACATCACGCTGCCCAAGGACGACCGCAAGGCCGGCTACTCGAACGATGACGACTACCGCCTCAGCGCCGCCGACTACGAGGCGCACCTGGTCGAGATGTTCCTCGGCTGGAGCGAGCGCGACGAGGTCGTGTCCGGTCAGTGGCCGGCCACTCTCGAAGAGGCATGGGGCATGCCCGTCACCCACGAGTACCCCCTCTCGCAGGAGAGCGCGCAAGAATTGGCGACCACCTTCATCGACGTGTACGCCCCGAGCCGCAGCGCGCGCAACCTGCTGCGCGAGTTCGAGGGGTTCATCGTCGACGGACCCGAGTATCTGACGGTCTTCGACAGCGCGACCGGCAAGGAGCTGCAGACCATCCCGTATCCGACCGAGCGGGGAGACGACGGACTGCTGTGGGGCGACTACGCGATGTCGCGCATCGAGCCGGCCAACCGCGTCGACCGCTTCCTCTCGGGTGTCGGATACCTCGACGGTCAGCATCCCTCCGCCGTGTTCGCCCGCGGGTACTACACACGCACGACCGTCACGGCCTTCGACTGGGACGGCAAGCGGCTGAAGGAGCGCTGGGATGTCGACAGCGGCCACGTACCCCTGACGAACCCGTTCAACGACTCCCCGCACGGCCGTGACGGCACCGACCCCGAGTTCGGCACGATCACGACGCAGGGCGATCACTCGCTGAGCTTCGCCGACGTGGATGCCGACGGAAAGCAGGAGCTCGTCTACGGATCGGCGACGATCGACGATGACGGCAGCCTGCTGTACAGCTCGTTCGACGTGCTGCCTGCGGGAAGTGCCGACCCCGGCGCGACGGTGCGACTCGGTCACGGAGACGCGATGCACGTGACCGACATCGACCCGAGCCGCCCCGGGCTCGAGATCTGGACCGCGCACGAGGGAGCCACGTCCGCTCCGTACGGGTCTGTGCTGCGCGACGCCGCGACGGGGGAATCGCTGTTCGGTGCCTACTCCGGCCGTGACACCGGTCGAGCGATGATCGGCGACGTGCGACCCGACGTGCCGGGGATCGAAGTGTGGTCGAGCATGCCGGGCGGCACCGAGGGCAGCGGTCTGCTCAGTGCGACGGGTGAGGTGCTGCAGCCCGAGACGCCGGGCACGAACATGTCGATCCGCTGGGCGGGCGACATGACCACCCAGCTCGTGAACGGCAGCGGCGACCAGACGCCCACGATCGACGACTGGACGCGTGGCACCGTGCTGACCGCCGCGGGCACGCTGACCAACAACGGCACGAAGGGCAACCCCTCGCTCGTCGCCGACGTGCTGGGCGACTGGCGGGAAGAGCTGCTCGTGCGCACGGCTGATTCGAGCGCACTGCGGTTCTACACGACTACCGAGCCCACCGCGCACAAGCTCACGACCCTCATGCACGACGTGCAGTACCGGGTCGAGACCGCTCGCCAGCAGACGACGTACAACCAGCCCGCGTACACCTCGTTCTACCTCGCGAGCGACCTCGACTGGGCGAACGTCCCGGTGCTGACCACACCGACGACGCCGAAGGCGCCGACGTTCACCGACAAGCCGGGCACGTCTCGCGACGAGGTGAAGGTGCCGACGAACGTGAAGGGTGTCAGCTATTACGTGAACGGCGAGAAGGTCGAGGCCCGAAACGGCAAGGTGCGCGTCACGGGTGAGGTGACCGTCGTCGCGGTGCCGGATGCCGGCTACCGGATCGCCGACGGCGCGGTCTCGCAGTGGACGGAGACCCTCCGAAAGCGCTGACCCGCGGTGACAGACCGCCGCCCCGAGCCGACTCTTCCCGTGCCGGCTCGGGGCGGTTCTGCGCGTGCGTCCGCGTGCCTCTGCATGCCGCCTCAGGCGCCGGTCAGCACCAACCAGAGCAGGGCGCCGTTGAGGGCGATGAGCAGTACCGACGCCACGACGCCCGCGGCCGTCGTCCACACCCGGTTCACCCACGGGCCGAGTGTGCGGCGCTGGGCGGTGAGCGCGACGAGCGGGATCAGGGCGAACGGGATGCCGAACGACAGCACGACCTGGCTGAGCACGAGGGCCAGCGTCGGGTCCACTCCGACCCCGAGGATCACCAGCGCCGGGATCAGCGTCACCAGGCGCCGTGCGAGCAGCGGGATGCGCACGTGCAGCAGGCCGTGCATGATCTCCGCTCCTGCATACGCGCCGACGGACGTCGAGGCGAGGCCCGAGGCGAGCAGGCCGACCGCGAAGAACGTGGCCACGACGGGGCCGAGCCCGGCAGCCAGCGCGGCATGGGCGCCCTCGAGCGAGTCGGTGCCCTCGACGCCGGCGAGGTTCGCGGCTGCCAGCAGCAGGATGCCGAGGTTCACGGTGCCCGCGATCACCATCGCGATCGAGACATCCCAGCGGGTCGCGGTGAGCAGGCGGCGGATGCGTGAGGTCTCGGTGCGCGCGGCTTCGGTCGGGGCGTGCGCTGCCGCCGAGCCGAATCGGTCTCGGGTCAGCGACGAGTGGGCGTAGATCGCGTGCGGCATGATGGTCGCGCCGAGGATCGAGGCCGCGAGCAGCACCGATCCCGTGTCCTCGAAGCGGGGAACGAGTCCGCCGACGACACTCGCGGCGTCCGGCGGCGCGACGAAGAGGCCCGCGACGAAGCCGACCGTGATGATCACCATGAGCCCGATGATCACGAACTCGAAGGGTCGAGCGCCCCGCCGACTCTGCACCGTGAGAAGGATCATCGACACGGCCCCGGTGATGACCCCGCCGAGCAGTAGCGGGATGTCGAAGAGCAGGTACAGCGCGACCGCGCCGCCGATCACCTCGGCCAGGTCGGTCGCCATCGCGACGAGCTCGGCCTGCAGCCAGTACGCCCGTCGAGCCCACGGCTTGGTGAGTCGCATACCGAGCACCTCGGGGAGGCTCTGCCCGGTGACCACCCCGAGCTTCGCCGAGAGGTACTGGATCAGCCAGGCCATGACGTTCCCGGCGACGACGACCCAGACCAGCAGGTAGCCGTACTGGGCGCCGGCGGTCATGTTGCTCGCGACGTTGCCCGGGTCGAGGTAGGCGACGCCGGCGACCAGTGCGGGGCCGAGCAGCCACAGACTGCGGGGTGCGGTGGCGCGAGCGGTCGGCGTGACCTCGTCGAGCGCGGCATTTTTAGGCATGCCGAAATCGTAGCGGAATTTTAGGCACGCCGAAATATGCCGTCTGTCGTGCGGCGGATAGCCTGACGGAATGGAAGAGCAGGCGCCCGCGGCAGCAGCGGAGACAGGCGGATCGTCGGCGCAGCCCGGATACGGGGTGGGACCGTGGCCCGGCGGAGAGTCGGAATGGCCGGAGGGGGAGCAGTACGACCCCGAGCTGCTCGCGACGGGTGACACGCGCAACGTGATCGATCGCTATCGCTATTGGCGGATGGAGGCGATCGTCGCCGACCTCGACACGCAGCGGCATCCGTTCCACGTCGCGATCGAGAACTGGCAGCACGACATGAACATCGGCTCGATCGTGCGCAGCGCCAACGCGTTCCTCGCCGATACCGTGCACATCATCGGCCGCCGCCGCTGGAACAAGCGCGGTGCCATGGTCACCGACCGGTACCAGCACGTCGTGCACCACGAGGACGTCGAGACGTTCGCGGCGTGGGCGGCGGCCGAAGGCATCCCGATCATCGCCGTCGACAACGTCGACGGCGCCGTGCCCGTGGATCGCGCCGAGCTGCCGCAGACCTGCGTGCTGCTGTTCGGGCAGGAGGGGCCTGGGCTCTCGGATGCCGCGCTCGCCGCGGCATCCGCCCATATCGAGATCACCCAGTACGGCTCGACGCGGTCGATCAACGCGAGCGCGGCCGCCGCCGTGATCATGTACGAGTGGTGCCGGAGGTACGCGGGCTGACTCCGGAGCATCCCCTCGACACGGTGCCGACGCGGGCGTAGCGTGAGTGCCGATCCGAGGAGGCCGCCATGGCAGAGATCAGTCCCATCCGCCCGTTCCTCTGGTTCGACGGTCAGGCGCAGGAGGCGATGGAGTACTACGTCTCGGTGTTCCCGAACTCGTCGATCGACCAGGTGGTGCTCTACCCCGATGAATCGCTCGATCGACATTTCGAGGGCATGAGCGGCAAGGTGCTCAACGGGGAGTTCACCCTGAACGGCACACCGTTCGGCTGCCTCGACGGCGGACCCGAGTTCGCCTTCAACGAGTCCATCTCGTTCGTGATCGGCTGTGCGGATCAGGACGAGATCGATCGCTATTGGGCGGCGCTCTCCGCCGTGCCCGAATCCGAGGCCTGTGGCTGGTGCAAGGACAGGTTCGGGGTCAGCTGGCAGGTCGTGCCGGCGGGCCTCGATCTGCTGCAGCAGCGGCCGGAGCAGATCCAGGCGCTCATGAACATGAAGAAGATCGTGATCGCCGAGCTCGAGAACGCCTGATCTTCTGACAGGTCAGTCTCTGTCGATGCCGAACGTGTTGCGGTAGAGCGCCGTCACGTCGCGGTCGAGAGCGCGGATCTCGCCGAGAACCTCGATACGAAGGCCTCCGATCTCCGCCTTGACGACGTGGATGAAGAGTGTCGACACGACAGTGATCATGCCGAACATCGATGCGGCGAAGACGCCGATCAGCACCCACACCTGCGGTTCGTTCATGGTCAGCACGCTCCGATTCTCGTTCGCTCGTGATGAGAATGCCAGGGCCGGAGCGCGGGAGTTGGCGAGATTCCGGGATACGTGCAGAACTCCGGATCTGCGACGATCGTGCAGGCCTAGGCCCCCGCAGTCATCCAGCGTCCGGATCGCACGCGCCAGCCGAGAGTGCCGAGTCGCGCGAGCAGGTAGACGCCGAAGAACGCGACGGCGAGCCAGATGAGGCCGGCCGCGCCGTCGACCCCGGTCGCGGCGATGATCCAGAGCGCGGGCAGGAAGGGCAGGAGGTTGAGTGCGCCCGCGAGCGCCAGGTAGCGGGCATCGTTCGCGCCCATGAGCACTCCGTCGAGCACGAAGACGACGCCCGCGATCGGCTGGGCGACGGCGAGAACGAGGAGCGCCGGCTGCACGAGCGTTGCGATCGACGGGTCGCCCGTGAACACGATGCCGAGCACACCCGAAAGTGCCGCGATGAGCGCCCCGACCGCGACGCCGAACCACGCGCCCCAGGCGACCGTGCGTCTGAGCACCCGGTGCACCTGCCGTTCGTCGCCCGCGCCGAGCTCCTTGCCGATCAGTGCCTGCGCGGCGATAGCCAGGGCATCGAGCGCGAAGGCCGCCGCCGAGAAGATCGTGAACACGATCTGCCAGCCGGCGAGCTCGTCCGTTCCGATGCCCGTGGCCACGGCGACGGTCACGAGGAGAGCCGCCCGCAGGCTCACCGTGCGCAGGAACAGCCAGCCTCCTGACCGTGCGGTGCTGCCCATGCCCTCTCTGCGTGCGTGCAGCGAGGCGTCGTGCTTCGCGGCGAGACGGCGGATCACCAGCACGTAGGCGCCGACCATCCCCCACTGCGCGACGACGGTGCCGGCTGCGGAACCGGCGATACCCCAGTCGAGGCCGTAGATGAACACGACGTTGAGCAGTGCGTTCGCGCCGAAACCGAGACCGGCGATCCACAGCGGTGTCATGGTGTCCTGCATCCCGCGCAGCAGTCCGGTCGCCGCGAAGACGATCAGCATGGCGGGGAGGCCCCACATCGAGACGACGAGGTAGTCGTTCGCCTGGGCGGCCACGGCCTCGCTCGCACCGAACAGCGACACGAGCCAGGGGGAGGATGCTGCGCCCGCCGCGGCGAGCACGGCTCCGAGCGCGAGCGCGAGCCACATGCCGTTGATGCCGACCGAGACGGCTTCACCCGGTCTTCCGGCGCCGAAGAGTCGAGCCACCGCGGGGGTGGTCGAGTAGGCGAGGAAGACCATGAGGCCGACGATCGTCTGCAGCACGGCGCCGGCGATGCCGAGGCCGGCGAGCGGGGTCGTGCCGAGGTGCCCGACGAGAGCGGCGTCGACGATGAGGAAAGCGGGCTCTGCGATCAGAGCGCCGAGCGCGGGGACGGCGAGGCGCAGGATCTCGCGATTGAGGGTGCGCTCGGTCATCCTCCGAGCCTATGGGCTGGTGCCGACAGTGCCCGCTGCGCCGTTCCGGTCGTACGCTGGGAGCACCCGGATGGCACGGGAGGTGCACCATGACGGATCCACGCGAGGCCGCGGCGCGATATCGCGCGCGACAGCAGAGCGAGAGCTCGGAGGAGGATGCCGAGTCCGGCACCGCTCCCGGGATCGCCGCCGCGACCGATCGGGCCGCGTTCATCGAGACGGCGATCCAGGTCGCGATCCGCCGGGGCGACTTCGATGATCTGCCCGGTGCGGGCAAGCCCCTCGAAGGACTCGGCACGCACCACGATCCGGACTGGTGGATCCGGCGCAAGATCGAGCAGGAGAATCTCACGGGGCTCGGCCCGCCGGCCATCCTGCTGCGCACCGAGGACCGCGAGCTCGACGAGCAGCTCGACCTGCTGGGTCGCGAGGCCGACGTGCGCGACGTGCTCGTGGACTTTAACAGGCGCGTCATCGAGGCTCGCCGTCAACTGCAGGGCGGCCCGCCCGTGGTCACGGAGACGCGCGACATCGACGTCGAGGTCGCGGCCTGGGCCGACAGGCGGGCGGCGAGACTCGACGCCCGCGCCGCGGGCGCCGCGGAGGCGCCGGAGCGGCCGCGGCGTCGGCGGTTCGGCATCCGTCGCGGGGCGTGACCGATTCCGCCCGAATGTCGGAGCGACGCATAGGCTGTTCGCATGACCGACGTGCTTCCCTCTGGCCTTGAGACCTCCGAGTTCAGCTCCGACATCCGCCCGCAGGACGACCTCTATCGTCACGTCAACGGTGCGTGGCTCGCGCGCACAGAGATCCCCGGCGACAAAGCGCGCTGGGGGTCGTTCCACCTGCTCGCGGAGCAGGCCGAGAAAGACGTCCGGGCGATCATCGAAGAGTCGCAGGATGCTGAGGACGGCACTCTCGCCCGCAAGATCGGCGACCTGTTCGCCAGCTTCATGGACACCGACCGCATCGCCGCCGCCGGTGTCACGCCGCTCGCCGAGACGCTCGCAGAGATCGACTCCATCGACAGCGTTCCGGCCTTCCTCCGCACGGTCGGCGCCTACGACCGCGACGGCCGAGCGCACCTGATCGGCTTCTACGTCGACGGCGACCCCGGGAATCCCGAGCGCTACCTCCCCGTCGTCGTGCAGTCGGGCCTCTCGCTCCCCGACGAGAGCTACTTCCGCCTCGACACGTTCGCCGAGACGCGTGCTGCCTACCGCGCCCACCTCGAGCGCCTGCTGTCCCTCGCCGGCATCTCGGATGCAGCGGCCACCGCCGACCGTGCGATCGCGCTCGAGACCGAGCTCGCCGGTCATCACTGGGACAACGTGAAGAGCCGCGACGCCGTCGCCACGTACAACCTCAAGTCCTGGGCCGAGCTCCAGGAGCTCGCGGGCGTCGACCTCGAGCCGTGGCGCGACGCCGTCGCCCCCGAGCACCCCGAGGCGTTCTCCGAGATCGTCGTGTCGCAGCCGAGCTTCCTCGAGGGCCTCGGCACGCTGCTCGTCGCCGAGCGCCTCGACGACTGGAAGGCGTGGCTCCGCGCGCAGGTCGTGCACGCCGCAGCTCCCTACCTCACCGACGACTTCGTTCAGGAGAACTTCTCCTTCTACGGCACCGAACTCACCGGCGTCCCGACGATCCGCGAGCGCTGGAAGCGCGGCGTCTCGGTCACCGAGAGCGCGCTGAGCGAGGCGATCGGCAAGGTCTACGTCGAGCGTCACTACCCGCCGACGGCGAAGGCCGCGATGGACGAGCTCGTCGACAACCTCATCGAGGCGTATCGCCGGAGCATCACCGACCTCGAGTGGATGACGGCCGAGACCCGCGAGCGCGCGCTCGCGAAGCTCGACTCGTTCACGCCGAAGATCGGTCACCCCACGGTCTGGCGCGACTACTCGAGCCTCGTGATCGACCGCGACGACCTGTTCGGCAATGTGCGACGCGCGGCGATCTTCGAGCACGACCGCAACGTCGCGAAGGTCGGCACACCGATCGACCGTGACGAGTGGCACATGCCTCCGCAGATGGTCAACGCCTACTACAACCCGTCGATGAACGAGATCGTCTTCCCGGCGGCGATCCTGCAGTACCCGTTCTTCGATGTCTCGCGCGATGCCGCCGCGAACTACGGCGGCATCGGCGCGGTCATCGGGCACGAGATCGGCCACGGCTTCGACGACCAGGGCAGCCGCTACGACGGCGCGGGCAAGCTCGAGGACTGGTGGACGGATGCCGACCGTTCGGCGTTCGAGGAGCGCACGAAGGCCCTCATCGCGCAGTACGACGAGCTGGTCCCCGAGGGGCTCGACGCCGCGCACCACGTCAACGGCGCCCTCACGATCGGTGAGAACATCGGCGACCTCGGCGGGCTCGGCATCGCTCTGAAGGCCTACGAGCTCTCGCTCGACGGGGCAGAGGCTCCGGTCATCGACGGATACACGGGCGTGCAGCGACTGCTGCTGTCGTGGGCGCAGGTGTGGCAGCAGAAGAGCCGCGACGCCGAGACGCTGCGACTCCTGACGATCGACCCGCACTCGCCCAACGAGTTCCGTTGCAATCAGATCGTCCGCAACATCGACGCCTTCTACGAGGCCTTCGACGTCGCGGAGTCCGACGCGCTCTGGCTGCCCCAGGACTCGCGCGTCACGATCTGGTGAGTCGTCCGTCGTAGCCGAATCGGGTCCCGAGGATGCTCTGCTTTCTCCTGCATGACGATCTGATGACCAAACGTCGGAGTCTGTAGGGCATCCTCACCTGAGGGGGTTACGATATCGATGCTGCGGGGGATGAACCCTGCAGCATCCCGCCAATCCAACCCCCCTTTTAAGGATCACGCGTGGGTGCTCCCGAGCCTGTCGAAGGGCCGTCACTGGCCTCGCTGCGCCGCTCTCAGCGGACCAGCCGCCGCTTGCCGCGTCGTGCCGCCGCCGGGCGGCGCTCGTTCACCTCGACATTGCAGGCGCTCGAGCAGCTGGCCGATTCCGGCGCGCAGGTTTCGGTGCACGTCGTCGATCTCGACAGTCACGTGCACGTGCTCTCGGGCGACGACCATGTCACGATGCCGATCGCAGGCCTCGGCGTAGTCCCCCTGCTGATCGAGGTCGCCTCGGCGTTCGAGGCGGGAACCCTCGACCCGCTCGAGATCGTCGAACGCAGCGCCGTGGAGTCCGTCTCGAGTTCGGGGCTGTGGCGGCACCTGCACGCTCCGGCGCTCCCGCTCGAAGACCTCGCCGTGCTCGCGGCGACGGCCGGAGATCCGATCGCGGTCAACGCGCTGCTGCAGCGGGTCGGCCACGACCGTGTGCGCGAGCGCATCGAGACCCTGGGGCTTCGCCGCACGGCACTGCTCGACCGGTTCCGCGATGAGCGCGGCCCCGATGACGCGCCTCAGGTGGCCGTCGGATCCGCGCGCGAGCTCGCGGGACTCTTCTCGGCACTCGTGAACTCGCAGGTGGTCGGCGCCTCGGTGAGCGCTCAGGTGTCGGAGTGGCTCAGCCTGAATCAGGATCTCAGCCTCGTCGCTGCGTCGACGGGGCTCGACCCGTTCGCACACGACCACGACGCCCACGGACTGCTGTTCATCAACAAGACCGGGCGCGACCGCGGCGTGCGGGCCGAGGCCGGCGTGCTCGCCGGTCCTCGCGCAGGTGTCGCCTACTCGCTGATCGTGTGCTTCGATGACCTGTCGATCACGCATCGGCTGCGCGCCCACGATGCCTTCCGTGTGCTCGGTGTCGAACTCATGGAGTACACGCACTGAGTCCGCCCCGACTATCGGATGCGACGCCGCGCTCGCTAGCCTCGAAGCATGCCCCGCCCCGACTGGACCCCGCATCGCCGCGACGATCGCGAGCTGCTCGGTTGGATCCACCCGGAGGGCGACGAATGGGTGGCGGTCGACGTGCTCGGTCGCCCGGCATCCGCTCCCACGGAGTGGCTCGATGCCGAGGCCGCGCTCGAGGCACGTGGGATCGCGTGGCTCGCGGACCCGTGGATGCTCGAGGGCGAGGCGGAGCGCCCGCTTCGCGTGCGCATCCTCGAGGTCACTCCCGATGAAGACGGCGCTCCCGGGCGCATCGTGGTGAAGATCGACGACTTCGGCGACGTCACCCGTCCACCGGCGCACCAGTACGTGCTCGAATGGCCGATCCCGGCGCGGTTGCGACCGCCGACGGACACCGATCCCGATCCGCGCGTGATCTGATCACGGTCAGCCCGACGCCTATCCGGGGAACGACGGATGCTGCTCGGAAGCGCGCTGGCGCGGGATGAAGAGCGACAGCACCAGCGCGACGATGCCGGCGGCGATCGCCAGCCAGAAGCACACGTCGAACGCGGCCCTGCTCGGGACGGAGACACCTCCGACGTCGATGCTCATGGCCGCGAGCACTCCGCCCATCACGGCCGAGGCGCTGGAGGTGCCGACCGAGCGGAAGAGCGCATTCAAGCCGTTCGAGGCACCTGTCTCGTTCGCCGGCACCGATCGCATGATGATCATCGGCATGGCGGCGAAGGTGAACCCGATGCCGACGCCGATCAGCAGGTTGCCGACCAGGATGTGCCAGACCTCGCTCGACCACAGCAGCACGAACACGTAGGCGAGCACGATCGCCCCGGCGCCGACCGTGAACAGGGGACGGGGTCCGACGGCGCGCTCGAGCCAGCCCGACAGCGGCGAGATGACCATCATCACGAGCCCCGCGGGCATGATGATGAGCGAGGCCGACACCATGTCGAGTCCGAAGCCGGCGCCTGAGGCGGCGGGACCCTCGAGCAGCTGCGGGAACGTCACGTTCGAGGCGAACAGGGCGAACCCCATGCCGATCGCGGCGATGTTCGTGAACAGCACGGCAGGTCGCGCGGCGACGCGCAGGTCGAGCAGCGGATCCTTCGTGCGCAGCTGGTACCAGCCCCAGATCAGCAGCACGCCGACTCCGCCGATGATGCACGTGAGCGTCAGCGGAGCGGTCCAGCCCCACTCGGCTCCCCGCGAGACGAACAGCAGGATGCCGGTGAGGCCGATCGCGAGACCGATCGCGCCGAGCACGTCGAGGCGGCCGGGGAAGCGCAGCACGTCCTCGGGGACCACGAGGAGCACGAGCGCGAGGCCGACGACACCGAGCCCGGCGGCGAGCCAGAACAGCCAGTGCCAGTCGGCGTTCTCGGCGAGGAGGGCGGCCACCGGCATCCCGATTGCACCGCCGACGCCCATCGTGGCGCTCATCAGGGCGACCGCCGTGCCGAGACGTTCAGGAGGGAGCACGTCGCGCATGATCGCGATCCCGAGCGGGACCACGCCGGTGACGGCGCCCTGCAGCGCGCGCCCGATGATGACGCCCACGATCGAGCCGGAGAGTGCGGCGATCAGGGAGCCGACGATGAGCAGTCCGAGCAGCACGATCACCACCCGGCGCTTGCCGTACATGTCACCGAGGCGGCCCGAGATCGGCGTGGCGACGGCCGCGACCAGCAGCGTGATCGTGACGACCCAGGTGGTGTCCTCGCGGGACGCGTTCAGAAGCCTCGGCAGTTCGGCCTGCAGCGGCACGACCAGCGTGAACATGAACGACGAGCAGAGTCCGGCGAACGCCAGGACCGCGACGATCGCCCACTTCGGAGGTGTTCGGGAGAGTCTTCTGCGCGCGCGATCTTCGTTCTCTCCCATCCCTTCAGGCTATCGGCGTCCCGGACACCCGAGGCGCGGGGCGCCCGCATCGCGTGACCCGAACAGCGTCGCCAGAACCGGAACGCCCTTCAGCCCCGCAGTCCCCTCAGTGCACGCCCTTCATGAGCCGCAGCACCGGCTTCACGGCGAAGAGCAGCCCCAGGCCGACCACGATCGCGATGCCGCCGAGGATCGAGAAGTAGGGGACCTCGTTCTTCGGATCGTAGAACCGCACGAGCCAGCCTGAGATCGCGGTGCCGAGGGCGATCGACAGGAAGAACAGAGCGACCATCTGCGTGTGGAACACCTTGGGTGCGAGTTTCGTCGTCACCGACAGGCCGACCGGAGAGATCAGCAGCTCGGCGACCGTGAACACGAACAGGATGCCGACGATCGCGAGCAGCGGAGTGGAGTTCGCGCCACCACCGGCGAACGGCAGGAAGAGCAGGAAGGCTGCGCCCATGATGATCGCGCCGAGCGCGAACTTCACCGGGGTCGACGGCTGGCGGGTTCCGAGGCGCGTCCAGATCGCCGCGAAGACGCCCGACAGGATGATGATGAACACCGGGTTGATCGACTGCACCCATGAGACCGGCATCTCGAATCCGAAGATGTTGCGGTCGAGGCGCTCGTCCGAATAGACCGTGAGCACGGTGAACTGCTGCTGGTACAGCGACCAGAACGCGACGCTCGTGATGAACAGCGGCAGGAAGCCCCACACCCGCGAGCGCTCGGTGCCGTCGATGCGACGGCTGCTGAGGATCACCGCGAAGTAGGCGACGGCGGCGACGATCGTGCCGATGATCACGATGGTCGACAGGTTGTCCGCCTTGATGACGCCGACGAGCACGAGCACGACGATCAGGGCGATCGCGGCCAGCGCGACGATCGCCACCAGCGGGTACCGCGAGGAGGGGAGCGGGTTGGGCACACGCCGGGCCTCGTCTGGCAGGGCGCGGCGACCGAACGAGTACTGCACGAGTCCGAGCGTCATGCCGATCGCGGCGAGCCCGAAGCCGTAGTGGAATCCGAGGGACGACTGCAGGATGCCGGTCAGGATCGGGCCGAGGAAGGCGCCGAGGTTGATGCCGAGGTAGAAGAGGGAGAAGCCGGCATCGCGGCGGGTGTCGTCTGCGCTGTAGAGCGTGCCGACCACCGAGGTCGCGTTCGCCTTGAGGCCGCCGGAGCCGAGGGCGACCAGCACGAGGCCGACGCCCACGCCGATGAAGCCGGGAAGGAGTGCCAGAGCCACATGCCCGGCGACGATCACGATGGCGCTGAGGAACAGCACGCGCTCCGAGCCCAGCATCCGGTCGGCGATCCAGGCGCCGAGGATGGTGGAGAGGTAGACCGACCCGCCGTAGGCGCCGACGATGCCACCGGCGACGGCCTGCGACAGGCCGAGGCCGCCCTCGCTGACCGAGAAGTACAGGTAGATGAGCAGGATGCCCTGCATGCCGTAGAAGCTGAAGCGCTCCCACATCTCGACGCCGAAGATGTGGACGAGTGCCCAGGGCTGCCCGAAGAACCGGGTGTCGGACTTCTCGGCTGTGGTGTCGCTGGATGCCATCCCCCCACGGTACGCCCCGTCAGCGCGCGCATCCCAGACCATTCGCGTCGCGCGATTCCGAAAACAGCGACCGGAGGGGCAGACTGGTGGCGTGCGAACCATCCGTGATCTGGACACCGTAGAACTCATCATCGACGCGCAGAGCCTGCTCGACTCCATCCGTGGACCCGAGCGAGTCATCGACGCGGGAACCCTGCGCGCCCTGCAGCAGTCGGGCAACTACGTCGTCGGACTCTTCGACGTCGAGGGTGGGGAGGAGCGCATGGTCGGTGCATCGATCGCCTTCTTCGGCGCTCCGGGCCGGAGGGCGATGCACTCCCACATCACGGCGCTGCTGCCCGAGTACCGCGGACGCGGGTGGGGGCGGGAGCTCAAGGAGCACCAGCGCCAGTGGGCGTTCTCGCGGGACGTCGGCCGCATCACCTGGACATTCGATCCGCTGGTCGCACGCAACGCGCACTTCTTCCTCACCGTTCTCGGTGCACGCGTGACCGGGTACTCGGTCAACCGCTACGGCATCTTCGGCGGCGGGGATGCCGGAGACGAGAGCGACCGGCTCGACGTCGAATGGGCGCTCGCCGACATCGCGAAGTCCCCGGAATCCGATGCGGTGGTGGAGACGCTCGAGATCCCGTCTGACATCGAGACGATCCGTGTGGAGGATCCGGATGCCGCACATGAGTGGCGCACCCGCCTTCGCGCGCAGATGGAGGGCCTGCTGGGCAGCGGCCTGACGCTCGCGGGATTCGACGTCGACAAGGGCTACCTCTTCACGGCGTGAGGGGCCGAGGCCCGGTGCTGCAGCGAACCGGTCGCGGATAGGATTGATGTGCCCGTGATCACGGGCTTTCCCACCGCCGACCATTGGAGCCACCGTGGCCGAACAGTCCCGTCTTGACAAGGTCATCGCCCTTGCCCGCCACCGCGGGTTCGTCTTCCAGGCGGGTGAGATCTACGGCGGTTCGCGGTCCGCGTGGGACTACGGGCCCCTCGGCACGGAGCTCAAGGAGAACATCCGCCGCCAGTGGTGGCAGACGTTCGTGCGCGGCCGCGGCGACATGGTGGGCCTCGACTCCAGCATCATCCTGCCCAAGCGCGTGTGGGAGGCGTCGGGTCACGTCGCCACCTTCACCGACCCTCTGGTCGAGTGCCTGAGCTGTCACAAGCGCTTCCGTGCCGACAACCTCATCGAGGACTTCGAGGCCCGCAAGGGCCGCAAGGCTGAGAACGGCCTCGCCGACGTGCCGTGCCCCAACTGCGGCACCAAGGGCCAGTACACCGAGCCGAAGTCCTTCTCCGGCCTCGTCAAGACCTATCTCGGAGTCGTCGACGACGAGTCCGGCCTGCACTTCCTGCGTCCCGAGACGGCGCAGGGCATCTTCGTGAACTTCTCGAACGTCCTCACCGCCAGCCGCAAGAAGCCGCCGTTCGGCATCGGACAGGTCGGCAAGGCGTTCCGCAACGAGATCACCCCCGGTAACTTCATCTTCCGCACGCGCGAGTTCGAGCAGATGGAGATCGAGTTCTTCACGCCGCCCGCCGAGGCGCAGGAGTGGTTCGAGCACTGGGTCGAGGCGTGCTGGAACTGGTTCATCGATCTGGGGATCGATCCCGAGAACATGCGTCAGTTCGACGTGCCCGAAGACGACCGGGCGCACTACTCCGCCGGCACCATCGACGTCGAGTACCGTTTCGGCTTCACTGGCAAGGAGTGGGGCGAGCTCATGGGCGTCGCCAACCGCACGGACTACGACCTGTCGAGCCACAGCGAGGCCTCCGGCCAGAGCCTGACCTACTTCGACCAGGCGACGGGCGACCGCTACACGCCGTACGTGATCGAGCCGTCGTTCGGCCTCACACGCGCCATGATGGCGTTCCTCGTCGACGCGTACCGCGAAGAGGAGGTGCCCAACGCCAAGGGCGGCACCGACGTCCGCACGGTGCTCAAGCTCGACCCGCGTCTCGCACCGGTCAAGGCCGCCGTGCTGCCGCTGAGCCGCAACGAGCGACTGTCGCCGCTGGCACGCGAGGTCGCGGACACGCTGCGCAGCTCGTGGGCCGTCGACTTCGACGACGCGGGTGCGATCGGTCGCCGCTACCGTCGACAGGACGAGATCGGCACGCCGTTCTGCGTCACGATCGACTTCGACTCGCTCGACGATCGCGCCGTCACCGTGCGCGACCGCGACACCATGGCGCAGGAGCGCGTCTCGATCGACGAACTGCACCAGTACCTCGCCGATCGCCTCAAGGGCGCGTGAGGAGTCAGCTGCCGGATCCCCGTGATCCGGCAGCTGAGCCCTGTAGGCGGCGATCGAGTTCTTCTATGCTGACCCCATGATCGAAGACTGGAGCGAGTTCAACGTAGCGATGGCGGGCGCGACGGCTGCTCTCGCCGGTCTCGTGATCGTGGCCGCGAGCGTCAACATCGGCGAGATCGTGAAGTCGCGTACCCTCACCGCGCGGCTGCTCGCGGGGATCGCGGCGCTCCTGCTCGCGGTATCGGCGCTGGGTCTCGTGCCCGGCATCGACGGGCTCTGGCTCGGCAGTGTGACGCTCGTGGCAGCTCTGCTCGCGATCGTGTCGGCGATCGTGGTCTCGTGGGTGGCGCTGGTCGAGGTGCTCCGCTGACGGGCCCCGCGAACGGATCAGCCTGTGACGGTGAGCTGTACCTGATCCGTGCCGCCCGCTTCGACCCAGGCGAGCGAGCGCTCGAGGATGCCGCGGAGCACGTCGAGATCGACCTGTTCCAGGTCCTTGATGTACAGGCATCCGACGCCGGTGGTGTGCGGACCGAGAGCCGCGAGCGCATCTGCGTGGGCGTCGACGCCGTCGAACAGGTAGATCGTGGTCGACGCCTTGCGGGGCGCGAAGCCGAGCAGTCCGCTGTCGCCCTCGGTGCCCGTCGGGTACCGGTAGTGGCAGCTGCCGAAGCCGATGATCGTGCCCCACGTCTGCGGGTCGCGACCGGTGATCTCCTGCATCAGCGCGGTCAGCGTCTCGGCATCCCGACGACGGATCGCGGGGCTGGAACGGGCGATGAGTCCTGCGACGTCATCGCCGGTGGGCTTCATGCCTTCGCCTTCGCCGCTGCCTTCATGGCCTTCTTGTGCTCGCGCACCTTGGTCAGCGACTCGGGCGACACGATGTCGGCGACGCTGCGGTACGAGCCCTCGACGCCGTAGTCGCCGGCGGCCTCCCGCCAGCCGGCGCCCGTGAAACCGTACTGCTTGCCGAGCAGCGCGAGGAAGATCTTGGCCTTCTGCTCGCCGAACCCCGGGAGGGCCTTGAGCCGCTTCAGGACCTCTGTACCGGAGGGGTCCCCGTCCGTCCAGATCGCCGACGCGTCTCCGCCCCACTGATCGACGAGATCCTGACACAGCGTCTGCACCCGGGCGGCCATCGACCCAGGGAACCGGTGGACCGCGGGGGTGGTCTTGAACGCCTCGAGGAACTCGTCGGGGTCCATGCCGGCGATGGTGGATGCATCCGTGGCTCCGGTGCGCTGCTCGATCTTGAGCGGACCGGCGAACGCGGTCTCCATCGGAACCTGCTGATCCAGAAGCATCCCGACCAGCAGGGCGAGCGGGTTGTCTGTCAGCAGGGCGTCTGCGGCGGTGTCTCCGGTGATGTGAAGGGCCATGTCTCCAGTCTGGCATCCCGGTCGGTACCGCGCCCCGCCCCGGCACGTGGAGTCAGATGCGCTGCAGTTTCGGAAGAGGGCCTTCGAGACGTGCGATCGACACCCGAACGTCGGCGATGTCGGTCTTGAGCTCCGTCTTGACGCCCGCGATCTCCGTCTTGAGTTCGACCCGGAGCTCGGCGATGTCGCCCTTGAGTTCGGTGCGGAGCTCGGCGATGTCGCCCTTGAGTTCGACCCGGAGCTCGGCGATGTCGCCCTTGAGTTCGGTGCGGAGCTCGGCGATGTCGCCTTCGACCTTCGCGAACCGTTCATCGATCCTGTCGAATCGCACGTCGAGGCCGCGCGATTGCTTGGCGAGCATCCTGGAGACGCCGCCGAGCACGGTCGCGCTGAAGGCGAAGAGGGCGATGATGATGCTGATCACATCGGGATCCACGAGCATCCTCCCAGTCTGCGTCCGGGGATGGGCTTTGTCATGGTTCGACGATATGAAGCACGCGCGACGCGGCGGAGGAATCTGAGGGGAGAGTGCCAGCGTCGGGGGAGATATCTCCGTCGAGACTGGTTGTGCAGAAGGGGTCGCGACTCAGGCGGTCGCGGCGGTGTCCGCGTCGGACGACTGCGCAGGCTCGACCGGCTGGATGCCGTAGAGCGTCGAGAGCGCGGCGGCGAACTCGTCGGCCTGTCCGGCGGCCGCGAGCTCGTGCGCGCGCGTGGTCGGCGTGTGCAGCAGAACGCCGGTGAGGTGGCGAAGCGCCTGCTCGACCTTGCCGTCTTCATCGCCGCGCGCGCGGGCGCGGCCGATCTCGGCCTCCAGCAGCGCGAACATGTGCGAGCGCAGGGCGACGACCGAGGGGGTGACGCTCTGGCGGCTGCCGACGACGTGGAAGGTGTCGGCGGCTTCGCGCACGACGGTGCGGGCGGCATCCGTCGCCTGCAGCTCTTCGAGCGGGGCGTGCAGGCTGATGGTCTCGAGGTCGAGCAGCGCGACGCCTTCGAGTGCCGCGACCGCGGGGTCGACGTTGCGGGGCATGCCGAGGTCGACGACCATCTGGCTGTGCGACGCGACGGGGCATCCCTCGGGGGCGATGCCGGTCGGCGCCTGCAGGTGCTCAGGGGTCAGCACCGGTTCGGTGGCGGCTGTGCAGGTGATCAGCAGGCTCGAGCGTGAGGCGACGCGGGCGTAGTCCTCGGCGGCGACCGGGCGGATGCCGTGTTTCGCGGCGAACTTCTCGGCGCGGCCAGAGGGTGAGTAGACCGAGATGTTGACGGCCCCGCGCTCGCGGAGCGTCGCGAGCGTGACCGCGGCGTAGGCGCCGGTGCCGACGAGCAGCACGCGCTCGGTCGACCAGTCGGCGATACGGCTGTCGGCGAGTTCGAGGGCGAGGCGCACGAGAGACCGCCCGGCACGGCCGAGGGCCGTGACGTTCTTGACCTTGCGCTGCGCCTGGCTCGCGCGCTGGAAGAGGCGCTCGAGCTCGGGTGAGGTGGTGCCCTCCTTGCGAGCGGACTTCAGCGCGCGGCGCACCTGCCCTGCGATCTCGCCTTCGCCGGAGACGACGGATTCGAGGCCCGAGGCGACCGAGAAGAGATGCTCCGCGACCCGGCGACCGGAGTGCACCTCGTAGGCGCCGTCGAGTTCCGCCGTGCTGATGCCGGTCGAGGATTCGACGGCTTCGAGCACCGCCTCGACACCGATCGCACCCGCGGCGGTGACCGGCTCGTCCATCTCGACGTAGGCCTCGAAGCGGTTGCAGGTAGCAAGAACGACCGCACCCTGCACGCAGGACGCCATGTCCACCACAGTGGAGGCGACGTCGTCGGGGGTGCGGCTCAGGCGTTCGAGCAATTCGAAGGAGGCGGTCTTGTGACTCGCCGTGACAACCAGCAGCACGCATCGATTCTACCTGAGGCTTCATGCAGGTCGGCCCAGGAGCGGATGGGAGGATGGATGCATGGCCCTCTCCGATGCTCCGCTGCTGCGCGCCCTCACCGGCCCCCGACCCGAGCACGCCCCCGTCTGGTTCATGCGGCAGGCGGGCAGGTCACTTCCCGAGTACCGCGAGCTGAGGGTCGGAACGCGCATGCTCGACGCCTGCCTCACCCCCGACCTCGCCGCTGAGATCACCCTCCAGCCCGTGCGGCGTCACGGGGTGGATGCCGCGGTGTTCTTCAGCGACATCGTCATCCCGCTGCGTCTCGCGGGGGTGGAGGTAGAGATCGAAGCCGGCCGCGGGCCCGTCTTCGCGAACCCCGTGCGCACGGCGGCGGACGTCGACCGCATCACGGCCATCGATCCACTCTCGCTCGACGGCACCGCGATCGCCGAGGCCGTGGGAATCGTGACGGCAGAACTCGGCGACACCCCGCTGATCGGCTTCGCGGGTGCACCGTTCACCCTCGCCGCCTATCTCGTCGAGGGCGGCCCGTCGAAGGAGCATCTGCGCGCTCGGGCGATGATGCACTCGGATCCCGACTCGTGGAACCGCCTCGCCGGCTGGCTGGCGCAGATCTCGCGTCGCTTCCTCGAGATCCAGCGCGACGCCGGAGCATCCGTCGTGCAGCTGTTCGACTCGTGGGCGGGGTCGCTGAGCACCGCCGACTATCGCGCCTTCGTCGCCCCGCACTCCCACGTGGCGCTCGAGGGCATCGGCGTGCCGAGCATCCACTTCGGTGTGGGCACGGGGCCGTTCCTCGCCGACATGCGTCTGGGCGGCATCGCCGACGGCGTCGGCGTCGACTGGCGACTGCCTCTTGATGAGGCCGCGGCGATCCTCGGGCCGGATGTCTCGGTGCAGGGCAACATCGACCCGGCCCTGCTGTCGGCCCCGTGGCCGGTGTTGGAGGCTCACGTGCGCGACGTGGTCGAGCGCGGCCGCGCCGCCCGGGGCCACATCGTCAACCTCGGACACGGCGTGCCGCCCGAGACGGACCCCGACCAGCTCACCCGCATCGTCGAGCTGGTCCACTCGATCTAATCTCCGTCGCCCCGACCTATATAGCTCGGGTGCTATATTGCACACATGGCAGATAGCGCGTCAGAGATCTTCGCCGCGTTGGCCCACCCGACCCGGCGTCAGATCCTCCAGGACCTCAAGGAGGGGGAGCTCGCGGCGGGGGAGATCGCCTCGCGATTCTCCTCGAGCGGGCCGACCATCTCGCGACACCTCAGCGTGCTGCGTCAGGCCGGCCTCGTCAGCGAGCGCCGCGATGCCAACCGCATCCTGTATTCGCTGGTGGGCGAGCGTCTGGCGCTCTCGGTGGGGGACTTCCTGTCGACCGTGTGCCCCGAGCAGATGGTGCTCCGCGAGGTGCGCAAGCGCGGTTCCGGTCGTGGCGCACAGACTCCCGCCGAAGCCTGAGCGCGCGCCCTGTCAGTGCGGAGGCCTGTTTCTCCGGCCTGCGACCGGATTCCGTCCAGGCTGCGGGTGAAAGGATTGACCCATGACCCCGAAGCCCGCGAACCGTGAGTCGACCCGTGCCGAGCCCGCCGATCTGGCCGCCCGCGCCGCGAATCGACACATCGTCGTGGTCGGCGGTGGCATCGGCGGGTTGATCGCGGCCCGCGAATGCGTGAAGGTCGGCATGCGCGTGACCCTGCTGGAAGGCTCGGATGCCGTGGGCGGAGCGATCCGTCGGGCCGAGCTCGACGGGATCGTGGTCGATGCGGGGGCCGAGAGCTACGCGACTCGAGGCGGCCGAGTGCGCGCGCTCCTCGAGGAGCTCGGGCTCACCGATCGCATCGTCGCTCCCGCCGCAGGAGGCGCCTGGCTCGCCGGCATCCCCGGCGTCGGTGCCGCACCGCTGCCCGTGGGTGGCATCCTCGGCATCCCCGGCAATCCGTTCCAGGAGGACGTGCGTCGCGTCATCGGCTGGTCGGGAGCGTGGCGCGCCTATCTCGACCGTGTCCGTCCCCCGCTGACGATCGGCCACAACCACAGTCTCGGCAAGCTGGTGTCGTCGCGGATGGGGGCCAAGGTCCGCGACCGTCTCGTGGCGCCCGTGACGACCGGTGTGTACTCGGCGTCACCCGACGACGTCGACGTCGACATCGCCGCACCGGGGCTCAACGCCGCGCTGACGAGCGTGGGGTCGCTGTCCGGCGCCGTCCAGGCGCTGCGCGAGCAGAGCGCATCGCGTGCGGCTCAGGCGTCGCGGGCCGCCCAGGCTCCTGGCGCCGCGGTCGAGGGGATCGACGGCGGCATGATGGTGCTGGTCGATGCCCTGGTCGCCGACATCGAGAAGCTCGGCGGAGTCGTGCGCACGGGCGCCCGCGTGACGGAGATCACCAAGGCGGGGGATGCCTGGTCAGTGCGGGCCGAGGCGAAGAGCGGTGCCGACGCGAGCGATGAGACCGGTGCCGCTGAGGCGGAAGACCTCGATCTCACGGCTGACGGAGTCGTGATCGCGACGTCCGAGCATGTCGCGCGGCGGTTGCTCGAGAAGACCGTGCCTGCGCTCGCCGAGACCACGGCGGCAGAGGCTCCGGAGATCGAGATCGTGACCCTGCTGTTGGCTGCGTCGGCGCTGGACGGCGCTCCGCGCGGCACGGGGGTGCTGACGGTTCCCGGAAGTCACACGGCCAAGGCGCTGACCCATTCGAGTGCGAAATGGGGCTGGGTGCGCGAGGCGGCCGGCGGCCGACATCTCCTCCGCGTGTCGTTCGGGGCGCAGGGCGAACCGGCGGCGACTGCCGCCCTCGACGACAACGGTGCCGCGAGAGTCGCGCTGCGCGAAGCATCCTCCCTGCTCGGCGTCGCGCTCCCCGAAAGTGCCCTCATCGACGCGCACCGCGCGCGCTACGTGCAGTCGCAGCCCGCGTCGATCATCGGCTCGGCTTCGCGACGCGAGGCGGCGCGAAGCGCAATCCAGGCGGTCTCCGGGGTCGCAGCGGTAGGGGCGTGGCTCGCCGGCACGGGTCTCGCGCAGGTCATCCCGGATGCGCGGGAAGAGGCGGATCGCCTTCGTCGGGCGCTGCTCTGGGACTGATCCGGCGGCGCGGCGTGTCACGAGGCTGCGGTCCGCAGCCTCGCTCGCCCTCGACGAAACCGAAAGTCGCTCTGGTGTCAACCCCGTGCGAGATAGATGCCGAAATCGGCATACGGGGCTACGCTGGACACCTGGCAGGCGGCGCCGAGCCGCCGGTTCGCCGCAGGGCGTTCGCACCGGAACAACGTGAGGAGACCCCATGAAGGGGAAGATCGGACTCGTCGTAGGGCTCGGCGTGGGATACGTCATCGGAACGCGCGCAGGACGCGAGCGCTATGAGCAGATCAAGACGCAGTGGCTCAAGGTCTGGAACCTCGACCCGGTGCAGGAGCAGGTCGAACGGGTCAAGGGCTACGTCGGCGACAAGGCCGCGGCCGTGCCCGGTGCTATCTGGACCGGTGTGCAGAAGGTCGTCAAGTCGGCCAGCGGTGGCGACAAGACCGCCGGCCAGCGCCTCGACTCGGCCGTCGCCGCAGGCAAGAAGGCCGCTGAGGACATCGTCGACGCGACCGAGGATGCCGTCGACGAAGCCAATGACGCCGCGAACAAGCCCGCCGCCAAGAAGCCTGCTGCCAAGAAGCCGGCATCCTCGCGCTCGACCGCTGCGAAGTCCGGTAGCTGACATGCCCCGCGGATACCGCGACCGCGCCGAGGACAGCCTGCTGTCCCTGATCGGCGACCTTCCCGAACTCATCAGCAGCCTGGTCAAGGCCGAGATCAACGCGGCCAAGGCGTGGGTCTCGAGGACCGCGAAGGATGCGGGCATCGGTTCGGTCTGGTTCCTGGTCGCCCTGTTCTTCCTGTTCTGGGCCGTGCCGGTGATCCTGGTGTTCGCGATCGCAGGGCTGTCGTCGTGGTGGCCGGTATGGCTCTCGGCGCTGGCCGTGCTCGGCATCCTGATCCTCGCCGTGCTGCTGTTCGCGCTGCTCGGCATCCTGAAGTTCCGCAAGGTGCTCGCCCGGAAGAACCCCGCGCAGGCGGTGGGCGAGGACATCCGACTCGTGAAGGAGGCCGGCGATGACGAACTCTGACATCACGAGGTCGCTGCCGAAGACCGCCGTCCCCGCGGGGATCGTCGATCCTGTGCAGTCGGCCCGTGCCGAGCTGAAGGCCGCTCTCGCGGCGATCGAGGTCAAGGGCAACTTCCCGCGGCGGATCGACAAGGCGTCCAAGCGCGCGGCGGCGAAAGCGCGTGTGTTCGCCGACCGCAACCCCGCGGCTGCGATCGCTGCGGCCGTCGGGGTCGCGGCAGTCGTCGGCGGAGCCGTCTGGGTCATCGCTCGGGCGCTCTCGCGCTGATCCCCTCGGGCACTCTCGCGCTGACCTCCTCGGGGGCGCTGCGGCGCCGACCGAGGCGTCTCTCATCCGCATCCTGACTCGCGTTCGCGAGTGCTCTGCAAAGGGGGCAGACTGGTCGTATGTCCGATGAGCGCGAAGAGAACCCGTCCGGCTTCACCCTGTGGGCGGTCTGGCGACGAAACCCCGACGTTCCGGTCACCGAATCCGACTCGACCGAACTCGAGACGATCGTCTCGTACGTCGAGGACTCGGGCGTAACCGTCCGCGGCTTCTACGACGTCTCGGGCCTGAAGGCCGACGCCGACCTGCTCGTCTGGCTGCACGGTGACACCGCAGAAGACCTGCAGAAGGCGCTTCGGCGCCTGCGTCGCACCGAGCTGCTGCGCACGCTGCTGCCGGTCTGGAACGTGATGGGCGTGCACCGCGACGCGGAGTTCAACCGCGCCCACGTGCCTGGTTTCCTGCGCGGCGTCGAGCCCAAGGACTGGCTATGCCTGTACCCGTTCGTGCGCACGCCCGAGTGGTATCTCGCGCCCGAGGAGGAGCGTCGCAAGATGCTCGCCGATCACGGTCGCAAGGGCGCCGCATTCACGGGCGTCATCGCGAACACGGTGGCCGCATTCGCCCTCGGCGACTATGAGTGGATCCTGCCGCTCGAGGCCGATGACGTCACCGAGCTCGTCGACCTCATGCGCGACCTGCGCTACACCGATGCGCGTCTGTACGTGAAGGAGGAGATCCCCTTCTACACGGGGCGTCGCCTCCGGTTCGACGAGATCGCGGACGTGCTGCAGTAGGCCGATGATGAGCATTCAGAGCACTCGGACCACACCGATCCGACTGGGCACCCGCCGCAGCGCGCTCGCGCAGGCGCAGTCCGGTCACGTCGCCGCCGCCCTCGAGAAGATCTCGGGTCGCACCGTCGAGCTCGTTCCGATCACGAGCGAGGGCGACACGAACCGTGCCTCCCTGTCGGAGATCGGCGGTCAGGGCATCTTCGCCACGCGTCTGCGTGAGGCGCTGCTCGCGGGAGAGTGCGACTTCCTCGTGCACTCCTTGAAAGACCTGCCGACCGCGATCCCGGAGGGCCTCGTCATCGCGGCCACCCCCGTGCGCGAGGACGCCCGCGATGTCGCGATTACCCGTGGGGGCACGCCGCTGCATGAGCTGCGTTCCGGCAGCAAGGTCGGCACCGGGTCGCCCCGGCGCATCGCGCAGGTGCGACGCAGGGCTCCGCACGCCGAGGTCGTCGACATCCGCGGCAACGTGGACTCCCGGCTGCAGCGGGTCGCATCGGGGGAGCTGGATGCCGTCATCCTGGCCGCCGCCGGACTGTCGCGTCTCGGCTCCGACTCGCCGCTTCGGCGCGAAGAGCTCGGTCTCGCCGAGTGGCCGACCGCACCGGGGCAGGGATCTCTCGCGGTCGAGACCAGGACGGACGCTCCGGAGGAGTTGCTCTCGGCGCTCGCCGAACTCGACGACGAGGCCACCCGCCTCGCCGTCACGGTGGAGCGCGCGGTGCTCGAAGGACTCGACGCGGGATGCCAGGCGCCGATGGCCGCACATGCGGTCGTCGACGGCGATGAGATCCGCGTCAGAACGGTGGTCTACGCGACCGACGGGACCCGGCGTATCGGCCTCGACGTCACCGAAGCCCTGAACGGGGAGTATATTCGTCGGAACGGCAGCGGCAATGGAGCGGATGCTGCCGGTGGTGCAGACCCGATGCACGCAGCACGCGAGATCGGGTTGTCTGTCGCCCATCGGCTGCTCGAGCAAGGGGCGGCCGACCTCGTCTCCCGAGAGCATTCCTCATCATGACCAATTCGAAGCAGGACCGACCGCTGGACGGCTGGCGCATCCTCGTACCCCGCGGAGGCCCGTGGGGCGACGGTGTCGCAGCGAGCCTGCGCGCGCAGGGCGCGGTGCCCGTCGTCGCGCCGCTGATCAACTTCGCGCCGACCACCGATCAGGCAGCCCTCGATGTGGCGCTCGCACAGCTCGCCGGCGGGTCGTACGACTGGCTGACCGTGACGAGTGCGACCACCGTCGACGTGATGTTCGCGCACCGTGCCGTCGTGCCACGCAGCACGAAGATCGCCGCTGTGGGTGAGACCACGGCTGCCGCGCTGCAGGCCGTCGGATACGAGGTCGCTCTCGTTCCCGAGCAGGACAACTCGGCCGAGGGCATGGCCGAGCAGCTCATCGCTCTCGAGACGCAGCCCCGCCGCATCCTCGCCCTCCGCAGCGAGATCGCGAAGCCCGTGCTCAGCGTGCTGCTGCAGGAGGCCGGGCACGACGTCGACAGCGTGGTGGCATATCGCACGGTCGGCGTGCCTGTGACGGATCGCATCAAGCGCGATGTCGAGAACGGCCGCATCAACGCCATCCTGATCACGAGCGGTTCTGTCGCGGCGCAGGTGCGCGAGCAGTTCCCCGAGATCCCCGACGAGACGCTTCTCGCGGCGATCGGTCCTCGGACCGCGAAGGATGCCGGAAAGGCCGGTCTCCCGATCACGGTCGTCGCCGACAAGCAGACCGTGGATGCGCTGATCGACGCGGTGTCGACCTTCACCCTCCCGCACGCGGCAGACGAGCTGGCGCCGTGAGCTTCCCCGACGTCCGACTGCGCCGACTGCGTCAGTCCCCGGCCGTTCGCGGTCTGGTGCGTGAGACCTCTCTCGAGGAGCGCCAGCTGGTGCTCCCGCTCTTCGTGCGCGAGGGCATCACCGAGGCGGCGCCGATCGGCTCGATGCCCGGGGTCGCTCAGCACTCGCTCGACTCTCTGCGCAAGGTCGCGACCGAGGCCGCCGAGGCAGGCGTCGGCGGCGTGATGCTGTTCGGTGTGCCCGCCGTGCGTGATGCGCAGGGCTCGGGCGCGGATGACCCGAAGGGCATCCTGAATGTCGCGACCGAGGTGCTCGCCGCCGAGGTCGGCGACGCGCTCGTCGTGCAGACCGACCTGTGCCTCGACGAGTTCACCGACCACGGGCACTGCGGCGTTCTCGCGGCAGACGGCTCGGTCGACAATGACGCCACACTCGAGCGGTACACCTCGATGGCGCTCGCCCAGGCCCGCGCCGGATCCCAGCTTCTCGGCCTGTCGGGCATGATGGATGGCCAGGTCGGAGTGATCCGCAAGGCGCTCGATGCCGAGGGCTTCACAGACACCCTGCTCCTCGCCTACGCCGCGAAGTACGCGAGCGCGTTCTACGGCCCGTTCCGCGAGGCCGTCGACTCTCAGCTCACGGGCGATCGCCGCACCTACCAACTCGACCCCGGCAACCGTCGTGAGGGCGTGCGCGAGGCCGTCGTCGACGAAGAAGAGGGTGCGGACATCGTCATGGTGAAGCCGGCCATGGCCTTCCTCGACGTGCTGCGCGAGGTGCGCGACACCGTGCATATTCCTGTGTGGGCATACCAGGTCTCGGGTGAGTACGCCATGATCGAGGCCGCTGCGGCGAACGGCTGGATCGATCGTCGCGGGTCGATCCTCGAGTCCCTGCTGTCGATCCGTCGGGCGGGTGCCGACGTCGTCCTCACGTACTGGGCGACGGAAGCCGCCCGCTGGCTGCGGCGCTGAGCGAGTTCTTTCTCCTCGGGCTGAGTCGCTGTCATCGCGTCCTCTTCTGAGTCCGGTGCACAGGTGTGCGGGCTAGCCTGGAGAGGATGCCGGGAGAGCTCCGCGCATCGTTGAGGAGTGTGCTGTGACCGACCGCAATGACGACCTGTTCTCCGCTGCACGCACGGTGATCCCCGGCGGCGTGAACTCGCCGGTGCGCGCATACGGCTCCGTGGGCGGTACGCCGCGCTTCCTCGCTTCGGCGAAGGGCGCGACGGTCACGGATGCCGCGGGCAACGAGTACGTCGATCTGGTCGCCTCGTGGGGACCGGCGCTGCTCGGACATGCGCAGCCGGAGGTCGTGGCCGCGGTGCAGGAGGCCGCCACCCGCGGACTCTCGTTCGGCGCTCCGACCGAGGGCGAGGTCGAACTCGCGGCTCTGATCGCCGACCGCGTGCGGTTCGGCGAGGTCCGGCCCATCGAGCGCGTGCGTCTCGTGTCGACGGGCACCGAAGCCACCATGACGGCGATCCGCCTCGCGCGCGGAGCGACCGGCCGGGACCTGCTGGTGAAGTTCGCCGGGCACTACCACGGGCACTCCGACGGCCTCCTCGCGGCGGCGGGGTCGGGCGTCGCGACGCTCGCACTGCCTGGCTCCGCCGGGGTTCCCGCGCCTATCGCCGCCCAGACCCTGGTCATCGACTACAACGACCCCGACGCGCTGGCAGCGGTCTTCGCCGAGCACGGCGATCGCATCGCCGCGGTGATCGTCGAAGCGGCCGCCGCCAACATGGGTGTGGTGCCGCCTGCGCCCGGGTTCAACCGACTGCTCGCCGACACCGCCCACGCGCATGGAGCGCTGCTGATCCTCGATGAGGTGCTGACAGGCTTCCGTGTGCACCCCGCAGGTTTCTGGGGGCTTCAGGCTGCGGCGGGGGAGGACTATCTGCCCGACATCATCACCTTCGGCAAGGTCGTCGGCGGGGGGATGCCTCTGGCCGCTCTCGGCGGACGCGCCGAGGTCATGGACATGCTGGCGCCCCTCGGCCCCGTCTACCAGGCGGGCACGCTCTCGGGTAATCCGCTCTCTGTCGCAGCAGGCCTCGCGACGCTGCGCCTCGCGACACCGGAGGTCTATGCGACTGTCGATGCGGCGGCTGCTCGCATCGCCGGAGCGCTGGAGACCGCGCTGACGGATGCCGGAGTCACGCACGCCGTAGCCCATGCAGGGAACCTTTTCAGCGCATCCTTCCGTGCCTCTGCGCCTCGTACGTATGCCGAGGCACAGGCCCAGGAGTCGTTCCGATACGCCCCCTTCTTCCACGCCATGCGCGAGCAGGGTGTCGCGTTGCCGCCGAGCGTGTTCGAGGCGTGGTTCCTCACCGCCGCTCACGGCGAGGAGGAACTGCAGCGCATCGAGGCGGCGCTTCCGATCGCTGCCCGCGCCGCGGCGCAGGCGAACGCCTGAGTCGCCGGCCGAACCGTCGGCACCCCACTTCGCTCAGACACACCCGTTTCGCTCTGGCGAGAGCGCTTCGCTCAGACGAACGCGCTTCGCTCAGACGAACGCGCTTCTCTCAGACGAACGCGCTTCTCTCAGACGAACATCACTCGCCGTCGCGGTGAATCTCTGTAGGTACGCCCGAGCGGGCTGAGCCAGTCGATCGTTCCGTCCGGACGCTGGTGCGCCGTCCACCTGTGGTCGTCCGCGATATCTGGATGCTTGATCACGTGGTGGGTGGCGCAGAGGTGACCCAGATTGTGGACATTCGTCTTGCCACCCTTCGCATGATCGAAGGTGTGGTCGATCTGGCACCGATGCACCGGCATTCTGCATCCGGGGAAACGGCAGTGCTGGTCTCGGGCCCGCAGGAATCGTCGCATCGGCTCGGTGGGCCGGTAGGTGTCTGTCTCGACGACCAGGCCGGTCGGATCGAGGAACAGGCGTGACCACCCGCCGTTGCGGCCGGCGAGGTCGCGAGCGATGTCGGGGTGGAGCGGACCGTGCCCGTCGAGCTGGGCGGACCGATCATCACATCCGGCGAGAGTGGTGGCGGCCACCGTGACATGGATTCGACCCTGGATGTTGTCGAGTCCCGTGCCGTTGGCGGCGCTCGGGTCGGAGGCGAGCAGGAGGTCGATCAGCAGGTCGGCCCGCACCTGATCGATCGTTCGGGTGTCTGCGGGGATGTGCTCGACCGCGGGCCCCTCGGGGCAGGTGGGGTCGGTCGTGAACGTCCCATCGCCGAAGATCGCGTAGTCGTCGCGTGACGGATCGTCGTGAGCGATGTCCTCCGGATAGATCGGGTCCTCGCCGTCATCGATCGGTTCGAGCACCGGCTCGCGATCGTCGCGACCGCGGATGACGGCGTGCGCGAGCTGGGTGAGGCGATCGAGGATCGCCGTGGCGAGATGCTCGGGCAGCACGACAGTCAGGACGGAGAGCCCGTCTCCTGCCGGCCGCACGGTCACCGTGCGCTCCGACGCCGCTTGTGCGTGGCGCTCGGTGGTCGTCGAGCCCGCCAGCACCGCTGCCAGTTCGCGCAGATGCACGCGTGTGCGCGCAGCGGTCTCGCCCTCGGCGACGATGACGGCGACAGTGTCGTACAGCGGCAGCACATCGGCGTCCGCTCGGCCGTTGTTCACGGCCTCGCGCACGACTCCGGCAGCTCGTACGATCTCGCGGACGTGTGCGCCGCTGATGGTGCCGCGCCGGAATGCCTCGCGCACGCGCGGGTGGCTGGCGTCGAGGAAACCCGCGTCGGTGAAGGCGTATTCGATGCTGCCCTGGGTCAAACGGCCGGCCGCCGAGTACTCGGCGACCATCGATCGATGGATCGCATCACGGTGGAACGGGCTGTCATCGGAATCGGTACGGGCGAGCCGCATCCGCTCGGCGAGGAGGTCGGATGCCTCGGCCTCGAGACAGGCGATCTGCCGCCGCTTCTCGACCCATGAATCGAGCAGCGCCCTGCGCTGTTCGAGACCGTTGGCGGTGGCGGATGTCATGCTCCGAGTCTAGTAGATTTGTTCGAAAGTCGTGCGGAACATCGGAATGGAAGAGAGGTGGAATCGTGGGAACCGACAATGGATCGTTGCCTTCCTGTGAGCAAGACACAGACATCTGGGAGGCTGCCGCTGGCAGACTGGACGCATGGTGACGTTGCTGCTCGACCAGACGCAACTCGAGATCGTGCTCTCGCCGATCGAGCGTGCGGCGAGCTTCCACCGCGACAACGTGCGGCTCGTCCGCGACACCATCACCAAGGTGCAGCTCGTCGATGACGCCTGGGCCTGGCTCCGAGGCGTGCCGAACCCCGGAACGCACATTCCCGGTATCCTCGCCGCGGGCACGTGGAAAGCCGCCGGAAGCGTGGATTTCGTGCTGATCCGACGCCGCCGCCCCAGTGTGGTCATCGACCTCGCGGGCGATGAGCAGTACCGGCGCCTGATCCTCACGACCAAGCACGGCCTGGCACTGACCCAGGCCCTCCGACTCGATGTCTCGGATGAGCCCGCGGACGTCGAGGAGATCGTCGCCACATCGCCGACTCCGGTGTCGAAGGGCAGCCGCCGCCCTGTGATCCGTCCTCGGCCGGCCTGACCGCCTCCCAGAACGACGAACGCCCTCCGCAACCTTTCGGCGCGGAGGGCGTTCGCATGGAGGTCGGCGGCGCGGCCTCAGGACTGGTGGTGCTCGCCCTCGTGGTGCTCGCCCTCGTGGTGCTCGTGCTGCTCGCCCTCGTGGTGCTCGTGCTGCTCGCTCTCGTGACCCTCACGGTGCTCGGCATGAGCGTCGGCCGGCGCCTCGGATGCCTCAGACTCGCCCAGCGGGTAGTCCTTCGGCTCGTCCTCGTAGTAGGCGCGTGCGGCTGCGGCGAGCATCGAGCTGACGGCCGCGGAGCGCGGGTCGTCGTCCGATGCGTCTTCCCCGCCGGCCGAGTCTGCGTCTTCATCGGACTCCGACTCATCGGATGCCGGGACCTCGGTGAAGAACTCGACTCCGGAGTGCTCGTCGATGCCCTCGGCAGCGGGCGCGGACTCGTTCTCGGCGCCGGGATCAGTGGCGACGGACGTCCCGAACAGGATCTCATCGAACGAGGGGCGGGCGCCCTCCTCGGAGGGCGCATCGCCACGATCGGATGCATCGTCGGCATCCCCGTCGTGCGCGGAGCGTTCGGGGGTCTCGGTGGCCTCGGAGGTCTCGGCGGCCTCGGAGATGACGTCTGCCGCATCTTCGGCGTCATTCGCGTCGGATGCGTCGGCCGCGTAGCCGAGCTCCGCCGCCGCGTGCTCGACGTCGCGTGCCGCAGCCGCGGCGTAGGCTGCGTCGTCGGCCTTGGCCTCTGCCGCGTCAGCAGCAGCAGCGTCAGTCCGAGCGGCGTCCGATTCCGCAGCATCCGAGTCCGCGGTGTCGACGGACGCATCCGCACCAGCCTCGGTTTCAGGGGCCTCGGCGTCGATCTCCGCGCCCTCGTCGACGTTCGCCGCGTCGTCCGCAGGAGCATCCTCAGCGTCGTCCGAGCTGTCTTCCGCGTCCACCGTCTCGACGGAGGCGTCCGCAGCGCTCTCGCCGATCACCGCAGGCAGGACCGTGGTCGCGGGAGCGGCGTCCAGCGCAGCATCCGACGACTGCGCCTCAGCCTCAGGGGTGATGAACTGCGAGGCGGCCGCGATCGCGTGCGGTGCGAGCGTGCCGCCGCGCACGAGCTCGATGAACACGTCTTCGAGCGTGGGGCCGCGCTGCACCAGCGTGGTGAGGGCGATGCCGGCCGATGCCGCGATGGCGCCGACCTTTCCGGCGTTGCTGCCGCGGACGGTGAGCCCGGAGCGGAGCACCTCGACCTCGAGGCCGGCGACCGAGAGCGCCGCCTTCAGCGCGGCGCGATCCGCGGCATCCACGACGACCGATCCGGCAGACGGGTCTGCGAGCTTCTCGATGCCGCTCGACAGCATGAGCTGCCCCTTCGAGAGCACGAGGACGTGGTCGGCGACCTGCTCGATCTCGCTCAGCACGTGCGAGGAGACGAGCACAGTGCGACCCTCGTCGGCGAGGCGGCGCATGAGCAGACGCATCCAGCGGATGCCTTCGGGGTCGAGTCCGTTGGCCGGCTCGTCGAACACTAGGGCACCGGGGTCGCCGAGCAGGGCGTGGGCGACGCTCAGTCGCTGACGCATGCCGAGCGAGAAGCTGCCGATGCGTCCTTCGCTCTCGTGCTCGAGACCGACCAGCGAGAGGACCTCGTCGACGCGCGACAGCGGGATGCCGTTGGCCTTGGCGGCCATGGTCAGCTGGCGCGCGGCCGAACGTCGAGGGCGGTAGACCGTCTCCTCGAGCACCGATCCGATGGTGCGCAGGGGGTGGCGGAGCTCGGGGAATGCGACCCCGCCGATCGTGGCCGTGCCGGAGGTGGCGCGCACCTGACCGAGGAGGATCCGCAGCGTCGTGGTCTTGCCGGCCCCGTTCGGGCCGAGGAAGGCGGTCACGACACCGGGCTCGACTCGCGCGGAGAAGTCGGACACCGCCGTCACGTCATTGAATCGCTTGGTGACGCGCGTGAACTCGAGCACCTGTCCGTCGGGCATCTGCGACCTCTCGTTGCAGTGGGCAGTTCTCTCTATCCTGCCGGAAAAGCCGCCGGATCGCGCATTTACCGCACAAACCCACCCGAATGCAAGGCTGCGACCGAGGGGTAACGTGGCACCCGTGACCGATTCCACTGCCGCTCCCCGGGTCCTCGTCCGCACGGAAGGCGCGCTCGGCAGGCTGACGCTCAACCGGCCGGAGGCGATCAACGCACTCGACCTCGGCATGATCCAGCTGCTCACCGAGGCGCTCGAGGCATGGCGCGAGGACACCGACGTGCAGATCGTCCTGATCGACGGCGAGGGCGAGCGCGGGATGTGCGCGGGCGGCGACGTGCGCGGACTGCATGCGCAGATCGTGGCCGGTCGAGCCGACGAGACCGCGGAGTTCTTCCGTGCCGAGTACGCACTGAACGCGATGATCGCCGAGTACTCGAAGCCCGTCGTGTCGCTGGCAGACGGCATCACGATGGGCGGAGGCGTCGGGCTCTCAGGTCACGCGGCCATCCGCATCGTGACGGAGCGATCGAAGCTCGCGATGCCCGAGACCCGCATCGGCTTCACGCCCGATGTGGGGGGAACGTGGCTGCTCGGTCGCGCTCCCGGCCGGCTGGGCGAGTACTTCGGCCTGACGGGCGGCACCATGAACGGAGCGGATGCCGTGCTGATGGGCTTCGCGGACCATTTCGTCCCGTCCGACCGCCTCGACGCGCTGCGCGAGGCGCTCGCGTATCGCGCGGACCCCACGGGTCCGGCCGAGATCGTGCTGCTGTTCGACGAGACCCCCGATCCGTCGGAACTGTCGGCCGCGCGCCCGTGGGTCGACGAGGCGTTCTCGGCCGACACGGTCGCCGAGATCATCTCTCGCCTGCAGGAGCAGGGCACGGCGGATGCCACGGCCACCGCCGAGCTGCTCGACAGCCTCGCCCCGACCGGCCTCACCGTGACCCTCGACGCGGTCCGCGAGGCTCGGGCGCTTCCGAATCTCCGCGCAGCGCTCGAGGGGGAGTACCGCCGCGTGATGTGGTTCGTGACGCGTCACCCCGATCTCGTCGAGGGGATCCGCGCGCAGCTCGTCGACAAGGACCGCAACCCGAAGTGGGATCCCGCGACGATCGCCGACCTGGCCCCGGATGCGGGCGCAGAGGCGCGAGAGTTCGTGCCGGATCGCCCCCTCTTCTGAGGCATATCGATATATCCGCGGTTGTTCACCACGGTGCATAAACGGCTGGCCGCAGGCGGAATGGTTCGCTGTCAGCGAAGGTCCGCCCACAGGGGGATACGAATGTCCGCGGTTCGTGGCACTCTGTCATATGCGCGATCGTCGGCCCGCGTCCGCCCGTCGGGAGATCTGCCGCTTCATCCTTCCTAGAAAGTCCGCCTGTGCTGGGAAAAATCCTCGTTCGATATCTGTCCCGCTATAAGTGGTTGCTCGTGGCCGTGCTGGTCTTCCAGTTCGCCAGCGCGATCGCGACTCTGTACCTTCCCCGTCTCAACGAAGACATCATCAACAAGGGCGTCGCTCAGTCCGACACCGACTACATCTGGCGCACCGGCCTGTTCATGCTCGCCGTGTCGCTCGGCCAGATCATCGCCTCGGTCATCGCCACGTACTTCGCCGCCCGTGCGTCGATGGGGGCGGGCCGCGACATCCGCGCCGACGTGTTCGGCAAGGTGAGCGGATTCTCCGAGCGCGAGGTCTCGCAGTTCGGGGCCGGTTCGCTCATCACCCGCAACACGAACGACGTGCAGCAGGTGCAGATGCTCGCGATGATGGGCGCCACCATGCTCGTCACCGCGCCGCTGCTCGCGATCGGCGGCATCATCTTCGCCGTGCAGACGAACATCGGCCTCAGCTGGCTGATCGCGGTCTCCGTGCCGCTGCTGCTGATCGTCGCAGGTCTCGTCGTGAGCCGCATGGTTCCGCTGTTCCGCAGCTATCAGGGCAAGCTCGACACCGTGAACCGCGTCATGCGCGAGCAGCTGACCGGTGTGCGCGTCGTCCGTGCATTCGTGCGCGAGCGCATCGAAGAAGAGCGATTCCGCGAAGCGAACACCGACATCATGGTCGTCGGCCGCAAGGTCGGCTCGCTGTTCGTGCTCCTGTTCCCGCTGTTCATGCTGATCCTCAACGTCACGGTCGTGGCGGTCGTCTGGTTCGGCGGCATCGAGGTCAACAGCGGCACCGTACAGGTCGGCACGATCTTCGCCTTCATGCAATACATCGGTCAGATCATGGGCGGCGTCATCATGGCGAGCTTCATGGCGATCATGATCCCGCGCGCCGCCGTCTCGGCCGAGCGCATCGGCGAGGTCCTCGACACGACCTCGAGCATGGAGCGTCCGACCGACGGTGTCACCGACTTCCCTGCCGCGGGCGCGGTCGCGTTCGACGATGTCGAGTTCACCTACCCCGGCGCGGATTCGCCCGTGCTCAAGGGCATCAGCTTCGCGGCTGAGCCCGGCGAGACTGTGGCGATCGTGGGCTCGACGGGTGCGGGCAAGACCACTCTCGTCTCGCTGATCCCTCGGCTCTTCGATGCCACGGGCGGTGCGGTGTTCGTCGGAGGAGCCGACGTCCGCCAGGCCGACGTCGAGTCGCTCTGGGCGACCATCGGCCTGGTTCCCCAGCGTCCGTTCCTGTTCACGGGGACCGTCGCATCGAACCTGCGCTATGGCCGCGAAGACGCCACGGACGAAGAGCTGTGGCACGCCCTCGAGATCGCGCAGGGTCGCGACTTCGTCGAGGAGATGCCTGACGGCCTCGAATCGCGGATCACGCAGGGTGGCACGAACGTCTCAGGCGGGCAGCGTCAGCGTCTCGCGATCGCCCGAGCGATCGTGCGGCAGCCGCAGATCCTCGTGTTCGACGACTCGTTCTCGGCGCTCGATCTCACCACCGACGCGCGTCTGAGGCAGGCGCTGTGGCGCGAGCTGCCTCACGTGACCAAGATCGTGGTCGCGCAGCGCGTCTCGTCCATCACCGATGCGGATCGCATCGTCGTGCTCGAAGGGGGCACCATGGTCGGCGTCGGCACGCACGAGGAGCTCCTCGAGACGAGCACGACCTATCGAGAGATCGTCGAGTCGCAGCTGGGGGTGGACGCATGAGCGAGCAGAACGAACCCCAGACGCGTCGGGGTCGCGCCGCCAAGGCGACCGCGACCGAGGCGACGGCAAGCACCGCGACTGTCGAGCCGGGACTGACCGACGAAGAGAAGTACGAAGCCGAACTCGCCGAGAAAGCGCGCCAGAACGGCGGCGGCTGGGACAGCGTCGCACCGGGCAAGGCCGACAACTTCGGCAAGAGCTTCAGCCGGATGATCGGACTGCTGAAGCCCTCAGCCGTGTGGTTCATCCTGGTCTCCATCGCCGGCGCGGTCGGCGTCGTGCTCACGGTCGCCGCGCCGAAGGTGCTCGGTGAGGCCACCAACCTCATCTACAAGGGCTTCATCTCGGTGCAGCTCGGTCAGGCGAACGGCGATTTCCCGGGCTTCCCGGCCGGCACGTCGCAGGACGACGTGGTCGCGGCCCTCCGCCAGGGCGGACAGGACGACTACGCGAACCAGGTCGCAGCCCTCGGCAGCTTCCAGGTCGGTGACGGCGTCGACTTCGATGCGCTGCGGTGGGTCATCATCGCGGTCCTCGCGATCTACATCGTGGCCGCCTTCCTGAGCTGGATCCAGGGCTACGTCATCAACGTCATCATGGTGCGCACCATGTGGCGCCTGCGCGAGCAGGTCGAGGCGAAGATCAACCGGCTGCCCCTGTCGTACTTCGACAAGGTGCAGCGCGGTGACCTGATCTCGCGCGTCACCAACGACATCGACAACATCACCCAGACGATGCAGCAGTCGCTGTCCGGTGCGATCACGGCCGTTCTCACCGTCGTGGGCGTGCTGGTGCTGATGTTCTCGATCTCGTGGCAGCTCGCCCTCGTCGCGCTCGTCGCCCTGCCGCTGATGGGTGTGATCTTCGGCGTCATCGGTCCGAGGTCTCAGAAGGCCTTCGGCACGCAGTGGCGCAAGGTCGGTCGTCTGAACGCCCGCGTCGAGGAGGCATTCTCGGGCCACGCGCTCGTGAAGGTCTTCGGACGCGAGCAGGACGCCCTCGACAAGTTCAAGGACGAGAACGAGGAGCTGTTCCAGGCGAGCTTCAAGGCGCAGTTCCTCTCGGGGATCATCATGCCCGCGATGACCTTCGTCGGCAGCCTCACCTACGTGGGCATCGCCGTGCTCGGCGGACTCATGGTCGCGAACGGTCAGCTGCGTCTCGGTGACGTGCAGGCGTTCATCCAGTACTCGCAGCAGTTCACGCAGCCGCTGTCGGAGCTGGGAGGCATGGCCGCGGTCGTGCAGTCCGGAACAGCATCGGCCGAGCGGGTGTTCGAGCTTCTCGACACCGAGGAGCAGGAGGCCGATGAGGCGGACGCTCCGCCGCTCGCCGACGGCCAGGGCGTCGTGGAGTTCGAGAATGTCGCGTTCTCCTACACGACCGAGCGCCCTCTGATCACCGACCTCTCGTTCCGCGTCGAGCCGGGCCAGACCGTCGCGATCGTCGGCCCCACCGGGGCCGGAAAGACGACGCTGGTCAACCTGATCATGCGGTTCTACGAGCTGAACGGCGGGCGCATCCTGCTCGACGGTCAGGACATCTCCGAGGTCACTCGCGACCAGCTGCGTTCGCGCACCGGCATGGTGCTGCAGGATCCGTGGTTGTTCGCGGGAAGCATCCGCGAGAACATCCGGTACGGCCGGTCTACCGCGACCGACGACGAGGTTCTCGAGGCCGCGAAGGCGACGTATGTCGACCGCTTCGTGCACGCACTGCCCGAGGGGTACGACACGGTGCTCGACGAGGACGCGTCGAACGTCTCGGCGGGTGAGCGTCAGCTGATCACCATCGCGCGGGCCTTCGTCGCCCAGCCGTCGATCCTGATCCTCGACGAGGCGACATCGGCGGTCGACACCCGCACGGAGCTGCTGCTGCAGCACGCGATGGCGGCCCTGCGACAGGGGCGCACCTCGTTCGTGATCGCGCATCGCCTGTCGACCATCCGTGACGCCGACCTCATCCTCGTGATGGAGCACGGTGACATCGTCGAGAAGGGCACGCACGACGAGCTGATCGCTGCGCAGGGTGCCTACTGGCGTCTGTACCAGTCGCAGTTCGAGCAGGCGGCGACCGACATCGACGCCGAGGACGCACTCACGGGATCGACTCCGGTCGTCGTGAGCGGCGACGCGGAAGAGGCAGCGGCGGCCGCGCAGGTCGGCGCCTCGGTGGGTGCGCAGACCCCCGCGGCCGAGACCGCTGCAGCCCAGGCGATCGTCGAGCGGCCGGACTCCGGTGGTCAGAACGGCTGACGCGAACGCAGCGTGAACCGACAGACGCCCCGCCCCGTTGATTCGGGGTGGGGCGTCTGCGTACGGGCTATCGCGTGGGGAGTTCCTGGCGGGGCCGGCCTCAGCGCTGCGCTTCGGTGAGTCCGAACAGCTCGAGCGGGTGAGTCAGCCGCCACCACGGGCTCGGTGGGTCCACGTCGTCTGCCAGCGACACCGACGTCGTCACGGTGTTCAGTGGTCCGACGCTCGTGATCGTGCCGATCTCGTCGCCCTCCTCGCGGTTGTCCCCGAGGGTGAACGTCGATGTCGCCTGCGCGGTCGCCCCGTTCCACAGCACGAGGTCGGCGTCGGCATCCGCGATGACATCGGTGGTCGTTCCCCACAGAGTCGTGACTGTCCCGACCACCGTGCCCTTCGCGACAGCCGGCGCCTGCGCCTGAAGCGCGGTCTCGACCTGCGAGAACAGCGAGCGGGTCTGAGCCAGGCGCTGTTCGTCATCGGCCTGCCCGAGCACGGCGGCGTACAGGTGCACCGTGACGTCGTCGATGGTGATGTCCTTCGCGGTCAGCAGGTTCCAGCTGTCGCCGAGGGTGCCGGTCTTCACTCCGACGACTCCGGCGTCCGCCAGCATCCCGTTCGTGTTCGTGACGGTGCCGGCACCCGGGAGGTCGATCGAGGGGGTGCCCACGATGCCCGCGAAGACCGGATTCTGCATCGCCATCTCGGCGAGCGCGACGAGCGACTCGGGCGTGGCCGTGTTGCGGGCGTCGAAGCCCGACGGCGTCGCGATCGTGATGCCGTCGAGACCGCGGTCGCGCAGCCAGACGGTGGCAGCCGAGGAGAACGCCGACTCCGATCCCCAGATCTCTCTGGCGAGGCGGTCGATGTAGTTGTTCGCGGACCCCAGAAGGGTCCCCTGCAGCAGCTGCAGTTCGGTGAGCGTGCCGCCGACGGGCACGTCGAGGGCTGACTGGTCCGATCGCCGGTAGTCCCAGTAAGCGAGGTTGTCCGCCCGGGTGAAGGAGAACTCCGGGCCCTGCTCGCCCACGGCGAGCGGCATCCGTTCGAGCACCATCAGGCTCGATACGACCTTCGTGACGCTCGCGATCGCCGCGGCGTCGAGAGACGAGGAGGCGGTGGAGAGCCCGCCGACACCGACGGCGCCGCTTCCCTGAGTGGGCCACGAGATCGCTGCCGCGTCCGCGGCTGTCGGCGACACCTCGGCCGCCTGCACGGTCGGCGCCACCTCGTGCAGAGGCCAGAGCATGGTCGTCCCCGCGTACGAGGCGACCAGTCCGACGAGAACGCCGAGCGGCACCAGAAGGCCCGGACGCGCGATTGCCGGGCGCAGCCGGGCATCCTTGAACAGCGCGGAGCCCGACGCAGTGCGGGCGTTCTCGTCCAGTGAGCCGCTGGTCGTCTCCTCGGCGACCCTGACCGGGTCGACCCAGGTCAGCGGCGTCCCGCCGCTCGCAGCACCCGCCCACTGCGCCTGGGGCTCGTCGTCGAACACCGCGAGGGCGTCAGCCTCGATGGGCGTCGCGGGGGTGGCGCTCGGCGCGCCACTTCCGGATGCAACGCCCACGGGCGCATCGGCTACTGGAGCGTCGACCACGGGCGCATCACCCCCGGGCGCGTCGCCTGCAGGCGCGTCGGAGGCGGTGGCCTCGGCGGATTCAGGAGCGGTCACCTCCTCACGGTACCGAACTCGCGCGCAGATCCGCGGCGCTGCAACAGGAGCAGACGCGAGTGTCGGCACTGGGTAAGATCGTGAGGACAACCACGGGAGTCCGGCGAGCCGGGCTGAGAGGGAGCGAATCGCGCTTCGACCGTCGAACCTGATCTGGGTAATGCCAGCGCAGGGAGGAGCTACTGATGAGTACATCCACGTCCGGATCCACCACGGAATCGGCATCCGCCACCGCATCCCCCTCGAAGGGCCTCGGTCGCCCGGAGCTCTGGCGCTGGCGGGTCGTCGACATCGTCGTGGCCAGCGTCATCGCGGTCGCGTGCGCCCTGGTCTTCCTGCTCTGGAACGTCGGGTACGAGGTGCCGAGCAACATCCTCACCCCTCTGCTCCCCGGCGTGCAGGGTCTGCTCGCGGGCCCGTGGCTGATCGCCGGAGTGCTCGGCGGTCTCATCATCCGCAAGCCCGGCGCCGCGCTCTACACAGAGCTGGTGGCCGCCATCATCTCTGCGCTCGTCGGCAACGCGTGGGGACCCCTCACGATCGTCTCGGGGCTCGTGCAGGGCCTCGGCGCCGAGCTGATCTTCCTCGTCTTCCTGTACGGCGTCTGGCGCCTTCCCGTGGTCATGCTCGCAGGAGCGGGCGCGGGCCTCGCCTGCGGCATCAACGACCGCATCCTCTGGTACGCCGGGGCCGACACGCTGTTCACCACCGTCTACATCGTCTCGACGACCATCTCGGGGGCGATCATCGCGGGGCTCGGTGCCTGGCTGATCGCCCGAGGACTCGCGGCGACGGGCGCTCTCGGCCGGTTCGCTGCCGGCCGCGAGGTCACCGCACGCGTGTGACCTCGCCCACGACGCCCGCCACCCTCGAAGCCCGCGGCTGGGGGTGGCGGTACGCGACGCGGCTGCGCTGGGCTGTGCGCGACGTCGACCTGCGCATCGAGCCGGGGGAGCGGGTGCTGCTGCTCGGCGCCTCGGGTTCGGGCAAGTCGACCCTGCTGCAGGGCTTCGGCGGCGTGCTCGGTGGGGCCGATGAGGGCGAGACGCAGGGCGCGCTGCTCGTCGACGGGCAGAAGCCGACCGATGCGCGCGGGCGCGTCGGCATGGTCCTCCAGGACCCCGACACCCAGACGATCCTCGCCAGGGTCGGCGACGACGTCGCGTTCGGATGCGAGAACCTCGGCGTCCCTCGCGACGAGATCTGGCAGCGGGTGCGGCACGCGCTGGATGCCGTCGATCTCGACGTCGCGCTCGATCGGTCGACAGCGGCCCTCTCGGGCGGCCAGAAGCAGCGCCTCGCCCTGGCCGGGGTGCTCGCGATGCGCCCCGGCGCGATCCTCCTCGACGAGCCGACAGCCAACCTCGACCCGCAGGGTGTGCAGGATGTGCGGGATGCCGTGGCCGCCGCGCTCGACGTCAGCGGCGCGACCCTGGTCGTGATCGAGCATCGCATCGACGTCTGGCTGCCGCTGGTCACCCGCGTCATCGTGCTCGGCGCCGCCCCCGAGGGGACGGTCGTCCTCGCGGACGGCAGCCCCGATGAGGTGCTCGGGGCTCGGGGCGCCGAGCTCGCGGCATCCGGTGTGTGGGTTCCGGGGCATCCGCCTGCCACCCCGCCCGCGCCGTCGCAGAGGCCGGGGGAGACGCTGCTCGAGGCGCGAGGGCTCTCGGTCTCCCGACGACGCGGGCTGGCGGTGGCCGGTCCCTTCGACATCGACGTGCGCGCCGGTGAGGCGCTGGGGGTGACGGGTGCGAACGGCGCCGGAAAGTCGACTCTCGGGCTCACGCTGGCGGGGCTCATCCCCGCCGAAAGCGGTCGGGTCTCGGCGCTGCCCTCCCTCGCCGCCGGGGAGAAGGCTGATCCTTTCCGCTGGTCCTCGCGAGCACTGCTCACCCGCATGGCGAACGTCATGCAGACGCCCGAGCATCAGCTGCTCGCGAAGACGGTGCGAGATGAGCTGTCGGTCGGCCCCCGAGCCCTGAAGCTCCCGGAGGCCGAGATCGCCGTGCGGGTCGACGACCTGCTCGACCGGCTGCGACTCACATCACTCGCCGGCGCGAACCCTTACACGCTGTCGGGCGGCGAGAAGAGACGCCTGACCGTCGCGGCCGCCCTCGCCACGCGCCCCCGGATGCTGGTGCTCGACGAACCCACGTTCGGTCAGGATGCGACGACCTGGGCCGAGCTCGTCGGCCTGATCGCTCGCCTGCGCGACGAGGGAACGGCCGTCGTCGCGATCAGTCACGACGAGGCCGTGCTGGACGCCCTCCGCGCCCGCCGCATCGAGGTGGGGCGATGATCGATCCGCTCACGGCCCGCATCGAACGACCGGGACCGATCGCCCCGCGCTCCGCCCTGGCCAAGCTCGCCGCGGCGCTGCTCATCGCGCTGCCGCTCGTGCTGACGATCGACGTCGTGTCGGCTTCCGTCGCGCTGCTGCTCGAGATACCGCTCCTGTTGCTCGCAGGCCTCCGCGCGAAGGAGTTCTGGACCCGCACCGCGGTGCTGTGGATCGCCGCTCCGCTCGGTGCGGTCACGATCGCCCTGTACGGCGCGACCAGCGGCACGATCCATGTCGAATGGCTCTTCATACGCATCAGCGACGGATCGCTGGCCCTCGCCGCGGCGACCGCGGTGCGCGTGCTCGCGATCGGCCTGCCCGCGGTGGTGCTGTTCATCACGGTCGATCCCACCGACCTCGCCGACGGCCTCGCCCAGCGGGCCAAGCTTCCGGCGCGGTTCGTCGTCGGGGCGCTCGCCGGCATGCGCATGATGGGCCTGCTCGTCGAGGACTGGCGAGCGCTGGCTCTCGCCCGGAGGGCCCGGGGCGTCGCCGACGAGGGGCGCGTGCGCCGCGCGTTCGGCATGGCGTTCGCGCTGTTCGTGCTCGCGATCCGTCGCGGGTCGTCGTTGGCCACGGCCATGGAGGCGCGCGGCTTCGGCGGAAGAGCGCCGAGGTCGTGGGCCAGGGAATCAGTGTGGGATCGACGGGACACAATGCTCGTGGTCGTCGCCTCGGTGATCCCGATCGTCGCTATCACCGTGGCCGTGCTGACGGGGGCCTGGAACTTCATCCTCGGCCCGACGGCCTGACAAAGAGCCTGAGTCCCACGCTCCGGCGGCGGTGCTCGACACCTCCAGCGCATACTCAGCTTTCTCATAGCTGGAATGCCGATGTATTCGCTAGCATGGAGCGAACCCAAGGGGAGTACTCCACCACGGGCGGCTCGTCATTACGGATGTCCCTGCATCCCGGGTCCCCGGTCCTCGTTCTCGAGGATGGAGAAGACCTTGGCGTCGACATCGTCACGCCTACGTCTTCTGGAGACCCTCTTGAACATCACCCCCCTCGTGTGGATCATCACGATCGCCGTCACGATCGCCTTCTTCGTGTACGAGTTCTTCGCCCACGTGCGAAAGCCGCATGAGCCCACCATCGGCGAGTCCGCCCGCTGGTCGGCCTTCTACATCGGCCTCGCGCTGCTGTTCGGCGTCGGCATCGGCACTGTCTCGGGCTGGACGTACGGCGGCGAGTACTTCGCCGGCTACCTCACCGAGAAGGCGCTGTCGATCGACAACCTCTTCGTCTTCCTGATCGTGATGACCGGCTTCGCCGTGCCGCGGATGTATCAGCAGAAGGTGCTGATGATCGGCATCGTGATCGCGCTCATCATGCGCGGTGGGTTCATCGCCCTCGGCGCGACGCTGATCGAGAACTTCTCCTGGATCTTCTACCTCTTCGGCGCTCTGCTGCTGTTCCTCGCGTACCGCCAGGCATTCGCTCAGGGTGACCACAACCCGGCGAACGGTCGCTTCATGCGCTTCGTGCGCCGCATCCTGCCGGTGAGCGACGAGTACAACGGCGACCGCCTCACGGTGCAGCGCAACGGCAAGCGGTTCTTCACCCCGATGTTCCTCGTGATCATCGCGATCGGCTTCGTCGACCTGATCTTCGCGGTCGACTCGATCCCCGCGATCTACGGCCTGACCGAAGAGGCGTACATCGTCTTCACCGCCAACGCCTTCGCCCTGATGGGTCTGCGCCAGCTGTACTTCCTCATCGGCGGTCTGCTGGAGCGCCTGGTGTACCTCGCGCAGGGCCTCGCGGTCATCCTCGCCTTCATCGGTGTGAAGCTCGTGCTGCACGCGATGCACGTCAACGAGCTGCCGTTCATCAACGGCGGCGAGCCGATGCTGTGGGCTCCCGAGATCCCGATCTGGTTCTCGCTGGTCTTCATCGGCGCGACCATCGCGGTCGCCACCGTCGCGAGCCTCATGAAGACGCGCCGAGACGACAGGCGCGACGCACTCGAGAACTCCTCCGCCGCCTCTGCACCCCTCACCACCGACACCCAGAAGGAACACTCGTGAACCAGTCGCGCCGATCCGACGCGTCCGCAGACCCTGACAGACCCGGCGCCCGAAAGACCTCGGGCGCCCCTGCACCTCGTGAGGTGACCCGCTGATGGGCGACCTCGCGCTGAACATCGCCCTGGTGTTCGTGTTCGTCCTCGTCGGCGGCGTGTTCGCCGCGACCGAGATGGCGCTCGTCACGCTGCGGGAGAGCCAGATCAACGCGATCGCGGCTCGAGGCAAGCGCGGCGAGAAGGTCGCGGGCCTCGCCCGCAATCCCAACACCTTCCTCTCGGCCGTGCAGATCGGTGTGACGGTCGCCGGATTCGCCTCGGCGGCGTACGGTGCGACGTCCATCGCCCCCTCTGTCGCCCCGCTGCTCGAGAACCTCGGCGTCGCAGCCCCGCTCGCCCTGACGCTCGCGACCGTGCTGCTGACGCTGGTGATCGCGTATCTGTCGCTCGTGCTCGGCGAGCTCGTGCCCAAGCGGCTCGCGATCCAGCGCAACGCGCAGTTCGCCTATGCCGTCGCGCCGGTGCTCGACGGCTTCGCCACGATCATGCGACCCGTGATCTGGCTGCTCTCGGTGTCGACGAACGCGGTCGTGCGACTGCTCGGCGGCGACCCGAACAAGGCGGCGGACGAGCTCAGTGAGGAGGAGCTGCGCGACATCGTCGCGACGCACCAGAGCCTCCCCGACGAGGAGCGCCGGATCCTCGACGACGTCCTGTCGCTGCGCGGACGCCAGGTCAGCGAGGTCATGCGGCCTCGTCCGGAAGTCGTCGCGCTCGACGGCGCGGCGACGCTCACCGATGCGATCGCCCAGGTGCGGGAGCTGCCGTTCTCGCGGTACCCCGTGATCGACGCCTCGCTCGACGACATCGTCGGCTTCGTGCACGTGCGCGACCTCTTCGAGGCGGCAGCCGACGACGCGACGCGTCCGGTGCTCGGACTCATGCGTCCCGTCGAGTACGTGCCGTCGACGGCCGGGGTGCTGCCGACTCTGACCCGTATGCGGGCTGCGGGGCACCAGATCGCCGTCGTCGTCGACGAGTACGGCGGCACCGACGGCATCGTGACCCTCGAGGACCTCGTGGAGGAAGTCGTCGGCGAGATCTTCGACGAGTACGACACCGAGGAGCGGATGCCGGATGCCGGCGGCGCACTCGACGGTCGCCTCAACCTGCAGGACTTCTCGGAGATCACCGGGATCGACCTGCCGCGTGGAGCATCCGACACGGTCGCCGGATTCGTGACCGAGATGCTCGGACGCCTCGCGGTGGTCGGCGACGCGGTCGAGGTGCCCGGCGCGACGATCCGCGTGACGGCGATCGATCGGCGACGGATCGCCGAGATCCGCGTGGCGCTGCATGAGGATGCGGAGACGGATGCCGCGGCGGACGCTGAGGGGCGCGGCTGAGCCTCAGCTCTCGTTCCACAGCCTCCGGTAGTACTCCAGTCGCTCCCGATCGGGGGTGACGCCGTAGGCCTCGATGAGCACGTCCTCCCATCCTGGGCCGAAGTTCCAGGTCGTGCTCATCGAGGCCACGGCGATGTCCGCCCAGCGGTCGGCGGTGCCGAGGGCTGCGAGGTCGACGTGGGCGAGCGGGCGGCCGTCGTCATCGAGCAGCGTGTTGGGCATGCAGGCGTCGCCGTGACACACGACGAGTCGATCGACGGGTGGCGGCGTGAGCAGGTCGTCCGGAACATCGACGCCCCGCTCTCGGGCGTTCGCGATCCTCCGCGCCGGGTCCCAGCTCCAGGGGCACTCGTCGACGGGCAATGACGCGTGCAGCGTGCGCAGCGCGATGCCGACCGCGCGCACGGCGGTCTCGGGGTCGTCGCGCCACCGCGGATCCACTGCGCTGCGACCCGCGAGCGCTGCCGTGACGAGCCACTCGTGGTCGTCATCCTGACCCTGCTCGAGGACCTCGGGAACGACGATCCATTGCCGAGCCCAGCGCATCCGCTCCGCCTCGTCGCGCATGGTGGCCTCCGCGTCGTGCGGGCCCCACTTGATGTACCGCCCGTCGTCGGTCCGGAACGTGAGCCCGCCGATGCCGTTGAGCCAGACAGGGGTCAGTGCGGCGTCCCCGGCGAGCGTGCGCACGACGGCCGGGATCTCGATCTCGGTATCCGGAATGGTCATGCATCGCCCCCTTCGGAACGTATATCGGTATGCACATATTCTCCCGGTTCTGCGGGCTCGGACGCGGTTAGTGTCGATCCCGGTCGCCGTCGGCGGCCGCGTCATCTCTCCCATCAACACACCGAGGTCTTCGTGCGCGTTTCGTCCCGATCGCAGTGGTGGCGACGCCATGGCAGTGATTCCGACGGATCGGCATCCGTGCCCGAGGCCGACGGTGTCGGCACGGGTCAGGGCGTCGCGGGCGATCTGCCCAGGGCCCCGGTGATCTCGTCGCGGGAGCCCGACGAGGGGGACCTCGACCGCTTCGTCGAATGGATCTGGGCCGAAGAGGCCCACGCATCCACGCCAGATGAGCGCGTCGCGGACACACGCACCACCACAGAGGAGCAGTACAACATGAGTTCACTTGATGACGCCCTGCAGCAGCTGCTGGCCATCGAAGGCGCGACCGGCGCCGCGATCGTCGACTACGGCAGCGGCATGGCTCTCGCCCAGGGCGGCAATCCGTCATTCGACCTCGGCATCGCGGCTGCGGGCAACTCCAACGTCGTCCGCGCGAAGCTGGCGACCATGCGCGACCTCGGCGTCACCGACGAGATCGACGACATCCTCATCACGCTGAGCTCGCAGTACCACCTGATCAACGTGCTCAACACGCAGAGCGCGAACGGTCTGTTCATCTATCTCGTCCTGAGTCGGGCAGCGGCGAACCTCGCTCTCGCCCGTCACAAGCTCAAGGGCATCGCTGCGCAGATCGAGGTCTGAGCGCGAGGCATCGACGAAGGGGGAGGGCCGTGCGGCTCTCCCCCTTCGTCGTGTGCGGCCTTTCGTCATGTGCGGCGTAGGCTCGGTGTCGATGCGCTCGGGCGTGACCCCATCGCGCATCGACTGAAACTCGGAATCAGCTAAACTGACACTGAGTCGCACACGTTTCGAAGGAGAACCGCATGCAGATCCAGGGCTCGAGTGCTCTCATCACCGGCGGTGCGTCCGGTCTGGGCCTCGCCACCGCACGCAGGCTGGCAGCCGCCGGCGCCGTCGTGACCATCCTCGACCTCCCCTCCTCAGCCGGCGCCGAGATCGCCGCCGAGCTCGGCGGGGTGTTCACCGCCGGCGATGTGACGAGTGCGGATGACGCCGCCGCGGCCGCCGCTGCCGCGCAGGCCGCCGCCCCGCTGCGCATCGTGGTCAACTGCGCGGGGATCGCCCCGCCGGCCAAAGTCCTCGACCGAGAGGGCAACCCGGCCGTGCTCGCCGACTTCGAACGCATCGTGCGCATCAACCTCGTGGGCACCTTCAACGTCCTCTCGCAGGCATCCGCCGTGATCGCGAAGAACGACGCGACCGACGACGGCGACCGCGGCGTCATCGTGAACACCGCGAGCGTCGCCGCCTTCGACGGTCAGATCGGTCAGCCCGCGTACTCCGCATCGAAGGGCGGCGTGCACGCCATGACCCTCCCGGTGGCTCGGGAGCTCGCACGCCACGGCATCCGCGTCTGCACCATCGCCCCCGGCATCATGGAGACGCCCATGCTGATGGGTCTTCCGCAGGCGGCGCAGGACTCTCTCGGCCAGCAGGTGCCGTTCCCCTCGCGGCTCGGCCGCCCCGACGAATACGCCGCCCTCGTGCAGCAGATCGTCGAGAACGGCTATCTCAACGGCGAGACGATCCGCCTCGACGGTGCGATCCGTATGGCGCCGAAGTAAACCGCAGCCTCAGACCCTAGGAGAATCCATGTCACTGGCAGGAAAGACCATCCTCATGTCGGGCGGCAGCCGCGGCATCGGCCTCGCCATCGCGCTGCGTGCCGCAGCCGACGGCGCGAACATCGCGATGCTCGCGAAGACCGACACCCCGCACCCCAAGCTCGAGGGCACCGTGCACTCCGCGGCCGAGCAGATCCGGGCAGCCGGCGGACAGGCGCTGCCGATCGTCGGCGACGTGCGCGACGACGATGACATCACCGAGGCCGTCCTCAAGACGCAGGGCGAGTTCGGCGGCATCGACATCGTCATCAACAACGCCAGTGTCATCGATCTCTCGCGTTCGCTCGAGCTCGGCGCGAAGAAGTACGACCTGATGCAGGACGTCAACGTCCGCGGCACGTTCATGCTGTCCCGCGCGGCGATCCCTATCCTCAAGGACGCCGAGAACCCGCACATCCTCTCGCTGTCACCGCCCCTGAACCCGACGCCGAAGTGGCTCGGCGCGCACACCGGGTACACGCTCGCGAAGTTCGGCATGACGATGGTCACTCTCGGGCTCGCGGCGGAGTTCGCCCGCGACGGCATCGCCGCGAATACTCTGTGGCCGCGCACCACGATCGCCACCGCCGCCGTGCAGAACCTGCTCGGGGGCGACAGGGTCATGGCCGCCAGCCGCACCCCCGACATCTACGCGGATGCCGCGTACGCAGTGCTGCTCAAGCCCGCGGGTGAGTACACCGGTCAGACGCTGATCGTCGAGGACGTGCTCGAGGCCGAAGGAGTGGCCGACTTCTCGGGCTACGCCGCGGTGCCGGGAACGCCGGACGACCGACTGTTCCCGGACATCTTCCTCGACTGACGCTGTCGTGCGACGGCGCGCGGGTCAGAACAGCAGGTAGACCGCCCCGGCGATCGTCAGCACGATGACGATGCGGTCGAACAGCACCTGGTTCATCCGCTTGGCCAGACGGATGCCGACGAGGGCGCCGATCACGACGAGCGGCGCGAGCACGGCATCCATCAGCAGCACGTGCCCCTCGAACAGGCCGAGGCCCGCGAGGAAAGGGATCTTCACGAGGTTGATGATCGCGAAGAACCAGGCCGAGGTGCCGAGGAACACCTGCACGGGTGTGCGCGTCGCGAGGAAGTACATCGACATGACCGGTCCGCCGGCGTTCGCGACCATGGTCGTGAAGCCGCCCAGCGTGCCGTAGACACCCGAGAGCACGAGGCCGCCCGGTGCCGGTGCCACGGCATCCGCCCTGTTCTGTCGCCATCGGCGCCACAGGGTCACGGCGATCATCGCCAGCAGGATCACGCCGATCGCCCGCCGCACGATGCCATCGCCCGCGAGCGCGAGGAACGCGAACCCGGCGACGAGGCCGGCGATGACGGCCGGGGCGAGGCGCAGCAGGGTCGGCCAGTGCGCGTGGCGGCGGTAGGTGATCAGTGCGAACACGTCGCCGACGATGAGCAGCAGGAGCATCGCCGCGGTCGACGTCCGCGCGGGCAGCACGGTCGCGAACAGGGCGATGGCCAGGATGCTGCCGCCGGGGAGCGCGGTCTTCGAGATGCCGATCGTGAGAGCGGCGAGGCCGAGCGCCGCCCAGGCCAGGGGGGCGAGTTCGATCACCGGGTCATCGTCGTTCCAGCAGGGCGACGATCTCGTCGTAGCCACGGGCGGCAGCGAGATCGCGAGGCAGCACGCCGTCTCCGTCGCGGATCGTGATGTCGGCGCCGCCGGCGATCAGCGTGCGCACCACCTCGACGTAGGTGTCGGATCCGTCGCCGAGCACGATCGCCTCGTGCAGTGCCGTCCAGTTCAGGTTGTTGATGTGGTTGGGGTCGACGCCCGCCTCGAGCAGGATGCCGATGGTCGACAGCAACCCGCGCTCGGATGCCGGGATCAGCGCCGTGCCGCCGAAGCGGTTGGTGCTGGTGACGTCGGCGCCGTTGTCGAGGGCCAGCCGCAGGATCTCGTCGTGGCCACGGGCTCCGGCGTAGAGGTAGGCCGAGTCCTGTATGTCGTCCTTGGTGTTCACATCGGCTCCGGCATCGATCAGTACTCGGGCTGCGTCGACGTGGTTCGCCTTGGTCGCAGCGACGAGCGCGGTCATGCCGCCGTCACCACGGGCCTCGATGTCGGCTCCGGCACCGAGGGCGGTGCGCACGGCATCCGCGTCACCCGAGAGGGCAGCGGCGAAGAGATCACGGGTGCTGTCGGACATGGAGGACTCCTCAGACGAAGGCGGCGGGCTGGCGAGTGGCGAAGTGCAGGCCGTCGCTCCCAGCGTGAGCACGCTCACGAGGGCGGCGGCGACCAGCATCCGTCGAGCTCTCATGCGTTCTGGTATACCAAACTCGCATGAGAACCGGATCAGCTGCGGGCGGCAGCGAGCGCCGCGGCGAATCGAGACGAGCGCTGCTCGATGTCGGCCCAGTCGGAGGCGGCGAGCGAGGCGCCGTTGGCGAGATCGCCACCCGCACCGACGGCGACCGCTCCGGCGCGGAACCAGTCGGCGAGATTGTCGGGTGTCACGCCGCCGGTCGGCATCAGCGGGGCGTCGGGGAAGGGGCCGCGCAGCGCGCCGAGGTACGAGGGGCCGCCGAGGGATGCCGGGAAGATCTTGACCACGTCGACGCCGAGCTCGAGCGCCCCCATGACCTCGGTCGGGGTCATGGCGCCGGTCATCACGACGCGGCCAGTGTCGAGCATCGCGCGGGTCAGCGCAGGCAGCGTGCCGGGGCTCACGAGGAACTCCGCGCCCGCGTCGGCGGCGAGTGCGGCCTGCTCGGCGGTCGTGACCGTGCCTGCTCCGATGTAGGCGGCGTCGCCGTGGCGGCTGATCAGCTCGCGGATCACCGCGGGGGCATCGGGGGTCGAGAAGGTCACTTCGATGCCGGTCACCCCGCCGTGGATGATCGCCTCAGAGGCCTCGAGCGCGAGCTCGGGCGACGGTGCGCGCAGCACAGCGAGAACGCCGGTGGCGCGGGCGCGGGAGAGACGGTCGGGCATCGAGGGCTCCTTCGGGTGGGGGGTTCGTCTCCATTCTCCCCGACCGCAACCTGTAATTACAAGTGGCGCGGACGCGGCCAGGCCTCGACGACGTCCTTCGAGTCCTTGAGCCCGAGGCCCGTGTGCTCGCGCACCAGCTTGATCGCGTGGATCTTCTGATCGGCGGCGACGAGGCGGTCGACCTCTGCCGCGACGGATGCCGGGAGTGCGCCGCGCACCGACGACGGCGTGGCCGTGATCGACGAGTGGGCCGCCGCGGCGTTCGAGACCGCAGCGAGGTGCGGCGCGGTGGTGCTGACCGACCAGTGGTCGATCCGGTCCTTCGCTTCCTGCAGGCGCACGCCGGTGTGCTGACGGTAGAGCTTGATGGCCTGGATCTTCCTGTCCGCGGCGACGAGGCGGTCGATCTCGGCGATCGCGGCGGGGGTCAACTGCGAGGCGGCGGCGGTCGATGTGGAGGTGGAGGCGACCGACCGGGCCATCGTCGGCGACGGGGTGAACACGTGCGGCTCGGGGGCCTTCGGGCGCATCGACCGCAGTGCGGCGCCGATGACCAGCACGCCGACGGCGATGACGAGGATGACTCCGCCGAGAGCGAGGATGATGTCCATCCGCTCAGTCTAGGGACGCGTGCGCCCCGGCCCCAGGGCCTTCCCACCCGGCACCGCGTACCCTGGAGATATGACCGAGACTCCCCGCACGCGCGAGACGCGCCCCGCCACGGCACCCGCGTCGTCCCGTTCGGGGGCCATCCGTTCCACCAAGAGTCCGCAGGTGCGCCCGACGACAGAGGGCTGGACACAGCAGAAGGACGCCGAGGGGCGGCCGCTGCTGCAGTTCGCGAGCCCCAAGCGCGGCAAGCCGCCGGTGCACCTCGCCGACCTCACCCCGGCCGAGCGCGTCGAGAAGGTCAAGGAGCTGGGCCTGCCCGGATTCCGCGCGAAGCAGCTCTCGACCCACTACTTCCGCCACTACACGTCGGATGCCGCCGAGATGACCGACCTCCCGGCCGACACCCGCGACCAGCTCGTCGCCGGCATGCTGCCGCCGCTGCTCACCGAGGTGCGCCGCCTCGAGACCGACCGCGGAGACACGATCAAGTTCCTGTGGCGTCTGCACGACGGTGCCCTGGTCGAGTCGGTGCTCATGCGCTACCCCGGTCGCATCACGCTGTGCGTGTCGTCGCAGGCCGGGTGTGGCATGAACTGCCCGTTCTGCGCCACCGGGCAGGCGGGTCTCACGCGCAACATGTCGACCGCCGAGATCATCGAGCAGATCGTCCGGGCCAACCGTCTGATCGCTGACGGCGGCCTCGGCGGCAAGAAGGCCGACGACCACTCGATGGAGCGCGTGTCGAACATCGTCTTCATGGGCATGGGCGAGCCGCTCGCCAACTACAAGCGCGTGATGGATGCGGTGCGCTCGATGGTCGCGCCGCAGCCCGACGGCCTGGGCATGAGCGCCCGCGGCATCACGGTGTCGACCGTCGGACTCGTGCCCGCGATCAAGAAGCTCGCCGACGAGGGCATCCCCGTCACCTTCGCGCTGTCCCTGCACGCACCGGACGACCACCTGCGTGACGAGCTGATTCCGGTGAACTCGCGCTGGAAGGTCGACGAGGCGCTCGACGCCGCCTACGACTACTACGCCAAGACCGGCCGCCGGGTCTCGATCGAGTACGCGCTGATCAAGGACATGAACGATCACGCCTGGCGTGCCGACCTGCTCGCCGACAAGCTCAACGAGCGCGGTCGCGGCTGGGTGCACGTCAACCCGATCCCTCTGAACCCGACGCCCGGCTCGATCTGGACGTCGTCCGAGCCCGCGGTGCAGAACGAGTTCGTGCGCCGGCTCAACGACGCCGGCATCCCGACGACCCTCCGTGACACCCGCGGCAAGGAGATCGACGGTGCGTGCGGTCAGCTCGTCGCGACGACCGAGGACGAAGCGGCCTCCGCCGCGATGGCCTGAGGCCCGGCGTCACCGCTCCGATCGCGGGGGTGATCGCGGAGGCCGTCTCGACGACCCAGCGACTCGGCGCGTGACAGCCACGACTCGATGCGCGCGGGGCTCGCGTCCTTGACGCCGAGCATCCTCGTTGTGCGCACCGAGCGGATGCCGCAGAACCGCAGCGTCCCCCGGGCGACGTGCGTCTGCGCGGGGAGCCCTGTGAACGGCGTGAGGAACCACGGGGTGTCGGCGAGCAGGAACAGGCGGCCGTTCGTTGCGGTCAGCAATCCCTCGGGCATCCCGAGCTTCGAGTAGCGGTACTCCTGCTGCGGCAGGAGCGCCCGATCGAAGAAGCCCTTCAGCAGCGCAGGTACCGATCCCCACCAGAGCGGTGTGAACACCACGACCGTCTGGGCCTCGGCCAGCGCGCGCTTGGCGTCGATCAGGTCGGGCTCGAGCTGCATGCGCTCGCGGTAGCCGAAGCGCAGCGACGGGTCGAAATCGAGATCGCGCAGGGCGAGGATGCGGGCGTCGCCGTGCGCTGCGGCGTAACGCCGAGCGAGTTCTGCGGTGAGGGACCGGGCATCGGGGTGGCCGTCGATGATCAGGGCGGAAGACATGCGGACTCCTATGTTGACAGTGTCAAGCAGCGGTGGACACTGTCAAGATAGGCAACAATGTTGCTTGTGTCAAGTTCCCGATCCGGCTATCACCACGGTGATCTCGCCCACGCCCTCGAGGCGGCGGCGATGCAGCTGCTCGTCGATAGGCCGGCGCAGGAGATCAGCCTGCGCGAGGTCGCACGCGCGGCGGACGTGAGCCACAACGCGCCCTACCACCACTTCTCGGATCGTCGAGGTCTGCTCAAGGTGCTGGCCGAGCGGAGCATGGCCGACTTGGTGGCGGCCGTGCGCACCGCGATCGAGGGTGCCTCCGATCCTGCCTCCGCCGCGATCGAGGGTGGGGCCGCCTACATCCGCTTCGCGGTCGAGCATCCGCACGGCTTCGATGTGATCTACGACCCGACCGTCTGCATCCCCGGCGAGCCGAGCGAGACCATGGCGCCGCTGATCGTCGAGCTCGAAGAGCTGCTGTCGGCCGCATCCGCCGCCGCGGGACTCGACAGCGAGAGCGGCGTGACCGGCGTCTGGGGGCTCGTGCACGGTCTCGGAACCCTGTGCGCGGCGGGCCACTTCTCACTCGACGATGCGCTCGCCGCGAGTGCCGAGGCGCTCGCGCGGATGCTCCCTCGCTGAGCTCCACACGGCCGACGAGCAGCGTCACAGAGGCGGAAACACAGGGTTCGTGCACGTTATCCACAGGCGACCTTTCGTAGATTGTCGGGATGCCCTATTCCGCTCACCGCCCAGGACGGTTCGACTCGCAGGGTCGGATCATCCTCGACAGCGACCCGAACGCTGACACGGACGACCTCGACTTCCTGCGCGCGTACGAGCCCTCCGGCGCCGATCTGTCGGAGCCGCGGCGGGCCGACCCGACTCCCGAGTCGGAGGCGGAGCCGGATCAGGATGCCGCGGCATCCGCTCGTCCGGTGCGTGAGCCGAAGCCTCGCCGCCAGCCGCGCGAGCGCACTCCCCGCGAGCCGGGATCGCGTCTGCGGAAGCTCGCGATCCTCGGCGGGGCCGAGGGCGAGATCCTCGACCGCGTTCCCGGTGAGACCCCGCGCTTCGTGCAGATGTTCTTCGTGCTCGCCGGCACCGCACTGGTCTCGGCCATCTCGATGCTGTTCGCGCTGACCACGGGCGTGCAGGCCGCGATCTGGTTGGCCGTGCCGCTCGCGATCGTGTGGGCTCTGATCATCTTCAACCTCGACCGCTTCCTCACCTCGACCATGTCGTCGACCCGCAACGTCTGGCGTCTCATCGGTCTCGCCATCCCGCGTGTGATCATGGCCGCGATCATCGGCTTCGTCGTCGCCGAGCCGCTCGTGCTGCAGATCTTCCACAACGACATCGCGCGCGAAGTCGCCTCGACCAACATCACGCAGGCGCAGGCCGATCAGGATGCGCTCGAGACGGGCCCCGAGAAGAAGGCGCTGGATGCCGCCTCCGACCGCGTCGCCGAGCTCGAGAACCAGGCGGCCACGGGCATCGTGGCCGGCACCGACTCGTCGTCCGCGAGCGAATCCGCCGCGCAGGCGACCGTCGACGACCTCACCGCCAAGATGACCGCCCAGCAGGGCGTGATCGATCAGGCCCGCGTCCTGTACCAGTGCGAGCTCACCGGCGAGGGAGCAGGCACGGTCCCCGGCTGCACCGGCGTGAACGGCGAGGGCGCGAGCTCGGACGCCGCCCAGGCCCAGCTCGCCGAGGCGCAGCGGACCTACGACGCGCTCGCCGCCCAGCTGCGCACGGCCAACGAGGAGCTCGCCGCTGCGGGCACCGCCGCGAAGGAGAACACCAGCACCTCCGAGACGCAGAACCGCGAGGAGGCGCAGTCGCAGCTCCCCGCCGCGCGCGACAGCTACGACACCGCGCTCGCCGCCTACAACGCACGTGCCGAGTCCGTGGCATCCGGCAACGCGGGAGCGATCGGACTGCTCAGCCAGATCAGCGGGCTCAACAGGCTCAGCGAGAAGGAGCCCACGATCCTGTGGGCCCACATCCTGATCGCGGCGCTGTTCTTCATGATCGAGCTGCTGCCGGTACTCGTGAAGGTGCTCACGTCCTACGGCGACCCGTCGCTCTATGAGAAGGCCGCGGCGATCCGCAAGCAGGTTGCGCTCGACAAGGTCACGGCCGAAGGGTTCCGCGACAGGGCGGCGATCGTGACCGTGCAGTCGGAGGGCATTCAGGCGGATGCTGCGCCTGCCGAGCCGCAGACGCGGGCCGAGCGCAAGGAGGCTGAGCAGGCGGCGCAGGAGCGGGCGCTGGCCGAGGAGCGCGAGCTCGCGGAGAAGCGTGCGCAGGCCCAGACGCTCGAGGAGCAGGAGCAGCTGGTCGAGCCCCGGGTCTGAGGACGCGGGGTCCGCTTCCGGTAGCCGCTACTCGAAGAGGCCGGTCAGCACCACTGTTCGGGTAGCGGGATCGATCGCAACTGAGGCACTGTAGCCCTCGGCCGAGAACAGGGCGTCCAGCTCGGCGGAGCCTTCGAAGGATCCCGCGGGCACCTGGGAAGCCATGCCCGGCACCAGGACGGGAGCGTCGATCCGCTCGAGACCGGCGGTGCTGCGCAGCGCCTCGATCTCGGACTCGGGGAGCATCGCGACGACATCCACCCAGTATGTGGTGGGGCCGATCCCACTCGACCCGGTCGTGCCGCCCATCCACGCGACCGATTCGGCCGCGCTGAGCTGCGGGTAGCGCTTCGCGATGGGAGCGAGGTCTGTGCGCAGAACGCCGTCGCCCTGCTTCTCTGCGGTTCCATCGGTCACCGTCGTCTCCGTCGGCTGGGGGGTGGCAGGAGTGCACGCGGTGACCCCGATGGTCACCGCGGCAAGCAGCAGCAGGAGGGAGTATCGACGCATGACAGCCTGCCTGCCTTCTGTGGGAGAGTCCCAGAAGGATACCTGACCGGTCACGGAGATCCGGGCCCGGTGTCTGCGACCGCCGGTAGCGTTGTCGCATGGTCAACTATCGTTATCTCGGCAACAGCGGTCTCAAGGTCTCTGAGATCACCTACGGCAACTGGGTCACCCATGCTTCACAGGTCGGCGACGACGCCGCCGTCAAGACCGTGCATGCGGCGCTCGACGCCGGCATCACCACATTCGACACGGCCGACACGTACGCGAACACCGCGGCTGAGGTCGTGCTCGGCAAGGCGCTCGAGGGTCAGCGTCGCGAGAGCCTCGAGATCTTCACGAAGGTCTACTTCCCGACCGGCCCCAAGGGCCCGAACGACACCGGCCTGAGCCGTAAGCACATCCTCGAGTCGATCAACGGCTCGCTGAAGCGACTCGGCACCGACTACGTCGACCTCTACCAGGCGCACCGCTTCGACTATGAGACCCCGCTGGAAGAGACCTTCCAGGCGTTCGCCGACGTCGTCCGTCAGGGCAAGGCCCTCTACATCGGCGTCTCCGAGTGGACGGCAGAGCAGCTGCGCGACGGCCACGCTCTCGCGAAGCAGCTCGGGGTGCAGCTCATCTCGAACCAGCCGCAGTACTCGATGCTGCACCGCGTGATCGAGGGCAAGGTCGTGCCGGCGTCCGAAGAGCTCGGCATCTCGCAGATCGTCTGGTCGCCGATGGCGCAGGGCGTGCTCTCGGGCAAATACCTGCCGGGTCAGCCTGTCCCCGACGGCTCGCGCGCGACCGACCCGCACAGCGGAGCGGACTTCATCAAGAGCTTCCTGAAGGACGACATCCTCACCGCCGTGCAGAAGCTGAAGCCGATCGCCGAAGAGGCCGGCCTCTCTATGCCGCAGCTCGCGATCGCGTGGGTGCTGCAGAACCCGAACGTCGCGGCGGCCCTGGTCGGCGCCTCACGCCCCGAGCAGCTCGCCGACACGGTCAAGGCCTCCGGTGTGACGCTCGACGCCGACACGCTCGCCGCGATCGACACCGCGCTGGGTGACACGGTCAACCGCGACGCCGAGGCGACGTACTCGATGTCGCCGAAGGCGCGCATGGTCTGACAGCCCGCATGACGAAGGCCGCCGTTCGGGATGAACGGCGGCCTTCGTCATGTGCGAGGAGACTTACTCCTTGACGGCTCCGGCGGTGAGTCCCTGCACGATCCAGCGGCTCGCGAGAGCGAACATCACCATGGTCGGCAGGATCGTCAGCACGGCTGCGGCGCTCATCGAGCCCCAGTCGATGTTGAACGTCGAGATGAAGCCGTTCAGTGCCGAAGGCACCGTGCGGTTGGCATCGGTGTTCATCAGCACGACCGACAGGAACAGCTCGTTCCAGCAGTTGACGAAGTTGAAGATGAACGCCGCGATGATGCCCGGGGTCATCACCGGAACGAGCACCCGGAACAGGGCGCCGAAGCGCGAGCATCCGTCGATCATCGCCGCCTCTTCGAGCGCGTCGGGGACGTTCTCGAAGAAGCCGCGCAGCATGACCGTGGAGAACGGGATGCAGACCGCGATGTAGACGAGGATCAGTCCCGGCTTGGTGTCGACGAGCCCGAGGTCGGTCATCATCGAGTACAGCGGCCCCAGCGCGATGAACGCGGGGATCATCTGCGTCAGCAGGAACGCGACCAGCACCGTGCCCTTGCCGCGGAACTCGAAGCGGGCGATCACGTAGGCGCTCAGCAGCGCGATCAGCGTCGCCACCGCACCCGCGATCGTCGCCACGATCGCGGAGTTGGCGAGGAAGACCCCGAACGAGCTCTGCTGGAACAGGCTGACGTAGTTGTCGAAAGAGGGCTCTGACGGCCAGTACTCGATCGGGAACGAGTTGATCGTTCCCGGCGACTTGAACGACGTCAGCGCGATCCAGTACAGCGGGAACAGCGTGATGACGAGCCAGAGGCCGAGCCCGACGACGCGGACCACGCCGCCGACCGAGGCCTTGCGCTTCGGACGCGGTGCCTTCGCGATGTCGGGGACCGTGAGACGCCGGGTCTCGGTGACCGTTGTTCCGGTGATGGTCATCGCTGGACCCTCCGCATCGCCATCAGATAGAACGCGCAGAACACGAACAGGAACGCGACGACGATGAGTCCGATCGCGCTCGCGATGCCGTAGTTGCCCTGCTGGGTGTAGTTGATCATCCACGTCGTGATGATGTGCGTCTGGTTCGCCGGTCCGCCGTTCGTCATCGCGTAGATGATGTCGGGGAAGTTGAAGATCCAGATGATGCGCAGCAGGATCGTCAGCAGCAGCGTCATCGAGATGTACGGGATGATGATCGAGAACAGCTGCCGGACCTTGCCTGCGCCGTCGAGGCTCGCAGCCTCGAGCATCTCGTCAGGCACGGACTGGAGTGCCGCGAGGATCATGATCGCGAAGAACGTCACGCCGTACCAGATGTTGGCCACGATGACCGCGAACATCGCGAGCTTCGGGTCGGCCAGCCAGGGGAGCGGGGCGTCGATCAGACCGACCTTCATGAGCAGGTCGTTCACGACGCCGAACTCGGCGTTGAACATCCAGCGGAACAGCATGCCGATCAGGAAGCCGGAGACGGCCCACGGGAAGAACACGAGCGCCTGATAGAGCCCGCGGAAGCGGAACCGCTTGCGCAGCGCGAGCGCGATCAGGAACCCGATCACGAGCTGCGGCACGAGCGACCCGACGACCCACAGCACCGAGTTCCAGGCGACGACGGGGAACGCCGGGTCCTGGAAGACCGTGACGAAGTTGTCGAAGCCCACCCAGGGGGTGGACGTGAGATCCCACAGGTTCCAGTCGTGGAAGGCCATGCGTGCACCCTGCAGCATCGGCCAGTAGGTGAACCAGCACACGAACACGATCGCCGGGGCCATGAAGGCCAGCAGTGTCAGCGCGTGGCGGCCACGGAAGGGGCGGCGCCGGCGGGATGCCGGGGAGGCCCCGCCGGCGGTGCCGACGGAGCCCCCTTCGAGTGCGGTCCGGGTCACGGATCAGCCCTTTTCCGCAGCGTACTTCTCGGTCCAGAAGGTGTCCCACGACTTGAGCAGCTCGGTGGTCGACATGTTGCCGAGCAGCACGTTCTGCACGTCCTGGTCGGACTTCTGGATCCACTCGGTCCACCAGCTGACCCCACGCGGCTGCTGCACGTTGACGTAGGTCTCGGGGTCCTCGGTCATCGTGACGTAGCTCGTCCACGGGCCGGTCGAGTAGAACTCGTCGTCCGCTGCCTCCGAGATGATCGGCACGAGGCTGTTGGCCTGCGCGAACTCGGTGGCGGGCTCGGCCGACGAGAGGAACTCGACGAGCTTGACCGCGGCATCCTGGTGCTCGCTGTTCTCGGCGACACCCCAGCCCGCGACGGCCAGCGGCTGCGCGGCCTTGCCCGACGGGCCCACGAGCAGCGGGGCGGTGTCCCACTGGTCTTCGGTCAGAGACGAGTCCTGCACCGTGGCGATGACCTCGGGGTCCTGCAGCAGGAACGCCGTGGTGCCGTTGGTGAAGCCGGCGACCATCTCGGGGTAGCCCCACGAGACGGCAGAGGGCGGGGATGCCTCCTTGAAGAGGTCGAAGTAGTCGTCGACCGCCTCCTGGGCCTCCGGGGCCGCGAAGATCGTCGACCCGTCCTCCATCAGGAACGCGTCATCGACGTCGAGGCCGTCGATCGTGTACGCCTCGATCGCCGCGACGACGTTGCTGTTCGCGTTCTGACCGCCGCGGAACGCGTAGCCGTAGATGTTGTTCGACGGGTCCTGAATGGCGCTGGCCTGCTCGAGCAGGTCCTTCCAGCTGTGCGGCGGGCCGTCGAAGCCGGCCTCCTCGACCAGATCGGTGCGGTAGAACAGCGACAGGCCGTAGAAGCCGTAGGGCACGAAGTAGCTCTTGCCGTCGGCGGCTACAGACGCGGACTGCGCGTTGTCGGTCAGTGCATCCCAGCCGTCCCACTTCTCAAGATCGCTCGAGATGTCGTGCAGCCAGCCGTTGTTGGCGAACGGGCCGACCGTGATGTCGCGGACCTCGAGGACGTCGACGCCCTTTCCGGACTGCAGCATCTGCTGGATCTTCGCATCGGCCTGCTCGGTGGGCGGCGATACGAGGTTGACCTTGATCTTGGGGTTGTCGGCCTCGAACTCGTCGAGCAGGCCGCGCAGCAGGTCGGTGCGCGCAGGGTTGGTCAGGCTCTCGACCATCTGCAGGGTGACGGTGCCGTCGGCGGATTCGCCGCCGCCTGCGGAACAGCCGGTGAGCGCGAGCGCGGCGACGGTGCCGAATCCCGCGGCGGTCGTCAAGATTCTGTTCTTCTTCACGAGGTGCCTCTCAGTTGGTGATGGTGGTGTCGGGTGGTGATGGTGGTGGGTCGGGTCGTTGTGGTGGTGGGGGTGGAGCGGGTCAGGGAACGATGAGGGAGTCGGCTCCGGTGCGGATGCCGGCTCGACGGAGGATCTGCGGGATGCAGCGCTCGACGAAGGTCTCGAAGTCCGAGGCCTCCGTGTACAGGTGTGCCGACAGGCGGAAGTAGCCGATGCCGCGGAAGCTCGTGAACGCGGTCTCGACTCCGGTCTCGTCGAGCAGGTCCATGCGCAGCGCATCGGCCTCTTCGCGGGTCGAGCCGAGTCCGAGCGGCAGACGCACGAGCCTCATCGACGGCACGGGCGAGGGCAGTGGGGTGAGGGGGTCTTCGTCGCCGTAGGGGCGCAGGCCCTCGGCGATGATCTCGGCACCGGCATCCGCCATCTGCGCCATCGCCTGTCGGGCGTTGTGCCAGCCGAACTCCGCCTCGATGAACTCGATCGAGGCGGGGGTGGCGAGATAGGTCGTCGCGTCGATCGTGCCCTGAGTGTCGAAGCGCTCGGGGTAGGCCTCGTTCGCGGCCCACGAGTCGATCAGCGGCCAGAGCTCGTCGCGGTCGGGTGCGTTCGTGACGAGCAGCGCCGAGCCGCGCGGGGCGCAGGGCCACTTGTGCAGGTTGCCGAACCACCAGTCGCCGCCGGCGACCGCGGCGGCATCCGGCACGAGGCCGGGGGCGTGGGCGCCGTCGACGAGCGTGCGGACGCCGCGCTCGGCGGCGAGTTCGGCGATGCGGCGGGTGGGCAGCATCCGTGCGGTGGGCGAGGTGATCTGGTCGACCACGATCAGGCGGGTGCTCGGGGTGAGCGCATCGGCGAAGCGCTGCACGACCTCGTCGTCGGAAGCCAGCAGCGGCAGCTCGACGGCACGGACGGATGCTCCGAAGCGGCGAGCCAGGCGCTGCGCGCCCATCGTGATCGCGCCGTAGCCCTGGTCGGTGACGAGAATCTCGTCGCCGCGCTCGAGGTGCAGGGCGTTGTAGATCACTGTCGCCGCGGCGGAGGCGTTGGGAACGAAGGCGCTGTCTTCGGCATAGGCGCCCACGAACGGAGCGGTGCGCTCGCGGGCGGCGCGCACCCGCTCCGCGATGCGGGGGAACCACTCGACCGGGCTCAGGTCGGCCCGGCGGCGCAGAGCATCCTGCTGCTCGACGACCGCCGTGGGCACGGCGCCGAACGAGCCGTGGTTGAGGTGGATCACATCGGGATCGAGGGGCCACGCGTCACGGGCTCGCAGGCCGGAGTTCAGCGTGAGCGGTGCGGGGAAAGCAGGTGCGGGCATCGGTCCTCGTCGGTGCGTCAGGGGGAGTTGTTGCACAACTTTGCCACACAGGTTCCTAAATGGCTACGAAAAGGTGAGGATGAAACATAGTTGTCATACGAATTTGATGAAGGCCCTGCATCCGACAGACTCAGCAGGGGGATCGGGCGGTGTCGGGAGGATGACCATGAGCGCTTTGGACACGGCTCTGCACGGGCTGCGCACGCTGATCGCCGACGGTGCTCTGCGCCCCGGCGATCGCCTTCCCAGCGAGGGGGAGCTGTGCGAGACGCTCGGAGTCTCACGCGGGTCGCTGCGAGAGGCCATCCGGATGCTGGCCGCCCTCGGCGTGCTCGACACGAGACACGGCTCGGGCAGCTACGTCAGCGAGCTGCGCGCCGCCGACCTCATCGGCAGCCTGTCGCTCACGGTCGGGCTGCTGCCCATGGCGGGGGTGCTCGAGCTCACGGAGCTGCGCCGCGTGCTCGAACCGCACGCGGCCGCGCTCGCCGCAGCCCGCATCGACGCGTCGACGATCGAGGAGCTGAGCGGCGTTCTCGACGAGATCGAGGCCAGCGACGATTTCGAGGACCACTCGCGGCTCGACCACGTCTTTCACATGACGATCTCGGAGGTCGCGGGCAATGACGCCCTCACGAGCCTCATCGACGTGCTGCGCTCGCGGTCGAGGGCCTACCGGATTCCGGATGCCGCGGATGCCGCCGAACTCAAACTCCACTCGGATGCGGGGCACCGGGCGATCCTCCGCGGACTCGCGGCGGCGGACCCGGTCGCGGCATCGGCTGCGGCATCCGCTCACGTCGCGCAGACCGAGTACTGGGTGCGGCGGTACACCGACACGGATGTGCCGTCGCCCGTGGCTGCGCCGGCGCCTGAGTGACCGCGTTCTGACCTGCCCGTGCCCCGATCTGCGGGGTCCGTCCCGTTCTGGGTCCGGATCTGAGCGATCCGTCCGCTGATCGGGCGGTGGGTCAGGCGAGGGTGATGTCGACCTGGATCTCGGTGGCGATGCGCTCGAGGTCTCGGCGCAGTGCGTCGAGGTCGACGGATGCCGGAACACGTGCGATCACGGATGCCTCGAACAGGCGTCCGCCGGCCATCGCGGCATCCCGGGTCTCGGTCGCCAGCTCTTCGATGCTCAGCTCGTGCGCGTTCAGCACGTTCGACACCTCGCGGACGATGCCCGAGCGGTCGTTGCCGAGCACGCTGATCTCGAGCACCTGGTCATCGGCGTCGATCACGGGAGCACCTGTGAGCACAGCCAGTGTCAGAAGCCCCTGACCCTGCAGCTCGCGGAGTGCGGTCTGCAGGCCCTCCGAATGCTCGGGCGCGACCGAGACCTCGATCACGCCCGCGAAGGTGCCGGCGAGCTCGGCGAGCGAGCTGTTCTCCCAGTTGCCGCCGTGGGCATCGACGACATCGGCGACGGCTGCGACGAGACCGGGGCGGTCAGCACCCGCGACAGTGAGGATGAGAGTAGTCATGCGGCCAGCGTAGGGTGCGTTCGGGATTCCCGACGAATACGCGCGGCTAGTGTGGACGGATGGAGCCGCAGGACACCGTTCCCCATGTCAGCGCGCACTTCGTACGAGCGATGACCCTGCTGATGTCCGGGCCTCTGGTCCCCTCGTGTCGAGCTCAGGTCGCACTCCGGCAGGGGATCGACGCACCGGTCGAGCTCTTCGTCATCGATGCGTCGCCGAGGGATCTCGTCTATACGCTGCACCGGGCAGGCGGCGAGCTGGTCGACGACTACGACGGCTACACGCACAGCCGCCGGAGTGAGGAAGCGGTGCAGGACATCCCCCGCAACTCCTTCAACGTCGAGCACTTCGCAGCCCGTCTCGCGTTCCCGCTGTCGCTGCCCGTCTGGGGACGCAGCTTCGACAGCTTCCGATTCACCGGAGAAGCAATCGCCGAGGGTGAACACATCGAGCTCGCGCTCGTGCACACGAAAGACGACAGCGTGAAGGGGTCGCTCACGGTGAGTGAAGACTTCCGTATGGCGGTGAAGCTGGACGCCCCGACACTGCTGATCGAGTACACGGAGATCGCCGCCGCCGCCGCGCTCGGGTGGGCACGCGGACCTGACGATTCCCACTCGTCAGGCGTGTTGAGTTGTTTTGAGTCATTCAAAACAAGGTACGCTGGAGGAACGATGTGGTGCCGGGGTTGCAGCCCCGGCACCACTGTCCGTGAAGCACCACCACCCCTGACTGAGGAGGCTCACATGAGTCACGAACACGCCAAAGATAGCCGATCGCTGCCGATGGATCGATCGATGGGGCGCGACGGTCGCGAGCGCATCGTCCGCCAAGCGCTCGAGCGCATCGACGGAGCGCCGACGCCGACAGTCGACATGATGCAGGCCGCGATGGGATCCGAAGCGCAGATCCGCCTCGTCCACGACGTCGTCCGGGCCTATCTCGACGAACACGACCTCGCTGACACGAAGGCATGGGCTGCGGCCATGCAGGACCGGTCGACCGATCACGACGTGTCCGCGAGCGTGATCTGAGTGGTGATCGCTTCGATGGTTCAGCTTCCGGTCGCAGCGCTCGGCGCGGGACACGCGGTGCAGCACATCACCGAGTCGGACCTGCTCCCGACGCCGCCCCGCATCACCGACCCGTCGCGGGTCATGGGACGCGTGGAATCAGCAGGCCTCGGCCGTCCGAGCTTCGTCGTCGTCGAGTGCCCAGACGGCCGGATCCCGTCCGCACTGGTCCTCGAATACGGGGACGAAGATACCGTGCAGGCGAGGCCGGCACGCGTATGGAGCCGCACGGGCGGGGTGGGGAACGCCCCGCTCTACCGCCTCAGCGGCGACAGCTCTTCGGGCGGTTACGTCACCGCGTGACGCAGGCGCCTCGGCCGGCAGACGGCGACGACCACATGTCAGTCGACCCACACCCCGGTTTCGAGCAGGTGATCGAGGCGGGCGCGGTGCGGGGCGAGATCCCAGCCCTGCTCCGCGACCCAGTCGTCGTTGAAGTACGTGCCGGCGTAGCGGATGCCGCTGTCGCAGATGAGCGTGACGATGCTGCCGGTCTCGCCCGCCGCGCGCATGCGCGCGATCAGCTGGAAGGCGCCGTAGAGGTTGGTGCCGGTCGATCCGCCTGCGAGGTGCAGCGTGCGCTCACGCAGCATCCGGATCGCGGCGATCGAACCGGCGTCCGGCACCCGGATCATCTCGTCGATCACCGTCGGCACGAACGAGGCCTCGACGCGGGGGCGGCCGATGCCCTCGATGCGGCTCGGTCGCCCGGTGGGCGGGTCGACGGTTCCCGCCCATCCGTCGTAGAACGCGGAGCCCTCGGGGTCGACGACGGCGATCTGGGTCTCGTGGCGGCGGTACTTCACGTAGCGGCCGAACGTCGCGCTCGTGCCGCCGGTGCCCGCGCCCACGACGATCCAGCGGGGGATCGGATGCCGTTCCTGCGACAGCTGGCTGAACACGCTCTCGGCGATGTTGTTGTTGCCCCGCCAGTCGGTCGCGCGCTCGGCGAACGTGAACTGGTCGAGGTAGTGCCCGTGGCATTCGGAGGCCAGGCGCTGCGCCTCGGGAGACATGTCCTCTGCGCGATCGACGAAGTGGCAGCGCCCGCCGTAGAACTCGATGAGGTCGATCTTCTCCTGGCTCGTCGACCGCGGCACGACCGTCACGAACGGTAGCCCCAGCATCCGCGCGAAGTACGCCTCGGAGACGGCGGTCGACCCGCTCGACGACTCGACGAGAGTGGAGTGCTCCGTGATGCGCCCGTTCACCAGCCCGTACAGGATCAGCGAGCGCGCCAGGCGGTGCTTGAGCGAACCGGTGGGGTGCACCGACTCGTCTTTCAGGTACAGATCGATGCCCCACTCGGGCGGCAACGGGAAGAGGTGCAGGTGCGTGTCGGCGCTGCGGTTCGCGTCGGCTTCCAGCAGGGCGATCGCGGTGCTGGTCCAGTCGCTCATCCTTCGAGCGTAACGCCCCGCTACTTGGCGGTGTAGCCGCCCTCGCCCGTCTCGCCGTCGTACGTGAAGATCTTGTCTTCGAGAGTGATCTTGATGTCGTCACCGAGCGGCTGCTGAGCGAGCAGACGCTCCTCGAGCATCGTCATCCGCTCCTGATACTCCTGCGCCTGTGTCTCATCGACGCCCCAGAGAGTCGCCGACTTCATGTCGATGAGGAAGTACAGGAACGCCGACACGGCGGTGCGGTTGAACTCGCTGTCGGGGATCTTCTCCCACAGAGCCCCGCTGTCTCGAAGCTGCTTGTACTCGTCGATCTTGGACTGCAGCACGTCGGCGATCCCGGATGCATCGGCGCCACCGGCGTCGTCGGACGGCGGCTCCTCATCGGTCGAGTCGTCGGAGGGTGCGCTGGGAGCGGCCGTCACCGACGGCAGCGGAGCGGAGACGGGTTCGCTGCTCGAGCCCAGAAAAAGGCTCACTGCCACGCCGATGCCGACGACCACGAGCAGCACGAACGCCGCGACGGCCGCGATGACGATGCCGACGGTCCTGCCGGAGCCCGACGGGCGGCTCGGAGGCGCCGCGGGGTACGGATACTCGGAGCCGTATGGGGCGGAGGGCTGCTGCCCCACGGGGTACTGACCCGGCTGCGCCGGGTACTGGCCGGGTTGCTGCGGGTAGGTGCCAGGCTGCTGCGGGTAATTGCCCGGCTGCCCTGCCGGATACTGCGGCGGGTACTGGCCGGGCTGCGCCGTTGGGTACTGGCCGGTGTGCGGAGCCGAGGCGTACGGCGGCAGCGGCGGCGCGGGAGGTCCGTAGGGACCGCCGGATGCCGGCGGCTGCGGTGCGGGAGGGGCCGGCGGTCCGCTCAGCGGCGGCGCCAGCGGAACGGAGTATTCCCGATCGGCAGGGGGCGCGGCCGGAGGCGGCGGGATGACAGCATCCGGATCCGAACCGTTCGCGTGCGCGTCGTCGACCATGGTGTTGCCCCCCTGCTCACGCCACCCGATGCGACGTGTGCTCCGCCTTCAGGCTAGCGGCCTCAGCGCAGGTCGGTCGGCTCGCTCAGCGCACGGTGCCGGCGCGCGAGGTGCCGCCGTCGCCGTCGACGTGCAGCAACGACGCCTGCGACTGCTCCTGCTGCAGCTGGAACTCGAAGCGGGAGCGGTCGCCGCGGTGATGCGCCACGAAGTACTCGATCGGGACGCCGTCTGCGGAGCGACTCACGCTGCGCAGCCGCAGCAGGGCGGAGCCTGCGCTGACGCCGAGATGCTGCGCCTGCTCGTGCGTCGCGACCGTCGCCTCGGCGGACCGCACACCGCTGGTCGCCACGATGCCGTTGTCGGCGAGCACGCGGTAGAGCGACGCCTCGGACAGGTCGACGTCGAGCGTCACGGTGCCGACCGCATCCGGCATCCAGGTCGTCGAGAGCGACCAGGGTTCTCCGTCGACGTGGCGGAGGCGATCGAGCACCACGACAGGTGAACCCACTTCGACCTCGAGGGCCGCCGCGATCTCGTCGTCGGCGACGGTCAGCTCATGGCGCAGCACGTCGCTGTGCACGTGCCCGCCGCGCCGCTCGACGTCATCGTAGAGGCCGATCAGGGTGTGCACGAGGCTCTCGCTCGTGCGCGGACGTGAGACGAACGTGCCCTTGCCCTTGACCCGCTCGACGAGCCCTTCGTGCTCGAGTTGGGCCAGCGCCTGACGCACCACGGTGCGCGAGATTCCGTAGCGCTCGCACAGGCGGTGCTCTCCCGGAAGCGGGTCGCCCGGCTGCAGTCCGTCTCGGGTGATGCCCTCGACGATCAGCTGGCGCAGCTGGTCGTACATGGGCGCGGCGGAGTGACGGTCGATCGAGTCGTTCATGTCAGTACGCCACTCCCGCGTGCAGGATCACGTTGGCATAGGGGGTGAACTCGCCCGAGCGCACGAACGCGCGCGCCGAATGCGTGAGCTTCTTGAACTCGACGTGGGGGATGAGCTCGATCTCGAAGTCCTGGTCGGCGAAGCGCTCGCGCAGTGCAGCGAGCACCTCGGGGCTCTTCTCGGCGACTTCCTCCGACACGGTCGCACCCTCGACGACCAGTTCGGCGAGCACCGTGTCGAGCACATCGAAGAAGGCGGGCGCACCCGGACGGTAGGCGAGGTCGATGCGCTCTGACCCCGGCGGGATCGGCAGCCCCGCATCTGTCACGACCAGCAGATCGGTGTGCCCGGTCTCGCTGATCACCCGAGAGAGGGCGGGATTGATGGTCGTCGCTGTCTTGCGCATGGTGCTCCTCAGGGTGTCAGTGGGCTTCTCGGGCGGCCAGGAACGCCTCGACCTCGGCGCGCAGCGGCAGGCTCGGCGATGCGCCCTGCTTCGTCACGGCGAGGGCTCCCGCGGCTGTCGCCACGCGCACGGCATCGGTCAGCGACCGTCCGTTCGCGAGCGCCGCACCGAGGTACCCGGCGTAGGCGTCACCGGCGGCGGTCGTGTCGACGGCCTCGACGGGGAAGGGCGGGATGACGGATGCTCCCTCCGCCGTCACGACGCACGAACCTTGGCCGGCGAGCGTGATCACGGCCGCGCCGACGCCGCGGTCGAGGAACCAGCGGCCGGCGAGCGCGGCGGAATCGGCGTCCGTCACTTCGATGCCGCTGAGCACCGAGGCCTCGGTCTCGTTGGGCGTGACGATGTCGATGCTCGCCCAGACCTCGTCGTCGAGCGGGGCGGCGGGCGCGGGGTCGAGGATGACGGTCATGCCGTGCTCGCGCCCGCGGGCCGTGATGTGCGCGGTGAGGGCAGACGGGGTCTCGAGCTGCGTCAGCAGCACCGACGTCGTCGGCGCGAGGGCGGCGAGTGCTGCGTCGATCTGCTCGGTGCTGAGTGCGGCGTTCGCGAGGGGCACCATCACGATGTCGTTCTGGGCCGAGGCGTCGACGCGGATGTGGGCGATGCCGGTCGGCCCCGGCACCGTGCGCAGGTGGGTGAGGTCGACCCCTGCGTCGCTGAGCCCGTCGACGACGAGGTCGTGGAAGAGGTCGTCGCCGACGCATCCGACGAAGCTCGTGCGGGCGCCTGAGCGTCCAGCGGCCACTGCCTGGTTCGCGCCCTTGCCGCCGAGCATGAGAGTGAACTCGTCTCCGAGGATGGTCTCGCCGCGGGCCGGGAGCCGGGTCGAGAAGGTCGTCACGTCTGCGGTCACGCTGCCGACGATGACGACGCCGGTGCGATCGGGCGAGGTGGCGGCTGTCATGGCACTCCTGATCGTCGTCGATGCGGGGTGCTTTGACATCCTCCGCGGCTGTCATTACATTAGCCGAATCCGAACCTGTAACGACAGGTTGTGCACAAGGAGACCCGATGACCGCGCTGGCCCCCCGTCTCTACGTCGACAGTGCGGACGTCGACCGCGTCTCGTCTCTCCTCACCGCGGGAGTCGTGCACGGAGTCACGACGAACCCCACGATCCTCGAGCGGGGCGGCCGCACCGCAGCCGAGATCCCCGACCTGTACGCCCGCTGGTCAGGCGAAGGCGCCCGCGAGATCTTCTTCCAGACGTGGGGCGGCGACACCGCATCCTTCCTCCGCAACGCCGAGGGCATCCGCGCGCTCGGCGACCGCGTGGCCGTGAAGGTGCCCGCCACGCGTGAGGGCTTCGCCGCGGCATCCGCTCTGGTCGCCGACGGCGCGACCGTGCTCGTCACCGCCGTGTACTCGGTCGCGCAGGCGCTGGCCTGCGCCTCGATCGGTGCGCAGTACATCGCCCCCTATCTGGGACGGATGCGGGATGCCGGCATCGACGGCGACGCTGTGATCGCGAGGATGCAGGAGGTCTGCGCGGGAAGCGGCTCGAACGTGCTGGCCGCGAGCCTGCGATCGCCCGACGACATCACCGGTCTGCGGCTGGCGGGGGTGCCGTACTTCACCGCAGCACCCGACGTGATCGAGCAGGTGCTGTTGCATGAGGTCAGCGACAGTTCGGCCGCCGAGTTCGACGCGGCGATGGTGCGGCTCGGGGCCTGAAGTCAGGACTCAGGCGGATGCCGCCTGGCGCAGCCACCGTTCGACACCGGCGATATGCGCGGTCGCGAGCGACGTCGCGAGGCCCGAATCGCGGCGGGCGATGGCATCGGCGATCGCGCGGTGCTCCGACAGTGTGCGCTCGACCGCGCCGCCCTCGGTGAGCCCACGCCATACCCTCGCGCGCACGGTCTGGCTGCTCAGGTGCTCGATGAGACTCGCGAGGTAGGCATTGCCCGCCATGCCCACGATCTCGCGGTGGAAGCGGATGTCGTGCTCGACGAGCTCCTCGATGCTCACCGTCGCGTCGATCGAGTCGACCTCGCGTTCGAGCTCGGCGATCGCGTCGTCGTCGCCGAGGGTGGCGGCGAGGCCCGTGGCCTGCGACTCGAGCATCCGTCGCACGGCGAAGATCTCGAGCATGGAGTCGTCGTCGTGCATGTCGACGACGAACGAGATCGCCTCGAGCAGCAGGTGCGGTTCGAGGCTCGTGACGTAGGTGCCGTCGCCGCGGCGCACGTCGAGCACGCGGATCACCTCGAGTGCCTTGACGGCCTCGCGCATCGAGTTGCGCGACAGGCCGAGGCGCTCGGACAGCTCCTTCTCGGGAGGGAGTCGATCGCCCGGGGCCAGCTCGCCGGACACGATCATCGCTTTGATCTTCTCGATCGCCTCGTCAGTCACTGCCATGGCGTCATCCTAGCCATTCATCGGATGTCTGCGGCAGGATGGGGGCATGCGTGTACTCGATTCGCACCTGCACCTCTGGGATCCCGAGCTTCTGCACTACGCCTGGCTCGAGGGTCCTCTTGCCTGGCTGTTCGGTGCGACCGAGCTCGAGCACTCCCGCATCGTGCGTGCGACGACTGAGAAGGCTGTGTTCGTGCAGGCCGAGACGGTCGAGGACGACTTCCTCGACGAGGTGCGCTGGGTCGCTTCTCTCGCCGACCGTGTCGGTGTCGTAGGCATCGTCGCCGGCGCGAGGCTCGACCGCGGCACCGACACGACAGCGCACCTCGAAGGGCTCGCCGCCGAGCCGCTCGTCGTCGGTGTGCGTCACAACCTGCAGGGCGAGCCGGACGGCCTCGCGGTGTCTGCCGCGTTCGTGACCGGTGCGCGCGAGGTCGCTGCCCGGAACTGGTCGTTCGACGCGTGCGTGCGGGCCTCGCAACTGCCCGAGATCGCCCGCCTCGCGGGGGCCGTGCCCGAGCTGCGGATGGTGCTCGATCATCTCGGCAAGCCGGAGGTCGGTACGGCGGATGCTCCGGTCGCGCCGACGATGGAGTGGGTGCGCGATCTCGACGATCTGGCACGGCATCCGCACGTGTGGTGCAAGCTGTCGGGCCTGCCGGGCGAAGCGGGTGGCGACTGGTCGCCGGAGCAGCTCGAGCCGTTTCTCGACGCCGCGGCGGATGCGTTCGGCGTCGAGAAGCTGATGTGGGGGAGTGATTGGCCGGTCTCGGTGATCGGACCCGCGGAGGAGGGCGACCCGTACGCTCCGGAGGACGGCTCGCCGGCGTATCAGCCGACGGCGCGCAGCCGGTGGGCCGACACCGTGATCGCCTGGGCAGAGCAGCGCGGGCACGACGTCGATGCGATCCTGTGGCGCAATGCCGAGGAGTTCTACCGGGTCGGTCAGCGGCCCACGCGCGAGGACACGCGGGAGGAGCGGCCGCGCCGCGGCATCCTGGGCTGGCTGCGGGGCGAGCGCCCGTAGACGGGGTCGCGGTCGACGCAGCCAGCCGGATGTGGCGGCTCGGCTCGATGCTGCGAGTCAGCCGGCTGGGCGCAGGCGCAGCTGTGCCATGCCGCCGTCGACCTCGATGAACGTACCGGTGGTGGATCCCGCCGCGGGGCTCACGAGATAGGCGACAGCCGCGGCGACCTCGTCGGGAGAGACCAGGCGGCCGTGCGGCTGGCGGGCCTCGAGTGCGGCGCGTTCGGCGGCCGGATCGTCGGCCGAGTCGAGCAGGCGTCCGACCCAGGGGGTGTCGGCGGTGCCGGGGTTCACGGCGTTCACGCGGATGCCCTCGCGCAAGTGATCGGCCGCCATGGCGCGCGTTAGGGCAGAGACGGCGCCCTTCGACGCGCTGTAGAGGGCGCGCTGAGGCAGACCTGTCGATGACGCGATGGATGCCGTGTTGCAGACGGCCGCGCTCGGCGACTTCTTGAGCCACGGCAGTGCCGCCGAGGTGACGCGGGCGATGCCGGTGACGTTGATCGAGAGCACCCGGGCCCACTCATCGTCGTCGTTGGCGCTGATGTCGCCCTGCGCGCCGACCCCGGCGTTGTTCACCACGATGTCGATGCGGCCGAACTTCTCGGCGACGGCCGCGACGGCGGCATCCACCGACGCACGGTCGGACACGTCGGCCGTGAACGCGGCGAACGCGGCATCCGCCCCCGAGGTGTCGCGGTCGAGCACCGCGATCTGGGCGCCGTCGGCGTGCAGGCGGGCGGCGATGGCGGCCCCGATGCCGGATGCTCCGCCGGTGACGATCGCGACGAGTCCGTCGAGTGCAGTGCTCACTTCTGTGCCTCCCATGCCACGAACTCCTGGCGCTGGTGCCCGAGTCCTTCGATCTCGATCTCGACGACGTCGCCAGCCCGCAGGTAGGGGAACTTGCCTCCGAATGCGACGCCCTGCGGGGTGCCGGTGAGGATCAGGTCGCCCGGCTCGAGGGTGACGTACTGCGACAAGTGGTGCACGATCACGCGCACGTCGAAGATCATGTCGTCGGTGTTCGAGTCCTGACGGGGCTCGCCATTGACCCAGCTGCGCAGCCGCAGGTCGTCGACGTCGACCTCGTCGGGGGTGACCAGCCACGGGCCGGTCGGGTTGAATCCCGGGGCGATCTTGCCCTTCGACCACTGCCCGCCCGAGACCTCCATCTGGAAGGCGCGCTCCGAGACGTCGTTCGCCACGACGTAGCCGGCGATGTGCGCCTCGGCCTGTTCCGGCGAATCGAGGTACGCGGCGCGGGCGCCGATGACGACGCCGAGCTCGACCTCCCAGTCGGTCTTCTCGCTGCCGCGGGGGATGGTGACCGCGTCGTTCGGGCCGACGACGGTGTTCGGAGTCTTCAGGAACATGATCGGCACGGTCGGCGGCTCGGAGCCGGACTCGCGGGCGTGCGCCGCGTAGTTCTGGCCGATGCAGATGACGGCGCTGGGGCGAGCGATCGGCGCTCCGATGCGCATCGCGGCGGCCTCGTCGAGCACGGGGAGCTCATCGGCGGCGCGGGCGGCTTCGACGCGCGCCCGGAAGTCGCCGGCGAGGAAATCACCGTTCACATCGGATGTCACTGCCCGCAGATCGAGATAGCGGTCGCCTTCGACGAGGACGGGGATCTCGGCACCGGGGGTGCCTAGACGTGCGAACTTCATGTCTCTCCTGATCAGTGAGGATGCCGGGTGAGAGGGGCGCGCCGGGGCGGGCCGTCTCGTTGACAGTATAGACATCGGATGTTTACACTCCAAGAGATCTGCACGGATATCCGTCCCGTGCCCGAGAGGAACCCGTGAGCCGCATCGTCGCCCTCGACACGACCGACATCCGCTTCCCCACGTCGCTGAGTCTGGACGGGTCGGATGCCATGAACCCCGACCCCGATTACTCGGCCGCGTACGTGATCGTGCGCACGGATGCCGAGGACGGCATCGACGGCCACGCCTTCGTCTTCACGATCGGCCGCGGCAACGACGTGCAGGTGGCTGCGATCGACGCGCTCGCAGGTCACCTGGTCGGCCGCGAGATCGAACCGCTGCTCGACGACATGGGCACGACGTTCCGCGACATCATCGGCGACTCGCAGCTGCGGTGGCTGGGCCCCGAGAAGGGCGTCATGCACATGGCCATCGGTGCGGTGATCAACGCGCTGTGGGACATCAAGGCCAAGCGTGCCGGCCTGCCGCTGTGGCAGCTGCTCGCGCGGATGACACCGGAGGAACTCGTCGGACTCGTCGACTTCCGCTACCTGACCAATGCGCTGACGCCCGACGATGCACTCGAGATCCTGCGTGCCGCCGAGCCCGGTCGACTCGAGCGGGAGCGCGAGCTGCTCGCCACCGGATACCCCGGATACACGACGAGCCCCGGCTGGCTCGGCTACTCCGACGAGAAGCTCGAGCGGCTCGCTCGCGAGGCGATGGCCGACGGCTTCACCCAGATCAAGCTCAAGGTCGGTGCCGACCTCGACGACGACATCCGCCGGTTCCGCAAGGCGCGCGAGGTCTGCGGACCCGACTTCCCGATCGCGATCGACGCGAACCAGCGCTGGGAGGTGTCGGAGGCGATCGAGTGGGTGAACGCGCTCGCCGAGTTCCACCCCGCCTGGATCGAGGAGCCCACGAGCCCTGACGACGTGCTGGGTCACGCCGAGATCGCGAGAGGCGTGGCGCCCATCCGCGTCGCCACCGGCGAGCACGCGCAGAACCGCGTGATCTTCAAGCAGCTGCTGCAGGCCGAGGCGATCTCGGTCATGCAGATCGACGCCGTGCGCGTCGCAGGCGTGAACGAGAACATCGCCAATCTGCTGCTCGCCGCGAAGTTCGGAGTCCCGGTCTGCCCGCACGCCGGAGGTGTCGGTCTGTGCGAGGCCGTGCAGCACCTGTCGATGTTCGACTTCGTCGCCGTCACCGGCACGCGCGAGGGGCGGATGATCGAGTTCGTCGACCACCTGCACGAGCACTTCGTGATCCCCACCGACATCCAGGGCGGCTCGTACATGGCACCGACCGTCGCGGGTTCGGGCATGGAGATGAAGGCCGAGAGCATCGCCGCCTACACGTGGACGGGTCAGCATGTCGGCGCCTGAGTCTTCGGCGGCGTCCACGCGACTGACGGTCCCCCGTCTCGGGTACGGCGCCGCGAACGTCGGAAACCTCTTCCGCGAGCTGAGCGACGACGAGTCGTGGGCCGTGCTGGATGCGGCGTGGGACAGCGGCATCCGTTACTTCGACACGGCTCCGCACTATGGGCTCGGGCTCTCGGAACGGCGCCTCGGAGCCTTCCTGCAGACCAAGCCACGAGACGAGTACGTGTTGTCGACCAAGGTCGGAAGGCTGCTGCGGCCGAACCCCGAGCACGACGGCGGCCTCGACACCGCGAACGACTTCCACGTGCCCGACGACCTGCAGCGGGTGTGGGACTTCTCGGCATCCGGGATCAGCGCGAGCCTCGACGAGTCGCGCGAGCGCCTCGGCATCGAGCGCATCGACCTGCTCTACCTGCACGACCCCGAGCGTCACGACCTCGATCTCGCGCTCGCCGAGGCCCTGCCGGCCCTCGAGCAGCTGCGGGCCGACGGCCAGGTCGCCGCAGTCGGGATCGGGTCGATGGTGTCGGACGCACTCGCCGCCTGTGTGCGCTCGGCCGACCTCGACCTGATCATGGTCGCGGGGCGATACACGCTGCTCGAGCAGCCCGCCGCTGCCGACGTGCTGCCCGCCTGTCGGGAGACCGGCACCGGCATCGTCGCGGCATCCGTCTTCAACTCCGGGCTGCTCGCGTCGAACGAACCCCGTCGGGACGGTCGGTACGAGTACGGACAGCTGCCGGACGAGCTCTGGGAGAGGCTGCTGCGCATCGCGCGGGTCTGCGCCGAGCATGGCGTGCCGCTGCCCGCCGCAGCCATCCAGTTCCCGCTGCAGTCCGCCGATGCGGTGCGGTCGGTCGTCGTCGGGGGGAGCCGCCCGGCGCAGCTGACGCAGAACGCCGAGTACGCGGCGCTCGAGATCCCCGGTGCGCTGTGGGAGGAGCTCGCCGCGGAGGGGCTGATTCCGGCCTGAGCCGGGCCGCGCGTCAGCGGCCGACGGTCGACTCCCGGACCACGAGCTCGGCGGCGAACGGCGTCGGCGCGGGGAGGTCGGCGGTGGGATCGGTGAGCTGCCGGATCAGGGCGGCGCCCGCCGCGCGGCCGATCTCGTACCCGGGCTGCCGCACGCTCGTGAGCGGCACGACGGTCTGATGCGCCTGCGCGACGTCGTCGAAGCCGACCAGCGCGATCTCCTCCGGAACGCGGATCCCCTCGCGCAGCAGTCGGGTGAGCACCCCGATCGCGACCATGTCGTTCGCGGCGAAGATCGCGTCGGGGCGGTCGGCGGCGCGAGACGCGACGATTCTTTCGGCGATCTCCAGGCCGTCCTCCGTCGTCAGATGCGGCACGTCGAACACGTCGACCGTGGCGTCGGTGCCCACGACGGCGTCGCGCAGACCCTGCAGGCGGTCGTTCGACTGGCTGACGCTCGGAGACCCGAGGAACAGGATGCGGCGACGGCCGATCGACAGCAGATGCTCGCCGGCGAGACGCCCGCCGCCGCGGTCGTCGAAGAGCACGGATCCGACGGTCGGTGAGTCGGGGATGGGACCGACGACGACCGAGCGGATGCCGCGCTCCGCGAGCTGTTCGAGCCGGGGCACGACGTCTTCGAGGGGATAGATCACGATGCCCTGCACCCGGTGCGCCTCGAACATGTCGATGTTGCGGCGCTCGGTGCCGGCGTCGCGATTGCTGTTGCTGAAGAAGAGCGACCACCCGCCCTCGCGCGCCACGTCCTCGACGCCGCGGGAGAGCTCGTGGAAGTACGGCAGCCACGCGTCGAGCAGGATCAGCGCGAGCGCCTTGCTGGAGCCTGCCCGCAGCTGCCGGGCCGATTCGTTGGGGACATAGCCCAGCTGCTCGATCGCATCCCTGACCTTCGAGGCGCTGGACTCCCCGAGCACGTGCGGATGGTTCAGATAGTTGGAGACGGTCGACGACGACACCCCGGCGAGGGCTGCGACATCTTTGACGCTGGCTGGCATGGAGCTCCCTGTGGACTGCGGTGCGCGGGTACGGATGCGCACGTGCGCGAACCCTGCTGCTCGACCGCGCGGTGCTGGCGTGTCCACAGTAGCCGAGCAATTGGCACGTGCCAAGAAAGTTCTTGACACGGTCATCCGACCCCGCGTACCGTGACCTGAACGCAGACTTGGCACGTGCCAAATTGCAGAGGCGATGGTGCCCCACACCCGTCTCCGAGAGGCCCCATGAATATCGGATGCCACGGGCTCGTCTGGACCGGACACTTCGACGCCGACGGCATCCGTCTGTCGGTGGAGAAGACGAAGGCGGCAGGATTCGACCTCATCGAGTTCCCGCTCATGGACCCGTTCTCGTTCGACGTCGCTGCAGCGAAGGACTCGCTCGAAGAGCACGATCTCGCGGTCAGCGCCTCGCTGGGACTGTCGGACGCCACGGACGTGACGAGCTCTGATCCGGCCGTCGCCGCGGCGGGGGAGGCCCTCCTGCTCAAGGCGGTCGACGTGCTCGCCGACCTCGGAGGACAGCACTTCTGCGGTGTGATCTACAGCGCCATGAAGAAGTACATGGACCCGGTCACACCCGAAGGCCTCGAGAGCAGCCGCCGCACGATCGCCCGCGTCGCCGACCATGCCGCCGAACGAGGCGTCTCGGTCTCGCTCGAGGTCGTCAACCGCTACGAGACGAACGTGCTGAACACCGCCCGACAGGCTCTCGCCTACCTCGCCGAGGTCGATCGGCCGAACCTCGGCATCCACCTCGACACGTACCACATGAACATCGAGGAGTCGGACATGTTCGCCCCGGTCCTCGACGCCGCCCCGTCGCTGCGCTACGTGCACATCGGCGAGAGCCACCGCGGATATCTCGGCACGGGAACCGTCGACTTCGACAACTTCTTCAAGGCGCTGGGGCGCATCGGATACGACGGCCCGATCGTGTTCGAGTCGTTCTCGTCGGCGGTGGTCGCTCCCGACCTCAGCCGGATGCTGGGGATCTGGCGCAACCTCTGGACCGACAATATCGAGCTCGGGGCGCACGCCAACGCATACATCCGCGACAAGCTCGTCGCGGTCGACTCGATCCGGCTGCACTGAGCCCGCTCCTCGCCGGAAGAGCCGACCTGTGGCCAACTTGTTATTACAGGTCTTCCCTTCGGAAGAAGTCTTAGTTACATTTAGATACAACTTGCGCAGGGTGGGGCGCAGGCCGCAGAATTGATCCGATGTTTACGGGCCCGACCGGAAATGTCAGATAACGACCTTCAAGGAAGCAGGTGAGCACATGAGTGACCCCATTCTCAGAGTCGAGGGGATCAGCAAGGGATTCCCCGGTGTGCAGGCTCTCAAGGATGTGCACCTCGAGGTGCGTGCCGGTGAGGTGCTGGTGCTCGTGGGCGAGAACGGCGCGGGCAAGTCGACTCTCATGAAGATCCTCTCGGGGATCTACACGAAGGACGAGGGCACGATCACGTTCGAGGGCCAGGAGGTCGAGCTCACCAGCCCGTTGCAGGCGCAGCAGCTCGGGATCACGATCATCCACCAGGAACTCAACCTGATGCCCGATCTCACCGTGGCGCAGAACATCTTCGTGGGCCGCGAACCCACGACCGGACCGTTCCTCTCCGAGCGCAAGCTCAATGCGCAGACCGCCGAGCTGCTGCAGCGACTGGGTATCCGGGTGAACCCGCGACAGCTCGTCGGCGAGCTCACCGTGGCCGAGCAGCAGATGGTCGAGATCGCCAAGGCGCTCTCGTTCAACGCCAAGGTCCTCATCATGGATGAGCCGACCTCGGCACTCACCGACTCCGAGACCGAGACCCTCTTCGTGCTCATCGAGCAGCTGCGGGCGTCGGGCACCGGCATCGTCTACATCTCGCACCGCATGGACGAGCTGCGGCGCCTCGCTGACCGTGTCACGGTGCTCCGGGACGGCACATACATCGGATCACTGGAGAAATCCGAGGTCAGCATCCCGAAGATCATCGAGATGATGGTCGGACGCGTGATCGACGAGGGAACCCGGCCGCAGGCCCGCGACCACATCAACGACCCGATCGTGCTCGACGTGCAGGGGCTCTCGACCAAGAACCTCCTGAAGGACGTCTCGTTCCAGTTGCACAAGGGCGAGATCCTCGGCTTCGCCGGCCTCATGGGGGCGGGCCGCACCGAGACGGCGCGGGCCATCATCGGCGCCGACCACCGCGACGGCGGCACGATCGCGATCGGCGGCGATCCCGTGCGCATCGGACAGCCGGCGGATGCCGTGAAGCACGGCCTCGGCTATCTCTCGGAGGACCGCAAGCTGCTGGGGCTCATGCTCGAGCAGGACGTGACGTTCAACACCGTGCTGGCCTCCCTCGGGTCGTACGCCAACGGCATCGGCTGGATGGGCGACAGCAAGGCGAAGAACCGCACGAAGGAGTACGTCCAGCAGCTGAGAGTCAAGACGCCCTCCGTGAACCAGGTCGTCAAGCTCCTCTCCGGAGGGAACCAGCAGAAGGTCGTCATCGCCCGATGGCTGATGCGCGACTGCGACATCCTCATCTTCGACGAGCCGACCCGAGGGATCGACGTCGGCGCGAAGGAAGAGATCTACCGCCTGATGCAGCAGCTCGCTGACCAGGGCAAATCCATCATCGTCATCTCGTCGGAACTGCCGGAGATCCTCCGCGTCGCGAACCGCATCGCGGTCTTCGCGAACGGTCGCATCACCGGAACCCTCCGCAACGAGGAAGCCAGCCAGGAGAAGATCATGCAACTCGCAGCCCACGGGGAGGAAGACTGATGAGCACCCCACAGCAGTCCGGATCGTCGACGACGACGATCATCCAGACGGCAGTCGACGAGAACACCGACAAGCGCGACATCGGCGGATTCCTCCGTCGTCAGCTCCAGCAGTCGCTGGCCTTCGGCACGCTGATCGTCCTGGTGATCTTCTTCTCGATCGCCAGCCCGAACTTCTTCACCTTCAGCAACATCGCCACGGTGCTGCTGTCGACCGCGGTCATCGGCATCCTCGCCCTCGGAACGACCTTCGTCATCATCACCGGCGGCATCGACCTCTCGATCGGAACCGGCATGGCGCTGTGCGCCGTGATGACGGGTGTGTTCGTGACGAACATGGGACTCCCCGTCTGGGTCGGCGTGATCGGCGGTGTCCTCACGGGTGTCCTGATGGGGCTCGTGAACGGCATCAACATCACCTTCCTCCGACTGCCCCCGTTCATCGCGACCCTCGCGATGATGATGATCGCCGGCGGACTCGCCCTCGTCATCTCGAACGTCTCGCCGATCTACTTCTCGACGTCGGCCCCCGACTTCAAGAAGATCGCGCTCGGCGTGATCATCCCCGGCATCCCGAACGCCGTGCTGATCACCGCGGTGGCTGCGATCATCGCCTGGCTGGTGTTGTCGAAGACGCTGCTCGGCCGCTACACGTTCGCGATCGGCTCAAACGAGGAGGCCACGCGCCTGTCGGGTGTGAACACCCGGCGCTGGACGATCCTCATCTACATGTTCGCGGGCGCCTTCACCGGCATCGCAGGCATCGTGATCGCCGCTCGCCTCGACTCCGCCCAGCCGCAGATCGGCACCGGATACGAACTGCAGGCGATCGCCGCCGTCATCATCGGCGGGACCTCGCTGCTCGGCGGACGAGGATCCATCCTCGGCACCGTGATCGGCGCGCTCATCATGAGCGTGCTCGTCAACGGCCTGCGCATCATGTCGATCCAGTCCGAATGGCAGAACATCGTCGTCGGCATCGTCGTGCTGCTGGCCGTGTTCCTCGACTCGCTGCGCAACCGCCAGCGCACCTGATCCCACAGATCTACACCCCCCACCACCACACAGAGAACAATGGAGTTTCCATGAAATTCGGCAAGAAGACCGCATTCGCGGCACTCGTGGCCGCATCCGCCCTCGTCTTCGCGGGCTGCGCCGGCGGCGGTGACGTCATCGAAGAAGGCAGCGGCGACGGATCGAGCGGCGACGGCGAGATGTACATCGCGCTCGTCTCGAAGGGCTTCCAGCACCAGTTCTGGCAGGCAGTCAAGCAGGGCGCTCAGGAGAAGGCGGACGAGCTCGGCGTGAAGATCACGTTCGAGGGCCCGGCCGCCGAGACCGAGATCGCCCAGCAGCTCGAGATGCTGACCACCGCGATCGACAAGAACCCGGATGCCATCGCCTACGCCGCCCTCGACCCCGAGGCGTGCGTCGCCCCGCTCGAGCAGGCGAAGTCGAAGGACATCCCGGTCGTCTACTTCGACGCCCCGTGCGACGGAGACGTCGGACTCAGCCTCTCGGCGACCGACAGCAAGGTCGCCGGCGCGCTCGCCGCAGAGCACATGGCCGAGCTGATCGGAGGCGAGGGCGAGGTCGCCATCGTCGGTCACTCGAACATCAACTCGACCGGTGTCGAGCGTCGTGACGGCTTCGTCGAGAAGATCGAGGCGGACTACCCCGACATCAAGATCGTCGACATCCAGTACGGTGACGGCGACCACCTGAAGTCGGCCGACATCGCCAAGACGCTGATCGCCGCCCACCCCGACCTCAAGGGCATCTACGGCACCAACGAGGGTTCGGCCATCGGCGTCGTGAACGCCGTGAACGAGCTCGGTCTCGAGAAGGGCAAGATCACGATCGTCGGCTTCGACTCCGGCGCCGCGCAGATCAACGCCATCAAGGACGGCACGATGGCCGGCGCGATCACGCAGGACCCGATCGGCATCGGCAAGCAGGTCGTCCAGGCGGCATACGACGCCGCGAACGGCGATGACGTCGACGAGTTCTACGACACCGGTTCGTACTGGTACGACAGCACGAACCTCGAGGATGAGAACATCGCAGCGGTCCTCTACCAGTGATCCGCTGATCTGACAGGAAGCCCCTCGCCTTCGGGCGGGGGGCTTCCCTCATGCCGGGTGCGGCCGGGTCAGATGCGGCGGAGGAAGGTCAGGATCGACGACGGCTCGACGATGAGCTGCTGCAGCGCCGCGTTGAACGGCACTCCCGCGGGGGCCGCGATGTGCGCCCGGAAGGCGGCCTCGTCGCGGTAGACCTCGTAGACGAAGAACCGATCGGGGTCGTCGACGAGGCGCGTCGCATCGAACACGACGTTGCCCTCCTCGGCGCGCACGACCTCGGCGAAGTCGCGCAGCAGCGCCGCCACCTCGTCGCCCTTCTCAGGACGGGCGGTGAAGACGGCGTGCAGGATGGTCGGCTCGGTCATGCGGACTCCTCGGGGATGGCGCGGGCTCGGATGCGGTTTCAGGACGTCAGGGTGAGCAGGCGGGCGGGGTTCGCGACCAGCATCCGCTCGACGACGTCGTCGCCGACGGCGGAGCGCAACCGCGGCAGGTAGCGCTCGCCGAGGTAGGCGAGTCCTGGCATGCCGCCGTAGGAGATGTACCGGGTGCGGCGGGCGACATCGCCGCCGAGCAGCACTCGGTCGCCCGCACCGAGTGCCACGACCTTCTCGGTCAGGGCGAGCAGCTCGGCATCCGACCGGGTGCGGGGGCGGGCGAAGCCGTCGTATCCCAGATACGCACCACGCTCGGCGAGCGAGGCGTGGAGCCCGGAGTCCGGGTCGCGGTCGGCATGCGCGAGCACGACGCGATCGGATGCCACGCCACGCGCCTCGAGCAGATCGAGGACTTCGTGGGCGGCGGTGCAGAACTCCAGGTGCACCATCACCGGCGCCCCGGTCGCGCGATGCGCCTCGGCGACCGCGAGCAGGGTCGTGTGCTCGAACGGGGTGATGCTCCAGTAGCCGACGCCGGCCTTGAGCATCCCTGCACGCACCGGCGAGCCGTCGGGCGCTGCGGCGCGGGGCACGTCCGGCGTCTCGAACACCAGTGCATCGTCGACCAGCATCCCCCGCGTCACCTCGGCGACGAACAGCTCGGTGAGGCGCTCGACGCTCCACACGCGCATCGGGTGGTCGTCGCCGTAGTGCGCCTCGCGATGGCGTCCCGTGGTCGCGACGACGTGCATCCCGGTGCCGTCGCTGACGCGTGCGACGGCCTCGGGGTCGCGCCCGAGCCCGAACGGAGTCGCGTCGACCATCGCCGCGAAGCCGCTGGCCTTCAGCAGCGCCGTCTCGCGACCCGAGAGGTCTTCGTCGTCGAGCTCGTCGCCGACCAGCAGCGGCGAGATCTGGAACAGGTGCTCGTGATAGTCCGTCGCCCCGAGCTGCGCAGGGTCGACGTCGCCGAGAACCGTGCGGACGACGGGCATCAGCGCACCGATTCGGCGGCTTCGGCGAGACGCTCGACGATCTCGGGGGTGAGGTCGATCTCGAACACGTCGGCGACGACCTGCGACCAGCCGTGGATGAAGTAGCGCCAGCCGTCGACCACATGCAGACCGCGCGCGGCCCCCTGGGCGCGGGCCTGATGCAGGAACTCCAGCGAGCCGCGGTAGTTGAACTCCCACACCCACGCGCCCTCGGGGAACACCACCTCGTCGGGCAGCGGCGAGCCCGGGCGGTCCTTGCCGAGGCCCGTGGCGTTCACGATCAGCGAGCCGGCGGGGGCCGCCGCGACGATCGCCGCAGCATCCTGCACCGTATCGGTGCGCACGTAGGTGATCAGTCCCTCGGGGGTGCCGTGCTGGCGGTGCACCTCGCGCAGGTGGTCGAGCTTGTCGTCGTCGCGGGCGGTCACGGTGATCCTGGCCGGAGCATCCGCTCGCTCCGCCAGCGCCCAGCTGAGCGCTGTGCCCGAGCCGCCGGCGCCGAGGATCACGACCTCGGCTCCGGTGCGGGTGAAGTGGTCGGCGGGGAGGAAGTCGTTCAGCGCGAGATCGACGGTGAGAGGATCCTTCGCGCGGCCGATCAGACGGTCGCCCCGCTTCGAGATGCTCGAGATCTCGGAGCACGAGACGGCGAACGGGTCGAGCTCGTCGAAGAGGTCGGATGCCGCGGCGAAGACGTTCATCTTGTGGGTGGTCACGAGAGCGCCTCGGTGGTCAGGGTCGTCGCGGATCTGCTCGACCATCGCGACGTACTGCTCAGGGGTCGCATCCATCGGCAGGTCGTGCCCGATGAGGTTCTCGGTGGGGAGGCCCAGAACCTCGGCCCATTTCGGGAACACCTTCATGATCGACGACGAGCCGGTGCTCACGCCGACGAAGCCCATGTAGCCGCCGGTCGCGGGAGCAGCGGGAGTCGCGGGCGTCTCGGTGATGGTCATCGCTGAGTCCTTCAGGGTCGGGGAGAGACGGGGTGAGCGGGCACGCGGCCCGCGAGGATGGCGAGCACATCGTCGAGAGACATCGAGCCCATGTTGTCGACGGCCTGCGTGGTCTGCGCACCGAGGTGCGGGGTGACGGTCACACGGTCGGCGAGGTCTGGCGCCAGCAGCGGGCTCGCGCTCGCCGCGGTGTCGCCGTCGAGGGTGTCGGCGGCGTATCCGCCGAGGCGTCCGTCGCGCAGAGCCCGCGCGAGCGCACGCTCGTCGACGAGATCGGGGCGGGCGGTGTTCACCAGGATCATCCCCGGACGGATGCTGTCGAGCCGCGCCGCATCGACGAGGGTCTGGCCGCCGGGGGCGTGCAGGGTGATCAGGTCGGCGGAGCGGAACAGCTCGTCGAGGTCGAACGGTTCGGCCCCTCGCTCGGCGACGATGTCGGCCGGCAGGAACGGATCGGCGGCGATCACGCGCGAGCCGAAGCCACCGAGGCGCCGGGCGACGCCCTGGCCGATCCGGCCGAATCCGACGATGCCGACGGTGGCGGCTCCGAGTTCGCGGCCGCGCCGCACAGCCCAGTCGCCGACCCGCACGCGGCGATCGCCGTCGGGGATGAAACGCAGAGCGGCGAGCATGAGTCCGACGGCGTGGTCGGCGACGGCATCCGCATTCGCACCGGGGGTGTTGGTCACCGGGATGCCGCGTCGCAGCGCCGCCGCGAGATCGACCGCCTCGGTGCCGACGCCGTAGCGCGCGACGACCCTGAGGTTCGGGGCGGCGGCGAGGTGCTCGTCGGTCACAGGACCCGTGCCGGCGATCCACCCCTCTGCCGCGGCGAGCAGCGGCGCGAGCTCGGTGAGTCCGTGATGCGCGGGTCCTCGGACGATCTCGTGGCCGGCCGCGTGCGCGCGCCCGACGAGATCGAGGTCGCCGTCTGAGAACGAGCGGCTGGTGGCGAGGATGACTCCCATCAGACGCCCCGGCCGGCGGGCGCCTGAGCGAACCAGGGCTCGAGCGCGGCGTAGGCGTCGACGAAGCGGCCGTGACGCTGCGCGTGCACGGCGTGCCGCCCGGCATCCGGGGTGAACTCCGCCGTCACCTCGCTGAGAGCCCTGGCCGCCGAGAAGTCGGCGAGCCCGAGTCCGACCGCCCCGGTGACCGCGGCGCCGAGGCTGTTGGCCTCTTCGACGATGGTGCGGCGGCGGATCGGCACGCCCCACACGTCGGCGAGGATGCCGAGCCAGGCGTCGCTCTGCGCCCCGCCGCCCACCGCGTCGATGCGGTCGATCACCGCTCCGGATTCGCGGAACGCCTGGATGCAGGTGAGCAGGTTGTACGCGACTCCCTCGAGCACCGCTCGCGTGAGGTGCGCGCGGGTGTGGTGGCGACCGAGGCCGACGAACGCGCCGCGGGCGTGCGGGTCCCACAGGGGAGAGCGCTCGCCGAGCAGGTAGGGGAGGAAGTAGAGGTCTTCGGTGTCGAGGTCGCCGCCGGCCTCGGCCGTCAGCCGCGCGGTGTCGGGGTGGGCGGGGTCAGGGGAGAGCGCCTCGGCGATCCACTGCACCGACGCGCCGCCGGCCTGCATGGTCGCGGTCGGCACGAAGGACCCGGGGACCACGTTGTCGAACGTCATGGTGCGCATCTGCGGGTCGTGCAGCGGGGTGAGGCTCGCGAACGAGATCCACGACGAGGTGCCGAGGCACACGTACGCGCCGTCCTCGGGGGCGACGATGCCCGAGCCCACAGCGGCGAGGGGTCCGTCTCCGCCGCCCATCACCACGCGCACGGACGCCGGAAGGCCCAGAGCATCCGCCGACGCGGTCGTGAGGGAGCCCGCGACGGTCGTCGATTCGAGGATCTCGGGGAAGAGGGCGGCGTCGAGTCCTGCCGCCGCGAGCACATCGGTCGACCAGGTGCCGCGCAGCTGGTCGTAGGCGTTCGTGCCCGAGGCGTCGGAGCGCTCGGTGGCGAGGCGTCCGGTGAGCCGGTAGACGATGTAATCCTTGGCGACGCAGAAGTGGCGCACGCGCGCCCACACCTCGGGCTCGTTGTCGCGCACCCACATGATCTTCTCGAGCGAGTAGGTGGGGTTCAGGCGGTGGCCGAGCACGCGGTAGGCGTCTTCCGCGCCGAGGTGCTGTTCGAGTGCGCGGGCCTGCGCTCCGGAGCGCGTGTCAGCCCAGATGATCGCGGGGCGCACCGGCTCGCCCTTCGCATCGAGCAGCACGGTGCCCATCATCTGGCCGCTGACGACGAGGCCTCCGATGGTCTCGGGCCCGACGCCGGCACGACCGATCAGCTGTCGGGTCGCCGAGACGACGGCATCCCACCAGTCCGCTGGGTCCTGCTCGGCGATGCCGCCCGCGGCGAAGTGCGCCGGGTAGGGGACGGTGACCGAGGTGACGAGGCGGCCGTCGTCGTGGTGCAGGGACGCCTTGTTGCCGGTCGTTCCCAGGTCGTGCGCGATCAGCATGGCCGGAGCCTATTCCGCGGAGGGGGTCGCGGAATAGGGGCGCAGGTCCACGCCCTCGGGCGCGCGATAGGCCCGTGAGCCCATCCCGTGCTCGAGGACCCAGCCGTAGTCGTGGCCGGCGCCGCCCGGGTACACCGCGAGGAACGCATAGGGCTCGTCGCCCGTGTTCACCGAGCGGTGGGCCCAGCCCGGCGGGATGTAGCCGATGGTGCCGGGAAGCATGTCGAGCCATTCTGTGCGCTCGCCGTCGAACATGAGCAGGCCGCCCCGACCCGTGAGGGCCAGGTAGATCTCACCCTGGTGGTTCGGATGCTGGTGGCCCTTGGTCATCCAGAGCTCACCCGAGGTGTCGCCGGGCATGATCGTGGTGATCGACTGCGGCAGCTCGCGGTCGACCTCGGGCACGGGCGAGCTGACCACGGTGTAGACCACGGGGTTGTCACCGGCGGATGCGGCGGCCCAGGCATCCGCGTCCAGGAACAGGCCTTCGAGGTCGGACATGCGCCGCGTGAGGGTCGGCCCCTCGGGCGAGAGCGTGAGCTTCTCGGCGTCGAACGCGATCGCCATCGGCGAGATCGGGGGCGTGTGGAACTGGGGCATCGGTGCTCCTCGTGCGGGTGCTGCGGCGCTGCGCAACCTGTAATGACAAGTTGAGTATACCTGTTATGACAAGTGGCGTCCAGTGCTCGGATGTGCAGGAGTGCGAGCGCGGGTGCGGGTTGACGGAATCTCAGGATGCTGCGCGCAGCGTCCGGGCGAGGTGGGCGCGGCCGTCGCTGATCGCCTCGGCTGTCACCTTCGCGACCCCCGGATACTCGGCATGGCCCGCCGGGAGAACGGCGAGCTCGAGCATCCGTGCCGCGTTCGCGACGCCGAACTGTCCGGGCGGCGGCACGTACGGGTCCCACAGGGCCGCCTCGACGCGCACAGGAACGCGGGCGAAGCCGAGGGCCGTCGAGGCGTCGAACCAGCGCAGCACCTCGCGGGCCTCCGGATGCGCGGCGACGTGGTCGCGCACGGTCTCGCCGCTGCCGACGCAGTGCACCGCGAGACGCTCGTCGTACTGCCCGAAGCTCGGCACGATGATGGTGGCCCCGATGAAACGCTCGTCCCAGGGCAGGGCGAGCGCGCCGATGCCGCCGCCGAAGCTCTCGCCGACGTAGTAGAGCGGCAGGGGCCCGACGAGGGTGGTGAGAGCATCCGCTGCGAGCCAGAGATCGCGGGCGCAGAGGCCCAGCACGTAGGAGTCCGGACTCTCGATCCCGGCCAGCACGTGCTCGGCCTGGAGCTCGGGGGCGCCGATGCCCGTGTTCAGGGTGGGCAGCCCGCGGGCGACGGGGAAGATCGCCGCCGCATCGTCGGGCACCCTGGCCAGATCGATCGCATCGCGTCCTCCGTAGCCGTGGCTGTGCACGACGCCGACGCGCGCCGGGGCGGAGAGGGGCTCGACGAGCCAGGCCCGAAGGCGCGTGCCGTCGGCTCCCGCGTGCTCGATGACAGACACGCGCCGGCCGTGCGCGGTCTCGGCAGACAGCACGGTGGGTGCGGCATCCACCGCCTTGGCCTGCTCCCGCCAGCCCTGCCACCGTTCGGCGAAGCCGTCGGGTGCGGCGATCGGAGCGATCGCACGGAGGGTGTGCAGCGTGTGGCCGTAGCTCGCGTCGAACTCGGCGTCGGCGAACCAGGTGTCGTAGGGGGAGGGGAAGGGCATGACGAGACGACGCTACCGAATCCGCGCGCAGGCTTCAGGCGCTCGCGCGTCGCGCGCGGTACGCGGCCACGGCGTTGCGATTGGTGCAGGTCGTCGAGCAGTAGCGCTTCGAGCGGTTGCGCGAGAGGTCGAGGGCGAGCGCTTCGCACGTGTCGTCGGCGCAGATCGAGATGCGCGATCCTTCGTCTGCGCGGATGACGTCGATCAGCGCCATGGCGGTCTCGATCAGCACGCGTTCGGCGAGCGGGCGTTCGTCGGCGACGGCGTGCAGGTGCCAGTCCATGCCCTCGTGGCGCACGAGCCGGGGCGCGAGGTGCACTTCGGCGAGGGCGGCGTTGACGTGCTCGGCCATGTCGTCGCGGGGTGCGAGCAGCATCGTGCGCAGACGCGGGCGCAGGTCCCGCAGGGAGGTGAGCTCAGCCTCGTCGCGGTCGAGTCGGCCCGAATAGGGGAAGTCCACGAGGAAGGCCTCGTAGTCGGCGAGCGTCTCGAGGGTCTCGGGATCCTCGGCCGAGTTCACCAGCCAGACGGCCGAGCGCAGGGCCTCTTCTGTGTCATCGGTGAAGTTCATGTTGACACCTTACATTGCGCGCGAGTAGCGTCACCTGTCATGAGCAAGGTTGCAAATGACACCGCGATGCAGGGTGTGCGCTTCGGTCTGCCGCTGGCGATCGGCGCGGCCTTCGCGTTCGGGATGTCGGGTGCCTGGGCTCGAGGCCTCATCGATGCGGGGTGGACGCCGGGCGCCGCCGTGACCGTCCGCGTCTGGGTCGCGGCGCTCGTGCTGCTCGTGCCGACGATTTTGTCGCTGCGGGGTCGATGGGGCGTGCTCAAGAAGAATGCCGGCATGGTCGCCGCCTACGGCCTGCTCGCCGTGACCGCCACGCAGCTCTGCTACTTCCAGGCCGTCGCCGTGATGGACGTCGGCCTCGCTCTGCTCATCGAGTACACGGCGCCGATCGCCGTCATCCTGTGGCTGTGGCTCCGCCGGGGTGAACGGCCGAGTCGTCGCAGCGTGATCGGCGCCGCCATCGCGTTCGTCGGCCTCGTGCTGATGCTCGACATCATCACCGGCGCCGAGGTCAACGTCGCCGGCATCCTCTGGGCGCTCGCCGCGATGGTGGGGGCCGCGACGTACTTCCTGCTGTCGGCCAAGGCTGACACAGGGCTGCCGCCGATCGCGCTCGCCGGGGGTGGGCTGCTGCTCGGCGCGGTCGCTCTCACGGTCGCCGGGCTCGTCGGCATCCTGCCCATCGCCTGGACGACCGACGACATCACCTACCGCTTCGGCACCGTGCCGTGGTTCGTGCCGGTGCTCGCGATCGGCCTGATCGCGACGGCTCTCGCGTACGTGCTGGGCATCGCCTCGACCCGGATGCTGGGCTCGCGTCTCGCCTCGTTCGTCGCGCTGTCCGAAGTCGTCGCCGCGCTGCTCTTCGGCTGGCTGCTGCTCGGACAGCTGCCCGACCTCCTGCAGGCCCTCGGCGGAGCCCTCGTGCTGGTCGGCGTCGTCGTGGTGAAGCTCGGCGAGCCGCGTCCCGCCGAGTTCGTCGAGCCGATACCGGATGCCGTGGAGCTGGCTCAGCGGTAGCTCAATGTATACGTGAGGCAGTCGGAAGTCGTTCCAACGACCGAACTCCAGTATTTATGTATACACTGAGGGCATGAGCTCCGTCGCTGATCGCATGACCGCGAGCGATCGAGCGCACGCGGCGCTGCTGGACGAGATCCAATCCGGCGCCCTCCCCGCCGGCTCCGTGCTGGGCGAGGTCGAACAGGCCGCCCGCCTCGGCATCAGCCGCACCCCGATGCGCGAGGCGCTGCGACGCCTGGCGGCCGACGGCCTCGTCGTGCAGCAGTCGCCCCGCGTCACGGTGGTGGCAGACCTGGATGCCGATGACATCCGGGCCCTGTTCGAGATCCGCCGCGCGCTCGAGGAGACCTCCGCGCGTCTCGCCGCCCAGCGAGGGGACGCCGCCCTCTTCACCGCGCTCGCCGACGAGTTCGCCCACGTCGATCTCGCCGCCGTCGAAGGGCGTGACGCCTATTACGCCCTCATCGCCCGCTTCGACGCGGCTCTCGACCAGGCCGTCGACAACGACTACATCGCCTCGGCGCTGCGCACCGTGCGCACGCACCTCGTGCGGGTGCGCCGCATGGCCCGCGACAAGCCCGACCGCCTCGCCGCCTCCGCCGCCGAGCACCGCACGATCGCCGCAGCGCTCGGCGCCAGAGACGGCGACCTCGCCGCCCACGCCACGCACGTGCACCTGCACAACGCGCTCACCGGCATCCTCGACTCCCTGACAGCCAACCCCGAAGGTGTGAAATGACCGTCACCCACCACGTCCGCGTCCACCGCAGCGACGAGAACCTCGCCCGAGAAGACCAGCTCGCCTGGAAGATCGCCGAGGTCGCCGCCGACCCCGTCGAGGTCGAGCCGGATGTCACCGACATGATCATCAACCGCATCATCGACAACGCGTCGGTCGCGGCGGCATCCCTCACCCGCGGCCCCATCAACGCCGCCCGCGCCCAGGCATTCAGCCACCCCGTCTCGACCGGCGGCATCGGCGCGACGGTCTTCGGCGCGGCGCTCGACCACCGCACCAGCCCCGAGTGGGCGGCCTGGGCCAACGGCGTGGCCGTGCGCGAGCTCGACTACCACGACACGTTCCTCGCGGCCGAGTACTCGCACCCGGGCGACAACATCCCGCCGATCCTCGCCGTCGCCCAGCACGTGCAGGCCGACGGTCGCGCGCTGCTGCGCGGCATCGCCACCGGCTACGAGATCCAGATGGACCTCGTGCGTGCGATCTGCCTGCACAAGCACAAGATCGACCACGTCGCCCACCTCGGCCCGTCGGCCGCCGCCGGCATCGGCACCCTGCTCGGCCTCGACGTCGAGACGATCTACCAGGCAGTCGGTCAGGGCCTGCACACCACCACCGCCACCCGTCAGAGCCGCAAGGGCGAGATCTCGACCTGGAAGGCGCATGCCCCGGCGTTCGCCGGCAAGCTCGCGGTCGAGGCCGTCGACCGGGCCATGCGCGGCCAGACCAGCCCCGCACCGATCTATGAAGGTGAAGACGGCGTGATCGCGTGGATGCTCGACGGCAAGGACGCCGCCTACGAGGTGCCGCTGCCCGCCGCGGGCGAGGCGAAGCGCGCGATCCTCGACTCGTACACGAAGGAGCACTCGGCCGAGTATCAGGCGCAGGCGTGGATCGACCTCGCCCGCAAGCTCGGCACCGAGAACCCGGCGCTGCGCGACCCCGCGAACATCGAGGCCATCGTGCTGCACACCAGCCACCACACGCACTACGTGATCGGCTCGGGCGCGAACGACCCGCAGAAGTACGACCCCACCGCATCGCGTGAGACGCTCGACCACTCGATCCCGTACATCTTCGCGGTCGCGCTGCAGGACGGCGGCTGGCACCACGTCGACTCGTACACCCCCGAGCGCGCGGGCCGCGAAGACACCGTCGCGCTGTGGCACAAGATCACCACCGCCGAGGATGCCGAGTGGACGCGTCGCTACCACTCTGAGGACCCCGATGTGAAGGCGTTCGGCGGTCGCGTCGAGTTCCGCCTGAGCGACGGCACGACCGTCGTCGACGAGATCGCCGTCGCCGACGCGCATCCGCTCGGCGCCCGTCCGTTCGCCCGCGAGAACTACATCGCGAAGTTCCGTCTGCTGGCCGAGCCCGTGCTGGAGCCTGCCGAGATCGAGCGGTTCCTCGAGCTCGTGCAGCGCCTGCCCGAGCTCACGGCCGCCGAGGTCGGCGAGCTGTCGATCATCGCGAGGCCCGGTCTTCTCAAGGGTGCCGACGCCCCGAAGGGCCTGTTCTGATGCTGTACTCCCACGTCACCCCGGCCGAGAAGCGCCGCCTGTTCCGCGAGCGGCTCGCGAGCGGTGAGCTGCTGCGGTTCCCCGGCGCCTTCAACCCGCTGAGCGCACGGCTGATCGAGCAGAAGGGCTTCGACGGGGTCTACATCTCGGGTGCGGTGCTCTCTGCCGACCTCGGCGTGCCCGACATCGGCCTCACCACGCTGACCGAGGTCGCCGGCCGCGCGAAGCAGATCGCGCGGATGACCGACATCCCCGCGATCGTCGATGCTGACACGGGCTTCGGTGAGCCGATGAACGTCGCCCGCACCATCCAGGAACTCGAGGATGCGGGCCTCGCCGGCACGCACATCGAGGACCAGATCAACCCGAAGCGCTGCGGGCACCTCGACGGCAAGAGCGTCGTCGATGAACGCACCGCGATCCGTCGCATCCGTGCGGCCGCAGATGCACGCCGCGATCCGAACTTCCTCATCATGGCCCGCACCGACATCCGTGCGGTCGAGGGACTCGATTCGGCGATCGATCGCGCCAAGGCGCTGGTGGATGCCGGGGCCGATGCCGTCTTCCCCGAGGCGATGCGCACGCTCGCGGAGTTCGAGGCGATGGCGGAGGCGCTCGACGTGCCGATCCTCGCCAACATGACCGAGTTCGGCAAGAGCGACCTGTTCTCGGTCGACCAGCTGCGCGACGCCGGCGTGAACATGGTCATCTGGCCGGTGTCGCTGCTGCGCATCGCGATGGGCGCGGCGGGGCGTGCGCTCGATACGCTGAACGAGGAGGGGCACCTCACCTCGAAGCTCGGTGAGATGCAGCACCGTGCCGATCTCTACGACCTGATCGACTACGAGTCCTACACCCAGTTCGACTCGGGCGTCGCAGGCTTCACCGTCACGAAGGAGTGAGCATGACCGAGCCGGACATCAAGAAGGGCCTCGCGGGGGTCGTCGTCGACACGACAGCGATCTCGAAGGTCAACCCCGAGACGAACAGCCTGCTCTACCGCGGGTATCCCGTGCAGGAGCTGGCGGCGACCCAGCCGTTCGAGGCGGTCGCCTACCTGCTGTGGCACGGCGAGCTGCCGACGTTCGAAGAGCTGGCGGCCTTCCGGGCGCAGGAGCGCCCGCACCGCGCCCTGACCGACAACGTCAAGGCGGCGATCGACCTGATCCCGCTCGAGGCGCACCCGATGGACGAGGTGCGCACGGCCGTGAGCCTGATCGGCGCCTCCGACACGAACGCCGGAGGATCGGTGCTGGATGCCGGCGGCAGCCCCGAGGAGAACCTCGAGCGCAGCATCCGCCTGTTCGCCGCTCTTCCGGCGATCGTCGCCTACGGCCAGCGTCGCCGTCGCGGCGAGGAGCCGATCGCGCCGCGCGACGACCTCGACTACTCGGCGAACTTCCTCTGGATGACATTCGGCGAAGAGCCCGACCCGGTCGTCGTCGACGCGTTCAACCGCTCGATGATCCTGTATGCCGAGCACTCGTTCAACGCCTCGACGTTCACGGCCCGCGTGATCACCTCGACCCTCAGTGACCTGTACTCGGCCGTGGTCGGAGCGATCGGCGCGCTCAAGGGGCCGCTGCACGGAGGCGCGAACGAGGCGGTGCTGCACATCTTCGACGAGATCGGAGAGGCCTCGAACGTGGTGCCATGGCTCGATAAGGCGCTGGCGGAGAAGCGCAAGATCATGGGCTTCGGCCACCGCGTCTACAAGAGCGGCGACTCGCGCGTGCCCACCATGAAGGCGGCACTCGACACGCTCGTCGAGCACTACGACAAGGCAGAGGTGGCAGAGCTCTACGACGCGCTCGAGTCGGAGTTCGTCGCGCGCAAGGGCATCTACCCGAACCTCGACTATCCGTCGGGCCCGGCGTACAACCTGATCGGCTTCGACACCCTCACCTTCACGCCGCTGTTCGTCGCGGCACGGGTGACCGGCTGGACGGCCCACGTGATCGAGCAGGCCGGCGCCAACGCGCTGATCCGCCCGCTGTCGTTCTACGACGGTGTCGACGAGCGGCACATCGAGAGCTGACCGCTCACCGCAGACGCAGAGATGCCCGGGTCCGCGAAGGACTCGGGCATCTCTGTGTCAGGGGATCAGGCCAGCTCGATCACCGACCACGACAGCGGCGGCAGCGTCGCGCGTACCGCGCCGTCGACGACCTCGGCGCCCGCCAGCGGCACCATGTGCACGGCATCCTGCGTGGTCTCGAGGTTCGCGGTGTGGCGGTCGCCGCCCTCGGGAATCGTCAGCGTCTCGGCGTTCACGACACGCAGGCCGGTGAGGCCGCGGAGCTCCACCGTCAGGTCGCTCTCCTCGTCGAGCGAGCGGTTGGCGACGAAGACGACGACGCGTCCGGTCTCCTCATCCCAGGTGGCCGCCGCGTCGACCGCGTCGACCCCGCCGTAGCGCTTGGTCTCGATCTGCGGCGCCGACACCGCGAGGCGCAGGATGCGGCCCTTCGCGAGACGGGCCATGCGCTCGAACGGCCAGAAGCTCGTCTGACGCCAGGCCGGACCGTTCTCCTCCGAGCGGATCGGCGCGATCACGTTCACGAGCTGCGCCTGGTTGGCGATCTTCACGCGGTCGCCGTGACGCAGCAGGCTGTTGAGCAGCGTGCCCACGACGACGGCATCCGTCACGTTGTAGGTGTCCTCGATCAGACGCGGATGCTTCTTCCACCCGGCCTTCGCGATCTCGACCGACTCGACGTCGTTGAACTGCACCTGGTCCCACACGTTCCACTCGTCGAACGAGATGTCGACCTGCTTCGTGTGCTTTCCCGCCGCCTTCACCGCGTCGATCGTCGCGATCACGCCGTCGATGAAGGCGTCCATGTCGACCGACTCCGCGAGGAACGACTCGGCGTCGCCGTCGTGCTCCTGGTAGTACGCGTGCATCGAGATGAAGTCGACCTCGTCGTAGGCGTGGGTCAGAACCGTGTTCTCCCAGGTGCCGAACGTCGGCATCGACCGGCCGGACGAGCCGACCGCGACGAGCTCGATGGTCGGATCGACGAGCTTCATGGCCTTGGCAGACTCCTGGGCCAGGCGTCCGTACTCGGTCGCGGTCTTGCCGCCGATCTGCCACGGTCCGTCCAGCTCATTGCCCAGGCACCACAGCTTGATGTCGAACGGCTTCTCGGCGCCGTTCTTGCGACGGAGATCCGACCAGTAGGTGCCGCTCGGGTGGTTCGCGTACTCGACGAGCGACCGGGCCTCCTCGACGCCGCGGGTGCCGAGGTTGATGGCCTCCATGACCTCGACGTCGGCCTCCTTCGCCCAGTCCATGAACTCGTGCAGACCGAACGCGTTGGTCTCGATCGTGTGCCAGGCGCCGTCGATGCGCACGGGGCGGTCCTCGACGGGGCCGACCCCGTCTTCCCAGCGGTAGCCCGAGACGAAGTTGCCCCCGGGGTAGCGGACCACGGTCGGACCCATCTCCTTCACCAGGGCGAGCACGTCCTGACGGAAGCCGCGCTCGTCGGCCTGCGGGTGCCCCGGTTCGTAGATGCCGGTGTACACGCAGCGCCCCATGTGCTCGACGAACGACCCGAAGAGCCTCCGGGGGACGTCGGCGATGGTGAAGTCGCGATCGATGGTGATGCGGGCCTGAGACATTGCTCTCCTAGATTCTGGCTCTCGAGCCGGGTGGGGGACTACTGACCGCCGAAGCCGCTGGTCGCGACTCCCTTGACGATCTGCTTCTGGAAGATGATGAACACGATGATCAGCGGCAGCGCCGCGAGCACGGCCTGTGCCATCACCTGGGCGTACTGCACGCCGTAGGCGCTGATGACCGTCTGAAGCCCGACCGGCAGCGTCATCAGGGTGGTGTCGTTGATGACGAGGAACGGCCAGAGGAAGTTGTTCCAGGCGCCGATGAACACGAAGATCGCGACGGATGCCAGGATCGGCCGCGAGAGCGGCAGCACGATCGACCAGAAGATGCGGAGGCGACTGGCGCCGTCGACGCGCGCCGCGTCTTCGAGCTCGATCGGGATCGCGTCGAAGAACCGCTTCAGAATGAACACCATCGCGGGTGCCACGACCTGCGGCAGGATCAGACCCCAGTAGGTGTCGATCATGTTGAACGCGAGCATCTCGTAGAACAGCGGGATGATGAGCACCTGCGGCGGCACCACGATCGAGGCGATGATGACCACGAACAGCCACTTGCGGCCGGCGAAGTCGAGTCGCGAGAACGCGTAGGCGGCCAAGGCCGAGATGGTCAGCGTGATCAGTGTGACGGCGATCGACGTCCACAGGCTGTTGAACGCCCAGGTGTAGACGTTGCCCTGCGACAGGATCGCGGTGAAGGCCTCGATCGTCGGCCCGGTGGCGCCGATCCACGACGGGTCGCCGCTGGCGGCATCCGTCTCGGTCTTGAACGCGGTCGCGACCGCCCAGAGGAACGGCAGCAGCCAGCCGACGGCGAGGATGATCAGCACGACGAGAGCGCTGATGCGGAGTGCGCCGAACGGCTTCTGGCCAGGGAGGTGCGAGCGACGGGCCCGCGCGGGCTTGGCGGTGGTGATGGTCTCGGTGAGAGTGGCGGTGGACATCACAGCTGCGACTCCTTCCGGCGGCGCGAGATCAAGGCCTGCGCGACGCCGATGATGACGATGAGAGCGAAGAACACATAGGAGATCGCGGCCGAGTAGCCGAATCGGTAGCTGACGAAGCCTGCCTCGTAGATGTACTGGACGATCGAGCGGGTGGTGTCGCTCGCGACTCCGCCGAGCATCTGGTACGCCTGATCGAACAGCTTGAGTGAGGCGAGGATCTGCAGGATCAGGATCAGGACGGTGGCGGGGCCGAGCTGCGGGAGCGTGATCGACCAGAACTGCCGCCACGGGCCCGCGCCGTCGAGGGACGCCGCTTCGTACTGCTGCGGCGGGATGTTCTGCATCGCCGCGAGGTAGAGCAGGAAGTTGAATCCGACCGTCCACCAGACGGTGGCGATCACGATCGACAGCATGTTCGTGTCGGGGTTCTGCAGCCAGGCGAGCGGCTCGAGACCGAAGGCCTTCAGGATGTTGTTGGCCGCGCCGATCTGCGGGTTGAAGATCCAGACCCAGATCTGCGAGATCACGGTCGAGGCGAGCAGATACGGCATGAAGAACGACAGGCGCCAGAGCCACTGGCCGGGGATCCCGCGATCGACGAGTGCGGCCATGATCAGCGCGATCACGACGAGCGGGACCGTCGAGAGAAGCGTGAACCAGACCGTGTTGCCCATCGATCGCCACATGACCGGGTCGGCCAGGGCCTCGGCGTAGTTCGCGAAGCCGACGAAGGCGCCGCCGGCGCCGGTGAGCGACTGGTCGGTGAAGCTGAGGATGATGCCGTGCACGATCGGCCAGGCGAGGAAGAGCACGAAGGCGACGAGGAACGGGGCGAGGAACGCCCAGCTGATGAGCTGCTCGCGGTTGCGGGAGCCGGCGCGACGGATCGGCAGCGCGGCCTTGGAGCCGGTGACGATGGTGCGGGTGGAGTCGGTTGCCGTGGTCATGATGCGAACTTCCCCTCTGGGTCAGCCGGGTTCGGCTGGCTGAGGAGCGTGTTCACGCGCGCCTCGAACCGGTCGATCGCGGCGGCGGGGTCATCGCCCGAGAGCAGGACGCCCTGTACGGCGGCGCCGAACTCGCCCTGGAAGTTCGATCCCGATCCGGTGAACCACGCGGTCGGGTCGTAGACGACGTGCTGAGCGGCCTCGGCGTAGTTGGCCTGCGGGATCAGATCGTCGTACTCGGGGGATTCGGTGACGGGAAGGAAGGCGGGGATGTGCCCGGCCTCTGCCCAGCCGAACGAGCCCTTCAGCATGTCGGCGACGAACCGGTAGGTCAGATCCCGCTTCTTCTCGTCGGCGTTCGTCTGATGAGGCAGCACGAACGAGTGCGAGTCGGCGTAGACCGCCGGCGTGCCGTAGAGGGTGGGGATCATGGTCGCGTCGAACGGGATCCCGGCGTTCTGCATGGTGCGCAGCTCCCAGACGCCGGTGAACAGCATGCCGCTCTTGCCGGTCGCGAACTCGGCGACGGCGCTGCCGTAGTCGGCCTGCGCGAGAGCGATCTCACCGTCGAGCAGGGTGCGCATGAGCGAGAGCGACTCGACCGCGGCATCCTTGTCGATCACGGCCTTGCCCCCGGGCGGGAGCTCCATCGCGCCGCCGTGCTGCGAGTAGAAGGTGTAGAAGAGGCGCCACATCTGGGCGCCGTCACCGAGGTAGCCGTACGAGAGCGCGTGTCCGCTGGCCTTGCCGCCGATCGTGCGCAGCTGGTCGACGAACTCGTCGGGGGAGGAGGTCTCGATCAGGTGACCGTCGCTGTCGAGCACGCCGGCGGCATCGCAGATGTCGGTGTTGAACATCGCGACGAACGGATGCGCGTCGAGCGCGATGCTGTACATGTTCTCGCCGACGAAGCCCTTCTCCCAGATGGGCTTCGGGAACTTCGTGCTGTCGACGCCGAGCGAGGCGAGTCGGTCGAGGTCCCACGTGTCGAGCAGGCCGCCGGGGGCCCAGCCGACGGTGCGGGTCGCGTGCATGATCGCGACGTCGGGGGCGCGGCCTCCGGCACCGGCCATCGCGAGCTTCGTGTAGTACGGGGTGCCCCAGGCGAGGACGGTCGGACGGATGCGGTACGCGCTCTGCGCCGAGTTGGCGGTGTCGAGCAGTTGCGACATCGTGACGCCGTCGCCGCCCGAGAGCAGATGCCAGAACTGGAGGGTCGTCGTGTTCGAACCGGGGACGGTGCCGGGGGCGCAGCCGGCGAGCAGGGCTGCCGCGGCGGTGACCGATGCTGCGGTCAGGAACTGCCGTCTGGACATATCGAGCGGGGGCGTCATCGTCACTCCTTCGTGACTGCGGGCGGGATCGAGGTACATCATTACATCGATGTAATCGCGGGCGCAAGAGAGAAACCGGAAGGAGAGGACGCGGGGGCGCGGAGGACGCGGGGATGCCGTGCGCGACAGGGCGCGTCAGGGGCGGTAGCCGCGCGGGGTGCCCTGAGTGCTGTCGCGCTCGAGCAGGTGGTGCGAGAGGGTGAGCGCCCGGGGCGGCGAGCTGCGGTCGTCCATGCGTGACTCGAGCAGGCCCAGCGCCGCATCGGCGAATGCCCGACGATCGAAGGCGATCGTCGTGAGCGACGGCGACGTGTACCGCGAGAACTCGACGTCGTCGAAGCCCGTCACGATCACGTCGCCCGGCACGCTCACGCCGTGGTCGTGCAGGGCGTGCAGGGCGCCGAGCGCCAGGGAATCGGTGAAGGCGACGATCGCATCGAAGGCCACGCCCCGCCGGAACAGCGTCTCGACGCCATCCGCTCCGCCCGTCATCGACCAGGGCATCGGGTTGATCTCGAGAGAGGTGTCGCGGGGGATGCCGGCCTCGCGGAGCGCGTCGTGCACGCCCTCGAGCCTCAGGCGGCTGGTCGCGGTCGCGACCGAGCTGTCGTCATCCGCGCCGATCACCGCGATGCGCGTGGCACCGCGCGAGAGCACGTGACGGGTGACATCGGCCGCCGCTCGACGGCTGTCGATGCGCACATGGTCGGCCCTGTTCTGCTCGACCTCGCCGAGCACGACGAGCGGCGGCAGGCGGTCGGCGTACTTCAGCACGCTGTCTTCGAGGCGGATGGGGTTGAGGATCAGACCGTCGACGAGGTGGGCGCGGGCCCGAGAGACGAGCTCCTTCTCGCGGTCGGGGTCGGTCGCGGTCTCCTCGATCTGCACCGCGAGCCCTCGCTCGTGGGCCGCGTCGACCAGACGGTGCATGAGTTCGGCGGAGAAGGCGGTGGCGAGGTCGGGGAGTGCCACCGCGATGATGCCGGATCGGCCCTTGCGCAGGCCTCGCGCGCTGAGGTTGGGCACGAAGTCGAGCTGCGCCATCGCCGCCTCGACCCTGACGCGGGTCTCCTCGCGCACGGCGACGGTGCCGGTGACGACGTTCGAGACGGTCTTGGGCGAGACGCCCGCGAGCGCGGCGACGTCTTTCATCGTCGCGCGGGGCGGCATCATCGCTGTCATCCGGTCAGCCTATCCATGAGGACCGTCGTCGACGGCAGTACATCGATGTAGGCGGTGCGGCTCTGACTAACATGGCGCCATGACCATCGAACGCAACTGGGCAGGCAACCTCACCTATCGCGCATCCGCGGTCGAGCATCCGTCGTCGATCGAGGAGCTGCAGTCACTGCTCGCGCGCGGCGGGTCCGTGCGGTTCCTCGGCTCCCGGCACTGCTTCAACGACATCGCCGACACCGACGGGGTGCTCATCGCCCTCGACCGGCTGCCGGTCGTCTTCGAGCTCAATGACGCCCGCGACGCCGTGCGGGTTTCGGGCGGGCTGCGCTACGGCGACATCGCGCCACGCCTCGGGGCGGAGGGGCTTGCTCTCGCGAACCTCGCCTCGCTGCCGCACATCTCCATCGCCGGAGCCGTGGCCACGGGCACGCACGGGTCGGGCGACGCGACCGGGTCGCTGGCGACCGCGGTGCGTGCGCTGACCATCATCACCCCGTCCGGTGAGACCCGGACGCTCTCTCGCGGTGACGAGGACTTCGACGGCGCGGTCGTGAGCCTCGGGGCGCTCGGCGCCGTGGTCGAGGTCACGCTCGACGTCGAGCCGACCTACGACGTCGCGCAGCATGTGTTCGAGCATCCGTCGTGGGATGCGATCCTCGCCGACTTCGACGAGGTGACGGGCATCGGCACGAGCGTCAGCATCTTCTCGACCTGGACGCGCACCGACATCGCCGACCAGATCTGGGTCAAGCAGCGCCACCCCGAGGCGCACGAGCTCGTCCGCGACGACCTCTTCGAGCGGCTCGGTGCGGAGCCGGCGACGAGCAAACGGCATCCGATCCTCGGCGTCGATCCCGTCGCCTGCACCGAGCAGCTCGGCGAGCCGGGGCCGTGGTTCGAGCGCCTCGCGCACTTCAAGCTCGAGTTCACCCCGTCGGCCGGCGCCGAGATCCAGAGCGAGTACCTGGTACCCCGCGCAGACGCGGTCGCCGCGATCCAAGCGGTTCGCACGCTCGCCGGCCAGATCGCCCCGCTGCTGCTCGTGAACGAGATCCGCACGGTCGCCCCCGACTACCTCTGGCTGAGCTCGTCGCAGGGGACGGATGCCGTCGGCATCCACTTCACGTGGAAGCCCGACGAGGCGGCGGTGCGCGCGTTCCTGCCGACGCTCGAGGCGCTTCTGCCGGCGACTGCCCGCCCGCACTGGGGCAAGGTCTTCACCCTCGACCCGGCGGAGGTGCGTTCGCGCTACCAGCGGTGGGACGACTTCGCCGCGCTCGCCGCCCGATTCGACCCCGAGCGCCGGCTCGTGAACCCGTATCTGGAGCGCCTCGGGCTGTAGAGCATCCATTGCACCATCACGGTTGTTCTCGGTAACATTCTCCGAGGTTCGGCCGACGGAGGTGCGCATGGTGAACGTCGGCTCCGACAAGCCCAACATCCGCCAGGTCGCGACCATCGCCGGTGTGTCGCACATGACCGTGTCGCGTGTGCTCAACGATCACCCGAACATCAAACCCGACACCCGGCGCCGGGTGCTCGAGGCCATCGAAGAGCTCGACTACCGGCCCAATCTCGTGGCCAGGGCGTTGGCGACCCAGCGCACCCGTCGCATCGGCGTCATCGTCGAGAGCGCGGTGGCGCACGGCCCGACCAGCATCCTGCGCGCGGTCGAGCTGTCGGCGCGTGCCGCGGGGTACTCGGTCACCCCGATCGCGCTGCACGAGGGTGATGCGCTCTCTCCGCAGGAGGCGGTCGACAACCTCGTCACTCAGGGGGTCGACGCGCTCTGCGTGATCGCCCCTCGATCGTCGTCCGTCGCGGCTCTTCGTCGCATCGCCATCACGGTGCCGATGCTCGTCGTCAAGGCGGACGCCGACCCGACCTTCCTCACGGTGTCGATCGATCAGCACGCGGGCACGACGCTCGTCGTCGACCACCTCGTCGCGCTCGGGCACCGGGACATCCTGCATCTCTCCGGCCCGCTGGACTGGCTCGACGCGAGGGCGAGAGAGCGCGCCTTCCACTCGAGGGCTAAGTCGTGGGGCATCCGAGAACGGCCGATCGTCGTCGGCGACTGGTCGGCGGACTTCGCCTACGACTTCGCGAAGGGTCTCACGCGGCTCCCGGACTACACCGCGATCTTCGCGGCCAACGACGATATGGCCATCGGGCTGATCCACGGCCTGCACGACCGGGGCTTCGAGGTGCCGACCGATCTCAGCGTGGTCGGATTCGACGACATCCCCCTCGCGCGCCATTTCATCCCGCCCCTCACGACGGTGCGGCAGGACTTCGGTGCTCTGGGGGTCTCGGTCGTCGAGATGCTGCGCGCGGCGATCGAGGGGCGCGACATCCCCACGCTCACCCGCATCCCGACCGAACTCGTGGCGCGCGCCTCGTCGGCGGCGCCCCGGGAGGTGCCATGACACCCGCCCGTGCTCCCGAGCCGGTCGTGCGACTCGAGGGCATCACGGTCGAGTTCCCGGGGGTGCGTGCGCTCGACGACGTCGACTTCCGGCTGTTCGCCGGCGAGGTGCACGCCGTCATGGGCGAGAACGCGGCGGGCAAGTCGACCCTCGTCGGGGTCATCACCGGCACGCACACCCCGGAGGCCGGCACGGTCTTCGTCGACGGCGAGCCACGACGCTTCGCCGGAGTGGCCGACAGCCGAGCCGCCGGAATCGCCACGGTGTTCCAGGAGGCGCAGCTGAGTCCGAACCTCAGCGTCGCCGAGAACGTGATGCTCGGACGCGAGCGTCGAGGACGATTCGGCATCGATTGGAGACGCACGAGAGCGGATGCCGCCGAGGCGCTGGGGCGGCTGGGACTCGATGACCTCGATCCCAAGACGCCGCTGTCGATGCTCACGCCCGCGCAGAAGCAGCTCGTGGCTCTCGCCCGCGCGGTCGTCGACGAGCCGCGGGTCCTGGTGCTGGACGAACCCACGTCGAGCCTGGACGTGGCCGAGGTCGCGACGCTGATGCGCGTCATCCGGGGCCTTCGACAGCGCGGGGTGGCGATCCTGTTCATCTCGCACTTCCTCGAGCAGGCCTTCGCGATCAGCGACCGCATGACGGTGCTGCGGGGCGGCAGCCGGGTCGGCGAGTACGCCACCCGCGACCTGGACCGCGCCGACCTGATCTCGAAGATGCTCGGCAAGGACATCGAGAGCCTCAGGGCTCTCGGTTCGGAGCGCAAGGCGCACCACTACTCGTCCGACGGTCAACCTGCGCTGCAGGCATCGGACCTCGGCCGCCGGGGTGAGCTCGAGCAGATGGACATCGAGATCCAGCGGGGCGAGATCGTGGGCCTCGCCGGGCTCCGAGGCTCCGGGCGCACCGAGGTCGCCTCGCTCCTGAGCGGAACAGTCCGCGCCGACAGCGGTGTGCTGTGGGTCGACGGCGAGCAGGTGCAGTTGCGCAGCCCGTCGGTCGCGCTGCGGCATCGGATCGCGCTGTCGGCGGAGAATCGCGGCACGCAGGGCATCATCGGCGAGCTGACGGCGAGAGAGAACATGATCCTCTCGCTGCAGGCGTTGCGCGGGTGGTCGCGCCCGCTCGCGCAGGCCGAGGCGTCGGCGCTCGTCGAGACCTACGTCGAGGCGCTGCATCTGGACCCGGCGGATCTCGATCGGCCGGTCGAGCTGCTGTCCGGAGGCACCCAGCAGAAGATCCTGCTCGCTCGAGCGCTGGCCGTGCGCCCGCATGTGCTGATCCTCGACGAGCCCACGCGCGGCATCGACATCGCCGCGAAGCTCGACGTCCAGCGGCGCATCAGCCAGCTGGCCGGCGACGGCGTCGCGGTGGTCTTCATCTCGTCAGAGCTCGAAGAGGTGGTGCGGCTGAGCGACCGCATCATCGTGCTCAAGGATCGCGAGAAGATCGGCGAGCTCAGCAACGGGCCCGGCGTCACGGTCGACACCGTTGTCGAGATGATCGCGGCTGAGCTGAGCCACAGCGCCGAACTGTGATCGGTAACAAGATCGATCGGCACTGATCGCACTGACTTTCTCGATATCTCTTGTGTTCCAGAAAATGTTCCCGGTAACATCACCGCAGGACACGCGATGCAGGTGTCCTGCAATCACGACAGGACCATGACGGTTCGACCATTGCCGGAGTGACTCCCGGCGTCTCAAAGAGGAGAAGAAATGTCCGCGAAGAAGCGCATCCGCATCGCGTTCGGTCTGGCAGCAGTCGGCGCACTCACCATCGGCCTGGCGGCCTGTTCGACCGGCGACTCCGGCGGCGACGGAGGCGGCTCGGACGAGCTCACCACCGTCGGCTTCGTCGCCGTCGGCCCCGAGGGCGCATGGCGCGAGGCCAACGAGCAGAACATCCAGGACACCTTCACGGAGGATGCCGGATACGACCTCAAGTACGCACCCGCGACCAACCTCGACCAGAAGTCGCAGATCGACGCGTTCACGTCGTTCGTCGACGAAGGCGTCGACGTCATCCTGCTGTCGGCCACCGAGGCCTCCGGCTGGGAGGACTCGCTCAAGCGGGCGCAGGAGGCGGAGATCCCCGTCATCCTGCTCGACCGTGGCATCGAGCCCGATGACGACAGCCTGTACGTGACCCGCATCGCGCCCGACAACGTCGAGGTCGCCAAGGAAGTCGGCACGTGGGCCGCCGCCACGTTCCCCGATGGCGGCAACTATGTCGTGCTCGAGGGACCGGCGGGAGTCGGCGTCGTGAACGAGCGCAACACCGGGTTCGACGAGGGCCTCGGCGACTCGTCGCTCACGAAGCTCGACGCGCAGACGGCCAACTGGTCGGCAGAAGAGGGCAAGAGCGTCTTCGAGACCATGCTCAAGGCCTCGGGCAACGACATCCAGCTGGTGTTCGCGCAGAACGACGAGATGGGTCTCGGCGCAGCGCAGGCTGCCGAGGAGGCGGGCCTGGTCGTGGGCGAGGACGTCAAGATCGCCACGATCGACGGCACCAAGAACGCCATGCAGGCGCTCGCCGACGGTCAGCTCAGCTACGTGCACGAGTACAACCCGCTGTTCGGCGAGACCGCTCTCGAGGTCGTCGAGAAGGCGCTCGCCGGCGAAGACGTCGAGTCGTACATCGTCGTCCCGAGCGAAGCGTTCGACTCCGCCGAGGCGGCGCAGGCCGTGCTGGCCGACCGCAAGTACTGACCGAGCACCGACGCCGACGCCGGAGTGATCCGGCAGCGAGCCCGGGTGGCGCAGACCCTGTGCCACCCGGGCTCTCCCGGACGGAGAGACAGACATGAACGAAGAACTGCCCATCGTCGAGATGCGGGGGATCTCGATCGAGTTCCCCGGGGTGAAAGCCCTCGACGGAGTCGACTTCCGACTCTTCCCGGGCGAGGTGCATGCGCTCATGGGCGAGAACGGCGCCGGCAAATCGACCCTCATCAAGGCGCTGACCGGCGTCTATCCGATCGACTCCGGATCGATCGTCGTCACGGGAGCCGAGCGCAGCTTCGGCGGCGCCGGCGACGCGCAGGATGCCGGGATCTCGACCGTGTACCAGGAGGTCAACCTCGCCCCCAACCTCTCGATCGGCGAGAACGTGATGCTCGGTCATGAGACGCGAGGTGTGTTCGGGATCAACTGGACGGCCACGCATCGTGCCGCGACCGAAGCCCTCGACCGACTCGGGCTCGGCGGCCTCGACACGCGCAAGCCGCTGTCGACCCTGTCGATCGCGGTGCAGCAGCTCGTCGCCATCAGCCGAGCGATGGCGATCAAGGCCAAGGTCCTCATCCTCGACGAGCCGACCTCCAGTCTCGACGCCGCCGAGGTCGAGGGGCTCTTCACCGTCATCCGGTCTCTGCGCGACCAGGGGGTCGCGATCCTCTTCGTCTCGCACTTCCTCGACCAGGTCTACGCGATCAGCGACCGCCTCACGGTGCTGCGCAACGGGAGATACGAAGGCGAGTACCTCACGCGCGACCTCGATCGCCACGCGCTGATCTCGACCATGATCGGCAAGGATCTCGACGCGCTGAAGTCTCTGGGCGGAAACCGCCGTCGCGCGCCGCGTGACGCCGACGAGAAGCCGCTGCTCTCGGCATCCGGCATCGCCAGGCGCGGCGCGGTCGAGCCGACAGACCTCGACATCCGTCCGGGAGAGGTGGTCGGATTCGCCGGCCTGCTCGGTTCCGGACGCACCGAGCTCGCCCGACTGCTGTACGGCGCCGATCGCCCCGACGAGGGAGAACTCGAGCTTCACGGCCGCCCGGTCGAGCTGCGCTCTCCCGCTGACGCGCTTCCCCGCCGGATCGCCTTCTCGACCGAGAATCGACGCGACGAAGGCATCGTGTCAGACCTGACCGTGCGCGAGAACATCATCCTCGCGGTGCAGGCCGAACGCGGCTGGGCGCGGCCGATGAGCCGCAAGGAGCAGGATGCGATCGTCGACCGTTACATCGCGCAGTTCAACGTCAGGCCGGCCGACCCCGATCGGATGATCAAGAACCTCTCCGGCGGCAATCAGCAGAAGGTGCTGCTCGGGCGCTGGCTCGCCACGCAGCCCGAGCTGCTGATCCTCGACGAGCCGACCCGCGGCATCGACGTGGGTGCGAAGGCCGAGATCCAGGAGGCGGTGGCCGAGCTCGCGGAGGACGGCGTCGCCGTCGTGTTCATCTCCTCCGAGCTCGAAGAAGTCGTGCGTCTCTCCGAGCGGATCGTCGTGCTGAAGGACCACCGCAAGATCGGCGAGATCCAGAACGGCCCCGATGTCACCGCCCAGGTGATCGTCGATGTGATCGCCGCGCACGGAGTCGAGGCCGCTGCCGAGACGCTCGACGACACCGACGGCGCCGTGCCCGATAGCATCGCCCCCACGACCGACAAGGAGGCAGCGCGATGACCGCGTCAGCCGGCACCGCCATCTGGCGGGATCTGATCCACAAGCCGTTCTTCTGGGGCATCGTCGCGATCCTCGCGCTGCTCGCCCTGAACGTGATCAAGGACCCGACCTATCTCGCGCTCTCGATCAACCCCAACAACGGGAACCTCGTCGGCAACCTCATCGACATCCTGCGCCAGGCGGCGCCGATCATGATGATCGCCATCGGGATGTCGCTCGTCATCGCCACCGGCGGCATCGATCTCTCGGTCGGATCCCTGATGGCCGTCGCCGGGGCCGTGTCGATGGAGTTCCTCAGCGCCGCGGGCGACTCCTTCGGTGCGGCGCTCGCCGCGGTCGGACTCGCGCTGGTCATCACCGGCATCCTCGGGGCGGTCAACGGCCTGCTCGTCGCCTACGTCGGGCTGCAGCCTTTCATCGCCACGCTGGTGCTCATGCTCGCCGGGCGAGGAATCGCCAAGGTGATCACGGGCGGCCAGAACACGACGGCATCGAACGACGCGTTCCGCTGGATCGCCAACGGCTTCGTCATCGGCGTCCCCGTGGTGTTCATCCTCGCCGTCCTCATCGTGATCGCCGTCGGGTGGGTCGTCAGGCGCAGCGCGCTGGGACTCATGATCGAGGCCATCGGCATCAACCCTCGGGCCAGCCGCATGGCGGGGATCAAACCGAAGGGGCTGCTGCTCACCGCGTACATCATGAGCGGCATCCTCGCCGGCATCGCGGGCGTCATGTCGGTCGGCAGCGTCATGACCGTCGACATCTCCCGCACCGGATACCAGCTCGAGCTCGATGCCATCCTCGCGGTCGTGATCGGCGGTGCCTCGTTGGCGGGCGGAAAGTTCTCGCTCAGCGGCGCGTTCGTCGGAGCGCTGCTCATCGCCACCCTCGACAAGACCGTGCTGTATCTCGGCGTCTCGTCGTCGGCGACCCCCGCCTTCAAGGCCATCGTGATCGTCATCCTGTGCCTGCTGCAGTCGCAGCGGGTGCGCAGCTGGTTCCGTCGGCGCCGGAGGGCGCGACCTGTCGAACAGATCATCGTCAAGGAAGAGGTGTCCGCATGAGCGTCCTGACCGCCACGCCGGCTCCTCAGGCGACCGAGAGCGTCGTCGACCGCCTGCGACGCATGATCACGGCGAATCCATCGGTGCTGCCGACCATCGCCTCTGTCGTCATCTTCGTCGGCATGGTGGTCTTCGGCGAGGTCGCCTACGGTCGCATCCTGCAGTTCAGCACCGTCTCGAACCTGCTCATCAACAACGCGCACCTCATCGTGCTCGCCGTCGCGCTGACGTTCGTGATCCTCACCGGAGGCATCGACCTCTCGGTGGGCTCGATCATCGCGGTCTCGTCAGTGGCCGGAGTCATGCTCTCGAACGCCGGCTGGAACGCCTTCGCCGTGGTCATCGCGATGATCGGCATCGGCGTGCTCTTCGGCATCGTGTCGGGTGTGCTGATCCGGTACTTCAACGTGCAGCCCTTCATCGCGACACTGGCGATGATGTTCCTCGGGCGGGGGCTCGCCTCGCTGCTCAGCACCAAGCCCGAGCGGCTCGGCGAGGACTCGCCCATCCGCTGGATCGGCACGCAGCTGAAGATCATCGACGGCCCCAAGGTCAACGACCTCGTGATCACCCCTGCGGTGCTCGTCGCGGTCATCGTCGTGGTCGCTGCGTTCTTCGTGCTGCATCGCACCCGCACCGGGCGGACCGTCTATGCGATCGGCGGATCCGAGAACTCCGCGCTGCTGATGGGTCTGCCGGTGCACCGCACGAAGGTGCTCGTCTACGTGATCAGCGGCGGCCTCGCAGGTCTCGCCGCCGTGCTGTACACCGCACGGCTCGGCACCGCGCAGAACATCACCGGCATCGGATGGGAGCTCGACGCGATCGCCGCAGCGGTGATCGGCGGCACTGTGCTGACCGGTGCGTACGGCTATGTGCTCGGGTCGGTCGTCGGGGCGCTGGTGCTCGGGCTCATGAACGTGCTCATCACCCGCGACGGCGGCATCCCGCCCGAGATGACCACGATCATCACCGGCGGCATCCTGCTCGTGTTCGTGCTGCTGCAGCGGGCGGTGACCCGAAAACGGGAGTAGCCCGATTCGCATCATCTGAATGGCCCCATCTCGTATAGAGGTGGGGCCATTCGCGTGCCGGGGAGGGTCTGCAACCTCGCTTTGCTTATCGGAATACAACACATGAGAAGCATTATGGGCCTCATATGAGGACACTAGTGTGAGGGCAGGTGATCTTTCGGGGGAACGTGCGCCAACCAATCCATGTGGACTACGAAGGTATGCAGGGCATGGCCAGGACGCTGAACGGCCTTGCTGTCGGCGGATCGGCGAGTGCCTTGGATCTCTCGCCGATGAGGAGCGATCTCGTGACGTCGGCGGCATCGATGTTCTCGCGCGGCTGGGGCGACGCCGTCACTGCGCTCGAATGGGCCGCACGTGGTCTCGCAGGCGCCGTCGACGAGACCGCCTCCGACTTCGTCGCTGCCGAGCAGGCTCACATCGATGTGCTCGCCGCCTACGTCGCCGCGTTGGACGACTGATGCCGTCCAACTGGACGTGGTCTGATCCGGGCGCGGGCGATGTCGGATCATGCGGGCTCGCTGCTCGATGGGCCGAACTGCGGGCCTCCGATCTGTCCGACGCGCGCGCCGCGGTGACCACGATCCTGCGGGATCTCGATGCGTCGTGGTCAGGCGAGAGCGCCGACGCCTTCCGCGGGCGGGCGGCTGGTCTGAGGCGAGACCTCGAGGAGTCCGCCGAGGCGATGGATGCAGCCCGCCGAGCCGTCACCCAATACGGCGACGCTGTCGCCGAGATCGCGGCGCGGGCCGAGCCGCTGAAACAGGACCTCGCGGCGGCGCAGCTGATCCTCGACATGGTGAGTGAAGGCGGGCCCTTGGTCCCGACGACCCGTTCGTGTCGACGTTGATGAGGAGCGATCACATCGAAAGCGTGCGGGAGCAGGTGCTGGCCGACTTGCGAAGTGGAACTCTCACCAGCGCAGAGGAGGATTCCTACGACCGCTCGATCAGCAACAACCCGTCGGTGCTCGTCAACGATGGCGTGAATCTCGCGACCAGCGCCATGTCGGGTCCCCTGGCGGATTTCCATCTCGACGGGCAGAATCTGCCAGAGTCGTTCCTCGGATCGTATTCGCTCGAGGTGTTCGCTGGCGATCCCCGCCCGGATGGAGGGGTAGAGGTGACGTACGTGATGAACAATGACACGACCACGGACTCCGCCACCCGCATCCCGGGCACCGGAGGAGGCCATCTTCCGATCGTTCACCCCTCGATGCTCGCCGCGGAAGTCGACAGCGGCGAGTGGGCGCCGCAGCACCAGACGATCGTGTGGACAGAGACGGTGTATCCATGATCGGCCTCGTGCGTCGGCAGGCGCGAATCGCCATGCCACTCGGAGTCGCCGTTGTCGCTCTCGCGCTCATCGGATGCGCACCGCAACTCTCCTCGCCGATCGGATTATGGCGGGCAGCGGGTGATGACGAAGGAACTCTTGTCATCAATGCTGACGGTACTTTCGCGGCGGACCATGTCTCGTACGATCTGGTTCACGATCGCGACTCGGAGAACGACTTCAGTGCGGAGGGTACCTGGCGGCTGGTGCGGGGTGGTGCCGAGATCAAACTGCACGTCGTCGAGGCGGAACGTGCGGGCTTCGACGTCGGGCCAGCCAGCTTCTCCGTCGGCTTCGTGAACGGAGTGATCCGCTTCACCGATCCGGACGAGACCGTCGGCATCGAGTTCCGTATCGAGGATTCAGCCGAATGACGATGGAACTGTCGTCCGATTGATCACACCGTCGGAATCCAGACCCGCATGGTCGACGGACCGCGTCGAGCCCAGTCATGATAGGCGATCAAGGGGGCCTCGACCGTGTCACCGGTCGAGCGATGCCGCACCGGCAGCACCACGTGACCGTCGCGCTCGACGGGCTCCCCGTCCACGACTGCGTCACCGACATCGGCTCCGAGATCGATCGACTCGAGAGCCAGCACCTCGGGGCCGCGCTCGATAACGACACTGCCTCGCACCGCATCGACCATCGGATGCGGTGACGTGGCCCTCGCCGCGATCGGCAGGTGCAGCTCGACGACGTCGCCGGCGCGGAACGATCGCGTCACCGACACAGAACCGGCGGCGGCCGGCTCCGACGACTCGTCCTCGTCCGAGCGCACTCGCACGAGCGCGCCCTCGGCCCACGACGGCACGCGCAGCGTCAGTGTGAACTCGGCATCCTCGGCGATCGTGATCCGCACGTCCCCCTCGGCGGGATAGTTCGTCGACACGTCGAACGCGACGACCAGACCGTCGGGCAGAACGGTCCGCACAGATGACGGCGCGTACTGGTGCAGCTGCACGCCGTCGTCATCGGCCGTCGCCACATAGGCCGCGAGGCTCGCGAAGGTGCGCGCCACATTCGGCGGGCAGCACGACACCTCGAACCAGGGCGCGCGCAGCGAGGACGAGGCGCGCGGCGACGTGGCATCCGGATCCGCGGGGACCCCCGGCGTGCGCTGATGCAGCGTGTTGGCGTAGAAGAACGAGCGCCCGTCGTCGCCGGGGGAGGTCGCGACGACGTTGAACAGGGTCCGCTCGATCAGGTCGGCATACTGCGCCTCACCGGTGGCGAGCAGGAGTCGCCACGAGAACATGATCGAGCCGATCCCGGCACAGGTCTCGGAGTAGGCGCGATCCGGCGGCAGCTCCCAGTCGTCGCCGAAAGCCTCGTCCTGATGGTGCGACCCCTGGCCGCCGGTGACATAGGTGCGCCGTTCGACCGTGCGGTCCCACTGCGACCGCAGTGCGTCGAGCAGAGACTCGTCAGAGAGCTCGGTGGCGACATCGGCCGCGGCCGACGAGAGGTAGTTGGCCCGCACGGAGTGCCCGCGCAGCGCTTCGGCCTCGCGCACCGACACGTCGTCCTGGAAGTAGCTGCGGCCCCATTCGATCTCGCCCAGCGACCCGCGACCGTGGCGCTCGACGAACAGGGCGGCCTGATCGATGTAGCGCTGCTCGCCGAGCGCGCGGCCGAGCTCCGCGAGGCCGACCTCGACCTCGGCATGCCCGCAGATCGCGTCGCGCGCATCTGCACCGAACTCCCGGCAGACGAGGTCGGCGGCGCGGCGCGCGATATCGATCAGCCCGTCGTCGGCATCCGGCCTCGTGCGCACCCGGGCGACGGCCGCCTGGAACAGGTGCCCGAGGCAATACAGCTCGTGCCCCCACTGCAACGCCGACCAGCGTTCGCCCTGGCCCTCGCGACCGAACATCGTGTTGAGGTATCCGTCGGGTTCCTGCGCGGCAGCGATCCGATCGACCACACGGCGGAACCGCTGCTCGAGGTCGCTGTCGCCAGCGGCATCCGTGCGTCCGATCTCCCACGCGAGAGCCTCGAGGTACTTGTAGATCTCGGAGTCTGCGAACTCGCGCCCACGGCGCCCCGCGGGGAGTGCCCCGGCGGCGGCGAGATCGAAGTTCGGCAGCCATCCCTCGGACTCGAGTCTCGACTCGATGTGCGAGAGCGTGGCCGAGCCGTTGACGGCTTGGCGGTCGCCCCAGAATCCTCCGGTGATGCGCACCTCGTCGAGTCCGAGGGGGCGCAGACGGCCGCGGGTGGGGACCACGGGAGCGGCAGGTGCAGTGGTGTCGAACATGGTCATCCCTTGAAGGCGCCGGACATGAAGCCGCGCACATAGTGTCGTTGCAGGATCAGGAAGAGCAGGATGCAGGGGAGCGCCAGCACGACGACCCCCGCCTCGGTGGCGCCGTAGTCGACGACGCCCTGCACCTGCCCTCGGAGGTTCGCGACCGCGAGCGGCAGCGTCATGCGGTTGGTGTCGTTGATGAGGATCAGCGGGGCCATGAAGTCGTTCCACGCGGTGAGGAACGCGAACAGTCCCACCGTGACGAGACCCGGCTTGACCGCGGGCAGCAGCACCCGCCACAGGGCGCCCCAGCTGGAGCATCCGTCGACCATCGCGGCCTCGTCCATCTCGCGCGGGATCGACTCGAACGAGATGCGCATCATGAACATCGAGAACGGCAGCTGGAACATGGTGATCACGAGCGCGACCCCGACGAGCGAATTCTGCAGGCCCACCGCGTTGAGGATCACGTAGAGAGGGATGAGCAGCGTCGCGTACGGCACCATCAGGATCGCGAGCGTCAGCAGGAACAGCGCGTTCTTGCCGGGAAAAGAGAAGCGCGCGAACGCGTAACCGCCCAGCAGCGAGATGAACAGCGTGAGCGCCACCGTGAGCACCGAGACGAACAGCGAGTTGCCGAGGTACACCCAGATGCCGGCCTGGTACTCGCCGAGAGCGGCGTAGTTGCCGAAGCCCCATCCGTCGGTCTGGCTGGTGCCGGCCATCGGGCTGATCGACGAGACGCCGGTCCAGATGAGCGGATAGAGGAAGATCACGGCGAGGGCTGTGGTGAACACCCAGTACGGGATGCCGAAGACGACGCGGGCTGCCTTCGACCGGTACCGGGGTGCGGTGGGCTGATGATTCGGGGCGACGATCGTGCGGGTCAGTGTCTGGGACATGGTTCTCAGCTCTCATCCGTGCGGCGGAACGCGCGCAGCTGGAAGACGTTGATGACGATGAGCGCGAGCAGCACGATCACCGAGAGGGCACCGGCGATGCCGAGGCTGTTCTGCCCCTGGAACGCGACGTTGTAGATCAGCTGCACGACGGTCATGGTGCTGTTGTCGGGGCCGCCCTTGGTGAGGATGTAGAACTGCTCGAACGCGAGCAGCGACCCGGTCACGCACATCACCGTGGTGAGCGCGAAGGTCGGCTTGAGCAGGGGCACCGTGATGTCGCGGAACGTCTGCCACCGGTTCGCGCCGTCGATGCGCGCGGCCTCGTAGACGTCGTCGGGGATGCCCTGCAGTCCCACCAGCATCAGCAGCATGTAGAAGCCGGCGTACCGCCAGACGATCAGGAAGATCGTCGACCACAGTGCGCCCTCGGGGGTGCCGAGGAAGGTGATGCCCCACGACTTCATGAGGTTCGCGAACGGGCCGGCGATGGGGGAGTACAGCACGTAGAACAGCAGCGAGGCGGACGCGAGCCCGAGGGCGCTGGGGATCAGGAACGCCGTGCGCAGGAAGCCCTTCCACCGGGTCGACTCCTGCACCAGCAGGGCGAGTCCGAGACCGAGCCCGATCAGGATGACGGTGGTGATGAGGGTGTAGAGCAGGGTGAAGCGGATCGAATCCCAGAAGAGGCGGTGGGCAACGGCATCCGCGTAGTTCTCGGGGAAGTTGATGCCCTGGTTGCCGCTCAGCAGCGGCCAGTCGGAGGCCGACATCTGCACGACCAGCACGAGCGGGACGATGAACAGCAGGGCGACGAAGATCGCCGTGGGGGCCGCGTACAGCCAGCCCTGCACCGGCCCGCCGAAGGCGGTGCGCCGCCTGCGGCGACGCAGCGGGGATATGGCCTGGGTCATCAGGTTCTCTTTCGATCGGAGTGCAGGGGGTGCGGGGGCACCGGGAGTGCAGGGGGTGCGGGGGCAGCGGGAGTGCGGGCGCCTGGGGCGCCGGGCGAGTTCGCCGACGAGGATGCGGGGGCGGCGCGATCGGCGCCGCCCCCGCTCGTGATCACTGCGACAGGATCGCGGTGATCTCCTCGTTGTCGGCCGGCACCGAATCGTCGCCGTTCAGCACGGCGTTGCGCACCAGCGTCAGCCACGGGCTGCCCGGAGCGTTGAACGCCTGCTGGAAGTTCAGCGCCACCGGGGTGTCGCCCTGGGCGGCGACCTCGTTGATCGTCACCAGGCGAGGGTCGGCCGCGGCGTACTCGTTGTCGGCGAGGTCGCCGCGCGAGACGGCGTTGCCGTCCTTCGCGAGCACCTCGACCTGCGCATCCTCGGACATCATCCAGTTGAGGAAGTTCCAGGCCTGAGCGGCCTTCTTCGAGTCCTTCGAGATGCCGATGCCGTCACCGCCGACGAAGGTCGAGGCGCCGCCGTCGACACCGGGGATGCCGGCGACTCCCGCGTCGAACTCGAGGGAGGGGAGGAGGGTCGCCGGGAACGGCATCACGCCGACCTTGCCCTCGCTGAATGCGGCGGTCCAGGTGGGGCCGGCCTCATCGGTCGAGCTGGGGAGGATCGCTCCGGCGTCCTGCAGTTCTGCCCACGTGTCGTAGACCGCCTGGGCGGAGTCGCCGTCGAGCAGGGATTCGGTGCCGTCGTCGCTCATGACCTCATCGCCGGAGGCCCAGATCGAGGGGAACCAGGTGAAGACCAGGCAGCCGCCGCAGTTGAGGCCTGTCGCGGTGCCGTAGGTGTCTGGCTTGTTCAGCGCCTGCACGGCCATGGCCGCCTCGGCGAACTCCTCGAGCGTGGCCGGCGCCTTCTCGGGGTCGAGACCGGCCTCGGCGAAGAGCTCCTTGTTCCAGAAGAGCATCGAGAGGTCGAGCGCGAAGGGCAGCACGTACTCGGCGCCGTCGACCGTGCCCGCAGACAGGTGGCCGGGGTTGATCTCGTCCTTGAAGTCGAGGGCATCGATCTGCTCGGACATGTCCTGGAACAGGCCCTGCTGGGCCCAGTTGGGCACGTAGACGATGTCGGCGGCGAACAGGTCGGGCAGTCCGCCGGACCCGGCTGCCGCGCCGACCTTGGCGACGTAGTCGTCGTTGGGGACGACCGTGAGCTCGACCTGGTTCTCGTGGCTGGCGTTGTAGGCGTCGACCAGCAGCTTGGCCTGGCGCTCGATGGGCGCGCGGGTCCACAGCGTCAGCGTGGTGCCGTCGTCGGTGCCTTCGGCCGGGATTGGCTCGTCTGAGGCGGTGTCGTCGGCGGCAGGTGCGCAGGCGGCGAGACCGCCGACGAGCAGGCCGGCCGCGATCACGGCTGCTGCTGCCCGGCGTGCGGCGTGTGTACGGGTGGTGTTCATGGGCGGGGGCTCCTCTGGGCTCGTCCTCGAGCGGGTACGGTGTGGCGCTTCGACAGTGCAGCGCCGGTGTGGAGATGAGGTGGAGATCGGGTTCTCCGAAATCTACGAAAACCCTTTCGAAAGGTATAGCGTGGTTTCAGCGGGGGCGTCAACCCTCGTTCCGATAACCTTTCAGCAACAGGGAGTGGGATGAGCGATACGACGGCAGCACGGGTGGTGACCCTCGGCGATGTCGCCGCGCACGCCGGAGTGTCGATCTCGACGGCGTCCAAGGCGCTGAACGACCGGGGAGACGTCTCTGCCGCCACCCGCGCGAAGGTGCGCGCGATCGCGGACGAGCTCGCCTTCACGCCCAACGCCATGGCGCGCGGCCTGCTCGCCGGACGCACCGGAACAGTCGGGCTGCTCACCAGCGACCTCGAGGGCCGCTTCATGATCCCGATCCTGATGGGAGCCGAGGACGCCTTCGGGGCCGGTCGCATCAACGTCTTCCTGTGCGATGCACGGGGTGACGCGATCCGCGAGCAGCACCACCTCAAGGAGCTGCTGAGCCGCAGGGTCGACGGCATCATCGTGGTGGGGCGGCAGACCGATCCGCGCCCCTCGCTCGGCCAGGAGATCCCGGTGCCCGTCGTCTATGCGTACGCGCCGTCGGATGACTCTCGCGACCTGTCGCTGACACCCGACAACTACGCGGGAGGGCGCCTCGCGATCGAGCACCTGCTGGCTTGTGGGCGACGGCGCATCGCCCACATCTCGGGCGACCCCACATACGCGGCGGCGCAGGATCGTCTCGCCGGAGCGAGAGCCGCGCTCGGCGAAGCGGGACTCGAACTCGTGGGCGAGCCGATGTTCTCGGAGTGGACGGAGCATTGGGGGCGGGATGCCGCGGCGATGCTGCTGCAGCGGCATCCGGATATCGACGCCGTGTTCTGCGGGTCGGACCAGATCGCTCGGGGCGTGCTCGACTCGGCGCGCGATCTCGGGCGCACCGTGCCCGACGACCTCGCGGTGATCGGCTACGACAACTGGGAAGTGCTCGCGACGAACGCGAGGCCCGAACTCACGAGCATCGACGCGAACCTGCAGCAGCTCGGTCGTCAGGCCGCCTTGCGGGTGTTCGACGCGATCGACGGCATCGACATCGGCGAAGGCGCGCACCACCTGCCGGTGCGTCTCGTGATCCGCGGATCGACCATCGCCCGGCGCTGACGTGCGCCCTCCTGCCGACGGCCGGCCCCGCTCGGGTCAGACGTGGTCGCGCCAGGAGTGCTGCGGATCGAACCCCAGGATGCGGCGGGCCTTGTCGATCGAGAGCAGCGTCTCGTTCGGGCCGAAGTCGCGGGCGACCGGAACGTCGGGAAAGACCTCGGCGAGGAGTTCGGCGTTCGGGCGCGACATGACCGTGTCGGCTGCGGCGATGATGAAGTTGTCGAACCCGGGGGCTGCGACCTCGAGCGCGCGCTGCACGGCCTGCGCACCGTCACGGGCGTCGATGTAGCCCCAGAGGTTCCACTTGCGACGCAGTGCGTCGGCGTCGAAGTCGGGGAACTCGGCGTAGTCCGCAGGGTTCATCACGTTCGAGAACCGCAGTGCCGTGATCGACAGATGGGGGTGCCAGCGCACGAGCTCCCTCGCCAGCTGCTCCTCGAGCGTCTTCACCAGCGAGTAGACCGACTCGGGGCGGGCGGGGTAGTCCTCGTCGACGGGCACGTAGGGCGGTGGTACATCGAACGGCAGCCCCAGCACGGTCTCGCTCGATGCGTAGACGACGCGCCGGATGCCGAGGCGCACCGCCGCCCAGAAGACGTTGAACGTGGCCGGCATGTTGTTGTGGAAGGTGGCGACATCGCTGCGGATCCCGGGGGCCGGGATCGCGCCCAGATGCACCACGGCGTCGATGCCGTCGTGCCGGTCGCCGACGGCGGTGAAAGCATCCACGACCTGGCCGTAATCCGTCAGGTCGACCTGTACGAAGTCGGGGCCGCGGCTGCCTGCGACGTCCATGCCGATGACCTCGTGGCCGTGGGTGCGGAGCTCCCGCGCGACGACGCTGCCGAGCTTGCCCGATGATCCCGTGAGTGCGATGCGCATGTCACCAGAGTGGCACGAAGCCGAGCGGCAGGGGCCGCTCGGCATACACTCGTCGGCGTGAGTGACACGAGCAGCGAGCCCCGCCGCACCGTCGGCGTGCGCGACGTCGCGGTGCTCGCCGGGGTCTCGCGGCAGACGGTGTCGCGGGTGCTGAACGACCACCCGGAGGTCGCCGCCGAGACCCGCGAGCGCGTGCTCGCCGCGATGACCGAGCTCGGCTACCGCATGAACAACGCCGCCCGGGCGTTGGGCACCCGGCGCTCCCGCACCCTCGGGGTGCTGGCGACCGACGCGCTGCACTACGGTCCCTCGCGCAGCATCGCCGCGCTCGAGGCCTCGGCCCGCGAGATCGGTTACTGGCTGAGTGCTGCCTTCGCGGATGCGGGGGATGCGCATGCCGTGATCGCCGCGGTCGACCACCTCGTCATGCAGGGGGTCGAGGGCATCGTCGTCGTCGCGCCCCATGCTCACACCCTCGACGCGCTCGACGAGGTGCGCATCGGCGTTCCCGTCGTGACCCTGCACGCGGCCGACCGGGGTGCTCGGGGCCTCTCGGTCGACCAGGCCGCCGGAGCTCGGCTCGCCGTCGCGGCGCTCGCCGACGCCGGACACACGCGCATCGCGCATCTCGCGGGACCCGCCGACTGGCTCGAGGCCGAGTCCCGGGCCGAGGGGTTCGCGGCGGAGCTCACCGCGCGAGGGCTCGTCGTCGGGCCCGTGTTCGAGGGCGACTGGACCGCGGGCTCGGGGTACGCGGCCGCCGACGCCGTGCGCGCATCGGGAGTGACGGCCGTGTTCGCGGCGAACGACCAGATGGCTCTCGGGCTGCTCGGCGGTCTGCACGAAGCCGGGCTCACCGTGCCGGGCGACATCAGCGTGGTCGGCTTCGACGACACCCCGGATGCCGCCTACTACTGGCCGAAGCTCACCACCGTGCGGCAGGACTTCTCGGAGCTGGCCCGCCGCGCGGTCGCGGCGGTGCTCGCGGGCAGCGCCGGGGCGACGGCATCCGACCTCCCTCCCGTCGCGCCGGTGCTCGTGACGCGGGATTCGGTCGCGCCGCCCCGCTGAGCCTCCGCGCGGTGCGGGGTCAGTGCTGCACGTGAGCACGCCGTATCCGATGCGAAAGTGACCCCGCACCCGGGGGAAGAGCATCCGCGTCTTGACGGTCGACAGACCCTCGTGACACACTTCTGTGACCGGTCACAGTGACCACCGCCGACCCCGAGGTACCCGTGAGCAACGAAGCCCCCGCTTTCTCTGACGAGAACGCCTTCTCCCCGGAGATCGCCGCATCCATTCAGGCCGTCCGCGAGGACGTCGCCCGTCTGCACGGCGAACTGGTCCGCTACGACCTCATCGTCTGGACCGGCGGAAACGTCTCGGGCCGAGTTCCCGGCGCCGACCTCTTCGTCATCAAGCCCTCCGGCGTCAGCTACGACGACCTCGACCCCGAGAACATGATTCTCTGCGACCTCGACGGCGCCGTGATCCCCGGCACGCCCGGCAGCGAGCGCTCGCCCTCGAGCGACACCGCGGCGCACGCCTACGTCTACCGGAACATGCCCGACGTGGGCGGCGTCGTGCACACGCACTCGACGTTCGCCGTCGCCTGGGCTGCCCGCGGCGAGGAGATCCCCTGCGTCATCACCGCCATGGCCGATGAGTTCGGCGGACCGATCCCGGTCGGCCCCTTCGCGATCATCGGCGACGACTCGATCGGCCGCGGCATCGTGCAGACCCTCCGCGGTCACCGCAGCCGCGCGGTGCTGATGCAGAACCACGGCCCGTTCACGATCGGGGTGGACGCGAAGGATGCCGTCAAGGCCGCCGTCATGGTCGAGGATGTGGCGCGCACCGTGCACTACGCCCGCGAGGCCGGGCCCCTGATCCCGATTCCGCAGGAGGCCATCGACAGCCTCTTCAACCGCTACCAGAACGTCTACGGACAGAACTCGGACGCCCGACGATGAGCGACACGACCAGCACCAGCGACACGACCAGCCCCAGCGACACGACCAGCACCGCCGCCCGCGACGACATCCGCGCCGGCCGCACGAGCCTCGGCATCGAACTCGGCTCCACGCGCATCAAGGCGTGCCTGATCGGGGCGGACGCCACCGAGGTGCTCGCCACCGGATCGTTCGCCTGGGAGAACCGGCTCGAGGACGGACTCTGGACGTACGCGATCGACGAGGTCTGGGCCGGTCTGCAGGCCGCCTACGCCGAGCTCGTCGCCGACGCGGATAACCGCCACGGCGTGCGCCCCGAGACCTTCGGCGCGATCGGCATCTCGGCCATGATGCACGGCTACCTCGCGTTCGACGCGCAGGGCGAGCTGCTCACGCCGTTCCGCACCTGGCGCAACACCAACACAGGTGTCGCGGCGGCCGAGCTGACCGACCTGCTCGGCGTGAACATCCCGCTCCGCTGGTCGATCGCCCACCTGCACCAGGCCGTCGTCGACGGCGAGGCGCACGTGCCGCAGCTCGACTTCGTGACGACCCTCGCGGGTTACGTCCACGCGAAGCTGACGGGCGAGCGCGTGCTCGGCGTCGGCGACGCATCCGGCATGTTCCCGATCGACTCTGCGACCGGCGACTACGACGAGCGGATGCTGCGGGCCTACGACACCCTCGCCGCGGAGCGCCTTCCCGCGACGGCGAGGGAACTGCTCCCGACAGTCCTTTCCGCGGGCGCCGCCGCCGGCGCGCTCACCGCCGAGGGAGCCGCCCTGCTCGACCCGACCGGAGCACTGCAGGCCGGCATCCCGCTCTGCCCGCCCGAGGGCGACGCCGGCACCGGCATGGTCGCGACGAACTCGGTGTCCCCGCGCACCGGCAACGTCTCGGCGGGAACGAGCATCTTCGCGATGGTCGTGCTCGAGCGTCCGCTGGCCGAGGTGCACCACGAGCTCGATCTCGTGACGACTCCCGCGGGCGACGCCGTCGCGATGGTGCACTGCAACAACGGTGCGAGCGAGCTGGCCGCCTGGGCGGGACTCTTCACCCGGTTCTCGGCCGCGGCGGGGCAGCCGCTGAGCGACGATGCCGTGTTCGACACGCTCTTCCGCGAGGCGCTCGACGGCGAGGCGGATGCCGGTGGCCTGCTCGCCTACAACCACCTCGCCGGCGAGCCGATCGCCGGTCTCACCGCAGGGCGCCCGCTCTTCGTGCGCACACCCGACAGCGCCTTCACCCTCGCGAACTTCATGCGCTCACAGCTGTACGGCGTGTTCGGCACGCTCGCGCTGGGGATGCAGGTGCTCGCCGCCGAGGGTGTCGAGCTCGACCGCATGTTCGCGCACGGGGGCATGTTCCGCACCGCCGGGGTGGCGCAGCGATTCCTCGCCGGAGCCCTCGGTGCTCCGGTCGCGGTGGGCGAACTCGCCTCCGAGGGTGGGGCGTGGGGCATCGCGGTGCTCGCCTCATACCTCGCGCACGCCGACACGCAGACTCTGGGGGAGTACCTCGACCGCGAGGTCTTCGCCTCGGCATCCCTCGCGGTCGCCGACCCCGACCCCGTCGACGTCGCCGGCTTCACGGCCTACCTCGACCGCTACCGCGCGGGCCTCGCCATCGAAGCCGCCGCGACCACCGCTCTCTGATCTCTTCACGCCGACCGGAACACCGAAGGACCTCTCATGACCCGCACTCCGCTCTCCACCTCGCTCGACGGCTACGAGGTCTGGTTCCTCACCGGCAGCCAGCACCTCTACGGCCCCGAGACGCTCGCGCAGGTCGCGGAGCAGTCGCAGCAGATCGCCCGCATCCTCGACGAGGCGGGCGAGGTGCCGGTCACCATCGTCTGGAAGCCGGTGCTGACGGATGCCGCTGCCATCAAGCGCACAGCCCTCGAGGCCAACGCCGACGACAGGGTCATCGGTCTGATCGCGTGGATGCACACGTTCAGCCCCGCGAAGATGTGGATCGCCGGTCTTGACGCGCTGCAGAAGCCGCTCGCGCACCTGCACACGCAGGCGAACGTCGAGCTGCCCTGGGCCGACATCGACTTCGACTTCATGAACCTGAACCAGGCCGCGCACGGCGACCGCGAGTTCGGTTACATCCAGACGCGTCTCGGGGTGCCGCGCAAGACCGTCGTCGGTCACGCGAGCGACCCGCGGGTGCGTCAGGAGATCGCGACGTGGCAGCGTGCGGCCGCGGGCCTCGCGGCCTCCCGTTCGCTCAAGCTCGCCCGCTTCGGCGACAACATGCGCTTCGTCGCCGTCACCGAGGGCGACAAGACCGAGGCTGAGCTGCGCTTCGGTGTGCAGGTCAACACGTGGGGCGTGAACGATCTGGCGGATGCGGTCGCCGCGGCATCCGAGTCCGAGATCGACGCCCTCGTGGCCGAGTACGAGGAGCTGTACGAGGTCGTGCCCGAGCTCCGTCGCGGGGGCGAGCGTCACCAGTCGTTGCGCGACGGCGCCGCGATCGAGATCGGTCTGCGGACGTTCCTCGAAGAGGGCGGCTTCGGAGCGTTCACCACCTCGTTCGAAGACCTCGGTGCGCTGACGCAGCTGCCGGGTCTCGCGGTGCAGCGCCTGATGGCCGAGGGTTACGGCTTCGGTGCCGAAGGTGACTGGAAGACGGCGATCCTCGTGCGCGTGGCCAACGTGATGGGTGCGGGGCTGCCCGGTGGTGCGAGCCTCATGGAGGACTACACCTACGACATGACTCCCGGCGACGAGCTGATCCTCGGGGCGCACATGCTCGAGGTCTCGCCCTCGCTGACCACCGCGAAGCCGACGCTCGAGATCCACCCGCTGGGCATCGGCGGCAAGGACGACCCGGTGCGCCTGGTCTTCACCGCCGACCCCGGCCCCGCGATCGTCGTCGCTCTCAGCGACATGCGCGACCGGTTCCGCCTCACCGCGAACGTCGTCGAGAACGTGCCGCCGCGCCAGTCGCTGCCGAAGCTCCCCGTCGGTCGCGCCGTCTGGAAGCCGCAGCCCGACTTCACCACCTCCGCCGCCGCGTGGCTGACCGCCGGCGCCGCGCACCACACCGTCATGTCGACGGCCGTCGGGCTCGATGCCTTCCGCGACTTCGCCGAGATGGCCGAGGTCGAACTGCTCGTGATCGACGACGCGACCACCCTGCCCGAATTCCAGAAGCAGGTCCGCTGGAACCAGGCCTACTACCGACTCGCGCAGGGGCTGTGATGACTGACGTCTCTTCGGCCACAGTCGATCTCGCGACCGCGGCGCGTCCGCGCTCCGGTCGCCAGCTGCGCATCGCCGGTCACGGCTATGAGGCCGTGATCGCGAGCGTCGGCGCCTCGCTGCGCGTGCTCACGTTCGAGGGGCGCGACCTGGTCGTGCCGTTCGACGCCGATGAGGTCAGGCCCGGATACCGGGGCACGACTCTCGCGCCGTGGCCCAACCGCATCGTCGACGGTCGATACGCATTCGGAGGCGCGGAGCATCAGCTGGCGCTCACCGAACCCGCCCGTGGCCAGGCGCTGCACGGCCTGCTCGCGTGGGCCGAGTTCGAGGACCGTCTCGTGCTCGACGATCGCGTCGTGCTTGCGGCCGTGATCGAGCCGCAGACGGGGTATCCGTTCCGCGTCGAGGTCGAGACCGAGTACCGCATCGACTCTGACGGACTGCATCAGACGGTCACGGCGCACAACCTCGGGGCGGATGCCGCGCCCTGGGGCACCGGACCGCATCCGTATCTCGTCGCCGGCCCCGGCGGTCGGGTCGACGACTGGACGCTGACCCTGCCGGCATCTGAGGTGCTGACCGTCACCGACGACCGGCTGAGCCCCGTCGCTCTCGAGAGTGTGACCGAGCATCCGCAGTGGGACTTCCGCGCTGCGCGCCCGATCGCTGACGTCTTCATCGACCACGCCTTCACGGGGCTGGCCCGCGAGGGCGGCATCGCCGAGGTGCGCCTGGTGACGGATGCCGGAACCGGCGTCGCGATGACGTTCGACGAGCGCTGCCCGTGGGTGCAGGTGCACACGGCCGACAACCCCGAGATCGGCTCGATCCACCGCATCGGCCTCGCGGTCGAGCCCATGACCTGCCCGCCCGACGCCTTCAACTCGGGGACGGATCTCGTCGTGCTCGAACCGGGCGCTGCGCACGCGGCATCCTGGCGGATCTCCGCGGTCTGAGCCTGCGTCGGCTGTCGTGCGGTGCCGTGCCCTGTCGTGGGCTGCGTGGTCAGAAGAGCATCCGAATCGGCTGTTTTCGGTGCGTTTCTGACCACCCACGGCGGATGCGGCGGCAGCAGCCTAGGCGACGCGGCCGTCAGCGATTGAGCCAGGTGCGCAGCGACCGCGTGACGAACGGCAGCACCCAGTAGGTCATGATCGGCGTGAGCACAACCGTGGTCGCCAGTACCCGCAGCCAGATCGGCAGTTCGTTCCAGCCGGGCACCGGGCTCAGGGCATAGGTCAGGGCGACGTTCAGCGGGAAGAATCCGAGCCAGATCGACACGGCCTGCTTCCACCGCGGGGGAGTGCTGACCATCGCGACCGTGGTCGTCGAGCCGTCGGCCCGGGGGAGCGTGATGGTGTCGGTTGTCGGCTCGTCGAACCAGCCCTCGATGCCGCTGCGGCGCCGCACGCGCTCGCTGCGCACGAACTGCTCGCCGGTCGACTTCCACCACTCGCGCTCACCGGACTGCTCCCAGGCGACCAGCGACTTCTCGTCGGAGAACCGGTAGAGCATGTGCCAGACGTGCGAGTCCTCGCCGTCGCGCACCCAGCCCGAGCCGAGGAAGCCCGGATACCGGTGGGCGAGATTCACGCCGGTCTGCACCCAGGCGGTGGCGGCGGCCACATGCTCGGGGTCGACCTCGCGGCGGATGGAGACGGTGATGGGTTCGCTGGACATGGTGGGTCCTCGGAGAGTGCGGTCGCCCGGGTCACGGACGCCTCGACGGTGGGGGGATGCGCCAGGGTGCGGGCGCTGGATCGATTGTATTTCGGATGCCGGTCTCCCCGCCCTGTTTTTCGCGGCACGCGAAGACGGCATCCGCGGTGACGATGCCGGCGCCCCGCGACGGGGGCTCCGCGAGGGGGAGAGAATGGGACGTATGAGCACGCGCAGCGAAGCCGTCCTGATCGATGTCGTCCGCACCCCCGTCGGGCGGGGCAAACCCGGTGGTGCGCTGTCGGGCGTGCATCCGGTCGATCTCGCGGCCGGAGCGCTCGCCGCGATCCTCGAGCGCAGCGGTCTCGAATCGCGGCAGATCGACGATGTGCTGCTCGGCTGCGTGAGTCAGGTGGGAGACCAGTCGTCGAACATCGCCCGACAGGCCGTGCTCGCCGCCGGCTTCGACGAGACGATCCCCGCCACGACGATCGACCGTCAGTGCGGGTCCAGCCAGCAGGCCGTGCACTTCGCCGCGCAGGGGATCATCGCCGGGGCGTACGACGCGGTCATCGTCGGCGGTGTCGAGTCGATGAGCCGTGTGCCGCTCGGGTCGTCAGCAGCCGGCGGAAGCCCGATGTCGCCGCGGCTGCGGGAGCGATACCCCGAGGGTCTCGTCAATCAGGGCGTCTCGGCCGAGCTCATCGCCCAGCACTGGAACCTCGACCGCGCAGCCCTCGATGCCTACGCGGCAGAATCGCACCGACGCGCGGCTGCGGCCTGGGCTGGCGGCTTCTTCGACCGCACGATCATCCCGGTCGCGGAGGCCCCGGATGCCGTCGCCGACGAGACCGTCCGCGCGGGCACGACCGCCGAGGGACTGGCGGGACTCCAGCCCGCGTTCCGGACGGATGCGCTCGCCGCGCGCTTCCCCGAGGTCGACTGGCGGATCACACCCGGAAACTCCTCGCCGCTCACAGACGGCGCATCCGCCGCGCTCCTGATGAGCGCCGAGCGCGCCGACGCGCTGGGGCTCACGCCGCGTGCGAGGTTCCACGCGTTCACGGTGGTCGGAGACGACCCGCTGATGATGCTCACCGGGCCGATCCCCGCGACGCGGCGCATCCTCGAACGCACCGGACTCACGATCGACGACCTCGATGCCTACGAGGTCAACGAGGCCTTCGCGTCGGTGCCGCTCGCATGGGCGGCCGAGGTCGGGGCGGATGCCGCGAAGCTCAACCCGCGCGGAGGGGCGATCGCCCTCGGGCACGCCCTCGGCTCGTCGGGCACCCGCCTGCTCGGCACCCTCGTCGACCAGCTCGAGGCCGTCGGAGGGCGCTTCGGTCTGCAGACCATGTGCGAGGGCGGCGGCATGGCGAACGCCACGATCATCGAGCGGCTGTAACCCGGCATCCGGCGCCCGGCATCAGGCATCCGCCGCTGCGTCGGCCACCTGCGCCTGCGTCGGCCGTCTGCGCGGAACAGGGCCGAAGCTGGCGCGTTCGGCCGACCGAGGGCACGGCCCCGCAAGACAGAGAAGACCCCCGCCGACCCGATTCGGCGGGGGTCTTTCGCGGTGTGTCACCGCAACGGGAGCAGATGCTCACCGTGGTGCGCGGATGACGTGACTACCCGATCCGGTCTGAGTCTGTGTCCGCGCATCTGCAGTTGTACTCGGTCGACATGTCCGGGCGGTGAACGAGTGGCGAACTCCCGCCCGGATCGCGCGTCCTACCAGGCGTACGCCTCGGGGGCGGTGCCGCCGGGCCCCGGCCAGATGCGGTCGAGCTCGGCGAGCGTGTCGGCGTCGAGCGTCACGTCGAGCGCCTCGACCGCCGAGTCGAGCTGGTCGATCGTGCGCGGACCGATCACCGGCGCGGTCACGCTCGGCTGATGCAGCAGCCAGGCGATCGCGACGACACCGGGGCGGATGCCGAGCTCAGCGCAGAACTCCTCGTAACGTTCGATCGCGGGGCGCCGCGCGCCGAGCGCGTCGAGGCTCGACCGCGAGCGGTCGGTCTTCTGCAGCACTCCGCCGAGCTGCCCGCTGGCGAGCGGCGACCAGGGCAGCAGGCCCATGCCGTACTGCTCCGCGGCGGGCACGACCTCGAGTTCGACCGTGCGCTCGGTGAGGTTGTACAGCGACTGCTCGGTGACCGGTGCCGGATAGCCGGATGCTGCGGCGATCTCGTGCACGCGCGCGAGGTGCCAGCCGGCGAAGTTCGAGCTGCCGAGATAGGTGATCTTGCCCTGCTCGCGCAGTGTCTCGAAGGCGCTGAGCGTCTCATCGATCGGCACATCGCGATCGATGTGATGCATCTGGTACAGGTCGATGTGGTCGGTGCCGAGGCGACGGAGCGAGGCATCGACCGAGGCGCGGATGTGCACCGCCGACAGCCCTCGATCGTTCGATCGAGGGCCCATCACACCGAACACCTTGGTCGCGACGATCAGGTCGTCGCGGTTGCCGCGGTCCTTCATCCAGCGTCCGAGGATCTCCTCCGACTGCCCGGGGTGGTCGCCCCACCGGCCGCCGCCGTAGACGTCGGCGGTGTCGATGAAGTCGATGCCGGCGTCGATCGCGCGATCCAGGATGGCGCGCGAGGCGTCCTCGTCGATCACGGGACCGAAGTTCATGGTGCCGAGGGCCAGGCGGCTCACTCGAGCGCCGGCTCGTCCGAGACGTGTGTACTGCATCAGCTGTTCTCCTTCTGCGAATCCTGCGTGTCCTGGGATTCCTGCGAATCCTGCGAAGCGCTCGTGTCGACGAACGCCCATCCGTAGGCGCCGAGTTCGCGGCGAGCATCCGTCGATCCCGTCAGCACGTCGGTGCCGGCCACCTCGACGGTGAACGGCTCGGCACTGTGGTTGATCACGGTGAGGATGCCGCCGCGGCGGGCGACCTCGACGTGCTCGGGAAGCCCGTCGACCTCGGCGGTCACTCCAGCCTCGGCCGCGAGCCAGCCGAGCACCGCGGTCATGCCCGCGTCGTCGGGGATCGTGGCGAGGTAGTAGCCGTGACCTGCGCCGAAGTCCTTGCGCGTGAACGCGGCTCGGCCCTCGGTGCGCCCCTCGGTGAAGCGACCGAGCACCTCGGCATCCTGCACGAGCAGCTCCTCGGCGAAGTACTGTCCGACGATCCGGCCAGCGGGCCCGTCGAGCGGAGCCTCCGACTGACCGGGGCCGTCGGGCACCGCGTGGCTCGCGATCTCGCCGGCCGAGTCGGCCGAGCGCACGGACTCGGGAGGAACGAGCGCCCCGAAGTCCTCGAGCGCCACACCGAGCGCGTCGCGCAGCGAGACGATGAAACCGCCGTCGCGGAAGGCGTCGTCCTGGTCGACGACGTCGCTGAACGCCGAGACGAAGAGGTTGCCGCCCTGCTCGACGTAGGAAGACAGGTTCGCGGCTCCGTCGTCGCTCAGCAGATACTGCTGCGGTGCCACGACGAGCGAGTACCCGCTCAGGTCGCTGGTCGTGTTCACGATGTCGACCGCGAGGTTCTGGCGGTGCAGCGCCGCGTGCCAGCGGTGCGAGAGTGTGAGGTAGTCGAGCACGATGGGGTGGTCGCGACCGTCGATGGCCCACCAGTTCTCCCAGTCGAACACGAGCGCGATCTTCGCGCCAGAGGTCACGTCCGGCAGGTCGGGGAGCTGCGCGAGCTGCCCGCCGAGCTCGACGACCTCCCGCCACGTGCGGGTGTCGAGCCCTGCCTGCGGCACCATCGCCGAGTGGAACTTCTCGCTGCCGCGGCGCGACTGCCGCCACTGGAAGAACATGATGCCGTCGGCCCCGCGCCCGACCGCCTGGGCGCTGATCGCGGCCATCTGACCCGGCGCCTTCGGCGCATTGGTCGGCCGCCAGTTCAGCGCGTTGGTCGACTGCTCGGTGAGGATCCACGGCACGCCGGGCTTCAGCCCGCGCATGAGCTCGCGCGCGAACGCGGCTCCGCGGAACGACTCCGGGTCGTTGGGATCGGGGTAGTTGTCGTCGCAGATCACGTCGACCTCATCCGCCCACTTCCAGTAATCGGCCGGCGGGAACGCGCCCATGAAGTTCGTCGTGATCGGCTGCGTCGCTCCGGAGGCGCGGATGATGTCGCGCTCCATCACGTACAGCTCGAGCAGCGTGTCGGAGGTGAACCGCTTGAAGTCGAGCACGCTGGTGGGGTTGATGCTGTACGGAGCCTTGCGCGGCGGCACGATCTGGTCGAACGCGGTGTAGCGCTGCGACCAGAAGTCGGTGCCCCACGCGTGGTTGAGGGCGTCGATGGTCGCGTACTTGCGCTCGAGCCACACGCGGAACGCGTCGCGCGCCGCATCGGAGTAGTCGTAGTGCAGGTGGCATCCGTACTCGTTGTTGACGTGCCAGAGCACGACCGCCGGATGCTGCGCATAGCGCTCCGCGAGGGCCGTGACGAGCTCCGAGGCCAGGCGGCGGTAGACGGGCGAGGCGGGCGCGTACGCCTGTCGGCTGCCCGGCCAGAACGTCGAGCCGTCGGCGTCCTGCGGCAGCATCTCGGGATACGCGGCGGAGGCCCACGGGGGAGGGGATGCGGTCGCGGTGGCGAGGTCGACCTGGATACCGCCCTCGTGCAGCAGCCCGATGATCTCGTCGAGCCACTCCCAGTCGAACTCGCCCTCGGCGGGCTGGATCCGCGACCACGAGAAGATCCCGAGGCTCACGAGCGTCACACCCGCTTCGCGCATGAGCCGCACATCTTCGGGCCACACCTCTCGTGGCCACTGCTCGGGGTTGTAGTCGGCGCCGTAATGCATGGATCTCCTGGGTCGGTGGTCGTGATGACCGGGTGGGTGGGAAGTCAGAAGGAACGGGTCGAGGCCCGTACGACGAGTTCGGGGAGGAAGCGGGCCTCGATCGGATCGTCGGAGCCCGCCAGGTGGTGCATGAGCAGTTCGACGGCCCGCGCGCCCATCTCCCTGGCGGGCTGGCGCACCGAGGTCAGAGGCACCACCGCGGCACCGGCGAACTCGATGTCGTCGTACCCGACCAGCGAGATGTCCTCCGGCACTCGCAGGCCCCGTCCGACCAGGCCCTGCAGCAGCCCGAGGGCGAGGTGGTCGTTACCGGCGAAGATGCCGTCGGGGCGCTCGGCCTCCGGCAGATCGGCGATCTGCTCGCCGATCTCACGGCCGAGGCCGGTGTTCAGCGTCGTCGTCTCGATGAGCGTGGTGCGCACGCCCGCGGCATCCGCCACCTCGTGCAACCCGGCGAGACGTTCGTTCATCTGCTCTCGCGAGCGGGGTCCGCCGACGAAGGCCAGGTGCCGGCATCCGCCGTCGAGCAGGGCCTGCGCGGCGATGCGACCACCGAGGCGGTTGTCGACCGAGACCGACGAGAACTCCCCTCGCGGATGCCGCTGGTCGACGAGCACGACGGGCACGCCACGGCGTCGGAAGCGCTCGAGATACTCCTCGTGGTACTCGACAGGGGCGATGAGGACGCCGTCGACCCGCTGCCGCTCGAACAGCTCGAGATAGCGCGACTCGCGCTCGGCGGAGTCGAAGCCGTTGCCGACGATGACCGAGTAGCCCGCGGTCAGCGCCTGCTCCTCGGCTCCGAACGCGAGGTCGGCGAAGAACGGGTTGGTGATGTTGATCACCGAGAAGCCGATCGCGTCGCTGCGGCCCGCCTTGAGCTGGCGGGCGGCGATGTTGGGCACGTAGCCCAGCTCGTCCACGGCTTCGGCGACGCGGGCAGCCGCCGACTCCGACACGAGCTCGGGTCGGTTGAGTGCGTTCGAGACGGTGCCGATCGAGACGCCAGCGCGCTCGGCGACGTCTCGGAGGCCGATGTCAGGCATGCTGCTCCCTCTGCATCTCGGACGCGGCTCGCAGGTCGTCGAGCAGCCGGACGCGGTTGTCGAGCTTTACGGGCGCCGGGCCGTGCACCACGACGGCGCGCCACTCCGCTCCGCGCAGGATCGCCGATCCCGCGCGGTCGCTCTGCCATTCGCCTGTGTCGGCGACCAGCACGATCCCGGCCTCGGCTGCGCGCAGCATCCGTCCGTCGACCTCGGCGCCGGGCAGGTCGACGCGCAGCCCGCCGTCCAGGGCGGTGACGCGACCGACCTCGCGGCCGTGACTGTGCAGGGCCGCGCCGCCCGTCGGCAGGTGCTCGAGAAGAAGGTAACCGGATGCCAGCAGCTCGCCGTCGTCGAAGCGATCGGTGAACCCCGTGGCGGCGATGTCTGACCCAGGCGGCGCGAGCGCGATGAGTTCGTAGTCGAGCGCAGTGGCCTCGAGATCGCGCGAGGCGGCGACGTCGCCAGGCGTCTCGATCGCAGTGTGTGCGGTTCCGAGCAGCTCGTCGACCAACGCATGGATGAGCGCGCGCGTCCCCGTCGAGCGATAGGCCTCGACCCCGTGGCCGAGTGCCGAGTACGCCACGCCGCCGCGACCGTCGGCTCCGGGGCGCGACCAGGCCAGTGCGTGGGTGATGCCGTCGTCGGTGTGGATCGCGCGCAGCGCGGAGTCGTCATCGACCTCGAGGTGCGAGTACCGCTCGTCGTACACCCGGAATGGCGCGAGCGGTGCGGTCGGCTGCACCAGGCTCCATCCGATCTGCGGATGCATGGTCACCCCCGGCACCCACCGACCGCCGAGCAGCTCCGCCCAGCGGGGGTCGTCACGGAAGGCGAGAGACGAGGAGTGCACAGCGAGCAGCGGGATGCCGGCGGCGACCGCATCGATCAGCGGATCGAGCACCGCGCTCGCCGCGGCCGCATCCGTCGCGAGATCACCGCTGATGTTCACGACGATCAGCGCGGCATCCGTCAGCATCTCACCGCGCTCGATCCCGTCCGTGTCGAGGTGGCGCACCGGCATCCGCTCGGTGAGCACCCCGTCGAGGGCGGCGCTGGTCGCGGCGAGGCCGTGCCAGGGATCGGCGTGCGCGCCGACTCCGGTGACGATCAGGGCCGGGCGGTCAGTCATCGATCCAGGTCTCCTTCGACGGTCGCAGGGCCTCGAGCTCTTCCCAGAGCGCGTCGGGGATGACGGTCTCGGCCATGCCGACAGTCTGGTCGAGCTGCGCCGGGGTGACCAACCCGCACACGGTCGAATGGATCCGCGGATCGCGCAGGGAGCTCTGCAGCGCGGCTGTGATCAGCGGAATGCCGTGGCGCTCGCAGGCCGCGCCCATCGCGTCGATCGCCGCCAGCATCTCGGGCGATGCCGCGGCGTAGTGGTAGCGGTCCGAGATGCGCGGCCAGTTCGCCAGGATGCCTCCGCCGTACACGGCGGCGTTCACCACGCCGATGTCGGCCGCTGCCGCCGCGTCGAGCAGTGCCTCGGCGGTGCGGTCGACGAGAGTCGCGCGGTTGTGCGTGATCAGCACGTCGAAGACCCCGGTCTCGACGAACCGCGTCAGCATCCGCGCCGGTCCTCCCGAGATCCCGATGAAGTCGGCGTAGCCCTCGTCGCGCAGCGACCGCAGCACCTCGACGGGGCCGCCCGGTGCCATCGCGGCCTCGAAGCCGATGTGCTCGGGGTCGTGCAGGTGCAGGATCGGCACCCGGTCGATGCCGAGACGCTCGAGGCTCTCGTCGAGCGAGCGCCGCATGCGGTCGGGGTCGAACGAGTCGGTCTCGGGGTCTCGGTCGAGCTTCGTCTGGATCACGAAACCCTCCGGGACGCCGCCTGCTCGACGAACCGCCAGGCCGATCCGTCGCTCGCTCTCGCCGTCGCCGTAGTTGTTCGAGGTGTCGATGAACGTGACCGGGCTCTCGAAGGCGGTGAGGGTGAGCTGCACGGCATCCTCCTCCGGCACGGTCAGACCGTGCACGGGCGAGGAGACACCCCAGGCTGCGGTGCCGATGCAGATCGGCGAGACCGATAGACCGGTGCGTCCGAGCGTCCTCGTGGCGAGAGCGGTCGACGGATGCGCACTCATTCGAAGGCGTCCCCTCCGCGGAAGCGGTCGACCAGCACGGCGGCCAGCAGGATCACGGCGACGATGAGGTCGAGGTAGTCGGGGTCGATGAAGCTGACGTTCAGGATGTTCGTGATGCCCGCCACGACCAGCAGACCCAGAAGCGCGCCGATCGGGTTGCCGACGCCGCCTCGCGTGATCGAGTATCCGCCGATCATCAGGGCCGCGTAGATCTGGAACTCCAGCCCGGTGCCGAGGATGTTGGATGCCGAGCCGAGCTGCCCCACATAGAAGATGCCGCCGATCGCCGCGCCGACCGCGCTCACGATGAGGGCGACCGTGCGCACCTTCACGACCGAGATGCCTGCGCGCTGGGCAGCCCGCGGGTCGCCGCCGACGGCCTGGATCTTGCGACCGATGCGGGTCTTCGAGACGACACCTGCCGCGACGAGGGTCAGGCCCACGCCGATGAGCAGCAGGGTAGGGATGCCGAAGGTGGCGCCCTGGGTGACGTCGTAGAGCGGCTCGATCAGGGTGGTCGGCGGAGCCTGGACGACGATCGCCTGGCACACGCCGCGCAGCAGGGTGAGCATTCCCAGGGTGACCGCGAGCGGCTCGGCGCCGAGCCCGACGATCACGAACGCGTTGATCGAGCCGACGACGACGCCGAGCAGGATCGTGATGCATGCCGCCATCCACGGGTCGACGCCCGAGGCGACGAGCTGGTTGAAGGCGACAGCGCCGAAGCCGACCATCGAGCCGATCGACAGATCGACCACGCCGGCGAGCAGCGCGAACGAGGCGAGCACACCCACGATGAGCGGGATCGCGACGGCGACGCCGACGATGCGCACGTTCGACGCCGAGAAGAAGGCGGGGCCGACCGAGATCGCGCCGATCACGACGACGGCGGCGAGCATCAGGGCGATGCTGCCGACAGGCCCCTTGAGGTACGAGAGCAGCTGGGGGAGGGCCCGGGGCGACTCGACGTCGGATGCCGGGGCGAGTGCCGTGGTCATCGTGCACCTCTCTTGATGCGGAAGCCGTCGATGCCGACGGCGATGATGAGGAGGGCGCCCTGGAAGATCAGCGCGAATGCCGGAGGGAGTCCGAAGAAGGCGATCGACACCGGGATCGTCGAGAGGAATCCGACGCTCAGCAGCAGCACCAGGAAGTTGCCCTTGCCGCCCGAGAGGCTGATGCCCGCGAGGATCACGGCGGCGATGACGATGAGCTGGTAGCTGGCCCCGGCGTTGGGGGTGAAGCTCGGCGTGACCGACGCGAACAGCACTCCGGCGATGCCGGCGACCGCACCCGCCCCCGAGAAGGTGGCCAGCCGCACCCGACGCAGCGAGACACCGCGAGCGCGGGCGGCCTGCGGGTTGCCTCCGACCGCGGTGAGGCGACGACCCCAGCGGGTCCAGGCGATCGCGAGCCCGGCGAGGACGACGATTCCGAGCATCGGCCAGAAGATGTTCGGGAGACCGAGGAACTGGCCGAGGCCGAACGCGCGGAGGGCCGAGCCGGACGGGATCTGCGCCGACTTGAAGCCGATCATCATGATCGCGAGGCCGCCGAAGCCGGTCGCGAGGGTCACGATGATCGGGTTGAGCTTGCCGAAGACGATGATGAGGCCGTTCAGCAGGCCCCAGGCGCCTCCGGCCGCGATGCCGCAGAGCACCGCGATGAGGTCCGGGATGCCCGCGCCGAGCAGCGTGACCGTCGCCCAGGCGCTGACCACGAGCGAGACGGGGAGGCTGAGGTCGAGCAGGCCGCCGCCGATCACGACGATGCCCTGAGCGACCGAGAGGACGCCCGAGATCGCCATCGTGAAGGTGATGGCGAGCAGGGACTGGCTCGACAGGAAGTCCGGGCGGACGATGGTGGTCGCTGCGGCGAGCAGGAACCAGACGGCGGCGATGCTCAGCGCATCGCGCAGCGTGGTGCGGGTCCCCGCGTCCGAGCGCGCGGTGCGTGCGCTCGGACGCGGGGCGGCCGGATCGGCCGTGAGGGTGGGAGTCGTCATGAGAGTCTCGTTCTTCTCGAGACCGATCCGGGAGGAACGGTTAGTTCTTGCAGTAGAGGTCGTAGAGGGTCGTGCCCTCGTCGGCCTGGGAGATCTCGGCGACGCGCTCCTCGATGCCGGGGATCGCTGCGGCCTCCTCCTGCGTCACGGCGCACGGCTGCACGCTCACGGCCGCGTCGTCACCGGTGTCCTTGACGGCGGGGGCGTCGCCGGCGGCGATCGCGTCGAGGATCTCGAACGCGTAGGCCGCGTATCCCTCGAGGAAGTACATGACGCTGCCGGCGAGGTTCGGGTCGACGTTGTCGCCCGTGATCAGGCCGCCGTCCTGTCCCCAGCCCATGATGTTCGCGTCGCGGCCGAGCTGCGTCGCCGCCTGCAGGGCGCCGACGACCGCCTGGTCGTTGAGTCCGACGACGAGGATGTTCTCGGCATCCGGGTGCGCGGCGAAGACGCCGGGCGCGTTCTGCAGCGAGGTGGTGAGGTTGCCGTCGGCCTCGTACGCGACGTACGCGTCTTCGGGGATGTCGGGGCAGACCTCGCCGATGGCGGTCGCGGCGTTGCCGGTGCGCCAGGTGTCGATCTGACCGGCGGCGGTGCCCTGCGCCGAGATGACCAGGTCGACGTCGCAGTCCCACTCGCTCTTGGCGAGCTCGCCGAGTGCGGTGCCGCCCTCGGTGCCTGCTGCGGCGTTGTCGATTCCGACGAAGTACCAGCCCTCCTGGGCGATGTCGAACGTGATCACCGGGATGTCGGCATCCTTGTACTTCTTCGCGATGACCGGGTTCGCTTCCGGGCGTCCGTTGAACATCATCACGGCGTCGACGCCCTGCTGCACGAAGAGGTCGGCGTTCTTCACGGCCGTGGCCTCGTCGCCGTCGTTGCTCAGCTCGACGTACTTCCAGCCGCGCTGCTCGGCGAGCGCCTGGGCGACATCGCCCTGGTAGTCCTGCCAGTCGGCGTCGGCCTGGCCGCCGACGGCGAATCCGAGGGTGAAGGTGTCGTCGTCTCCGCCTGAGCCGGAGCCGCCGGATGCCTGGTCGGCGCAGCCGACCATCGCGATGCCGGCGACGAGTGCCACGCCGGCGCCGAGAAGGCGCAGGGCGGTGCGGGATGAGTGATGCGTCATTGCAGTGCTCCTCTTGAATGGATGTGTTCGGGTGGTGCGGGTGGTGAAGTCTGGGCGTCGTCAGCTGACGAGTGTCTCGGTGTCCTCCGGGGTGGGCACATCGGCGGGGATCGCGCCGGTGATGAGGCCCACGATGTCCTGCGCGGAGACGTCGGCGATGTCGCGCACGGCGACCGAACGTCCGAGGCGCATCACGGTCACGCGGTCGGCGACCGTGTGCAGCTGCTGCATGTTGTGGCTGACCAGGATCACGCTGACGCCGTGTTCGCGCAGGCGGCCGATCAGATCGAGCACCTGCTGGGATTCGCGCACGCCGAGAGCGGCGGTGGGCTCGTCGAGGATGACGATGCTGCGGCCCCAGAGCAGGGCGCGGGCGATCGCGAGGCACTGGCGCTGTCCGCCCGACATGCCCTTGACCGAGACGTTGACCGACTGGATGCCGACGCCGAGTTCGGCGAGCACCTCACGGGACCGAGCGCGCATGCCGCGGTCGTTCACGATGTTGAGCGCCTTGAGGATCGGGTTGGTCGACAGCTCTTCACGGCCGAGGTAGACGTTCTGCACGGCCGACATCGTGTCGACGAGGGCGAGGTCCTGGTAGACGGTCTCGATCCCTGCGGCGAGGGCGTCGGTCGGGCGGCGGAAGTCGACGGGCGCGCCCTCGACCTCGATCGTGCCGCCGTCGGGGATCACGGCGCCGGAGAGCACCTTCAGCAGCGTCGACTTGCCGGCCCCGTTGTCGCCGACCAGGCCCATGACCTCGCCGCGGCGCAGGGTGAGCGAGGCGTCGGCGAGAGCAGTGACCGCGCCGTAACGGCGAGAGATGTTGCGAGCGTGGAGAGCCAAGTCCTGGTCAGCAGCGAGTGCCATGATCAACCTCATCGTCGAAGGGCCGAAGCGTTACTTTAAACGTTTCAGGTGTTTAAAACGTTTCAGACTCTACATCTCGATCTCATGGGTCGGCAAGGATTTTTCTCGTCGGGGCATGGGGGAATCGCCGGAGCGTCGCTCGCGGCGCCTCCGGTGCGTGCGCTCTCCGGACGTCACTCCTGATATACAAGGACGCCCTAGTAAATCCACGGATGCCGAAGTACCATCGTCATAGTGCCAACGACGGCACGGAGGGATATCGCACAATGACTCGTACCATTCCCCATTTCGTAGGCGGATCGCATCTCACACCTGAGGGCGGACGCTTCGCCGACGTGTTCGATCCGAGCACCGGATCCGTGCAGGCCCGGGTGCCGCTGGCCTCCGCCGATGAGGTCTCCGCGGTCATCGCGAACGCAGAGGCGGCCCAGATCGAGTGGGCCGCGACCAACCCGCAGAAGCGCGCACGGGTGCTGCTGCGGTTCCTCGATCTCGTGCACCGCGAGATGACCTCCCTCGCCGAGCTCCTCGCGAGCGAGCACGGCAAGACGGTCGACGATGCGAAGGGCGACATCCAGCGCGGCCTCGAGGTGATCGAGTTCGCAGCCGGCGCTCCGCACCTGCTCAAGGGCGAGTACTCCACGGGCGCTGGCGCGGGCATCGACGTCTACTCGATGAGGCAGCCGCTGGGAGTGGTCGCGGCGATCACCCCGTTCAACTTCCCCGCCATGATCCCGCTGTGGAAGGCGGGCCCCGCCCTCGCCGCGGGCAACGCTGTCGTGCTCAAACCCAGCGAGCGCGACCCCTCGGTGCCGGTGCGCATCGCCGAGCTGTTCCTCGAGGCAGGGCTCCCTGCCGGCGTGCTCAACGTCGTGCACGGAGACAAGGAGGCGGTGGATGCCCTGCTGACCGACGATCGCATCCGCGCCGTCGGATTCGTCGGCTCGACCCCGATCGCCGAGTACATCTACTCGACCGCCGCCGCGCACGGCAAGCGGGCGCAGTGCTTCGGCGGTGCCAAGAACCACATGATCGTGTTGCCCGACGCCGACCTCGATCAGACTGTCGACGCGCTGATCGGCTCGGGCTACGGCTCGGCGGGCGAGCGCTGCATGGCGATCTCGGTCGCCGTGCCGGTGGGGCAGGAGACGGCGGATGCTCTCGCCGCCAAGCTCACCGAACGCGTGGCGCAGCTGCGGGTCGGACCTTCGCTCGCGGCTGACGTCGACTACGGGCCGCTCGTCACGCGCGCAGCGGTCGAGCGCGTCGAGGGCTACATCCAGCAGGGGATCGACGAGGGAGCGACCCTGCTCGCCGACGGTCGCGGCTTCTCGGTGCCGGGGCATGAGCAGGGTTTCTACCTCGGACCCACGCTGTTCGATCACGTCACGACCGACATGGCGATCTACCGGGAGGAGATCTTCGGGCCGGTGCTCGTGATCGCACGCGCCGCCGACTACGAAGAGGCGCTGCGCATGGCATCCGAGCACGAGTACGGCAACGGCGTCGCGATCTTCACGCGCGACGGCGATGCCGCTCGCGACTTCGCCGCCAGGGTCGAGGTCGGCATGGTCGGCGTGAACGTGCCGATCCCCGTGCCGATCGCGTATTACACGTTCGGCGGCTGGAAGCGCAGCGGCTTCGGCGACCTGAACCAGCACGGTGCAGACGCGTTCCGCTTCTACACGAAGACCAAGACCGTCACGAGCCGCTGGCCGTCTGCGGGGATCCGCGAGGGCGCCAGCTTCGTGATCCCCACCATGCACTGACCTTCCCGCCGACGCCCCACGAGGAACAACGATGACCATGACCACCGTCACCACCACCGCCGAAGAGCGCGAGGCCATCCTCGACGCCGTCCGGGAGTTCGCCGACACCGAGCTCGCTCCGTTCGCCGCCGAGCGCGACGAGAAGCACATCTTCCCGCGGGAATCGCTCGGCAAGGCCGGGGAGCTCGGGCTCGGCGGCATCTACGTGCGCGAGGACTTCGGCGGCACGGGCCTGAGCCGTTCCGACACGGTCGCGATCTTCGAGGAGCTCGCGAAGGGCGACCCGGCGGTCGCCGCCTACATCTCGATCCACAACATGGTGGTCTGGATGATCGACACCTACGGTGACGACGCGCAGCGGGGCGAGTGGCTGCCGAAGCTCACCGCGATGGACGAGTTCGGCGGCTACTGCCTGACGGAACCGGGAGTCGGGTCCGATGCCGCGAACGTCGCCACGAGCGCGGTGCGAGACGGCGACGACTACCTGCTCACCGGGGTGAAGCAGTTCATCTCGGGCGCGGGTGAGGCCGCCGTCTACGTGGTGATGGCCCGCACCGGCGAGCCGGGTGCCCGCGGCATCAGTGCCTTCCTCGTCCCCGGAGACGCTGAGGGACTCAGCTTCGGCGCTCCCGAGAAGAAGATGGGTTGGCATGCCCAACCCACACGTCAGGTGATCCTCGACGGCGTCCGCATCCCGGCATCCGGAATGCTCGGCGACGAGGGTCGCGGATTCGCGATCGCGATGTCGGCGCTCAACGGCGGTCGCCTCAACATCGCCGCCTGCTCGCTGGGCGGCGCTCAGTGGGCGCTCGACCGTGCGGTGCAGTACGTGCACGAGCGCGTGGCGTTCGGCGAGCCGCTGGCCGAGAAGCAGTCGATCCTCTTCGCGATCGCCGACATGCGCACCGACCTGCAGGCCGCGCGTCTCATGGTCCGCGACGGCGCGCTCGCGGTCGACGAGCAGGCGCCGGACGCCACGATGCGCTGTGCGATGGCCAAGCGCTTCGCGACGGATGCCGGCTTCGACGTCGCCAACCGCGCGCTGCAGCTGCACGGCGGCTACGGGTATCTGCAGGACTACGGCATCGAACGGGTCGTGCGCGACCTCCGGGTGCACCAGATCCTCGAGGGCACGAACGAGATCATGCGCCTGATCGTCGGTCGAGAGATGCTGCGACCGGCAGGCTCCACATCCATGCGGAGCGCATCATGACCGAGACGTCGAAGGCCCGGATCGCCTTCCTCGGCCTAGGCCACATGGGGCTGCCGATGGCGAAGAACCTGGTCGCGGCGGGGCACGAGGTGCACGGGTTCGATCTCGTGCCGGCGGCGATCGCGGCGGCGCAGAGCGCCGGAATCCCGGTCGCTGCGAGCGGAGCGGATGCCGTCGCCGACGCCGATGTCGTCATCACGATGTTCCCTGCAGGCAGGCACGTGATCGACGCGTACCGCACCGAACTGCTCGCTGCCGCGCGCCCGAACACCCTGTTCATCGAGTCCTCGACGATCGCGGTCGACGAGGCGCGCGCGGCCCATGCCCTCGCCCTCGCCGCGGGGCACCGCAACATCGACGCCCCGGTCTCGGGTGGCGTGGTCGGCGCCGAGAACGGCACGCTCGCCTTCATGGTGGGGGGATCGGACGACGACTTCACTGCGGCGCTTCCCGTTCTCGAGGTCATGGGAAAGCGGATCGTGCACTGCGGCGGCCCCGGGTTGGGGCAGGCCGCGAAGGTCTGCAACAACATGGTGCTGGCCGTCTCGCAGATCGCCGTCGCCGAGGCGTTCGTGCTCGGAGAGCGGCTCGGACTCGAGCACCAGGCACTGTTCGACGTCGTGTCGCAGGCATCCGGTCAGTGCTGGTCGATCACGACGAACTGCCCGGTGCCGGGGCCGGTGCCGACGAGCCCTGCGAACCGCGAGTACCAGCCGGGATTCGCCGGGGCTCTCATGTCCAAGGACCTCGGCCTCGCGCTGCAGGCGATCGAGCAGACCTCGACCGACGCGAAGATGGGGCGCCTCGCGCAGCAGCTCTACGCCGCGTACGCTGCGGGCGACGGGGCCACCAGGGACTTCTCGGGCATCATCACCGACATCCGCGACGGGTCTGTGTGACCTCGCCCGCGACATACTGAGATGACCACGACGGAGAGGGCTTCACGATGACCGAGTACGAGACGATCCTGGTCGAGCAGCGCGGGCGCGTCGGGTGGATCACCCTGAACCGACCGCAGGCGTTGAACGCTCTGAACAGTCGGCTCGCCGAAGAGGTGACCGCTGCGGCCGTGGCCTTCGATCTCGACGACGGCGTCGGTGCGATCGTCGTCACCGGCTCGGAGAAGGCCTTCGCCGCCGGCGCCGACATCAAGGAGATGGAAGGCATGTCGGCCTCCGAGATGCTCGAGACCGACCACTTCGGCGTGTGGCACGAGTTCGCCGCGGTGCGCACGCCCGTGATCGCCGCCGTGTCGGGTTTCGCGCTCGGCGGAGGATGCGAGCTCGCGATGATGTGCGACATCATCCTCGCCGCCGACACGGCCAAGTTCGGGCAGCCCGAGATCAACCTCGGCGTGATCCCCGGCATGGGCGGGACGCAGCGTCTGATCCGTGCGGTCGGCTACTACAAGGCCGCCGAACTCGTGCTGTCGGGCCGCTTCATGGGCGCCGAGGAGGCGGAGCGCTCAGGGCTCGTGTCCCGTGTCGTCCCCGCATCCGATCTGCTCGACGAGGCGTCGACCCTCGCCGAGACCATCGCCTCGAAGTCGCTGCCGTCGGTGTACGCCGCGAAGGCCGCCCTCGATGCCGCGATGGAGACGACGCTCGCCGACGGCCTGACCCACGAGAAGAAGGCATTCGCCGCGCTGTTCGACACGGAGGATCAGAAGGAGGGCATGTCGGCCTTCCGGGAGAAGCGTGCGCCCGACTTCCGCAACCGCTGAGCTCCGCGACGCGGCTCCTCGGGGCTCAGCCGCGCAGCGCCTCGACGATCCTGTCGACTCGACGGTCGCGGGTCGCGTCCTGCTTGGCCTCGGCTACTGTGCGGGCGTGCTCCTTGCGCACCGAGTACGACAGGGCGTCGAAGGCGGCGCGCAGCGCGGGGTCCGCATCGAGAGCCGCAGAGAGGGCGGGCGGCACCTCGACCTCGCGCTCGGCGGCGTCCACCCGGATGACGGCGTCGACCTCCTGGTCGATCTCGACCCCCAGATCGGCCCGCACGGCCTTGCTGAAGCCGATCATGTTCTGTCCGCCCATGCGGGCGAGGCGCAGCCGGGCGGTGCGCCCATCGATCGTGACGGCGACGGGGAAGGCCTTGCCCGCACCGATCGAGGCGACCTGCTCGTCGGTGAGGATGATGGCGGCGGCGGGCCCCCGACCTTCGAGGGTGGCGTGCAGGCGCAGTTCGCTCATGCGGGCAGTGTACGCCCGCGCCCCTCTGCCTCGAACGCCAGCCGGTCGTTGCGCTCCTCGATCAGCCGCCGCATGTACGCGCCCAGGACGACACGGTCGACGAGCCGTCCGATCGGACCGAACGGCGCGCGGAAGCGGATCGTGTCGCGCATCAGCGTGCCCTGCGGATGCACCTCGAACACGTGCTCGTGCCAGAACGAGGCGAAGGGCCCTGAGATCTGGCGGTCGCGGAAGCCGTGCGGCGGGTCGACGTCGTACACGATCGACCGCAGGCGGAAAGGGATGCCGAAGTGCCGTGCCCTCCACGTCACGGTCGTCCCCTCGCTGAACGTGCCGCCGGCCGGGGCCTCGACCATCGTCTCGCCGTATCGCTGCATCGATCGCAGGTGCAGCCCCGGGTCGAGGGCGACGGCGAAGACGCGCTCGGGAGCGGCGGAGATCACCCGCTCGAGCACGAACTCGACCATGTCAGAGGGCGTCCGGCTGCGGCCGCGGGTCGCTGAAGTCGCCGGCGGCTTTGCGCATCCGCGCCACGATCGCGACGAGCTCGGCGGCGTCGGCCGTGCTGATGCCCGGGTCGACGAAGACGTCGTCGTTCAGCGCGACGGTCGCACGGTCGACGAGGTCGCGACCGGCCTCGGTGAGCGCGAGCAGGGCGGCGCGTCCGTCGTGCGGGTGGGGTTCGCGCACGATCAGCCCGTCGCGCACCAGCCGCTCGGCGGTGCTCGTGACGGTGGTCGCGTGCACCTGCAGTCGGGCGACGACGCTCGACAGCGGCAGGCGTCCGGATCGGCTGAACGCCAGCAGTCGCAGCATCTCGTAGCGGGCGAAACTGAGTGCGAAGGGCTTCAGCGCGGCATCCACCCTTGCGAGCAGCAGCTGCTGGGCCCGCATGACGGACGTGACCACGGTCATGCCGTCGGCGGCATCCGTCCACCCGTGCGCGAGCCATTGCCGCTTCGCCTCGGCGAGCGGATCCACGGGCAGAGGGCGGGGTCGGACCACGCTTCTACGGTAGGGCATCCGCTCGGACGAGCGGGGAGGCGGTGCGGGAATGCCCGCCTGGGTCTCAGTCGCCCCACGGATGGGACTCAGTATCAACGCGCTAGAATCGACGCAGTCGTGAGGAGCAATCGATGAAGATCTTCGTCCTGGTCAAAGAGGTGCCGGACACCTATGGCGATCGCAAGCTGGACCTCGAGACCGGACTCGCCGACCGCGGCGCCGGTGATGTGGTCCTCGATGAGATCACCGAGCGGGCCCTCGAGGTCGCGCTGAGCCACGCCGACAAGAACGAGGGTACCGAGGTGGTCGCGCTCGCGATGGCCCCCGGCGGGTCGACGGCGTCGGTACGACGGGCGCTCGCGATCGGTGCGGGATCCGCCGTGCACATCGCTGACGAGCAGCTCTCCGGAGCTGACCTCGGCCTCACCGCCGAGACTCTGGCCGCGGCGATCCGCCGCGCCGAGCCCGACCTCGTCATCACCGGAAACCTCTCGACCGACGGTTCGGGCGGCGTCATGGCGGCCATGCTCGCCGAGCACCTCGGCTGGGCCCAGGCCACCGCGCTCACGAGCGTCGAGATCACGCCGGAGGGCATCTCGGGAACCCGAGGGGCGGATGCCGGCGCGCAGCCGATCTCGGCATCCCTTCCCGCCGTCATCTCGATCACGGAGGCGCTGCCCGATGCGCGCTTCCCGAACTTCAAGGGCATCATGGCGGCCAAGAAGAAGCCGCTCGAGGTGCTCACCCTCGACGACCTCGGCGTCTCGGCCGACCCCGCGGCAGCCCCCCGCACGATCATGACCGCGGTGGCCGAGAAGCCCCCGCGCGCGGCGGGCGTGAAGATAGTCGATGAGGGCGATGCCGCCGAGAAGCTGGTGGAGTACCTCGTGCAGAACAGGCTGGTGTGACATGACCTATCCCGAGAACCCCGTCCTCGTCCTGGTCGACCTCGACCCGGCGGGCAACCCCGCCAGCAGCACCGCCGCCCTGATCGGCGCCGCGTCGACCGTCGGCGCTCCCGTCGCGCTGGTCGTCGGCGGATCCGCCGAGGCTGCCGCGAAGGTCGCCGACGCCGGAGCATCCGTCGTGCTCACGGCCGACGCCGACGAGGCGACCCTCACGGTGCCGATCGTCGACGCCCTGCACGCCGCCTTCGCACAGGTGCAGCCCGATGCCGTGCTGATCTCGAACTCGATCTCGGGCCGCGATGTCGCCGGCCGTTTCGCGGTGCGCGCGAAGCTCGCCCTGTCGGTCGACGCCGTCGGCGTCTCCCGCGATGATGAGGGGGTCGTCGCGCACCACTCGGTCTACGGCGGCGCCTACCTCGTCGATTCGGCCCCCACCTTCGGCGCCGCCGTCATCACGGTGCGTCAGGGAGCCGTCGACGCGCGCGCCGAGGCCGTGGCCTCACCGACCGTCGAAGCGCTGAGCGTTGCGGCCTCCGGTGCCGCGAGCGCGACCGTCGGCGCGGTCGAGGCCGTCGAGGCCACGTCGTCGCGACCCGAGCTGCGCGGAGCGACCCGGGTCGTCTCGGGCGGCCGAGGTCTCGCCTCGAAGGAGAAGTTCGTGCTCGTCGAGGAGCTGGCGGATGCTCTCGGCGCCGCCGTCGGCGCATCCCGCGCAGCGGTCGACGCCGGCTACATCCCGCAGTCCCACCAGGTCGGGCAGACCGGTGTCTCGGTGTCACCGCAGCTGTACATCGCACTCGGCATCTCGGGGGCGATCCAGCACCGGGCCGGCATGCAGACCGCGAAGAACATCGTCGCGATCAACAAGGACGGCGAGGCGCCGATCTTCGACGTCGCCGACTTCGGCATCGTCGGAGACCTGTTCACGGTCGTCCCGCAGGTGATCGCGGCTCTCGAGGCGCGGAAGAAGTAGCCATGGCGACGCGGATTCTGAGGCGCGGGCTGCCGCGTGTGCGTGGCGGCGAGCCGTGGCCTCCCGGGGGAGAGGTCGACGAGCTGATCGATGAGGGCGTCGCGTCGCCGACGCCCGAGGCGTCGGCGGGTGTCGCCCCGGTCGTCGGGGTCGCGGGCGTCGAGTCCCCGGTCGTTCAGCCCTCGGTCGTCGAGGCTCCGGCCATCACTGCTCCGGCTGTCGATACCGCTGCGCAGCGACGAGACGAAAAGCCCGCCGCGACCGGCGCATCGCTCCGCCGTGGCCTGCCCCGCGTCCGCGGCGGTGAGGCGTGGCCTCCGGCAGGTGCGGCGACGGGCGGTGCCGCCGTGGCGGCGATGTCGCAGAGCACGGCCCCGTCCTCGTCCGGCGGTCTGGCCGATGCCGGGCCGGTCGTCGAGCACGCGTCGTCCCCGTCGGCGTCGGCATCCTCGATCGCTGAGCCCGCGGCCCCGGCGGCGACCGCAGTCTCTGCCGCCTCGACCGCCGAGCCGACGGACGGCCCGGTAGTCGAGCGCCCCGGATCCGTCCGCCGCGGCCTGCCGCGAGTCGCCGGCGGAGATCCGTGGCCGCCGGCCGGCACCGTTCCGCAGGTCGCCGCCTCGACAGACGCGTCCGCCACCGCTGCGGATGCTGCACCGGCAGCCGAGCCCCCGGTCATCGCTGCGGCGTCTGCCGAGCCCGCGGTGCCCTCCACGGCCGTGGCCCCGGCAGCATCCTTCGCCCTCGGCGATCCCTCGATCCCGCTGCCCGCCCCCCGCACGGTGTGGAACGGCAGAGCACCGAGGCACATCACCGCGGCCGCTCCGGCCTCCGCTCGCCCTCGTCCTCCGTGGACGCAGGCGATCGCCGGACTGCTCGGGGCCGCCGCCCTCGGCATCCTGGCCGCGGCAGCCGTGGCGTTCGTCCGGGCGCTGCTGAGCTTCCCGTTCATGCAGGACTTCCTCGCGGCCTTCCCGGGCGAGTACGCACCCGCCGTCGCGGTCGAACCCGGCTTCGCGCCGTGGGTCAACTGGGCGCACTTCTTCAACGTCTTCCTGATGGTGCTGATCATCCGGTCGGGGCTCCGCATCCGCAGCGAGAAGCGCCCCACGGCCTTCTGGACTCCGCGGGGCGACCCCAAGGGCAAGGTCAGTCTGACGATCTGGTTCCACCAGGCGCTCGACATCCTGTGGCTCGTGAACGGAGTGATCTTCGTGGTGCTGCTGTTCGTGACCGGGCATTGGGCGCGCATCGTGCCCACGAGCTGGGAGGTCATCCCCAACGCGCTGTCGGCGGCACTCCAGTACATCTCGTTCGACTGGCCGACCGAGCACGGCTGGGTGAACTACAACAGCCTGCAGCAGCTCGCCTACTTCGTGACCGTGTTCATCGCGGCACCGCTCGCGGCGGCGACGGGCTTCCGGATGTCGGGCATGTGGCCGAAGAGGGCCGAGCGCCTGTCAAAGGCGTACCCGATCGAGTGGGCTCGCGCGCTGCACTTCCCGGTCATGATCTACTTCGTGGTGTTCATCATCGGGCACGTCGCCCTGGTGTTCCTCACCGGATTCCTGCGCAACCTCAACCACATGTACGCCTCGTCCGATGCCGTCGGCTGGACCGGGTTCTGGGTGTTCGTGGCATCCCTCGTGGTCATCGCGCTCGGTTGGGTGGCGGCGCGGCCGCTCGTGATCGCGCCGATCGCCAAGCTGTTCGGCACCGTCTCCGGGCGCTGACCCGTTCACGATCCGCACAGATCTCCCGGATCACGCGAAACGGCCCCCTGCCTGTGGCAGGGGGCCGTTTCATGCGGAATCGTGAACGCGAGGTTCACGAGGCGCCGGGCTCAGCGGACGAAGCGGACCTCGGTCAGCGTCTCGCCGAGGAAGGGCTCGGTGTGGCTCGCGCCGTCGAGGGCGAAGCCGTTGCGCGTGTAGAAGCGGTGGGCGCGGGGGTTGTCCTCCGCGACCCAGAGGTAGAGCGACTCGTCCTTCTCGACGGCGGCGTCGAACAGCTTCTGGCCGATGCCGGTCGAGTGGTACGCGTCGAGCAGATAGATGAAGTAGAGCTCACGAAAAGCAGGGGCGTCCTTGTCGCGGGCGGGGCCGGAGCCGACGAAGCCGACGATCTCTCCGTCGACGAGGGCGGCGCGCATCGTGAACTCGGGGCCCTGAGAGGCCCAGTGCGTCCACAGCTCGGCCATGCGCCGGGGCGAGACCTTCTCGAGCGCGGCCTTGCTGATCAGGTGGTCGTAGGTCTCGTGCCAGCACTGCGCGTGCACGCGACCCAGGGCTTCCGCATCCACATCACGGACCGGACGGACGATGACTTCAGGCTGGGCTTCGGCGCTCATATCGCGACTCTACGCGCGGCCTTCGCGAACCGGAAATCGAGCGGAAGCGTTCCCACGGCGCCGATATGCCGGTGGAGGGTTCGCACAACGATGTTCGCAATCCGTTCGTCGATGGCTACGATCAGTCCTCGTGAACGTGATCTGGCGCACTCTCCTCGTGATCCTCTCCGCCCGCCGCCGAGTGCGCCGTGGCAAGACCCTCGACGCCGCCTCCGTCAGCAGCATCAGACTGACGACGCTCCCCACCGACATCGACATCCTGCGCCACATGAACAACGGTCGATACCTGTCGCTGTTCGACCTCGGCCGCTGGGACCTGCTGATCCGCACGGGACTGTTCGACGCGATGAACGAGCGCGGCTGGTACGCGGTGGTGTCGAGCGAGACCGTGACCTTCCGCAAGTCCCTGCAGCTCTGGCAGCGGTTCGATGTGCAGTCCCGGTTCATCGGACACGACGACAAGGCCGTGTTCCTCGAGCACCGAGCCGTCGTCGACGGCGAGATCTACGCACGGGTGATCGTGCGCTCGCGGATGCTGCGCCGCACCGGCGGCACGGTGAGCAACGAAGAGCTGTTCGCGGCCGTCGGCAAGCCCGAGGGCGTGCCCGAGATCGACTCGTGGGTGCACGACTGGGCCGCGGCATCCGCTCTGCCTCCCGTGCGCAGCGCGGCGCCGAGTGTGTGGAGCTGACGCCGTGAACGATCCGTGGGGTCTCGAGACACGCGTACCGGGGTCGGTGCTGCTGGTCGGATGCGGCAAGCTCGGCGCGCGCCTGGGTGAGCGCCTGATCGCGCAGGGCGCTGAGGTCACCGCCATGCGTCGGCATGCGGGTGACCTGCCGTTCCCGACCATCGAGGCCGATCTGTCGCATCCGCTCGACCGTGCGCTGCCGGCCTTCGACTCCGTCGTCATCACGCTGCCGCCGAGCACCGAGGGCGACTCGATCTACCCGCCGGCGCTCCACGGACTCGCGGATGCTCTGCCGGCGATGCCGTCGCGGGTCGTCTTCGTGTCGTCGACCCGGGTGTTCGAGGGGCGCCCGGGTGAGAACCCGCTGACCGAGCGCGATACGCCGGCGGTGTCGAGCGAGCGGGGCGGCGACCTGCTCGAGGGGGAGCACCTGGCGTCGGAGCTGTTCGGTGCGCGCATCGTGCGACCGGCCGGCATCTACGGACCGGGGCGTGACTTCCTGATCCGTCGGGTGCTCGAGGGGGCGCCGGTGGATCGCACCCGCCGGACGAACCGCATTCACGAGACCGATCTCGTGCGCCTGCTCGAGGCGATGCTGCGGGCGGACTCGGCGCCACCGCTGATCCACGCGGTCGACACCGAGCCGGTGCTGCTCGGAGACGTTGCCGCGCACATCGCCGGTCGTCTCGGGGTCGAGGTGCCGCCGCGCGTCGACCCTGAGATCGGCGGGGGGACCGTTCTCGACGGACACCTGCTGCGGGAGTTCCTGGGTGAGCTGGAGTACCCGACCTTCCGTGAGGGCTACGACGAGATGATCGCCGCGCGCTGAGCGCCCGTCGCTCAAGGCCGGGCGCGCCTCTCAGTCCTAGGCTGAGAGCATGGCCGACCCGACGCCCACGGATCCCGAATCCGCCTCTCTCGCGGACCGTGCCGTCGAGCTCGCTCGCCGCTGGGTGATCGAAGCCGCGGCCGCCGACGTCGACCCGGCCGCCGAACGGCTCGCCGGAGTGCTGCAGGATGCCAACGGCCTGCCGTTCACGATGGGATTCGTCGACGGCGTCATGCGCCCGGAGAGCCTGGGTGCCGCGGCATCGCAGCTGCACCGCATCGCGCCGATCGTCCCCGGCTTCCTGCCCTGGTACCTGCGCTCGGCCGTGAAGCTGGGCGGTGGCGTCGCGCAGATCCTGCCGAGTCCCGTGGTTCCCATCGCGCGCCGGGTGCTGCGCGACATGGTCGGCCACCTCGTCGTCGACGCCCGCCCCGCGAAGCTCGGGCCGGCCATCGCGAAGATCCGCGAAACAGGTGCGCGACTCAACCTCAACCTGCTCGGCGAGGCCGTGCTCGGCGAAGCCGAGGCGCAGCGTCGGCTCGACGGCATCCATGATCTGATCCGCCGGCCCGACGTCGACTACGTGTCGGTCAAGGTGTCGGCGATCATCAGCCACATCTCGATGTGGGCGTTCGACGAGGTCGTCGATGCCGTGGTCGATCGGCTGCTGCCGCTGTATCTGACCGCAGCCGCTGACCGCACCTTCATCAACCTCGACATGGAGGAGTACCGCGACCTCGATCTGACGATCGCGGTGTTCACGCGCATCCTCGAGGATCCGCGACTGCAGGGGCTCGAAGCGGGCATCGTGCTGCAGGCCTACCTCCCCGACGCCTTGCCTGCACTGCAAGAGCTCACCGCGTGGGCGCGGGAGCGCGTCGACCATGGCGGAGCGCCGATCAAGGTGCGTCTCGTCAAGGGCGCCAACCTCGCGATGGAACGCGTCGAGGCGCACATGCACGGGTGGGAGCAGGCGACCTACGACACCAAGCTCGACACCGACGCGAACTACCTGCGCTGTCTCGACTGGGCGCTGCGCCCCGAGAACATCGCAGCGGTGCACCTGGGCATCGCGGGGCACAACCTGTTCGGCATCGCGTATGCATGGCTGCTCGCGGGGGAGCGCAGTCTGCGCGACTTCTCGGCCGCAGGAAGCGGAACGGGGCAGCCGCCGATCGAGTTCGAGATGCTGCTCGGCATGGCGCAGGGCCAGGTGCAGGCCGTCTCGCGCGAGGTCGGCGAGGTGCTGCTCTATGTGCCCGTCGTGAAGCCCGACGAGTTCGACGTGGCGATCAGCTATCTGGTGCGTCGGCTCGAAGAGAACGCGTCGCACGACAACTTCCTCTCCGCAGCGTTCCGGCTCGGCGACGACGAGTCTCTGTTCGTGCGCGAGCGCGATCGCTTTCTCGATGCGCTCGACCGCTCGACCTCGCCGACTCTGCAGATCGGCGCGCTGCGCACCCAGGATCGTCAGGCCCCGGTGCACGAGTCCGTGCGCCCGACACCCGTGGCCGTCGCTCCCGAAGAGGAGCTGACGAAGGCCGTGCTCGGCATCTCACGGGGCTCGGATGACTCGGGCGGGCCGTTCCTCGAGACCGCGGTCTATGCGCCGCGCGAGCTCGACGAGGGAACCGGCGGTGCCCCCGGCTTCACGAACACCCCCGACAGTGACCCGTCCCTTCCGGGCAACCGCGAGTGGGCGCGCGAGATCCACGCACGGATCGCCGACTCGACCCTGGGCGTGGCCACGATCGAGGCCGCCCGCATCGACGACAGCGCCGTGCTCGAGAGCACGATCGCCGGAGTGCGCGATGCCGGGGCCCAGTGGGGAGCGCGCCCCGCTGCAGAGCGCGCCGAGGTGCTGCTCCGGGCCGCCGCCGCACTCGAAGGTCGACGCGGAGAGCTCATCGAGGTCGCCGCGGCCGAGACGGGCAAGGTCTTCGCCGAGGCGGATGTCGAGGTGAGCGAGGCCGTCGATTTCGCCCGCTACTACGCCGCCAAGGCACGGGAGCTGGATGCCGTCGCCGGCGCCTCGTTCGAACCGGCGCGCGTGACCGTCGTCGCGCCGCCGTGGAACTTCCCCCTCGCGATCCCCGCCGGGGGAGTGCTCGCCGCGCTCGCCGCGGGATCCGGTGTCGTCTTCAAGCCCGCTCCGCAGTCCCGTCGGTGCGCCGCGGTGATCGCCGAGACGCTGTGGGAGGTCGGCGTGCCGCGGGATGTGCTCACGCTCGTCGACATCGAGGAGGGCAATCTCGGCCGGGCTCTGATCGCACACGAGTCGGTCGACCGCGTCATCCTCACCGGCGCCTGGGAGACAGCCGCGCTCTTCCGCTCGTGGCGACCCGACCTGCCGCTGCTGGCCGAGACCAGCGGCAAGAACGCGATGATCATCACGGCATCCGCCGACCTCGACCTCGCCGTCGCCGACCTCGTGCGAAGCGCGTTCGGACACGCGGGGCAGAAGTGCTCGGCCGCCTCCTTGGCGATCCTCGTCGGCCCGGTCGGCCGGTCCAAGCGGTTCGCCCGTCAGCTCGCCGACGCCACGCGCTCGCTGCACGTCGGCTGGCCCACCGACCCGCTCGCCGAGGTCGGGCCCGTGATCGAGCGGCCGCAGGGCAAGCTCGCCTGGGCGCTCACCGAGCTGGAGGGCGAGGAGCAGTGGCTCATCGAACCCGCGGTGTCGGCCGACGACCCGAGCGGACGGCTGTGGCGTCCGGGCATCCGCGTCGGCGTGCAGCCGGGATCGCGATTCCACACCGAGGAGTTCTTCGGACCGGTGCTCGGCATCATGCATGCTCCGACGCTCGAGAGCGCGATCGAGATGCAGAACGCTGTCGCCTACGGGCTGACCGCGGGTCTGCACACGCAGGATCCGGCCGAGCTCGAGGTGTGGCTCGACCGCGTGCAGGCAGGAAACCTCTACGTCAACCGCGGTATCACCGGTGCGATCGTGCAGCGCCAGCCGTTCGGCGGCTGGAAGCGCTCGTCGGTCGGTCCCGGCACCAAAGCCGGCGGACCGAACTACCTGATCGGGCTCGGATCGTGGCGTTCGAGCGGATCCGGTCCCGTGTCGAGCACGCTGCACCTGCGCGGCCTCGACTCCCGCATCACCGAGCTGATCGAGTCGGCGCAGCCCTCTCTCGACTACGAGGCCTTCGAATGGCTGCGGCGCTCGGCGCTGTCGGACGCGCTCGCGTGGGACCGCGAGTTCGGACAGGTGCGCGACGTCTCGCGCCTCGGCGTCGAGCGCAACCTCTTCCGCTATCGTCCGATGCCCGTCGCGATCAGGGCGACCGCGGATGCCGGATGGCAGGAGCTGCTGCGTGTCGTCGTCGCGGCGGTACGCGCCGGCGCCGGCTTCGTGCTGTCGACGCCCGTCGGGCTGCCGTCCGAGGTGCGCCGCGCGCTCGGAACGCTCGGGGCGGTCGTCCACATGGAGCGCGACGACGAATGGATCGAGCGGATGCGACGGCGGTCGAACCCGTCCGATGACGCGTTCTCGCCGTTCGAGGCCGAGCCTCGGCCGAGCCGCGTGCGGCTCGTAGGCTCGCGCGCCGCTGTCGCGGCGCTGCATCGGGCACTGGCCGTGGCCGTCGACGGCGACCCCGACCTCGCGGTGTACGACGGCGAGGTCACCTCGGCCGGGCGCATCGAGCTGCTCCCCTTCGTTCACGAGCAGGCGATCGCGATCACCGCGCACCGCTACGGCAACCCCGACAACTGGAGCGCCTCGGTCATCTGAGCGCCGCTCGCCGCATCCGCTCCGCCCCGCCCGGCATCCGCCCGCCCCTGGGTACTGTGCGGGGTCAAGAACACGCGGGAATCGGGCATTCCGGATGCGCTTCTGACCCCGCCTCCGTGTGCCGATGCGCTTGTGCCCCCCCGCTGCCGCAACGCAGGCGAGAGCGTGTAAAGAATTCTTGACACGACGGATGTCGCGAGCGTACTCTCATGTAAAGAATCTTTTACATGGGAGGCATCATGGTCTACGAAGAGCGCAACGCCTGGTCGGGTCTGCTCGTCGGTGCGGTCGTGATCGCCGCGTACGTCGTGATCGTGCTGCAGCAGGCCTCCGGCAGGTCGGTGACCGAGGTCGACTGGCTGCCGCCGATGCTGTGGACGATCGGGATCGGCATCGTGGCCACGATCGTGATCAGCATCGTCTGGGGGATCATCGCCGGCGCGAAGGATCCCGACGGCATCGGCAGGTCTGACGTGCGAGACCGCGACATCACCCGCATGGGCGCCCGTGTCGAGCAGGCCTTCGTCGTGATCGCCGGGCTCGGGGTGATAGCCCTGTGCGCGGTCGGCGCCGATGTGTTCTGGATCGCCAACACCATGTTCGCCGGATTCGCCGTCTCCGCCATGGTCGGCAGCGTCGCGCGAGTCGTCGCCTACCGTCGGGGGCTCGTCTGATGGTCAAGCCCACCCTCGTCTCCAACCGCATCCGCGCCCATCGTGAGGGAGCGGGCCTCACCCAGGCCGAGCTTGCGCGCAGCATCGGCGTGACCAGGCAGACGCTCATCGCGATCGAGCAGGAGAAGTACTCCCCGTCGCTCGAGCTCGCCTTCCAGATCGCCCGCGCGTTCGGCGTCGGGCTCGACGATCTGTTCCACTACCCCGAACCTTCACCGAAGGATGCCTGAGATGATCGAGACGATGCCCGCCTGGGTGCGGGAGACCTACGGCTCCGCCGACGGGTTCCGGCTCGAGCGGATCCCGATGCCCGTGCCACGCCGCGGCGAGGTGGTGCTGCGCGTCGAGGCGACGGCGCTCAACGCCGGCGATGTGCGGCTGATGCTGGGCGATCCGCTGCTGGTGCGTCCCGTCTTCGGTCTCACCCGTCCCAAATACCCGGTGCGAGGCATGGAGGTCGCCGGCACCGTCGTCGCCGTCGGGCCGAACGCGATCGGCGCCGAACTCGGAGAGCGGGTCGTGGGCGAACTCGTGGGCGGCGGCGGCCTCGCATCCCACGTCGTGGTGCCCGCCGATCGGCTCGTGCCGATCCCTCCCGATGTCACTTCTGCGACCGCAGCCTGCCTGCCCGTCGCTGCGGGCACCGCCTGGCAGGCGCTCGATCATGCCGGGATCGGCACCCACTCGGAATCGCGCCTCGAGAGACACCGCTCCGAGCATGCGGTCCCGCGCGTGCTCGTCATCGGCGCCTCCGGGGGAGTCGGCACGTTCGCGGTACAGCTCGCGGCGTTGCGGGGAGCGGAGGTCTGGGCGACGTGCGGGGAGCGCAACTCCCGCCTCGTCGAGCACCTCGGCGCCGTGCGCACGCTCGATCACCGTCGCTCGCCCCTGTCGGCACTGCCCGCCGGCCACTTCGACGCGGTGATCGACATCGCCGGGGGAACGGGGCTGCGCGACCTGCAGAGACTCGTGGTCGCCGGGGGAACCGTGGTTCTCGTGACCGGCGACGGCGGGCATGTGCTGGGCCCCATTCCGCGGATGCTGAAGGCGGCGCTCCTGTCGATCGGTTCGAGCCGTCGCATCCGTTCGCTCGCGGCGACGCCGCGTCCCGAGATCCTCGCGAAGCTGCTGGAGCTGACCGCAGAAGGGCGGATCACCGCGGTGATCCAGCGCGAGTACGGTTTCGACCGTGCATCCTCCGCCCTCGCCCACCTCGAGGCAGGGCACACGGTCGGCAAGGTCGTCGTCCACGGCGCGTGACCGGCGGGGCGTCGCACTCCGGCGGCGCGCTCTGGCGGCGTCCAGGGGGCGGGTGACAGAATGGATGTTGGCGTGCTCGAGTCGCATCTTCCCCGGGCGCCGGCTCTCACCGAGCGGCGCGGGTCGAAGGACCGCCGGGCCCCTGGACAGCGTCCGCCGCACCCGTTCGAGGAGCCCCATGTCTGTCGAAACCACTGCGTCGACGTCCGAGACCGCCACTCCGGTGCGCACCGCCCACCACCGTCACTACCTGATGTGCAAGCCGTCGCACTTCACGGTGAACTACTCGATCAATCCGTGGATGGAGCCGTCCAAGCCGACCGACACCGCGCGGGCTGTCGAGCAGTGGCAGAAGCTGCACGACCTGTACGTCGAGCTCGGTCACGAGGTCGAGCTGATCGAGCCGCTCGCCGGATACCCCGACATGGTCTACACGGCGAACGGCGGATTCCTGATCGACGGCCGAGCCTATGTGCCGAAGTTCCGCTTCGTCGAGCGTCAGGGTGAGGCGCCGGCCTTCGCCGACTGGTTCCGCGGCGCGGGCTACGACACGGTGATCCCCGAGGAGGTCAACGAGGGCGAGGGTGACTTCCTGCTCGTGGGCGATGTGATCCTCGCCGGCACCGGCTTCCGCTCGACGGGTGACAGCCACCGCGAGGTCGGCGAGGTCTTCGGCCGCGAGGTCGTCTCGCTCAACCTCGTCGACCCGCGCTTCTACCACCTCGACACCGCCATCGCCGTGCTCGATCCGGTGCAGGGCGTCGAGAACGGCGGACCCGAGCGCGCGAACATCGCGTACCTCCCCGGCGCGTTCGACGACGCGAGCCGTGCGATCCTCGAGGAGCGCTTCCCCGACGCGATCCTCGTGTCGGATGACGACGGCTCGGTCTTCGGGCTCAACTCGGCGAGCGACGGGTACAACGTGGTCATCTCGCCGCGTGCCCTCGGGTTCGAGAAGCAGCTGCGCGAGCGCGGGTACAACCCGATCATGATCGACCTGTCCGAGCTGCTGCTCGGCGGCGGCGGGATCAAGTGCTGCACGCTCGAACTGCGCGGTGAGGCATGACCGCCGTCGAGCCGGGCGTCGAGGTCACGGCCGAGCCGCACGTCGCCCACAACTACCACCCGCTGCCGGTCAACATCGCGCGCGGTGACGGCGCCTGGGTGACCGATGTCGAGGGCAAGCGCTACCTCGACCTGCTCGCCGCGTACTCGGCGGTGAACTTCGGGCACCGGCATCCGGCGCTCGTGGCTGCGCTCACCGAGCAGCTCGGTCGCGTGACTCTGACGAGCCGTGCGTTCATGAGCGATCGACTCGAGCCGTTCGCCGCGGCGCTCGCGTCGCTGTCGGGCAAGGACATGGTGCTGCCGATGAACACGGGAGCCGAGGCCGTCGAGACGGGCATCAAGGTCGCTCGCGCCTGGGGCTACCGGGTCAAGGGCATCGCCGAGGGCAAGGCTCGGATCATCGTCGCGGCCGGGAACTTCCATGGGCGCACCACGACGATCGTGAGCTTCAGCGACGATGAGCAGGCGCGGGCGGACTTCGGTCCGTACACCCCCGGCTTCGACGTCGTCCCCTATGGGGATGCGGATGCCATCGCCGCGGCGATCACCGACGACACCGCCGCCGTGCTGATCGAGCCGATCCAGGGTGAGGGCGGAGTGGTGATCCCGCCCGAGGGGTACCTGCGCCGCATCCGCGAGATCTGCGACGAGAAGAACGTGCTTTTCATCGCCGACGAGATCCAGTCGGGTCTCGGCCGCGTCGGTGAGACCTTCGCGTGCGACCGTGAGAGCGTCGTGCCTGATCTGTACCTGCTGGGCAAGGCACTCGGCGGCGGGATCCTTCCCGTCTCCGCCGTCGTGGGCAACACCGATGTGCTCGGAGTGATCCGTCCTGGTGAGCACGGATCGACGTTCGGTGGCAATCCACTGGCGGCGGCCGTCGGTCTTCGCGTGGTCGAGATGCTCGAGTCGGGGGAGTTCCAGGAGCGCGCTCGTGCTCTGGGTGCTCATCTGGCCGCCGGCCTCGAGCCCCTGATCGGTCACGGTGTCACCGAGGTGCGCATCGCAGGTCTCTGGGCAGGCGTCGACATCGACCCCGCCCAGGGCACAGGACGTGAGATCGCCGAGAAGCTGCTCGATCGTGGAGTGCTCGTCAAGGACACCCACGGCCAGACCATCCGCATCGCTCCGCCGCTCGTCATCCGGGCGACGGAACTCGACTGGGCGGTGGAGCAGCTGAAGCTGGTTCTCGGAGCCTGACCCCTGGCCGCCGGGCGACACGCCCGGCGGACAGCCAGGATTTGCCGGAACCCCGGAACCCACGTAACTTATTACTTGTTCGCCCCACAGGGAAGCGGAGAGGCCGAGAGCCTTACCCCCCTCAAGCGGAGAACCACCTCCACTCGATCATCTCCTCGGAGAAGATCGCAGACATACTTCTGTCTGACCTGGAGCTTCCACTTCGGAGAAACGGTCGATTTGACAGCGACTCCGGAACGGATAAGCTAGTGAAGTTGCCTCGGCGGCCTTGAGCCCCGAGCTGCAGATCTGGTTCTGAGCTTCACGGCGTGTCGATTTGACAGGCTGAAAAGCACAGATAAGATAGAGAAGTTGCCCTTCGGGCCTGGTTGTGATGACTGGGTCGTGGGAGCATCCGATCCTTGAGAACTCAACAGCGTGCACTTGTCAAATGCCAAATTATCCTCGTCTAGCTTCGGCTAGTTGAGAATTCCTTTGGATCAAAGACCAACCTCCTTGTGGGGTTGGCATTCGGATGAAGTCAGCAATGAATTTGTCTCTTTGGTCAGCATCAAACTCGCTGCGTCACCGTTTTCCCGGTGTCGTATGCATTTCTTTTTTACGGAGAGTTTGATCCTGGCTCAGGATGAACGCTGGCGGCGTGCTTAACACATGCAAGTCGAACGGTGAACACGGAGCTTGCTCTGTGGGATCAGTGGCGAACGGGTGAGTAACACGTGAGCAACCTGCCCCTGACTCTGGGATAAGCGCTGGAAACGGCGTCTAATACTGGATACGAGTAGCGACCGCATGGTCAGTTACTGGAAAGATTTATTGGTTGGGGATGGGCTCGCGGCCTATCAGCTTGTTGGTGAGGTAATGGCTCACCAAGGCGTCGACGGGTAGCCGGCCTGAGAGGGTGACCGGCCACACTGGGACTGAGACACGGCCCAGACTCCTACGGGAGGCAGCAGTGGGGAATATTGCACAATGGGCGCAAGCCTGATGCAGCAACGCCGCGTGAGGGATGACGGCCTTCGGGTTGTAAACCTCTTTTAGCAGGGAAGAAGCGAAAGTGACGGTACCTGCAGAAAAAGCGCCGGCTAACTACGTGCCAGCAGCCGCGGTAATACGTAGGGCGCAAGCGTTATCCGGAATTATTGGGCGTAAAGAGCTCGTAGGCGGTTTGTCGCGTCTGCTGTGAAATCCGGAGGCTCAACCTCCGGCCTGCAGTGGGTACGGGCAGACTAGAGTGCGGTAGGGGAGATTGGAATTCCTGGTGTAGCGGTGGAATGCGCAGATATCAGGAGGAACACCGATGGCGAAGGCAGATCTCTGGGCCGTAACTGACGCTGAGGAGCGAAAGGGTGGGGAGCAAACAGGCTTAGATACCCTGGTAGTCCACCCCGTAAACGTTGGGAACTAGTTGTGGGGTCCATTCCACGGATTCCGTGACGCAGCTAACGCATTAAGTTCCCCGCCTGGGGAGTACGGCCGCAAGGCTAAAACTCAAAGGAATTGACGGGGACCCGCACAAGCGGCGGAGCATGCGGATTAATTCGATGCAACGCGAAGAACCTTACCAAGGCTTGACATATACGAGAACGGGCCAGAAATGGTCAACTCTTTGGACACTCGTAAACAGGTGGTGCATGGTTGTCGTCAGCTCGTGTCGTGAGATGTTGGGTTAAGTCCCGCAACGAGCGCAACCCTCGTTCTATGTTGCCAGCACGTAATGGTGGGAACTCATGGGATACTGCCGGGGTCAACTCGGAGGAAGGTGGGGATGACGTCAAATCATCATGCCCCTTATGTCTTGGGCTTCACGCATGCTACAATGGCCGGTACAAAGGGCTGCAATACCGCGAGGTGGAGCGAATCCCAAAAAGCCGGTCCCAGTTCGGATTGAGGTCTGCAACTCGACCTCATGAAGTCGGAGTCGCTAGTAATCGCAGATCAGCAACGCTGCGGTGAATACGTTCCCGGGTCTTGTACACACCGCCCGTCAAGTCATGAAAGTCGGTAACACCTGAAGCCGGTGGCCTAACCCTTGTGGAGGGAGCCGTCGAAGGTGGGATCGGTAATTAGGACTAAGTCGTAACAAGGTAGCCGTACCGGAAGGTGCGGCTGGATCACCTCCTTTCTAAGGAGCATCTGACTCTTCGGAGTCCAGAACCCAGATCGAAGGCATACGTTCTTCGCTGGGAGCTCATGGGTGGAACATTTGACATGACATCGAGATCTGATCTCGGAGCTAGTACGCAACTTCGGTTGGTGGAACGGTCTGGGTGAGGGGGCAGGTGTCTGCACGCTGTTGGGTCCTGAGGGACCGGATGCGATCTTCGGATCGTTTCTGTACCTCTGGGCCTCTTGTTGTTTCCCCTGTGTGGGGTGGCGAGAAGGGGTACCGCCCGTACTTTGAGAACTACACAGTGGACGCGAGCATCTTGCAACTGATCTTCGGATTGGTTGCACAAGATGATCTTAAAGATCATTAGTCAATTTCATGCCAGGCTTCGGCCTGGTGTCGATTCTGATTCAAACTCATGTGATTTCAAGTCTTTAAGAGCAAACGGTGGATGCCTTGGCATCTGGAGCCGAAGAAGGACGTAGCAATCTGCGATAAGCCTCGGGGAACTGATAAGCAAGTTTTGATCCGAGGGTGTCCGAATGGGGAAACCCCGCTGGGCGGCGTGCCGACCTAGTGACTCCCGCCTGAATATATAGGGCGGGTAGAGGGAACGTGGGGAAGTGAAACATCTCAGTACCCACAGGAAGAGAAAGCAACCGCGATTCCGTTAGTAGTGGCGAGCGAAACCGGAACAGGCTAAACCTAGCGTGTGTGATAGCCGGCAGGCGTTGCACGTTGGGGGTTGTGGGACTTTTCAGTCATCTCTGCCGAGATGGCGGCGTTACACGATGGTATAGACGAACGGTCTTGAAAGGCCGGTCATAGAGGGTGCCAACCCCGTAGTCGAAATGCCAACCGTGGCGCGAAGAGTATCCCAAGTAGCACGGGGCCCGTGAAATCCCGTGTGAATCTGTCAGGACCACCTGATAAGCCTAAATACTCCCAGATGACCGATAGCGGACAAGTACCGTGAGGGAAAGGTGAAAAGTACCCCGGGAGGGGAGTGAAATAGTACCTGAAACCGTTTGCTTACAAACCGTTGGAGCAGCCTTAGTAGCTGTGACAGCGTGCCTTTTGAAGAATGAGCCTGCGAGTTAGCGATATGTGGCGAGGTTAACCCGTGTGGGGTAGCCGTAGCGAAAGCGAGTCTGAATAGGGCGATTCAGTCGCATGTCCTAGACCCGAAGCGAAGTGATCTATCCATGGCCAGGTTGAAGCGACGGTAAGACGTCGTGGAGGACCGAACCCACTTAGGTTGAAAACTGAGGGGATGAGCTGTGGATAGGGGTGAAAGGCCAATCAAACTTCGTGATAGCTGGTTCTCTCCGAAATGCATTTAGGTGCAGCGTTGCGTGTTTCTTGCCGGAGGTAGAGCTACTGGATGGCCGATGGGCCCTACAAGGTTACTGACGTCAGCCAAACTCCGAATGCCGGTAAGTGAGAGCGCAGCAGTGAGACTGTGGGGGATAAGCTTCATAGTCGAGAGGGAAACAACCCAGACCACCAACTAAGGTCCCAAAGCGCGTGCTAAGTGGGAAAGGATGTGGAGTTGCCTTGACAACCAGGAGGTTGGCTTAGAAGCAGCCACCCTTGAAAGAGTGCGTAATAGCTCACTGGTCAAGTGATTCCGCGCCGACAATGTAACGGGGCTCAAGCACGCCACCGAAGTTGTGGCATTGACATTATTGGTAGGCCTTCGTGGTCCAGCCGTGTTGATGGGTAGGAGAGCGTCGTGTGGCCAGCGAAGCGGCGGTGTAAACCAGCCGTGGAGGCTACACGAGTGAGAATGCAGGCATGAGTAGCGAAAGACGTGTGAGAAACACGTCCTCCGAAAGACCAAGGGTTCCAGGGTCAAGCTAATCTTCCCTGGGTAAGTCGGGACCTAAGGCGAGGCCGACAGGCGTAGTCGATGGACAACGGGTTGATATTCCCGTACCGGCGAAGAACCGCCCAAGCTAATCCAGTAGTGCTAAGTGTCTGAATCCCAGTGACTGATCCCTTCGGGGTGACGCTCTGGGCCTAGCGCACGACCCCATTCTGGTGCGGTTAGCGTATTAACAGGTGTGACGCAGGAAGGTAGCCCAGCCGGGCGATGGTTGTCCCGGTGCAAGTGCGTAGGCCGAGTCGTAGGCAAATCCGCGACTCATACAGGCTGAGACACGATGCGAATAAAAAGTGGGTGATCCTATGCTGCCAAGAAAAGCATCGACGCGAGGTTCTAGCCGCCCGTACCCCAAACCGACTCAGGTGGTCAGGTAGAGAATACCAAGGAGATCGAGAGAATCGTGGTTAAGGAACTCGGCAAAATGCCCCCGTAACTTCGGGAGAAGGGGGGCCTTCGACGTATTAGGACTTGCTCCGAAAGCGTTTGGAGGCCGCAGAGACTAGTGGGTAGCGACTGTTTACTAAAAACACAGGTCCGTGCCAAGTCGCAAGACGATGTATACGGACTGACGCCTGCCCGGTGCTGGAAGGTTAAGAGGACCGGTTAGCCGCAAGGCGAAGCTGAGAATTTAAGCCCCAGTAAACGGCGGTGGTAACTATAACCATCCTAAGGTAGCGAAATTCCTTGTCGGGTAAGTTCCGACCTGCACGAATGGCGTAACGACTTCCCAACTGTCTCAACCGCGAACTCGGCGAAATTGCATTACGAGTAAAGATGCTCGTTACGCGCAGCAGGACGGAAAGACCCCGTGACCTTTACTACAGCTTGGTATTGGTGTTCGGTGTGGCTTGTGTAGGATAGGTGGGAGACTGTGAAGCATGGACGCCAGTTCATGTGGAGTCATTGTTGAAATACCACTCTGGTCACTCTGGATATCTAACTTCGAACCGTAATCCGGTTCAGGGACAGTGCCTGGTGGGTAGTTTAACTGGGGCGGTTGCCTCCCAAAAAGTAACGGAGGCGCCCAAAGGTTCCCTCAACCTGGTTGGCAATCAGGTGTCGAGTGTAAGTGCACAAGGGAGCTTGACTGTGAGACTGACAGGTCGAGCAGGGACGAAAGTCGGGACTAGTGATCCGGCAGTGGCTTGTGGAAGCGCTGTCGCTCAACGGATAAAAGGTACCTCGGGGATAACAGGCTGATCTTGCCCAAGAGTCCATATCGACGGCATGGTTTGGCACCTCGATGTCGGCTCGTCGCATCCTGGGGCTGGAGTAGGTCCCAAGGGTTGGGCTGTTCGCCCATTAAAGCGGTACGCGAGCTGGGTTTAGAACGTCGTGAGACAGTTCGGTCCCTATCCGCTGCGCGCGTAGGAAATTTGAGAGGATCTGACCCTAGTACGAGAGGACCGGGTTGGACGAACCTCTGGTGTGTCAGTTGTTCCGCCAGGAGCACCGCTGATTAGCTACGTTCGGGATGGATAACCGCTGAAAGCATCTAAGCGGGAAGCCGGCCTCAAGATGAGATTTCCATACCTTCGGGTGAGAGGCTCCCAGCCAGACTACTGGGTTGATAGGCCAGATGTGGAAGTGCAGTAATGCATGCAGCTGACTGGTACTAATAAGCCGATGACTTGATAACACACCGTTTGTTGGTGCTACGCGTCCACTGAGTGGTTCTCGATGTACGGTCGAGAACCGCATGACAATGACTTTGTTATGTGTTTTGATTGAAACATCTATAGTGTTTCGGCGGCCATAGCGTGAGGGAAACGCCCGGTTACATTCCGAACCCGGAAGCTAAGCCTCACAGCGCCGATGGTACTGCAGGGGGGACCCTGTGGGAGAGTAGGACACCGCCGGACTTCTTTTAAACAGAAAAGCCACCCAATGTTGGGTGGCTTTTCTGCGTTAACGTGCGTGCGCGAAACGACGGGCGTGCGTGAAACGACGTACAGGCCGTATCCGCAGCGCAGGGCGTCAGCCGCGGATGGGCAGGCGCAGTGTCACCATGCTGCCGGCGTTCTCCACGGAACGGATGGACACATCCCCGCCGTGCCGTCGCATCACGGTCGCGACGAGAGTGAGCCCGATACCGGAACCGCTCACGTCCCGAGCATTCTGCGCTCGGGCGAGCTCGTCGAAGACCAGAGGCAGGTCGGACGCGGGAATGCCGCGTCCGGCATCCGCGATCTCTACGATCGCCCAGCCGTCCTGCTCGCGGAGTCGGACTTCGATCGGCCCCTGCGAGGAGTATTTGGCTGCATTGCCGAGGACGTTGTCGATCGCCAGGGAGAACAGGTCGAGGTCCACAGAGACAGGCGGGACCGCCCAGGGCACTCGCGTCACGGTGAACGCGATGCGGCCGGACGCAGCCGGGTTCTGCTGACCGAGGGCGTCTATCGCTTCAGACAGCACCTCTTCGAGAGACACGATCTCTGTCTCCAGCGGGCGGGTCTCGAGTTCAGCGAGCTTTCGGAGGTCTCTGACCAGGGTGCTCAGCTTCGCCGCCTGCGCGTCCACCGTCCGCCACTCATCGGTCTGCTGCTCGCCCTGTGCAGCGACGGCTGTCGCGCGAATGGCCGTGAGCGGGTTCTTCAACTCGTGATCGAGTCTCGCGAGGAAGCGCTGGTGGTTCGCCCGCTCTTGCTGGGCGGCGCGGACGGCCGCAGCGTCGACGGCGGCATCGTGACGATCGCGGGCCCGGGCTCTACCCTTCCGGGCGAGCAGGATCGACAGGGGCAATGCAGAGACGATCGCGCCTGCACCCAGGACCCCGGCGGGTAGGGCGAGCTCGATCGCGAGCACGCGCGTATCTCCGGCGAGGAGCATGCCACCGGCTGCGACCGCGCAGAGACCGACGGGCACGGCCGTGAGTACGCCGAGCACGACATCCCCCGATCTGCTCATGCCGGCGTGACCTTCGCCGCGAACTGGTAGCCCATGCTCTGCGCCGTCTCGATGAATCGCATCTGGGCATCGTTGTCGCCGAGCACGCGGCGCAGCTCTGCAATGCGGTGGTCGACCGCGCGGCTGGACGTCGCGAAGTCGAAGCCCCAGAGCGTCGACAGGAGGCGATCTCGGGAATGGACTTCCTGAGGATGCACCATCAGATACTCCAGGAGCATCAACGCCTTAGGCGTCAGAGCGAGCTCCCTGTCACCGCGCCAGACACGACGCGTGCTCCGATCGAGAGTCAGGTCCCTCGCACGGAGCCTCTGCGCGGAGCGCAGTGAGCCGGCGTTCTGCGCGGTGCGTCGCAGCACCGCCCGGATCCGCGAGATCAGCTCGTGCGGATCGAATGGCTTGTTCAGGTAGTCGTCGGCACCCTCGTCGAGCGCGGCGCTGCGCTCCCACGACTCGCCGACCTGCGTCAACAGGATGATCGGCAACCACAGCTGTCGGGCCCGCACACGCCGCACGAACTCTCGACCGTCGACGTGCGGCATTAGCACATCGCAGACGACCAGGTCGGGCACCGCACGTTCGACCTCGAGCAGTCCTGCTCGTCCGTCCTCGGCGACGCGGACGTCGAAGCCGCTGCGTCCGAGGAATGCGGCGAGGGCACCGGTGATGGCCTCGTCGTCGTCGACGAGGAGGATGCTGCGGCGAGAGGTGGCGTCCATGTCTCAGCCCCGCCGCAGAGTGTTCGCCGAACCTCTGTCCTGCACGGTGGGGGTGTCACCCTCCCAGAAGATCGAGCTCGCGCTGCCGGTGACCGTGACCGCGCCGACGTTCTGCACGTAGATGACGGTGCCGCTGCCCGAGAGCGAGAGGGTGCCGACATCATCGGCGATCACGACGCCGGCATCGATCTCGACGACGAGTTCCGGGCAGGCTCCTTCGATGCGGATGACTGCACCATCTTCAGTGAGAGGCGCCGACGGGCACGGCATCGTGGTCGTCGCCGCGGCGATGAGTCGCGAGCGTTCGGCCTGGCCGTCGGCGCTGAGCTCCGACTCGGAAGTGGGTTCGGACGACGGCTCTTCGCCCGTGGTGTCAGGCGACGTCTCGGGCTGATCCGGTGCGGATCGCTCCGGCGGCGTCGAGGCGACCGGTGTGGGTCGTGTCGGATCGACGATGCTGACCGAGCATCCGCTCAGGGCCGTCACGAGAAGCAGAGCTGCGAGCAGTGCAGGAGTCGCTTTCGTGCGGCGCATGGACCCATCCTCTCGTGTCGGAGCCTGATCGCGCGCGTCAGAGCGCAGCCGGGATGAAGATCTCGACGCGGCGGTTGAGCTGACGCCCCGCGGGATTGTCGACCCCGGCGATCTCATTGGCAGCCACGGGGCGCGTCTCACCGAACCCCTCTGCGCTGAACGACGTCGTGACGCCGCGCTCTTCGAGCCCGTCGACGACGGAACCTGCTCTGTCCTCCGACAGCCGCTGGTTCTCGGCATCCGAGCCGATGGCGTCCGTGTGGCCGGTGACCTGCGCCTCGGCGATGTCGAGGGTCGTGAACACGCGGGCGACGGCATCGAGTGTCGCCGCCGCGTCGGCCCGGATGTCGCTGCGGTCGAAGTCGAAGAGCACGCCGTCCTCGAAGGTCAACGTGGTGCCGCACGACTCGAGCGGCGCCAGAGAGCCGAGCGGCGGGAAGACCCCGAGCACCGGAACCGGGGGAAGCGGCTCGGCGTCGACGAGCCGGCCTCCGACGCGGGCGGTGCCATCCCCGAAGTTCTGGATGCGGATCGTCCCGTCTTCGTAGTTGCCCGCGCCGTCGCCGAAGTTCTGGATGGTGACGGTGCCATCGCTGTAGTTGCCTGATCCGTCTCCGAAGTTCTGGATCGTCACATCGTCGTCCTCGTAGTTCCCCGACCCGTCGCCGAAGATCTGTACGGTCGTCGACGCGTCGCTGTAGTTGCCCGACCCGTCGCCGAAGTTCTGGATGGTGACGGTGCCGTCGGTGTAGTTGCCCGACCCGTCCCCGAAGTTCTGGATGGTGACGCCGTTGATCGTCGAGTTCCCGGATCCGTCGCCGAAGTTCTGCACCGATCCGTCCGGCCCGGTGAAGGTGCCTGAGCCGTCGCCATAGAGGTAGGCGGTGCCGTTGCCCGAGACCACACTCCCGTCCGCGTCGCAGTGCGCGGGTGCCGCGATGACCCCGGGGATCCCGGCCAGGGCCTCGTTGACCTCGATCGTGAACGCCGACGCCGACGTGTCGAGCAGCGACAGATCGGGGAGCACGAAGAGGGGGACGGGCGGGAACTGGCCGACGTCGTATCCGTCGACGGTCACGGCGCCGGGCGTGGGTGACGCAGAAGGCGTCGAGGTGGGCTTCGGCGCCGATGAAGCCACGGGCTCGGGAGCGCAACCTGAGAGCAGCGCGGCTGCGGTGCATCCGAGCGCGAGAGTGAGGGTGAGGCCACGGCGGATGCGGCGCGAGTCGCTACGTGTCGAGGTCATGCCTCGAGAATATCGAGCGCGTGTCGCGACGGTGTCGCGCGGATGTCGCAGCCCTGCGACATCCGTCGGCGTCAGCGTTTCAGGCGCGACTCGAGCACCGCGGCCGTCTCGATGACGGCATCCGCGAGGGCGCGCTCGTCGAGCTCGCCGCCCGCCCAGGTCACCGCGACTGCGGCGACCGGCCAGCCCGCGTGATCGCGGACGACGGCGCCGACGCTGCGCAGTCCGTCTGCCACCTCGCTGTCCTCGGTCGCATAGCCGCGCTCCCTCACGATGCGCAGCAGCTCACGCAGCTCGCTCGGCTTTCGCGGACCGAGACCGGTGCGATCCGGGAACGCGGATGCGCTCGGATACAGCGCACGCACCTGCTCTCGGGGGAGGGCTGCCAGCATCGCGCGCCCGGACGCGGTGAGGTGCGCGGGCAGCCGGACGCCGACATCCGTGACGAGAGCCTGCCTCCGTGGCGCGCGCTCCTCGACGATGTAGAGCACATCGCCGCCGCTCATCACCGCCAGGTGGGTGCTCTCTCCGAGTCGGTCCGAGAGCGCGGCTACGAGAGGCCTCCCGATCCGCGCGAGCGGCTGCTGGCGTGCGTATCCGCCGGCGAGTTCGAAGGCCGAAGTGCCCAGGCCCCAGCGCCGATCCTCCTTCATGTGCAGCACGAAACCGTGTGCCGCGAGAGTGGTGAGCAGGTGGTAGACGGTCGACCGGGGCAGTTCGAGCTCGCGGGCTATCGCCGACGCGGCGACCGGTGCGGGGCGCCCCGCCAGATAACTCAGGATCCGCAGGGTGTTGTGGGCCGCCGGCACCTGGGCGACGGTCTCCGCGTTGTCTGGGATCACAGACACAGGATCCCATGATCGCCTGTCGCGCGCGACCCGTCGGGTGTGGAATCGAGACATGAGTGAACTGCCCTCCGTCCTCGTCGGCGATGCCCCGCTGAGCCACGCCGATGTCGTCGCGGTCGCCCGCCACGGCGCCCCGGTCACGATCAGTCCCCAAGCCCTCGCCCGCGTCGCCGACACCCGGCGGGTCATCGACGGGCTGGCGGCCGACCCGCACCCGCACTACGGGGTGTCCACCGGATTCGGCGCTCTCGCCACGACCTTCATCGCGCCGGATCGCCGCCTGCAGCTGCAGGCCAGCCTCATCCGCTCCCACGCGGCCGGTACCGGCGCCGAGGTCGAGCGCGAGGTCGTCCGCGGTCTGCAGCTGCTTCGGCTGCAGACGTTGACCTCGGGTCGCACGGGCGTTCGCCCCGTCGTGGTCGAGACGTACGCCGGTCTGCTCAATGCGGGCATCACCCCGGTCGTCCGCGAGTACGGCTCGCTCGGATGCTCCGGCGACCTCGCCCCGCTCGCGCATATCGCCCTCGCGACGATGGGGGAGGGCGACGTCCGAGACGACCATGGAGACCTCATCCCGGCATCCGATGCTCTGGCCGCGGCCGGTATCGAGCCGCTCACCCTCGTCGAGAAGGAGGGACTCGCCCTCATCAACGGCACCGACGGGATGCTCGGGATGCTCGTGCTGGCGCTGCACGACCTCGAGACTCTGCTGCTCACGGCCGACATGGCGGCGGCGATGTCGGTCGAGTCGCAGCTCGGCACGGATGCGGTCTTCGCAGCCGACCTCATGGCGCTGCGACCGCAGTCGGGACAGGCCGAGTCGGCGGCGAACCTGAGGTCGTTCCTCGGCGACTCGCCCATCGTGCACAGTCACAAGGGCCCGGAGGACGGCCGCGTGCAGGACGCATACTCGCTGCGCTGTTCGCCGCAGGTGCATGGAACCGCGCGCGACACCATGGGCTACGCGTCGATGATCGCCGGCCGTGAGCTCGCGAGCGTGATCGACAACCCCGTGATCACCGTCGACGGGCGCATCGAATCCAACGGGAACTTCCACGGAGCCCCGGTCGCTGCGGTGCTGGACTTCCTCGCGATCTCGGTCGCCGACGTCGCCTCGATCTCGGAGCGCCGCACCGACCGCGCGCTCGACCCCGCCCGCAATCACGGTCTCCCGCCCTTCCTCGCCGACGAGGTCGGCGTCGACTCGGGTCTGATGATCGCGCAGTACGCCGCAGCGGGCATCGTGTCCGAGCTCAAGCGCCTCGCCGTTCCGGCATCCGTCGACTCCATCCCGTCGTCGGCGATGCAGGAGGACCATGTGTCGATGGGGTGGGCGGCCGCTCGCAAGCTCCGCCGCGCGATCGACGGACTGGGCCGGGTCCTCGCGATCGAGATCCTCACCGGGGCCCGCGCCCTCGACCTGCGTGCACCGCTGCAGGCGGGGCGCGCGACCGGCGCCGTCCGCGACCTCGTCCGCACCGTCGCGGCGGGCCCCGGACCCGACCGTTTCCTCTCACCAGACCTGGAGGCCGTGACCGCACTCGTGCAGTCCGGCGCCGTCGCCCGCATCGCAAAGGAGCACGCGAATGACTGACACCACGACCCCCGAATCGACCGCGACCCCCGGATCCACGCCGCCCGCCGGGCCCCGCACGGTCCGCGCCGCCCGCGGCAACCAGCGCACCGCCAAGAGCTGGGGTGCGGAAGCGGCGAAGCGGATGCTCATGAACAACCTCGATCCCGAGGTCGCCGAGCACCCTGAGGACCTCGTGGTGTACGGCGGCACCGGAAAGGCGGCTCGCAGCTGGGAGGCGTACGACGCGATCGTCCGCACCCTCGACGAGCTCGAGCCCGACGAGACCCTGCTCGTGCAGTCGGGCAAGCCGGTCGGCGTCTTCCGCACGCACGAGTGGGCACCCCGCGTGCTGATCGCCAACTCGAACCTCGTGGGCGATTGGGCCACCTGGCCCGAGTTCCGCAAGCTCGAAGAGCTCGGTCTGATCATGTACGGCCAGATGACCGCCGGGTCGTGGATCTACATCGGAACCCAGGGGATTCTGCAGGGGACCTACGAGACGTTCGCGGCGGTCGCCCGGTCGCTCGGTCGAGAGTCGCTCAAGGGCACGCTGACCCTCACCGGCGGCGCCGGAGGCATGGGCGGTGCGCAGCCGCTCGCCGTCACGCTCAACGACGGGGTCGTGCTGATCGTCGATGTCGACGAGTCGCGCCTCGCTCGACGGGTGCAGCACGGATACCTCGACGAGTACACGACCGACCTCGATGCGGCCGTCGCCCGGGTCGTCGCAGCCAAGCAGGCCGGCGACGCGCTCTCGGTCGGCGTCGTCGGGAACGCGGCGGAGGTCTTCCCCGAGCTGCTGCGCCGGGGCGTGCCGATCGACATCGTCACCGATCAGACCAGCGCGCACGATCCGCTCGCCTACCTGCCGGTGGGCATCTCGGTGGCCGACTGGAGGGCGGAGGCCGAACGGGATGCCGAGGAGTTCACCCACCGCTCGCGCGCGTCGATGGCTCAGCACGTCGCGGCGATGGTCGCGTTCCAGGACGCCGGGGCCGCGGTCTTCGACTACGGCAACTCGATCCGGGCAGAGGCGCAGCTGGGTGGCTTCGACCGGGCATTCGAGTTCCCCGGCTTCGTGCCGGCATACATCCGTCCGCAGTTCGAGGAGGGCCGTGGGCCCTTCCGCTGGGCGGCTCTCTCGGGCGACCCCGAGGACATCTACAAGACCGATCGCGCGATCGCCGAGCTCTTCCCCGACGACAAGGCGCTGCACCGCTGGCTCGACAAGGCGGGCTCGACGGTGCACTTCGAGGGGCTGCCCGCGCGCATCTGCTGGCTCGGATACAAGGAGCGCCACCTCGCCGGCCTCAAGTTCAACGAGATGGTGGCGTCCGGTGAACTGTCGGCCCCGATCGTGATCGGCCGCGACCACCTCGACTCGGGCTCGGTCGCGTCGCCGTACCGCGAGACCGAGGCCATGAAGGACGGATCGGATGCGATCGCCGACTGGCCTCTGCTGAACGCGCTGCTCAACACGGCATCCGGTGCCTCGTGGGTGTCGCTGCACCACGGTGGCGGCGTCGGCATCGGACGCTCGATCCATGCCGGACAGGTGAGCGTCGCGGACGGTTCGGCGCTCGCCGCCGAGAAGCTCGAGCGCGTGCTGACCAACGACCCGGGCACCGGAGTCATGCGCCACGTCGACGCCGGGTACGAGCACGCTCGCGACATCGCCCGTGAGCGCGGCCTGAAGGTGCCGATGCTGTGAGCACCTCACTGATCACGAACATCGGAGAGCTGACGACCAACGTCGGCTCAGCGGACGGAGACCGCTTCGGCACGCTGCGCGATGCGGCCGTGCTGATCGACGGCGGACGGATCGCCTGGATCGGCTCGGCGGCGGATGCTCCGGATGCCGCACCTGATGCCGACGAGATCATCGACGCCGGCGGCCGGGCGGTCATCCCCGGGTTCGTCGACAGCCACAGCCACCTCGTGTTCGGCGGAGACCGTGCGGCCGAGTTCGAGGCGCGGATGGCGGGGCAGAAGTACGCCGCGGGCGGCATCCGCTCGACTGTGGCCGCGACGCGAGCGGCGAGCGATGACGAGCTGCGCGCGCGCCTGCGCGGTTTCATCGAGGAGATGCTCGCGCAAGGCACCACGACCGTCGAGATCAAGAGCGGATACGGGCTGAGCGTCGCGGATGAGGAGCGGCTGGTGCGACTCGCTGCCGAGGTCACGCCGGAGGTCACGTTCCTCGGGGCGCACGTCGTGCCCGTCGAGTACGCCGACCGTGCCGACGAGTACGTCGATCTGGTGACGGGTCCGATGCTCGACGCCTGTGCCCCGCATTCGAGATGGATCGACGTGTTCTGCGAGACCGGCGCCTTCTCGGTCGAGCAGTCGCGGCGCGTGCTCGAGGCCGGCGTCGCGAAGGGCCTCGCCCCCCGACTGCACGCGAGCCAGCTCGGCCCGGGCGACGGGGTGCGGCTCGCCGTCGAGCTCGGCGCGGCCTCGATCGATCACGGCACCTACCTGACCGACGGCGACATCGCCGCGCTCGCCGGGTCCGCCACCGTTCTCACCCTGCTGCCGGGCGTCGAGTTCTCGACCAGGCAGCCGTATCCCGACGCACGCCGACTGATCGATGCGGGCGTCACGGTCGCGATCGCGTGCGACACGAACCCTGGTTCGAGCTTCACCTCATCGATGCCGTTCTGCATCGCGATCGCGGTGCGCGACATGGGCATGACCCCGGCCGAGGCGGTGTGGGCGGCGACCGCCGGAGGAGCCCTGGCGCTGCGACGTGATGACGTCGGCGTGATCGCCGTAGGAGCACGCGCAGACCTCGTGCTGTTGAGCGCACCCACGCGCATCCATCTCGCATATCGACCGGGAGTGCCGCTCGTCGATCAGGTGTGGAAGGACGGCGTCGCGGTCTTCGCAGCACCGTCGAAGGAGCGAGGAACGGAGAACCATGGCTCTCTCGCACGATGACTTCTGGCCGCGCGCCGGATCCTGGCCTGCCTTCGCCGCCGGAGACGTTGCGGATGCCGTGCTGCTCGGCGTTCCGACCTGGCGCACCTCGCTGTCACCGACCGGCGCGCATGCGACACCCGCGGCGATCCGAGAGGCCTTGACCCGGTACAGCGCCACGCTCATGGGTCCGCCTGTGGTCGACCTCGGCGACGCGCTGCGCGTTCTCGACGCCGGGGATGTGGCCGAACCCGACGGCGAGGCCGGCATCGCGGCGAGCGTCGCGCGCGTGCACGAGCTCGCCGAATCCGCGCGTCTCGTGATCGCGCTCGGGGGCGACAACGCGCTGACCTACCCGGTCGCGCGAGGAGCGGGGGCCACCGGGCTGATCACGATCGATGCGCACTTCGACCTGCGCGACGGCATCTCGAACGGGTCGCCCCTGCGGCGACTGATCGAGGACGCCCCGGACGGCGAGCGGATCGACCCGACCCGGATCGTCCAGATCGGCATCGCGGACTTCGCGAACTCCGCCGCCTACGCGGCGCGCGCCGCCGAGTGGGGCATTCGCGTGATCACCCTCGACGAGGTCAGGCGCCGGGGCATCGACGACGTCGTCGCCGAGGCGACGAGCATCGCCGGAGCGGGTGCGGCCGCTCGCATCCATCTCGATGTCGACGTCGACGCCGCCGATCGGGCCGCAGCGCCCGGGTGCCCGGCGAGCGTTCCCGGCGGCTTCGCCGCGTGGGAGCTGCGCGCTCTCGTGCGCTCGATCGTCGCGGATCCTCGCGTCGTCAGCGCCGACATCGCCGAGGTCGACGCGACCGCCGACACCGACGACATGCGCACGGTCAGACTCGCGGCCCTCTGCGTGCTCGAGATGCTCGCGGCCCTCGCCGCGCGCTGACCGCGGCTGCTAGTCGTGCAACGTCCACGACGCTCTGCGCCCGTGGTGCCCGTCTGCGGACCGTTCCGAAGGACGGCACGGCTCAGAAGAACAGCATGGCCTTGTACGCGATGATCGACGAGACCACAGCGAGAACGATGATGAGCCCCGTAGCAGCCAGCGGCACCACCCAGACCTTCGGGCGTCGGCGCAGCAAGATGATGAGCACCATGCTCGCGAGCTGGATGATCCCAGCCGCGATCATGAAACCTTGGAAGTTGTAGCCGAGGAGGTCCCAGTCGCAGTTCGGCGCGCAACTCGGGGTCGAGATCCCGAGGAATCCCACCCAGAACACCGCTGCCAGCGCGGCGAGGAGTTGAAGGCTCCACGCGACGAGGGTCGCCCAGTACTCGGGGGCCGGTCGAGGCCGGAGTCCGAGGCCGATGGCGGTTGCGATCCCGAGTGCCAGCAGGGCGATCAGCGCGGCCGCACCGAAGAGCGCGTTCATCTGCCGGTTCTCCCACGCGGCGTTCCAGGTCGTCGCGGCCGACGCGACCTCAGGCCCGCGGCGGTGTCGACGCCGATCGCGCGGATGGTCGCCGCGGCGAGCAGCCCCACGGGCGGGATGACGTTGAGGCTCAGCCCTGGCTGCAGAACGGCCGCGACGATCAGCAGGATCGTCGCCACGATCCCCATGATCCACGAGAGCGGCCCCGTCGGCATGAGGCTCAGCAGACCCAAGGCGACGCCGAGGGCGCTGACGAGCGCTGCAGGGCCGACCGCCTCCAGCCAGTACTCCACGCCCGTCATGGGTGCGTACTGATCCTGAACCTGCGTCGCCGACCCGTACCAGGTCAGTCCAATGATCCACGCGGTGGACAGGGCTGCGAGAATCACGAGCGCCAGTCGCGCCTGTCGAGCGGGGCGGACGAGCAGGGCGATGAGACAACCGGCCAGCACAGCAGCCAGCCATCCCATGCCGAGGATTCCTGCGATGCCGAGGTACCCGATCCCGTCGCTGCAGATCCAGGTGCCCGCTCCCTCGGAGCTCGGGGGCTGCATCCCGCAGTTGTGGTGCAACTGGTCCCGCACGAGATCCAGGGCGGAGCCGGCGAGGACGAAGGCGACGATGCCGCTGACCAGCACAGCGAGTCCTGCGACGACTCGCTGCCACGTGCCCCGACTCGCTCGCCGGCGATCTGAACGGGTGGATGCGACATCGGCGGTCATAGGGGAGCACCCTAGCAACTGCACCTGATGCGGGTCTGGCGGGCTATGAGCCAGGGAAGCGCGGATCGCCGCGGCGGCCCCCGTGCGTGTCGGGCCATCGGCCGGCGACTCTACGATGGAGCCATGGATGCTCTGGACACCCTCGCTCTCGTCGGCGAGGTGCTGTCGTGGGTGGGTCTGGGGCTCGGGGTGCCGCTGCTCCTGCTGGCCACGCTGATCCGTGCGGTCGAAGGTCCGTGGCGCAGCATCGAGATCGCGATCGTCGAGCGGGACGGTTCCGTGTTCGCCCGCTGGTTCGCCGGGAGCGACTTTCACGAGAGACCGTTGCGGCGCGACGAGTTCGCGACCCCCGAAGAGGGCTGGGCCGCAGGGGTCGTGAGTACGAACGATCCTGCTCGCGCTCGTGTGGGGGATCCGCCACATCTGCGCCGGGTCGTGATGACCCTGGGAATCGTGTTCACGGGTGTCGGCGTGATCGGTCTCGTCGTGTCACTGCTGCCGCTGTTCCTCTGATCGGAGCACCCGTAGGTCCGGCGGGCTATGAGTCAGGGAAGCGGGGATCGCGGGAGTAGTCCTGTCTCCGAAGGTCGAGCGCTGCGGCGACCTGTTCGGGCGCGTCGTCGCCGATGAGGACCCGCAGAGGCCCGTCTTCGGAGGCGACGTGGGCGAGGATCGCGGCTGCGGCATCCGTCGGTGCCGTGCCGCCGGCCGAGTCGGCCGGGGGCCACGGAACCTCGGCTGTGCCGAACAGCTCCGTCCGCTGCGCGTCGTAGACGTCGGAGGGCGAACTGAACCGCATGCTCGGCCCTGCCCACGCGGTGTCGAGAGCGCCCGGTTCGATGAGGGACACGCGGATGCCGAAGCGTGCCACCTCGGAGGCCATGGCCTCGCTGAACCCTTCCAACCCCCACTTCGTGGAGTTGTAGAGCCCGAGCATAGGCATCGTGCCGACCGCCCCGACGGTCGAGATCTGCACGATGTGTCCGCCGCCCTGCTCGCGCATGACCGGGATGACGTCCTGGCTGAGCCAGAGCGGACCGAGCAGATTCGTCTCCATGATCGCGCGGATGTCCTCCTCCGAGGCTTCTTCGACGGAGCCGATCAGTCCGTAGCCGGCGTTGTTCACGAGCACGTCGATGCGCCCGAGATGTTCGACGGTGCGGCGCACGGTGTCGCGAGCGGCGGCGCGGTCGCGGACGTCGAGAGTCATCACGGTCAGGCGGTCGTGCGCGGGCAGCTCATGCTCGCCGCGGACCGTCGCCACGACGGTGTGCCCTGCCTCGAGTGCGGCCTCGGCGAGTGCGCGTCCGAGCCCGCGGCCTGCGCCCGTGATAATCCAGATCTGAGGTGATGAGGTCATGGAGCGATCGTACTTCTCGGCCCGGGCGGGCCCGGTCTCAGAGGCCGGCAGCGTCCTCCAGCTGCGTGAGTCGCTCGCCCGGGCTCCCGGTGAGCGTCACGGTCGGCGGCGCATCACCGGCGCGTTCGAGGTCGTCGAGCGCATCCAGAAGAGCGCTCTCCATCGCCTCTCGGAGCTCCGGATCCTCGTCGTCGGGAACCTCGATCGGGTGCCGCGCGTCCAGCGGCACGACGGCGATCAGATCGATGTGGGCCATCGAGGACTCGACCATCTCCTGCGCTCGAGAGAGCAGCGCGCCGTCGCCGCGCCCCAGCATCTCGAGCGCGGTGAGGTAGGCGAGGAAGTCGACGGGACCACGTTCCGAGACGACGGAGCTCTCGCCCGCCGACTCTCGCAGTCGGGAGACGGTGACGCGGAGCTGCGCGACGAAGCTGGCCGCGCTGCTCGGTGCCTCCGACTCGATGTCGTCGAACGGGTCGCCGAGCACCGCGTACTCGGGGTGTCTCGCATGGAAGTCGGAGATCAGCGTGCTCTTGCCGCTCGCGTGAGTGCCCGACACCACGATCCGCACGCGTCAGACCCCGGGGATCAGCAGGTGGGCGATCGTGAAGATCGCGAGGCCCGCGAGTGCGCCGACGAACGTGCCGTTGAGGCGGATGTACTGCAGGTCGCGGCCGACCATGAGCTCGATCTTCTCGGTCGTCTCGACCGGGTCCCAGCGCTCGACGGTGTCGGTGATGATCGATGCGATGTCGTGGCGGTAGCGGTCGACGAGGAACACGGCGGCATCCGACACCCACGTGTCGACGCGGTGCTGCAGTGCGGCATCCGTCGTCAGCCTGTCGCCGACCTCCTGCAGAGCCTGGGCCGCACGCACGCGCAGGCCACTCTCGGGGTCGGCGAGGGCGGTGAGCAGTCCGTTCTTGGCCGTGTTCCACGCCTCGGCGGCGAGGGCGCCCACTCGGGGGCTGTCGAACAGCGACGACTTCGCGTTCTCGAGCTTCGCCCTGGTCGCCGGGTCGTTCTGCAAACTGTCGGCGAGGCGGGCGAGGTAGCCGTCGACGGCGATGCGGGCCGGATGCTTCGGGTCGGCCTGCACGGCGCGCACGAACTTGACCGCCTCGTTGTAGGCGGTGTCGTCGACGAATCGGTGCGCGAGCTTCGGCACCCACCCGGGGAGCCGCCGCGAGATGAGTCCCGAGAACGACTCGGCGTTGGCATCCAGCCAGCGGGCGATGCTGTCGGCGGCGAGGTCGACCGCTCCGTGGTGCGCATCCGCTTCGACGATCTTCTCGAGCCAGGCCCCTGCCGGCGGACCCCACTCGGGCGAGACGAGGTGCTCGCGGGCGAGGTCGGTGATGAGGTCGCGCACGTCGTCGTCGCTGAGGGCGTTGAGCACGGCGGTCGCGATCGTCGCTCCCTCGGCGCCCACCCGCTCGGCGTGGGTCGGCTCGCGCAGCCACTCGCCCGCACGCTTCGCGATCGCGGTGCTGGCGAGCTTGGTGCGCACGACGCTCGCCTCGAGGAAGTTCGTCTCGACGAACTCGCCCAGCGTGCGGCCGATCTCGTCCTTGCGGTTCGGGATGATCGCGGTGTGCGGGATGGGCAGACCCAACGGCCTGCGGAAGAGCGCCGTCACGGCGAACCAGTCGGCGAGGGCACCCACCATGCCGCCCTCGGCGGCGGCGCGCACGTATCCGAGCCACGGCTGCCGCTCCTGGAACGCGAACGCGATCACGAACACGACCGCCATGAAGATGAGTGCCCCGAGAGCCACTGCCTTCATCCGCCGAAGAGCGCGAAGTCGTACCTGGTCTGCGGGCGACAGGAGCGCCATCGGGGTTCGCGGCATGACGTCATCCTTTCACGGTGAGTTCCCCCTGAGGTCGGCGAGCACCACCGTCGCAGGACACGAGTACCCTCGAAGCGTGATCGAAGACATCAAGAAGCGCGCACTGCATCGCACCAGCATCCTCGAGGGTCAGATGCGCGGCGTCGCGCGGATGATCGAGAACGAGGAGTACTGCATGGACATCATCACGCAGTCCCGCGCGATCCAGCGCTCACTGGAGTCGTTGAACCGCCTGCTGCTCGAGAATCATCTGCGCACGCACGTGACGCACATGTTCGACGAGGGCGGGGAGGAGCGCGACAAGGCTGTCGCCGAGCTGCTCAAGGCGTTCGACTTCGACCGCAAGTAGGGCAGGTCCCGTCGCGCTCCTCTCGCGTCACCGCTTTCCGTCGAAGACCTCGCCCTCCATGGCGTCGTATCCCTCGGCCTGCGGGTCGCCGTGGGAGCCGCCCGACAGTGCGTACTCCTCTTCGGGCGAGAGCACGAGGCGATGCCGGAAGAAGAGGCCGAATCCGAGCAGGATGATCGCGTAGACGATCGCGATCGCGATGATCGCCGGACCGAACGTCGGGTTCAGCAGGAAGCCCACGAAGATCAGCGCGGCGATCACGAGAGCGATGACCGCACCCGGGATGCCCCACGGGCTGACGTACGGACGGTCGACGTTCGGGAACTTCTTGCGCAGGATGATGAACGACACGAGCTGCAGTCCGTAGGCGACGACGGCTCCCCAGACCGCGATGTTCAGGACGATCGCACCGGCCACGGTTCCCGCACCCTCGGAGTCGACCGCGGTGAGCACGTCGAGCACGATCAGGGCGACGAACCCGATCGCGGCACCGACCGTGAGGGCGACCCACGGCGTCTGGCGCTTGCCGGTGAGCGAGAGGAAGCGCGGGTAGTACCCGGCCCGGGACAGCGAGTACATGTTGCGTCCGTAGGCGAACATGATTCCCTGCAGCGACGCGAGCAGGCCGATGAGGGCGAACAGGGCCAGCACGGCGGCGAGCTGGTCGCCGACGATCGCGCGGAAGCCGTCGAGCAGAGGCTCGCCCGCGGTGCCGGTGGCCTCGGCGCCGATCACGCCGGTGTTCAGGAACAGCACCAGGAGTCCGGTGACGATGAGCGTGCCGCGGGCCCAGAAGCCGGCCTTCGGGATGTCGCGGGTCGGGTTGTGCGACTCCTCGGCGGCGAGCGGCAGCTCCTCGATGCCGAGGAAGAACCACATCGCGAACGGCAGGGCGAACAGGATCGGCAGGACGCCGTGCGGGAGGAACGCGGTCTGGCCCTCGTCGGGGGCGATGTCCCACAGGGCATCCCACGAGAACGCGCCCGAGAACAGGGCCATGGCGGAGAAGACCAGGATGATGCCGATCGAGATCACCGAGACGACGATCGCGAAGCGGAACGAGATCGCGGCGCCCGCAGAGTTCAGGGCGATGAAGACGACGTAGAGGATGAGGTACCAGACCCATCCTGGCAGCTCGAGGCCGAGCAGCTCGCTCGTGATGCCGTTGGCATACGACGCCGAGAAGTAGACGATCACCGCCGTGGTGGCGACGTACTCGATGGTCTCGGCGGCACCGGTGACGAGTCCGCCCCACGGACCCATGGCCGATCGCGCGAACGAGTAGGCGCCTCCGGTGTGCGGCATCGCGGCCGCCATCTCGCCGATCGCGAAGATCATGCCGTAGTACATCGCGACGAGGATGGCGAAGGCGATGAGCATCCCTCCGAACCCGGCGAAGTCGATGCCGAAGTTCCAGCCCGAGAAGTCACCCGAGATGACCGCGGCGACCGCGAGGCCCCACAGGCCCCAGACTCCGGCCGACCTCTTCAGCGTGCGTTTCTCGAAATACTCACTCCCGGCGCGTGTATAGGTCGCTCCGGCGACCTTGCGGGATTCATTGCTCTGCTGGGACATCCGCTCTCCGTTCGCATGCGTGCAGGCGCCGGGTGCACCTTGCGGATGATTGTGACAGTCAATGGTGGTTTCGTCTACCTTTAAACGCGAAGGTGATCTACTCTGAGGGCGAAGCCGGTCGGCCGATCGCTTCACCGCACGAGGACGGAGCGTCAGATGTCGGGCAACCTGAGCATCGAACAGCTGGATGCCGGCATCGCCGCCGGCGAGATCGACACGGTGATCGTGGCCTTCGCGGACGCGCAGGGGCGACTGGTCGGCAAACGCGTGTCGGCAAGACTGTTCCAGGAGGACATCCTGGCTCACGGGGCCGAGGCCTGCGACTACCTGCTCTCGGTCGACGTCGACATGAACACGGTCGACGGCTATGCGATGTCGGGCTGGGACCGCGGCTACGGCGACATGGTGCTCAAGCCCGACGTCGAGACCCTGCGCAACATCCCCTGGCTCGACGGCACCGTGCTCGTCATGGCCGACCTCGTCTGGCAGAACGGCGAACCGGTCGGACCCTCGCCCCGAGCGATCCTCGATCGCCAGCGCGACCGTCTCGCCGAACGGGGCTGGACCGCGTACTCGGGCACGGAGCTCGAGTTCATCGTCTTCGACAACACCTACCGCGATGCCTGGGCGCGCAAGTACGAGGGCCTGACGCCCGCGACCGATTACAACGTCGACTACAACCTGCTCGCGTCGACCCGCATGGAGCCGCTGCTGCGCGACATCCGCAACAGCATGGACGGCGCAGGGCTCTACTGCGAGGGCGTGAAGGGCGAATGCAACTTCGGTCAGCAGGAGATCGCATTCCGCTATGCGGAGGTGCGCGAGACCGCCGACCAGCACGCGATCTACAAGAACGGGGCGAAGGAGATCGCCGAGCAGCACGGCCAGGCGCTCACCTTCATGGCCAAGTTCAATGAGCGGGAAGGCAACAGCTGTCACATCCACCTGTCGCTGCGCGACGAGTCGGGTGCTCCGGTCATGGCAGGAGACGGTGAGCACGGCTTCAGCCCGGTGATGGAGCACTGGATCGCCGGCATTCTCGCCACTCTCCGCGAGTTCACCCTGCTGCTGGCGCCGAACATCAACTCGTACAAGCGCTTCGCGAAGGGCAGCTTCGCCCCGACCGGAGTCGCATGGGGCATCGACAACCGCACATGCGCGCTGCGCGTGGTCGGATCGGGCTCGGGGCTGCGCGTCGAGAACCGTGTGCCCGGGGGAGACGTGAACCCCTACCTCGCCATCTCGGCGATCATCGCCGGCGGGCTGCACGGCATCGAGAACGAGCTGCCGTTGCCCGAGCGGTTCACCGGCAACGCCTATGAGGCCGGGGTCGACCACCTGCCCACAACCCTGCGCGAGGCGGCGAGGCTGTTCAGCGAATCGACCGTCGCACGCGCCGCGTTCGGCGACGATGTGGTCGAGCACTACCTGAACCAGGCCCGCATCGAGGTGGAAGCCTACGACGCGGCCGTCACCGACTGGGAGCGCATCCGTGGCTTCGAGCGCCTCTGACCCCGCGCCGCTGATCGGCGTCACGACCTACCTCGAGCGGGCGCAGCAGGGGGTGTGGGATGTCAGGGCGGCGTTCCTGCCCGAGCAGTACCTCACGAGCGTGACCTCCTCCGGCGGCATCGCGCTGCTCCTCCCGCCCCAGGATCCGGATGCTGCGGATGCGGCGATCTCGGGCATGGACGGCCTCGTGCTCTCCGGCGGCGCCGACGTCGCCCCCGAGCTTTACGGAGAGGACCGGCATCCGCTCACCGACCCCGCGAGGGTCGACCGCGACGCGTGGGAGCTCGCGCTCTTCCAGGCGGCCGAGCGTCGTGGCATCCCGGTGCTCGCCATCTGCCGCGGTCTGCAGCTCGTGAACGTCGCCCGCGGCGGAACCCTACAGCAGCACCTGCCCGAGTCGCTCGGCACCGAGAAGTACCGCATCGGCGGCGGTGTCTTCGCCGAGAACGACATCGAGGTCTCGACTGAGACGCCGCTCGCCGAGATCATCGGCGAGACCGGGATGCGAGTGCACAGCTATCACCATCAGGGCGTCGATCGACTGGGCGACGGTCTCGTCGCCGCCGCGCACTCCGACGACGGACTCGTGCAGGCCTTCGTCGACACGTCAGCCGGCCACATCGTCGGCGTCCAATGGCACCCCGAGGAGAACGCCGAGGATCGGCGGCTCTTCACCGATCTCGTCTCACAAGCCCGTGCGTTCGCCGCAGGGCGGAAGGAGGACGCCCGATGAGCGCGTTCACAGTCATCAACCCGTCGACCGGTGCCGCGATCCGTGAGATCGCGCGCGCCGACATCGGAGAGACGGATGCCGCGATCGCGCGCGCGGTCGCGGCCCAGCGCCGGTGGGCCGCCCTCGCCCCCGTCGCGCGGGCCGATGCACTGCGTGCCTTCGCGCGCACGGTTGAGGCCGCCGCGGAAGAGCTCGCGCAGCTCGAGGTGCTGAACTCCGGGCATCCGATCGGTTCCGCCCGCTGGGAGGCCGGTCATGTCGCCCAGGTGCTCAACTACTACTCGGCCGACCCCGAGCGGCTGTCCGGCCGACAGATCCCGGTGGCCGGTGGGCTCGACGTCACCTTCCACGACCCCTACGGAGTCGTCGGAGTCATCGTGCCCTGGAACTTCCCGATGACGATCGCGGCGTGGGCGTTCGCGCCGGCGCTCGCCGCAGGGAACGCGGTGGTGCTGAAGCCGGCCGAGCTCACGCCTCTCACGGCCATCCGCCTCGGCGAGCTCGCCCTCGAAGCGGGTCTTCCCGAGGGGCTCTTCGAGGTCGTCACAGGGTCGGGCTCGGTCGTCGGGCAGCGGCTCGTCGAGCATCCGGATGTCCGCAAGGTCGTCTTCACCGGCTCGACCGAGGTCGGCATCGAGGTGGCCGCCGGATGCGCCAGGGCGCTCAAGCCGGTGACGCTCGAGCTCGGCGGCAAGAGCGCCAACATCGTCTTCGCGGATGCCGACCTCGAGAAGGCCGTCGCCGCGGTTCCGGGGTCGGTGTTCGACAACGCCGGACAGGACTGCTGCGCGCGCAGCCGACTGCTCGTGCAGCGCTCTGTGTACGACCGGTTCCTCGAGCTGCTCGAGCCGGCGGTCGCCGCGTGGCGGGTCGGCGACCCGTCGAGCGCCGACACCGACATGGGGCCGCTCATCTCGGCCGCTCACCGCGACACGGTGTCGGGGTTCCTCGACGACGCGAACATCGCATTCCGGGGCAGTGCTCCGCAGGGTGACGGCTTCTGGTTCGCCCCGGCCGTGGTGCTGGCCGATCCGTCCGACCGGATCGCCCAGCAGGAGGTGTTCGGGCCTGTCGTCGCAGTGATGCCGTTCGACGACGAGGCCGATGCGATCCGTCTCGCGAACGACACCGCCTACGGTCTCGCCGGCTCGATCTGGACCGAGAGCCTCGGTCGCGCCGTGCGCGTCTCGCGCGGAGTGCAGAGCGGCGTGCTGTCGGTGAACTCGCACTCCTCGGTGCGATACGCGACGCCGTTCGGTGGCATGAAGGCCTCAGGCCTCGGGCGTGAGCTCGGACCGGATGCCGCCGAGCACTTCACCGAGACGAAGAACGTCTTCTTCGCGACCGACGAATCCTGACAGCGACACCCGGCCCGACCTTTTCACTGCAACGGAGAACACACATGACCATCGATCTCACCCAGCGTCTCAAGGACCGCGTCGCCATCATCACGGGAGGTGCGAGCGGCATCGGCTTCGCCACCGCCCAGCGCTTCGCCGCCGAAGGCGCGTTCGTCGTCATCGCCGACGTCGACCCCGCCACGGGCGAAGCGGCAGCGGCCGAGGTGGGCGGCGTCTTCCGGCCGGTCGACGTCGCCGACGAGACCAAGGTCAACACTCTCTTCGACGGGGTCGCCGAGGAGTTCGGCCGCATCGACATCGCCTTCAACAACGCGGGCATCTCGCCCGCCGACGACGACTCGATCGAGACGACCGAGCTGCCGGCCTGGGATCGCGTGCAGGACGTCAATCTCAAGAGCGTGTACCTGTGCAGCCGTGCGGCGCTTCGCCACATGGTGCCGGCGGGACGGGGATCGATCATCAACACCGCATCTTTCGTCGCGCTGCTGGGTTCGGCGACCTCGCAGATCAGCTACACCGCGTCGAAGGGCGGTGTGCTCGCGATGTCACGCGAGCTCGGTGTGCAGTTCGCACGACAGGGAGTGCGCGTGAACGCCCTGTGCCCCGGACCCGTCAACACCCCGCTGCTGCAGGAGTTGTTCGCCAAGGATCCCGAGCGGGCGCAGCGCCGACTCGTGCACGTGCCGATGGGACGCTTCGCGGAGCCGTCGGAGCTCGCCGCCGCCGTGGCGTTCCTCGCCTCGGACGACTCGTCGTTCATCACCGCCAGCGCCTTCGTCGTCGACGGCGGCATCACCAACGCCTACGTCACCCCGCTGTGAAGCGGGATCATGTCGCTGTGACAGGCTGAGAAGCATGAGCGAGCACCCTTCCGACGGCGATCTCGTCGCGGTGCGCCGGGCGGTCTATCGGCCGCTGCGCCGAGGCAACGCCCTCGAGGATGCGGTCGCTCGCCTCGTGCAGACCATCCGTCTCGGCGTGGTCGCGCCGGGGGAATCCCTGCCGCCGGAGCGGGAGCTCGCGGCATCCTTCGGCGTCAGTCGCGACACCGTGCGCGAGGCGATCCGCGAGCTCGCCGACACCGGCTACCTCGTGCCCAAGCGGGGGCGATACGGCGGTACCTTCGTCGCCGACCCTCTGCCCCAGCCCTCAGAGGCCGGAGCGGTGAACCCGGCAGAGATCGATGACGTGCTCGGGCTCCGTCTCGTGCTCGAGACGGGCGCGGTTCGGGCAGCCGCGAGCCGGACTCTGGATGCCGCGACGCGCGCCGATCTGTGGGCGCGGCACGAGGCCGCGCTGCCCGCCGGGCCCGAGGAGTATCGGCGCCTCGACACCCTGCTGCACCTCGCGATCGCCGAGGCCGCCGGCGTGCCGTCGCTCGTCGCGCTCGTCGCCGAGAACAGGGCAGACGTCAACGCGTGGCTCGACACTTTTCCGCTGATGCCCCGCAACATCCAGCACTCGGGGGAGCAGCATGAACGCATCGTGACGGCGATACTCGCCGGTCGCCCGGACGTCGCCGAGGCCGCGATGCGCGATCACCTCGCCGGTTCCGAAGCGCTGCTGCGCGGATTCCTGATCTGAACCCGCGCAGCAGCGGCAGGATCAGCTCGTGGCTGCCTCGTCGGCGACGGCGAGAGCCTCGTCGAGGACTGTGAGACCGCGCACGAGGTCGTCCTCGCTGATCACGAGCGGCGGTGCGACGTGCATGCGGTTGAAGTGCGTGAAAGGCCAGACGCCGGCCTTCTTCGCGGCTGCGGCGAAGGCGGCGACCGGCGCAGCATCCGCTCCGCTCGCGTTGAACGGCACGAGCGGCTCGCGCGTCTCTTTGTCGCGCACGAGCTCCACCGCCCAGAAGAGGCCGCGGCCGCGCACCTCTCCGACGCTCGGGTGGGTGTCGACCCAGGAGCGCAGCGTCGGCTCGACGATGCGCTCGCCGAGATCGCGCACGCGCTCGAGGATGCCGTCGCGGCGGAACACCTCGAACGTCGCCACGCCAGCGGCGCACGCGAGCGGGTGTCCGGAGTACGTCAGTCCGCCGGCGAACGGCGTGGTGTCGAAGGCCTTCGCGATGCGCTCCGAGATCACGACGCCGCCGAGCGGCACGTAGCCGGAGTTCACGCCCTTGGCGAAGGTGATGAGGTCCGGGCGCCCGCCGTACGCGTCGATGCCGAACCACTCGCCGAGCCGGCCGAAGCCGACCATGACCTCGTCGGCGATGTAGACGATGCCGTAGCGGTCGCACAGCTCGCGCACGCCCTGCAGGTATCCGGGCGGCGGCACGAGCACACCGTTGGTGCCGACGACGGTCTCGATGATGATCGCCGCGATCGTCTGCGGCCCCTCGAGCTGGATCGTCTGCTCGAGGTGGGCGAGCGCGCGCTCGGACTCCTGCTCCGGCGTCTCGGCGTGGAACGGAGAGCGGTAGAGGTACGGCCCGAAGAAGCGCACTGCTCCCGAGTCGGGTGTGCCGTTCGCCCAGCGCCGCGGGTCACCCGTCAGTGAGATCGCGGTCGAGGTCGACCCGTGATAGCTGCGGTACATCGAGAGCACCTTGTGGCGACCGGTCGACTGACGCGCCATGCGCACCGCGTACTCGTTGGCCTCGGCGCCGCCGTTCGTGAAGAAGACCTTCTCGAACCCCTCAGGCGCGACCTCGACGATGAGCCGGGCGAGCTCGCCCCGCACGTCGTTGGCCATGGCGGGCTGGATCGTCGAGAGCCGCCCCGCCTGCTGCTGGATCGCTGCGACCAAGTCGGGATGCTGGTGCCCGAGGTTCAGGTTCACCAGCTGGCTCGAGAAGTCGAGATAGGCGTTGCCGGCGTAGTCCCAGAACGTCGAGCCCTCGCCCGCGGCGACGGGCAGCGGATCGATCAGGCCCTGGGCGCTCCAGGAATGGAAGACGTGGCCGCGATCATCCGCGCGCACCTGCGCCTCGGCCTCGGGGGCCGGGAGCGGATGCGATGCGCCGTGCCGGTCGATGAAGTTCGTCATGTCTCGTGTCTCAGTTCTCGGTGTCTGCTCGGGAGCTCAGTGGTTGCTCGGGAAGCCCAGGTCGATCTGCGAGGGCGTGTGGTCGGGCCAGCGAGTGGTGACCACCTTCGACCGAGTGTAGAAGTGCACCGACTCGGGACCGTAGATGTGCGAGTCGCCGAACAGCGAGTCCTTCCATCCGCCGAACGAGTAGGCGCCGATCGGCACGGGGATCGGCACGTTGACGCCGACCATGCCGACCTCGATGTCGAACTCGTACTGGCGGGCGGTGCCGCCGTCGCGCGTGAAGATCGCGGTGCCGTTGCCGTAGGCGTTCGCGTTGACGAGCTCGACGGCGTCGGCGTAGGTCTCGACGCGCACGACGCCGAGCACCGGGCCGAAGATCTCGTCGTCGTACACCTTCATACCCGGGGTGACCTGGTCGATCAGGCTGACCCCGATGAAGAAGCCCTCGGAGTCGAACTGCTTGGTCGTGCCGTCGACCACGACCGTCGCCCCCTCGGCGGCGGCGCCCGTCACGTACGAGGCGACGCGGTCGCGGTGCTCGCGGGTGATGAGCGGACCCATCTCGCTCGCGGCATCGGTGCCTGCGCCGATCGTGAGGCCTTCGATGCGCGAGGCGATCGCGGCCACCAGGTCGTCGGCGATGTCGCCCACCGCGACCAGCACCGAGACGGCCATGCAGCGCTCTCCGGCCGAGCCGTAGGCGGCGGAGACGGCGGCGTCGGCCGCGGCGTCGATGTCGGCATCCGGCATGACGACCATGTGGTTCTTCGCTCCGCCGAGTGCCTGCACCCGCTTGCCCGCGGTTGACGCGCGCTGATAGATCGACCGGGCGATGGGGGTCGAGCCGACGAAGCTGATCGCGTTCACTCGCGGCGATTCGAGCAGCGCGTCGACGGCCTCCTTGTCACCGTGCACGACGTTGAGCACGCCGTCGGGAAGACCTGCCTCCTGGAAGAGCTTCGCGAGCCAGACCGAGGCCGACGGGTCCTTCTCACTGGGCTTGAGCACCACGGTGTTGCCGCAGGCGATGGCCGAGGCGACCATCCACAGCGGCACCATCACGGGGAAGTTGAACGGCGTGATCGCGGCGACGACGCCGACCGGCTGCTTGACCGAGTGCACGTCGACCCCGCGCGAGACCTGCTCGCTGCGCTCGCCCTTGAGCAGGTGCACGAGACCGGCGGCGAACTCGACGTTCTCGATGCCGCGCGACACCTCGCCCGCGGCATCCGAGAGCACCTTGCCGTGCTCCGAGGTGACGATCGCCGCGAGCTTAGGGGTGCGCTCCTTGAGCAGCTGGCGCAGACGGAAGAACACGTCGGCACGCTTGATGAGGCTCGTCTCGCGCCAGGCGGGCAGAGCGGATGCCGCGGCGGCGATCGCCTGGTCGACCTCGGCGGTGGAGGCGAAAGCGACGTGCTTCGAGACCTGACCGGTTGCCGGGTCGAAGACCTCTCCCGTGCGCGCCGCGTCGGCGGTGTCTGCTCCATTGATGAGGTGACGGACGATGTCCACGGGGCTCCTTCGGGATGTGAGATCCGCATCGAACACTCTGACCGAGGGGCGATACGCTGGCTTCCTCCCATGATCACAGAGCGCGAGGGGCCTCACCGGTGTCAGAACGTAGCGAGATCGATCGCAATCGGACAGATCGTCCGGTTAGTGGCGTCTTCCTGACGGTCGCCGATGTGCTGGCAGAGGCTGCGGTGCAGCAGGGCGAGCCCGACGTGATCGTCGGCGGTGCCGCACTCGGGGCCGCCGTGCGCTGGGTGCACGTCTCCGACAGCGTCGGGGTGGCCCGGCTGCTCGACGGCGGCGAGCTGCTGCTGACCACAGGCGCCGGGTGGCCGGTCGCCGACGCCGAGCTGCGGGACTTCGCCTCGAGCCTGCATCGGGCGGGCATCGCCGGCATCGTGTTCGAGCTGAAGACCGCCCGACAGAGCGTGCCGCAGCCTGTCGTCGATGTCTGCGCCACGGTGGGGTTGGCCCTCATCACCCTCACGCACGAGGTCAAGTTCGTCGCCGTGACCGAAGCCGTGCACCATGCGCTGATCGCCGCGCAGACGCAGGCGCTGCGCGAACGACAGCATCTGCACGAGCTCTTCACCGCGCTGAGCCTGCAGGGGGCTCCCGCCGACGTCGTGGTGTCCGAGACCGCTCGAGCGCTCGGAGCACCGGTGGTGCTCGAGAACCTCGCCCGCGAGGTGATCGCGACCGAGGGACTCGGGATGCCTATCGCCGAGGTGCTCGCCAATCGCAGCGCTGCCGAGACGGTGCCCGTGCAGGCGCGCGGGGTGCGCTGGGGCACGCTTCTCGCACTGCCGGGCCCTGCGCATCCCGCCGGGCGGATCACGGTCCTCGAACAGGGCGCCACGGCACTCGCGTTCGGATGCATCGCCGACGGCGGCGACGCCGAGTGGTCGCTGCTCGCCCAGCGCGGGGTGATCGACGATCTGCTCGGCGCGCGCTTCGCGAAGGCCGAGGACATCGATGCGCGGCTTCGGGCAGGCGGCTTCGCGCTCCGAGGTCGCCGCTGCCACGGGATCGTCGCGCGGGGAAGCGGCTCGATCAGCGAGCTCGCCTACCGGGCGCGACAGGCCGGATTCGCCGTGATGGCCGCCCGCGTCGACGGTGATGACGTGGCGTTGCTGTCGGTGCCCGCATCCGTCGGGCTTCCTGACGAGGTGCTGCTGCGCATCGCTGGTCCCGACCGCGCCGTCTTCGTGGGGCCTGCCGCTGACGACGTGATCGGTCTGCTCGGCTCACTGCGCGCGGCGCGGGATCTGGCCGACAGCGACCGCGCTGAGGCCGGCGCCCGAGTGCGCCGCGTCGATGACCGCCCGCTCGAGCGGCTGGTCGCCACGCTGCGCGACGATCATCGCCTGCACGAGCACAGCGAGCGGATGCTGGCGCCGCTGATCCGGCACGACAGGGAGCGCCGCGGAGACCTGCTCGATGTGCTCGCGGCCCTCGTCGCGCACCCGGGCAACCGCTCGGCCGCCGCAGCGGCCAGCCACCTGTCACGGTCGGTGTTCTATCAGCGCCTCACCCTGATCGGCGACCTGCTGGGTGCGGACCTCGACGACGGTGAGACGATCGCGGCGCTCCACCTCGCGCTTCTCGCGAGGCGGCGCACCGCGGCATCCGGCTGACCCCGAACTGCCTGAGTCAGAGCACGGACTGGGCTTCGGAGAGCACGCCGCGCAGGATCTGACCGATCTCGCGGAACTCGGCGGGGCCGATCGTGAGCGGCGGTGCGAGCTGGATCACGGGGTCGCCGCGGTCGTCGGCGCGGCAGTAGAGGCCGGCCTTGAACAGGGCGGGGGAGAGGAAGCCGCGCAGCAGCCGCTCGGACTCGTCGTCGTCGAACGTCTCTCGCGTCGCCTTGTCCTTCACCAGCTCGATGCCGAAGAAGTAGCCGTCGCCGCGCACGTCGCCCACGATCGGCAGGTCGAGCAGGGTCTCGAGCTCGGCACGGAACAGCGGCGAGTTCTCGCGCACATGCTCGTTGAGCCCCTCCTCGTCGAAGATGGCGAGGTTCTCGAGTGCGACGGCAGCCGAGACCGGGTGCCCGCCGAACGTGTAGCCGTGCGGGAACGACACGTCGCCCTTCGAGAAGGGCTCGTAGATCCGATCGCTGATGATCGTGGCGCCGATCGGAGAGTAGCCGCTCGTCATGCCCTTGGCGCACGTGATCATGTCGGGCACGTAGCCGAGTCCCGTGCACGCGAACGTGTGGCCGAGTCGGCCGAACGCGCAGATGACCTCGTCGGAGACGAGCAGCACGTCGTGCCGGTCGCAGATCTCGCGCACGCGGGCGAAGTAGCCGGGAGGGGGCGGGAAGCATCCGCCCGAGTTCTGCACCGGCTCGAGGAAGACGGCGGCGACCGTGTCGGCACCCTCGAACAGGATCATCTCCTCGATGCGGTCGGCCGCCCACCGACCGAAGGCCTCGAGATCGTCGCTCGGGCCACCCATTTCGGCCGCGCGGTAGAAGTTCGTGTTCGGCACACGGAACCCGCCGGGGGTGACCGGCTCGAACATCGACTTCATCGCGGGGATGCCGGTGATCGCGAGGGCGCCCTGGGGGGTGCCGTGATAGGCGACCGAGCGCGAGATGACCTTGTGCTTGGTGGGCTTGCCCTGCAGCTTCCAGTAGTGCTTCGCGAGCTTGAACGCGGTCTCGACGGCCTCGCCGCCGCCGGTGGAGAAGAAGACGCGGTTGAGGTCGCCGGGGGCCTCGTCGGCCAGCCGGTCGGCGAGCTCGATCGCCGCGGGGTGCGCGTACGACCAGAGCGGGAAGAAGGAGAGCTCGGATGCCTGCTTCGCCGCCGCCTCGGCGAGACGGCGGCGTCCGTGCCCGGCATTCACGACGAAGAGGCCGGCGAGCCCGTCGAAGTACTCCTTGCCCTTCGAGTCCCAGATGCGGTGACCGTCGCCCTTGACGATGATCGGCACACCGCTCTTCTCCATCGTGGACTGACGGGTGAAGTGCATCCACAGATGGTCCTTGGCCATCGCCTGGAGTTCGGCCTCGGTCGGAGTCGTGCGGTGCGTGCTCATCTGGTCCCCCAGTTGTAGAGCTGCTTCTGCAGCTTGGCGTAGATGAAGGTCTCGGTCGACAGGACCCCGTCGATCGGGCGGATGCGGTCGTTGATCAGCGCGAGCAGGTCTTCGTCGTCCTCGCAGACGACCTCGGCGAGGATGTCGAAGGATCCGACCGTGATCACGACGTAGTCGATCGCGGGGACCTCGGCGATGGCCTCGGCGACGACCCGGGTGTCGCCGGAGACGCGGATGCCGATCATGGCCTGCCGGGGGAAGCCCAGCTGCATCGGGTCGGTGACCGCGACGATCTGCATGACGCCGGACTCGGTGAGGCGCTGGACCCGCTGCCGGACGGCGGCCTCGCTCAGGCCGACCTCTCGTCCGATGTCGGAGTACGAGCGCCGCCCGTCTTCCTGGAGCAGCTCGATGATCGTCTTCGCGACGTCATCCAACGGGGGGTGCTTCTTCGAGGACGCCATGATGCGATCCTCGCACCGGAGCGGGCTCTCTTCAACCGATTCCGCAGAATTTTCGAACCCGCGGCCGGGAAACCGCAGAATACCGGGGCTAGGAGTCGAGGGGGCCCAACCACGCGCTCGCCGCGGTCGCGTGCGCGGACTCGGGGTCGGAGGGGTGGAATGCTCCGGCCAGCACGTCACGGTAGAGCCGTGAGAGCTCGTTCGACGAGAAGTACGAGCCGCCGCCCGCGACCAGCATCGCCTGGTCGACGACGTGCTTCGACATGGTGATGGCCCGATGCTTGACACCCGACAGCAGGGTGAACCATCGGGCTCCGTTGTCGACCTTCTCGTCGACGTCTCGAGCGAGCGCGGCGATCTGCGGAGGCAGGGCGTCGTACGCGAGCCCCATGTCGGCGATGCGCCAGCGGATGTCGGGGTCCTGGCTGTAGGCGGCGCCCGTCTTCTTCGAGCGGCGTTTCTGGGCGGTCTCGACCGCGAGGTCGAGCGCGCGCCGTGCGATACCGGTGTACACCGAGGCGAGCAGAATCTCGAAGACCGAGAAGATGCCGAAGACGATGGGGTCGGGGTTCGGGCCCGGATCGATGCGGCGCACCACGTGCGCGGCATCCGCGGTCGCTCCGTTCAGGCGGGTCGTCCTGCTCTGCGTCCCCCGCATGCCGAGGGTGTCCCAGTCGTCGCCCGTGACGACCGCATCGGTGCGCTCGATGAAGGCGAACACGAGCTTCGGGGCGTCGGGGCTCGTCGTGTCGAGACCGTGCAGGCCGAGCCTCGTCCACACGGGGGCGAGGGAGGTGAAGATCTTGGTGCCGGTGAAGGAGTAGCCGCCGTCGGCGGTGGGCACGGCATCCGTGTCGCTGCCGAACAGCACGAGGTCGTTGCCGCCCTCGCTGATGCCGAACGCGAAGACCTCGCCGGCCACCGCGCCGTCCTGCACGAACTCGAGTCCCGTGACTCCCCGGTCGGAGAAGACCTTGGCGACACCCGTCCAGACGAGGTGCATGTTGATGGCGAGGGCCGTGGCGGGGGCAGCCGTCGCGAGTCGCTGCTGCAGGATCGCCGCCTCGGCGAGTCCGAGACCCGCTCCACCGCGCTCGGTCGGCACGAGGATCGAGAGATAGCCCGCGTCGCGGAGTTCGGCGAGGTCCTGCTCAGGGAAGGTGTTCTCGCGGTCGTGGATCGGCGCCCGGTCGCGGATGCGCCCGAGAAGGTCGTCCGGGAGGATGGCGGTCGGATCGAACGCGCTCATGCGAGTGCCTCTTCCAGCTGTCGGATGGTCTCCTCCGGCTTGTCGCGATGCAGCGAGTGCCCCGATCCCGCGACGACCGACATCGTGATGAGCGGGTTCGAGGCGAGCACGGAGGCTGCGACGTCGCCGGTGAAGATGCTGTAGACCGCGGGGTCGGAGGCGATCACGTGCGTGGGGACGGTCAGCCGTGCGGCATCCGCCGTGACATCCCACGGTGTGTTCTGCCGGCTCGTCTGCTCGACGGCCCAGGCGCTCGTGCGGTGCACCGCGTCGACCTTGAGCTCCCAGTCCTGCGGATGCCAGTGCGGATGCTCCTGCTGCACCAGCTCGACCCGGTTGTCGGCGAACGCGCGCTCCTGGCTCTTGCGGACGATCGTGGCGTCGCGGCCGCCGACGAGGATCGCGGGGTCGAGGAGCACGAGTCGGCGGGTCCACTCGGGGGCGGATGCCGCGGCCACCGTGGCCGAGGCCCCTCCGAGCGAGTGCCCGACGACGGCATCCCACGGTCCGCCGCCGTCGGGGAGCGTGGCGACGAGGTCGGCGCCGTATGCCGCGACGGAGTAGTCTAGCGCACGCGGCGCATCGCCGTGGCCTCGCAGATCGATCGCGCTCGCGTGCCAGCCCACGTCGGCCAGAGCGGTGCCCACGCGCCACATGAGCGCGCCGGACGAACCGAGTCCGTGCACGAGGAGGGCGCGGCGATCAGACGTGGGATCTCCCCAGGAGATGCGAGGCAACGTGAGCGGTGCGGGCATGCTCTCAGCCTACGACCGGGTTGCGCGGGGCAGCCCGGTCACGGTCACGCGAGGTCAGATCAGGGGCGGCAGATCGCCGTGCGTCGTGAGCACCAGGGCGGCGGCGGCGTGCCCGGCGGAGAGGCGCTCGGCGAGGTCGGCGCCGTCGAGGGTCGCGGCGAGGAACCCTGCGGCGAAGGCGTCGCCGGCGCCGACCGGTTCGACGACATCGACGCGGGGAGCCGGCACGAACACCGGCTCATCGTCACCGTGGAACGCGGTCGCGCCGACATCGCCGTCCTTGACGATCAGCAGCCCGCAGTGCGGCAGGTGCGCACGGATCTCGGCGGGCGTCGCGGTGCCCCAGATGCGCTCGGCCTCGTCGCGGCCGACGAACGCGATGTCCGCGGCATCCGCGAGTCGGGCCAGCGTCTCGGCGGCATCCTGCATGGTCCACAGCGCGCGGCGGTCGTTGACATCGAACGAGACGAGCGCGCCGGCCGCGCGGGCATCGACGAAGAGCTGATCGACCATCGCGCGGCACGACGGCGAGAGCGCGGGGGTGATGCCGGTGGTGTGCACGATCCGGACGCCGGCGAGCTGTGCGGCGTCGAGGAACCCGGGACCCATCAGCGAGGCCGCCGACCCGCGCCGGTAGTAGTAGACCGAGGAGGACTCGACGCCGGGGTCCTTGAACATGACGCCGGTGGGAGCATCCGCGTCCGTCGTCACCCAGAGGTCGACGCCCCGGCGAGCCAGTTCGGTGGAGATGCGGATGCCGATCGGGTCGTCGCCGAGACGCGAGGCCCACGCCGCCGTGTGCCCGGCTGCGACAAGGCCCACTGCGACGTTGCCCTCTGCCCCCGCCAGCCCGAGCGCTGCCGTCTCGGTCTCGGAGAGCGGTGCACCGAGGGCTGTGACGAGTCCCATGGACTCGCCGATGCAGACGACCTCGGGGGCGGCGGGTGCGGGGGAGGACTCGGAGCTCATGAAGGGGTGACCGCCAGGGGTTCGGTGTCGGGGTGGGGGCTCGCGTCGCGGTGACGCAGATCAGGGAAGGCGCGGACGAACACGATCGAGACGACGAGTCCGGCGGCTGCGAACAGGGTCGCGGCGAGGTAGGCGCCGCGGGGATCCGTCGCGTCGACGAGGAAGCCGGCCACGGCGGATCCGGCGGCCGCGCCGATGAGCTGGCCGGTGCCCGCCCAGCCGAACGCCTCGGCGGTCTCGCTGAACTTGACGCTCGCGGTGGTGATGGCGAACAGCACGGCCAGGGCGGGGGCGATCCCGATGCCGGCGACGATCAGGGTTCCGCCGAGCCAGAACTCGTTGAGAGAGAACATCGTCAGAGCGAGGCCGATCGTGACGATCGTGAGGCGGCGGGCCATCGCCCAGGGACCGATCGGGATGTGGCCGAACGAGAGGCCTCCGGCGAGGCTGCCGACGGCGAAGACCGCGAGCACGAGACCCGCGGCGAGGCTCCCGTGCTCGAACGTCGCGACGACGCCGACCTCGACGGCCGAGCAGGCGCCGATGAGAAGGAAGCCGATGATCGTGGCGAGGAGCACCGGAGGCTTGAGCACGACCTTGCCGAGCGCGCTGCGACTGCGGGGGATGCGCACGCGGCCGACCTCGGGGGAGAGGATGAACCACGCCCCGCCGCCGACGAGCACCGCGGCGACCAGGAGCAGACCCTCTGCCGTGCCCACCTGCGTCGACACCAGCGTGATCACGACGGGCGCCAGCACCCAGATGATCTCCTGCAGCGAGGCGTCGAGCGAGAACAGCGGTGTGAGCTGCTTGGAGTTCACGAGCTTCGGGTAGATGGTGCGCACCGCGGCCTGGACCGGCGGCGTCGAGAGCCCGGCGATCATGCCGAGGATCATGTAGCCGGGAACGTTCAGGGGCAGGAACGCGAGACCCAGCACCGCGACCACGCAGACGCTGAGCGTGAGGGCGAGCACGCGGCGCATGCCCCAGGCGCCCATCCAGCGGCTCGTTATCGGGCCGGCGACAGCCTGGCCGACACTGGTCGCGGCGAGCACGAGGCCTGCGGATCCGTAGGAGCCGGTCTGCTGCTCCACATGAAGCAGGATCGCGAGCGAACTCATGCCGTTGGGGAATCGAGCGGTCAGCTGTGCCGCGATCATGCGCGCCACTCCGGGCGTGCGAAGAAGGTCCCGATATCCCGCCACGGGTCAACGCTACCGGGAGCCGGCGGCGGGGGTCGAAGCGGCTCCCCGGCGACACGCCGCGACACGCCCAAACGGAGTTTCCACAGAAAATCCGATGTCCGAGGTCGGTCGTATCGTGCCACCTGTGGATGGATCTCTCACAGGTCGTTCCCAGCCGCGATTTCTCGCGGTTCGGAGGTGCCTCCGCAGGGGCTCAGCCTGTGGAAGAAACGGTGGAGAACCTGTGTTGTACCAGTGGAGAGCGGTGGAAAACTACACGTATGTAACTACTACCCCTAGTGGTCACCCCGAATGTCCGTACCTATATGTAGTATTGAGATCCCGGTGAGGGTCTACCGGAAAACAGCCTGATTAAGAACCGGGCCAGAGATTTGAGGGGAAGCGAAAAGATGTCGATCACGGTCTACACAAAGCCGTCCTGCGTTCAGTGCAACGCCACCTACCGCGCGCTCGACGCCAAGGGCATCGAGTACGAAATCCTCGACCTGTCGGAGGACCCGACTGCGCTCGAGCAGGTCAAGGCGCTCGGCTACATGCAGGCGCCCGTCGTCGTCACCGACGAGGGCCACTGGTCGGGCTTCCGTCCCGACAAGATCGACGAGCTCGCCTCGCGTCTGGCGTAATGAGCCATGAGCGCCGTCGCGACCGCCGCGCCGCTCCTGGTCTACTTCTCGAGCGCCTCGGGTAACACCGCGCGCTTCGTCGAGAAGCTCGGGCTTCCGGCCCGACGCATCCCACTCCTCCGGCAAGAAGAAGAACTCGTCGTCGACGAGCCCTTCGTGCTGGTCACCCCCACCTATGGCGGGGGTGAGGGGCGGGGCGTCGAAAAAGGTGCCGTGCCCAAGCAGGTGGTCCGGTTCCTCAACGACGAGCGAAACCGGCGCCACATCCGCGGAGTGATCTCGGCGGGCAACACCAACTTCGGCGAGTCCTTCTGTCTCGCCGGTGACATCATCAGCCGCAAGTGCCACGTGCCTCACTTGTATCGGCTCGAGATCTTCGGCACACAAGACGATGTTGATCGCGTGAGCGACGGATTGGAGCGACGGTGGGTACCGCAGTTGACGAGCAGGCAGGAACCGACTCAGTGACAGACACGGTGGCGTTCAAGATGAACCCGACCTACGAGGGCCTGGACTATCACGCCCTCAACGCGATGCTGAACCTGTACGACGCGAACGGCAAGATCCAGTTCGACGCCGACAAGCGGGCGGCACGCGAGTACTTCCTGCAGCACGTCAACCAGAACACGGTGTTCTTCCACTCGCTCAAGGAGCGCCTCGACTACCTGGTCGAGAAGGAGTACTACGAGCCCGCCGTGATCGAGCAGTACTCGCTCGAGTTCATCCAGCAGCTCAACGACCTCGCGTACGGCAAGAAGTTCCGCTTCGAGACCTTCCTCGGCGCCTTCAAGTACTACACGAGCTACACGCTCAAGACGTTCGACGGCAAGCGCTACCTCGAGCGCTTCGAGGACCGCGTCGTGATGACGGCCCTCGGTCTCGCCGGCGGCGACGAGAAGCTCGCGGTCGCCCTGGTCGAGGAGATCATCTCCGGCCGCTTCCAGCCCGCCACCCCGACCTTCCTCAACTCGGGCAAGGCCCAGCGCGGCGAGCTCGTCAGCTGCTTCCTGCTGCGCATCGAAGACAACATGGAGTCGATCGCCCGCGGCATCAACTCCGCCCTCCAGCTCTCCAAGCGCGGCGGCGGCGTGGCGCTGCTGCTCTCGAACATCCGCGAGGCCGGTGCGCCGATCAAGCAGATCGAGAACCAGTCCTCGGGCATCATCCCCGTGATGAAGCTCCTCGAAGACAGCTTCAGCTACGCCAACCAGCTCGGAGCCCGCCAGGGCGCAGGGGCCGTGTACCTCAACGCGCACCACCCCGACATCATGCGCTTCCTCGACACCAAGCGTGAGAACGCCGACGAGAAGATCCGCATCAAGACGCTGTCGCTCGGTGTCGTCGTTCCCGACATCACGTTCGAGCTCGCCAAGAACGGCGAGGACATGTACCTCTTCTCGCCGTACGACGTCGAGAAGGTCTACGGCGTTCCCTTCGGCGACATCTCGGTCACCGAGAAGTACCGCGAGATGGTCGACAACCCGCGCATCAAGAAGACCAAGATCAACGCGCGTGAGTTCTTCCAGACGATCGCCGAGATCCAGTTCGAGTCGGGCTACCCGTACATCATGTTCGAGGACACGGTGAACAAGGCCAACCCGATCAAGGGCCGCATCAACATGTCCAACCTGTGCAGCGAGATCCTGCAGGTGAACACGCCGACCACGTACAACGACGACCTGTCGTACGACCAGATCGGCAAGGACATCTCCTGCAACCTCGGCTCGATGAACATCGCGCTGTCGATGGATGCCGATGACCTGGGTCAGACCGTCGAGACCGCCATCCGCGCACTGAGCGCGGTCAGCGACCAGAGCCACATCCGCTCGGTCCGCTCGATCGAAGACGGCAACGACCGCTCGCACGCGATCGGCCTCGGCCAGATGAACCTGCACGGCTTCCTCGCTCGCGAGCACGTGCACTACGGCTCCGAAGAGGGCATCGACTTCACGAACATCTACTTCTACACGGTGCTGTTCCACGCGCTGCGCGCCTCGAACAACATCGCGATCGAGCGCAAGCAGGCCTTCGACGGGTTCGAGGACTCGACGTACGCGTCGGGGGAGTTCTTCGACAAGTACATCGACCGCGCCTGGGTGCCCGAGACCGACAAGGTCAAGGAGCTCTTCGCGGGCAAGCACATCCCGACGCAGGCCGACTGGGTGGCACTGAAGTCGTCGATCCAGGAGCACGGCATCTACAACCAGAACCTGCAGGCGGTGCCGCCGACCGGCTCGATCTCGTACATCAACAACTCGACGTCGTCGATCCACCCGATCGCGTCGAAGATCGAGATCCGCAAGGAAGGCAAGCTCGGCCGCGTCTACTACCCGGCGCCGTTCATGACGAACGACAACCTGGAGTACTACCAGGACGCGTACGAGATCGGCTACGAGAAGGTCATCGACACGTACGCCGCCGCCACCCAGCACGTCGACCAGGGCCTGTCGCTGACGCTGTTCTTCAAGGACACCGCCACGACGCGTGACATCAACAAGGCTCAGATCTACGCATGGCGCAAGGGCATCAAGACGATCTACTACATCCGTCTGCGTCAGATGGCACTGGAGGGCACCGACATGGCCGAGTGCGTCTCCTGCATGCTCTGATCCCGTCACTGAATACGAGAAACGACGAAGACATGACTCCTCACCCCCCGATCAAGCTGGTTGCCGAGGTTCAGGCGATCAACTGGAACCGCATCATCGACGACAAGGACCTCGAGGTCTGGAACCGTCTGGTGAACAACTTCTGGCTGCCCGAGAAAGTGCCGCTGTCGAACGACATCCAGTCGTGGAACACGCTGACGCCCGACGAGCAGCTGCTCACCATGCGCGTCTTCACCGGTCTCACCCTGCTCGACACGATCCAGGGCACCGTCGGCGCCGTCTCGCTGATCCCGGATGCGATCACCCCTCACGAAGAGGCGGTGTACACGAACATCGCGTTCATGGAGTCGGTGCACGCGAAGAGCTACTCCTCGATCTTCTCGACGCTCGCGTCGACGAAGGAGATCGACGAGGCGTTCCGCTGGTCGACCGAGAATCCGAACCTTCAGAAGAAGGCTCAGATCATCATGGATTACTACCAGGGCGACGACCCGCTCAAGCGCAAGATCGCCTCGACGCTGCTCGAGTCGTTCCTGTTCTACTCGGGCTTCTACCTGCCGATCTACTGGTCGTCGAAGGCGAAGCTGACGAACACGGCCGACCTGATCCGCCTCATCATCCGTGACGAGGCCGTGCACGGGTACTACATCGGGTACAAGTTCCAGAAGGGTCTCGAGAAGGAGACCGAAGAGCGTCGCCAGGAGCTGAAGGACTACACCTTCAACCTGCTGTTCGAGCTCTACGACAACGAGGTCCAGTACACGCAGGACCTCTACGACGGCGTCGGCCTGACCGAAGACGTCAAGAAGTTCCTGCACTACAACGCCAATAAGGCGCTGATGAACCTCGGCTACGAAGCGATGTTCCCCTCGACCGTCACGAACGTGAACCCGGCGATCCTGTCGGCGCTCTCGCCGAACGCCGACGAGAACCACGACTTCTTCTCGGGATCGGGTTCCTCCTATGTCATCGGCAAGGCCGAGGCGACGGAAGACGACGACTGGGACTTCTGAGAACTTCTCTCTGAGGTTCCAGCGAAACAGCTGGTCAGAGGCCCGGATCCGCGAAATCTCGCGGGTTCGGGCCTCTTTCGTGCCCTCTTCGAAATGACAGAGGAGGACAGAGATGACCAGGAATACCCGTTCGGTGGGGCACGCCGGTGGCACGAGCACACCTCCCTCATGGAGGCGAGAGAGTCCGGCACCCGAAATTACGGGTTGGCGAGCGGCCGGGGGCGTGCCACTTCGTGCCACAGGTGATCTACGGAATCCCTCACGATGCGCGGAAATATGCGGATCCTGGGTCTCGTGGGCGTCGAGTGGCACGGAATGGCACGACGGTCCACGCTCGCCCGTCAAGTCCACGGGAGGGCACGATGACTGCATCTAAGCGAGAGCCGTGGGGCAGTCTGCGCAAGCTCCCTTCTGGCCGCTGGCAAGCGCGCTATCCCGGACCCGACGGGAAGACCTACACGGCTCGGACCGAGGGCGACAAAGCGCTGACATTCCACACGAAGACGGACGCGCGGACATGGCTTGCCGCCGTGCACACGAAGATCTCGCTCGGCCAGTGGAACCCGCCAGCGGCCGTAGCGGCACGGAATCGCGCCGAAGCCGCTACTGAGAAAGCGCGGTCGATGGGGTTCGAGGAGTACTCGGAGCGATGGGTGCAGTCGATCAAGACTGAGCCCAACCGCAGGGGGAAGAGGCGGGCCATCGGGACGGTCCGCTCGTATCAGGGCAATGTCACTGGCTACCTGGTTCCGGAGTTCGGTGACACTCCTCTGCGGGAGATCGACGCAGACCGCATCCGCGTCATGACCGACCGACTCGACAAGATCCCGGCACCGCTGAATCCGAAGTCAAAATTCAACGGGATCACGCGGCCGGTGCTGATCGTGCTCATGATGATCTTGCGCCAGGCGGCGCGGGACGGGGTCATCCCTGCGGCACCGAGCGTCTCCATTCCGCGTCAAGAGTCGGTGCGTCACGCCCGGTCTCGGCGACATGGTCGAGATCGTGCGCCAGCTCGGATACGCCGGAACGTCGGGTAGCCCCGATGCGTTCGTGTGACATTGGTCGGGCACGGGGTCGGTGCGTTGTCCGTCGTAGTCATGTGCACCGAAACTCCTCGCCAGAACAGGCTTCGAGGAACATTTGCGGCAATCGTCTACAGCGCTCAACTTTGAACTCGCCGAGAACGATCGTTTGCGGCGGGCAGCCGGTCATCGACCAGAGAGGACCGCCGCAGCCCAGTCCCCGCCGCCGTGGTCGCGATCGACAGTTTCCCAGTCGTGCAGTCCGGGCGCAGGGCTGCCATCGTTTGCACGAGACAGCGAATGTAACTCGGTGGACGACGTGCGGCGCCGAGGGATGATTGGCCCGGCTCCGTCAACTGGCCGCATCGCTGCCCCTTCGCAAGCGGCTACATGTTCGGATCTCGCGGAGGCAAGGGGCCGTCGGAGCCCCTTCGCTCCTGTATCCACGGTTGATGCTCCTCCGGGGCGACTCGTCTCGTAGAAAGCCCGTCGGCGTTTCTTGACGCAAGATGTCACGGCAGCCCGACCGTGTATCACCTAAAGGTGGCCGCAATGCATTCCCGACATGATCGTCGACGAGATCCGCAAGGATCGCTTCCGCGCGACGATTGGTTCGGATGCCGCGGCCATGGATCGCCCGTCGCGCCTCAACCCGAAGTTCGCTACGACCATGATCACGAAGCAGATGGGGCCGCCGTTGCTGGAAGCGTCCTCGAGGCGCGCACAGGGCGATGCGCGGAGCAGACTCCCGTGCGCAGAGAGGTTGTCATCTCCCCGAAGTTCGGGGGCCTGGTGCGCGGCTCTGGCGAGGTCGGGCTCGCTGGCAGCGTCGATGTGGCCGAGCAGTCGCGGTCCGCTGCTCTCTTTCTACGTGGTGTGCCCTGGGATCCCCTCTCCGCCCGCGGTGCACGACCCGCCTGACCTCGCCCCGAATCGCTCAGCATCCAAAATGTCTTTCGATTGACATTTTGCGTCGCTAGTGCTTATTCTCGACACGCACGGACCTACGGAGGCCGGTCCTCCGATACAACACAGCGGTGCGCAGCCCTAGCTCCGCCCATCTGCGCCAGGCACACACTCGCATGATCCAACGGAGGAACTCATGTCCAACGCCCAATTCTCACGTCGGTCCTTCCTGGGATTCGGAATGGCGACGATTGCGACTGCGGCTCTCGCTGGCTGCACGGCGAACCCAGTCCGTGGGGGAGGTGGCGGCGGAGCGAGCGGGAGCATCGTGATCATGAGCAACATCGGCGAGGTCACCAAAGACATCCTTTCTGAGTGGAACAAAGCAAACCCCGACATCCAAGCCAGTGTCCTGAACTATGACGCGACCCGGCTCAACGCCATGATCGCCGCTGGCAGCCCGCCCGACCTCGTGCGGGGGCTCGGCGCGCAGGAGGCACCATTCTGGGCCGCGCGGAAGCTCGCGTTGCCGATCGACGACTTCATCGCCAAGAGCTCCCTCATCAAGGCCTCGGATATCACGAAGGTCAACGATGCCTGGAAGTTCGACGGCAACAAACAGGGCGTAGGAAGCACCTATGGCCTGCTGAAGGACTACAGCCTCGACCTGATGCTGTGGCTGAACGAGAGTCTGTTCAACGCCGCAGGCGTGGAACTCGGCGACGCTAAGACGCCCATGACCTACGACGCCGTCCTCGAGGCCGCCAAGAAGGTCACATTGATCGAGAACGGTAAGGCGGTCCGGTACGGGATGTACACAGTGACGCCGAGTGTCGATGTGATCCAGGGCATGCTGGCCACAACGGGCGGCACAATCTTCTCTGACGATCTCAAAACGGTGGACTTCAGTTCGCCCGAGGCGCAGAAGGCTTTGACCTTCCTCGCCGCCGCCGCGAAAGCGAATGCGGGCTACGTTCCGGGCAGCAACCCCAACCCTGATGGCTGGGACGGACCCGGCTACGGCGCGGAGAAGATCGCATCGAGTCAGGCAGGTTACTGGATGACCGGATACCTCACGTCGACGTTCCCCCAGGCCGGCGCGCACTCCCGCCTCGTCGCTGCCCCACTGCTCGGGACGACTCGAGTGAGCCCGACCACTTCGGCGACGGGCTACTGGATCCCCGCGAAGTCCAAGAACCCCGAGGGTGCGTACCAGTTCCTCGAGTGGTTCTGCGCGGGTGCTCCGGCTGCCGCGCGTGCCAAGATCGGCGGCGGGCTTCCGCTTCTCACCAGCATGCAGTCGAGCCTGCCTCAGGGGGAGCCGTTTCAGAAGAACGCCCTTGACACCAACACGAACGAGTTGCAGTACGCGTCGTCGCTGACGTTCTCGCCGTACGCGCTCGCTTCGTCGTTGACTGCAACCGTCACCGACCTGTTTCCACAGCTCGCCACCGGCGCGCTGTCGGTAGGCAAGTTCGCAGACGAGGCAACAGAGCAGTGCAACGCTCTCCTCGCCACCGGCGTTTCGCAGGTCGGTGCATGAAGTGATTGCCGCCACCGGTTCCATTGACGTGAAGAGCCCCGCAGCGTCGGTAACGAGGACTCATGTCAAGAAGCCGAGACGCGGAGGGCCGGCGCGGTTCGGCTCAAGCGTCCCCTTCTACCTATTCGTCTCGCCGTGGGTGATCGGCACCGTCCTCCTGACCGTGTTCCCGCTCGTGTACGCGTTCGTCGTCAGCCTCACGAACTGGGATGGGCTGAGCCCCGGGTTCACATGGCTGGGCCTCGGAAACTATGCGCAGGTTCTCGCCGACCCAGAGACCTGGGCAAGCCTCGGACGAACCGGGCTGCTCGCACTGATCGTTGTTCCGGCAACAGTTGTCGGCAGCCTCGGGCTCGCAATCCTGCTCAATCAGAAGGTGCGGCTGCGGGCGGCGTGGCGAACGCTCATCTACCTCCCTGCGCTCGTCCCTCCGGTCGCCGCCACACTCACGTGGAAGTTGATCTTCGATAGGGACGCGGGAGCCGTCAACGCCCTCACCGGCCTCTTCGGCGCAGAGCCGGTCAACTGGCTGACCGGCAACCAGGTCTTCGTCGTCCTCGCGATAGTGATGTTCTGGGGAGTCGGCGCAGGCGTGATAATCCTGCTGGCTGCGCTGCAAGATGTCCCGACCAGCCTGCTCGAGGCGGCGGAGCTCGACGGTGCGAGCGCCTGGCGTCGCTTCGTTTCAGTGACGGTGCCGTCGATCTCGCCGGTTCTCCTGTTCCAGGTCGTCACCACGACAATCGCGGTGCTGCAGACTTTCGTGCCGGCCCTGCTGCTATCGCCTATGACGGGACCTGCGGCGATCACATCCGTGCCGATTGCGAACCGCTTGTTCATGGTCGACGTGTACAGCCAATATTTTGCGTACTCGCGCTACGGATACGCCTCGGCGATGCTGTGGATGTTCTTCGTCCTGATTCTCATCGTCACTGCAGTGTTCTTCCGACTCGGCGGGCGCGCAGTGTTCTATGCCGTCGATCCAAATGAGGAAGGCAAAAAGTGACCGTCTCGCCTACAACCACCCGGCGCACACGCACGGACGGCAGAGAGCGTCGCAGGGGTCGAATGGCACTAACCGTGCTCGTCCCGATCGCAGTTCTCTTGATGCTCCCGATCTTCTGGCTTCTCAGTACGGCACTGAAGTCTCCCCAGCAGCTCTCAGATCCCAGTGTCGCGCTGTGGCCATCGCCAGCCCACTGGGAGAACTTTTTCAGCGCCACCACCTTTATCGACTTTTGGCCCTACCTCGGAAACTCGCTGCTGCTCTCAAGTGTGTTCGGGATTCTCACGACGATCTCATCCGCGATGACTGGCTATGGTTTCGCTCGACTTAAGGGGCGCGGAAAATCCGCATTGTTCGCGGTACTCATCGCGATGATGATGATGCCTGCCATCGTCACTCTTGTTCCGACCTACTTGCTCTTTGCCCAAATCGGACTGGTTGGCACATATTGGCCATGGGTCATGTGGGGGATCGCTGGTGCACCTTACTTGATCTTCCTCTATCGACAGTTCTTCGCGGGACTTCCGAAAGAGCTTGAAGAAGCCGCTATTCTCGACGGATGCAATCGCTTCCGCGTCTTCTGGACAATCTTTCTGCCGTTGTCCCGCCCCGTGATCATCACTGTATTCGTGCTCTCGTTCAGTAACGTCTGGGGCGACTTCATCGCCCCGAACCTGTTGCTGAACACCTCGAACACCACGTTGGCGGTTGCGCTTGCAGGTGGCTATGTCGACAGTCAGGGGCATCCGCTCAACCAGCTGGTAGCAGCTGGTTCGATACTGTATGTCATTCCCGTCGTCGTGATCTTCGTCCTCGCACAGCGTCAGTACGTCCAGGGTGTCAGCGGATCAGGAATCAAATAGATGCTCAAGGCAGATGGCCCGTCTCGCGACCGGCAGTACATGCTTCCAGAGCGTCGGTCGCATCGACGCCGAATGTCCGAGCCGTCCCGTTGAAAGTCACCGTGGGGCAAGATCCGGGAGAAGATCCCTCGCCCGCAACCGACCGGTCGCGGTCCTTGGTGATGCCGAATTCGTCGCACCCCAGCGGGAAGGCGCCCACGATATACGATGTCGCCCACCGCGCTGGCGTGTCGTCCCAGACGGTCGTGCGCTTCCTCAACGGGTTTGAGGGGATGACGAAGAAGACCCAGGAGAAAGTGCGGAGGGCGATCGCCGATCTGGACTATCGGCCAAACAGTATTGCAAGAGCGCTGCGAACGACATCCCCGCGACGGATTCTTCTCTTCGTCCATGGGCTGCAGCATGCAGGACCCGCGAACATCGTTGCCGCTACTCATTCGGCCGCCGCTGCGGCGGGCTACGGGCTCGAAATCGTACCTCTGGATGTGGCAAACGTCGAGGCTGGTCGAAGGCTGATCCTCGAGACGGATCCATCGCTTGTCGCCGGTGCCCTCGCACTTGCGCCCACACCAGAGATGGAGCGCATCTTCGACGCGCTTCCGAAACGGATTCCGCTCTTACGTGAGGTGAACGGCGACGGTCTCGAGGGCCCACGGTCGCAAGGACCGAAGGATCCCGGCACTCGCCTCGTCGTCGAGCATCTGCATCACCTGGGCCACCGTCGTCTTTTCCTCGTTGAGGGGCCAGCTGGCTGGTCATCCAGCGAGAGACGGGCGAGGAGCGCGATAGCTACGGCCGCTGAACTGAACATGCAGGTCACGGGCCGACGGCGCGGTGATTGGAGCGCGGCCTCGGGGTTCGCTGCGATCCGTGACGTTCAGAGCCTAGGAGGCGCCACCGCCGTCGTCTGTGCGAACGACGACTCGGCCCTGGGTGCGATGCTGGCGCTGTCGCAGCTCGGCTTGCGCATTCCGGAAGATGTGAGCGTGGTCGGTTACGACGATATCTCTACGGCCGCCTACATGAACCCGCCGCTGACAACTGTGCGGGTCGACTTCGAAATGTCCGGGCGAATCGCCGTCGATCGCCTGATCGCGTTGATGGCCGAACGAACCGGACAGGAGGTGCAGCGGACTACTGAAGGGCCGACGCCCCCTCAGCTGATCGTACGATCGAGCTCCGGGTTGGCCCCCAATCCGTCGGCATAAATCGGTACCGTATGCGAGCATCACGGCGACGGTAGTCGATAAGTGGCTCTGCGCTATCCGGCCCTGCCACGGTGCCGTCAGAGATTGATGGTCATTCTCGCCTTTCGATACGTACTGACTGGGGCCTCGCCGAGCCCGTGTCGCAGTGCCCTTCATCGACGTCCTGTGTCGGTGCCCAAGCAATTGCGGAGCTGATCTCCGGTGATCGTCACCTGTGGGGCGAACTCCTCGCTGCAGACGTAGCGGCTGAGAGCGGCGAGCATCTGACGAGCAGCCGGTTGCGACTGACGCTGGTCTCCGTCGAGACGCATGGAGCAGACCAGAACACCCCCTGAACCGATCTGCGCTTCCCACAAGAGCCCGAGACGTCGCGCAGTGAACCACGTGTCGATAGGTCGGACAATTGGCTCGATCTGCGGCAACTCATCCAAGATCATCGCCTGCGCACCTTCGAGGGGCTCCCACCATTGCCAATCCGTGTGTCCGGCTGATGGGAAAGCTGAGAAGAGGGGATGATGCGTGTCGTGAGTGATGCCGAGGGTGTGCGGGGGCTGATTCTTCGTGCACGAGGTGTTCCAGAATATTGTGGAGAACCCGAAAGCGACGTCGGTGTGCGGTGAGCCGAGATTCGGGAAGAGCACGACTCGCTCACCCGCCTCGGCGCGACGGATGCTGTCCTCGATGTCGAGACTGAACGACACACCGGGACGGGCGGGAAGCCTTTCGGGCTCTGGGTAGACCCAGATGTCCCAATCGTTCTCGTAGTGCTGCCCTGACGCAGATTCGGCTTCGACCAGGAGGGACAGCTTGGACGCCTCCGCGATGTCCGAGAGGGAAACCGAAAGAACGCCGTGGATGTCCTTGTTGCCGACTTCAACGAACACAGTGCCGATGTTTCCGGAATGCCACACGTGCCCAGACTCATCCGAGAGCGACCAGGAGATAGTCATGTGCTCTGAGTCGGAACCGAAGTGAGCCACCTGGACCTCTGCAGTGAGTTGCTCGGCCGTATCGAAAGTCCGTTTCGGCAGCCTGACCAACGGCACGGTGGGACCACAGAATCGAGCGAACTCGTCAGCGGTGCAGTAGCCCTTCTCCTCCCAGAACGCGTTCAAGACACCCACAGGCGCGGTCCCTTGGCCGGGAAAGTCGCTCAGGCCGAGCAGATGGAATCCCCCGAAACCTGCAGTGCGCAGGGCAGATTCGATATCTTCCTTGTAGCAAAGTTTCTGCAGCCGGCCAGAAGCGTTGAGAAACTCTTCTGCGCGGTCGTCGAGGCCGGCATCGACGAGGAAGTCCTGGAAGATGGAGAAATTGCGGGCAGACATGAGGCCCGTGTACCGCTCGATTTCGGCCAGGTCGGGATAGGCGCACCATTGACCTATCTCATGTCCGATCACTGGTCGGGGGCGGCCCTCCACCCACTCGCGGTAGTCCGTGATCGTCTCCGGCGGTTGACTGTTGATTCGCGACCCGAGGCCTTCTCCCCAGTGCTGGATTCGCGGCTCCGAGATGATGTCGAAATCGTTCTCGGTCAGCACTGGCCAGGCAGATCCAGCGGTGTAGAGGCGGCGAGGATCCAGCCGTCGCATCAGCGATACCCAGGCGGCGAGGAACTCCTCGTCCCTGCCGGCGGGTTCATTGCCGTGCGCCATCATGAGGAAAGAGGGATGGTTGCCGTAGACGTCGACGATCCGCCGGCACTCTTCAATGAGAAAGCCGTCAACCGACCTGCCTTCGCCGATCGAGCTGCCGAGGTTCGCCCAGATCGGCCCTTCGACCTGAAAGTAGAAGCCGACTTCGTCCGCGGCGGCGAACGCTGCTTCTGGTGGGCACCAGGAATGGAATCGCAGCAGGTTCAATCCATGTGCGCGACAAACGTCGATGATCTTGCGCCACGGTTCCATGTCGGTCGGCGGGTACCCGGTCAGAGGGAAGACGCAGCATTCAAGGGTGCCTCGAATGAAGGTCGGCCGACCGTTCACCGCGATGTGGGTTCCGCTGACACCGACCTCGCGCAGTCCGAAGGTGGTGGTGCGGCTGTCGCTGCTCCGCTCACCGTCAACAGATGTTTCGACGACGGTGATCAATTCGTAGAGGTGGGGGTGGAACTCGTCCCACAGCTTAGCCTGGTCGCCGAGCGCTAGATCAATGTCGACGTGGCCCGCGCTCTCCGTGACTCCCGACTCGAACAGATCCTGACGGTGGTCCTCAAGTGCCGCCTCAGCGACCTGAGATGTGCCTCCGGGCGCGGCGAGCAAGCGAGCGGTCACAGTCACTTTTCCAACTCCGAGGCCTCGCGTACCGCCGGTGAGGTCCACGGCCACGCGGACGCTCCGGCGCGCGACGTCAGGGAAAGTCGCAACACGACGGATCGACACGTTCGGTACGGTTCGCAGTGTCATTGCCCCGATCACGCCGTTCCAGTTGCCCTGGGTGTGATCCGAGACGCTGTGCGCGTTCGGTCCGACGTCGACGATCATCCGGTTGTCGACTCGGATCGTCAATCGGTGCCGGCCCGGGGAGAGGCGACCGAGCCTGTACTCATGAGGGGCACTCAGGCTCCGTTCGGAGCCGATTCGAACGTCGTCGACCCACACCGCCGACTCCCAGTGCACCCGCTCGAGGCTCATGACCACCGACTGGTCTGCCCAGTCGGTGGGGACGTGCACCTCTCGCTGATACCACGCCACGCCCTGGTAGTACACGGCCGGCTGCAACCAGAAGGGCACAGAAATGCGTCCAGGCTCACGGTAGCGCGCGTAGCGATCGTCCGTATAGTAAGAGCGATCTTCCAGCTGTCCCGTCCACGGGGTGTCGATCGCTATGCTGTCGCCGTAACCCTGCTCCTGCAGTGATCCGGGTAATTGGATCGGCGCCGATTCCGGCCGCGCGTCGCCGTACGCAATGTCGGCGAACCATCGGTCACGTTCGCCTTGGTCGTGCGGATCCAACATGAGTCTCCACTCGCCGTCGATTGCGAGTGAGTGTCCGGTGGCCGACTGCTCGGTGCTGGTCATGAATCCGTCCTGTCGCCGATATTAGATGCGTCACGCTTTGCGTATTCAACGCACCCAAAGCCTACGAAGCTCGGGTCGAGCGAAGAATGACCGATACTACTGAACACATGGATGATTCGTTGGTCTGTTGGGGATATCGTCGGCAGAGGATTCCGGTCGCGTCCCAATGGAGCGCACGAGTGAGTGATTTCATTCAGCAGGGTTCGGCCTCGTCGAGTGGTCCCAGCAACCGCCATCCTGGCGTCACTGGGAAGGTCTGTCACATTCTGAATATGCTGACTCGGGAGACCATGGCGTCTATGCGACTCTGCGGCTCAGCAGCATCGCCTCGGGAATGGACGTAATCGCACGGATGGCCGTACCTGTGATGCGTCGCGGTATGGAAGACCCTGAACCGAATGACACAGATTCAAGCCGATTTGTGGCTCGTGGCTCGTGGCTCGTGAGAATTTATGCGGCTGACACCAACGCTGTTTCAGTGAATTCCCACGGCGGAGAGACGGCGGCTTCCTTCGTCCGCGAGCCGGACCTCCCAACGCGCTCGATGCGTGTGAGGATTTTGGCTCTTCAGTGAGGGCGTTGGTGATTGGGACTCCCTCTGCCATTCGATCTCGTCGTGCGTCTCTACGTCGACGGCGGCTCCCGGCGTTCCCCTGAGGGTGATCGTCTCCAATCGGCCTTGACTCCAAGTGGCACCCACAGTCGTCCCGCCGCGGGCGCGAAGTCCGAAGAACGATCCGGAGGACCAGGTCGAGGGAAGGGCAGGAAGGATGGAGATTGCGTCGTCGTGGCTTTGGAGAAGCATCTCTGAAATGCCGGCTATCGCCCCGAGGTTGCCGTCGATCTGGAACACGACGCCGGATGCCCATGCGTCGTGCGGGTGCAGTCCTAGAAGTGACGCCGAACTCAGATCGTTGATGAGGGTGGACAGGGATCTGCTGGCGAGCTGCGCATCAGTGAATCGCGCCGCCAGGGCGAGCACCCACGCCTGACTCCAACTCGTGTAACCGGTGCCCGCGGCGAGCCGTAGATCCAGCGCAGCGCGGGCTGCATGGAAGGACACGGGGTCGCGATTGATCGTGACCCGGTCTCCGGGAAACACGCCGTAAAGGTGAGACAGGTGTCTGTGTCCGGGTTCCGCGGGCGGCAAGGAATGTACCCACTCCGTGAGCAGTCCGTCTCCGTCGATTCCCGGACGCGCGAGTCGACGGACCCGGTTCGAGAGTCGCTCTGCAGCCTCGGTGTTTCCACCTCGTAGCTCGAGTGAGTGGAGGTGTTCCAGTGCGGAGAGGGCGAACTCCTGGTCCATGGTGGCTCCCGAGGTCACCGCAAATCGCTCGTCACCGACGATGTACGTGTTCTCGGGAGATGTCGAGGGGCTGACGATCAGGCCTTGGGGGCTCGGGACGAGGAGGGAGTCCAGGAACTCGGCGGCAGCCGTGGTCACAGCGAGCTCTGCATCGTGGATTGATTCCGACTCGCCGAGGAATGCACCGCGCTCAGCGAAGTGGGAGGACAGCCACGCCAGGCCGCTTGGCCAGTTGGACCATTCCGGTTCGCCGGGCACTGGAGTGGTGAGGCGCCAGATGTCGGTGTTGTGATGTGCCGCGGCTCCAGTTGCCTGATACAGGTTGGCAGCTGTCTGCTGACCGGCCTGCGCGAGATCGCGTGCGAGGTCGAGGAGTGGCTCGTGGAGCTCGGGCAGATTTGCGACCTCAGCTCCCCAGTAGTTCATGGGTGTGTTGATATTCAGTGTGTAGTTGCTGCTCCAGGCCGGGCGGGTGTCGACATTCCAGATGCCTTGGAGATTGGCGGCCTGGCTGCCGGGTCGCGATGAACTGATGAGAAGGTAGCGCCCGAGATTGAAGTACTGCGCTGCTGCCGCCGCCTCGCTGTTCCGGCTTCCGCTGAGGTCGATTCCCCCTCGTGAGTAGAGCTCCTGGTGCGATTCCCTGTGCCGCTGGCGCAGATCGTCGTATCCCCGGCGGAGTGCGTGCGCCACTCGTTCGCGAGCCCGGTCGACCAAGTGTTCCGTCGTGCCGAAGGGGCGCTCCGACCACCCGCGAAAGCCTGAGTCTGCGGCGGCGATGACCAGTCGCGAGCCAGCCGGTCCTGTGGTCTCCGCGACGGCCAGGGCCCAGCCCATACCTGCGGCGACGGTTCCTTTATCGTCGATGTCGTCCGTTCCGTATTGAACGGGCTCGGGATGATCGACGTAGTCGGGAAGGACTTGCGTGGGCGCGCGGCCCTCGGCCAGCAGCCACCGCACGCCGTCGCCGTCGTCGAAGTTCCGCTCGGTGTGTGGATGGGTGCTGCTGAAGCGCAGAGAGCCGTCCGTGTTCCCCGTGCACAGTCCGACGAGCACTCCATCAGCCGCGGAGACGAAGAGTGACGACCAGGCGTCATCTGCGTCGATTCTCGCTTCGGCGTCCACGAGGCTCAGTCGTCTCGTGTAGCGGCGGGGACGACCGTCGGTCGTCCATTCCCAGTGGAGGGCGCCGAGCGGCTGGTACGACTGCGACCATGTGGTGCCCTGGAGGCGGCGCGCGGCGACATCGGCTTCTGCGTGTGCGCCCGTTTCGATAGCCGATCGCAAGGCCTGAAACACGGAGTGAGACCGATGATCCGGTGCGACTGCGGTCGGCCCGCCCGACCACAACGTGTCGAGATTCAGATCGATCCGTTCGACTCCGACGTGTCCGTGGACGGAGGCCCCCAGGGTGCCGTTGCCCAGCAGAAAGGCTTCGGTGAAGCCTGTCGCGGGCTGGAAGAGTGTGATCTCGTGAGGATCCGGTTGCGTCACGACTTCACACCCCCGTCGGCCAACCCGGATCGCCAGCAGCGCTGTATCGCGAAGAAGATCGCAATGATCGGGCACTGGCGAAGCCCAATGCCGCCCAGCGGCCAGTGGTTCGGTGTCGGACATCCATTTCGGGGGTCACTCCTTTGCGGACGGTGTTCTCAAGGGGGCTGACGAGATCAGGGGGTCCGAGAGGATAGGACAGCATGCATCACGACAGGCCGAGGGAAGAGCCGGTCTTTGGGAAGGGGGAGCGGGCCGCAGGATGCAGACCCGATACCGTCTATGGCGGCATCGAGTCCGACGACAGTGCTTGGCCCGGGGACGAGATCCGCAGAGTGGAGGGCGCGTTCGAGGTCTTCCGAGGTCCAGGGCCGGACCGTGAAGCCGAATGTCGACAACGCCCTCACGTGCAGCGTTCGCCTGCCGTTCGACAGACGCAGCCACCGTACCCCGGGTCGGGCCCCGTTCTCCTGGGGGTACGCGTAAGGGGTCTGAAGCTCCGGCACGGTCCGATGGAAGCGCCCGAGACGAAGGTGGGCACCGGTATCGCGGTACCCCTCACTCGGTCCCATTCCGAACCACTCGACATCTCCGAACGAGCGGTCCACCGCGAACCGGATTCCGACGCGAGGCCAGGACGTCCACCACGGTCCCACCGGGTCGACGTGGTACGCCACCGAGACGCCGGTGGCGACGCGTCGCCAGACTGCTGTGGTCTCGACACCGTACCCTCGTCCACGCACGCCGGTACGCCCCCGCACGACGAGGGTGTCATCGCCGATCTCGATCTCCCGGATCGAGTGCTCCAGGGCGTGCAGTCCCGCTTTCCGCCACTCGTCCGCGAGGCTGGTCTCCTGGTCGAAGGCGATGTCGTTGCTGGTCGGGGCGCGCCAGAGGTCCACTTGGGGGGAGCTGTGGAACTCGATGCCGTCGAGTTCCTGCAGTCCGCCCGACACCGGATCGAACACCGCTGATCCCAGTTCGATCTTCGATCTGGATGTGCGCGTCCGCGGCCTGAGCGTGGGAAGGGGAGCGGGCGCGATCCCCGGTAGAGGTCGCGGGGCGGTCTGTGCCCAGGCGACCTCATGACCGGCCGCCGCCCAACTCGTGTCCTGCGTGGTGAGGATCCGGAGGGTCAGCACGGCATCTGCGTGGTCGTCGGCAGCTGGCAGGGCGTCGGACGGGAGGGCCATCGTCCCGATCGACCCGGCGGAGATCGGAGGAAGGGCCTCCCGCCCGCTCCGCACAAGTAAGCCACCGAGTTCGAGTGACCAGACGGCTTCGAAGCCCTCGGTGCCGACGACGTCGTGAAGATTGCGAATGCGGGCGACACGGCCGTCGATCTCGATACGGAAAGGTTCGAACACCTTCTTGAACTCGTCGAGCCCGGGCGAGGGGGTACGGTCGGCGAAGACGAGCCCGTCCAGGACGAAGGTCCCGTCGTGAAGAGGCTCTCCGAAGTCGCCTCCGTAGGCGATGAAGGGCCGCCCGTCATCATCGGTCTGCTCGAGGCCATGGTCGATCCACTCCCACACGAAGCCACCCTGCAGCCGTGGGTACTTCTCGTAGAGATCCCGGTAGTCGGCTAGGCCGCCGGGCCCGTTCCCCATGGCATGGGCGTACTCGGTGTGGATGAACGGGAGTGCCCGCCGTGCGATGTCAGCATCGGTGTCGCCGGGGGAGTCCGGGTCGATCCGGTCGACACGCCTGCCGATCTCGTCGATCTCGGCGAACGTGCGGTACATCTGTCCGAACACGTCGACGTACTCGCAGGCGGTGTCGCCTTCGTAGTGCACGGGTCGAGACGGATCGCGGTCCTTCACCCATCGGGCCATGGCCCGCAGATTGGTCCCGGTGAACGACTCGTTACCGAGGGACCAGATGATGACGGAGGGGTGGTTCTTGTCGCGTTCCACCATCCGGCCGATGCGATCGATCAGGGTGTCGGCCCATCGCTCGTCATCTGCAGGATTTCCGATCCACTGCTGATGGACGTACCCGTGCGTCTCCAGGTCGCCTTCGTCGATCACCCAGAGCCCATGCAGATCGCACAGGTCGAGGAACTCGGGTGCCGGCGGGTAGTGGCTCGTCCTGACCGCGTTGACGTTGTACCTCTTCATCAGGAGCACGTCGGCTTCCATCGCTTCGCGCGTGAGCGTCCGGCCGCTGCGCGTGTCGAACTCGTGCCGGTTGACGCCGCGGAGCATGAGCGGCCTGCCGTTGACTGTCAGCAGTCCGTCCCGCACCGCGACCGTTCGGAACCCGACACGGAGTGTTCGGCTCTCACCCGCGGAGGTGAGCACGACGTCGTACAGCCGCGGGGTCTCGGCGCTCCATGGTTCGATGCCCGGCAACCGCGCGTCACCCGTGCTGTCGAACTCGATCCCCAACTCAGGAACTGAGACGGTCGCATCGCAGACCGTCTCGACACGGAGCTGCCCCTCGCCGGTCGACGAATCGAACTCGGCGTGGACGAAGGCGTCACCGATCCCGCGCGGGGGCCGCTCCACGAGCGTCACGTCCCTGAAGATCCCGGGCAGCCACCACATGTCCTGATCCTCGAGATAGGACATCGCCGACCACTGGTGTACTCGCACGTAGAGTCGATTCGAGCTGCGCCGAAGGACCCGCGTCGCGTCGAAGTCCTGAGGGAGTCTGCTGCCGCGTGTCACCCCGAGGAGGTGTCCGTTCAGCCATACCTGGGCGATCGAGTCGACCCCGTCGAAGCGCAGGACGGTCGTGGAAGGTCCCCAGTCGGGGGCATCGAAATCCAAGGCGTAGACGCCGGTGGGGTTGTCGTCGGGAACGTGTGGTGCGTCGATCGGAAAGGGGTAGAACTGGTTGGTGTACCACGGCGTGCCCCAGCCCTGCAGCGGCCAGTGGCCGGGAACCGCGATTGTGTCCCAGTCGCTCAGATCGGTGTCCGGCAGAACGGGCGCGGATGCGTCGTCGAAGATGCTCCCGCTGAAGCGGAACCGCCACTGCCCGTTCAGACTCAGCTTCCGGGCGCTGCCGGCCGCGACGTGCGCCGACGTCGGCGTCGTCCATTGCGAGGGTGCGATCGCCTCGACGTAGCGCACATCGCTCCAGGCACTTTCCATAGAGCGATCGGATGCCTCGACCTCATCGACAAGGGGAGTTCCCATGAGCGTTCACCTTCCGTGAACGATCACGTGATCGTTCACGGACACGTTAGTTGTGGAGGGTATCCGCGGTCAAGAGATCTGGAGAGCGGTATATCGACCGCTGGCGCGCAGGAGAACCTCATGACGAGCCGCGCCACAGTGGTGACGGCACGACGACTCGAGAGCTCGATCCGATCAGCGCGTCCTCGAGGGCGGCCGTGATGAGGTCGCCCGCGGCCTCGGAAATGGCATGCCGGTCGATGGAGAGCGTGCTGAGTGGAGGAGACATCAGGGCGCCGAGGTGCAATCCGTCGGTGCCCACGATGCGCACGTCATCGGGGATGCGCAGTCGCATCGCATGAGCCTGTTGCATCACGCCCATCGCCATCATGTCGTTGAAGACCACCACGGTGTCGATGTCGGGATGGCGACCGTGGAGCTCCGAGAACGCCGCTCCGGCGCTCTGGAGCGACTCGGGTGAGGCGACGACGGGGGCCTGGATTCCGAGGGTGGCGAGAGCCTTTTCGAACGAGGCCCGACGCGCAGTGGGGTGGTAGGTTCCGGCTGCGTTCCGAGAATCGATCATGCCGAAACGACGCGCACCAGTAGCGACGAGATGTTCGACGAGACCAGCCATCCCCTGATCGAAGTCCAACTGCACGGAATGAATGTTCGGCAGGGTGGCGGACCGTTCGATGAAGATGACGGGGATGCCGCGCGCGGCTCGCGCGATCTCGGACTCCGGAGCCTCGAAGTACCCCACGACCGCATCGACCTGCGAGGTGAGCGAGGTGAGGACCTCGATCTCCGATTCGTTCTCACTCGTGGCGATCGTCGTCTGCCACCCGAGACCCCCGGCCATATCGAGGATGTCTGCTGCCAGATCGGTGTAGTACGGGTTGCGAAGCGTCGCGAGGATGACGCCGAGAGAGTGGTGCTTCTGACGAGCGAGGTTGCTGGCGAATCGGCTGGGCCGATATCCCAGCTCTTCGCTGGCGCGGAGGACTCGTTCGCGAGTCGACGCCGTGATCTCGGACATTCCGTTCATGGCGCGGGTGACCGTCTGCCGCGATACTCCGGCCGCTGCGGCGACATCGGTGATGGTTACCCTTTTTCCCGTCATGAGAACAGGCTATGCCCGCCACGCGCGGACCGGTGATCACAGGGGCCTTGACGTGCCGATGGGAAAGAAATCGCTCGAGGGCTGGTGAAACGACTCGACGCGCGCTACATTGCCTCTATTCGTGAACGTTCACGTGAACGAACACGGCTGCTCAATGTCGAGATCGATCCCGGGAGACCAACGATGCGCCCCGTGCCACAACCATCGCCGCAGTACTCATCCGACTGGGTTCGCTCGATCCGGCCAAGGGAGCTCATCCCGACCTGAAGTCGCCGACATGACAACGCCTCGGCGGTCGTGTCGGCTGCGACAGCTCACGTGCTTCCGGTCGCGATGGCGGTTGCCGCGCTCACCGGAGCGAGCTGCTCAGCAGATCGCCGCGCTGCCCCGATGAGACCGGGAGCATTCGCCTTGAGACCAGCGAATGCGACCACCTCGCCGTCGTCTGAAAGCTATTGCCCTTACTCCCCAAAACGTGCGATTCACGAAGGAGCACTATGTTCACCGAAATCTCGTCTCCGAAGTCTCCGAAGCATCTGGCCTCACGCATGCGACGAAAAGCTCTCGCAGGTGTCTTCGTCGCAGTTCTCGCATCTGCGGGGCTCGCTGTCAGCGCGGAACCGGCTGCGGCGGCGAACACCGCTTTCTATGTGGACTGTTCGGCGACCACCGCCGGTGACGGCTCGTCCACCACGCCATGGAACACCCTGACCAGCGTCGCCTCGCGCACGTTCGGTGCAGGAGACTCCATTCTTCTTCGTCGCGGTACGACGTGCGCCGGTTCATTGTCATTCTCGGGGTCAGGCGTGCAAGGTGCCCCGATCCGCGTAGATGCCTACGGTTCGGGAAACAAACCTGTCATTGCGACAGCGGGAGCGGCGGCCCAGTCCGTGTTGCTGTCCAATCAGCAGTACGTCACGGTGACGAACCTCGAACTATCGAACAAGGGTGCCAGCGTTGCACTTCGCCGGGGGGTATACGTCACGATCAGCGACTTCGGAGTGGCGAAGGGCATCACCCTCTCCCACCTGAACGTCCACGACGTCAACGGAGACAACAAAAAGGATGCCGGCGGCAGTGCGGGAATTCTGGTCGATGCCCGCGGCAGCACAACACCCTCTTGGTACGACGGAGTCATGATCTCAGACAACCAGGTGACGACTGTCGACCGCACCGGGATCGGCACCGCCTCTGATTGGTGGTGCCGAACTTCGGTCCGCTGCACGAGCAGCGGTCAGCAGTGGACACCATTTCGGAACGTCGTCATACAGAACAACACCGTCACCGACACCGGTGGCGATGGTGTGGTGGTCCAAAACGCCGATGGGGCTCTCGTTCAGTACAACACGGTGACCAAAGCGGCGCAGCGAAACCCCGGGAACAACGCTGGAATGTGGCCCTGGAACTCCGACAACACAGTCTTCCAGTTCAACGAGATCTCCCAGACCCGTCGTTATCCCGGCACCGGTGACGGTGAGGCGCTCGACATCGATTTCGGAACCAACAACACCGTCTTCCAATACAACTACACTCACGACAACGAAGGCGGGATGGTGTTGTTCTGCGGTTGCTACGGCACGGCCTCGAACGCAAAGGTGCGCTACAACATCAGCCAGAACGACGGATCCAGAGTCATTGCGGGCCAGGGGGTCCAAGGCGGAGACAACTCCTTCACCAACAACACGGTGTACCTCAAGCCAGGATCAACCACGAAAGTCTTCGAGAACGGGAACACCCCGCTCGCCATCGAGAACAACATCTTCTACAACCTCGGAAGCGGAGGATACGACAACGCCCCCGACCTCTTGTGGCAGAAGAATATCTTCTACGGATCTCATCCCGCATCTGAGCCGTTCGACGCCTACAAGATCACCGCCGACCCGCGCCTGGCCAACCCCGGAGGCGCAGGCGCCGGTCTGGCATCAGCGGCCGCCGCGTACAGGCCCACGTCAACGTCTCCTGCCTTGCTCGCTGGCGCGACCATCCCGGGTCGCCCGGCTCTCGACTTCGCAGGAACCACCCTCCCGTTGGGGTGCGCCGCCGACATCGGAGCGATCCAAACCACAACCGTCTGCCCCACAGGCTCGGTGATCGTCGGCAACGGGAGCTTCGACGCAGCAAGCATGTCGCCGTGGGCGCCATACAACGGCGCCCAAAGAGATACGTCGTCGACATTCGCAGGTGCCGCAGCGCTCAAGACGAACGGGAGCGGATCAGGAGCGGAGCAGACCGTGGCGGTTCAGCCGAACACCACCTATCTCTTGACGGGTGAGGCGCGAGTCGCAGCCGCTGGCGGCAAAGTCGGAGTCGGAGTCAAGAGCTTCGGTGGAACGGAACGGTCAGCATCGACGACCACCACCGGATGGCAGGGAGTGGCGACTACCTTCACAACCGGGGCCAACGCCACGACGGCTGTCATCTACTGCTATCAGTCAGGCGGTGCTGGCGCAGCATATTGCGACGACATTCAATTGACGAAATCAGTGCCCGTGGTCTCGAACGGGGGATTCGAGAGCCAAGCGCTTGGCCCTTGGAATGCCTGGAACGCAGGCGTGACGACGAGCGCCAACGCCCGTTCGGGAAGCTCAGCAGCTGTCATTGGCCCTAACGCTGGATCTGTCGAGCAAACCATCGCAGTGCTCCCGAACACGACGTACCAACTGACAGGCTGGGGAAAGACGACCACGAATCAACCGATCAGCATCGGTGTCAAGAACCACGGAGCGACTGAAGTGTCCGCAACCATCGGCACCACTGGTTACTCCCAGGGCGCGAAGACCTTCACAACAGGTCCGACGGCGTATCGGGCGACGGTCTACTGCTATCTCCCGAGCGGCAGCGCATCGAGTTACTGCGATGACATCAGTATCGTCCCGTGAGCGGGAGCCATCAGCGCTACGGCGGCCAGTCACCCGTCAGGCGGTGCCAGGCAACATTTGGTCGATGTCCGCTCATAGTCTGGCGCGGCTGAGGTGATTGGCGCCAGGAAGCTGATGTTTCACTGATGTGAAAGGCGGCGGAGTACTTCGGAAGGGTTTGACTCGTTCGAAGTGCTCCGCCGGTGCCGAGGCTCCGCTCGCGCTGTGAGAACGAGGCCATCTAGCGCTGCGATGTACAGCGGAGCGCTCAGCCGAGTCGGCTCACGGCGTCTTGCGAATCGTTGATTATCGAGACAGTCACGACGGCATCGTGACCATGGTCGACGAGGTCGCGCGGGTTCTCTTGTTCATGTAACCAGTCGTCAAGGCCGCTGGGGTCAGTCCCGGCCGCTGAAATGGAACGGCACGACATGTCCGCCCGCGTGGGGCGCTGTCGGCAGCTGTCCAGGTGCGAGATGCGCGGGACCGGGCGCGAGCGCAGGCGGGTAGGCGCTGATGAACCTCGGCTACGACGCGATGTTCCCCTCGACCGTCACGAACGTGAACCCGGCGATCCTGTCGGCGCTCTCGCCGAACGCCGACGAGAACCACGACTTCTTCTCGGGGATCGGGCGCCTCCTTCGTCATGCGTCGTCGCCGTCTCAGGTGCGCTCGTCGGCCAGGCGGGCGCGTCGCTCCTCCTCGCGCTTAGAGTAGGTGGCGGCGCGGATCGCGTCGTCGGACTCCAGGCCCGTTCCCAACGCGCCGCCGAGTGTCGCCGCCGACGCGACGAACCAGGTGAGTACGAACAGATAGCCGACTTCGACGGTTCGGCCGAGAGATTCGCTCATCACCGCCGTGTCGAGCACGAAGAGCGCCCAGGCCAGGTTCACGACATACAGCGCCAGATAGCAGATGACGATGCCTATGGTCAGAGTCAGCAGCGTCGAGGTGTTGTAGAGACGGGATCTCTCACGGGCCTGAGTCGAGTCGTCGTCTGGACGATCCCAGAGCCTGCCGTCGATCACGATCCAGGCGATGATGATCGCGATGGAGGCCACCGTCGCCGCGACCAGACGCCAGCCGGACAGCGAGCTGGCGAGCGACCACACCGTCGGCTCGATCGTCGCCACCGCGCCGGTCGCCAGGGCCGCGACCAGCGCGGACTTGAGCCCGGCGGCGAGCAGCCATGGACGATTGGCGAGCACCATGCCCAGGAGCACGCGCCCCCGGGCACTGAGTCCGGGGAGCGGCAGGCGCTGCTCGTCCGGCGAGGCGGGCCCAGCCATCCCGTCGACGAGTCCCCGCACCGCATGGCGGGCGCGGCTCTGCACCCGGAAACCGCCCAGGGCGGGCAGCGACAGCACTGCGGAGTGGCGTCGAGGATCGATCGCCGCCAGCAGGTAGCGGCCGTCGTCGTCGCGAAGCGGAAGCTCGGTGACGCCGATGACGAGATCCCACCCGTTCTGCTCGGCGTGCGCTCGTAGCCGCTCCAGGGCGACGTCGACGTCTTCAGACCCGAGGGTGAACGGCTCGCTGACGAGTTCGACGATCCAGCTATCGGCCGCAGCGGCGATCGGTGGCGCGAGGTCGGTCATCCGACGCGCGACGACGGTGGGCGAAGCCGGGTCGGCCACGAGGCCCACTCGGATCGGCTCCATCTCCGCAACATACACCCGCCTCGCGTCGGCCACATCGGCTTCTGCGATCGCTGCGCTGCTCGGTCGAGGGGCAGGGCTGCCAGCGAAAAGATGGATGCCGCGGCATCCACCCTGCTTTCGTCTGCTGCCCGCCGGTCAGGCCGGGGCGTCGTTCGGGTCGAGTGAGCGCAGCGCGTCTTCCTCGACCTCGTTGTCGGCCGTCAGCTGGTCTTCGGTGTTCTTGTCTCCGCCGAGCGCCGCATCGCGGTCGGGGCTCGCGTCGCCCTGGATGGCGCCGCGCGGCGATTCGCCGTGTGAGCTGTCGCCCTGGATCGCGCCGCCCTGCGCTGAGCCCTGAGCGTTGCCGTCTTCGGCTTCGCCCTGGATGGCGCCTCGGGCCGCGTCGCCGTGTGAGCTGTCGCCCTGGATCGCGCCGCCCTGCGCTGAGCCCTGAGCGTTTCCGTGCAGCTCGTCGCGTTCGGTCGAGGCCTGTCCGTCGGGTGCCGTGTTGTGCTCCGGGTTCTGCTCGGGCGAACCCTCAGCGGGCTCTTCGGCGTGCGGGGTGCGTCCTGTGTTCTGGTCCATGCGGCGAACGTACGTCTGCCCCGGCCCTGCGTGGAGGGCATTGACAAACCGCATCCACGCGCTCAGAACGCGGTCAGTCCTTCTTCGACGTGCGGATCGGGGTGGTGACGGCCGCCTCGTCGCTGAACTCCACCGGGTCGGCCTTCTTGTCGAGGATCTCGGCTTCGTCGATGATGCTCACCGGCCGCGTCTCATCGAGCGTCATCAGGAATCGGCTGTTCTCGGACCTGTGCAGACGACCGGAGGTGAAGACCCAGATCGCGCCGATCGCGCAGGCCACGAACCCGGCGGTGCCGCCAAGCATGATCGCGCTGCGAGGGCCGAACGTGTCGGCGACCCACCCGGCGATGGGGGCTCCGACCGGAGTCGACCCCATGATGACCGCCATGTAGAGCGCGAGCACACGGCCGCGGAGAGCAGGAGCGGTCGTCATCTGCACGTAGCCGTTCGCAGTCGTCAGCAGTGTGACGATCATGAATCCCGTGAACGTCAGGGTGACGGCGTAAGAGATGTATGTCGGCATCGCCGCCGAGATGAACGCCGCGATGCCGAAGCCGCCGGCCGCGAGGATCACGACCCGCACTCTGGCGCGGTCGCGTCGAGCGGCCAGCAGTGCGCCGGCGAGGGAGCCGATCGCGAGCACTGAGCTCAGCACTCCATAGCCGTCGGCTCCCGCCCCGAACTCCAGCGCCATGGTCGAGGCGAAGATCGGGAAGTTCATGCCGAAGGCACCGATCAGGAAGACCGTCACGAAGACCACGCGCAGGTCGCTTCGCCCCCACACATAGCGGAAGCCTTCGGCGAGGCCGCCCGGGCGGCGGTTCTTCAGACGCGGCGCCAACTGGCCGGTGCGCAGCAGGAGCAGCGCGACCAGCATCGCGAGGAACGTCACCGCGTTCGCGATGAACACCCAGCCCGATCCGATCGCGACGATGAGCAGGCCACCGACCGCGGGGCCGATCATACGGGCGAGGTTGAAGGATGCCGAGTTGAGGGCGACCGCGTTCGACGTGTCGCCCGACGAGACCATGTCGGAGACGAACGCCTGCCTGGCCGGTGCGTCGAACGCGTTGACGACACCGAAGCCCGCGGCGAAGCAGAACATCATCGGCAGGGTCATGACGCCGTTGAGCAGCAGTACACCCACGGCGATCGCGAGCAGCAGCAGCGCCGACTGCGTGGCCATCAGGATGCGCCGTCGCTCGAACCGATCGGCGACCCAGCCGGTCAGGCTCACGAGCACGAGAGGCGGACCGAACTGCAGCGCCATCGTGACGCCCATGGCCGCAGCGTCGTTGTCGGTGAGCTCGGTGAGCACGACCCAGTCCTGGGCGGTCGCCTGCATCCACCCGCCGATGTTCGATACGAGGGCGCCGGCGAACCAGATGCGGTAGTTGATGTTCGAGAACGAACGGAACATCGCGCTCATCGGTCGACCACCTTTCGCATCAGGGCGCTGGCTTCGCGCAGCGTCGCGAGCTCTTCCTCCGTGAAGTCGAGTTCGCCGAGCATCTCGGCGAGCAGCTCGTCTCGGCGCTTGATGGTCTGCGCGACGATCTCGGTGCCCGCCTCGGTGATGTCGACCTGCACGCGACGCCGGTCTTCGGCATCCGGAGTGCGGACGACGTAGCCCTGCTCTTCGAGGCCGTTGATCATGTTCGTCATCGACGGTGCGGTGACGCGCTCGCGCTCGGCGAGGGCCGTGATCGTGCGGCGACCGTGCATGCGCAGCGTGGCGAGCACCGCGAGCTGCGCATCGCTCATCGCGTCGACGGCTCGGGCGCATCGCAGGCGCCGTGCGAGTCGAAAAGTCGCCATGCGCAGGTCTGTCGCGGTGAGGTGGAGGGATTCATCAGACGCAGACATTACTTAGACAGTCTAAGTAATTTTCCGCGAAACCGGAAACCCCATATCGGAACAGAACGTCACACACGACAGAATGGACGGGTGACCCGAACCCCCGCCATCGAAATCGCCGTCCAGGATCCTGCCGGAGTCCGCATCGCCGCGGCCGTCGGCGCCGCCCGCGTAGAGCTCGCCCAGGCATTGCCGCTCGGTGGACTGACGCCCTCGCTCGCCACGATCGAACTGGCGGTCGAGACCGCTCGCACCGCGGGTCCCGAGGTGCACGTGCTGATCCGCCCCCGCGCCGGTGGATTCCACTACGACGCCGACGAGATCGCCCTCTCCGAGCGGGACGTCCGTGCGGCGATCGAGGCCGGCGCTCACGGCGTCGTGATCGGTGCGCTCGATGCGGAGGGGCGCCTCGACCTCGACGCGATGGCCCGGCTGCGGGACGCCGCGGGCGGAGCATCCGTCACCCTCCATCGGGCGATCGATGTGACCGCCGACCCCATCGCCACGCTCGTCGCCGCGCGCTCGCTCGGCCTCCGCCGGGTGCTCACGTCAGGAGGGGCGTCGGCCGCGATCGACGGCATCGACACCCTGCGCGCCCTGGTCGCCGAGGCCGCCGGTGAGATCGAGATCATGGCGGGCAGCGGAGTGGATGCCGCCAGCGCCGCCGCCCTCGCCGCGACCGGCGTCGACGCGCTGCACTTCTCGGCCAAGCGCACCGTGCACGAAGACGGCGGCGTGCGCATGGGCTCGGCCTCCGACGGTGTGGGCGGCTACGAGATCACCGACCTCGCGATCGCCCAGAGCGTCATCGCCGCGCTCGACGCCTGACCCGCACCCGTGAGCGCCTGCCCTGCGCCGCGCTCGCGGACCTGACGCACGCCGCGCACTCTCAGTAGGGTGGGGGCGTGACGGATACCCGAGAATTCACGGATGCTGACGGCATCGCCATCGTCTACGACGTCCACGAGGCGGCGGGTGATGCGCGAGGAGTCGTGCAGCTGCTGCACGGCGTCGGCGAGCATGCAGGTCGCTACGGCACGCTGATCGCGGCGCTCACCGAGGCGGGCTTCCACGTCTACGCCGACGATCACCGCGGACACGGTCGCACCGGCATCCGACAGCACGGAGGTCCGGCCAAGCTGGGCCGACTCGGCAAGGGCGGCCTGATCGCCGCGAAGGATGCCGTCTGGCAGCTCACCGGCATCATCAAGGACGAGCATCCCGATCTTCCGCTCGTGCTGCTGGGACACTCGTGGGGCTCGTTCCTCGCGCAGATGCTCGTGAACGACCACCCCGAAGCGTGGGACGCCGTGATCCTGTCGGGTTCCGCCCTGCGGATGCCCGGCTCGCTCAATGCCGCGCCGTTGAACGCCCGCTGGGCCGCCGACGATGCGACGGGGCTCGAGTGGCTCAGCCGCGACCCCGCGGTGTGGAAGGAGTTCGACGAGGACCCCCTCACCACAGACGTGCCGCTGCTGAAGCTGTTCGGTCCGATCGAAGCCGCGAAGCTCTACGGCCGCCCCCGCAAGGACCTCGGCCGCGACATCCCGATGCTGCTCCTCGTGGGTCGCGACGACTCGGTCGGCGGTCCCCGGAGCGTGCACAAGCTCGCTGACGAGTACCGCACGCGCTCAGGGCTCACCGACATCACGACCCTCGTCTACCCCGATGCCCGTCACGAGATCTTCAACGAGCTGCAGCAGGATGAGGTCCGCGCCGACATCCTGTCGTGGCTCGACACGCACATCCCCGCGCGCTGAGCCGCACCGCATCCTTCCCCGCGTCCGCGTGTTACGCCCCGTGAACGGGTGTTACAGCGGGTGAATCCGCGTGACGCCCACCCGACATATCGGTCTCTCCTCCGCATAGATTCGCGGCGAGAGGGAGGTGCGTGGTGGGTTTCGCAGACGACTGGAGGGCATGGCACGAGTCGCGCGAGCGATATGCCGGTGCTGAGTACGGCCCGGCCGCGCTCGAGTCGACGAACTGGCTCATCACCGAGCCCGCTGCCGTGGAGGGGGTTCCTGGGCTGTGGGCGCTCACGGGAGACGGAGGGATCCGCGGCAGCGATCTCGGCACTTCCGGGTCGGTCGTGACTCTGCGCGGCAGCGAGTCGCTGCGGCTCGGGCGCCGTGAACTGCGCGTGTTCGACCGGCGAGGCACGGTCGCGCTGCGGGTATTCAACCCGAGGCGACCCGAGCGCGAACGGTTCAGTGCGATAGACGCGTATCCGCCTCGGGAGGGCTGGCGGATCGCGGCGGCGTTCGAGCCGACGCCGGGGGAGACGATCGCCGTGACGTCGATCGACGGGCACGTGCACGATTCCGACCTCGCGGGCAGGCTGCACTTCACCCTCGACGGCGTCGCCGTCACCCTCTCGGCGACCCGCACTCCGCAGGGCGCTCTGACCGCGGTCTTCGCCGACGGCACGAACGGCACCGAGACCTACCGGTTCCGCTTCCTGCCGATAGAGGAGCCGGCCGCCGACGGCTCCGCAGTGATCGACTTCAACCGGGCCTACCTGCCACCGTGCGCGTTCTCGGATCAGTACGTCTGCCCGCAGCCGCCCGCCGGCAACCGCTTCTCGGCGCCGATCCGCGCCGGTGAGCGTGCGGTGGTGCTCGGGCGCTGAATCCGCGGGTTCACCGCGCCGGTGCGACGACCGCGGCTTAAGCTGTAACCGTGCACGGTGAATACAAGGTTCCAGGCGGAAAGCTCGTCGTCGTCGACCTCGAGGTCGAGGACAGCAGGATCGCTCGCTTCCACCTCGCCGGCGACTTCTTCCTCGAGCCCGACACGGCGCTCGACGACATCGACCGGGCGGTCACCGGCCTCCCGGTCGAATCGGATGCCACGGCCATCGCCGCAGCGGTCCGCGCTGCCCTGCCCGAGGGGGCGCAGCTGCTCGGCTTCACGCCAGGGGCCGTCGGTACCGCGGTGCGCCGCGCGCTGGTGACGGCACCGGGCTGGAACGACTTCGACTGGGAGATCGTGCACGAGAAGGCGGTCTCGCCCCGCATGAACCTCGCGCTCGACGAGGTGCTCACCTCGCGCGTGGGCGAAGGGCGCCGTCGACCGACGCTGCGCATCTGGGAATGGGACCAGTCGGCCGTCGTCATCGGCTCGTTCCAGTCGTATCGCAACGAGGTCGACCCCGCGGGCGCTGCTCGCCACGGCTTCGACGTCGTCCGCCGCATCTCGGGCGGTGGCGCGATGCTCATGGCCGCAGGGCAGATCATCACCTACTCGCTGTACGTTCCGGCATCCCTCGTGCAGGGCATGACCTTCGCCGACTCGTATGCCTTCCTCGACGACTGGGTGCTGCAGGCGCTGCGGTCGCTCGGGATCGACGCGATCTATCAGCCCCTCAACGACATCGCCAGCTCGTCGGGCAAGATCGGCGGCGCCGCGCAGAAGCGCCTCGCGAACGGGGGAGTGCTGCACCACGCGACGCTCTCGTACGACATCGACGGCCAGATGATGACCGAGGTGCTGCGCATCGGCCGCGAGAAGCTCAGTGACAAGGGCACGACGTCGGCGGCGAAGCGGGTCGATCCGCTGCGCAGCCAGACCGGTCTCGCGCGTGCCGAGATCATCGAGCGCTTCAAAGACACGTTCCGCTCGCTGACCTCCGCCGAAGACGGCGCGATCACCGCCGACGAGTACGCCGATGCCGAGGCGCTCGTGGAGTCGAAGTTCGCCACCGACGCGTGGCTGCAGCGGGTTCCGTGACCGACGCCGCACCTGTGCCGGAGGCGGCGCCGGGCGACCCGGCGCCGGTCGAACCGGCGCCCGTCGTCCGCGGCGATGTCTCGATCCTCCAGGGCGACAATCTCGCCGCAGCGGCGACTCTTCCGTCTGCGTCTTTCACGCTCGTCTACCTCGATCCGCCGTTCAACACCGGCCGCGCGCAGGAGCGACAGGTGGTCACCGCCCGTCGCACGTTCACGACTCAGCAGGAGTCGGAGGCCGATGGCATCGCGCTCCCGGAATCTCGCGGGTCCGCAGCCGCAACGGCCGCGCCCATGCTGAATACCGAACCGGCGACGACGCCTTCCGAGGTGCGTCACGGATTCCACGGCCACGCGTACGAGCGGGTGCGCGGGATGCTTCGTACGTACGACGACCGCTTCGACGACTACGGTGCATTCCTGATGCCCCGGCTGGAGGAGGCCTGGCGGCTGCTCGCCGACGACGGCACGCTCTATCTGCACCTCGACTACCGCGAGGCGCACTACGCCAAGGTCATGCTCGATGCGGTGTTCGGCCGCGACTGCTTCCTCAACGAACTCATCTGGGCCTACGACTACGGCGCGAAGTCGCGACGCCGCTGGCCCACCAAGCACGACACGATCCTCGTGTACGTGAAGAACCCGCGCGAGTACGTGTTCAACGCCGACGACATCGACCGCGAGCCCTACATGGCTCCGGGTCTGGTCACGGCCGAGAAGGCCGCCCGCGGCAAGCTGCCCACCGACGTGTGGTGGCACACGATCGTGCCGACGACCGGGCGTGAGAAGACCGGATACCCGACGCAGAAGCCCGAGGGCATCCTGCGGCGCATCGTCCGAGCATCCAGTCGCCCGGGTGACCGCGTGCTCGACCTCTTCGCCGGCAGCGGCACCACCGGAGCCGTCGCCTCTGCTCTCGGCCGCGACGCGGTGCTCGTCGACGACAACCCCGAAGCGGTGCGCGTCATGACCGAGCGGATGCCACACGCGGTGGTCTCGCGCGTCGGGGAGTAGTCGGGCATCTTTCGACCACCTTCGAGTGTCGGATGCTCTGACCAGCCTCGCAGTATGACCGGTTATACTCTTCTCATGAAGACGGCGATATCAGTACCCGATGGCGACTTCGCGCGTTTCGAACGCGTGGCTGCGCGACACGGCATGAACCGGTCGGAGTTCTTCCAGCTCGCCGGGCGACGGCTCGCCGATGAGTTGGAAGGCTCTTCGGACCTGACCCGTATCGCGAATCAGATCTTGGTTCAGGCCGACACCGATGCAGACGACGAGTTGTTCGTGCGTGGCAACGAGCAGCGGCTGCGCGAGAGCACCGACTGGTGATTCGCAGAGGCGATATCGTCTGGGTCGACTTCGGGATTCCGCGAGGCTCGGAACCGGCGAAAGTGCGTCCGTCCGTCGTGGTGCAAGAGGACTGGCTGCTCGATACGAACATCAACACCATCATCGTCGTGCCGCTGACATCCAACACCGCTCTTGAGGGATTTCCCGGCAACGTCCTGGTGCCGGCCGCCGCGTCTGGACTCGATCGCGACTCGGTGGCGAACGTCAGCCAGATCGGTCCGGTCACACGCGAGTTCGTCGACACCTACCCTGCTGGCCACCTGGCGCCTTATCTGATGGCCCAGATCGGCACCGGCATCCGTCTCGTCCTGGGAGTCTGAGGCGCCCGTCGTCTCGGTCACGCCGATCTCGTGGGCCGGGTCGCGGATGGATGGTCGCCCCTCGGGGCGGGCGTCAGCCGGTTGTCACAGGCGTCAGCGCGATCCGTGCTCGTTCGTGTGCGCGTGGCAACGCGCGAGCAGGTCGGTGCGGCGTCTGATGGCGGCTCGGGCGCTCTCGGTGACGCTGCGTCCCACGCTGCTCGGGGTGGTCACATCGAGTTCGGGGCGGGCGAACAGGACGTCGTAGAACGGAGCGAGAGTCTCGTCGGAGAACTTGAGCGTGCGGCAGAGTGTCTGCAGCGGCGTGCCCCATCGACTGCCGCTGTCGGCATTGATGTCTGCGCCTTCATCGAGCAGGCGGGCGAGCAGAGCTGCTTCAGCGATGAAATCGTGGGCCGTCGCGCTCAGCAAGACGTGCAACGCGTTCACCTGGCTCTCGGTCGCCGCGCCGGCATCAGCACCGTCGTCGAGCAGTCGCGTGGCGATCGCGACTCGGCTGGCGGGATCGCCGTTGCGCAGAGCCCGCATCAGCAGGGTCGATCCATCCTCGTCCGCCCATGTCGCGAGCGATGGTTCGTAGTCGGCGAGGAACTCGGCCTCGTTCTGGATCGCGGAGAAGTAGACGCGGGGGTGGACCACGGTCTCGACATTAGGCGACGAGCTGGAGCAGGCCTGAGACGTGGGGCAGAGGATCGTCGTCACTGCGCGGCGCGCGCCGTAGTTTCGGCAAGGGAGAGTGTCGGCACGAAAAAGCCTCGGCGTGAGAGTGTGAGGGTCATGACAGAGTACGTCGAGGTGCAGACCGCCGCAGGGCGGGTCCGAGGGTGCTGGCGCCCGACCACGGGAGGGCGAGGGGCTCCGCGGTCGGCGGCTTTTCTCGGCATCCCGTTCGCGGAGCCGCCGATCGATGCGCTGCGATTCCAAGCTCCCGTGCCGAGGGCCCCGTGGGACGGAGTGCTCGATGCGCTCGAGTTCGCCGCCACAGCGCAGCGGGGCGACCCCGGTGTGACGCTGATCCCCGAGCCGAGCGTCGAGGGCGATTCGACGCTGAACGTCAACGTCTTCACGCCCGATCCCACGGCATCCGGCATGCCTGTGCTCGTGTGGATCCACGGCGGCGGCTACTTCGCCGGCTCGCCCGCGAGTCCCTGGTACGACGGCCGCAACTTCAACCGAGACGGCGTCGTCACCGTCTCGATCTCGTACCGGCTCGGCTTCGACGGGTTCGGCTGGATCGAGGATGCGCCCTCGAACCGTGGTGTGCGCGACTGGCTGCTCGCGCTCGAATGGGTGCAGCAGAACATCGCCGCCTTCGGTGGAGACCCCGGTCGCGTGACGATCGCCGGGCAGTCCGCCGGAGGCGGAGCCGTGCTCACCCTGCTCGGCATGGAGGCGGCACAGCACCTGTTCCACAGTGTCTACGCGATCTCGGGCGCTCTCGGAGATGTCTCGGCGCCGCGGGCCGAGGCGTTCGGGCGAGCGCTCGCCGTGACGGCGGGCGTCGAGCCCACCGTGGCCGGTCTTTCGACCGTGAGCGAGGATCGTCTGCTCGCGCTTCAGAAGAAGGCGACCCAGCTCGGGCCATCGTCGATGACCGCCATGATCGATGAGGGCCTGCCGCTCGGGCCCGCGATCGACGGCGACCTTCTCACACGTCCGACCCCTGAATCGCTGCGAGCCGGAGTCGGTGCCGACAAGCCCCTCGTGATCGGTGCAGCGGACGACGAGTTCACGATGGCGTTCACCGGCAGCGCCGCGAAGGCGCTGCGATGGGTGCCGCAGGGAGTGCTGTTGACCCGGCTCGGGCTGTCCAAGAGCATCCGCGCCGAGTATCTGGCCGCGAATGCCGACGTCGTGCGTCTCGGCAAGGCGCGCCTCGCGGGACGGGTGCTCACTGACCGCATGTTCCGCAGTGGCGTTCCCCGCATCGCGGCGGTCCGTGGCGATGCGCCCACCTGGCTCTACCGCTTCTCGTGGCCGTCAGGGCACTTCGGCTTCGCCGAGCACTGCCTCGACGTGCCCTTCTTCTTCGACTGCCTCGACGGGCCGGCGATGGAGCCGCTGGCCGGGCCGAACCCGCCGCAGGACCTCGCCGACGAACTGCACGGCGCTGCGGTCGCGTTCATCACCGCCGGCGACCCGGGGTGGACGAGGCACGAGGGGGATGCGGGGATCGTGCGGGTCTACGACAGGCCGACGCACGAGGTCACCGACGCATATGCGTCGGTGCGGTCGTTGCTCTGAGCCGAGTGGCTGCCTGACGCGGCCCGTCTGGCCAGGCTCACCCCACCCGGTAGGCGCGGTAGCGCACGGCATCCGCCTGCCGCTGAGCCGCGGAGAGAAACAGCGAACGCTGCAGGCCACAGAGGAGTGTGCCGACTGGCTCACGAATGGCCGTCTTCGAGAATCACCTTGCCGGGCTCTCGCTATTCGTGGTTCACTACTAGCGTGTCTCGTATACAAGCTCGACAGGACGCGCAACTGACGCGCGCAGTGCTCCCGTTGGTAGTTCTGCAACTCATTCAGCAGGAAGAGTCCTACGGGTATGAGTTGGTCGAGCGCTTGACGGCGCTGGACCTCGAAGTCAGTACGGGACTGGTGTACCCCGTCCTGAACCGACTCGAACGGGACGCGCTCGTCACGACGTTCTCCAGGTCGTCGCCGAGTGGCCCGCCTCGCAAGTACTTCGCGCTCACGGATGCAGGCGAGATCGCACTCGCGGTCGCCCGACAGCAGTGGGAGCACACTGCTGCCGCCGTGCGCGATGCCATCGAACTCGAAAGGGAATGAGCATGTCTCTCTTCAGTCCAGCCAAACGTTCGGCCTCCATGCGCGCATCCATGTACTTGCTTCGTCTCGACTGGCATCTCGAGGGAGTCGTCTCTGCCTCCGAGCGCAGGCGCATCCTGAGGACGCTGCGTGACGAGATCGACACGGATGGGCGGCCGGTGCACGCGGTGATCGCCGACCTGGGCGCTCCACGAACACTTGCCGCACGCTATGGCGAGGGAGGATGGATGCGGCCGCTCTGGTCAATCGGCACGTTGACTGCGGCGGCAGCGCTCGGCACGTACTGGGTCGTGTTCCTCTCGTTCGCCGGGGGCATGCTGGCAGTGGTGGATGGCGCTGCACCGATGAAAGCGGAGGCAACCTTCCTCTTCGTGCCTGTCAACGCGTTCTCGAATGATCAGGGCTTCGGCATCGGGTGGTCGGGGGGATGGGAATGGCTCGTCGTGCCCGTCGTCATCATCGCCGTCTTCCTGCTCGTCGGCGCAAGGGTCTGGCGCCTGTTCCGTCGCGACAGGACGACCACCGAGGTACTTTGACACCGTGACTCAACGCGCATCGAGATCGATGGCCGTCATCGGCGCTTCAGTTGCGCTGTCGGGTGCCGCGACAGCAGTGCTGTTCTTCTTCCAGCCCTGGAGAAGCTGTCCCTACGAGGACACGTCCGTCGGGTGCGCCATGCTGCCTCACGACGCCGCCGTGATGGTGACCGCGCTCGGTATCGCCATCATCGGCGCCGCGATCTTCGTCGTCGGCAGGCTTCGGTCTCGTCGATCGAAGGCAGCGCGCACTTCATAGAAGAGGCGGCGTAGCCAGCACCGCTATCAGGCTGCCCAGCACGAGCATCGTGCTCAGTCCCACGACGGATCCACACCGTGGCACGCCGCCCGCGCGTCTGGTGGCCGCCGCGCAGCCCCACAAGCACGGCGGACAGCGTCAGCACGAGCCAGAAGATAAGCGCGATGATGCCCATGCCGATACCGAACGCCCGCTCGGTGTCATCCGAGTCGGAATACTCGATGACTGTGACCCCTGGACCTGCCCAGCTGAGGCCCGGACCCATCAAGCTGAGGCCGGCTGCGCCGAGCATGAGAGTGCCGAAAAGTCCGATGAGCGTCGCTGCGGCAGCGAGAGAGACACTGCCGACGATCCGCACGGCCCCATAGTGGCACGAGGCAGGCGCGTGAGCCCGACGCCCAGCCGTTCAGCGTTCGAAGCGAGCTGAACCGAACCGTGGCCAGTGTCAGGAGAAGAGTTGGCGAAGCGCGTCGAGGTCGCCGGAGTCGACGACCTTCTGCACCGCGTCGATGGTGTACTGATTCACGAACATGCCCTTGAGCGTGCCGTTCCAGATCGACCGCACAGTGTCCACGTCGCCGGCGTCAACCGCCCTGCCCGCGGACTCGATCGCCTGCTGATACGGGATCTGTAGGAACCCCTCAGGCGCGTCCCACGGGCTGTAATACGGGACCCAGGGACTGTCAGGGTCGGGCGTGAGCCAGAGCACCTGTCCGGGCTGGATCACGCGCACGTGGTTCATCTCGCCGAGGGTAGGCCATGCGCAGAGCCGTTCAGCGATGACGGCCTCGACGTCGCCAGGTTCAACGGTGTACGTCAAGGGAGTGCCATCAGTGTTCAGAGACACCTCGCCTTGCGCGAACTCGCGTACGCCGAGATCGCGGAGAGTGCCCTGGCGCTCCCAGTACAAACCACCCCCGTCGCCGTGGACCTCAGACAGGGCGGAGCAGGTATCGGGCTCGGTCGATTCCGGCGTCGGCGTGGCCTCGGAAACCGGCTCCGAGGCATCCGTCGAAGCGGATGCCTCGGACGTCTGCACCGCCGCCGGTGCTGTGGCGGTGCACCCGGCCAGCGCGGCAGCCGTCACGGCGAGGGCGGCGAGTACAGGGACGAGCTTGCGTGTGCCGGACATGACGACATACTGGCAGACCGATTCCCACTTCTCGGCGTCAGCCCTACGGGGCCCGGCGAGAGAGGATGGTTCGGTGCCGATCTCCTCCGACCGCCCGGATTGCTTCCGCCTGCCGGCCGTCGATGCTGCGGCGATCCGGACCAGCCCGGATCAGTTGCACCTCGTGCCGCCGGACAGCGGCGCCGACGCGTCGGCGATCATCGAGAGCCATCGGCGAGCGCGCGCCGCCCGGGGCAGGAGGGATGCGAGGGGGTGTCTCGTCCCGATCGCCGGGGGTCTCCTGCTCGCGGCCGTGGCCGTCACGGTGGTCGCGGTGATGCGCCTGCCGTTCCGAGACGCGGCCATCGCCGTCGCGCTGCTGTTCGTCCTCGGTGCGATCGTCACCGCGATCATCGCCTCGCGCCGGGTACCGGCCGCTCCCGTCCCGAAGCCCATGCCATCCGTGCTGATCCATCCCCGTGTGGCGGCTGGTGCCCCGGCGGACCTGCCCGCCCGCGACCTCGCGCTCGCGTCGCAGGTCTTCGACGAACGAGATCGTGCCGAGGCCGACCTCCGGAAGGCCCGCGCCGACGCGCAGCTCACTGAAGAAGAGCGATACGTCTCCCCTGGAGACCGGTCGACCTGGTACTACGGCCCGGAGGACCTGCCCCGCCTCGAGCGCACAGCAGATGACGCTGAGAGGCGGTCTCGTGATGTCGCAAGCAGGCTCGGTATCGTCCTCGACGCGGACCCCGCGTAGCTGATCGTGGCGAGTGCGAGGATGGTGGCGACTCCGGCGTCACCATCTCCACCCTGCCCACCGACATGTTGGGTGATCGGAACTCGCTCGCCGACGGAAGGCACAACCTCATGCGCGTCACCCCTCGGGTCTGGATCGGCCTCGCGATCTACGTCGGCTACGTCGCGGTCATCTTCATCGTGTCGAAGCTGAGCGGGGTGGCGTACACCGAGATCGGCACCTCGGCCGAGTTCACCTGGCGCGGAGCGGTGCTCGACCTCGCAGTCGGCGCCGTGCTGCTCGCCATCACCACCTGGCTTCTGGGGTGGTGGAGGCCGGCGCTGTTCGAGCGCACGCGCTCGCACCACAAGTGGCCGATCTTCGTGCCCGCGATCATGCTCGTCGTCGCTGTCGCGAACCTGTTCAACACCGACTGGTCGAAGTTCGACGCGTCGTTCCTGCTGTCGCTGCTCGCCCTCGGGCTCGCCGTCGGCTTCTGCGAAGAGCTGATGTCGCGAGGACTCCTGCTGACGGCCCTCCGCTCACGCCTCTCCGAGGTATGGGTGTGGCTGCTCACCTCCCTGCTCTTCGGCGGGATGCACATCATCAACGCCGCGCTGGGCGCCCCCGTCGGGCCCACGCTCGGACAGGTCGTGCTCGCCGCGATGTCGGGCACCTGCTTCTACATCGTGCGTCGGGTGACCGGATCGCTCATCTGGGCCATGGCGCTGCACGGCCTGTGGGATGTCTCGGTGTTCGCGGTCAGCTTCGCCCCGCTCGGCACAGCCTGGGCCGCGTTCCTGACGCCGGTGATCGGCATCCTCGCGGTCGCCGTCGTCTACTGGGTGATCAAGGGTGCCGACGAGAAGCCGGCCGTCGCGGCGACGGCGGCAGCACCCGCGCGCGCCTGAGGGGGGAGCGGCGCGGAGCGCGTGCGTCCGTAGCGCTGTCGGCACTCTGCTCGCCGCCCTCTGAAAGGCAGGGCATTGGCGGTGTCCGCGCGCTTGGCTACGCTGACAGGAGGCTCGGAACCTGACCTCGACGGTCGGGGAGGGCGCGAGAGGAGAACGCGATGGGCGTCGTATTCCCGGCAGGGTCATTCTCGGTCACGACCACGGACGGTGACGTCGTCATCCTGCGGATCTGCGATCTGTGCGGTGCGACTGTCGTCGAAGCCGACGGCACCGATCTCGCGTTCCACAAGCGATGGCACCGATTGACAGGTTCGGGCAACTGGATCGACCCCGAGACCCGCCGTCACCACGGTCAGGCGATGTAGATCTTGCGTAGCGTCTCGGTGACCGTCCACACGGTGCGCTGGCCCTCGGCCAGACGCACGACCGAGCCGGGATCGACCTCGATCGCGGGCAGCGGCGGGTCGACGAACTCGATGCGGGCGTGACCTGCGAGCACGACGAACACCTCGTCGACCTCGACATCGGATGCCGTGCCGGGCGTCATCTCCCAGATGCCGACCTCGACCTCGCCGAGGGTCGCCAGCGCATGCGTGGCGGTCGTCGGCTGTCCGAGGAGCACCTCGTCGGCCGGCAACGGTTCATGAGCGAGAGACAGTGCCGCGGCATTCACGCCCTCGCCGGGCGCGAGCCCGCTCACGAGTCGAATCCCATGCCGACGGCATCGAGCGTCTTGAGGAACAGGTTGCGCTTGCCCTCGTTGTGATCGGCCTGGTTCATCGCCGCGCGCACGAGGTTGACGCCGATCGAGGCGACGGGCTCTGGGGGGAACGGGATGGGCTTCTCGCGCACCATCGCGAGCTCGGTGCGTTCGGTCGGCTCGCCCGAAAGCTTGTCGAGCATGACGTCGGCGGCGAACCGGGCGGCGCCGACGCCGAGCCCGGTGAACCCCGTCGCGTAGGCGATGCGTCCCTTGCGGGCGGTGCCGAAGAACGCGCAGAAGCGGCTCGACGAGTCGATCGCCCCGGCCCAGCGGTGCGTGAACCGCAGGCCCTCGAGCTGCGGGAACGTCGTGAAGAAGTGCGAGGCGAGCTTGCGGTGGCTCTCGGCGCGGTCCTCGTACTCGGGTCGCACCTTGCCGCCGAAGTGGTACACCGCGTCGTATCCGCCGAAGAGGATGCGGTTGTCGGCCGTGAGGCGGTAGTAGTGGAACTGGTTGGCGCTGTCGGCGAGGCCCTGCCTGTTCGACCACCCGATCGAGGTGAGCTGCTCGTCGGTCAGCGGCTCCGTCATCAGCACGTAGTCGTACACCGGAACGGTCATGAGTCGGTTGCGCTTGAGCAGCGAGGGGAAGACGTTGGTGGCGAGAGCCACGGCATCCGCTCTCACTCGCCCGCCGTCGCGGGTGACGAGCGTGATCGCACTCGATCCGTCGCCGACGATCTCGCGCACGAGCGACTGCTCGTAGATCTCGACGCCCAGTTCTGCGGCGACGCGCGCCAGCTCGAGACCGAGCTTCGCCGGGTGCACCAGTGCGCATCCTTCGCGTTCCCACGCCCCCGCGAGGAACGTATCGGAGTGCACCTCGGACTGCACGGCTTCGCGGTCGAGGAATCCCTCCTCCTCGCGCAGCCACTCGACCTGGTGCGGTTCGACGGCCACGGCCAGCTGTCCGGTGCGCTCGAAGTCGACGTCCATGTCGTAGCGCTTCACGGTCTGCTCGATGCCGTCGAGGTTCTCGAGGCCGAGCTCTTCGAGACGGTCGATCTCGTCGGGCCAGCGGGTGAGGCCGTTCTCGTGCCCGTGCGTGAGGCTCGCCTCGCAGAAACCTCCGTTGCGGCCCGACGCCGCCCAGGCGATGCGCGATGCCTCGAGCAGCACCACACGGCGCTCGGGGTCGCGCTCCTTGGCGCGTACGGCGGTCCAGAGACCGGCATACCCGCCGCCGACGATGGCGAGGTCTGCCGTGATGCTCTCGGTGAGTGCGGGATGCGAGACGCGCTCGACGTCATCGAGCCAGAACACGCTGAAGGCCGTGTCTCGCAGCGAGGCATCGATCACGGCATCCGCGGGGCGGCGACGTTCGAAGACCGTGGTTCCCATGATCACTCCTTGTCTCCGGGTCCGCGCCTCAGCGCGTGCCCCAGTTGTAGAGGTCTTTGTACAGGCCGGCGTAGAGCAGGCTCTCGGTGTGCGTGATGCCCGGGATCGTCCGGATGCGGGTGGCGATCAGATCGAGCAGGTGGGTGTCGCTCTCGCACACGGCTTCGACGAGGATGTCGAAGGTGCCGAGCGTGACCACGACGTAGGCGAGCTCGGTGATCTTCGTCAGCTCCTCGGCGATGAGCCGCGGGTCGCCCGTCACGCGGATGCCGATCATCGACATGCGGCGGAAGCCGAGCTGCATCGGGTCGGTGACAGCGACGATCTGGATGATCCCGGCCTCGGTCATCTTCTGCACGCGCTGGCGTGCCGCAGCCTCGCTGAGGCCCACCTCGCGACCGATCTCGGCATACGGCCGGCGACCGTCCTCCTGCAGGAGTTCGACGATCCGCTTCGAGATGTCATCCAGCATGGGCTGCTTCGGCGTGGCGCTCATGTGTCGATATTGACAGGATGATGCGCGCGAAGCAACTGATTCCATCGTTTGGATCAGTAGACCCTTCTGTATTCGCAATCTGATCGCTAGCATGGCCGTCATGGCCACAGAACTCCTTCAGAACTTCATCGGCGGGCAGTACGTTCCCGTGAGCGGGCAGGGGCGCATGCCGCTGATCGACCCCGTGACGGAGGACGCCTACGGGGAGCTCCCCGTCTCGGACACCTCTGATGTCGATGCCGCCTACGCCGCGGCATCCGCCGCGTTCCCGATCTGGCGTGACACGACTCCTGCCGATCGGCAGCTGGCGCTCTTCCGCGTCGCCGACGAGATGCAGGCGCGCGCCGAGGAGTTCGCCGACCTCGAGTCGAAGGACACCGGCAAGCCGCGCGCGAGCCTCGTCGCCGACGAGATCCTGCAGTCGATCGACCAGCTGCGTTTCTTCGCCGGTGCGGCGCGCAGCCTCGAAGGCAGAGCCGCGGGGGAGTACCTCGCCGGTCACACCTCGTTCGTGCGCCGCGAGCCGATCGGCGTGATCGGCCAGGTCACGCCCTGGAACTACCCGCTGAACATGGCGGTGTGGAAGATCGCCCCCGCGCTCGCCGCAGGCAACACGGTGGTGTTGAAGCCGGCCGAGTCGACGCCGCTGACCACACTTCTGCTGGCCGAGATCGTCGCGCTGCACACGCCAGCCGGCACGCTCAACGTCGTGCTCGGCGACCGCGACACGGGGGTCGCCCTGGTCGAGCATCCGACGCCGCAGATGGTCGCGATCACCGGATCCGTGCGCGCAGGCATGGCGGTCGCACGGTCGGCGGCGAACGACGTCAAGCGCGTGCACCTCGAGCTCGGCGGCAAGGCCCCGGCGATCGTCTACCCCGACGCGAACCTCGACAAGGCGGCATCCGGCATCATCACCGGAGCGTTCTTCAATGCAGGTCAGGACTGCACCGCCGCGACGCGAGTGCTCGTGCACTCCTCCGTGCACGACGAGTTCGTCGCGGCCCTGGTCGCGAAGGCGAAGACGGATGCGCGCACCGGCGCGCCTCACGAAGAGGGAGTGCTCTACGGCCCCCTCAGCAGCGCCGCCCAGCTCGCCCAGGTGCAGGGCTTCGTCGACCGGCTGCCGGCGCACGCGACCGTCGAGACCGGCGGTCGTCGCCAGGGAGACACGGGCTACTTCTTCGAGGCGACCATCGTCTCCGGTCTGCACCAGGACGACGAGGCCGTGCAGGGCGAGATCTTCGGACCTGTGCTGACGGTGCAGTCGTTCGACACCGACGCGCAGGCGCTCGAGATGGCGAACGACGTGCCCTACGCGCTGGCGTCGTCTGTCTGGACGACCGATCACGCCCGCGCGATGCGTTTCTCGCGCGACCTCGACTTCGGATGCGTGTGGATCAACACCCACATCCCCTTCGTCTCGGACATGCCCCACGGCGGGTTCAAGCACTCCGGCTACGGCAAGGATCTCTCGCAGTACGGCTTCGACGACTACACGCGCATCAAGCACGTGATGTCGGCCCTCGACTGAGAGCACGTGCGCCGGGCATCGCCGATTCGCCCCGAGAGACATCCCCCGGAATGTGACGCAGGCCCCCTCGACCAGTGAGACACGATGTGTCATGCTGGGCGCACGTCGAATCCGGGGGGATCATCATGGCAAGACCACTGGCGGGCCCGCAGACCCTCTTACGCACCCTCAACGGCCGGGCGATCCTCGAGACGCTCGCTCGCCGAGGACCCCTCACGCGGAACGCGCTCGTCACCGAGACCGGGCTCTCTCGCACGGCCGTGACGCAGGTGCTGCGGATGCTCGAGAGCGTGTCGGCCGTGGCCCCGGCCGGCGTCGATCGCGAGACTCGGGGACCCGCCGCCGGACGCGTGGCCCTGCATCCGCAGCTCGGACTCGCCGCCGCCGTGCACGTCGACAGCCATGCCGCGCATGTCGTTCTCGTCGACCCGACCGGCGCGGTGCGCGCGGAACATCACGCGGCGTTCCCTGTGCGGGGAGATCGGGTGGAGCACATCGTCGACCTCGTCATCGCCTGCAGGCGAGTGGTCGCCGGGCCGCTCGAGCTCGTGGTGGTCGGCATCCCCGGCATCGTCACGGCCGACGGCGGCATCCGCGACGACCAGGGCCCCGACGGCGGCGCGTTCAAGAACGCCCTGTCGGCAGGGCTCGGCTGCCCGGTGCGCGTTGAGAACGACGTCAACCTGGCGGCTCTCGCCGAACTGACCGCGGGCACCGGCGCAGATCTCGCCAGCTTCGCACTGCTGCTGCTCGACGACGGACTCGGAGCCGGCATCGTCATCGACGGCGTCCTGCACCGCGGGTTCTCGGGTGTCGCCGGGGAGGTCATGTACCTCCCGCAGACGCCTCTGCCGATCGGCGCGCCCGTGCTCGGCGACGACGTGGTCCGCGACCTCGCACTCGGAAACGGCCGCGACCCCGAGCTCACGATCGATCAGCATCTCGATGCCGCGGCCGCCGGCGACCCGTCCGCGATCGCGATGGCCGCCGAGATGGGACGCCGCCTCACGCTGGTCGCCGGCAGCATCGCGCTCGTGCTGGATCCCGAGGCGTTCATCCTCAGCGGATCCGCTGCGCACCCCGCGATGATCGACGCGGTCGCCGACTACTACGCCGAGAACCTCGCTCCCCGGCTGCCGCTGCGATTCGTGGCGTCGTCGTTCGGGCCCGAGGCGCCACTCGTGGGAGCCGCGGGGGAGGCGGCATCCGCTCTGCGCGCGACCGTCTTCTCTCGTCTTCTCCCCGGTTCGGACAGGAGCAGCAGATGATCTCCGACCTCGCCGACCGGCTCGGACTCCCGCCCGGAGCTCGAGCGGTGATCATCAACGCGGATGACTTCGGCATGTGCCACGCGGCCAACACCGCGATCGTGCAGCTGCTGGATGCCGGGCACGTCGACTCCACGACGGTGATGGTGCCGTGCGCGTGGTCGCCCGAGGCGCTGGCGTTCGCGGCATCGCGCACCGACCTCGACGTCGGCGTGCACCTCGTGCTCACGAGCGAATGGACCGACTATCGGTGGCGTCCGCTCACCGGCACCGGAACGAGCCTGGTCGACGCGGCCGGATACTTCCCGGCTGGAGTCCTCGAGGTCGAAGAGCACGCGTCATCCGACGATGTCGCCGCCGAGATCGCCGCCCAGCTACAGGCCGCGCTGGATGCCGGAGTCGACGTCACGCACCTCGACAACCACATGGGGTCGGTCTACGGGCTGCTGACGGGACGCGACTTCTTGGGGCCCGTGTTCGAACTCGCCGCGCGCCACGGACTGCCGTTCCGACTGCCGCGGAGCATCGAGGGCACCGGCGACGACGCCACCCTGCAGGAGAAGCTCACGACAGCCTCGGCAGCCGCGGATGCATTCGGCGTCGAGATCATCGACCGCCTGTGGAGCCATCCGTTCGAGGCGGCACCCGACGAGTCGTACGAACAGGTGCGCGAGGGCTTCATCGCGCTGCTGCGCGCCGTGCCCGCCGGAGTGACCGAGATCTATCTGCATCCGATGGTCGATGACGACGAGCTGCGCGCGGCCGTCGACTACGCGGCCGTGAAGAGGGGACACGAGCTGCGTCTGCTCTCGGACCCGGCGGTGCTGCAGGCGATCGCCGACGAGGGACTGGTCAGGTTGGGGTGGCGCGACCTGCGCGACCTGCAGCGGAGAGAGAGCGTATGAGTTCGCTGACGACGCGTCTGCGCGACCGACGGCTGGATGCCGCACCCACGAGGGCGCAGGCGATCGCCTTCGGAGCATCCGGGTTCCCGACCCAGCTCATGGCGCAGACGTTCTCGGCGTTCGTCGTGTACTTCTACGTCACGCATCTCGGCGTCGAGCCGACGTGGGTGGCCGCCGCGATGATCGCGCATGGCGTGCTGAACGCGGTGCTCAACCCCGTGGTCGGGGCGCTGTCCGACCGCATCCGCACTCCGTGGGGCCGTCGCATCCCGTGGATCGGTCTCGGCATCGTGCCGCTCGTGGTGGCGTTCGCGCTGGTGTGGATGCCGCCGGAGCTGCCCGCCGCAGGTCTCATCGTCTGGTTCCTGGTGGTCGTCGCGGTCTACGACATCGCGTTCGTGGTCGTGGTGTTGAACATCTCGGCGCTGTTCCCCGAGATCTTCCGCACCACCGAAGAGCGTGCGCGGGGCAACGTCCCGCGCCAGATCTTCGCGATCCTCGGAATGGTGCTGGGTACCGCGGGCGCGCCCGCACTGTACGGATCGATCGGCTGGCCGGGCATGGCCATCGTGCTCTCGGCCGTCTGCCTGGTGCTGCTCGTGTGGTCGTTCTTCGGCGGCATGATCGAGCGCCAGGTGCCCGAGGCCGCATCCGAGGCGATGCGCTGGGGCGACCAGCTGAAGTACACGTTCGCGAACCGGGCGTTCGTGCCCTACGTGCTCGGCTCCCTGTTCATCCAGACGGCGATCGCCGTGATCCTCGCGGCGATCCCGTTCTATGTGCGGTACTCGCTGGGCGCACCCGAGGGCGAGGGCAGCCTGCTGCTCGGCGCCATCTTCGTCACCGCGATCCCCTCGATCGTGCTGTGGAGCGCCGTCGTGCGACGCACGTCACCGCGCACGGCGCTGCTGTGGAGCGTCGCGGTCTTCGGCATCGCGATGCTCGGCTTCCTGCTGCCGTCGACCGTGCTGGCGGCGGCGCTCGTCGGCGTCGCAGTGGGCGTGGGCGTGGGAGGTCTGCTGCAGCTGCTCGAAGTCGTGCTCGCCCAGATCATCGACGAGGATGCCACGCGTACCGGCCACCGACGAGAGGGCGCCTACTTCGGGGTCAACGGCTTCGTGGTGCGCGGCTCTGTCGTGCTGCAGGCCGTCGTCGCGGCGGTGGTGCTGACGGCATCCGGCTTCGACGCGTCGCTGGGCGATGCGCAGCCCGAGGCGGTCGACAGCGGCATCCGCGTGATGGTCGCGGCCGTGCCGATGCTCTTCGCCGCTCTCGCCTGGGTGTGCTTCTGGCTGTACCCCATCCGCACCCGAGACCTCTGACGTCAGGAGGCGGACTGACGCGCCTCCCAGCCCGTCCGCACCATCTCGTCGACCGAGTACCGCATCTTCCAGTCGAGGTCGCGGGCGGCGAGCTCGCCGGTGGCGACGATGCGGTCGGGGTCGCCGGCACGGCGGGGGCCGATCTCGGGCGTGAAGTCGATGCCGGTGACGCGTGCCACAGCATCCATGATCTGCTTCACGCTGAGCCCGTCGCCGGAGCCGAGGTTGTAGGCCGCCTCGATCGACTCGCCCGCTGCGAGGCGCTTCGCCGCAGCCACGTGGGCGGCGGCGATGTCGCCGACGTGCACGTAGTCGCGCACGTTCGTGCCGTCTTCGGTGTCGTAGTCGTCGCCGTTGATGCGCGGGGTCTTGCCGGCGATCAGCGCCTCGAAGACGATCGGGAAGAGGTTGTGCGGGCTGACGTCGTAGACGGTCGGGTCAGCGGATCCGACCACGTTGAAGTAGCGCAGCGACGTGTGGCGCAGCGGGGTCGCCGAATCGGCCGTGGCGATCGCCTGGTCGCGCAGCAGCCATTCGCCGATGAGCTTGGATTCGCCGTACGGGCTCGCAGGCTTCTTGGCGGTGTCCTCGACGACCAGCGCGACATCAGGGGTGCCGAAGACGGCGGCCGAGGAGGAGAACACGATGTTGCCGACGCCTGCGGCCTCCATCGCCTCGAGGATCACGCGGGTGCCTTCGACGTTCTGCGCGTAGGTGTGCAGCGGGCGCTGCACAGAGACACCGGCGTACTTGAACCCGGCGACGTGGATGACACCGTCGGCGTCGTGGTCGCGGAGCGTCTTCTCGACGAGGTCGCGGTCGAGGATCGAACCCTGCACGAACGGCACGCCCTCGGGCACGAACGACGCGACGCCGCTCGAGAGGTCGTCGAGGATGACGGGTGTGAGCCCCGCATCCGCCAGTGCGCGTACGACGTGCGAGCCGATGTATCCGGCGCCGCCGGTCACGATCCAGGACATGGTGCTCCTCAGGTGGTGGAGAGTTCAGTATTTCAGGGCGGGCCCGCTGAGCCTGACCGCGTCAGGCGTCGCGGTGCGCGCCGGCCGAGGGGGTGACGGTGAAGATCACCGGAGCCGTGAAGGAGGATGCTGCGAACGCCGCGTTCACGGCATCCGTCACGTGCTGCACGGCATCCTGCTCGATCAGCGCGATGGCCGCGCCGCCGAAGCCGCCACCGGTCATGCGGGCACCGATCGCACCGGCGGCGAGGGCGGCATCGACCGCGGTGTCGAGCTCGGGCACCGAGATCTCGAAGTCGTCCCGCATGGAGGCGTGCGAGGCGACGAGCAGGTCGCCGATCGCGCGGGCTCCCTCTTCGCGCAGCACGCGCACGGTGTCGAGCACGCGCTGGTTCTCGGTGACCACGTGGCGCACCCGACGGAAGGTCACGTCGTCCATGAGCTCCTCGGCACGCGGCAGGTCGTCGACCGAGACGTCGCGCAGGCTCGGCGCGCCCATGATCGCCGCTCCCCGTTCGCAGGCGGCGCGGCGCTCGCCGTAGCCTCCGGTCGAGTGGGCGTGCTTGACGCGCGTGTCCATCACGAGGATCGCGAGGCCGGCTTCGGCGATGCCGACGGGCACGAGGTTCGCGTCGAGCGAGCGGCAGTCGAGGAAGATCGCCGCGTCGGGCTCGCCGAGCATCGAGGCCATCTGGTCCATGATTCCGGTCGGGGCTCCGACGGCCTCGTTCTCGGCACGGCGGCCGACCCGGGCGAGAGCGATGCGGTCGAGACCGGCCTCCCACAGCTCGTTGAGAGCGGATGCCGTGGCTCCCTCGATCGCAGCCGACGACGAGAGTCCCGCACCGACGGGTACATCCGAGGCGATGGCGATGTCGAGGCCTGCCCCGGCGATGACGGCGTCGGAAATGCCCTCGGCCTGGCGGAGCGCCCACGCGACGCCGAGCGGATAGGCGGCCCACTCGGGCACTGCCGGCGCTTCACCGGTGGGAGTGGGGAACAGGTCGGCGAGCTCGTCGATGGCGACCTCGACCGGTTCGTCGGCGAAGGTCGAGGCGACGCGGATGCGGCGGTCGTCACGGGGGCCGACGGCTGCGACCGTGCGATGCGGGATCGCGAACGGGAGCACGAATCCGTCGTTGTAGTCGGTGTGCTCGCCGATGAGGTTCACGCGGCCGGGGGCCGACCAGACTCCGGCGGGGGCATGACCGGTGAGCTCGGTGAACAGAGCAGTCGCGGCGTCGTCGGTGGTGGTCATGCGGATGCCTCGTCTGCGGTGTCGGTGCTGTCTGTGTGGGCGGTGTCGGCTTTCGCGATGGCCTCGCGGATACGTGCGGCGCCCTGCTCGGGGGTGACCTCCGCGGCCCAGGCCCACATCGCGGCCTCGGAGCCGGCCAGGAACTTGAGCTTGTCTGCTGCACGGCGAGGGCTCGTCAGCTGCAGGTGCAGGCGCACGCTGTCACGACCGACGTTGACCGGGGCCTGGTGCCACGCGGCGATGTAGGGGGTCGGGGTGTCATAGAGAGCGTCGACACCGCGCAGCAGGCGCAGGTAGAGAGGGGCGAGCTCGTCGCGCTCGGCATCCGTCGTCTCGGCGAAGTCCGGAACGTGGCGGTGCGGCATCAGGTGCACCTCCAGCGGCCAGCGGGCGGCGAAGGGCACGAACGCGGTCCAGTGCTCGCCGCGGAACACGACACGCTCGGATGCCTGCTCGGATTCGAGGATGTGCTGGAAGAGCTCGGGCGCCGTGCGGTCGATCGACTCCAGCACGCGGGTGGTGCGCGGGGTCACGTAGGGGTACGCGTAGATCTGGCCGTGCGGGTGGGGGAGCGTGACGCCGATGGCCTCGCCGCGGTTCTCGAACGGGAAGATCTGCTCGATGCCGGGGAGCTTCGAGAGGGCGGCGGTGCGGTCTGCCCAGGCCTCGATCACCGTGCGAGCGCGGGTGACGGACTGCGTGCCGAAGGATCCGGTGTGCTCGGGGCTGAAGCACACGACCTCGCAACGGCCGACAGAGGTGCGGGTGCGGCCGAGGCCGAGAGCCGCGAGGTCTTCGAGCCCGCGGGGAGGATTGCTCGCCTCGGGGGCGATGCCGGTCGCCTCGGCCAATGCCGGGCCGAAGGCGGGGGAGCGGTTCTCGAACACCGCGACGTCGTAGAGCGAGGGGACCTCCGACGGGTTGGTCGGCGACTGCGGGGCCAGCGGGTCGGCGTCGGCGCTGGGCATCATGACGCGGTTCTGGCGGTTCGCGGCGACCGTGATCCAGTCTCCCGTGAGCACGTCGAGTCGCATCGTCGCGGTCTCGCCGCGCGGGTCGAGGGTGCGGGAGTCGACCGCGCGCTCTTCGCCGAGTGTCGTGTCGGGGTCGTCGAAGTAGATCAGCTCGCGGCCGTCGGCGAGCGTGGTCGCGCGCTTCGTGATTCCGGCGGAGAGGTTCTCGGTGCGCAACTCAGCAGATTCGGTCGTGTTCACGTAAACATCGTACGCACACCGCCGTGGTAACGTCAACATTGCTGAGTTGTGAACGCCGAGCGGAGGTGCCTGCGGTGGAAGACGACATCGTGCGCGATCCCGGCAGGCCGCGGCGTCGGCGCCCGTCATCGGGGCGTGTGTCGATGGCGATGGTCGCCACCCGCGCCGGGGTCTCCGGCCAGACCGTCTCGCGCGTCGTCAACGACAGCCCGCGCGTCGACCCGGCCACCCGCGAGCGCGTCGAGAAGGCCATGGTCGAGCTCGGATACCGGCCGCATCGCGCGGCGCGGGCCCTGCGCACCGGCCGCTCGCAGACCATCGGACTCGTCGTCACCACGCTCGCGACGGTCGGCAACTCGCGCATGCTGCAGGCCACGGCCGAGGCGGCGGCCGAGCGTGGCTACGCCCTCACCCTCGTGACCGCGGGCGAGAACGTCGCCGACGCGTTCGAACGTCTCGCCGAACAGGAGGTCGACGGCGCGATCGTCCTGAACGAGGCCTCGGCGCTGGTGCCGGCGGCCCAGCGGCCGGCCGGGCTTCGGCTCGTGGTCGTCGACGCTCCGGGAGCCGCCGATCTCGCCGTCGTGCACAGCGATCACGTCGGCGGTGCCGCCGCAGCGACCGCGCATCTGCTGAGCCTCGGACACGAGAGCGTGCACCATCTCGCAGGCCCCGCCGATTCGTTCGCCGCTGCGGAGCGCGAGCGCGGCTGGCGTGAGACCCTTCTCGCTGCGGGTCTCGAGCCCCCGATGATCGTCCGTGGTGACTGGTCGGCCGAGGCCGGGTTCGCCGCAGGCGACGCGTTGGCCACCGCATCCGCCGTCTTCTGCGCCAACGACCAGATGGCGCTGGGGCTGCTGCGCGCGCTCGCCCAGGCGGGGCGCAGTGTTCCCGAGGCGGTCAGCGTGATCGGCTTCGACGACGTGCCGGATGCCGCCAACTACCGCCCGCCGCTGACGACGATCCGTCAGGATTTCACGGCGCTCGCGCACCGCGCAGTCGATCTGCTCGTCGCCGAGATCGAGGGCACGCCGGGCGCCGGAGCATCCGCAGTGGTGCCGACGCTCCTGGTCGAGCGCGCCAGCACCCGCTGAGGTCAGGCCGGAGGCGCCGACGACTCCCTGGCGTGCATCGTCGGGCTCAGCGACACCCGATGCACCGGACGCGTGGGGTCGGCGATGCGCTTGGCGAGAAGGTCGATCGCGGCGGCGCCGACGGCTGCACGCGGAGGGCTGACCGCGCTGAGTGCGGGGGTGAACAGCTGAGCGACCTCATCGTCGTAGGCGACGACCGAGAGGTCCTCCGGCACCGAGAGTCCGCGGTTGAGTGCGATGTCGATGAACGCCATGGCCTCGGGGTCGGAGTGGATGAGCAGCCCCGTCACGCCGGCGTCGAGTGCCTTGTCGATCGCCGCGTTGACGGCGGTCGCGAAGCCCGGTCCGTTGCGGTCGGGGAACAGGCTCTCGAAGTGGTCGGCCGGTGCGAGTCCGAGCTCCTCGCACGCCGTCGCCCATCCGGTGACGATCTTGCGGCCGGTCGGCGATTCCCGCGACAGGATGAGGCCGATGCGGCGGTGGCCGAGGCTGGCGAGGTGGCGTGCGGCGAGCACGGCGCCGAGAGCGTGGTCGGTCGTGACGTTCTCGACGGGCGCGCGGTCGGGGAGCACCACGGCGTCGCGCTCGACGAAGACCGCCGGGACTCCGGACCCGTCGAGCCACTGCACGACATCCTGCGCGTGGGTCACGTCGGGGTTGGGGGCGACGATGAGGCCGCGGATGTCGTCTGCGGCGATGAGGCGCTCGAGCACCGGGCGCTCGTCCTGCAGCTCGTACGAGGCTCCGCGCAGCACCAGCCGAAGCCCGCGCTTGCGTGCCTCGGCCTCCATGCCGCGCACGACGCCGGGCCAGTAGTACGCGAGCGACGGCACCAGCACGCCGATCGCGCCGCCGGTCTGCGCGGGCGCAGGCTCGTCGCGCGCGGCCTCGGCCGGCACGGCTCCGCCGTGCACCCGCTCGAGACGCCCTTCCTCCTCGAGCTGCTGAAGGTCGCGACGCAGCGTCACGGGCGCGACCCCGAGCTCTTCGGTCAGGCGCGAGACCCGCACGATCCCGTCGCGCTCGAGGGCGGCGATGATGTGCGCATGACGCGCGGGCGCGAGCGGAGCGTGCTGCTGATCGGTCATCGGTCGTCCTCGCTGTCACCCGTCCCCGGGGTGGCGTCGTCTCTTTCTATCGTGATCCACGCGCGATCGTGCGCGCTCACGTCGAGTTCGATGCGGGTGAGTCGCTCGCCCCACACCTCGCTCAGCATCGGGTCGTCGAGCACGCGCACCGTATGGGCGGAGCGGATGCCGGCGGGCCAGCGGATCACGACGGGCGTCGCTCCGTCGAGTGGCGTGACCCGCACACCGTCATCGACCGACGACACCGTGCCGGCGACGATGAGGTTGAGCGTGGTGGGCCGATCCGACGACGGCGCATCCCACTCGTCCGACACGCGCACGATCCCGACTGCACGGTCGAGGGCGGCGCTGCGCCGCCACGTCAGTCCGTCGAGCCCGTAGGCGCCGCCGAGCTCGAGCGACAGCGACGACACGGCATCCGTCACCGAGACCTCGACGTCGGATGCGGCGAACTCCTGCCCCGGTGACTGATCGACGCTGAGGATCGTGGGCGTGTTGTGCCACGCGCTCTGCATGGTCCAGATCGAGTAGCGGTCGGGCCCGAACGTGGCCTTCGTGTACGTCGGGCGCCCGGCGTCGACGATCACTGGAACCCCGTCGGATGTCACGATGAACGAGCCGACGTCGTTGTGGTTGTGGTGCTCGGCGTTGTGCCCGCCCTTGATCACGAGGCCGAGGCCCTCGACGACGCCCGCCTGTTCGCGGGCGAGCAGCACCTGCGTCGACGGCAGCCACACGTCGCGCGGCAGGGGAGAACCGGAGGGAGCGGCGGCGAGCCAGTCGGCATCCGTCAGCTCCTGCACCAGACGCCCGAGGCCGGCGAACTCCGACGGGGCAGCGTCGCGGTGCGAGGCGGCGTGCGCTGCGGCATCCGCATCGCCGATCCGCCGGGCCGCGCGGTGCAGGGCGTGCCAGGGGAGATCCGCCGACGGTCGGGCCTGCCCGTCGGCGAGGTTGGCGTACCAGTCGCCGCCGAGGTGGCAGCGGTGCGGAAAGGCGACGGTCTCGCGCAGCCCGGCGAGGTCGGGGCGTGGGCGGTCCGTCGCGTATTCGAGCAGATCGAGCGCCTCGAGCGCGCGGCAGGCGCCGTTCCACCAGTACGAATAGCCCTCATCGATCGCGCCGTCGTCGGGCAGCGAGACGAGGTAGCGGTCGAGTCCTTCGACGACCAGGTCGACGATGTGGTCGGGGTCATCGTGCAGCTGCACCGCCGCGGTGAGGACGGATGAATGGATCCACGGATTCCAGTTGTGCACGTCGCCGTCGAGCCCCAGCCAGTGCCAGTCGCGGCGCTCGACGAAGGGACCGAAGACACGCACCTGCGCTTCATGCCGGATGCGGGAGCGGATGCCGGGGGCGCGGGCGTCGAGCTGCGTGCCGAGCACATGGTCGATCCACGCGAGCTGGGCGACGACCTCACCGGCGCCGAGGTCGAGGAAGGGATCGGTGACGGTCGCGAGCACGCTGCCGTGCCTGTCGAACGTGTCGTCGTGGGCGGGCCAGCACCACGAGCTCTGCTCACACAGCAGCTGCACCCCGTCGACGACCTCGTCGATCCACTGCACGTCGAGGGTCACGGCCGCGGCGATGACTGCGCGACTGAGGCGATGCTGGCGGGCGGAAGCCGGATTCTCCCAGGCGACGCGATCGCCGTCGCGGTGCACGCGGGCGGCCTGGCTGGCGAGCGGCTGCGGCCAGGGTGTGCCGAGATCGGCCTCTGCGCGGGCGCGCAGGTCGGCCGCATCGACGTGCGACCAGGTGGCGCGATCGTCGGCGGTCGGCGCGGGAAGCGTGTTCACGGACTCAGCATAGCTGATCGAAAATGATCGATCTAGAATTATTTGAGTCTTGTCTTGATCGAAATGCGATGATAATCTCCCAACGATCGCGAAGGGACGAACGTCCCCGCGATCCACCTCGAAGCAGTCTTCAAAGGAGAACCCTGTGACGTACGAGCGCACCGTCGCCCCGACGGCGATGAGCCCCCTCGAGGGCCAGGCATCTCCGGATGCCGAGTGGTCGCGCGACGATCTGCTCGCGTACGCCGACGGGCTGCTCGCAGCGGTCCGTCCGTGGGCCTCCGAGAACGGTGCCCGCATCACGCTCCCCGGTGCATCCGGCGGATACGACATCGACGTCGACGGCCTCGAGGGATTCGTGCGCACCTTCCTGCTCGCGGGCTTCCGGATCGCGGGTGCACGCGGCGAAGGCGTCGACGACCTCATCGACTTCTACTCGCGCGGCATCGTGGCCGGGGTCGACCCCGAAGGCCCCGACCGGTGGGTGCGGCTCGACGAGCATCCACAGGCCAAAGTCGAGGCGGCATCCATCGCGCTGATCCTCGACATGACCCGCCCCTGGATCTGGGATCGCCTCGACCAGACCACCCAGCACCGCATGATCGACTACCTCGCGCCCGTCGTGGGCGACGACAGCTACCCGAGGAACAACTGGCTGTGGTTCCGCGTCGTCGTGCAGACCTTCCTGCGCTCGGTGGGCGGCCCGTGGTCGCAGGCCGACATCGAGCAGGACCTCGCGCAGCACGACTCCTTCCTCCGCGAGGGCGGCTGGATCTCCGACGGCGACGACCGGTCGTACGACCACTACGTCGGCTGGGCGCTGCACCTCTATCCGGTGCTGTGGTCGCGGATGCAGGGTGCCACAGAGCTCGCCGGCGGTCGGACCGAGGGCGATCTCGCCCGCCTCGACACGTTCCTGCAGGACGCGATCGCCCTCGTCGGCGCCGACGGCTCGCCGCTGATCCAGGGCCGCAGCCTCGTCTACCGCTTCGCCGCGGCGGCTCCCTACTGGGCGGGCGCCATCGCCGAGGTCCCGTCTGTCCCGCTCGGGCAGCTGCGCCGCGCGGCATCCGGCATCGTCCGCCACTTCGCCGAGAACGGCGTCCCCAACGATCAGGGACTCCTCGACCTCGGGTGGCACGACGAGTGGCGTCGGCTCGCACAGAACTACTCGGGCACGGGATCCCCCTACTGGGCCTCGAAGGGCCTGCTCGGCATCGCGCTCCCCGCCGACCACCCGGTGTGGGCGGCGCCGGTCGAGCTGGTGCCGACCGAGACCGCTGACGTGCTCCGCGTCGCCGAGGCGCCGGCGTGGATCATCTCCGCGACCGCCGACGACGGCATCGTTCGCGTGATCAACCACGGAGCCGACCACGCGCGCCCCGGCGACCTCGTCGGCGACTCCCCGCTCTACGCCCGCCTCGGCTACTCGACGGCTGCGAGCCCGCTGCTGAACGGAGACGCCTGGGCAGAGCCCCTCGAGCAGTCGGTCGCACTGCTGCACGCCGACGGCCGGGCGACGCATCGCGCCGGAATGCGCGTGCAGGGCATCCGTCGTGACGGGGATGCCGCTGTCGCCGGATCCGAGGCGACCGCGCACTGGATCGCGCCGGACGCGACCCAGACCCGACACGGCTCCGGAATCACGGGAGAGGTCGAGATCGCGGGCACCGTCACCACCTGGTCGATCGTGCGCGGCGCATGGGAAGTGCGAGTCGTGCGCATCGACCGGATCGAAGCGGATGCCGCCCCCACCGCCCTGCGCATCGGCGGCTGGGCGCTCGCCGCCGATGCCGTCGACGACGCCGTCTCGCAGGCCGCCGCGACGGTGAACGCTCGTGGCCGCTTCAGCACCCTCATCGCCCTCACCGCAGGGGGAGTGCCCTCGGTCGAGAACCGGCGCGACGCGAGTCCGCTCGGCGCCACAGCCTCCGTCCCCGTCATCACTTACCCGGTGTCGACGGGTGAGTGGATCGCGACCGCGGTGCACCTGTCCGACCGCGCCGCGGCATCCGCTCCCACCGTCCGCATCGACGGCGACGACGTCGCCGTCGTGTGGCCAGATTCCTCCACCACCGAACACCGGCTCGCCTGAGTCGTATCCCGACCCGCCATCCCGACCCGTTCTCCCGCCCCGTCCGGGGCACCCGCCATTGCAAAGGAGCAGTATCCCCATGAACCGAAAGATCCTCGCCGCCGGCAGCATCGCCGCCGTCGCGGCCCTCGCCCTCGCAGGCTGCTCCGGCAGCAGCGACGCCGGTGAGAGCACCGACCCCGACGCCCCCGTCACGCTCACGCTCTCGGGCTGGAGCATCGACACCACACCTGAGTTCCAGACGCTCGCCGATGCGTTCACGAAGGACCACCCGAACGTGAAGATCGAGCTCAAGGAGTACGACGCGGCCGAGTACAACACCCTCGTCACCGCCGACCTCGCCGCAGGGTCCGGCCCCGACATCATCACGCAGAAGGAGGTCAAGTACGTCACGACCTTCCAGGAGGGAGGCCAGCTGCTCGACGTCTCGGACGTGGCGCTGCCCGACGGCATCAGCGGCGCGGACTCCTACGAGGTCGACGGTGCCGCCTACGCCGTGCCGTACCGCCAGGACTCCTGGGTGCTCTTCTACAACAAGGCCCTGTTCGCGGCGGCCGGCGTCGCCGAGCCCGACGGATCGTGGACGTGGGACGACTACGCGGATGCCGCGGAGGCGCTCACCACCGACGCTTCCAAGGGCACCTACCTGCACCGCTGGCAGTCGACCGTGCAGGGCTTCGCGAACGCGCAGACCGACACCAGCGTGCTCGACGGCGACTTCAGCAACCTGAAGGACTACTACGACAACACACTCGCGCTGCAGGATGCCGGTGATCAGGTCGACTTCAACACCTCGACCGCCAACCAGCTCACCTACCAGGGCGAGTTCGGCACGCAGAAGGCCGCGATGATGCTGATGGGCACCTGGTACACCGCGACGCTCATCGCGCAGCAGGCATCGGGCGAGGCGAACGACTTCGAGTGGGGCATCGCACCCGCGCCGCAGCTCGATGAGAAGACGACCGGCACCGACAACACCCCGGTGACGTTCGGCGACCCGACGGGCTTCGGCATCAACGCGAACATCGACTCCGCCAAGGCCGACGCCGCCAAGGAGTTCCTCGAGTTCGCCGCATCCGAGGAGGGTGCGCAGGCGCTCGCCGCCATCGGGATCACCCCGGCGCTCACGAACGACGCCGTCGTCGAGTCCTACTTCGCGGTCGAGGGTGCGCCGACGGATGATCTGTCGAAGTTCGCCTGGTCGACGCACGACGTGCTCCCCGAGAATCCCACGTCGAACAAGACGGCGACGATCCAGGGGATCCTCGCCGACCTGCACACCGCCGTCATGTCGGGATCGACATCGATCGACGACGCCATCAAGACGGCCGAGGACCGCGTGAAGAGCGAGGTCGGCTGATCCACTCGGGGGCCGGCCGCCGGTCGGCCCCCGACATCGCCCTCGCGCAGCATCCAGGAGACGAGACATGACCACCACCGAGGCCCCGAGCCGCGACGACGCGGCCCCGCCGCAGACGAAGCTGCCCCGCAGACGCTCGGCACTGCGTCGCCGCAATGCCCTGATCGGCTGGAGCTTCATCCTGCCGAACTTCATCGGATTCGGGTTCCTGACCCTGCTCCCGGTGCTGATCCTCTTCTACATGGCGTTCACGAACTGGAACGTCTTCGGCAAGGCCGACTGGGTGGGGTTCGCGAACTTCCAGCGCCTGATGGGCGACGGCAGTTTCCACATCGCGTTCTGGAACACCATCTACTACTCGGTGATGCACATCCCGCTGACGATCGTCGTCTCGCTCGGGCTCGCACTGCTGCTGAACAACAAGCTCCGCGGCGTCGCGTTCTTCCGCACCGCCGCCTTCTTCCCGTACATCACCTCGATCGTCGCGATCGCCGTGGTGTGGAACCTGCTCTTCAGCCCCGACTACGGGCCCATCAACGAGGTGCTCCGTGCGATCGGCATCTCTGAGCCTCCCGGCTGGCTCACGTCCTCGGAGTGGGCGATGCCCGCCGTCGTCATCGTCAGCACCTGGCGGGACATGGGCTACTACATGATCCTGTTCCTGGCGGGCCTGCAGACCGTGCCGCGTGAGCTGCACGAAGCCGCGCGCGTCGACGGCGCGAACGTCTGGCAGCGCTTCACGAACGTGACGATCCCGTCGCTTCGGCCCACCATGTTCTTCGTCACCGTGATGCTGACCATCAACTCCTTCAAGATCTTCGACCTGATCCTCGTCATGACCGACGGCGGCCCCGGCCAATCGACCCTGGTGCTGTCGCAGTTCATCTACAAGAAGGGCTTCGAGGAGTCGCAGTTCGGCTACGCATCCGCCGCCGCGGTCGCGCTGTTCTTCCTCTGCATCCTCGTGACCATCGGCCAGTTCCTCTGGAACAAGAAGCGGAGCGCATGATGACCGAGACACAGGTCCTCGTCACCGGGGGAACGCTGCGCAAGCTCAACGCCCCCGTCCCTGCCGGCCGCGTGCGGACCAGGGTCACGATCGGTCGCACCCTCGGCTACGTCGCGCTGATCATCGCGGCGGTCGGCCTGCTCGCACCGTTCTTCTGGATGGTCATGAGCTCGCTGAAGAACGCGAACGAGGTGTTCTCGGTGCCCGTCGTCTGGGTGCCCGAGACGTTCGTGTGGCAGAACTACATCGACATCTGGACGAAGTCGAACATGCTCGTCTGGATCCGCAACACCCTGTTCCTGGCCGTCAGCGTGACGTTCCTGCAGGTGCTCACCGGATCGTTCGCCGCCTACGGCTTCGCACGCATGAAGTTCGCCGGCCGCGACATCCTGTTCCTCGTCTACATCGGCACGATCGCGGTGCCGTGGCAGTCGTACATGATCCCGCAGTTCATCCTGCTGTCGAATCTGAAGGTGTCCAACACCCTGTGGGCGATCATCCTGCTCCAGGCGTTCGGTGCGTTCGGTGTGTTCCTCATGAAGCAGTACTACGAGACGATCCCCGAGGAGCTCAGCGAAGCCGCGCGCCTCGACGGTCTCAGCGAATACGGCATCTGGCGTCGCATCATGCTGCCGCTGTCGGTGCCCGCGATCGCGAGCCTCACCCTGCTCACGTTCGTGAACACCTGGAACGACTACCTGGGGCCGCTCATCTACCTGCGAAACCCCGACCTGTGGACGATCCAACTCGGACTCAAGAGCTTCGTCTCGAACCTCTTCGACACGAACTACGCGCTGCTGTTCGCGGGACTCACGATCTCAGTGGTCCCCATCGCGATCATCTTCCTGCTCGGGCAGAAGTACTTCGTCGAGGGCATCGCCACCAGCGGACTGAAGGGCTGACCGATGAAGCGCATCTCGCACGACGCCTGGGCCACGATCCTCGGGGTCGTCTATCTGGGACTGATGGTCAACTTCCTCGTGCTCGTGGCGGCATCGCCTCTCGTGGTGCTGCTGATCACGACCGACCCCGCGCTGTCGTGGCCGCTGCTGGCGCTCGCGGCTCCGCTCGTCGCTCCGGCACTGACCGGCGCGTTCACGGCGTTCCGCGAGTTCGGCCGCGGCGAGCCGCAGGTGGTGCGCTCGTTCCTCCGGGGGTGGAAGGCCACGGCACGCAAGGGCCTGCTGATCGGCGCGATGGCGACGGCATCCGTGGTGGTGCTCCTCGTCGACGTGCGCGCGGTCAGCGCGTCGCCGGCATCCGTCATGATCGTGCCGGTGCTCGCCCTGCTCACCGTGATCGCCGTCGCGACCGCACTGGTGGCTCTCGTCGCCCTGGCCGAAGAGCCGGGTGCGCGGATGCGCGACATCGTCAAGGCCGCGCTCTACCTGTGCGTGCGGCGCTGGTACCTCACGGCGCTGTCGCTCGTCGTGCTCGGAGTGCAGATCGGACTGTTCACCACGATGCCCGCGATCGCCGTCGGTCTGACCTGCGCTCCCGCCCTGTACGTGGCGTGGGCGAACAGTCGCTACACGCTTCGCCCCGTGCTCGACGCCGACACCGTGCGCGAGCTCGAACCCGCGGAGGTGCGCGCGTGACCGTTCGTACGGCGATGAGTCCCGAGGTGTTCGACCTGCTCTTCGATGAGGCCCGACTCACGCGGCTGCGGGCGCTGGCTCCGTCGCCGCGGTTGTCGATCGACGAGGGAGACCTCGCGGACACTGAGATCCTGCTCACATCGTGGGGGGCTCCGCGTCTCGACGCCGAGCTCCTCGACCGGATGCCGCGGCTGCGCGCCGTGGTGCATGCGGCGGGCAGTGTGCAGCAGCTGGTGTCCGACGAGCTGTGGGAGCGCGGGATCACCGTGACCTCAGCCGCCGACGCCAACGCCGTACCGGTGGCCGAGTACACGTTCGCGACGATCATCCTCGCTTTCAAGCGCGCCTTCGTGCACATGCGTTCGCCCTCGACCGTGCTCGAATGGCGCGACCTGGTCGGCTCGAGCCGGTACGGCAGCGTCGGTCGCACGGTCGGCATCGTCGGATTCTCGCGGATCGGGCGCAGGGTGGTGCGGATGCTGGGGCAGCTCGACGGCATCCGGATCCTCGTCGCCGATCCGTTCGTCTCCGCGCAGGCGGTGGCCGACGCCGGAGCGGAGCTGCTGCCTCTCGACGACATGCTCGGCCAGGTCGACGTGCTGTCGCTGCACGCGCCGGCGCTGCCCGAGACGAGGCACATGATCGGTGCGGCCGAGCTCGCAGCGCTCCACGACGGCGCCACTGTGATCAACACGGCGCGCGGATGGATCCTCGACCATGAGGCGCTGCTCGCCGAATGCGAGTCGGGCAGGCTGGATGCCGTGCTCGACGTGACCGAGCCCGATCCACTGCCGACCGACTCGCCGCTGCGCACGCTGTCGAACGTGGCCCTCACTCCGCACATCGCGGGCTCCATGGGCAACGAGGCTCGACGTCTCGCCGACTCGGCCCTCGACGACGTCGAGGCGCTGCTGCATGGCGGGGTGCCGTCGCAGGTGATCACCCGCCTCGACATGGAGCTGAGCGCGTGAGGGCGGGCGTCGCGGTGAGCCCGATCGGGTAGATCCGGAGAGCGGTTTCCGCCTGCGCTTGCGCACCGGCCCGCGGCATGGCATGCTGTCGGAAAGCGCTTACCCGCACTGAATCGCACACACGAGTTTCCCCGCAGAGCGTGCGGGATCTGAGAGAAGAGAACGGACCAGCAATGTCACAGGCGACAACCCGCGAGATCGGGATCATCATGAACGGCGTCTCCGGGCGCATGGGCTACCGCCAGCACCTCGTGCGGTCGATCCTCGCGATCCGCGACGCAGGCGGCATCGAGCTGCCCGACGGATCCCGCATCACCGTGAAGCCGCTGCTGGTCGGCCGCAACGAGGCGAAGCTCGCCGAGCTCGCCGCGAAGCACGACATCGAGGACTACACGACCGATCTCGACGCGGCGCTGGCCGACCCGAAGTGGGAGATCTACGCCGACTTCCTCGTGACCAAGGCCCGCGCATCCGCCCTCCGCAAGGCGATCGCGGCAGGCAAGGCCATCTACACCGAGAAGCCCACCGCGGAGTCGCTCGAAGAGGCTCTCGAGCTCGCGCGTCTCGCCGACGAGGCCGGCGTCAAGACAGGCGTCGTGCACGACAAGCTCTACCTGCCGGGCCTGCAGAAGCTCAAGCGCCTGATCGACTCGGGCTTCTTCGGCCGCATCCTGTCGGTGCGCGGCGAGTTCGGATACTGGGTCTTCGAGGGTGACTGGCAGCCCGCCCAGCGCCCGAGCTGGAACTACCGCACCGAAGACGGCGGCGGCATCATCGTCGACATGTTCCCGCACTGGAACTACGTGCTCGAGAACCTGTTCGGCGAGGTCAAGAGCGTCTACGCGCAGGCCGCCGTGCACATCGCCGACCGCTGGGACGAGAACGGCGAGCACTACACCGCCACCGCCGAGGACGCCGCGTACGGCATCTTCGAGATCGAGGGCGGCATCGTCGCCGAGATCAACTCCAGCTGGACGGTGCGCGTGAACCGCGACGAGCTCGTCGAGTTCCAGGTCGACGGCACCCACGGATCCGCCGTCGTCGGACTCTTCGGCGCCAAGATCCAGCCGCGCAACGCCACGCCGAAGCCCGTGTGGAACCCCGACCTCGAAGACAGCCACGACTACGACACCGACTGGCAGCAGGTGCCCACGAACGACGTCTTCATCAACGGTTTCCGTCAGCAGTGGGAGGAGTACCTGGTCTCGTTCGTCGAGGGCACGAAGTACCCCTTCGACCTGCTCTCGGGTGCCCGCGGCGTGCAGTTCGCCGAGGCGGGTCTGACCTCCAGCGCCGAGGGCCGCAAGGTCGCTCTCTCGCCGCTGACGCTGGGCTGAGCATGACCACTCTCCGACTTCTCGACGCCGCGGGCGCGGTGACGGATGCCGAGCTGCGCGAGGGCGGCGGGTACGCCCGCCCCACCTCCGCGCTGCAGAGCCGCGTCGCCTACGCCGCCGCCCACGTGGTGCCGAAGGTGCACGCGGACAACACCCCGGGGCAGCCTGCCGACATCGACTGGGACTCGACGCTCGCGTTCCGCCGCAACGTGTACTCGTGGGGTCTCGGCGTCGCCGACGCCATGGACACCGCGCAGCGCAACATGGGCCTCGACGCCGCCGCGACGCGTGAGCTCATCTCGCGCAGCGCCGAGGTCGCTCGTGAAGAGGGCGGCTCGGTCGTGGTCGGCGTCAACACCGACCACGTCGCCGAGTCGCACATCTCGCTCGACCAGGTGATCGACGCCTACAAGGAGCAACTGCACTTCACCGAGGAGCAGGGGGCGGGTCCCGTGCTCATGGCCTCGCGCCACCTCGCCCGCGTGGCGGAGAACGCCGATGACTACCGTCGCGTGTACCGCGAGGTGCTCGCATCGGCGACGGTGCCGGTCGTGCTGCACTGGCTCGGAACGGCGTTCGATCCTGAACTCGCCGGCTACTTCGGGGCGGATGACTGGCAGACGGCATCCGCGGTGCTGCTCGACGTGATCGCCGAGAACCCCGACGTGGTCGCGGGCGTGAAGATGAGCCTGCTGAACGCCGAGTCCGAGATCTCGGTGCGTGAGCGCCTTCCGCAGGGCGTACGCATGTTCACGGGAGACGACTTCAACTACGTCGGCCTGATCGGCGGCGACACCGTGGGGCAGGGCGACGGGCACTCCGACGCGCTGCTCGGCGCGTTCGCGGCGATCACTCCGGTCGCGTCTGCGGCGATCCAGGCGCTGGATGACGGGGACCCCACGCGCTACCTCGAGATCCTCGGTCCGACCGAAGAGCTCAGTCGTCAGGTGTTCGCGGCTCCGACGTTCTACTACAAGACGGGCGTCGCCTTCCTCGCGTGGCTCAACGGGCACCAGCCCGCCTTCCAGATGGTCGGCGGGCTGCACTCGGCGCGGAGCCTTCCGCACCTCAGCCGCATCGTCGAGCTGGCGAACGCCTCGCTCGCACTCGAGAACCCGGAACTCGCGCGCGAGCGCTGGCACGGGGTGCTGCGCCTGAACGGGGTGGATGCATGACCGTCGACCCTCGCCTGTCGATCAACCAGGCGACGATCAAGCACGCCGATCTCGCGACCGCGCTGCGGGTGACGGCGGATGCCGGCATCCAGGCCATCGGTCTGTGGCGCGAACCCGTGAACGAGGTCGGACTCGACGTCGCCGCACGGATGCTCGCCGACTCTGGGCTCCGCTTCACGACGCACTGCCGTGGTGGCTTCTTCACCCTCCCCGAGGGGCCGGAGCGCGTCGCCGCGCTCGACGACAACCGCCGCGCGATCGAGGAGACCGCGACGCTCGCCGCCGCGGGCGCCGAGGGATCGACCGCCGTGCTCGTGCTCGTCGCCGGGGGACTGCCCGCCGGCTCCCGCGACCTGATCGGCGCGCGTGAGCGAGTGCGCGACGCGATCGGCGTGCTGGCGACCGATGCGAAGGCGGCGGGCGTGACGCTCGCGATCGAGCCGCTGCATCCGATGTACGCGTCCGACCGCGCCGTCGTCTCGACGCTCGGCCAGGCGCTCGACATCGCCGCCGACTTCGACGCCGATGTGGTGGGCGCAGCGGTCGACACGTTCCACATCTGGTGGGATCCGCAGGTGCTCGAGCAGATCGCGCGCGCCGGTCGCGAGGACCGCATCGCGACGTACCAGGTGTGCGACTGGAAGACCCCGCTCGCCGCCGACGTGCTGCTGTCGCGGCATTACACGGGCGACGGCGTGATCGACTTCGGCTCGCTCACGCGCGCCGTGATCGAGACAGGGTACGACCGCGACATCGAGGTCGAGATCTTCAACGCCGACATCTGGGCGGATGCTCCCGAGAACGTCGTGCGGCGCACGGCCGAGACCTTCGGGGCCGCGGTCTCGCCGCATCTGCGCTGACGGGACGTGCCGGGTGGCCCCCGCGGTGGCGAGATCATGCCACCGCGGGGCTCGGTGTGCCACCCGTAGGCGGAGACACTGCGCGATGCAACCCCCGAGACGCCCGTGCCGCCCCCTTGAGAGGATGAACCCATGACGAAGATCCGCCCAGGGCTCTGCTCGGTGACCTTCCGTTCGCTCGAGACCGAGGAGGTCATCGGACTCGCAGCCGAAGCCGGGCTCGAGGTCATCGAGTGGGGTGCCGACGTGCACGTGCCGGCCGGCGACATCGAGCGGGCGGCGCAGGTCGCCACCGAGACGGAGGATGCCGGGCTGACGTCGTGCTCGTACGGGTCGTACTTCCGGGCAGGGGCCGATGAGGAGCTCACGCCCGTCCTCGACAGCGCCGAGGCGCTCGGCGTCGACCGGGTGCGCGTCTGGGCGGGGCACCTCGGATCCTCGGACGCATCGGACCAGCACTGGGCCGAGATCGTCGCCCGGCTGCGCGATGCGGCAGCGGAGGCGGAGGCGCGGAGCATCGGCCTCGCGCTCGAGTTCCACTCGGGCACGCTCGCCGACACGGCGCCCACCACGCTGCGGCTGCTCGCCGACGTCAACAGCCCGGCACTCAGCACCTACTGGCAGCCGACGGTCGCCGCGACCGTCGACACCGTGATCGGCGAATATCGCGATCTCGCCGCGCACACCACCGCCGCTCACGTCTTCTCCTGGTGGCCCACGCAGGAGCGACTGCCGCTTCGGGCGAGGGATGCGCTGTGGACGCGCTTCTTCGCCGAGGCGCTGGCGGCTTCTCGGCCGCCGCGCGACGCGCTGCTCGAGTTCGTCCCCGGCGACGACCCGGCGCTGCTGCGAGGCGAGGCCGCAGCTCTCCGCTCATACCTGTCGATCTGAGGTCCGGTGCCCGCCCTGACGCGCCGCTGCATGATGCCCCTCCGCTCCCCGGACTCGTGGTCCCCCCGCAGTATGCTCGGGGCATGAGCCAGCCGGAAAGCCCTTCCCGCGTGCGTCAGCCGCGCCACGCGCGAGGCGCCGCCCCGACCCTGCACGACGTCGCCCGTGAGGCCGGTGTCTCGCTCGCGACGGCATCCCGCGTCCTCAACGGATCCGAGCGCAAGGTCGCCGAATCCTTCCGTGAGAAGGTCGAGCAGGCCGCCGCAGAGCTCGGCTACACGGCCAATGCGTCGGCGCAGGCGACGGCCCGCGGCTCCTCTCCTGTGATCGCGCTGCTGGTCGCCGACATCGCCGACCCGTACTTCGGTCTGATCGCCGCCGGTGTGGCCCGCGGAGCCGACGAGCAGGGGCTCGTCGTCACGATCGCGATCACCGAGCGCGATCCGGCCCGCGAGGCGCGCATCGTGCGGGCTCTCAGAGGACAGCGGCCGCAGGGGCTCATCCTCGCCGCCTCCCGCACGAACGAGCCGACCGACTCCGATACCGCACGCGAGCTGGCCGAGTACGCCCGCTTCGGCGGGCGCGTCGTGACTTTCGGTGCGGGCAGCGCCGAGAACCGGCACGTCGAGATCGACAACCGCGCCGGAGCCGAGGAGCTCGGTCGGCGCATGGCGGCTCTCGGCTACCGTTCGGCCATCGCGATCGCTGCGGCCGAGGGCGTGCTGACCTCCGACGAGCGTCTCGCCGGATTCCGTGCGGGCTTCGAATCCGGCGGCGGCGCGATCGACCGCGTGCTCCGCGGCGACTTCCGCCGCGAGTCGGGCGTGCAGGCGATGAGCGCCGCGCTCGCCGACGGCGTCGAGCCGGGGACCCTCGTGTTCGGCATGAGCGACGTCGTCGCGATCGGCGCCATGGCGGCGATCCGCGACACCGGACGCGAGATCGGCACCGACATCGCGGTGTGCGGCTTCGACGATGTCCCCTCCAGCAGCGACGTGACCCCCGCGCTCACGACCGTGCGCGTGCCGCTCAGCGAGGTCGGCTACCAGGCCTTCCGCGCGACGGTCGACGCCGACTGGGAGCAGGCGGCACTGCCGCTCGAGGTGGCCGTGCGCGCGAGCACCCCCGGTATCGCCCGATGACGCGGGTGGTCCTCGCTCCCGACAGCTTCAAGGGCACGATCACCGCGGCGGATGCGGCGGCATCCCTCGCCGAGGGCTGGGCGTCGATCGATCCGACCGCGACGTTCGTGCATCGTCCGATGGCCGACGGAGGGGAGGGCACCGTCGCGGCGTTCGAGGCCGCGGTGCCCGGCGCTCGCCGTGTCCCGGTGGTCGTCGACGGCCCTGCCGGTGCCCGCATCGAGACGAGCTGGCTGCTGCTTCCGCCGACGACGGAGGCTCCCGCCGGCACCGCGGTCGTCGATCTGGCGTCGACCTCGGGCATCGAGCTGCTCGACGAGCTGCGCCCGTGGGACGCCGACACCACCGGCTTCGGCCAGGCCATCGCCGCGGCCCTCGACCACGGTGTCTCGCGTCTCGTGGTCGGCATCGGATCGAGCGCGTCGACCGATGGCGGCATCGGGATGCTGTCGGCTCTCGGCGCCCGCTTCGTCGACGTCGCGGGCGACCCGGTCGCGCGCGGTGCGCGGGGCCTCGCTGACATCGCCTCGGTGGATCTCTCCGGTCTGCGCACGGCCCCGGAGGTGCGGGTGCTCACCGACGTGACGAATCCGCTCATCGGGCCGCGTGGCGCGGCAGCGGTGTTCGGGCCGCAGAAGGGCCTCGTCGCCGGCGACATCACGCAGGTGGATGCCGCGCTCGCCCGCCTCGCCGACCTGCTCACCCTCGACGCCGCTCTGGCCGGCACCGGCGCCGCCGGAGGCACGGGCGGAGCGCTGGTCGTGTGGGGTGCGACGCTCGCACCGGGAGCAGCCGAGGTGGCAGAGCTCATCGGACTCGCGGATGCGATCGCCGAGGCCGACGTCGTCATCACGGGCGAAGGCTCGTTCGACGGTCAGTCCGGCGACGGCAAGGTGCCCTCGTTCATCGCGGGCCTCGCGGCCTCGGCGCGGGCGACGGCTCTGCTCGCCGCCGGGCGCATCACGGACGACTCGGACACGGCGCTGTTCGCGGCATCCGCCTCGCTGACCGACATCGCAGGGTCGTCGGATGCCGCACTCGCGGAACCCGCCCGCTGGCTGCGCGACGCCGGGGCGCTGCTCGCCCGGTCGGTCTGACCGAGCGAGCATCGGCGAGACTCAGCCGCCGAGCGCTGCCGACACCACGGCGCGAGCCTCGGCCTGCACCTCGGCGAGGTGCTCCGGGCCACGCAGGCTCTCGGCGTACAGCTTGTAGACGTCTTCCGTGCCCGACGGCCGCGCGGCGAACCAGGCGTGCTCGGTCTGCACCTTGAGGCCGCCGATCGCGGCACCGTTTCCGGGAGCGTGCGACAGCTTGGCCGTGATCTCCTCGCCCGCGAGGGTCGTCGCCGAGACGGCATCCGGCGCCAGCTTGCCCAGCGTCGCCTTCTGCGCCGGGGTCGCGGGCGCGTCGACACGCTGGTAGGCCGACGATCCGAAGGCCTCCTCCAGTTCGGCGTACCGCTCCGACGGCGTCTTGCCCGTCACGGCGATGATCTCGGCCGCGAGCAGGCACAGCAGGATGCCGTCCTTGTCGGTCGACCAGACGGTGCCGTCCTTGCGCAGGAACGAGGCTCCGGCCGACTCCTCGCCGCCGAAGGCCACGGATCCGTCGAGCAGCCCCGGCACGAACCACTTGAAGCCCACCGGCACTTCGAGCAGCCGGCGTCCGAGAGACTCGGCGACGCGGTCGATGATCATCGACGACACGAGGGTCTTGCCGATCGCGGCGTCGCGCGGCCACTCGGCGCGGTGCGAGAACAGGTAGTCGATCGCGACCGCGAGGTAGTGGTTCGGATTCATCAGCCCCGCATCGGGGGTGACGATGCCGTGGCGGTCGGCATCCGCGTCGTTGCCGGTCAGGACGTCGTAGTCGCCCTTCTTGGCGACGAGCGAGGCCATCGCCGAGGGCGACGACGGATCCATGCGGATCTTCTCGTCCCAGTCGAGCGTCATGAAGCGCCAGGTGGGGTCGACCTCGGGGTTCACGACGGTGAGGTCGAGGCCGTGCACCTCCTTGATGAGCGCCCAGTACTCGACCGAGGCGCCACCCAGCGGGTCGGCGCCGATGCGCACGCCGGCGTTGCGGATCGCGTCGATGTCGATGATGGTGGCGAGATCCCGCACGTAGGCGTCACGGAAGTCGTAGCCGGGCACGGCATCCCAGTCGACGTCGGCGAAGCGCTCGCGCTTCACATCGACCAGGCCACCGGCGATCAGCTCGTTGGCGCGGTCGGCGATCCAGCCCGTCGCATCCGTGTCGGCCGGTCCGCCGTGGGGAGGGTTGTACTTGAAGCCGCCGTCTCGGGGCGGGTTGTGCGACGGAGTCACGACGATGCCGTCGGCGCGGCCGGGAGCATCCGGCGCGAGGTCGCGGTTGAAGGTGAGGATGGCGTGGCTGAGCGCGGGCGTCGGCACCCACGAGTCGCGCGAGTCCACGCGCACGTCGACGCCGTTCGCGACCAGCACCTCGATGGCGCTCCGCTCGGCCGGCAGCGACAGGGCGTGGGTGTCGCGACCGAGGAAGAGGGGCCCGGTGATGCCCTGACCCGCCCGGTAGTCGACGATCGCCTGGGTGGTGGCCAGGATGTGGTTCTCGTTGAAGCTGTTCGAGAGGGAGGAGCCACGGTGCCCGCTGGTCCCGAACGCGACCCGCTCGGCGGCGACCTCCGGATTCGGGACGCGGTCGTAATAGGCGGCGATCAGTTCATCGACATCGATCAGATCGGATTCTTCGGCTGGTAGACCGGCACGGCTCGTCATGCAGACAGTCTGCCCCCATCTCGGCATCCGCGCATCTTCTTGCGTCCCACCCGTGCCCTAAGGTGAAACGCGTGACTGAACGCCGCACCTACAGCTATCTCGGCCCTGCCGGAACGTTCACCGAAGCGGCGCTCGAACAGGTCGCCGAAGCGCGAGGCCAGGACTGGCGCGCCGTGCACAACGTCGGCGAGGCGCTCGCCGACGTGCTCGAGGGCCGCAGCGATGCCGCCATGATCGCGATCGAGAACTCGGTCGAGGGCGGCGTCTCGACCACGCAGGATGCTCTGGCCACGCTGCCGGGCCTGCGGATCATCGGCGAGTACCTGGTGCCGGTCAACTTCGTGCTCGTGGCGCCCCGAGGCACCACGCTGGCCGACGTGCAGGTCATCGCGGCCCACCCCGTCGCCTACGCGCAGTGCCACAGCTGGCTCGGCGAGCATCTGCCGACCCACTCGCACGTGCCAGCGGCGAGCAACGTGGCCTCGGCAGTCGGCATGCTCGACGGCGGTCTTCCCGCGCAGGCCGCGATCGCCGCTCCCGGCGTCGTGAAGCACCTCGATGTCGACGTGCTGGCCGAGGACATCGGCGACAACGCCCAGGCCGTCACGCGCTTCGTGCTCGTGACCCGCACCACCACGGCACCGGCTCCGACCGGCGCCGACAAGACCTCGCTGATCGTCGAGCTGCCCAACGATCACCCCGGGTCCCTGCTCGAGATGCTCGAGCAGTTCTCGACCCGCGGCATCAACCTCTCGCTCATCCAGTCGCGTCCGATCGGTGACGAGCTCGGCCGCTACCGATTCGTGCTCGACGCCGACGGGCACATCGAGCACGAGCGCATGGCCGACGCCCTGCTCGGCATCCGCCGTTTCAGCCCCCGCGTGGTGTTCCTCGGTTCGTACCCGAGGGCCGACCGGCAGATCGTGCAGTACCCCGAGCGATACGCCGACGACATCTTCGTCGAGGCGCGCGACTGGCTGCGCGGCATCCTCTCGGGCGAACCCGAAGACTGACACGGCTCGCGCGGCCGCTCAGACAGCGCAGACCCGCGCTGCACCAGGGCGAGCACTTCTCGATCACTTTCTCGATCACATCGGGGCGGTCCCCGATGAGAACTTCACGAACCCGTCTCGGATGCGCGCCAGGTCTCTGCGAGCCCGGTGATCGCGGCGACCGCCCTTGCCGTGTCGTCGCGGGTTCCGCCGGCGCGACCGGCCGCGAGGCCCGCGAGGTAGGCGCTGAGTGGCGCGGCCGGGCGGGCGACGCCGTGCGCGACGTCACGGGCGAGGTCGAGGAGCAGTGCGATGTCGACCGACTCGCGATCGATGTCGAGTGCCGCGCAGACGGCGGCGGTCCAGTCGTCGAGCGCTTCGACCGGAAGTTGCTGCGTGTTGTCTGTCATGTCGTCTCCTCGTCGGATGCACTCGCGATCGCGTCGTCGCGGCGGGGCGTCGACATCATCGCGCGGGCGCGTTCCAGATCGTCCCACGTGTCGACGTCGGTCGCCAGGTCACCGGCCGGAAGTGTCGTGAGGGCGAGGCCTTCGAGCAGCGCGCGCACAGAGGCGCCGTGCCCCGAATCGGGCAGCGCGACGACGGCCCTGCGCAGCGAAGCGGTGCGATAGCGGCCGAGCAGCCACTGCACCCGTCCCGCGGCGTCGGTCAGGCAGATGCCGTCCTGGTTCTGGTTCTCGTCCGCGTTCGAGGAGAGCGGCGGATGCTGTCGCAGCACCGCGACGGCCGCCTCGGCGTTCGGCAGGTCGGCGGCGAGGACGTATACCTCCGCTGTGTCGATCAGGGCGAGTGCGGCGGCGATGCCGGCCACGGGGCCCCCGAAGGAGGGCGTCTCCCGTGTCCACACGACGTCGGCCTGCAGGGGTGAAGGCGGGCCGACCACGACGATCGGCGCGCAGCCGGCGACGGCGGCCACGGCCCGGTCGAGCAGCGTGCGTCCGTCGATGTCGAGCAGCGGCTTGGCCGCGCCGCTGAGGCGAGAGGCCCGGCCGCCCGCGAGGATGATCGCTGCGGACGGGGTCTCCGGCATCGTGCTCACGAGAGCAGCATCACGTCGACCGGGTCGCCCGCGGCGACTGCCGAGACGTCCTCGGGAACGACCGCGTAGGCGTCCGCTCGCGCCAGCCCGGCGGCGAGATGCGAACCGGACGACCCGTCCGCGGCAGCCGGGCGCACCGACCAGGCGGCCGGGTCCGAGCGGTCGAGCGTCACCGGCACGTACTGCCGTCGCCCAGCCGGGCTGCGCCAGCCGGTCGCGGCTGCGAGGCGGAGCACTGGGCGGTGCAGCGGCTCGCGCCCCTGCAGAGCGAGAAGCGCCGGCCGCACGAACGCCTCGAACGACACCGCGACGCTGGCCGGATTGCCGGGGAGGCCGAAGACCAGGGTGTCGTCGATGCGGCCGAACGCCTGCGGCCTGCCCGGCTGCATGCCCACGGCGACGAAATCGATGCGATCACGCAGCACGTTCTTGACGACTTCGTGGGCACCGGCGCTGACCCCACCCGAGGTGACCACGACGTCCGCGTGGGCCCGGGTGAGCGCGCGTGCGAGCAGCGCCTCGAACGCGGCATCCTCATCCGTCACCGTCTCGACCGAGACGATTTCGGCACCTGCCTGCGTGCACAGCGATGACAGGAGCACGGAGTTGGACTCGGGGATCTGGCCGTGCGCGAACATCCCGCCGGCGGGCGCGAGCTCGCTGCCCGTCGAGATGACGGCGACACGCGGCCGTCGTCTCACGACGATGCTCTCGACGCCGACCACCGCGAAGGCCGTCATCTGCAAGGGGCCGACGACGGTGCCGGCGGGGGAGACCTCGGCATCCGCCCGCATCTCCTCGCCCCGGCGGCGGATGTGGACTCCTTCGCGGGCAGGGGCCCTGGTGACCACGACGGGAGCGTCGATGCCCTGCAGGCCGTCTCGGGTGTGCTCGAACGGGACCACCGCGGTCGCCGTGCGCGGAACGGGAGCACCCGTCATGATCCGGACCGCATCGCCCGGGCCGAGCTCGGGCTCGGCGGTCGACCCGGCGGGCAGATCGGCGATCACTCGCAGCGCGATCGGATGCGCAGCTGATGCCGCGGCCACGTCCGGGTAGCGCACGGCGTATCCGTCCATCGCGGAGTTGTCGAACAGCGGTGCATCCACCCGGGCGTGCACCGGCGCGGCGAGGGTTCGCCCCTGGGCACGGTCGACCAGCACGGACTCGTGCGGGAGTTCGACCACGGACGCCAGCACCGTCGCGAGATGCTCGTCGACCGTCCGCATGGCGGGAGTCACGGCAAGCGGGGCGATACGCATGAAGTCAGCGTACGACGGTCGCGGGCATGACCCCGCGACCGTTGCGCCCCGCCCTCCCCGTCTGGGTCAGTGCTCGCGGAACATGGGCCAGGCGCTGCCCGGCGACATGTGCGAGTGCAGCGCGCCCTTCGCCGACGCGAGATTCGGGTACGTGCCCGTCGCCGCATCGGAGCCCGCCATGACGACGGTGTACCCCTCATCGTCGTGTCGGATGCTGCCGGCGACACCGTTCGTGCCGTACGCCACCCAGAGTGCCAGGGTCTTGGTCGTGCTCATCATCGAACCCCTTCCGTTGCTCGTGACGCTACGCCCAGGCGCACCGGAATACCAGCCCTTGACGCGGGTGTCGGCTCGCAGTCGGTCAGAGCGCCGCGGCGATGAGCTCCAGAGTCTGGGCGCGGCCGGCGGCGGAGTCTCGCGGCTCGGATTCGTAGGCACCCGCGACGGGCGACAGCATGACCTCGTCGACGCCCCACTTCGTCGCGAACGCGCGCACCTCTTCGGCGACGGATTCGCCCGTTCCGACGAACCAGCGGGAGCGGGCGGCCTCGACGACCTGGTCGGTCGCGGCATCCGGCTCGGCGGCCAGTGCCTCCTCGACCGTCTCGAGCGCGATCAGCGGCTTGTTCAGGCGCAGGCGCGACATCATGCGCAGCTGGGGGAGCGCGCGGGCCTCGGCCTCCTCCTGAGTGGGGGACGCCACGACGTTGACCGTCAGGAATGTGCGGGGCTCGGGGTGCTCCTCGCTCGGCTGGTATCCGGTGCGGTAGAGGTCGAGGGCACGCTCGAGGCCCTGCCCCGAGAAGTGGTTCGCGAAGACGTACGGCAGGCCGTGCGATGCGGCGAGCTGGGCGGAGTAGTCGCTGGATCCGAGCAGCCAGACCTCGGGGCTGCCGGTGGCAGAGGGCGTCGCGTGCACCGTGTACTCGCCACCTGACGTGAAGCGCACGGTCGCGCCCTCGCCCGAGAGGAGGGCGGCGATGTCCTGCACGTTGCGGGGGAACTGCTCGACATCGCTCGTCGTGCCCGATCCACGCAGCAGCTGTGTGATCACGGGGTCGCTGCCCGGAGCCCGGCCGAGGCCCAGGTCGATGCGGCCGGGAGCGATGGCCTCGAGGGCGGCGAACTGCTCGGCGACGATCAGCGGAGCGTGATTGGGCAGCATGACGCCGCCGGAGCCCAGACGGATCTGCGTCGTGCGCATCGCTGCTGCGGCGATCAGCACGGGGGGAGTGGTGGATGCCACGGCGGGCATGTTGTGGTGCTCGGCGAACCAGTAGCGGCGATAGCCGAGCCGGTCGGCGGTGGCCGCGAGGGACAGAGAGGCGGAGATCGCCTCGGCACTGGTCTGCCCGGTGCGAACCGGGACGAGGTCGAGGACGGAGAGCGCGGTGGAAGTCATCCCCGGATGCAACGGCGGAGGCGGGCGGGGAATTCCCGCCCGCCTCATCGTGCCCGGTGGGTCGTCACGCTGCGGCGAGGGAAGAGGATGCCGACGGCGAGAACTCCTCGGCCAGAGCGTGGCGTGCGACGTGGTAGCGGATGTGCCAGGCCGCGCTGAAGCTCTGCTCGGGAAGCCGAGCGAGCACCGCTCGATCGTCGGAGCCGAGACCGTCACGGGCTGCTTCGCGCAACAGGTCGTCGCGCGTCGCCGGGTACTCCATCCCGCGCAGGAAGCGGTCGAGTGCAGCGGAGTTGTGCATGGGTCGTCCTTTCCAGAGGAGGAAGTGGGGGCCGGGTGTGCCCCGGCCCCGTGCTGTCAGGCGGCGATCGACTGTCGGTTGTCGCTCGACTCGACCTCGATCTTGCGGGGCTTCGCCCTCTCGCTGACCGGGATGATCACCGACAGCACGCCGCTCTCGTACGAGGCGCTGATCGCGTCGAGGTCCACTCCGTCACCGAGCGAGAACTGACGGAGGAACGAGCCTGCTCCGCGTTCGCGTGCGAGCCAGCGGACGCCTTCGCGCCCGTCGGCCGTGCGCTGTGCACGGATCGTGAGCTGTCCGCCGTCGAGGTCGACGTCGATGGAGCCCGGATCGATGCCGGGAAGATCGGCGTGCAGGACGTACCTGTCGCCGTCGCGGAAGAGGTCCACCGGCATGAGACGCGGTGCGCGGACCGAGTCCAGCACGCTCGCGGCGAAGCGGTCGAGTTGACTGAACGGATCGAATGACATGGCCATGAGTGTCTCCTTTCATGTGGCCCAGGTGGGCATCGGTGGTGCAGATTATCTGCACCGTTTGCTATAGATTTTTTATAGAACAACTCCCGATAGAATGCAAGTGCCGCAAGAAGGAGGTTCCGATGGCTGATCGTGATCCGGCGATGCCGGTCTATGGCATCGCCGTCGCCGCCCAGCTCAGCGGCGTCCCCGAGGCGAGTCTGCGTCTCTTCGAGGCGAAGGGTCTCGTCACTCCTGCGCGCAGTGACGGCGGCACCCGCCGGTACAGCGACGACGACCTCGAACGGATCCGCCGCGTGACGGGTCTGCGCGTCGAGGGGATCAACATCGTCGGCATCCGCCGCGTGCTCGATCTCGAGGACGAGAACGCCGGGCTCCGCGACGAACTCGCCGACGGCGGGGACTGACCCGGAGACCCCGCACCCGCGCACCGGCGACCCCGCACCCGCGACCCCGTTCCCGGGCCGACGGGCAGTACTTTAAAAGGCATGGATGCCGAGATCTTCTACGTGCTCGTCGGTGCTGTCGTCGTGGCGGCGATCGCCCGATGGCGCGGCTGGCCGGCACCGCTGCTCGTGACGGTGGTCGCGCTCGCGGCATCCTTCCTGCCTTTCGTGCCCGACGTCGAGATCGACGGCCACCTGCTGCTGAATCTCGTGCTTCCGCCGCTGCTGTACTCGGCCGCCCTCGACGTGTCGTTCGTGGGCTTCAAACGCAGCCTCCCGCAGATCCGTCGACTCGGCATCACTCTCGTGCTGCTCACATCGCTCGCGGTGGGGCTCGTGGCGTGGTGGATCCTGCCGTCGCTGACTCTGCCGGGCGCGCTGCTGCTGGGCGCCATCGTCGCGCCGCCCGACGCGGTCTCGGCGGCCGCGATCGGTCGCAAGCTGGGTCTGCCCCGGCGCATCATGACGGTGCTCTCGGGGGAGAGCCTGATCAACGACGCGACCTCGCTGACCCTGTACCGGGTGTTCGCGGCGATCATCGCCGGCGCCACCGTCGGCATCGTCGACGGCATCGGGCAGTTCCTGCTCGCCGTCGGGGTCGGCGTCGCGATCGGACTCGTCTTCGGCATCGTGCTGCACCAGCTGCGCATGCGCATCAACGACGCCGTCGTGATCGGCACCTTCGGCCTGCTCGCCCCCTTCGGCGCCTACGCGATCGCCGAGCACCTGCTCGGATCCGGTGTGCTCGCCGTCGTGGCGATGGGGCTCTACGTCGGGTACAACTCCCCGCGCACCGACTACACGACCCGCCAGCAGGAGACGCCGCTGTGGCTGTCGGCCGACCTGCTGCTCGAGAGCTTCGTGTTCGCCTACATCGGCCTGCAGTTCCCCCGCGTCCTCAGCGACCTCGGAGGCGAGGAGGTCGGCCGCATCCTGCTGTTGTCGGGTGCCGTGCTGCTGGTCGTGCTCATCATGCGGCCGCTCTACGTGTACCCGGCGAACGGGTGGGCGAACTTCCAGGACCGCAGACGGCTGGAGCGCTGGGATCGCACGGTCGAGTCCGGCGCCTTCGACGAGCGGCGCAGGGAATCGAAACGTTGGAAGGACTACAGCGCGGAAGAGCTGCGCTCGAAGATCGTGCGCGACCGCATGGCGGGGCTCCAACTGACCTGGAAGGACAACGCCGTGATCTCGTGGGCGGGCATGCGCGGCGTGGTCACGCTTGCGACTGCGCTCGCCGCGGCCGATCTCGCCGCCCTCGACACCGAGCCGTCGCATGCGATCGTCGTCGTCGCCTTCATCGTGACGGTCGGCACCCTGCTGCTGCAGGGGCTCACGCTGCCGCTGCTGATCCGTGGGCTCGGCATCGCCAGCGATGTCGACGATCAAGACGATGAGAGGGCGATCGCCGAGGTCAGGGAGAAGAGCCGCAAGGCCGGCAAGGAGTTCTTGGCCGAGAAGCGCATCGAGTGGGAGCAGAAGTACGGCGAGGTCGACCTCGGCGTCTTCGACGGATTCACCAAGCGCATGACCAGGGTCGAGAAGGACACCGACGAGGCGCAGGAGGTCGAGGATGCCGCGGCCAGACCGTCGTACGACGACCTCGTCGCCCTGTCTCGCGGGTGGCTGCAGGTGCGCCGCGACATCCTGCTCGCGGAGCGCGACGCCGGCAACCTCGACGAGGAGGTCATGCGTGAGCTGATGACCGCGATGGATGCCGAGGAGCTGGCGCTCGACACGCGCGGCGCCACGCGCCAGCAGGGCCGCGCATAGCGGCAGTCTCGCTCGGAGATCCCGACGCACAGCCCCCGGGATGCACCCGCAGCACGCACGAGCGCCCCGCCCCGAAGAGGGGCGAGGCGCTCTGAGGATGCGGGGTCAGCGGGTGCCGGCCGGCTCCTTCTCGGATGCCGCGGCATCCGCCTCGGGCGCGTCGTCGTCGGAGTCGTCGGCGAAGGGCAGGCCTTCGCGGGGGGCGTTGTAGAGCTCCTCGTCGAGGATGCCCTCACGCTTGGCGACGATGGTCGGCACGAGCGCCTGGCCCGCGACGTTGACCGCGGTGCGGCCCATGTCGAGGATCGGGTCGATCGCGAGCAGCAGGCCGACGCCCTCGAGCGGCAGACCCAGCGTCGACAGCGTCAGCGTGAGCATGACCGTCGCGCCGGTGGTTCCGGCGGTGGCGGCGGAGCCGACGACCGAGACGAGCACGATCAGCAGGTACTGCACGAGGTTCAGCTCGATGCCGAAGAACTGGGCGACGAAGATCGCGGCGATGGCCGGGTAGATCGCTGCGCAGCCGTCCATCTTGGTGGTCGCGCCGAACGGCACGGCGAACGAGGCGTACGAGCGGGGCACGCCGAGGTTGCGCTCGGTGACGCGCTCGGTCAGGGGCAGGGTGCCGATCGACGAGCGGCTGACGAAGGCCAGCTGCACGGCGGGCCAGACGCCCGAGAAGTACTGCTTGATCGACAGCCCGTTGGTCTTGACGAGGATCGGGTAGACGACGAAGAGCACCAGCGCGAGGCCGATGTAGACCGCGATCGCGAACCAGCCGAGCGAGGCGAGCTTCTCCCAGCCGTACTTGACGACCGCCGCGCCGATCAGGCCGAAGGTGCCGAGCGGGGCGATGCGGATGATCCACCACAGCACCCGCTGGATCACCTTGAGCAGCGACTCGGTGAACGCGAGGAACGGCTCGGCCTTCTTGCCGGCCTTGAGCGCCGCGATGCCCACGGCGACCGCGATCACGATGATCTGCAGGATGTTGAAGTTCACGCTCGACGAGAACGTGCCCTCGGCGGCGCCGGGGTTGGTGCTGACACTGAGGCCGAGGAAGTTCTGCGGGATCAGGCCGAGGAGGAAGTTCCACCACGTGCCCACCGTGTAAGGGTCGCTCGGCTCGAGTCCGTCGCCGGCGCGCGAACCGGGCTGGATGACCAGGCCCAGCACGATGCCGATGGTCACGGCGATGAACGCGGTGATCGCGAACCAGAGCAGGGTCTGACCGGCGAGACGCGCGGCGTTCTGCACGCGGCGGAGGTTCGAGATGCTCGCGACGATCGCGGTGAAGATCAGCGGCACGACGGCCGTGCGCAGCAGCGTGACGTACGAGCTGCCGATCGTGTCGAGCGTGGCCGAGAGGCCGTTGGGGCTGTCTGCCGTGGCGCCCAGCTGGCGGGCGATGAGACCTGCGGCGATGCCGAGGACGAGGGCCGCGAGGATCTGGAAGCCGAACGAGGTCAGCAGCTTCCGGACAGGACCGCGGGTGTCTGGCGCCTTCGTGGCGCGGACGGTGGTGCTCATTGGATTGGGGACTCCAGAATCGGTGCGCGCCGTGTGCGCGCTATCCGTCCACGCTAGGAGCCGGCCGGAGTCCCGAGGCCGAGATGACGAAGGATGACGGATGCCGAAGCATCCGTCATCCTCGGTCGATCGGAACGGTGCGGGTCAGCCCGCGCACTCCTGGAGGTTGTCCTGCAGGATCTTGGTAGTCAGAGCCTTGTCCGCCTCGCTGGACTGCTTGTCCTCGCCGTTGGCGAGGAACGTGAGGGTCTCATTGCTGAGCTCGGAGTCCACCAGGTAGCCGGCGAAGCACTCGGAGGCGCCGTCGGGCAGCTCCTGGCCCTGAGACGTGAAGAACTCGTCGAGCCCGTCGGCGACGTCGTCGGCGCTGGGGCGAGTGGATCCGCCGCAGGCGGCGAGCGAGAAGGCGAGTGCCGCGATGGGCAGCGCCATGAGGAGGCGGGAGGAGGTGCGCAGGTTCCGGTCGTTGAGCTTCATGCGCCCCACGCTATCGGCTCACAGAGAATGCATAGAAGGGGTTGTGCCGATTCGTCTCGCGCTGGTAATCCGTGACGGCGCCCGGGCCATGGCACGATGTCCTCATGTTCATGGTGACGACGAACGACATCCCCGGCTATCGAATCACCCAGGTGCTGGGAGAGGTCATGGGCCTGACAGTGCGCTCGACCGACTTCGGACAGGGGTTCACCGCCGGGTTCCGCTCGCTCGGCGGCGGTGAGATCCCCGAGTTCACGCAGGTCATGTATGAGGCGCGGCAGGTGGTGATGGGGCGCATGTGGGCCGAGGCCCAGCAGCGCGGCGGCAACGCGATCGTCGCGATGCGCTTCGATGCAGGCTCGATCGCGAACTTCACCGAGATCTGCGCCTACGGCACGGCCGTGGTCGTCGAGCCTCTGACGCCGGTCGCACAGCCGCCTCAGCCTCCGGCCGCCTGACAGGGGATCAGGCGAGCACGAGCAGCTCGCCGACCTCGCAGTCGAGCGCGTCGCAGATCGCGCGCAGAGTCGAGTACCGGATGGCCCTGGCCCTGTCGTTCTTCAGCACCGACAGATTCACGATGCTCACGCCCACGCGGGCACTCAGCTCGGTCAGCGTCATCCCTCGCGCGGCGAGCAGTTCGTCGAGACGGCAGTGGATGCCGGTGAACTCGTCGTCGTTCTCCGCCGGGCTCACACGAGGCCTCGCGTTTCATCCTCGAGGGTGGCCTTGTCGCGCTGCAGGCGGTCGCCGACCACGAAGACCGTGCCGATGAGCGCGAGGACGAACGCCGCGAGCACGAAGGTGAAGGGTTCGACGCTGATGACGGCGTTCTCGACGCCGTTGTCGGTGATGTGGGCGATCGTCGCATTGGCGAGCATGTTGTCGAAGAAGCGGACGGCGGCGAAGCCGACGAGTCCGGTGATGCCCGCAGTCGAGGCGAGAGCGGTGTTGCGGCGGCTGAAGACGCGACCGGCGAGAACGCTCCGGGCCAGCACGATGAGGCATCCGATCACGACGACGATCGTCAGGATCTGCGCGATCTGCCCCATGATGCCGGGCACGGCCGCGACCGCCGGCAGCTGAGGGGCCGTGACCACGGCGCTGTCGAGCCCGACGGAGATGCTGTCGCCGGTGCTGAGCGGCAGGTCGACGGGGGTCTTCGAGCCGATGAACTCGGCGAGCACCGGGACGTCGACTCCGCGGGCGAGTTCGACGATCCGGATGATCGAGAGCACCGTGATGTACGCGGCGATCGCGACCCCCGCGATGCAGAATCCGATCAGCGCTCCGGTGTCGCCGCGGGAGATCGTGCGGTTCTTGGTCGAGGTCATGATCCACTCCTTATCGAGAGTCGTTATTACCGATAATCGTTAACATAACGACTGTCGATATGTTCGTCAACCCCGGCCCCGCGAGAGCGCCGTCACCGACCGTCACGGCACTATGCCGACGGCGAACACGGGCATACGTGATCCGCACGGTGGTTACTCTCGATGTACAAGCGCTTCACGCGTCTTCGCCAGTGTCGAACAACACGTGCGAATAAGGAGTCACAGCATGTTCGAGAGATTCACGGACCGAGCCCGTCGAGTGGTCGTCCTCGCCCAAGAAGAGGCGAAGATGCTCAACCACAACTACATCGGCACCGAGCACATCCTGCTCGGCCTCATTCACGAGGGCGAGGGTGTCGCGGCCAAGGCGCTCGAGAGCCTCGGCATCTCGCTCGACGCCGTACGCGAGCAGGTGCAGGACATCATCGGCCAGGGCCAGCAGCAGCCGACCGGGCACATCCCGTTCACGCCGCGCGCCAAGAAGGTCCTCGAGCTGAGCCTCCGCGAGGCCCTCCAGCTCGGCCACAACTACATCGGCACCGAGCACATCCTGCTCGGCCTCATCCGCGAGGGTGAGGGCGTCGCAGCCCAGGTGCTCGTCAAGCTCGGCGCCGACCTGAACAAGGTCCGCCAGCAGGTCATCCAGCTCCTGTCCGGTGCACCCGGCCGCGAGCCGGCAGCCGTCGGCGCGCAGTCGAACGACACCCCGAGCGCCCAGGGCGGCTCGCAGGTGCTCGACCAGTTCGGCCGCAACCTGACGCAGGCCGCACGCGACAACAAGCTCGACCCGGTCATCGGGCGCGAGAAGGAGATCGAGCGGGTCATGCAGATCCTGTCTCGTCGCTCCAAGAACAACCCCGTGCTGATCGGTGAGCCCGGCGTCGGCAAGACCGCCGTCGTCGAGGGCCTCGCCCAGGCGATCGTCAAGGGCGATGTGCCCGAGACGCTGAAGGACAAGCAGCTCTACTCGCTCGACCTCGGCTCTCTCATCGCCGGTTCCCGCTACCGCGGTGACTTCGAGGAGCGCCTGAAGAAGGTCACCAAGGAGATCCGCACGCGCGGCGACATCATCGTCTTCATCGACGAGATCCACACCCTCGTGGGTGCGGGTGCCGCCGAAGGCGCGATCGATGCGGCCAGCATCCTCAAGCCCCTCCTCGCCCGTGGTGAGCTCCAGACCATCGGTGCGACCACGCTCGACGAGTACCGCAAGCACTTCGAGAAGGATGCCGCTCTCGAGCGCCGCTTCCAGTCGATCCAGGTGAACGAGCCGAGCCTCCCTCACACGATCAACATCCTCAAGGGGCTGCGCGACCGGTACGAGGCGCACCACAAGGTGCAGATCACCGACGGCGCGATCGTCGCGGCGTCGAACCTCGCCGACCGCTACGTCTCCGACCGGTTCCTGCCCGACAAGGCCATCGACCTGATCGATGAGGCCGGCGCACGCCTGCGCCTCAGCATCCTGTCGAGCCCGCCCGAGCTGCGCGAATTCGACGAGAAGATCGCCAAGGTCCGCGAGCAGAAGGAAGTCGCGTCCGAGGATCAGGACTTCGAGAAGGCCGCATCGCTGCGCGACGAGGAGAAGAGCCTCCTCGCCGAGCGCCTGCGCCTCGAGAAGCAGTGGCGTTCGGGTGACGTCGCGACCCAGGCGGTCGTCGACGAGGGCCTGATCGCCGAGGTGCTCGCGCAGGCCACCGGCATCCCGGTCTTCAAGCTGACGGAAGAGGAGTCCTCGCGACTCGTCTTCATGGAGAAGGCGCTGCACCAGCGCGTCATCGGTCAGGAGGAGGCCATCGCGGCGCTCTCCAAGACGATCCGTCGTCAGCGTGCAGGCCTCAAGGACCCGAAGCGTCCCTCGGGCTCGTTCATCTTCGCCGGCCCCACGGGCGTCGGAAAGACCGAGCTCGCCAAGGCGCTCGCCGAGTTCCTGTTCGACGACGAAGCCGCTCTCATCTCGCTCGACATGAGCGAGTTCGGTGAGAAGCACACCGTCTCGCGTCTGTTCGGTGCCCCTCCCGGATTCGTCGGATTCGAAGAGGGCGGCCAGCTCACCGAGAAGGTGCGTCGCAAGCCGTTCAGCGTGGTGCTGTTCGACGAGATCGAGAAGGCCCACCCGGACATCTTCAATTCGCTGCTGCAGATCCTCGAAGAGGGTCGTCTGACCGATGGTCAGGGCCGCGTGATCGACTTCAAGAACACCGTCATCATCATGACCACCAACCTCGGTGCTCGTGACATCGCCGGTGGTCCCGTCGGATTCCAGATCGAGGGCGTCAACTCGACGAACTACGAGCGGATGAAGGGCAAGGTCAACGAAGAGCTCAAGCGCAACTTCAAGCCCGAGTTCCTCAACCGTGTCGACGACATCATCGTGTTCCCGCAGCTGTCGAAGGACGAGCTCGTGCAGATCGTCGATCTGTTCACGAAGCGCCTCGGCGAGCGTCTGCTCGACCGCGACATGACGATCGAGCTCTCGCAGTCCGCCAAGGAGCGCCTCATCGAGATCGGGTTCGACCCGGCACTCGGTGCCCGACCGCTGCGTCGCGCGATGCAGCACGAGGTCGAGGACCGTCTGTCCGAGAAGATCCTGCACGGTGAGCTGAACCCCGGCGACCACGTCAAGGTCGACTCGAAGGACGGCGAGTTCCTCTTCGAGCACGGCCCGCGCGGCGAGCAGGTCGCGGTCGGCGTCAACACCGGCGGCGCGATCCCCGGCACCCCCGACCTGGCAATCGCCAGCGGAGAGTGACCTGATCACAGAAGGGGCGGATGCTGCGGCATCCGCCCCTTCTCTGTGCCCGGGGTGGGGCATGTACGGGCATGCTCAGGGTCTCGGGAGGTGACGGGTTCTAGGCTTGTCGGTGTGAGCGAGTACATCGTCCGGCCGGCGCGCAGCGCTGACATCATCGGCATCCGGAATCTTCTGCAGCCGATGGTCGAGCAGCGCATCCTCCTCGGCAAGGATCTCGCCGTGCTCTACGGCGCCGTGCAGGAGTTCGTGGTGGCCGAGGCAGACGGTGAACTGGTCGGTTGCGGTGCCCTGCACGTCTTCTGGGAGGATCTCGGAGAGGTGCGCACCCTGATGGTCCGCGCCGACTGGCTGCATCATGGCGTCGGCGGCGCGATCGTCGGTGCTCTCGAGGAGCAGGCGAGGCAGCTGGGTCTCAGCCGACTGTTCTGCCTGACGTTCGAGGTCGATTTCTTCGGCCGACGCGGGTACTCGATCATCGGCGAGCAGGTCGTCGACCCCGACGTGTATTCGCAGCTGCTGCGCAGCGGTGACGCCGGTGTCGAGGAGTTCCTCGACCTCGCGCACGTCAAGCCGAACACGCTCGGCAACACCAGGATGCTGAAAAGGCTCAACTAACCTGGACTCATGCCTCGTCACTCCGCCGCCGTCTATCGTCGTCGGCGACTGGTGACCCTCGTCGCACTGATCCTCTTCGTCGCGTTCATCGTGACGGCGGTGTGGCTTCTCGTGGCTCGGCCGTGGGCGAGTGCGACGGAGGCGACCCCGTCGCCGACGCCCTCCGCCTCGTCGACTCCGACGGCATCGACGACCCCCGACCCGACCGCTGCCGAGTCGCCCGCTCCCGAGCCCGAGCAGTCCAGTGAAGAGACGCCGGGCATCGTGGCGTGCGAAGCGCAGGATGTCGAGGTCGCAGCCGTCACGGATGCCGACACGTATCAGGCGGGAGTCCTGCCGCAGCTGTCGATCTCGCTGACGAACCGCGGAGCCACGGACTGCGCGATCGATGTCGGGTCGACGACCCAGGTCCTCACGGTGTCGAGCGGATCCGACGTGTGGTGGCGCTCGACCGACTGCCAGGAGAACCCGAGCAGCATGATCGCCACGCTGGCAGCCGGTGCGACGGTCACGAGCAAGGTTCCGGTGACCTGGGATCGCACGCGGTCGAGCGTCGAGACCTGCGCCCAGGAGAACCGTGCGCGCGCTCCGGGTGGGGGAGCGTCGTATCACGTGGCCGTCGAGATCGGCGGCTTCAAGGGCGCGGCCACCAAGCAGATCCTGCTGTACTGAGCGCCCGGCCGGCGCCTGGTTCCTCGCACAGTGCGCCACTCGTCGCATCCGCATTGGCCAAAGGTCTTGAATACAGACCTGCACTCAGTTTCGGTGCTGACACCATCCGTTCTTTGGGATACCATTGAGGTGACCCTCGCAGACTTGCGGCGCATGCCATCCCCAGTGGCGTCGAACACAGCGTCCCCAGCGCTTCGACATGCCGCCCCGAGGGTCCGCGGGCCCTCTCGAGTACCCCAGTCCCCAATGGATGACTCGAGAGGGCCCTTTTCTTTTCCCTCCGTCTCTCTCGCGCGTGTCCGATTTCGCGGTGAGCGTCCGCATTCGCGGGGAGCGGCAGCTGCGGGCTGAATATGCTGGATGCATGGCATCGAAGAAGGCGAAGTCCGCGAAGAACAAGCCCGCGCCCGAGGATTTCCGTTCGGATGCTCTCGCACAGGCCCTGGAGAAGCAGGACATCGCCGCGGTCGCCCTGGCGTTGCGCCACGGCACCACCGTCGTGCCGCTCGTGAAGCCCGGCGCCCGCGACAACCCGCTCGACAGCGGTGAGGTGTGGACCTACCGCGACCCGAAGTCGGGCGACTTGGCGCTTCTGCTGTTCAGCGATGCGAAGAACAAGCCCGACAACCTGCCGCCGGGGGTGGGCATCTACACCGCCGATTGGCTGCGCAAGTTCCTGGTCGCGCACCCGATCACGACGGTCTTCCTCGACATCGCAGGGCCGCACCCGATGCAGGCCTCGCCCGACGAGCTGCTCAGGGCCCTCGACGCCTGAGCGCGGTGGCGCCCGCGACCCTGCGGACGGCGCTGACTCAGAACGGCGGGATGTCGGCTTCGCTGCGCCGAGTGGTGTTGCGGGAGCGGACGTCGTTGAGCGCCGCGCGCAGCGTCTTCGACCGGTCGTCGACCACCTGCTCGTAGCCGAGTCGCGACGCCTCTGAGCGGCGCTGAGCCGACTGCGTGACCGGCCGGATCTCACCGGCGAGGCTCAGCTCTCCGACCGCCGCGACCGTGCGCGGCACGGAGATCTGCTGGATCGAACCCGCCACGGCGATCGCGATCGCGAGGTCGGCGGCGGGTTCAGTGAAGCGCACACCGCCGACGGTCGAGACGTAGACGTCGAGATTGCTGGTCTTGATGTGCGCTCGTCGCTCGAGGATGGCCAGCACCATCGCCACACGGGAGGAATCGAGTCCGTGCACCACACGGCGGGGGTTCGGCGCGGTGGTGTTGATCGTCAGTGCCTGCACCTCGACAGGAAGAGCCCTGCGGCCCTCGAGCGAGATGGCGACGCACGTGCCCGGCTCCGTCTCGCCCTGCGAGAGGAAGAGGCCCGAGGGGTCGGGAACCTCGGAGATGCCCGCTCCCGTCATCTCGAAGCATCCGACCTCGTCGGTGGGGCCGAATCGGTTCTTCAACGCGCGGATGAAGCGCAGTGACGTCTGCCGGTCGCCCTCGAAGTGGCACACCACGTCGACCAGGTGCTCGAGCACACGGGGCCCGGCCACGGTGCCGTCTTTCGTCACATGGCCGACGAGGATGACGGGCAGGCCGCGGTCTTTCGCGACGCGGATCAGCGTCGCCGCGACCTCGCGCACCTGGCTCGGCTGGCCGGCGGCACCGTCGATCAGCGACGACGACACGGTCTGCACCGAGTCGACGATCACGAGCTGCGGTGCCACCTCGTCGATGTGGCCGAGGATCGTCGCGAGATCGGTCTCACTCGCGAGATAGAGCTCGTCGTGCAGTGCTCCGGTGCGCTCGGCACGCAGACGCACCTGCGCGGGGGACTCCTCGGCGCTGGCGTAGAGCACCCGGCGGCCGGAGCGCGCGGCCTGCGCTGCGACCTCGAGCAGCAGCGTCGACTTGCCGACGCCGGGCTCGCCGCTCAACAGGATCGCCGCACCCGGCACGATGCCGCCGCCGAGCACCCGGTCGAACTCGCCCACACCGCTCGTGCGTCGGGGAGCGTCTTCGGTGGTGATCTGCGTGATCGGCCGTGCGGCCTTCGCCGCGGTCGGAGCGAGCGGTGTGATGCGGCTCAGGATGCCGGTCTGGGCGCCCTGCTCCTGCACCGTGCCCCACTGCTGGCATTCGGCGCAGCGACCGACCCACTTCGCCGTCGTCCACCCGCACTCGGTGCAGACGTACGCGGGAGGGGCAGGTTTTCGGGTGGCCATGCAGCCAGGCTATCGCCGGGATCAGACATCCCTATCGGTTCGGGCATTATTCACGGCCCAACCCCTCGATGTCGCGCAGCGGCCGCGGAATACTGGAGTCATGGCCAATGGCGGGCCCGTCTGCGGGCCGATCTCGACGTTCTCACGGGTGCAGCTCCTGCACCTCGTGCAGACGCGTGCGGATCGCACCATCGGCGAGCTGTGCGACGCCACGGGGCTGCATCCCAACACGGTGCGCGAGCACCTGCAGCGCCTGATCGAGGGTGGCTACGTCATCCAGGCCAGCGAGCACCGCACCACCCGCGGCCGTCCGCGCACGCTCTACAGCGCCGCGACCGGCACCGCGGACGCATCCAGTCCCATCGCCCGCGACAAGGCCAAGGCCGCAGCCGAGCGCGGCGACCTGCTGCGTCGCGTGCTGCCGGCATCCGCATCCGCTCTGGGTCGCGACGCGACCTACCAGCTGGACGCCCTGATCGAACACTTGGAGGAGAGCGGCTTCGAGCCCGTCGTCGATGACGAGCAGCTCACCGTCGATCTCAGCCCGTGCCCGCACGCCACGGGTCGCGCCGAAGACCGTCCGATGCTGTGCTCCGTGCACCTCGGCCTCATGCAGGGGGTGCTCACCGAAGCCGGTGGGCCGCTCGCCGCCGAGGCCGTGCGCACCTCCGCCCTGCCGGCGGACTGCACCGTGCAGCTGCGCCTGACGGAGATGACCGCCGCCTAGGCGAGCATCTGTCTTATTCACGGTCTGCGGCCCCGCGGGGGCAGCGGGCTCGTCGTTAGCGTGGCATCCGGGGCACAGCAGAACACGGGCACGGAAGAAGGAGTGGCACATGGAATGGCTAGACCCACTGGTCCTGTCTCGATGGCAGTTCGGTCTGACGACCGTCTACCACTACCTGTTCGTGCCGCTGACGATCGGCATGGCGCTGGTCGCGGCGATCTTCCAGACCGCGTGGGTGCGCACCGGCAAGGTGCAGTACCTGCACCTCACCCGCTTCTTCGGCAAGATCTTCCTGATCAACTTCGCCATGGGCGTCGTCACCGGCATCGTGCAGGAATTCCAGTTCGGCATGAACTGGTCGGACTACTCCCGCTTCGTCGGTGACGTCTTCGGCGCCCCGCTCGCCTTCGAGGGCCTGCTGGCGTTCTTCTTCGAGGCGACGTTCATCGGCCTGTGGATCTTCGGCTGGGACAAGCTGCCGCAGAAGCTGCACCTCGCCACGATCTGGTGCGTCTCGATCGGCAGCATCCTGTCGGCGTACTTCATCATCGCCGCGAACGCCTTCATGCAGAACCCGGTCGGCTACGTCTTCAACCCCGAGACCAACCGCGCCGAGCTCACCGACTTCTGGGCGCTGCTGACCAACCCGGTCGCGCTCGCCGCCTTCCCGCACACGATCTTCGGCGCGTTGATGTTCGCCGCCGGTGTCGTGATCTCGGTCTCGGCCTGGCACCTGGCACGCGGCCAGCACTTCGACACCATGCGCATCTCGCTGAAGTTCGGGCTGTGGGCGATGATCGTCTCGACCGCCGGCGTCGTGCTCACCGGCGACCAGCTGGGCCTCGCGATGTACGCCGCGCAGCCCATGAAGATGGCGGCCGCCGAAGCGACGTTCAACACGGTGTGCGGACCGGATGCGTCCTTCAGTCTCTTCACCCTCGGCACCCCCGACGGCAGCTCCGAGCTGTTCTCGATCCGCGTGCCGTACCTGCTGTCGCTCCTGTCGACGCACACGTTCGACGCCTGCGTGCACGGCATCAACGACCTCAACGCCGAGTACGCCACGACCTTCGCCGACACCGGCCTCACCGAGTTCGCACCGGTGCTCTGGGTCACGTACTGGGCGTTCCGCTGGATGATCGGCCTCGGGATGGCCGCAGCCCTCGTGGCTGTCGTGGGCCTCTGGGTCACCCGCAAGGGCGCGAAGAACCCGCCCGCACCGTGGATGTGGAAGCTCGCGATCTGGTCGTTCCCGCTCGCGCTCGTGGCCAACATCATGGGCTGGGTCTTCACCGAGATGGGCAGGCAGCCCTGGATCGTGTTCGGGCTCATGACCACGCAAGACGGCGTCTCGCCGGGTGTCAGCGGCGTCGAGGTACTCATCTCGCTGATCGCCTTCACCGCGATCTACGCCGCTCTCGCCGTGGTCGAGATCCGCCTCATCATCCGCGCGGCCCAGAAGGGCCCCGACACCGAAGAGCAGCCCCACGAGGAGACGGCCCAGCTGCCGTCGGTCGTGTACTGAGAAAGGGAACAGTCATGGAATACATGTGGTTCTGGATCGTCGCCTTCCTCTTCGTCGGCTACTTCGTGCTCGACGGGTTCGATTTCGGCGTGGGCATGTCACTGCCGTTCCTCGGCAAGAACGACGTCTCGCGTCGCCAGGTGATCAACACGATCGGCCCGATCTGGGATCTCAACGAGACCTGGGTCATCGTCGCCGGCGCCTGCCTGTTCGCGTCGTTCCCCGAGTGGTACGCGACGCTGTTCAGCGGGTTCTACCTTCCGCTGCTTCTGATCCTGCTCGCGCTGATCCTGCGCGGGGTGTCGTTCGAGTACCGGCACCAGCGCGAGTCGGCGAAGTGGAAGCGCGGCTTCGACCGGATGATCGTGATCGGCTCGGCCGTGCCGGCGCTGCTCTGGGGTGTCGCCTTCGGCAACATCGTGCAGGGGGTGGCGATCGATGAGAACCACATCTACGTGGGCGGTTTCTTCGCGCTGCTGAACCCGTATGCGCTGCTCGTCGGCGTCACCACGCTGCTGCTGTTCTTCCTGCACGGCGTGCTGTTCGTCTCGCTCAAGACCGATGGACAGGTGCACACTGATGCCCGTCGCCTGGTCAAGCTCGCTGCGGGCCCCACCGTGCTCGCCGCTGCCGGCACCGTGATCTGGACGATCGGCATCGCCTGGGATCGGGAGGCCCCTCTGCTGCTGATGGTCGTCGGATGCGGACTCGTCGCCGCGCTCGCCCTCATCGGCTCGGTCGTCTTCTCGATGCGTGGCCGCGACGGGCGGGCCTTCACGGCGGGCGCTGTGACCGTGGCATCCGCTGTCGTGATGCTGTTCGCGGCGCTGTTCCCCTACGTGATGCCATCGACGATCGACCCGGCCTTCAGCCTCACGATCGAGAACGCGTCGAGCACGCCGTATACGCTGACGATCATGAGCTGGACCGCGCTGATCGCCCTGCCCCTCGTGCTGGCGTACCAGACGTGGACCTACTGGATCTTCCGCAAGAGGGTCACCCGCAGCTCGATCGAGGGGGCTCCGGCGCACGCGTGAGACTCGGATTCTGCTCCGGTCGCAGTTCGTGCCGCCTTCCTGATCGCGGAGCGGCACGAACTGCGACCGGAGCGACCTGTCTGACCACGGCTGAGGGGGTGGAACGGTGAAGCCGGTCGACATCCGTCTGCTGCGGTACGCGAGCGCGGCGCGCGGATTCCTGCTGCTGTCCGGCGCCATCGGCGTCGCGCAGACGGCGGTGACGATCGCGTTCGCCTGGATGCTCACGGATGCCGTGACCGGCGCGCTCGCCGGACGCGATGTCACGACCTCGCTGCTGTGGCTGCTCGGTCTCGCCGCCCTCCGAGGGGTGCTGATCGCGGCGTCGGATGCCGCCGGAACCCGAGCCGCCGCGAAGACCGGGATGCAGCTGCGTGCCGCGCTGATCGCAGCCGTCGGGCGCCTCGGACCCGGGTGGCTCGCGCAGCGCAATCAGGCAGGCCTCGCTGTGACCGCAGGGCATGGGCTCGAGGCGCTCGACGCGTACTTCGCCCGATACATCCCGCAGCTCGTGCTCACGGTGATCGCGACGCCGGTGCTGGTCGCGGTGATGTGGTGGCAGGACTGGCCGAGCGGACTGACGGCGCTCATCACGCTGCCGCTCATCCCGCTGTTCCTGATCCTGATCGGCATCGCCACCCGCACGGTGCAGCGCAAGCAGTGGCAGACGCTGCAGCGCCTCGCGGCGCGATTCGCCGACACCGTGCAGGGGCTCTCGACGCTTCGTCTGTTCGGGCGCGAGCGCCGCGCCACCGCGCAGATCGAGCACACCGCCGACGAGTACCGCCGCGAGACCATGAAGGTTCTGCGGTTCTCGTTCCTCTCCGGCTTCTCGATGGAGCTGCTGGCCTCGATCGCCGTGGCGTTGATCGCCGTGGCGGTCGGATTCCGGCTGCTGTCGGGCGACCTCTCGCTCGAGGTCGGGCTGTTCGTGCTGCTGCTCGCCCCCGAGGCGTTCCTGCCGATCCGGCAGGTGGGCGTGCAGTTCCATGCCGCGTCCGAGGGGGTCGCGGCGACGGAAGACGTGTTCGAGGTGCTGGATTCGGCCGAGGCGCGGGCGTCCGTGCTCCATAACTCCGGAGATCAGGTCGCAGTCGGGCCGGGTTCTGCTGATCGGTCGCGTTCGGCGTCGTACCGTCCGGAGTTGCGGAGCACGAACGCGCGAGACCTCGTCGTCACCGACCTGCGGGTGCGCGATATGCCGCCGGTCTCGTTCACCGCGACCTCCGGAACCATCACCCTGATCGAGGGGCCGAGTGGAGCGGGCAAGTCGAGTCTGCTCGCGGCGCTGCGCGGTGCGGTCGAGTTCGAGGGGGCTGCCACGGTCGGCGGCGTCGATGTGCGCGATATCGCCGCATCGCAGTGGCTGGCCTGGAGCGGACAGCGGCCGCAGCTGAGCCGCGGCACGATCGCCGCGAACGTGGTGCTGGGTGACGAGACACCGGATGCCGACGGCATCCGCCACGCCCTGGATGACGCCTGTGCGAACGACCTCGACCCGGCGCTCGAACTGGGCGTGCAGGGGAGCGGGCTGTCGGGTGGCCAGGCGCAGCGCGTCGCGGTCGCCCGAGCGCTGTATCGGCATTCTGTTCGGCAGGATGCGGTGCTGGCGCTCGATGAGCCCTCCAGTGCGCTCGACCCCGACACCGAGGAGCGGCTCTGGACATCGCTGCGCGCACGGGCGGATGCCGGAGCCACGATTCTCCTCGTCTCGCACCGCCGCTCGGCCAGGGCGATAGCCGACCACGTCGTCGAGGTGGGGGTGAGGGTATGAGCGGCACCACCACCGCGGCGCGCGTGCGCGGCATCCTCCGCCTCGCGCAACCGCCGCTGCGTCGCTTCCTGCCTGGCGCGATCTGGGGATTCCTGTCGGCGGGCGCCGCCGTGAGCCTCCTCGCCGTGAGCGGCTGGCTGATCGTCAGCGCCTCGATCGTGGACTCGCTCGTACCGCTGTCGATCGCTGTCGTGGGTGTGCGGTTCTTCGCGGTGTCGCGTGCCGTCACCCGCTACCTCGAGCGCCTGAGCGGACATGATGCGGCGCTGCGTCAGCTCGCATCCACTCGCGCCGACATGGTGCGGCGCCTCACCCCTCTGTCGCCCGCCGGGCTCGGTCGCACCGACCACGGCCGGGTGCAGTCCGCGCTCGTCGATGACGTCGAGAACCTGCAGAACCTGCCGCTGCGCGTGGTGCAGCCGCTCGCGGTGTCGGGTCTCGTCGCCCTCGGCGCAGTGGTGTTCCTGCTGTTCGTGTCGGTGCCGGCCGCGCTCACCCTCGCCGCGTGTCTGGTGATCGCCGCCGCGGCCGCGATCGGTCTCGGGTGGCTGTTCGGGTCACGCGCAGAGGCCGCCGTCTCGCGCCGCCGAGGCGACCTGTCGGCGGCGCTGACCGACTACTTCGGCGCTCTCGACGTGCTGATCGCGTACGGCGCCGAGGCGCAGGCCCGAGAGCGGGTGCGGCAGGCGGATGTCGAACTTCGCCGTGCAGTGAGCACAGCGTCGCTCGCGCAGGCGATCGCCGCCGGTGCGGTCTCGGCCGTGGCCGGTGCGGCGTCTGTGTGGGCGCTCGCCGTCGCCGCCCCGGGACTTGCGACCGGTGCGATCGACGGCCCCTGGCTGGCCGTAGCCGTGCTGGTGCCGATGGTCGTCTTCGAAGTCTTCGGTGCAGTGCCGATCGCGGCGGCATCCTGGCGGAGTGTGCGGTCGAGCGCCGAACGCGTCGTCGATGTGCTGCCGTCCGAGGTTCCCGCCGAGCTGCGATCGGATGATGGAGAGGATGTCGAGATCTCCGGCGTTCCCGCTCTGACGCTCCGAGATGTCCGTGCGTGGTGGCCGGGCGGAACGCCGGCGCTGCGGGGCGTCGATCTCGACCTGCAGCCGGGGGAGCGCGTGCTCGTCTCCGGCCCGAGCGGGGCGGGCAAGAGCTCGCTGGCCGCGGCTCTCGTCGGCTTCCTGCGAGTCGAGGGCGAGTATTCCGTCGGCGGCATGGATGCTGCGGCGCTGTCGGGCCCCGCTCTGCGCCGCACGATCGGGCTGTGCGAGCAGAGCCCGCAGCTGTTCGATGAGGACATCCGCCAGAACCTGCTCTTCGCCCGCGACTCTGCGACGGATGACGAGCTGCTCGCCGTGCTCGACCGGGTCGGTCTCGGCGGGTGGGTGCGCGAGCGTGGCGGGCTCGATGCGCGGGTCGGCGATCGCGGCGGACTCGTCTCAGGCGGTCAGGCGCAGCGCATCGCCCTGGCGCGGGCGCTGCTGCGGGGCTTCCCCGTGCTGGTGCTCGACGAGCCGACAGCGGGCGTCGATCCCGACGCATCCGATGCTCTGCTGAACGATCTGCTGCAGGCGGCGGGGGAGCAGTCGGTGCTGCTGATCTCGCACGTCTCTCCGCCGGCAGGGACGGTCGACCGCGTGGTGCGGCTGGAAGACGGGCGCACCGTCTCGGCGTAGTCGGGTGGCGCGCTTCGCCTCGCTGCGCTCGCTCAACGAGCGAGAGCGATTCGGGCGTTGAGCGAGGAGCGCAGCGAGGAGACGAAACGACGCGGCGGGCCGGTCAGACGCTGAGGTCGGCGCGGGGCTCCATCACGATGCCCTGGGCTTCGAAGGCGCGACGGCGCTCTTCGATGCGTCGGTGCAGCTCGACCTGAGCGTCGTCGACGAGGCGCGGATCGAGGTCGACGGTCACCGGGTGCGGGTCGCCGTGGTTCGCCTCGATGTAGGCGTCGAGTTCGGGGCCTGACGTCCACGAGGTGATCAGTGCGTACCGCGGGGCTGTGCCCCGGTGCCAGACCGCGTGCCAGAAGCGCTGGGTGTCGACGATGATGCGCGACCCCTCGCGCAGGGGCAGGCGGATCTCGGTCGCCGGATCGAACCGGTCGGAACGCAGGAGGAGCAGCGAGTCCGAGTCATCCGACAGGTTGTAATAGCCGCGCACGACCCAGCCGGTGCCGTCTTCGTTGAGGCGGTTGTTGTCGTCCTGGTGCAGGTTGTAGACGGCATCCGCGTATTCGTTGGGCTGCAGCTCGATCACGCGGCAGCGGCCGACTCCGGCGCCGGGCTCGAGCGCGCGGCGCTGCAGGGTGGGAGCGATCGCGACCTGCGAGTCGACCCACACGCCGTCCTTGTCGGTGCGGGGAGGGGTCTGGTTCCAGAAGCCGTTGCACTCGATCTCGCCCGCATAGCTCGCGAGCGGGGCGAAGCGGGTGACGCCCGACGAGCGCCAGCCGATGTACGCGAGGTCGAGCCACTCGGCGGGGTCAGATGCCTGATCGTGGTCGTCGAGGACGACGTATCCGGTCTCTGCCAGCGCCTCTGATGTGATGAAGCCCATTGCGTCCCCTCCGTGCCTCGACTCCGCGGCTCATCCGTGACGGATGCCTTAGGCCATCCTAACCAGCGGGCTCGCCGGTCGACCGAGGTCCGACCGGGTAAAACGCGCTCGATTCGCGCCGTGGCCCCCGTTGTCGTAAGCTAGTCCGCGGTGACGTGTCCGAGCGGCCGAAGGTGCAACTCTCGAAAAGTTGTGTAGGGTAACCCCCTACCGTGGGTTCAAATCCCACCGTCACCGCCATGGAAACCCCCGAGAAATCGGGGGTTTTTCCGTATCCGGGGTGGGGCGTGGTGCATTTTTGGTGCATGTTTCATGCTCGGCCAGCGGGTGGACTCGTGAGCGCTCTCGGTGGTGGGGCCCGATATGGATTCACTGCCGGTCGCCCGGGGCGCCGAACGATAGCGCATCCACGGATGTGCGCATCTAGGTCGATAACGGCCCGATCGGGTGATAGCTGGTCTGAGAACCCGTTGCCCAATAGCGTGGTGCGAAAGATGAGAAGCTGAGGAGAGGCGCGATTCGCATGGCTCGCATTCTGATCACCGGTTCGACCGAGGGCATCGGCCGAGCAGCTGCGGTGTCGCTGCTGGACGACGGCCACGACGTCGTCGTTCACGCACGCAACGATGCCCGTCTGAAAATGTTGGACGAGCTCGTCGGGCGCGGCGCCAGGGCTGTCGTGGGCGACCTCGCCGACCTCGACCAGGTCCGCGGCCTGGGCGATGAGGCCGCCGGGATGGGCTCCTTCGACGCGGTGATCCACAATGCAGGCGTGATCGACGGCGCGGCTCTGCTGCCCGTCAATGTGGTCGCTCCCTACCTGCTCACGGAGTCGGTGAGAGCCACGCGCCTCATCTACCTCTCCAGCAGTATGCATCGGGGTGGCCGCCCCGATGTCGGCGACGCTGACTGGAGCGGCGGGTCGAAGACCGTCTCCTATTCCGACAGCAAGCTCCTCGTCACAGTGCTCATGGCGGCAGTGGCTCGGCGCCGGCCGGATGTCGTGTCTCACGCCGTCGACCCGGGGTGGGTCCCGACGAGGATGGGCGGGCCGTCGGCGAGCGATGACCTGGATCTTGGACATGTGACGCAGGCGTGGCTCGCGACGACGAACGATCTGCCTGCTCTCGTCTCCGGGGGCTATTGGCATCACCAACGGCGTCAGACGCCGCACCCCGCGGTGAATGACGAGGCGTTTCAAGACGAGCTGCTGGCTGCGCTGGCCGAGCACACCGGCGTGACGCTGACGCCATGACGTGCGGTCGCCGACGAGCGACCCTTCGCATCGACGCCGACATGAAGCCAGTAGGCGCGCCGCACCTCTGACGGGTGCCCGGCCAATACACCCTTCGATAGAGACTCCTATGTGCCTCGGCGGGGGCGCACGATGGACGCATGCCTGCCGCCTCGACAAGTCCCGAGCGTCACCCGCCGTCTGCTGCCGTCAGTGCTCCTGCTTCTGACGGTGTTCGGGCCGATCTCGATGGACCTCTACCTTCCGGCCCTGCCGGCATTGATCGAGGAGCCCACTCCCGTCGCGTGATCGAGAGCAACGTGTCCAGGCCGCGCAGATCTCTCGCGTTCGCCGCAGTCGCCATGCTGGGGTGTGTCGTCACCGCGTGCGCCCCGACGCCGGTCGCCTCACCCGATACCTCGCCTACTCCGACCGCCAGCCACGTGGCAGCTCCTGACCCACCCGCGACGACGGCTGTCCCCGAACCGGAACAGGTCGTCGGCACGACCGTGCGGTTCACATCCGACCGCACCAGCGTCGACGTGACGATCGGCGAAGACAGTCCCGGTGTCCGTGACTTCCTCTCGATGCTGCCGCTCGAGCTGACGGTCGAAGAGTTCGCCGGTGCAGAGAAGATCGCCTACCTTCCCCGCGAGCTCGACTACGAGGGCTCGCCCGGCTCGGACCCCGAAGACGGTGACCTCATCTACTACACGTCGTGGGGCAACCTCGGGTTCTACTACGACGCGACCGGAATCGGATACTCCGATGCCACCCTCCACCTCGGCACCTATTCCGCCACCGAGCAGCAGCTGTCGCTTCTCGAGGGCAGCCCGGTGACGATCGCCATCGTCGACTGACACCTCACTGCGAGTCGAACGGAGTCGCTCGGCGGCCGATATCTATTTCGGCGGTCGTCTGATCAGCCACGCGATCGTCGCCACGAGGATGCCGAGGAACAGCCCACCGCTGATGCCGAAGCCGACCCCGATGGGTTCGACGAGCATTCCGATGATCACTCCGAGGAACAGGCCCGCCAGCACACCGATCGTGATGTATTTCACCATGCCTGCATCGGTCGCCCCGGGTTCGCTCATGCCCTTCAGTGTGCCCGACCGTTCCTCAGGGCACCAGGGTGCGGAGGGGACGCAGATGATGTGCCGCGCTCAGCCACAGGATTCGTACGGCGGCTCGTCCAGGCTCGTCGCGGTCACTGCCCAGATGATGTCGCCTCCGGCCGTGTAGGTCAGGAAGACCGATCCGGTGCCGGGCTCCGACTCGATCGCGAGATACCGGCGATCGCCGACGCTCTCGATCTCGACCGCATCGGGGTACGCGGTCAGCACCTCGTCCACCCGTGAACCGAGGCCGACTCCCTCAGCTGTCATCGGGCCTGCGGCCGGCTTGCCTTCGAGCTCGACGGGAGAGGCGGACACCTGCACGAGATCGACCACCGCGGGGTCCTGTTCCGAGACTTCGGGGCGCTGGATGGTCAGCATGTACCCGTCGGCCTCAGCGGACGCGAGCCAGGGACACGCTTCCACCGGAGTCGCACCCGCCACCGCCACGGCCTCGTCATAGGGCACGCCCAGTTCGACATCCCCGATGCCCGATGGGCTGGCGTCCGCGGTCGGCGTGGAGGACGCACTGGGTGACGAGGTCGGCGCCGGATCGGCGGGTGCCGTCACCGTCTGCGTGACCGTCGGGGTGGGTGACGCGGGGGCGGCGCATCCCGCCAGAAGCGCAGCGGTGACCGCTGCCCCGAACAGCGGTGAGAGGATGCGTGCACTGCGAGCCCGGGGTCGTCTGGTGTCGATATCCATGCTTCGACGCTTAGGGGACGGCCGAGCATCGCCGGTCGATTCTCACGGGATTCCCAGATGCCCCGAGAGTCGTAATGTGGAGCGATGGACACTCGCATCCGCGCCCTCACGGTCGTTCCGGTCGGTCTGGTCGTTCTCGCTTCTGTGATCACCGGCTGCACCTCGAGTGCAGCGCCCGAGCCTGCCGCATCGGAGTCGACATCCGCAGCGACGCCATCGGGGACACCGGCGCCCCCCGTACGAGAATTCGCTTACCCCGATGAGACGGACCCCACTCAGGTCGCCATCGCTCTCAAGTACGGGGAGGGCAACGATCCCTCGGGCGAGATCATCGCCGGGCCGGCAGTGCTCGTGGCGGATCGCCAGTTCACCGTCGAAGGGCAGTGCGAGGGAGACGGCGTCGGGTTCGAAGTGGTGACCGCCGATGCCGAGAGGCGGGTACTCGCCGAGGGGGACTTCCGATGCGACGATCCGCCGGCCGGCGAATTCTCGTACCGGCTGCCGTACGCCGGTGTGGTGCAGGTGAACCTCCTCGATGCCGATGACGTCGACAGGGCATGGGTGCGCGTCGTCCAGCCCTGAGCCTCGATCCTTGCGGGCCCCCGCGGGGAGCGTGTCTGGCCGCCGCCGCAGCCAGCTTCACCCGCCTAACCCGACGCCGCCGGCGGCTGCGCCGCGATGAGCTTCATGAAGATCGCCAGCAGACCGAGGGCATCTCGAGACGGGTCGAGCAGCGCCTGAATGCGCAGGCCGTCGACCATGGCGAGGACGAGAGTGATCTTCTCGTCCGCCGTCAGGAGTTCGTCCTCTTTGGTGGGGAGGGGCCCGTCCGTGAAGCGGGACCGCATGCGCTCGCGGCGCCCGAGGAAGAAGTCGTGCGCCGGATGCTCCGGGTTCGTGGCGGCCACCGTGAGCGCCATCCAGTTGCGCTGGAAGTCGGGGTGCGCGAATTCGTCGGCGAGCACGGCGCTCAGGATCTGCTCGCCGGGCACGTGCGCCGTCATGATCCGAGCGGCGAGGTCTTCCTCATGCTCTTCGCGCTGGGCGAGGGCTGCCGGCAGCAGCTCTTTCTTGCCGGAGAAGTGTCGCAGCAGAGCGGCGTGGGTGAGGCCGGCGCGGCTGGCGATGTCGCGCAGTGACGCCCGTTCGTAGCCGTGTTCGGCGAAACTCGCGAGCGCAGCCTCCACGATCTCAGCCCGTCTCGCCGGGGTGGTCGCGCTCGGTCCTCGGCGGCGTGGGGCGGGCTCGGCGGTCGGCGGTGACGTCATATCCTCACCCTCTCACTTTTGCCTTCTGTTACCAAAGTGGTTACTATCGCTCAGGATCGACAATCGGTTGCCAAACGGATTTAGATCACATCTCGCGACGACGCCCACTGATGGGCGCCGCGGATCACTGAACGATGAAGGAGTCCAGGTGACCAAGAGTGAATTCGACCGCAGCGACACGATCGACTCGATCGCCGCGGCGCAGCCGGTAGGCGGCAATACGCCAGACAGCACGCCCGTCGAAGGCACCGCCGTCGGCGCGGAGCCGACCGCGCGAGTGAGCGGCGGATACATCTTCTGGCTGATGCTGGCCAACTTCGGTGCGTCCATCGCCATGATGGTCCCGCTGGCCTACGGCCTCGCACTGCGCATCACCGAGCTCGCTCCCGGGCACGAAGAGGTGCTCGGCTACGTCACCGGCACCGCGCAGCTCATCTTCCTCGTGCTCAGCCCGATGATCGGTATCTGGAGCGACCGCACCCGGTCGCGCTTCGGGCGTCGCACCCCGTTCCTGTTCCTCGGCGCCGCACTCGGCATCGTCGGGGCCGTCATCATCGGCTTCGCCCCCAACCTGCTGCTGGTCGGTGCGGGGTGGGTCGTCGCGATGACCGGTTGGTCGACCGCCGGCGCGGCGATCCAGACCCTCCAGGCCGACAAGCTTCCCGAGGAGCAGCGCGGCAAGGTCTCAGCCCTCACCGGTCTGATGACGCAGGTCGCGCCGGTGCTCGGCATCGGAATCGCCTACGCCGTGTCGTACAGCACCTTCCTGGTGTTCTTCGTCCCCGCCGTGATCGGCGTCGTACTGCTCGTCCTGCTGCCGACCTTCAAGAAGGAGGGAAGCTCGAAGGACCTGGTCGTCGACTCGTCGGTGACGCTCAAGAAGGTCATCGCCGGATACGGCTTCAACGCCCGCAAGTACCCGGACTTCGCGTGGAACTGGGTCGGCCGCATGGTGTTCTTCATCGGCCTGTACTTCAACACGACCTTCGGCACGTTCTTCTACGCCCAGCGTCTCGACCTGCCGGTCCGCGAAGTCGCGGGTGTCGTCGCCACCGTCGGGATGCTCGGAGTCGTCGCTGCTGCCGGTGGCGCGCTGCTCGGTGGATTCCTGTCCGACAAGCTCAAGCGCCGTCGGCTCTTCGTGCTCGCGGCCGCCTTCATCTTCATCGGGGGAGCGCTCGCCGAGGCGTTCGCATGGTCGCTGCCGCAGCTCATCGTGGGGGCGGTGCTCATGCAGCTCGCGATCGCCGTGTTCGCCACCGTCGACCAGGCCATCGTGTACGCGATCATTCCCGACCGAGCCGAGTCCGGCCGCTACATGGCCGTCGTGGCGTTCGCCCAGAAGATCCCCAGCGCGATCGCCCCGCTGATCGCTCCGCTGATCATCACGATCGGGGCCGTGGGCGCCGAGAAGAACTACACGCTGCTCTACCTGATCGGCGCAGTGTTCGCCCTCATCGGCGGTCTGATCATCATGTTCAAGGTCAAGGGAGTGCGTTGAGATGACGCTCACATCGAACCCGGCATCCGTGCCCACTGCGCCGTACGACCTGCGGATCGACAGCGGCGGCGACGAGTTCACCGTCTCCGAGGGCGCGCCGCGGCTGTCGTTCACCGTTCCGATGGGGGCGGGTGCGGAGACCGGGTTCGAGCTCGAGGCGATCGTCGACGGCGAACGTCAGCCCTCAGTGTCCCTCGAGACCGGCGCGCACCTCTTCATCGAGTGGCCGTGGCTCGCGCTGTCCAGCGGTCAGCGGGTCCGATGGCGTGCACGCACCGTGAGCGGCGACACGCTCTCGGAATGGTCGGACTGGGCATCCTTCGAATGCGGACTCCTCGACGCGGACTGGACTGCCGAGTGGATCAGTCCCGTCGAGCACGATGAGCCCGGATACGGCGCGCGGGGTGCTCACACGCTCGCTCACGCCTTCGGGGCCAGTGGCATCGTCTCGGCGCGGCTGTACTCGACCGCTCTCGGCGTCTACGAAGCTCGCATCAACGGCGAGCGGGTCGGCACGGCCGAGCTGTCGCCGGGGTCGACGTCCTACGACCGCACCCTCTACGCCCAGGCTGCCGACGTGACACGCCTGCTGACCGACGGCACCAACTCGCTCGAGATCGAGCTCTCCGACGGTTGGTACCGCGGGCAGGTCGGGGCGTTCCGTCTGCCGGCCGGGTGGGGCACGACTCTCGCAGCTCGAGCTGAACTGCACCTCGAGCTCTCCGACGGCTCGCGACAGGTGATCCGCACCGACGGAGACTGGACCAGCGCTCGGTCCAGAGTGATCCGCGCCGACCTGATGGACGGGCAGACGACCGACTTCCGTGCGGATGCCGGGTCTGCGGAAGCCGTGATCGTCGGCGCGGTCGAAGGTCCGCCGATCTCGTGGTCGCCGGCTCCGCCCGTCCGGGTGGTGGAGACGCGCGACGCGGTGATCGGGAACCACATCGCGGACGACACCTGGGTGCTCGACTTCGGTCAGAACGCCTCGGGCTGGCTGCGGCTCACCGATCTCGGTCCGGCGGGAACGCGCACGGCGATCGACTACGGCGAGTACGTCGGGCCCGACGGTGATGTGAGCACCGCACACCTCGATTCCACCAAGCCGGGAGAGCCCGACGTCGTCTTCGTGCAGCACGACGAAGTGGTCTCGGGCGGAGGGGGCGCGGTCTTCGAGCCACGTCATACGGTTCACGGCTTCCAGTTCGTCAGGATCACGCGTCAGGGCGCTCCGTTCGAACCGGCGTCCGCGCAGATGCAGGTCGTGCAGACGGATCTGCGTCGCACCGCATCGTTCGAGTCGAGTGATCCCGACCTCAACCGGCTGCACGAGATCGCCGACTGGAGTTTTCGCGGCAATGCGGTGGATGTGCCGACCGACTGCCCGACCCGTGAGCGTCTGGCCTGGACGGGCGACTACCAGGTGTTCGCGCCGACCGCCGCGCGCCTGTACGACGTGCTCGGCTTCACACGCAAGTGGCTGCAGTCGGTGCGGGACGATCAGCTCGACGACGGGCGTATCGCGAACTTCTCGCCCGACGGCCGTCGCATCAAGCACAAGCTCGACGACCAGTTCGCCATGATGACGGGCTCCTCCGGGTGGGGTGACGCGATCACCTTCGTGCCGTGGGAGATGTACTCCGCATACGGCGACGTTCGAGTTCTCGAAGAGAACTGGGACGCGATGGTGCGGTGGGTGGAGTGGGAGCTCGGGGCCGCCCGTGCGAATCGGCATCATTCTCGCGTCGAGCGCTCTGCCGACCCGCAGCCGCACGAGGAGCATCTGTGGGACGGCACATTCCACTGGGGCGAGTGGACCGAGCCCGTCGCGAAGGCGGAGGACGGGTCTCGACTCGACCCGATCAAGACGAACCCCATGGCCTGGTTCATGGCCGACAAGGGAGAGGTGGGCACCGCCTACCTGTATCGCTCCACTCAGATCCTCGCGGATGCCGCGGCCGTGCTCGGCCGAACGGGCGAATCGGCGAAGTATGCCGCGATCGCCGCGCGCGTGCTCGACGCGTGGCGTACCGAGTTCGTCACGGATGACGGGCGTACGGTGCAGGACACTCAGGCCGCCTATGTGCGGGCACTCTCGTTCGGTCTCATCCCGGAATCGCTTCGCCCCACCGCTGCGGAGCGCCTCGTCGAACTCATCCGCGACGCCGATACCCATCTCGGCACCGGATTCCTCTCGACGGGAGACCTGCTGCCGGTGCTCGCCGACAGCGGGCATGCGGATGTCGCCTATGACCTGCTCTTCCAGCGGAGCGCACCCTCATGGATGTACATGATCGACAGGGGTGCGACGACGGTCTGGGAGGACTGGGAAGGCATCGACGGCGAAGGTGTCGCCCATGAGTCACTGAACCACTACAGCAAGGGCGCGGTCATCCGCTTCCTGCATACCCACACGCTCGGTCTCCGTCAGGATCCGGGGTCGATCGCCTGGGAGTCGTTCACGATCGCGCCGCTCCCGGGCGGCGGGGTCACGTCGGCGAGGGGACACCTCGACAGTCCTCAGGGGCGGATTCGGGTGGAGTGGCGCATCGAGGGGGACGAGCTGGTGGTCGAGGCGGATATCCCGGCAGGGAGTCGCGCGACCGTGGTCTTCCCCGACGGGACGACGCGAGCGGCCGGACCCGGTTCCTTCTCGGGCACGGGCGGTCGCGCCGGGGCTCGCTGAGGTCGCGGATCTAGTCGTCGCGTGTCGCCGCGGCCTGCAGCTGTCGATTGATCGCCCGCAGGCCTACGGCGAGCGATTCCAGCTCGTCGATCGTCAGCCCGTCGAGGATGTCCGCGCCCATCTCGGGGCGGGCCGCCATGATCTTCCCGATCACATCTCGCCCGAGAGGTGTGGGGATCAAGCGTCGCACGCGCTGGTCGACGGCATCCGTGAGCCGTTCGACGAGCCCCTGGTCGACGAGCCGCTCGACGAGCTTCGACATCGTGGCGAGTGACACCTCGAACGACGACGCGAGGCCACTGATCGTGCTGCGATCCGACACGACGACGGATGTCAGCACCTTGAGCTGCTGGATCGTCAGCTGCGTGCTCAGCAGGGAGCCGATCATCCGGGGAAGTGAGCGCACCGAGACCGCCAGGGTGAGGGCATCGATGTTCTCCAGTGCCTCCGCACGCCTCCGGTCATCGCTCACACCTGTACCGTAACGCGCTCTGGGGGTATTCCCAGCGACATTTACTTAGCCTCAAGCTAACCTTCTGACAAGGAACCGATCCGGGGTCGTGTCGGGCTCAGGTGAACGCCGTCCCCAGTTCGCGTCGACCTGTGCCCGCGCCCCGGCGACAGGAGGACGGAACCATGACGGACGACGCACACGGCATCGAGGATGAGACCCAGCATCTCCAGGCTCTGCGAGAGAAATACGCGCAGGAGCGGGAGCGGCGGGTCCGCCTCGACGGAGCGACCCAGTATCGATCGGCTCTCGGCGAGTACGGCTACTACGCGAAGGATCCGTACACACCGAGGCTCGACCGGGAGCCGCTGCGTGACCGCGTCGAGGCGCTCGTCATCGGAGCGGGTTTCGGCGGGCTGCTCACCGGCGCGGGGCTGCGTGATGCGGGGATCGACTCTGTTCGCCTCATGGACGAGGCGGGAGACGTCGGGGGAACCTGGTACTGGAACCGCTACCCGGGCATCCACTGCGACATCGAATCGTACGTCTACATGCCGCTGCTCGAAGAGACCGGATACATCCCGAGTACGAGGTACGCGCCGGGCGAGGAGATCCGTCAGCATGCCGTCCGCATCGCGGAGCACTATGACCTCTACCGCGACTTCGTCGGCCACACCCGTGCGACCGGGCTGACCTGGGACGAGGATGCATCCGAGTGGGCCATCGAGACCGACCGAGGCGATGTGTTCCGCGCGCGCTACGTGATCACCTCCTCCGGCACGCTCACGCAGCCGAAGCTCCCCGGCATTCCGGGCATCGAACGCTTCACGGGTCACACCTTCCACACCAGCCGGTGGGACTACGCCTACACCGGCGGATCGGCGGATGGCGGGCTGACGAAGCTCGCCGACAAGCGGGTCGCCGTGGTGGGCACGGGGGCGACCGGGCTGCAGGTGATCCCGCACCTCGCCGAGCATGCACGCGAACTCCTGGTGTTCCAGCGCACGCCTTCGACCGTCGACGTGCGCGACAACAGGCCGACGGATCCGGAGTGGGTGGCGACGCTCTCTCCCGGGTGGCAGCGCGAGCGGATGGACAACTTCCTCGAGGTGCTGGCCGGCGAGCCCGTCGAATCGCTGGTGGACGACGGATGGACCTCGACGCACCGGCTGCAGCGGAGCATTCTCTCCGGCAGTGTCGACGGCTCTGTGGCGGAGGAAGATCGCCTGTTGCGGGAGGAGCTCGACGATGCGGCGAAGATGGATGCGCTTCGTGCTCGGGTCGACGAGATCGTCGACGATCCGTCGACCGCGGCCGCGCTCAAGCCCTGGTATCGGTACATGTGCAAGCGGCCGGGGTTCAGCGACCTCTATCTGCAGTCGTTCAACCGCCCGAACGTCACTCTCGTCGACACGGCGGACACCCACGGCATCACCGCACTCACCGAGACATCGATCGTCGTCGGCGAGGCGGAGTATGAGGTGGACTGCCTTATCTTCGCCACCGGATTCGATGTCGGGGTCTCGGGGGTGGTGTCGGGCACCCTGCCCGTGTCCGGGCGGGGAGGGCGTGCGCTTCTCGAGGCCTGGGGGATGGGGCCGCGGACGCTGCACGGATTCACCACCCACGGCTTCCCGAACCTGTTCCAGCTCGGCCCGATGCAGAACGCGAACTCGGTGAACTTCGTGCACATCCTGCAGGAGCAGGCGCTGCACATCACGACCGTGATCGCGCGTGCGCAGCAGGTCGGTGCGCGCCGCATCGAGCCGACCGCCGAGGCCGAGGACGCCTGGTGCCGCACGGTCGTGGAGACCTCGAGAGATGTATCGGAGTTCCAGGCCCAGTGCACTCCCGGCTATTACAACGGAGAGGGTTCGCGCACGATCGGCGGGCTCACATACTCGCCGGGACCGGTCGCCTTCCATCGCCTGCTGCGCGAGTGGCGTGAGGGAGACATGGCGGAACTGCTCGTCATCGATGATGCGGACGAACGCGTGCGCGAGTCGGCAGAGATCGGAGTCTCGGCATGAGGCCGGCGCTGGCGACCGCGGTGTGCGCGGTCGGGGTGGTGGCTCTGCTGGTCGGCTGCGCGCCCGCCTCTTCGGATGCGTCGCAGACCGACGCTCCATCGGACGAGCCCGCTGCGGAACAGATCTCGGACGAGCTGCTCCAGGTGACTGAGCCTCACGAGCTCACCGGAGGGACGCTGCTCGAGGGGCCGACTTTCCACGAAGACGGTTCGCTCTTCCTGGTCGACGTGATGGCGCCCGCCGGGGAGGCCAAGGTGCTGAGCGTCGACGTGGCGGAGCGCACGGTCGATCAGGTCTTCACCGACGAGACGAGTGCGTTCACCTCGGCGCAGTTCCACCCGAGTGACGGTCGCCTGTACCTCACCGACTTCCTCGGTGGTGGTGTCATGAGCATCACGGCTGAGGGAGAAGACCCGCAGGTGCACTTCTCGGGCGACGTCGACGGCATCGCGATGCTGCCAGACGACATCACGTTCCATCCCGACGGCACGATGTTCGTGACCGACACCCGTGGCATGGACGCCCCGGGGTGGGAGACCCCGGGGCGTGTGGTGAGAATCGGCACCGACGGGCAGGCGTCGACCCTCGCGGGCGATCTGCCCTCCCCGAACGGCATCGTCTTCGACGAGGAGGATGCGGGGCTCTGGGTCGCGCAGTACAACGCGAACCGGATCGACTACTTCGCTCTCGACGAGACGCGCACCCGGGTCGTCTCGGCGTATCCCGCGATCCACGTCGACGGCGGGATCGGACGCATCGACTCGACCGCGGTCGACGCGGAGGGCAACATCTATCAGATGTTCCACGAGAAGGCCGAGATCGTGGTCTTCGCCAAGACCGGTGAGCAGATCGGCAGGATCCGCGTGCCGGGTGAGGGGCTGGAGTCGGCGACGAACATCGCCATCGCACCCGGCACGACCGACGGATACCTCGTCGTCAGCGGGCCGGCGGGCGGCTTCGTGCACACCTTCGAGGCCTACGGGGAGGGCACCCGTCAGTCCAACGGCGGGTGAAGCCGCCCGCGAGGGTCTCGGCGGGCGAAGGGTGCCCGCCGAGACCTGTGCTTGAGGACGCCTCGACGTATCGGCTAGTCTTCTGAAATTACTAGTTGACTCAGAATTGGAGCATCGATGCCCACGTTCCCGAAGAACTTCCTCTGGGGTGCGGCCAGCGCGCCGCACCAGGTGGAGGGCAACAACGTCAACAGTGACTTCTGGATGCAGGAGGCGCACATGACCGGGGCCGATCGCAGCGGCGACGCGCTGGACAGCTACAACCGCTTCCCCGAGGACATCGCTCTCGTCGCCGACTCGGGCCTGGACACCTATCGGTTCGGGATCGAATGGGCCCGCATCGAGCCGGCTCCGGGCCAGTTCTCGCGTGTGCAGCTCGCTCACTACCGGCGAATGATCGACACGGCGTTGGCGGCAGGAGTGCGGCCCTTCGTCACGCTGCATCACTTCACCTCGCCGCGCTGGTTCGCCGAAGAGGGAGGATGGCGCTCGCCGCAGGCCATCGACAGATTCCGTGCGTACGTCGAGGTCGCGGCGACGATCCTCGACGGTGTGGAATGGGTCTGCACGATCAACGAGCCGAACATGCTCGCGATCATGGTGGGCGAGGCCGAGGCGGCTCTGGATCCGGATTCCGAGACCGAGTGGCTCAGCCCGACGCTCGAAGCCGACACCCCGCGCCCGGTCAAGCCTGCGCCGTCGGAGGAGATCGGTCGACGCCTCATCGAGGCGCACCACGCCGCGCGAGAGATCCTGCGCGCGCGCACCGATGCCCGCATCGGGTGGTCGGTCGCCAACCGTGCGTTCGAGACGCGTCCCGGGGCCGAAGAGGTGCGGCGCCGATTGGAGCATGTCTGGGAAGACCTGTATCTGGAAGCTGCGGTGGACGACGACTACATCGGCGTACAGGCGTACTCGGCTCAGTGGGTCGGTCTCGACGGGATCGAGCCGCACCCCGTGCGCCCCGACAACACGCTGGTGCGCACGGCTTACCGTCCGGATGCCCTCGGGATCGCAGTGCGCCACACGGCTGAGGTGCTCCCGCAGGTGTCGGTCGTCGTCACGGAGAACGGCATCGCCACGTCCGACGACGCGCGCAGGATCGCCTACACCGACGCGGCCCTCGGCTCCCTCGCGGAAGCCATGGACGACGGCGTCGATGTTCGCGGCTACATCCACTGGAGTCTTCTCGACAACTACGAGTGGGGTCACTGGGATCCGACCTTCGGCCTCGTCGCCGTGGATCGGGAGACCTTCGAGCGTCATCCCAAGCCCAGCCTGCGGTGGCTCGGGAATGTCGCGAGGCGGAATCGTGGGGGAAGCGGCGACGGCGCGGTGTGAGCCCGGCTCGCAGGGGTCGGGGCGGGCGCGTCAGTCCAGTGCGCCCGCTCCGAGCAGTGCGCGGATGTGCGATTCGACCCGGGCGCGGATGTCGAACGGCGGACCCTGCATCCATTGCAGCTGCAGGCCTTCCCAGGCTGCCAGCAGAAGATGCGCCGCAGCATCCGGATCGATGGAGTCGTCGATCCGCCCGGCCTGCTGCAGCCGGCGGATGTCTGTGGCCACGACAGCCGTGGATCGCGCCCAGCGCGCTTGGAAGAAGTCGTTCGCCGGGTGCGAGGGGTCGGCGGAGGCCCCGGCGAGCTCGTTGTAGAGGCGGGCATAGTTCGTGCGCCGCACGCCCGCTTCGGCGCGCTCGCCCATCTCGGCGATCGCGCCTGCCTCGGCCCCCCGCGCGCGGATGTTCTCCTCGTCGTGCTGTGCGAGTGCGGCGATGAACAGCGCCTCCTTGGTGGGGAAGTGGTAGAACACGGTCGCCTCGCTCGTCTCGGCGAGCTCGGCGATGTCCGACACCGACACGTTGCGGTGGCCGTGCCTGCGCACGAGATCGAGTGCGGCCCTGCTGAGTGCCTGGCGTCGTTGGTCCGACTTCGCGTACGGACCTCTCTTCTGGGCCATCAGCGTCCTTCCGATTGCTCTTGAGTGTGGCGCTCAGGCAATGTTATGCTCATCCGGCCAAAGTAATAGTCGACTCAGAATTGAGTCGAGGGAAAGGTGAAGATGCCTGCGTCGACCGTCGATCGCCGTCGCCTCGTGCGACGGCACAATCCTGTGCTGACGGCCGCGCATCCCACCGCGGCTCTCACCATCGGCAATGGCGACGCAGCGCTGACGGTCGACATCACGGGGCTTCAGACGTTCCCCGACGCCCATGAGCTTGTTCCCGACCCCCACCGGGTCGCGGTCGCCGGCATCGACGGGCTGCCCGAGCAGCGCGTGCGGGTCTTCGACGCCGATGACTTCCAGATTCCGCTGCGCACGCAGTCGTCGTGGGGCTGGTACCGCACCAGGACGACGCGAGAGTTCGATCGTGACGAGACGGTCACCCGGTACGACACGGCGAGAGGTGCGGTTCCGTATCTCGACCGGATGGGGCTCCAGAGGGCTGGCGATGAGATCGCCGATGAGTTCGCCGCCGGTGCCTGGTTCCACTACAACCCGCGGCGTGCCCACCTCGGACGTCTGGCCCTCACACCGCCGGTCGGTCAACCCGATCGCATCGACGTCAGCGCGGTGAGGCATCCGAGGACCGAGCTGGATCTCTGGTCGGGTCGTGTGCACGCGCAGTTCGTGCTCGAGGGGGAGTCGGTCACCGTGACGACGGTCGCTCATCCCGAGAAGGACGTCTTCGCCGTGTCGGTCGAATCGCCACTGCTTCAGCGCGGATGGGGTGTCGCGTGGATCTTCGACACTCAGCCGGACGACTTCGCGACATTCGAGCTGCCGCTGGAGGAGTCCACGCACTGGGAACGCCATACCCCCGGGCGCTGGACCGCTCGCCGTCGCATCGAGACGACGGCGTATCGGGTCGACATGTCGACGAACGGTGGGCTCGCGCTCCGCGGAGCCGACGCCACCGTCGCCACATCGCACGGAGAGCGGCTCGAGGTCGTCGTCTCCCTGCATGCCGATGACTCGGTCGACGATCTGCGCCAGCCGACGTATGGTCAGGTCGCCCGTGCCGCGGAGACATGGTGGGAGGAGTACTGGTCGAGCGGCGTCGCCGTCTCCTTCGAGGGCAGCGACGACGAGCGAGCGACCGAACTCGAGCGTCGCGTCGTCCTGTCGCAGTATCTGGCCGCCGTCAACAGTGCGGGATCGACCCCGCCTGCCGAGACCGGGCTGACCTACAACACCTGGACCGGCAAGTTCCACCTCGAGATGCACTGGTGGCATGCCGCGCACTTCGCCCTGTGGGGGCGGGGGCACCTGCTCGAGCGCAGTCTCGGCTGGTACCACAGTGCGCTCGACGCTGCGCGTTCGACGGCCGAGTGGCAGGGGTATCGCGGTGCCCGCTGGCCGAAGCAGACCGACCCCTCGGCGGCCGAGTCGCCGAGCAACATCGGCGTCTTCCTGGTGTGGCAGCAGCCCCACATCATCCACCTTCTCGAGCTGCTGCGGCAGGAGGGCCGGGGCTCGGAGTTCTTGCGAACGCACTACCCGCTTGTCGAGGCGACCGCGGAGTTCATGGCGGATTTCGTCGAGGAGCGGGACGGCGCCTTCCACCTGCCGCCACCGATCATCCCCGCTCAGGAGAGCTATCTCGCCGACCGCAGGACGAACGCCGACCCGACTTTCGAACTGGCGTACTGGTCATGGGCTCTCGAGGTCGCCAACGAGTGGCGCTCGCAGCTGGGGCTCGGGGTGCAGCCTGAGTGGGAGCGGGTCGCGCAGAACATGACCATGCCGACGCTTCTCGACGACGGAACGTACGCCGCGCTGCGCACTCCGCCGCATCTGATCCGCAAGGACCACCCGTCGATGCTCATGGGACTCGGATGGCTCCCGCCGACCGACATCATCGACGCCGACATCATGAGCGAGACGCTCGACGCCGTGTGGGACCGGTGGGATCTCCAGTCCAGCTGGGGGTGGGACTACCCGGTCATGGCCATGACCGCGGCTCGACTCGGCGACCTTGCGCTCGCCTTCGACGCTCTCCTGCTGCCGTCGCCCAAGAACGAGTTCCTCGCGAACGGACACAACCCGCAGATCCCCGGCTTCCTGTCGCTGTACCTGCCTGCCAACGGCGGGCTGCTCTCCGCGATCGCGCACATCGTCGGCGCGATCCGCGCCGGTGATCGCGAACCGGACGGGTGGCGGGTGACCTATGACGGTGCGCCATCGCCATCGCCATCTCACGCGGCCGCCGCCACAGTCTGACCTTCCCACGCACTGCATGAGAGAGAGGATGATCTTGTAAATGGCAACCGGTTGACACTGGTCGAGACCAGCGCCGTATCGCCCCCCGCAGCAACCGATTCTGAACCGCCAGACGGTTCATCGTTCGAAGGATTTTCAATGATGAGGACCACGCGTTACACACACTCTTCCCGCAGCCCACGCCGCCTGACGCTCGCTGCAGGCGGCATCGCCCTCGCGACGGCGCTCACGCTCTCCGGGTGCTCTTCGCCAGAGCCGGCGGAGTCCCCGGAAGAGGCAGGAGACGTCGAGCTGACGTTCATGAACCAGTCGCGCGGACAGGAAGCCGCTCTCACGCAGCTCGCCGAGCAGTACTCGGAAGAGACCGGGGTCACTGTCACGATCGATTCGCCCGGACCCGCCGACTACCTGCCGAAGCTGCAGGCGCGAGCGCAGTCGAACTCGATGCCCGACATCTATTCGTCTTTCCAGGCCACCGACATGGCGCCGTTCTACAAGGCCGGTTGGGCGATGGACCTGTCGTCCGAGCTCGAGGGCGAGTGGAGCGATGACTTCAGCCCCGCGATCATCGAGATGTCGACCTTCGAGGAAGGCAACAATCTCGATGTTCCCCCGGGGATCTACACCGTGCACTGGGAGACGCAGACGTACGGCTTCCTCGTGAACCCGACGCTCACCGGCATGACGTTGGACGACGCCCCGTCGACGGTCGACGATCTCATCGAGGCGCTCGCCGATGCGGATGACGGGGCCGCCGGCTTCTCGGTCGCGGCGTCGCTGACGCCGCAGTTCCTGCAGGCGATCGCGTCCAACTGGCTCACCGACGACGAGATCGCCGCGACCTTCAACGGCGAGGAGAGCTGGGAGCAGGATGCCTGGCGAGAGGCCTTCCAGGTGCTCGTCGACATGAAGGACGCCGGCGTGATCGCCAACGACGCGCTCGTCGGGGGTCAGGACGACAACCCGAACGTGGAATCGTCGTTCTTCACCCAGGCGATGGGGTCGATCTTCGACGCGTCTCCCGGTGTCTCCGTGGGCCTTCGCACGAACCCCGAGTTCGAGGACTACTTCTCGGTGGGCATCCCGGTCGTCGACGGCGGCACCGAGGATCCCCGTTCCCCGGGCGTCCCGGGAAAGGGCGCGATCATCAACCCGAAGGGTGAGCACCCCGAAGAGGCCCTCGCGTTCGTGAAGTGGCTGACCGAGCCCGAGCAGCAGGCGGTGTTCGCCGAGGTCGGTCGCATCCTGCCGACGAACCCCGAGCTGCTCTCGAGCGGCGACGTGCCGACGCAGCTCGCGGGCTTCGCCTCGGGAGTCGAGACCGTGCAGGTCATGTCGGCGACCTTCGCGACCGACGTGCGCACCGCGATCGTCGCCGAGGCTCAGCGGGTCGTGCTGGGTGAGGCGACGATCGATGAGGCTCTCGCCAACATCCAGGCCGCCCAAGACCGAGTGTCATGACGACCTCCTCTCTCCCGCTTGCTGCGCGGCGCCCCACCCGGGCGCCGCGCAGGAAGCGCTCGTTGCGCGCCAACCTGCTGGGCTGGCTGTTCCTTGCCCCCGCCATCGCGCTGATCGGCATCTTCACGATCGTCCCCTTCGGGCAGGCGATCCTCCTCAGCTTCCAGTCGTGGGACGGAGTGAGCCCCGACACTCCCTGGGTCGGATTCGCGAACTACGAGTTCATCGCAGGCGATCCCGTCTTCTGGGCGTCGATGAGGAACGTGCTGTTCTTCGGAGTGGTCGGCTTCTTCGTGGGCAACGGCGTCGCTCTGGCGATGGCGCTCGCCGTGAACCGCATCACTCGGGGCAAGACCTTCTTCCGCACAGTCTTCTACCTGCCCGGCGTGCTCTCGGTCGTCGTCGTCGGTCTGCTCTTCTCCTTCATCCTCGCGCCGGGTTCAGGCGTGCTCAATCGTGTTCTCGAGATGGTCGGTCTCGGGTCTCTGCAGCAGAACTGGCTCGGCGATCCGTCCGTCGCGCTTCCCGCGGTGGCCGCGGTCTTCGTCTGGTTCCACTGGGGGTTCGGCTTCCTGCTGTTCCTCGCGGGGCTGCAGGATGTGCCCAAAGAGCTGTACGAGGCTGCGGAGCTCGACGGTGCGAGTCCGTGGACCCAGTTCCGCTACATCACCTGGCCGCATCTCGCACCGGTCACCTCGATCGTCAGCCTGCTGACCCTGCTCGCCGCTCTGCAGATCTTCGGAACGGTGCAGGTGCTCACGAACGGCGGTCCCGGCTATCACACGATGGTTCCCACGTTGGCGATCTTCAACGAGGCGTTCGTGAACTGGCGCTACGGAAGTGCGGCCGCGATGTCCGTGGTCTTCGGTGGCGCTCTCGTGCTGCTCTCGGTTCTCCAGCTCGCCATCACCGGGCGGAGGTCCCGCGCATGACACTCATCACCCAACCGCCGGTCGAGGAGGCGGAGACCACGATCGACCAGCCCCGGACGCGACCGCGTCGTCGCATCCGCGCCGACAGAGTGGGGCTCTACGGGCTGCTCATCATCGCGGCGCTGACAGCGCTGCTGCCTCTGCTCTGGATGCTCTCGGGGTCATTGCAGAGCCTCACCGAGTTGCTGTCGAACGACACCTTCCTGCCGGCTGACCCTCAGTGGCAGAACTACATCACCGCCTGGGTGCAGGGCGATCTCGGCACGTATCTGCGCAACAGCGTGATCTACACGGGATGCGCCGTCGCCGGCATCCTGATCGTGTCGAGCCTGGCGGGCTACGCGCTCGCGCGCCTCGACTTCGCAGGCAAGGGCGTCTTCACGTTCATCATCCTGGCGGTGATGATCATTCCGGCTCCGGCGATGTTCCTCGCGCAGTACAAGCTGCTGATCTCGCTCGGTCTGACCAACAACCCGGTGGGCTACGTCCTCATCCTGATCACATCGGGCATCCCCATGTCGACCCTCATCATGCGCAGCTTCTTCGTGAGCCAGCCTCGAGACCTGGAAGAGGCCGCGGCGTTGGACGGCGCGGGGCCCCTCCGCATCTTCTGGAGCGTGATCCTGCCGCTCGCGAAGCCAGGGCTCGCAGCCGTGGCGGTCATCCAGGGTCTCGGAGCGTGGAACGAGTACCTGATGGCGCTCGTGCTGTTCGACGACAACGCGCTGATGCCCATCCAGCGAGGTCTCACCGCGTTCACGTCCGCAGAGACGCCGCAGCAGCAGATCCTGCTCGCCGCGACCACGATCTCGATCGTGCCCGTGGTGATCTTCTATCTGATGGCCCAGCGCCACATCGTGAAGGGCATCGGCGCCGGAGCGATCAAGTAGCGTCTTCGCATCATCGGTACTGCCGGGCACAGCGAGGCCCCGCACTGCACTGCAGCGCGGGGCCTCGCGTGTGGAGATGCCGGTCAGATGCCCACTCCGGCGCGGAAGCGGTCGACCCCGATCTGGCCCTCGACCACGGCTGCGGTCAGCTCTTCGACACTGGTGTCCTCGCGACGCACATCGAGGATCTTCCTGCCGTGATTCATCACGATGTGCCGATCGCAGACCTTGTAGGCGTGGTGCAGGTTGTGGGTGACGAGAACCGAGCTCACTCCCTCGGTCTTGAGCTGTCGGAGGTAGTCCAGAAGAGCCTCGGTCGCACGCACGGCCAGGGCCGATGTCGGCTCGTCGAGGATGAGCAGGCTGCGCTTGAAGTGCACTGCCCGCGCGATCGCGACCGCCTGCGCCTGTCCTCCCGACAGCGACGAGACGAGCTGCTTCGAACTCTTGATGCCCTCGATCGTGACGACGGTGTCGAGGATGTTCGTCGCGATGGCATCCATCTGCTTCAGCTTCATGAAGCCGAGGGGGTTCGTGATCTCCCGACCCATGAAGATGTTGCGGGTGATCGACATCTGATCGACGAGGGCGGAGTCCTGGAAGATCGTCTCGACGCCCAGCGACTCGGTGGTCGGTCGGTTGACGGTCGGCACGGCGGTGCCGTCCCAGTAGTAGGCCCCCGAGGTCATCGGCACGACACCGGACATGATCTTCACGAGGGTCGACTTGCCTGCGCCGTTGTCGCCGAGCAGGCCGACGACCTCGCCGCGGCCGATGTCGAACGACACGTCTTTCAGCACGGTGTTCGCACCGTACTTCTTGGTCACGCCCTCGAGACGCAGCAGGTAGTCGGAGGTCATGATGCCTTGCCTTCCATGAGCTTGTTGAAGACGGCGGCGATCACGATGATGAGGCCGACGAAGAGCTGGATGTAGAAGCCCGGTGCCTTGGCGAGGATCAGGCCGTTCTCGATGAGTCGGATCAGGGCGGCGCCGATGATCATGCCGATGACGGACCCGCGACCGCCGTTCAGAGAGGTGCCGCCGACGACGGCCGCAGCGATCGCCATGAGCGTGTAGTCATCGGTGCTGCCCGGCTGCATGGAGCCGGTGCGGACGGAGATCAGGATCGACGCGAAACCGACGAGCAGGCCGAAGACTCCGAAGGCCAGGAGACGCACGGAGTTGGGCTTGATCGAGATCGCCTTGGCCGCAGACGCGTTTCCGCCCACCGCGAAGATGTGGTTGCCGAGCTTGTGGCGATGCAGGAACGCCCACGCGGCGAGGCCGATCAGGACCAGCCAGACCAACTGCGACCGGAAGAAGCCGAAGTCGCCGGCGAACACCGTGACGAGAACGTCGTCCTTGCCGTCGACGAGGATGGCGGGAGAGGTGCCGTTGACGAAGATGCTCGCGCCCACCCAGAAGAACCCCATGCCGAGTGTGGCGATGAAGGACGGGATGCGGGTGAGCACCACGATGAGTCCGTTGATCAGAGCGATGGAGGTGGAGGTGGCGAGTCCGGCGACGATGCCCCAGCCCCAGCCGACGCTCTCGGAGACGTTGATGAAGACGATCGCGGTGAAGCCGACGTTCGCGCCGAGCGAGAGGTCGAACTCGCCGGCCACCATCAGGATGCCGGCTCCGAGGCCGAGCAGCGCGAGCACGGGGATGCTCTGCGAGATGACTCCGGACAGATTGCTCGCAGAGAGGAAGGGGAAGGCGGCGGGGGCCACCGAGCCGGCGATGATGAAGCCGATGAGCACCAGGGCGACGATCACGCCGATCTCGAGTGCGCCGCGGCCTCGGCTGTAGCGGATGCTCTCGCGGAGGGAATCGCCGAACGTCCGCGGGGTGCTGTCGCCGAGCATCCGCCCGGTGACGACGGTCTCGGTCGGGGCGGGAGCAGTCAGGACGTGCTCGCGCGGTCTTTCTGTGGGCTGAGACATCTCATGCCTTTCGGGGAAGTGAGGAAGAAGGAGGCGGGGGCCGCGCCCCAGGCTGCGGCCCCCGCGAGTCGAGCTCTCAGAAACGGACGCCCTTGAGCTTGTCGTTCTCGAGCAGATCGACGTTCGACTCGTCGATCAGGCCGCGCCCGCCGGAGTTGATGTTGGCGGGGGAGAGGCCGAAGTCGATGTAGAGGATTCCCTGCGTGACGGACTGGAATCCCTGCACATACCCCTGCTGGTCGGCGGTCGCGATGATGTCGCCGCTCTTGATGCCCGCGACGACCTGAGGCGAGGTGTCGAAGCCGACGACCGGCACCTTCACTCCGGCCGCCTCCATCGCGGCGACGATGTTCCGGTGCGGGGTGCCGCCGAGAGGAGCGATCGCGGCGACATCCGGGTTGGCCGTGAGCCAGGCGGTCAGGGAGTTGAGCGCTTCCTCGTCGTTGCCCGAGGTGCGAAGGAATTCGCCCTTCGCGCCGACCTCGTCGAGCGAGGACTGTACGCCGCCGCCCCGGTTGATCGCGTAGGCCTGCTCGGGCTCTTCGGCGGGGAGCAGGACCTTGTCTCCGCTTCCGAGACCTGCTTCTTTGACGAGCCGTTCGCCGACGATCTCCCCGACTTCGAAGAAGTCCTGCCCCACGAAGCCCGACACGCAGTCGGCGGCCGACTCGGGCGCCGGCACGTTGTAGGCGACGACGGTGATGCCCGCCTCGGCGGCGTCGCAGGCGACGCCCACCCACTTCTCGCCCTCGTTGAAGGGCATGAAGATCAGGGCGGGGTCGGTGGCGATCGCCGTCTGCACGAGGTCGACCATCTTGTCGGGATCGCCCTCGGCGGTCTGGTGTGTGAGCGTCAGATCTCCGAGTTCGGCGGCATCCTCGCCGCCCTGCAGGATCTGGGCCCAGAAGGGATCGCCCGCCGGGTTGTAGTAGGTGAAGAAGTAGGCGTTGCGGTTCTCGGCGAGAGAGCCGTAGCCGCTCTCGAGACCACTGGACGCGTCGGTCGAGCCGTCGGAGGCGGCGGCGGAGCAGCCCGCCAGGGCGAGGGCCGACACGGCGACGGCGACGAGTGCCATCCCGGTGCGGGAGCTGTGTGTGAGTGTCACGACGTCGTGATCCTTTCTTGCGCCGGCGGGTTCCGGCTACCGTCATTGGTGCGCTGAGCGTATCCAGCACCTGGCAAGAAGTCAATAGAATGTTCTGACATTCGGACCTATAGGGTGGGCAAGTGAAGATCTCGATGAATTCCACCGCTTCTTTCCACGGCACCACCCTGCGAGACATCGCCGTCGCGAAGTCGGCCGGATTCGATGCGGTGGAGCTGCAGGCGCCGAAGCTGTTTCGGTTCCTCGACGCCGGCTACACGGCGCGCGACCTCGTGGGTCCGCTCGACGGGTTCGCCGTCTCGGGAGTGGGAGCGATCCAGGAGGCACCTCACGACCGGTTCGTCCGCGATGCCACTCGGCTGGCCGAGGTGGCCGAAGTGATCGGCGCTCCCTTCGTGCAGATGTGCACGAGGCCGGTCGACGTGCAGGTCGTCAAGGACTTTCGCGCAGGGACGCTGACGCCCGGCGACCTGCGCTATCGCGGCTCGCTCGGCCTGACGGACGCCGAGTCGCTGGCCGAGACGGCTCACCGGGTCGCGCTCGCCGCGGACATCGCAGCCGATCACGGGGTGGGCCTGTATCTGGAGCCGTTGGCGTGGTCGCCGATCAATCGCGTGGCGCAGGCGCTCGAGATCTTCGAGCGGATCGACCGCGCGAACGTGAGGCTGTGCGTGGACTTCTGGCACTTCTGGGCTTCGGGAGACGAGCCGGAGGACGTCGCCGCGCTGCCTGCCGATCTGATCGCGGCCGTCCACGTCTGCGACGGCCTGCATGTGCCCGCGGGGGAGATCCCCGATCAGGGCGTCTCTCGCAACGTATGGACCGGAGCGGGCGACATCCCGTTGCAGGAGTGGGTGGACGCTGTCCGCTCCACCGGGTACGACAGCTGGTACTGCTCGGAGATCTTCTGCGACAAGGTCGCGGAGCTCGACGACGAGCTCGTCGCCTCGACGCTGCGCAACACCATCAGCATGCTGCTGCGGTGAGGGCGAGCAGGTCGCGCTACTTGGCGACCAGCGTGGTCTCGAAGCTGTAGAGGTCGGGTCGGTAGATGTGCACCCCGAACTCGATCGCTCGGCCGGCGCCGTCGAACGAGGTGCGCTCCATCTGCAGCACGGGCCCGTCACGATCGATGTCGAGCAGCTTGCCCTCATCGTCGTGAGCCCGTCGAGCGCCGATCCGCTGCTTCGCGACGCGGATCGTCACGCCTCGACTGCGCAGAATCTGGTACAGGCCCTGATCCTCCAGCTGCTCCCGGGTGATCTCGGCGATATCGGCGGGGAACCAGTTCTCGAGGATCGCCACGGGGCTGCCGTCGGAGGTGCGACGGCGGCGGATGTGCAGCACCTCGGCACCCACGGGGACGCTGAGGTGCTCGGCGACGTTCTCGGGGGCGGGGGAGAGCTCGTGCAGCAGCACCGTCGTTCCGGGGTTGTGCTTCGTGCTCTGCAGATCGTCGAAGAGACTGGTCAGCTCGACCTGGCGGGTCACCTGTCCTTGCACCACCTGCGTGCCGATTCCGCGGCGACGTACGAGGAGGCCCCGATCCACGAGCTCCTGGATCGCTCGCCTGACGGTCGGGCGAGAGAGTCCCAGGCGCTCACCGATCGCGATCTCGTTCTCGAGGCGCGCACCCGGCGGGATCTCGCCTGATCGGATCGCCGCCTCGAGCCTGCTCGACACCTGGAAGTACAGGGGAATCGGCCCTGTGCGATCCAGATCGTGGAACAGGTGGTCCGGCCATACGCCGTCCGTCGTCGCCATCTCGTGGTCTCCCTCGTTTGTCGCGACAATATTACCTCCCGCGGACTTTGTCACCTCAGAGCGTGAGAGCCGCGGGTGCGGACCCCTTGCAAGAATCGGCCCTTGTGTTATTGTTAAGACATATCCCGTCCATTGCGATCAGGAAAGTTGTACACAGGAGTATGACCGGAGAAAAGACCTTCGACGTCGTCGCCCTCGGGCGCCTCGGCGTCGACATCTACCCCCTCGAAAGTGGCGTCGGTCTCGAGGACGTATCGACGTTCGGCAAGTACCTCGGCGGAAGCGCGGCGAACGTCGCCGTGGCTGCCGCACGTTACGGTCGGGCCGTGCAGCTCGTCTCCCGGACGGGCGACGACCCCTTCGGCCGCTACCTGCATCGGGAGCTCACGAGGCTCGGCGTGGACGACTCCGCCGTCGCCGTCGATCCGGATCTGAAGACGCCCATCACCTTCTGCGAGATCTTCCCTCCCGATGATTTCCCGCTGTACTTCTACCGCGAGCCGAAGGCACCGGACCTCAACATCACGTCCGACCAGCTCGATGCGGGCGCCATCCGTGCAGCCGGCGTCCTCTGGGCGACGGTGACCGGTCTTTCGCAGGAGCCCAGCCGCCAGACGCACTTCGATGCCTGGGCGATGCGCGGTCGCGCAGATCACACAGTCCTCGATCTCGACTACCGGCCCATGTTCTGGGCCGACCCGAGTGAGGCGACCGCTCAGGTGGGTCGCGCTCTCGAGCACGTGACCGTGGCCGTCGGCAATCGCGAGGAGTGCGAAGTCGCCGTCGGCGAGACCGAGCCCCTCCGAGCCGCGGATGCTCTGCTGGAGCGCGGTGTGCGCCTGGCCATCGTCAAGCAGGGACCGAAGGGCGTGCTCGCCAAGACGGCCGACGAGACGGTCGAGGTGCCGCCCCACTTCGTCGACGTCGTCAACGGCCTCGGCGCCGGCGACGCGTTCGGCGGCGCCCTGTGTCACGGGCTCCTCTCGGGCTGGGGTCTCGAGGAGATCCTCCGATTCGCCAACGTCGCCGGCGCGATCGTCGCCTCGCGACTGGAATGCTCGACCGCCATGCCCACCGTGTCCGAGGTGCAGCAACTACTCGAAGGAGCCCGAGGATGACCGGCATCACCCTCTCGGCAGACGACTTCTCCCGTCTCCGTGACCTGCGCGCATCGGCGCCGCACGAGATCGCGACGCGACTGCGCGACCGCCGCCGCCGCGACCTGCTCGGGGTCGACGGGAAGCTGTTCATCGTCGCCGCCGACCACCCCGCCCGCGGCGCTCTTGCCGTGGGCTCCGACCCCATGGCGATGGCCGATCGGTATGACCTGCTCGATCGGCTCGCGACGGCGTTGAAGCGCCCGGGCGTCGACGGCGTGCTCGGCACCCCGGACATCATCGACGACCTGGCCGCCCTCGGGCTGCTCGACGACAAGATCGTCGTCGGGTCCATGAACCGAGGCGGTCTGCGGGGCGCGACCTTCGAGATGGACGACCGTTACGGCGCCTACACCGTCGACGAGCTCGCAGCGATCGGCGCGGATTTCGCGAAGACCCTGATCCGGATCAATCTCGACGATGCAGGAACCGCACCCACGCTGCAGGCGACGGCCGACGCTGTCACCGCCGCCGCGAGAGCTCGGCTGCCGATCATGCTCGAGCCGTTCCTCAGCCGCTGGAAAGACGGCCACATCGTCAACGATCTCTCGACGGATGCCGTCATCGCCTCGATCGCCATCGCGGCCGGCCTCGGCGCGTCGTCTGCGTACACGTGGATGAAGCTCCCGGTGGTCGAGGACATGGAGCGCGTGATGGCGGCGACCACCATGCCGACGCTGCTTCTCGGCGGCGACTCCGGCGCCGATCCCGATCAGACGTTCGCCGCGTGGGAGGACGCTCTCACCCTTCCCGGCGTGCGCGGGCTCACCGTCGGCCGCACTCTCCTCTATCCCCCTGATGGTGACGTCGCCTCAGCGGTCGATGCCGCAGCCGGGCTCGTCCGCGGCGCCGCCGCCTCCATCCGCTGAACTGCCTCCACGAAGGATCACCCATGAGCACCACTGAACCTCGCGTCATCTCCCACTGGATCGACGGCGCCGACAGTCCATCGAGCAGCGGACGCACCGCGCCCGTCTACAACCCCGCCACCGGAGCGGTGCAGGCGCACGTCGCGCTGGCCGACCAGGCCGAGATCGATGCGGCCATCGAGTCCGCGCAGCGCGGGTACCAGGTCTGGAAGACCTATTCGATCGCGAAGCGGCAGACCGTCATCTTCGCGTTTCGCGAGCTGCTGAACGCCCGCAAGCGCGAGCTCGCCGAGATCATCACGGCCGAGCACGGCAAGGTCGTCTCCGACGCCATGGGCGAGATCCTCCGCGGCCAGGAGGTCGTCGAACTCGCCACAGGATTCCCGCACCTCATCAAGGGGGCCTTCAGCGAGAACGCCTCGACCGGAGTCGATGTCTACTCGCTCAAGCAGCCCCTCGGCGTGGTCGGCATCATCAGCCCGTTCAACTTCCCCGCCATGGTGCCGATGTGGTTCTTCCCGGTCGCGATCGCCGCAGGCAACGCGGTCGTGCTCAAGCCCAGCGAGAAGGACCCTTCGGCTGCCCTCTGGCTCGCTCAGCTCTGGAAGGAAGCCGGTCTTCCCGACGGTGTGTTCACGGTGCTGCAGGGCGACAAGCTCGCCGTCGACGGTCTGCTCCACAGCCCGGTCGTGCAGTCGATCTCGTTCGTGGGCTCGACCCCGATCGCGCAGTACATCTACGAGACGGCGTCGAAGAACGGCAAGCGGGTGCAGGCCCTCGGCGGCGCGAAGAACCACATGCTGGTGCTGCCGGACGCCGACCTCGACCTGGTCGCCGATCAGGCCGTCAACGCCGGATACGGCGCTGCCGGCGAGCGGTGTATGGCGATCTCGGTCGTGCTGGCCGTCGAGCCCGTCGCCGACGAACTGATCGCCAAGGTCTCGGAGCGCATCGCGAACCTGCGCATCGGCAACGGCGCGGGTGTCGACGGCGTCGAGCCCGACATGGGCCCCCTGATCACCGATGTGCACCGCGACAAGGTCGCCTCGTACGTCGACATCGCAGAAGCCGACGGCGCGAAGATCGTCGTCGACGGCCGTGGCCTGAAGATCGACGGCCACGAAGACGGCTTCTTCTTCGGGCCCACCCTGATCGACGACATCCCGATCACGTCGCGCGCCTACACCGAGGAGATCTTCGGCCCGGTGCTCTCGGTCGTGAGGGTGCAGACCTTCCAGGAGGGTCTCGATCTGATCAACTCGGGCGAGTTCGGCAACGGCACCGCCATCTTCACCAACGACGGAGGCGCCGCCCGGCGCTTCCAGAGCGAGGTGGAGGTCGGGATGATCGGCATCAACGTGCCGATCCCCGTGCCGGTCGCGTACCACTCCTTCGGCGGCTGGAAGGCCTCGCTCTTCGGCGACGCGAAGGCGTACGGTGTGCACGGGTTCGACTTCTTCACGCGGGAGAAGGCGATCACCAGCCGCTGGCTCGACCCGGCCACGCACGGCGGAATCAACCTCGGATTCCCGCAGAACAACTGACACGATCCGGATGCCGCCCCGCGGGGGAGCGGGGCGGCATCCCTGTCTCTGAGAGCACGAAGATGAGCACTGCAGAAGAACGTTGGTTCCACCGTCGGGGCGCGCTCGCGCGCGACGGATGGCAGAGCGTGGTCGACGCCTCGCTCACCGGCTGGCAGCACACCGGCATCCGCATCGCCGAGCTGACGGATGGCGACGAGCTCGAGCTCACGGCCCTCGACGTCGAGCGGATCATCGTGCCGCTGGCCGGATCGTTCCGCATCGCGCATCACCATCACCCGGGTGAGTGGCACACACGACTGCACGGTCGTGCGTCGGTGTTCGACGGGCCGACCGACGTGCTCTATCTGTCGATCGGCACGACGGCGACCATCAGCGGCGAAGGCCGCGTCGCGGTCACCGAAGCGCCGACCGCCGAGCGTCGCGACTGGCAGTACATCACCGCCGAGGAGACGCCCGTGGAGCTCCGCGGGGCGGGGCGCTCAAGTCGCCAGGTGCACAACTTCGGCACTCCGCAGGCGCTGGACGCCGCTCGGCTGATCGTCTGCGAGGTCATCACCCCGGCCGAGAACTGGTCGTCATACCCTCCGCACAAGCACGACGAGCACAAGCCGGGGCACGAGTCGCGCCTCGAGGAGATCTATTACTTCGAGAGCGCCCCGTCGCGCTCGGGCGGCAACCCGGACGCGGCCGCCGGCGCCTTCGGGATGTTCAGCACCTACTCCTCGCCCGCAGGTGAGATCGACATCAATGCGATGGTCGGCACCGGTGACATCGCACTCGTGCCCTATGGCTATCACGGCCCGGCCGTCGCCGCCCCGGGGTACGACCTCTACTACCTCAACGTCATGGCGGGTCCCGACCCGGAACGCACGTGGCTGATCAGCGACGATCCCGCTCACGCGTGGGTTCGCGACACCTGGGACGGTCAGGAGCTCGACTCCCGGCTGCCGTACGAGAACGAGAACGAGAACGACAAGGAAGGCCAGCCCTGATGGCGAACACGAAGACGATGACCGTCAGCCAGGCGCTGGTCGAGTTCCTCGGACACCAGTGGACCGTCGACGGCGACATCCGCGAGCGCACGGTCGCGGGCATGTTCGGCATCTTCGGACACGGCAACGTCGCTGGCATCGGCCAGGCGCTCAAGCAGTTCAACGTCGAGCAGCCCGACCTGATGCCCTACTACCAGGCGCGCAACGAGCAGGCGATGGTCCACCAGTCCGTCGGCTACGCCCGGATGCACCGGCGCAGAGGCACTCTCGCCTCCGCGGCCTCGGTCGGACCGGGTGCGGCGAACATGCTGACCGCGGCCGCCCTGGCGACCTCGAACCGGCTTCCCGCGCTGCTGCTGCCGAGCGACACCTTCGCCACCCGCGTGGCCGATCCCGTTCTTCAGCAGCTCGAGCACCCGCACGACCCCGGCATCCAGGTGACCGATGCCTTTCGGCCGCTGTCGGTGTTCTTCGACCGGGTTCAGCGCCCTGAGCAGCTGTACTCGATCGCGCTCGGCGCGATGCGCGCTCTCACCGACCCGGTGCAGACCGGAGCGGTCACGATCGCGCTGCCGGAGGACGTGCAGGCCGAGCGCATCGACGTGCCGCTGGAGTTCCTGCAGGATCGCGAATGGCACCTTCGTCGGCCTCTGCCCGAGCGCGCGGCGCTCGCTCGTGCAGTCGCCGCCATCCGCTCGGCGAAGCGTCCGTTCATCGTCGCCGGGGGAGGCGTGCTCTACTCCGGTGCCGAAGATCACCTGCGCACACTCGTCGAGGCGACCGGCATCCCGGTCGGCACCTCGCAGGCGGGTGGCGGCTCGCTCGTCTGGGATCACCCGCAGTACCTCGGCGGCGTCGGGGCGACCGGCACGCTGGCGGCGAACCGCATCGCGGCGGAGGCCGACGTCGTGATCGGCATCGGCACGCGCTACAGCGATTTCACGACCGCCTCCCGCACGGCGTTCCAGAACCCCGATGTGGTGTTCGTCAACATCAACATCGCATCGTTCGACGCCTACAAGCATGGCTCGCAGCTGCCGGTCGTCGCGGATGCACGCGAGGCGTTGAGTGAACTCGCCATCGAGCTCGAGGGCTGGGAGATCACCTCCGAGTACACCGAGCGCATCGCCCGCGAGAAGGCAGCGTGGGATGCGAGCGTCGATGCGGCCTTCGCGCCATCAGGACTCGCGTTGCCCGGGCAGTCCGAGATCATCGGCGCCGTGCAGTCGGCTTCCGCACCGGAAGACGTCATCGTGCAGGCCGCAGGCTCGCTGCCCGGAGACCTGCACAAGCTGTGGCGGGTGCGCGACCCTCTCGGGTATCACGTCGAGTACGCGTTCTCGTGCATGGGGTACGAGATCGCGGGCGGAATCGGTGCGAAGCGCGGGCTGGTCGCCGACGGCGACGAACGAGACGTCATCGTCATGGTGGGCGACGGTTCGTACCTGATGCTCAACACCGAACTCGTGACGGCCGTCGCCGAGGGCATCAAGGTGATCTTCGTCCTCATCCAGAACCACGGCTACGCGTCGATCGGGCACCTCTCCGAGACGGTCGGCTCCGACCGTTTCGGCACGTGGTATCGCGAGTACGACCCTCAGGCGCGCAACTTCCAGGGTGAGCAGACCTTGCCGATCGATCTCGCCGCGAACGCCCGCAGCTACGGACTCGACGTGATCGAGATCGAGCCGGGAGCCGGGGCCATCGACGCGCTGTCGGTGGCTGTCGCCGAGGCGAAGGCGTCGGCGACCTCGACCTTCATCCACATCAACAGCGACCCACTCATCTATGCGCCCGACGGCGACGGATGGTGGGACGTGCCCGTTCCCGAGGTCTCCACGCTCGCCAGCACGCAGCAGGCGCGCACCGAGTACCTCGCACAGCAGGCGCACCAGCGTCCGCTCCTCGGCTGACTTCAACGGAGAACTGACATGACTGACACCACCACCACTCCCGCCGCCGCGGCAGCAGGCGCCAACCCGGGTCTGCGCATCGGCACCGCCCCCGATTCCTGGGGCGTCTGGTTCCCGGACGACCCGAAGCAGGTGCCCTGGCAGCGCTTCCTCGACGAGGTCGTCGCCGCCGGGTACTCGTGGATCGAGCTGGGCCCGTATGGGTACCTGCCGACCGACCCGCATCAGCTCGAGGACGAACTCGGCTCGCGGGGGCTCAAGCTGTCTGCGGGCACTGTCTTCACCGGATTCCACAAGGGCGACGACCAGTGGCAGCGCGCCTGGGACCAGGCGCTCGCCGTCGCAGGCCTCGCATCGAAGCTGGGCGCCGAGCATCTCGTCGTCATCCCCGACCTGTGGCGCAGCGATGCGACCAGCGAGGTGCTCGAGGCGCGGACCCTCACCGACGAGCAGTGGAAGAAGCTCGCCGCAGGGCATGACCGCCTGGGCAAGGCTCTGCTCGAGGAATTCGGTGTCAAGCAGCAGTTCCACTCGCACGCGGACAGCCACGTGGGCACCACCCGTGAGGTCGTGCGCTTCCTCGACGAGACCGACGAGCGGTACACCAACCTGTGCCTCGACACCGGCCACTTCGCCTACTACGGCGGCGACAACGTCAAGCTCATCCAGGAGCGCCCCGAGCGCATCGGCTACCTGCATCTCAAGCAGGTCGACACCTCGCTGCTCTTCGACGTGCTGAAGAACGACGTTCCCTTCGCCGATGCCGTCACGCAGGGCATCATGATCGAGCCGCCGCACGGCGTGCCCGATCTCGGGCCGATCATCGACGCGGTCGCCGCGATCGATTCCGAGATCTTCGCGATCGTCGAGCAGGACATGTACGGCTGCGACGTCGACTACCCCTTCCCCATCGCCCAGCGCACACGCGAGCACATCTTCGGATGCACCCATCTCGCCCGCATCCACTGATCCCTTCTCTTCTGGAGCACTGAACTCATGACCTCTGACCTCCGTATCGGCGTCGTCGGCGCCGGACTCATGGGCGCCGATCACATCGCGCGCATCACCCATCGCATCTCGGGCGCCGTCGTCTCGGCGATCGTCGAGCCCGATCCCGGGCGCGCCGCGGCGGCCGCGGAGAAGGCTCCGGGAGCCGCGACCTTCAGCCGTGTCGAAGACGCGATCGCCGCAGGGGCACTCGACGCCGTGCTGATCGCGACCCCGGGTCAGTTCCACGAGCCGGTTCTGGTGCCGGCACTCGAGGCCGGTCTTCCGATCCTGTGCGAGAAGCCGCTCACGCCCGACTCCGCCACGTCGTGGGACATCATCCAGCGCGAGCAGAAGCTCGACAAGCCGCACATCCAGATCGGCTTCATGCGCCGCTTCGACCCCGAGTACGCGGCCCTGCGCGAACTGATCGCCTCGGGCGACGCCGGCGATCTGGTCATGGTGCGAGGCGTGCACCGCAACCCCTCCGTGCCCGACAGCTACACGCAGACGATGCTCATCACCGACTCGGTCGTGCATGAGTTCGACGTCATCCCGTGGTTGGCCGGATCCGCTGTGAAGTCGGTCGAGATCAAGTTCCCGCGGCGCAACACCCTCACTCCCGAGCACCTGCGCGAGCCCATCCTCGTGATCATGGAGCTCGAGAACGGTGTGCTCGTCGACGTCGAGATGAACGTGAGCGTGCAGTTCGGCTACCAGGTCGGCACCGAGGCGGTGTTCGAGAAGGGCATCGCCCGCATCGGGCAGCCGTCGGGCCTGCAGCAGTGGCGCGATGGGCAGTTCTCGATCAAGGACCACACGAGCTTCACGACGCGCTTCGCGGAGGCGTACGACCGCCAGATCCAGCGGTGGGTGAACGCCGTCAAGGACGGCCGCCTCGTCGACGGTCCTAATGCCTGGGACGGATACCTGGTCGCGCTCGCGTGCGAGGCGGGGGTCAAGGCGCTCGACGGCGGTATTGTTCCCGTCGAGGCTGCTGAGCGTCCTGCGTTCTACGCCTGAGCCGAGAGGAACCGACATGGTCCGCATCGCACTCGACCCCACGCCGTACCACCACGATCACGCGCTCCTCGACTTCCCGGACGTCGCCGCGCGTCTCGGGTACGAGTATCTGCACCTCACGCCGCACGCCGATTTCGCTCCGTTCTTCCGGCATCCGAAGGCCGACGACGCGCTCGCCGCCGCGCTCAAGAAGCGCGCGGCGGACGCCGGTGTGACGATCCCCGCGCTGCTCCCGGTGCAGCGCATCTCCTCTCCCGTCGAGACGGAGCGCGCAGCGGCGGTGCGCAACATGCGGCGCATCATCGAGCTGGCCGTCGCTCTGGACGCCCCGGTGCTGAACACCGAGTTCTCGGGTCGACCGGAGCTCCAGGAGGAGAGTGAGGACGCGTTCTACCGCTCGATGGAAGAGCTACTGCCCCTGCTCGAGCGTGAGGGGGTGCGGCTGAACATCGACCCGCATCCCGACGACTTCGTCGAGGACGGGCTCGAGGCCTGGCGGGTCATCCGCGGGCTGAACTCGTCGGCCGTAGGATTCGTGTACGTCGCCTCGCACACGTTCCACTACGGCGACCGTGCGGCGACCCTGATTCCCGAGATCGGTGAGCGACTGGGCGCGGTCTACGCGGCCGACACGTTCGACCACCATCGCTCTCATGGCCTGCGCTACATCTCGAACCCGCCCGGCAACGCGGCCCGCGTGCACCAGCACCTGCAGATCGGTGACGGCGACGTGAACTGGATCGAGCTGTTCGACACGCTGCGGACGACCGGCTATCTCGATCACCCGGATGCGCTGCTGGTCTCGAACGTCTTCGCCGAGGATGAGCGGGCGGACGAGGTCTCGCGCTTCCAGCTGCAGAGGCTGCGCGAGCTGATCGGCTGAGTCCCGCGCACGAGCCGCGCATCGCGCAGAAAAGCCCCCTCCTCGATCTCGAGGAGGGGGCTTTTCCATGGCCAGGGCGCACGGAAGAGAGGGGGTGGGGAGCCGGTCAGGCTCCCCACCCCCTCTCAGAGGCGATGCATCAACGACCCGCGAGGCGCTCCCGACGAGGGATGGTGCGGATCGCCTGGGTGCGGAAGTCGGTCTCGAGCGTCTCGAGCGAGCGGCCCTTGGTCTCGGGGACCTGCGTCAGCACGAACCACAGCGATACGGCGTTGATCGCCGCGAACAGCGCGAAGGTCCAGGTGGACCCGATGCCCTCGACGATCTGCGGGAAGACGAAGGAGATGAACGCGTTGACCGTCCACAGCACGAACACGGCGAGACCCATGGCGAGACCTCGGATCGCGAGCGGGAAGATCTCGCTCAGCAGCAGCCAGACGACGGTGCCGATGAAGCCCTGGACGAAGGCGACGAAGAGCATCATCGCCGCGAGAATCAGGTAGCTGACCCCATCCGACTCGGGCAGCAGGAAGACCAGGGAGAGCACGATCTGCGAGCCGACCACGCCGCTGAATCCGATGGCCAGCATCCTGCGTCGTCCGATGAATCCGATCAACCAGATCCCCACGATGGTCATGATGACGCTGGTGAGCCCGACGCCGATCGTCGCGATGAGGGCGGCCTGGTCGCCGAGACCCGTCTGGGTCAGGATGCTGGGCGCGTAGTAGTTGACCGTGTTGATGCCGGTGGCCTGTTGCACCGTCGCGAGACCGAAGCCGACGTACAGGAGTCGTCGCATCCAGCGGTTGTCGCGCAGCGCACGCCAGGCGTGGCGACGCTGATCGCCCTCGACGCTCGCGTTCTGCGCGATCTCGGCGAGCTCTGTCTCGACCTCGTCGGGAGTGCGGCTCTTGCTGAGCACGAGTCGTGCCTCATCGAGTCGGCCTCGGGCGCCGAACCAGCGAGGCGATTCGGGCAGGAGCAGCATGCCGACGAGCAGGATGATCGCGGGCACGGATGCGACCGCCAGCATGATGCGCCAGACGTGCGTGTCACTGATCAGCACGGCGAGCAGCGCGTTGATCGCGAAGGCGAGCAGCTGACCCGTGACGATCATCAGCTCGTTGATCGTGACCATGCGGCCGCGTTTGTCGGCCGGCGCCATCTCTGCGAGGTAGAGGGGGCATGCCACGGCGGCGGCGCCGACTCCGAACCCGAGGAAGATGCGCGCGATGACCATGATCGTGACGTTCGGGGCGATCGCGCAGGCGATGGCTCCGATGAGGAAGATCACGGCGCAGACGAGAAGGCTGCGCTTGCGCCCGAGCGCATCGGCGATGCGCCCACCCAGCAGCGCACCGAAGGCGGCGCCGGGGAAGAGGAGTGCGCTGACGACCCAGGCTTCCTCTCCCGTGGACATCGCGAGGTCATCGCGCATGTACAGCAGCGCACCGGAGATGACTCCGGTGTCGTAACCGAAGAGCAGACCGCCGAGGGTGGAGATCACCGTGAGGCGAGCGAGGAACCCCCGCCCTGCGGTGCCGCCGGTCACAACCGACGACGGTCTGGTGATGCGGGAATTCGACACGAAGACGCTCCTTTGCGTGAAATCGCCGCGCGGTGGGCTGCGGCGAGTGAGAGTGAGGAACACAACACGAGGTTCCATGTAAAGACATTCTTGCATGGACGAAAGATCGGGCGCAAGAGTTTGACGAACCGATCCGGGAAATGTGAGAATGTCAGGACAAATCCTCAGGAGGAATCATGCCACTCGTACGTATCGACCACAGCGACGCCCGTTCGAACTCCCAGGAGATCTCGGAAGCGATCCACGACGCGATCGTCGAGGTGTACGGCATTCCGGTCCGTGACCGATTCCAGGTGGTCACCTCGCGATCGGCGACCACGATCATCGCGGAGGACGCCGGCCTCGGCTTCGATCGGACCGATCCCGTGATCATCCAGATCTTCACCCAGCGCGGGCGCAGCGACCAGATGAAGCAGAACCTGTACGCCGAGATCGCAGCCCGACTCGCTGCGGTGGGTGTCGCGGGCGAGGACGTCTTCATCGGGTACGTCGAGAACGGCCCTCAGGACTGGTCGTTCGGTTTCGGCCGCGCGCAGTACCTCACCGGGGAACTCGCCGTGCCTTCTGCTGCTCCCACGGCCTGACCGCAGGACATCCGGTGTAGTGGGGCCTCACTCGACGGGTCGCCCGGTCGACTCGCGCACGACGAGATCGAGCGGCAGGACGACCTTCGACGGGACGCGATTCCGCTCGGGGTCGATGAGTGTCTCCATGGCCCGCGTGCCGATCTCGCGCAGCGGCGAGTGGAGGGTCGTCAGCGCCGGCACGGCGAGCTCGGCGCTGAAGATGTCGTCGAACCCGATCACGCTGAACGCCTCGGGCAGCGTGAGGCCGGCGCCTCGAGCCGCTCTGAGCAGTCCATGAGCGACCAGGTCGTTGTAGGCCAGGACGGCGGTCACACCGCTGGCGCGCACGCGCCGGAGCGCATCCGCACCTGCCTCTACGGTCGGGGAGTCCACGGCGATCTCCACCAGGGAGATGTCACGCGACATCGCCAGGTCGAGCGTGAGCTCCCACCGGGAGCGGTTGATCTGCAGGCCGCCCAGGCCGAGGTACGCGACCGACCGATGCCCGAGATCTCGGAGGTGGTCGACGGCTGCGGCCAGTCCCATCGCCAGGTCGGGGATCACGCTCGGCAGGGACGGTGCCGAGTGATTCGCCGCCACGATCGGCTTCACCCGAGCCAGGTCGGCGAGGGCTGCATCATCGAGGCGCGACGCGACGACGAGCAGACCGTCGACGGACGACTGCAGGGCCTCGATGGTCTCCCGTTCGATGTCGGCTGCGGCTTCGGTCTCCGACACGACGAGGGTGAAGCCGCCGGCACGGGCGACCTGCTCAGCGCCCCGGATCAGTTCGAAGTGCACCGGGTTCGTGATGTCAGGGAGCACGATCGCGAAGGTGCCCGACCGGCCGGTGGGAAGAGCTCTCGCCATCGGGTTGGCGCGGTAGCCGAGTTCTGCGGCCGCCGCGCGGATCTTCTCCTCGGTCGCCGCGTTCGTGCGACCAGGCTTGTTCAGCGCGCGCGACACGGTCGACGGATTGAGGCCCACCCGCTGCGCGATGTCGTAGATGGTCGGTCTGCGGGCCGAGCGCTCGTCGTCATCCGGCGCCCCGTCGGATGCGTGTGTCTCGTCTGGCGACATCGAGTGTCTTCCCCTCCATCGTGGCGACCGGCATCCGGTTCCTCGATCGTAGGGCAGGAGTCGCTTCGTGCAGACGTACAGCGGGTCGGATGGCAGTGGCAACCGATTGACAAAACCGATGGAAACCGATCTGATAGGGGAATGCTCCAGCCGCAACGCCGCGACCGCGACCGCCTGCTTCCTGCCGACCCGGCGACGCGTTCCGTCGCACGATCCCTGTACGAGAGCGTCTCAGCTGCGCCCATCGTCTCCCCGCACGGCCACGTGCCGGTGGAGTGGCTCGTCGACGATCGTCCTTTCACCGACCCGGCATCTTTGCTGATCACGCACGACCATTACGTCACCAGGCTGTTGCATGCCTCGGGCATCGGACTCGATGCGCTCGGCGTCGGCGGGTCGCCGGCGGACCCGCGCGAGGTGTGGCGGCTGTTCGCCGAGCGCTGGCCGCTCTTCGCAGGCACCGCGTCGGGGTACTGGCTGAGCGAGTCCCTCGAGAACGTGCTCGGTCTGCGGACGCCGCTCACGGCCGCGACTGCAGACGATGCCTATGATCACATCGCCGCGAAGCTCGTCGATCCGAGTATGCGACCGCGTGCGCTCTTCGAGAGCTTCGGCATCGAGGTGCTCGCGACGACCGACGATCCGCTCGATGATCTCGCGGGGCACGCAGCGCTCGCCGCCGAGGGCGCGGTCGGCAGAGTCGTTCCCACCTTCCGGCCTGATCGTTACCTCGACCCGGATGCTGCGGGCTTCGCCGCCAACGTGCAGCGCCTGCTCGAGACCACTGGGCAGCCGAGCACATTCGCCGGATATCTCGCCGCTCTGCAGGCGCGGAGGCGGTACTTCATCGAGCACGGAGCCGTCTCGGCCGACCACGGCGTCGAGGTGCCCGACACTCTCGATCTCGACGCCGTCGAGGGGCAGGCGCTGTTCGCCCGTGTGATGGCCGGCGATGCGGATGCGGCCGATCGTCATGCCTTCCGCGCCTGCATGCTGCTGCAGATGGCCCGGATGAGCGTCGACGACGGTCTGGTCATGACGATCCATGCGGGCGTGGTCCGCAATCACAATGCGGAGACGTTCGGCAGGTTCGGGCCCGACACGGGCCACGACATTCCCCGGCGCACCGACTTCGTCGGCGGTCTGCGGCCGCTGCTCGAGCGGTTCGGGCTCGAGCGCGATCTGCATCTCGTGCTGTTCGCCGTCGACGAGACCGTCTATTCGCGGGAGGTCGCGCCGCTCGCGGGCTTCTACCCGAGCGTCTACATCGGGGCTCCGTGGTGGTTCCTCGACGCGCCCGACGCCATGGCCCGATTCCGGTCGGCCGTGACCGAGACCGCAGGATTCTCACGGGGGTCGGGCTTCATCGACGACACCCGCGCGTTCCTCTCGATCCCCGCCCGGCACGACACCGCGCGTCGAGCGGATGCCGCCTTCCTCGCCCGCCTCGTGGTCGAGGGCCGGGTGAGCGAAGAATCGGCGGCCACGATCATCGACGACATCGTCGGTCCGCAGCCGAAGCGGGTGTTCAAGCTGTGAGCGGCACGACACTCGGAGTGCGCGAGTCGCCGGCCCCGCCCGTGCGGATCGTCCACATGGGGCTCGGCGCTTTCCACCGTTCGCATCTGGCCTGGTACACGGCCCGCGCGTCGGACGCGGCTGAATGGGGGATCGCGGCGTACACCGGACGAAGCGCGGGACTCGCAGACGACCTCACCGCCCAGGACGGCCTCTACACACTGATCGTGCGCTCGCCGGCAGGCGACGAAGCCGAACGGATCGGCAGCATCGTCCGGGCGCATCCGGGAACCGACATCCCGTCGTTCGTGAACGACATCGCCGCTCCCGAGACGGCCATCGTCAGCCTGACGATCACCGAGGCCGCCTACGCCGATGAGCAGGCGTCTCTCGATCGAACCCTGCTCGCAGACTCGGTCGGCGAGGCCCTCGCCAGCGTGCGCCCTGTCACCGCGATCGGTCGTCTGGTGCTCGGTCTCGAGGCGCGCCGCCGCGCGGACTCCGGGGCGATCGCGCTGGTCTCCTGCGACAACCTGCCTGAAAACGGGGAAGTGCTCCGACAGGCGGTCCGCGCCGTGGCAGCCGGGGTGCCAGGTCTCGTCGACTGGATCGATGCCCACGTGTCGTTCGTGTCGAGTTCCGTGGATCGGATCACGCCTCGACTCTCGGACGATGAGGTGGCTGAGCTCGCGGAGCGCTACGGAGATCGCGCACCGGTCGTCACCGAGCCGTTCTCCGACTGGGTTATCGCCGGGGAGTTCCCCGCGGGCCGACCGCAGTGGGAGGCCGCGGGAGTGCGCTTCACCGACGAGCTCGAACCGTGGGAGGCGCGAAAACTCTGGCTGCTGAACGGTGCTCACACCCTTCTCGCCTCGCTCGGTCGGCTTCACGGAAATCACACCGTCTCCGACGCCATCGCAGACGCGGACTGTCTTCGTGCTGTCGAGGCGTACTGGGATGAAGCCTGCCGACATCTTCCCCCGGAACTCGGACTGCGGGAGTACAGACTGGCGCTTCTTGACCGCTTCCGAAACCCTCGTATCCGGCACCTCCTCGCGCAGATCGGTCTCGACGCCGATACCAAGATGCGAGTGCGTATCGTGCCGGTGGCCGAGCGTGAACGCAGCGCGGGACACTCCGCCGACGCGTGTGCGAAGGTCGTCGCCGCATGGCTGGCGATCGACGGACGGGGAACTGACCGCTCGTCCGTCGAAAGCACGATAGCCGACGTCAGCCCCGTGCTCGGCGCTGACGCGGGGTTCGTCGAAGCGGTGCTCGCTAGCCGACGATCGGTTGACGATCTCACGCTTCGGTAACAAGTTGGCAATCGGTTGTCATTCGTCCAAAACCCTGCTTTACTGACACCAGACGCCGCCGTCCTCGTCCGCTTCACCCTCACTGACAAGCGGTTGCGCATCAAGTCGTTTCATCCAAAGGAGTATGAACAATGTGGAACACCCGTAAGCACACCCGCGTAGGGCGCCGCGTCGCGTTGCCCGCCGCGCTGCTGATCACGGCGCTCGTCGTCAGCGGCTGCTCGTCCAGCACCCCCGAGGCCGAGGGCGATACGACCGCCGTCGTCGAGAAGGACCTCGCGGTCGCCGCGGTGTCCGCACCCAACTCGCTCGACCCCGCCCAGATCGTCGACGGTCAGCAGATGTTCGTCTGGTCTTCGGTCCTCGACACCCTGCTGCGCAAGGACCCTGAGACAGGGGAGCTGCTTCCCGGCGCCGCGGAGAAGTGGGAGTACAACGAAGACGGCACCCAGCTGACCCTCACGCTGCGTGACGGCATGACCTTCAGCTCCGGGGACCCGGTCGATGCTGCCGCCGTCACCGCGACGCTGCTGCGTTCGAAGGCCACTCCGGGGGCTGTGCAGAGCCGCCTCGCCGCGGTCGCGGATGTCGTCGCGGAGGACGACAAGACCGTCGTCATCACCTTCTCGGCGTTCGATCCGCAGTTCCTCGACAACCTCGCCCAGGGCCCCGGTGCCATCGGCGATCCCGCGACCATGGACGAAGAGCGCACGGCCACCGACCCCATCGGCTCCGGCCCGTTCACGCTCGACGTCGAGAAGACGGTGCCCGGCAGCAGCTACGTCCTCGTCAAGCGCGACGACTACTGGGATGCCGACAACGTGCCGTTCAAGACACTCACCGTCAAGGTGCTGCAGGACCCGACGGCATCGCTCAACGCCCTGCAGGCGGGCGAGCTCAACGCGGCGACCGTGCAGTCGCAGGTCGTCTCGCAGCTCGACTCGAACAAGTTCACCATCACGGTGAACGATGCGGTGGCCGTGGGGTACCTCAACATCCTCGATCGCGCCGGCGAGAAGTTCCCGGCGCTCGGTGATGTCAAGGTGCGTCAGGCGATCAACATGGCGATCGACCGCGAGGGCGTGCTCAAGGGCATCTTCAGCGGAGTGGGCATCGCCACGACGCAGCTGGTCAGCCCGTTCGGCGAGATCTACGACGAGAAGCTGAACGACGAGTACGAGTACGACCCCGAGAAGGGCAAGGAGCTCGTCGAAGAGGCGGGCTACGCCGGCGAGACCTTCCAGATCCCGAGCACCTTCCTCAGCACCACGATCGAGCCCGTGCTCACGCAGGCGTTCGCTGACATCGGTCTGACCCTCGAGTGGGTGACCGTGCCGCCGCAGCAGGCGCAGGCAGCTGCCCGTTCCGGTGACTACGGGCTCTACTACCAGATCCTCGGGTTCAACTCCGATTCCGCTGATCTCGCGACCACGATCGGTGCCGCCGGCTTCGGCAACCCGACCGGGTACACCGATCCGACGCTCGACGGCTACTTCGACGAGATCAACAACACCGTCGACTTCGCGGATGCTCTCCCCGTCTACAAGGAGCTGAACCAGTACGTCGTGGATCAGGCGCTCGTCGCCCCGATCGCCTACATCGGCGCGACCTGGGCGACCGCTGACGGGATCACCTACGTCGGCAAGGCGAACACCCTCGCAACCATCCGACAGTTCGACGTCACCGAGTGAGTGACGGGTGGGGGTGCGGTCCGCCGCATCCCCACCGCACACCAGGAGTCTCTTGATGCTCAGCTATATCCTCCGCCGACTCGGCGCCGGCGTCGTGCTCGCGATACTGGTCACCCTCATCACCTTCGTCCTCCTCAGCACCTCGTTCCGCGACGTGGCTCAGGCGATCCTCGGTACGTCGGCGACGCCCGAGGTGGTCGACGATCTGATCGCTGCCAAGGGGTGGGATCGACCCGTCCTCGTGCAGTACTTCGACTGGCTGATCCACGCGGTGCAGGGCGACTTCGGTGTCTCGGTGTACACCTCACTGCCGGTCGGTCCGTCGGTGCTGCAGCGGCTCGCGGTCACGCTCTCGATCATCGTCCCGGCGCTGATCCTGACGGTCATCCTCTCTGTCTTCCTCGGAGTCTGGGCGGCATCGCGCGGCGGGATCGTCGACCGCATCGCCCAGGGGATCTCCCTGATCGGCTACATCGTTCCCGGCCTCCTGCTGGCGATCGTCCTCGTGGTCGTGTTCGCGGTGCAGCTCAAGTGGCTTCCGGCAACGGGATTCACTCCGTTCGCGGAAGATCCCGCTGCATGGGTGCGCAGCATCACGATCCCGGTGATCGTGCTCACCATCGGCGGTGTGGCCAACATGGCGGCTCAGGTCCGTGGCCGCATGATCGACGAGCTCCGTCGCGACTACATCCGAACCCTGCGCACGCGGGGATCATCCACCACGTCGATCGTCATCAAGCACGCTCTGCGCAATGCCGCGAGCCCCGCGCTCACGGTGATGTCGCTGGAGTTCATCCAGATGTTCGGCGGTGCGCTCATCATCGAGAACGTCTTCGCTCTGCCGGGCTACGGCAGCTTCGCGTTCAACGCCTCTCTTCAGGGCGACATCCCCGTGATCATGGGCATCACCGCCTTCGGTGTGCTGCTCGTCACCGTCGTCAACCTCCTCACTGACCTGGCCAACGGCTGGTTGAACCCGAAAGCGAGAGTCCATTGAGCGACGAACGCCCACCCCAGACCAACACCGGCACAGTGACGCCGCCCAGCACCGAGCTGCTCGTCACCCTCGAGAACGCCGCGAAGACCCGCACGTCGACCTGGCGCCGCATCCTGCGCGACCCGCAGGCGGTCGTGACACTCGGGCTTCTCGCGGTGATCTTCCTGCTCGGGCTGCTCACACCATGGCTCGCGCCGCACGGCCCGAACGACGCCGAGCTCTCGATGATCAACGCGCCGGTCGGAACGCCGGGGTACCTGCTCGGTGCCGACGAAGCCGGGCGAGACATCCTCTCGCGGCTGCTCCACTCGATCAACACGGCAGCGATCTCGGCTCTGATCGGAGCCGGTGTCGCTCTGCTCGTCGGAGTCGTCGCCGGCCTCATCGGCGGCTACTTCGGAACCGTGACGCGAGCGACCACCGAGTGGCTGTTCAACCTCATCATGACCTTCCCCGGCATCCTGCTACTGATCATCCTGATGCCGGTCACCGGGGGCGACTACCGCTTCACGATGCTGATCTTCGGCGTGCTGCTGTCGCCGGGCATCTACCGCATCGTCCGCAACCTCGTGCTCGGCGTGAAGAACGAGCTCTACGTCGATGCCGCCCGGGTGTCGGGACTCGGCAACCTGCGCATCCTCGGTCGCCATGTGCTCTTCGTCGTGAGAGGGCCGATCATCATCGCCGCGGCCTTCATGGCAGGCTCCGCGATCGCGGTGCAGTCGGGTCTGGCGTTCCTCGGCGTCGGTTCGCTGCAGATCCCGAGCTTCGGCTCGATGATCTCCTCGGGCTTCCGTAACCTCTACATCGCTCCGACGCAGTTCCTCTGGCCGAGCCTGCTGCTCGGCGTCATCACGGCGTCGCTCGTGCTGCTCGGCAACGCTCTGCGCGACATCCTCGAGGGCTCCATGCCGAAGCCTGCCAAGGTGGGTCGCGGCCAGCGTGTGCTCGACAGCGCCGGAGAGGCGACGGCCGCACGGACGGGGCTGCTCGAGATCAACGACCTCGCCATCGCCTATCCGAGACCGAGCGGCGGCCTGAACGAGGTCGTGCGCGGCGTCGACCTGTCGATCGCCCGTGGGCAGATCGTCGGGCTGGTCGGCGAATCCGGATCGGGAAAGTCGCAGACCGCGTTCGCCTCGCTGGGGGTGCTGCCCAACGAGGCGGTGATCACCCGCGGGTCGATCCGCTTCGACGGGCGCGAGCTCGTCGGACTCACGGACGCCCAGATGCGTCCGCTGCGGGGCAAGGAGATCGCCTACATCCCGCAGGAACCCATGTCGAACCTCGATCCGTCCTACAAGGTCGGCGCACAGCTCGTCGAGGGCGTGCGGTCGGCGCTCGGCGTGACACGCGCAGAGGCATCCGCTCGCGTGCTCGCACTGCTGGAGAGGGTGGGCATCGCCGACCCGCAGCGCACCTTCGACTCGTACCCCCATCAGATCTCGGGTGGCATGGCGCAGCGTGTGCTGATCGCGGGCGCGGTCGCGAGTCGGCCGAAGCTGTTGATCGCCGACGAGCCGACGACCGCACTCGATGTCACGGTGCAGGCCGAGATCCTCGACCTGCTGCGAGATCTGCAGTCCGAGCTCGACATGGCGATCCTCCTGGTGACGCACAACTTCGGCGTCGTCGCCGACCTCTGCGATCGCATCGCGGTCATGCAGAACGGCGTGATCGTCGAGTCCGGCACGGCTGCGGACGTGTTCTCGCACCCGACGCACGAGTACACGAAGATGCTGCTCGGTGCGATCCTCGACGAGAGCACGGTCCGCACGGATCCGCCCGTCGCCGCCCCCGATGAAAGGACCGAGCGATGAGCCTCCTCGAGATCGATGAGCTTCGTGTCGCCTTCCCCGGACGGGGATGGCGGGCCAAACCGGTGGAGGTGCTGCACGGCGTCTCGCTCGACGTCGCGCCGGGGGAGACCCTGGGCCTGGTCGGCGAATCCGGATCGGGTAAGACCACGATCGGACGCGCGGTGCTCGGCCTGGTGAAGCCGTCCGGCGGGGACATCCGGTTCGACGGGACGTCGATCGCCGGGATCTCACCTCGCGATCGACGTCGCCTGTCTCGCGACATCCAGGTGGTGTTCCAAGACCCGTACACGTCGCTCAACCCCTCGATGACGATCGGAGACATCCTCGCCGAGCCGCTGGTGATCCAGGGCGCGACGACGAAGGATGCCCGTTCGCGGGTCAAGACCCTGCTCGACCAGGTGGGGTTGCCCTCGGATGCGGTCGAGCGACTGCCCCGGGAGTTCTCGGGCGGTCAGCGTCAACGCGTGGCCATCGCTCGTGCGCTCGCTCCCCAGCCGCGCCTGATCGTGTGCGACGAGCCGGTGTCCGCTCTCGACCTCTCGACACAAGCGCGCGTGCTCGATCTGTTCGTCGAGATCCAGCGGGCGACCGGGGTCGCCTATCTCTTCGTGTCGCACGATCTCTCCGTCGTCCGCCACATCAGTCACCGGGTGGCAGTGCTGTACCGCGGCGACTTGGTCGAGACGGGACCTGCCGAGCATGTGACCTCGACCCCCGACCATCCCTACACGCAGAAGCTGCTGCTCGCGGCGCCGGTCGCCGACCCCGCCCGTCAGCGCGAGCGGCGACTCGAGCGCCGCCGCATCATGGAGGCATCATGACCCAGAATCCGATCATCCCCGGCTACCACCCGGATCCTTCGATCTGCCGCGTCGGCGACGACTACTACCTCGCGAACTCGAGCTTCGAGTACTCGCCGGGCGTCCCGCTGTTCCACTCCCGTGACCTGGTCTCGTGGACGCAGATCGGCAACATCCTCGACCGACCGGAGCACCTCGACGTGCGCACCGGACTCGCGGGTGCCAGCGGCGGGATCTACGCTCCGACGCTGAGGCACCACGACGGCCGATTCTGGATGATCACGACGAACATCCACGAGGTCGGCCGCGGTCACATCCTGACTCATGCCGACGACCCCTCCGGCCCGTGGAGCGATCCCGTCTACGTCGCAGGTCTCATCGGCATCGACCCGGACATCGCGTGGGACGACGACGGCACCTGCTTCGTGACGTGGAGCGACGTGATGCGCGGCGGCATCTCGCAGGCCGTCATCGATCCGTTCACCGGCGAGGTGCTGTCGGAGCCGCGGTCGCTGTGGGCGGGAACCGGCGGCGCGCACGCCGAAGGGCCTCACCTGATCCGCCGCGGGGAGTGGTGGTACCTGCTCGTCGCCGAGGGCGGTACGGGGCCCGGCCATATGGTGACGATCGCGCGATCCTCGAGCATCAGCGGACCCTTCGAGCCGGCACCGACGAACCCCATCCTCACTCACCGCAGCACGAGCGCGGCCGTGCAGTCGACGGGGCACTCCGATCTGGTCGAGTTCGCCGACGGATCCTGGGCGCTCGTGTTCCTCGCGACACGGCCGCGGGGAACATTCCCTCGCTGGCACACCAACGGGCGGGAGACGTTCCTCGCGGGGGTGGACTGGGTCGATGATTGGCCGGTGATCGACGAGGAGCGCTACGACGTCCCGCTCGCGAAGACCTCGTTCGTCGAGGACTTCAGAGGCGCGGAACTGCATCCGCGGTGGATCGCGCCGGGAACCTCGCCGTCATCGTTCGCCCGCACGAGCACCGACGGACTGCTCCTCGAGCGGGGGAGGGACGCGCTCGCCGAGAGTGCCGAAAGGCTGCTCGCGGTGCGTGCCGAAGACGAACTCTGGTCGGCCCGCCTGCACGCCACGGGCGACGTCGCGCTCTCGGTGCGCATGGACGACGCGCACCAGCTGATGATCGAACGCCTCGGCGCAGAGGTGCGCGCACGCATCGTCATCGGGCCGCTGAGCGACGTGGTCGCGCGGGCAGAGGCTCCGGCGGATGCGGTGCTCGAGATCCGGGCCACGGAGTTCGAGGCCGAGCGCGGCGCGCGTCGCGGTCCCGACCTGCTGCGCGCCGGTCTCTCTTCGGCGGAGGGCTTCGTCGAGCTCGCCACCCTCGACGGTCGGTATCTGTCGACCGAGGTCGCCGGTGGTTTCACCGGACGGGTCATCGGTGTCGAGGCTCTCGGAGAACAGGTCGTCGTCAGCAGGTTCGAGTACGAGTCGGGTGCTGCTGCGGAGTGATCAGTCCTGCGAGTCGGACGCCAACTCCGGCACGAAGGTCGACATCAGCGACGTGACGCACGCATCGACGTCGATCGCCGAACGATCGAAGAGCCACTGCGTGTGCAGCCCGTCCATCGCGCCGATGGTGATCGCTGCGAGGTGTGCCGGGGGCATGTCCGTCGACAGGCGCCCGTCATCGCCGAGTCGGGTGAACAGGCGGGTCATGAACGAGCGGATGTTGCGGTAGCGCGTCTCGAAGTAGTCGTGGGCTGGATGAGCGGGCGCCGTGGCCTCACCGGTGAGCACGGCGCTCAGCTCGACCAGACCGACCCGCTGATCCCGTTCGATCAACGTCGTGGCCATGCCGCGGAGCACATCGAGCGGATCGGCTCCGGTGCTCAAGACCTCGTTGCGGGCGAGGTAGTCGGCGCTGCGCTCGTCCTGCAGCGTGAGAACGGCCATGAGCAGGTCCTCCTTGCGGGGGAAGTGATGCAGGAGCCCGGTGTGGCTGATGCCCGCCCGCCGGGCGATCTCGGCCATCGAGGCCCCGTGAAACCCGGACTCGCCGAAGATCGTGAGGCAGGCATCCAGGATGCCGCGGCGGACGGCTGCGGTCTTGGCGTACTGGGCCATCGATACCTCCGACGATCAAAATAGTGAGAGCTTTCTAATTTTATGTTACCGTGAGGTGGCAATCGGTTGTCACGGTTGCTCTGATCGAGAGGATTCCTCCATGACGAACTTCCCCACCGGCTTCCTCTGGGGCGCCGCCACCGCCGGACACCAGATCGAAGGCAACAACGTCAACAGCGACTGGTGGGAGCGCGAGCTGACCATGCCGGGCATGGAGCCCTCCGGTGATGCCGTCGACAGCTACCACCGCTACCGCGAGGACATCGACCTGCTCGCCGATGCCGGCCTCGACACCTACCGGTTCAGCCTCGAGTGGTCGCGCATCGAGCCGGTCGAAGGCCAGTTCTCTCGCGCAGAGCTCGCGCACTACCGCCGCGTGATCGACTACTGCTTGTCGCGCGGTGTCACGCCCTTCGTCACGCTGCAGCACTTCACGACGCCGCGGTGGTTCGCGAACGACGGCGGGTGGACGTCGCCGAAGGCCAAGGATCGGTTCCTCAGCTTCGTGACCCAGGCCACGACGATCCTCGACGGCGTCGAGTGGGTCGCGACCATGAACGAGCCGAACATGCAGGCGGCCATCATGACGGCGATGCGCCGCATGGCCGCTCAGGGCGGACAGTGGCAGAGCCCCACCGTCGAGGCGGATGCGGCCGGGAGCGACGCACCTGCGGAGAAGGACGAGAAGAAGCAGCACGGCTCGTTCCTGCAGGACGCCGACCCCGAGATCGGCCGCGCGTTCGTCGAGATCCACCACGCCGCCCGCGAGATCGTGCGCGCCCGCACGAACGCGAAGGTCGGCTGGACCATCGCGGCAGGCGCGCTCACGGCGGCACCCGGCGGCGAGGAGAAGCTGAAGCAGATCCGCTACGGCAAGGAAGACGTCTACTGGGAGGGCTCCCGAGGCGACGACTTCGTCGGCGTGCAGGCGTACTCGTCGCAGGAGGTCGATGCGAACGGTCTCGTGCCGCACCCGCCGCACCCCGACAACACACTCGTCGGCACCGCGTTCCGCCCCGACTCTCTCGCCATGGCCGTGCGTCACGCGTGGGAGGTCTCCGAGGGCGTCACCGTGATCGTGACCGAGAACGGCATCGCCACCGCCGATGACACCCAGCGGATCCGGTACACGGATGAGGCGCTGCGCGGACTCGCCGACGCGATCGACGAGGGCATCGACGTGCGCGGCTACCTGCACTGGACGCTGCTCGACAACTTCGAATGGGGACACTGGGCTCCGACCTTCGGCCTGATCGCCGTGGATCGGGAGACGTTCGTGCGCACCCCCAAGCCGAGCCTCGGTTGGCTGGGCGAGGTCGCGAAGCGCAACGGTCTGGCCTGACCGAAGCCGCGTACAGAGGCCGAGCAGATGACCGTCGACGTCGACGATCCCCAGGGCGAAGGCCCTGCGGAGGCTGCGGGGCCCGTTCCCGAGGGTAACCTCGCGCTCCCGCAGCCTCTCGCCGCGCCTCTTCCGGAGTCCTCCGGCGGAGGCGTGGCGGGTGATGTCCCGTTGCGATCGATCGTGCTGCTCGTCGCCGCGACCTTCGGGGCGGGGATGGCGATGATCGTGCCGATGGCCTACTCGCTGGCCGTGCGTCTCGACCAGCTGGCGCCCGGGCGCACCGAAGCCCTCGGCATCGTCCTCGCGGTCGGCTCAGCGGCCACGCTCGTGCTCGCCCCTCTCACCGGCATCCTCAGTGATCGCCTGCGCAGCCGCTGGGGGCGGCGGCGTCCGTTCACCGTGGTCGGTCTGCTGATCGGCGCGGTCTCTGTACCGGTCATGGCCCTCGCCCCGAATCTCAGCGTGCTCACGATCGGCTGGACGCTCTCGACCGTCGGGTGGGGCACCGCGGCCGCGTCGCTCGGCAACTGGCAGGCGGATCGCCTGCCGCCGCACCAACGCGGACGCGTCTCCGGCCTCACGGGCGTCACGATGCAGGTCGCGCCCGTCGTCGGCATCATCCTCGTCGGATTCTTCCGAGACCAGGTGCTCCTCGTCTTCGCGCTGCCCGCGGCGGTCGGTGTCGTGCTGGTGGTCGCGTTCCTCGCCGTCGTGCGCGATCCCGACAGCAGGGGAATGGTGCTCGACCGCCGGCTGACGGTCGGCGGACTGCTGGGGAGCTACGGCTTCGATCCGCGCAAAGCCCCGGACTTCGCGTGGAACTGGCTCGGCCGCTTCATCTTCTTCTCGGGGCTGACCCTCACCACCAGCTTCACCGTGTTCTTCGTCGCCCAGCGCCTCGAGCTGCGCGTGCCGGATGTCGCCGGAGTGCTCGCGATCGTCTCGGCGTCGAGCATCGTCACGGCCACGGTCGGTTCGCTCGGCGGGGGATGGCTGAGCGATAGGGTGGGCAGGCGCAAGCCCTTCATCCTCGCGGGCGCCGTTCTCTTCGCGGCGGGATGCAGCGTCTCGGCGTTCGCCCACGACCTGCCGACGCTCATGGTGGGCACCCTGCTGAACTCCCTCGGCATCGCCACCTTCTCGGCCGTCGCCCAAGCGCTGCTGCTCGATGTGCTTCCCGATCGCGAGAGGGAGGCGGGGCGCTACATGGCCATCGCCCTGTTCGCCCAGAAGATTTCGGGCGTCTTCGCCCCGGTTCTCGGTGGGGCGGTGCTGGCCATCGGCGCCGGCGCAGAGAACTTCACCGCGCTGTATCTCCTCGCTGCCGCGCTCGCCTTCGCCGGCGGCCTCCTCATCTCCCTCTCGGTGCGCAGCGTCCGCTGAGCCCACCCATTTCGAAACGGAGCAATGATGTCCTTTCCTTTCCCCGATGTCTCATCGAACCCCCTCGCCTCGCTGATCGATCTGACTGGCCGCACCGCGCTCGTCACGGGCGGTGCGCAGGGTCTCGGTCGAGCGATCGCCGATCGACTCGCCGAAGCCGGTGCGAGCATCGTGATCGCCGACCTCGATGAGGATCGCTCGCGAGCGGCTGCGGCGGAGATCACCGTGCACTTCTCGGTGCGGGCGGTGGGCGTGCGCATGGATGTCACCGACTCCGCATCGGTCGCTGCGGCGACGGACTCCGCAGCGGGCGACGTCGGTGCCCCGGACATCTGGGTGAACAACGCCGGGATCTTCCCCAGCGAGTCCCTTGTCGAGATGAGCGACGAGACCTGGGAGCAGGTCTTCGCGGTCAACACCCGGGGCGTGCGCAATGGGGCACGCGAAGCGGCCCGTCGGATGCCGCAGGGCGGCGTCATCGTCAATATCGTCTCGACCGCGGGCTTCCGGGGGACCGCCCCCGGCCTGTCGGCCTACGTCTCGTCGAAGCATGCGGTGCGAGGGCTCACAAAGCAGCTCGCTCTGGAGCTCGCGCCGCAGGGCATCCGCGTGCTCGGCGTCGCTCCCAGCTACGTGCCGACCGAGGGGAACATGGCGATGGCGGCCGCGGCGATGGAGCAGATGGCAGCCGCCGGCATCGATCCTTCCACCATGCCGTCGGCGATGTCGCAGAGTCTGATCGGCCGTCAGGGAACACCCGACGACATCGCACGCGTGGTGCTGTTCTGCGCCAGCGACCTCTCGATGGTGATGACCGGCAGCACACTGCTCGCGGACGCCGGCGAGACCATCTAGCTGGCAATCGGTTGCCATTTTTCCTGAACTCTGCTGTACTGAAACCAAGAACGCAAAGAAGCGCACGAAAGGCCCTTGATGCTCAAGCCCATCGCCACCGCAACCCGTGACCTCGTCAAGCTCGACGGAGTCTGGAAGTTCGGAATCGACTCCCGCCTCCCGGAGGAGCCCTGGCTCGCAGGCCTCGACACGCCTCTCGAAGCAGCCGTTCCTGCGAGCTACAACGATCTCTTCACCGATCCGGCCATTCGCGACCACGTCGGCTGGGTCTATTACCAGCGGTCGGTGCAGGTGCCGCGCGGCTGGGCGGGGGAGCGCATACTCCTGCGCTTCGATGCGGCAACGCACTCGGCGAAGGTCTACGTCGACGACCAGCTCGTCGGAGGTCACATCGGCGGGTACACGCCCTTCGACATCGACGTCACCGATGTCGTGAAGCCGGGCACCGCGTTCCGGCTCACGGTCGCGGTCAGCCCCGACCTCAGCAACACCACGATCCCGCCGGGCAAGATCGAGGTCGGCATGACCGGCGCCAAGACCCAGACTTACTTCCACGACTTCTACAACTACGCCGGCCTCGCCCGGTCTGTGTCGCTGTACTCGCTGCCGCAGGTGCACGTCGACGACGTCACGGTGGTGACGACCTTCGAGGGCTCGACCGGTTTCGTCGATTACCGCGTCGAAACGGTCGGCGGTGCCGACGTGCGCGTCAGCCTGGCGGATGCCGCCGGCAGCGTCGTGGCTACGGCATCCGGTCCGGAGGGGCGTCTCGAGATCGCAGACGTCGTGCTCTGGAAGCCGGGCGCCGCCTACCTCTACGAACTGACGGTCGAGGCCGTCGACGCCGAGACTGTGCTTGACACGTACTCGCTGGCCGTCGGTGTGCGAACGGTGGCGGTGCGCGGTGAGGAGTTCCTGGTGAACGGGGAGCCGTTCTACTTCACCGGGTTCGGCAAGCACGAAGACACGTTCGTGCGCGGCAAGGGTCACGACGACGCGTACATGGTGCACGACTTCCAACTGATGGAGTGGACGGGGGCGAACTCGTTCCGCACCTCGCACTACCCCTACGCCGAAGACGTCCTCGACTTCGCCGACCGCCACGGCATCCTGGTGATCGACGAGACCGCGGCTGTGGGACTCAACATGGGCGTCGTCGGCGGTCTCAGCGGCACGCCGCCGTTCCCCACCTTCTCGGAGCAGTATGCGGGGGCGGAGACGCACGCCGCGCATGCGCAGCACCTGCGTGAGCTGATCGGACGCGACAAGAACCACCCGTCGGTGGTGCTGTGGTGCATCGCCAACGAGCCCGCGTCGAACGAAGACGGTGCACGCGAGTACTTCGAGCCGCTCGTGAACCTGGTGCGCGAGCTCGACCCGACGCGTCCGATCACCTACTCGATGGTCATGTTCGCGACCTTCAAGAACGACCAGATCATCGATCTCTTCGACGTCGTGAGTCTCAACCGCTACTACGGCTGGTACATCAACGCGGGCGATCTCGCCACGGCGGAGTTGTATCTGCAGGGTGACATCCAGGGGTGGATCGATCGCACCGGCAAGCCGATCATGATGCTCGAGTACGGCGCAGACACGATGCCGGGGCTGCACTCGGTCTGGGACCAGGTGTGGACCGAGGAGTACCAGACCGACCTGCTCGCGATGTACCACCGCGTCTTCGATCGCTTCCCGCAGTTCGTGGGCGAGCAGATCTGGAACTTCGCGGACTTCGCGACGACCAACGGCCTGCACCGGGTGGGTGGCAACAAGAAGGGGATCTTCACCCGTGAGCGCCGGCCGAAGTCCGCCGCGTTCGCTCTGCGCCAGCGCTGGCGTGGGCTCGACGGACGCAAGCCCGGCACGGACGCCGGCGCGGACGCCTGACCGATCGCCTTCACGTAGAGGAGAAACGCATGACCATCGACAGGGCAGACGTCATCGTCACGAGTCCCGACCGCAATTTCGTCACACTCAAGATCACGACCGCAGACGGCGTGACCGGACTCGGCGACGCGACGCTGAACGGCCGCGAGCTTGCGGTCGTCGCCTACCTGACCGAGCACGTGGTTCCGCTGCTGATCGGCGCCGATGAGTCGCGCATCGAAGACACCTGGCAGTTCCTCTACCGCAGCGCCTACTGGCGACGCGGACCTGTGACGATGGCTGCGATCGCAGCCGTCGACATGGCGCTGTGGGACATCAAGGGCAAGGTGGCCGGCCTTCCGGTCTACCAGCTGCTCGGCGGAGCCAGCCGGAAAGGTCTGATGGCCTACGGGCACGCCTCGGGCAAAGAGCTTCCCGAGCTCTTCGACTCCATCCGTGCTCATCAGGAGCAGGGATACAAGGCGATCCGTGTGCAGACCGGGGTGCCCACGCTCAAGGCGATCTATGGCATCGCCTCGCAATCGGCAGACACCGGGGGAGGAGAGGCTCGGTACGACCACGAGCCGGCCCGCCGTGGCGCGAAGCCGGTGGAGGAGGACTGGGATACCCGTGCGTACCTGAACCACCTGCCGGGTGTTTTCGAGGCCGTGCGCAACGAGTTCGGTCCCGACATCCCGCTGCTGCATGACGGCCACCACCGTATGACGCCGATCCAGGCCGCACGACTCGGCAAGGACCTCGAGCCCTATGACCTGTTCTGGCTCGAGGACTGCACGCCGGCCGAGAACCAGGAGGCGCTGCGCCTCGTGCGTCAGCACACCACGACGCCGCTGGCGATCGGCGAGATCTTCAACACGGTCTGGGACTTCAAGGACATCATCCGCGATCAGCTGATCGACTACGTCCGCGGGGCCGTCACGCACATGGGCGGCATCAGCGCCCTGAAGAAGACGCTCGACTACGCCGCGATGTACCAGATCAAGTCGGGGATGCACGGGCCGACCGACATCTCGCCGGTGGGCATGGCGGCGGCGATGCATCTGGGGCTTGCGATCCACAACTTCGGCATCCAGGAGTACATGCAGCACGGGTCGCGCACCGACCAGGTGTTCCAGCAGTCGTTCACCTGGACCGACGGCTACCTGCATCCCGGCGACAAGCCCGGTCTCGGCGTCGAGCTCGACGTCGACGAGGCGGGCAAGTACCCGTACGAGCAGGCGTACCTGCCCTACAACCGGTTGCTCGACGGCACCGTCCACGACTGGTGAGCGCACACGCATCGCCCCAGATCGTGGTGATGGGGGTGTCGGCCGCGGGCAAGTCGACCGTGGGGCGGCTGCTCGCGACAGATCTGGACGTCGAGTTCCTCGATGCGGACGACCTGCATCCGGCGTCCAATCGGGCGAAGATGAGTGCCGGCACACCGCTGACGGATGACGACCGGATGCCGTGGCTCGACCGCGTGAGCGATGAACTCGCCGCGCGGTCGGCATCGGGGGCGGTGATCGCGTGCTCGGCTCTGCGGCGGGTCTACCGGGATCGGATTCGCGAGCGGGTGCCGGGCGTCGTGTTCGTGCACCTGCACGGCGACGACGCTCTGCTCGCCGAACGCGCGGCCGGCCGGACAGACCACTTCATGCCTCCTTCTCTCCTTCGCTCGCAGCTCGACACCCTCGAAGCGCTCGACGCCGACGAGGTCGCGGTCGTCGTCGATGTGGGTCGCCCGCCCGCGGAACTCGCCCGCGCCGCCGTCGAATGGCTCGAATCGCACCGGCCATGACACGCTGGGAGCTGGGAGGAACCATGGACGACGATCTGCCCGGCGAACTCGCGGAGCGCATCAGGCGCCGCGGCGGCGCCGCGACCATCTACGACATCGCGGAGCTTGCGGGCGTGAACCCGTCGACGGTGTCGCGCGCGCTCAGCAAACCCGGTCGCATCAGTAAGAAGACGGAGGAGAGGATCCGTCTCGCCGCCGACCGCCTGGACTTCCAGTTCAACCCGATGGCGCGTGCCCTGCCGACCGGGCGCAGCCACACGATCGGGTTGATGGTCGCCGACATCACGAACCCCGTCATCTTCGGGATCGTCCGCGGTGCCGAGCACACCGCCGCGGCCGCGGGATACACGCTGGTGATCGCCGAGTCGCAGGAGTCCGGTGAAGCGGAAGCTGAGGCGGTCTCGCGACTGCTGCCGAGCGTCGACGGCCTGATCCTGGCGACAACACGTCTCGCGGATGAGCGGATCCTGCGGCTGGCGGAGCGCAAACCCGTCATCCTCATCAATCGTCAGGTCGACGGTGTCGTCGGTGTCCTTCCCGAGGTGGAGCAGGGCGTCTCGGATCTCGTCGCGCATCTCGCCGACCTCGGTCACCGTTCGATCGCGTACCTCTCCGGCCCCGAGACATCGTGGATCAGCCGACGACGGTGGGAAGCGATGCTCGACGCCGCCGAGCGCCTCAGCCTGGCGGTCGTCGAGATCGGCCCGCACACACCGACGATCGAGGGCGGTCGCGAGGCGCTCCGCCGGGTGCAGGCGTCGCGCGCGACCGCGGTGATCGCCTTCAACGACCTGATGGCGATCGGCTTGATCCAAGCAGCCGCCGCCACGGGCATCCACGTGCCCGACGAGCTGAGCATCGCGGGCTTCGACGACATCTTCGGCAGCGAGCTCATCGTTCCCGCGCTGACCACCGTTCGCGCCCAGCTGCAGCTGGCCGGAGAGCGTGCGGTCGGCAAGGTCCTCGACGCTCTGGGGGACGGCACGGAGCCGGTCAGCGACGATCCTCTCGCGACGACCCTCATCGTGCGAGGAAGCACGGGCTCCGCTCCTCGCAGCTGAGCGCCGGGCGGCGCACGGAGCAGGCCTTAACATTCGATTGGCAATCGGTTGCCGAATTCCTTGATCTCTGATTTGATGTAACTGTCTCAACAGCGAGACGGTCTGGAGACTTCGATGACGAAAGCACAGCGGGGGAAGCCGCGATCATGAGCGAGCAGATCACGCATCCCACCGGTGAGGAATCCCGGTGGACCTCGAACATCGGTGTGCACTACGACTCGAAGAAGCCGCTCTCTCGATACATCCGCTGGTATCTGCTGCTCTCGCTCGCGGTCTCTGCGGTATGGGCGGCGACGAACGGCATCCTCATGCCGAATCAGATCCAGATGCTCGAGTTCGGCTCCTTCTTCAGCGGGGCGGATGCAGGAGTCGACCTGCAGACGCTGACCGAGCTCGGCAGGGCCGTCGCGGCCGGAGACGTCACTCCGACGGCAGACCAGACGCGTCAGCTCGCGCTGCTCTCTGACTTCGAAGCAGCGCGAGCGAACGGGCTGGCGCTCGTCACGACGACCAGCGCCATCATCGTCATGATCCTCCAGCCGGTGATCGGTGTGCTGTCCGACCGCACGCGCTCCCGCCTGGGACGCCGGGCTCCTTGGATCCTGTATGCGGGACTCATCGGCGCCGTGCTGCTGGTCGCCGTCCGGTACGCCCCGTCGCTCGTGGTGCTCGTCGTGCTGTGGTCTGCCGCCGAGCTGGCGCTGAACGTCGCAGGCAACCCCCTGCAGGCGACGGTCGCAGACCGCGTGCCTCGTGATCGACGAGGCCGCGTGACGTCCTGGACGAGCATGGGTGCGATCATCGGCGGCATCCTGGGCGGCATCGGTGCGGGCGCCCTGTTCGGACTCGTCGGGCTCGACTTCTATCTGATCCTCGGTCTGCTCGTGGCGATCGCGACGGTTCTCTTCGTCACCCGGAACCGTGATGCATCGTCGGTGGATGTCGAGCGCGAGCCATTCGCCTGGAAGCCGTTCCTGCTCGGGTACGCAAGCGCTCTCAAAGCCCGCAACTACCGGTGGCTGTGGATCTCGCGCGTGCTCTTCTTCTTCGGCTACAGCACGTCGACGGTGCTCAACCTCTATATGCTGCAGAGCTACGTGCGCCCCGCGCTGAGCGCCGCTGAGGCATCGGCGATGGTGCCGATCCTCGGGCTCGCGGGCATCCCCTTCACGCTCATCGCCGTGGCGATCTCGGGTCGACTCTCCGACCGCGTCGGCCGTCGCAAGCCGTTCATCGTCGTCGCATCGCTGCTCATGGCCGTGTCGATGGCGATCCCCCTGATCTCGCCGACGCTGCCGGCGCTCTTCGCCCAGGTGATCATCACGGGTCTCGCCTTCGGCATCTATCTGCCGGTCGACAACGCGATGTTCATCGACGTGCTCCCTGATCCGGCGCGCGCAGGGCGGGATCTCGGTCTCGCGATCGTCGCCATGAACCTCGGTCAGGCGCTGGCGCCGGCGCTCGCCGCGGTCGTGGTCTCAGCGACCGGCGGCTATCAGCTCGTCTGGGGGGCCGCACTCGTGCTCGTCGCCCTTGCCACCCTCACCGTGGCGCCGATCCGCGAGCGGAACGCCATCGATGCTTAGGTGGGGCATCGTCGGCACCGGCGACATCTCCGATCGCCTCGTCTCCGATCTGCTCGCCATCGGCGGTGAGATCACGGCCGTCTGGGGGCGAACGCCCGACCGCGCGTCGGACTTCGCCGCGCGGCACGGCATCCCGTCGTCGACCGACGATCGGGCGGCGCTGTTCTCTCGCGACGACGTCGACATCGTCTACATCGCCACCCCTGCCGTCACGCATACTGCGATCACGCTCGAGGCCCTCGACGCGGGTACGCATGTGCTGGTCGAGAAGCCGATCGCGACCTCGGCCGGTGACGCCGAACTGCTCTTCGCGCGCGCCGCACAGGCGGATCGTTTCCTCATGGAGGCGATGTGGATGCGGTTCAACCCGCTGCACGTCGAGGTCATCGACCGGATCGCCGCGGGAGAGCTCGGCGCGATCCGACACGTGCGGGCGAGCTTCGGCACCCCGTTCTTCCCGCGCCCGGGCAAAGAGCGGCCGGAGGACGGCGGAAGCATCCTGCGCGACAGGGGCATCTACCCGGTCACGCTGGCCCACTGGTTCCTCGGTGCGCCGGAGGTAGTGCAGGCGCGAGGAGTCCTCTCCGAGGGCGTGGATCTCGCGGGGCATGCCACGCTCGAGCGCGCCGACGGCGCCTTCGCGCAGCTCGCGTGGTCAGGAGTGGACTTCCTTGATCTCTCGGCGGCGATCAGCGGCGAGCGCGGCTGGATCACGCTCGATCCCATGTTCTGGGCGGGCAGCGACGCCCGAGTTCATGCAGGGTCGGCGGAGCGTATCTTCCGCGAGCCGGAGCAGCTGCGGCATCCGCGGGTCGGCAACGGCTACGGCCCGATGCTCGAGGCAGTGACCGCGGCGATCGCATCCGGTCTGCGCGAGCACCCCTGGCACGATGCGGCGACGACGATCTCGATCACCCGTACCCTCGACCGCATCCTTGCGGACATCTCCTCCGAGTCGCGCTGATCGCGGCCCGACCCACCCAGAAGGAAACCATGGACATCTCAGGCAAGGTCTTCGTCGTCACGGGCGCAGGAAACGGCATCGGACGCGAGGTGACGCTGCGTCTGCTTGCCGGTGGCGCCTCGGTTGCCGGCGTCGACCTGAATGCCGCCGGCCTCGAAGCGACCGCAGCACTCGCGGCTGTCGGCACGCGATTCACTCAGCACGCGGTGAACATCACCGACCGGGATGCGATCGACGCGCTACCCGGCGCCGTGATCGCGGCTCACGGCCAGGTCGACGGCGTCGCGAACATCGCCGGTGTGATCCAGAAGTTCGTCAAGGTCAACGACCTGCCGTTCTCCGAGATCGAGAAGGTCATGAATGTCAACTTCTGGGGCGTGATGAACGTGTGCAAGGCATTCCTGCCCCATCTCCTCGCCCGGCCGGAGGCATCGCTGCTCAACGTCGCGAGCATGGGATCGTATGCCCCGGTGCCCGGTCAGGCCGTCTACGGCGCCTCGAAAGCCGCGGTGAAGCTCCTCACCGAAGCGCTCTACGCCGAGCTGCTCGACACGAACGTGCACGTCACGGTGATCTTCCCGGGCGCGATCAGCACCGGCATCGCCGCGAACTCGGGCGTCGATCTCGGGGGCGATGCATCGGCCGAGACCAGCGCGTACAAGACGACGACGCCGCAAGCGGCCGGCCGGGTGATCGTCGACGCGATCCGCAAGGACCGCTTCCGAGCGACCATCGGTTCGGATGCTGCGGCCATGGATCGCCTGTCGCGCCTCAACCCCAAGTTCGCGACGACCATGATCGCGAAGCAGATGGGTGCGCTGCTCGCCTGAGATCATCCCGCCTGACGAGTCCGTGGCCCGAGCGCATGTGCCACGGACTCGCGTGCACGTCTCAGCCGCCAGTCATCGGGTCGAGCTTGTTGGATTCTGCGACGACGTCTCGCCACGCGAACTCGTTGTTGTCACTGAAGACGTAGTAGCTCGACGCGTTGGGCATGAGTGCGACGGTGATCCCTCCGAACCCCGACATGAACGGAACCGAGAACGGTGAGGTGAAGGCCGCGTTGTCAGCGCTGCTGAAGTCTCGCGCCCAGAAACCGTTGTTGTAGTGAAACGGGGTTGGCCCACCGGTCGTGATGCCGCGATCTGAAGCGTCCCGCTGGAGCGATGCGTCCAGGAGCCCGGGATGCAGCACTTGGGTGCCGCCCGCGACGCCATCATCGGCGACGAGGAGCTTCGCCACCTTCGCGATGTCGTCCTGGGTCCAGAACATGCCGTACCCGCCGAAAGGCGCTCCGGTCGGCGCGTTGTCGGTTCGCAGTGTCGTCAGAGAGTCGGGTCCGACTCCCGCGGGCTCGAGCACTTCGTCACGGAGCATTGCGAAGATGTCGGAGCCGGCGCCCTCCCGTTCCTCGAGCACGTCGTCCATCGCCCGGACCGCGAGGAAGGTGTCGGAGGTGTGGTAGGTCCAAATGCTTCCTGGGGCCGCCTTGTGCGGGTAGGAGAGCGCCGCCGTCAGCTTGTCCGTATAAGTCTCTGCCAGAAAGAACGAGGACATCGTGGGTCCGGCCTCGTCTGCTTGGTAGCCGGCGGAGGAGTAGTTGCCGGTTGTCATGTCGAGAGCGTGATCGATGGTGACGTCATCCCACGAAGGGGCCGACGCTTCCGGGATGTGATCCTCCAGCAGCTCCTCGGAGACGTCGGGGCCGTACTTCTGGGCGAGGTGCATGAGCGCCAGGCCGCCGAATGCGGATTTGGCGGTCGAGTACGACGGCAATAGCAGTTGACTGCAGAACGGGTAGGCGCCCTGACGGGTGGGGCAGTCACCCACGTAGTTCACTCCGTCGTACACAAACCCGTACGCGCTGAGGGCGCTCGGTGTGATACCTCTCCCGAATGCGGACAGATCGATGCCCGCTCCCGGATTGTCCGTGGCAAGAGTGGAGATCGGCTTCGATGGCAGCCGGTCGGCGACCTCCGTCGCGTACGCATTACGGATGTCTGCCGCGTTCACGATGCCGCCTGGTGTGTAGCTCGCGCTGACCTGCCCCCACATGTCGAACTGGAAGTACTGGCAGGTTTCGCTCGTGATCTGATAGCGGACGTTCGACACCTTGTTCTTCTTGAACAGGAAAGTGAGGACGCCATTGTGCACGCAGTTGGCGTTGCGTTCCACCAGCGAGAACGGGAGAGAGGCGCGAGACTGGCCGCGGTCCCCCTTCTCGCTCCATGCTCTTCCCGCTCCGACAGCGAGGTTCCAATAGGAGCTGCCGGTGTATTGCACGCCGCGAACCACCGGCACCAGGTGACTGCCGTTCTGCACGAGCTGTACTGAAACGGGAGGCAAGTGCCTCAGCGGTGCCAGGGTGGCGTAGCCGTAAGGGTCCTTGAGGGCGGTGAGCCCGCCAGAGCTGCCCACGTCGTTCAGCGTGAGCGTCCCCTCGAAAGTGTGCTTCGGCATCATCGCTTCGGCCGGAAGCGCGAACGCGTCGTTGGGCACCGTGCCGGCTGGCGCCGTCGTGGAGGCGAGCTCTGCGGCGGTGAGCACCGTACGCGTCACCGCTCCTGAACCAGCCAATGGGTCTCCAGGGACGCGGTCTGCACTCGGTGCTGGGGCAGCACCGAGCGTGGATGTGAGCGCGGTGGCCATGACGACCCCGCACAGCAGTAGTGAGATTGAGCGACGCACGTGGACTCCAGGATCTGTTGAGCGGGTGGAAGTCAGTGTGAACGGCATCTCGTCGATCAGTCCACGACCAGTTCGGCTCCTCCTTGATGCTCGCCAGGCATCACGGCATCGTCACATCCTCACGGATCGCTTCCTTGGCGCTGAACTTCGTCGTCTGTGGGTACAGCTCAGAGTTGAAGGAACTCAGTTCCTTCAGACACGTGGCAATGTGCGCGCTCGCATAGTGCAGCTCGTCCCACACGCCGAAGAGGGTGATGATGAGTTCGCCTCCCGGGGCTGAGATCGGAACAGCAACGAGGTCGTGTTGCGGGTCGTCGGAGAGCACGCAGACACCACGGCCTGCCGCAGCGAGAGCTTGGGCGAGCACGGGAGAGGACGTTTCGACAGAGGCCGTGAAGGCGAGTCCGGCGCGTGCGGCGGCGGAATCCAGCATCTGCCTCACCCCATGAGCTGGGCTCATCACGATAAGAGATTCCTGAAGGAGTTCCGCGATAGGAACACTCGGGCGGCTCGCCAAGGGATGTGACGCGGGCATCTGCGCCCACAGGTAGGCGTGCCCGAGCACCATCGAACTGAGTTCGGCGGGCGGAATCCGCGTGCCGACGGCGAAGTCAGCATCGCCACGTTCGATGACGCTGTACACATTCTCCGGCATCGCTTCGATCGCGTTGCCGATGATCCCTGAGGCACCCGCGCGCACGATGAAGGGGGAGATGATGTCGGCCATCGTCGTCGGAGCTGCGACGACGACGAGGTCGGACACGGTTCCGCGTGCTATCGACCGCGCGGTCGACTGCGCCTGAGTCGCTCTGGTGAGGAGGTCCTCAGCGACCGGGAGGAACATTCTGCCGGCGGCAGTGAGGGACAGCCCACGCGCTGAGCGGTCGAAGAGAGTGAAGCCCAAATCTTGCTCGAGCCGCCGAATCTGGCGACTCAGGGATGGCTGAGCGACATGAACGACGGCCGAAGCTGCGTGCAGCGTTCCGGTCGAGCACACCGCCAGGAAGTAGTGAAGCAGGCGCAGATCCATTGATGCCTCCGAGGTATCGAGTCAGCCGCATCTAAGTATTGGCGCGTTATTGCTCGGCGTCCATAGACTGGCAAAAATTCGCCGCCGCACCCGACCGGTGGCGATCACACAGCAGGAGGCAGCCATGGCAGTCCCACCGGCGCGGTCACTTCGCGCACCATCAGTTCTTGTGTTCAGCACCGTCGCCGCGCTCGCTCTCGCCGGATGCACGGTAGGCAGCGGCACAGCAGACGACGACTCCGGTTCGTCCGTACTCAGCGTCGCCGCGTCAGCGGCTGTCACGACCTGGGATCCGGTGCGGTCGTTCTCCACCGAGGCTCTCTACCTCGGCAACGTGTACGAGCCCCTCCTGTGGAAGAACGCTGACGGTGCCGCGGAGGAATTCACCCCAGCAATCGCCGAGTCATGGGAAGTGAGCTCGGACGGACTCACCTGGACCTTCACGATCCGCGAAGGCGCGACCTTCCATGACGGAGAGACCGTCGACGCCGAAGCCGTCAAGGCGAGCATCGAAGCCGCACAGGACCACGCAGGTGCATCCTTCATCTGGGCTCCGCTCGAGTCCGTCGAGGCACCAGACGACACCACAGTGGTCATGAATCTCTCCTACTCGGCGCCGATGGATCTCATCGCCGCCTCTACTTACGGTGCATGGATCGTGTCGCCCAAAGCGCTCGAGGCTTCGGCGGACGATGAGGCGTACTTCGAGCAGGGTATCGACGCGGGCTCCGGACCGTACGCCGTCAAGTCCTACACCCCGGGGGAGAAGGTGGTCCTGGAGGCATACGACGACTACTGGAACGAGGATGCCGCCCCGAGCTATGACATCGTCGACATCGCGATCACGCCGGATGCGGTCACGGCGCAGCAGATGCTGACCTCCGGCGAGGTCGATCTCGCGACGAACCTCCCGCTGGAGAACATCGACACGGTGGCGGCCGACCTGGAGTCGTCGGTGAAGACTTCGAATTCGCCGTTCAATTTCCTGGCGCTCTTCAACACGGCCAAAGCGCCACTGAACGACCCGAAGGTGCGTCAGGCGCTCAGCTATGCAGTGCCCTACCAGGACATCATCGACGTCGGTGGCGCTGGGTACGGGACGCAGTCGCGCGGTCCGGTACCGAAGGGCATCTTCCCCTATTCCGAGGACGTTCCGCAGTACACCCAGGACTTGGACAAGGCCAAAGCACTTCTCGCAGAAGCCGGCCATGCCGACGGGCTCACGCTCACTCTCACCTTCGCATCAGAGAACCCGGCTCAGGCCCGATTCGTTCCGCTCATCAAAGATGCGTTCGCGAAGATCGGCGTCACTCTGGACGTGCGGGCGGAGCTGTTCAATCAGCAGTGGGAGAACGCGAAGGCCGACCCTGCTACCGCCCAGGACATCTTCGTTCTGTACTACTGGCCCACATACAGCGATGCCGGCGCGGACAACCTCTACTCCTTGTTCCACTCGAGCGAAGAGCCCTTCTTCAACCTCAGCTACTGGAACGACCCCGAATACGACGCCCTCATCGATGAGGCGGGGACGCTCACCGGCAGCGACCGCCCCGCGGCCCAGGCGAAGTATGAGGAGGCGATGGAGCTGCTCGTCGACCAGGCACCCGCTGTCTTCCTCTACGACGCGCAGGCGGTGAGCGTGGTTCCGAAGGGACTGGAAGTCGCAGACTTCAACGAGAACTACCCCTTCACAACCTTCTTCGCACCGATTCAGCCCGCGAGCTGAAACGCCGGACGTCAGTATCCGGTGGACCGGCGAGCTCGGTCCACCGGATACTGATCCACCGCCTGATCTCTGGAGTCATCTATGTTGCGTTTCCTCGCCAGCCGGCTCGGGACCGCGGTGCTCGTGCTCTTCGTGCTCACGCTCGTCGTGTTCGTGCTGGCACGGGTCATCCCCACCGACCCCGCCGTCGTGTACGCCGGTCCGAAAGCCCCACCCGAGGAACTCGCACGCATCCGCGAACAGCTGGGGTTCGACCAGCCGCTCATCGTGCAGTACCTCGGATATCTCGGAGGACTGATCACGGGCGACTGGGGCAATTCCCTCGCTACCAAGCGTCCCGTACTCGATGAGTTCGCCACACGTCTGCCGGCAACGCTCGAGCTGCTCTTCGCCGCGATCCTGATAGCGATCATCGTGGGGATCGGACTCGGCGTCGTCGCGGCCAAGAAGCCGGGCAAGGCCCTCGACGGCGCGATCCGGTTTCTCGCCATCGGCGGAGTATCCATGCCGGCTTTCTGGCTCGGGTTGCTGCTTCAGGTCCTCTTCGTCGGTCAGCTGAAGCTTCTCCCGGCCACCGGCCAGTTCAGCACCGAGGTCGACTATGTGTCGCCGATCTCCCGCGTCACCGGCTTTCCCCTGTTCGACAGCTTCATCACCGGGAACTGGGTCGCATACAGTGACGGACTGGCTCATCTGATTCTTCCCGCCATCACGCTCGCCGCATATCCGATGGGCCTCATCGCCAGGATGACTCGAGCCTCGATGCTCGAAGTGCTCGGACAGGACTACATCTTCACTGCCGACGCGTACGGGCTGAGGGGTGGTGTGATTCGTTGGAAACTCGCATTGAAGAACGCGTTGCCGCCCACGATGACCATCATCGGCCTCGCCTCGGCGTACGCGCTCACCGGCACGTTCTTCATCGAAGTCGTCTTCAACTGGCCCGGTATCGGCCAGTTCGCCGCCAACGCGATGATCGCGGTCGACTACCCGGCCATCATGGCGATCACCCTCCTCGGGGCCGCCGGCTACCTCATCGCCAACTTCGTCGTGGACCTTGCTCAGGCACGACTCGATCCTCGAGTGAGGCTCTCATGACCTCCACCGCAATACTCCCGACTTTCGTCCCTGTGGGGGGCAGCACCGTCTCGCGGATCATGCGCGTCCTCCGTACGGACCGACTCGCTCTCCTCGGGCTCGTGCTCATCATCCTCGTCACGATCCTGGCACTCTTCGGGCCCTGGATCGCGCCCTTCCCCGAACAGGGATACGGCGAGACCAGTGTGGGGAATCGCGGGCTCGCTCCCAGCGCCGTGCACTGGTTCGGTACGGATCAGCTCGGGCGGGACATTCTGAGCCGCGTGATCATCGGCACCGGCCCAGCGCTCACGATCTCCCTCTTCGTCGTCGGTATTGCAGCCGTCATCGGCGTCCCCCTCGGCGCTATCGCGGGTTACCGCGGCGGGTGGCTCGACACCGTCCTGATGCGCGTCACCGAGGTCTTTCAGGCTTTCCCTCCGTTGCTGCTTGCGATGGTGACGGTGGCGATCCTGGGGCCGAGTCTCACGAACGCCGGCATCGCACTGGCGATCTGCTGGTGGCCCTGGTATGCCCGGCTCGTCCGCGCAGAAGCACGAGCTCTCCGTGACCGCCCGTTTGTCGAGGCGGCGCGCGCGACCGGCGTCCCCGCCTGGAGAATCCTTCCGCGGCACATCCTGCGCAACTGTCTGACACCGATCCTGGTTCAAGCCACGGTCGACATCGGCGCCGTGGTGCTCGCCGCAGGTTCCCTCGCCTTCATCGGCCTGGGAGCGCAACCTCCCTCGCCCGATTGGGGCCTCATGGTCGCTGAGGGGCGCGGACAGATCTTCACTGCGTGGTGGATCTCCGCGTTCCCCGGGTTGGCCATCTTCGTGACCGTGCTCGGGTTCAATCTTCTCGGCGACTCTTTGCGCGACTTCTTCGACCCCCGGCAGGTGAAGCGATGACAACCACCGACCTCCTCCGCATCGAGGACCTCCAGGTCGCGTTCGAGGAGCGCGGCGAGCTCACGAACCGCCCCGTACGAGGAATCACACTGTCCGTCGCTCCTCGCGAGGTGGTAGGCATCGTCGGCGAGACGGGCTGTGGCAAGAGCCTGACGGCGCTCGCTGTCCTGGGGCTTCTTCCGAAAGGCGCAGTTCCGAGTGGGCGCGTGATACTCGACGGCGTTGAGCAGCCCTTCGGCGGTGGCGGTTCGGCACGCGGCGACGCGATCTCAATCGTGTTCCAGAACCCCGGCACCGCTTTCAATCCTGTTTTCACGCTCGGTCAGCAGATGAAGGATGTCATCGACAGGCATCGTCGTGTCGCGGGACGGAAGTTGTCACGCGCCGCTGCGAAAGCACACATCCTTCACTACCTCGAGCAGGTGGGGCTGCCTGATCCGGATCGGGTCTATCGAAGCTATCCGCATGAACTCTCAGGGGGAATGCTGCAGAGAGCGATGATCGCGATGGCTCTGGTGTGCGAGCCGAAGCTGTTGATCCTGGATGAGCCGACGACGGCGCTCGACGTGACCATCGCGAAACAGATTCTCGAGCTGATCCTGGCGCTGCGTGACCGCTTCGGCTTCGGGGTCTTGCTCATCACACACAACCTCGGTGTGGTGCAGGAGGTGTGTGACCGTCTCGCCGTGTTGTACGCCGGGCGCGTGGTCGAAACCGGTTCGACGGAAGTCGTCCTGCGTGACCCGTCCCACCCCTATACCCGCGGCCTGCTCGAAGCGCTGCCTGCCCGGCACCGCCCGGGACAGAAGCTCGAGGCGATTCCAGGATCGGTGCCGGGGAATCTGCTCAACCTGTCCGGGTGCTCTTTTCGCGACCGATGTCCACTCGCCGTCGAGGCGTGCGCGGATATCGACCCCCTGTTGGTGCCGGTCTCGCCGCTCCATGAGGCCGCGTGTATTCGGGTTGGCTCCAGTGAGGGAAGTATCCGATGACCGCCATGCTGACCGTGGACAACATCGTCAAGGTCTATCGCTCGCACCGCACTGAGGTGCGAGCCGTGAACGGTGTGTCCTTCGAAGTGGAGGCCGGTACGACCTTCGGGCTGGTCGGCGAGTCCGGTTCCGGCAAGAGCACGATTGCGCGGTGCGCCCTGCGTCTGATCGAGCCGACGTCCGGATCGTCCAGCGTCGACGGGCGACCGATCACCGGCTTACGCGGCAAAGAGCTGCGGAGCTTGCGCGCAAGCACGGGCATGGTCTTCCAGAACCCAGTCGCAGCCTTGAACCCTCGGCTCACGATCGAGCAGTCGATTGCGGAACCACTGCGCACGCATACGGCACTGCGCGGACGAGTGCTCGCTGCGCGGGCGCGGGAACTGCTGGATGAGGTCGGGCTTGCACAATCCCACGCCGAACGACTTCCTCACCAGCTCTCCGGCGGTCAATGCCAGCGTGTCGGAATCGCCCGGGCCCTCGCGACTCGGCCGAAGCTTCTCGTGCTCGACGAGCCGACGAGCGCACTCGATGTCTCGGTGCAGGCACAGGTTCTCAATCTGCTGCAGGAACTCCGGCGCGAGTACTCGCTCAGCTATCTGCTCATCTCGCACGATCTCGACGTCGTGCGATACATGAGCGACATGGCGGGCGTCATGCGCAAAGGCGAGCTCGTAGAGTCCGGGCCTGCAGCAGAGGTGCTCGTCACCCCGAGCCACGAATACACGCAACGACTGATCGCGGCCATGCCCGAGACTCCAGGTGCCGTACCGATCACCGAACGGGGCACGTTGATCACGACGCCGAAAGTCGCTGAGCAGCTGTGAATCGACTCTGCCTACCCGAACCACCATCCGACGCGAAGAGGACCCTGTCGTGACATCCCTGATCCCTCACTCCCTCGGCGATGAAGGCCGCGTGTCCCGTATCCACGCTGTTCCCAAAGAAGGTCTGACGCTCGAGACCTGGCAGGATGCTCCGCACAACCGGTGGGCTTTCGGACATGTCTCTGAGCTCGTGCCCACGGCGCGGATCGGCCACCGCACCATCGAGGCTTCCCAGCGTTCGGTGGTCGGACTGGACGCGCTGGCCGCGCTGGCGACACTCGGCGAACGGTTGGAAGGGAGCTACACCGACGCACTGGTCGTGGTCCGCGACGATGAGATCGTTGCCGAGCACTATCACGAGGCGCATGGCCCGGATAGCTTGCACCTGCTGATGAGTGTGTCGAAGTCGATCTGTGGTCTCACGGTCGGCACGCTCGTCTCTGACCGGCGAATCGATCCTGATCGTCGCGTCGATCACTACGTGCCTGAGCTCGCCGACAGCGCGTACGGTGCGGCGACGGTACAGCAGGTGCTCGACATGACCGTCGACGTCGACTACGACGAGGACTACCGGAATCCGGCCTCGGAAGTGCAAGCGCAGGATCGCGTCGCGGGCTGGCGCCCGCGTCGCCCCGAAGATCCTCAGGACACGTACGCCTTTCTTGCTTCCCTTCGCGGAGGCGGGGACCACGGTAAGCGGTTCAGATATTGCTCGGCAGGAACCGACGTGCTCGCGTGGATCGTTGAGAACGTCACCGGACTCCGCTACCACGAGGCGGTATCGCAACGACTGTGGTCTCAGCTCGGGTGCGATCAGGACGCGCAGATCACGGTAGAACCCGGTGGTTTCGGATTCGCGAACGGCGGCATCGCGTGCACCGCGAGAGACCTGACGCGCGTCGGACGCGTGATGCTGGGGGCAGGGAACATCGACGGAAGACGTGTGCTGTCTTCGGACTGGATCAGACGAACACTTGAGGGCGGTGAGCCGAGCGCAGCTTCGGGCACCGTGTTCCAACGAGTTCACCCCGGGGGATCGTATTCGAACCAGTGGTGGATCACCGGCAGCGCGAGAGGCGACTATTACGCGGCCGGAATCCACGGTCAGTTCATCTGGGTGGATCCGGCGACGCGCACGGTCATCGTCAAATTCTCTTCGTGGCCCGAACCGGTGACGGAGGACTGGAACCGGCTGCACAGTGTGCTCTTTCGTGAGATCTGCGACGCCATCGGCTAGCGCTGTCTGACGCGAGATAGCGGCATGACTGGTGAGGTGTTCGTCCGAAACACGCCCCCGCACCGGAGGACAGGGATGACGGTACTGTCTGGTCGAGCTGTAGGAGCGCACCTCGACTGGGCCGCTGGAGCGATGGCGCAGTTCACACTGCGGTGCTCCGACGGTTGATCGCTTTCAGCGTCCATGTCAGATGCGCCGCGAAGACGGCCGGATCACTAGGCGGGGCTGCGCCGGATAGCTGCGATAAGTGGTCTTATCGTCGGTAAACGGCCAGACAGGGAAGTAAGAAGGGGCTGAGCAGGTGAGAGCGCGTTTCCAGTGCTGGCGCGGGGTTCCAGCCCGACACGCGGACTTGATGCCGAAGCTGGGAGATCGCAGTACGGACGAGTCGAGTGCGCGTCTGATGTCTACGTTGGACCATGACTCAACGCGGATCGAGGTTGATGACTGTCATCGGCGCGTCATTGGGGCTGGTGGGGGCGGCGACAGCCGTGCTGTTCTTCTTCCAGCCCTGGAGAAGCTGTCCCTACGAGGACACATCCGTCGGGTGCGCCATGCTGCCTAACGACGCGGCAGTGATGGTGATCGCGCTTGGTGTCGCCGTCGTTGGCGCCGGGGTGTTCACTGTCGGCAGGCTTCTTTCTCGTCGATCCCAAGGTGTGCGTACTTCCTAGAGCATGTGTCCGGGCGCGCGTTCGCACTAAGCGCCGACCATTTCGTCTGGAAGGATCGAAGAGTGCCCGAACCTGTCGATGTCACCAATGCTGATCACTACGTGTGGGGCGAGGTCTCCGACGGGTGGCGACTATTCGACAGTCCAGGGCTGTCGGTGATCGAGGAGCGAGTACCGGCCGGAGCCGGCGAAGAGTGGCACGTGCACGACACTGCGACGCAGTTCTTCTACGTGCTCGAAGGAACCGCTCAGATGCAGACCGCCGAGGGCGCCGTCGACCTCGAGGCCAGGCAGGGAGTCGAGGTCCCGCCTGGGCTCGCGCACCGGTTCTTCAACCCTGGGGACACGGAGACACGGTTCCTCGTGATCAGCACCCCGACTCCCGATGCTCCCGCCTAACGCCCGCGCTCACGCGCAGGATTCGTACGGCGGCTCGTCGAGGGTCGTCGCCGTCACTCCCCAGATGATGTCGGTTCCGGCGGTGTAGGTCAGGAAGACCGAACCGGTGCCGGCTTCCGACTCGATCGCGAGATAGCGGCGATCGCCGACGCTCTCGACTTCGACCGCGTCGGGGTAGACGGCCAGCGCCTGGTCGAGCCGGGAACCGAGACCGATCCCCTCAGCGGTCAGCGGGCCGACGGCCGGCTTGCCTTCGAGGTCGACGGGCGAGGCGGACACCTGCACGAGGTCGACCACCGCGGGGTCCTGTTCCGAGACCTCGGGGCGCTGAACGGTGAGCATGTATCCGTCGGCCTCCGTGGACGCGAGCCACGGGCAGGCGTCAACCGGAGCGGCACCCGCCGCCGCCACGGCTTCGTCGTAGGGCGCGCCGAGTTTCACGTCTCCGATGCCCGATGGGCTGACGCCCGCGGCCGGCGTGGAGGATGCGCTGGGCGACGGACTCGGCGCGGGATCAGCGGATGCCGTCACCGTCTGCGTGACCGTCGGGGTGGGGGACGCGGGGGCGGCGCATCCGGCCAGCAGCGCAGCCGTGACCGCCATCCCGAACAGGGGCGAGAGGATGCGTGCACGGCGAACCTGGGGTCGTCTGGTGTCGATATCCATGCTTCGACGCTATCGGCGCGGTCGTGACCAGCCCGTCGATTCTCACGGGATTCCCAGATGCCCCGGCATCCGACGGCGCAGGCCTTCTGCTGTCCCCCTGAGCCCGTTCAGCGCTGAGGTCCGGGTCTCCTGCGGGGCGGCGTGGGCTCGGGAAAGTAGTGCACCTCTGTGGGTTCGCCGTCGGTGTGCGCCCGCGCGGTCGCCTGGATCTCACGGTCGCGACCGGTCAGTCTCTGGGTCTGCTGCCGTCGGTACTCTCCCCAGGAGGGGACCATGAAGGACTCGAGCAGCAGGTCCTGCTCTTCGCCGCTGCGGAGGAGAGTCCATCGGTACCCGCCGGTTCGCCGCCGCGAACTCTCCACCAGTCGCATGGATTCTCGGAACGCGTCGATGCTGTCGGGTCGCACGGTGTAGGTGATCTGCACGAGAACGGGGCCGTCGGTCGGCTGGGGGTCGAGGACGAGGGTCGGGGTGGGCCACGACATCGAGACGGTCCGGTCGACGGTGCTCGTGCCCGGCAGAAGCGGCAGCCACATCACACTGGCTGCGATGACGACGAGCAGCGCCGCGGCCACGGCCAGCGATGTCGCCGTGCCGACTGCTCCGGCGAGGGCGCCCCAGCCGAACGACCCGACGGCCATCGTTCCCATGAAGACGAGGATGTAGATCGATGCTCCTCGCGATCGCACCCACTGCGGGAGGGTCAATTGCAGTGCGGCGTTCAGCACGGTGAGCGTGCCGATCCAGGCGACCCCGGCGAGAACGAGCAGCAGCAGCAGGGGGACGAACGGCAGCCATGCCGCGGCGAGCGTGCCGGCTGCGAACAGCACAGCGCTCACCGCGATCACCGCGTTGTCCGAGAACCTCTTGCGGGCGATGGGCAGAACGAAGATGCCGAGCACGGCGCCGGCGCCGAGCGCTCCGAGCAGGAAGCCGTATCCGCTCGAGGTGAGGTCGAGCCGTTTGGCGGTGACAGGAAGCAGCGCCCACAGTGCGCTGGCAGGTAGGGCGAAGAGAGCGGACCTCAGAAGGATGCGTCGCACGAGGTGGGCGGATGAGACGTACCGAACGCCTGCGCGCAGCGCGGCCGTGAACGGTTCCCTGTCGTCGAGTCCGCTCTGCGGCGGCCGTCGCCACCACAGAAGGGCGACGACTGCTCCGATGAAGCTGAGCGCGTTGATGCCGAAGACGACGGGTGCGCCGAACAGCGACAGCAGCACGCCAGCGAGCGCGGGGCCGACGGCCCGGGCGCCATTCACCGTGACGCCGCCGAGCGCGGAGGACGCGCCGATGAGCGGGCGGGGCACGAGTTCCGGTTGGATCGCCTGCCAGGCCGGGGACGTCAGCGTGGAGGTGATCCCGAGCAGGAACGTGAAGCCGAGGATCGTCCACGGAGTGAGCTCGTTCAGGAAGGCGATGACGGTCAGCGCCGCGGCGATCACGGCGCTCGCCACCGACCCCCAGATCAGCAGTCTGCGGCGGTCGAGGGAGTCGGCGAGCACCCCCGCGGGGAGGGAGAACAGCACGGCCGGGGCCAGACTCGCCGTCTGCACGAGGGCGATGATGGTCGCGCTGGCCGCGGCGTCGACGAGGTACCACTGTGCGCCGACGGTCTGCATCCAGGTGCCGATGTTGCTTCCCAGCTGCGCGAACCACAGCACCCGGAATGCCGGGATGGCCAGCGGCGCCCAGGCGGAGACGGCGGCGGATCTCGGTGCCTCAGGTCGAGAGGTCATCGGGTCTGCTGACATATCCGGCTGTCCTTCCGCAGAGCACATCGGGCCTGGCGCCTCGATGCAGATCGTATAGCCGGAGAACGCAGGCGGAGGCCGATCGGTCGATCTTTCGACTTTCTTCCGAAGGTCGGCACGCAGCGTTCCGATGCGCGGTCGAGCGGCCTCAGCCCTCGGCATCCGTCGCGGAGCCGAGCTCGGACGGGTGGGTGAGCCGCCACCACTCGGTGGGCGGATCGATGGTGCCTGCGATGGTCACCGGGGCAGTGACGGTGTTCGGTCCGGCGGTCCAGGTGACGGTCCCCACGGCCGTGCCGTCGCGGTAGGTGGGAGGGGTGTCGATGTCCATCGTCAGCTCGATCGGCGTGTCCGACCAGGTGAAGATCGACGCGTCCTCGCCGATGACCAGGGTGGCGGTGGACCCCCAGGGTGTCGAGATCGTTCCGATCTCCTGGCCCTCGCTCGCGACAGGCACCTGATGGAAGCCGGAGCGGATGCTCTCGAGCTCGGCGATCACGGTGGCATTCACCGACTCGCGCGATGATCCGCCGAGGACGACGCCGGTGATCGCGAGCGGATCGGCCGCGCCCACGTCGAGCGTCGCCGTGTACAGCAGGCTGTGCGTGCCCTCGCCGAGGTTGCCGGTCTTCAGTCCCGTGATCCCGGCGGTGCCGAGGAGGGCGTTCGTGTTGATCAGCTGACCGGCGCCGGGGATCGAGACCGAGGGGGTCGCGACGATCCGAGCGATCGCCGGATGCGCGGCGGCGAGCTTCGCGATGGCGAGCAGATCGGCGGGCGTGCTCGTGTTGCGCGGACTGATGCCAGTGGGCTCGGTGACCGTCGTTCCGGTGAGGCCGTGGGATGCGAGCCAGGCGCGCGTCGCACTGAGGAAAGCGCTCTGCGACCCGAAGATCCGGGAGGACAGCGCGTCGGCGTAGTTGCTCGCGGAGGGGATGAGCATGACGGCCAGGGCATCGTGCAACGACATCGAGGTGCCGGTGGGCATCGGAGCGATGGTCGCGCCCTGCACGTAGTACTGGTCGTAGAGGTCGTGATCGGCATTGCCGAACGTGATGGTCGGTCCAGGGTCGTCTGCTGAGGCGAGCGGTGACGCGTCGAGGATGACGAGGGCGGTGATGAGCTTGGTGATGCTCGCGATCGGGAGCGCCTCACCCGTGCCCGTCGCCGACCAGATCCCGCTCGCCGTCTCGCCCAGGTAGGCGTCGGCGCCGGCGATGCTGATCGCCGATGCCGCCGCCGGAGGCGTGGCGATGACAGCAGCGACCCCGACCGGGACGTCCGGGGTGCGAGTGGTCACCGCCGGGGGATTCACCGGAGCCGTGAGCGCCCACCCGACGTACCCTCCGGTCACGGCCAGCAGCAGGACCACGCAGACGGCGGTGATGATGAGTCCTCGTCGCCGGCGTCTTCTGCGCACCGCGGGGTCGACCCGATCACCGCTGAACTCCTGCTCGCGCTCCATGAGCTCGGCAAAATCCGACAGCGCATCCACCGGCTGATCGGGTGCCGTCATCGAGAGCCCCTCATCGCGCCCCACCTGTCGCTCGCAATCCACAGAAAAAGCCATCCTCGCGGATGCGTGCGGCCAGCGGTATCGGCCGTTCGGGGGACAAGCAGGGGGCAGCCCGTATCTCAGTCGGCGTCAGCCGAGAAGACCGGGCTGAGGAAGCGGCGCTCGTAACGGCGGATGCACTGCGTTCGGCGCGCGAACTCGAAGGCCTCCACACACTCGGGATCGGTCTTCGAGGCTGTGCGATAGACCTCGTAGTCGGCCAGAGATGGGAACGTGAACAGCGCGAACGCCTCGTCGCTGTCGCCTTCGCTCGGCAGGAAGTAGCCGTGGTGGGTTCCCCCGTGCTTCGCCACCAGCCTGATCCACGTACGCCCGTACTCGGTGAAGTCGTCGAGCTTGTCCGGGTCGATCTCATAGCGCAGGTGAACGGTGATCATGTCGTCCAGCTTGTCAGAGCGAAGAGCCGACTTAGGGCGGATGCGTCTGTAGCCTGAGGGTCATGGACATCGCGTCGATGATCATGGGGGCGTCGATCGTCTCTATCGCCTGGATCGCCTTCTGGCCGTGGGCCCAGCTGAAGCGGCTCAAGGAGTTGGAGTCACGCGCCGCTGCCGGCACGGATTCTGACGAGTCGTCGTGATGTCGATGCGCTCGGGCCCGGGGAGGGCCGCGTCCAGGAACGCCCGCGCCCTCGCGGCTGCCGCGCTTCTCGGTGCCGGACTGACGGCCTGCGTCCCGACTCCGCAATCTCCCGAGGATCCCCCCCGGCTCGGGCCCTTGACCAGGACCCGCGCATCCCGTGGACTGTCATGATGCGATCGACAACCCCCATGCCGGGAAACCCGTGGCCGCACGACATGACCATGACGGTCCAGGATCGACCCCAGGCGCTGCTCGAGCTGCTCTGGATCCGCGAGGCCCACGATCTGCGTCCCGTCGGTGACGAGCTCCCGTCGGCGCTCACGGATCCGCCTGCACCGGCGGCGAACCCGGTGGACGCGGCGACCCGAGAGCTCTGGTCGGAAGGATGGGCGCGGATCTGGAGCGATGTCCTCGCCCACTCCGCCGTCGAGCACGATCAGGCGATGTTCGATGCCGTCGGCGACACGGAGGCGGGCTCGGCGGAGCGCGAGAGCCTTCTGCGTCAGCTGATCGGACCCACGTGGGGCGACGAGTTCGGTCACGACGTCTTCGACGACGAGGCCTACCGAGAGTGGGAACGTCGCGGCTTCGACTCGCACGTCGCGAATCGACCCGGAATGCTCGCGGACAGCCCGGAGCATCGGGATGTCGAGGCGCTTGCCGCCGCGTGGCGCCGAGGCCTCACCACCGTGGTGACGATTCCATGCCGGGACATGCACGTGCGACAGGCCGGTCCTCATACGCTCCTGGTCACGGATGAGGTGCGAGGAGACAGCGTCGAATACCGGAAGGCGCTCGCCTCCTTCGCCGTGGACTGACGCGGAGATCGGGCGGGACTCAGCGGAGCTCGCCCGCAGGCGGGCGCCGCGGACATCGTGCGCTCTGCGGTCTCCGTCCGGTCAGGACCGAGCGACTCGGCGGTAGCCGTCTCCGTGAGGTTCGACCGCGCCGCCGGCGATGAAGGCGTCTATCCAGCCGCCCATCGGCCATTCGCCCCACCGCTTGGCGAACAGGGCGCCGTTGCGCAGGATGTCGTCGAGATGACGCCACGGCGGAGAGCCGGCGGGATGCCACTGGTGGTACGCATGCGCACCTCCGACCCATTGCACCCCCATACCGAGCGAGCGGGCGCGTCGGCCGAGGTCGGTGTCCTCGGCGCCGTATCCCTCGTACGCCTCGTCGAACCCTCCGAGGCGCGTCCACGCCTCCGGCGTCACGGCGAAAGACAGGGACCAGAAGAGGTCGAACTCGTCGTCGGACGCGGGGACGACGGTCCCGTCGAGGGGGAGTGGACGCACCGGATGCGGGCGCGTCATGGCGTCGAGCTCGGACATCGTCGCAGGCCGCTGCACGCTCTCGAGATAGGTCACCGGCCCGCAGAGCAGATCGTCGGGATGACTCCGTGCCGCGGCGACATACCCTTGGAGCAGCGCGGATCCGGGCAGGCAGTCGACGTCGAGGAACACGAGCAGGTCGACGTCGTGGGTCAGGGCGAGGCGGGCGGCGGCGTTGCGGGCGGCACCCACGCGCATGCCGTGGGAACCGGGAGGCACGTGCACGGACGAGACGGCCGGGGGTGCCGGCGCCGCGTCGGCGTCGAGCCAGGCCTCGATCCGGACGATCTCGATGCCCGGAGCGTGCACGTCGCGCAGGAATCGGCGCTGCCGGTGCAGATGGTCGAGACGGGTGATCGAGGCCGGAGTGATCACGGCCACGCGCGTGGTCACGCGGCGACCTCCTCTATCGCGGCGGCCGCTCGGGCCGCGGCGCCGGTCGCCTGCCATGCCTGCCATCCCGGCGCGATCGCGGCGGCTCGTCGGACCCCGTCGGCGACCTCGGTCGGCGTCGCGTCCTCGCGGACCGTGACGGCGAGACCGAGCGCGGCCAGCACGCGGGCGGTGTGCTCCTGCTCCCCGAAGGGGCGGTCCTGCGCGATCACCAGGGCGCGGGTCTCGGCCGCCGCGAGGTCGGCGATGCCGTTCTGGCCGGCGGCGCTCACGACCACGGTGGCACGACACAGCAGCGGCCAGACGTCGGCGACCCGGTCGTCGTCACCGGCCCCCGCCGTGTCGACGATCCAGCCGTCCGCCGTCAGCAGCTCGATGGTCGCCGCGAGCCGGGGTGCGTCGAGCGTGCGGCTGAGGAACAGCACTCGGCGCTCATCGCCGTCGACATCGGGTCGGCCATCGACGTCTCGGTCGCGACCGTCGTAGCGCGACACCGCTCCGACGCGGTGGACGCGATCGTCGTGGTCTGCGAGTCCGTCGGCCTCGATCGTCCCTGCGGCCCAGGGGGCCAGGATGCGGTCGGCGAGGTCGTATCCGAGGCGGTGCGGAGCATCCGTGCGGTCGCCGGGTTGCGCGAAGACCACCGTCGGCACTCCGAGCAGACGGGTGAGGATCGTGACCTCGACACTGACGTCGACGACGAACGCCGATACCGGGTGAACGGCCACCCAGTCGGCCATCGCGGCCAGCCTCGCCTGATGGCCGGGGTGTCGCAGCGGCGCCCAGTGCAGGGCACCGCCGGCGGTGACGTCTCCCCGCTCGTGCGCCTCACGGTGCACTCCGTCCGACCCGACGACCGGCTCTGAGTCCGACGGCAGTTGCACCCAGGTGGTGCGCGCCGGCAGCGATGCAGGTTGCGGCAGGCTCGAGAACACCGTCACGTCGTCATCGATATGCGGGCGGATCGCCTGCATCCGGGTCACATGCCCCCACCCGTGGTGGTGCACGTACCAGCCGATCATGCGCCCACCGCTTCGATGAGTTCCTGCGGTGAGACGGCGCTTCGGGCGGCGACCGCGAGGACCCGCTCGATGTCGCGGTGCCGGCGATCGAGTGAGTGGCGGGCCGCCGTGGCCTCGCGGACGCGACGGCGGGGCAGCCCGCGCCGAGACTGCTCGATCAGGCCGGTCGCGGCCCGGGAGAGCGCTTCGACGTCGGCGGCAGGCACGATGGCGGTGCCGGGGATCCCCGCGAGCACTTCGCTCGTGCCGCCCGAGTCGAACGCGGCCACCGGGGTGCCGGTCATGAGAGCCTCGGCCATCACGAGACCGAAGGGCTCGGACCACACGGGAGTCACCAGTGCGACAGCCGCTCGTCCGACGAGGTCGGCGAGCTCGGGCTGACGCAGCGCACCCACGTACTCGATCCCGTCGCCGAGCAGAGGTCGCACCTCGCGGTCGAAGTACACGGCATCGCCGATGCGACCGGCGAGCTTCAGACGCGCACCAGCGTGTCGGGCGGCGAGGATGGCGAGGTGCGGAGCCTTCTCGGGAACGATCCGCCCGAACCAGACCCAGTGCCCGCCGCCGACGCCGAGGCTCCACTGGCCCTTGTCCACCCCGTTGGTGAAGACGAAAGCCTCGACGCCTTCGGCCGACCACGCGCGAGCCGTGTACTGACTGACCGCGAGGAAGCGGTGCGGCGACGATCCGGTGAGGGCGTTCGACGCGATCACCATCTCGGAGAGGGGTGGGGTGTGCAGCGTCGTGACGACAGGCACGCCGACGTCGCGACTCCAGAGGATCGGATCACCGTGCAGGCTGTGGTTGTCGATGACGTCGACCCTCGTCGCGGGGGCATCGAGTCGGTCCCGGACGCGAGCGAAGGCGTCAGTCATGAGTCGGCGGTGGCCCTCGGGAAAATCGGTGTCGGAGGCATCGTGCGGTCGATGCCAGAGCGGGCTCGGCAGGTGGAGTCCGGCATCCGCTGCGAGGAAGTCCGAGCCCTCGGCGGCGCAGAGCTGTACGTCATGGCCCCGGCTGCGCAGCCAGCGCACGCGGTTCCAGACCACGGCCTCCAGGCCCCCTGCGTGGGGCTGGCGAAGAGCATGACGCTCGGGTGCGACGACCAGCACCCGCAGGCGCTCGCGGCCGATCACGCGTCGACCCCCGCAGAGATGCGCGCGCACGCGTCGGCGTACACCCGTGCATGGGCGGCGCGGACCGTCTGACGCTCGGCCAGGCGTTCCGTCCGCCGCTCGGCCACCAGCGCGGCGCGGGAGGATGTGCGCGCGTCGGATGCACGTATGACCGCGTCGACCAGGGTCTGCGGGTCGTCGAGGTCGATCACGGTGAAGTCCTCGGGATGCTGGGCCGCGATGTGCCCCACATCCGTGCCCGCCACGGGAACTCCCAGGTCGTAGCAGAGCTCCACCCAGCCCGAGTGCGTGCCGTGGTGGTAGGGAAGGACGAAGAGGTCCGTGCCCCCGATCCAGGCCTCGATGCCCGCGTCGCTGAGGTGTCGGGTGCGACGCACATGCACCGCGGGATGCACGTCAGCGGCGGCGATCACGCGGGCGGCCGCCCGATCGTCACGGACGCGCTCGTTCATCAGCACCTCGAACTCGACCGCGCGTCCCGATCCCTCGAGTGCGGCGGCCGCGTCCACGGCGGCGCGGATTGCGAGCTCCGCGGCGATATTGGGGCGCAGGTCCCGCAGGTGGATGCCGATGCGGAAGACGTCGTCCACCGAGCGCGGGGCCGTGGGCGTGCCCTCCAGCAGTGTGGGATGCGCGAGCACCTCGCTGTCACGCTGCCACCGGCGTTCGATCTCGGCTGCGGCGGTAGAGGTGAGGGTGAGCAGCCGGTCGGCGGCGGGGATGATCACGTCGAGCAGAGCCCGGTACGGTGCCTGGTCGACGAGCTGCGGGTTGTCGAGGTCATGCACCGTGTAGACGACGGGCCTGCCGTGCCGCTGCGCGGTGGCGAGGGCGTCGCGCAGTTCCTCGGGGGAGAACGACTCCAGGCCGAAATGCACGTGCAGCACGTCGTAGCCCGCGGCATGCGCATCGAGCCACTCCGACGTCAGCGCGACCGGCGGCCACCAGACGTCCTCGGCGGCGCCGGGGACGGGTGGGTCTGGCAGCACCTGCACCATCTGCGTGTCGGTGACCGCACGCACATAGGGGTGGGCGGCCGGGATCGAGGCGACGCGGACGAAGGCAGGTTTGATGAGGATGTGGTTCTCCGTGACGGGGCTGAGCACCCGAAGTGCGCGTATCGCGATGACGGAGAGGCCGCAGGGCAATGGGGGACGCAAGACTGATGAGTCGAAGGTATACGTTCGTATCATGAGCCATGATCCGGAAGAGGGCACGGCCGTTGCGCAGGCAGCCTCCCAGGTGCTAGCGCGTCAGAGACACTATTCGGAGTTCTACGGACTCAGCCCGCTTCCCGAGAGCTTCGGAGTCGTCCTCGGCAACTGCCAGGCGGAGTCGTTGCGCATGGTGATGGACTCCGACGACCACCGTTTCGTGCGCGTGCCCGCCGTGCACGAGATGACCGCCGCCGACACTGCGCGGCTGCATGAGATCGTCCGCGACGCGGAGATCGTCGTCAGCCAGCCGATCCGTGACGACTACCACGACCTGCCATTGGGGACCCGGCAGATCGCCGCTGTCACGGAGGCGCGGATGCTGACCGTGCCCCCGGTGCGCTTCGCAGGACTGCACCCCTTCCAGGCCGCCATCCGGGTGCCGGGAACCGAGGGCGATCCGCCGGTCGTGGCCTATCACGACATCCGCACGCTCGCGGTTGCCGCGGGAATCCCCGTCGTCGCCGCGCTGTCGCCCGAGGCGGTGCGCGGGGTGGGGCAGATGTCGATCGACACGCTGCGCGTCCGCGAGCAGAGCGCCGATGTGACGGTGTCGGACCTGTTCGACTCCGTCACAGCCGATCACGCCCGCACCGTGAACCATCCGGGCGACGCCGTGTGGATGCCGCTGGGTGCTCGTGTGCTCGAGAAGCTCGGATACCCGGGCGGCCCGACAGACCCCGGCCGCCCGCTGCTGGACTCCGTGCAGGCGCCGCTCGAACCCGAGGTCATCGATGCGTGGTCGCTCGCCGACGCGACGCGCGCGCACTGGATCGTCGAGGGCGAGGCGGTCGACGACGATGAGGTGCGCACCGCGCACCTTCAGTGGTACGCCGCGCACCCCGACTTCGTCGTCGCGGCTCTCGCGCGTCTCGCTCCGCTTCTCGACGTCTGGCGTGTGCGGTGAGCGCGATGCCGCTGCTGCTCGTGCACCCCGGGACGCACGGGGTCGCGATGTACGCCCAGGACATGGCGGCCGCGGTCCGCGCAGCGCACCCGGCCATCAGGATCGTCTCGCCGGACGGCCTGGATGCGGAGGGCGGCCGCACGCCCGTGCACGTGCACTTCACGGATCGGCTGTGGGGCGGCTCCCCGGAGGAGGCGGCGGCAGCGTTCGCCGCGCTCGCCGCATCCAGGCCGGTCAGCGTCACCCTGCATGACGTTCCGCAGGCCTCGGACGGTGAGCGAAACCTGCCCCGACGGCGTGCGGCCTATGCGTCGGTGGCAGGGGCGGCGCGAGGCGTGGTGGTCAACAGCGAGCACGAGCGCGCGCTGCTCGTCGAGGAGGGCGTGTGGTCGGGCCCCGTCGTGAGCATCCCTCTTCCCGTCGCGCTCCTGTCCGACCTGCAACGGATGCCTCCCGACCGCTCGGTCGGGGTGCTCGGCTTCTTCTACCCCGGCAAGGGGCATGACGAGGCCGCTCGTGCCGCGGCTGCAGCAGGCATCCCGAGGATGACCGTTCTGGGTCGCGCCTCAGACGGTCATGCCGAAGAGCTCGAGGCCTTCGTGCGAGGCGCCGGCGCCCTCGGGGTCGAGGTCGAGGTCACCGGCTGGCTCGAAGACGCCGAGATCGCGCGACGGGGCCGTGCCGTCTCTGTGCCCGTGATCGCGCACCGTCATGTGTCGGCATCCGGCTCCCTGGCGTCGTGGATCAGCTGGGGGCGGCGGCCTGTCGCCGTGCGCAACCGCTACATGGACGAGATGGCGGCGCTGCGTCCCGGAACGCTCCGCACCGTCGACGAGCCAGGGCTCGCGGTCGCGGTGCGAGAGGCCTTCGAGCAGCCCGACTCGACCTGGCATGATCTGACAAGGCTGCCGATGGCGTGGCCCGAGGCGGCCGACGCCTACGTGCGCTGGTGGGACGGGCTCGACGCATGACGCGTCGCCCGTGGGTCGTGGGCAATCGATGGGACGCACTTGACGGGGTGACTCCCGAGGCGCTCCCGACGGTGTCGGTGATCGTCGCGCACTACGACCAGCCGGGGGAGCTCGCCCGGACCCTGCACGCCCTGCACGCCCAGGACTATCCGCGCGAACTGCTCGAGATCGTCGTGGCTGACGACGGCTCGGCCGGGCGCGTCTCGGTGCCGGAGGGAGTGATCCTCGTCCGCCAGGAGGACCAGGGCTTCCGTCTCGCGGCGGCGCGCAATCTGGGGGTCCGCGCCAGCACCGGGGAGGTGCTGTGCTTCCTCGATGCCGACACCGCTCCGGAACCCGGCTATGTTCGCGCGCTCACGCGGCTGCCCGCTCTTCTTCCCGACGCCGTGACCGTGGGTCGCCGTCGGCATGCAGATTTCTCCGGCATCGCTCAGGATGCGCCGGTGGTCGAGGCTGCGGCGGGGCGGGAGCTCGCCGAGCCGTCCTGGCTCACCGACGAGTACGCCCGGACCGGTGATCTGCGCGACGCCGACGATCGCTCGTACCGGTTCGTCATCGGCGCGGTCATCGCCTGCTCGCGTCTGCTGTTCGAAGAGGTGGGCCGTTTCGACGAGTCCTTCACCGCGTACGGCGGCGAGGACTGGGAGTGGGCGCATCGGATGTGGCAGGCGGGAGCCGTGTTCGCTCATGTGCCGAGCGCCGTGGCGTGGCATGACGGACCCGACTGGGGCGAGCGCACCGGCTCGGGCTGGGAGCGCGCGAATGCCCAGACTCTGAGACTCGGGTCATCGATCCCGGTCGCGGGCTCCGCTCCTCGGGGTCTGCTGTCGGATACGCCCGACCTCGTCGTCGAGATCGCCGGCAGTCATCCGCCGGCGGCGCTCTTCGTGATGGTCGATTCGATCCTTGCGGCGTTCCCTCTGGCGCGAGTGGTCCTGTCCGGCGAAGCCGCCGGCCTTCTCGATGACCCCAGGGTCATGGTCGACGGGAGCGAGCACGATGCCCGGGTGACCTGGAGGCTGGACCGATCGATCGTGGTCCTCGATCGGGCCTCGATCGCGGAGTGCATCGCGACCCTCGGCACGGGCGACGTCGGCACCGTCGACCTCGTCGGCCCCGAGGGGGCGTCGTACGGCATGCTGCGGTCCCGGCGCGCGACGCGTCGATCCCGACGCTGGGGCACGGAGGAGGGATTCGAGCGCAGGCAGGTCGAAGCCCCCGGCATCCTGCCTCTGCGCTCGGACCCGAGGGTCTCGGCGTGGCTTGCAGGCTGGGGCGGGTCTGCCGAGTTCTCCTGACCCGTCACTCCGCTGCGGCGGCGTTCCGCTCCTCCTCGGAGTTCGGCGTCCAGCCGAACCAGCCGGCGTCGGACGCCATCACACTCCAGTCGCCGCAGGCGAAGACCGTCTTCGCCTTGTAGGGGTCAGGGGCATCATCGAGCACCCAGGAAGGGGCCGAGTATCGCTCCACCTCCGGGCAGTCGGCGCTGAGGTCGGAGTCGCTGGAGAGCAGGATGACGGCATCTGCGGCATCCTCGATCGTCGACGTCCGCACAGTGATCGCGGTGGCGTCGGCGGGGATCCACTCGGCATCCACCTCGGACCCGTCGTCGAAGGCCGCCACGTCGTCGAAGGTCGACGTCGCCTGCTTGTGGACGAGGCTGTCGTAGGCGGAGCATCCGGTCAGGGACAGCAGTCCGGCAGCGATCAGGGCGGGGGCGGCGAGGGCCGTTCGTGCGTTCATGCCTCCAGCTTCGTCGGCACGGATCGGCCGGGCATCGAGCGGGCGAGGTATCGGCATCATCCTCGAGGATGATCCGAGCCCGGCCGCATCTGCGAATGTACGCTGGTGAGATGGGTGATCAATCGCCGCTCCCCTCCCGCCCGCTCTGGGCGAGCGTGGCCGACGGCTTCTACGTGGGCAGTCGGGACGGCTCGTTCCTCGGATACGTCGACCGACAGACGGACGGCGGCTGGCGTGCGTTCGACACCGCCTCGCGCCCCCTCGGCGATTTCGAGGACCACCACCTGGCCATGGCCGCGGTCTCGGATGTCGACGCTGTCGGCGCAGGCCCCGTAGACGCGCACACGCGACAGGGGGATGCCGGATGACCGGAACGAACCCGCTCGTGTCGCTCGTGTACTGCAGCAGCGCCGCGCATCCGTTCGACGAGCACGAGCTGGCTGAGCTGCTGGAGGTGAGCCGTGCGGGGAACACCGCGCGGGACATCACCGGAATGCTGCTCTACCGCGGCGGTGAGTTCGTCCAGATCCTCGAGGGCCCTCGGTCCGAGGTCGAGCAGCTGATGGAGAAGATCGATCGGGACCCGCGTCATCGGGACGTCCGGGTGCTGATCGAGGAGCCGTTGCACGAGCGGCGGTTCGACGAGTGGACGATGGGGTATCAGTCCCTTGTCGCTGCGGAGCCCGGGATGGCATCGGGGTACCGCGACTCGTTCGATGACCTGCGCATGGGGGATCACGACATGATCGGCCGGGCGATCATGGAGCTCACGCTGTGGTTCCGAGTGCGGGAGTCGGCCGCTCGACAGCCGGCCGAGAGCGAAGCAGGTTAAGGGCCCTCTCCCGATCGTCACGACCGGAGCCCCGGCACGGGATTCCGTGCACACGTTCTTCATGCACGAGGGGCCGGAGCGATCGCCCCGGCCCCTCTCACTGCGCGTCGCCTCAGCCCGCGGCGGGGGCGATCTCGTTCGGCGTCACGTCGAGCTCGGTGCTGGCGACGACCTCACCCGTGGTCAGATCCACCGCGTGCACGCTGTTCGCGGCAGGCTCGGTGACGTACGCGATGTTCCCGGCGACGACGATCGCGGGGTGGGCGTCCTGCCACTCGGCCGGTCCCTCCCACGCCTCGACGACGGGGAAGCTGTCGGTGATCTCACCCGTCTCCGGGTCGAGCACGTGGATCGCGCCGTCGCTGCTGAGGATGTAGGCGAGGTCCTCCGGCCCGCGGACGATGTCACGGAAGGTGTACTCGACGCCCGCAGGCAGGTCGATGACCTCGAGCGTCTTGGCCTCGGTGTCGATCAGGGTCACGGCGCTGAGCAGGTACCCCTCGGCGTCGACGTCGTTCTTGTAGTCGCCGACGATGATCGGGCTGGTCTCGCTGACGTACGCGTTGCCCATGCGTCCGTAGGGCTGGTCGGGGGCGTCGAGCTTGGTGATCTCGCCGTCCTGGTAGATCAGCGCGCCGTTCTCGCAGCCGAAGACCACGGCTTCGTCCTTCGCGGTGCCCTCGCCGTGCACGCCGGGGCACTGGTCGGACGAGACGATCTCTGCGCCCTCGGCATCCTTCGCCACGATGCCGTTGCGCCCGTCGGCGTTGCCGACGGTGGTCACGAACGTGCCGTCCTCGAGCACGACCGAGACGCCGTGGTGCGCCTCGACGCCCGGGATCGTCTCGACCTCGGGCAGGCCGTCGGCGCTCGCGAGGTCGGCCGTGTCGAAGATGGTCGTATCGCTCGTACCGTCGGCGTAGAGCACGGTCTTGTCCGCATGCCGCACGACGTGTCCGGGGGTGTCGGCCTCGAAGACCGTGTCGGTGAGCTCGGGCTCGTCGGTCGTTCCGGCTGCCGTGTCGAGCACCTGGAAGCCCTCGCTCATCGTGACCATGACGTGCCGTCCGTCCCCGGCGGCGTTGAGACGCGTGAACGGCTCGGACTCGAAGTCGGCCACGGTGTCGAGAGTCTCGCCGTCGAGCACGAGGATGCCGCCCTCATAGGCGACGGCGACGCGGGAGCCCGCCTGCATGTCGGATGCGCTGCCGTCTGAGGTGGATGCCGGAGCGGTCGAGCCGCCGGCGCAGGACGCCAGGGTCACGACGGCACCGAGTGCCGCGGCGCTGATCAGCGCACGCCGGAAGGGGGAGGTTCGCATGTGCATTCCTCTTTCTCTGTGGTGAGGTCTCAGGGGGTGAGACCGGTGGTGATGCGCTCGGTGTTGATGCGCATCATGGTCAGGTAGTCGGGGGCGCCCTCATCAGGCCCGGTGAGCGATTCGGTGAACAGCTCGATGACCTCGACCTGCACGTTCGCCTCGCTCGCGAGCGCCTGGACCAGGCGGTCGGGTGACGACGACTCGGCGAAGATCGCGGGTACCCCTGTCTCCTCGATCGCGTCGACGAGATCGGCCAGATCGGATGCCGAGGGGGCGGCGAGCGTCGTGCCACCGGGGATCACGGCCCCGACGATGTCGAAGTCGAAGCGCTCTGCGAGATAGCCGAAGACATGGTGGTTGGTGACCAGGGCTCGGCGCTCGTCGGGAATCGTCGCGAAGGCCTCGGTCATCTCGGCATCCAGCGTCAGGAGCTCCGCGCGGTAGTCCTCGACGGTCGCCTCGAGCGCACCCGCATCGATGCCGTCGATCTCGGCGAGCACGGGCTCGATGGCGTCGACCACGTCGATCATGCGCTCGGGGTCGGTCCAGAAGTGCGAGTCCGGCATCCCCGCGGCATCGCCGTCGCTGTAGTCGAGGACGTCGATCGCGTCCCCGGCCACGAATGTCGGGACGTCGTCGGCGGCAGCCGAGTCGAGGTGCTGCTGCAGTCCCTCTTCGAGGCCGAGGCCGTTCGACACCAGCAGGTCGGCGCCGCGCAGGGTCGCGGCCTCCTGGGCAGAGATCTCGAACGAGTGCGGGTCGGCGTTGGGTTTCATGAGCGTGACGACCTGCGCCTGCTCTCCGACCAGTTCTCCGACGACGTCGCCGAGGATGTTCGTCGAGACGACGATGGTCGGACGAGTGTCGTCGGTCGTCGAGCAGGCAGCGAGGCCGATCACGGCGAGGGCGGTGGCGGCGAAGGCCGCGAGGGTCCGGGGGGCGCGCATGTCAGCGTCCTGTCTCGGCGACGAACGCCGGTTCGGTGGCGGTCTCGAACGTGCGGGCGATGCGTGCGGCATCCGCGTAGTCGATCTCGTAGAGGCGGCGCTCGGTCGGCGCGCTCAGGTAGGCGCGGTGCTGATCGGCGATGAGCGTCGGCGCCGTGCCGGAAGACAGGGATTCGGCGACGAGCGGCGCTGTCTCGGCGAGCACCGATCCGTCGTCGCCGTCGAGCACGAGCACTCGACCGTCCTGAGCGAGTGCGAGCACATGCCCGTCTTCGTCGTCGACCGCCGTCACCTGTACGAGCGGTGTGGGGGAGGGGAGCAGGGTCCACGACCTCGCGCGGGTGTCGAGCATCCAGATCCCGTCGGATCCGGCCAGGCCCGCGACGGTGGGGCGTCCCTCGCGATTGTCGAACGACGCGGCGGCGGGGGCCGTCGTCCCGGCGGGGTAGGGAATGCGCTCCACCTGCAGTTCGTCGCCGTCGACGTGGGCGAGCAGGGCGCCGTCCTGGCATCCGATGACCGCCCCCACGCGCGTGGTGATGGTGCCGGCCGGAGTGACGCACGGCTCGTCGAGGCCGGTCTCCTCGCCGCCGGCCGTGTACCCGCGCACGCTCGTGCCCACGCCGTCGGAGGCCTCGGTGACGAGGGCGAACGAGCCGACCGGCACGACGAGCCCCTCGTGCGGCTCGCGTTCGATGCGGAGCAGCTCGCTGATCTCGCCCTTCGACAGCGCCTGCGTGTCGAGCAGCACGGCGTCACCCGAGTCTGCGAACGAGATGCCGGTGCCGCCGGTTGTCGAGAGGTTGGTGGTCGCGATCGCCGCCGTGCCCTCGCCGGGCACCGAGCCGAGCACGGCCGGATCCGCTCGGTAGTAGTGGAAGTGATCGACGTGGTCCCAGGTCCACACCCCGCTGTCGACGATCTCGATGCCGTCGTCGGTCTGGGCGAACAGGTAGCGGCCGTCGGTCGTCAGAGCGCTCGGTGCAGAGATCTCGCCGATGTCCGTGACGCTCTCATCGAGGAGGTCCAGGTGGCTCACGGCGCCGTCGGCGTCGATCGACGTCAACCCGAGCTGCGGCTCCGCGACCTCTTCCGCGCCGGCGACGACGCCGTGTCCGTCATCGGAGGAGTCGCTCGAGGGCTGATCGACGGGGCCTGTGCCGCAGGCGGCCAGAGAGACGGTGAGCGCGCCGGTGAGGGCGAAGAGGGTGATGCGAGAGCGCACGGGGTCCTTTCGTGTCGTGTGTCGTGCGGGGTCGCGTCGTTGCGACGGTGGGTTCACGCGCGTCGCGCCCGTGCCCCGAGAGAGTCGGTGGCTGCGCGGGCGCCCCACGAGAGGCAGGCGAGCAGGATGGCGGATGCAGCGACCGACGCCCCCGCGGCCGTCGCCGCGTACCACGACGCGAGCAGGCCGAGGAAGACCGCGGCGACGCCGAAGATCGCCGCGAGCATCATGCGGGTCGGGATGCGGGTGGTCCACTGCCCTGCGGCGACGGCCGGTGCGAGCAGCAGGCCGACGACGAGCATCGATCCGACGGCCTGGTAGGAGGCGACGACCGCGAGGGTCACGAGTCCGACGAGTGCGGCCTGGGCGATCTGCGGGCGGAGTCCCAGCACGGAGGCGATCCGTGCATCGAGCGCCAGAGCCACGAACGAGCGATGGAGAAGGGCCGCGGTGAGCAGCCCGATGATCGCCGCGGCGGCGAGCAGGACGAGGTCGGTCTCGCTGATCGCGAGGATGTCGCCGAAGAGGATCGCTGTCGCGTCGGTGGCGAAGCTGCCGGAGTGGGAGATGATGATGACGCCGAGGGCCAGCATCGAGACGAACAGCAGGCCGATGCTCGTGTCGTACGACAGCCGGGCGCGGCGCTGCAGAGCGCCGATGCCGAGGCTCATCGCGATGGCGCTGAGTGCGCCGCCGACCAGCACCGGCAGCGAGAGCACGGTGGCGAGGGCGACACCGGGGAGCATCCCGTGTGCCAGTGCCTCGCCGAGGAACGCCATGCCGCGGATGACCACCCAGGTGCCGACGACGGCGCAGAGGACCGCGACGAGTGCGCCGCCGAGCATCCCGCGCTGCAGGAAGTCGAGGGCGAAGGGGTCGAGGATGCCGGTGCGATGAGGGGCCACGTTCAGTGAGCCTAGAGCTTTTTGAGAATGATTATCAAACTCATAAGATGAAGTGGTGCTCGACCTCCCCCTCGCCCCGCGTCCCCTCGCCGATCTCGCCGGCGTCACCGTCTCGTTCGGAGACCGCACCGCGCTCGCGGGCGTCGACGTCTCGATCGCGGTCGGTACCGTCACCGTCATCACCGGGCCGAACGGGGCCGGCAAGTCGACTCTCCTCGAGGTGCTCGGGGGCACGCGGCCGATGTCCGCCGGCATCCGCGCCGTGCGTGGTGCCGTGGCGTTCGTGCCGCAGCGGGCGGCCATCCCGGACGGCCTTCCCGTGTCGGTGAGAGATGTCGTCCGAGTCGGCGCGTGGGGTCGACTCGGGCTGTGGCGCCGCGCGGATGCCGTCTCGCGGGAACTCGTCGAGAGATCGATGGAGCGCCTCGAGATCCGGGCGCTGGCACGCGAGCCGTTCTCCTCGCTCTCCGGTGGCCAGCAGCAGCGGGCACTGCTGGCGCAGGGGTTGGCTCGCGATGCCGACCTTCTGCTGCTCGACGAGCCGACGACCGGCCTCGACGCATCGAGTGCCCGTCGGATCCGCGCGGTGCTGCGCGAGGAGTCGGCGCGCGGGGTCGCGGTCGTATGCGTCTCGCACGACCCCGCCGTCATCGGCGATGCGGACTGCACGATCCCGCTGCTCGACGGGCGCGTGCGCGAGGCGCCCTAGGCGCGTCGGACTACGCGGTCACGCGGACAGGAGTCCGAGCGGAGCGTCGAAGTCCCCGTCGCGGGGGCTGGGCGCTGTCGCGTCCGCGATGGAGTGGATCCGCTCGTCCGCGCGCCGTCGGGCGATCTCCGAGATCCACTCGCAGGGGCTGCCTTGAAACGCGGTGAACTCCCGCGCGTGCGACCAGGCGTGCACGTAGGTGTCCTGGAGTATCTCCTCCGCAGCCGCCTTGGCATCGATCACGCTGAGGATGAGGCCGAAGACGCGAGTGCACGTGAGGTCGTACAGCTGGGCGAAAGCCGTCTGGCTGCCGCCGGCGATGTGCGTCATCAGATCGGCCTCGGCACCCCACGACGCATCCCCGCCGAGGCGAGGAGGATCGTGGTGAATGCTCATGTGCTGATGGTGGCATGCGAGCGGAGAACAGCGATGGCTCTTGCGCGCGGGACCGGCGAGGTGCTAGCGCCGGATGCTCGTCGGCATGGGTTCCGTCGTGCCGCGAGGTCAGCCGAGCAGCGTCACGCCGAAGCCCGAGACGACCGTCCGGAGTTCCGCGAGGTAGCGCTGCGCCTGCTCGGTCAGCGGGATCGCCGAGTGGCCGATCCATCCGATCTCGATGCGCTCGTCGACGTCGAGCGGGATGGCGACGATCTCGGGGTCGAGATCGTCGCTGATGATGCCTGTCGAGATGGTGTAGCCGTCGAGTCCGATCATGAGGTTGAAGATGGTCGCGCGGTCGGAGACCCGGATCTCCTGCGGGCTCGAGAGCGTGGAGAGGATCTCCTCGGCGAAATAGAACGAGTTGTTCGCGCCCTGGTCGAAGGTGAGTCGCGGCACCTCGGCGAGGTCGTCGAGGGTCACGCGATCGCGGGATGCCAGAGGGTTCTTGCGCGAGATGAAGATGTGCGGTTCGGCGACGAAGAGCGGGCGGAAGGCGAGCCCGGAGTCCCGGAGCAGCTTGTCGATGACGTTGCGGTTGAAGTCGTTGCGGTACAGGATCCCCAGCTCGCTGCGGAGGGTGCGGACGTCTTCGATGATGTCCCACGTGCGCGTCTCCCGCAGCGAGAACTCGTACTCGGCGGCCGATGTCGCCTTCACCATCCGCACCAGTGCGTCGACCGCGAACGAGTAGTGCTGCGTCGACACCCCGAGCAGGCGCCGTGACGGCGGGCGCCCGAGGTAGCGCTGTTCGAGGAGCGCGACCTGCTCGACGACCTGCCTCGCGTACCCGAGGAACTCCACGCCGTCGGTGGTGAGCGTCACACCGCGGGCGGAGCGGAGGAGCAGAACGCGCCCCACCCGGCTCTCGAGGTCCTTCATCGCCGCGGACATGGTGGGCTGCGCGACGTAGAGCAGGTCGGCGGCGGCGCTGATCGATCCTTCCGCGGCGACCTCGATGTAGTAGGTGAGCTGCTGCAGGGTGATCCCGCTCGATCGTTTGGCCATAGCCACAGGCTATGCCATCGCATAGTCGTGGAGCATTACCCGATGGAGATGCTCTCGGCGCACCATGGAGGCATCCCCTTTCGCGAGGCCGAGCCCGGCCGATCAGCTCACCGATTGGCATCTCATGGCCCACGAATTCACGTTCCGCATCACGACGACCCGCTTCGACGAGGACTACTCACCGTCCGCCGACTCGCGCATCACCACGAACTTCGCCAACCTGGCGCGGGGGGAGCATCGCCAGGAGAACCTGCGCAACGCCCTGACCATGATCGATCGTCGGTTCAACGATCTTGCGGGCTGGGACAACCCGAACGGGGATCGCTACACCCTCGAGCTCGAGATCGTCTCGGTCGCGGTGCAGTTCGCGGCAGAGGGAGAGGACCGGGAGTTCCCGCTGCTCGAGGTCCTGGACATCCAGATCGTCGACCGTCTCACCGGAAAGCGCACCCACGGGATCGTCGGGAACAACTTCTCCTCCTATGTCCGTGACTTCGACTTCAGCGTGCGGCTGCCGGCTGCCGCAGAGGCCGCTGGCCGGTTCACCGTGCCCGCCGACTTCGGCGACCTGCACGGCAAGCTCTTCCAGCACTTCCTGGACTCCGAGGCCTACCGGGAGCGCTTCACGGTGTCGCCGGTGATCTGCATCAGCGTCTCGACGAGCAAGACGTACCGTCGCACCGAGAATTACCACCCGATCCTCGGCGTCGAGTACGAGCAGAAGGATCCGTCGTTGACCGACGCGTACTTCGCCAAGATGGGTCTCTCGGTGCGGTACTTCATGCCGCGCGGCAGCGTCGCGCCGCTGGCCTTCTACTTCCGCGGCGATCTGCTGAGCGACTACACCAACCTCCAGCTCATCGGCACGATCAGCACGATGGAGACGTTCCAGAAGATCTACCGACCGGAGATCTACAACGCCAACTCGGCGGCAGCGAAGGTCTATCAGCCGAGCCTCGAGGTGCAGGACTACTCCGTGACGAAGATCGCCTACGACCGCGAAGAACGCAGCCGGCTCGCGACCGAGCAGGGCAAGTTCACGGACGAGCACCTCATGCAGCCGCACGGCGACCTTCTCGAGCAGTGGGCCGCCGCGTACGGCGCCACCGCCGACGACCGTGTGCCTGCCGACGACCTCGCACCCGTAGCCTGACCATCTTTCTCGCCCGACCGACGGAGAACTCCACACCATGACCACGCTTCTTCCCACGTCGATCGTCGGCAGTCTGCCGAAGCCCTCCTGGCTCGCCCAGCCCGAGACCCTCTGGTCGCCCTGGAAGCTGGAGGGCCCTGCCCTGGTCGAGGGTGTGCAGGATGCGCTGCGCATCACCGTCGAGGAGCAGCGCCAAGCAGGCCTCGACATCATCAGCGACGGTGAGCAGAGCCGCCAGCACTTCGTCACGACCTTCATCGAGCATCTTTCCGGCGTCGATTTCGACCAGCGGGAGACCGTCCGGATCCGCGACCGGTACGACGCGAGCGTGCCGACGGTCGTGGGCGCGGTGAGCCGCGAGAAGCCCGTGTTCGTCGAGGACGCCAAGTTCCTCCGCCAGCAGACCGACCAGCCGATCAAGTGGGCCCTGCCCGGGCCGATGACGATGATCGACACCCTGTACGACCGTCACTACAAGAGCCGCGAGAAGCTGGCCTGGGAGTTCGCGACGATCCTGAACCAGGAGGCGCGGGAGCTCGAGGCGGCGGGGGTCGACATCATCCAGTTCGACGAGCCGGCGTTCAACGTCTTCTTCGATGACGTGAAGGACTGGGGCATCGCGGTGCTGGAGCGGGCAGCCGAGGGGCTGCGCGCCGAGACCGTGGTGCACATCTGCTACGGCTACGGGATCAAGGCGAACACCGACTGGAAGGCGACCCTCGGCGCGGAATGGCGCCAGTACGAGACCTCCTTCCCGTTGCTGCAGCAGTCGAGCATCGACACCATCTCGCTGGAGAGTCACCACTCGCACGTCCCGCTGGATCTCATCGAGCTCATCCGGGGCAAGAAGGTGATGCTCGGAGCCATCGACGTCGCGAGCGACACGATCGAGACTCCGGAGGAGGTCGCCGACACCCTCCGGAATGCCCTCCGCTTCGTCGACGCGGACAAGCTGATCCCGAGCACGAACTGCGGCTTGGCGCCGCTCTCCCGTGAGGTCGCGCGCGGCAAGCTGCGCGCGCTCAGCGCGGGCGCCGCGCTCCTCCGCGACCAGCTCGCCGGCGCCACGGCCTGAACCGCAGCGCGCAGGCCGAGTGGACGGGGCCGGCGCGGGAAGCCGGCAGCCGCTGCTGGACTCCCCGCGCCCGTCTCGAACATGATGGCAAAGTTCGTGGCACATCACCGCATAGCCCCCACGGTGTCCCCTGGAAACGCGGGAATGTAGCGATCTTTTCTGGCAATTGTGTGGCACATTGCTTGCTCGCCCATCGCGTCCCTCCTTACAGTTCGAGCAAGCGAGCGAGACCGCCGCCCACGAGAACCCGACCAGCGGTACCGCACAGCGGAAACCGGCGAATATCCCGATCGCCCGCCCGCTGAGGAACCGCCAATGGAGGCGACATGACGACCACTTCTGTACCCAAGAAGACGCCCGCGAAGGCGGCGATCGCGTCCTGGGTCGGTACGACTCTGGAGTACTACGACTTCGCCGTGTACGGCACGGCCGCAGCGCTCGTGCTCAACCAGCTGTTCTTCCCGCCGGAGCTCCCTGAAGGCGTCCGCGTGCTGCTCAGCATGGCGACGCTCGCCGTGGGATACGTCGTGCGTCCGCTGGGCGCCTTCATCCTCGGCCCGCTCGGCGATCGCTTCGGCCGTAAATTCGTGATGATGCTGACGCTCTTCGGCATCGGCATCTGCACGTTCATCATCGGCTGCCTGCCGACATTCGAGCAGATCGGCATCCTCGCGCCGATCCTCCTGGTGGTCATCCGCATCATTCAGGGGCTGTCGGTGTCGGGTGAGCAGGCGAGTGCGATCTCGATGAGCCTCGAGCATGCGCCGGACAATCGTCGCGGGTTCACGACGAGCTTCGTGACGAGCGGCTCCGCCTCGGGTGGGCTGCTGGCGACCGCCGTCTTCATCCCCTTCGCGGCGCTGCCCCAGGAGGACCTGCTCGGCTGGGCCTGGCGCATCCCGTTCTGGCTCTCCGCCGTCGTGGTCGTGGTGGCGTATCTGATCCGTCGCAACCTCGAGGAGCCGCCGTCCTTCGTCGAGACCCAGGCGATCAAGGTGCAGCTCGCTCCGATCAAGCAGGTCACGCGGTTCCACTGGGTCGCGATCATCCGCGTCGCCGCCTGCGCGATGATCGCCGGGGTCAGCTATCTGTTCGCCACGTTCTCCGTCGCGTTCGCGACCACCGGATACGGACTCGACAAGGCGACGATGCTCTGGGTTCCCGTGCTCGCGAGCCTGCTCGCGCTGCTCTACACGCCTGTCGCGGGATACGTCTCGGACCTCATCGGCCGCAAGGCGGTCTTCATCATCGGCGCGGTGGGAGCCGGGCTCACGACCGTCCCGTACCTGTGGGCGATCACTCAGGGCAACTGGCCGCTGATCTTCACGCTCGGCATCCTCTGCAACGGCTTCTTCTACTCGACCGCGAACGCGGCCTGGCCGGCGTTCTTCGCCGAGATGTTCCCGAACCGCGTCCGAGTGTCCGGCCTCGCGGTCGGCACCCAGATCGGGTTTGCGATCGCCGGAGCCATCGGTCCCGTCGCCTCGACGGCGCTCGCCGGTGAGGAGCTGCAGAACTGGATCGGACCGGCGTTCCTCGGCATCGGTCTGATGCTCATCGCGGTGATCGCGGCGCTGACCGCCACCGAGACCCGACGGTACACACTGGACGAGGTCGACGATGTGCAGCAGACGCAGAAGGAGAAGGATGCCGTCACGGCATCCATCCTGATCCCGTAGCCGGAATCGCGGAAGAGGACCCCGGATGCTGTCGGCATCCGGGGTCCTTCTTCGTGACGTCGAAGTCGGTGTCAGCTCTTCAGGGGGCCGGTCGAGGAGCGCACGGTCAGGTGCGCCGAGATGTGGTCGATCCGGTCGGAGCGGTCGCGCGTCGAGAATCGTCCGATCAGCATGTCGACCGCAGCTCGGCCGGCGCTTTCGCCGGGGGAGGTGACCGTGGTGAGCGGCGGATGCGAGAACGACGAGCCGAAGATGTCATCGCAGCCGACCACGCTGAGGTCGCCGGGGATCGACACGCCCAGCTGGCGGAAGCGATCCAGCGCACCGATGGCCAGCACGTCGTTGAAGAAGATGCAGGCGGTCGCGCGGGTGAGCACGACCGCGTCCGCCGCGGCCGCTCCGTTCGCGAGAGTCGGCTGGTACCGGCCGACCGTGACGAGATCGACGTCCCGCTCGGTCGCCGCGGCGGTGATCGCGTCGAATCGCGTCTGGTCGGTCCAGGAGCCGTGGGGCCCGCGCACATAGGCGATGCGTGTGTGGCCGAGCGAGTTCAGGTAGTGCACGGCCTGCGCGAGGCCCGCCGGGGTGTCGATCACGACGCCGGAGAGGCCGGGAGCTGCCCGGTTGATCATCACGGTCGGCGCGATCTGCGAGATGGCGCGCAGCGTTTCATCGTCGATGCGGGGGGAGGACACGACGATCCCGTCGACTGTGCGCGCCATCTCGCGCAGCCATTGCTCCTCCATGGGCAGTGACTCCTCGGTGCTGACGAGCAGGTGCAGGTAGCTCGCGGCGCGGATCTGCGCCTGCGCTCCGCGGGTGACGTCGAGGTTGAAGGGGTTGGTGAGGTTCGGCAGCACGAGGGCGATCGTCCCGCGGGCGAGACGGTTCTCGGCGGCGGGAAGAAGCGCCGAGGTGTATCCCATCTCCTGGGCCTTGCTGGTGATGCGCTCGTACATCGCCGGACTCACGCGGTTCGGATTCGAGAGCGCACGCGACACCGTCGACGGGGCCACTCCGAGGGCTTCGGCGATCTCGGTGAGAGTGACGCGACGCTGGACGCGGCGGGCGGGGACGACCATGGGATTCCTCCGTCGGGATGGCGTGGCGATGTCGTCGATGCTATCGGGATCGCCTCGGATGCGACAGCGTGTGCGGCAAGGAAATTGCCAAACAGATCGCGAAGTCCCTGAATAAGTCGGGAGTTCTTGCGACCATCCGGCACGAAAGCGGCATGATCCGAATGCCTGAGATGTCGTCCGTCCTAGCCTGGTCCCGACAGCGCAATCGATGAGGAGAGGAGCTGGCGATGACACGCAGGATCGATCTGGTCGCAGATCTCGGCGAGGGCTTCGGGCCGTGGCGGATGGGTGATGACGCGGCGCTCCTCGACATCCTCACGTCGGCCAACATCGCCTGCGGCTTCCACGCGGGCGACTCCCAGATCATGGACGAGACCGTGCGCGCCTGCGTCCGGCGCGGCGTCGGAATCGGCGCGCATCCCTCTTTCCCCGACCTGCAGGGCTTCGGGCGGCGAGAGATGGCGCTGACGGCCGACGAGGTGCGCACCGACGTCCTCTACCAGTTGGGTGCACTGCAGGCGATCGCGGCCTTCCACGGCACGAAGGTGACGCACATCGCTCCGCACGGTCGGCTCGGCAACCTCGTCGCGGTCCGCGAGGACTACGCTGATGCCGTCGCCACGGCCGCCCGTCGGCTCGACCCCGAGCTCATCATCCTCGCGCAGGACGGAGAACTGGCGGATGCCGCGCGGGCGGCCGGGCTCCGCGTCGGCATCGTCGGCATCGCCGATCGGGCATATGAGGACGACGGCACTCTGGTGCCTCGCAGCGAGCCCGGTGCCGTGATCCACGACGGCGAGGAGATCCGGCGCCGTACGGTGCGGATGGTCGTCGACGGGGTGATCGAGAGCCGCAACGGCGTGCTGATCCCGGTCGCGTGCGACACGGTGCTCGTGCACGGCGACACCGCCGGCGCCGTCGAGCTCGCTCGCGAGATCCGCGAAGGCCTCGAATCGGCCGGCGTCGAGATCGCCCCCCTCGCTGACTGGCTGGAGTGAGGGCCGACATGTCAGAGGCATCCGTCGTCATCTCGCCCAGCGGCAACACCGCCCTGCGAGTGGTCAGCGTCCTGGCCGACCGTGAGGCGGGGTGGCGTCTCGTCCACCACCTCGCGCGCTTCGTCGACGCGGCGCACGTGCCCGGAGTGGAGTGCGTGATCCCCACGTACGACGCCGCACTGATCGAGATAGATCCGGCCGAGGTCTCGCTCGACAGGCTCGGCGACTACCTCGCGCATGTGATCGACGGACTCGACCACGATCGTCCGCTCACCGACACCCCGCGCATGTTCGACGTGCCGGTGCTGTACGACCTCGACGGAGAGCTCGACCTGCTGACGGTCGCAGCGGCGCAGAGTCTCAGCGTGGAAGAGCTCGTGCGGCTGCACAGCGAGCCCACCTACGTCGTGCGGTGTCTCGGCGCCCCCGGTGGGTCGCCGATGCTCGACGGCCCTCCCTTCCCGAACCCGGTGCCGCGTCTCGCCAGTCCCCGCGCGCATGTCCCGCAGGGGGTCGTCTCGGTCGCCGGGCGCCAGGCGACGATCACTCCGGCCGCAGCCCCCGGCGGATGGCCGCTGATCGGACGCACGCCCCTGACGGTCCTCGACCTCGATTCCGAGCCGTTCGTGCCCTACGAGCCGGGCGACCTCATCCGGTTCTCGCCCATCGGCCGTGACGAGTACGAGTCGCTGCTCGGAACGCGGATGGAGTCGCGATGAGCGCCGGCATCCTGACCATCGTCGAGGCCGGCTCCACACAGGTCACCGATCTCGGCCGCCGACGCGGCCCGCGCTACGGCGTTCCGGTGAACGGCGCCCTCGACCAGCGATCGGCGCGGATCGCGAACATCCTCGTCGGCAATCCCGAGAACGCGGCGCTGCTCGAGATCACGGCGCTCGACCTCGAGTTCGTCGCCGATATCGACATCCTGATCGCGGTCACCGGCGCCGACGGGCATCTCACGATCGACGGAGTCGGGCGGCCCAGCGGCCAGCCGGTGTCGGTTCGTGCGGGGGAGGCGGTCGCGCTGCGGCAGCTGCAGGGCGGGCTTCGTGCCTACCTCGCTGTACGCGGATCCTTCGACGTCCCCCAGCTGCTGGGCAGCTGCGCACCGGACTCGGTCCTCGGTTTCGGCGGCCGTCTCGCGCCCGGTGCGTCACTCGCTCTGCGTCAGGCGACCTCGGGTGTCTTCAACGACCACTTCAGCGCCGAGCTCTACAGCCTCGACGTGCCGCGGATCCCCACGGGGTTCGTCGTCGACGTCACGGACGGCCCCGACATCGCCGACTTCGCGGGAACCGCGGATCGCCTCTTCGAGCAGCCGTACCTCGTCACCCCGACGAGCAACCACATCGGACTGCGGATGACAGGGCCCCTGCCCGAACGCGTCAGCCGCGGCGAGGTGCTCTCCCGGGGAGTGCCCGTGGGTGCGGTCGAGGTGCCGCCCGGCGATGAGCTGCTCGTCCTGCATCGGGGCCGGGGTGTCACCGCGGGCTATCCCGTGCTCGCCGTCGTGACCTCGGGCTCGCTCGACGTGCTCGCCCAGGTGCGTCCCGGTCAGCGGCTGCGCTTCCGCCGTGTCTCGTCGGCGGAGGCCGCTGCTCGCGCTCGCGCCGACCTCGTCTCTCTCGACGCTCTTCGTCTTCGCGTCGGATCCGTGTTCGCGGCTCTCGACGCGCTCTCCCTGTCAACCACCGGAAGGACCCTGCTATGACTTTCTCCGACTACCGAGTCGCCGTCGTCACCGGCGCCACCAGCGGCGTCGGCCGAGGAGCGATCGACCTGTTCCTCTCGAAGGGGCTCACCGTTCACGCGATCGCTCGCGACGAGAAGCGTCTCGCCGAGCTCGCGGAGAAGGGGGTCATCGTGCACGCGCTGGATGTCCGGGACACGGATGCCCTCGCCCGGGCGCTCGAGGGGGTGCAGGCCGACATCGTGCTGAACAGCGCCGGTGTCAGCCGCGCGGGCAACCTGCTGAGCTCCTCCGCCGAGGATCTGGACGACCTGGTCGAGGTGAACCTCACCGCGGTGATGCAGATCCTGCGCCTGCTCTATCCCGGCATGGTGGAGCGGGATCGCGGCCATGTGCTGAACATCTCGTCGATCGCCGGGCACTACAACTTTTTCGGCCACACCGCTTATCACGCGACCAAGGCCGCCGTTCATCAGCTCTCGCGTCAGTTGCGCAACGACGCACTGGGCAAGCGGGTGCGCGTCACCGAGCTCAGCCCCGGCCGTATCGAGACCGAGATCTTCTCCCGCAACCTCGGCGGGACCCCCGAGACGGATGCCGAGGCCTGGGCGACGTACTACGAGGGCTTCGAGTCGCTGACCGTCGACGACGTGGTCTCGGCTATCGAGTTCGCGGTCGACGCGCCGTCGCACGTCAACATCGGACTCGTCGAGCTGATGCCCACCTTCCAGGTGCCGGGCGGTCTCACCTTCGACCGCCGCGACGCCGCACTCCAGACTGCAGAGTAAGGACACCACACCACCATGGTTCACGTCACCACCCGCATCGAGCGCGCCGACGCCGCCGACATCGCCCGCCTCGGCGAGTTCACCGCGGCGACCATCCACGAGGCGCAGGGCCGCCGCGGCGCCCTGAACTCGAACATCAAGCCCATCGACCGCGACACGTCGTTCGTCGGCTCGGCCTTCACGGTCGTGTGCGCTCCGCGGGACAACCTCATGCTCCAGGTCGCCATCCACTACGCGCAGCCCGGAGACGTGCTCATCGTGTCGGCGGGCGAGTTCGCCGAGGCGGGCATGTTCGGCGATGTGCTCGGCAACGCCTGCAAGGCGAAGGGCATCGCGGCTCTCGTGACCGACGCCGGAGTGCGCGACACGCAGGAACTGCGCGAACTCGGACTCCCGGTCTTCTCGGGGAGCGTGTCGATCAAGGGCACGGTGAAGGAGACCCTCGGCGCCCTCAATCAGCCGGTCGTCTTCGCGGGCGAGATCATCCACCCGGGCGACATCGTCAAGGGAGATGCCGACGGCGTCGTCGTCGTCCGACGGGAGGAGGCCCGGGAGGCCGCTGAGCTGTCGGCCGCACGCGATGCCCACGAGGCCGAGCTCATCACGAAGTACTGGGCAGGGGGCACCACGATCGAGCTGTGCAACCTCACCGAGGTGCTGAAGGCGAAGGGGCTCACGTCCGACATCGAGGACCCGTCATGACCGACGTGATCGTGTCATCGTTCCGCGCGGCGGAGCGCCTCGGTCGCATCAAGCCGTCGCCGAGCACGGCGGCGGCGGCGCGGGTGCGGGAGCTGAAGTCGCAGGGACGTCGCATCCTGGACCTGACCGTCGGCGAGCCGGACTTCGACACTCCTGTTCACATCAAGCAGGCGGCGATCGCGGCGATCGAGGCGGGTGAGACGAAGTACACGCCGGTGAACGGCACGCCGCGTCTCCGTCAGGCGATCCGCAGCTCGCTGCTGCGCACGCACGGGATCGAGTACTCCGATGCCGAGATCACCGTGGGCGGCGGCGGCAAGCAGGTCATCTTCCTCGCCCTGATGGCTACCGTGGATGCCGGTGATGACGTCCTCATCCCGGCGCCCTACTGGGTGTCGTACCCCGACATGGTGCGTGCGAATGAGGGCACCCCCGTCATCGTCGAGACCTCCGCGCACAACGGGTACAAGATCAGCGCGGCCGAGCTGGAGTCCGCGATCACGGACCGCACGACGTGGCTCATCCTGAACAGCCCCGGCAACCCGAGCGGCGCGATCCACACGGAGGAAGAGCTCTCAGCCCTCGCCGACGTGCTGCGTCGCCACCCGCACGTCTCGGTGCTGTCGGACGAGATCTACAGCGAGATCTCGTTCACCGGTGCTCCCGCTCCGAGCCTCGCGGCCGTCGCGCCCGACCTGCGTCACCGGGTGCTGGTCGTCTCCGGAGTGTCTAAGTCGTACGCCATGACCGGCTGGCGCCTGGGCTATGCGGTCGGCGACCCCGCCCTCGTCGGTGCGATCAACACGCTGCAGTCGCAGACGTCGTCGTGCCCCTCGTCCATCAGCCAGGCTGCCGCGGCCGCGGCGCTGGAGGGCCCGCAGGACTTCATCTCCGAGTCCGTGCCGGTGTACCGCGCGCGCCGTGATGCGGCCGTCGCAGGTCTCCAGGGCATCGATGGACTGACGCCGCTCATCCCGGACGGAGCCTTCTACCTCTACGTCGACTGCGCAGGCCTGATCGGCCGCACCACGGGCGACGGCACGGTGCTGGAGGACGACCAGGATGTGACGCTGTATCTGCTCGATCACGCGGGCGTCGCCGTGATCCAGGGGTCGGCCTACGGTCGCTCGCCCTTCTTCCGGATCTCGTTCGCCACCGATCTGGAGACGATCGACGCCGCCGTCGTCGAGATCGCCGCTGCCGTGGAGGCGCTGCGATGAGTGCACGTCTGCGGGTGGTCGTCGCCGCACCTCTCGCACCCGAGCTGTGCGAGCTGCTCACCACGAGAGAACCGCGCATCGATCTCGTCGTCGATCAGACTCTGCTGCCGCCGATGCGGCACCCGGCCGATTTCTCGGGCGACCCGTCGTTCCGGCGCACGCCCGCGCAGCAGACTGCGTACGAGCAGCTCGTCGACTCGGCCGACGCGCTGTACGGCATCCCGGACGTCGACCCGGGGGCCCTCGCGCGCACCGTGCGGGCGAATCCCTCGCTCCGCTGGCTGCACACGATGGCGGCCGGGGGCGGCGGCCAGGTGCGTGCAGCCCAGCTCACCGAGGCAGAGCTCGACCGAGTCGTCTTCACGACGTCGGCTGGCGTGCACGGCGACGCGCTCGCCGAGTTCGCGGTGTTCGGCGTCTTCGCGGGTGCGAAGCATCTTCCCCGCCTCGTGCAGCAGCAGCGTGACCGGGAGTGGAGCGGTCGCTGGCTGATGTCGCAGGTGTCGGAGCAGACCGTGCTCGTTCTCGGCCTCGGCGGCATCGGGTCATCGGTGGCCGCGAAGCTGTCGGCCCTCGGCGCGACCGTCATCGGCACGTCGCGCAGCGGTGCATCCGCGCCTGGTGTCTCGCGCACCGTGCACCCCGATGACGTCGCCTCGATACTGCCCGAGGTGGACGCCGTCGTGACCACCCTTCCCGGTACGGATGCGACGCACCACGTCGTCGGACGCGACTTCTTCGACGCGCTGCGCCCGGGCGTGACCCTCGTCAACGTCGGTCGAGGGACGGTCGTCGATGAGGTGGCGCTGCTCGACGCCCTGGAGTCGGGGGTCGTCGGATTCGCCGCCCTCGACGTGTTCGAGGTGGAGCCGCTTCCGACCGAAAGCCCGCTCTGGTCGCATCCTCGCGTGCTGGTGAGCCCGCACACCGCGGCCCTCGACGCTCGGGAGGACCGCCGCATCGCTGAACTGTTCGCCGACAACGCCACCCGGTTCCTCGACGGAGCGGCGCTTCGCAACGTCGTCGACACCGTCGAGTTCTACTGACCCATCGGAGAGATCATGACCAACCCGTTCGACCTCACCGGCAGGCGCGCCCTCGTCACCGGCTCCAGCCGCGGCATCGGTCGCGCGATCGCGCGATCCCTGCTCGATGCCGGCGCACACGTCGTCGTGCACGGTCGCGACGTCGCTGGCGCCGAGGCGGCGGCCGCGTCGTTCGCGCAGGAGTTCGGTGCGGATGCCGTCTCGGCGGCCGCGTTCGACATCACCGAAGAGGAGTCGGTGGTCACCGGCATCCGCACGGTCGAGGCCGAGGGGCAGATCGACGTCCTCGTGAACAACGCCGGTATGCAGCACCGGGAGCCGATGCTCGACGTCAGCCTCGAGAACTGGGACCGTGTCATCCGCACCGACCTGACGAGTGCCTTCCTGGTGGGTCGCACCGCGGCGCGGTCCATGGTGGAGCGGGGGAGCGGCGTCATCGTGAACATCTGCTCCGTGCAGACCGACCTCGCGCGTCCGACGATCGGGGCGTACACGGCGGCCAAGGGCGGGCTTCGCAACCTCACCAAGGCCATGACCGCCGAGTGGGCGGGAAGCGGCGTGCGCGTGAACGGTGTCGCCCCCGGATACATCCGCACCGAGCTCACTCAAGCCCTCGTCGACGACCCGGCGTTCAACTCCTGGGTCCTCGGGCGGACGCCCATCGGTCGTTGGGGTGAGCCTGAGGACATCGGCGGAGCCGTGGTCTGGCTGTCCTCAGACGCGTCGCGGTTCGTGTCCGGACAGGTCGTCTTCGTCGACGGCGGAATGACGGCGGTGGTCTGATGGCGAACGCACTGCACGCTGTCGTGATCCATGACGTCGGCGACCTGCGGATCGATGAGATCCCCGAGCCCGTCCCGGCTCCGGACGAGGCGGTCATCGACATCGTCTACGGCGGGATCTGCGGCTCCGACCTGCACTATTGGCAGCACGGCGCCGCCGGTGAATCGATCCTGCGGGCCCCGATGGTACTCGGTCACGAGGTCGTCGGTGTCGTCCGTCGTGCCGCTGCCGACGGCAGCGGTCCGTGGGAGGGCACCAAGGTCGCGGTGCACCCTGCCACCCCGGCGACGGAATACGTACGCCACCCTGCCGATCGACCGAACATCGCCGGTGGTGGCTATCTCGGATCGGCCGCTCGATTCCCTCATCGCGATGGGGCGTTCGCCCACCGGGTGGCGATGCCCACGCGGATGCTGCGCGCACTGCCCGACACCATCGATCTGCAGCAGGCGGCGCTGATCGAACCCGCGAGTGTCGCGTGGCATGCCGTCAACCGGATCGGTGACGTCACCGATCTCACAGCCCTCGTCGTGGGCTGCGGGCCGATCGGACTCCTGACGATCGCGGTGCTCAAGGCCCGCGGCGCGCGACACATCACCGCGGTCGATCTGCACGACCGTCCGCTCCGCATCGCGCAGGAACTCGGCGCGGACAGCATCCTGCAACAGCCGGACGATGCGGACATCGCCGCGATCGACGCAGACGTCGTCGTCGAGTCGTCCGGCAGCCACCGAGGGCTCGACACCGCGATCCGCGCAGTCACCCGGGGCGGGGTCGTGGCGATGGTGGGACTCCTCCCGAGCGGGCCCCAGCCCGTGCAGATCGCGCTGGCGATCGCGAAGGAGCTCGACCTGCTCGGCTCCTTCCGGTTCAACGACGAGATCGACGAGGTCATCGAAGCGCTCGCCGCAGGGCGATTGAAGATCGCTCCTGTGATCAGCCACGTGGAGTCATGGAAGTCCGCCGAGACCGCGTTCGCCATCGCCGCCGATCCGATGCAGTCCAGCAAGGTACTGCTGAAGTTCGGTCGAGGACGATGACCGCCGCCGTGATGTCCGCGCCGTTGATCGTCGTGATGGGGGTCTCGGGATGCGGCAAGTCCACCGTGGGTCTCGCCCTCGCCGATCGACTCCGCGTTCCTTTCCGCGACGCCGACGACCTGCATCCCGCCTCGAACGTCGCCAAGATGTCGGGAGGGGTCCCGCTCACCGATGAGGACCGCGCCCCCTGGCTGGCAGCCGTCGGCGAGGAGCTGGCCGCGCACGGTGCTGCGGGCATGGTCATCGCCTGCTCCGCACTGAAGGTCGCCTATCGGGATGTCCTGCGTCAGCACGCACCTGCAGTCCTCTTCGTGCACCTCGAGGCGTCGAAGCAGGTGATCGCCAAGAGGATGGTCGTGCGGTCGGAGCACTTCATGCCGCTCGCCCTGCTCGATTCTCAGCTGGCGACCCTCGAACCGCTGGGAGCAGACGAGAACGGATGCTCGGTGGACGCGTCGCAGAGCATCGGAGCGATCATCGCCGCCGCCGAGCAGGAGGTTCGCTCGCTCGCCGCGCTGCAGCGACGCTGACCGCGCTCCCTTCGCCACCCACAGTGGAGGGACTCCCTCTCGACGGGCGTTTCGCAACCGTCGGCACAGAGTCCCTCGACCGGAGCCACTCCGGGGGCGATCCCCATGACGCCTACGGCGCCGGCTCTCAGGTCGTGACGATACGCGCGATCGGCCCGCCACGGCATCCCATGGCGGATGCCTTCGGGTGGGCGTACTCTTTTCTCGTCTGCGCGGCGAGGGGCGGTGCCGCTAGCATTCACCGGTCGGGCGGGCAAGGGGCGCGGGTATCCGGCCGAGGTGGCATAGAACGGCGCTATGCAATCGATCCTGTATGGCGGCGACGAATTCGTGACCGGTGACGACATCGCGGACGCGCTGTTGGCCTACGGGCGCGCGCTGGGCGATGAGGAGCGTGCGGAGATCGTGGAGATACCGGTGCGGGAGCACGACGGGACGGTCGTGGCGGCGAAGTTCCTGATCGGCCCGGCCAGCCAGATCGTGGCGAAGGCGCTCAGCGACAGCGGGCCGGAGCTCGAGGACGCCGAGCTTGTCCGTCGGCTGCAGGCGCTCACCCGCGGCGTCGAATCGCCCTCGGGACCGCCCCTCGACGCCCCCGAGCGTCCGGAGTACGAGGTCGACTAGACCCGTACGACGCCGGCGGAGAATCAGTCGTCGAACTCCGCCGAGAGCTCTTCCGCGATCCGCGCGGCGTTCTGCTGTGCCTCAGCCAGCTGCGCGGCGTCGACGCGCAGCTCGGCCAGCGCTCCGGCCGATGCGTGATGCGCCTGTGCGGTCCGGAGGTTCGCACGCAGATTGACGGAGGACCCCGAGAGACCCGCGCCGAGCGCACCTGCCGCCACGGCGAGATCCGCCGAGAGGCTCCGGTTCCCGATCTCGCGGAGCACGCGCAGCTCGCTCAGCAGAGCCATTCCGGATGATCCGAGTCGCGCCGCCGACTCGGCCGCGCGCACGGCTGCAGCGCGCACCCGCGCGTCGCGATCCGGGTCGTCGGCGGGAAGAGCGAGAGCGGCGCCGAATTCGGCGGAGAGGATTCCGTCGCTCTCCGCACCCTGAAGCGCCTCGTCGCGCAGTCTGACCACTCGGCGCCCGCACTCCGCTGCGCGCGGATCATCGGGCGTGTACGCAGCGACCATGCTCAACAGGGAGGCCGCGATGCCGAGCATCACGCCGGACGCCGCACCGCCTCCCGGCGCTCCGGTGGACTGACCGAGCTTCGCGAGCCAGTCGTCCAGCGGGATCGATGTCGGGATGTCGATGGGCCGCCCCATATCGCCGATCACTCAGCGCGAGGTCGGGGGAAGCTTGTCGACGCCGTGGCGGTTCGGCTTGTCGGGCTCTGCAGCCGTCTCGGGTGATGCGTGCGCGGGGCTGCTCGGTGCCTCGGAGGTCGGATAGCTCGGCTCGTCGATGTCGATGGCCTTGTCGCGCTCATCGAGCGGTGGCAGATGGTCGAGGGGCTGCTTGATGTCGTCGGGGTGGCTCATGCCCACAGACTCCGACATGCCCGCGCGCGGGAACAGGGGGTTGAGATCGTGGGAGTCCTGTGGTTCGGGGAGCGTAGTGTCGGACCCATGCCCACCGAACCGCTGCTCGTCTTCGACGGCGACTGTGCCTTCTGCACGACGTGGGTGCGGCGACTCGAGAAACCACTCGACAGATTTCCGGACGCGCAGCCGTGGCAGTGGCTCGACCTGGACGAGCTCGCGCTCAGCCATGACGACGTGACCCATTACGTCTGGCTGCTGGCCGGCGGGCGACGATTCCGTGGCCACGCGGCGTTCGCCGTCCTGCTGCAGCTGCAGCCGCAGGGGATCCTGCGCTTCCTCGGCCATCTGCTCGTGACGCCGCCGTTCTCGTGGGCGGCATCGCTCGGCTATTCGTTGATCGCCCGCTTCCGGCATCGCCTTCCCGGCGGCACGGCGGCGTGTGCGATGCCGCGCGCGACGGGCTGATCAGGCAGCTCTCGCCGGACTGAGGTCGGCTCAGCGCCGACGCGCGTCGATCAGGTGCCTGGTCGAGTGGGCGATGAACGGACCCTCCGCCTGGACGAGCTCGTGCAGTTCACGGAGCCGGTCGAGATGCGTCTCGACCGTGAAACCGGGAACCCACCAGATCACCTTGCGGAGCAGATAGACCACGGCGGCGACGTCGTGGATCTCTATCCGGAGCGTCGCGGTGCGGAGGTCGACGACCTCGAGTCCTGCAGCCCCGGCCGCGAGGACCTCGTCATCGTGGTGTCGGCCGCGGCGGGCCTCCGGCTGCGGCCCGAGGAAGAACTCGATCAGCTCGAAGGCGCTCCCAGGGCCCACGTGCTGCGCGAGATAGGTGCCGCCGGGCGGAGCACCCGTGCGATCTCGTCCCACCAGATCGTGGCGGGGTGGCGGCTCGTGACGAGATCGAAGGCGGCGTCGGCGAACGGCAGCGGCGGCTCGTCCTGATCGGCGACGACGACCACGCCTCGGGGATGCAGCAGCCGGGTGGCGTGCGCGATGTTCGGAGGCCAGGACTCGGTCGCGACCGCGACAAGCGGGAACGATGCGGCTTCGGAGAGCACCTCGCCGCCGCCGGTCTGGATGTCGAGGGAGGCGGATGCTGCGCCCAGGCGCTCGCCCAGCAGGCGCGCATAGCCCCACGGCGGTCGCTCCTCGGTCGCTCGCCCATCGAGCCAGGCGAAGTCCCAGCCCGAGACGTCTGCGGCCGAACCTGCCTCGATCAGAGCGTCGAACGAATCAGTCATCCCTCGATTCTGTCATCGCGGAACCGTCGGATTCTGTCTGCGGCATCCCGCGAACGAGGTACCGTCAGGGCCTCCCTCGTTCCGGCCGTCGCGCCTAGCGTCGAAGGGACGGATGCGGCGACCTGCCGGTGCCGCGACGCTGAAGGAGGAAGAAGGACACCATGACCGGAGACAACCCCCGTGTCGCACCCCAGCTCGTGCGCGACCTCGCCCCGAAGCTCGCCGACCTCACCGACGACGTGCTCTTCGCCGATGTCTGGGAGCGTCCGGAGCTCTCGCCGCGGGAGCGGAGCCTGATCACGGTGGCGACGCTGATCGCCCTCGGGCGGGATGCTCAGCTGGTGTCGCACATGAACAAGGCGATCGCCAACGGCATCAGCCGCGAGGAGCTCGCCGAGGTGGCGACGCACCTCGCGTTCTACGCCGGCTGGCCCGCGGCGATGAGTGCCGTGTCGGTGCTCGCGAACATCGAGGAGTGAGGGCAAGCTCACCGACCCCGCGTACAGTTCTCACATGGGAACACTGGAGTACAACAGCTCGCGCCCCGCGATCGACATCGAAGACGTGACTCTGGCGCACCTCAAGATCGTCATCGGGACGAAGCTGCGCCGCAACGAGAGTTTCATGATGACCTGGCTGCCGAAGCCCGAGGTGCCGTCGGGGCGACTGACCATCTGGGTGCATCCGAGCATCCCGCTGATCCTCGAGTTCGATCAGCCGACGGTCGCGACGATCGACCCGAAGCGCGTGACGCAGATGATGGAGCAGCTGAACTCGCGGGGCGAGCTCGTGCTCGATCAGCTCTGATCAGAGACCGTCGTAGAACCCGCCGAACGGGAAGTCGACGTCTCCGGTGTCACGGGAGTCGAAGAGCACCGTCGACACGCTGATGGCCACTCGGGAGTGCGGGGTGATGAGCACGCTCACCTCGCGGTTTCCGACCACGACGAAGTCGACGAACCTGCCGGCGGTCTTCACGGCCTCCTCGATGCGACGCTTCAGATCGCCGAGATCCTGCACCTGCGCGAGGAGGTAGCTCTCCCCGTCGAGCACGATCTCAGTCTGCATCATGGTCTCTGGTCCTGCCATGCACACCACCCTAGGATCCCGCGGTGGTTCTTTCAAAGAGGCGCCAGGGGAGTCACGCCGTCACTCGTGTTCCGGAAGGATCGGACTCGACCATCCCGCATCGCGACCGAGTTGCGCGGCGCGGGAGACGGATGCCGCGCCGAAGCGATCACGCAGGGCGTCGAGCACGGTGTCGAGGCGCTGCTCGTCGCCCCAGTCGATCGGCAGCTCGGGCTGCATGTTCTCGGCGCGGTCGAGCTGCGACAGGGAGATGCCGATCAACGTGATGCCGCGCTCGGCGATCTCGGCCTGCGCGGCTCCGAGCAGTGTCTGCGCGACCGTGAGCAGGATCGCGGAGCGGTCGGTCGGGGAGCCGAGCGTGCGCGACCGGGTGGCCCTCGTGAAGTCCCCGAAACGCAGACGCAGGACGACCGTGCGGCAGACCCGGTCGCCGTCGCGCAGGCGCCTGGCGAGGCGGTCGACGATCTGCGTGAGGATGAGGTCGAGTTCCTCGGTCGCTCGCGGACGGGTGCCGAGTGCGCGCTGCGAGCCGATGGACCCTCGGCGTCGAGTCGTGTCGACCGGACGAGGATCCCGCAGCCGGGCCAGGGCATGCAGATGGGCGCCGACGGCCCTGCCCAGCATCCGCTCGGCGGTCGCCGCCTCGAGCTCCGCCAGCTGACCGACCGTACGGACGCCGTACCGGTGCAGCTTCTCGGCCGTCACCGCTCCGACGCCCCACAGCCGTTCGACCGGCAGGGGGAGGAGGAACTCCTCTTCGCGGTCCGGTTCGACCACCAGCAGCCCGTCGGGTTTGCCGACTGCGCTCGCGACCTTGGCGAGGAACTTCGTGCGGGCGACCCCCACCGAGATCGCCAGCCCGACCTCAGTGCGCACCCGCTCACGCAGCCGCACCGCGACCTGCTCGGGCGTGCCGACGATGTGCCTGAGGCCACCCACCTCGAGGAACGCCTCGTCGATCGAGAGGCCTTCGACCAGTGGGGTCGTGTCACGGAAGATCGCGAACACGTCTGCGCTCGCCGCCGAGTACGCCTCCATGCGCGGCGGCACGACCACGGCATCGGGGCAGAGCTCGATCGCCTGGCGGCCACCCATCGCGGTGCGCACCCCACGGGCCTTGGCTTCATAGCTTGCGGCGAGCACCACTCCGCCGCCCACGATCACCGGCCTGCCGCGCAGCTCGGGCGCATCGCGCTGTTCGACCGAGGCGTAGAACGCATCGAGGTCGGCATGCAGCACGGTGGCTTCGCCCCGCATTCCGTCCTCCGATCGACGTGCAGATGATTGCACGCACCGGGGACATCGGCTCAGGCGGCGAGGAGTCGGGACGACAGGGCGCGGATCCTCTGGAAGAGGGTGTCGAAGGCGGCGTCGAATGCCGCGGGCGTGCCGATGCGGGCAGGGTCGCGGATCGACCAGTGCAGATCGTCGCGGATGCGCAGTCGCTCATGCGCATCGTCGCAGACCGTGATGACGAGATCGCCGTCGCTGCGCACATCGTCCACGTGACGGGGAGGGCGACCGGGGTCGATCGCCAGTCCGTGTCTGGCGGCGGCAGCAGCGGCCTCGGGGTTCACGACCGCGGCAGGGCGGGTGCCCGCGGATGCGGCGTCGATGACGCTCATGTCACGCCAGATGACCTCGGCGAGCTGCGAGCGCGCGGAGTTCGCGGTGCAGACGAACAGCACCCGGCGTGGGGGCGTCACGCTCGTCGGTGCGAGGGTGTCGAACACCTCGGGGCGCAGGCCGATGTAGCTGCGGCGCTTGTCGAACTCCGACCGCGTGCGCGAGACGATCTGCGCGGATTCGAGCACCCCGAGGTGGTGGGCGATCAGATTCGACCTCAGGTCGAGCGCGGTCCCAATCTCGGAGGAGGAGAGATCTCCCAGCGTGAGGAGGTCGACGATGCGCAGGCGCGTCTGATCCGAGAGAGCGGCGAAGATCGCCGCGCGGCGTTCGAGATCAGTCATCGCCTTCATCCATACCATGTCTGCGAAAGTGTGTCCACGGCTATTGACTCAACCGTCATTGACCCTATTGTTGTCGACGCGAGACCGCAGGCGCGGTCTCGGAGAGGAACGGACAACATGGGTATCGGCAGCGGAATCGCGCTCTTCGTCATCGGAGCGATCCTCGTCTTCGCGATCAACATCGACACCGGCGGCTACGTCGATCTCGATCTCATCGGGTACATCCTCATGGGCGCGGGCGTCGTCGTGTTCCTGATCAGCCTCGTCCTCGTGATGCGCAGCCGTCGCACCGAGACCGTCGACCGCACCGCCGTCGACCCGGCCACCGGCGAGCGCGTGACGCGACGCAGCATCCGCAACAACGACCCGATCGCCTGACCACGGCGTGGTCGGCGTCGCACGATCCACCGCGGCCCTGATCGCGGGCGTCTCGGCGACCGTCGCCTTCGTGGTGCTCCGCACCCTCGTGGCGATGGGCGGACACGAGCCGCTCGCTATCGACGTCTGGTGGCATGACCTGATGGTGTCGCTGACCAGCGACGTCTGGGTCGTCGTGGCCTGGGTGCCCGCCGTCGTCGGCGGCACCCTCGGCATGATCGTGATCGGCGCGGCGTTGATCGCGTGGCTGGTGTGGCGCACGCGTCGGTGGGATGCCGCGACGCTGGCGATCGCCATGGTCGCCGTCGTCGCGATCGGCGCCACGATGGCTGCCGTGATCGGCCGCACCCGACCCGAGGACTCCCTCGCCGAGAGCGTCGCGACGTCCTTCCCGTCGGGACACACCGCGGTGGCGACCACGGTCGCGGTGATCCTCGCCCTGACGTTCCGTCGCTGGTACGTGTGGGTGCTGGGGGCGGCCTGGGTCGTCACGATGATGTGGAGCCGCACGTACCTGCACGCGCACTGGCTCAGCGATGTGGTGGCCGGCCTGCTGGAGGGCATCGCCGTGGCCTGCTTCGTGTGGGTCTGCGTCGATGCCGCGAGGGCTCGGCGCGCCAGCAGATCCGCAGCGGCATCGGCCGGCGGAGAGACGACGGAAAGCAGTGTGACCACATGAACACTCGAGACTCGGCCGCCTCGGCGGCCAACGCCGCGCAGGACTCCACCACCTTCCGAGTTCTCGCTCGGATCGGCTACGTCGTGCTCGGCATCCTGCATCTGCTCATCGGCGGCATCGCGATCTCGATCGCAACAGGCGGGGGCGGAGAGAATGCCGACCAGGGCGGCGCGATGCAGCAGATCCAGCAGTCGCCCGCCGGGGTGTTCCTGCTCTGGCTGATCGTGCTCGGGCTGCTGGCGCTCGCGATCTGGCAGATCGCGGAGGCCGTGATCGAGCGCGACCCCGATTCGAAGAAGAAGTGGGCGCATCGGGTGAAGTTCCTCGGCACCGCCGGGGCGTACCTCGCGATCGGCGCCACCGCCCTCGTGTACGCCCTCGGCGGTCAGTCGCAGTCGTCCGAATCGTCGCAGTCCTTCAGCGCCAAGCTCCTGGCGGCGCCCGCAGGCGTCGCGCTGCTGGTGCTCGTGGGCCTGATCGTCGCCGCGGTCGGCATCGCCTTCGTCGTGCGCGGCATCACCCGGGCGTTCATGAAGAACCTCTCGGCGCCCGGGGGAGCGGCGCGTTCGGGCATCGTCGCGTTCGGCGTGGCCGGCTACGTCGCCAAGGGCATCGCCGTCGGAGTCGCGGGTGTGCTGTTCGTCATCGCCGCGCTCACGCACGACCCCGAGACGGCGGGCGGCCTCGACTCGGCCCTCCGCACCCTGGCAGGGCTGCCCTTCGGCGCGGTCATCCTCTGGGTCGTCGGTGCGGGGCTCGTGCTCTACGGCCTGTTCTGCTTCGCCCGCGCCCGTTACGCCCGCATGTGATCCTCCGGCCCCGGCTCTGCGCACTATCGAACGACGGGCACCCGGTGCAACCCCGATTCGGATTCCGTCGGATCGGGCGATGATCGACTCATGAAGATCGTCTCGTATGCAGGTCAGCAACTGGTCACCACGGATGACGTGGCGGACTCGCTCGTCAGACTCGCCGCGGCCATCGCCAGCGAGGGTGAGTCGGATGCGGTCGAGATCCCCATCATCCTGAACGGCCGCGACGATTGCGCCGAGCTCGTCGTCGGTGTCGGAAACGATCTCCTGGTCGGTCCGCACGATGATTTCCAGGGGTCCGAGCCGGATTTCAGTGCGCAGGCGCAGAGTCTGCGAGCGCACCGCCTGTACCCCGAGCGGGACGCCGCCGAGGATGCCGACGGTGACGACGGCGATTGGCACCTCGACGTGGATCTGGACCTCGACGGCTCCGGGGTTGCCCGCGCCTGACGCACCCCTCGGTCACACCGGGACGGAGGAGCGTGAGGCGCGCAGGGTGAGGAGCAGGGCGCCGGCCGCGAAAGCAGCAGCCGCGACGGTGACGACGCCGAGCGGAAGGATGCTCAACGAGCCTGCGACGCCGACCAGCGGGGCCGCCACACCACCGAATCCGAAGCGGATCATGCCGAGCAGCGACGATGCCGTCCCTGCGATCTGCGGGTACCCGGCGAGAGCGAGAGTCGTCGCCGGCGGAGAGGAGATCGATACTCCGATCGCCAGGGCGAACAGGGACGCGAGCACCACCCAGAGCGGCATCGGGGAGAGGCCCGCCATCAGCAGCCCTGCGGCGCCGAGCGCGACGATCACAACCCCGACCGTGAGGGTCGCCCGCACATGCCCGTGCTCCGACGCTTTGCCCGCGAGATGGCCGAAGAGCATGAAGCCCGCCGAGTTCGCCCCGAAGGCGAGCGCGTATTCGAGCGGCGAGAGCCCGTAGATGTCCTGCAGCACGAACGTCGCGCCGGACAGATACGCGAACAGCGCGGCATACAGGAAGCCCTGGTTGAGGATCGCGCCGACGAAGACCCGGTCGCTCAGCAGCGTGCGGTAGTCGTGAAGGAGGCGGGTCAGCCCGCCGGTCGTGCGGTGCTCTGCGGGCAGAGTCTCTCCGAACCGCCGCAGCGTCAGCGCCAGGACGCCTGCGCCGATGACCGCCAGGAAGACGAACAGGCCTCGCCAGTCGGCGACGGTGTTGAGCAGACCGCCGAGCAGCGGACCCACGACCGCCGCGAAGCCGCCGACGACCGTCAGGCGGGCGTAGAAGCGGATCAGATGTCGGCCGGTGAAGACGTCGCGACCTGCCGCCTGCGCGATCACTATGCCGACGCCACCGGCGAGGCCCTGCACGAAGCGGGCGGCGATCAGGAGCTCCACCGTCGGGCTCGCTGCGCAGAGCAGCGACATCGCGATGTAAGCGACGATGCCGATGAGCAGGATGCCGCGACGTCCGTGCCTGTCGGACACCGGGCCGGCGATCAGTTGCCCTGCGGCGAGGCCGATGAGACACGCCGTCACGGTGAGCTGCGCCACAGAGGTGGCAGCGCCCAGCTCTGCCGTGAGCGCGGGGAGCGCAGGCAGATAGAGATCCATCGAGATCGGGCCGAACACGGTCAGCAGAAGGAGAAGCGCGGGAAGCGCCTTGCTGGCGGGATACTGGGCGGCGGTCGTCATGCATCCAGCGTCCGCCAGCCCGGCAGTCCGGGGGAGTCCCTGGTGAGAGGTGTACTGCGAGAGCCTCCCCCGCGGCTTCCCCGCGGGGTAGCGTCCTCATCATGGACAACAGATCCGAGGTGCGGGAGTTCCTGATGAGCCGGCGCGCTCGCATCACCCCGGAGGCCGTCGGGCTCGTCGGCGGAGCCAACAGGCGCGTCGAGGGACTTCGACGCAGCGAGGTGGCGGCGCTCGCCCGAGTCAGCGTGGAGTACTACGCGAAGCTCGAGCGCGGCGCGATCGCCGGTGCCTCTGCCGCGGTGCTCGATTCCCTGGCATCCGCTCTCCAGCTCGACGACGCCGAGCGTGCGCATCTGCTCGACCTCGCCCGGGCCGCCGACGGCATCCCTTCCAGCGGCCGCACTCGTCGCCGCACGACGAAGCCCGAGCTCACCAGGCCCAGCCTGCGATGGGCGTTGGCATCGATCACCGATGCGGTCGCGTTCGTGCGAGACCCGCGACAGAACCTCGTCGCGGTGAACGATCTGGGTCGTGCCTTCTATTCGCCCGTGATCGGCGAAGCCGGGCGCACGCCCAACCTCGCCCGGTTCCAGTTTCTCGACCCCGTGTCGCGCGACTTCTATCCCGACTGGGACCTGTTCGCCGAGATGTGCGTCGCGATCATGCGCGCCGAGGCGGGGCGCGACCCTCACGACAAGGGGCTGCAGGACCTCGTCGGTGAGCTGTCGACGCGCAGCGAGACCTTCCGGCACCTCTGGGCGGCGCACGACGTGCGCATCCACGGCGCGGGGACCAAACGGTTCCAGCATCCCCTCGTCGGCGAGCTGACCCTGGCGTACGAGGAGCTGGCGATCACCGCGGAGCCCGGGAACGTGCTGCTGATCTACTCCGCGGAACCCGGCTCTCCCTCTGCCGAGCGCCTCGCGCTGCTCGCGTCGTGGGTCGCCCATCCGCTCCCCCAGGATGGTTGACCCGGGTCGATAGTTGCACTTTGGCAACCATAAGCGTATAGTTGACACTAATCAACTTTCTACGCAGGAGCTCTTCCACTGTGACTACGCCTTCTTCATCCTCCATCGCTGAGCCTGTGCGCTCACCGCGCGAGGTCTTCACCGCGATCTCCGGCCTCGTCGTCGGCATGTTCGTCGCCGTGCTCTCGGGCACCGTGGTGTCGACCTCGATGCCCGTCATCATCGCCGACCTCGGCGGCACGCAGTCCCAGTACACCTGGGTCATCACCGCGAGCCTTCTGGCGACCGCCGTCTCGACGCCCATCTGGGGCAAGCTCGCCGACCTCGTCGACCGCAAGATCCTCGTGCAGCTGTCGCTCATCATCTTCACGGTCGGCACCGTGATCGCGGGCTTCTCGACCGACACCAACATGCTCATCGCGGTCCGTGTCATCCAGGGCATCGGCGTCGGCGGTCTGATGTCGCTCGTGATGATCGCCGTCGCCCTCATCATCTCGCCGCGTGAGCGCGGCAAGTACATGGGCGTCGTCGGCGGCATCATGGCCCTCGGCACGATCGGAGGCCCGCTGCTCGGCGGACTCCTGACCGACGTCTGGGGCTGGCGCTCCAACTTCTTCGTCGGCGTGCCCTTCGCGATCCTCGCGCTCGTGCTGCTGCAGTTCACCCTGCACCTGCCCAAGCCCCAGCGCGGCACCAAGGTGTCGATCGACTACTTCGGCATCGTGCTCCTCGCCGTCGGCGTCTCGACCCTGCTCATCTGGGTCTCCATGGGCGGCAGCCAGTTCGACTGGGACTCCTCGACGAGCATCATGCTCGCCGTCACCGCGGGCGTCGCGATCGCCGCCTTCATCACCGTCGAGTTCTTCGTCAAGGAACCGATCGTGCCGATGTCGCTGTTCCGCAACCGCACCTTCACGCTCTCGGTCATCGCCTCGATCGCCATCGGCGTCTCGATGTTCGCGACCTCGGTGTTCCTCGCGCAGTACTTCCAGCTCGCCCGTGGCGCCACACCCACCGAGTCGGGCCTCATGACCATCCCGATGATCATCGGTCAGATGGGTGCGTCGATCATCATCGGTCAGCTCGTCAGCCGGTTCGGCAAGTGGAAGGGCTGGATGCTCACGGGCTCCGTCCTCACCACGATCGGCGTCTCGCTGATGTCGACGCTGCGCTACGACACCCCGTTCCCGCTGGTGGCGACCTACATGTTCGTCCTCGGCGCGGGCCTCGGCATGGTCATGCAGAACCTCACCCTCATCGTGCAGAACGACACGGCTCCGCAGCAGCTGGGCGCGGCCTCGTCGAACGTCAACTTCTTCCGCACGATCGCCGGCACCATCGGCGTCACGGTCATGGGTGCGACGCTCTCGACGAGCGTCGGCAACTACATCTCCGACGCGCTCGAGGGATTCACGCCGAGCACTCCTGAAGAGGTCGACGCTCTGCAGCACCTCGCCACGGGCGACGTCCCGAAGGTCACTCAGCTGCCCGACACGATCCGAGCGATCGTCGAGGGGGCGTACGGGCACGGGATCGCCGACGCGTTCATCATCGCCATCCCGCTGGCGGTGATCGCCGTGATCGCGATCGCGTTCATCAAGAACAAGCCGCTGTCGACCAAGAACGCTGCCGAGCAGCTGCGCGAGCAGGCCGAGGAATCGGTGTTCGATGTCTCCGAGGCAGAGGTCGGTGCGACGATGTCGACCGGCACCATCCGGATCTCGGGCGTCGAGTCCGCGTCGCCGACCACGAACTCGGTGACCGTGCTCGAGCGCGAGGACCCGGACTCGAGGCGCTGACATGGTCACCACGGACGCGGTGGCGACGTCTCCGGACGTCGACACCGCGCTCGGTGATCTCCAGACGCACCTGAACCTCATCTTCGCGAGGACCAGGACGCTCTGGAAGGAGTCGGCGGCGCGGATCGATCCCGAGCTGCAGGTGGGCGGCTACAAGCTGCTCACCTTCATCGAGAGGGCAGAGACCGCCAACGCCCACGAGCTCGCCGAGCGGTTCGAGATGGACAAGTCGGTGATCAGCCGGCAGGTGCGGATGCTCGAGGAGCTGGGCCTGATCGAGTCGCGCCCCGACGAGCGCGACGGGCGGCTCCGCGTGCTGACGGCGACGCCGTCGGCCTGCGCCGCACTCGCAGAGCTGCGCCGGGACCACGCCTCGCGACTGCGCACCGTCGTCGCCGAGCTGACCCCCGACGAGATCCACGTCGCCTCGAAGGTGTTCCGACTCCTCGCAGAGGTCTGATCGCCATATCGCCGATCACCCCACGTGACATCGCGGCTTGTCGAGCGCGATATTCTGTGGTTCAGTCGAAGTCTGGGCTGCGCGATTCGGCGTACCAAGACCGGACGGGACGGTGCTTCGGTGAACTGGATCGCCTCCAATCTCGGACTGATCTTCGATCTCACGATCAATCACGTCCGCCTGGCGATCATCCCGATCGTCCTCGGCTTCATGATCGCGGTGCCCCTGGGCTGGGTGGCCAGTCGCAATCGCGTCGCCAGGACCTTCATCATCACCACGGGCAGCCTGCTCTACACGATCCCGTCCCTGCCGCTCTTCGTCATCCTGCCGGTGATCCTCGGCACCCGGATCCTCGATGACACGAACCTGGTCGTGGCGCTCACGATCTACGCGGTCGCGATCATGCTGCGCTCGGCGACCGACGCCTTCGGATCGGTCGATCGGGCGATCATCGAGTCGGCGAGGGCCATCGGGTTCTCGCGAAGTGGCCGATTCTGGCGCGTCGAGTTCCCTCTCGCGGGCCCCGTGCTCATCGCCGGCCTCCGCGTCGTCTCGGTGTCGACCATCGCCCTCGTCTCGGTGGGCGTGATCATCGGCTCGGAGAACCTCGGCTACCTCTTCCAGAACGGCAAGCAGCGCGGCATCCTCGAGGAGGTCGTCGTCGGGATCGTCATGAGTCTGCTCATCGCTCTCGTCTTCGACCTGATCCTGGTGGCGATCGGGCGCCTCCTGATGCCGTGGAGCCGCGCCGCCGGTGTACGCACCCGGCGCGGCGACGCCACGGACACCGCCACCGAAACAGACGCCGCCGCCGAGAATGCCGACAGCGCCGACATCCGTCGAGTGCTCCCGCATCCGGGAACGGGTGTCTGATGAACTTCTTCCTCGACGCCATCGCCTGGATCTTCGACCCCGCCAACTGGGTGCCCGGCTCGCAGAGCCCGCTGCCCATCGGCGACCGACTCGTCGAGCACCTCCTCTACTCGGGTGTCTCGCTCGTCATCGCGATGCTCATCGCCCTGCCGCTCGGCTTCTACATCGGGCACACCGGCCGCGGTCGGCAGTTCGTCATCGGCTTCACCGGCGGCATGCGCGCGCTCCCGACGCTCGGGCTCCTGTTCTTCCTCACCATGGTGCTGCGCTCAGGGCTCAGCACAACGCCTGCCGTTCTCGTCGGCTCCGTCATCGCCTTCGTCCTGCTGGCGATACCGTCATTGCTCGCGGGGGCCTATGCCGGGCTCGAGAGCGTCGGTCGCGAATCGATCGATGCGGCGCGATCCATCGGCATGACCGAGATGCAGATCCTGCGCAAAGTCGAGATCCCGCTCGGACTGCCGGTGATCATCGGCGGCATCCGCTCGGCCACACTGCAGGTCATCGCGACCGTGACGATCGCCTCCTACGTCGGACTCGGCGGCCTCGGGCGCATCATCTCCTCCGGCATCGGCCTCAACGACTACACCGTGATCCTCGGTGGGGCGCTCCTGGTGACCGCCCTCGCGCTGAGCGTCGACGGCGTCTTCGCGCTCCTCCAGCGTCTCACCCGCACCCGGGGGCAGACGATGCGTCCCCTCCGCAGTTCGCAGCGACACAGATCGGATGCCGACGTGGCACCGATCCTCGACGAAAGGACCCCCGCATGACCTCTCGAGCCCGTACCACCCGGCTGACCGCCGGCCTGCTCGCCGTCGGCACGGCCGTCGCACTCGCCGGCTGCGCGACCGCCGACCCGACGTCGTCCGGCGGTGACGCCGCCGACGGCGATTCCATCATCGTGGGATCCTTCGCGTTCCCCGAGAGCGAGATCCTCGGCGAGATCTACGCGCAGGCGCTCGAGGCCGAAGGCTTCGACGTGTCGACCAAGTTCAACATCGGTCCGCGCCAGCAGACGATCCCCGCCCTGCAGGACGGTTCGATCAACCTCATCCCGGAGTACAACGGCAACCTGCTGGCCTACTACGACACGGCCTACGAGGAGCGCACGACCGAGGACGTCGACGCCGCGCTGCCGGATGCCGTGGGCGCGGACGACCTGCAGGTGCTCGACTCGGCTGAGGCCGAGGACAAGGACGCCTACGTGGTGACGAAGAAGACCGCCGAGGACAACGACCTCACGGCCATCGGCGACCTGAAGGCGCTGGAGCCCTTCTCGCTGGCCTCGAACCCGCAGTTCGGCGAGCTCGGCTACGGCATCCCGGGCCTCCGCGACGTCTACGGCGTGGGCGTGGACGCAGGACAGGTCACGTTCGTCCCCTACGAGGACTTCGGCGGCCCCGACACGGTGCAGGCGCTCGTCGACGGCACGGTGCAGGTCGCGGACATCTACACGACCTCGCCGGCGATCAAGGCCGAGGATCTCGTGGTGCTCGAGGACCCCGAGAACATGATCTCGGCGCAGAACGTCATCCCGCTGCTCTCGAAGGACATCTACACCGACAAGCTCGCAGAGGTGCTCAACGCGATCTCGGCGAAGCTCACCACCGACGACCTGATCGACCTGCGCGAGCGGGTCGAGGGAGACGAGAAGGCGTCGGCTGCGACCGCGGCCGAAGAATGGCTCACCGCCGCAGGCCTGCTCGACAAGTGATCTCGCAGACGATTCGCGAATCGGCGATCTGATCGGAGCCCCGCTGTCGCACCGACAGCGGGGCTTCGCCGTATCATGGCGAGCATGAGTGCCTCTTCCGACGAACACGCCGGACCCGACGCACCCGAGTTGGATTCTCCGTCTGACGGCGACCTCGACATCGACGAGGCGGTGTCCCGGGTCGAGCACGAGCTGGGGCGGCTCTTCGCCCGCATCCGCGTGAGCTGGCGTGAGGCGGCGCAGACCGTGCACCCTGATCTGCAGCCCCTCGGCTACCAGGTGCTGACGTCGATCGCGACGGGCAAGGCGACCTCGGCCGGAGCGATCATCGAACGCCTGCAGACCGACAAGACCGCCGTGAGCAGGCAGGTGCGACAGCTCGAACAGCTGGGTCTCGTCGAGAGCGTGCGAGACCCCGACGATCGTCGAGCGCGCGTTCTCGTCGCCACCGAGCTCGCGCAGGAGAGGGTCACGGCCGCGCGCTCACGCTACGAGGCCAGGCTCGCTGAGCGCCTCGGCCGCTGGTCGCAGGCAGACCTCGATCGCTTCGCCGAGATGCTCTCGGAGCTCGGCGGCGGAGCATCCGACCGGGCGGACGGCAAGACCCCGGCATCCTGATCGGGGAATACACGACGAGCGGTGCGCCTTACCCCTCACTGTGAGTCTTTACGAGCCCGCCGCCTTCGGCGCCCTTCCGCTGTCCAACCGCGTCGTCATGGCGCCCCTCACCCGCACCCGTGCAGACGACGCGGGCGTGCCGACCGAGACGATGGTGGAGTACTACCGTCAGCGCGCGGGGCAGGGCCTCATCATCACCGAGGGCACGTGGCCTGCGGCCGAGGGCAAGTCGTACCCCGGGCAGCCGGGCATCGTGACGTCCGCGCAGATCGAGGGCTGGCGTCGTATCGCCGATGCCGTGCACGAAGAGGGCGGCACGATCGTGATGCAGCTCATGCACGGCGGTCGCGTCTCGCACCCGGCGATCTCGGGCGAGCCCCGCGTCGTGGCGCCCAGTGCGCTCGCGGCTCCCGGTCAGACCCACACGCCCGAGGGCAAGGTCGACATGCCTGTCGCACACGCCTTGACCCTCGACGAGATCCCCGAGGTGGTCGAGCAGTTCGTGCAGGCCGCGCGCAACGCGATCGCGGCGGGTCTCGACGGCGTCGAGGTGCACGGCGCCAACGGCTACCTCGTGCAGGAGTTCCTCTCGCCCGTGTCGAACGTCCGCGACGACCAGTACGGCGGCTCGCCCGAGAACCGCGCGCGTTTCGCTATCGAGGTCACGACCGCCGTCGCCGAAGCGGTCGGCGGCGACCGCACGAGCATCCGCCTGTCGCCGCAGCACAACATCCAGGGCGTCCTCGAAGAGGACGACGACGACGCGCTCGCCACCTACCTCGCCGTCGCCGAAGGACTCCGTCCGCTGGGACTTGCCTTCGTCGACATCCTGAATGCCGCGCCGACGAGCGAACTCGTGCAGCGCATCCGCCGCACGCTGGGTGCGCCCCTGATCATCAACTCCGGTTTCGGCGTCGCCACGAGCCGGGAAGAGGCCGAGGGCCTCGTCGCCGACGGATGGGCGGATGCCGTCGCCGCCGGCCGCCCCGTGATCGCCAACCCCGACCTGGTCGAGCGCTGGCGTCAGGATGCCGAGCTCAACGAGCCGCGGCCCGCACTGTTCTATGGTCGCACCGCCGAGGGCTACACCGACTACCCCTCGCTCGAGAGCGTCCGCGCCGGAGCCTGAGCGGGTGAGTTACCGACGGGTGGGGGCTTCGGCTCCCACCCGTCGATGCGTCTGCGGCGACGTCGGACGAGCGCGTGTCGCAGGGGCCCCTGGACCCTGACGCTCGGTGAGAGGAGACTGAATGCGGCGTCGCAGGAGACGTCACACGAGAAGGGGAGCAGTCATGACATACCGAGTCGGATACTTCGTCGGAAGTCTCTCGTCCACCTCGATCAACCGCATCCTCGCGAAAGCGCTGATCGGGCTCGCTCCGGAGGACCTGGAGTTCTTCGAGATCCCCATCCGCGATCTGCCGCTCTACAGCCAGGACTTCGACGAGGATTATCCACCGGTCGCGGTCGCGCTGAAGGAGGCCATCGACTCGGCGGATGCGGTGCTGTTCGTCACCCCGGAGTACAACCGATCGATCCCCGGCGGACTCAAGAACGCGATCGACTGGGCATCGCGTCCGTGGGGGCAGAATTCGTTCGACCACATCCCCGCGGCGGTGATCGGCGCGTCCGTCGGCGCGATCGGCACGGCGGTCGCGCAGCAGAGCCTGCGCGGTGTGCTGAGCTTCTGCAACGCCCGACAGATGACCGCCCCCGAGGCCTACATCCAGTTCGTCCCCGACGACTACGCCGACGACGGCACCGTGAAGAATGCGGGGACCGCGACCTTCCTGCGGGCGTACATGACCGAGTTCCGCGACCACATCGAACGGGTGCTGACCGTGCTTCCTCGCGACACCGAGAGCTGAGCGTCTCAAGACCCCCTGTCGGGGCGGGATCGCCGGGCGTACCGTGAGCCCATGGTCACCGACGATCCCACCCTGACGAATCCCGATCACTACCGCACGCTGTGGGAGAACGACTTCGTGCGCGTCCTCGAGTACACGGACGAACCGGGTGACCGCACCACGCCACATGACCACCCCAACAGCGTCATGGTCACGCTCAGCGACTTCTCGCGTCGGCTGTCGGCGGGGGACAGGGTCTTCGATACGACCCTGCCCGCAGGGCAAGCGGTATGGCTCGCCGCGCAGCGTCATTCCGGGGAGAACACCGGAACCACGCCCACACACACGATCCTGATCGAGCTGAAGGGCGATGCCGCGGGAGAAGCGGATCCTTCGGCTCTCGGGCCGCGAACCTGAGCGACCAGGCGGGCCGGGCGCGTAGCCTGAACCACATGACGCTCACGAAAGCCCGCATCGCCGTCGAGGTCGTCGATTGGCGACGTCGCGTGTTCGCTCTCTACGACGCCGTCCGTCAGGCGGAATCGCCGGAGGAGGCGCACGAGCTCTGGCGCATCGAGCGCGACGACCTGATGCTGCACCACCCGGCGACTCCGCTGCTGCCGGGCGACCGGGCTCTGTTCGAGGGGCTGCCCATCGCCTCGTACGATCCGCAGTGGCGCTTCGAGCTGCCGATCCTGCCCGCGGAACCCGGCGGCTTCGACTTCGCGACCGGAACCGACGGGGTCGTGCCGTTCGAGCGCGTCGGCAAGGTCGAGATCCCCGACACCGGATCGCTCGACATCTGGCGTCTGACGACCTACGGCGGGGGGCTCTTCATCCCGGTGCGCGACGCGCTCGCCGGGCGCCCCGGTGGCACCTACGGCGGTGGTCGCTACCTGATCGACACGATCAAGGGCGCGGACCTCGGATCGGATGCCGAGCGCGGCACGATCGTGCTCGATTTCAACTTCGCGTACAACCCGTCATGCGCCTACGACCCGGCGTGGGCCTGCCCCCTGGCGCAGCCGGGCAACGTGCTGCAGGTGGCGGTGCCGGTGGGCGAGACGTACTCGGGCGCTCCGGCCTGAGCGACCTCAGCGACGAACGGCGCGTGCGCGCGTCTTCGCGACGCTGTTGAGGGTCGCGCGCACGGGCGTGCCGAGGTAGAGGCCGAGCGACGCCCCGGAGGCGAGGCCGATGCCGATCACGACCGCGTCGACCAGAGAGCCGCCGATTCCGACCACGCCGGCGGTGGAACCCGCGGAGTGGATCATCTCGAGGAGCCCCTGGAACACGGCGACACCGGGCACGAGCGGCACGATCGCCGCGGTCGTCACGGCGACCGACGGCACGTGCAGGTTCACTGCGATCAGCATGCCGATGAAGCTCGCGAGCAGTGCGCCGATCGCGCTCGCCGCCGCCGGATGCAGGTTCAGGCCGACCATGAACGAGTAGCCGGCGATCGTGACGGCGCTGAGCAGTGCGCTCACGAGGATGATCCGGATTCCTGCGCCGTTGAACACGGCGACGGCGACCGCGATGATGATCGCGCCCGCGAACTGGTTCAGCAGCGGACCGAAGGGCGCGGGGTCATCGGGCAGCCCCATCGTGAATCCGAGCACGCTGCCGAGTTCGAGCCCGACGAGGATCCCGATCACGACGCCGAGCGTCTGCATCGTGAGATCGAGGATGCGACCGCCCGCCGTGAGCGCGAAACCGTCGATCGCATCCTGGGCCGCGCCGACCACTGTGAGGCCAGCGAGCATGAGCACGATGCCCGAGGCCACGATGATCGAGGGGCGGATGCCGACGAAAGGCTCGATCCCCGCTGAGCCGAGTGCCGTCACCGCGACGGCGACGACGGTGGTGACGAAGCCTCCGGCGATCTGGCTGAAGAACAGCGGCACCCGAGCCCTGGCGAGACCCGCCTGGGTCAGAGCCGCGCAGAGCGCCGCGACGAAGGTGAGTCCCACGATGATCGGCGAGGCGCCGAGCATGATGCTGACGCCGACCGCGAGCAGCGCGCGGGCGACGACGACGACCGGCTGCTGGTACCGGAAGGGCACGCGTCGGAGCACCCGGAACGCGGTGCGGGCCGACTCGAGATCGAGCCCGTCGTCGATGTCGGCGACGAGTGCCTGCACGCGCTGCAGCTTCGCGTGGTCGGGAGCGGCGACGCGGACGACGCGCACGAGGGTCTCGGGCCAGACCTCGCCGCTCAGGTGGAACGAGACGGTGATCGAGTTGTAGGTGACGTCGACCTGGACGTCGCGCATCCCGTACGCCGAGCACACGCGCGTGATCGCGAGTGTGACCTCGTGCGCAGACGCACCGACCGCGAACATCGATTCGCCGATGCGGGTCGCGAGGTCGAGGACGCGCGGCACCGTGCGCTCGTCGATGACGGGCATGGCCTCGGTGTGGGCGACGGTCGAGGGGTCGGTGTGCAGGATCCTGCGCACCGAGGCGAGCAGCCGCCGCTGGGGATTCGGGGACATGTCCCCATTCTCCCCGAGTCAGGCGTGCGCGGTGTCAGGCGTGCGCGGGAACGTCCAGGCGCTCGGCGGGAGGCGCACTGCCCTCGGCGGGCTCGTGCACGAGGTACAGGCCGCTCGGAGCGCTCGCCGTGAACGCCAGTGCCTCGACCCAGGCGCGGTTGATCGACGGCTGACGGCTGCCGCTGTACTTGAAGACCAGCGAGCTGCCCGCGTGGATCCAGACGGTCGTGCGTCCGCCGCCGACGCTCATGTCCTCACGCCACGTGAACGCGAACGGCTCGCCGCGCCGCAGCTTCGCGGTCATGACCAGCTGCAGGTGCGTGAGAGCGCGATCTTCGATCTCGGACTTGACGCTGCCCTCGTAGATGAGCTTTCCCATGATGATCTCCTCAGTTCGCCACGAACCCGTGTGATGAGGCGCGATCGGATGATCACCGGTGGTGTGACCAGTTTCCCATATATCGCTGACCGGCGGGTGCGGAACGGGCTCGAATCGGGCTCTGAGACTGTGAACGCGTACAGCATGCAGGCGTAACGTCAGCACATGAACGCACAATTGAAGATCGCGGGGCAGAGCTCCGAACTGCTGGGTCTGGAATCCATCCTCATCGGCTCGCTTCCGGCGGCCCTGATGACCGACGAAGCTCCCGACCGCTACACCGTCGAAGCGGTGTTCACGCGCAAGACCGATCGCGACGAGGTCGCCGCGATCCAGGGCAGCGAGACGCGCGCCCACCTGTCCGCGAACGGATTCCCGACCGTCGAGCTCCATGTCGCCGATCGTCGTCTGGAGATCGCGAACACCAACCTGGAGGAACTCCGCGACGGCCTCGCTGCCGTCATCGCGGAACGCCTCGCCGAGATCAGCGCGGCCCTCGTGGCCGCACGAGAGATCGCGGCCCTGCGTTTCCAGGACGCCACCGTCCGCGAGCAGGAGCGCGCGGCATCCGTCGCGGCTCTCGCCGAATCGGTGGTCTTCGCCCGCCGTCCGATCGCCGCCGTCCTCGATGACGATGCGCGCATCGAGGACTGGGTCGAAGAGGGCGGTGCCTTCCGCTCCTAGAGCGGACGACGCCGGAGAAGAGGTCATCATGGACGGCATCCGTCCGACCGTCCGCACCCGGCCGCGCGACAGCGCCCGGGGCGGATCGAGCACCTTCACCGAGCTGGCGCAGCAGATCCGTGACCGCGGCCTGCTGCGTCGCCGGTACGGCTACTACTGGACGAAGCTGATCGCGGCTCCGCTCATGGTCGCCGTCATCCTCACGGCCTTCGTGTGGATCGGCGACACGTGGTGGCAGCTGTTCACCGCCGCCGCGCTCGCGATCGTCTTCACGCAGATCGCGTTCCTCGGGCACGATGCCGCCCACCGGCAGATCTTCGTGTCCGGGCGGTGGAACGACTGGGTCAGCATCATCCTCGGCGATCTGCTCGTGGGCATGAGCTACGGGTGGTGGCAGCACAAGCACACCCGTCACCACGCGAATCCGAACAAGCTCGGGGCCGACCCCGACATCGAGCTGCCGGTGATCGCGGTCACCGCCGAGACCGCGGCGCATCAGCACAGCCCGGCGATCACCTGGCTGCAGGCTCACCAGGGACTCGCGTTCTTCCCGATCCTGTTCCTCGAAGGACTCTCCCTGCACGCGTCCAGCGTGCGCCGGGTGGTCACACGGGGCCGACTCGAACGGCGCTGGGCCGAGATCGCCTTCCTCGCGATCCGGATGATCGGATTCGTGACGCTGGTGTTCATCGTCCTGTCTCCGGGCATCGCGGTCGTGTTCCTCGCTGTGCAGCTGGGCCTGTTCGGGTTCTACATGGGCATCGCCTTCGCGCCGAACCACAAGGGGATGCCGGTGGTGCCGAAGGACCTGACCCTGGACTTCCTCCGTCGCCAGGTGCTGATGAGCCGGAACGTGCGGGGGAGCCGCGTGCTCGACGTCGTGATGGGCGGCCTGAACTATCAGGTCGAGCACCACCTGTTCCCGTCGATGCCCCGGCCGCACCTGCGCAGCGCAGCGCCGATCGTCTCGGCCTACTGCGATGCACACGACGTCAGGTACACCCAGGTCGGGCTGTTCACGTCGTACGCGATCGTCGTCCGGTACATCAACCGGGTGGGTCTCGGGGAGCGCGACGTCTTCTCGTGCCCGCTCGTGGATCAGCGGGCGCACCTCGGCGTCACCGCCTCGCACTGACGGACCGCTGTCAACCCTCTGTCGCATCGGGTGCGCGCGACGGAGGGTGGCCATTCGGCATCCGACGAGGAGGACGCAGCATGAAGGCACTCACCTGGCAGGGCACGCGCAACGTGACGGTCGAGGAGGTGCCCGATCCGATGATCGAGCATCCGACGGATGCGATCGTGCGGATCACCTCGTCCGCGATCTGCGGATCGGACCTGCATCTGTACGAGCTCCTCGGCCCGTTCCTCGACAAGGGAGACATCCTCGGGCATGAGCCGATGGGCGTCGTCGTCGAGGTGGGCAGCGCTGTGCGAGATCTGACGGTCGGAGACCGCGTCGTCGTGCCGTTCAACATCTCGTGCGGACACTGCTTCTTCTGCCTGCGGGGCCTGCAGTCGCAGTGCGAGACGACCCAGGTGAAGGAGTACGGCAGCGGCGCCTCCCTGTTCGGGTACACCAAGCTCTACGGGCAGGTGCCCGGCGGCCAGGCCGAGTTCCTGCGGGTGCCGCTCGCGGACTACAACCACATCAAGGTCGCATCCGATCTGCCCGACGAGCGCTACCTGTTCCTCAGCGACATCCTGCCCACCGCCTGGCAGGGCGTGGAGTACGCGAACGTCCCCGACGGCGGCACCCTCGCGGTGATGGGCCTCGGTCCGGTCGGGCAGTTCGTCGCCCGGGTGGGCGCGCACCGCGGCTATCGGGTGCTCGCGGTGGATCCCGTCGCCGAGCGTCGTGAGATGGCCGCGCGTCACGGCGCCGAGGTCTTCGACCTCACCGACGACGTCGTCGAGCAGCTGCGTGACCTCACCGGAGGGCGAGGAACGGATGCCGTCGTCGACGCCGTGGGCATGGAGGCGCACGGCAACCCGGGCATCTCGCTCGTGCAGAAGGCAGTCGGACTGCTCCCCGACGTGGCGGCCCGACAGGTCTTCGACAAGGCGGGCATCGATCGCCTGGCCGCGCTGTACGCGTCGATCGATGTCGTGCGCCGTGGCGGCACGGTGTCGTTGAGCGGGGTCTACGCGGGCGACGCCGACATCATGCCCATGAAGACCCTGTTCGACAAGCAGGTGAGCATTCGCATGGGGCAGTGCAACGTGAAGAGCTGGATCGACGACCTGATGCCGCTGGTCGAGGACCTCAGCGATCCGCTGGGCGTCATGGATCTCACGACCCACACCGCGCCGCTCGAGGATGCGCCGGAACTCTACGAGACGTTCCAGCGCAAAGACGACGGCTGCATCAAGGTCGTGCTGCAGCCGTCGCGCGTCTGAGCGTCAGCGCGTCGCGTCGAACTGCGGAGAGGTCGAGGTCGGCTGGACTCTCCCGCGGATGAAGAACAGCAGGACGATGCCGACGATGATGACCGCAGGGTTGCCGAGCCCCGCGAGCGCGCCGAGGCCGCCCTCGACCGGGTACGCGGTCTGCAGGAAGATGCTCGGGTCGGTGCTGGCGTGCAGCAGGATGGGGGCGATGATCGTGCCGGTCACCCGCATCGCGAGGTACATGCAGACGCCGAATCCGAACGTGTAGACCAGCTGGATGGCCGTTGCGAACAGGGACTGCCCGGTGAGCAGATTGCCCGCATGCAGGAGGGCGAACAGCGCGGAGGAGATCGCGGCGACGGCGATCTCGCGATGTCCGGCCTTGCGAAGCAGATTCACCACGAACCCGCGCGTGAGCACCTCCTCGGCGAAGCCGATGAACACGCCGGCCAGCAGCCACGTCGCGACGACTTCGAACCCGGCTGCGCCGTAATCGACCGACAACAGGCGCAGCACGTTGAACACGAGCACGACAGCGATCGCGATCCACATCCATCCTCGTCCCCGGATCGGCTGAGGGCCGAAGATCTCCCGCAGCCAGCCGACCGAGAGGGCGAACGCGACGAGGAGCAGGCAGCCCACGAAGATCGGGATGGCGTAGAAGACGAGGATCGCCTCGGCGCTCTGCGGATCCGTGATCTGCTCTGCGAGAGGCGTCAGCAGCAGTGACAGGCCGTTGAAGAGCACGAAGTAGACGACGACGAGGACGATCGCACGCCACCAGCCGCCCTTCTCCCAGAACCGCCGCCAGCCGGACTGCGTCACATCGGTCATCGCTCATCCCTCCGCATCAGCGAAGGTCGCGGCTCGAGACCAATATATGGGTGAGCGAGGTCGGAGTCAGGCCGCCCCGCCCTCGGCGAGGTAGCCCAGGCGGTGCAGCGTCTCGGAGTTGCGCCAACGCAGCAGGGGAGCGGTCAGGATGCTCGGCAGCAGCGTCGCCGGACCGCTCACCGGGTCCTCGTCGATGCGCACGACCGCGCCGTCGTCGTGCGAGCGCACGCGGAGCGTGACCCGTGCTTCGCCGATCGGCCAGCCCTTCGCCCGCATGACCATCCGATGGGGCGGATCCCACTCCTCGACCACAGTGGTGTCGTCGAGGAGAGCCGGCCAGACGCCGACCGAATGGTGCAGCTCCGCTCCGGGCTGCGGCCACGTGTCGTCGACCTCGCGCATGCGCGAGGCTCCGACGACCCACGCCGGGTAGAGCCAGGCATCGCTCAGCACCCGGAACACATCGTCGGGATGGCAGTTCATCGTGCGGACGTTCTTCGCCATGTCGGCCTCTTCTCTCCTGAGTGCATCGTCGTGCCACCCGTCCGCACCGCCCAGGGCCTTGACGCGGCCGGATGCGCGGATGCCGAACAGCGCTACCACACGCGCCGCATCCGCGCCTCCCCCTGGAACGGCGGCGGTGTCTCTGCGAACGTCGGCTCATGGCACTCATCGACCTCCCCGCGCGCGCTGCACGCCGACTCGGCGCCCTCGCGCACGACGACGCCCCGACTCTGCTCACCCGGGGCTACGGCTTCGGCCCGCGCATCTGGCGTCGGGTGCGGCCCGGTGCGCGATCGGCGCCGATGATCCTGCTCGGCGATGACGCCGTGCTGGTGCGCGGTGTCGAAGGCGTGGAGCTCTTCTATGACGAGAGTCGCATCGCGCGCTCCGGAGCCATGCCGCAGATCGTGCAGGAGAGTCTGTTCGGCCACGGCTCCGTGCACAGCCTCGACGGCGATGAGCACAAGAATCGCAAGGCCACGTTCGTCGAGGTCGCCTACGACGACGCGCAGGTCGACCGTCTGACCCCCTGGCTCGAGCGCGAGTGGCAGAGCGAGCGGCAGGCCTGGCTCGACGGCGGCACGCGCAGCGCCTATGACGCAGCGGTCGGCGCACTGGGTCGCGCGATCATGGGGTGGGCGGGAGTTCCCGGCACTCCGGCCGCGAAGACACGGTGGGCCGCTCGCCTCGCGCAGATCGTCGACGGGTTCGGATCCCCCTACTCGCCGGAGTACGTCGCGGCCCTGACCAACCGCTGGTGGTCGGACCGGCATTCCGCCCGGCTCATCGAGGCCGTGCGCCACGGAGCCCTGAGCGCCGAAGCGGGCACCGCCCTCGAGCAGTGGGCACACCATCGCGACCAGGACGGCGAGCTGCTCGACGCCCGCATCGCCGGCGTCGAGCTGCAGAACAGCATCCGTCCGATGATCGCGGTCGCGCGTTTCGTCGCGTTCGCGGCGAAGGAGCTGCACGAACGACCCGATTGGCGTGAACGGATCACCGCCGAGGCCGCAGAACGAGGCAGCCTGGTCGGCGGGCCGCTGTCGGTCATGTTCGCGCAGGAGATCCGGCGCACCTCCCCGTTCGTCCCGATGCTCCCCGGCTGGGCGATCGCCGACATCGAGATCGACGGGCAGAAGGTGGATGCCGGCGGACGCGTCGTCCTCGACATCCTCGGCACGAACACCGACGAGCGCTTCTGGGCCCGCCCCCTGCGCTTCGACCCCGAGCGATTCCGCGACGTCGGAGACGACTACGAGGCGCTCGCCGCATTCATCCCGCACGGCGGCGCCGACGTCGCGACCGGCCACCGCTGCCCCGGAGAGAAGCTTGCGATCGCGGGTCTCGCTGCCGCGATCACGGTGCTGAGCGACCCGGGCCTGCGGATCCTCGACGAAGGACTCGGTGTCAACCGCCGCCGACTCCCCACCAAGCCGCGCTCGGGTGGGCAGGTGCGGTCGGCGTCTGCGCCGGCATCCGGCGGGTGTCCCTTCCATCGGTGACACGGTGACACGGTGACACGGTGCTCGGGCGCGCCCGCCCGGAGTGATCCGGGCGACCCCGACCGGATACGGTAGGGCACATGTCACAGGCCCTCCGGACGTTCGGGCGCATCGTCGCCAGGCACTGGCCTGCGCTCATGGCCTGGTACCTCGGCGGTGAGGCCCTGCACCGGGTGCTCGTCGAGCTGGCCGGTTTCGTCGGGGGCCACACCACGCTCGGCGGTCTGCTGCTCCTGCCGCTCGCGGTCGCCGCTCGTCTCGTCTCGTACGTCGCGATGTACCTCACGGTGCGGCCCTCTCTGCCGCACAGCCGCAGAGAGGATGCCGGCGGCATCCGCGAGTTCGGATCGGCCACACTCGCGGCGATCCTGCCCTTCTTCGCGTTCTACACGGCGTGGGGTCTGCTCGACGTCGATCAGATCGACTTCTTCCGGATCGCGAGCGCGATCGCGCTGGCCGATTCCGGATACGACCTCGCGCAGATCGGCGACAGGGGTGGTCTGATCGCCGTGGGCGTGCTGCCGGTGACTGTTCTCGTCGTCGCGCTGATCGCCCGCCTGCTCTTCACCCGTTTCGCCGACCGGCTGCCGAGGTGGACGGTCATCCTCGCCACCTACGCCGAGGTGCTGTGGACCTTCATGCTCTTCACGCTCGTCGCCCGGTGGTGGAACGGCGTTCTCGGCTGGTTCGCGGATCGCCAGGCGGTCGGCTGGCTGCAGGGCTTCGGAGACTGGTTCGCCGTCAACCTCCAGCCCGTGGCCACCGTCTGGGAGGGTGCGACCTGGCTCTTCGGCATCCTCGTCGCGGCCCTCATCGTTCCCGCCGCGTGGCTGACGGTCGCCGGTGTGATCTTCGGCACGACCTTCGACTCGACCCCGTCGTTCGGGCGCTGGGGAGGAGGCGCGGCGCGCGGTGCCGCGATGAGCGTCGCCCGCACGCTCGTGATGCGGCTCGAAGGACTCTGGGCAGCCGTCACCGTGATCTGGCGGGGCGGGCCGCTGCTCTTCGGCGCCTATGCGCTGGCGTACGCTGCCTGGGGATTCGCGGAACAGGCGGGCAGCCGCGGCGCGCTGCTGCTCGTCGGCGGCCACGAGTCGGCGTTCTGGGCCGGATTCTTCCCACTCGTCACCGTCGCGGTCGCCGCGGTGGCAGAGCCCCTGCGGGTGGCGATCGTCGCGACGGCCTACGACGGCGTGATCGGGCGTCCGCAGGCGGGCCTCGACACCCGTCCGTCAGGGCTCGATGACGAAGCGGGCGACGTCGGCGTCGCTCCCCTCGATGTCGAGACGGAAGGGACCCTCGGCGTCATCCGGCACCAGGAAGACGAGCAGGATCCGGTACGGATCCGACTCGATGGTGCATGAGCTCTCGCCCTCGTCGGAGGACACGTCGAGGCCCGCTCGCGAGCTGACCCACGTGCGAGACGAGTCGGTCTCGGTGAGTGTCGCCGGCCCGCACACCGAGGCGTCGAAACCTCCGGTCGAGCTCAGGCGGACGCTGAGCGTTCGCGAGCCTTCGGGGGCCTCGAACTCACCCCACTCGGTGGGACCCAGTGAGAGCGTCTGCCCCGCGATGTCGACGGTCGACTCGGCCTCGATGACCCGGTCGGTCGGTCGGATGCTCGGAACGACGTCGAGCCACACGGTCGCCCCGACCACCGCAGCGGCCGCGATCACGAGGGCGATGAGTGCCGTGCGCTGTTCGCGCCACCAGGTCACGGGGTGACCAGCTCGGAGTCGGAGAGCTCGATGCTCGGTGTGCGGGGCAGATCGTCGAGGGAGAACGGGATCGCGACGAGGTCGTCGAGTTCGGCCGTGAAGTACGAGGTCGTCAGCCGCAGCTCGGCCGTTCCCGACTCCACGTCGGGCGGCAGCTCGAACGCGAGCATCCCGACGGTGTCGATTCCGACGCGCAGCGGGGTCGCCTTCAGCGACGCCGACGGTCGTTCGCTGGCCTGGAACACCCGATCGCCGACCACCAGGGTCGCGAGCTGGATCGCGGAATCCAGCTCGGTGGTCGGTGCGGAGGCGACCACCGTCACGACGAGCCAGTTGCCCTCGGCGCTCCAGTCGGAGAAGGGGACGGCCACCTCGTCGGCGAAGGTCGCCTCGGATGCCGTCGCGATGAGGGTGCGCGATTCGACCGCATCGCCGAAGGAGCCGCGCTGGACGGTCGGCCCGACCAGGGACTCGTCGTCGGGCGTCACAGCGGTGAGCGCACCCGCGGCGATCACGAGCAGGCCGCCGAGAATCCAGGGCAGGGCGCGTCTCATGGCGCCTCCGTCGGAGTGACGCTGATGCGGGCGAACGTCTCGGCCGCGCGCCATGTGACGACGCTCGACGACAGGATGACCGCGCCGCGGCGGATCTCGACCTCGTGGACGTCGAGGGAGACGACGCCGTCGGGGAACGCGTCGTCCGGCACTGTCCAGGCGAGCGTGACCTCGCTCGGGACGCCGGGCTGCAGGATCACCTGGCCCGATGAGCCGTCGGCACGCCAGATCGACACCGAGTCGGTCGCGGTGGCCCCGGTGAGCTCGATCAGCGGGTCGTTGGTGTTGACGAGGCCGGCCTTGGTGCGGTCGGCCGTGGTGCCGACGCCGATCGGAGCATCCGAGAGGTTCTCCATGCGCATCGTCATGACGAGCAGCTTCTCGCCGGGCTCGGCCTCGAGGTATTCCGACTCGACCTCGTCGGTGAACTCGGCGTCGAGCACGGTGACGGCGTAGACGGAGGCGCGCGCCTCGTCGCCCGCGCCGAGCTCGGTCGGAGCCGTCTGCGCCTGCGCGAAACCGCCGATCGCGACCACGACGAGGACCAGCGCGATGAGGGCGGCAGCGGCGATCCAGATCCAGCGGGGAACGTCGGTCAGGGAACGCACCCAGCGGCCCACGACCGCGCGCACGGCGATCTTCGGCACGGCGCCGTCGTGATCCCCCGTCTTGCTCACGAGGCCAGCCTAGCGAGCGCGTTTTCCGCGTCCGACGAATGCGGCGGTCAGGGACACGTCTCGAACACGTACTCCTCATGCCCCGGAGTGACGAGATCGCGATCCCTCAGCACCATGGATGCGGGGGAGTCGTCGTCTGCGCACATCTCGGCGAAGGCGCGCGGCAGCTCGTCGGAGTACTCGATGTCGATCACGGCGTCGCCGTAGACGTCGGTGAACGCGGCGCATTCCTCGTAGGCGGCGCACTCCTCGACCACCGCGAAGTCGAACCCGGCGCGCTCGTGGAGCACCGCCGCATCTTCGGCCGCGTTCTTCTGCCCGGCGGCGAGACCCGAATCGTGGGCGACGTCGACCAGGAGCACCGCGAGCGCCAGGTTGTCATCGAGGGACAGCGCGTCGTCGGAGCGCGTGTACGAGTCGAGGTTGTCGAACTCGACCGCGTCGAAACCGGCATCCGCGCAGCCCTCGATCCACGGCGCGACCGTCTCTGCGATGCGCGCGCGTCGGTCGTCGGTCGAGGTGTCGAGCAGGGCCTCGTCGGGCCAGTCGGGGTCGAACACGGTCTCGCCGTCGCTCTGCAGCAGCAGGTCGGCTGGCCAGGAGTCGAGCTCGCCGGGCTGGGTCTGGAAGCCGTTCACGTAGCAGACCGAGTACAACCCCTCTGCAGGCTCGTCCGAGCGGTCGCGGCCGACGATGCCGACGCCGTCGGCCGGATCGTAGGCGCCGCCGAGCTGGTAGTCGGGGGTCGCGCCGGCCGGCGGGGGCGAGAACGACGCTGGCGGGTCGGAGACGGTCGTGGTGCACCCCGAGAGCGCGAAGAGCAGTGCGGAGGCGGCGAAGACCGCCGTTCCGCGCCTCAGCTGCGCGCCCCGTACAGCTCGGCGACCTCTTTCGAACCCATCCCTCGATCGTACGTGCCGTGCTGCGGCCACCCGGCCGGCGAGTCCTCCCACGCCTCCTGGCGACCGTAGGGGAGCAGGTCGACGAGTCCCTGCAGGTGGCTCAGCCGTTCGGTGCCGCGCCCGTTCGTGTGCCACGTGCGATAGACGGTGTCGCCGTCGCGAAGGAACACGTTCACGCCGAAGCCCTCGTTCGGACCGGCATCCATGTCCGCGCCGAACGGGCTGTCAGCGCTCGAGTACCAGGTCATCCGATTGCCGACCCTGTCGCGGTACGCGAGGGCTTCGCCGATGGGCCCGTTCGTCACGATCACGAACCGGGCGTCGTAGTAGCGCTCGAGAAAATCGAGGCGGGTGAACTGCGACGTGAAGCCGGTGCACCCCGGGCACTGCCATTCGTTGCCGTCCGTCCACATGTGGTTGTAGACGATGAGCTGCGGGCGGCCCTCGAACATCTCGGAGAGGCGCACCCGCCCCTCTTCGCCGACCAGCGTGTACTCGGGCAGCTCGACCATCGGCAGCCGTCGACGCTGTGCCGCGATCGCATCGAGCTCTCGGGTCGCGGCCTTCTCCCGCACGCGAAGTGCGTCGAGCTCGCGCCGCCAGGTGTCGGCGTCGACGACGGGCGGGAGAGGCGTCTGGGTCGTGCTCACGGTGGACCTCCGGATGCTCGGGGAGACGATGCCCCCAGTGTGCGCCCGACCGCGGACATCGTCAACCGATCGGCGAGGGTGCACCGTCGACGGGCTCGGGCGCCCGATCTTCGGCCGGGTTGCGCCGGATGCCGATCCACGACACGACGCCGCCGAGCACGAGCAGTGCCGCTGTCACCCACGCCGCGTTGTGGAAGCCCGCGAGGTCGAGCGTGCCGCCGATGATGGTCGAGAGCATGGCCACCACCAGCAGGCCGGCGACGCGGGAGACGGCGTTGTTCACGGCGGACGCGATGCCCGAGCGCGACTCGTCGATCGCACCGAGGATCGCCGAGGTGAGCGGGGCGACCGTGAGTGAGAGGCCGAGTCCCAGCACGATCATGGCGGGGAGCACCTGCCACCAGTAGTCGAAGTCCTCGCCGACGAGCAGCAGCATGAGGGCGCCCACGGCCATGATGAGCGGCCCGACCGTCATGAAGATGCGCGGTCCGAAGCGGCCGGCCCACGAACCTGCGCGCGAGCTCACCAGGATCATCAGGATCGTCATCGGCAGGCTCGCGAGGCCTGCGGCGGTGGCGCTGAGTCCGGCGCCCTGCTGCAGGTAGACGCCGACCACGAAGCCGTTGAGCGAGAGTGCGGCGTAGACGAAGAGCGTCGCGAGGTTGCCCCAGGCGAAGTCGCGCACGCGGAACAGCGACAGCGGCATGAGTGGCGACGGCGATCGCTGCTGCCGGATCAGGAACCAGGCGAACAGTGCGGCGCCGAGGATGCCCGGCAGCCAGATCGCGGGGGACTGCCAGCCCATGTTCGGCTGCTCGATGAGTGCGAACACCACCGCGCCGAGTCCGATCGCGCACAGTGCGCCGCTGACCCAGTCGACGCGTACGCCGCTCGGGTGCTCCTTCAGCTTCAGCCGGGAGAGCAGCAGCAGGGTGACCGCGATCGGGAAGACGTTGATGAGGAACACGAATCGCCACGACAGGAAGTCGACGAACAGCCCGCCGAGCAGAGGTCCGACGAGCTGCGCGGCGGTCGTGAACGCGGTCCACACGCCGATCGCCCGCGACTGCACGTCGGCGCGCATGGTCGCGGTGATCAGGGCGAGCGAGCTCGGCACCAGCAGGGCACCGGCCGCGCCCTGCGCCGCGCGGGAGATGATCAGGATCAGCGGGTCGGGAGCAGCGGCCACGGCGACCGACGCCACCCCGAACGCGATGAGGCCGACGCGCATCACGAGCACTCGACCATAGGCGTCCGACAGCGAACCCGCGAGCAGGATGAGCGCGCTCAGCGTGATGAGGTACGCGTCGACGACCCACTGCTGCGTGGTGATGCCGCCCCCGAGCTCCTGGCTGATCGCGGGGAGGGCGACCGTCACGACCGTGCCGTCGAGGAACGTCACGAAGGACGCGAGCACGGCGACCGAGATCACGAGCCGCTGCAGGGGCGCGAAGCGAGAGGATGCCACAGGCTGACACTACTGCGGACGGAGGGCCAGCGGGCGGTCAGCCTGTCGCGGTGCTCGCGCGGTACAACTCGCGGAGCCCCGCAGTGCCGTTCGCGGCATACGCGTCGCGCTGGCGCCGGGCGCCGGTGCCCTCGGAGCGCATGCGCGCGACGCCCTCCGCGACGAAGTCCTCGTCGCCCAGATGCGCGAGCGTCGGCCGCAGCCGCCGGAGAAGATCGTCGGCGATCGTTCGCGCCGGCGCTGTGTCGCCGCTCGCCGGGTCGACGAGCAGCGCCTCGGGGCCGTACCGCGCAGCCGTCCACAGAGAGGCATCGATCGCCTCGGATCCGAGCTCGGGCAGGCCGTCGAGGGCGTCGCTCACGATGAGCGCGCGCGTGAGGGCGGCGGCGAGCAGGGTGTCGTCGACCGTCAGCTGCGCGTCGAACACCCTGACTTCGACCGTGGGGAATCGCTCTGACAGGCGCACCGTCCACGACAGCGAGCTCGCCTCGGCGATCGCTCCCATGGTGACGAGCTGCGCGATGTGCGTCTGGTAGTCGTCCAGATCCCGGAAGCGCGGCGGACTCCACGACGACGGGAGACGGCGGATGAGGATGCTGCGCCAGCTCGCGAAGCCGGAGTCCCTGCCGTGCGCGAAAGGCGAATTGCCGGTGAGGGAGAGCAGCGTCGGCAGCCAGGAGCTCACGCGGTTGACCACGCGGACCCGCTCCTCGTCGTCGGTGACCTCGACGTGGACGTGCAGGCCGTTGACCTCGTGCTCGCGGGTGATCTCGACGAGCTGGGCCGAGACGGCGTCGTAGTGCGGCGATGACGAGACCGTGAAGCGGTTGGGGGAGATGAACGGTGTGCCGGTGGCGCCGATGATCGCATCCTGGTCGGCGGCATAGGTGCCGATCAGGTGTCTCGTGCGGCGCAGCTGCGCTTCGGCATCCGCTCTGCTCTCGATCGGCGCCGTCGCGGACTCGAGCTGGCAGGTCAGGTATTCGGGAGTGAGCCCGGCGCCCACCTCATCTGCGAGGCGCTGTCGGGTGGGCGTGCTCATGGCCGACGGGACGAGAGTCTGCTCGTCGAGAAGCACGAACTCCTCTTCGATGCCGAACCGGGCCACGGAGGGCGGGCCTAGTGCTCGCGCAGCGCCGAGATGAGATCGGCCTTGCGCTTGCCGCTGTACCCGGTGAGGCCGAGTTCCTTGGCGCGGGCGCGCAGTTGGTCGACGGTCCAGTCCTCGTAGTCGCCGTGCTCTCCGCCTCGGCGGCCTACGGCGCTGCGGCCCTCTTTGGCGGCGGCGTTCGAGATGCGCGCCGCCTTCTCCTTCGAGGCACCGTCGCTGCGGAGCTCCTCGTACAGCTCCGGGTCCTTCAGGGAGTTGTTCCTGCGTCCTGGCATGTCCTGTGCTCCTCTCGCACGTCGGGAACCCCCGCGTCAAGGGGCTCTGGAGCGCAGGGCGCACGGGTCTAGGTTGATTCACCGTAGACGGGCGCCCCCCTGCGTCCTCAAGAAGGGAATTCCGATGAACATCCTGCTGATCATCGTCATCGTCGTCGCCGTCATTCTGGCGATCACCGGCGGACTGGTTCAGTCCCTGCAGTTCCTGCTGTGGGTCGGACTGGTGCTGCTGGCCATCGCGGTCATCGCCTGGTTGATCCGATCGATCTCGGGCAACCGCACCCGCTGATCCACGCAGTGAGGCCCGCTTCGGCGGGCCTCACTCCGTTTCTCGGGATCAGTCCCTGGAAGCGTCCCGCAGGCCGTCGCCGACGTTGCGAGCGGCGTCCTTCACGTTCTCCCCGGCCTGCTTGACCGAAGCCTTCGTCTGGTCGGCGCGACCCTCGGCTTCGAGGCTCTCGTTGTCGGTCGCCTTTCCGACGCCCTCCTTGATCTTTCCGCCGGCCTTCTCGGCTGCGTTCTTGACGTCGTCTGCACCACTCATGGGGAGATTCCTTTCATCCGTCGATCAATGGATGACCACCGTCGCACGGGCCCGGAATCCTGCACACGGGATTGACAAGGACGACCGCGCGTGACAGACGGGATCCGTCATCGACGCAGGCCACCGCGAGGGCTAACCTGGCCTCAGGCGGGTGGTCCTGCCCGCTCTCACCTCGGCTGCGGCCGACGACGGAGGCGGTACGAGATGGATTCGATGATGATGGGCGCGATGCGCTCGAACATGATGTCGATGCCCGACATGGCGATGATGGACATGTCCGTCATGCAGGCGTGCATGGATGCGTGTTCGGCCTGTGAGCAGGCGTGCACGGTGTGCTCGACCCAGATGATGGACTGCTCGCCGGCGTGCATGAACTGCGCAGATATGTGCAACACCATGATGCGCTCGATGATGCGGATGCAGGGCATGACGCCCGCCTCGATGATGGCGATGCTCGATGCCTGCATCGCGATGTGTCAGACGTGCATGGACGAGTGCATGCAGCATGCCGACAGCAGCGAGGTCTGCAAGATGTGCGCTCAGGCCTGTCAGGCCTGCATGGACGCGTGCATGGCGGTCAAGAACATGATGATGGCGGCTGCCTGAACAGTTCGCCCGGTCGTCGAGCGAGGAGCGCGGCGACGAGGCGAGACGCGATCAGGAGAGCGCGACGTTGAACTGCGTGCGGCCGACGGCCAGCACGCCGTAGCGCACGTGCAGGGCGATCGGCGTGCCCGCCGGAGCCTCGAGAGCAGCGCCCGCGCCGTTCCACAGCACGTGGGCCGTGCCGTCGAGCGTGCGCACGACCAGGTCGCCCGTCGTCGCGTCGGCGTGCTCGACGATCGCATCGATCCACTCCGACGGGGTTGCCGAGGCGATGCGCGCCTGGATCAGGTGCAGCGCGTGACCCGCCGCGAACGAGGAGCAGGCGAACCCGTGACGGCACATGCACGCAGAACGCTCACGCACCGAGAGGGGCGAAAGGTGGTTCAGCGGCGTGGACACGGTGGTCTCCTTCGTGAGCGGACGTTCCGGCAAGAGTAGGTCGGGCCTCTGCGAGACGGAACCCGAGCCGACACGGTGTGAAACAAACGGGCGTAGACTCGCCGGGTGCTGTTGTCGATGAGCGCTCTCCGGATGCCGGATCGAGCGCGGAATGGAGCCGTGGGCGCGTTCAGCGCCACGGACAGAGGCTGACGATCGGCCGGAGGCGGAACATCCCGTCCCCGGAGATGCGTCGTACCCCGGCATCCGTTGGGATGCCGTCTCCTCTTCTCCTTCTGCCGCACTCGGCGGCCTTTCACGAAAGCACTCCCCTCATGCGTCCCATCGACGAGCGCACCCTGCGCGCCTCCTTCCTCAACGCCTCCCGCAAAGAGGTCTCCGACCTGACCCTGCCGCCCGGCTTCGCCGAACTCGACTTCGAGAAGCTCGACTACCTCGGTTGGGTCGACCCGAAGCTGCCTCGTCGCTCGTACGTCGTCGCGTGGGTCGACGACGTGCTCACCGGCGTGATCCTGCAGCGGGCAGAGCAGCGCGTCATCGCCAGGGCCCAGTGCTCGTGGTGCGAGGACGTCACCCTGCGCAACGACGTGCAGCTGTACGTCGCTCGCAAGGCGGGCCCGGCCGGGCGCAAGGGCGACACCATCGGCACCCTCGTGTGCACGGAATTCGGATGCTCGAAGAACGTCCGGGTACTGCCGCCGCTCGCCTACGACGGGTATGACCGCGAGCTCGCGCGCGAGATGCGGATCGTCAGGCTGCAGGAGCACGTCGCGGCGTTCATCGCCGCGGTGAAGGGCTGACTCACGCCGCGTGGTGTCTGTGCGGATGGATCGGTGCAGACGCCGCGCGGGCTCATCGCCTCACGTCGGAAGCCGTCCGTACGATAGGCGGGTGAAGCTCCTCCTCCTGTCTCTGAATCCCGGCGCGATGCGCGCGTTCCTCGACAGCACGACCTCCGGCGGCTCGCTGCGCGTCGGCTATATAGATGATGCGCAGGCCGCGTATGCCAAAGCGCCCTTCGTGGCCGCCGAGCGTCGAGCGATCGAGGTGATCGGGCACGAGATCGTCGACATCACGGTGCGCGATCTCACTGCATCGGAGTTCGCCGAGACGCTCTCGGGCGTCGACGCCGTCTACGTGGCCGGAGGCAGCACCTTCGCGCTGCTCGAAGCGCTCAAGGTCACGGGAAGCGACGTCGTCCTCGCCCAGCGGGTGCGCGACGGAATGCCCTACATCGGGTGCAGCGCGGGGTCGATCATCGTGGGGCCCGACATCACCCCCGCCTCGCTCATGGACGACCCGGCAGACGGCCGGGGTCTGACAGATTTCGCGGGCCTGGGGCTGATCGGCCGCACGGTGATCCCGCACGCCGACGGTCTGCTCGCTCCCTATCCGCCCTCGCTCATCGACGAGACGATCGCGAGATACGGCTCGAGCCACCGGCTCCTCCCGCTCCACGACGATCAGGCGCTGCTCGTCGACGGCGCGCAGGAGACGGTGATCGATTCGGCGCCCGCGGCAACGTAGGAGCGCCGTGAGCTGAACCTCACGCGATCTCGAGCCGAGTCACGGTCTCCTCGTCGTCGCAGGCGCCGCCGACCCAGAGACGGATCGTCCCCGGTTCGACGCGCTTCATGCCGTCGAGTCCCGTGAAGGCGAGCCGGTCGATCGGCACGTCGAACTCGACCAGTGCCTCGGTGCCGGGGGCGAGCGTGACCCTCCGGAAGTCCAGCAGCTGGGCGACGGGTCGCGTCACGCTCGCGACCTCGTCGTGGGAGTAGAGCTGCACGACGTCGGTCGCCTCGACGCCGCCGGTGTTGCGCACCCGAACGGTCGCGCGGAATGTCTCGCCCGCGGCGACGGTCGCGGGGGCGTCGAGGTCGTCGTGCTCGAACGTCGTGTAGCTGAGTCCGAATCCGAAGGGCCGCACGGGCGTCGAGTCGGCGCTCGTGACATCCGTGAGCCCGCCCAGCACGGGATGCAGGTACGAGTACGGCTGCGCTCCCGCCGATCGCGGCAGCGAGACCGGCAGACGACCCGACGGAGCGACGCGACCACTCAACAGCCGCGCGATCGCGGGGCCGCCCTCCTCGCCGGGGAAGAACGTCTGCAGCACAGCCGCAGGGATGCCGGCGGCGGCCGCGTTCGCCACGGTCGAGGCGTCGACGGTGCCGAGGCCGGTCACGGTGCCGGCAGCACCGGCGCGAGTCGGAAGCGCCCAGTCGAGGACGTACGGACGCCCGGTCATGGTGATCAGGATCACGGGAGTGCCGGTCGCGACGACAGCCTCGACGAGCGCGCGCTGGATGCCGGGGAGTTCGAGGTCGTCGACGTCGTTGCCCTCCCCGACCGTGCCACGGCCGAACAGACCGGCACGGTCACCCACCACGACGATCGCGACATCCGCTCTCGCTGCCGCATCGACCGCCGCGGGGATGCCGGAGCGATCGGCGCCCTCGACGTCGCATCCGCTCGTCGAGGTGATCTCTGAGCGGGGGAACTCCTCGCGCAGCGCCTCGACCACGGTCGGCAGCTCGATCCCTGCGGGGGTCTCGGGGTGGTGGGCGAGCACGTGGTTGACGAACGAGTAGCAGCCCATCAGCGCCTCCGCGCTGTCGGCGTTGGGGCCGATCACCGCGATGCGCGATGCCACCTCCGGATCGAGGGGGAGTGCTCCCTCGTTGCTCAGCAGCACGACGGACTCCTCGGCCAGGCGACGCGCGAGCGCGCGGTGCTCGGCCGGATCGAGGTCGATCGCCGTCGGCGGCGTGTCGAAATCGGCATCCAGCAGCCCGAGCTCCTCCTTCTGCGCGAGAACCCGGCTCACCGCTCGATCCAGGATCTCGGGAGCGAGACGTCCGTCGCGCACCTGCTCTGCGAGGGTGGGGAAGGCATCGGGGGAGGGCAGTTCGACGTCGATCCCCGCAGTGAGCGCGAGGCGTGCGGCGTCGGCGGAGTCGGCGGCGACCCGGTGCATGCTGTGCAGGAAGTCGACCGAGAAGTAATCCGAGACGACGACGCCGTCGAACCCCCACCGATCGCGCAGGATCCCGGTGAGGTAGCGCGGGTCGGCGGCGACCGGCACGCCGTCGATGTCGGCGTAGGAGTTCATCACGCTGCGCGCACCGCCCTCGCGCACGGCCATCTCGAACGGCGGCAGCAGCACATCCTCGATCTCGCGTTGCCCGGCGCTCACCGGCGCATGATTGCGGCCCGCCCTCGAGGCGGAGTATCCGACGAAGTGCTTCAGCGTCGCGTGCACCCCCTCGGACTGCAGGCCGCGCACGTAGGCGGTGCCGACCGTGCCGACCACGAGGGGATCCTCGGCGATGCACTCGTCGACCCGCCCCCACCGTGGATCGCGGATGACGTCGAGCACGGGAGCGAGGCCCTGATGGATCCCGAGTGCGCGCATCGATGATCCGACGGCACGCCCGACCTCCTCGACGAGTGCGGGGTCGAAGGACGCGCCCCAGGCGAGCGGCGTCGGGAAGGTCGCGGCCTTCCACGCGGCGAGACCCGTCAGGCACTCCTCGTGCACGATGGCCGGGATGCCGAGCCGGGTCTCCCGCTGCAGTCGGCGCTGCTCGGCCCAGAGCCACGCGGCACGCTCCACAGGGTCGACCGGCCTGGTCCCGTACACGCGGGTGAGGTGCCCGATGCCGTTCGCCGAGGCGTCCTCGTAGCGCGAGGAGCTCTTCTTCTCGCCCGACATCGGCGCGACGACCTCGACGCCCTGATCGATCCAGTAGCCGACGAGCTGAGCCTGCTTCTCTTCGAGCGTCATCCGGGCCACGAGCGCCTCTACGCGTGCGGAGTGGGGAGCGGGGCCTGCGGACTGCGGCATCGTGTCGTCCTTCTCGTTCTCGTTCTCTTGCTCGTTCGCGTTCTCATTCATGGCGACGGTGGGCGTCGCCACGACGACGGCATCAGCCTTTGACGGCACCGGTCAGCCCTCCCACGATGCGCCGTTCGAACAGGCTGAAGAAGATCAGCGCCGGGATCATCGACAGCGAGGTGAAGGCGAGCACTTTCGCGGTGTCGACCGAGTACTGGGAGGCGAAGGACTGCACGCCGAGCGGCAGCGTGAACGCGGAGGCATCGTTGAGGATGAACAACGGCAGGAGATAGCCGTTCCAGCTCCCGATGAACGCCAGGATGCCGGTCGTGATGACCCCTGGCAGAGAGAGCGGCAGCACCATCCGCCAGAAGAATCCGATGCGACTGCAGCCGTCGATGAACGCGGCCTCTTCGATCTCGTCGGGGATCGCCCGCAGGAACGGCACCAGGATGATGATCGTCGTCGGCAGGGCGAAGGCGATCTGCGGCAGGATGACGCCGCCGAGCGAGTTCATCAGCCCGAGGCTGCGCACCACGATGTACAGCGGGGTGATCGCCACGGTCAGGGGGAACATCAGCCCCGCCGCGAAGAACGCGTAGAGCACGCCGCGACCGGCGAACCGGTACCTCGCGAGCACATAGGCCGCCATCAGCGCCAGGGCCACGGTGCCCACGGTGGTCGCGAGGGCGACGATCGTGGAGTTGCCCACGAGCCGCCAGAACACGTCTCCGGTGAGGACGTCGAGATAGTTGGACACCACCCACGGCGACGGGAACCCTGACGGATCGGTCGTGATCTGTGCGTTCGTGCGGAATCCACCGGTGATGATGTACGCGATGGGCGCGAGCATGAGCCCCACGGCGATCAGCGCGACGAAGTACACGGTCGGATGTGCCCACGGCAGCCGCGGCTTCGCGTTGCGACCCGCGCGTCCGAGACGTGAGGGGCGTTGGGTGACGAGCACCGAGGTGGCGGTCATCGGACGTACTCCTTCTGTGTGGTGGCGTCTGCACCCGAGGCGGTGTCTGCGACGGCATCCTGCGGCACGGCATCCCGCGACGTGCGCGATCGTGAGCGGCGCGTGCGACCCGAGTCGCCGGTGAGAGCGCCGTCGGTGTCCTTGCGCAGCACCGCCCGCTGATAGATGAGAGCGACCACGAGCGAGATGAGGAAGAGCACGACGGCGACTGCGTTGCCGTAGCCGTAGTTGCCGGCGTTGCGCCCCTCCGACACCATGTACGTCGCCATGGTCGAAGTGCCGGCGGTGGACGCGATGTACTGCCCCCAGATGATGTAGACGAGATCGAACAGCTGCAGCGAGCCGATGATCGACAGGAACGCCCAGATGCGCAGCGTGGGGGCGAGCAGCGGCAGGGTGATGCGCCACTGGATCTGCCAGTACGACGCGCCGTCGATCGCCGCCGCCTCGTGCAGCTCGTCGGGAATGCCCTGGAGGCCCGCGAGGAAAAGGATGACCGCGAAGCCGATGTACTTCCACGTGATGATCGCCATCAGCGTCCAGATGGCGATGCCCGGGTCCGACAGCCAGTCGGTCGCGAGGAACCCGAGCCCCATGTTCGTCAGCATCGCGTTGATGGCGCCGTTGGTCTGCAGCATCAGGCTCCAGCCGGTGCCGACGACGACCTCGGAGATCACATAGGGGACGAAGATCAGCACGCGGATCAGCGACTGGCCGCGCATCTTGCGGTTCAGCAGCAGGGCGAGCACGATCGCGATCGGCCCTTGGAGCACGAGGGAGAACACCAGGATGAAGCCGTTGTGCGCGAGCGCATCGTGGAACAGCGGATCCTGGAGGATCGTGAGGTAGTTCTTCACTCCGACGAAGTCGGTGGGCGGGCCGTAGCCCTGCCAGCTGAAGAACCCGTAGTACGCCGCCATCAGCACCGGGAAGATGACGAAGGCGAGGAAGACGAGCAGGGCGGGCCCGGCCAGAAGGATCACTTCCAGCCGGGCACGCGTGTCACGCTTTCGCTGCGGCATCCTGCACAGCCTTGACGAGGTCCTCGGCGTTGCTGTTGCCCGCGAGCAGGTCGACCACTGCGACGTTCAGCGCGTTGCCGACGTTCTGTCCGTAGACGGTGTCGAGCCACTGAGTCGCGTACGGTGCGGCGTTGTACGCCGCGAGGATGTCCTGCAGGTACGGCTCGGTGACGGCCTCCTGCGCGACGGTGTTGACCGGCGGGGCGTTGAAGGCCTTGTAGTACTCGGTCTGCACCGCCGAGGTTCCGAGGTAGTTCAGGAAGTCGACGCAGGCATCCGGCGCGTCGACCGAGCACGAGTATCCGTCGACGCCGCCCATCATCGAACCCGGCTCGCCGTCACCGCCCTCGATCTCGGGGAACGGGAACCAGCTGAGGTCGGCCAGCGGCTTCTGATCGGGGGTCAGCGAACCGATCACACCCGGGTTCCAGGCGCCCATCAGCTCCATGGCGGCCTGGTGGTTGGCGATCAGGCCCGCAGAGCTGCCGGCGCCCTGCTGAGCGGGTGTCGTGAGGAAGCCGGAGTTGAACGGCTCGGTCTCGGCGAACGACTGCAGGTCCTCGCCCGCGCGCACCCAGCACTCGTCGCTGAAGTCCATCTCGTCTGCGGCCTTGGCGAGCGTGTCCGAGCTGCACTCGCGCAGAGCGAGCCAGTAGTACCAGTGCGCGGCGGGCCAGGCGTCCTTGGCGCCGAGGGCGATCGGATCGATGCCCGCAGACTTCAGCGCCTCGGTGGCGTCCTCGAGCTCGGTGAGCGTGGTCGGGTTCTCGGTGATGCCTGCCTGATCGAAGAGGTCCTGGCTGTAGAACAGGCCGCCGGGGAGCACGGCGACCGGCATCGCGTAGATCATGCCGTCGAGACTGTTGGCCGAGTAGGCCGCATCAGGGATCTCGTCCTTCGCCCCGCCGGTGATCACGTCCGTGAGGTCCTTGAGCTGGCCGGCCTTGACCATCGCCGCCATCTTGCCGCCGCCCCGCTGCAGGAAGATGTCGGGTGCGTCGCCAGAGTTGAGCGCCGTCTGCAGCTTGCCGTCGAGGTCCTCGTTCTGGATCGACTGGATCTCGATGGTGACGCCCTCGTGGTCCGCCTCGAAGTCGGCGACCGTCTTCTCCCAGAACTCGACACCGGGGCCGGTCGTCGAGTTGTGCCAGAGCGTCATCGTGGTGTCGCCGCCGTCGCCGGTGCCGGACGAGTCTGCGGTGCAGCCCGAGAGCGCGAGTGCTCCGACGGCCAGTGCTGCGACCGCGGAGGCGAGGGGGAGCCTTCTGCTGTTCATGTGATCGTTCTCCTCATCGAGTTGCGCGCCGCGTCACTGCGGGGCGCCTGCGGCAGCTCGGGTGAGACCGCAGTGGCATGAGTCTTCAGCCGGGGCACTCGATCGTCAAACGTTTTCGAAAACAGTTTCCATGGGCGTCTGAGCACGGCTACGCTGGCGTCTCATGGGGGCCCGGACAACGATCCACGACGTCGCGCGCGCGGCCGGCGTCTCGGTGTCGACCGTCTCGAAAGCGGTCAACGGCCGGTACGGGATCGCGGATGCCACGGTCCAGCGTGTGCTCGACACCGTCAAGGACCTCGGCTACGAATCGAGCCTCGTCGCGAGCAGCATGCGTGCGCGTCGAACCGGCGTGATCGGGGTGCTCCTCGCCGACTTCGAGCCGTTCAGCGCCGAGATACTCAAGGGCGTCGGCGCCGCCATGCATGACATGGGATTCGACCTCCTCGCGTATGCGGGCTCGCACCACGGCGCGAGCGACGGGTGGGAGCGCAGATCGCTCAGCCGCCTGTCCGGCACCCTGATCGACGCGGCGATCATGGTGACCCCCACTGTCGTGAGCGCGGGGGCAGAGATCCCCGTCGTCGCCGTCGACCCGCACACCGGTCGGGCAGACCTGCCGACCGTCGAGTCCGACAGCTTCGGCGGTGCGCTCGCCGCCACCAGGCATCTGATCGAGCTCGGGCACCGACGCATCGGATTCCTCGCCGGGCGCCCCGATCTGCGGTCGGCGGGACTGCGCGACGCCGGCTACCGGCGCGCTCTCGCCGACGCGGGGATCCCGCTCGATCCGTCCTTGATCGGCATCGGGCGCTACGAACTGGAGGCGACCCGCGACTCCGCCAGGGTCATGCTGAGCTCCGACTCGCGTCCGACCGCAGTTTTCGCGGCGAACGACCTTTCGGCGATCGCGGTGATCGACGTCGCGCACCAGCTCGGCCTGCGGGTGCCCGCGGATCTCTCGGTCGTCGGATTCGACGACGTGCCGGAAGCGACCCGCCGCGCGTTGCCGCTCACGACCATCCAGCAGCCGATGCGCCGGCTCGGGGCGGTCGCCGCAGAGATGGTCTTCACGCTGCTCTCCGGCCGAGAGGTCGACGAGATGCACGTCATCCTGCCGACCCGGCTCGTCGTGAGGGCTACGACGGCCGCGCCGCCTCGGTGACCCCGGCGCCGGTCGCGCGGGCGCTGCGCGCAGCTGCTCCGGTGACGTCGAGCACGCGCTGCCACGCGGCATCCGACAACTCTTTCGACAGTCGCTGGAACTCGACGACGCTGCGCCGACCCGGCCATTCGGCCGGCAGCATCGACGGGGGCAGCCCCGGATCGACGTAGGGCAGAACGCGCCAGCGGTCGAGCAGCTGCACATACGCGGCGAACGGTGCGGTCGGCAGCGTCGCGAGCGAGGCCTGGAAGGCGAAATGCTCAGTGCGCAGCGACTCGAGATCCCACCAGGCTGCGGCAGCCTCGGGCAGTGTGCGCACCGTCGTCGGAGTGCCGGCCCGGAACAGAGTCACCCACTCGCTCGCTTCGAGTTCGTCGACGATCTCCTGCACCTCACCCTGCAGGTGGCCGGGGCAGATCCACAGTGCGGGCGACACGACTCCCGCGCCGATCCAGTGCAGCCGCCGTCGCAGCTGATGGCGGATGCTGCGTGCGCTCTCGGGGATCGAGAACGAGATGAGGCACCAGCTGTCGGCGTCCGTCATCTCGCGCATCTCGAAGATCCGCCGATCGCCTCGCTCGAGCATCGTGGTGGCATCCGGGTTCAGCCGGTACCCGATCGCGTGCCTGCGCTCGGCGAGCAGCAGGCCCTTCTGCTTGAGGCGGGTGATGCCGGTGCGCGCCTGGGCTGCGGGGATCCCGAGGTCGTCCGCGAGCGCCACGAGATCGGCCGCCGAGATCCATCCGCCGAGAGGGCGCAGGTACAGGCCGACGATCGTGCGGAGGAGGGATGCGGTGCTGCCAGGACGCGCGTCGATGTCGTCGAGCACGGGCCCGGCGACGATGTCCGGTGCGGCGTTGGGTGCGGCGGTCACGGTCGCGTTCGCGGTCGCCGGGGATGCGGAGCGATCAGCGATCATGCGACTCCAGCGCATCGCGCACCGCGAGCACGCCGGTGAGCGTCTCGGCATGCGAGGTGCTGAGCGGCGAGAGCCCCAGGCGGATGCCGTCGGGGAAGCGGAAGTCGGGGATGATCCCGTCAGCCCACAGCCGCTGCGTGACGGCGCGGAAGTCCGGGTGCCCGATCGTGACGTGCCCTCCGCGGAGGTCGGCGTCGCGGGGGCTGAGCAGTCGCACGTCGAGCGGGGCGAGCAGCTCGTCATACGCACGGACGGCGAAATCGGTCAGTGAGACGGCCTTCGCGCGCACCCCCTCGATCGACGCCTGCTCGATCAGGTCGAGCATCCCCTGCATCGCGAGCATCGAGGTGATCGGCGGGGTGCCGCTGAGGAGCTGGCGGATGTCGCCCGCGGGAACGTACTCGGGGCCCATCGCGAAGATGTCGGCGGCGCTCCACCAGCCCTGGATCGGCTGGCGCAGCACGCCCTGGTGCTCGCACCGCAGATACGCGAACGCGGGGGAGCCCGGGCCGCCGTTGAGGTACTTGTAGGTGCACCCGACAGCCATGTCGACGCCCCAGGCGTCGAGCTGCATCGGGATGATCCCGGCCGAATGGCAGAGGTCCCACATCATGAGGGCGCCGACCTCGTGCACGGCATCCGTGATCCCCGGCATGTCGGCCAGGGCTCCGGAGCGGTAGTCGACGTGGCTGAGCGAGACGAGGGCCGTCTTCTCGGAGATCGCGGCGATCACATCGGCGATCTGCACGCCGAGCACCGGGTCGGGTTCGATCCAGCGCACGGTCATGCCGGTCTCGGCGGCCACACCCTCTGCCATGAACCGGTCGGTCGGGAAGTTGCCCGCCTCGATCACGAGCTCGGTGCGGGCCGCATCGGCGGTGGCGGCGGCCCGCATCAGCTTGTAGATCAGCACGCTCGTCGAGTCGGCGACGACGGTCTGACCGGCGGCCGCGCCCAGGGTCAGCTCCGCGATGCGGTCGCCGAGCTCCATGGGCAGCGCCATCCACTGCTCGTCCCATGAGCGGATCAGCCGGGTGCCCCAGTCGTCGCGCACGAACGCGGCGAGCTTCTCGGGGATGTCCCGCAGCGGACGGCCGAGCGAGTTGCCGTCGAGATAGGCGCCGACGCCGGGTGCGTCGGCGAACGCGTCGAGGTGGGCGCGGAGCGGATCGGCGGCATCAAGAGCGTGGGCGGTCTCGAAGAGGGCGGAGTCGGTGGCGGTGGAGCGGGTGTCGGTCATGTCAGGCCTTCAGATCAGCGCTGGTCAGCGGGCGGGCGAGAGTCGGGTCGGCGTCGGTGCCGGGGAGCCGGAGGAGGGTGGATGCGGCGTCGCGGGGGTCCTGCGGCGCGAGGGCGCGGAGCAGAGCGGTGTCGGTGATCCCGGCGTCTCGGAGAGCGGCGAGCTCGTCCGGGTTCAGGCCGACGGGCGTCGGGCCGTTGCCCATGTCGGTGCCGTAGAGCACTGCTCCGCCGGACGCGTGGAAGCGCCGGACGTTGTCGGCCGCGGTGGCGAGCGTGTCACCGTCATGGATCGACAGGGTCGAGATCCAGGCGACGGATGCGGCCTGCGCCGCGATCTCGGCGTCGTCGAGCCGCTCGGTGAACGGGGCATGTGCCAGTCGGGCGGCACCGAGGCGCGCGACGCGCTGGGCCTCTCCTGTGCCTTCGGCATGCGCGATGACCGCGAGCCCGCGGGCGGTTGCGGCGGTGACGATCGCACGGAACAGATCGTCGTCGAAGACAGGGCCGGCCGTGGCGTTGCTGGCGACCTTGATGCAGGATGCTCCGGCATCCGCCATCTCTGCCACAGCGCTGTCGGCGGCTGCGGTGGCGGCGATCTCGCGGAAGGAGCCTGCCGGTGCCCAGTCGCGGTCGCTCGGGTATCCGCCGACCGGAGTCAGGAAGGCGCCGGCGAACTCGACCGTGACCGCGTGCGAGGTCGAGAATCTATCGCTGACCTCACGTCGCTCTCGCTGCGGGGTCGAAAACGCACCGTGAACGCTCGATTCGGGTGCGTGTTTGGCCCCGCCTGGGGTCGCGGCCGCGCGTTCGACCGTATGCATGGCCGTGGAGAGTGCGGCGACGACCACCGGGTTCGCGCCCAGATCGACGACGCGACCGAGCGTCGAGCCGTGCAGCAGAGTGTGGTCGACCAGCTGGAGGTGCACGTGGTGGTCGGTGAACCCGCCGACGATCACGCCGTCGAGGCGGGGCAGGTCGCGCGCGGGGGACTCCTCGCGCAGCAGCATCCGTCCGTCGACGAGGTCGATGATGCCGTCGCGCCATCCTTCGCCGTCGAAGAAGGTCGCGGCTCTCATCAGCCGCCGATCTCGGTGCGTACGGTGTAGAGCTCGGGGAAGAACGTCAGATCGAGCGCGCGCTGCAGGAAGCCCACGCCGCTGGAGCCACCGGTGCCGACCTTCATGCCGATCGTGCGGGCGACGGTCTTGAGGTGGCGGAAGCGCCAGAACTGGAAGTTGTCCTCGAGGTCGACCAGGTCTTCGCAGGCTTCGTAGAGGTCCCAGTGCTGCTGGTGGTTCTGGTAGATCTCGCGGATCGCGGGCACCAGCTCGGGGGTCTCGCGGTAGGGGAGGCGCACGTCCCGGTCGAGGATCTCAGCAGGGATCGGCAGGCCGCGGCGAGAGGCGTAGCGCAGGAACTCGTCGTAGAGGGTGGGCTTGTGCCACTCGGCGGTGAGCAGCGCGAGGTTGGCGGGGTGGTCGCTGAAGACGCTCAGCATCTTCTCGTTCTTGTTGCCGAGGGCGAACTCGACCGCACGGTATTGCACCGACTGGAAGCCCGACGAGTTGCCGAGCGCACCGCGGAACTGCGCGTACTCGGTGGGGGTGAGCGTCGCGAGGATCGCCCATTGCTGCGTCATGACGTCCTGGATGCGCTTGACGCGCGCGACGCGCTTCAGCGCTTCGCGCAGGTCATCGCTCGCGAGCAGCTCGCGGGCGGAGGACAGCTCGTGCAGCAGCTGCTTGAGCCAGAGCTCGGTGGTCTGGTGCTGGATGATGAACAGCAGCTCATCGTGGTGCTCGGGAACGCTCACCGGATTCTGCGCGGTGAGCAGCTGGTCGAGCGACAGATACGACCCGTAGGTCATGCGTCCGGACAGATCGGTGACGATGCCGGCCTCGAGCTCGCGCTCGTTGTTCTCGGTGCTCATGAGTCGCTTCCTGTCGTGACGGACAGGCTAAACATATAACAATCGTGGCGAGCGTCACAATAGTGAAATGTCTAGCGGAGCTCGCCGCATCACAGTCTCGGCGTGCGTGGGGGAGCGGTGCGGCGCTCGCCGGCCTCTCCCGTCGCCTCGAATGCCGCGGCGAGGCGCAGCAGCGCGGAGTCGTCGTAGGCACGGCCGGCGAAGGTCAGGCCGATCGGCATGCCGATGTCTGCCATGAGGCCCATCGGCACCGTGACGGTCGGGATGCCGAGGTGACGCACGGTCAGGTTGCCGTTGGCGATCCAGGTGCCGTTGCGCCAGCCGAGATCGGCGGATGCCTCGTTCACGTCCATGTCGGCGGGCCCCACGTCGGCGACGGCAGGGAAGACGACGGCATCGAGCTCGTTCGCGTCCATCCACTCCTCGAGGTCGATGCGACGGGTCTCTTCGAGCCCGCGCAGCCCGTCGGGGAGTTCGGCCATGTCCTCGAATCCGACGCCCGGGTTGTCGCGCACCCAGCCCGGATACTCGGCGATGTCGTCGTCGAAGCCGGTGTAGCGGTCGGGGAGTGCTCCTTCGGGATGCGGGAAGATCGACGCCCCGTCGACCTCCGCGAGCGTGTGCAGCTGCGGGTCGCCGTTCGCCTGCAGGAAGTCCTCCCAGCCCCACGCCGACAGGTCGACGATCTCGCGCTGCAGGTACTCGGGAGAAACGAGTCCGCGCGTCGCGATGGTGGGTGCACCGGGCCGGTCGCCCTCGTAATTCGACACCACGGGGAAGTCGACCTCGACCACCGTGGCGCCGGCGGCTTCGAGGTCGCGGCGCGCTGCTTCCCAGCGAGCGATCGCCGAGGCGCGGGTCTCGATGCGCTGCCCTGTGGGGCCACCGATCCCGGGCTCGTCGGCCGTGCCGGCATCCGGATCGGCGTTGATGTACATGCGGGGGATGCCGATGCGGGCGCCTCGGAGAGCGGAGCCCGAGCCATCGGCCAGGGCCGCATACGACGCCGGCCGCACCTCGGATGACGACGGCAGAGTGACCCACGGCTGCGCGCGCCAGAAGTCGCCGCGCACCTCGGCGTCGACTGCGACGATCACGTCGAGGACCTCGAACAGGTCGGCCATCGTGCGCGCGTGCGGAACGACGACGTCCATGGTCGGCACGAGCGGCCAGTTGCCGCGGGTCGAGATCACACCGCGCGAGGGCGTGTAGGCGCAGAGGGCGTTGTTGGTCGCAGGCCCGCGGCCGCTCGACCAGGTCTCCTCGCCCAGGCCGAACGCCGCGAAGCTCGCCGCGGTCGCGGTTCCCGAGCCGTTCGACGACCCGGAGGCGAAGGGTGCAGTGAGGAAGCCGGCGTTGTAGGGACTCTCGGCGCGACCGTAGACACCGCGCTGCATGCCGCCGTTCGCCATCGGCGGCATGTTCGTCAGCCCGAGGCAGATCGCGCCGCCCGCACGCAGGCGCTCGATCGTGAACGCGTCGCGCTGCGCGATGAGGTCGGCGAACGCGGGGCTGCCGGCGGCGGCGGTGAGCCCACGCACCAGGTAGCTGTCCTTCGCCGTGTACGGGATGCCGTCGAGGGGGCCGAGCGTCTCGCCGCGTGCGCGGCGGGCGTCGGATGCCTCTGCCTCGGCGCGCGCCTCGGGGTTCGCGACGACGACGGCGTTCAGCGCCGTCGTGGTGTCGGGACCGTCGTAGGCGGCTATGCGCGCGAGGTACGCGTCGACGAGCTCGACCGCGGTGGCTGCGCCGGTCTCGAGTGCTCGCCGCAGCTCGGCGATCGACGCCTCGACGACGTCGATCACGAGTGCACCGCCACGCTCGGCTGCTGCTGGGTGATGCAGTGGATGCCGCCGCCGCGGTCGAACAGCGGGCGGGCATCGACCGTCACGACACGGCGACCCGGATAGGCGTCGGCGAGGATCTCTCGGGCCGTGGCGTCGGCCTGATCGTCTCCGAAGCCGCACGCGACCACGCCGTCGTTCGTGACCAGGTGGTTGACGTAGCTCCAGTCGACGAAGCCCTCGTCGTCGCGCAGCGTCGCAGGCGCGGGCAGATCGATGATCTCGAATCGGCGGCCGGCCGCATCGGTCTGCTGCTCGAGGTGCGCGCGCAGCTCGCGCGTCACGGCGTGGTCGGGATGGTCGGGGTTCGGCTGGTCATGGAGCAGCAGTCGGCCGGGAGAGACGAGCGTGGCGACGATGTCGACGTGCCCGTTCGTGCCGAAGTCGTCGTAGTCGCGGGTGAGTCCGCGGGGCAGCCACACGGCCTTGGTCGCGCCGATCGTGCGGGCCATCTCGGCCTCGACGCGCTGCCTGTCGGCGAACGGATTGCGACGAGGATCGAGCTGCACGGTGTCGGTGAGCAGCACGGTGCCCTCGCCGTCGACATGGATGCCGCCGCCCTCGTTGACGAGCGTCGAGCTCACGAGCTCGGCGCCGACCGCGCCGGCGATGATGCGCGCGTGCTGCGCCGCCTTCTGCCACTGCGCCCAGGCGGGGGCGCCCCAGCCGTTGAAGATCCAGTCGACGGCGCCGAGGACGCCGGGGCGGTGGTCGTCGATCACGAAGGTGGGTCCGGAGTCGCGCATCCAGAACTCGTCGACGGGTGCCTCGACGATGTCGATGCCGTTGCCCAGCATCCGCCTGGCGCGGGAGATCTCGGCCGGGTCGACGATCATCGTGACGGGCTCGAACTCGGCCACGGCGTGGGCGACGGCCGTCCAGGTCGCATAGCCCTCTTCGCGCTCGGAGTCGGTCTCGCCCAGAGTCGGCCCCTCGGCGGGGAACGCCATCCAGGTGCGGTCGTGCGGTGCGGTCTCGGCGGGCATGTGCCAGGCCATGATTGTCTCCCTCGCTGCTGATCTCGACCTCGGGGATGAGGAGTCGTGATCGCTATTGAACACGTGATCAACGAGTGATACGGTAGCCCGTGATGAAGACGACGTCAAGAGCTGCCGCACCTCGCCGGCTGCCACCCGAGGAGCGCGAGCGCTCGATCCTCGACGGCGCCGTGGCGCTGGCCTCCGAGAGCGGGCTCGAAGCCCTGACGGTGCGTGCCGTCGCCGCCCGAGTGGGCGTGACCCCCGCCCTCGTCGCGCATTACCGGCCCGTGATGGAGTCGTTCGTCGCCGAGGTGTTCACCGCGATCGTCGCCGCCGAGCGCGACGAGGTCATCGCCGCGTACGACGACGCCGTCGACCTGCGCGCGAACCTGCTGCGACTCATCGAGACGCTGCTCGACGACTCGCGCGACGACGTCGCCATGGTGTGGGTGCAGTCCTGGGCGCTCGGAGCCCGCAACGAGGCCCTCGGCGCACGGGTGCGGGCCGAGATGGACCTCTGGCACAGCGCGCTCGAAGACCTCATCGCCCGCGCCATCGCTGAAGACCCGGGGCTGCACGTGGACGCCGGATCCTCTGCGTGGATGCTGCTGGCCATGGTCGACGGCATGAGCGCGCATTCGCTCGTGCACTGGGCGCCACGCGACCGGGCCGATCTCGCCCGCCGCACCCTCTCCGCCGTGCTCGACGTGCCGGTCGAGGCTCCGGCCACTCCCCACCCGCTCGAGACGACTTCGCTCGAGACGACTTCGCTCGAGACGACACCGCTCAAGACGACACCGCTCGCAGCGACACCACTCGCAGAGAACCACAGGTAAGGACAGCTCATGGGAGCAGAACGCATGCACGCGGCCTCGGCCGAATCGACGGCGATCGTCGACGCCGTGCTCGACTATTCGCGACGACGGATGCTCGCGGCCGACGTGCCGCTCGACAAGCCACAGACCCCGGCCGAACTGAACAGGTTGGTCGGCACCACGATCACCGATGCAGGGCTCGGCTCGCAGCGCGCGCTGAGCGTGTTCGAGCACATCCTCGCCCCGGCGTGCCTGACCACTAGCCACCCGTCGTATCTGTCGTTCATCCCGACTGCGCCGACGATCGCCTCGATCGCCTTCGACCTCGTGGTCTCGGCATCCGGACTCTACGGCGGAAGCTGGCTCGAAGGAGCCGGCGCCGTGCACGCCGAGAATGAGGTGCTCTCTTTCCTCGCCTCCGAGTTCGGGCTCCCCGACAGCGCAGGGGGAGTGTTCGTGCAGGGCGGCACGATCGGCAACCTGTCGGCGCTGGTCGCCGCGCGCGAGGCCGCGAAGGCGAGGCTGCTCGACGCGGGCAAGGAGCTGCCCCGCCGCTGGAAGATCGTGTGCAGTGTCGAGGCGCACTCCTCGAACAAATCGGCGGCGAAGGTCATGGATGCCGATGTGCTGCTCGTGCCCGCGAGTGACGACGGCGTGCTGCGGGCCGATGCCGTGCGCGCGGCGCTGAGCGAGCACGGTGACGAGATCTGCGCGGTCGTGGCGACGGGCGGATCCACGAACTTCGGAATCGTCGACGACATCGCCGGCATCGCCGCGCTCAAAGACGAGTTCGACTTCTGGCTGCACATCGACGGGGCCTACGGGCTCACCGCGATGCTCGCCCCCGAGGCTCGGAGCATCTTCGCGGGAGTGGAGCGCGCCGACTCGGTCATCGTCGATCCGCACAAGTGGCTGTTCGCGCCGTTCGACTGCTGTGCGCTGATCTACCGCGACCCCGATGCGGGCCGCCGTGCACACACCCAGCACGCCGAGTACCTCGACACCCTCACCGACGCAGGAGACTTCAGCCCGTCGGACTACTCGATCCAGTTGACTCGGCGCCCCCGCGGGCTGCCGCTCTGGTTCTCTCTCGCGACCTATGGCGTGACCGCCTATCGCGAGGCCGTGAGCGCGACGCTCACGCTCACGAAGAAGATCGCGGCCGAGATCGGCGCACGTCCCGAGCTCCGGCTCGTGCGCGACCCGCAGCTCTCGGTCGTCGTCTTCGAACGCGAGGGATGGGAGCGCGAGGACTACGACCGGTGGTCCGACGAGCTGCTCGATTCGCAGCGGGCGTTCGTCGTACCGAGCTCGCACCGCGGTCGCCCGAACACGCGGTTCGCGATCCTGAACCCGCTCACGACCTTCGACGACCTCGTCGGCATCCTCGACACGATGAAGTGAGACGGCCGCGCCCGATCTGCGGACCCTGTCCCGAACAGCGGACGGACCTCCGCAGTTCGGCCGTCACGGGGGACAACATCCGCAGATCGGGTCACCACGCCGCGCTCAGTGCGTAGTGTGCGCGTTCAGGAAGTCGATCGTCTTCTGCAGGGCTGTCTGCGCGTCGGGCATGTCGAGGTGGAACTGGTACTCGTGCGGCAGCGCCGGCTCGTGAGGAGCGGGCCAGAACAGGGTCGTCACGTCCACGCCGAGCTCGTCGAGGCGCTTCGCCATCGGAATGGACTGCAGCCAGGTGAGTCCGTCGCCGTTGCCGCCCGAGATGTAGGTCGTCGGGAAGTCCTCGGTGACCCAGTCGATCGTCGACATCGTGGCGCCCGTCGAGTCCTCCGCCCACGTCTTAGTTCCCGCATACGCCCACATCGACGTCTTGAGTCCCCAGCCGGCCACTCCATCGAGCGTGGCCAGTGCGGCGAGATCGTAGACGCCGCAGTTGAGCACGGTCGCCACCACCTGGTCCTTCGTCAGCGCAGGGGTGATGCCGAGGATCTCGGCGTAGTCGGGACTCGTCACGAGTGTCGCCATCTGGCTGGCGAGTTGGCCGCCGGCCGAGTCCCCGGCGAGTACGATCTGGTTCGGATCGACCCCGAGCTCGTCGGCATGCTCGTCGATGTAGGCGAGCGCGTCGTCGAGCTGGTGCACCGCGAGCGGATACACGCCCTCCGGTCCGATCGTGTAGTTGACTGCGATGGTCGTGTACCCCTCGGCGGCGAGGATGCGCATGTACGGATCGACGTTCTCCTTCGCCCCCGATATCCAGGCGCCGCCGTGGATCCAGACGACCGTCGGCAGCGGGCCGGAGGCGGATGCCGGTGTGAAGACGTCCATCGTGGTGTCCGAGCCGCCGTCGGCGTAGGCGACATCGAGCTGTTCCGTCAGCTTCGTGTCGGGCACGTGCGTGTCCATCTCTGCGGCGGTCTCGTCGCCGCCTTTCGTGAACACGGCGCGGATCAGCATGGCGGAGGGCCACGGGGTGAGCGCCCCGATGATGGCGATCACCGCGGCGACGGCGACGATCAGCGCGAGAGCGACCTTCGTCCGGTGCCACGGCCGACGGGCCTTCTTCGGGTGGACGGACTCGACCTCGGGCGCACTGGTGGTCACGGAAACCCCTCTCCGCGCCTCATCTTGGCAGTATTCCGGTCGGATTCGGCGGAGGCCCGGCATAGCCCGTCCGCTGCGCGACATCGCATTCGCTTATGTTGAATCAGGGTGCTCACCGCGATCGCGCGTGACCCCGCGAACGTCTCTGGAGCCCCCGATGTCCCCCTTCGCCTCTGCGCGCTTCGCCCTTGCGCGCTTCGCTTCGGCGCGCGCTGTCTCTCCACGCCCCCGGTTCCGCGCGCCCCATTCGGGCGCCGATCACCGGAGAGCGGCGAGGCTCCGGTGACCACGACCGTCGGAGGGGTCTTCCGCGAGGGCGTCTGGGGGCGAGGCCGTCGGGCCCGCGCCGCCGTCTCGATCGCCGGATTCTGCGGACATCAGCTCGCCGAGGTGATGGTCCCGGTGGCGGTCGGCGTCGTGATCGATCGCGCGATCGCGCCGGGCGACCCGGTGGCACTCGGGTGGGCGCTCGCGTTCCTCGTCGTCGTGTTCGCGGTGCTGATCGTCTCGTGGCAACTCGGCGATCGGGCCGGCACCAAGGTCTACGCGCAGGGTGAGCATGTGCTGCGTCAGGGGATCCTCGGTCTCGCGCTGCGCCGTCGCACCCGGCGGCCCGCCGGCGAGGTGCTCACGATCTCCTCCTCGGACGCGGGGGAGACGGCCGGCTTCTTCTGGGTCATCGCCGAGCAGGCCGCCTCCGCGACCGCCGTGCTCGTCGCCTGCATCACCCTGCTCGTGATCGCCTGGCCGCTCGCCGTCGCCGTCGTGATCGGCACGCTCGTGCAGGCCCTGCTCGTGCACCTGGTGAGCGGGGGACTGCGACGCCGAGGGTACGAGGCGCAGAAGCAGGCCGCACGACTCGATGCGGTCAGCACCGACTTCGCCACCGGCCTGAGGGTTCTCGGCGCGCTCGGCGGCGCATCACGAGCGGCCGATCGCTACGTCGCCGAGAGTGCCGTCGCCGCCGAGGCCGCGTATCGCGCCGAGAAGGCCGCGGCGGGTCTCACTGCGCTGAACCTGCTCATCAGCGGTCTCGCCTTCACCGGCATCGCTGTGCTCGGCGGCTGGCTGGCGCTCGACGGCGTCATCACGATCGGTGGCTTCGTCACCGCGATTGGCCTGGCGCAGACCATCCGCGGCCCCCTGCAGTCGCTCGGCTACCTGCCCGCGCAGATCGCCTCGAAGCACGGATCGGCGACCCGCATCGCGGAGTTCTCGACGGAGGCGGGCGCGGTGACGGATGCCGTCGCGACCCCGGCTTCGGAGACCGGGCACACGGCGGCGGGCACACGAGTGCGCGGCGATTCCGCGATCGTCGCCCGCCTGGCGGTCGAGGACACGATGATCGACATCGCGCAGGGCCAGGTGACCGGCATCCGTGCCGACCCCGACCGGATCGTGGATCTGGCCCGTCTCTTCGGCGGACTCCGCGCGCCCGCGCCGGGCGAGCTCGTCATAGGCGACATCGATGCGACCCACCTCGGCCACGAGGGGCTGCGCGTCGAGGTCTTCGCGCCGCCGCACGACGCGGCCGTGTTCACCGGGACCGCTGCCGAGAACATCTCGGCGCGGATCGATCACGCGCACCTCGAAGCCGCGGCCTTCGACGAGGTCGTGCACCGGTTGCCCGACGGGCTCGATGAGAAGGTGGGCGAGCGCGGGCTGCGGCTCTCGGGCGGTCAGCGCCAGCGACTGCTGCTCGCACGTGCCCTGCATCAGCCGCAACGGCTGCTGGTGCTGCACGAGCCGACCACCGCGATCGACCCGATCACCGAGGCCCAGGTGGCGGCGGGTCTCGCTGCCGAGGGTCGCACGATCGTTCTCCTGACCGACCGGGCGTCCCTGCTGTCGAGCTGTCACAGGGTGCACGACCTGAGGGGAGTGAGCGCATGAGCGACTCGAAACTGCCCATCGCGTCGCGTCGGGACACCGCCCGCGGCCTGTTCGCCGCACTCGGCCATCGACGCGCACTCGCCGTGTTCGCGGTCCTGACCCTGTGCGCGGGCGTCGGCGCCGCGCTCGTCGCACCGTGGATCATCGGCCTGATGGTCGATGACATCGTCGCCGGCGGCGCATCGATGCTGCCGTTCGGCCTGGCGCTCACCGCATCGATCGCGGCCGGAGCCGGATTGACCTGGGCTGGTCGTGTGCTGCTCGCACGACTCGGGCAGGGCACGATCCGCGAGGTCCGCGAGGCCGCTTTCCGCACCGCGCTCGCGCAGCCGACGGCGCGCATCGAGGCCGCGGGCACCGGCGACCTGGTCGCGCGGCTCTCGGGTGACGTGCGAGCGGTCGGGCAGGTCGTCGAAGAGGCGCTCCCCGCGTTCCTCTCGGCCCTCTTCAGCATCGTGCTGAGCCTGCTCGGTATGGGGCTCATGGACTGGCGCTTCGCGCTCGCCGCACTCGTCGCAGCTCCCATCCAGTACTTCTCGCTCCGCTGGTTCCTGCGTCGTTCGGCGCCGGTCTACCGCGAGCACCGCGTCGTCGTGGCCGAGCGCAGCCAGCGCACGATCGAGGCCGTGCGGGGAGTCGACACGGTCCGGGCTCTGCGCACGGAGGAGCAGCATCTCGCGAGCATCGGCGAGGCGAGTGAGCAGGCCATCGCACTCGAAGTGCGAGCCACCAGGGTGCGCAACGACTTCAACGTGTTCCTGAACGGCGCCGAGCTCGTGGGGCTCTCGGCCGTGCTCGTGGTCGGCTACCTGCTGGTGACCGGCGGGCAGGTCGAGCTGGGTGCGGCGACTGCCGCGTCGCTGTACTTCCTCGGGCTGTTCGGACCGATGGGGGCTCTGCTGTTCCGCATCGACGAGCTGCAGGATGCCGGGGCGAGCCTCGCGCGCCTCTTCGGCGTCATCGGCATGCCGTCACCCGATCCTCGCGAGGTGGGCGTGTCGCCGTCCGAGGTCGCGGTGGCGCGCCGGGGAGCGATCGAGGTCGACCGACTCGGCTTCGCGCACCGCCCCGACCAGCGCGACCTCGACGCGGTGTCGATGTCGGCCGCGCCCGGCGAGAGGATCGCGATCGTGGGCGCGAGCGGCGCGGGCAAGACGACGCTCGCCCGCGTGCTCGCCGGGGCGCTCCCTGTGGGCGAGGGAGTCGTGCGCCACGACGAGATCGGCATCGAGCACTGGCATCCGCACGACCTGCGCGATGCCGTCGTGATGCTCAGCCAGGAGCCGCACGTCTTCGCCGGCACGGTCCGAGACGACCTCGCGCTGTTCAGCGATGCCGACGACGAGCGGATGCGGGCCGTGATCATGCAGCTCGGTGCGGATTGGATCCTGCGGTTGCCCGAGGGCCTCGACACTGAGATCGGGGAGGCGGGGCATCCGCTCACTCCAGGGCAGTCCCAGCACCTCGCCCTCGTGCGGGTGGCGCTGTCTGCGGCATCCGTCGTGATCCTCGACGAGGCGACGGCCGAGGCGGGCTCTGCCGACTCGGAGGTGCTGGACGAGGCGTCGTCGGGCGCGATCGGCGATCGCACCGGCATCGTGATCGCGCACCGGCTGAGTCAGGCCATGACCGCCGACAGGATCCTCGTGATGAGCGACGGGCGGGTCGTGCAGTCCGGAACCCACGATGATCTCGTCGCGACGGCCGGTCCGTACGCCGAGCTGTGGAAGGCGTGGACCGCCTGGTGAGGGCGGCGATCAGGCGGCGGTCAGCCCGACGATGATGCGGCCCAGCGCGTAGTCGAACGCCTCATCCACGTCTCCGCCCAGACGGAAGGCGCCGGCGAGCTCCATCTGCAGGAATCCGGTCGCCCAGGCGGTGAACAGTCGGGCAGCGTCCAGCGCGTGCTCGGGGCCGACGAGGTGGGCGCAGGCGCGCAGAACCGGAACGGAGGTGCGATGCAGCGACTCTTCGGGGGCTGCGGCGGTGAACAGCAGACGGAACGACTCCGGATGCTCGTGAGCGAAGCCGCGGTACACGGCGGCGAGAGCGGCGAGTTCGTCACCGGCGCTCTCGAGGCGACTCGTGAGCTCGTCGGCAGATGCCTCCGCGACCGCGGTCATCAGCGCGTCACGATCTCGGATCCGCTTGTAGAGCGACGGTGCCCGCACACCCACGCGCTCTGCGACCGCCTGCATCGTGAGGCCCGCGGGTCCGGCGGATTCGAGGATGTCGCGGCCGGCGGCGACGATCGCGACCAGTGAGGTTCGTTCGGGCGTCGGCATCCTGAGCTCCTTCATGGCTATTGACAGTAGCCATGATAGCTACGTAAGGTAGCCATCGTCAATCGTCCTCTGAAAGGAACGGTCATGAAGCTCGCACCGCACCTGTATCGGCTCGGCAACGACATCGTCGCGTCGTACCTGATCGACCTGCCCGAGGGGATCACGCTCGTCGATGCCGGTCTACCAGGGCACTGGAACGACCTGCAGCGGACGCTGGCAGAGCTCGGCCGCCCGCTGTCCGACGTCCGAGGGCTCGTCCTCACCCACGGTGACAGCGACCACATCGGGTTCGCCGAGCGGCTGCGCAGCGAAGCGGGGGTGCCGGTCTTCATCCACGCAGCGGATGCGCACCGGGTGCGCACGGGGGAGAAGCCGAAGACTCCGATGGGGCCGGCCAGGATCGGTCCGATGCTGGGCTTCCTCGCGTACGGGGTGCGCAAGAACGCGCTGCGCACACGCCACGTCTCGGAGGTCGTCGAGGTCGAGGACGGGCAGGTCCTCGACCTGCCAGGATCCCCGGTCGTCATCGCGATGCCGGGGCATTCGCCCGGCAGCATCGCCGTGCACGTTCCCGGTGCGGACGCGGTCTTCGTCGGCGATGCACTGACCACCCGACATGTGCTGACGGGGCGGGTCGGTGCGCAACCTGCACCGTTCACGGATGAACCCGAACGGGCGCTTGCCTCCCTCGACAGGCTGGCAGCTGTCTCGGCGTCCTGGGTGCTGCCCGGGCACGGAGCGCCGTGGAAAGGGTCGCCCGCCGACATCGCCGCGGCCGTGCGCGCGGCCTAGGACGGTTCGGTCAGCGCGCCGCGAGCACCGCCGCGGTGTCGCTGATCGTGATCTGCGGCGGATACAGGCCCATCACCTGCATCGCGGCCGCGTGGTTCTCGGCCGTCGACCCCGCGCAGGCGTCGGCGACGACCGTGACGTGTGCTCCGGCATCCGCTGCGGCCAGCGCCGTCGAGATGACGCAGCAGTCCGTCGAGACGCCCGCGAGCACGACATGGGCACCGCGACCTACGATCGCCTCGATGCCGCCCCATTTGCCGAACGTCGGCAGATCGAGCGTCGGATGCGGCGATAGACCGATCGCGTCCGGGACCAGATCGAACAGCGGATCATCTGCGGGCCGGTCTGCGAACGGCCAGGCCGCGAAGTACGCGCCCCAGGACGTCGAGCGGTCTGCGGTCGGCATCCAGCGCGTCACGATCACCCGATCGCCGAACGAGTCGGCGAGCTCGCGGATGCGGGGCATCACGTCGCCGAAGAACGGCGACCCCCACGCCGAGTCGGGCGATGCGAAGATCGCCTGCGGGTCGATCACGACCAACCAGGGATCCTCCCTCGACAGGGCGGTGTCGAGGGTCACGCCGTCTGCTCCTGGCGACGGACCCTGCCGGCACGGGCGAACCACGTCACGACGAAAGACAGCACCAGCGCGAAGAAGACCCCGAGGTTCGCGTACGCCCAGTCGCCGTCGACTCCGCCGACGAGACCGAGCAGGTACCCCTGCCAGTTGTTCCAGGGGGCCGCGTCCGCGAAGCCGTTGAGAACGAAGCCCCACCCGATCACGCTGGCGACCACCATCGTGCCGATCGAGGTCCAGTCCCAGGCGCCGTAGCGACCCCGGCTGTCGAACAGGGCCTCCTCGTCGTAGTCCTTCTTGCGACGCAGGATGTCGGCGATCAGGATGCCGGCCCACGACGCCAGCGGCACGCCCAGCGTGATGAGGAAGCTCTGGAAGGGGCCGAGGAAGTCGGTGGCGAAGAACACGACGTAGATCGTGCCGATAGTCAGGATCACACCGTCGATCGCCGCGGCGGACGGACGCGGGATCCGGATGCCGAGGCTCAGCAGCGTGAGGCCCGACGAGTAGATGCCGAGCACGGCGCCGGAGACGAGTGCGAGCACGGCGGTCAGCAGGAACGGCACCAGGACCCAGACGGGGAGGATCGTCGCGAGCGCGCCGATCGGGTCGGCCTGCACCGCGGCGAACAGGTCATCGTTCGAACCGGCGAGCAGCAGACCGAAAACCACCAGGATCACCGGGGCGACGGAGCCGCCGATCGTGTTCCACACGACGATCGCCCCGTCGGACGCCGTGCGCTTCTGGTAGCGCGACCAGTCGGCGGCGATGTTGATCCAGCCGAGGCCGAATCCGGTCATCACCATGACGAGCGCGCCGATGACCTGGCCGAGGCCGCCGTCGGGTCGGGCCATGACGGCGGCGATGTCGATGCTGGGCGCGGCGAGGACGATGTACAGGATCGTCACGGCGCCGGTGACCCAGGTGAGCACCGACTGCAGCTTCATGATCGTGTGATAGCCGAGCACCGAGGCTGCCACGATGAGAGCCGCGACGATGACGGTAGCGGTGATCTTCAGTGCGATGCTGTCGCCGTCGCCGCCGAGCTGCGTGATGACGGTCGCCGTGGCGAGAACGGCCATGATCGCGAGGAACGTCTCCCAGCCGATGGACGTCAGCCACGAGACGATGCCGGGAACCTTCTGCCCCTGCACGCCGAAGGCGGCACGGGAGAGCACCATGGTCGGCGCCGACCCGCGCTTGCCCGCGATCGCGATCAGTCCGCACAGCAGGAACGACACGACGATGCCGATGACCGACACGACGGTCGCCTGCCAGAACGAGATCCCGAAGCCGAGCACGAACGATCCGTACGACATGCCGAACACCGACACGTTGGCCGCGAACCACGGCCAGAACAGGTCGCTCGGCTTCGCCGTGCGCTCGGATTCGGGGATGATCTCGATGCCCGCGCGCTCGATGAGAGCAGGCTTGATGTCCGTCATGCCATCATCCTGGCACTGCGGATGCCCTGCAGGGCTCAGCCGGCGAAGAATGCTCGGGCGACGCGGGCGAGGTCGTGCAGGTCCGAGACGCCGGCGAGCTCGCGCGCCGAGTGCATCGACAGGATCGGGATGCCGACGTCGACCGTGCGGATGCCCAGGCGCGTCGCCGTGATCGGGCCGATCGTCGACCCGCACCGCACGTTGTTGTTCGAGACGAACTCCTGCGTGACGACGTCGGCCGCGTCGCACCAGTCACGCCAGGCGGCGGAGCCGAGGGCATCCGTCGCATACCGCTGGTTGGCATTGAGCTTGAGGATCGGCCCCGAGCCGAGCACGGGCTGCACGACGGGATCGTGCTTGTGCACGTAGTTGGGGTGCACCGAGTGGCCCACGTCGCTCGACAGGCACCACGATGCCGAGAAGGCTCGGCGGCGCTCGGAGGCGTCGGCGCCGAGAGCGTCGTACACACGGCCCAGGATGTCTTCGAGGAACGGACCTGCCGCGCCGGAGCGCGAGTTGGAGCCGAGCTCCTCGTGGTCGAAGGCGGCGAGGATGGCGATGGGGCCGGTCGAGGGGGTGCCGAAGGCCTCGAGAGCCACGACTCCCGCGTGCACGGAGGCGAGGTCGTCGAGCCGACCGGAGGCGAAGAAGGCGTCGTCCTTGCCGAACAGCGCGCCGCGAGCGGTGTCGGCGATCACGACGTCGTAGCCGCGGATGTCGGATGCCGAGACGCCGGCCGAGTCCGCGAGCTCTGCCAGGATGTCCTCCTGTGTCGGGTCGCCGAGACCCCACACCGGCTGTGTCTGGAACTGCTTGTCGAGAGCCAGACCGCTGTTCGCGTCGCGGTCGAGGTGGATGGCGAGCTGAGGCAGGCGAAGCAGTGCGCCGGTATCGGCGAGCACGACGCGGCCGTCGGCGAGGGCGAGGCGTCCGGCGAGGCGCAGCTCGCGGTCGAGCCAGGAGTTCAGCAGCGGTCCGCCATAGACCTCGACCGCGGCCTGCAGCCAGCCCTTCGACCCGGTGGTCGGCTGGGGCTTGAGCTTGAAGCCGGGGGAGTCGGTGTGCGCGCCGAGCACGTGCGCGGGGGTGACGGCCGTGGCATCCGCCGGAATGGTCCACGCGATGGCGGCGCCGTCTCGGACGACGAGGTAGCGGCCCCCGGGTGTGACGTCCCATGCGTCCTCCTCGGCGAGGGGCAGGAATCCGGCATCCTCCAGGCGCCGGGCCACCTCGGCGGCGGCGTGGTAGCTCGAGGGCGAGGCGGCGACGAAGTCGGCGAGGTCCTCGGCGTGGGCGAGTGCATCCGGGGTGACGGGCATGAGCGACCTTCCTGAAGGGGGTCCTTCGATCGTAATCGGCTCGGTCGGGCGTCGATCGCGGCAAGCCCCTCGCCGGCGGTCCGACACGTCCGATCTGACTGGAATACCGGTATCGATCCGATATCGGCGTTCGATACGGGACTGAATCCAAGCGGCCTCCGCAGCTAGGGTCGAGGCGCGAGGTGTGTCGTTCGGAACGATGCGGGGAGACCTCGGGGGAGAAAAGCAGGGTTCAGCTGTGTCAGTGAACTGCGCCGTGGGCGATCTCGCGCCCGGCGCGACGGCCGCGGTGAACATCACCGGCACCTGGGCGGCGACCGCGTCTGGCACGATCCGCAACACGGCGACCACCACCTCGGCGACGCCCGATCCGGTGATGACGAACAACACCTCCAGTGTCGACGTGGCGCTCACCCCGAGCGCGGACGTCAGCGTCGTGAAGACGACGTCGACCCCGAGCATCCCGCTGGGAGGGGTGGCGAGCTTCGTGATCACGGTGCGCAACGACGGGCCGTCCGCCGCAGCGGGCGTCGTCGTGACCGAGGTCGCGCCGGCCGGACTCGAGGTCACCTCGGCCACGCCGTCGGCGGGAATCTGGTCGCCAGCCGACCACCAGTGGACCGTCGGCACACTGCTCCCTGGCGAATCGGCGACGCTGACAGTGACGGCCACCGCAACCGTGGTCGGCACGCTGACCAACAACGCCACGGCGACCTCGCCGACGCCCGATCCCGATCCGTCCGACAACACCGGCACCTCGACGGTGGTCGTGACGCCGTCGGCCGACCTGTCGATCGTCAAGACGAGCTCGGCGAACCCGGCCCCGGTGAACGGACCGATCTCCTACACGATCGTCGTGAAGAACAACCCTGACGTGTGCGCCGGTCGAGTACACGCTGACCCAGGACGACATCGATGCGGGGGTCGTGCGCAACACGGCTTCGGTCACGGCCGACGCCCCCGTCGGGACGGTGTCGGACACGGCATCCGCCTCCGCCGACATCGACCAGACCGCAGGCATCGATCTGCAGAAGAACGTCGGCCTGGTGCAGGACGCGAACGGCGACGGGTTCATCGGCGCCGGTGACACGGTCCACTACACCTTCACGACGCGGAACACGGGCAACACGACCCTGAGCGACGTGGAGATCACCGACCCGCTGCTCGGAGCCGGAGCGCTGTGCACGATCGGCGAGCTCGGCGTCGGAGCCTCCAGCGACTGCGGGCCGTTCACCTACACGCTCACGCAGGCGGACATCGAGAACGGCAGCCGTCCGAACACGGCCACCGCGACCGGCACCGGACCGCTGGGCGCCGTGAGCGATGACGCCTCCCCAGAGGTGCTGTTCGCGGGCACTCCGGGCATCTCGCTGACGAAGACTCCGGGCGAGCCGGTCGATACGAACGACGACGGGATGATCGGGGCCGGCGACACGATCGCCTACTCGTTCCGGATCAGCAACACCGGCACGACCGTCCTGACCGACATCGTCCTCGACGATCCGCTGCTCGGCGGCGTCGTGAACTGCCCCGCGCTCGACGGTCTCGCGCTCGTGCCGACCGACGACGTCGACTGCGGACCCGTCGAGTACGTACTCACGCAGGATGACGTCGATGCCGGCATCGTGCGCAACACCGCGACGGTGACCGGCCAGTCGGTCGCCGGCAGCGCCGAGGGCACGGATGACGCCGACGTGACCGTGGTCGGCACCGATGCGCTCACGCTGCTGAAGTCGGCCGCGGCCGTCGTCGACGCGAACGGCAACGGACGGACGGATGCCGGCGACACCATCGCCTACACGTTCACCGTCACCAACACGGGAACGACGACGCTCTCGGGCGTCTCGGTGTCGGATCCGCGCCTGAGCGGCGACGTCGTCTGCGACACGACCGACCTCGCCCCCGGCGAATCTGCACTGTGCACGGGGCCTGCCGCAGTGATCACTCAGGCCGAGATCGACGCGGGGCAGATCATCAACACCGCCACGGCGACGGGCACGGGCACGGGCACCGGCATCGACGAGGAGCCGCCGTCCGATGAGGACATCGTGGTCACTCCTCTCGAGGTGCAGCCGGCGATCGCGCTCGCGAAGACCGGTGGCGAGTATGCCGACGCGAACGGCAACGGCAAGGTCGATGCCGGCGACATGGTGCAGTTCCGCTTCACCGTGACGAACACCGGCGCACGCACGCTGACGGCCATCGCGATCGACGACCCGAAGCTCGGTGGGGTGCTCGCGTGCGACGTGCCCGACCTCGCGCCCGGTGACACCGCGGCCTGCGGCCCGATCGGCTACACGCTGACGACGGCCGATGTCGCGAACGGCCGGGTCGTGAACGTCGCGACGGTGAGCGGTGCCGCGGGCACGGTCGTCGTCACGGCCGCGGCCACCACGACGGTCGATCTCGACGTCCTCGCGACGACCGGTGGTGTCATCACCGGTCTGGGCTGGGCACTCGCGCTGCTCGCGATCGGTGCGCTCGTGCTGCTGATCTCGCGAGTGCGTCGGCGGGAAGCCGCGGGCCTGTCGAGCTGACAATCGATGTGAGGCGTCCGGCACGGATCCCGTGCCGGACGCCTCATCGCTCATCCGGCATCCGGCATTGGGGTTCGTGCTCGTGCGCTGTTCACCTGCCGGTCACCATCGCCGGGTACCGTGAGTCGCGATAGCGCCTAGGGTTCCGGGGTTCGTCCCGTCTGGTCCGAGCGGCGCCACGGTGTCCCTCCGCAGGGGTGCCGTCATCTGACAGGACAAAAGCCCGGAGGACCCTGTTCGTCGCGCCTCGCGATGGACGGAAGGGTCTCACATGTCCGCTCTCGCCTTCGCTCTCGTCTTCGCCGCCGCGGTCACCCACGCCGCATGGAACGTGATCGCCCACGGGGTGAGCAAGGCCGGTATGCCGTTCCTGTGGTGGGGCGCCGTCGGGGGCACGCTCGTGTGGATCGGGGTGATCCCGTTCACCGGCGGGCTCGGCACCGATGACCTGCGCGGCTTCCTGCTCGGCGTCGGGGTGTCGGCCGTGCTGCATGTGATCTACATGGCCGTCCTGCAGCGCGGGTACCGCGAGGGCAATCTGTCCACGGTCTATGCGACGGCGAGGGGCACGGGGCCGTTCCTGTCGGTCATCGTCGCCGTCCTGCTGCTCGGAGAGCGCCCGTCCGCCCTCGCGCTCGTCGGGGTCGGCGCGATCATCCTCGGAGTGGTCGCGATCGGGCTCGTCGACCGCGGACGCTCGTCCCGTTCGCGGCGAGCCATCGACCCTGGACTCCTGTTCGGCCTCCTCACAGGCGTCGCCATCGCGGTCTACACGATCTGGGATGCGAACGCCGTGCGCACCTGGAACCTGTCACCCGTCGCGTTCATGGTCGGCACGATGCTGCTCGAGATCCCGTTCTACTCGATCGGCGTGCGCGGCCGGTGGGGGGCCGTCCGCACGCTCGGCCGCACGCAGTGGCGGCGCATCGTGGCGTTCAGCATCCTGTCGCCGCTGTCGTACATCCTCGTGCTCACCGCCATCCAGATCGCGCCCGTCGCCCTCGTCGCCCCGCTGCGCGAGGTCAGCGTCGTGCTGGTCTCGCTGTTCGGCGTCTTCGCGCTGAAGGAGAGCAGGCCGGGGTGGCGGATCGCCGCATCCGCCGTCGTCGCCGCCGGGATCGTTCTGCTCGCGCTGTAGCGACTCGCATCGCGTGGGGCTGGACGCCGGCGGAGTGCGTCAGGTGAATCGGGTGATTGTATGGATGCTGTGTCAGTCGGGTGGAGTCTTCGAGCGAGCAGTCCGTCGGATGCTCCGTGGATGGCGGAGCTGCGGGCGATCGTCATGCGACCCGATCTGGAGCGCCTGGGCCGGTACGACCCTGTGCGCGTGCGGCAGCGGTTCCTCGATGCGTTCGCTCCGGAGAACACGCGGGTGATCGTCGTGGACGGAGAGGATGTCGGGCTCATCGCAGTCCGGACAGAGACCGACGCCGTGTGGATCGAGCACTTCTACCTGGCACCGGGGTCCCAGGGGCGCGGACTGGGGTCTGCGGTGCTCGCGGAGGTTCTGTCGGAGCAGCGGTCCCTGCTTCCGTTTCGTCTCAACGTGCTGCAGGGGAGTCCTGCACGGCGGTTGTATGAGAGGCACGGCTTCGTGCTCGAGAGCGAGGATGCGGTGGATGTGTTCCTGAAGGCGGAATCGTTGCGGGGCTGAGCGGAGCGGACCGTTGTTCTCCCTCTTGTTCTCCCGTTCGGGTTCTCGGGTTTCTCCCTTCCTTTCGTTCTCTCTCTCCGTCTTGCGCAGTCTCTCTCGGTCTCACCCCTCCTTTCGGTCTCTCTGCCGGTCTCGCGCAGACTCTCCCGGTCTCTCCCCGTTCTCCCTCCCTCCCGCTGCCCACCTGCGTCATTCTGGGAGATTGGAATACGCCTCTGAACTGGGGTAAAACGCGGTCGTTTCGGGTCTTGAATGTCGGTGGTCCCGTGTTGACTTGCGGGTATGAACAGCACCGCGGAGCTTCTGGATCGGGTCATCGCCGACCTCGACACGGTGCTGTCCGACGACGCGCTCGCCGGGCTGACCGATGCGGACCGGATCACGGTGTTGCAGGGCGCGGGGGCCGCGTTCCGGCGGGTCGAGGCGGTGATCGTGGAGACGGTCGCGACGGGTGATGCGGTGGACTTCCCGCACTCGGCGGGGTGCCGGGGCCTGAACGAGTTGTTGCAGCGGACGGTGCGGGTGGACGTGCGGGGAGCGTCTCGGGTCAACACGGTCGTCGATCTGGTGCGACGCCCGATGAGTCTGGCGGGGGAGCGGATGCCGGCCCGCTGGTCCGAGCTGCGGCTCGCGCTGCTGGACGGGGTGGTCGGGGTGGCGGGGTTCCTCGCCGCGACCGGTCCGATCGAGCGGGTGTGGGATCGCCTCACGGTCGATCAACGGTTGGCGGCGGATGTCGCCTTGGCAGGGTGTGCGCGCGGGCACGGCATCGTGGTCGATGATGATGATGCGGATGCTGAGGATCTCGAGGCGGATGCGTCGGGCCCTGCGCCGACGGTGCAGGACTTGAAAGCTCTCGCGGAGGATCTCGCGTCGATGTTCGACCCCGACGGGGAAGAGCCCAAGGACGAGGACTCCCGGCGTCGCCGCGGGATCACGATCGGTCGGTTGAAGGACGGTGTGCACGCGATCCGGGGGTATCTGACCCCGGACGTCGCGGCGCAGCTGCAGCTGATCCTCGACGCGATCCTCAACCCCAAGGGTGACGGCCCCCCGATGCCCGGCGTGCACTTCACGCCCAGCGACGGCGACGGTGACAGTGCCGGCGACGCAGGTGCGGGCTCCAGTTCTTCGGACGCCGATACCGACATCGATGCCGACGCCGGCGCAGACGGTGAGCACGCGGATCTGTTCAATTCGGATCCGCGGTGTGTGCTCGATGATCGCACGGCGGCGCAGAAGCGCCATGACGCTCTGGCGATGGTGTTCGCGATCGCCGCCCGTCACAAGGACATGCCCGCCCTCGGCGGGTCGTCGCCGGTGCTCGTCGTGAACGTCGATGCGAAAGACCTCGCCACCCTCGGTCACGGCGTCGGCGCTGGCGCTGCCTTCGGGTCCGCTGTCTCCGGAAGGAGTGGCGACCACGGGAGTGCCGCGTCCGGAACCCACGGCAGCCACGGGAATGGCGGGTGGGCGACGATCCCCGGGTCCGGCGCCCACGTGCCGGTCTCGGTCGCCGCGCACGTCGGATGCACCGGCACGATCCAACGTGTCCTGTTCGACGAGGGGCGGATCATCGGGATCACGACCACCGACCGTGTCTTCACCGTGCATCAACGGCGAGCGATCATCGCCCGCGACAAGGAATGCCTGATCCCCGGATGTCATGTGCCGGCGTCGTGGTGTGAGATCCATCACGTCACGGAACATGCGAGGGGTGGGCCGACGCATACGGATAACGGTGTGCCGTTGTGTTGGTGGCATCACCGATCCCTCGGAGCCTCCGGATGGGAGATCCGGATGGATGCCGGTGTCCCGCAGGTGCGGGGTCCGCGGTGGTGGGACCCCGACCAGCGATGGCGCACCCCACGACTCAGCCTCCCGCGGATGCGCCACGGATCGCCGACACTCGCTCGCACCGGCTGACATCCGCCCTCACCGGCTGGCACCCGCCCTCAGCTGATGCAGGCGAGCCAACGGGCTCAGCGACTCAGCGGAACTCGACGAGTCCGGCGTGCGCTGCGGTGACGAGGATCTGCACGCGATCGCGCACATGCCACTTCGACATGATGCGACCGAGGTGAGCCTTCACCGTCCCCTCCGAGACGATGAGCGTCCGCGCGATCTCGGCGTTCGACATGCCCTGGGCCAGGCGCTGCAGCACCTCCTGCTCACGCTCGGTGAGCACTTCCAGGGTGCCGTCGCTGCCCACCGGCTCGGTGTCGCGCACATGCTTGATCAGCAACGACGCGATCCTCGGAGACAGCGAGCTCGCACCGCTGTACACCTCGCGCACGCCCTCGAGGATGCTGGCCGCGCTCGAGTCCTTCAGCAGATAGCCGGACGCGCCGGCGCTGAGCATCGGAAGCACCGTATCGCTGCCGTCCAGTGTGGTCACGGCCAGGATCTTGATCTCCGGCCAGCGCTCGCTGATGACGGCAGTCGCCTCGATCCCGTTCATCTCCGGCATCTGCACGTCCATCATCACGACGTCAGGACGCTCGCGTTCCACCACCTCGATCCCCTCCAGCCCCGACTCGGCCTCGGCGATCACCGTGATCTCGGGGTCTCGCGAGACGAAGTGGGAGAGCGCGGAGCGCACCAGGGGATCGTCGTCGACGATCACGACACGGATTTGCGACATGCAGGAAGCCTAACCGGGGGCGACCTCAGACGCGATGTATTGGACTTTTGGCTAGTGAGGTCTAGACGAGAGGCAGATGTGCGGCGTGCAGATCACCGAGAAGATGAATGCATCGCTAGTCAAAAGTGCAATAAAGGAGGTGAATCTCTATGTCTTTCTGGAACCAGGTTGGACTCTTCTTCGGCTTCTACCGTTAATATATCTGGCGGAAAGGAGATACTGAAGTATGGCTTCAAGTCTTTCGACGGGTGATCGCACAGACGTCACCCGACTCGGCAAGGGCGAGAAGCTCAGCACGATCGAACGCATCGCCGTACTGGTGGTGATCGGGACGATCTTCATCTTCGACTTCGTCGGACTGTTCCTCCCTCCGGGGTTGGAGCCGCTGACGGCGGCAATCGGGCTCGCATCCACGGCGGTCCTGGCCTTGTATCTCTGGTCCCCACTGATCGCGACATACGCCCTCGGCGTGGTGTTCGCACTCTCCTTCATCCCCGGCATCGAAGCTCAGGTGCTCACGGTCGCCGCTTTCGCGGCAGGCTTGATCGTGCGTCTGGGGTGGACCTCCTTGGTCCTGTCCTATGCCGGTGTCTTCCTTCTCGCATCCGCACTGGTCGTCTCTGGCGACTCGAGGGATGCCTTCAACATCGCGATCTTCCTCGTCGGTGCCGCAGTATCCGGCGCCGTCGGCTTCGCACTTCGCATCGCGTTCGCCCGAGGGCGGACCCTCGAAGTGCAGCTGGCCGAGAAGGCCGAGCAGGAGCGTCAAGCAGTACTCGCCGAACGACGTTGGATCGCCGGCGAGCTGCACGACAGCATCGCGCACCACCTCACCGTGGTGTCGTTGCACGTGCAGATGCTCGACGACGATCGCACCAGCACCGATTCGCAAGAGGCGATCAGGATCGCTGCCCGCAAGGCGATGACCGATCTCCGCTTCGTGATCGACCTCGCCGACGACGGCCCTCGCTCCGAGGGCATGCCGACCGGCGACCTCGCCGCATCCATCGATGAGGCGAAGCAGGAATTCGAATCCGCCGGGCACTCGGTACTGCTCGACGGAGACCCCGCGGACGAGCGCATCCCGCGAGCGGCCGAGATCATCTTCGCGCGCATCATGCGCGAATCCGCCACCAACGTCCTCAAGTACGCAGGTCACGGCGAGATCGAGATCAGACTCGATGTCGACGACGACATGGCGCGGATGACCGTGAGCAGCCCCCTGTCGGTGACGCCGCGGCGTGAGCTCTCCTCCAGTCGCACCGGAATCGGCCGTATGGCCGAGCGGGTGCTCGGCGCGAGCGGTGAGTTCAGTGCCGGAGAAGTCGATGGTCGGTGGGTCGTGGCCGCACGTCTGCCGATCGCCCGATCCGTCGCGAAGCCCTGACGAACGAGCACTCGCGAGCACTGTCGGCGTCAGAGATATACCGGCACTCGCCCTAAAGAACCGCGGAAATCCGGGCTTCGAACGCGAAATACTAGACGAAGGTCTAGGGCATGTCTCGACATTAGGCTGTGTTCCATGGTGTAGCCGGACGCTTACATTGGGTATACCCCAGAAATAGCGCATCCCCAGCGCTGTGATCGCGAGCGCGGTCCTTGGAATCTGATCCCCATCGCGCTCGCGATCGGCTTCTCTCCCCCACGGATGAGAAGTCGGCTGCTCGGCTTCTAGCCTCCGACTGCACGCATGTAGTGACCGTCCGTCGATATCCCGGACGCTGCGACCGTGAAGCGCACGACCTCGCTCAGGTAGCGATCCTCGGATGCCTCGAAGATGCGTCCGTCCGCGTCGCGCGAGATGCGGCTCAGCCGCAGGATCGGCGTCCCCTGGGGAACCCGCAGCAACGCGGCATCCTGCTCGTCCGCGGCAACCGCATCGATCTGGTGCTCGAGCCCGACGATCGGGTGTCCGACAGAGCCGAGGTATTCCGTGATCGAGATCTCGTCGGTGTCCACGTCGAACAGCCGGCGCCCGACCGTCTCGGTGTAGAAGAGCCGTTCGAGCATCGTCGGTCGCCCGTCGAGCGAGCGCAGCCGCACGACGCCGACGATGATGTCATCCGGCGCGACGCCCAGCATGTCCGCGCGATCACCCGCGCGACGCAGGCTCAGCTCCTGCGTCTGCGCACCCGGGGTGACCCCGAGATCGCGCGCCCAGCGCGTGAACGGCACCGACATGTCGACAGCCTGGCTGGCCTTGCGTGCGACCACGCGTGCAGGGCGCCCGCGGCCCGTCTCGATCAGGCCCTCGCCCTTCAGCACCGCCAGTGCGTTGCGGATGGGGCCGCGCGAGGTCTGCCATCGCGCCGCAAGATCTGCCTCGGTCGGCACGTCGTCGCCGGGGCGCAGGGTGCCGGCGGCGATCTGCGAGCGCAGGTCGTCGGCGATCTGGGTGTATACAGCTTCGGCCACATAGGCATACTACTTGGCACGCGGATGTGGCGCGCGACCGTTCTGCACGTGTTCACCCGGGGAAATCACCGGTGAACGACGCCTGAACTCTTCCGAGTTAGGTACATATCTCGACGCTCGGACTGTCAGAGTTGCTCGTGGATCACCCCTCCCACCTCGAAAGGTCCTCATGAAGCTCCGCGCTCTCCCCGTACTCGCCGGCGCCGCGCCGTCAGCGATGTCGAGTCCGGACGCCGCGCCGGAGCCGGTTTCGTCGCAGGCGTGCTCGCCGGCGCCCACGACGTCCGGGCGCTCACCGACGCCGGGGCCGATGCGGTGCTCAGCGACGTCACCGGACTCCACGGCGCACTCGCCGAACGCGGTCTGCTGCCACTCGTCGCCTCCGTCTGAGACGGGCTGACGACATGGGCACGCTGCTTATCCGTCCCCCCGGCCACCGCCGGGACGTCACGCTGCGCCCGGCCGCGACCGCGATGGTGTGGATCGGCGAGGGGCACGCGCACGAGATGATCGCGGTTCCCGGCGTCGCACTGGCCGACCGCGATGTGCTCGTGGCGGTGGAGATGTCGACGATCTGCGGCTCGGATGTGCACACCGTGCAGGGCCGCCGGTCGGCTCCGGTGCCGCTGGTGCTCGGCCATGAGAGCGTCGGACGGGTGATCGCCACGGGCGATGCGGGCTCGACCGCGGTCGACGGCACTCCGCTGCGCATCGGTGATCGTGTCGTCTGGTCGGTGACGATCTCGTGCGGAACATGCGATCGTTGCTCGAGCGGCCTCACGCAGAAGTGCCGCACCCTCGGCAAGTACGGCCACGACCGGATCGGCGTGCACGGAGACCTCACCGGCGCCTTCGGCACCCACGTGCAGGTGCGAGAGGGCACGGCGATCGTGCGGGTGCCCGAGTCGCTGCCGGCATCCGTGCTCGCGCCCGCCTCCTGCGCCACTGCCACCGCCTGGGCCGCCGTGGCCAGAGCGGCGCGCGACCACGACCTCGACGGCGCCGCCGTGCGCATCCACGGTGCGGGCCTCGTCGGCCTCTCCGCCGCGGCGATCGCAGTCGAGCAGGGGGCGACCGTCGAGGTCCTCGACCCCGCGCCCGCCCGTCTCGCGCTCGCCGCACGGTTCGGAGCGGGCCGGCTCGACCGCGATCCCGACGTCGTGATCGAGGCATCGGGGCATGCCGTGTCCGAGGCCCTCGCGGGCGTGGGCACCGGAGGGACGGTCGTACTGGTCGGCAGCGTGTTCCCCGCAGACCCCGTGCCGTTCGACGCCGAGAGCATCGTGCGTCGTCTGGTCACGATCACCGGAGTGCACAACTACACGGGCGCCGAGCTGGCCGAGGCCGTCGCCTTCCTCGCCGGTTGCGGACGCGCCTATCCGTTCGCAGACGCGGTGGGCGAGGTGCGTCAGCTGGCCGCGATCGACGAGGCGATCACGGCCGCATCCGCGCCGGGAGCCCCGCTGCGGATCGGACTCGTGCCGGGGCGCTGAGCGGGGCTGAGTTCAGCGACCGCCTAGAGCTGCGCTCAGCGATCGCGCTCAGCCGTGCTCAACCGACGGATGCCGCAGCCGACCCCGCGCGTCGAGGCCCCGCAGGGCGGATCCCCTCGGCGTGGAACGCGAGCAGGCGCGTGGCGGTGTCTACGGCCTCGTCGAGGATGTCCTGAGGGTCGCCGGTCAGCGCAAGCATCCGGTGGCCGACACCGTCGCTCGTCGCCCACCCGAGGTAGACGGTTCCGGGCTCGTGACCGCCCTCGGCATCCGGACCGCCGACGCCCGTGGTCGAGACGCAGAGGTCGGCGTCGAACAGGCGTCGTGCACTCTCGGCGAGATGCTCCGCGCACTCGGCAGAGCACGGGTCCGTCCCGGGTGTCAGACCGAGCAGACTCTCCTTGACATCTGTGAGATAGGCGACGATCCCGCCGGCGAACCACTCCCCGGCATCGTCACCCGCACCGATCGTGCTCGCGAGGCGTCCGGATGTGAGCGACTCGACGACGCAGACGCGCAGTCCGCGCTCCGCGGCGACTTCGCTCAGACGATCCAGCGCGGACTGCTCCGTCGTCACTTCTCTTCGGCGGAGTCGGCGTTCGTCGGAGCGTCCGTCTCGACGCTCGCCGCATCGTCATAGCCAGGACGCGACGGCTGCAGCGGCTGATCCGAGTACTCGCCGCCCTGGCGACCGCCGAAGGGGCGTCCGTGGTCGGCGAACTCGTCGCGGGCGAACACGAGCTCCCACGGGCCGACCGTGAAGCGCGCACCCGTACGAAGGGTCTGCTTGCGCTCACCGGGGTGCGTGGCATCCGCATCGGGGTTGGTGTTCATCTCGCCCTCGCCGTGCAGCTCCACGACGTACTCATCGCGGTCGTCGTGCGTGATCGTGGCGTGCACAGGGTCTGACTCGTCGAGGCGCAGCTCGTTGTCGGCGGCAGAGCCGATGCGCACCACATCGACCTCGAGCGCGAACTCGGAGCGCAGGTCGTCGCGTGAGACGCGCAACCGCGGGTTGCCCTCGCCGAACCCCGCATGGGTCGTGGTGGGGGTGTACCCCTCGTCGGATCGGTCGTCGATGTGTCGTGCGTTCATGGTGCCGCCTCCTCGCAATCGAAGCCAGAATATGCGGCGGAAAGAAGCGGGCGGAGGGGGTTGACTTCGGGGCTCCGCGCCCGCAAGCTCACCCACGGACGAGCATGATCTCGATGCGGACGTCCGGTGGGGATCGTGTCATTCCTTGTGCTTATGATCGATGCGATGCACCTGGAACATGGGAGGAGAGGGCTGCATGGGCAAGTTCATCTACGAGGGCAGCGTGAAGACCGAGATCGAGGATCGCGCGCTCACTCACCTGCAGCTCGTCATCACGGCGAAGCTCCGCAGAGCCGAGCCGTTCCCTTTCAGCTGGCGTGAGGACTCCAGCGTCGGCGGAGGCCGCACCACCGTGTGGGTGCAGCCGGGCAGCTCGCTCGTCTTCAAGTACTTCGGCAGCCGGCAGCCGTCCGTCAACAGGGCGTGGATCGAGGCTCTGGCGTTCACCGCCAACGCACCCAGCGGTCTGTACCTCGTGCCCGAGCCGCAGGACGCGCCGGGGTCCGCCCAGGCCGCCGACGAGGTTCCCGCCGCTCCGCCCGTCTGAGCAGCCTGTCCGTCTTCGCGTGCACCTGACCGGCCCGTAGGCTGAGTGGGTGCAGCAGTCCGCGTCGTCCCGCCCTCTCGTGGGCGTCGCTCTCGTCGTCTGCTCCTGCCTCTCGCTGCCGTTCGGCGCCGCCGTCGCAGCCCAGCTCTTCCCGGTGCTCGGCCCGTGGGGCGTGACGTCGCTGCGCGTCGCGATCGCCGCGCTGCTGCTGGTCGTCATCGTGCGGCCCCGTCCCATCCGCTGGAATCGGTCGCAGTGGCTCGCCGCCGTGTTCTTCGGGCTGTCGCTGGCGGGCATGAACGGATTCTTCTACGCCGCGATCGACCGCATCCCGCTCGGCCCCGCCGTCGCGATCGAGTTCCTGGGCCCGCTCGTGCTCGCCGCGGTGCTCACCCGGCGTCTCGCGGATGCCGCCTGGGTCGGCGTCGCTCTGCTCGGCATGGTGCTGCTGGGCGTCGACGGTCTGATCGGCTCGGAGCCGCTGGACCCGCTCGGTCTCGTGTTCATCCTGATCGCGGCTGGGTTCTGGGCCATGTACATCCGCATGAGCGCGCGCGTGGGCGCGATCATCCCCGGCAGCAGCGGCCTCGCGGTGGGGCTCGTCGTGGCCGCCGTGCTGCTGATCCCGGTCGGCGTTCCCGCGGCCGTCACCGTCGCCGGCGACATGCAGCTGCTGCTGCTCGCCGCGGTCACCGCCGTGCTGTCATCGGTCATCCCGTACAGCTTCGAGCTCGCAGCGCTCCGCCGTCTGCCGCAGCGCGTGTTCGGCGTGCTGCTGAGCCTCGAGCCGGCGTTCGCGACTCTCGCCGGCTGGCTGATCCTCGGGCAGAGCGCGACCCCGCTGCGGATGCTCGCAATCGCCCTCGTGGTCGCGGCGAGTGTCGGCACCACGCTCGGCGTGCGACGACAGCGACGCCGGGCGGAGGCCGAGTCCGACCGCGACGGAACGGATCCCGACGACGAGACCGGGCCTTTCACCGCGCCGATCCCGCTGCCGGAGTGACCACGGTCGCCCGTCAGGCGGCGACCGCCGTGGGCACCGGCAGAGGGTAGCGGCGGCGCAGCAGCGCGCGCTGCACCAGGGTCCACACGACCGTGACCGTGAGGTACAGCGCCGCAGCGAGCGGCACGAACACCGCGAACACCGCGGTCAGGTAGTGCAGTGCGCTCGTGACGCGCAGCATGGTCGGCGAGTTCAGGGGAGAGTCGCCCTCGACCGGTGCCGGTGTGAAGACGCGACGCGTGATGTCGGCGACGACGAGCATGATGACGATCAGCACGCCGAACACCAGCAGTGTCGACGGCGACGCAGTGCCGCCGAAGACGGAGGAGACGAGGCTCGTGCCCAGTGGAGCGCCGAAGAGGTCATGCGTCAACAGGTCATTGGGGTGCCCGGCGATCTCTGGCCGGATGAAGAGCGTGTACAGCAGGCCCACGACCGGTGCCTGCGCGAGCACCGGCAGCATGCCGGCGAACGGCGAGGTGTTCTCGGAGCGGTAGAGCTCGAGCGTCTCCTTCTGCAGACGCTCGGGGTTCTTCTTGTGGCGTCGCTGCAGCTCGCGCAACCGCGGAGCGAGTCGCGCTCTCGTCTGCTCGGCCTTGGCCTGCGAGAAGCCGACGGGTATCAGCAGGGCGCGCACCAGGAGGGTGACGAGCACCACGGCGAGGGCGGCGGCGGATGCACCCGCGAGGGGTTCGAGAAGGGAGGCGAGCCCTGCGAGAGCGCCGTAGGCGGCATCGAGGAGGGCGGTCAGGGGAGGGAAGGCGAAGATGTCCATGGTTGTCCGTTCGTGTGTCGGGAAGGGTCGGCGAAAGCCGCGCAGTCCCGTACGAGGACGGACTACGCGGGAACGGCGACTCCCGGCGCACGAGGGCGCGGGTGACCGGCGGCATCAGGATCGCTCTGGGCGAGCAGCGTCGAGACGTCGATCGCCCGCAGCGGATGCGGAGCAGTGCTCGGCGCGAGCGGTGCGACGCTGAGCGCGACGACGATGGTGAGCGTCGTCAGGGCGATCAACGCGATCGCGAGACCGAGTGCCGCGGCATCCGGCACCGTGACGATCCCGAGCGCGGACGCCACGAAGGCGAGCATCTGCCCGAACCATTCGCTCATGCGCGCCTCCTCACAGCGAGCGTAACACCGGGATCTGGGAGCAGGATCGACCGCTCGTGCCTGCCCTCGAGCATCCAGGCGGCGATAGCCTCGAGGCATGACTGACCTGCGTGAGCTGCTCGGTATCGAGCATCCGATCTTCCTCGGTCCGTTCGGCGGATCGTCCTCGGTCGCCCTGACCGCGGCGGTCAGCGAGTCCGGAGGACTCGGCGGGTACGGGCTCTACGGCTACGACGGCGACCGCATCCGCTCGACAGTGACCGCTCTGCGCGAGGCGACGTCGCATCCGTTCGCCGTCAACATCTGGCTGCCCACCGGCGACGAGGTCGCACCCAACCCGCAGCACACCGTGTTCGCCCAGGCTCTCGAGCCGTTCTACGAGGCCGTGGGAGTCGAGGTCCCGAGTAGTCGGCCGGAGCGCTACCTGCCCCCTCTCGACGAGCAGCTCGACGCCATCTGGGAGTCCGCGCCGCCCGTGCTCAGCACAGTGTTCGGCGTGCCCTCGGTCGAGCTCGTCGACGAGGCGCATCGCCGCGGCATCCGGATCGTGGGCGCTGCCACGACCGTCGCCGAGGCCGCAGCGCTCGCCGAGGTCGGGGTCGACGCCGTCGTCGCGACCGGGCTGGAGGCGGGAGGGCATCGGGTCTCGTTCCTGCGACCGCCCGAGGAGTCGCTCGTCGGCACGTTCGCGCTCATTCCCCAGGTCGTCGACGCCGTCGACGTGCCGGTGATCGCCGCCGGCGGGATCGCCGACCGGCGCGGTGTCGCCGCGGCGTTCGCGCTCGGCGCCTCGGGCGTGCAGGTGGGCACCGCGTTCCTGGCGACGGCGGAGTCCGCCGTGAACGAGGTGCACCGAGCGGCCATCCGATCCACCGCCGCCGACGGCACGGTGCTCACTCGCGCGATGAGTGGCCGCTTGGCGCGTGGTGCCCGTAACAGGGTCGTGCGCGCTATCGAGGCCGGCGGCATGATCGCCCCGTTCCCGATGCAGAACTGGCTCACCGGGCAGTTCCGCACGGCGGCCGGTCAGCAGAACCTCGGTGAGCTGCAGTCGCTGTGGATGGGCCAGGGCGCACCGCTCGCGGACTATCCCACCGCGGCGGACGCCTTCGCGGAGATGCTCGCCGGGGTGCCGAGCCGGCCCCGGGTCATCGCGTCCGAGGATCTCGATGCCCGGATCACAGGGAACCGCCGACAAGCCTGGGAGTGATTCTCCGACTCCGAGTCGCGGGAGTCCCGGTTCAGAGGATGACGGTGGAGCGCCCGTGCACGATCACGCGGTCCTCGGCGTGCCACTGCACGGCGCGCGCGAGCACCAGGCGCTCGACGTCGGCGCCGCGGCTCTGCAGGTCGGCGGCCGACTCGGAGTGAGTGACGCGGGTGACGTCCTGCTCGATGATCGGCCCTTCGTCGAGGTCGGCCGTCGCGTAGTGCGCGGTCGCCCCGATCAGCTTCACACCGCGGTCCTTCGCGCGGGCGTAGGGGTTCGCGCCGATGAAGGCGGGCAGGAACGAGTGATGGATGTTGATGACCGGAGCGCCGAGGCCCTCGATGAAGCCGTCGGTGAGGATCTGCATGTAGCGCGCGAGCACCACGAGGTCGACGTTGCCGCGCAGCAGGTCGAGCTGACGCTGCTCCATCGCCTCCTTGTCGCCCGAGGGGATGTGCACGAACGGCACGCCGAACGAGCGCACCGACTCGGCGAGGTCGGGGTGGTTGGAGACGACCATCGTGATGTCGATATCGAGCTGGCCGCGCTGCGTGCGCCACAGGAGCTCCATCAGGCAGTGGTCGTACTTCGACACGAAGATCGCGACGCGCTTGCGCCGAGCGGTGTCGTGCAGCGACCACTCCATGCCGAAGCGTTCTCCGACCTTCGAGAGGTCGTCCTCGAGAGCGATGCGGGAGGCCGACAGACCCGGGAGGTGGATGACGGTGCGCTGGAAGAACCGACCACCCTCGGAGTCGGTCGAGTGCTGATCGAGCGAGATGATGTTCGCGCCGTGCGCTGCGAGCACGCCGGCGACGGCGGCGACGATGCCGGGCTGGTCGTCGCAGGCGATGAGCAGGCGGGCGGTGTCGGGCTGAGACATGGGGGCTCCTCGGGGGTGTGCATCGATTCTGCCGTGGATGAGACCACCGGGCGAATCGCGGGCGCGCTCTCGCTACTCTGAGACTGTGAACGCGGGCGATCTCGGACTGGTGCTGATCCCGCTGCTCGCCGTGGCAGCGCCGTTGCTCGCGCGCGGCATTCGTCCCGTCATCCGCGTGCCGATCATCGTCTTCGAGCTCATCCTCGGGATCCTGGTGGGCCCGGCCGTGCTCGGCTGGGTCGAGCCGACGGGCATCCTCGAGAAGCTCAGCGACTTCGGTCTGGCGCTGCTGTTCTTCGTCGCGGGGTCGGAGATCGACTTCCGGGCGGTGGCAGGCAGGCCTCTGGCGCGCGCGTCGATCGGCTGGATCATCAGCGTGGCGCTCGGCCTCGGAATCGGATTCGCGCTCGTGCCCGGCGAGGGGATGGTCGTGATCGCGATCGCCCTCAGCTCCACCGCGCTCGGCACCCTGATGCCGATCCTGCGCGACGCGAAGGAGACCGACACCCCGTTCGGCCGCGCGGTCACGGTGATCGGTGCGACGGGTGAGTTCCTGCCGCTGATCGCGATCTCGCTCTTCCTCAGCACCCGCAGCACCCCTCTCGCCACGGCGGTGCTGCTCGCCTTCGTGGTGCTGGCCGGCCTCGCGGTGTTCATGGCGCACCGGGTGTCGCACGGTCGTCTGCACGCGTTCGTCCGTGCGACGTTGCACACCTCCGACCAGTTCGGCGTGCGGTTCGTCCTGCTGCTGGTCGCCGCTCTCGTGGGTCTCAGCGTCATGCTCGATCTCGACATGCTTCTCGGTGCCTTCGTCGCCGGTGCCATCTGGCGGATCATCATGGCCCGCGCACCGAAGAAGGATGCCGAGGCGATGGAGACCAAGATCGAGGCGATCGCCTTCGGATTCCTGGTGCCGATCTTCTTCCTCTACACCGGGGTGAACTTCGACCTCCAGGCGCTCATGACCTCGTCGTCGGCGACGCTGATGCTCCCTCTCTTCCTCGCAGCGCTGCTCGTGCTCCGTGGATCGACCGCGCAGCTCTCCGCGCCGAGCGGAGCGACCGGGAAGGACCGCACCGCACTCGGACTGCTGGCGGCCACCGGCCTTCCGATCATCGTCGCGGTGACCGCGATCGGCGTGGACCACGACATGATCGACACCGGCACCGCGGCCGCTCTCGTCGGGGCGGGGATGCTGTCGGTGCTCCTGTTCCCGCTGATCGGCATGCTGATCCGCGGCGACGCGGCTGTGCTCGTGGCACCGAAGCTGGTCCGAGAGACACCCCAGGGGGAATTGTGACGACGGCATCCGCACTGCTCACGCAGGCAGTGACCGACCTGGCAGGACTTCCGAAGGAAGGACTCGGCGAGGAGCGGGACTCGCGGTGGCGCGGTCAGCGGATCGTCCGCGTCGGCGAGGCCTGGCACCTCGGTGTGCTGCTGCTCACCGAGACCCACGCGCTCGCGACGGCCGAGGTGCTGCGTGCCGCCGACCCCGGTCGGCGCGGGTACACGGCGGAGTCCGCACGCGAGCGCGCCGCGCGGCGGGCGCTCGCGCTGCGCGGAGGCTTCGGCGAGGGCGAGGTCGCGCACATCGGGTGGTCGGTGATCGATGTGGATGCCGTCGATGCGGGCGGCGAGTCCGGGCCCCTGAAGCTGATCGAGGGCGTGCCGTCGGTGCACTGGAGCACCGCAGGCGGATGGATGCCGTTGGAGGCGTACCTGCGCGAGCGGGTGGAGCTGCTGCGCGGCTAGGCCGTGCCCAGGTCGTGGGGGCGCCGTGGCTGGGCCGTGTCTAGGACGCGGCGAAGGTCTGCGCGAACCGGCGCAGGAGCGCTGCTCCCTCGGTGACGGATGCCGAGAGCACTTGCCCCTGCACGAGGTCGAACTCGTCGGGGTCGAAGTATCCGGTGGTGCGGTAGAAGGTCATGCGGTCGGCGAAGTCGCGCGGCGTGGGCTCGGGGTGGAACTGCGCCGTGTAGAGGTGCGTTCCCACGCGGTACGCCTGCACCGGGCAGGTGTCGTTCGTGGCGAGAAGGACAGCGCCCTCGGGCACGGCGGCAGCGCTCTCCTTGTGTGCCGTGAAGACGGTGAGTGCGGGGGCGCTCGGGCCGAACACCGGATCGGCAGCGCCCGCGGCGGTCGTCGAGATCACGGTGGCGCTCGCGGACTCGGGGGTCTCTGAGGTGACCTCGCCGCCGAGCATCCGCGTCACGACGCCGATGCTGAAGCAGGTGAAGAAGGCGGCGATCTCGCCCGCGATCGATCGTCGGGCGATCTGCTCGAGGTCGGCCTCGACCCGGAGCTGTACCGCGGACTTGTGCTCGTCGCTCACGTTGAAGGGCGAGCCGCCGACGACGACGCCGTCGTAGCGCGCGAGCCGGGCGAGGTCGAGGCGTTCGGTGAGCAGATCGAGGCGGTCGACGACGTCGACGCCGAGCGCCCGTCGGAACGAGGCGTGCTCGGCATCCGCCGCCCCGAGCTCGGGGCGCACACAGACGTAGAGAAGCGAGACCACCACGAGAGTCTAACGAGGACGCGGAGGGGTCGATGCCGCCGGCGTCACGGTGCGGTCACGGACTCGTGCCAGTGCTGTGCCGGGCCGGGCCGGTGCCGTCACCGTGACGAGTTCGTGGTGCGCCCGCGGACGATCCCGACGAAGGTCTCGACGTCGGGGGTCGTGTGCTCGCGACGCCACGCGAGCGCGACGGTCGACACCGGTCCGTCGACGAGCGGGCGTTGACCCACATCCTTGCGATGATGCAGCCGGGCAAGCGACATCGGGACGATCACAATGCCCGTGCCGGCGGCCGCGGTCACGATGGCGTCAGCCACCGGAAGCGGCGCGAAGCGTGGTGCGATGGCTCCGGGGATGTCGAGAGGACCGAGCGGATCGTCGGTGGGGGTCATCACGATCTCGCCGGCGAGATCGGCGATGGTCAGCTCGTCGGCGGCGAGCAGGTGCGACTCGATGGACGCCACGACGACCGGCACCTCGTCGTACAGCGTGATCAGGTGCAGCGAGTCGTCATCGAGAGGCAGCCGCACGATCGCGGCGTCGAGATCGCGAATGGCCTCGGACTGGGCCGCGACCTCGATCGGCACGAGCTCGAGGGGCACGTGCGGCATCCGTCGCTTCCACGCGTCGATCCACTTGCCCGGGGTCGCCCCCGGGACGACGCCGAGGCGGAAGGTGCGAGGCTCCTCTGGCGCGGCCTCAGGGGCGTCGAAGACCACCTTGGCGGTCTTCTTCGGCGGCTTGGGAGGCGGGAACCGCTGCGCCGGTGCTGCTCTGTTGCGGCGCATGGGCGAACCCTTGCCGGCGCGTCCAGCCGGTCGTCGTCCCTGAGTCGCCATGTTCACCAGGGTACCCGCCGGATGCGGCGCGCCAGATGTCGGCGTCACGGTGGGCATGGGCTGTCGGCGACGCCGGTGAGGTCAGGCTGCGAGCCAGAGCCCCTTCGGGTTGGTGGCGACGGTCAGGCCGGCCGCCACCGTCTCGTCGTCGCCGATGCGCGCGCCGCGGACGATGCGTGCTCCGGCTCCGACCTCGGTGCGGACGCCGATGTGCGCGCCGTCACCGACGGCGGCACCCTGCCCGATGTGTGCGTGCGCGTCGACGTGCGCACCCTCGCCGATCACGGCATCCGGTTCGATCCACGCGCCGCGGGCGATGGTCGCCCCTGCGCCGATGCGCGCGCCGGGTTCGATGTACGCGCCCGCCTCGATGTGCGCCTTCGGATGGACCTTCGCGCCATGCGCGACGAGACCGCGGCCGTTCGCGTGCTTGCGGTACCGCAGCGTCGCGCCCTGGTCGTTCTCGATGTCGACGTAGTTCTTGCCCACGATTCCTCCCCGTGTTCCGGAGTTCTCCGGATATATCAATAACCACAGGGGCGCCGGATTCATTCCCGAGCATGGATGCGGGTCTTCCCGAGCCTGGATGCGGGTCAGCGCTGGCAGACGGGGCACCAGAATGTGATGCGTTCACGAGTCGGATCCGCGCCCTGCTCGCCGCGGCGGATGAGGGTTCCGCACCGCCTGCAGGGGCGCCCGGCGCGGCCGTACACCCACGTCCCCTGGCCGGGGCGGTCGACCCCTGTGAAGGTGCGGTGCCGGCGGTCCCGATTGGTGCGGATCGTGCGCACGCCGAGATCGAGGAGGGCCGCGACATCGACTTCAGTGGCGGGCGACGTCGGCAGGATTCCGCGGAGGAACAGCAGCTCCGCCGCGTATTCGTTGCCGAAGCCGGCGACGTTCCGCTGATCGAGCAGGGCGACGTGGATGCTGCGCTGGTCTCCGCTCAGTCGTCGCGCTGCTTCGGCGGCATCCCAGTCCGGACCGAGCGGGTCGGGACCCAGATATCCGACGAGCTCGTCTTCGTCGCGGGTCGGCACGACCTCGATCTCGGCGAGGTCGATGCCCACGGCCTCGCGCTCGGCTGTTCCGACGATCGCCCGGACCTTGAACGCCGGGTGCCGCCACTTCTCGCCTGTGCGGTAAACGAGCCACGCGCCGTCCATGCGCAGATGGGAATGCAGGGTGCTGTCGCCGATGCGCAGCAGCAGGTGCTTGCCCCGCGCGATCGACGAGAGGATCGGCTGGCCGGTGAGATCGAGAGTCGCGAAGCGGGGAACGCGCAGGTCGAAGCGGGTGACCTCGCCGCCGACCAGGGCCTCGTCGAGACGTCTGGCCGCGCGGAAGACGGTGTCGCCCTCGGGCATCAGATGGGTCCTGGTCCGGGAGGCGGGGGGAGCGGCGCGGGGCTCGAGCCTGGCGCAGGGGGTGGGGGAGTCGCGTGCCCGACCGCCTGCAGGGGCGTGCGCTGCAGCATGGTGCGGGCGAGGGTCGTCGCTCCGGCCACGGCGGCCGGCATGACCGCCACCGCGCCGCCGGGGATCAGGAAGCACAGTTGCGTCGCGACCCCGAAACCGAGCACCCGCGCCCTGCTTCCGCGGAACAGCGCCGCGCGGTCGGCGGGGGTGAGGTCGCGCGCGTCGAAGGCTCGGCTCGTGAGCTCGCGTGCCAGCATCCGCCCGGAGAGCACGACGCCCGTCACCGCCGCGAGGAACCCGCCGACGAGCGGGACGAGCCCCAGGAGCAGCACGAAGAGCGCGATCAGGATGCCGAGGACCACCAGCCGCAGGCCTTCGCCCACCGCCATCCAGAAGCCGCCGCCGTCCGTGGCGGGGGCGTCGCCGAGATCCGTCTCGACGGCTCGCCAGATGCGCTGATAGAACGGGTCGCCGATCGCCAGGGCGAGAGCGCTGAACACGGCGCTCGTGAGCGCGAGCGCCGCGACGAAGACGACGATGCCGACGGCAGTCCGGAGTGCGGAGCGCCAGGCGGGGATCCATCCGTCGGCGAACGGTGTCAGCGCATCGGCGATCGTGGGCAGTGAGAATGCGAGAGGCACGAGCGCCGTGAGCAGCAGGGCGCCGGCGATGACGCCGGGCACGAGGCCGAGCGCCATGAGCCCAGGACGGCGTCGCCAGGTGCCGAAGCCGCGCAGAAGCGTGCGGATGCCGTCGAAGAACTCCCGGATCATGCGTCCAGCCTAGAAGCAGCGATCTCGGGCACCGTCAGATCACCTTCCGAAGCGTGTAGCCGCGCGGTGTCGCGACGAACCCGGCCTCCTGCAGCGCCAGCGCGAGATCGGTGCCGTAGACGCCTTCGCCGTCGACCTTCTCGACCGTGAGGGTGTCGAGGCGTCGTGCGCGGGCGGTCGTGGCCAGGTCCGTCGCCGCGGCGCGAAGCACCTCGGTGTCGTCGGTGAAGCACAGCACCGTGCGTCCGCCGCGTTCGAGATAGAGCACCAGCGACCCGTCGACGAGCACGACCAGGCCGCCGGCCTTTCGCCCTGGGCGATGCGACACATCGTCGCGCTTGGGCCATCCGAGCGCTGCGCCGTAGGGATTGGCGGGATCGGTCGCGGCGAGCGTGACGGCCTTGCGGGGCGGCGGGTCGGCGAGGCCGGCGAAGGTGCGAAGACGGTCGACGGTGGCGGATGCGGCGAACTGCGCCGCCCCGAGTCGTTCGATCACATAGCCGCGGCGGCAGTGCCCTGCCTCTTCGAAACCGGCGAGCACCCGGTAGGTCTGGGCGAAGCCGCCGGGCACGCCCTCGGCCTGCACGGCGCCGCGAGTGACGACGCCGTAGCGGTCGAGGAGCAGACCTGCGGTGACGGTGGCTCGACGCGCGGCATCCGTCTCGACGGAGGGGAGCAGCGACCATCGTCCGCCGATGGAAGTCGGACGCGGTGCGGTGCGGGCGAGCGACATGCCCCGGTAGGCACGCGTGCGCGGCGCCCGCCGCGTGACCCGGTGCGCCTGCGATCCTCCCGCGAGCAGCGAGCGGATCGGGGCGAACGTGTCGTTCGTCACTCGTCCTGCCCAGGTGAGCGCCCACAGCGCTTCGAGGACGGACTGCTCGTTCTCGGCAGCGACCATGTCTTTGAGCTGTGCCGCGAAGTAGGCGCCACCCGCCTCGAGCGCTGCGAGCACGCGCGCCTCGAGAGAGTCTGCGGCGAGCTCGTCGTCGGGCTCGGGCAGGGTGAAGGGCGCAAGGTCCGCGGGGTGCAGCGACACCCAGCCGTCACGGCCCGGCAGCGTGCCGTGGCCTGACCAGATGACCTCGCCCGCCGCGGTCAGTTCATCAAGCAGTGCGGGGGAGTAGTCGCGCACGCGTGACGGCAGGACCAGGGACTCCCAAGCGCTGGCGGGGATCGGGACGCCGGCGAACTGCTCGATCACGGTGAGCACGCCGTCGAGCCCTTCCAAGGGGCGCCCCAGGTGCTGCCAGTCGGGGAGGAAGCGCGCGTACGCTTCCGGCGAGACGGGCTCGACGCTGCCCCGGATCGCGGCGAGCGACCGCATCCGCAGACGGCGCAGCACTTCGGTGTCGCACCACTCGGTCTCATTGCCTGAGCCCGACGCCTCGGGGAGGAAGTAGCCGCTGGTGAGGCGCCCCGAGTGCTCGAGCCGCTGCAGGGTGTGACGGGCGACGGCGGCGCCGAGGCCGAAGCGCGCGGCGACGGCATCCGTCGTGAACGGGCCGTGCGTGCGGGCGTAGCGCGCGATGAGGTCGCCGAGCGGGTCGGCGAGGGGTTCGAGGAATGCGACCGGGATGCCGGTGGGAAGCGCCGCACCGAGCGCATCGCGCAGACGGCCGGCGTCTTCGATCGCGGCGACCCTGGTGGTGCCGGCGACCGTGACCGGGATCGCGCGTCGTGCCGCGATCAGCGCGTCGAGGTGGTCGGCGCCTGAACCGGTCTCGGGGTCGAGCCGCGCGTCGATCTCGGCCGCGTCCATCGGGCCGAGCATCCGCAGCAGATCGGCGACGCCCTCGAGACCGCGTGCGCGCCGCTCGGGGTCGAGGCGCTGGGCCTCGCGTTCGAACTGGGCGATGACGTCGGGGTCGAGGAGCTCGCGCAGCTCGACCGTGCCGAGCAGTTCGCCGAGAAGCGCAGGGTCGACCGACAGTGCGGCCGCACGGCGCTCGGCGAGCGGCGAATCGCCCTCGTACATGAACGCGCCCACGTAGCCGAACAGCAGGTCGCGGGCGAAGGGGGACGGCTGCGACGGCTGGGTCTCGATGAGCCGGATGCGGCGGTCGGCGATGGACACCGCGAGCTTGCGGAGCGACGGGAGGTCGTAGACGTCCTGCAGCACCTCTCGGAGCGTCTCGAGGATCACCGGGAAGGTCGGATGCCGGCGGGCGACCTCGAGCAGCTGCGCCGACCGTTGGCGCTGCTGCCAGAGCGGCGTGCGGCGGTTGGGGTTCGTGCGCGGCATCAGTAGCGCACGGGCGGCGCACTCGCGGAATCGGGAGGCGAACAGCGCGGATCCGCCGACCTCCTGCGTGACGAGCTGTTCGAGCTCGTCGGGGTCGAACACGAACAGCTCGGCACCGGGCGGCTCGGCCTCGGCATCCGGGATGCGCACGATGATGCCGTCGTCGCTCGCCACCGCCGAACCCTCGACTCCGAGGCGTTCGCGGATGCGCGCGTTGATCGCCAGAGCCCACGGCGCGTGCACCTTCATGCCGTATGGGGAATGCAGGATGACCCGCCAGTCGCCGACCTCGTCGTGGCCGCGCTCGACCGTGAGAGTGCGGTCGGTCGGCAGCGTGCCTGTCGCCTCGCGCTGCTCGGTGAGGTGCGCCATGAGGTTCATCCGCGCCTGCTCGTCGAGACCTGCCTCGATCAGTCGCTGTGCGGCCTTCTCGGGCGTCGCAGCCGAGACCTCGCGCGAGAACCTGCCGAGCGCCTCACCCAGCTCGAACGGGCGGCCGATGCCGTCGCCGTGCCAGAACGGCACCTTGCCCGGTTGCCCGTACGCGGGGATGACGTTGACCCTGTCGTGCGTGATCTCGGCGATGCGCCAGCTCGTCGTCCCCAGGGTGAACACGTCGCCGACCCGCGATTCGTAGACCATCTCCTCGTCGAGCTCGCCGACACGCGCACCGGTCGACTCGCCGGCCACGAACACCCCGAACAGGCCGCGATCGGGGATGGTGCCACCGCTCGTGACGGCGATGCGCTGTGCGCCTGGTCGCCCGGTGAGGGTGCCGGCATCTCTGTCCCAGACGAGACGCGGGCGCAGCTCGGCGAATTCGTCGGAGGGGAAGCGCCCCGCGAGCAGGTCGAGAGTCGCTTCGTACGCCGACCGGGGGAGGGACTGGAAGGGTGCGGAACGCCGCACGGTCTCGAACCACTCCTCGACGCCGATCTCGCCGAGGGCGCTGGCCGCGACGGTCTGCTGGGCGAGGATGTCGAGCGGATTGCGAGGCACCTGGATCGCCTCGATCTTGCCCGCCAGCATCCGCTCGGTGACGATCGCGGTGTGCAGCACGTCGCCGCGGTGCTTCGGGAAGAGCGCCGCACGGCTGATCTCGCCGACCTGGTGGCCCGCTCGTCCGACGCGCTGCAGTCCGGACGCCGCAGACGGCGGGGCCTCGACCTGGATCACCAGATCGACCGCACCCATGTCGATGCCGAGCTCGAGACTGCTCGTCGCGACGACGCATCGCAGCACGCCGGATTTGAGTTCCTCTTCGACCTGAGCGCGCTGCTCCTTCGACACCGAGCCGTGGTGGGCCTTGGCGAGAACGGGGTCGGCTCCGGCGGTGGCGCCGGCCTGGGCCATCATGGCAGCCGGCACCGATGCCTCGGGCAAAGCGACGCCGATGCGCTCGGAGTAGATCTCGTTCAATCGTCCGGTGAGACGCTCGGCGAGGCGGCGCGAGTTCGAGAACACGATGGTCGACTTGTTCTGCAGGATGCGATCGACGATCGCCTCTTCCACATGCGGCCACACGGAGCCGGTGACCTCGGTGTACTCGGCGTCGGCGGAATCACCGGCATCCTTCGGCGCGCCGGGAGGCGGCGGCGGGTTCGTCATGTCGTCCATCGGGACCACGACGCCGAGCTCGAAGGTCTTCGATGCTGGCGGGGCGACGATCTCGACAGGGGCCGCACCGCCGAGGAATCGCGCGACCTCGTCGATCGGGCGCACCGTCGCCGACAGGCCGATGCGCTGTGCGGCGGCTTCGTGGCCATGAATGCGGCGCAGTGCGTCGAGTCGTTCGAGGCTCACCGCGAGGTGGGCCCCTCGTTTGGTCGCGGCGACCGCGTGCACCTCGTCGATGATGACCGTGTGCACGTCGCGCAGCGTCTCGCCCGCGCGGCTCGTGAGCATCAGGTAGAGCGACTCAGGGGTCGTGATGAGGATGTCGGGAGGGTCGGCCACGAGCTTGCGGCGATCACTCGAGGTCGTGTCGCCGGAGCGCACGCCGACCGTCACCGCAGGAGCCTCGACGCCGAGCCGCCGCGCGGACTGCCCGATGCCGATGAGGGGCGATCGCAGGTTGCGCTCGACATCGACTCCGAGGGCCTTCAGCGGAGAGATGTAGAGGATGCGGGTGCGGGAGCCGTCCTTCTCCCGGTCGGTCTTCCGTTCCTTCTTCCCTGCGGGCTCTTTCTTCCCTGCGCGTTCGATGCTCGCCGTGCGCTCGCGGAACACGCTGTCGATCGCCCAGAGGAATGCGGAGAGGGTCTTGCCGGAGCCGGTGGGAGCGACGACGAGTGCGTGCTTGCCCGCCGAGATCGCGTTCCAGGCACCTGCCTGGGCTGGCGTGGGTGCGGGAAACGCACCCCGGAACCAGTCTTGCGTGGCAGGGGTGAAGCGTTCGAGCACGTCGCTCATCCCTCCATCATCACCCGAGCCACCGACATCGGCGTCGCCATTGTCGGAGGGCGAGTGCATGCTGTAGGCATGGCAGCGCACACCACCAACTACGTGAGCACCTTCATCGAGGTCGCAGAGGACTGCCCCGTCGATCACGCCGAAGAGCCGCCGACGGGCGAGAAGCCGACGATCGCGGCCCTCCACTATCGATTGATCGCCGAGCAGCCGTATGCGCACACCTCCGACGACGTGATCTTCACGACCCACGCGCTGCGCAACGGACTCGATCCCGATGACGCGGCGGCCCGAGAGACGTTCTTCTCGAAGGGTCAGCCGTGCCTGCGCTCGTCACCGCTCGGCAAGCGCTACGGCTGGGGCATCGCCCACGACGGCGAGGGGCGGGTCGCACTCGTGCCTCGCGACTCCGAGGACTACGCGCTCCTCGCCGCCGACCCCGCGACCGCCCACACTCGGGCGATGCGGAGCCGGCGGGCCTGACGTCAGATCGCGGCGAGCGAGCCGTCCGGCTGGATCTCGAGAGTGAGATCGAGGCCGAGCCTCGCGAGGAACGCATCGTCGTGACTCACCACGAGCACCGCCCCGCGGTACGCGCGCAGCGCCTCGACGAGCTGGTCGACCGTGTCGATGTCGAGGTTGTTCGTCGGCTCGTCCAGCACCACGAGGTGTGGCGCCGGGTCGGAGAGCAGCAGCGTCGCGAGCGCCACGCGGAACCGCTCGCCGCCTGACAGTGCTGCGACCGCCCGCTCGGCGGTGGCTCCTCGGATGAGGAACCTCGCGAGTCGGTTGCGCAGCTCCTTCTCGGGCACCTGCGGGGCGGCATCCGCGATGTTCTCGAACACCGAACGGTGCTCATCGAGCCCGTCGACGCGCTGCGGCAGGTAGCCGACGCGGTCGGTGAGAGCCGTCGCCGTCAGAGCCTGTGCGGAGTCGCGACCTCCGCCGGCGGCATCCGCCACCAGCCGTTCGAGCACCGTCGTCTTGCCTGCGCCGTTGCGCCCGATCAGCGCGACGCGATCGGGGCCCTGGATGATCCACGACCGCTCGCCGTCGCCGAGCGTCGCGATGCGGCGACTGCGCGACACCTGCGGATCGGGCAGCTCGATCTTCATCGATGCGTCGGAGCGCAGGCGCCGTCCGGCCTCGTCGAGGGCCGTGCGGGCGGCATCCTCCTTCGCGCCGACCTCTGTGCGGAGCTTTCCCGCCGACACCTCGGCCGCCATCTTGCGGCCGTGGGCGATGATCTTCGGCACACGCTTCTCGATTTCGGCCTTCTTCGCCGTGCGGGCGCGGTGCGCGAGCTTCACCTCCGCCTCGATGCGCTGACGCTTCTCCTTGCGGAACTCCTGCTTCGCGGTGACTTCGGCCTGCCTCGCCGCCTCCTGCTCGGAGTCCAACCAGGCGCGCCATTCGGAGTACGGCCCGCCGAACACGCTCAGCGTCTGGGCGTAGAGCTCGGCGGTGTCGTCCATGAGCTCGAGCAGCGACAGATCGTGGCTGACCACGATGAGCGTGCCCTTCCACGACCTCACCATCGTCGCCAGCTTCGCGCGGGCGTCGCGGTCGAGGTTGTTGGTCGGCTCGTCGAGCAGGGTGATCGGCGCGCGCCGCAGGCGGATGCCGGCGATCGCCACGAGCACCGCCTCGCCGCCGGACAGCTCACCGATCCGGCGATCGAGGAACTCCGGGGCGAGGCCCGCGTCGGCCAGCGACATCTCGGCCCGCGCCTCGATGTCCCAGTCGTCGCCGACCGCGTCGAAGTGCGCCTGGTCGACATCGCCGGCGCCGATCGCCCTGACGGCGTCCAGCGGCACGGCGACTCCGAGGAGGTCGGCGACCCGGCGATCGACGTCGAGTGTGAGCGGTTGCGGCAGATACGCGACATCGCCGGTCGCCGTGAGGAACCCCGAGGTCGGGGTCAGCTCGCCCGCCATCAGCCGCAGCAGCGTGGACTTGCCTGCGCCGTTGCGGCCGACGAGTCCGGTGCGTCCGGTGCCGAACGATCCGGACACCGCGTCGAGTGCTGTCGTGCCGTCGGGCCAGGTGAACGTGAGACGGTCGAGAGTGACCGAGGAATGAAGAGTGGGGACTGACATGGTGTCTCCTGTCGAGTGCGAGGGTGCACTGACACCGGTCACCGATGGCCCCGCCTGAGCGGGACGCGCAGTCGAAGAGACAGCGGTGATGGTCTGCCGTGGAGTCGGCGATCGTCGGGTCAGCGCGCGGAAGGATGAGCGCGGAGGCGACGGATCAGATCAAAGGACTTCCAGACACGGCGGACAGGACTCCACGACGATACCCGGGCGTGTCGGAGCTTCGCAACCCCGGGCGTGTCGCGGCATGATCGGCTCTTCGCGTCGGCTCAGTTCTTCGCGCTGCGGCTCAGCCACTTCGTGAGGAATGCGTGCACATCGCCGAGCTCGTCTTCCGAGATGCTGTGCGTGAGTCCGGTGTAGACGCGCCCCGACAGCTCGGAGTGCGTGGGCAGCCACTGTGCGGTGTGCACGACGCGCGCTTCCGGGATGACCTGGTCGTTCGTGCCCCGGCCCCAGAACACATGAGGCTTCCGCTCCGTCAGCGCCTCGTCGTTCGGCAGCTCTCCCGAGGCGACGTATCCGCTGAGCGCCACGACGGTGTCGACCGTCTCGGGCGCGAGGCGCATGGCCTGGAGAGCGACGGCCGCACCCTGCGAGAAGCCGAGGAGCGCCACAGCCGGGGTGTCGGCTGCGGCCTCGTCGAGCCAGCGCAGGAACGCCTCGGCGGCGGCGGTGACCGAAGCGGAACTGCGTCCCTCGAGTCCCTCGATCGCGTACCAGGAGCGTCCAGGCATCGGCCACGGGGGAGTGAGGGGTGCGGCGACGGATGCCACGGCGACGCCGTCCGGCAGATAAGGCGTCAACCCGAAGAGGTCGTGCTCGTCGGCGCCGTAGCCGTGCAGCAGCACCAGCAGCGGCATCCCCGCGCGATCCGCAGTGGACCAGCGCGTGAGAGCGCCGTCGATCGTCAGTTCTTCGCTCACCTGCACCATCCTGCCAGCGGGGGCGGACACCCGTGCAGCGGGCCGGACGAATCGTATGCCGGTGAGGGATGTCAAGTCAGTGTCGGGTCGAAGGTGCGGCTGGTAGAAAGGACACATGGCCGTCCGCACACCTGATCCCGACCCCGAGCCCGACGACGGGATCGAGGGCTTCGGCGCCGCTCAGCCCCCTGCCCGAGACACGAACCCGGGCTGGCTGAGCGAGTTCGAGCTCGAAGAGGCACGTCGTCACCTGCCGATGCTCTACGTCGAGGCGATCCCGGTGCGCACTGACGGATCGGGGCAGGTGACCGAGATCGGCATCCTGCTGCGTTCCACGCCGATGGGCGAGATGACGCGCACCATCGTGTCTGGGCGCGTGCGCTTCGGCGAGACGATCCGCGATGCGCTGTTCCGTCACGTCGAGAACGACCTGGGGCCCATGGCGTTCCCGCTGCTTCCGCCGCAGCCGCTGCCGTTCACGGTCGCCGAGTACTTCCCGATCCCCGGCGTCAGCGCCTACCACGACGACCGTCAGCACGCCGTCTCGCTCGCCTTCGTGGTGCCGGTGACCGGCACGTGCGAGCCGCGTCAGGACGCGCTCGAGGTCACCTGGTTCTCGGCGGAGGCCGCAGGGTCCGACGCGGTGGCCGCTGAGATGGAGGGCGGTCGGGGCACGCTCATCCGTCTGGCACTCGCGAACCTCGGGCTGCTCCGCTAGCGGCGCAGCCACCTCATACGAGAGAGACCCACCGTCACGACTTCTGACGGTGGGTCTCTTCGTGTGTCGCGGGCGCCGCGACCGGATTCTCAGCGCGAGGTGAGTCGGGCGAGCTCGGCGACGAACTCGTCGACGTCGGACTGCTCGGTGTCGAAGCCGCACATCCAGCGGACTTCGTTGCGCGCGGCATCCCAGTCGTAGAAGCGGAACGACTCCCGCAGCTGGTCGGCGACGCCCGCGGGCAGCTGGGCGAAGACGCCGTTCGCCTGCGTCGGCTGCGTGAACGAGACGCCGTTGATCGCGCCGTCGGCGATGCCGGTCTCGATGGTGCCGCGCAGACGCTGGGCCATCGCATTCGCGTGGCGGGCGTTGCGCAGCCACAGGTCGCCCTCGAGCAGTGCGATCAGCTGTGCCGACACGAAGCGCATCTTCGACGACAGCTGCATGTTGAACTTGCGCGAGTACTGCAGGCCGTTCGACGCCTCGGGGTTCAGCACCACGATGGCCTCGCCGAGCATGGCGCCGTTCTTGGTGCCGCCGAAGCTGAGCACGTCGACGCCGGCGTCGCGGGTGAAGGAGCGCAGCGGCACGTCGAGGGCAGCGGCGGCGTTCGAGATGCGCGCGCCGTCGAGGTGCAGGGTCATTCCGCGCTCGTGCGCGTGGTCGGCCAGCGCGCGGATCTCATCGACCGAGTACAGGGTGCCGAGCTCGGTCGACTGCGTGATCGAGACCACGAGGGGCTGCGCGCGATGCTCGTCGCCCCAGCCCCAGGCCTCGCGATCGACGAGCTCGGGGGTGAGCTTGCCGTCATCGGTGGGGACGGAGAGGATCTTGAAGCCGCCGATCTTCTCGGGCGCTCCGCCCTCGTCGACGTTGATGTGCGCGGAGGATGCCGCGACCACCGCGCCCCATCGGGGGAGCATCGACTGCAGGCCGGTGACGTTCGCACCGGTGCCGTTGAACACCGGGAAGGCCTGGACGCCCTCGCCGAAGTGCGCGCGGAAGACCTCCTGCAGGCGCTCGGTGTAGGCATCCTCGCCGTACGCGACCTGATGGCCGCCGTTCGCCGCCGCGATGGCCGCGAGGACCTCGGGGTGGACGCCGGAATAGTTGTCGCTGGCGAAGCCGCGGACCGCGGGGTCATGCTGAATAGTCACCGGACAAGCCTATTGCCGGATGCCGTCCGCAGACGCCGCGCTGCGGAACCTCTCTACCGAATGTCCGAGGCCCCGCCTACCCTCTAATCATGGAGCGCACCGCAGCGAAGACCGCCTTCGCGAACGTCCTCGTCAACACGCTCATCGCGAACGTGACGACGAGCTTCCTGTGGTTCGCCCTCACGTTCTGGGTGTACATCGAGACGCAGTCGGTGCTCGCGACCGGTGTCATCGGCGGCGCATACATGCTGTTCATCGCCTTCTTCGCGATGATCTTCGGCACGATCGTCGACCGCAACCGCAAGCACACGGTGATGCTGCTCTCGAGCGTCATCTCGGCCGTCGCCTTCCTCGTCGCCGGAGTGCTCTACGTCTGGCAGCCCGAGGCGGCGCTGCTCGACCTCGGCGGGCCGTGGTTCTGGGTGTTCTCGGCCGTCATCCTGTTCGGCGGCGTCATCGAGCAGCTGCGCAACATCGCGCTCTCGACCACCGTCACGCTCCTCGTGCCCGAAGACCGCCGTGCCAACGCCAACGGCCTCGTCGGCACCGTGCAGGGCCTCGCGTTCCTCGTGACGAGCGTGTTCTCCGGCCTGTCGATCGGGTTCCTCGGCATGGGGTGGACGCTCGCGATCGCCATCGGCGCCATGGTGCTCACGTTCGTGCACCTGCTCTTCATCCGCATCCCCGAGGGCGCCCCGAAGCCCGACCCCGACGCCACGAGCGCGCTCGACTTCCGCGGCAGCGTGAAGGCAATCCGTCTCGCACCGGGGCTCTTCGCGCTCATCATCTTCTCGACCTTCAACAACCTCATCGGCGGCGTCTACATGGCGCTGATGGATCCGTACGGCCTCACCCTGTTCGATGCCCAGATGTGGGGCTTTGCGCTCGCGTTCGCCTCGACGGGCTTCCTGATCGGCGGCGGCCTGGTGGCGAAGTTCGGTCTCGGCGCCAAACCCATGCGCACGCTGCTGCTCGTCGTGATCGCGATGGGGCTGCTCGGGTCGGTGTTCATGCTGCGCGAGTGGTGGCCGCTGTACGTGATCGGCATGTGGATCTACATGGCGCTCGTGCCCCCTGTCGAGGCGGCCGAGCAGACGATCATCCAGAAGGTCGTCCGCTACGACCGGCAGGGCCGGGTGTTCGGAGTGGCCGCCGCGATGGAGGCCGCGGCCGCACCGATCACGGCGTTCCTGGTCGCGCCGATCGCCGAGTTCCTGATCATCCCGTACATGAGGACCGACGCCGGCCAGCGGCAGTGGGGGTGGCTGCTCGGCGAGGGTGAGGCCAGGGGCATCGCCCTGATCTGCCTGTTCGCCGGCATCATCATGGTGATCGCGGGAACACTGGCGTTCTTCACCAAGTCCTACCGCAAGCTCACGCAGCTCTACGCGAATGCGCCGGAGCAGGATCCGAACGGTGAGGATGCAGGCGAGACGGATCCCACGGATCCGGACGAGGATGCGGAGGCAAGCGCCGACTCGGACTCCGATGCCGATGCGCATGACGACGACGGGCGGCTCGTGGAGTCGCCGCCGCCACTGCGCGGTCTGCCACCCGAGATCCCGGAGGCGCGACGCTGACCGAGCGTTGACGCTGACCGAGCGTTGACGCTGACCGGGCGCTGACGGCGTCCGGTGCTGTCGGTCGTGCCCGAGGGGTTCAGTCGAGCGTGATGATCTGGTCGTTGAGGCCGGCGGCATCGTCGTCCCACAGTGCCAGGACCCGCGGCACGAGGGAGGCCGGATCGAGAGCCTTCGCACGGAAGACGACGGATGCCGCGCGCAGCGGCTCCCCGGCGTCCCGTGCGGCCTTCGCGAAGCCCTGCGCGACTGCGCGGGTCCACGCCTCGCTCGCCGCCTTCACCGCCGCATAGTTCGCGCCACCCGCGAGAGGGCGATCGACCGCGGTCGAAGACACGATCGCGAAGCGACCGGCATCCGAGGCTCGCAGCGCGCTGTCGAACGCCCGGCTGGTCGCCCTGACCGCCTCGAGGGCGGGAAGGAGGGCGGCGAAGTCGGCATCGGTCTGCCCGGCGAGCCCTCCGCCGCCGCGCCATCCGCCGACCAGGGGAATCACGGCGTCGACGGCGCCCAGCCGCGCGGCCAGATCCGTCATCGACTCGAGGGAGGTAGCATCCGCCCCTTCGACCTCGGCGCCGATCGCTCGCAGCGGTTCGAGCCGTTCGGCGGTGCGGCCGGTCGCCACCACCCGAGCACCCGCCTCGAGGAGGGCGCGTGCGAGGGCGAAGCCGGAGTCGCTGGTGGCTCCGGCGAGGACGATCGTGCGATCCGTGACGGTCATGTGCTCAACTCTCGTGAAGAAACAGTTCTGCGGCCACCCCGGGCAGGAATGGCCGCAGACGCTGCGTCCGGTCGCACCACACGACCGAACCCCAGAAATGCGCGATTCGAGTCAGTCGTCGGTGCCTCGGATGCCGACGGTCGACTCGATGACCGTCTTCATCTTCTTGTCGAGGGTCTCGAAGAACATCGACAGCGGGAACTCGTCGTCCATCACCGCATCCGTGTACCCCTTCGGCGCGCCGGCGAGGATCTCGTCGGGCAGGCCGCGGGCCCACTGCGATGCCGGGTGCGGCGTGAGCGTTCCGCGCACGAGCTCGTACGCGGCGAGCCAGTGAGCGACCTTGGGGCGGTCGATCGAGTGCCAGTACAGGTCGTCGATCGCATCGCCCAGAGCCACGACGGCATCCGGCACGTTGTCCCAGTCGAATGCGAGAGCGGTGTCTGTCCAGTGCAGCACTCCACGCTGGTGCAGCCAGGCGAACAGCAGCTGTCCGCCGACGGCGTCGTAGTTGCGCGTGCGGGTGCCGGTGATCGAGAAACGGAAGATCCGGTCGAAGATCACCGCGTACTGCACGAGGTGCGCATAGTCGTGCATCTCCTGCTCGGTCTCGGTGAGCTCCTCACCCGCGGCGATACGGGCGGCGAGGGTGCGCTCGATGTTCACCGACTCGCGGAACGCCGTCATGTCGCAGCGCATCTCCTCGAGCGAGTAGAGGAAGAACGGCATCCGCTGCTTGATCATGAACGGGTCGAACGGCAGGTCGCCGCGCATGTGGGTGCGGTCGTGGATGATGTCCCACATCACGAAGGTCTTCTCGGTCACCTGCTGGTCGTCGAGCATCGCGGCAACGCGCTCCGGCAGATCGAGGTTGGTGATCGCGGCGGCGGCACGGGTGACCCGCCGGTACCGGGCGGCCTCGCGGTCCTGGAAGATCGCGCCCCACGTGAACGACGGGATCTCGCGCATCGCGACGGTCTCGGGGAACAGCACGGCCGAGTTCGTGTCGTAACCGGGCGTGAAGTCGACCAGGCGCAGCGAGACGAACAGCTTGTTGCCGTAGTCGCCGGCCTCGAGAGCGGCGATGAACTCGGGCCAGATCGTCTCGACGATGAGCGCCTCGACGAGACGGTCGCTCGAACCGTTCTGCGTGTACATCGGGAAGACGACCAGGTGTCGGATGCCGTCGACACGGTGCTGCTGCGGCTGGAAGGCCATGAGCGAATCGAGGAAGTCCGGCACGCCGAAGCCTTCTGCGACCCAGCGGTCGAAGTCGACCACGGAGGCGGCGAGGTACTCGGCGTCGTGCGGGAAGGCGGGGGCGAGAGCGCGGATGCCGGAGGTGATCGCGGCGACGAGCTCGCGGGCGGCGGCGTGGTGCGCGGCATCCGGGATGGAGCCGTCCTTGATCTGCATCTCGCGGATCGCGACGGCGGCGTCCTTGAGCTGCGCCCAGGCCGTGCTCTGCTCGGCGATCGATGCGTCCTCGACGACCTCGGGTTCGCCGACGATGGCCTGAACAGCGGTGCTGTGGGCGGAAATGATGGACATCGGGACCTCCGATCGGAGAGTTTGGCGGAAAGATTCCGGCATATACGGAATCCTGACGATAATCTTACATCCATGGATGATTCTGTCGACCGCGCGATCCTGGCCGCGATCTCTCGAGACGGGCGGGCGACGCTGTCCCAGTTGTCGGATGCCGTGGGCCTCTCGGTGTCGGCCGTGCAGTCGCGACTGCGTCGCCTCGAGACCCGCGGAGTCATCACCGGATACCGGGCGATCCTCGATCCTGAACTCGTCGGCACGCCGCTCTCGGCGTTCATCGAGATCACCCCTCTCGACCCGGCCCAGCCCGACAACGCCCCCGAGCTTCTCGAGCACCTCGACGCGATCGAGGCGTGCCACTCGATCGCCGGCGACGCGAGCTACATGCTGTTCGTGCGGGTCGCCTCCCCCCGCGCACTCGAGGAGCTCGTCCGCGACATCCGACTGGCCGCGAACGTGAGCACCCGCACGACTGTCGTGCTGCAGACCTACTACGAGCACCGGCCGATCATCGCCGTCGCACCGGAGTCATCGGTCGAGGCCTGATCGCACTCTGGAAGAACGGCGTCGCTCGGGTCATACTGTGACAGATCTCTCGTCGCAGAGGATTCCACCGCCAGCGCCGACTCCCAGGAGCATCCATGTCCTTCCAGGCTTATCTCGACAAGGTCGAGACCCAGACCGGCCTCACCCCGCGGCAGTTCGTCGAGCTCGCCAAGGAGCAGGGCTTCGACGAGACCACGAAGTCGACGGTGGTGCTCAACTGGCTCAAGGAGGAGTACAGCCTCGGCCACGGCCACGCGCAGGCGATGGTGCACGTGATCCTCAAGGGGCCGAAGATCAGCGACAAGCACGTCGGCAAGGGCGGTGCGCACGGTGATGCGTCTGACACCCTCTGGCTCGACGGCAAGGACAGCAACCCGAACGCCTGATCCGCATCACCCGGCACTGCAGAAGAGAGAGCATCATGGCCGTCCGCGTCGATCTCAACGTCTCCCTCGACGGATTCGCGACCACCACCGATCAGACACCCGAGAAGCCGTTCGGGGATGACTGGCCGCGTCTGGTCGCGGCCTACGCGGCCACGCGCACGTTCCGCACCCGCGTGCTGGGCGATGACTCAGGTGCCGGCACGACGGGGGTCGACGAGAAGTACGCCCACGCGTACTTCGAAGGCATCGGCGCCGAGATCATGGGTGCGGGCATGTTCGGTCTGCACCAGAATCCGGATGACCCTGACTGGCGCGGATGGTGGGGCGACGAGCCTCCCTTCCATGTGCCGGTCTTCGTGCTCACCCACACCCGGCGTGACTCGATCGAGTTCGCGAACGGCACGGTCTTCCATTTCGTCGATGCGGCGCCGGAAGAGATCCTGCCGCGCGCGATCGAGGCAGCAGGCAGCGACGACGTGCGCATCGGCGGGGGCATCGACGTCGTGAGGCAGTTCTTGCGCGCAGGACTCGTCGATCGGGTGCACCTCGCCGTCGCGCCGCTCGTGCTGGGCAGCGGCGAGCGCATCTGGGACGGCCTGCGCGGCATCGAGAACGGCTACGACGTCGCGTCCGAGGTCGCCGAGTCGGGCGTCACGCACCTCACCTTCACCCGCGACTGACAGCCGCGGCCGCACAGGCGTCCATCGGGTGCCCCAGTAGGATTCCCTGCGTGGCAGCATCCTCGAAGCGCAAGAAGAACCCGACCCGTGTGAGCGGCAATCCCGCGAAGCGGGCGAGCGGCAACCCGGCCCAGCGACCCGTCATCGAGGCGGGTCCCGTCACGGTCGGCGACTGGATCGGCGCCGCGCGAGTGCGCACGCTCCCGCTCGCGATCGCACCGGTCGTCATCGGCACCGGTGCCGCCCGCAGCACGGGCCCGGAGTTCCACTGGGTCATCGCCCTCGCGTGCCTCGCGGTCGCGGTGCTGCTGCAGATCGGCGTCAACTTCGCGAACGACTACAGTGACGGCATCCGCGGCACGGATGCCGTGCGCGTCGGCCCCGCCCGCCTCACGGCATCGGGTCGCGTGAAGCCCCGCACCGTGCTCGTCATAGCGCTCGTCTTCTTCGCCCTCGCCGCCGCGGTCGGCGTCGCGATCGTGATCCGCACGGAGCAGTGGTGGATGCTCGCGATCGGCGCGGCCTGCATCATCGCCGCCTGGTTCTACACCGGGGGCAAGCGCCCCTACGGGTACAACGCTCTCGGCGAGGTCTTCGTCTTCATCTTCTTCGGGCTCGTCGCGACGCTCGGCACCACCTGGGTGCAGGCCTTCACGCTGCCGCAGCAGGCCTGGCTCGGAGCCATCGCCGCCGGTCTGTTCGCGTGTGCCGTGCTGCTCGCCAACAACCTGCGCGACATCGACCAGGACCGACTGGTCGGCAAGCGCACCCTGACCGTCCTGATCGGCAAGCGCGCGACGCAAGTGCTCTTCACGCTGTTCGTGCTGGCGCCCTTCGGCATCCTGGCGTTCATCGCGCTGCTGTACCCGATCGCCTGGATCGGGCTGCTGGCACTCCTCTCGGGGCTCCCGGCGATCCTGATCGTCTGGACGTACCGTCAGGCGAAGGAGCTGGTCATCGCGCTGGCGCTGACCTCGCTGACCGCGCTGCTCTACGCCGGCGCGTTCTTCTGGGCGCTCGCCGGCTGAGTCAGTCCTCGCGGCGGGTGGCGGTGTCGCCGGCTGCGGCGCCGTCGATCGCCTCGTCTTCGGCATCCGCGTCGGCCTGCTCGGCCTCGCTGCGTCCGCCCCTGCGCTCGACCAACCGCGCCGACGCATCGGTCAGGGGTGCACGCAGGAAGAGCATCGAGATGCTGACGCCGATGAGGGCGGCGAAGATCGCGGCCAGCCACCAGAATTCGCGGAAGATCGGGAAGAAGAACCACAGGATCGCGAGCGGCACGAGGAATGCCAGCAGTCGGAGCACGGTGTAGACGAGGAAAGGTGCGCGGTTCTTCACGCGGACAGTCTACGTTCGCGACCTGAGGCGTCTGCTGTCAGCCGTCCGAGCGCTGTCCATCGTCCAGCCCGAGAGAGGCGAACGGGATGCCGCGGACCACCCGACGCCACGGATGCTCCCCGAGCGACCACAGCAGCTTCTCGTCGAGGTCGAGGGCGAGGTCCTCGCACCCGACCGGAAGAGGCACCCGATCGCGCACCAGAGCGTCGCGGCTGCCGGTCCACAGAACCCCCGGGCGCATGCGGTCGGACTGCGAGATGAAGTGCCGGTCTCCCCAGCGCACCGCGCCCTGCATGTGGCGGATGCCGGGGGTGAAGCGACTCTCCTCGTGGAAGCCGTCTTCGTCGGACTCCGGGAGGGAGAACTCCGCGACGCGCCCCCGGTCGTCCTTCGTGTACTCGCCGATCAGGACGCGGCGGAGCGGTGTGCCGTCGTCGTCGAACACACGACCGAGATACGAGCAGCGGATGTCGATCGGATGCACGCGGGTGCGCACCGCGACGAGTGCGGTGGCGCGCAGGCCTCGGCCACCGGCACCCGCAAGACGTCGTGCCTCCGCGCCCCGGACGCGCCGGATGCCGGCGAGGTCGAACTCCCAGATGCCTTTGCCGGTCGCGGCGACGAAGAGGCGGTCGTCGAACCAGGCCAGGCCGCCGGCGTGGATCCGCGCGGGCTGCAGCTCGCCGCCGTCCTCGACGGCGAGCAGCACGTCGAGGTGGCGGGAGCGGTCGAGATCGACGAAGGCGACCCGCGAGGCCAGATGGTGCCCGTCGAGCTGCTGACGGAACCAGCTCACGGCCAGCGTGCGCCGACCGTGCCACAGCCCGAGGTCGATGCCCTGCGGATACCAGCGACGCGTCCAGGTGCGGGCGCTCAGCCAGCGCAGATCCACGGTGCCGCGGCGCTTCTGCCGCACCGGGCGCCATGTCGTTCCGAACGGCCAGAGCATGGACCCATCGTCGCCGATCACCGACCGAGGCGCGAATCCGCCGTGCCCGCGCTCAGCGGACGCATCGACGCGCGTCACCCTGCGTTCACCCTCGCGTCCCCGACCGGCAACGATCGCCTGCGACCATGCCGAGACCGTCGACCCGGGGGAGTTCTGTGCGCACACCGCTCGTCACCGTCATCCTGCCCGCCAAGGACGCGGGCGCGTACATCGGCACGACGCTGGAGACGCTGACCCGCCAGTTCGACGATCCGGCGGCGCTCAAGCTCGTCGCGATCGACGATGGATCCCGCGACGACACCGGCACACTGATGCGGCGCTACGCCGAGCGTTTCCCGCACTCGACCGTCATCGAGAACCCGCAGCCGAAGGGGCTCGCGAGCGCCCGCAATCAGGGGCTCGCGCACGTCGAGGGCGACGCATTCTGCTTCCTCGACGGAGACGACTGGATGCAGCCGCAGCGGCTCGACGTGCTGACGCGGCGCTTGCGCGACCTGGACTGCGACTTCCTGCGCACCGATCATGTGACGGTGAAGGCCGGCGTGCGCACGCTCATTCCGGCGCCGTATCCGTGGCGCGAGCGTGTGGGGTCGCCGCGCGAGGCGATCCTGCCCGAGAACGAGCCGACCATGGTCGACTACCCCTTCGCCTGGGCGGGCGTGCTGCACACCCGACTGATCGACGACGGTCTCGCCGCCTTCACCCCAGGACTCTTCACCGCCGAGGACCGCCCGTGGATCTGGCGCCTGCACCTGCAGGCCCGCTCGTTCGCGGTGGTCGATGCTCCGGCCCTGCTCTATCGCCGAGGGGTGTCGACCTCGCTCACCCAGGTGCGTGATCGGCGACAACTCGACTTCGTACGCGCCATGGACGAGGTGCTCGACATCGCGGCAGCGGATGCCGAGGCCGACCGCTTCCTTCCGAAGGCGGTGTGGAGCGTGCTGGCGCTGAGCTCGCGACACCTCGTGCGGGCACGACGGATGACACCGTCGCTGCGCGCGGAGATGCGCGCCGGCATCCGCGGGCTGCTCGCGCGTCTGCCCGAGACCGAGTCGGCAGCGGTGCTGGCGCGACTCGACGGCCCGCGGCGCCGCGTGCTCGCCCCGCTGCTGCGCACGGTGGGTCGTGCGGCATGACCCAGCTCTTCGCGCTGCACAGCGCCTACGGACTCGCGACGGCCGCGGCCGCGCTCGACGGAGGACTCCTCGGAGAGCACGGCGAGCGCATCCTCGTGCCGTTCGTGTCGTCACGGGTGCCGGAGACGACGGTGGGCATCCTCGCCGATCCTGCGCTCGCGAGCCTTCGGGATCGGTTCGACCGGGTCGAGGATCTCGACGCGCTGCTCGGTCCGCTGCATCCGAGTGCCTGGAAGCCCGAAGCCGCCGATCTGCCGCTGCTGAGAAGACTGTTCGCTCGTGCGTGGGGACTCGACGGAGACGATCTCGAACTGCTGGTGCAGAGTCCGCAGGTCGCGCCGGCACGCACCCTGATGACGCTCTTCCCGCACGCGCGACTCACGATCATCGGCGACGGGCTGATGACCTACTCGCCCATGCGGGTGCGTCTGCCGCACACGGTGACCGCCCGGATCGGCCGCGTCGTCCATGCTGACGTCGTGCCGGGGGTGACGCCGTTGGTCGGATCGCCCACCGCGATGCCCGTGCCCGTCTCTCCTGAGCTGTTCCGTGCCGTGCTCGCCGAGACGGCAGCGGGAGTGGATGACACGACCGATCTCGAGCACGCGCTCGAGGGGGAGCCGACCGTGCTCGTCCTCGGCCAGTACCTGTCGGCTCTCGGGCTCCTCAGCGAGAGCGAGGAGGTCGCGCTGCAGACCCGGATGATCGACCGCGCGGCGGGTCTGAAGCCCGCGCACATCGTCTTCAAGCCGCATCCTGCGGCGCCGCCCCGGTTGAGCGACTCGCTGCGCGATCGGGCTGCGGTGCACGGCGTCGAGTTGCACGAGTACCGCGGCGCGCTCGCCGCGGAGATGCTGGCCGAGCGGATCCACGCCCGTGCCGTCATCGCCGGATTCTCGACCGCACTCCCCACGGTGCAGGCGGTGTTCGGCACCGAGATCGAGGCGGTCGGAGCGGATGCCGTGCTCTCTCGACTGACCCCGTTCGAGAACAGCAATCGCGTGCCGGCCACGATCGTCGATGCACTCACCCGACGCGATTCCCCCTACCGGGAACCCGAGCGGATGCAGCTGTTGATCGACGCGGTCGGCTACGCCATGCAGCCGGTCGTCGCCGGACACCTGCGTGGGCGTGCGGAGGAGCTGCTGATGAGCATCCGTCCCTCCGACCGCGACAGGTACTTCGCTCCTGAACGGCTGTCGGAGCTGCGTCTGCCGGGTGCGCCGCCGGAGACGGCGGTGCGCCGTGCCCTGCGCCCGGCCGGCGGAATCGGCCGGGTCGAGCAGCTGCGGTTGACGGCGCTGGGCGCGCGGCGACGGATCGGGCGCGCGTGGCGTGCGCTGCGAGGACGGTGAAGGGATGACGACCATGAGCACGACGACGGACGAGAACCACGAGCACGCCGCACCACGGGTGGTCGCGATCATCCCGGCACGGGGCGGCTCGAAGGGCGTGCCTCGCAAGAACGTGCGACGGGTCGGCGGCGTACCGCTGATCGAGCGGGCCGTGCGCAGTGCGCTGGCGGCCGACGGCGTCGACCTCGTGGTGGTCTCGACGGACGACGACGAGATCGCCGCGGTGAGCGCGGCTGCCGGGGCGCGAGTCGTCAGGCGGCCCGCAGAGATATCTGGTGACACGGCGTCATCCGAGAGCGCGATCCTGCACGCGCTCGACGAACTCGACAGGTCGGGTGACGGGGCCGATGTGGTGGCCTTCCTGCAGGCGACGTCGCCGTTCATCCCCAGCGGCGTGCTCGCCGATGCGGTGCGAGAGGTGCGCGAGGGCAGAGCAGACAGCGTGTTCTCGGCCCACGAGACCTACGGGTTCCTGTGGGCGCGCACCGATGCGCAGCAGGCGGATGCCGGAGCTGCCGTCGCGGTGAACCACGACGCCGCTCACCGTCCTCGACGCCAGGACCGCGAGCCGCACTTCCTCGAGACCGGAGCGTTCTACGTGCTCCGAGTCGACGGCTTCCGCGAGGCGAAGCACCGCTTCTTCGGCCGCATCCGCATCGCCGAGGTGCCCGAGTGGACCGCGATCGAGATCGACGATGAACAGCAGCTGCGGATCGCGCGTGCGCTCGCCGCCCTGCACGAGACGGCCGAGCGGATTCCGGTGCGGGCGATCGTGACCGATTTCGACGGCGTGCACACCGACGACACCGCGAGCGTCGACGCCGACGGTGTCGAACGCGTGCGGGTCAGCCGAGAGGACGGCATGGGGGTGTCGCTGCTGCGCCGTGCCGGCATCCCGATGCTGATCCTCTCGACCGAGGTCAATCCGGTCGTTCGCGCGCGGGCCGACAAGCTGCGTGTGCCGGTGCTGCACGGCATCGACGACAAGGAGTCGGCTCTGCGCGGGTGGGCGGAGGAGAACGGCATCCCGCTCGCCGAGATCGCGTACCTCGGCAACGACGTCAACGACCTTCCGGCGCTGCGTATCGTCGGCTGGCCCATCGCCGTCGCGAACGCGCATCCGCTCGTCCTCGAGGCGGCTCGCGTGGTGCTGGGTCGAACGGGCGGCCACGGGGCCGTGCGCGAGCTGATCGAACGGGTGTTGCCGGCCTGACCGACTCTGGTAACCCTCCTGTCGCACACAGTTCACCCCCGGCGCGTACTCAGGGGAGAAGGCCATTTCGACGACCGGAGGAACCATGACTGTCAGCATCGGATCGCGCGTGATCGGCGGCGGTCACCCCGCCTATCTCATCGCGGAGATCGGCCTCAACCACAACGGCGACGTCGACATCGCCAAGCGCCTGATCGACGTCGCGGCGAAGGCGGGTGCCGACGCCGTGAAGTTCCAGAAGCGCACGCCCGAGATCTCGACCCCCGAGCACATGCGTGACGTGCCGCGTGAGACCCCGTGGGGCACCATGAGCTACCTCGACTACCGCCGCCGTGTCGAGTTCGGTCGCGACGAGTACATCGCGATCGGCGACCACGCGACGATGCTCGGTCTCGACTGGTTCGCCTCGCCGTGGGATGTGCCCAGCGTCGAGTTCCTCGAGGACCTCAACGTCGTGGCGCACAAGGTCGCCTCGGCCAGCCTCACCGACACCGAGCTGCTCGTCGCGCTGCGCGAGACCGGCAAGCCGATCATCCTCTCGACAGGGATGTCGACGATCGAGCAGATCGACCGAGCGCTCACAACTCTCGGCACCGACCGGGTCGTGCTCATGCACGCCACGTCGACGTACCCGCTCGAGCCCGAAGAGGCGAACCTCCGGGCGATCGCCACGCTGCGTGACCGCTACCCCGGCGTGCCGGTCGGATACTCAGGGCACGAGCGCGGGCTGCAGATCTCGCTCGCGGCCGTCGCGATCGGCGCCGTCGCGGTCGAGCGTCACATCACCCTCGACCGCACCATGTGGGGCTCCGACCACGCGGCCTCGCTCGAGCCGACGGGTCTCGAGCACCTCGTGCGCGACATCCGCGTGATCGAGACGGCCCTCGGCGACGGGGTCAAGCGCGTCTTCGACAGCGAGCGCGCGCCGATGGCGAAGCTGCGTCGCGTCTCTGCATGAGCGGATCGGGCATGAGCGGATCTGGCATGAGCGGACCGAATATGAGCGGATCGGGTGCGCTGAGGGTCGTCGCGATCGCGGATGCCGACTCGTTCGTGAAGTGGTCGGCGTCGCTGCTCGGCAGCGTGCCCGGCATCCGTCCGCACCTGCTGCTGGTGCAGACGCCCCTGACGGCCAGCGTCGAGCAGCAGCGCACGGCGCTGACCGGCACCGGGATGCTGCCCGAGAACGTCACCCGGGTGGCATTCCCGCAGGCCGAGGGCTGGCTCGAGGGCCAACGCCCCGATGTGGTGCTGCTCGCCGGCCGCGGTCCGTTCGTGCGGCTCATGGGCAGAGTGATCGACAGCCTCACCCGTCGCCCGGTCGTCGTGGCAGGGCTTCCCGGCATGGCGATCCCTGCCCAGCGGGGCGCCCTGGAATACCGCCGCCACGCCGATCTGCTCGTCGTGCACTCGCATCGGGAGGAGCGGGCGTTCGCCGAGCTCGGACGTCGGATCGGCGTGCACGTGCCGACGGCGCTCGCGACCCTGCCGTTCGCGCGGTCGCGATCCCGGATGCTCGCGCATGATCGGGCGTGCGTGCTCGCCGCAGACCAGGCCGGCGCATCGGGAACGCTCGTCGTCGAACGGCCCGCCCCGTCGGAGCCGCAGCATGAGCGCCCGGTGCGGATGCCGGCCACCGACATCGTGTTCGCGGTGCAGGCGCTGGTGCCGGTCGGTCGCGACGAGCGCGCCGAGATCGCGGCGACCCTCGTGCGGGCGGCCGAGGCCGATCCCCGTCGCCGAGTCGTCGTGAAGCTGCGTTCGCGGCCGGGGGAGTCCGAGACCCACCTCGAGCGCGAACCGTATCTCGATCTGCTGCCGGCACGGCTGCCCGACAACCTCGTGGTGTCGTACGGCTCCATGGCCCGGGCGCTGTCGACGGCGGCCGGGCTCGTCACGGTGAGCTCCACCGCGGCCGTCGAGGCGGTCGCACTCGGCGTGCCGGTGATCGCGCTCGACTCGTTCGGGGTGAGCAAGAGCCTGCTCAACACGGTGTTCGTCGGCAGCGGTCTGCTCGGCGGGCGCAGCGAGGTTGTGGCGGGGCGCTTCCGGCATCCGCATCCCGACTGGCTGCGCGACAACTACTTCCATCCCTCGGCCGAATCGACCTGGTGGGAGCACGTCGAGCAGCTCGTCGCGCTGCGCCGGGCCGGCGCGTTGCCTGCCAGGCAGGTGCCCGTCGCACGAGGAGGGGCGATGCACGAGGCGTGGCACCGCGCGAGCGTGCTGGGCTCGGAGGATCGTACGCTCAGCGGTGCGGCCGCTCTGGCGATCGGGGTTCCCGCGACGAAGGCGATCGCCGCCCTGCGTCGTGGCCGGGCACCGATCGACGGCGGCACCTGGGCGGATGCGTCGACCGACGTCACGCTCGAGCCGAACCCCTTCCACGATTCGATCCGGCGCTGAGCGCAGGTCTCACCGATCGAGCAGTGCGCCGACCTGGGCCCTGACATCCGCGGCGATCTCGTCGACGCTCGCATCGGCGTTGATGCTCGCCGCCATGGTGACGAACATCGCGGCCGAGACGATGCGGGCGAGTGTCGGGGCGCGGTGCTCGTCGATAAGCGGATCGCGGCTCAGGATGCCGGTCAGCGCTGCCTCGGTCTCGCCGACGATCCGCAGAGCCTCGGCATGATGCGAGTCGGCCGGGTTGCCGAACACCATCTCGCGGAGGTAGGTGCGGCCGTTCTCGACCTGCACCCGATTGCAATCGATGATCGGGCGGAGGAGGGCCATGGTCGCGTCGAGGGTGTCGTCGGTCGTCGCGGCCGCCGCGCGTCCGGTCTCCAGCGCCGCGGCGTAGTGCGCGTTCTGCACGAGCAGAAGCAGCTCACCCTTCGTCTTGGCGTAGAGGAAGAGCGTTCCGGTGCCGACATCCGCCTTCTCGGCGATCTGCTGGGTCGTGACGTCGTCGATACCGTGAGTGGTGAAGAGCTCGGCTGCGGCCGCGGTGATCCGCTCGAGCTTCTGCTGCTTGTTCCGCTCGCGTCGCCCGAGCGGTGTGGCCTGGCTCGACATCCTGATCCCCTCGGAATATAAACTGAGTGCAGTCGGTTATGACTGGAGTCGCTTGTGCGTATGCTCAGCGATCATCTCCTCATTGTCGCAAAGAAGAAAGAGCGGTCCATGCCTTCACTCAACGGAGCTGTCGTCCTCGTCACCGGTGCGAACGGAGGTATCGGCACGCAGTTCGTGCACCAGTCGCTCGCACGGGGAGCTGCCAAGGTCTACGCCAGCGCACGCACGCCGCGTGAGTGGGATGACGTACGGGTGGTGCCGTTGACGCTCGACGTCACCGATGCGCAGTCCATCAGCGATGCGGTGGAGGCAGCATCCGACGTGACCGTGCTGATCAACAACGCCGGCGCCTCCGTGCCGACGGCGGGGATCCTCACGCACACGGACGACGAGATCCGCCGCAACGTCGAGACCAACTTCCTCGGCCCGCTGTTCCTGACGCGCGCGTACGCCCCGCTGCTGTCGGGCCGCGACGGAGCCACGGTCATCGACATCCACTCGGCCCTTGCGTGGTTCGCGGTCGGTGGCATCTACAGCGCCACGAAGGCGGCACTGTGGTCGGCGACCAACTCGCTGCGTCTCGAGCTGGCACCCGCGGGAGTGCACGTCGTCGGCGTACACGTCGGCTACGTCGACACGGCGATGGCCGAACACGTCTCCGACCCCAAGACCGACCCGGTCGACCTCGTGCGGGCGATCCTCGACGCGACCGAACGGGGCGAGTACGAGGTGCTCGCGGATGAGATCTCGGTGCAGCTCAAGGCCGGTCTCAGCGCGCCGCTCGACGCGGTCTACCCGCAGCTGCGCGGCTCGGCCGTCTGACCTGGCCCCGCAGACAAGGAGAGGAACGACCATGCGCGCATTCGTGCTCACGAAGTACAAGCGGCCGCTCGAGCTGAGGGAGACCGCTGAACCCGAGATCGGTGACCGAGACGTCCTGATCCGGGTGGAGGCCGTGGGCCTCAACCAGCTCGACGAGAAGATCCGCAGGGGGGAGTTCGCGCAGATCTTGCCGTACTCGCTCCCTGTGGTGCTCGGCAACGACGTCGCAGGCACCGTGATCCGCGTCGGCGGGCTCGTCGAGTCGTTCCGCCCAGGAGATCGGGTGTTCGCGCGTCCCGATGAGCGCCGCATGGGAGCGTTCGCCGAACGCATCGCGATCGCCGAGTCGGACGTCGCCCTCGCTCCCACGCGCATCACGGCGGCGGAGGCCGCGTCGCTCCCGCTCGTGGCGCTCACCGCCTGGCAGGCGCTGGTCGAGCGGGGGCGGGTCGAGCCCGGGCAGAAGGTCCTGATCCACGCGGGAGCGGGCGGCGTCGGCTCGATCGCCATCCAGCTCGCGAAGCATCTCGGAGCCACCGTCGCCACGACCGCGAGCGCAGCCAACGCCGATTTCGTCCGCCGCCTGGGCGCCGATGTCGTGGTCGACTACCGCAGCGAGGACTTCGAAGAGGTGCTCCCGGACTACGACCTCGTGCTCGACAGTCTCGGCGGCGCGAATCTCGAGAAGTCGCTGCGGGTGCTGAAGCCAGGAGGCCTCGCGATCGGGATATCGGGGCCTCCCGACCCCGCGTTCGCGAAGCGAAAGAAGCTGAACCCCGTGGTGCGGCTCGCGATCGCAGCGCTGAGTCGAAAGATCCGGCGCCAGGCGAAGCGACTCGGAGTCACCTACGAGTTCCTGTTCATGCGGGCCGACGGTCAGCAGCTGAACAGCATCGCGACGCTGGTGGACGACGGGGTGATCACGCCCGTCGTCTCGAAGAGCTATCCGTTCGAGCAGATCCCCGATGCTCTCCTCGACCTCGTGGCCGGCGGTGGTCGGGGCAAGATCGTGGCCACGCTAGAGGTCTGACCGAGGCGCCGACTCCTCGCCTCCCGCCCGAATCGGGCGAGGTTGCGCGGAGTCGGCGCCCTGACGGCTCAGCTGCTGCGGCGGATCGCTCGAACCCCCACGACGAGGCCGATCGCGGCGACGGCCAGCGCCGATACCCAGCCCCAGAGCACGGTGGCATCGCCGAGGTCACCCGCGAAGAGCGCGCGCTCGGCCTGCACGACCCAATTGACCGGGTTGACCGAGGCGACGGCGCGCATCCACGCGGGGCCGTCGTCGAGCGGCAGCAGCATTCCCGAGAGGATCAGCAGCGGGAAGATCAGCGACTGCTGCACGCCCCAGAACAGCCACTCGCGGTCTTTCGTGGCCAGCGCGAGCGAATACGACAGCGAGCCGAGCCCGACGCCGAAGACCGCCAGCAAAGCGAGTCCGATGAGCAGCCCCGGCACGTTGATCGCGAATCCGAACGGCCAGGCGATCAGCACGATCACGAGCGCCTGCACGACGATCGGTGCGATCTCCTTGAGGGCCCGTCCGACCAGCAGCGACGAGCGGGCCAGCGGAGCGACCAGAGTGCGCTCGTGCGAGCCGGTCATCATCTCGTACTGCAGATTCGACCCCGTCGCGCCGGTGCCGAACAGCACGATCATCACGAGCACACCCGGCACGAACCAGGCCAGGGTCTCGCCGGCGGGCTGACCGGAACCGCCGATCAGCAGCGGCGCGAACAGCCCCAGGAAGACGAGCGGCTGCAGCAGGCTGAAGATCAGCGTGAACGGATCGCGCAGCACCGGCTTGAGCTCCCGGGTGAGCACGTTCTTCGTATCGCGCGCGAGGTTCGCGCGTACGAGGGTGTCGGTGTGGGGAAGGCCGGTGGTGGTCATGAGAGGACTCCTGTCTTGTCGTTCTCGCTGGCGTCGGGTGCGGTGTCCGCGTCGGTGTCGCGTGCGGCGCCTCCGCCCTCTCCTGCTTCGCGCAGCGTGCGCCCAGTGAGGGCGAGGAACACGTCGTCGAGAGTGGGAGGCACCCCGGTCGCCCGGCGGACGAGGATGCCGGCGGCATCCAGCTCGCGGACGATCATCGGCAGCAGCTGATCGCCGTCGGGGACGGCCAGCGACACCGAGTCGCCGTCGATGGTCGCGTCGGCCGTGCTGAGCCGTGCGATGACGGGACGCGCGGTCGCCGCATCCGCCTCGCTCGCGAAGCCGAAGGTGAGCACGTCGCCGGCGAGGTTCGCCTTCAGCGACGCCGCGTCGTCGTCAGCGATGATGCGCCCCTTGTCCATGACCATGACGCGCTCGGCATAGCGGTCGGCCTCTTCGAGGTAGTGCGTCGTGAGGAACACCGTCGTGCCGTGCTGCGTGCGGAGGTCGAGGATGTGCTCCCAGAGGTTCGCCCGGCTCTGCGGGTCGAGGCCGGTCGACGGCTCGTCGAGGAAGATCAGCGGCGGGGCGTGCATGAGCCCGAGCGCGATGTCGAGCCGGCGCTTCTGCCCTCCGCTGAGCTGCTGCACAGTGCGCGTCGCGAATGATGCGAGATCGAGCGACTCGATCAGCTCGTCGGCCCGGCGGATGCTGTCGCGTCGGGTCATGCCGTAGAACGCGCCCTGACTCAGCAGCTCGTCGCGGACCCGCTGCGAGAAGCTCCCGCTCGTGAGCTGGCCGACATAGCCGATGCGGGCGCGCACCCCGGCGGCATCCGTGTGGATGTCGTGGCCGACCACCCGGGCGGTGCCCGATGTCGGAGGGATCAGTGTCGTCAGCATCCGCAGGCTCGTGGACTTGCCCGCGCCGTTCGGGCCGAGGAACGCGACGAGCTCGCCGCGGACCGCGGTGAAGGAGAGGTCGGTGACTGCGTGCACCGGCGTCTTCTTGACGGTGAAGACCTTGGTCAGGCCTTCTGTTTCGATGATGGATTCGTTCGACATGCTCAGAGAGTACGAACCAACCAGGACATATCCTGTCCGCAATGTCTGACAATCTTGACGCATGTCCGACACCACCACCCGCGCTCTCGCACTGCTCAATCTGCTGCAGACGCACCGGCACTGGCCTGGCACCGAGCTCGCCCGTCGCCTCGGCGTCACCGAGCGCACCGTGCGCCGCGACGTCGACCGGCTGCGCGAGCTGGGATACCGGGTCGAGTCGACGCCGGGTGCGGCCGGCGGCTACCGCCTCGAAGCCGGCAGCGCGGTGCCGCCGCTGCTGCTCACCGACGACGAGGCCGTCACGATGGCCATCGGCCTGCGGGTCGCGGCGACCCAGCAGCTCGTCGGCGGGGCGGAGGTCACTCTGACGGCACTGGCGAAGCTCGAGCAGGTGCTGCCGTCGGCGCTGCGGCAGCGGGTGAACGCGCTCGCCGCCTCCGTACAGCCGCCGCGGATCGGAGAAGGGCCGGTCGTATCGCCCGCTGTGCTGGGCGAGATCGCGATGGCGACCCGCGATCACGAGCGACTGCGCATGCGGTACATCGACGGGGCAGGGGCCGAGAGCATCCGCCGCGTCGAGCCGCATGCGCTTGCTCCCTCCGGGCGCAAGTGGTTCCTGCTGTGCTGGGACCTCGACCGCGACGACTGGCGGACCTTCCGTGTCGACCGCATCGTCTCGGTCGAGCACACACGGGTGCTGTTCACCCGCCGCGAGATCAGCGAGGAGGAGATCGAGGAGCGGGTGCTCATCGCCGCATCCTGGACTCCGCAGAAGATCGAGGCGGACGCCGTGATGGAGCTGTCGCTGCCGGTGATGGAGGGCATGTTCGGCCCGTGGTCCGAGGGGGCGACGGCCGAGGGGGAGGACCGCACGCGGTGGCCGTTCGGCGGGTCGGACTGGCGGGAGGCGATGTATGCGCTGCTCTGGATTCCCGAGGGCGTCGAGTACACGACGTCGTTCCCCGAGCCGCATCGCGCGGAGCTCAGGGAATCGCTGGAGCGCCTGCTGCGGGCTCTCGACGCACCGGCTCCCGGCTCACGCGGGTAGGGGCCGGCGCGCGACGATCGAGGGTGGGTTCGGATCGTCCCACCGCTGGAACGTCTGCACCGACCAGAACGCGGCGAAGAGGATCAGGGCGACGGCCTCGCCGAAGAGCACGACCGGGGTCTCCCCGAACGCCTGGCGGAAGAGCAGCGCCATGACGAGCAGCAGGAGGTCGACGATCAGCAGTCCTGCGATCCAGCGGTAGATCGATCGTTGGCGAGGAGTGGGCGGGGTCTCGCCCGGTTCGAGGGGGCCGCCCGCGTAGAGGATCGGCACTGCGGCGAACACGCCGAAGAACAGCAGAGTCACCACGAAGTGGATGCTGTGCACAGGCCAGAAGTTGAACGGGAAGTACTCGTTGACGGCGGGCCAGAAGGCGAGGGCGACGACGACCGCGGCCGTGACGAGCGCGATGATCGACACCAGCCGGGCTGAGCGATTCGGCGTGTGAGTGCGGTGGCGGATCACCGTCATCGTGATGACCACGGCCACGACCACCACGGCGTAGACGGCGATGCCGAATCGCATATCGCCCTGGAACTCGACCGGCACGCACTCGAAGTTGTCCGGGCACTCATGTCCGCCGATCCGCTCGCGGTTCGCAAGACCGGTCGGCACGATCGCGATCAGCGGGGCGAAGAGCGCCGAGATGTCGAGCAGAGTGGTCGCGCGGTCTCGTCCCGAGAGTGCGAGGAGTGCCAGAGATGCCGCGATCAGAGCCCCGACGAAGACAGTGCGGGCCGGTGTGTAGAAGGAGTGGCTGATCGAGGGCAGCGGATCCCAGCCGAGTGCGAACGGCTCCCAGGACGTCACGACCGTCTGGATCAGCACTGACGCCAGCAGGGCGAACACGATGAAGACGAGCGACAGCCGCAGATAGCGGTGGGTCCTCAGGCTGGTGGGGGCGGTGTCCTCATCAACGGCCATGAGGTGACCGTACACCTCGCTCCGGACGGAGTCGGATGACGCGGCGTGACGCCTCTCGACACGCGAGGACTCACTGTGTCAATCCCCGCAACGATGCTGGTCATCCAGATCACGGCGAGGTAACGTCGTTCCCATCGCGGCGATCCGGGCGGTCCCGGGCCTCAGCTCATATCTGACGGCGTTGCGGGTTCGACTCCCGCCGTCGCGTCCACTCTCTCCGGGATCTTAACGCCCGGTCAGCCCCCTGAGCGGCGATCGCGACGCAGACGCTCGACCGTCTCGCCCGCGGCGACACCGACGAGCACGAGCGCGGCCGTGATCGACAGCGTGAGAGCGTTGACGAGGAAGCCCGCGAACCCGACACCCGCGAGCAGAGCGAGAGCTACCAGCCCTACGAGCTGAGCTCGCGCCCAGCGCCCCTCGAGTATGCGGCGGAACAGCACGGTACCGGAGAGGAAGAGGATCGGTGCGCCGACGATCACCATCGTGGCGGCGAGGCCGCGCTGGTCGGGAAGAGTGAGCATCTCTTTGTCGCCCACGCTCATCAGCACGATGCCGGCGATGATCGGAAGATGCACCCAGGTGTAGACGGTGCGAGCGAGCCGGGCAGGTTCCTCTGACGCCTCGATCGCCTCGGCGCCCACGCGTTCACCGTGGTCGAAGTAGATCCACCAGGCCGCCGCGGCAGCGACGAACGCCGTCACCATCGCGGCGATGGATGCGACCGACGATTCCTTGTCGACGAACGCGAAGCCGGTGACCAGCAGGCCTTCGCCGAGCGCGATGAGCACGAAGAGGGATGTGCGCTCGGCGATGTGCGGACCGGAAAGATCCCAGGACCGCAGCAGAACCTTCCCCCATCCGGGCACCGGGAAACCGAGCACGGTGCCCAGCAGTTCGAGTGCGAGCGCTGCGGCCCACAACGGCAGCTGCCATTCGAGGGGAAGCAGTGCGCCGATGATCCACAATGCGCCACCAGCGAGCGTCCAGCACAGGATGAGCGAGAAATCGCGGGCCACCCGCCGATCGTGGCGGGCTGTCGCCCACACGATGAAGACCGTGCGCCCGACCTGGAGGACGACGTAGGCGATCGCGAACGCCCAGGCTCGATCGCCGAACGCCTCGGCGATCGAGACGCTCATCACGAGCGCCACGAAGGCCAGGGCGATCACCGCACCGCGCACAGGAAGCTTCACAGGGTCGAGCCAATTGGTCACCCAGGTGGTCGACACCCATGCCCACCACAGCGCGCACACCATGATGACCCCCTCGAGGGCACCCAGAGGGGTCTGGTTCTCGTAGAGGTAGGCAGACAGCTGAGTCAACGCGAGGACGAACACGAGGTCGAAGAACAGCTCGACATACGTCACTCGATCCGCGCGCGGAGAGTCCGTGCGGCGCAGCACATCACGAGCCATCCCGAATGCCATGCGACCATCCTGGCATCGCCGGTCGCGACCTCGACGCACTCGTTCAGGAACGGGCCGTGCTGCTCGACCCGCGTTCGACGACCCACGAGTGCGGTACCGGAGCATTCGGATCCGTGATGCCGAGGATGCCGCGTGCGGCTCGACGTCCGTAGTCGACCGCCTCGATGCGCACCGTGGTGAGTCCGGGGGTGGTGTGCTGCCCCCACCCGGCGTCGTCGAAGCCGATGACCGACAGGTCGTGCGGAACGCGGATGCCGAGGCTGTGCGCTGCGCGCAGGACGCGTGCAGCCGAGTCGTCGTCGAAGCCTGCGATACCGGTGACGCCCCGGGAGATCGCCGCTTTCAGGGCGTCCGTGCCGGCATCCGGATCCTCGGGCATCGCGATCGTCGCTGGCGGGGCGATGTCGAGCGCCCGAGCGGACTCTCGGAGATGGCGTTCCCGGAGGCCGATCATCGCAGATATGCCGACGGTCTCGGCGGGGCGGGCGAAGGCGATGCGCGAGTGGCCGAAGCCCACCAGGTGGCCCGCCTGCGTGAGCGTGTGCGAGGCGAGGCCGTCGATCCATCCGCCGTCGAGGCCGTCGCTCTCGGCGCCGGCGTAGATCGCGCCGAGGTCGATGACGGCTCGAGGGGAGATCGCGTCGATCGTGCGGGCGAGGGCGTCGCCGGTCGCTCGGAGCACGGCGACGGAATGGTCGCGGCTCGAGAGCTCGATGTCGAGGCCGTCGAGAAAGGACTCGAGAGCGGTGCCGCGGGGGAGTCCGCCGGTGGCGACGACGACCGTGCGAGTCGTGCCCTCTCGCAGGGCGCGGGCGAGCGTGGTCGGATACCCGAGCTCCTGCGCCGCGCTGCGGACGCGATCGCGAGTGCCGAGGGGGATCGTCTGGCCCGCGGTGTCGTTGAGCACGAAGCTCACCGTGGTCGCCGACACCCCGCTCACTCGGGCGATGTCCCGAATGGTCGGTGTCTTGCGAGAACTCCCAGCCACGGAGACAGCTTAGAGTCACTAATGTTGTTTAGTGACAGCGCAAGACTGCGTCGGCCGATGCAACCGAGGGAGAACGGCATGAAGTCAGTGGTGATCACAGGTCCCGGAACCACCGAGGTGCTCGAGGTCGAGCAGCCCACGGCGGGTCCCCGCGACGTGCTGGTGAGGATGAAGGCCTGCGGCATCTGCGGGTCGGACCACATGTACACGATGTACGGCGGCATCCCGCCCCGTCAGGGGGCCACTCCGCTGGGGCACGAGCCCGCGGGTGAGGTCATCGAGGTCGGCGCCGAGGTGGGCGATGCGCACGTCGGCGACCACGTGGTGATCAACGTCATGGCGACGGTCGACGGTCTGCTCGGCAGCGGCGGCGCACAGGGCGGATTCAGCGACGTCATCGTCCTGAAGGATGCTCGGGCCGGGGTGCAGTTCCGCGTCATCCCCGAGGAGATCCCGTGGGAGGTGGCGGCGCTGAACGAACCCATGGCCGTCGCGAGGCACGCGACCAACCGCACGGCATCGAAGCCCGGCGACAAGGTCGTCGTGTTCGGGGCCGGCCCGATCGGCCTCGGCGCGGTGCTCGGCTTCAAGGCGCGCGGCGCCGGCCACGTCGTGGTCGTCGACATCGTGCCCAACCGTCTCGAGAAGGCGCTGCTGATCGGCGCCGATGCGGTGATCAATTCGGCGGAAGAAGATGTCTTCGCCCGCCTGGTCGAGCTGCACGGTGCCGCCGCGCCGGTCGTCGGCGTGCGAGGTGAGCGGCCGGATTCGGATGTCTACCTGGATGCCGCCGGTGCGCCCGCGGTGATCGCAACGGCGACGTCGGCGGCCAAACAGGGGGCGACCCTCGGAATCGTCGCCGTGCACAAGAAGCCGGTCGAGATCGACTTCGGAGCTCTGCTCACGACCGAGCTCACCGTCGTGCTCTCGATGGGGTACCCGACCGAGATCTTCGAGGTCACCGACGACATCATCGCGAACTGGCGCAAGTACGAACTGATCATCAGCGACCGCATCCCCTTCGATCGCGTGCAGGAGGCTCTCGCGCTGGCGGCGACTCCGGGTGCGGCCGAGAAGGTCGTCGTCACGTTCCCGTGACGACAGGGGGAGAAGAACGGATGCCGAAAATCGAACTCCCGTCGACGACGGCGCTCGTCGTCGTCGACGTGCAGGCGGGAACCCTTCCGAACGCGAGAGCAGTGAGCGCCGAGGACCTCGTGTCGCACGTGGGCAGCCTGGTCGAGGCCTTTCGCGACTCCGATCGCCTGGTCGCCTTCGTGGTCTCGACCGGGACCGCGGTCGGTGCTACCGAGTACGGACCCGGCGGACGCGTCTGGCCAGAGGGCTTCGCTGAGCTCGCTCCCGGCATCGCGAATCGTGAGGGCGAATCCGTGCATCCGCGCGCCGGGTGGAGCGCGTTCGCGGGCACCTCGCTGCTCGAAGAGCTGACCGCGAGGCAGATCACCGACGTCGTGGTCGCGGGTCTCGCGACGACCTTCGGAGTCGAGTCGACCGCACGTGCCGCCGCCGATCTGGGGCTCTCCGTGGTGGTCGTGTCCGATGCCGTCTCCGACCCCGACCCGTCCGGTCACGAGCGCTCGCTGACCCGGGTGTTCCCGGCGCTCGGGAGGGTGCGGACGACGTCGGAGGTTCTCGCCGCTCTCTGAGACCCTTCGGACTCAGTCCTGCGACTCCGCGAGGGCCGCCTCGACCGGAGCCCAGCCGTTCTCGAGCACGGCGAAGCCGGCGTCGAGGATCCCGAGCTGGTCCTCGTGCTCGTTGACGAGCAGCTGCATCTGCAGGACGAAACGGGAGTAGACGCGGATCTCGGCCGTCGGCTCGGGGAGTCCGAGCTCGTCGGCGATCGCGTCCGCCAGAGCATCCTCGTGCCGCAGCCACATCTTCGCGGCGTACTCGCTCAATGCCGGCGTCTCGTTGAGGAACGCGAGGAAGATCCGGGTCACGTCGTCGCCGTGCTCGTCGATGTTCGTCCGCACCTCGGCCGCGTAGAAGGCGTGGATCGCGCGGTTGATCGTGACGCCCTCAGCACGGTCGCGGACGGCGGAGACGAGTCGATCGCGCTGCTCGTCATCCTCGTCGAACACGAGCGCCTCCTTCTGGGGGAAGTGCGCGAACACGGTGGTGGGAGAGACGTCGGCGGCGTCCGCCACCTCGCGGATGCTGACGTTGTCGAAACCCCGCTCGAGGAACATCATCGTCGCCACGTCGGAGATGTTCTTGCGGGTCGCCGCTTTCTTGCGTTCGCGGCGTCCGAGAGGCTCAGAGTTCGTCATACCTCCACGATATCGCGAACTCGATACAAAACTGGCTTGACAACAAAACTGGTATTGATACAGTTTCGGAGTGACTTCACTTACGAACCCGCCTGCGCGCGGCGAAAAGCGCGCCTGGATCATGCTCATCGTGCTGACGATGCTCACCGTCATCGGCATGACCGTCGTCCTCCCCGTCCTGCCCTTCGTCGTGCTGCAATACGTCTCGCATGAGGGTGATCTCGCGATCTGGGTCGGCGTGCTCGAAGCGATCAACGGCCTGTGCGCCTTCCTGGTCGCCCCCTTCCTCGGCCGGCTCTCCGACCGCTTCGGCCGCCGACCCGTCATCATCGGTGCCGCGTTCGGCGCCGCGTTCGCCATGACGCTGTTCGGCATCGGCGGAGCGATCTGGGTGCTCGTGCTCGCCCGCGTCATCCAGGGCCTCACCGCGGGAGACATGCCCGCCCTCTTCGCCTATCTCGCCGACATCACCCCGCCGGAGAAGCGCGCTCAGCGGTTCGGACTGCTCGGGGCCCTGTCGGGAATCGGCATGATGATCGGCCCGGCGATCGGAGGCCTCCTCGCCGCCGTGAGCCTGCAGCTCCCGGTCTTCCTCACCGCAGCGGTCGGACTCGTCATCGCGATCCTCAGCATCTTCCTGCTCCCCGAGAGCCTGAAGCCCGAGAACCGCATCCCGCGCATCGCCGTGCGCGACCTGCAGCCGTTCGCCGTCTTCAAGGACGCGTTCAGCCGCAAGGAGCTCCGGGGCCTCATGATCGGCTTCGGTCTGCTGGCACTGCCGTTCGGCTTCTTCGTCAACAACTTCAGCGTGCTGGCGCTCGATTCGATCAGCTGGGGGCCGACCCAGATAGGTCTTCTCACGGCCTGCGTCGGCATCATCGACATCCTCATCCAGGGTGTGCTGCTCGGCATCCTGCTGCCTCGCATCGGCGAGCGCGGCGTGATCGTGAGCGGCATCGTCGCGCAGATGATCGGCCTGATCGGCCTCGCGGTCGTCGCCTCGATCTTCGCGCAGCCGTGGGTGTTCATCGTCGGTGCGCTTCTGCTCGCGGCGGGTCAGGGCGCCTCGCAGGCGGCGATGGACGGAGCCATGTCGAACGCTGTCGGTGACGACGAGCAGGGCTGGCTGGGAGGAGCGACCCAGTCTCTCGCCGCGGCGATGAACACCGTCGCACCGCTGATCGCGGGTGCTCTCTACGTCACCGTCAGCCACGCGGCTCCGTACTGGCTCGGCGCGGCGCTCATGGTCATCGCTGCGATCGTCGTCGGCCGCGCGCACATCGCGAACACCGCGAAGCGCGGGCCTGCCGATGAGGATGCTGTCGTGCCGGTGGATCTCGCACGTGCCGACAACTGACCGGACGGGAGGGATGATGGAAGCATGCCGTCAACCCACCGTCCAGGGCTCCGGGTCTCGTCCGGTCTGACGATCCCCGAGGCCGAGCTGTCGTGGCGCTTCTCGCGCTCGTCGGGGCCGGGTGGGCAGGGCGTGAACACGGCGGACTCGCGCGTCGAGCTCGGGTGGGATGCTGCGAACAGCTCCGCGCTGACCCCGTACCAACGTGACCGCATCGTCGAGCGACTGGGCGGCCGTCTCGTGAACGGAGTGCTCACGATCGCCGCCTCCGAGCACCGCGCCCAGTTGCGCAACCGCGACGCCGCACGGGAGCGACTCGTGGCACTGGTCGCCGAGGCCCTGCGTCCGCCGGCACCTCAGCGGCGGGCGACGAAGCCCAGCCGCGGCTCGAAGGAGCGTCGGCTGACCGCCAAGAAGCGGCGCACCGATGTCAAGAGGATGCGCAAGCCGCCACGCGACGGCTGAAGAGGTCGAGCGGGCGCTGCCGCGTCAGGATTCCCGGAGGCTCGGGAACGACCACGTGCCGTCGAGGACCTCGGGTCGCGGGCGATAGAGACGGACGAGGTAGTTCCACCCGTCAGGGAGGGGGAGTGCATTCGGCCGGTCGAGATCACCGCCGAATCGGATCGTGATCGAGCCGTCGGCATCCCGTACGCCCGTCACGCTGTTGACGCTGTACGCCCCCTGATCATTCGGGGCGAAGTATCCGTCTCCGTCGTACAGCGACACCGACCAGAAGCCGTCGACGGGCACGTCGGCGAGTACACGCAGCGTGTACTCGCCGAGAGGCAGGCGAGGATCGACATTGATGTAGAACGCCTCGTGTTCCGGGAGCCCGCCCCAGCCGGCCGCGGTGGCGAGCAGGTGGCGGATGGGGTCGACGTCATCGGCCCGGCCGAAGCAGCGTTCGAACCCGCCGAGCCCTTTCGCCAGGGTCAGGATCGCCCCGCGCGTCTCGGCGAAGCTCTCCTCGTCGTAGACAGGGGCGGGGAACTCGCCGGCTCCGACCGATGCCACCACGAAGCCATCTTGCAGTGCGTTCACCGTGGCGACGTCGTCGGGATCCTCCGAATCCACCAGCACGCGCACCGCTGCGAGGACGAAGTCGGAGCCGAGGTCCTGCGCCGACAGCTCGTGAGTGCCGGGGTCATGGAGCACGCGGTTGATGTAGTGGCCCTCGTTGACGAGCATCACCGAGATGTACCGGTCGCCCGCATCGGGGATCGTGATGGTCGCGCCGCGCGAGACGTCGATGATCGCGGCGCTGTACAGGGTGTCGCGGTTCATCCTGATCACCGTCTGCTGGTCGACCGGTGTCGGAACGCGGTAGTGGTTCCAGCGGTTCGACCCACCGGCGGCGGAGGCGATCGCGTCGAACATGCGCGCGCTCTCGACACGGGCGAAGTTCGCGAAGGTGACGGGCGCAGAAACGATGGGCGCAGCAGTGTCGGTCATCGGTGGGTCCTTCCTCGACGGTGCCTTCATCCTGGCTTCGAGAGTCGCTCGGCGCACGTGGGCTCACCCCTCGCGGGTGAGCCCACGCGCAACGCGACGGACTGATCAGTCCTTGCTGCCTCGGACCAGTTCGAGCCCCGCGCCCGCGAACTGCCGCAGTGTCGCATCCGGCAGGAACGCCCGGGTGAGGGCCGTGCCGATGGCCGCGAGGTCGGCCTCGTCGCGGAACAGCAGGTACATGGTCTCGTAGCGCGGGTGGAACTTCTGCTTGAAGCGGTGCAGCGATCCGAACCCGTAGACGGGCTCGAGGGCTTCGGCGAGACGATCGCTCAGCGCGGCGATCATGCCGGCATCCGGCGGGTAGTCGTGGGCGAGCGGTGCTCCCGAGAGCGACATGATCTCCGCCCCTTCCTCCGAGAACTGCCGGGCGGACGAACCGATCAGGTACTCCATCACCGGGGCGAAGCCGCCCTCCCGCCGACGCATGAGGTCGAGCGTCCAGCCGCGCACGGTGCCTCCCTCGCCGTAGACGGGAAGCCACGACAGGAATCCGTCGACGTCGCCGTTCGGAGCCAGCGCCAGGGCGAGACGCACCTCCGGATCCTCCGCTTCCTCGAGCGTTCCGAGCGTGAAGCGCATCTCGGGCAGGTCCTTGTCGCCGACCCACGCCTCGGAGATCGCCCGCAGCTGCTGCTGCACCCCCCACGACTCGGCTTTCAGGTGCGTCATCTTGAACGTCATCTCGTCACGACCCGCGCGGTTCAGCGAGGTCCGCACCGAGTTCCAGCGCTTGCCCGTGAACTCGAGGCCCGGCAGGTCGACGATCGTGTCGTCCGCGACGACGATGCTCCTCCACGTCGACGGCACCGCCCGGCGGGTGGCGTCGTCCGCGCTGAAGAAGCACGGCACGAGGCCCGCGTTCTCCGAGGTGCGGATGAAGTCCGTCACGGCGTCTGCGCGGGCATCCGCCGGGCCGATCGGATCCGCGAGCGCGAGCGCGACGCCGGCCCGCCGCTGATACGCCACGATCCCCGCGGCGGTGCGTGCGTAGCTGTTGCCCTCCCAGGTCGTCATCCACGACAGGGTGCCGCCGCCGTGCGCGCGCAGCTCGGCCTTCACCTCGTCGACCGAGGGGGCCGGCTGGATGCCGAGGAGGGACTTCCGCTTCGCCCGGAACGCCCGTCGCACGGCGATCAGGTAGACGAGCAGGACCAGCCAGAGGAAGCCGTTCGCGAGAGCGAGTTCGGTCTCGCCGTCCCAGCGCAGATCGACATCGGCCTGCGAGAAGACGGTGATCAGGGTGAGGACGAGCGCCCCGAGCAGGACGTTGAAGAGGCCCAGCAGGATGACGAGCACCCACGACCAGCGTCGGCCTCGCAGAAGCCCGTTCACGAGCACGACGATGATCACGAGATCGATCGCCAGATCGATGAACCCGCCGGACGCGGGATCCGTCGGACCGAACGGGCCGTCGGTAGCCACCAGCGTCGTGATGATCTCGACCGCGCCCAGCACCAGCAGAGCGACGACCGCGATGAGGCGCTGCTCGCGCACCGTTGTCCGCTGCACGCGCAGAGTGCGGTCGGCGAACAGGATCAGCAGCACCGCGAGCAGGTGCTCGAGGTCGGCGAGTGCGCCCCAGAACAGCATCGCGATGAAGACGAACCCGAGAAGGATGAGCCAGCCGCGCACGCGCCACGGCGGGCGGAACAGCCCGACGGCGGCGGCGATGCACGCCATGGTGCCCCCGGAGGCACCGACGTCGAGCGCCTGAGCCTGGGCTTCGGCCCACGCCCACGGCAGCTGCGAGGCGAAGGCGAGCACCAGAGCAGTCGCGAACATCGCGAAGAGCTGGCCGACCCAGTAGTAAGCGAGGGCTACTCGGGAACCCCGCCGGAACTCGAGGTACGCCATGCCCCAGAACCCCGAGATCGTGAAGAGGTAGACCCAGGGCGCGTTGACGAAGAAGGTGCCGGTGAGGGGCGTCCACCACTTGCCGTCGAGGAAGTTCGGCAGTCCGTAGGCGACGTCCGCGAACAGGTCGGTCTTCTCGAACGGACTCCACAGCCCCTGCCACGCCACTCCGACGATGAGGATCAGAGCGACCATCGTGAGAGTCGCCGGTATCCGCCGCACGACGGCGAGCACGGGATGCGTGGGGGTTCGCGCCTCGGTCATGCGCTCAGCGTAGCGAGGACGACGCGCTTTCCGGAGGGGGACGTTCCTGTCGCAGTTCGTGCCGCTTCCCGATCTTCCGGTCGCACTTCGAGTCGTCAGCGCGCCATTCCGACGGCACAAACTGCGACCGGAAGTGGCAGCGGTGAGGCGGCAGGTGTGGTGCGGCAACGGCGGTGCGGTACTGGCGGTGCGACAGGACATCACTTTGAATGGACTCATGCCCGCGCATCGGCCCACCCGCTCGTCAACCGCACGACGGCGAGCCTCGATCGCGCTCGCGACCTCATCCGTCGCCCTGCTCACGGCCTGCGCGTCGCAGCCTGCACCGATGCCCGAGGTCGGCACCGACTCCATCGTCGAAGGGCTCGACGCGCCCTGGTCGATCGCCTTCCACGACGGCGTCGCGCTCGTGAGCGAGCGCGACAGCGCGCGTGTGCTCGAGATCACCGATGACGGCGAGACCCGTGAGGTCGCCGTGATCGACGGCGTCGCACCCGCCGGCGAGGGCGGGCTGCTCGGACTCGCGGTGCACGACGGCGAGCTGTTCACCTACTTCACCGCACAGGACGAGAACCGCGTCGAGCGGCGGGCGATCACCGGGGAGGCGGGGGATCTCTCGCTCGGCGAGCCGACGACGGTGGTCGACGGCATCCCGGCGGCGGGAAATCACAACGGCGGACGCATCGCGTTCGGCCCGGACGGGATGCTGTACATCACGACCGGCGACGCCGGTGACCGCGACAGCGCGCAGGACGTCGATGCCCTGTCGGGCAAGATCCTGCGACTCACCCCCGAGGGAGACATCCCCGACGACAACCCCTTCGAGGGCTCACCCGTATTCAGCTTTGGGCACCGCAATCCGCAGGGCATCGGCTGGGATGCCGAGGGTGCGATGTACGCGAGCGAGTTCGGTCAGGACACCTGGGACGAGCTCAACGTGATCGAGGCCGGTGGCAACTACGGCTGGCCCGAGGTCGAGGGGATCGCCGACGACGACGAGTTCATCGACCCCGTGCAGCAGTGGTCGCCGGATGAGGCCAGCCCGAGCGGCATCGCGGTCACCGGATCCGACATCCTCATCGCCAACCTGCGCGGCGAGCGCCTGCGCGTCGTGCCGCTCGACGACCTGACGGCCGGCACTGAGCGATTCACGGGCGAACTCGGACGCCTGCGCGATGTCGTGGTCGGGCCCTCAGGAGAGGTCTGGGTTCTCACGAACAACACCGACGGCCGCGGCACCCCCTCCGACGGCGACGACCGCATCCTGCGTCTGGATCGCGGTTGACCTCAGCCATCGCTCAGGCGAAGGCGTCGACGCCCGTCCTGCTGACCGAGAGCGCCCACAGCCGCTCGGCGGCTTCGGGGTCGATCGCCCATTCCTTCACCCCGCCGCTGGTCATGTCGCTGTGATCGGGTGTGACGATCCTCTTGATCGAGCAGTCCTCGCAATACGCGCCGCTACGCTCGATCAGCGCCGCGGCGGTCGCGGCCCAGAGTCCTGTGGAGGCGCCTTCAGCCGGCGTCTTGAAACGCGGATTCGGGGTGCCGTCGTCGTCGATCCAGCCGCGGGAGAGCAGCTCCTCGCGGGGAACATGCCGCTGCAGCTCGGTCATGATCCCTCCGGGGTGAACCGAGAAGGCGAGGATGCCGCGATCGGCGCCGCGTCGTGCGAGGCCCACCGCGAACAGCGCGTTCGCTGTCTTCGACTGCCCGTACGCGACCCACGGGTCGTAGGGCGTCGTCGCGAAGTCGATGTCGTCGAACCGCACGGGGGAGCGGAAGTGCCCGCCGGATGAGTAGGAGATCACGCGGGCGTGGTCTGACAGCTGGTCGGCCACGCCGCCGACCAGCGCGAAGTGACCCAGGTGATTGGTGCCGAACTGCGACTCGAAGCCTTGCGCCGTGTGACCGAACGGGGTGGCCATGATGCCGGCGACGTTCAGCACGAGGTCGATCGTCTGACCGTCGCGGCGCACGGACTCCGAGAAGGCCGCCACAGAGTCGAGGTCGCCGAGATCGGTGCCGCGCACCTCTGCCGCAGCGATCCCGTCGAGCGCCTTCTGCGCCGCGTCCACACGCCGTGCAGGAACGATCACACGCACACCGGCATCGGCGAGCGCGCGCACCGTCTCGAGACCGAGGCCGGAGTACCCGCCGGTGACGATCGCGGTCTTGCCGGCGAGGTCCGTGCCCGCGATCACCTCGGCGGCGGTGGAGCGGTAGCCGAACTCTGACGAGAGCGGCTGCTGGCGGGCGATCATGTCGAGAGGAGCTGTCATGATTCGACCGTACGATCTAGAGTGCACTCGAAGTCAAGGAGGAGTCCTCGTGGTTGATGTCGTCGACACGACGCGCACGTTCAGCATCGGCGAGCTCGCGCGCCTGGCGGGCGTGAGCGTGCACACCCTGCGCTGGTACGAGGCCGAGGGCCTGTTTCCGCGTGATGTCCCCCGCACGTCCGGCGGACGGCGGGTGTACGCGCACGATTCGCTCGCCTGGCTCGCTCTGCTGGGGCGGCTCCGCGAGTCCGGGGCCCCGATCGCGCTCCTGCGCGAATACGCCGCCCTCGTGCGCGCAGGCAGCGGCAATGAGGCCGAGCGACTCGCCCTGCTGCGTGCGCACGAACGTGCACTCGATGCGCAGATCGAGTCGCTGATCGCCTGTCGACAGGTGATCCACGACAAGGCCAGCGGCTATCAGGAGGTGCTCGTCGCGCGCGGGCTCCTCTGACTCAGCCGTTCACGGCTTTCTCGTTCACGGCCTTCTCGATCGCCGCTTCGAGGTCGCCCCAGGCTTGCAGCACCACGAGCTCGCCGTCGATGAAGAAGCTGGGGGTGCTGCGCACGCCGAGCTTCTCACCGTCGCTCTTGTCGGCCTGCACTCGCGCGAGCGTGGCGGGGTCGGCGACGGCAGCGTCGTAGGCCGCCATGTCGAGTCCGAGGTCTGCGGCGAATCCGCGGAACACCTCCGGAGTCTCCTGAGGCTGCTCGCCCCACTGCGACTGCGTCTCGAACAGGCGGTGGTACATGTCCTCGAACCGGTCCTGCTGCGCGGCGGCCTCGGCGGCGAGCGCGGCCTGGGTGGAGTTGATGTGACCCGGCAGGGGGAAGTACCGCACGACGTACGTGATGTCGCCCGCGTACTGCGCGCGCAGGTCTTCGACGATCGGATAGAACGCGCCGCACGCCTCGCACTCGAAGTCGAGGAACTCGACGACGGTGACGGCATCCGCTCCACCCTCGTCGAGCACGTGCGAGTCGGTGCGGACGGTCTGCAGCTTCTCGCCCTCGGGCGGAGCAGGATCCGCGGCGCGCTGCGACATCGCGAAGACGATGCCGACGATGGCGAGGAAGATGGCTGCGGCGATGGCGATCAGGGTCGCCTTGACAGGGGTCTTCATGGGGTTCTCCAACGGGTGATATCAGGCAGGGATGAGGATGCCGCGGTGCGGCCGGGGTTGCCGAACGACGGCGTGCCTGATTCAGGTGCGGGAGAGCGAGAGCTGAGTGAGCGTGAGTGCGGGCACGTGCAGGCGAGGGCCGGCGCGTGTCGGAGCGGATGCCACGAACCCGCGGCTCCCCACGAGGAGGGGTGCGGTGCGGCCGAAGCGCAGGAACAGCAGCACGAGCAGGATGCAGCACAGGGCGGCGACGGCAGCCGTTCCGGCGTCGGACGACACCGCGTCCACGACCGTGACTCCGCCCTCGTGATGGCCGGAGGTCGATGCCGCGGCAGCGGACACACCGGGTGCGAGGCACAGGGTGGCATGCGCATCGGCCTTGCCATGAGACGTCGACCACGCACCGATGACCAGCAGCAGGACGAGGCCGAGGGCGAGAGCGATCCGGAGGACCAGCATCCGCTCGGCACCGTGCTGTCGCAGGCGCATCGACGGGGTGGGCATGATCCGCGCAGTCTAACAATCGGGTGTCGGAATGGGCTCTGAGCCCTCGTCACGCCGCCGTGGCCGATCCACCTCCCGTTCACCCGCCTACACTGGAGGGGTGGCGAGACTGTTGATCGTAGGCGGGTTCCTGGCAGCCATCTTCTGGGTGTACAGCATCGTCGACTGCGCCGTCCAGCCGCCGTCGCGGCACCGCGGAGTGCGCAAGGCGATCTGGATCGTCATCGTCATCCTCATCCCGGTCATCGGTGGGATCCTCTGGTTCACGATCGGCCGCCGCCGCGCGGACGACAACGCGGGCGAGATCCGCATCGTCGCTCCCGACGACGACCCCCAGTTCCTGCGCAGCATCAGCAAGAGCGAGCAGGATGCCCGCATCCGCCGCCTCGAAGAGGAGCTCGCGCGGCTCGAGGACGAGACCGACGACGGCCCCGCGCCGGACCCGCGTCCGTGACGGCATCGCCGGCGATGGATGCTGCGGCATCGCTGATCGCCGACTTGATCGCCCACGGAGTACGCGATCTCGTCCTCTCACCCGGCTCCCGCTCGCAGGCACTCGCGCTCGCCGCGGTGCACGCCGCGAATCAGGGGCATCTGCGTGTGCACGTGCGCATCGACGAGCGCGTCGCGGGATTCACCGCTCTCGGCCTCTCGCGTGAGACCGGGGTTCCCACTCCGGTGCTCTGCACCTCGGGCACGGCCGCCGCGAACCTGCTGCCCGCCGCGATGGAGGCGTTCCACTCCGGCGTGCCTCTGCTGCTGCTGACCGCCGACCGGCCGCCCGAGCTCCGTGGCGTCGGCGCGAACCAGGCGACCATCCAGCCTGGCCTGTTCGGAGCCTGGGTGCGCGAGCAGATCGACGCCCCCGTGCCGGGCGACGGCGACTGGTCGGGTCTCGCCGAACCCGCCGTCGCGGTGGCGCTGGGGGCGGATGCCGCGCACGGCCTGCCCGGAGTCGCCGGCCCCGTGCACCTGAACCTGCCCTCTCGCGAACCGCTCTCGGGCGAGATCCCCGCGCTCGAGATCGCTCCGGGCGACGCACCGACGGCTCCTGTCGCCGAGTCGCTCGTGCTCGATCGCGGCCCGCGAACCGTCGTGATCGCCGGCGCGGACGCCGGAGCGGATGCCGAGGAGATCGCTCACGCAGGATCCTGGCCGCTGATCGCCGAGATCGTCAGCGGCGCCCGCTTCGGTCGTCAGATCGTGCACGGCTACCGGGCGCTGCTGAGCGACGACGACCTCGGCGGGCGCATCGAGCGGGCGGTGGTGCTCGGGCATCCGACGCTCAGCCGAGAGGTGACACGACTGCTGTCACGCGCTGACGTCGACGTGATCGCCGTGCGTCGAGGCGGCGAGGCGCTGAATCTCAACGGACGCACGACCTCCGCGGCATCCGTCTCTGTGGTGCCCGGAACCGCAGATCGCGAATGGCTCGGGGCCTGGCTCACGGCATCCGCAGCGCACACCGTCGATCTCAGCGAGCGCGCGCCCGATCAGGACGGACTCGCCTCCAGCGACTTCACCGCTCGTCGCGATGCCGTGAAGGCCGAGCTCGCAGCCGTGCGTCGCCCCCTCGACCGCGCACTGCTCGCCGACGCCGTATGGCGGGCGACCTGGCCGCACGACCGCCTCGTGTTCGGCTCGTCGCGCCTGGTGAGGGTCGCCGATGAGGTGCTCGGCGGCAAGAAGGTTCCGGTGCACGCCAATCGCGGACTCGCGGGGATCGATGGCACGATCGCCACCGCGACGGGCATCGCCCTGGCGAGTCAGGCGGGCGGGGCTCCCGGAGTCACCCGGGTGCTGCTGGGCGACCTCGCGTTCCTCCACGATGTGGGCGCGCTGCTGCTGCCGCCAGACGAGGACGAGCCGCGGCTGCAGGTCATCGTCGGCAACGACGGCGGCGGAACGATCTTCGACGGACTCGAGGTGGCAGCGACGGCTGATCGCGCCGACCTCGACCGCGCCTTCTACACACCGCACAGCGTGCGTCTCGAGAAGCTCGCCCTCGCCTACGGCTGGGAGTACCAGCGCGTCACGACCCGCACTGCCCTCGACCAGGTGCTCACAACCCCCGCCGGCGGGCGCCAGCTGATCGAGGTTCCGCTCACCCGCTGACCCGTTTTTCACGCGGTGCGAGTGCGCAGTGGCAGGATGAACGCATGACAGCGCATGAGTGGGCCAAGACCCTGCAGGTCGGCGACGGATTCCGTCTCGCGGACGTCGATCCCGAGAGCACTCCCGGCTATCACGGGGCCAAGGCAGACGGTGCGCGCGACCTCGCCGCGGGCCTGCACGAACTCAACCAGCTGCAGGAGCGACTGTTCGCCGAGAGCCGGGTGGGCGTGGCGAAGGACTCGGTGCTGCTGATCCTGCAGGCCATGGACTCGGCGGGCAAGGGCGGCATCGTGCGTCACGTCGTCGGCGGAGTCGACCCCCAGGGTGTGGCGCTGTCGGCGTTCAAGGCGCCGACCGATGAGGAGCTCGCTCACGACTTCCTCTGGCGCGTCACGCCTCGTCTGCCCGAACCGGGGTTCATCGGCGTCTTCGACCGCTCCCACTATGAAGACGTGCTCATCGGTCGGGTGCGCTCACTGGCTCCCGCCGACGAGATCGAGCGTCGCTACGACGCGATCAACGCTTTCGAGGCCGACGCCGCGGCATCCGGCATCCGCATCATCAAGGTGATGCTGCACATCTCGCCCGACGAGCAGAAGGCCCGCCTGATGGAGCGCCTCGAGCGTCCGGACAAGTACTGGAAGTACAACCCGGGCGATGTCGACGAGCGGCTGCTGTGGGACGACTACATGGACGCGTATCAGACCGTGTTCGAGCGCACCTCGACGACCGTGGCGCCGTGGCATGTGATCCCGGCCAACCGCAAGTGGTTCGCCCGTCTCGCGGTGCAGGAGCTGCTGCTCGATGCGCTGCAGGGCATCGATCCGCAGTGGCCAGAGGCGACCTTCGACGTCGAGGCAGAGAAGAAGCGCCTCGCCGCGAGCTGATTGCGGGAGAGTGCCCTCAGGCGAGGGCGTCGACCAGGGGGCGGAACTTGACTCGGGTCTCGAGCATCTCGGACTCGGGGTCCGAGCCCGTGACGATGCCGGCGCCCGCGTACGCGGTGACGGTGATGTCGGTGGTGGCGGGGGAGAACTGCGCGCAGCGCAGAGCGATCGCCCACTCGCCGTTGCCCGCGGCATCCACCCATCCGACCGGACCCGCGTAGCGGCCTCGGTCGAACGGCTCGAGTTCGCGGATCGCCGCGATCGCCGCAGAGGTCGGGGTGCCTGCGACGGCGGCGGTGGGATGCAGAGCGCCGACGAGGTCGAGCGATGAGCCGCCGTCGGCGAGCTCTCCCTCGACGTCGGTCGCCAGATGGAAGAGGTTCGGCAGCTTCAGCAGGAACGGCTGCTCGCTCGCCGCGAGCACCCGGGTGTGCGGACGAAGAGAGGCGAGCACGCTCTGCACGGCGTACTCGTGCTCGTCGAGATCCTTCGTGCTGGACGCCAGATGAGCGGATGCCACGGTGTCGGCGTCCGCATCGGCTCCGCGTCCGATGGTTCCGGCCAGCACGCGCGCGGTCACGGTGCGCTGCTGCACGGTGACGAGGGTCTCGGGGCTCGCGCCGATCAGTCCGTCGACGGCGAACGCCCATGTGTCGGGGTACCCGGTCGACAGCGCTCGCACGAGACGGCGCAGGTCGGACCCTGACGGGATGCTGCCGGTGAGGTCGCGTGCGAGCACGACCTTGCTGAGCTCGCCGTCCGCGATGCGACCGAGGGCCTGCCGTACGGAATCCTGATAGCCCTGCGGGCTCTGAGCCCCGGGACCCACGGTGCCTGCCCAGTGCGGGCCGTATTGGCGAGTCGCCGCCTCGTCCGCCGTCGCGAGGGAGGAAGCGGAGGAGCGGATGCGGGTGAGCCAGGTGCGCCCGCTGTGACGCCCGATCACGAGTGATGGCACGATCAGCACGCTGTCGGCCGTGGAATCCTCGTCGAACGTCAGCGCCCCGAAGGCGACCAGGCCCGAGCCGGGGAGTCCGAGTTCGTCGTCGACCTCGGCATCCTGCGCGAGCTCTCGCCAGGCGTCGGCGATCGCGGCGGAGCGCAGCGGCGCTGTGCCTGCCGACACGCTGATGGTCTCGACGACCCCGTCGCCCACGGCGACGATCCCGTCACCACGGCGCAGCCAGGCGAGGGGCCGCGCCGGGTCGGCGAATGCCAGGAGATCCTCGACCGGATCGATCTCACGGGTCTCCACGACCAGCCTGCTGCTCACCCCTCCAGCCTAGTTCTTCGGTCAGGAGGAAGGTCCGGTGCGCGGCCTACGCTGAAAGTATGAGCGATGCGCGACCCGCCCCCGGCACCGAGATGATCTTCCAGTGGCGCAAGTGGGACGGATCCCCGCACTGGCGGCACGAGTGCGTGTACCTCGGTGCCGACGAGTGGGGTGACTGGCTCGGGCAGCCCGCCGGCTGGCACAGCGCACGCCCCGGGGCATCCTTCGTCACGGCCGGTCCGAACGTGACCCTGGTGCCGCGGCAGGCCGACTACGCGCTGACGGTCAACCGCGACCACCCCAAGGCCATGCGCATCTACATCGACATCGGCTGGGACGTGCGCTGGTCGGACGACCCCCTGCTGGCTGTGGGCATCGACATGGATCTCGACGTGGTCCGCGTCGACGGCGACCGCGGGATCTGGGTCGACGACCGCGACGAATGGGAGGAGCACAGCGCGCAGTACGGGTATCCGCCAGAGATCATGACGAGGCTCGAAGCGCTGGCGCTCGACCTCGAGCAGCGTGTGCGCGACCGGACCGCGCCGTTCGACGATGCGACGGGGGATCTCTGGCTCGACCGCCTCGAAGCGCTGCACCTCGCGCCTAGACTGGACTCGTGACCTCGAACGAAGCAAACCGCGCCGATCTCGGCAAGGACCCCGCCCGCGTCAGCGGCATGTTCGACCAGGTCGCGGCCGGCTACGACCGCACCAACACGGCGATGACGGTCGGCAACGACGCACTGTGGCGCGCGGCCACGACCCGCGCCGTCGCCCCGAAGCCCGGCGAGAAGATCCTCGACCTCGGAGCGGGAACGGCGTCGTCGTCGGCATCTCTCGCGCGCAGCGGAGCAGAGGTCGTCGCCGCCGACTTCTCGCCCGGCATGCTCGCCGAGGGGCAGCGTCGTCACGGCAGCATCCGCAATCTCTCGTTCGTCCAGGCGGATGCAACGGATCTGCCGTTCGCCGACGGGGAGTTCGACGCGGTCACGATGTCCTATGCGCTCCGCAACGTGAACGACCCGAAGAAGGCGCTGCGCGAGCTGCTGCGCGTGACCAAGCCCGGCGGGCGCCTCGTGATCAACGAGTTCTCCACTCCTCCCGGTTCCGTGTTCCGCGCCGCGTACCGGTTCTACAACTCGCAGGTGCTGCCCCGCGTGGCGCGCGTCGCCGGCACCAACGGCGACGCCTACGACTACCTGAACGAGTCGATCCGCGACTGGCCCGATCAGAAGAAGCTCGCGGTATGGATCCGCGAAGCCGGCTGGACCGAGGTCGAGTACCGCAACCTCTCCTTCGGCATCGTCGCGCTCCACCGGGCGTTCAAGCCTGCGTGAACACCGCGCGCGAACCCGTACGTCTGACGAAGGTAGGCTGAGCACGTGACTTCGAGCCGCGTAGCCCCGGGTTCGCGACTGGCGAGCCGTCTCGGTTTCAGCGACCGTGTCTTCATCGGCACCGCTGGGCGACGCATCGCTCAGGCGATCGAAGACGGCCTAGAGCTCGTCGAGACCGGGCTCGCCGACGACGTGCGCGTTGCCGATCCTCTGGCAGACGCTGCGAGCCGGTATCTCTACGAGGCCGGGGGCAAGCGCATCCGCCCCGTGCTCACGCTGCTCGCCGCCCAGCTCGGCGACGGCAACACCGAGAAGGTGATCGACGTCGCCAAGGCGCTCGAGATCACCCATCTCGGCTCGCTGTACCACGATGACGTCATGGACGGCGCCGACCGCCGCCGCGGTGTGCCTGCGGCGCAGACCGTCTGGGGCAACAACATCGCCATCCTCACCGGCGACATCCTGTTCTCGCGTGCAAGCCAGCTGATGTCGCGCCTGGGGGAGCGGGCCATCCGCCTGCAGGCCGACACGTTCGAGCGGCTCGTCCTCGGTCAGATGCACGAGACGATCGGCGCCCAGCCCGACGACGACCCCATCGAGTTCTACATCCAGGTGCTCGCTGATAAGACCGGCTCCCTGATCGCCGCGGCGACCCAGGGCGGTGTGATCTTCTCGAATGCCCCGTCGGAGTACGAGGAGCCGCTGCGCGTGTACGGCGAGAAGATCGGCGTCGCCTTCCAGCTGCTCGACGACGTGATCGACCTGTCGGCGAAGCCCGAGGACACCGGCAAGGTGCCGGGCACCGATCTGCGGGCCGGCGTCCCGACCATGCCCTACCTGCTGCTGAAGGCCGAGTCCGATGAGGCCTCGATCGACCTCGCGGCTCGCATCGACGACGGGGTCGCCCGCATCGCCGAGGGTGAGGACCCTGCGATCCTCGACGGACCGCTCACCGAGCTCCGCGACCACGTCGGCACTCAGAAGACTCTCGCGCTCGCGCATTCCTGGACCCAGGATGCGATCGACGCGCTCGCCCCGCTTCCGCGAGGCACCGTGCGCGAAGCGCTCACCCGCTTCGCAGAGACCCTCGTCGAACGCTCCAGCTGAGCGTGTCGCGGCCCTCGGCCGCGTACGCCGGGCGTGACGGCATACGAAAGGACCCCTTATGACCAAGCTCAGACTGGCCATCGTCGGAGCGGGCCCCGCCGGCATCTATGCCGCCGACATCCTGCTGAAGGCCGAGCGCAAGTTCGACGTCTCGATCGACCTCTTCGAGCAGCTCCCCGCGCCCTACGGGCTCGTGCGCTACGGCGTCGCCCCCGATCACCCGCGCATCAAGGGCATCATCAACGCCCTGCGCGATGTGCTCGATCGCGGTGACATCCGCCTGTTCGGCAACGTGCGTTTCGGCGAGGACATCACCCTCGACGACCTGAAGAAGCACTACAACGCGGTGATCTTCGCCACCGGCGCGATCCGCGACACCACGCTCGACATCCCCGGCATCGACGCGGTCGGCGCCTACGGTGCAGCGGACTACGTGAGCTGGTTCGACGGTCACCCCGACGTGCCGCGCGAGTGGCCGCTGGATGCCGCATCCGTCGGCGTGCTGGGCAACGGCAACGTGGCGCTCGATGTCGCGCGGATGCTGGCGAAGCACGCCGAGGATCTGCTGGTCACCGAGGTTCCCGACAATGTCTACGAGGGACTCAAGGCGAGCGCGGTCACCGACGTCCACGTGTTCGGACGCCGCGGGCCCGCCCAGGTGAAGTTCACCCCTCTCGAGCTGCGTGAGCTCGGCGAGCTGCGCGACGTCGACATGGTCGTCTACGACGAGGACTTCGACTACGACGACGCGTCGAAGGATGCCGTCGCCAGCAACAAGCAGGTCATGGTCATCGACCGCATCCTGCAGTCGTGGCGCAAGCGCCCGTCGGTCAACGACGCCAGAGGCGATGCCGACAACCCCGGTGGCACCGCCTCGCGTCGTCTGCACCTGCACTTCTGGGCACGCCCGGTCGAGGTCCGCAAGGACGAGACCGGCCGGGTCGCCGCTCTCGTCTACGAGCGCACCAAGCCCGACGGGCAGGGCGGCGCTGTGGGCACCGGCGAGATGCGCGAGGTGCCGCTGCAGTCGCTGTACCGCGCGATCGGCTACTTCGGCTCGCCGCTTCCCGGTGTGCCGTTCGACAAGAAGCATGGCGTGATCCCGAACCGCGAGGGCCAGGTGCTGGCGAAGGATTCGAACCAGCAGATGACCGGAATCTACGCGACCGGCTGGATCAAGCGCGGACCGGTGGGACTGATCGGTCACACGAAGTCCGACGCCATGGAGACCGTGCGCCACATCATCAACGACCAGGGCTCGTGGTGGCACCCGGAGGATCCCTCGGAAGAGGCGATCCCCGCTCTGCTGCAGGAGCGCGGCGTCCGTTGGACCGATCTCGACGGCTGGCACCGTCTCGATGAGCACGAGGTCGCCCTCGGTGCTCCGCACGAGCGAGCCCGCGTCAAGGTCGTCCCGCGCGACGAGATGGTGCGCGTCTCCCGCGGCGAGTGACCGTCATCTGATCGTTGTCGGCGTCTCGCGTGTCGGGGCGTCGCCGTCCCTAGGCTGGGCGCATGCGACTGCGCTCTCTCCTCGTGCTCGGTACGGCCACTCTGCTTCTGGTCTCCGGATGCGCTCCTGAGCCGGCTCCGTCTCCGAAGCCGACGGCGTCCCCGTCGGCATCCGTGACGCCGACGCCCGACCCGATCGTCGATCCGGAATCGGCGTTCGACGTGACGTGCGACGATGTCGCCGCCGAGATGAGCGCGCTCGTGGGGGAGCCTGAGACGCCTGTCGAACCGGTGCTCTCGTTGCTGCCGGGGATGAGCTGGATCCCGGGACCCGCGCAGCACATGTTCCAGCGGGCGGGCGGAATCGCCTGTTCTGCGGGTGTGACGTATGAGCGCAGCTGGGAGGTCGTGCTCGTGCCGGGCGCGGAGGCCGTGATCGCGGGTGCGACCGAGCGACAGGGCTACCGGGGCGAGCAGGCGCGCTGTGAAGACGGGTCCTGCTCGTTCGAGTTCCCCGACGGGGACGTGCTGCTCACCGCTACTGTGTACGAGCCCGGACTCGGGAGCGCGGACACCGCACGGATGGAAGAGACGATGCGGCGTCTCGTCGCGTCGGCCGCCTCGACTCTCCACGAGGTCGAGTACCTCGACAGCGAGATCGTCGGCACCCCGTGCGAGCGGTTCATCACCGAGCAGGAGGTGAACACGCTGTTCGGCGTGTCGGATGCGCGGCTCATCACCGACTTCGGAGGGTGGAGCATCCCCGCAGAGGTGTACGAATACGTGAACGGATCGCGGATCTGCTATTTCCGGACTTCGGCGAGCGAATACGAAGGGGCGGCGTACCTGATGCTCACCATGCTCCCGGCGGGGGCATGGGCGTTCGAGAAGCTCGACGCCGCACCGGTTGAGGTCGAGGGAGCATATGCGGCCAAGGCGAGCTCCGGAGAGTACGGCGAGAACATCCTCGACGTGCGGGTGGGCATCGACTGGCTCAGATTCGTGACCTACGACAACGGCTCGGGGGCGGCTGATCCTGCTGCTCTCGCAACGACGGCTGTGCGCAATCTCACGGTCGGACACACCGCTCCGCAGTAGTCGGGGAGGGGTCGGCTAGCCTGGCCGCATGCCTGAGTGGACAGCGGACGTGCTCGGTGACGAGTTCGAGCAGCTGACGCTCGAGCTCGCTGCCGACGACGAGGGGCCTGTCGTCGCCACGCTCGTGCGGGCTCTGCCCCACGTGCAGGCATGGTGGGAGCGTCTACGGGGCAGCCGCCGCCTGCTCGAGGACATCGACGTGCTGTACGTGCACGGGTGGTCGGACTACTTCTTTCAGAAGCGGCTCGCGCGGTTCTGGACGGCGCGGGGCGCGCGCTTCTACGCGCTCGACCTGCGCAAGTACGGGCGCAGCCTGCGCGACGGCCAGACGCCCGGCTACATCACCGACCTGGCGGCCTATGACGAGGACATCGCCGCTGCCCTCGGGGCGATGGGGCGGGGCGCCGAAGGCACGACATCCGCCCGTCGTCTCGTGCTGCTGGGGCACTCCACCGGAGGGCTCACGCTGAGCCTGTGGGCGTCGCGACACCCGGACACCGCGGCCGCCGTGATCCTGAACAGCCCCTGGTTGGAGTTCCAGGTCGCGTCGGCGCGGCCGTTGATCGCGCCGGTGGCGGAGCTGCAGGCGCGCTGGGCCCCTCGGGAGGTCGCCCCGCAGGTTGATCTCGGCTTCTACACGCGCGCGCAGCAGGAGGTCGCGGATCCCGACGACCCCGTTGAGGTCAACCTCCTCTGGCGACCGGCGCAGACGATGGCCGTGCACGCCGGGTGGTTCCACGCCGTGCTGTCGGGGCACGCCGCGGTCGCAGCCGGCCTGTCGATCGATGCACCCGTCTGCGTGCTGCTCTCTGCCCGCTTCGCGCCTCCTACCCGGTGGTCAGAGGACCTCACCCGAGCAGACTCGGTGCTGGTGGTCGACGACATCGCCCGCGCAGCGCTCAAGCTCGGACCGTCGGTCACCGTCGAGCGCATCGACGGTGCGCTGCACGACGTCTTCCTCTCTCGCCATGAGGCGAGAGAGGAAGCGTATCGCCGCCTCGACAGGTGGGTCAGAGGATGGTCGGCAGCGCGCCGATGATGATCAGGCGCCGCGCCTCACCGCTCGATCAGACGTAGTGCATCTGGCGGACGAGGCGCTCGGCCTCGTCTGCATCACCGCTCAGCACCGCGGCCCGGAAGTCCCGATAGACCTGGAGCATGCGCTCTCGGTCGCTCTCGGGGACGTTCCATCCCCGCAGATTGCGGAACAATGCCAGGCTCGCGTCGTTGATCAGCACCTGGTGCTGGACGTTGCGGCTGCGCTCGCTGAGAAACGAGAACACCGACCACCGCGTGTTCGAGATGTGCACATCGTCGTCGAGCCCGATGTACATCTCCTCGACGAGCGCCGCGAGGCTCTCTCGTTCCTGTTGTGTCATCCTGGCGACGCCCATACGCGCCGCCATTCCCGCCTGGTATCCGGCGAACTCGAGAGTCTGCTCCACGGTCTCCGGTGTGACCGCGGTGACCTCGGTGTATCTGCTCGGGTACATCGTCACGAGACCGAGGCGCTCGAGGCGCTGTAACGCCTCTCGCACCGGAGTCCGCGACACATGCAGCTCTTCGGCCACATCGACATCGCGGATGCGATGCCCTGGTTCCAACACGCCGTTCACGATCTGCGCGCCGATGTGCTGGAACACCTCCTCTGCCAGAAGCTGCTTGCTTTCTCGGATACTCGTCATCGAGTTGTTGCTGTTCATGGACCGCCCCCAGTTACTTTCCAGATCCGGGCCCCCCATGATGTGCCCGGACGGCCACTACATCACGAAGTAGATCGCGATGCCAACAATCCACAGGCGCATTTCTCGGCAGGCGCATGGGCACTCGCCGGCAGTGCGTGATCTCGGGATTTGGTACAGAAGATTTTCTGTGGCCGGCGAGTGTTCAGAACACTCGCCGGCCACAGACGATGGCGTGCACGGAGCTGACTGCGCCCAGTCCCCACAAGGCGGGAACCGCGATCCGCGAAGCGCGGAACCGTGGTTCGGCAGCGCGTCATGCATCGCCGCATCGTCTGTCGCATCGGGACGCGACTCAGTCCAGTCTCGGGCACCCGCACCCATATATCAGAATGCGATTGGCGGGCACAGCGAAGGGGACGGAGGCCGAGCATCCGTCCCCTTCGTCCTCCGGGCTCAGCGGTAGTTGATGAACTGCAGGTCGAGGTCGAGGTCAGCGCCCTTGAGCAGTGCGATCACCGACTGCAGATCGTCACGGCTCTTGGACTGCACGCGCAGCTCGTCGCCCTGGATCTGGCTCTTCACGCCCTTCGGGCCCTCGTCGCGGATGAGTTTGTTGATCTTCTTCGCGTTCTCCGACGAGATGCCGTCCTTGAGCGAGGAGGTGATGCGGAACTCCTTGCCGCTCGCGAACGGCTCGCCGGACTCCAGGCTCTTGAGCGAGATGCCGCGCTTGATGAGCTTGGTCTGGAAGACGTCGAGAACGGCGTTCGCCCGCTCCTCGGTGCCGGCGATGATCAGGATCTGCTCGCCGCTCCAGGCGATCGACGCGCCGGTGCCCTTGAAGTCGTAGCGCTGCTCGATCTCCTTGCGCGCCTGGTTGAGGGCGTTCTCGGCCTCCTGGTGATCCACTTTCGAGACGATGTCAAAGGAACTGTCAGCCATGAGCAAAGTGTATCGATAGCAGTGTTCTCCTGCGCCTTTGGAAGCGTTTCCACAACGATCCGGTCAGAGGGGCCCGGTCACAGCTTGATATCGACGCGGGTCTCCGTTGCGATTCTCGCCGATCTCGTTGCATACTGTAAGCGCTTGCAGTCCTGCAGGTCACAGCATTCAGAGAGGCACACACCAATGAAGGTGAACAAGAGGGGCATCGTTGCCGCCGGAGCCATCGCGCTCGTTTCGACTCTTACCCTTGCCGGTTGCTCGACCGGCACCGACGGCGGCGACTCGTCGTCCGACGGTGAGAGCAGCGGCACGCTGACGGTCTGGGTCGACGCGGAGCGCGTCGACGCGCTGCAGAGCGCCGCCGACTCCTACGAGGACAAGACCGGGGTCAAGGTCGAGCTCGTCGGCAAGTCGGTCGACGACATGAAGGACGACTTCATCCAGCAGGTTCCGACCGGCAAGGGCCCTGATGTGGTCATGGGTGCGCACGACTGGCTGGGCGAGCTGTCGACGAACGGCGTCGTGGCGCCCCTCGAGCTCGGCGACTCGTCGTCCGACTACCTTCCCGTCGCCCTCCAGGCGGCGACGTACGACGGCACGGTCTACATGCTTCCGTACGCGGTCGAGAACATCGCCGTGCTGCGCAACGCCGACATGGTCCCCGAAGCCCCCACGAGCTTCGACGACATGGTCGCCAAGGGCACGTTCGTCGTCGAGCAGGGCACCGAGGGCAACCCGTACCACCTCTACCCGTTCCAGACGGCGTTCGGTGCTCCCGTCTTCGGCACCGACGACTCGGGCAGCTACGACTCGGCCGACCTCCAGCTCGGCAGCGCGGGCGGCACGGCATTCTCCGACTGGCTCGCAGCGCAGGGCGCAGCGGGCACGCTGAACACCGACATCGACGGCGAGATCGCCAAGCAGCAGTTCCTCGACGGCACCGCGGCCTTCTGGCTGACCGGTCCGTGGAACGTCGGAGCGGCCACCGAGGCGGGCATCAACGTCGCGATCGATCCGATCCCCAGCCCCACGGGTGAGACAGCCTCGCCGTTCGCCGGCGTGAAGGGCTTCTTCGTGAGCTCCGAGTCCAAGAACAAGGTCGCCGCGAACGACTTCCTCGTCAACTACATCGGCACCGAAGAGGTCCAGCTCGAGCTCTTCAAGGCCGGCAACATCCTCCCCGCCCTGACCGCGGCCGCCGACTCCGCGGCATCCGACCCGATCATCGCCGGCTTCCAGGCCGTCGGTGCCGACGCCGTGCCGATGCCCGCCATCCCGGCGATGGGTGCGGTCTGGGAGTTCTGGGGCGTCGCCGAGGCGGCGATCATCAACGGCTCGGATCCGGCGACGACGTGGCAGAAGCTCGTCGACGACGTGACCGCGGCGATCAAGTAACACACCCAGCACCATCCCTGCCGGGGCGGACGTCGTCCGCCCCGGCAGCTCGACGACGGGGACGAGATGACAGAACTCGCTGAGCCCACGGCTCCACTCACCACGCGCCAGCGCCAGGCGGCGAAGATCGCCGAGGCCGCATCCGGACCCATCGGCTGGATGCTGCTCAAGATCCTGCTGCTGGCGGTCGTCGACGCGATCGCCCTCTATGCGGCGTTCGTGCTCTTCGGCCAGCAGGAGTGGCTGGTGCTCGGCATCGTCGTCGCCGTCACCGTGCTGGTCAACTACATCTACTTCTCGCGCAGGCGGGTGCCGGCGAAGTACCTGACGCCCGGGATCATCTTCCTGATCGTCTTCCAGGTGTTCACGCTGCTCTACACGGGGTACATCGGCTTCACGAACTACGGCACCGGCCACAACGGCACGAAGGATCAGGCGATCTCCTCGCTCCTCGCCTCCGCCCAGGAGCGGGTCGAGGATTCCCCCACCTACCCGGTGACGGTCGTCGAGCAGCTCGGCACCTACGGCCTTCTCGTGACCGACCCCGATTCCGGTGACGCCCTGCTCGGCACGGCCGAGCAGCCGCTGCAGGAGGTCGACGCCGACTTCGAGGGCGGCCAGGCTGTGGCCGTCGACGGGTGGACGACGCTCCCGCTCGCAAAGGTCTTCACCCTGTCCGAGCAGCTCGAGAAGCTCTCGGTGCCGTTCAGCGACGACCCGAACGACGGCAGCCTGCGCGCCCCCGACGGGCAGAAGGGGTATCTCTACGTCTCGACCCTCGAGTACGACGCGGATGCCGACACCATCACCGACACCACGACCGGCACGGTCTACACCGACACCGGCGAGGGGGCGTTCACCGCCGAGAACGGCGAGGCGCTGCTGCCCGGCTGGCAGACGACGGTCGGCTTCGACAACTTCGTGCGGGCGGTCGCCGACGAGTCCATCCGCGGTCCGCTGATCTCGGTGACGATCTGGACCTTCGTGTTCGCCCTGCTGTCGGTCGCGACCACGTTCTTCCTCGGCTTGCTGCTCGCCCTCGTCTTCAACAACACGCGGATGCGGTTCCGCAACGGCTATCGGATCATCCTGATCCTCCCGTACGCGTTCCCCGCCTTCCTCTCCGCCCTCGTCTGGGCCGGGATGATGAACGAGAGCTTCGGATTCATCAACCAGGTGATTTTCGGGGGAGCGGACATCCCGTGGCTCACCGATCCGACGCTCGCGAAGGTGTCGGTGCTGCTGGTCAACCTCTGGCTCGGGTTCCCCTACATGTTCCTCGTCTGCATGGGCGCACTGCAGGGCATCCCCGAGGACGTCAACGAGGCGGCGGTGATGGACGGCGCGAACCCGTGGCAGGTCTTCCGTCGCATCAAGCTGCCGCTGCTGCTCGTGACCGTGGCTCCACTGCTGATCTCGTCGTTCGCGTTCAACTTCAACAACTTCAACCTGATCTACATGCTCACCAAGGGCGGACCGCGGTTCGACGACGTGAGCATCCCGGTCGGGCACACCGACATCCTGATCTCGATGGTCTACAAGGTGGCGTTCACGGGCCAGACCCGCGACTACGGCCTCGCATCCGCGTTCACGATCCTGATCTTCATCGTGGTCGCGACGATCTCGATCATCAGCTTCCGCAAGACCAAGGCCCTCGAGGAGCTGAACTGACATGAGCACCACGGACACTCGCGCCGCCGCCCCCGCCGCCCCCGTCGCGGTCGAGCGGAATCTCGGCCCCCGTCGCCGCTCCTTCGGCGGCTGGTTCGCAGACACCGGATGGCGACATGTCGTCGCCATCGTCGTCAGCGCGTTCGCGCTGTTCCCCCTGCTGTACGTCGTGTCGGCATCGCTGAACCCGCGCGGAACGCTGACGGGGTCCAATCAGCTGTTCTCCGCCTTCGGATTCGACAGCTACGTGCGCATCCTCAGCGACCCCCAGAATCCCTACGGACTGTGGTTCCTGAACACGCTGGTCATCGCCGTCGTCACCGGCGCCGTGACCGTCTTCATCGGCGCGCTCGCGGCATATGCCTTCTCGCGCATGCGATTCGCCGGACGTCGAATCGGGCTCGTCACGATCGTCGTCGTGCAGATGTTCCCGCAGTTGCTCGCCGTGGTCGCGATCTTCCTGCTCATGTCGACACTGGGGGACTGGTTCCCGGCCATCGGACTCAACACGCACACGGGTCTGATCCTCGTCTACCTCGGCGGCGCGCTCGGTGTGAACACCTACCTGATGTACGGCTTCTTCAACACGCTGCCCATGGAGCTCGACGAAGCCGCGCGCATCGACGGCGCAGGTCACGCCCGCATCTTCTTCACGATGATCCTGCCGCTGGTGGCGCCGATCCTCGCGGTCGTCGCCCTGCTGTCGTTCATCGGCACGGTCAACGAGTACGTGATCGCGAGCGTCATGCTCGTCGACGTCGAGCAGCAGACGCTGGTCGTCGGTCTCACGAAGCTCGTGGCCAACCCGCGCTACGCGGACTGGTCGGCGTTCTCGGCGGGAGCTGTGATGGCCGCCATCCCGGTGATGATCCTCTTCCTCTTCCTGCAGCGCTACATCGTCGGCGGGCTCACGGCGGGTGCGACGAAGGGCTGATCGGCGCGGATCCTCGGCGTTGCGACACGGTGGTTCGATCTGCCGGTCGTAGCGTGGAGGCATGGCACGGGTCGCAGGGCGCAACGTGGCGATCAGCTGGATCGCCGGTGTGCTGTGCACCGGCGTCGTGGGCGCTCTGATCTGGTTCGCGATCCCGATCATGCCCGCGGTGGCCTCTCTCGTCGGAGACACCCTTCGATCCACGCTGCCCTGACTCCCCGACTCCTCGATTCGCTCACGCGTCGCGGGTGCGCGGATATCCGCACGGACATGGGCTGAGCGACACGTCGGCACGCCTCCGGCAGTGGGCGCAGGGGCGGCGGTAACCTCGCAGAGCACACTTCCGATGAGAGGCGCACCCCATGAGTGACCCCGAGGTTCCACAGCCCGAGCGGCCGAAGGACGTCAACGACGTCGTCGACAGCGCGAACGCTGGACTCGACGCCGCCGCCGCAGCGGGTGCAGGTGTCTCCGGCACGCCCGCCGACACCACCGACCCTGCTGACGTGAAGCCGGCTGCGACGACGACACCTGCCGTCGACCCCGACCTCGCCGCGTTCGAAGCGGCCGAGAACGAGCACCCCGGCACCTTCGCCACGCGGGAGCTGAACGACCCCAAGTACCTGGATGACGACAAGGGCGCCACCACGACGTCCTGGAACACCGATGCCGACGCCACCGCGGCCTACACGCCGCCAGTCGCACACGAGCAGTCGGCTCTGGCCGGTGCCGCGTACTCATCGGTCGATGACACCGAGACGCGCATCGTCCCGTCGGAGCCCGCAGTCGCCGAGCCCATCATCGCCCCGCCCCTGCAGCAGCAGCCGATCTTCGTGCAGGCTCCCGAGCCGCCCCGCGAGCGCGGCAACCGTGGCACGGCGGGTGCCATCGGTCTGCTCGCCACCGTAGCCTTCGCCATCCTCTACCTCGGCGCCACGCTCGGCCTCGGTGCTTTCGCCGGCGACGTCACGGGCGAGAACATCGCTGAGTCGGCTCTCGCGCCGCTCACCACGTGGGGCTACTGGGTTCCCGTCGTGGTGTTCTTCCTGGGCTTCTGGCTGCTCGGCGCTTTCATCAACCGCGGTCGCTGGGGCCTCTGGGTGGTCTTCGGCATCATCGTCGGTCTGATCGCCTACGGCGGGCACATCCTCGGAGCTCTGTTCGAGGCGCCGTTCTGGCTGCTCAGCGCGCGTGAGGGCAACGAGCTCGTCGGCGCGCAGCTCTTCCACCCCCTCGCGATCGCCGCGTTCGTATTCGCTCGCGAGCTGACGATCTGGTTCGGTGCGTGGGTCGCACGCAGCGGAGCCCGCAAGACCGAGCTGAACGCCGAGGCGCAGCGCGAGTACGAGCGCACGCTCGAGGCCGGCCCGACGCTGTCGAGGTAGTCACGAACATGTCATCGCCGAACCCCCGTGGACCCGAGTCCGCGGGGGTTTCGGTCGTCCTGGCGTTGGTGCTCGCGGCGATCAGCTTCTTCGCCCTCGCCGTCTTCGGCCTCGGTGCGGTGAGCGTGGCGACCGACAGTGACATCATCTCGGTCCCCGGTCTCGGTCAGGTGCCGGGGGCTGCGGGCATGCTGGTCGCCGTGGTCGTCTTCGCTCTGACCCTCTGGTTCGCTCTGCGGCGATCGCACCCGACTTTCCTCGCCGTTCCCGGCATCGCGATCGCGACGGCGCTGGCGCATCTGATCGCCGTATGGATCGGCGTGGCCACGGCGCGAGGCGATCTCATCGTCGCGACGGCCGTGGCCGGTGACCTCGTGACAGGGGGGCCGAGTGCGGTACTCGTCCTCGCCGCCGCGATCGCGGCCTGGGGTGGCGTCGCGCTCCGGCGCACGCGCGCTCAGCATCCGCAGTGGCCCTGGGAGCGCGAAGACGAGGAGTGACGCCCCGCCGTCATGCGGAAATCGCGGCGTGCGTGCCGCGCGCGCCGTACGCTCTAGGTGTGGAGCGCTCGTTGGAGACGCAGGTCGACCAGGCCGTCGAGGCCTGGCTGCGCTGGGTGCCTCGGTGGGAGCCGGCCACCCATCGAGGAAGAGTCGCGCCCTGTCGGCGGTGTCTGGGGTCGCCGATCCTCTCCGCGGCGGGTATCGGCTCGAACACGCCGCACGGCGTGCAGCACGGACTCTCGACGCGGATCAAGACCATCGTCGACCATGCCGTGGCCGAGTACACCGCCCGGAACCTGCCGATGCTGCAGCGCGAGCTCGACCAGCAGGCCGCACGCAACCGCGCACGCAGCTACCGGCCCGCCGACGGGCTCGATCCCGAGTTCGACGGTCTGCCGCTGGACCCGGAGCCGATCCCCGGGGCGCCGTTCCTGTTCACGATCGCCGGCATGGCCGACGACGTGACGGCGGACCTCCCGCCCCTCCCGCCGCTGAGTGATGAGGCGAAGGTGGCGCTGCGGCAGGAGGTCGCGCTCGCCGACGAGTACGCCAACATGGTGGGGCGCGAGATCTGCAGCATCCTGCTCCGGCACCGCATCTACATCCAGGCCGCGATCTCGCAGCATGTCGAGCCGCAGATCGAGGCGCTGCTGGCCGAGCTCACCGACTCGCTCGACTCGCCGTTCGATCCCGACCTGCCGTAGATCGCGGCAATTCCAGCGGCCACCGGTGGCCGTTGCGCCGCTGCCTGCATATCCGCTGAGAGGTCGCCGTGGGAGTGGCGACGTCGCACGCCGCTAGGTATCGTTTTTCGATAGATACCCATTGGCGATCGATAGGGCCATTCATGCATCCTCGTGTCTCCCGCGTTCTCAAGGCGCTGATCATCGTCCTGCTCGGACTGCTGCTGGCCAGCCAGACCCTGGTCATTCCGGCGGTCGCGCGCATCACTGCGATCCGCAATCCCGACGTCGCGCAACTCGAGATCCCGGGGATCATCGGTGGCGTGGTCTTCATCGGCCTCATCGAGGTGACGCTGGTGTGCATCTGGTTCCTGCTGTCCCTCGTGCAGGAGGGGCGCATCTTCCGGGTCGAGGCGTTCCGCTACGTCGACATCATCCTCGGTGCCCTCATCGCCGCGGGAGCGATCATCCTCGTCTCCTACATCGTGATCGTCGCCAGCCGCGCGGTGTCGCTTTCGCTGTCGCTGCTGGCCGTCCTCGGGATCGTCGTGAGCGCGGCCCTCGCGCTGCTTCTGGTGGTGCTCCGGGGCCTCCTGCGCAAGGCGCTCGAGCTCGAGCAGGACATGTCGGAGGTCGTCTGATGCCGATCGTCATCGACCTCGACGTGCAGCTCGCCATCAAGAAGATGAGCGTGCAGGACTTCGCGGACGCCATCGGGATCACGCCCGCGAACGTCGCGGTGCTCAAGAATGGCAGGGCCAAAGCAGTGCGGTTCACCACGCTCGAGGCGATCTGCCGCGTGCTCGAATGCCAGCCGGGCGACATCCTGCGCTGGGTCCCCGAATCGGAGGAGCAGTCATGACCGTCACATCTGTGACCCCGTCGACACCCGGTTCGCACTCGACGACCTGGGGCGAGGTGCTCGCCCTGCAGCTCCTCGACCACACGAGCTGCCCCGTGTGCCGAGGGATGCTGGACGGCGGATGCTGCGCGCGCTGCGGCTCCGACCTGCGCGGCCCCGTCGGCACCGAGGTCTGGGAGGCATCGCTCGCAGCCGCCGCGGCGCTTCGCGCTCGCGACGAGACGCTCACCCGCGTCCCGCTCGTCACCGTGCCAGCCGTATCGGCATCCGCGTCGGCATCCGCGTCGGCGGGTGCGTCGGCATCCGTCTCCGTGTCCGTCGCCGTGCCGGAGACGCCGCATGCCGGGGCGTCTGCCGAGTCGCAGCAGCCCCCTGCTCCTCCGGGCGCAGGCAGCGGTGAGAAGACCCCGGCATCGCCGCAGAGCAGTGCGACGCTCCAGTCGGTCCTCGCGACCGCCGGCGCCGGCCTGTTCGCGGTCGCCGCGATCGTCTTCACCTACTTCAACCCCGACCTCGCCGATCGTGCCCTGCGCAGCGTGATCGTCGAACTCATCACCCTGCTCTTCCTCGGCGGGGCATGGTTGCTCTCCCGGCGGGGCCTGCGCTTCTCGGCCGAAGCGGTCGGTGGTCTCGGGCTGGTGTTCGCGGGGCTCGACGTGCACGCCGTCGCACAGCTCGCAGCGCCCGGGGTGGATCCCTGGCTCACGGCCGCGGTCGTCTCCGCCGTCGCCTCGATCGTGATGCTCGGCGCCGGCAGGCAACGAGGCATCAGGGTCTGGCAGTGGACGGCGACGGTCACGCTCGCGCTGATCCCGGCGATGCTGGGAGCGGCGGGAGCGAGCTCGATCTCGGGCGTGGCTGGCGCGATCGGCGTCGCCTTCGCCGCAGCGGCCATCACCGAGTTCCTCCGGCCGCCGATGGTCGAGCGCGTCACGCTCGTGGCCGTGCAGCTGATCGCGACTGCGAGCGCACTCGTGCTCGTATGGCGGATCGACCTCGCAAGTGAGACCGCGTCGCTGATCGCCATGAGCGGGATGCTCGCCCTGATCGCGGTGCATGCCGTGATCGCGGCTCGGCGGGTGCTCGGACCTGTCTGGGCCTACGTCGCGGGTGCGGCAGGCTCAGCGGCGATCGTGCTCGTCGTGTACGCCGTCCCCGGCATCCGGGAGCTCTCGATCTCGTGGTACTTCGCGATCATCCCCGCGGCGGCCTCCGTCGCGCTCGTGCTGATCGGCGCGGTGATTCCTCTTCCTGCGCGGGTGCCGCGTGGACAGGTCGCCGGGGGAGCACTGTCCGTGCTCGCTGTGCCGGCCCTCGCTCTGCTCGCCGACGCCCTGATCACCGGCGGCACCACCGTCACCGGCTTCCTCCGGCAGAACGACGGTGCCGGTGCTCTCGGCCTCGCGGGGTGGGGCACCCCCGCCGGACTCGCGGCCGTCTGCGCCGGTCTCGCGGTCTTCAGTCGCCTCGCCCGCGATCGGGACGGCATCCGCACACTCTCCGTCCCCGCCGCGCGGGTGTCCCTCGTGTCCGGCGCACTCGCGGTGCTCGTTCTCGGCTGCGGCGGTCTGCTGGTGCTGCCTGCGGCGATCGCCGTCCTCACGGGCGCCGTCGTCGCGGTCGCGGTGGTGATGGCCCGGACGCCGGAGCATACGGCGGGCAGAGGCATCGTCCCTCTCCTACTCATCGGCGCCCACGTCTCTCTCGTCGCCTCGGTGATCGTCGCCTGGCGCGACGCATCCGCCGTCCCGCTCGCGGGCATCGCGACGCTGATCGCGCTGGGCGCCCTCGCCGCCGTGCGGCCGGTCCGACTGCGCTTCCTCTCCGTCGGCGCGGGCTTCGCGTACGGGCTGATCCTCGTCGCGACGGCGCTGGCCGAGGGCGGGGTCGGCAGCATCGCGCAGCTCTGCCTGACAGCATCCGCGGGTCTGCTCGTCGCGATCTCGGCCACGTATCTTCCGCGCATCGGCGCGAGGTCGTGGCAGGCGATCCTCGTCGTCTCCGCGGTGCCCTTCGGCATCGGAGTCCTGCAGGTCGTCGAGGAGCGCAGCGGCTGGACCGCGCTCTCCACCGGGCTGATGTTCGTCCTCGCCCTGACGCTGCTGCTCACGCGCCGACCGGGACTCACGCGCCTCGTCCGCACAGCGGCGGCAGCGATGCTCGTGCCGACCCTCGCTGTCGTCGTGGTCTGCCTCGGGGCCCAGCTGCTCGCCTCGAGCGGGTCGCCGGTCGCCCTTCCGATCGTCGCGGTGCTCGTCGCCCTCGCCCTCGCGTCGTCCTCCTCGGTTCGTGGAGTGCTCGTCGCGAGAGGGCACGCCCCGGCGACGGCCGATGCCGCACGCATCGCGATCGAATCGTCGGCACTCCTGACCGGGCTCATCGCCACAGGCCTCGCGGTCGGTCGCGAGGCGGCGGGACTCGGCACCGCGCTGATCGTGCTCCTCGTGATCGGGCTCGGCGGCGTCGCCGCCGCTCTGTTCGCCGGTCGCCGCTACGCCTGGGCCGTCGCGGGCGCATCGTTCACCGGAGCACTGTGGTGCGTCTGGGGGATCGCCGGTGTCGACCTCCTCGAGGCCTATCTGCTCCCGCCGTCCCTCGGTGCGGCGCTCGTGGCCGTGGTCGTCACGGTCCGCGGCGGTCGGGCGACCGCGCTGTTCGCCGCCGGAATGCTCGTCGCGATCGGTCCGATCCTCGCCCTCGTCGCCCTCATCGAACCCGACGCGGTCGGTCAGACGGGCGTCTCGTGGCGAGTCGGAGGACTCCTCGCCGGTGCCTGGGTGCTGCTCGCCCTCGACGCTCTGGTCCGTCGCGCCCAGCCCGGATCGAGGCTGCACCGTCTCCGCGAGCTGCGCATCCCGACCCTCATCGTGGCGGGCCTTGCGGCAGTCGTCGGACCGCTCCAGGGCATCCGCATCGGACTCGGCTGGGACTTCGCGCAGTTGCAGGGGCTGGGCCTCTTCGTCGCCTGCCTCGGCGTGAGTGCGGTGGGCGCACTGGTGCTCGCTCTCGCCGCCCGCGCGCTTCGCGCCTCGGTGGGCGTCGACTCGGCGCTGCGGAGAACGCGTTGGCTGGGGGCTCCCGCCGCACTCGCTCTCGCCGCCGGCACCTGGCCCGCTATCGAGCGGGACTGGTTCTCGATCTGGCCGATGTGGATGCTGATGCTCGGCTACCTGATCGCGACGGTCGCGACCGCACGCAGGGTGAGCGTGCGGGCGACGACCGCCCCGCCCGTGTGGTTCCTCTTCGCCATCGCCTTCGTGACCGCCGTCGTGGCGTGGAGCCCGCGTGATCTGCGAGTCGAGTGGTTCTCGCTGCCGCTGGGCGCGTTCCTGCTGGTCGCCGGCGCGCTCGCCATGCGGCGGACCGACGGCGAGAGCACGGGAGAGCGCGGCACGCTGAACAGCTGGCCCGCACGGTGGACCGGCTCCTGGGCGCTGCTCGCGCCGGGCATCGTCACGATGATGATCGCGTCGATCGTCTCGACCTTCACGGACCCGCTCACCTGGCGGGCGATCCTGGTGATGGTGCTCGCTCTGGCGGCGATCCTCGTCGGCTCGCGCAACCGCCTCGCCGCGCCTTTCCTGCTCGGCCTCATCGTGCTGCCGATCGAGAACGTCTTCGTCTTCTCGGTGCAGATCGGCCGCGGTGTCGAGTCGATGCCGTGGTGGATCACGCTGGCCGTGATGGGAGCGGTGCTCCTCATCATCGCGGTCACCGCAGAGCGTCGCACGGGAGAGGGCGGCGGAGTCGCCGCGCGGATGCGGGATCTGCGCTGATCGGATGGCGAGGATGCCGGCGCTCATTTGACCGTCACGTTACGCGGCATTACACTTGGTCAGGTGTGTGCACGTCTCGGCGTGTGCGCTGGGCGTCGGCACCATGCCGGTCCGCCCCCACGGCATACCCACCACCACAAAAGCTCGTCGATTCCGGCGTGCCGGTGGGTCATGATGTGAAACCCATCACGCTGTCACCGTGCAGCATTATGAGGAGAGAACGTGCCAACCATTCAGCAGTTGGTTCGCAAGGGTCGCTCGCCCAAGGTCACCAAGACCAAGGCGCCCGCACTCAAGTCGAACCCGCAGCAGGCCGGGGTCTGCACCCGCGTCTACACCACCACCCCGAAGAAGCCGAACTCGGCGATGCGCAAGGTCGCTCGTGTGAAGCTCCGCAACGGCTCCGAGGTCACCGCCTACATTCCCGGCGAGGGCCACAACCTGCAGGAGCACTCCCTCGTGCTCGTGCGCGGAGGCCGTGTCAAGGACCTCCCCGGTGTCCGTTACAAGATCGTCCGCGGCGCCCTGGACACCCAGGCTGTCAAGAACCGTAAGCAGGCTCGCAGCCGCTACGGCGCGAAGAAGGGCTGAGTCCAATGCCTCGTAAGGGTCCCGCCCCCAAGCGTCCCGTCGTCAACGACCCGGTATACGGCGCTCCGATCGTCAGCCAGCTGGTCAACAAGATCCTGGTCGACGGCAAGAAGTCGCTCGCCGAGTCGATCGTCTACACCGCCCTCAAGGGCGTCGAGGCGAAGAACGGTCAGGACGCCGTCGCCACTCTGAAGAAGGCGCTCGACAACGTGCGCCCCACCCTCGAGGTCAAGAGCCGCCGCGTCGGTGGCTCGACCTACCAGGTTCCGGTCGAGGTCAAGCCGCACCGTGCGAACACCCTCGCCCTGCGCTGGCTCGTCAGCTACGCCAAGGGTCGTCGTGAGAAGACGATGACCGAGCGTCTGCAGAACGAGATCCTCGACGCGTCGAACGGTCTCGGCGCTGCCGTCAAGCGTCGTGAAGACACGCACAAGATGGCCGAGTCGAACCGCGCGTTCGCTCACTACCGCTGGTAAACAGCTTCGTCCGCCCCCGATCACACATCGGGGGCGGACACCCCCCTCTTCGCAGTACGACTGCACAAAAGATAAGGACACTCCTGTGGCACAAGACGTGCTCACCGACCTGAGCAAGGTTCGGAACATCGGCATCATGGCTCACATCGATGCTGGCAAGACCACCACGACCGAGCGCATCCTGTTCTACACGGGCGTCAACCACAAGCTCGGCGAGACCCACGACGGTGCATCGACCACCGACTGGATGGAGCAGGAGAAGGAGCGCGGCATCACGATCACGTCTGCCGCCGTGACCTGCTACTGGAACAAGAACCAGATCAACATCATCGACACCCCCGGTCACGTGGACTTCACGGTCGAGGTGGAGCGTTCGCTCCGCGTCCTCGACGGTGCCGTCGCCGTCTTCGACGGCAAGGAGGGCGTCGAGCCCCAGTCCGAGACCGTGTGGCGTCAGGCCGACAAGTACAACGTCCCCCGCATCTGCTTCGTCAACAAGATGGACAAGCTCGGCGCGGACTTCTACTTCACCGTCGACACCATCATCAACCGTCTCGGCGCCAAGCCGCTGGTCATCCAGCTGCCCATCGGTGCCGAGAACGACTTCATCGGCGTCATCGACCTCGTCGAGATGCGCGCGCTCGTCTGGGCGGGTGACTCCAAGGGTGACGTCACCATGGGTGCCTCCTACGAGATCCAGGAGATCCCGGCCGACCTCAAGGACAAGGCCGACGAGTACCGTCAGCAGCTCCTCGAGACCGTCGCCGAGACCGACGACGCGCTGCTCGAGAAGTTCTTCGGTGGCGAAGAGCTGACCGTCGCCGAGATCAAGGGCGCGATCCGCAAGCTCACCGTGGCTTCCGAGATCTACCCGGTCCTCTGCGGTTCCGCGTTCAAGAACCGCGGCGTCCAGCCGATGCTCGACGCGGTCGTCGACTACCTCCCGAACCCGCTCGACGTGGGCTCGATCGAGGCGCACGACCCCAAGGACTACGACACGATCATCGAGCGTCACCCCGACGCGAACGACCCGTTCGCAGCTCTCGCGTTCAAGGTCGCGGTGCACCCGTTCTTCGGTCGCCTCACCTACGTGCGCGTCTACTCGGGCCAGCTCGACTCCGGTGCCCAGGTCATCAACTCGACCAAGGGCAAGAAGGAGCGCATCGGGAAGATCTTCCAGATGCACGCCAACAAGGAGATCCCGGTCCCCTCGGTCACGGCGGGCAACATCTACGCCGTCATCGGTCTGAAGGACACCACCACCGGTGACACCCTGACCGACCCGGCCTCGCCGGTCGTCCTCGAGTCGATGACGTTCCCCGAGCCCGTCATCGAGGTCGCGATCGAGCCGAAGACCAAGGCCGACCAGGAGAAGCTGGGTGTCGCCATCCAGAAGCTCGCTGAGGAGGACCCGACCTTCCGCACGGAGCTCAACCCCGAGACCGGTCAGACGACCATCAAGGGCATGGGCGAGCTGCACCTCGACATCCTCGTCGACCGCATGAAGCGCGAGTTCAACGTCGAGGCCAACGTCGGCAAGCCGCAGGTCGCGTACCGCGAGACGATCCGCAAGGGCGTCGAGAAGCACGACTACACGCACAAGAAGCAGACGGGTGGATCGGGTCAGTTCGCGAAGATCCAGTTCAACATCGAGCCGCTCGACCTCGACGACGAGAAGACGTACGAGTTCGTCAACGCGGTCACCGGTGGTCGCATCCCGCGCGAGTACATCGGCTCGATCGATGCCGGCTTCCAGGATGCGATGAACGTCGGCGTCCTCGCCGGCTACCCGATCGTCGGCGTCAAGGCGACGATCGTCGATGGTGCTGCCCACGACGTCGACTCCTCGGAGATGGCGTTCAAGATCGCAGGATCGATGGGTATGAAGGAAGCCCTTCGTCGGGCGAGCCCGGCACTCCTCGAGCCGCTCATGGCGGTCGAGGTGCGTACTCCTGAGGAGTACATGGGCGACGTGATCGGTGACCTGAACTCGCGTCGTGGCCAGATCCAGTCGATGGAGGACGCCGCAGGCGTCAAGGTCGTCCGTGCGCACGTCCCGCTGTCCGAGATGTTCGGATACATCGGCGACCTGCGCTCGAAGACCTCGGGTCGCGCCGTCTACTCGATGGAGTTCAACAGCTACGCTGAGGTTCCCCGCGCTGTGGCGGACGAGATCGTCCAGAAGCACCAGGGCGGCGAGTAACAACTTCCTGGGAGCCGGGTTCCGGCCGGGCTCCCAGGTCCCCTACAACTTCACATTCCCTCTCTACTAAACTGAGAACCTAACCCGTAGAGATCCGGTCGCAATCCAGTGCCCGGTGACCTCTACACGACGTCCTGAGGAGGACCAAGTGGCTAAGGCCAAGTTCGAGCGGACCAAGCCGCACGTCAACATCGGAACGATCGGTCACGTCGACCACGGCAAGACCACGCTCTCCGCAGCGATCTCGAAGGTGCTTGCTGACAAGTACCCCTCCGACACGAACGTGCAGCGCGACTTCGCTTCCATCGACTCGGCGCCGGAAGAGCGCCAGCGTGGAATCACCATCAACATCTCGCACATCGAGTACGAGACCCCGAAGCGCCACTACGCGCACGTCGACGCACCCGGCCACGCCGACTACGTCAAGAACATGATCACCGGTGCTGCTCAGATGGACGGCGCGATCCTCGTGGTCGCCGCCACCGACGGCCCGATGGCTCAGACGCGTGAGCACGTGCTGCTCGCCAAGCAGGTCGGCGTGCCGTACCTGCTGGTCGCGCTGAACAAGGCCGACATGGTCGACGACGAGGAGATCCTGGAGCTCGTCGAGCTCGAGGTCTCCGAGCTCCTCGCCTCGCAGGGCTTCGCCGAGGACGCTCCTGTCGTCCGCGTCTCCGCTCTGAAGGCACTCGAGGGTGACGAGAAGTGGACCCAGTCCATCCTCGACCTCATGGAGGCCGTCGACAACAACGTTCCCGACCCCGTGCGCGACAAGGACAAGCCGTTCCTGATGCCCGTAGAGGACGTCTTCACGATCACCGGTCGTGGAACCGTCGTCACCGGCCGCGCCGAGCGTGGCACGCTGGCCATCAACTCCGAGGTCGAGATCGTCGGACTGCGTCCGACCGTCAAGACCACGGTCACGGGTATCGAGATGTTCCACAAGCAGCTCGACGAGGCATGGGCCGGCGAGAACTGTGGTCTCCTGCTCCGTGGCACGAAGCGTGAGGACGTCGAGCGCGGTCAGGTCATCGTCAAGCCGGGTTCGGTCACGCCGCACACCGACTTCGCGGGCACCGCGTACATCCTGTCCAAGGATGAGGGTGGGCGTCACAACCCCTTCTACACGAACTACCGCCCGCAGTTCTACTTCCGCACCACCGACGTCACCGGCGTCATCACGCTGCCCGAGGGCACCGAGATGGTCATGCCCGGCGACACCACCGACGTGACGGTCGAGCTGATCCAGCCGATCGCCATGGAGGAGGGCCTCGGCTTCGCCATCCGTGAGGGTGGACGCACCGTCGGCGCCGGTACGGTCACGAAGATCATCAAGTAAGCATCTGCTTCCTGAAAAAAGGGGTCGGGCCTTCGGGTCCGGCCCCTTTTTTCGTGCTCCCGCGACGCTCCGGCGTTTATGTTCTTGAATATAACGCGAAGTGTCATATGTCGTTGTGAGTGCTGCGTTCCGCGCAGTACGCACGCTCGTGCCCGAGGTCAAGGTCGGTCACGACACCGCTGATGCTCGGAGAGGCCCCACGCCCTCCTGAGCTCGCGAAGCGGTGCGCATGCGGATAGGGGAGTACCTGCACACCGGGGAGTGGCGTGCAGGGTTAAGGGGAATTCAGCATGCGTTCGACCCGCGGGTACCGAGGTCGAGTACACGCTCACGGTGCGCAACGACGGTCCTTCGGTCGCCGACGCGTTCGTCACGGATGTGCTTCCGGAGGGCCTCAGCGCGATCTCGATCGCCGGCGAGGGGTGGACATGCGACGATGCGAGCGAAAGCTGCTCGCAGGTGGGCCACCCGCTGGGCGACAGCACCATCACCGTGGTCGCTCTCGTCGTGTCGAACGTCCCGACGGGCACGGCCCTGACGAACACGGCGACCCTGTCGTGGTCGGACAGCCGGTCGGACTCGCCGCACGAGGACACCGACACGGCGGTGATCGACGTCACGACCGACGCCGATCTGCAGCTGATCAAGACGGCGATCGACGGCGAGGGCGCGGATATCTCCTCCGCGGTGGCGGGCGAGAGCGTCCGCTACCGGGTGGAGGTCGCCAACCTCGGTGCCAGCGACGCGGTCGGTCCTGTCACGGTCACCGACCGTCTTCCCGAGGGCGTGAGCTTCATGGCACTCGCGGGCGACGCCGCGACCGCTGCGACGCCCGTGATCGAACTCGATGCGCTGATCGACCCGACCGTGGTGCAGGGGGCGACGCTGACGAACACGGCCACGGTGTCATCCGGTACGCCGGACTCGAACTCCGACAACGACACCGACACTGCTGCCGTGACGGTGGATAGGGAGGTCGATCTCGCGATCACCAAGACGCATGATGCGGATGCCGTGCGCATCGGCGACCTGCTGCCGTTCACCCTCGAGGTGCGCAACAGCGGTCCGTCCGAGGCGACCGGGGTCGTGGTGACGGATCTCGTGCCTGCGGGTCTCGAGGTCACCACTCTCGTGGGCTACCGGGTGGGCGATGACTGGACGATCGACTCGATCGCGCCGGCCGACGCCGAGGATCCTCTCGCCGGAACCCTGGTGACCGCGCGCTACGCGCTGTCGCTCGCACCGGGAGAGACCGCCGCCCCGCTCGTTGTGACGACGCGGGTGCTGGTCGCGGCGTACTCCGAGGTCGTCAACGTCGCGGATGTCACGGCGACGGAGATCACCGAGGAGCACCCCGACCGCACGCCGGACGACAACCGCGCGTCCGACGCGGTGACGGTGCCTGGCCTCGCCGCGCTCGTGGTCACGAAGACCGCCGTCGGCGCCTTCCAGGTCGGCAAGGTCGGCGTGTACGAGATCGTGGTGCGCAACGACGGCCCGACCGCCGACCCCGGTCCCGTCACCATCACGGATGCCCTGCCCGCGGGGCTCACGTTCGACAGCTCGCCCGATCAGGGTGTGCGGGTCGACGGTCGTGTCGTGACGTGGACGCTCGAAGACGGTCGCGCCCTCGATGAGGAGGTCACTCTCACGCTGCGGGTGCGCATCGGCGAGCAGGCCTACCCGTCGGTCACCAATGCCGTCGTGGTGGATTCGCCGACCGAGCAGACCGATGAGGCGCAGCTCGTCGACGACGCGACAGTCGATGTGAAGGCGGCCGATCCGCTCGCGACGACCGGAGCCGAGACGGCCTGGAGCCTGATCGCGATGGCGCTGCTGATGCTCGTCTCCGGAGGGCTGTTCCTCGCGTACCGCCGTCGACGGGATGCCGTCACCGCCGAGTAGTCGCGGCAGGGAGGGGCGGTCTTCATGACCGCCCCTTTCGCGTCTCTTCCGCCGGGGCGCCGATCCGGGCAGAATGAACGTGCGTCGGGGATCCGCCGCATCCGATCGCATACAAGGGGGCCCGCATGGGTATCGAGGACACCGTCAACAAGGGCAAGGATCTGTACGAGCAGAACAAGGACAAGATCGCCGAGGCCGTCAAGAGCGAGCAGGCCGAGGACATCAGCGACAAGGTCCTCGACGGCGTCGCCGACTTCGCGAAGAAGCTCGCTCCGGGTGCCGCGGACAAGATCGACGAGATCCGCGACAGCGCCGACAAGGCCGTCGGCAACGAGTAACGCTCGCCACTGACACCGAGAGCGGCGGCTCCCTGCGGGGAGTCGCCGCTCTTTTGCATCCGGAACCAAGTATTCCGGGTGGCGGTATCGCGTTTAAGCGGCCTGTTCCCGTAGGATGGTTCTCGATCGCCTGGGGAACTTGCGATCAGGGATGTCGAAGGGGTTCGACATCCCGAATTCACGCGGTTCGCCGCGTCAAACTGGGGAATACGATTTTGGGGATCATCGTGCGACGCGCGCACTCTGTGCGCTCTGACGTCTTCCCGCCCGCGCGGCGGTCGCTTCGCCGCGCCCTCGGTCGAGGATCCCGGCGTCCCTTCACGCCGGTCTCCTCGCGTTCGGTGTGCCCCCTCGCACTGAACGCCCTCCCCAAGCGGGGCGAGGCATGGGGATGCCTCGCCCCGCTCTCCTCAGCGCGCTGAGGGGTCGTCGGCGGCGTCGATCAGAGACGCCGATCCGACGGCTGGGGCGTGCCCTCAGGAGATGCACAGCCGGCGCGACACGCCCGGGTTTGCGCAAGTGAAATCGGCCATGGCAGAATAGACAGGTTCGACATTCCGGCGTGCTCAGCGTGACCGGATCACCATCACGGCAGTGCATAGGCGGCGCAGACGCGCAGGGACCTAGGCCGCGGGTGGCAGAACGATCCCGACATCTTCATCATGAGGGCTCTGCCGTGCGCGGCGGAGGTCGGACATCCGCTCGTCGCGAGGCGTGCGGGATGACAGCAGAACAGTGGTGCAGCAGATCGACTCGCGAGAGCCGTTCGAGTGCCGAGGCGCGAACAGCGCCGACGTGCGTCCAATGCCCCTGGGTCACCCGGCCTAGGTCGGTAAGACGCTTAAAGAGAGAGAGCAGACAATGGCGGGACAGAAGATCCGCATTCGCCTGAAGTCGTATGACCACGAGGTCATCGACACGTCCGCACGCAAGATCGTCGACACGGTGACCCGCGCGGGCGCCACGGTCGTCGGCCCCGTGCCCCTTCCGACCGAGAAGAACGTCGTGTGCGTCATCCGGTCGCCGCACAAGTACAAGGACAGCCGCGAGCACTTCGAGATGCGCACCCACAAGCGTCTGATCGACATCGTCGACCCGACGCCCAAGGCTGTCGACTCGCTGATGCGTCTCGACCTTCCTGCCGATGTCAACATCGAGATCAAGCTCTGAGGTCGGACATGGTTGACATCAACTCCAAGATTTCCAAGGGCATGCTGGGCACGAAGCTCGGTATGACCCAGGTCTGGAACGAGAGCGGCAAGCTCGTTCCCGTCACCGTCATCGAGCTCGCCTCGAACGTGGTCACGCAGATCCGTACCCCCGAGAAGGACGGCTACAACGCCGTGCAGATCGCATACGGCCAGATCGACCCGCGCAAGGTGAACAAGCCGCTGACCGCTCACTTCGAGGCTGCAGGCGTCACGCCGCGTCGTCACGTCACCGAGATCCGCACCGCGGATGCCGGCGACTACTCGCTGGGCCAGGAGCTCACGGTCGACGGCACGTTCGAAGCCGGCCAGCTCGTCGACGTCGTCGGCACCAGCAAGGGCAAGGGCTTCGCCGGTGTCATGAAGCGTCACAACTTCAAGGGCGTCTCGGCTTCGCACGGTTCGCACCGCAACCACCGCAAGCCCGGCTCGATCGGCGCATCGTCGACCCCGAGCCGCGTCTTCAAGGGCATGCGCATGGCCGGCCGTATGGGTGGCGAGCGCGTGACCGTCCTCAACCTCACGGTGCACGCCGTCGACATCGAGAAGGGTCTGCTGCTCGTCAAGGGCGCCGTCCCCGGTGCTCGTGGCCGCATCGTCTACGTCCGCAACGCAGTGAAGGGTGCCTGATCATGGCTGACTCCACTCTCGCGCTTGACGTCCTCAAGGCAGACGGCAAGAAGGCTGGCTCGATCGAGCTTCCCGCCGAACTGTTCGACGCCAAGACGAACATCCCGCTCATCCACCAGGTCGTCGTCGCGCAGCTCGCGGCGGCTCGCCAGGGAACCCACTCGACCAAGCGTCGCGGTGAGGTCTCGGGTGCCGGCCGCAAGCCCTTCAAGCAGAAGGGCACGGGTAACGCCCGTCAGGGCTCCATCCGCGCGCCGCACATGACCGGTGGTGGAATCGTGCACGGCCCCAAGCCGCGCGATTACTCGCAGCGCACCCCCAAGAAGATGATCGCCGCCGCCCTCCGTGGTGCACTGAGCGACCGCTTCCGCGGTGACCGCATCCACGCCATCGAGTCGTTCGGCATCGACGGCACGCCTTCGACCAAGACCGCGGTGAACTTCCTCACCAACGTCGTCTCGTCGAAGAACGTGCTCGTGGTCATCGAGCGCAACGACGACGTGACGCTGAAGAGCATCCGCAACCTGTCGAACCTGCACGTGCTGACGTTCGACCAGCTCAACGCATACGACGTGCTCGTCTCCGACGACATCGTCTTCACCCAGGCCGCGCTCGAGGGCTTCATCGCCTCCAAGTCCGGCGCCAACCAGGAGGTCTCCGCATGAGCGAGCAGGCATCTGTTCTCCAGACGGCCCTGAACAAGGACCCGCGCGACATCATCCTGAAGCCGGTCGTGTCCGAGAAGAGCTACGGTCTCATCGACGAGGGTAAGTACACCTTCCTCGTGGACCCGCGCGCTTCGAAGACCGAGATCAAGCTCGCCATCGAGAAGATCTTCGGCGTCAAGGTCGCTGGGGTCAACACCCTCAACCGCGTCGGCAAGGCTCGTCGCACCCGCTTCGGCACGGGCAAGCGCAAGGACACCAAGCGCGCCATCGTGACCCTGAAGTCGGGCACCATCGACATCTTCACGGCAATCGGCTGATCCGGGGGATAAGGACAATAATGGCTATTCGCAAGTACAAGCCCACGACCCCGGGCCGTCGCGGCTCGTCGGTGGCTGACTTCGCCGAGATCACCCGATCGACGCCGGAGAAGTCGCTGCTGCGCCCGCTCTCGAAGACCGGTGGTCGCAACAACCAGGGCCGTATCACGACCCGTCACATCGGTGGTGGCCACAAGCGCCAGTACCGCGTCATCGACTTCCGTCGCAATGACAAGGACGGCGTGGACGCCAAGGTCGCTCACATCGAGTACGACCCCAACCGCACGGCACGCATCGCGCTGCTGCACTACTTCGACGGCGAGAAGCGCTACATCCTCGCGCCGGCGAAGCTCAAGCAGGGCGACGTCATCGAGTCGGGTGCAGGTGCCGACATCAAGCCGGGCAACAACCTCCCGCTGAAGAACATCCCGACGGGTACCGTCATCCACGCGATCGAGCTCCGTCCCGGTGGCGGCGCGAAGATGGCACGTTCGGCCGGTGCATCCGTCCGTCTCGTCGCCAAGGATGGCAACTTCGCTCAGCTGCGTCTGCCCTCGGGCGAGATCCGCAACGTCGATGCGCGCTGCCGCGCGACCATCGGCGAGGTCGGAAACGCCGAGCAGTCGAACATCAACTGGGGTAAGGCCGGCCGCATGCGCTGGAAGGGCGTCCGCCCGACCGTCCGTGGTGTCGCGATGAACCCGGTCGACCACCCGCACGGTGGTGGTGAGGGCAAGACGTCCGGTGGACGTCACCCCGTCTCCCCGTGGGGCCAGGCTGAGGGTCGCACCCGTCACGCCAACAAGGAAAGCGACAAGTACATCGTGCGTCGTCGTAACGCCGGCAAGAAGCGTAAGTAGGAGTAAGAGAAGATGCCTCGCAGTCTTAAGAAGGGCCCCTTCGTCGACGATCACCTGCTTCGCAAGGTGGTCGTGCAGAACGAAGCCGGCACCAAGAACGTCATCAAGACCTGGTCTCGCCGGTCCATGATCATCCCGGCCATGCTGGGTCACACGATCGCGGTCCACGACGGTCGCAAGCACATCCCCGTGTTTGTGTCCGAGACCATGGTCGGCCACAAACTGGGCGAGTTCGCGCCCACCCGCACCTTCCGCGGCCACGAGAAGGACGACAAGAAGGGCCGCCGCCGCTGACGCGGTGGCGATAGAGGAGAGAGAAATGGTGGAGTCCATCGCACGCGTGCGACACATCCGCGTGACCCCTCAGAAGGCTCGTCGTGTCGTCGCGCTCATCAAGGGCAAGCAGGCCCAGGAGGCTCTGGCGATCCTGAAGTTCGCGCAGCAGAGCGCCAGTGAGCCGATCTACAAGCTTGTCGCGTCGGCCATGGCCAACGCGCAGGTCAAGGCGGATCGTGACGGCGAGTACCTCGACGAGCAGGACCTGTACGTGGCTAACGCCTACGTAGACGAGGGCACGACGCTCAAGCGTTTCCAGCCCCGTGCACAGGGTCGCGCTTTCCAGATCAAGAAGCGCACGAGCCACATCACGGTCGTGCTCTCGACGCCTGAGGCAGCTCCGGCTGCGGCAAGCGACAGCAACAAGAAGGCGAGCAAGTAATGGGACAGAAAGTAAACCCGTACGGCTTCCGCCTCGGCATCACGACTGACCATGTGTCGCGTTGGTTCTCGGACTCGACGAAGCCGGGTCAGCGTTACGCCGACTACGTCGCCGAGGACATCAAGATCCGCAACCTGCTGAAGACGCAGCTCGACCGCGCCGGTGTCTCGAACATCGAGATCGAGCGCACCCGTGACCGCGTCCGCGTCGACATCCACACCGCCCGTCCGGGCATCGTGATCGGTCGTCGTGGAGCAGAGGCCGAGCGCATCCGCGGCGACCTCGAGAAGCTCTCGGGCAAGCAGATCCAGCTGAACATCCTCGAGGTCAAGAACCCCGAGGCCGACGCTCAGCTCGTCGCACAGGGCATCGCCGAGCAGCTCTCTGCTCGCGTGGCGTTCCGTCGTGCGATGCGCAAGGGTCTCCAGGGCGCGCAGCGCGCTGGCGCCAAGGGCATCCGCATCCAGGTCTCCGGCCGCCTCGGCGGCGCCGAGATGAGCCGTTCGGAGTTCTACCGCGAGGGTCGTGTGCCGCTGCACACGCTGCGCGCGAACATCGACTATGGCTTCTACGAGGCCAAGACCACCTTCGGCCGCATCGGCGTGAAGGTCTGGATCTACAAGGGCGACCTGACGGCGAAGGAGCTCGCTCGCGAGCAGGCCAACGCCCCCAAGGCTCGTCGTGATGACCGTGGTGGCGACCGTCGTCGTGCACCGCGCAACGAGGCACCCGTCGCAGAAGGAGCGTCTGCCTGATGCTTATTCCCCGTAAGGTCAAGTTCCGTAAGCAGCACCACCCCGGCCGTAGCGGCCAGGCGACCGGTGGCACGAAGGTCTCCTTCGGCGAGTACGGCATCCAGGCGCTCACGCCTGCTTATGTGACGAACCGTCAGATCGAGTCCGCTCGTATCGCGGTCACCCGTCACATCAAGCGTGGCGGAAAGGTGTGGATCAACATCTACCCTGACCGTCCGCTCACCAAGAAGCCTGCTGAGACCCGCATGGGTTCCGGTAAGGGTTCCCCCGAGTGGTGGGTCGCCAACGTCAAGCCGGGTCGCGTCCTCTTCGAGGTCTCCGGTGTGAGCGAGGAACTCGCTCGCGAGGCACTGACCCGAGCAATTCACAAGCTGCCTCTCAAGGCACGCATCATCAAGCGCGAGGAGGGCGACGCGTAATGGCGATCGGCACCAAGGAGCTCGCTCCGGCAGAGCTCGACACGTTCGAAGACCAGCGCCTCGTTGAGGAGCTGCGTAAGGCCAAGGAGGAGCTGTTCAACCTCCGTTTCCAGTCGGCCACCGGCCAGCTGGAGAGCCACGGCCGCATCCGCGCCGTCAAGCGCGACATCGCGCGCCTGTACACCGTGATCCGCGAGCGCGAGCTGGGCATCCGTGCCACGCCCGCTCCCGTCGAGGTTCCGGCCAAGAAGGCGACCAAGTCGAAGGCGAAGAAGGCGGACTCCGCCGACGACGCCGTGAAGGAAGAGGCTGAGTGATGGCCACCAAGAAGGAAGCCGCCGTCGAGGCTGAGCACGCCGCACACGACGTCCGCGATGCGGATGCCCGTGGGTACCGCAAGTCGCGTCGTGGCTACGTCATCAGCGACAAGATGGACAAGACCATCGTGGTCGAGGTCGAGGACCGCGTGAAGCACCCGCTTTACGGCAAGGTCATCCGCCGCACCTCGAAGGTCAAGGCGCACGATGAGGCGAACTCCGCCGGCATCGGCGACCTCGTCCTGATCAACGAGACCCGCCCGCTCAGCGCCACGAAGCGCTGGCGTCTGGTGGAGATTCTGGAGAAGGCCAAGTGATCCAGCAGGAATCCCGCCTCAAGGTCGCCGACAACACCGGCGCGAAGGAACTGCTCACCATCCGTGTTCTCGGCGGCTCGCGTCGTCGTTACGCCGGTCTCGGTGACACGATCGTCGCGACTGTCAAGGACGCGATCCCGGGCGGAAACGTCAAGAAGGGCGATGTGGTCAAGGCCGTCATCGTCCGCACGGTCAAGTCCACGCGCCGTCCCGACGGTTCGTACATCAAGTTCGACGAGAACGCCGCCGTGATCCTGAAGAACGACGGGGAGCCCCGCGGCACCCGTATCTTCGGACCGGTCGGTCGCGAGCTTCGTGACAAGAAGTTCATGAAGATCGTCTCGCTGGCGCCGGAGGTTATTTAAGTCATGGCGAAGATCAAGAAGGGTGACCTGGTTCAGGTCATCACCGGAGCGACGCAGGAGCGTGGCGGAGATCGCGGCAAGCAGGGCAAGGTCCTCGAGATCCTGGCCGACAAGAACCGCATCATCGTCGAAGGCGTGAACTACGTCACCAAGCACACGCGTGTCGGTCAGACGCAGCGTGGCACCAAGACGGGCGGCCTCGAGACTGTCGAGGCCTCCATCCACATCTCGAACGTCGCACTCGTCGACCCCTCGACCAAGAAGCCGACCAAGGTCGGCCACCGGGTCGAGGAGCAGACCAAGGACGGCGTCAAGCGCACCGTCCGTGTGCGGTACGCGAAGAAGTCAGGTAAGGACCTCTGATGGCAACCACCGACGCTGCGGTGGCTGGCAAGATCCAGCCCCGCCTGAAGGCGAAGTACAAGGCCGAGATCCAGCAGAAGATGCAGGATGAGTTCGGCTACACCAACGTGATGCAGATCCCCGGTCTGGTCAAGGTCGTCGTGAACACCGGTGTCGGTGAAGCGGCCCGTGACAGCAAGGTGATCGACGGCGCGATCGACGATCTCACCAAGATCACCGGTCAGAAGCCGCTCGTCACGAAGGCACGCAAGTCGATCGCGCAGTTCAAGCTGCGCGAGGGCCAGGCCATCGGCGCACACGTCACCCTCCGTGGCGACCGTGCGTGGGAGTTCCTGGACCGCCTCGTCTCGCTCGCTCTGCCCCGCATCCGCGACTTCCGCGGTCTGTCGGCCAAGCAGTTCGACGGCAACGGCAACTACACCTTCGGTCTCCAGGAGCAGAGCGTGTTCCACGAGATCGATCAGGACAAGATCGACCGGGTTCGCGGTTTCGACATCACTGTCGTCACCACCGCGAAGACGGACGACGAAGGTCGCGCACTTCTGCGTCACCTCGGCTTCCCCTTCCGTACGGAAGACGCCAAGGCGTAAGCGGTTTCGGGCGGGGCGCACAGCGCCCCGCCCGATCCCGTACAATTGAAGATTGCGTGTCATCGCAGGCCGTCTGTCGTGTAACGGCAGCCGGAACCTCATGAACAAAGGAAAACAACAATGACAATGACAGACCCGGTCGCAGATCTGCTGACCCGTCTGCGTAACGCGAACTCGGCGCACCACGATTCCGTGACCCTGCCCTCGAGCAAGCTCAAGACGCACATCGCCGAGATCCTCCAGCAGGAGGGCTACATCGCTGGATGGGAGACGACTGACGCTCGCGTCGGCTCGAACCTCACCCTTCAGCTGAAGTACGGCCCCAACCGCGAGCGTTCGATCGCGGGCATCAAGCGCGTGTCGAAGCCGGGCCTCCGCGTGTACGCGAAGTCCACCGAGCTCCCCAGGGTCCTCGGCGGCCTCGGCGTGGCCATCCTGTCCACCTCCTCCGGTCTTCTCACCGACCGTCAGGCAGAGCAGAAGGGCGTGGGCGGAGAAGTTCTCGCCTACGTGTGGTAATCGAAAATGTCGCGTATTGGACGACTTCCCATCGACGTTCCCGCGGGCGTGACCATCTCGGTCGACGGCCGTGAGGTCGCGGTGAAGGGCCCCAAGGGTGAGCTCACCCTGACGGTCGCAAAGCCCATCGAGGTCGCGGTCGAGGAGAACCAGGTTCTCGTCACCCGCCCCGACGATGAGCGCGAGTCCCGGTCGCTTCACGGCCTGACCCGCACGCTCATCAACAACAACATCATCGGCGTGACCCAGGGCTACACCAAGGGTCTCGAGGTTGTCGGAACCGGTTACCGCGTCGCTCAGAAGGGCAGCTCGGTCGAGTTCGCCCTGGGCTTCTCGCACCCGGTCCTCATCGACCCGCCCGCCGGTATCACGCTGACGGTCGAGGGCAACAACAAGCTCACGGTCAGTGGTATCGACAAGCAGGCTGTCGGCGAGGCAGCTGCGAACATCCGCAAGATCCGCAAGCCCGAGCCGTACAAGGGCAAGGGTGTGCGCTACGCCGGCGAGATCGTGCGTCGCAAGGCCGGAAAGAGTGGTAAGTAACCATGGCTCTCAAGTCAAAGTCTGACGCCCGCGCGCGTCGTCACGCCCGCCTTCGCAAGAAGGTCGTCGGCACCGAGGTGCGTCCGCGCCTCGTCGTCAACCGTTCGGCTCGCCACGTCTTCGTGCAGCTTGTCGACGACAGCAAGGGTCACACCGTCGCGTCGGCTTCGACGCTCGAGACCGACCTGCGCTCGCTCGAGGGTGACAAGACCGCCAAGGCCCGCAAGGTCGGCGAACTTCTCGCCGAGCGCGCGAAGGCTGCCGGCGTTTCCGAGGCAGTGTTCGACCGTGGCGGCAACCGCTACGCAGGTCGTGTCGCCGCCATCGCCGACGGCGCCCGCGAAGGGGGTCTGGCACTGTGAGTGACAACAAGGAGAACGAAGTGACCGAAGCGGCAGCTGCCACTTCCGAGACTGCCGCCGGCACCACGCAGGCCGAGCCGTCTCAGCGCGACAACCGCCGCGGCGGGGGTCGTGGTGACCGCAACCAGGGTGGCCGTGACCGCAACTCCCGCGACCGTGGGGACAACCAGTTCCTCGAGCGCGTGGTCACCATCAACCGTGTCTCGAAGGTCGTGAAGGGTGGTCGTCGCTTCAGCTTCACCGCTCTCGTGGTCGTCGGTGACGGCAACGGTCTGGTGGGTGTCGGCTACGGCAAGGCCCGCGAGGTCCCTCTGGCGATCTCGAAGGGTGTCGAAGAGGCCAAGCGCAACTTCTTCCGCGTTCCGCGCGTCGGAAGCACCATCCCGCACCCCGTGCAGGGTGAGGCCGCAGCAGGCGTCGTCCTGCTCCGTCCGGCCGCTGCCGGTACCGGTGTCATCGCCGGTGGTCCCGTCCGCGCCGTGCTCGAGTGCGCCGGTATCCACGACGTGCTGTCGAAGTCGCTCGGCTCGTCGAACACGATCAACATCGTGCACGCGACGGTGACGGCTCTGAAGCAGCTCGAGGAGCCCCGTGCGGTCGCCGCACGTCGTGGCCTCGAGTTCGACCAGGTCGCACCCGCGCGTCTCGTCCGTGCGGAGGCTGACGCCATCGCCGCACAGAAGGTAGGTGCCTGATGGCTGCGCGCCTGAAGGTCACGCAGGTCAAGTCCAAGGTGAGCGAGAAGCAGAACCAGCGTGACACGCTGCGCAGCCTCGGTCTGAAGCGCATCGGTGACAGCACCGTTCGCCCCGACGACGCGCAGACGCGCGGTTACGTCAAGACCGTCGCCCACCTCGTCAAGGTTGAGGAGATCGACTAATGGCTGAGAAGAACGAAGCCGTCGAGGCCGAGAAGGCCCCGAAGAAGGCTGCCGCTCCCAAGGCCGCAGCTGAGAAGAAGCCCGCCGCCAAGAAGGCACCGGCGAAGGCGACCGAGGCCAAGGCCGACGCCGTCAAGAAGCCGGCTGCCAAGAAGGCTGCGCCGAAGAAGGATGCTCCGGCATCCCGCCCCGGCGTGCTCAAGGTGCACCACCTGCGTCCGGTCCCCGGATCCAACACCGCGAAGACCCGTGTCGGTCGCGGTGAGGGCTCCAAGGGCAAGACCGCGGGTCGCGGTACCAAGGGTACGAAGGCTCGCAACACCGTTCGCGTCGGCTTCGAGGGTGGGCAGATGCCTCTGCACATGCGCACCCCGAAGCTGCGCGGGTTCAAGAACCCGTTCCGCGTGGAGTACCAGGTCGTGAACCTGGAGAAGCTCGCGGAGCTGTACCCCAAGGGTGGCGACGTCACCATCAGCGACCTCGTCGCCAAGGGTGCCGTTCGCAAGAACGAAAAGGTCAAGGTTCTCGGAAACGGCGACATCGCCGTGAAGCTCACCGTCGCGGTCGACAAGGTCTCGGGTTCTGCCGAGCAGAAGATCGTGGCGGCCGGCGGATCCGTCAAGTAACCACTTCATAAGAGGGGTCGGAGATTCTCCGGCCCCTCTTATGGGTTAGCCTGTTCTTTCAGCCGTCCCTCAGGGATCGGCAACCTTTTCAGGAGGACGTCCTTGTTTAGCGCCATCGCGCGGATCTTCCGCACGCCCGACCTGCGTCGGAAGATCGGTTTCACCCTCGCCATCGTCGCCATCTACCGGCTTGGCTCGAATGTCCCTGCTCCGTTCGTGAACTTCCCGAACGTCGAGGAGTGCCTGGCTCTGAACTCAGGCACAGAGGGACTCCTCGGTCTCGTCAACCTGTTCTCCGGTGGCGCGCTCCTCCAGCTCTCGATCTTCGCGCTCGGCGTCATGCCGTACATCACCGCGACGATCATCACCCAGCTCCTGCGGGTCGTCATCCCTCACTTCGAGGCGCTTCACAAGGAGGGTCAGGCCGGTCAGGCACGACTCACCCAGTACACGCGCTACCTGACGATCGCGCTGGCACTGCTGCAGTCGACGACCCTCGTCACGGTCGCCCGCAGCGGACAGCTCTTCGGCACGACCGACGTCGCCGCCTGCCAGAACCTGCTTACGAACGACGTGTGGTGGGCACAGCTGCTCATCATCATGGCGATGACCGCCGGCACCGGCCTCATCATGTGGTTCGCCGAGCTCGTCACCGAGCGCGGCATCGGCAACGGCATGTCGCTGCTCATCTTCACGTCGATCGCCGCGACCTTCCCCGGCGCCATGTGGCTCATCTGGGAGAGCAAGGGATTCGAGGTCTTCCTCCTGGTGCTGCTGGTCGGAATCATCGTGATGGGCCTCGTCGTGTTCGTCGAGCAGTCCCAGCGGCGTATTCCGGTGCAGTATGCCAAGCGCATGGTCGGACGCCGCACCTACGGCGGCACGAACACCTACATCCCGATCAAGGTGAACATGGCGGGCGTGATCCCCGTGATCTTCGCCTCGTCGCTGCTGTACATCCCGGCACTGATCGCGCAGTTCAACACCCCGCAGGACGGCTCCGAGCCCGCGGCGTGGGTCACGTGGATCAGCGCGAACTTCACCACGGGTAACCACCCGGTCTACATGGCCGCGTACTTCCTGCTGATCATCGGGTTCACCTACTTCTACGTCGCAATCACGTTCAACCCCGTCGAGGTCGCCGACAACATGAAGAAGTACGGCGGGTTCATCCCCGGCATCCGTGCTGGCCGTCCGACCGCCGAGTACCTCGATTACGTGCTCACACGCATCACGCTTCCCGGCTCGATCTACCTCGGCCTGATCGCGCTGATCCCGCTGATCGCTCTCGCCACCGTCGGCGCCAACCAGAACTTCCCGTTCGGTGGCGCGTCGATCCTCATCATCGTGGGTGTCGGTCTCGAGACGGTCAAGCAGATCGATGCGCAGCTGCAGCAGCGTCACTACGAAGGGCTCCTCCGATGACTCGATCAGCTCGTCTCCTCATCGTCGGACCGCAGGGATCGGGCAAAGGCACCCAGGGTGTCCGCATCGCCGAGTCCTACGGCATCCCGGTCGTGTCCACCGGCGACATCTTCCGGGCGAACATCAAAGAGGGCACGCCGCTCGGCCAGCAGGTCACGGCTGTCCTCGACCGCGGCGATCTGGTCCCCGACGAGCTGACCAGCGAGATCGTCCGCGATCGCCTGTCGCAGGATGATGCGGCAAACGGCTTCCTGCTCGACGGATACCCCCGTAACTCGGCTCAGGTGGCGCACCTCGACGCGTTTCTGGCGGAGCGCGGCGAGTCCCTCGACGCGGTGATCCTGCTCGACGTTCCTCGCGAGGAGAGCATCGAGCGTCTCAAGCTCCGCGCGGCGGAGCAGGGGCGGTCGGACGATACCGACGAGGCCATCGCGCATCGCCTGGACATCTACGAGCACGAGACGGCTCCGATCCTCGAGGTCTACGGCCCGCGAGGCGTCGTCGACCGCATCGACGGCGTCGGCAGCCTCGACGAGATCACCGAGCGCGTCTTCGCGGCGCTGACCGCACGCGGTCTGCGCCTCGCGGCCTGATCTGCGCACGATGTTCCGCAAGTCGATCTACAAGAGCGCCGCACAGCTGCGCGCGATGGTCGAACCCGGCCTCATCACGGCGGCGGCCCTCGAGGCCGTCCGTCCGCTGATCCGTCCCGGTGTCACGACGCTCGAGCTCGACGCCGAGGCGAACAGGGTGATCCTTGCTCGCGGCGCGGAGTCGAACTTCCAGCTCGTCCGCGGCTACCGCCACACGACCTGCATCTCGGTCAACGAGGAGGTCGTGCACGGCATCCCCGGCGAGCGGGTGCTGCAGGCGGGCGACATCGTCTCGATCGACTGCGGTGCGCAGTACCAGGGGTGGAACGGCGACAGCGCGATCACCGTCGTGGTGCCGGACGACAGCCGCCCCGAGCTGATCGCCCAGCGCGAGGAGCTCTCCCGGGTGACGGAGGGGTCGATGTGGGCCGGAATCGCCGCCATGGCGTCCGTCTCGCACCTGGGCGACATCGGTGCAGCCATTCAGGGCTACATCGAGGCACAGGGCCCGTCAGTGGTCTCCGGCGAGACCTACGGCATCCTCCGCGAGTACGTGGGTCACGGCATCGGCCGCAAGATGCATGAGGCGCCGAGCGTGTTCAACTACCGCACGCCCGATCCCGGCGCCGAGGTCAAGCCGGGGCTCGTGCTCGCCATCGAGCCGATGGTCACCGCCGGCGGCGACGAGACCTTCGTCGAGGACGACGACTGGACGGTCTCGACGGTCGACGGCACCGACGGCTCGCACTGGGAGCACAGCGTCGCCCTGCACGAGGGGGGCATCTGGGTGCTCACGGCCGTCGACGGGGGAGCGGCAGGCCTCGCACCCTTCGGCGTGAAGCCGACGCCGATCGCCTGATCCGGCGGATGCTGCGAGCGGCGTCCGGCGTCATGCGGAGGATCGTCACAACGCGCACATAGGTTTCTCCGGGCACAATGGGTGTATGGGTGCGCATGCGCCCGCAGACTTCAGGCCGGGTCCACCGCGAGTGGGCCTCGACAGAAACGGAAAACCATGGCAGCCGCGAAAGGCAACACCAACTGGTTCGTGATCGGCGTCTCGGCGGCAGTGGTGGTCGTTCTGGCCGTCCTCGCCTTCGTCGTCGTGTTCCTGAACAACCAGGCCACGTCACCCGGCACCGCGCCGCAGAGCTCGATCGTGAACGAGGAGACCGGTGCGATCTCGTTCGGTACGGGCGAGGACGAGATCGACACGTACGTCGACTTCATGTGCCCCGTGTGCGGCCAGTTCGAGGACGCATACGGCGAGCAGCTGCAGGCGGCAGCCGCCGATAACCAGATCACGCTGAACATCCACCCGGTCTCGATCCTCAACCGGTACTCGACGACCGGCCAGTACTCGTCCCTGTCGGCCGGCTCCATGTACTGCGTCGCCGCTGAGGCTCCCGACGCGACACTGGACTACTTCAACCTGCTCTTCACGAACCAGCCGGAGGAGAACTCCGCAGGCCTCAGCGTCGCGGAGCTCAGCGCCCTTGCCGAACAGGCGGGCGCGGGGGCGGCAGCCGACTGCATCGCCGACGGCACGTACACGAAGTTCGCCGACTCGCAGACGAAGGCCCACGAGATCACCGGAACCCCGACCGTCGAGGTCAACGGCACGCGCATCGACAACAGCGAGATCGCGACCGAGTTCGCCAAGATCCTCGGCTGATCCACTCACGTCCACCAACGGGAGTTCCGGCATCCTTCTCAGGTTGCCGGAACACCCGTTGTCGGATAACATAGATCCTTGGTGCCTTGCGCCTTGATTCGGCGTGTCTGAATCGGCAGAGGTATCGCAATCCAACCACCCACCGCAGATCGACCGGTCTGCAGAAGCGTCAGCGAGGCTATGGCTAAGAAAGACGGTGTCATCGAGATCGAGGGCGTGATCTCCGAGGCTCTGCCCAACGCGATGTTCCGCGTTGAGCTCTCCAACGGACACAAGGTCCTGGCAACGATCTCAGGCAAGATGCGGCAGAACTACATCCGCATCATCCCCGAGGACCGCGTCGTCGTGGAGCTCAGCCCCTACGACCTCACCCGCGGCCGTATCGTCTACCGCTACCGCTGATCGGTCGAGAAGTAACGGCCTGCCCCAGCTCGGGGCGGTACGAAGACAGCGAATAGGAACACATCATGAAGGTCAACCCCAGCGTCAAGCCCATGTGCGATCACTGCAAGGTGATCCGTCGCCACGGCCGCGTCATGGTGATCTGCAAGAGCAACCCGCGCCACAAGCAGCGCCAGGGCTAAGTGCTCGGTCGGAGGTTCGTCGGCTTCGCCGGCAGACCTCGCCAGATCTGACTCACAACTCAACACACACAACGGCAGGATCAGATTCCACGCGAGTGGAGGACACCTCGGGACAGAGGCCCGGGCACCGATCCTGCTCCACACCTCTACCAAACACAGGAGAACCGCATGGCACGTCTTGCCGGCGTTGACATCCCGCGCGACAAGCGCGTGGTGATCGCCCTTACCTACATCTACGGCGTCGGCCGTACCCGCTCCGTCGAGATCCTCAAGGCGACGGAGATCGACGAGAGCATCCGCGTGAAGGACCTCAGCGACGACCAGCTGATCGCCCTCCGCGACCACATCGAAGGTACCTACAAGGTGGAGGGTGACCTGCGCCGCGAGGTCGCCGCAGACATCCGCCGCAAGGTCGAGATCGGCTCCTACGAGGGCATCCGCCACCGTCGTGGCCTCCCGGTCCGTGGCCAGCGCACCAAGACCAACGCCCGTACCCGCAAGGGCCCGAAGCGCACCGTCGCAGGCAAGAAGAAGGCCCGCTAAGCGCGGCCCCCAGGGACTAGGAGAACACTTTCATGGCTGCACCCAAGGCCGCCGCGCGCAAGCCGCGCCGCAAGGAAAAGAAGAACATCGCGCTGGGCCACGCCCACATCAAGTCGACGTTCAACAACACCATCGTTTCGATCACCGACCCGTCCGGCGCTGTCATCAGCTGGGCATCGTCGGGTGGCGTGGGCTTCAAGGGCTCGCGCAAGTCGACCCCCTACGCCGCTGGTCTGGCCGCCGAGTCGGCCGCCCGCCAGGCGCAGGAGCACGGCGTCAAGAAGGTCGACGTCTTCGTCAAGGGACCGGGCTCGGGTCGCGAGACCGCGATCCGTTCGCTGACGGCCGCCGGCCTCGAGGTCGGTTCGATCCAGGACGTCACCCCGCAGGCGCACAACGGCTGCCGCCCGCCGAAGCGTCGCCGCGTCTGATCCGGCTCGTCGAGCCGCTCGTGCCTCAGGGCTCGAGCGGCTCGACGCCCGCCAGCGGGCATCGACTCACAAAAACTCAAGACCTCACCCCACCACATGTCATATAGCGGGCATGTGATCGAAAGGAACACAGAGTGCTTATTGCACAGCGTCCCACACTGACCGAGGAAAAGATCGTCGAGAACCGGAGCCGGTTCATCATCGAGCCTCTGGAGCCCGGCTTCGGATACACGATCGGCAACGCGCTTCGTCGCAGCCTGCTGTCGTCGATCCCCGGCGCCGCGGTCACCAGCGTTCGCATCGACGGCGTGCTGCACGAGTTCAGCACCATCCCCGGCGTGAAGGAGGATGTCACCGAGATCATCCTCAACATCAAGCAGCTCGTCGTCTCGTCGGAGCGCGACGAGCCGATCACGGCGTACCTGCGCAAGACCGGTTCGGGCGAAGTGACCGCCGCTGACATCTCGGCTCCGGCCGGTGTCGAGGTCCAGAACCCCGAGCTCGTCATCGCAACCCTCAACGAGACCGCGAAGTTCGAGCTCGAGCTCACCATCGAGCGTGGACGTGGCTACGTCTCGGCGACGCAGAACCGTAACGAGTACGCAGAGGCCGGTCAGATCCCGATCGACTCGATCTACTCGCCGGTCCTCAAGGTCAGCTACCGCGTCGACGCCACCCGTGCCGGTGAGCGTACCGACTTCGACAAGCTCGTCCTCGACGTCGAGACCAAGTCCGCGATCAGCCCCCGCGACGCCGTCGCGTCGGCAGCCAAGACGCTCACCGAGCTGTTCGGTCTCGCCCGCGAGCTGAACGTCGAGGCCGAGGGCATCGAGATCGGCCCGGCGCCGGTGGAGGCAGTGAACTCCAGCGAGCTGTCGATGCCGATCGAGGACCTCGACCTCTCGGTCCGCTCGTACAACTGCCTGAAGCGTGAAGGCATCAACACTGTTTCGGAGCTCGTCGCCCTCTCGGAGACGCAGCTCATGAACATCCGCAATTTCGGCCAGAAGTCGGTCGACGAGGTGCGCGACAAGCTCATCTCGCTCGGTCTGTCGCTCAAGGATTCGGTGCCCGGTTTCGACGGCGCCCACTTCTACGGCGGCAGCGAAGACGAGTCCTTCTGACCCACCCGGATTGTCAGCTGGCAGAGGCCAGCTGACCCGACCTTTCCTGACCAGGAGTGAGATATGCCCAAGCCCACTAAGGGTCCCCGCCTCGGAGGCGGCCCCGCACACGAGCGCCTGCTGCTTGCCAACCTCGCGGCGCAGCTCTTCATCCACAAGTCGATCAAGACGACCGAGACCAAGGCCAAGCGCCTGCGTCCGCTCGCGGAGCGTCTCATCACGCTCGGCAAGCGCGGCGACCTGCACTCGCGTCGTCGTGCGATGACCGTGCTGCGTTCCAACAAGGATGCCGGACACGTGCTCTTCACCGAGATCGCTCCGCTCGTCGCAGACCGTGAGGGTGGCTACACCCGCATCACGAAGGTCGGCAACCGCAAGGGTGACAACGCCCCCATGGCCGTGATCGAGCTCGTTCTCGAGCCCGTCACCCCTAAGGCGAAGTCCACCAAGAAGGCTGCCAAGGCTGAGAAGCCCGCCGAGGTCGTCGAGGAGGCTCCGGCAGAGGAGACCACCGACGCCGGCGCCGAGTCGCAGGTCGAGGGAGAGGCAGCCGAGGCTGCCGCCGAGGACGCTGTCGAGAAGAAGTCCGAGTAAGCACTTCGCTCGTTCGAAGAAGCCCGCCGCCCCGAAAGGGACGGCGGGCTTCTTCGCTGATACGGCTCGGGATTCAGAGGGTGCGCAGATCCTTGCGCAGGATCTTTCCGGATGCCGACTTCGGAATGGCGTCGATGAATTCGACCTGCCGCACCTTCTCGTGGGGGGCGACATGTGCTGCGACGTGGGCCATCACGGCGGCCGCGTCGAGCTCCGCTCCCTGCTGCACCACCACGAACGCCTTCGGCACCTCTTGCCCGTCGGCGTCGGGGGCACCGATGACGGCCGCATCGGCGATGGACGGATGCTCGAGCAGCACCGCCTCGAGCACGGCGGGGGCCACCTGGTATCCCTTGTACTTGATGAGCTCCTTGAGGCGGTCGACGATGCGGAAGATCCCGTCGTGCGTGACGGTCGCGACATCACCGGTGTGCAGCCACCCGTCGGCGTCCAGCATCTCGGCCGTGGCATCCGGTCTGTTCAGATAGCCCTTCATCACCTGGGGTCCACGGATCAGCAGCTCGCCCGGCGCGCTGGCGCCGTCTGCCGGCACCTCGATGTCGGTTCCGTCGTCGGCGACGAGCCTCGCCTCGGTGTTCGCCAGCAGCATGCCGACCGACGAGCGGTCGATGTCCGCGCGGTCGTAGGGGATCGCATGCGTGACGGGGCTCGTCTCGGTCATTCCGTAGCCCTGGCAGACGATGCATCCGAGGCGGCTCGCGACGGCTGAGGCGAGCGTGCCGTCGAGAGGAGCGGCGCCCGAGAAGATGACCTTGATCGCCGAGGTGTCGTACTGATCGATCAGCGGATGCTTCGCCAGCGCGACGGCGATCGGCGGGGCGATGAACACCCAGGTCGTGCGGTGCTCCTGCACGACGCGGAGGAACTCGGCGAGATCGAACTTCGGCATGGTGACCAGCGCGGCGCGCTGCCGCAGTGCGAAGTTCAACAGCACGGTCATTCCGTAGATGTGGAAGAACGGCAGCACGGCGAGCACGCGGTCGTCATCTCCGAGAGAGATCGTCGAGCGGCACTGGCTCACGTTCGCGATCAGGTTACGGTGCGTGAGCATGACACCCTTGGGGCGCCCGGTCGTTCCGGAGGAGTACGGGAGCACGGCCAGGTGCGTCTCCGGGTCGAATGAGACCTCGGGTGCAGAGCGACCTTCGCCGAGCAGCGCGGGCAGAGACGGGTGGCCCTCCGCGCCGTCGAGGACGATCACGTGGTCGTCGTCGAGGCCGAGGGCTGCTGCTGCGGCCTTCGCTCCGGGAAGAAGCGGGGAGACGGTGACGAGCCAGGTGGCCTCGGCATCCGTCAGCTGGTTCGCGATCTCCTCGGGGGTGTAGAGGGAGTTGATGGTCGTCGCGGTCGCTCCTGCACGCAGGATGCCGTGGAACACCGTGGCGAATGCGGGGACGTTCGGGCACAGCACGCCGACCTTCGTGCCGACTCCGACGCCACGCGCGGCGAGGGCGCCCGCGAACAGGTCGATCTGTCCGATCAGCTGACGATAGGTCGTCGTCGCGCCGCTGACGCCGTCGACGATCGCGACCGCGTCGAGCCGGTGCTCCTCGACATCTCCGAACAGGAACTCGTGGATCGAGACCGCAGGGATCTCGACATCGGGATAGGAACTGCGCACCATGAGATCTCCTTCGATCCGGTGAGGCGACGACGCCGTCTGATGCGATCCAGTGTCGCACACCAAGGCACCGAGTCCCAGGGTCTGCGTGCGACCCGTCACCGGGCTCGGATACCCGGGAGTAGGCTGAACCGGTGACTGATGCAGAGACCCTGAGCAGAGGGCCTCGCGCCTATACGGCATTCATCGGGATCGGGCTGATCGCCGGGCTCCTCTCGGGCCTCTTCGGAGTCGGCGGCGGCACGGTCATCGTCCCGCTCCTCGTGCTGTTCCTGCACTTCAACCAGCGTCTCGGTGCCGGCACGTCCCTCGCTGCGATCGTCCCGACGGCGACGGTCGGCGTCATCTCCTATGCGATCAACGGCTCCGTGGCCTGGATCCCCGCACTGATCCTCGCCGCAGGCGCGGTCGTCGGTGCGCAGATCGGCACCCGACTGCTGCCGAAGATCTCGCAGACCGTCCTGCGGTGGTTCTTCGTGGGCTTCCTCCTGGTCGTGATCGTCAGCCTGTTCCTCGTCGTTCCCTCGCGTGACGCCGAGTTCGAGCTGCAGCTGCTCAACGGACTCGGACTGCTCGCGGTCGGTGTCGGGACCGGCATCCTCGCCGGCCTGATCGGTGTCGGTGGGGGCGTGATCGTGGTCCCCGTGCTGATGCTCGCATTCGGCACGAGCGATCTCGTGGCCAAGGGCACGTCGCTGCTCATGATGATCCCCACCGCGATCTCGGGCACGATCGGCAACCTCCGCAATCACAACGTCGACCTCCTCGCCGCAGCGATCGTCGGGATCTCCGCCTGCACGACCACCGCACTCGGAGCCTGGCTCGCCACCCTGATCGACCCGCTCGTGGGCAACATGCTCTTCGCGGCATACCTCGTGGTGATCGCGGTGCAGATGGCGATGAAGGCGATCAAGGGGCGCAAGAAGAAGGACTGAGCGGTCTTTGATCCGGCCGCAGGGCACCGCGCTCCACGACCGAGAAAGTAGGATCGAGGGGTGGCAGTGAATCAAGAGCTTGTCGGTCGTGAGTTCCCCCCGTCCGCCCCCTACCTCGTCGGCCGAGAGAAGGTGCGCGAGTTCGCGCGTGCCGTCTTCGCCGACGCACCGCAGCACACCGATGTCGAGGCCGCTCGCGCAGCGGGCTTCGACGATGTCGTGGCGCCCCCGACCTTCGCGATGGTCATCCAGGACCACACGCTTCAGCAGCTGCTCGCCGAGCCGGATTCGGGCATCGTGCTCGCGCGCACGATCCACGCCGAGCAGAAGTTCTCGTACTCCCGACCCATCGTCGCGGGCGACGAGCTCATCGGGCGGCTCAGCGTCACCGGCATCCGCATGATGGGCGGCAACGCCATGATCACGAGCGCCGCCGAGATCACGGATGCCGCGGGTGCACACGTCGTCACCGCCACCAGCGTGCTGCTGGTCGGCGCCGAAGAAGGAGCCGCGTGATGCCGTTCGCTGTCGGAGACGTCGTCGCGGAGCGCACCGTCCACCTCACTCGGGAGTCGCTCGTCCGGTACGCCGGTGCCTCCGGCGACTTCAACCCGATCCACTACCGTGACGACATCGCCGCGTCGGTGGGACTGCCCGGTGTCCTCGCGCACGGCATGCTCACGATGGGCATCGCCTCGTCCGTGGTCGTCGCGGCTCTCGAGCCGGGCGCGCAGATCCTCGACTACGGTGTGCGTTTCACCAAGCCCGTCGTCGTCGACCCCGCCGACGGAGCCGATCTGCACGTGCTCGCCACCGTGGGAGCGGTCGACGAGGCGTCGACGAGGATCGACCTCAAGGTCACGTTCGGCGAGACGACCGTGCTGGTCAAGGCGCAGCTGCGCATCGCCTCCTGATGGGTGACCGCGTGGTGCACGAGATCAAGCCGCTGCAGCTCTCGACGCTGACGACGCTCCGCACCGGGGGAGCGCCCGAGCGGATGCTCGAGGCCTCGACCACGGAAGAGCTCGTCGGCGCCCTCACCGAGGTGTGGTCGCGCGACGAGGAGTGGTTCGTCCTCGGTGGAGGCTCCAACCTGTTCATCGGCGATGAGCCGTTCGAGGGCACGGTGATCCGCGTCCTGACTCGGGGCATCGAAGAGCTTCCGTCTCCGCACGCAGGTCGCGTCCGGCTGCGGGTGCAGGCGGGGCACAGCTGGGACGACCTCGTCGGCTACGCCGTCGAGCACGGCTATGCCGGTCTCGAGGCGATGAGCGGCATACCCGGCACCGTCGGCGCGGCTCCTGTGCAGAACATCGGCGCCTACGGCCAGGAGATCCAGGAGACCCTCGTCGAGGTCGAGCTGATCGACGAGGCGACGGGCGAGGTCTCCGTGGTGTCCGCCGCCGATCTGGGCCTCGGATTCCGCACATCCGTGCTCAAGCACCACTACGGCAGCGTGCCGCAGCGACGAGCCGTCATCCTGTCGATCACGGTCGATCTGGTCGTGGCCGAAGAACGTGTCGTCCGCGGAGAACAGCTGCGTCGGGCTCTCGCACTCGACTCGGATGCTCCGGTCCCGCTCGCGTGGGTGCGTGAGCGCATCCTCGCCACGCGGGCGTCGAAGGGCATGCTGCTCGACGAGAACGACCCAGACACGCACGGGGTCGGCTCGTTCTTCCAGAACGCGATCGTGCCCGATGCCGTGGCGCGCGCGCTGCCGCCCGAGTGTCCTCGCTGGCCCGTGGCCCCCGACCTCGATGCCGTGACGGTCATCCCGCTCGCGTCGTACGACGGATTCGTGCCGCCGGTGAAGACCGAGGCTCCGGACGTCAAGGTGAGCGCCGCGTGGCTGATCGAGCAGGCCGGGATCCGCAAGGGCTTCAAGCTGCCTCGTTCGCGTGCGTCCGTCTCGACCAAGCACGCCCTGGCGCTGACCAACCGCGGCGGCGCGACCGCCGCCGAGGTCTCGGAGCTCGCACGCTTCATCCAGAGCCGGGTGCACGCCGAGTTCGGCCTGGTGCTGCAGCCCGAGCCCGTGCTGCTCGGCGTCGAACTGTAGGAGCCCCGTGCTCGAATGGCTCCAGGCCGAGTGGCCTCAGGTTCTCGGCTTCGTCACGGGAGCGGTCTGCGTGTGGCTCGCCGGGCGTCGGAACGTCTGGAACTACCCGATCGGCATCGCTAACAACGTGGTGCTGTTCGTCGTCTTCATCGGCGCGGGGCTCTATGCCACGGCTGCGCTGCAGGTCGTCTATCTGCTGATGGGCGTGCACGGCTGGTGGCGCTGGACGCACGGCGCCGAGCAGAGCCGCACGTACGTCGTGAACACTCCGCGCCGAGCGTGGCCGTGGCTGGCGCTCGCTGCGATCGCCGGCGCTGCCGTGCTGGTCTGGGTGCTCACGACTTTCACCGACTCGCAGGTGGCGATCCCGGATGCCGCGACGACCGCCGCAAGCCTCGTGGCGCAGTACATGCTCAACCGCAAGTGGATCGAGAACTGGTTCGTCTGGATCGGGGTCGACATCGCATTCGTCGGCCTCTCGATCGTCGCGGGCCTCTGGGTCATCGCTGCGCTCTACGTCCTCTTCATCGGACTCTGCATGATCGGCTACCGCTCGTGGCGTCGGGCTGCGAGCGGCGATCGTGATTCCGCTCCCATCGGCGCGACGTCCGCTTCCTCTCGGGCTTGAGGTGGCGGGCATGAGCGGTCACGGACTGGTACTGGGCAAGTTCTACCCTTTCCACAGCGGGCACTCGCATCTCATCCGTCAGGCGCAGCGCGCGAGCGACCGGGTCACCGTCCAGGTGCTCGGCGCCTCGGTCGAGTCGATCCCGCTCGAGGTGCGCGCCGACTGGATCCGCGAGTCGCACCCCGGCGTGCGGGTGGTTGCGGCGATGGATGACGCTCCCGTCGACTTCGAGTCGGAGGCGGCGTGGGACGAGCACATGGCGCTGATCGGGTCGCTGCTCGATGAGCCCGTCGACACCGTGTTCTCGTGCGATGCGTACGGAGGGGAGCTGGCGAGACGACTCGATGCCCGCTGGGTGCGGATCGACGAGGGGCGACGCATCAACCCCGTCTCGGGCACCGCGATCCGCGCCGATGTCGCCGGCAACTGGCATGAGCTCGCGCCGGCCGTGCGCGCCTGGCTGGCCGCCCGCGTCGTGGTGATGGGAGCGGAGTCCACCGGATCCACGACTCTCGCTGCGGCGCTCGCCGAGAGGCTGGGAACGCTGTGGGTGCCGGAGTACGGTCGCGAGCACTCCGAGATCCGCGAGGGGTGCCTCGACGCGCCGTGGCGCAGCGATGAGTTCGACCTGATCGTCGATCGGCAGATCGCTCTCGAACAGCGCGCTCTGCGGGAGGTGCCGGTGCCGGTGCTCGTGTGCGACACCGACGTGCTCGCGACAGCTCTGTGGCACGAGCGCTACGTCGGCTCGACGGCCGCGCGCCTGTACGAGGCCGCGGCCGCGCATCCGCCGCTGCTCTACATTCTCACGGGCGACGAGATCCCGTTCGAGCAGGACGGGATGCGCGACGGCGAGCATATCCGCCATGGCATGCAGCAGCGCTTCCGCGATGTGCTGGCGGCGCAGGACGTGCCCTGGCTCGAGGTGCGCGGCGATGTGCCGACACGGGTCGCGGCCGCGGCATCCGCTCTTCAGGAGCTCCTCGCCGAGCACCTGAGCTTCGCGGTTCCGCTCGAGGCGAGGCCGCTCGACGAGCAGCGCGCGCTCCAGCAGCGCGTCCGATCGACATCGTTAGGATGATCGCATGCCCGACCGCTGGAACAGAGTCTCCGCCTCGCCCACGAACCCCGGCAGCGGACACGGCGTCGAGGCGCTGACCGCCGACGACCTGTTCCGTCCTGCCGCACGGGCCGCGGTTCCGCTGGATGAGAAGCTCCGCCAGGTCTACTACTGGATCGTCAACCGCGCGGTGATCTCGCCCTATTACGACATGGAGTTCTCGCACGGCGAGCCGCTCTCGATAGGTCTGGGCGACGCGGGGGCTGCCGTATCGCTGCCGACCCAGGCGTCGTTCTCGTCCAACGTCCTCGTGCCGCTGCTCACGTTCGCGGTCGGCGGCAAATGCCTGCTGATCGGCGGACCCGGTCGTGGCAAGACCACCGTCGCCGTGCTCATGGGGGTGCTCGCGGGCACCTCGTCGGCGGATGTCAGGCGGGCCGTGCAACAGGGGCAGCCGCAGCTCACGGTCAGCGATCTCGTCGGCATCCCGCTGCCGCGCGATCTCGTCGGAGCAGAGCGGCTGACCGACATCCGCATCGCGTGGCGCGACTGGCTCGGGCTTCCCGTCAAGATCATCGACGAGTACAACCGCATCCCCACCAAGACCCAGTCGGCGCTGCTGACGATGGTCGCGGAGGGGTACGTCGAGAGCCACGACCAGATGCGCCGCACCGCGCCTGATGGGGGAGTGGAGAGCTGGTTCTTCACCGCGAACGACGACGCGGGCGGTGGCACCTTCCCCGTCATCCAGGCGCTGCGCGACCGCATGGACGTCACCGTGCAGGCGGCCGGGTTCAACAGTCGGTTCTTCGACGAGCTGATCACCCGGGTCGAGGCGGGGGAGAAGCCCGAGGAGCACGTGCCGGCCGAGCTCTCGTTCGACGCGGCGCAGCAGTCCGAGATGCGCGCGCAGATCCGCGCGGTGCCGATTCCGGATGCCGTGCGCGAGCGGCTGCGGTTCTTCCTCAGCCACTTCGAGTTCGTGCAGCACGGCGGGCGCCGCTTCGAGTACCGCACCAAGGACGTCGTGACGACTGCGGGCGGACGCGTCGGCGAAGTCATCGAGGCGAACAGCGGTGCCGATCTCGAGGTCGATCTCGGGGCGCAGACCCGCAACGGACTTTCGGTGCGCGCTCTGCAGACGCTCATCATGTACGCCAAGGCCATGGCCTGGTTCCGAGGCGTGGACGCCGTCGAACTCGACGACGTCGCGGCGGTCCTGCCGTTCGTGCTCCGTGGCAAGCTGCTGCCCAACGCCACGCATCCGCGGTTCGACGTCGGAGCGGAGCGCGAGCTCAGCACCGACACCGTCAGCTGGCTGGCCGATCTGTTCGCCCAATCGTGCCGGCAGTATGACGCGCTCGGACGCGACACCGACGACGAGGTGGCTGCGCTCCTCAGGGAATTCGACCGAGGCCTCGACGGTCTGCCGGCACTCGAGGCCTCTCGTCGCATCACCGCGGTCGAGGCGCAGCTGCGCCGGATCGCCACGGTCGGCAAGCTGTACGGCCGCGACTTCGATGACGTCATCGCGTTGAAGTACCTGCATCAGCGCTACACCGCCTACGTGCGATGGCAGGAGCTGCGCGGGTGAACCGCGTCCCGGTGCAGCTGGCGAACGTCTCGGCGCCGTTCCCGCCCGCGGAGCTTCCCGATCTCTCGGTCGCGGGGCTCGATGCGGCACTTGCGGCGGAGTCCGTGCGGGGCGCCCACGGTGATCCGATGCTGTTCGGTCGCGCGCTCGCCGCGGGCATCGCGCTCGACCCAGCAGCGCTCGCCGACCGCGATCGCGCGCTCGACCTCGTGGCGATCGCCGCGTGGCGTGCGGGCGCGCTCGGGCTGCGCGCCGATGCGCTCACGAGGCTCGACGATCTCGACTCCGCAGAGCAGCGAGTGTCGGCCGCCGCGGCCCTCGGTGTCGGCGTCGACCTGCTCGACGAGTTCCGCCGCCGGCAGCGCAGCGATCGCTTCTGGTGGCCGGGCCGGGCCGATCAGCGGGGATACGTCCTCGCCACCGGTGGGTTCCGAGGCCTCGGCGGCGCGTGGATCCGTCCCCCCGAGCGTGTGGAGCCGCTGCCGGATGACGGTGCCTTCGCGTTTCTCGTGGCCGGCGCCTGGTGGCGTCTCGACAGTGATGTGTGGGGCGCGAGGCTCTCGCTGCTGCCCGAGCAACCGACGACGGCCGAGCCAAGCGATGACGGGGTGACCATCGTGATCGGGCCGGACACGCACCTGGCCTGGGTGCACGTGCGGGAGCAGGTGTGACGGCCCTCCCCGATCGGGTCGCGCTGCCCGATCGGGTCGCGCTCACCGACGACGCGCGATCGGCGTGGGAGCGGGCGCTCGCCCTGTGGCGCGTGCGCCTCGACGACCCGGCCATCCGTCCTGGGGCCGCTGCGACGCACGGCGCGCCCGCATGGTTCTCGTTCCCCCCATCGGTGACCGTCGACCCGCACTACCTCGCCGACCGCGGGCTCGCGGACGAGCTGTGGAGCATGTTCGCCCACGAGATCGGGCACCACGTGCTGGCGCCGAGCACACGCATCGACTCGCTCAAGATCGACCACCAGATGGCACGCGCGATCACCGCAGCCACCGCGCGCGTGAATGCGGGGGAAGGTGCGCGGAGACTCTCGAACCTGTGGAGCGATCTGCTCGTGAACACACGCGTCGCCCAGCTGCAGCGGGCGGAGCAGACCGGCGCCCCCATCGCCACCCGGGATCTCGGCATCGTCCGGCTCGGTCTCGCCCTCTATCCGGCGCCGGCGGGCAGCGCCGACCGTCTCTGGTGGGTGTACTGCCGCGCATACGAGTTGCTCTGGCAGCTGCCGGCAGGCACCCTGTGCCCGCTCGAGCCGCCGCCCCGACCGGAGCGCGCTCGCGTGCAGACGACCCTCGTGCCGCTCAGCCAGATCCCCGAGAAGCACCGTGAGAAGGAACGCCTGCTGCGTGCAGCCCAGACCGAACGCGAGCGTGTGGCGGCGGAGCTCGCCGGAGCGACAGCGACGAACCCTGCGGTCGACGCCGCTCTCGTAGCGGATGCCGTGCGCTCGTTCGCCACCGACCCCGTCTCGGGTGCCGCGCTGTTCGGCGTGATCGCGGCCCCCTATCTCGCCGAGCAGGCGGGAGCGCCGGAGGGCGCTGGCGAGCCACGCGTCGGATGCGGAGTCGACGACGCCCCCGCCTCGGCAGACGAGCTCGGCCGCATCCTCGCCGACCAGCGCCTGCGCGGCGATCTGCCGCGGCACCCCGGCATGGTGAGGGACCCGGACGGAGAGGGCGATCCGGAGGACACGACCGACGACGGCAGGAAGAAGGACGGGCAGCGGCTGACGATCGCGCGCACTCTCGCGCTGTACCGCGAGAGCGGTGAGGATGCCGTGCTCGCCGCCTGGTATCGCAACGAAGCAGCCGCATGGGTGCGCCCGTACACGCGCCCCGCGCCCTCGACGCCGACCGGCGGCATCCCCGGTCCCGTGGAGCTGTGGGAGGTGGGAGATGCACTCTCCGATCTCGACTGGCCGCTGACCCTGCGGTCGGGGACGGTGATCCCCGGCGTCACGACCCGTCGCCGCTCGGAACTCGACGACGAGCCGATCACCCGCGAGACGAGTCTCGAGCTCGACCTCTACATCGACTCCTCGGGGTCGATGACGCATCCACGAAACGGGTCGCCCGCCGTGCTCGCCGGCACGATCCTCGCGCTGTCGATCCTGCGCGGAGGAGGACGGGTCAGGGTCACGAGCTTCTCGGGCACGGGTGAGGTCGCGGGGATGCCGCGGTTCGGCCGCGACCCCGCCGAGATCATCGGCGCGATCTCGCTGTTCTTCGGCAGATCGACGTCGTTCCCGCTCGACCTCTACGCCACCAGGTACGCGGGGCTCCCTCCGGCGGGCGACGACGACCAACGTCATGTGGTGGTGCTCTCCGACGACGGACTGGTGTCGATGTTCGGCGTGGGCAACGAGCCGTACGAGGGCGTCGCCCGCACCGTTCGAGGCGTGCTCACGACCGGTACGCTCGTGCTCATGGACCGCAGACACCAGGTCGCGCAGCTCGCCGAGCACGACGGCTACGACGTGGTGTATCTGCAGACGATGGCTGACGCACCTGCCGCGTGCGCGGCCCTGGCGGCGACTCTGCATGGCTGACACCGAGGCGCTGCTCGCCGCGTGGAGCGAGCGCTCCGGCGGAGAGGCCGAGGCCTGGGCGCGCACGAGACCAGGGCCCTCGCTCGAGTCGGTGGCCGCCCGCATCTCCCGCGTGCCGCAGGAGTTCCTCGACGAGCGGATCTCGCTGCGTGCCCTGGCGGGAGACGTCCTGGGCGGTCAGATCGTCGCCGCCCGGTTCGACGACGACCCTCGCGTACGCCAGGGAGCCGCGATCGGTCTGTGGCTCGTCGCCAGCGAGGGCCTCATCGAGCCGCTCGATCCGGCGCTCTCGACCGGATGGGCGGCCCTCGCCGTCGATGCGCTCGCGTTGCGCGTCGCCCCGGTCGCCGCACCAGCGGCATGGACCTCGGATGACGAGCGGCGCACCGAGGCCGCCCGCACCTTCCTGCTCTGGTGCGGCTTCGTTCCCGCAGGGGAGGACGCTGCGACGGCCGCGTCTCTGCTCGCCGCGTGCGACTCGCTGGCCCGTGATCGGGCGCTCGCCGAGGCATATGAGGGCCACAGGCACCGCGCCGACATCGCCCGCAAACTCGAAGAGGCCCGCCGCAAGGAGGCAGCGGCGCGGTACTCCAGTGAGTGACCCCGACCTCAGAGGTGCGCTGACCCTCGCGGAGTACGCACCAGGAGAGGCTGCGGTGCTCACCGACGCGGAGCGCTGGCCGACCATCGATGCCGAGGGAGTGACGAGGCTCACGCACTGGCGTGCGCATGCGGATGCTCCGCGGTGGACCCACGCGACCGGCGACCGCCTCACCGCCGAGCAGGCCGAGCGGGTGCGGCATCCGCTCTCCACCGACGACTGGCTCCGCGAACACCTCGTGGCCGCGAAGCGCACGCTGCGCTACCGGGCAATGTCCGAGGACGCCACGCTCGAGGACTTCCCGACGATCGCACGTGCCGATCTCGTCGACGATCTCGCAGCCTTCGTGCCGCTCGATGCGGACCTCTCGCGCATGCTGCACGGCACGAGCTCGGGCTCGACCGGAGCGGCACTGCTCATCCCCGACGACGTCGAGGAGGTCGCGCGCGGCTTCCACCTGCTCGTCGCGCTCGCCGCATCCGCCGGGGCCACGGTCACCACGGACGGCGAGCGGATGGCGGTGGCGAATCTCGTCTTCCAGAGGCAGGCGTTCACCTACGTGTCGGTGATCTCGAGCTTCGCGCATCGCGCCATGGCACGCCTCAACCTGCATCCCTCAGCCTGGGACGACGTCGACGCACGGGCCCGATTCCTCGCGGAGGCGGATCCGCAGATCCTGAGCGGACATCCGACGAGCCTCGCCGAGCTTCTGGATGCGGGACTCGGCGCCGTGCTGCACCCTGCCGTGATCTTCTCAGGTGCGATGGCGCTCTCCTCGCCTCTGCGTGCGCGCCTGGAGGCGGCGTTCGGCTGCCCGGTGATCGACGTGTACGGGCTCCACGAGACGCGCCCGATCGCCGCGCGGACCGACGACGGGCCGTTCCGGATCCTGGACCGGCGAGTGCACGTCGAGGTCCTCGAGCCGCGCCGCGACGTCGCCGTGCCCTCGGGGAGCATGGGAGAGATCGTGGTGACCGCGGGGGAGAACCCGCTGCTGCCGCTGGTGCGATACCGCACCGGCGACTTCGGGAGGCTGGTGCGCCTCGACGACGGCGCATTCGGCATCGCCGACCTCGAGGGGCGTGACAACACGCGCTTCCGCGCGGCCGACGGCACACTCGTGCCGTGCGTCGAGCTGACGCAGCAGCTGCAGGCTCGGGGTGCGCTGGGGTGGTCGATCGAGCAGGGCGAGGACGGACGGGTGCGCGCGGCGATCGCGGGCGGCGACGAAACGGGCATCCGCACGGCCCTTCAGGCGCTGCTCGGGATGCCGGTGGAGCTGCACCGCGTCGCGCGCCTCATCGACCTCGGCGAGGGCAAGCCCCGGCGCTATCGCAGCAGCGTCCCCGACTGACGGCATCGCATCGACTGACGACGCCGGCCTGACTGACAACGTCACCCGTTCGCCGTACACTCGCGGCATGAGCGGACTGATCCCCTACCTGCTGTTCCCGGGAAACGCGGCCGAGGCACTGGAACACTACCGCTCCGTCTTCGGCGGCGATCTGCAGCTGCTCGACTACTCGCAGGCGGGTCGCCACGACGGCCCCGGCGACGCTATCGCGCACGGACAGCTGTCCGGCCCGGTCGAGCTGGCAGGTGCCGACGCCGGAGCCGACGACGACGCCGTGCAGATGAGTGGCATGTTCCTCTCTCTGCTCGGCACGGCCGACGCATCCACCCTGACCAGCTGGTTCGATCAGCTGTCCCTGGAGGGTCGAGTGCTCGACGCCCTGCAGAAGCGACCGTGGGGCGACTACGACGGCACCCTCGTCGACCGCTACGGCATCCGCTGGCTCATCGGTTTCCACGACGAGGAGTGACAGCGGCCACCCATCGCCGACGGGGGTCAGCTGAAGAGCCGCTGCAGGCGCTGTACGCCCTCGAGGAGCTGGTCGTCGCCGAGTGCGTACGACATGCGGATGTATCCGGACGGGCCGAACGCCTCACCCGGGACGACGGCGACCTCGGCTCGCTCGAGGATGAAGTCCGCGAGTTCGAGCGAGGTGGTCGGCGTCACTCCGTCCCAGGTGTGGCCGAGGAGGCCCTGCACATCGGGGTACACGTAGAACGCGCCGAGCGGGTTCGGTACGACGAGGCCGTCGATCTTCGACAGTTCCGACACGACCAGGCGGCGTCTGCGGTCGAAGGCCTCGCGGAACTGCTCGGCCTCGGTCTGGGGGCCGTTGAGGGCTGCGATCGCGGCCTTCTGGGCGACGTTGTTCACGTTGCTCGAGAGGTGCGACTGCAGGTTGCCCGCGATCTTGATGGCATCCGCGGGGCCGACCATCCAGCCCACACGCCATCCGGTCATCGCGTAGGTCTTCGCGACGCCGTTGACGAGGATGGTCTGGCCCGCGAGAGCAGGAACGGCCTCGACGATGGAGGTCGCCTTGACGCCCTCGTAGGTGAGGTTCTGGTAGATCTCGTCCGAGATCACCCAGATGCCGTGCTCGAGTGCCCATTCGCCGATGGCTGCGGTCTCTTGGGCTGTGTACACGGAGCCGGTCGGGTTGGAGGGCGAGACGAACACGAGCACGGTCGTGCGGTCGGTGCGAGCGGCCTCGAGCTGCTCGACGGTGACCTTGTAGTCCTGGTCGGCGCCGGCGAATACCTCGACCGGGGTGCCGTCGGCGAGGCGGATCGCCTCGGGGTAGGTGGTCCAGTACGGCGCGGGCAGCAGCACCTCGTCGCCCGGGTTAACCACGGCCTGGAAGGCCTGGTACACCGACTGCTTGCCGCCGTTGGTCACGATGACCTGGCTCGGCGAGACCTCGAGCCCCGAGTCGCGCAGCGTCTTCGCGGCGATCGCCTCGCGGAGCGCCGGCAGGCCGGGCGCCGGGGTGTACCGGTAGCTCGCGGGGTCTGCCAACGCCTCGGCGGCGGCATCCACGATGAACTGGGGCGTCGCGAAGTCGGGCTCGCCCGCGGCATACGAGATGACGGGCTTGCCTTCGGCCTTGAGGGCCTTCGCCTTGGCATCGACCTTGAGGGTCGCCGATTCGGCGATGGCGGACAGCTTGCGAGAGAGAGGAGCGCGTTCGGTCACGATTATGAGCGTACTCGGGTCGACGCTGTCGATGACGGGTCGGATGCCGTCAAGAATCGCTGTTCTTGACGGCACTCGACCGCAATGCCGGTCACGCCGTGGCGAAGCCGTGCGCGCGGGCGACGGCATCCAGTGTGATGCGACCAGCCTGCACGTTGAGGCCCTTGCCGAGGGCGGCGTCGTCCGCTGCGGCTCGCTCCCATCCCTTGCCGGCGATGGCCGACACATAGGGGAGTGTGGCGTTGGTGAGGGCGCGGGTGGCCGTCTCGGGCACGGCGCCGGGCATGTTGGCGACGCAGTAGTAGATCGAGTCGTGCACCGCGAAGGTGGGGTCGTCGTGCGTGGTCGGACGCGAGCCTTCGAAGCATCCGCCCTGGTCGATCGCGATGTCGACGAGCACCGATCCGGGTTTCATCGCCGCGACCATGTCGTCGGTGACGAGCTTGGGTGCGGCGGCACCGGGGATCAGCACCGAGCCGATCACGAGGTCGGCCGTCGCCAGCTCCTCGGCGATGTCGTACCTGCTGGACGCGCGGGTCTGCAGAGCGCCGCCGTAGCGATGCTCGAGCTCGCGGAGACGCGGCAGAGAGATGTCGATCACGGTCACCTGAGAACCGAGCCCGAGTGCGTTCGCCGCCGCGTGCTCCCCGGCGACACCGCCGCCGATCACAACGGTCTTGGCGCGAGGAGCGCCGGCGATTCCCCCCATCAGCACGCCTCGTCCGCCCGCTGACCGCATCAGGGAGTATGAGCCCATCGTCACCGACAGGCGGCCGGCGATCTCGCTCATCGGCACGAGCAGCGGCAGGCTGCGATCGGGCAGCTGCACGGTCTCGTAGGCGACGGCTGTGGTTCCCGCATCGACGAGCGCGGTGGTCAGGGCGCGATCGGCCGCGAGGTGCAGGTAGGTGAAGAGAGTGAGGTCCGAGCGCAGGAAGCCGTATTCCTGCGCGATCGGCTCCTTCACCTTGATGAGCAGTTCGGCCTCGCCCCAGGTCTCTTCGGCTGTGTCGACGATCTCTGCTCCGGCCAGGCGATAGGCCTCGTCGGAGATCCCGGAACCGACGCCCGCGCCCGACTGCACGAGCACGCGGTGCCCCTCGTGCACCAGACGGTCGGCGCCCGCAGGCGTGAGCGCGGTGCGGTTCTCGTTGTTCTTGACCTCTGTGGGCACGCCGATCTTCATCGATCCTCCAAGTGACGGTTGCGTGGGTACATCTCAGAATCGCAGAAACGTCGACCGATCGACAGAATGCTTGAAGAACATTCGCTCTTCTCGGAGATCCTGCATAATCGTTCGCATGGATACGTCGTCGGAGGCCACGCAGTCGAACACTCTTCGGGCCCCTGCGCTCGATCCGATCGACGCGCGAATCGTACAGCTGCTGAGCGCCGACGGGAGGATGACGAATGCCGAGCTCGCCGGCCACCTCGGTGTCGCGCCGTCGACTGCTCACGCGCGTCTGCGCGCCCTCGTCGAGCGAGGAGTGATCAGCGGCTTCCACGCGAGCGTCGACGAGCGGATGCTGGGCGCGGGCCTGCAGGCGGTCATCGGTGTGACTCTGCGGCCCAGCGGCCGCAGGGAGAGCATCGTCGAGTTCGCCGACCGCGTGCGGGTGCTGCCGCAGGTGATCCAGGTGTTCTTCCTCGGGGGAGACGACGACTTCCTGCTGCACATCGCCGTCGCCGACTCCTCGGAGATGCGCGAGTTCGTGCTGGAGCATCTGTCGGCGCAGTCGAGCGTCGCCTCGACCAGGACCAGCATCGTGTTCGACTATCACCGCAACTCGGTGGCGGCGTCGTTCCGCTGAGCGTCCCTGCCCGCCGCTGTTTCCCGTCGCTGTCGCCCGTTTGCGTTCCTTGTCGCTGTCCCTGCCTCCGCACGAATGTATATTGCTCGGTTTTCGCAGCGTCCCTAGGGTGAGGGCGGGGACGGAGCGGTCGCCGCGGATGCGGCGCGCATCCGATGGGGGTTGCCATGGAACGAGTGCTCGACGATGCGGAGTTGACCGCCTGGCTCGGTCGGCTCGCCGGCGGATCCTGGTCGCCGTCGGATCCTGAGCCGCAGGGAGCGCCGCCCGACTGGTTCGTGGCGGAGGTGATTCGTCTCGATGGTCGGCTCGGCATGATGCAGCTGTCGAACTTCGGATCGATGACGGCAGACGATCCCGATGCGTTCGAGGCTGCGCTCCTGCGCCGATCGATCGGCGCGACCATGCTCTACAGCACACTCGAAACAGCGCACACGGTGAGATACGACCACGCCACGCCCGAAGACGAAGACATCGTCATCATCGGGATGGTGGGTCAGGGCGGGCAACGCCTGCACACCGCGTCAGGCGTCCAGCTCATGAGCGTGGGGCGGGTGGGCTTCATGTCGAGCCTCGGCGCGTCGGCGGTCGAGCAGTTCGGCGTGACGAACACCACGGGCGTCGTGGTGCCCGCAGCCGCGATCGCCGGTTACCGACACGTGCTGGCCAGGGGAGCGGACATGTTCCCGGACACCCCGCTCACCAGGGCTGCGGGTGCGGCTCTTGCGAGGATGCTGTTCGAATGGGCTCAGGACCCCGATCAGGGGGTAGGGGCGCTCGCCGGCACCGAGGCCGCGCTCCTCGCACTGGTGCGCGGGTTGTTCCGGCAGTTCCCCGGTGACGGCGAGACGGACAGAGCGAGCGAACTGCGGGCCGAGGCCGGCAGGATCATCGAGCGGCGCCATCGCGATGCGGCATTCGGGATCGAGGAGCTCGCCGCCGAGCTGCACGTCAGTCGACGCCAGTTGTTCCGGCTCTACGCGGGAACCGACGAGAGTCTCGCGTCGAGGCTGTTGCGACGGCGGCTGGTGACCGCTCGAGAGGAACTGCTGTCGGTTCCCCCGCAGGACCTCACCACGGTCGCCGAGCGATCCGGATTCACCGACGCAGCGGCGCTGCGCGCCCAGTTCTCGCGCCATGTCGGCCACAGCCCCAGTGCTTTCCGTCTCGCCGCGCGCGCCCGGCCGCCGCGCCTCGCAGAGGCCATGCTTCTCAGCGACGAGCAGGCAGGGTCATCGCTCTGATCCGATCGTCTGCTCGACGTGGCTTCAATGAGCAGCCGGAGTGAGCGGACAGGGGTGTTCGGCGCGCCCGCAGATCATTGTCGACGAGGCGTGCGCAGGGTGACGGGTGATCGCGAATCTCGTGCCAACGCGAGTGCTGAGTGCCGCGTAACGCGCAGCATGTGACGTAACGCGCTCCTGCACTTCGAGAGCGGGAAGCGCGGCTCTAACCTGGGCCTGCCCGTGTCCCCAGGCGGGTCATGACGGCAGATGGCGACGGAGCTCCGGCTTCGGGTTCGTCGGCTGTCACGGCTTCCGGACGCGGTGGACCGCCCGTCCGGAAGCTCGGGGACAGGCGCGAGAGCGCCGGGCAGGACGGACCGCCCGCGGGAGAGCGGGTGGACGTGCGGGTGCTTCGGTCGGGGGGACCGAGGCACCCGCGAACCTCAGGGTTCGCGTCAGGCGCCGAACGACGAGGGAAGTGCGCAGTAATCAGCGAAGCGCCGGGTCGGGTTCGCGGGGTCGGTCACGTCGACGAGCGCCGAGGCGATCGCATGCGGGGCCTCGTCTCCGGCGAGCTGCCACACGATGAAGTTCCAGAGCCCGCGCGCGGTCTCGCTCAGCAGCGCGGGCGGACCCGAGACCACGAGCACGCTGCCGCCGTCGGGGGACTCTCGGAACGGAGCGATGACGTCGGTGCGCAGAACCCGCTCGTCGCCGTCGGCCGTGTGCCGACGCTCGACCTGCTGGCCCGCGGCGGTCAGAGCCGCGGCGAGCCCATCGGCCGCGTGGCGTGAACGCTCGGCATCCGCTCCCGCGACGACGAGCAGGCGACGTCCGCGCGGGTACAGGTGCAGGAACTCGGCGGAGATGTCGGACCAGGCGTCGCTCATGATCTCAGGCTACGCCCGCCTGCGATCGCAGGCGCCGCCGGTCAGAACATGGTCAGGATGCCGGCGAGCAGGGAGGCGACCATGAGAAGCACGGGCATCGCCAGCAGCACTGTGGACGTGCCGGCTGTGAGGAGCGCTGCCACCCCCAGCTGCACGGGAAGTCTCGGGCGAGGGGAGCCTGAAGGCGGCAGGTTCCCGCCGAGCACGAGTCCGACCGCGCCGGCCACTGTCGAGATGGTCTGCGATGGGCGCACGAGCTCGAGGGGGACATGGACGATCGCAGTCTCGTCGAAACCGAACACGACCAGGGCGATCGGGATCGCCGTCAGCAGGGTGAGGGCGAGCGATGCGGAGCTGAGGCTCAAGGAGACGGTCCGGCGGACGCGGTGTGCGTGTTCGGAAAGGGGCGTAGGTGTCGACATCCCGCGAGCGTAGGGCGGGGCGGAGGCGCTCGAACCCGGTTGTCCACAGGGCGGAACGGCAGAGCCCCTCGGATGCCGGATCGCGGCATCCGAGGGGCTTCTGTGCAGTGCGAGTCAGTCCTCGTCGACGAGGAACCGGCTGTAGGCGCCGAGCGTCAGGAACGCCGGGAACTCCTCCTGCAGGGCGACGTCGCGGAAGATCTCGGCCGCGTCGTCGAACCGGTCGCCGGCTGACCGGGTCGCCTGTGCGAGCACATCGCGGATCAGGCTCTCGATGTACTCGGCCGTGATCGGTGTGCCGTCTTCGGTGGTGCGGTCCTGGTGGATCCACTGCCACACCTGCGAGCGGCTGATCTCGGCGGTGGCGGCATCCTCCATCAGGTTGTCGATGGCGACGGCGCCCAGGCCGCGCAACCACGCCTCGAGGTAGCGGATCGCGACCGAGACGTTGTCGCGCACGCCCCGAGCCGTGATCGGCCGCCCGATGTGCACGTCGAGCAGCTGCGCCGCGGTCACCGTGACCTCGGAGCGCTGACGGTCGACCTGGTTCGTCCGCTCCCCGAGCACGGCATCGAACTCCGCCTGTGCCGTGGGGATCAGATCGGGGTGGGCCACCCACGTGCCGTCGAATCCGTCGCCGGCCTCGCGCTTCTTGTCGGCGGACACCTTCTCGAACGCCCGCTCCGTGACCTCGGGGTCGCGACGGTTGGGGATGAAGGCGCTCATGCCGCCGATCGCGTACGCGCCCCGCTTGTGGCAGGTCTGCACGAGCAGTTCGGTGTAGGCCCGCATGAACGGCACCGTCATCGTCACCTCGCTGCGATCGGGGAGCACGAAGCGTGCGCCGCGGCCGCGGTAGTTCTTGATGATCGAGAAGATGTAGTCCCAGCGTCCGGCGTTGAGGCCTGCGCAGTGGTCGCGCAGCTCGTACAGGATCTCGTCCATCTCGAACGCCGCGGGCAGCGTCTCGATGAGCACGGTGGCGCGGATCGTGCCGTGCGGGATGCCGATGTACTCCTCGCTGAACGAGAACACGTCGTCCCACAGCTTCGCCTCTTCACTCGATTCGAGCTTCGCGATGTAGAAGTACGGGCCGCGCCCGTTCGCGATGAGCTCCTTCGCGTTGTGCAGGAGGTAGAGGCCGAAGTCCACGAGCGAACCGGATGCCGCGGTGCGGCGCCCCGCCCGATCGGTGAACTGCAGGTGCTTCTCCGGCAGGTGCCATCCGCGGGGGCGCATCACGATGGTGGGCGTGCGTTCCGCGGTGACGCGGTACTCCTTGCCCGGCCCCGACTCGGTCGACGGGCCCGTGAAGGAGAGCTCGCCGCGGATCGCGTCGCGGAGGGACAGCTGACCCTCGATGACGTTCTTCCATGTGGGGCTGGTCGCATCCTCCTGGTCGGCGAGCCAGACGCGAGCGCCCGAGTTCAGGGCGTTGATCGTCATCTTCGGGTCGGTCGGACCGGTGATCTCGACGCGGCGGTCCTCGAGGCCGGGGCCCGCGCCGGCGACGCGCCACTCGGCATCCTGGCGGATGTGCGCGGTGTCGTCGCGGAATCGGGGGTCGTGGCCGTTGCCGATCTCGAACCGCCGGCGCATGCGGTCGGCGAGCCGGTCGTGACGACGAGCGGCGAAGCGGTGGTGCAGCTCGGTGAGGAACGCGATCGCCTCGGGCGTGAGGATCTGGTCGTAGCGCTCACGCAGCGGGCCGGTGACGCTGATGGCGGGGCCCTGCTGCGTCGTCTGGATCGGCGCGGTGGTCGGGGGAGCGGTGGGAGTGGTCATGATCGGAGTCCTTTGGAATGGCTTAGTGGAACTGCGAGGCTTCGGTGGAGCCTGCGAGGGCGAGGGTCGCGCTGTCGGGGTTGAGCGCGGTGGAGATGACGTCGAAGTAGCCGGTGCCCGCCTCGCGCTGGTGCTTGGTGGCGGTATAGCCGTTCGCCTCGGCGGCGAACTCGGCCTCCTGCAGCTCGACGTAAGCGCTCATGGCGCGCTCGGCGTAACCGCGGGCGAGGTCGAACATCGAGTGGTTCAGGGCGTGGAAGCCGGCGAGCGTGATGAACTGGAATCTGTAGCCCAGGTCAGCCAGCTCCTGCTGGAACGTCGCGATCTCGGCGTCCGACAGGTGGCGCTTCCAGTTGAAGCTCGGCGAGCAGTTGTACGCGAGCAGCTTGCCGGGGAACTGCGCGTGGATCGCCGCGGCGAACTCACGGGCCAGCTCGATGTCGGGCTCACCCGTCTCGACCCACAGCAGATCGGCGTACGGAGCGAACGCGAGACCGCGGCTGATGACCGACTCGATGCCGGGGCGGATGCGGTAGAAGCCCTCGGTCGTGCGCTCGCCGGTGGTGAACTGCTGATCGCGCTCGTCGACGTCGCTGGTGAGCAGATCGGCGGCGAGAGCATCCGTCCTGGCGATGATCACGGTCGGGACGCCGGACACGTCGGCCGCGAGGCGTGCGGCGTTCAGCGTGCGGATGTGCTGCTGGGTGGGCACGAGCACCTTGCCGCCGAGGTGGCCGCACTTCTTCTCGCTCGCGAGCTGGTCCTCCCAGTGGATCGCCGCGGCGCCCGCCTGGATCAGCGACTGCGCGAGCTCGTAGGCGTTGAGCGGCCCGCCGAACCCGGCCTCGGCGTCGGCGACGATCGGGGCGAGCCAGTCCTGGGTGACGTCGCCCTCGGCGTGCTCGAGCTGGTCCTGTCGGATCAGCGCATTGTTGATGCGACGCACGACCGCCGGCACCGAGTTGGCGGGGTACAGAGACTGGTCGGGGTAGGTCTGCCCGGCGAGGTTGCCGTCGGCCGCGACCTGCCATCCCGAGAGGTAGATCGCCTTGAGGCCCGCACGAACCTGCTGCACGGCCTGGCCGCCGGTGTAGGCGCCGAGAGCCCGCACGTAGTCCTCGGTGTGCAGCAGGTTCCAGAGGTTCTCGGCTCCGCGGTGGGCGAGGGTGGAGTCCTCGCGGACCGACCCGCGGACGCGGATGACGTCTTCGGCCGAGTACGTGCGCTCGACGCCGTCCCAACGGGGGTCGGTCTCCCAGATCTCCCGGAGCTCGGCCGCCGTCTGAACCTGGTCGCCGGCACGCAGACCTGCGGGGCGGGGGGTGTGGTTCTGAGCGGTGTTCGTCATGGTGTCTCCTCCGTTGGATGCCCGGACCGTGAAGCCGGGTGGCGTGTTTCCACTGTGGGTGAAGAAGCCGCGCCCATACGGTCGATTCGCATGTGAAGATCGAACGAAATTCTGTTTCTGTGACAGAATCGGCCGCATGAGCACCTCAGCGGTCGAAGAAGACGCCGACGCCCTCACGATCGGGCGGCGCATCCGTCAGCTGCGCACGGCGCGCGGGATGACCCTCGACGACCTCGCGGCGGCGGTCGATCGAGCCCCGAGTCAGATGTCGATGATCGAGACGGGCAAGCGCGAACCGAAGCTCACCCAGCTGCAGGTGATCGCACGTGCCCTCGGTGTCACGATCGACGCGCTTCTCGAGGGAGAGCCGCTCGACGAGCGCAGCGCGATCGAGATCGCCCTCGAACGCGCGATGAAGGGCCAGACATTCCAGGCCCTGGGGATCGAGCCGTTCCGGATCGCCAAGAGCATGCCGACGGATGCCCTGAAGGCGCTGCTCGCGCTGCACGGCGAGATCGATCGACTCAAGGACGAGCGGGCCGCCACCCCGGAGGAGGCCCGGCGTGCGAATGTCGAGCTGCGTCACCTGATGCGCCGGCAGGACAACCACTTCGCGGACCTCGAGCAGAAGGCCGCTGAGATCCTCGCGGCGGTCGGGCACCCCGGCGGCCCGCTCACCCAGCGGACGGCATCCGAGATCGCCGCCTACCTCGGGTTCACCCTGCACTACGCGCCCGACCTGCCGCAGACCACGCGCAGCGTCGCCGACCTCGCGAACGGGCGGCTGTACCTGTCGAGCAGTGTCCCGGCGAAAGGCGATGCGAGGACGGCCGTGCTCCAGGCGCTGTCGAGCCGCATCCTCGGCCATTCGGAGCCACGCAGCTATGCCGAGTTCCTGCGCCAGCGCGTCGAGACGAATTACCTCACGGGGGCGCTGCTCGTGCCCGAGGCACATGTGGTCCCGGCGCTGAAGGACGCGAAAGCACGCAGGGCGATCTCGATAGAGGATCTGCGGGATGCCTACTCGGTCTCATACGAGACCGCGGCGCACCGCTTCACGAACCTCGCGACCCGTCATCTCGACATCCCCGTGCACTTCCTCAAGGTGCATGAGTCGGGCACGATCACGAAGGCATACGAGAACGACGACGTGAACTTCCCGACCGACCGGTTGGGCTCGATCGAGGGGCAGATGTGCTGCCGGCGCTGGACCAGTCGCGTCGTGTTCGACGAGGACGACCGCTTCAACCCGTACTACCAGTACACCGACACCGGCAACGGCACCTACTGGTGCACGGCCCGCGTCGAGGCCTCGAGTGAGGGCCTTCACTCGGTCAGCGTGGGCGTGCGATTCGATGACACCAAGTGGTTCGTCGGTCGTGACACTGCGCACCGAGGAGTCTCGAAGCACTCGGTCGAGGTGTGCTGTCGCAGGGCGCCGGCTGACCTCGAGGGGCGGTGGCGCGAGAACTCCTGGCCGAACGTGAAGACGCCCCGCACCCTGCTGGCGACGCTGCCGACCGGGGCGTTCCCGGGTGTGGACACGACGGATGTGTACGAGTTCCTCGAGGCGCACGCGCCGCGCTGAAGTGCGTCGGGCGCGTTGAGCGCTAGACCGCGTTCCACCGCATATCCCGCGCGGTGCGGAACTCGTCGATCACCGACGACGCGTCTCCGACCGGGAAGAGGGTGACGAGGAGGGGCGCGTCTCCGTGCGCCGGGGCGACCTCGTACGCGAGGGCAGACGGGCCGCGATCGGCGCTGAAGGCGACTCGGGTCGCGCGTCCGTCGATCGTCCGGGCGGCAGACGTAGCAGGCGATCGGAGAATCGCCGCAGCCGCGGATGTCGCCCGCGCGAGCAGAGTCGTGTCGTCGACCCAGGGCAGGAAGGCGTCCGGATGCAGTCCGCACGCCTGCGCGAGCTCGCCGTGCAGCCATCGGTCGCGCTTGAGTCCGTAGGGGGTCGCCTCGAGGGACAGCAGGTACCCGTAGCAGTGCAGCAGCCCGGCGTTGCCGACGGGCCACGAGGCCGCGATCCCCGCGCGGCCGTGCAGCACGTCGAAGAGTGCTCCCGAGATGACGGCGGTGCCGGTGTTCTCGTCGATCGCGGTCGAGTGTCCCCAGGCGTCGAATCGGCGCGCGGCGCTGTCGTCGTCGATCGCGCTGCCGAGCCAGGGGATGGAGTCGAGCGCGGCTCGCGCAGAGGTGAGGGTATCGGCGCGGGCGAGGGTCGCCGCGTGGCTGAGTCGATCGATTTCGGACACGGCGCTCACCATACGTGACCAGCGTGGACGGAATGTTCACGCGGTGTTTACGCAAGATGGTCGTTCTGTCCACATCTATTGATCACACTGGACGGAGCGTCCACACAGAAAGAATCCCGTGAACTCCATTCTCCTCTTCGACTTCGATGGCACGATCGCGCTCGGCGACGGTCCCGTTCTCGCCTACGCCGTGCAGGTGGCGACCGCACTCGGTGACGACGGCAGCTTCGTCGAGTCGATCCGCACCGCGCTCGCCGCATCCGATGGCGAGGCGCTCGACGGCTACGACGCCGTGCGGCGGGCGGCCACACAGCGAGGAGCCGGCTCGCGACTCCTCAGCGCCGCCTACCGGGCGAGCCGCGAGCAGCTCGCCACGCCCGCCGCGCCGATCATCGCGCCCGAGGGGCTTGCCGACTTCCTGACCGAGGCGGCGGCGGCGGATGCCGAACGGGTGCTCGTCACCAACGCCCCGGCGACCCGCATCGACGCCGCGCTCGATGCCCTGGGGCTCGCGGGACTGTTCGACCGCATCGTCACCGGAGCGGGCAAGCCCGCCGGACTCGAAGCCGTGCTCGCGGGGCTTCCGGACGACGCCCGAGTCCTGAGCATCGGCGACATCTGGCACAACGACCTGGCTCCGGCCCACGCCCGTGGCCACGCGACCGCACTGATCGGCGGATTCGCAGACCCGGACGCGAACCCCACCTACCGCGCTGCCGACTTCGCGACGCTGATTCCTCAGCTCACCGCGTGGCTGCGCCCCTGAACCCGCATCTCCCCACCCTCCCTCACACCCACCACCCCATCGAAGGATGACAATGCGTACCTCCCCCTTCCGCCGGACCGCCGCGGGACTCGTCGCCGCGGGCGCCCTGCTCGCCGTCGTGCTCACAGGATGCTCGACCGACACCGCTGCACCGGGCGAGTCCGCCGCTCCTGCTGCCGACCCCGAGTCGCTCGTGCTCGCGCTCGTCCCCTCGCAGGACCAGGACGGCCTCGTCGACACCGCGGCGCCACTCACGGACTACCTCACCGAGGAGCTCGGCATCGAGGTGACCGGTGTGGTCTCGAAGGACTACCAGGCCGCGGTCGAGGCGATGGGGGCCGGTCAGGCGCAGATCGGATTCCTGCCGTCGCTGCAGCTGTGGCAGGCCAACGACATGTACGACGCGTCGGTCGTGCTGCAGACCGAGCGCAACGGCAACATCACCTACCCTGCGCAGTTCATGACGAACAACCCCGACAAGTACTGTGACGACGAGCCGGTCGAGCGCGACGGGATGCTGTTCTGCAACGGCGCCGACGCCATGTCGGGTCCCGCCGGTCTCGACAGCATCGACAAGGTAGAGGGAGCGAAGGTCGCCCTGCTCGGACCCGGCTCACCCGCCGGCTACATCTACCCGGTCCTCGCGCTGCAGGAGGCGGGACTCGACACCGACACCGACATCCAGCAGATCCCGGTGACCGCGAACGACGCCTCGGTGCTGGCGGTCTACAACGGTGACGCCGAGGTCGGCTTCAGCTTCTGGGACGCGCGCACGATCGTGCAGAAGGACACCCCCGACGTCGGTCAGAAGGTCGTGGTCTTCGCCCTGACCGAGGAGATCCCGAATGACGGCGTCGCGCTGTCGTCTGACCTGTCGCCTGAGCTGCAGGACCGCATCTCCACGGCTCTCGAAGACTTCTCGAACACCGAGGAGGGCTCCGAGATCCTCACGAGCATCTACTCCATCACGAAGCTCGCGCCCGCCGATCCCGACTCCCTCGACGTCGTCGCCCGCGCCGCCCAGGCACTGGGGCTCCAGTAAGTTGTCCGATCAGATCCAGCACGTGGACGCCGCAGCTCAGGTTGCGGCGTCCACGCCGTGGTCCATCCGTCTCGATGGCGTCACGGTGCGATACCCGAATGGGACGATCGGCCTCGACCGGGTCTCCCTTGACATCGACGCCGGAGAGATGGTCGCCGTCGTCGGACTCTCCGGCTCGGGCAAGTCCACGCTCATCCGCACGATCAACGGCCTCGTTCCCGTGATGGGCGGAACGCTCGATGTCGGCGAGCACCGCGTCAGCGGTTCCTCGCCCCGCACCCTGCGGCGCCTGCGCGGCGACATCGGGATGGTGTTCCAGGGGTTCAACCTCGCAGGCCGGGCGAGCGTCCTGCAGAACGTGCTCGTCGGGCGTCTCGCCCACACGCCCCTGTGGCGCACCCTGCTGGGCGCCTACCCCGACACCGACCGGCAGCTGGCCTACCAGGCGCTCGACCGTGTCGGCATCCTGCCTAAGCTCCACTCGCGCGCATCCGACCTCTCGGGTGGGCAACAGCAGCGCGTCGCCATCGCACGCGCGCTGGCGCAGGAGCCGCGCATCGTCTTGGCGGACGAGCCGGTCGCGAGCCTCGACCCGCCCACCGCGCACGGTGTCATGAACGACCTCCGCCGCATCAACCGCGACCTCGGCATCACCGTGCTGGTCAACCTGCACCTGCTCGACCTCGCCCGCGAATACGGAGCGCGGATGATCGGGATGCGCGCGGGCAAGATCGTCTACGACGGGCCGGCCGCGAGCGCGACGGATGCCGACTTCGAGAGCATCTACGGTCGATCCCTCACCGCCGACGATCGGCTCGACACATGACCGAAGCGACACCGGCACCGCTCGAGATACCTCGGCGGCCGTCCGGCGCGTGGCGTGGGCCCGTGATCCTGCTGGCCATCGTGATCATCACCGTGGTCATGTGCCTGCCCGGCGTCGGCATCGGGGTCGACCTCTCGGCGATCGCACGCAACTGGCAGAACGGCGCCGACAAGATCATCAAGCTGCTGATGCCCGACTGGAGCTTCTTCCCGCGCACGCTCCCGCCGCTCATCGAGACACTCCAGATGGCCGTCATCGCGACGGCGATCGGCGCGGTGATCTCGCTGCCGCTGAGCTTCTGGGCGGCTCGCGCCACCAACCCGAACACTCCGGCGCGCATCGCCGTGCGCGGCATCCTGAACGTCATCCGCAGCGTCCCCGACCTGCTGTACGCGGCGATCCTCGTCGCGATGGTCGGTGTCGGTGCGCTCCCCGGAATCCTCGCGCTGCTGCTGTTCAACGTCGGAATCATCGTCAAGCTCGTCTCGGAGGCGATCGACACCAACGATCGGGGTCCGCTCGAGGCCGGGCGCGCGGTCGGCGCCACCCAGGCGAAGATCAACCGCACGCTGGCCCTGCCAGACGCGTGGCCGGCGTTCGCCAACCAGACGCTCTACGTCTTCGAGCTCAACGTCCGCGCTTCCACCGTGCTCGGCCTGGTCGGAGCCGGCGGCATGGGCCTGCTCATCGACGCCGTGCGCACGTTCTACCGCTACGACCAGCTCTCGCTCATCATCCTGGAGATCCTCATCGTCGTCATCGTGATCGACGTCGTCTCCGACGCCATCCGACGGAGGCTCGTATGACCGCCGTGCTCCCTCCGCCTCCTGCCATCACGATCATCCCCGACAGGCCGCGGCGCCCCTGGCTCGCGGCCTCCTGGATCATCGTCACCGGCATCGTCGTGCTGGCCTTCTGGTCGATCGACATCAACTGGGGCCGTCTCGTCGACCTGCCCGCCGAGATCGTGCGGTACACCGTGCTGATGTTCGGCAGCCCGAACTGGGAGAAGCTGCCCGAGGCGCTCTGGCAGACCTGGCGCAGCATCGAGATGGCGTGGGTCGGCACGATCCTCGGCATCCTGCTCGCGACCCCCATCAGCCTGCTCGCCGCGCGCGGATTCGGCCCCGCCTGGCTGCGCGCGCTGCTGCGCGGTCTGTTCTCGCTCATCCGGGCTGTCCCCGAGATCATCATCGCGATCGTGATCCTGTCGGTCACCGGGCTCACGCCGTTCACGGGTGCGCTCGCGCTGGCGATCAACGGCATCGGCACCCTCGGCAAGTGGGGATACGAAGCGGTCGAGGCCGTGCCGCGCGGGCCGATCGAGGCCGCACGCGCCGCGGGTGGCGGCACCCTGCAGGTGCTGCGCTGGGGTGTCTGGCCCCAGGCCGAGCCCGCGTTCTGGTCGTTCTGGCTGTATCGCTTCGAGATCAACGTGCGCTCGTCGGCCGTGCTCGGTCTGATCGGCGTCGGCGGAATCGGTGACATGCTCACTTCCTATACCCAGTACCGTGAGTGGTCGACGGTGGGCGTCCTGCTCATCGTGGTCGTCGCTGTCACGATGCTGATCGATGCCGTCTCCGGCGCGATCCGCCGCCGGATTATGGAGGGAGCCCGCACCCGTGTTCTCTCCTAGCGCCCCGCCGACCGCTCGAATCGCCGCGGTGCTCAACACCCTGCAGCCCGCAGAACGCCGCGTCGCCGAGCTGATCGTCGAGTCGGCGGAGGCTGTGGTCGAATGGACGGCGCAGGAACTCGCCGAACGAGCAGGCGTCGGGCGCGCGACGGTCGTGCGCACCTGCCAGACGGTCGGCTACCGCGGATACCCGCAGCTGCGCGTCGCGCTCGCCGCAGAGCTCGGCGGCGGCTCGGGCGATACGGCGATCGACCACGGCCCCGGCGTGCTCGGTCGCATGCGGGGCGAGATCGATCGTCTCGCGGCTTCACTCCCGGCGCTGGCGAGTCTGCTCGACGCGGATTCGATCGACGAGGCGGTGCGGCTCGCGGCATCCGCTCGTCGTCTGCTCGTGCTCGCCAACGGCCTCTCCTCGCCGATAGCCAACGACCTGGCCATGAGGCTCACGGCCTCGGGGCGCTCGGCGGAGTTCATCGCGGATGCGATCGCGCAGCAGATCGCCGCCCGCCATCTCACCGCAGAGGACGTCTGCCTGGTGGTGAGCGGATCGGGCGCGAACGAGGCGAGTCTGCGCGTCGCGACCGCGGCGGCCCGAGGTGGTGCGACGGTGATCGCCCTCACCTCCTTCGCCTCGTCGGCGCTGACCGAGGCCGCCACCCTGTCGCTCGTTATTGCTCCGACCGGGGTGAGCTTCCGCGACGAGCTCGAGCACACCTCGCGGGTCGCCTACCTCGTGTTCGCGGAGGTGTTCGCGGCCGCGGTCACGACGGAGCGGGGCGCGGAGGCGGTGCAGGCGCGTGCGCATGCGCTCGAGGTCGTCTCCGACAACCTTGGCGAGGGTGTGGACGAGTAGCAGCACTCTCGTCGTCAGCCCCGCGCCGAGGTGCGAGCGAGGGCTGGCTAGGATGATTCCGAACCCAGGGGGGATCAATGGAGATTGTGGCGCAACAAGAGCTGCCGCCGGTGTTGTATGTGCCGGCTGAGGTCGCGGATGCTGATCGCGCCCGTATCGCGGTGCGCGAGCTCGCGAACGGTCAGAGGGCGGTCATCGCGTACACCGCGCTCGACCGATTGCATCGCGGCGCGGGAGCTCAGACACCGTGGATGCTGCTGCCATCGGCCCAGCTCATCGAGCTCGCCAGCCAGCAGCGCATTACCCGGCTGCTGCTGGATGTCGACCGATCCGGGGGTCAGCCGGTTCGGCGGTGGGGCGCGTGAGTCGCATCGAGGCCGATCCGGAAGAATTGATGACGATCGCACGGGGTATGCGGCTGGATGTGGAAGCGGCCCAGATCGCCGTCGACTCGATGCCGGACGGGGCCGATGGAGGGGTCGCGAGCGTACCGATCGCGGACGTCGCTGAGCGGCTCTCCCGCTGGCTCGGCGTGCTGGGGCAGTCGCACGCGACGTTGGCGTACATCGTCGACGACATCGCTGCGGGAGTCCTACGGGACGAAGAGGAGATCTCCGAAGATCTCCTCAAGGTGGCACACAGCGTCGAGGTGAACGACTGATGCCTGACTCCTTCACGATCGCAGTCGGCGGAAGTCCGTCTTCGCTCCGCTCCGCGGGCGAGTGGTTCAGACACAAGGCGGAGAGCGCGGGAGACGCGATCGACTACACCAGCGGGCTCAATGTGTCAGGTCCGCGGAGTTGGAGTGGAAAGGCCGCGGAGGCATTCAGTGACGTCTCACGAGCGATGGTGGATGCGGCCCGTCAGATCACAGACATCGCAGGTCCCTTCGCAGAGATACTCCACGCGTATGCCGGGCGCTTGGAGAGGATGCAGGAGCACTTCGAGGGTCTTCTCCGCCACGCATCCGAGATCGGTCTGGCGGTGTCAGGGACACAGGTCTCCGTTCCGACGTGGAACGGCGGGGTTCCTCAATCCCGAGACGACCACGACTTCGAGGCCTGGCGGCAGTTCACAGAGCTCCGGCGCGAGTGTCAGCGTATCCAGATCGATGTCGCGGAATGGCATGCGGGCAATGAAGGGTGGGTCTTCGAGAACATCATCACCTTCGTGGCTGGCTTGCCCGCGAGCAGCTTGGCAGAGGACCTGTTGAGCGCTCTGAGCAAGACGGCCGGGTTCGGCAAGGGGATCGCGGAACCGCTTCTCGACCGCTCGTGGGAGATAAAGGTGGAGGCACTCCGAAGCAAGGCGCTCAATTGGCTTGAGTGGGCGGAAGAGATGCGCCGCAAGGCCGGAGCCACCAACGATCCCGCGCTGAGAGCGATTCTCGAAGAGAAGATCGCGGCGAAGCTGCCGGAATCCATGAAAGCGGTTGCGGGCCATTCCGACACGATCGCGGACATCCTCCGCAGTTCGCGCAAGGTGCTCCCGGTCGTCGGCTCTGCGATCGACGTCGGGCTCGGCATGTGGGACATCTCGCGCGGCGACGAGCCGGTCGATGTCGCAGTGGGGTGGGGGGCTGCCGCCGCCGGCGGGGCCGGCCTGGGCGCGGGGGCCGTGGCCGTCGGAATCGGCACGGGTGGCGCAGCCGTGATAGCCGCAGCAGGCGCATGGGTCATAGGCGACACCGCGGTGGATCTCTGGACATCCACGCCCGCTTCATGGCGCGAAGGCATCTACTCGTGGACCGCCGACGGGTTCATCATCGCCGGCGACATCGGAGAAGAGGTCGGAGACTGGTTCGTCGACCGGTGGTCGGACATGACCGGAAGTGTGCCGCAGTGAACGAGGCGGCGTCCCCTGACCGTCGGAAGGCGTACATAGGTCGGGCCCCAGAGGACTCTGACGACGGTCGTGGATCGCGGGATGCGCCCGGGTGGGTGGTGCCCGTCATTTTCGTGGTCTTCTTGGTCGCCGCTCTCCGTCTGGCGGCGGAAGGTGGCGTGCTGGCAATCGGACTCGTCGTCCTCCCCGCCATCGCCGTCGCGCTCGCCGAGTTCGAGCGGCGGCGTCTGCGATCAGCGAGCTTCGGCTACCTGGACGCCCGGGTGGCACCCGGCGAGATGACCTTCGTGTCTGCGCGTGGCGCGGTGTGGGTGGGAGTCGGTGTGATCGCCCTGGGCGGAGTGTCGCTGCTCATCTTCTTGATCGTGCTCCCCGACCTGGCCGAGGGGTTCGCGCGTCGCGGAGGCACCGGTCTGCTCCTGGTCGCCGCGCTGGTCAGCGTCGGAATCGGAGTCAGAATCCTCTGGTTGGCCTTGGCGTCGTCGTCGACCGTCGTCATCGATTCGAGCGGCGTGGCGGTGGGCGAGGGCCGCCGTCGGCGTGTCGTCCGGTGGGAAGCCGGCATCTTCGCCGATGCGCACGGAGGGAAGCTGACCCTCGCGTCGGGCTCGGGGAGTGTCTCAGCGCGGGTCCTCTACCTGCGCACCGATCCTGTGATCGTGGCCGGTATCATCAACCGCTGTTCGGCGGATCCGGCGCTGCGCGCGCGACTCGGCGGCGAGATGATCGATGCGCTGAAGTCCGAGGAGCCGTGGCGGCGCAACCGGCCGACGCGGGCGAACTCGTGAACCCGCAGCACGCTGCGCGCGACCGAACTACTACATTCAGTGTCGAGGATCACGGATGGCAGCCGAGACCCCGGGCGCGATGATCCGCCGTGAGGTCTTCGTCGGTCGGTCACCCGTCGGAACACACCACGACTCGGGCCCGGGGTCCGCGGCGGATTGGGCCTACACGGGCATGGCCGTGCTGCTGGCCCTCACCGCGGTGTACCTGGCGTTCCGGGGTGATCTGCTCGTCACCGTCGTGTTCATCGCGGCCGGTGCCTCGATCGCGGCGGTCGAGATCGATCGCCGCCGTATCAGGCCCTCGAATCGTGGCCTCCTCGACGCTCTCACCGGTGCGGACCAACTGGTTTTCGTGTCGCGGCGTGGTGCTGCTCGTTATGGAGTCCTCGCTGTGGCGTCCGCTCTCATCGGTCTCGGCGCCTTCGTTTTGGCCGTCGCGACGCCCACGGCTTCGCCTGTGCGGGGTTTCGCACTGTTCGCGCTCACGTCGGTCCTGGCGCTGGTTCAGGGGGTTCGGATCATCCGAGCATCGGCGACGGCCGCGCAGTTCCGCCTCGATCGTGCGGGTGTGGCTTTCCGTTCCGGAGCCCGTGGAGGCGAGGAGTCGGTGCGTTGGGACGACCTCCGCGGCCTGGAGTACCGACGTGAAAGGCTCTCGATACGGATGGCCGATGGTCGTGTCCGAACGCTTCAGGTCGGGTACCTGCTCAGCGATCCGGCGATCGTCGCCGAGATGCTGTCTCGGTTTGCAGACGATCCCGGGTCCAGGGCGCTCGTGGGCGAGCGGGTGTTGCACGCGCTCGGTGCGTCACCGAGGTGGGGCGTCGGAGCCACGTCGGACAGCTAGTCCCGCGCCGTCTGCAGCAGCGCCCACAGCTCTGCGCGGGCGGGGAACGATGACAGATCGCTGCCGAGCAGGGCACCGGCCTGCGTGATCCGCGACCGCAGCGTGTGACGGTGCACGCCGAGAGCAGCGGCCGCCGGATCGGACTTCGCATCGTGCTCCAGCCACGTGCGCAGGGAGCGTTCGAGGTCGCCGCCCGATCGCGCATCGTGGTCACGGAGAGGCGCGAGGCGCGACTCGGCGACCAGGCGTGCCTCGTCGGTGGCGAGTGCGCTGAGGATGCTGGATCCCGCGGCGTCCGCGAAGTGGAACACCCCCGCATCCGACTGCTGGCGCAGTGCCGCGAGGGCCTGTGCGTGCGCGCGCGAGAACGCGTCGTACGATTCCGACCCCGAGGCGCCGATGCGGATACCGAAGCGGGTCGCGATCTCGTCGAGCAGCGCCTCATCGGTCATCGACAGGCAGAGCACGACGCCCTCCGCCGATTCCGCGAGAAAGCTCGCAGTGCCGTGCTCGGAGCGCCGCCGCTCCCACCAGTCGGTCAGAGGGCCGGCTGGGGCATCGGCGGCGATCGCCACCACGACGGGCGCCGCGGGCATACTGCCGAGCACCCTCCTGGCGAGGGACGGGTCGTCGTCGAGCAGCGAGCTGAGAAGCTGAGAGTTGAGCTTCCGCCTACTGCGGGCGAGCTGGTCGCTCTGCTCGAGCGCGAGCCCCGCCATCGCGATGACCGATGTCACGACCGTGCGGGCCTCGGAGTCGAGGGCGTCGACCGCGAGTGCGATCACGCCGCGCAGCTGCCCGCCGCGGCCGACCGTGAACAGCATGAACGTCTGCTCGTCGATCGTGAGCGACTGCCCTGCTTCGAGTCCGCGGGTGAGGATCTCGGTGGCGCGCTCGCCGAGTGCTGTCAGGCGATCCGTCGAGACGGACGCCCGGGGATGCGACAGCTGCAGGGCACCGGATGCGTCGTACATGCCGACCCAGACCCCGAGGCGGCGGCCGAGCTCGGCGACGGTCGCGTCCAGTCCGTGCGGGCGGAGCGCGGCGAGTGCCAGTGCGCGCTGCGTGTCGAGCGCCCATGACCTGCGGGCGTACGCCTGTGCCGCGATCGCCTCGGAATGTGCACGGGCGACGGCGATGAACGGCGTGCGGTAGGGCACCTCGAACAGCGGGATCCCTCGGCGCGCGCACTCGGTGACGAGCTCGTCGGGGATGCCGGCGCGGTGCACGTCCGTGCCGAATCCGAGGCCGAGCACACCTCGGTCGGACAGGCGCCCGACGTACAGCTCGACGTCGATGCCGGCGTCGAACTGAGTGCCGGTCGTCAGCAGTGCGAGGTCTTCCGCGAGGAAGGGCGTGGGGTCGGCGAGGTCGGAGCTGTGCACCCAGCGCAGTGGGCGATCCACCGCGCCGAGCGGGAGATCGGTCTCTGCCGAGACGAGCCCCAGACCGAGGTCGCGACGGCTGAGGAGTGCGCGAAGAGTGGGCTGCTCTGCGGCATCCATGCGGGTTCTCCATCTCCATCGCATAACCGGTCTTTGTACGGCTCGGCGATGATCTCGATCAGATTGTACAGGTGGGCGAATGCGGCACCCACTGCTCCGGTCGTACGCTCGCCCACATGGCACTCCTCGACAACGCAGCTGTTGCAGTTCCCCTCGGCGGACCCGAGCTCCCCCAGGAGCGTCGCCTCGTGACAGACCTTCCCGGCCCCCGGTCGGCGGAGATCCTCGCACGCAAGGCGGACGCCGTGGCAGCGGGCGTCGGACACACGGTCCCCGTGGCGGCCGTCGCCGCCGGCGGCGGAGTGGTCGTCGACGCCGACGGCAACTCGCTCATCGACCTGGGATCCGGCATCGCCGTGACCACGGTCGGCAACGCTCACCCCAAGGTCGCCGCAGCCGTCGCCGCACAGGCCGCGCAGTTCACCCACACGTGCTTCATGATCTCGCCGTACGAGTCGTACATCGGCGTGGCCGAGGCACTCAACCGCCTCACCCCCGGCGACTTCGCGAAGAAGAGCGCGCTGTTCAACTCCGGTGCCGAAGCCGTCGAGAACGCGATCAAGATCGCCCGCAAGCACACCGGTCGCCAGGCGGTCGTCGCCTTCGACCACGGCTACCACGGCCGCACCAACCTCACCATGGCGCTGACCGCGAAGTCGATGCCCTACAAGAGCGGGTTCGGCCCGTTCGCGCCCGAGGTGTACCGCGCTCCGATGTCGTATCCGTTCCGCGACGGGCTCGCGGGCCCCGAAGCGGCATCCCGCGTCATCCTCCAGCTCGAGAAGCAGATCGGTGCCGACAACCTCGCCGCCGTGATCATCGAGCCGATCCAGGGCGAGGGCGGCTTCATCGTCCCCGCCGAGGGCTTCCTGCCGGCGATCGCCGAGTGGTGCCGCGCCAACGGCGTCGTCTTCATCGCCGACGAGGTGCAGACGGGCTTCGCTCGCACCGGCCACATGTTCGCGAGCGAGATCTTCGGCGTCGAGCCCGACCTCATCACCACGGCCAAGGGCATCGCGGGCGGCCTGCCGCTCGCCGCCGTCACCGGCCGCGCAGAGATCATGGACGCCTCGCACTCGGGCGGCCTCGGCGGAACCTACGGCGGCAACCCGATCGCGTGCGCGGCAGCCCTCGCGGCGATCGACGTCTTCGAGAACGACGGTGTGATCGAGCGGGCGCGCGAGATCGGGGAGATCCTCACGCAGCGCCTCGGCGCCATGCAGGAGAAGGACGCCCGCATCGGCGACATCCGCGGACACGGCGCGATGATCGCCGCCGAGTTCGTCGATCCCGAGACCAAGGCACCGGATGCCGCGCTCACCGCGGCCGTCGCCAAGGCGTGCGTCGCCCAGGGCGTCATCGTCCTCACCTGCGGCACCTACGGCAACGTCATCCGCTTCCTGCCGCCGCTCGCGATCGGCGACGACCTGCTGAACGAGGGCCTCGACGTCGTCGCTGCGGCGCTCGCCGCGGCCTGACATGTCGACCGAACCGGAATCGCAGTGGGATCGGCCCGTCTCTCCTGAGACGTCGGCCGGTTTCGCCGGCGCGAACCCGCGCACGAAGAAGCTGCGGTCCCGTCACGTCACGATGATCACGCTCGGCGGGATCATCGGCGCGAGCCTGTTCGTCGGGTCGGGCAACGTCATCCGCGCAGTGGGGCCGGCCGCTGTGCTGTCGTACCTCATCGGCGGTCTGCTGGTGTTCCTGGCGATGCGCATGCTCGGCGAGATGGCGGCATCGCGTCCGGCCATCGGATCGTTCATGGAATACGCGAGGGTCGGCCTCGGCAACTGGGCCGCCTACCTCGTGGGCTGGCTGTACTGGTACTTCTGGGTCGGCGTGCTCGCCTACGAGGCGGTGCTCGGCGGCGAGACGATGGCCAGCTGGTTCCCGGTGGTGCCGTCCTGGGCCTGGTCGCTGATCCTCATCGGGATCTTCGTCGGGACGAACGTCATCTCGGTCCGGACCTTCGGCGAGGTCGAGTTCTGGCTCGCCAGCATCAAGGTGCTCGCGATCGTCGTCTTCCTCGGAGCCGGGCTGCTCTTCGCCTTCGGACTCTGGCCGAACTCCGAGGTGTCGGTCTCGAACCTGTGGGAGCACGGCGGCTTCGCCCCGAACGGCTACGGCGTCGCCTTCACCGGTGTCGCGCTGGTGATCTTCTCGTACTTCGGCACCGAGATCGCCGTGATGGCATCGGCCGAGTCCGAGGACCCCGCGAAGGGCATCCGTCAGGCGACCAGCACCATCATCTGGCGCATCCTGCTGTTCTTCGTCGGCTCCGTGCTCATCATCGTCACCGTCGTGCCGTGGGACGAGCTCCCCGTGCCGACCGATGTCGCGAATGCGCCGTTCACCTACGCGCTCGAGCAGTTCGGCATCCCCGGCGCGAGCATCATCATGCAGCTCGTGATCTTCACCGCCGTGATCTCGGTGCTGAACTCCGGCCTGTACTCCGCCTCGCGCATGTTCTCGGCGCTCGCCGAGCAGGGCTTCGCGCCGAAGATCATGACGAAGAAGTCGAAGAGCGGCGTGCCCGTCATGGCGCTGCTCGCCTCGACCATCGGCGGCCTGATCGCCACCCTCGTCAACTTCTTCACGCCCGGCTCCGGCATCTTCGACTTCATCATGAACTCGGCGGGTCTCGTCGCGCTGTTCGTCTACGTCTTCATCGCGTTGACCCAGTGGCGCCTGCGTCAGAAGATGACGCCGGAGGAGGTCGCGAACCTCAAGCTGAAGATGTGGCTGCATCCGTGGCTCAACATTCTGCTGATCACCTGCATCGCCGCGGTGCTCGTCGTCATGCTCACGACCGAGGGCGGACGCACCCAGGTCTGGACGAGCCTCATCGCCACCGGCGTGCTCGTGCTCTTCTGGCCGTTCGTGCGCCGCAACCTCAAGAAACGCAACGCCGCACAGGCGACCGAGACATCGGGAAGCGACACCGTCGCGACCTGAACACACGTCCGGTCGCGATTCGTATCGGGGGATTTCGGATCGCGACCGGCACTACCCCTTTCCAACGAAGGAGAAGCAGATGGCTGAGATCACCCGTGACGTGCTGATCGTCGGTGCGGGAGCCGCAGGGCTCACGGCGGCGAACGACCTGCGCAAGGCCGGCCTGTCGGTCGCCGTACTGGAGGCCCGCGACCGCGTCGGAGGCCGTCTGTGGACCGACGTCATCGACGGCGCCATGCTCGAGATCGGCGGACAGTGGGTCTCGCCCGATCAGGACGCGCTGAAGGACACCATCGAGGAGCTGGGGCTCGAGACCTACAGCCGCTACCGCGAGGGCGACAGCGTGTACGTCGGCCCCGACGGCCAGACGCACCGCTTCACCGGGGAGATGTTCCCGGTGTCGGCTGAGACCGAGGCGGTCATCGCCGAGATCACCGAGCGTCTCGACGCCATGGTGGCCGAGATCGATCCCGATCGTCCCTGGGAGCACGCGAACGCGGCCGAGTGGGACTCCGTCACGTGGGATGCCTGGCTGCGGGCGCAGACCGACGACGACGAGGCCGTGCGCAACCTGGCCTTCGCCACCGGATCCGCGATGCTCACCAAGCCCACGCACTCCTTCTCGCTGCTGCAGTCCCTGCTGATGGCGGCATCCGCCGGTTCGTACTCGAACCTCGTCGACGCCGACTTCATTCTCGACAAGCGTGTGGTCGGCGGCCTGCAGAAGGTGCCGCTGCTGCTCGCCGAGCGCCTCGGCGACGACGTCTACCTGAACCAGCCGGTGCGCTCGCTCGAGTGGGGCGCAGATGGGGTGACCGCCACGACCGACGAGCTCACGGTGCGTGCACGGTTCGCGATCCTGGCGCACGCTCCCGTGCTCTACAGCCGTATCGCCTTCGTTCCGCCGTTGCCGCGTCGCCAGCACCAGATGCACCAGCACATCTCGATGGGCTTCGTCATCAAGGTGCACGCCGTCTACGACCGCCCGTTCTGGCGCGAGCAGGGTCTCAGCGGCACCGCGTTCAGCCCGTACGAGCTCTCGCACGAGGCGTACGACAACACGAACCACGGAGACGAGCGGGGCACGTTGGTCGGGTTCGTCAGCGACCAGAACGCCGACGACCTCTTCGCGCTCACGGCCGAGGAGCGCAAGGAGCGCATCCTCGAGTCGCTGTCGCACTACTACGGACCCGAGGCCAAGAACCCCGTCGTCTACTACGAGAGCGACTGGGGCACCGAGGAGTGGACCCGCGGCGCGTACGCGGCGAGCTTCGACATGGGAGGCCTGCACCGCTACGGCGCAGACCTGCGCTCGGCGGTCGGCCCGATCCACTTCGCGTGCAGCGATCTGGCGGGAGCCGGATACCAGCACGTCGACGGAGCGATCCGCATGGGTCACCTGGTGGCCTCGAACATCGTCGACTCGAGCAGGACGTCCGGCGACACGGCCGAGGTCGGCTGATGACCGGCGCAGTCGTCGTCGGCTACACGGCGACGGATGCGGGAGCGGATGCCGCGGCTCTCGGCGCGCGGCTCGCCCGCAGCCTCGGGGCGGTCCTGCACCTCGTGATCGTGCTGCCCTCCGAGGGCACCCGAAGCGCAGCCGTCCCTCCGGAGCGCGCCTACGAAGACCACATCCGCCGCCAGGCGAAGGAGTGGCTCGAGGATGCGGTCGTGCGTCTGCCGCAGGAACTGACCCGCACGGGTCATGTGCGTTTCGGAGAGTCCTTCGCCGAGGGGCTGATCGCGGCGGGCGAGGAGTTCGACGCCCGGGTGATCGTGGTCGGCACGGCCAACGGCAGCATCTTCGGTCGCCACCGTCTCGGCAGCGTCGCCTCCGAGCTGCTGCACTCGTCGACGATCCCGGTGGCGCTCGCTCCGGCGGGGACGGCGGCCGAGGACGACCACATCCTCCCGCGGGTGACCGTCGCGATCGGCACGCGCCCCGGCGCCGACAACCTGCTCGACGAGGCGGCCGCGATCGCGACCGAGTCGCGAGTCGGTCTCCGCCTGGTCTCGCTCGTGCCGTTCGATGTGCCACCCGGCCTCGACACCGGCGCGATCCGCGTGGTGGGCGACCAGCACGCGCATGACGTGCTCTCTCGCGCGAAGGGCCTCCTCCCTGAGGAGCTGCACGCCGAGGTCGAGGAGGCCCCCGGCGACACCGTCGAAGACGCGGTCGCGAACCTCTCGTGGCTCCCCGGCGAGGTCGCTCTCGTGGGCTCCAGCCGCCTGGCGCAGCCGCGCCGCCTGTTCCTGGGCTCGACCGCAGCGAAGATGCTGCACGAACTGCCCGTACCCATGATCGTCGTCCCGCGCACCCGCGCCGAAGCAGGAGTCCGCTGATGAGCAGCTCGAACCGGGCGACGGAGCCCGAATCCGGTGTGACGACCGGCATCTCTCAGAAGGGGCTCAGCGCAGGAGCCGTCGGCGTCCTCGGAGCCGTCGTGATCGGCGTCTCGACCATCGCGCCCGCCTACACGCTCACCGCCTCGCTCGGTCCGACGGTCGCGGTCGTCGGCACCCAGGTGCCCGCGATCATGCTCGTCGGCTTCATCCCGATGCTCCTGACGGCGTTCGGGTATCGCGAGCTCAACCGGATGATGCCGGACTCCGGCACCTCGTTCACCTGGGGTGTGCGGGCTTTCGGCCCCTGGATCGGCTGGATGACCGGATGGGGCCTGATCGCCGCCACCGTCATCGTGCTGTCGAACCTCGCCGGCATCGCCGTGGAGTTCCTCTTCCTGCTTATCGCCCAGGTCAGCGGCAACCCCGGCATCGCGGACCTCGCGTTCAACCCCATCATCAACGTGGTCGTCTGTCTGCTCTTCATGCTCGGAGCGACGCTGGTGTCGTACCGCGACATGCAGACCACGCAGAAGTTCCAGTACATCCTCGTCGGCTTCCAGGTGCTCGTCCTCGTCGTCTTCGCGACGGTCGCGATCGTCAAGGCCGTCTCGGGTGACGCCCCCGAGCCCACCGCGTTCTCGTGGTCGTGGTTCAACCCGTTCGAGGTGCCGTCGTTCAGCGCCTTCGCCGCTGGTCTCTCGCTGTCGATCTTCATCTTCTGGGGCTGGGACGTCGTCCTCACCATGAACGAGGAGACCAAGGACCCGGCGAAGACCCCCGGCCGCGCGGCGATGGTCACCGTCGTGGTGGTCGTGGCCCTGTACCTGCTGCTCGCGATCGGACTGATCATGTTCGCCGGCGTCGGCACGGGCGAATACGGCCTCGCGAACGAGGACATCTCGGCGAACGTGTTCTTCGCGCTGTCCGATCCGATCCTCGGCCCGCTCGCGTTCCTCGTGTCGCTCGCGGTGCTGTCGAGCTCTGCGGCGTCGTTGCAGTCGACGGCGGTGGGCCCCGCCCGGACGCTCCTGGCGATGGGTCACTACGGCGCCTTGCCGAAGAAGTTCGCGCGGGTCAGCCCCCGGTTCTTCACACCCGGCTACTCGACGATCGTGTCGGCGGTGGTGGCATCCGTGTTCTACGCGGTGATGCGCCTGCTGAGCGAGAACGTGCTCACCGACACGATCCTGTCGCTCGGCATGATGATCTGCTTCTACTACGGACTCACCGCGTTCGCCTGCGTGTGGTACTTCCGCAAGCAGTGGTTCGATTCGGCCAGGAGCTTCTTCTTCACGTTCCTGTTCCCGCTCGTCGGCGGCGCGATCCTCGCGGTGCTGTTCGTGACGACGCTCATCGACTCGATGGACCCGGCCTACGGCAGCGGTTCGAGCATCGGCGGTCTCGGCCTCGTGTTCGTCCTCGGCGTCGGCATCATCGTGATCGGCATCGTGATCATGATCTGGCAGGCGATCAAGCGTCCGGCCTTCTTCCGCGGTGAGACCCTCGGCGTCGATGCGCCGCCGAGCGCCCGCCGCCGCTGACCTCACCCCCACGTCCCCACAGAAAGAGATTCCATGAGCACTCAGACAGAGCAGGCGCTGCTCGACAGCATCCCCACCGGCCTCTTCATCGGGGGAGAGTGGATCGACGGCGAGACCGGCGGCACGTTCGACGTGCAGGACCCGGCGACCGGTGCGGTCATCCGCACGATCGCGGATGCGACCCCCGCAGACGGCATCCGTGCCCTCGATGCGGCCGTCGCAGCCCAGGACGAGTGGGCTGCCACGGCTCCCCGCACCCGCAGCGAGATCCTGCGCCGCGCGTTCGACCTCGTGCAGGAGCACAAGGAGGACCTCGCGCTGCTGATGACGCTGGAGATGGGCAAGCCGCTCGCCGAGGCCCGCGGAGAGGTCGCCTACGGCGGCGAGTTCCTCCGCTGGTTCAGCGAGGAGGCGGTGCGCATCAGCGGCCGCTACGGCATCAACCCCGAGGGCACCGGCCACATGGTCGTCTCGCAGCGTCCGGTCGGCCCGTCGTTCTTCGTGACGCCGTGGAACTTCCCGTTCGCGATGGCGACCCGCAAGATCGCGCCGGCCCTCGCCGCCGGTTGCACCGTGGTCATCAAGCCCCCGGCACTCACGCCTCTGACGACGATCTTCTTCACGTCGCTGCTCGAGAAGGCGGGCCTTCCCGCCGGAGTCGTCAACGTCGTGCAGACGTCGAAGTCGTCGGCGCTGTCCGCTCCGATCATCGCCGACCCGCGCCTGCGCAAGCTGTCGTTCACCGGTTCGACCGAGGTGGGACGCAAGCTCATCGCGCAGGCCGCCGAGGGCGTGCTGCGCGTGTCGATGGAGCTGGGTGGCAACGCCCCGTTCGTCGTGTTCGACGACGCCGACCTCGACAAGGCCGTCGATGGCGCTCTCGCCGCGAAGTTCCGCAACATCGGCCAGGCGTGCACCGCCGCCAACCGCTTCATCGTCCACAAGGACGTCGCCGAGGAGTTCGCCCGCAAGGTCACCGAGCGGGTCAACGCCATGAAGATCGGTCGCGGTACCGAAGAGGGCGTCTCGATCGGACCGCTCATCGATGAGGGCGCTGTGGCGAAGGCCGGAGAGCTCGTCGACGATGCCGTCGAGCGCGGCGCGACGCTGCTCGCCGGCGGCAAGGCGCTCGAGGGCACCGGCACGTTCTACGAGCCCACCGTCCTCACCGATGTCGTCGCGGGCTCCGCGATCCTCCGCGAGGAGATCTTCGGACCGGTGCTCGCGATCGCGACCTTCGACACCGAGGACGACGCGGTCCGTCTCGCGAACGACACCGAGTACGGACTCGTCTCGTACGTGTTCACCGAGAACCTGCAGCGCGGTCAGCGCATGATCGACAAGCTGGAGACCGGCATGATGGGTCTCAACGTGGGCGTGGTGTCCAACGCCGCGGCACCCTTCGGCGGCGTCAAGCAGTCGGGCGTCGGCCGCGAGGGCGGTCTCGAGGGCATCCACGAGTACCTGTCCACCAAGTACACGCTGATCCCGGTCTCCTGACCGGTCGGCCCAGAGGAGGAGAGAACATGACCGATTACGCCGTCATCAACCCCGCCACCGGAGAGACGCTGGCGTCCTTCGACACCTTCACGGATGCGCAGATCGAGGAGGCGGTCGCCGCCGCCGACGAGGCGCACCGCGAGTGGTCGCGGTCCTCGACCGTCGCGGAGCGCGCAGCGCTGCTGCGCCGTGCGGCCGAGCTGCACCGCGAGCGCCGTGAGGAGCTCGCCGATGTCTTCGTGCGCGAGATGGGCAAGCCCCGCGAGGCCGCTCTCGGAGAGGTCGACTTCGCCGCCGACATCGCCGAGTACTACGCCGACCAGGCCGAGGCGATCATGGCCGACCAGCCGATCGCGATCCTCGGTGACGGCTCGGCGATCGTCCGCCGCTCGTCGCTCGGACCGCTCGTCGGCATCATGCCGTGGAACTTCCCGGCGTATCAGATCGTGCGTTTCGCAGCGCCGAACCTGATCGTGGGGAACACCATCCTCCTCAAGCCCGCCCCGCAGTGCCCGGAGTCCTCCACCGCCATCGAGGCGATCTACCATGACGCCGGATTCCCGAAGGGCGCGTACCAGAACGTGCTCGCGACGAACGACCAGATCGCCGACATGATCGCCGACCCGCGCGTGCAGGGCGTCTCACTCACGGGATCCGAGCGCGCCGGCGCCGCGGTCGCCGAGATCGCCGGGCGCAACCTGAAGAAGGTCGCGCTCGAGCTCGGCGGTTCCGACCCGTTCATCGTGCTCTCGACCGACGACCTCGACGCCACGGTGCAGGCCGGCGTCGACGCACGACTCGACAACAACGGTCAGGCCTGCAACGGCGCAAAGCGCTTCATCATCGTCGACGATCTCTACGACTCGTTCGTCGAGAAGTTCACCGCGGCGATGGCGTCCGTGACGGCGACCGACCCGACGCTCGACGACACGGTCCTGGGCCCGGTCTCGTCCGAGACGGCGGCTGAGAACCTGCAGAAGCAGATCGACCAGGCCGTCGAGCAGGGCGCGACGCTGCTCACCGGCGGCACGCGCGACGGGGCGTTCTTCGCTCCGACCGTGCTCGCCGACGTGACGCCCGAGATGAACGTCTACCGCGAGGAGCTCTTCGGCCCCGCGGCCGTCGTCTACCGGGTCGCCGACGAGGATGCCGCGGTCGCCCTCGCGAACGACACGACCTTCGGGCTCGGGTCTTACGTGTTCACGACCGACGCGGCACAGGCCGAGCGCGTCGCCGACAACATCGAGGCGGGCATGGTCTACGTCAACCTCGTGCTCGCCGACAGCCCGGAGCTGCCGTTCGGCGGCATCAAGCGCAGCGGCACCTCGCGTGAGCTGGGCCACCTCGCCGCGGACGAGTTCGTCAACAAGAAGCTCATCCGCATCGGCTGAGCGCCTGCGACACGAGGGGCGGATGCTTCGGCATCCGCCCCTTCGTCGTCTCCGGGGCGGAGCCGGGCACAGCCCCCGGGCGTAGGTTGGAGGCATGGCAACCGTCGCAGCGAACATCGTCAAGACTCTCCGCGCGAATGGGATCGACCGTGTCTACGGCCTCCCGGGTGACTCCCTCAACGGGTTCACCGATGCGCTCCGCAAGGACGGCGGCATCCGATGGGTGCACGTGCGACACGAGGAGTCCGCGGCCTTCGCGGCGGCGGCGGATGCGGCGCTCACGGGCGATCTCGCGGTGGTCGCCGGTTCATGCGGCCCGGGCAACCTGCACCTGATCAACGGGCTCTATGACGCCAACCGCTCGCGGGTGCCGGTGCTGGCGATCGCGGCCCACATCCCGACCACCGAGATCGGCACCGGGTACTTCCAGGAGACCCACCCGCAGGAGCTCTTCCGCGAGTGCAGTGTCTACGTCGAGTACGTCGCCGACCCCCAGCAGATGCCGCGCCTTCTCGAGATCGCGATGCGTGCGGCCATCGAGCAGCGCGGTGTCGCGGTGCTCGTGATCCCCGGCGACGTCGCGCTCTCGGAGATCCCCGACGACCGCGCCGTCGTCATCGAGCGCGCCCGCCCGGTGATCGTGCCGAGCGGTGATGAGCTCGAGCGCGCCGCGACCCTGCTGAACGCCTCGAAGAAGACCACGATCCTCGCGGGTGCGGGCGTCGAGGGCTCGCACGACGAGGTCATCGCGCTCGCCGACCGGCTCGGCGCTCCGATCGTGCACGCCCTCCGCGGCAAGGAGTTCATCGAGTACGACAACCCGTTCGATGTCGGCATGACCGGACTTCTCGGCTTCGCCTCCGGCTACCGGGCGATGGAGTCCGCCGACACGCTCCTCGTGCTCGGCAGCGACTTCCCGTACGAGCAGTTCTACCCCGAGCACGCCACGACGATCCAGGTCGACATCCGCGGGTCGCAGCTGGGCAAGCGGCATCCGCTCGATCTCGGCCTCGTCGGTGACGTCGGAGCGACCGCCGCGGCTCTGCTGCCGCGGCTCGCGGCGAAGAGCGATCGCGATCACCTCGACGACTCGACCGCGCACTACCGCAAGACCAGGGCGAAGCTCGACGACCTCGCGACCCCGACGAAGGCGGGCCGTCCCATCCACCCGCAGTATCTCGCCCGACTGCTCGACGAGCAGGCGGCGGACGATGCGATCTTCACCGCAGACGTCGGCTCTCCCACGGTGTGGGCGGCGCGCTACCTGTCGATGACCGAGAACCGTCGATTGATCGGATCGTTCACGCACGGGTCGATGGCCAACGCCCTGCTGCACGGCATCGGCGCACAGGTCTCGCATCCCGATCGGCAGGTGATCGCCCTCGCCGGTGACGGCGGTCTCGCCATGATGCTGGGGGAGCTGCTGACCCTCACGCAGAACAGGCTGCCGGTGAAGACGATCGTCGTGAACAACTCATCGCTGAACTTCGTCGAGCTCGAGATGAAGGCTGCGGGCTTCGTGAACTACGGCACGTCTCTCGACAACCCGAGCTTCGCGGCGATCGCGGAGGCCATGGGCATCTTCGCGCGCCGCGTGGAGAACAGCGAGGACCTTCCGGATGCCGTGTGCGAGGTGCTCGCCCACGACGGGCCCGCGCTGCTGGATGTCGTCACGGAGCGCCAGGAGCTGTCGATGCCGCCGGCGATCGAGGCCGCGCAGGTCAAGGGCTTCGCGCTGTACGCGATCCGCACCGTGATGTCGGGCAAGGGAGACGAGCTGCTCGACCTGGCGCGGGCCAACTGGCGGCAGTTCCTCTGAGCCTCCGGGCCGTCAGCTGTCGAGCAGCGCGCGTACCTCGGCTGCCTCGACCTGGCGACCGAGCGACTCGAGCACGTCACCCAGCTCGAGGGCCGACACCTGACGGAGCGGCGGATGCTCGGTCGCGTGTTCGAGTGCGCTGCGGTAGATGGGCACGGCATCCGCTGCGCGCTCGTCGCCCGCGAGCAGACGGGCGGCGAACAGCTCGGAGCCACCGGCGGAACCTGCATCCCCGATCGATGCGAACCCGTCGGCTGCGGTCAGCGCCGCAGCCACGGCCTCATCCGTACGGCCGAACTGCGCGAGCGCGCGCCCGCGCGAATCGGTGACGTCCGCGAGCAGCCAGCCGGCCCCGTGCTCCTGGGCGAGCGCTGCGACCTCGTCGAAGAGGGCGAAGGCGCGGTCGTCCTGCCGCGCGCCGTAGGCCTGCCCCAGGTTGTGCAGGACGTCGGCGAGGGCGCCGACGGCATCCGGGGCCTTGCGGACGATCTCGGCTGCCGTCTCGAGCGACTCGATCGCCTCGTCGTTCTCGTCGAAGCGGGCGAGGATCTTCGCGCGCTCGGTCAGCGCCACGGCTTGGTCTGCGTGCTCCTCCGCCTCGCCGAAGAGCTGCGCGGCGTACCCGAACGCGCCGACGGCCTGCCCGAACTCCCCGGATGCACCCAGCGCGCGGGCGAGGAGGGATGCCGTCATCGCCCGCGACTCCGGCGCGACCTGGGCCTGCTCCTCACTCTCGAGCACCTGTCCGAACAGCTCGGCGGCGACCTCGGCATCGCCCGCCGCGAGCATGGCCCTCGCGAGACGGAAATCGGCCCCCGCCTGGTCGCCGCCCTCCTGAGCGACGAGACGCGAGGTGACGCGGTAGCGGGTGACGGCCTTCTCGGGGTCGCCGGCGTCCTCCCAGAGCGCTCCGGCGAGCAGGTGTGCCGCAGCGAGGGCTGTGGTCGCTCCGAGGCCCGCCAGCAGGCGCGACGCCTCGTCGGCGTCTGCTGCACCCTCCACGAACGCCTCGCTGCCGCCGCGCACCCTGGCTCGGGTCTGCAGCGCCTGTGCACGGTGGCCGGTGCTGAGGTCGTCCTGGGCGAGGAAGCGATCCAGCAGAGCGGATGCCGCCTCGATGTCGCGCTTCTGAAGCACGGCGGCGATCGCGATGAGCGTCGTGGTGTTGGACAGGCGCGCGTCGTCGGCCTCGGCGAAGGCGCGCGCCGCGATCTCTGCCATGTCGAGGGCGGCGCCGGGCTCCTCGGCGTGCATGTGCAGCGAGGCACGACTGATCGCGAGGTCGCCGCGTGACCAGGCGGGGAGGGATGCAGCGGTCGCGAGCTCGTCCTCGAGGGCGGCAGCCGCGTCGGGGGTGTTCAGCCCGAAGGTCGCGAGTCCGAGCCGCTGCTCGAGGTCGGCCTGCACATCGAGCCCCGCGGCCCGGAGCGCGTCGATCCGCGCGGGGAGCAGGTCAGCGGCTTCGTCGGCGCGATCGAGCGCGATCAGGATGCCGAGGCGCATCGACATGAGCTGGGCGAGCTTCGACGGATCCTCGACGGCGAGCGCGTGGGGGAGCGCCTGCAGCGTCTCGTGCTCGGCCCCGAACTGTGCGAGGTCCATCACGCGATCGAACCAGGCGTCCGCGTCAGCGGGCATCGCGGCGTCGGGGGCGGCTGAGAACGCATCCGATCTGATCGGAACGTCGTACTGCTCGGTGGCGAGGGCGCGCGTGCGGGCGAGGGTGCGCGAGTGTCCCTCGGTGCCGTCCCGGCGATCGAAGTCGGCACCGATGCGCTCGGCCGCGGCCCAGGAGGCGGCGGCGAGATCTGCGGCGCCCCAGGTGCCGTCGTGCTCGCCGAAGAAGGCGGTGAGCGCGGGAGCGTCGGCTCCTCGCACCGGGGTGTCGCCGTGGCCGGTCGCCGCCACGCGGTCGAGCGCGAACGCGAAGGCGGCGAGGGCGGCGAAATGCGCGTCGACGTTGAGACCGTCGTGGGCAAGCCAAGAGATGTGGCGCTCGACCTGAGCGAGAGCGCGGGCCTCATTGCCGGTCAGAGCCGAGAACACGATGTTGTTCGCGACGATGCGCAGGTTGTCGGGGTTGTCCTTCGCGAGGCGATAGCTGCGCAGGTGCGCGCTCTTCGCCTCGTCGAGACGCCCGGCACGCAGGTACGGCACGAGCACCCGTGAGAGCGCGTGCTCGGGTTCCTCACCGCAGGAGAATCCTCCCTCGAGCATCTCCTCGATGAGCCGGATGGCCTCCGCGTCGCGATCGGTCTCGGCGAAGAAGCCGGCGACCTGACTACGACCGCAGGCATCGCAATGGCTGTGGTCGTCTCGCGGAGTCGCCTCCAGCTGCACGCGCAGCGCCTCGGCCTCGTCGATGCGGCCGGCGTCCCAGGCATCCTCGAACCGAGCCGTGAGCACCCCGCTGAGACCGAGCCCCGCCGTGCGGTAGTGCGACTCCATGTCGTCGAGGACGGCGGTGATCTGCTCGACCGAGAACGCGGGTGAGGACCGCAGCGACGACGCCATCCACTTGAACTGCCACATGAGGTCGGCGCCGCCGTATTCGAGGTCGGCGGGGAAGCGCTGCGGATCGGCGTCGTGCCGGGCGAGGCACCACGCGAACGAGTTCAGCATCACATCGGTCGCGCCGTTCATGTTCGCCGAGGCGGTCTGGCGCATGCGCGCCTCGTACTCGAGCCGTTCGTCGCCGATCTCGACGGCGAGGGCGACGGCTTCCGCCACGAGTGCCTGCTCTGCCGGGCCCCAGGGGGTGCGGTCGATCTCCTCGATGAGCTGCGTGAAGCGCTTCTGCGGACGTGCCATGCGGGGTTCCTTCGAACGGAGTGCGGATCAGAGCGCGTCGCCGAAGGGGACCGAGTCCTCTTCGACGCCGGCCGAGAGCGAGACGAGGTCGGCGAGCGCCGTGGACATGAGGGCGCGGTCCGCGTCGGAGAGCGGGTGGTGCCCGGCAAGGAGCGCCTGGATGTAGAGCAGCTGCACCGTGCGGGCGAACACCGCGTCGTCCTGCACCCGCACCAGGGCGCGCACGACCCGATTGGACCAGTTCAGACACAGGCGGGCGCTCAGATCGTCGTCGCGCGATGCCGAGAGCGTCGAGTCGATGCGGTCGAGCACCCCGCCCCACAGCGCGCCGGTGATGCCCTTCGTGCGGCCGCGGTCGATCTTTCGCAGCACATCGGGGTCGGCCACGTAGAGAGCGGCGAGTTCGGGCTGGTCGATCGAGCGCACCGTGACCGAGCATCCGGATGTCGTCAGCACGGCTCCCGCGCGGGCCTCGAGCGCCATCGCTGCGTCGCGGTCGTCGAGTGGAGGAGGGTCCAGGCGGTCGAGCTCTCCGGTCACGTCGACGAGCTCGACGGTGATCTGCGGGTAGAGATCCGGCAGCATCCGCACGAGGTCGGCGTCGTACAGGTATCCGCCGTTGACCAGCACTTCCGAGCTGGGGGAGATGCCGGCGACCTGACGGAACTCGTCGACAGACGGGGCGAAGCGCACGTGCGGATACCGCTCCACGAGATCGCCGATGCGCATCGTGCCGTGCGTGGTCTCGAGGGTCAGCCAGCGGGTGATGAACCGCGCGAGCTCTTCGTCGTGCCGCACGAGCGACTTCAGTCCGACCTCGTGGATCGCGACGAACTGGGCGAGCCGGTGCGGTTCGCGAAGGCCCAGCTCGAGGATCCAGCGACGGATGCCGGCGCCGAACTGCTCGCGCACGCGCTCCAGCGCCGCATCGTCGACCAGGGACTCGCGGCTCGCGGTGGGGGCGAGACCGGTCGAATCGACGACCGCCCGCACGAAGAAGGCCCACTCGGGAAGCACGTCGTCGACGCGCTCGCCGAGCAGCATCCTGCCGAGGTACATGCGCGTCGCCTGACGCGCTCCGGGCGGGGGAGCGTACGGGAGCACGTACGCGAGTCCGCGGGTGCCGGTCGCGGGCTCGGCGAGCTCGATGACGTCGAGAGGTGACGCCCCGAGCAGGTCGCGTCCGTACTGCACCGCCTCGTCGACGTTCTCGGCGGCATCGAGGAACGGCGCGCGGCGGGTCACGTCGACGTCGCCGTTCGGAGTGTCGATCGTGACGCGAACGGGGAGGAACTCGGCGAAGGTCGACGCCAGCTCGCGAACTGCCGCCGGACGCAGCAGGTCATCGGCATCGAAGCGGGGCACCAGATGCACGCTCGTGCCGATCGGCAGGTCGTCGTCGATCTCGACCACGCGGAACGTGCCGTCGGCGCTGCCCGTCCACTCGACGGCCGATCCGCCCCGCGCGCTGCGCGAGCGGATCACGATGGTGTCGGCGACCATGAAGCAGCTGAGCAGGCCGATGCCGAACTGGCCGAGGTAGTCGCTGCGGGGAAGGTCGAAGATGTCGCGCTTCGAACTGCGTCCCACCGTCGCGAGCAGGTCCGCCACCTCGCCGGCGGTCAGCCCCACACCGTCGTCTCGCAGGACGAACTCGCCGGAGGTCTCCGTCAGCGGGGTGATGCGGATGCGTCCGCCCTCGCCGTCGACCTCGCGTCGGGCCGTGATCGCGTCCCTGGCGTTCTGCAGGAGCTCCCGCAGGTACACGCGAGGGCTCGAATAGATGTGGCGACTCAGAAGGTCGACGACCCCGCGCAGGTCCACCTGGAACTGCTGCACGTCAGCGCTCACTGCGCTCCCTCCGGTTGCATCCGCCCGCCGAGCCTAACAACAACGCCCCGGCCGGGCCCGGTTCGGCACCGGCCGGAGGATGCCGTATGCTTGTCGAGCAGTTGTTTTCTGCATTCTTTCGCCGTGCCCCGGTCCTTCCGGTCCGGTTGCGGTGGCAGGATGAAGACGACACCCCGAGACCTCCCGGTCTCTAGGGCGGTAGCTCAATTGGCAGAGCAGCGGTCTCCAAAACCGCAGGTTGCAGGTTCGATTCCTGTCCGCCCTGCGCGTCAGCACACGCTGACACACGAAAGGTACATTCAGGATGGATCAGGACGAACCGCGCGGCGAGGTCGTCGCGTCAGGAGCCACCCGCGAGAAGAAGCGTGGAATCGCAGGCTTCTTCGGAGGCATCGCCCTGTTCTTCCGTCAGGTCATCGCAGAGCTGCGCAAGGTCGTCACACCGACCCGCAAGGAACTGGTCAAGTTCACCGCAGTGGTGCTCGTCTTCGTTCTGATCGTCATGGGCATCGTCTATGGACTGGACACCCTGTTCGCCTGGGTGACGCACATCGTCTTCGGGGTCCCGGGCGCCTGACGCCCACGCGGCCCCGGCCGCAGTGATTGGAAAGAAACAACGTGTCTGAAAGATATTCCGACGACGCCGACTGGGCGACGGCTGCCGAGCAGTCCAGCGAAGAGGACGAAGCCCAGGAGGGCAACGTTCTCGCCGCGGAGGAGAACTCGGTCACCTCGGCCGAGCACGTCGCCCTCCACATCGAGGACGTCGACGGCGAGGACGAGTCCGACACGCAGGACGACACCGACATCGAAATCGACGACCCGGAGGCTGACGCGATCGTGAACGACGCTCTCAACCTGGACGAAGCGGCTGAGTCTGAGGCTGCCGCTGAGGTCCTCAACGACTCTGTGGCGGAAGAGACCGCCGAGCTCGAGGCCGCTGAGGCGGACGAGGTCACCCCGTACGACGGGCCGGATGTGAACGGCGACGATGACGCCGAGTCCGACGAGGACGACGACGCCGAGGAAGACCCGTACGAGGCGTTCCGCCTCGACCTGCGGATGCTCCCGGGCAAGTGGTACGTCATCCACTCGTACGCCGGTTTCGAGCGCAAGGTCAAGGCGAACATCGAGCAGCGCAAGTCGACGCTCGAGGTCGAGGACGAGATCTACCAGATCGAGGTCCCGATGGAGGACGTCGTCGAGATCAAGAACGGCCAGCGCAAGATGGTCACCCGCGTGCGCATCCCGGGTTACGTGCTCGTTCGCATGGAGCTCACGGAAGACACCTGGTCTGTCGTGCGCCACACGCCCGGTGTCACCGGCTTCGTGGGCAACGCCCACAACCCGACCCCCCTGCGTTTCGAAGAGGCCTTCAACATGCTGAAGTCCCTCGTCGAGGTCAAGGACGTCCCGACCGCGAAGAACATCGCGTCGAAGGGCGGCGTCGCCGTCGCTCGTCCGCTGCCGGCCGAGGTCGACTTCGAGGTCGGCGAGACCATCACGATCAAGGAGGGCTCGTTCGCGGGTCTTCCCGGTTCGATCAGCGAGATCAAGCCCGAGAGCGGCAAGCTCACGGTGCTCGTGTCGCTCTTCGAGCGCGAGACCCCGGTCGAGCTGTCGTTCGACCAGGTCACCAAGATGGTCTGACACACGCTTTCACGAGAACGGCCGTCCCATTCGGGGCGGCCGTTCTCGCGTTCCCGGCATGCCTACCGATCAGGTAGACTTGTCTGGTTTGTGTGCCGCTTCGGCGTGCGCGCAGACGACCGCAGTCCGGAGATGCCGGATTCGCGGGAGAGCGGATGCACCCGCATCCGTTCGATGAAAGGAAGAGGATATGGCACCGAAGAAGAAGGTGACCGGCCTGATCAAGCTTCAGATCAACGCCGGTGCAGCCAACCCGGCGCCGCCGATCGGCCCCGCGCTCGGTCAGCATGGCGTCAACATCATGGAGTTCTGCAAGGCGTACAACGCCGCGACCGAGTCGCAGCGCGGCAACGTCATCCCCGTCGAGATCACCGTCTACGAGGACCGCAGCTTCACGTTCATCCTGAAGACCCCGCCTGCTGCGGAGCTCATCAAGAAGGCCGCCGGCGTGCCCAAGGGCTCGGCGACGCCTCACACGGTCAAGGTCGCGAAGATCACCAAGGACCAGGTCCGTCAGATCGCCGAGACCAAGCAGGCCGACCTGAACGCTAACGACATCGAGGCTGCCTCGAAGATCATCGCCGGCACCGCCCGTTCCATGGGCATCACGGTCGAGGGCTGAGGAGAATAATCATGGCTACGAAGTCCAAGGCTTACAAGGCTGCCGCCGAGAAGATCGAGGCAGACCGTTTCTACACTCCGACCGAGGCAGTCGCCCTCGCCAAGGAGACCGGCTCGTCGAAGTTCGACTCGACCGTCGAGGTCGCGCTGAAGCTCTCGGTCGACCCCCGCAAGGCAGACCAGATGGTGCGCGGCACCGTCATCCTGCCCCACGGCACCGGTAAGACCGCCCGCGTCATCGTCTTCGCCACCGGCCCCGCGGCCGAGGCAGCGATCGCCGCAGGTGCAGATGAGGTCGGCGGCGCCGAGCTCATCGAGAAGGTCGCCGGCGGATGGACCGCGTTCGACGCGGCCGTCTCGACCCCGGAGCTCATGGGCCAGGTCGGTCGTCTCGGAAAGGTCCTGGGTCCGCGTGGACTCATGCCGAACCCGAAGACCGGCACCGTGACCCCGAACGCTGCCAAGGCAGTCGAGGAGATCAAGGGCGGAAAGATCGAGTTCCGCGTCGACAAGCACGCCAACGTGCACTTCGTCGTCGGCAAGTCGTCTTTCTCCGCTGAGCAGCTCGACGAGAACATCGGCGCAGCGCTCGAGGAGATCGTCCGCCTCAAGCCGTCGAGCTCGAAGGGCCGTTACATCCAGAAGGGCGCCGTGTCGACCACGTTCGGCCCCGGCATCCCGCTGGACGTCAACTCCATCTGAGTGTGATTCCTGAAAGGCCCCCGCAGTTCGCGGGGGCCTTTCTGCATGCCCGGACGACATCGGGCGTCATCCGATGTTGGGATGCGGGGCGGATGCCACGTACTGTGGGTGAGTTCCGCGCCACAGCACTCGCGCCTCACACCGCACCCCAGGAGGGTCACATGTCCCGTCGCCTCATCGCCGTCACCGCACTGGTCGTCGCCGCCGCCGCACTCACCGCCTGCAGCGGAAGCACCGCACCCGCAGAGAGCAGCTCGAGCGAAGAGGGCGCGGGCGACGGCTTCGGCCTCGTCAAGGACGGCGTCCTCACGGTCGCCACCGAAGGCACCTATCGTCCGTTCAGCTTCCACGCCGACGGCGGCACGGGCGACCTCACCGGGTTCGACGTCGAGATCATCGAGGCCGTGGCCGAGAAGCTGGACCTCGAGGTCGAGTTCCAGGAGACTCAGTGGGATGCGATCTTCGCGGGCCTCGACGCCGGCCGCTTCGACGTGATCGCCAACCAGGTCAGCATCAACGACGAGCGCGAGGAGAAGTACCTGTTCAGCACTGCGTACACCGTCTCGCCCGGCGTGATCGTCGTCCCCGAGGACGACGACTCGATCTCGTCGTTCGACGATCTCGAAGGCAAGACCACCGCGCAGTCGCTCACGAGCAACTGGTACGAGCTGGCGACCGAATCGGGCGCCACGGTCGAGGGCGTCGAGGGTTGGGCCCAGGCGGTCGAGCTCGTGCGCCAGGGTCGCGTCGACGCGACCGTCAACGACAAGCTGACCTTCCTCGACTACGAGACCACCAACAGCCCCTCCGGTCTGAAGATCGCCGCCGAGACCGACGACGCCGGGAAGCAGGCGTTCGTGTTCACGAAGGACAAGACGTCTCTCGTCGAGGCGGTCGACGGCGCTCTCGAGGAGCTCCGCGCCGACGGGACCCTGGCGGAGATCAGCGACAAGTACTTCGGCGAAGACGTCACGCAGTAGTCCATGGAGAATCCCTGGCAGCTGTTCCTCGACTCGCTCGGGCCCATCGCCCTGGCGGGGGTGACGGTGACGGTTCCGCTCGCGCTGATCTCGTTCGCGGTGGGTCTCGTCATCGCCGTCGGGGCTGCGCTCATGCGGATCTCGGTGAATCCGATCGTCTCGGGCATCGCCCGGTTCTACATCTCGGTGATCCGGGGCACGCCGATGATCGTGCAGCTGTTCGTGATCTTCTACGGCCTCGGGTCGATCGGACTCAAGATCGACCCGTGGCCGAGCGCGATCATCGCGCTGTCACTCAACGTGGGCGGCTATGGCGCCGAGGTCGTGCGCGCCGCGATCATCTCGGTGCCGAAGGGTCAGTGGGAGGCTGCGTACACGGTCGGCATGAACCGCACGCGCACGCTGACCCGGATCATCCTGCCGCAGGCCGCCAGGGTCTCGGTGCCGCCGCTGTCGAACACGTTCATCTCGCTGGTGAAGGACACCTCGCTCGCGTCGCTGATCCTGGTGACCGAACTGTTCAAGGTGGCGCAGCAGATCGCGTCGGCGACCTTGGAGTTCATGGTGCTCTATCTCGCCGCAGCGCTGGTCTACTGGGTGCTCTGTCTCGTGCTGTCGTTCGGGCAGAGCGCGCTCGAGAGGAGGCTCGACCGAAATGTCGCCCACTGATCCCGCACACTCGGCAGACGCCGCACACTCGGGTGAGCCCACGACGGACGCCCTGCTGACCGCGCGCGGCCTGCACAAGCGCTTCGGCGACAACGAGGTGCTCCGCGGCATCGACCTGACGCTGCACCGCGGCGAGGTCGTGGTGCTGATCGGTCCGAGCGGATCGGGCAAGACGACGGTGCTGCGGGCGCTCAACGGCCTCGAGACGCCGGACTCGGGCACGATCGTCGTGGCCGGGGGCCCCGACGTCGACTTCGCACCGGATGCGCCGGTGAAGCCGCGCGTGCGCAAGCAGAAGCGCCTGGCGCTGCGCGACCGCTCGGCGATGGTCTTCCAGCATCACAACCTTTTCCCGCATCTCTCGGTGATCGAGAACGTGATCGAAGGGCCGTGGCGCGTGCAGGGGCGCCCGAAGGCCGAGGTGATCGCCGAGGCTCGTGTGCTCCTCGCCAGGGTCGGACTCGCCGACAAGGAGAACGCGCGTCCGCACGAGCTCTCCGGCGGGCAGCAGCAGCGGGTCGGCATCATCCGCGCGCTCGCACTGCGCCCCGACCTTCTGCTGTTCGACGAACCCACCAGCGCGCTCGACCCCGAGCTCGTCGGCGAGGTGCTGCTCGTGATCAAGGAGCTCGCCGATGAGGGGTGGAGCATGGTGGTCGTCACGCACGAGCTGAGCTTCGCGCGCGAGGCGGCCGACCGGGTGTTCTTCATGGACGCGGGAGTGGTCGTCGAAGAGGGGCCGCCCTCCGAGATCTTCGGGGCTCCGCAGCACGAGCGCACCCAGAGGTTCCTGACCCGCATCCTGCGTCCGCTCGACGGGGACTGACGATCGGTCGGTGTTCGATCAGGGCGTGAGCACCGGCAGTACCAGGCTCACGGCGAGCGTGATCATCACGACGGCGATCAGCGCGTCGAGGACACGCCACGACCGCTCGGTGCGCAGCCAGCGGCCGACGTAGCGCGCGCCGAAGCCGAGAGCGGTGAACCACAGGATGCTGGCGGCCATAGCTCCTGCGGCGAACAGCCAGCGTTCGTCACCGTGGGTGGCGGCGATCGAGCCGAGCATCAGCACGGTGTCGAGGTAGACGTGCGGGTTCAGCCAGGTGAGCGCGAGCACGGTCGCGATCACGGGGCCGAGGGATATACGGGTGCCGGTGCGCGTCGCCGTGGCGACGCGCCCGGCATCCGGAGCGGGGGAGATGCCCTCTCGAGGCTCAGGATCCGCTCGCAGTTCCGCGCCACCGCGCCACGCACGGCGCGCGGCGATGATGCCGTACGCGAGCAGGAACAGGGCTCCGGCCCAGCGGGCCACGATCACGAGCCAGGGGGCCGCGGAGATGACGACTCCCAGCCCCGCGACTCCGGCGGCGATCAGCAGTGCGTCTGAGAGGGCGCAGATGATCACCACGGGCAGGACATGCTCGCGGCGGATGCCCTGGCGCAGCACGAACACGTTCTGAGCCCCGATGGCGACGATCAGGGAGAGGCCGAGTCCGAGGCCTGCGAAGACGGAGAGCATGGTCCCACGCTAGGGATCGTCGAGCATCAGCACCAGCGAGGATCACTGTTGAACCATTAGCATCACTAATGTGAAGATCGATCCCGAGCTCGCCGCGACCGTCGCCGCCGTCGCGGATGAGGGAACCCTCGATGCGGCGTCCCGCGCCCTGCGCGTGACCCCTTCCGCGGTCAGCCAGCGACTCAAGTCACTGGAGGAACAGCTGGGACGCGTGCTGGTCGTGCGCACGAAGCCGGTGCAGCTGACCGAAGCGGGGGAGGCGGTGGTGCGGCTCGCGCGACAGGTCGCCCTGCTCGAGCATGACGCTCTCGCCGGGTTGGGGCTCGAAGGCGGTGAGGCTCCGCGCACCCGCATCCCTCTCGCGGTCAATGCCGACTCGATGGCGACCTGGTTCCTGTCCCCGCTCGCGCGGCTCTCTGCTGCTCACGACCTGGATTTCGATCTGCATCGGGATGACCAGAACTTCACCGCGCGGCTCCTCGAATCGGGCACGGTGATGGCGGCGGTCACGAGTGAGGCGGAGCCGGTGGCGGGATGCTCGGTCGCACCGCTCGGCGTGCTGGAGTACCACGCGATGGCCGAGCGCGGATTCGTCGAGCGCTGGTTCGGCGCGGGCGTGGGCCCCGAGACTCTGGCGGCGGCGCCTTTCGTCGACTTCGATCGCCGCGATGCGCTGCAGCATGAGTGGCTCGCGTCGATGGGCGTGCCGCATCAGGGGGTGCCGAGACACTACGTGCCGGCCTCCGCGGACTATGCGCTGGCGGTGCGCCTCGGACTGGGGTGGGGCATGGTGCCGCTGCTGCAGCGCGACGACGGGCTCGTGCCCCTCGGTGGACCCCCGCTGCGAGTGCGGCTCTACTGGCAGCAGTGGAACCTGCGCTCGGCGCTGCTCGACACGATCGCCGCCGAGATCGCAGCCGAAGCGCGGCGCGTTCTCGCGAACTGACGGCTCGGGGCCGGGTCGACGTACGTCGGCCGCTCGACAGATTCACAAGACACCTGGACGTTTATCGCCCTGATTACGCCTCAGATGTTCAATCGTGATCCGGATGCCCTTGATTTGCGCGCAGGCGTGGACAAAACTGACCCGAACGAACTGAACACGCAGATGCAGGCCACTGAGGGGCGGCCGTTCCCAGGCATCTGCGCGTCGGAATTCCTGAGGGGGAATGTGCAATGTCAACGAAGGACACGCAACGCAAGGTTCTCGCAGTGCTGGCCGGAGGGCTCGTGCTCGGAGTCGGAATCGGGGTGACCCTCGCGGCGTGGAACGACTCGGAGTTCGCCACAGGCACCTTCACCGCCGGTTCGTTCAATCTCGAAGGGTCCACGACCAGCGCGACGGGAGGGTACGCCAGCCACAACGTCGACACGGGCGGCGCGGCCGCGACGCTCGTCTTCCAGCTTCCGGCCGTGGCGTCGTCCATGGCACCCGGTGACGTCGTGTACGCACCGTTCTGGGTGCGTCTCGACAGCACGACGACCAACAACGCCACGCTGCTGCCGACGGGGGTCACCGCGGGTACCGGAGGCAACGAGGCCAATCTCTCGTACGTCGTCACCGCGATCGCACCGGGGGCCACGTGCGGCGCGGGTGCGACGGGCACCGTCGTGGCCACGGGTACGACTCTGAGCGCCCAGACCGCTCCCACGTCGGTGCCGCTCACGAAGGGAGCCACCGCGGGTACAGCCGGGACGGCCGTCCAGCTCTGCTTCGCCGTCACCGGAGGCGCAGGACTCACCCAGGGCACATCGGCCACCGCGACCTGGAAGTTCACCGCCACCTCGACCGCGAACTGATCATGGCCGACACCCGCAGAAGCATGCGGGAGAGGAAGCGACTGCGCTCCCGTCGGATACGCGCCCTGCTCGCGGGCGGGCTCGTGTTCGGCGTCGGTGCGACGATGACGCTCGCCGCATGGAACGACTCGGAGTATGCCAGCGCGACCTTCACCGCGGGACGGTTCGACATCGTCGGGTCGACCGATGGGACGACGTTCTCGAGCCACCCCGTCGGCACCCCGGCGGCGCTGTCGTTCAGCGCGCCCTTCAATGCCATGGCACCGGGCAACACCGTGTACGCACTGTTCAGTGTGCGCACGGCGAATCCTTCGGTCGCGGGCACGCTGCAGCTGAGCGTGACGTCGACCGCGGGCACCGGACTCGGGACGTATCTCCGCTACGGCGTCCGCTCGATCACCGGGACGACCTGCAACGGCACCACCTACTCGGCGGGCACGGCCGTCGTGCCGGACAACTCGACGATGGCGACAGGGGGCACCGGCACCCAGGCGGTCGCGGCGAACGCCGGGACGACGGTGAACTACTGCATCGCGGTGACGCTCCCGTCGACAGCCGCCAACGGTGCGCAGGGTCTGACGGCGATCCAGACCTGGCAGGTGGCCGGCACATCGTCGTGACGGCGGCGAGCGGCAGCACGAGAGAAGGGGGAGAGCGTCGATGAGCACACCGACGAGGCGGAGCCTGCGCGAGCAGGCCGCGTCCCTCGGCGAGCCCGCGGGGCTGACCGCCGCTCCCGTGCCATCGGGCCCGGTGTCGTCGGTCCCGACGCGAGGGGCGCGGCGAGGTGTCGGTCGGGTGCTCGCCGACATCCTGCTGTGGATCGCGGCGATCGCCGGCGTCGTCTGCATGGTGCTGGTCGTGCTCGCGCTGACCGCGAACATCACCCTCATCATGTTCCGCACCGGATCCATGTCGCCGACGATCCCCGCCGGATCCGTGGCGGTGGTGCAGCAGATTCCGGCCTCCGAGATCGAGGTCGGCGACGTGGTCACGGTCGACCGCCCGGGCGACCTTCCGGTCACCCACCGCGTCACCTCGATCTCGGCGGGGGCGACCGACGCCGAACGGGTCATCACCATGCGGGGAGACGCCAACGCGGGCGACGATCCGTACCCGTACACGGTGCAGACGGTGCGGGTCGTGCTGCTCTCGGTGCCGGGGATCGCGTCGGTGATCGTCGCGATGGGCAACCCCTACGTGCTGGGTGCGCTCACGGTCGCCGCGACGATGCTCGTCGTGTGGGCGTTCTGGCCGCGCTCGTCGACTGTCCGTCGCCGACGCACATCACTGGAGCCGGGCTGATGACGTGGCGGACCGGGCGAGCGGTGGTCGTCGCGACGCTCGTCGTCGGCGTCGTCATCGCGGCGTCTCCCGCCTGGGCCGCTCCCTCGACGCAGGTCGTGCAGGGCGACGTGCTCCGTCTCGTCTCCGTCGCCGATTGGGATGCGGCGTCGAGCCTGCTGCCCGGCCAACCTGTGCAGTGGGATGTCACGGTGAGCGCCGACGCTCCGGATCCGGGAACCGTGACAGTGAGCATCAGTGCCAGCGGCGACGCGCCATTGGTGGTCGACGCTCTCGAATGCGCGGAAGCATGGGATGCGAGCGGATGCGCGGCAGGAGAGGTGTCGCTGAAGGAGGGCTGGGCGGTGCCGCGTGACGGCGTCGAGGTGCAGCTCCTCCAGACCACAGACACCGAGGTCACCCATCTGCGGTTCGTCATCGCGCTCGCCGGGGACGAACCCGGCAGCACGCAGGTGCGCGTGCACGCGCGGGGCGCGGGGGAGTCCGCTGTGATCGGGCCCGACGGCGGCGGCGGACTCGCGACCACCGGTCTGCCGCCGGTCATTCCGTGGTTCGTCGCCGGAGGCGTCGTCCTGCTCGGTGCGGGGCTCGCATCGACGGTCGCGCATCGTCGTCGGATGCCGGCTCGTGAGGCTGTCGTCGGCGAGGGCGAGTCATGAGTGTGAGGCGGCGGCATCGCATCCTCGCCGGCGTCGCGGGTATGGCGCTTCTCATCGGCGTCGGGACGGCGCCGGCCGCACAGGTCACGGATGCCGCGTTCACGGACTCCGAGTACGGGCGCGCGACGATCACGGCGTTCACCGTTCCCCCGCCGACCGTGATCGCCTGCGCCGTGACCAACAACGGCCTGGGCATCTTCCAGAGCGTCAGGATCGACTGGACATCGCTCTATCCCGCGACCGGTGTGAGGCTCACGCTCACGCAGGGGGCGACGACGGCGACTGTGCCCGCCAGCAACATCACGACCTCCGGGCCCGCCGCCGGTCTATACACGCACTCGGCGGTGCTCACGCAGGCCCTGCTCACGAGCCTCATCTCGAATCTGCTCGGCAGCACGACCACGCTGACGGCGACGAACCTGCTCGTGGGCACGTCATGGGTGTCGGCGGGGTCATCCCGTCAGCTGTCGATCGCGCTGCTCGGACTCAACGCGTCCTGCACCTGAGATCGGGCGGGCGGAGTCAGTCGGCGAGGGCGAGCGCACGGAAGGCGTCGCGCTCACGGAGATGCTCGCGGCGGCTGGCCGCTGCCGCGGCCGTGGCCTCCGCGATACGCGCCGGCACCTGCAGGCCGGTGGTGCGGCGGTACAGCTCGTCGATCAGGTCGGTGGCGAGGCCGACGAGCTTCGCGATCTCACGGTCGTCGCGATCGATCCACACACAGCGCGGCTCGTCGTGGATGGGAGCGAAGTCGACGTGCTCCTCCCAGACGAACAGCGTGCGCTCGGCGCCGAGCACGTGCTGCTGCCACCACACCTGACGGAGGTAGGTGCGGGGGATGCCGCGGAAGGCCTTGTTGGTGGTCTTGATCTCGGCGAGCTTGACGCGTCCGTCGGCGTCGACGGCGATGCCGTCGGGAGTCGCGAGGTGACGGTGCTCGACCTCGGCGCGGAACAGGGCGGAGGAGGGGAGGATGCCGTGCGTCGCCGCCACCCAGGCGGCGATCTCGGGCTCGCGGCGCCGGCCGTGGTCGGTGTACGCGTTGCCGCCGAAGCGGGGGCCGCCACCGAGCTTCGAATCGGCGGCTCGGATGATCGACCTCTCGCTGGTGAGTCCGGCCACATCCGTCGCGGTGATCCCGCGTGAGCGGGCTCGCATCCAGGCCACGCGGTCGCGGGAGTCCGCGACGATGCGAGCTTGGAGTTCCGGGGTCACCTATCGAGCGTAACCCCGGTCGCGGACTCTCGTTCCCCGTACACGCCGCGCCCCGGCATCCCTTCCGGATCGGGCCCGCTCTCAGCCGAGTGCCGGCCAGCCCTCGGGGCCGGACGAACCTGCGACGTAGTCCTCGAGCGGAACCTCGTCGCGCCGCCACGCCTCGAGGATCGGTGCGACGATCCGCCAGCACTGCTCCGCGGCGTCTCCCCTCACGGCCAGCATCGGGTCGCCGTCGAGGACGCCGGACAGCACTTCGGCATAGGCCTTGAGAGCGCCCTCGCCGAGTTCGGCGGACAGGGTCGCGCGTTCGAGCTCGAGCGGGTCGTCCGACGCGTTGAGGTTCAGCTCGAGCGACATCCGGTCGGGGCCGAGGGAGAAGCGGAGGACGGCGCCGTCGGAGGTGCCGGTGAGTCCGCGGGGAAGGTGGCGTACAGGACGGAAGCGCACGACGATCTCCCGGGCGGGCGTCCCGAGAGCTTTGCCGGAGCGGAGCCGGAACGGGATACCCGCCCAGCGGGCGTTGCGCACCTCGAACGTCGCCTCGGCGAGGGTCTCGGTCTGGCGCGCGGGGTCGACCCCCGGTTCGTCGACGTACGACGGCTTCGCCGTGCCGTCGATGTCTCCGGCCGTGTACCTCGCCCGACGTGACGATGCCCCCGGGTCGTCGCCCCACACCGAGGTCGCGCGGAGCACTGCACTCGTGGCTTCGCGGAAGTCGACCTCGTCGAGCGTGGCAGGCTCCTCCATAGCCAGCACGGCGAGCACCTGCAGCAGGTGGCTCTGGATCATGTCGACCAGGGCTCCGGCGGCGTCGTAGTAGCCGGCGCGTCCCTCGAGCGCGAGCGATTCGTCGTAGACGATGTCGACCGACTCGATGCTCTCGGCAGACCAGAGGGGTTCGAGGATGCGATTCGCGAAGCGCGCTCCGAGAAGGTTGAGGGTGGTCGATCTGCCGAGGAAGTGGTCGACGCGGAACACCTGGCTCTCCGGGACCAGCGCCGTGAGCGTGCGGTTCAGCGCTCGCGCGCTCTCCTCGTCGGTGCCGAACGGCTTCTCCATGACGAGCATCGCCCCATCCGGCAGCATCTCGGGTGTCAGCGCCTCGATGGATGCCGAGGCCACCGCCGGTGGCACGGCGAAGTAGATCGCGACCTGCCCTGTACGATCCTGCAGCAGCGCGCGCAGGTCGTCGGGTCGGGTGATGTCGGTGCGCACGTAGGACACGTCGACCCGGGAGGCCGCCTGCTCGGCATCCATCGACGCGAACGAGGTGCGGACCACGGACTCGAGATCCGCGTCCGTCCAATCCTCTCGGTCGGCGCCGATGACGCGCACCGCGCGGGAGGGCTCCCGCGTCAGCAGCTGTCCCAGCGCGGGAAGGAGGAGCCGGGAGGTGAGATCGCCACCGGCTCCGAGGATCACGAGCGTCGTCGCATCGGCCATGGTCCCACCGTAACCCGTCCGCCCCACCGAGAGTCGTGTCATGATCGGTCGATGCCCGCTCCCATCGAGGACTATGCCCTGCTCAGCGACTGCCGCACCGGTGCGCTCGTCTCGAAGGAGGGCAGCATCGACTGGCTCTGCCTGCCTCGCTTCGATGCGCCGTCGCTGTTCGGAGCGCTGCTGGGAGACGCGAGCAACGGATGCTGGAGCCTGCGTCCGCTCGACGATGCGGCGACCGCACAGCGCCACTACGTGTCGGACACGTTCATCCTGGTCACCCGCTGGGAGACCGCTGACGGCGTCGCCGAGGTGCACGAGTTCATGCCGTTGCATTCTTCACGCAGCGATGTCGTGCGTCGGATCGTCGGCATCTCGGGCCATGTCGAGTTCGTCACCGAACTGCGGCTGCACTTCGACTACTCACGCCGGCTGCCGTGGGTGCGACAGGTGGGCACGAGCGAGGAGCCGGCGCTGCGCGCGACGGCCGGGCCGGAAGCGGTGATCGTGCGCGGTGTGCGGCTGGTCGCCGAGGATCACCGGCACAGGGCGGAGTTCACCGTCTCTGCAGACGAGGTCCGTGATCTGACCCTCAGCTGGTTCCCCTCGCACGAGCATTCACCAGCTGCTCTCGACGTCGACGACGCCATCGTCGCCACGCGATCGTGGTGGCAGGGGTGGGCGAGCGGGATCCAGCACGAGGGCGCGTATCGCGGCGAGGTCGTGCGGTCGCTGCTGGTGCTGCGGGCTCTCACCAACAAGGACACCGGCGGGATCGTCGCCGCCGCCACGACGTCGCTCCCCGAGGAATTCGGCGGCTCGCGCAACTGGGACTATCGCTTCGTCTGGCTGCGGGATGCCGCGCTGACCCTCGAGGCGCTCATCGCGCACGGCTTCCTCGCCGAGGCGCACCACTGGCGGCGATGGCTGCTGCGCGCCGTGGCAGGTGAGCCGGACGAGGTGCAGATCATGTACGGGATCGCGGGGGAGCGCGACCTGATCGAGCGCGAGCTCACGAGCCTGCCGGGCTACGGAGGTGCGGCCCCGGTGCGTATCGGCAACGGCGCGGTCGACCAGTATCAGGGCGACGTGATCGGCGAGGTGCTGGTCGCGCTGGAGTCTGCGCGGATCGCGGGCCTCGAGGAGGGCGACTTCTCGTGGCCTCTGCAGCGGGCGCTGATCGAGCAGGTGATCGCATCGATCGACCGGCCGGACAACGGCATCTGGGAGATCCGGGGCGAGCCGCAGTGGTTCACCCACTCCCGGGTCATGATGTGGGCAGCCCTCGACCGCGGCGTGCGCGCAGTGCGGGAGCACGGCCTCCCAGGCGACGCCGATCGGTGGTCGGTGGTCCGCGACGGACTGCGCCGCGAGATCGACGAGCGCGGGGTGGATGCCGATCAGGGGTATTTCGTCCAGCACTACGGCTCGACCGAGGTCGATGCCTCGTTGCTCGTGCTGCCGCAGGTCGGGTACTGCGCTCCGGACGACCCGCGGATGCTGCGGACGGTGGAGCAGATCGAGCGCACTCTGCTCACGGGCGGATTCCTCCGGCGCTACCGCACGGAGTCCGGTGTCGACGGACTCGACGGGGGAGAGCATCCCTTCATCGCCTGCAGCTTCTGGCTGGTCGAGCAGTACGCGACGAGCGGCCGTGTCGACGATGCCCGTGGCCTGATGGCGCGGCTGATCGAGATGACGAACGACCTCGGCCTGCTGTCGGAGGAGTACGACGTCGCGAACACGCGGCAGGCGGGCAACACCCCGCAGGCGCTCTCGCACCTGAGCCTCATCCGCGCCGCCGACGCACTCGGGGGCCATGGGGGCCGCGCGGCGCATCGACGCTGATCCCGCCTGATTTGGGGAGAGCGGATGCGGTGAGGTACAGTGGGATCAACCGAAGACCGCTGGTCATCGTCATGCGCGCAAGCGCAAGAGGATTGAAGCTCTGCTCAGCAGGGGCCCGCGCAGGACACGAACTTTCCAAAGCTCCGTGCGCTTGCGCCGGAGCTTTTCTGTTGCCAGGGGTCGGACCCGGTGCCTCACCGCCGTGAGGCACCTCGTACACACCAAGGAGTGACCATGGCGCAGAAGGATGCATCGGTCGCCGAGCTCACGAAGTCATTCGAGAACTCGACTGCCGTTCTGCTGACCGAGTACCGCGGTCTGACGGTTGCCCAGCTCAAGGAGCTGCGCAACAGCATCCGTCAGGACGCTGAGTACGCCGTGGTGAAGAACACGCTGACCAAGATCGCCGCCAACAAGGCTGGCATCACCGCGCTGGACGACGACCTCAAGGGTCCGTCGGCCGTCGCGTTCGTGCACGGTGACTTCGTCGCCACTGCCAAGGCTCTTCGTGACTTCGCCAAGGCCAACCCGCTTCTCGTGATCAAGTCGGGCATCTTCGAGGGCAACGCCCTCTCTGCCGACGAGGTCAACAAGTACGCCGCGCTCGAGAGCCGTGAGGTTCTGCTGGCGAAGGCTGCGGGCATGATGAAGGCCACGATGGGCAAGGCTGCCGCCACCATCGATGCTCTTCGCGAAAAGCTGGAGACCGCCGAGGCCGCGTAAGCGACCTGACGTTCTCGTTCAACAAACCCCATCTATCTAGGAGATACATCATGGCTAAGCTCACCACTGAGGAGCTGCTCGAGCAGTTCGCAGGCCTGACCCTCATCGAGCTCAACGACTTCGTCAAGGCGTTCGAGGAGAAGTTCGAGGTCACCGCTGCTGCCCCCGTCGCCGTCGCAGGTGCCGCTGGTGCTGGCGCAGGTGCCGAGGCTGAGGAAGAGAAGGACTCCTTCGACGTCATCCTCGAGGCTGCTGGCGACAAGAAGATCCAGGTCATCAAGACCGTCCGCGAGCTCACCTCGCTGGGTCTCGGCGAGGCCAAGGCTGTCGTCGACGGTGCTCCCAAGGCCGTGCTCGAGGGCGCGAACAAGGAAGCAGCCGAGAAGGCCAAGGCTGCCCTCGAAGAGGCAGGCGCCACGGTTACCCTCAAGTAATCCGTTCCAGGTCGCGGCCTAGTGCCTCGCCCTGGATGCGTCTGAACGCTTCACGAAAGCCCCGGGTTCGCCCGGGGCTTTCGTGCGTCCTGGGCGCGACGGAGCGACACGACGCTCAGCGTCGACCGGCGGTGGAGCTGCGCACGACCAGAGCGGATGCCGTGAGCGTGCGCTCCCGCGGAGCATCCGGGCGGTCGATCTGCTGCTGCAACAGACGCACGGCCTCGTGCCCCTGCTCGCGCGGCGATTGCTTGATGGTCGTGAGCGCGAACATCTCGGCGTGCTGGTGGTCGTCGACGCCGACGATGCTCAGCTCGGTGGGCACCGCGATCCCCAGCCGACGCGCGGCGATCATCGCTCCGATCGCGGCCTCGTCGCAGACGCCGATGATCGCGGTGGGGCGGCCTCGGCGGTCGCCGAGCAGCTCGACAGCGGCGGCGTAGCCACCGGGCATGGTCGGGGGAGAGTCCGCGATCCGCGCGACCGCCTCGAGTCCGGCCGCGGCCAGGGCCTCCAGATATCCTTCGACGCGCTGGGCATCGCCGAAGCTGAGGTCGTCGGGGTCGGCGGACCCGCCGACGAAGGCGATGTCGGTGTGGCCCAGTTCGATCAGGTGCTCGGTGGCGATGCGCGCGGCGGCGACGTCGTCGATCGACACGGCACTGGACCCTTCGCTGTACGGTCCGACGCTGACGAGCGGGCGCTCCGAGCGGTGCAGACGCTCGAGTTCCTGCGCGCTCGGCTGGATGCCGACCGCGATGATCCCGTCGAAGCGTCGACCGGGGAGCACGGCGTCGAACAGTCGCTCACGCGTCTCGGTCCCCTCGCGGATCCCGTACAGGGCGAGCTCGTAGTCGAGGGCGAACAGCGATTCCTGGATGCCGGCGAGCAGCTCCGAGAAGAACCAGCGGTCGACAGGGGGCATGATCACGCCGACGGTCTGGGTGCGTCCGGTCGCGAGGCTGGTGGCGGAGGAATGAGCGACATAGGCCAGCTCATCGGCGGCATCCGCCACTCTCCTGCGGGTGTCCTCCGAGACGTACCCGCGGCCGCTGAGTGCTCGACTCGCCGTGGCCTTCGACACGCCGGCACGCGCCGCGACGTCCGCGATCGTGCTCATCGGTCCTCCTCGACCATGCGTGTGACGCCTCAGCCCCTCCTGCGCGCCGATGTCAGCGTAGCCCGTGTCCGGGCTGAAAGGAACCGGTTCCACACGAATCGTGAGGGAGCGCTCCCATGCATCGTGCGTGAACCATCGGAAAGGTTGCCGTGTTGTGATCCTGGCTTATTGTGCCGCGGTATCGGACCCCGATAGGTTGTCCTGGAATCGGTTCCCGATTCTGCGCCCAGGGGCGGCGCAGAACACGGCGGGAGCCGTGAAACTCGAAGAGGAGAATTCACATGGGTCTGTCACAGCGTTCGCGGCGTTACGCGCCGATCGCCCTGCTGGGAGTCGCGGGCATCGCGCTCGCCGGTTGTGGTGCTCCTGGTGGCACGGACGGCGGAGGCAGTGGAGGTGGCGGCGACAACACCGTCACGATCTACGGCACGATCGTCGAGGGTGAGGCGGAGCTCCTCGCGGAGTCGTGGGCGGACTTCGAGAAGGAGAACGACATCACGATCAAGTACGAGGGCAGCCAGGACTTCGAGACGCAGCTCGGCACCCGCGCACAGGGCGGCAACCCGCCGGACATCGCGATCTTCCCCCAGCCCGGTCTGTTCGCGGACTACGCGGCACGGGACTACCTGAAGCCGGCACCCGACGCGGTCGAGAAGAACGCGAAGGAGTACTGGACTCAGGGATGGGTCGACTTCGGCACGTACGAGGACGAGTTCTACGGCGCACCGCTGATGGCCAGCGTCAAGGGCTGGGTCTGGTACTCGCCCAAGAAGTTCGCCGAGTGGGGCGTCGAAGAGCCCACGAGCTGGGACGAACTGCTCACCCTCACACAGACCATCCAGGAGAAGAGCGGCAAGGCTCCCTGGTGCGCCGGCTTCGAGTCGGGCGTCGCGACCGGCTGGCCCGGAACCGACTGGATCGAGGACCTGGTGCTGCGCAACTCCGGCGCCGACGTCTACGACCAGTGGGTCAAGAACGAGATCCCGTTCACTGACCCCCAGATCAAGGAGGCGTTCGACGCCACGGGTGAGCTCCTGCTCAACCCTGCCTACGTCAACGCCGGCTTCGGTGACGTGCGATCGATCAACTCGACCGCATTCGGCGATGTGGCACCGGCGGTCGCCAGCGGCGAGTGCGCGCTGACCCACCAGGCGTCCTTCCTCTCGGGCTTCTTCCCCGAGGGAACCGACATCTCCGAAGAGGGTGACGTCTGGGCCTTCCTGCTTCCGAGCCAGAGCGAAGACGAGACCTTCATCACCGGTGGTGGCGAGATCGTCGGCGCGTTCAGCGACTCCGAGGCGACGCAGAAGGTGCTCGAGTACCTCTCGAGCCCCGAGTGGGCCGACAAGCGTCTGGCTCTCGGCGGCGTGACCTCCGCGAACAAGGGCGTCGACATCGAAGCCGTCGAGAACCCGATCCTCCAGGAGTCGATCAAGCTGCTGCAGGACGACTCGGTGACCTTCCGCTTCGACGGCTCCGACCAGATGCCGGGTGCTGTCGGCTCGGGAACGTTCTGGAAGGGCATGGTCGCCTGGATCAACGGAACCTCGACCGATGAGGTGCTGACGCAGATCGAGACCGGCTGGCCCTCCAGCTGACCGGATGAGGTGGGCCGCCCGACGGGCGGCCCATCTTCTCATCTCCCACTCGGTCCGCGCATGGTCGCGCGGACCGCTGATCAGCTCCGTCTCATGAAGGGGAATCCATGAACGCGACTGTGTTCTTCCAATGGATCGGGTCACTGCCCCCGATCGCCCAGGCTCTCGCCGTCGTCATCGCCTTCGCGGTGGTGGTCGTCGTCATCCTGCTTCTCGTCGACATCGCGCCCCGCAAGGGCGCCCTCTACACCGGCATCCGCCTCGCGATGTGCCTCCTCATCCCGTTCGCGGTGATGTGGTTCTTCAACTCCTACTACTGGGCGATGGGAGTAGCGGTCGCCGTCGGTGCCCTGTTCTTCTTCCTGGACTACCGATCGCGTGACGGTGTGGGGTACCTGATCCAGCTGGTCGCCTTCATGGCCCCGGCGATCCTGCTGCTGCTGGCAGGCCTGATCCTCCCGTCGATCCAGACCGTGTACGCATCGTTCTGGAACTCGACCGGCAGCGACTTCGTCGGCTTCTCCAACTACCTGTGGATCTTCACGCAGTCCGACGGCGTCACCTCGGTCGTGAACACGATCGTGTGGGTGCTGCTGGTGCCGACCCTCTCGACGATCGTCGGTCTCGCCTACGCGGTGTTCATCGACAAGACCCGCGGAGAGAAGATCTACAAGCTCCTGGTGTTCATGCCGATGGCGATCTCGTTCGTCGGCGCGAGCATCATCTGGCGCTTCGTCTACGCCTACCGCGGTCCCGAGTTCGAGCAGATCGGTCTTCTCAACCAGATCCTCGTGTGGTTCGGCGGCGAACCGCAGCAGTTCCTGCTGAACGGACCGTGGAACAACCTGGCGCTCATCGTCGTGCTGATCTGGGTGCAGACCGGTTTCGCGATGGTCGTGTTGTCGGCGTCCATCAAGGGCGTCCCGACCGAGCTCCTCGAAGCGGCAGAACTTGACGGCGCGAATGCCTGGGAGCGATTCCGCTCGGTGACGATCCCCTCGATCAGGCCGGCTCTCATCGTCGTGCTCACCACGATCTCGATCGCCTCGCTGAAGGTGTTCGACATCGTCCGCACGATGACCGGTGGAAACTACGGCACGTCGGTTCTGGCGAACGAGATGTACACCCAGTTCTCCAAGTTCGAGGCGGGACGCAGCGCTGCGCTCTCCGTCATCCTGTTCATCCTGGTGCTGCCGATCGTGATCTACAACGCACGCCAGATCAAGAAGCAGCGGGAGATCCGATGACCGACACCGTGAACTCAGACACCGGCCAGAGCACGAGGGCGATCACCACCGCCGGACGCTTCGAAGCCTCGGCCGGCCGCGCACGCAAGCGACTCAGCCGCCCATGGGCGACCGTCGCCTCGATCGTCATCGCCGTCCTCTGGACGATCCCGACGCTCGGACTGTTCATCTCGTCGTTCCGTGAGAGGGACGCGATCGAGACCACCGGGTGGTGGACGTTCTTCACCAACCCGCAGTTCACGCTCGACAACTACGCGGCCGTGCTGCAGTCGGGCACCACGCAGCTGACCATCCTCGAGTCGTTCTTCAACTCGATCGTGATCACGATCCCGGCCACGATCATCCCGCTGATGATCGCCGCGATGGCGGCGTACGCGTTCTCGTGGATCGAGTTCAAGGGGCGCAACGCCCTGTTCATCTTCGTATTCGCGCTGCAGATCGTGCCGATCCAGATGGCGCTCGTTCCTCTGCTGTCGTCGTTCTCTCGCGGAATCAACCTGTTCGGTCTGCAGGTCACCCAGGGGCTCGATGTGTCGGGTGGCTACGCGCAGGTGTGGATCGCGCACTCGATGTTCGCGTTGCCGCTGGCGATCTACCTGCTGCACAACTTCATGTCGGAGATCCCCGGCGAGATCATCGAGGCGGCCCGCGTCGACGGTGCATCCCGCGGTCAGATCTTCTTCCGGATCGTGTTGCCGCTGACGATGCCGGCGATCGCATCGGTCGCGATCTTCCAGTTCCTGTGGGTCTGGAACGACCTGCTGGTCGCTCTCGTGTTCGCCGACGGTGCAGCGTCGCCGATCACCAAGGTGCTCGCCGAGATCACCGGACGCGGTGAGGGCTGGTACCTGCTCACAGCCGGAGCGTTCGTGTCGATCATCGTGCCGCTGATCGTGTTCTTCTCGCTCCAGCGCTACTTCGTGCGAGGACTCCTGGCGGGTTCGACGAAGGGCTGATCAGTTCTCACAGAGCTGCGGAACACACGATGCCGCGACCGGGTGCAACACAACCCCGGTCGCGGCATCGTCGCACGTACGCTGTGAACATGAAGTACGCAGACTCCATCGTCGACCTCGTCGGCAACACGCCCCTCGTGAAGCTCCAGCACGTCACCGAGGGCGTGGAGTGCACCGTGCTCGTGAAGCTCGAATACCTCAACCCCGGCGGATCCGCGAAGGACCGCATCGCCTCGCGCATCATCGACGCGGCCGAGGCCTCGGGCGACCTGCGACCCGGCGGCACGATCGTCGAGCCGACGAGCGGCAACACCGGGGTGGGCCTGGCGCTCGTCGCCCAGCAGCGCGGATACAAGTGCGTGTTCGTGCTGCCCGACAAGGTCGGCGAGGACAAGATCGACGTCCTCCGCGCCTACGGTGCCGAGGTCGTCGTCACACCGACCTCGGTCGCGGCAGACAGCCCCGAGTCGTATTACAGCGTGAGCGACCGGCTCGCCCGCGAGATACCCGGGGCGTTCAAGCCCAATCAGTACGAGAACCCGAACGGCCCTCGCAGCCACTACGAGACCACGGGTCCCGAGATCTGGCGAGACACCGACGGCACGATCACGCATTTCGTCGCGGGAGTCGGCACCGGCGGCACGATCACGGGCACGGGACGGTACCTGCGCGAGGTCTCGGACGACCGCGTGCGCATCGTCGGCATCGATCCGGAGGGCAGCGTCTACAGCGGCGGCACCGGACGGCCGTACCTGGTCGAGGGGGTCGGCGAGGACATCTGGCCCGGCGCCTACGACCCGAAGATCCCGCACGAGATCGTGGCGGTCGGCGACGCCGAGTCGTTCGCGATGACCCGCCGCCTCGCCCGTGAAGAAGGCATCCTCGTCGGCGGATCGAGCGGCATGGCCGTGGTCGGCGCGCTGCGCGTCGCCCGCGAGCTGCCTGCCGATGCCGTCATGGTGGTGCTGCTCCCCGACGGCGGGCGCGGCTACCTCAGCAAGATCTTCAACGACGGATGGATGCGGTCCTACGGGTTCAGCGAGGTGGAGGAGGGCGAGACGGTCGCCGACGTGCTCGCTGCGCGCTCGTCACGCCTCGGCGACGGCATCCCCGATCTCGTGCATGCGCACCCGACCGACACCGTGCTCGAGGCCATCGGCATGATGACCGAGTACGACGTGTCGCAGCTGGTGGTGCTGAGCGCCGAACCGCCGGTGATGATGGGCGAGGTCGTCGGCACCGTCGATGAGAAGGGGTTGCTCGACCTGCTGTTCCGGGGCGACGCGAAGCCGGCGGATGCCGTGGGCGATCATGTGGGGGAGCGTTTGCCGCTCATCGGCATCCACGCTCCTCTCGCGCAGGCGCGGGCCGCGCTCGCCGAGGTCGACGCCCTGCTCGTGACCCTCGACGGCAAGCCGCACACCGTGCTCACCCGACAGGACCTGCTCTCGTACATCTCGCGTTGACGCAGCGCTGACGTCGCGCTGACGCAGGGCGTAACAGGTGCGGATGCCCCGGGTGAGGCGGACGTAGGCTGAGTCACATGTCCGAGCATGCCTTCGCCACCCGAGCCATCCACGCAGGTCAGGCGCCTGACCCGACCACGGGGTCGATCATCCCGCCGATCTATCAGGCCTCCACGCACGTGCAGGACGGCATCGGCGGATTCCGTGACGGGTATGAGTACAACCGTGCGGGAAACCCGACGCGTTCCTCGCTCGAGACCCAGCTCGCCGCTCTCGAGGGCGGGGCGAACGCGCTGTCCTTCGCCTCGGGTCTCGCCGCGGAAGACGCGCTGCTGCGCGGCATCCTGAAGCCCGGCGATCACATCGTGATCGGCAACGATGTCTACGGCGGCACCTACCGTCTGCTCACCAAGGTGCTCGCACCGTGGGGCATCGAGACCACGACGGTCGAGCTGTCGGATGCCGATGCGCTGCGCGCCGCGATCCGCCCCGAGACCCGGATCGTCTGGGTCGAGACGCCGAGCAACCCGCTGCTGAAGATCGTCGACATCGCGCTCATCGCCGAGATCGCGCATGCAGCCGGAGCGATCGCCGTCGTCGACAACACCTTCGCATCTCCCGCGCTGCAGCAGCCGCTCTCACTCGGCGCCGACCTCGTCGTGCACTCCACCACGAAGTACCTCGGCGGGCACTCCGATGTGCTCGGCGGTGCCGTGGTCTTCGGAGACGACAGGTTCTACGAGCAGATCAAGTTCCAGCAGTTCGCCGTCGGTGCCGTGTCGGCACCGCTCGATGCGTGGCTCACGACGCGTGGCATCAAGACGCTCGCCGTGCGGGTGCGCCAGCACTCCGAGAACGCGCAGGCGATCGCCGAGTGGGCGGCTGCGCGTCCCGAGTTCGCGACCGTCTACTACCCGGGTCTCGCCTCGCACCCGGGCCACGACATCGCTGCTCGCCAGATGAGCGGATTCGGCGGGATGCTCTCGCTCGGCCTCTCCGCCGGCGCGAACGCGGCGAAGGCCTTCGCCGAGTCGACCGAGCTCTTCCAGCTCGCCGAGTCGCTCGGCGGGGTCGAATCCCTCATCGGATACCCGCCGGACATGACCCATGCGTCGGTGCGCGGCACCGAGCTCGCCGTGCCCGAGAACGTCGTGCGCCTCTCGGTGGGCATCGAGGGCGTCGACGACCTGATCGCCGATCTCGAGCAGGGGCTCGCTCGCCTGAACTGACTCCGCCGGACACCGTCTGCGCGCAGGCCGCACAGACGCATGTTCAGAAGACGGATGCAGGTCGAAACCTCGCGTTTCGGCCTGCATCCGTCTTCTCGGCATGCAGGTGTCTCCGGCGGGGACGTGCCGGTGCACGCGGGCGCTGTAACATGGAGACTTCGCCCGGATCGAATCGTTTCGAGAATTCATCGACGATCCGACCGCACTCGCGACTCGACCTCACCCCCCCTCGAACTCCGGAAGGACCGTCGTGCCCGACGCTCCACGCACTGATTCCATCCCGACGACCTCCGCCGCAGAGCGGACGGCCACCGGCAGCATCCGCATCCCGTCGTCCACTGGTGCGATCCGCACCCTCGGATCGAACCCCGCGACGGCACCGATCATGCTGCACCCCGGTGACTCGATCTCGAACGGCCGCCGTGCGCTGTACATCGTGCTGCTCGGTGCGCTCACCGCCCTCGGCCCGTTCACGATCGACCTCTACCTGCCGGCTTTCCCCGTGCTCGAGCAGGACTTCGAGACCACGGCCGCCGCCATCCAGCTCACCCTGACCGGCACCATGATCGGCTTCGCGCTCGGTCAGCTCGTGGTGGGTCCGCTGAGTGACAAGGTCGGTCGCCGCATCCCCCTGATCGCCGTGACCGCGCTGCACGTGCTCGCGAGCGCCGCGGCCGCCTATGCTCCGACGCTGCCGCTGCTCAGTGGCGCTCGCGTTCTCATGGGTGTCGGTGCCGCCGCCGGTGGCGTCGTCGCGATGGCGATCGTGCGCGACCTGTTCGGCGGACGCCGCCTGGTCGTGATGCTGTCGCGACTCGCCCTCGTGTCGGGCGTGGCGCCGGTCATCGCGCCGCTGATCGGCTCGTGGCTGCTCACGCTCATGCCCTGGCGCGGCATCTTCGTCGTACTCGCGCTCTACGGCGTCGTGATGCTCGTGTCGGCCATCGTCTTCATCCCCGAGACGCTCCCCATCGCCCGCCGGCAGGAGAAGGGCGGCGCCACCGTCCTGCAGCGCTACCGCTCGGTGTTCTCCGACCGGGTCTTCATCGGCGTGCTGATCATCGGCGGCATGACCTTCTCGGGTCTGTTCTCGTACCTCTCCGCGTCGCCCTTCCTGTTCCAGCAGACGCACGGGCTGGATGCTCAGCAGTACGGTCTCCTGTTCGCCGTGAACTCCCTCGGCGTCGTCGCGGGTGTGCAGACGGCGTCACGCCTCGCGGCCCGCTTCGGCCCGCAGTGGGTCATGGCCTACTCGACCGCGGTGCTGCTGCTCGCGGGAGCGGCGATCATCGTCACCGACCAGCTGGGACTGGGCCTCTGGGGCACGGTCATCCCGCTGTTCGTGTTCATGACGGCCTGCGGTTTCACGTTCCCGAACGTGCAGGTGCTCGCGCTCGACAGGCACGGCAAGGCCGCAGGCACCGCCGCATCCGTGATCGGAGCGACCAACTTCGGTGTCGCAGGGCTCATCTCGCCTGTGGTCGGCTGGGTCTCCCAGGGGGCCGGGATCACCGCGACGACCATGGCATCCGTGATGGTCGGATGCGCGGCGATCGGCGTCCTGTCGCTGTGGCTGATCGTGCGCCCCCGGACTGTCGGCATGCTCGCTCCCTGATATTCGGCATCCGACCGGCAGAATGGTGCGATGAGAAGACGAACGCAGCTGTGGTGGGGAATAGGGATGCTCGTCGCGGCGACGCTCCTCGGGGCGGCGATCGTGTTCGGGTACACCGAGCCTCCCGGGTTCGACACCTGGTGGAACCAGGAGGTCGTCGAGAACCGCGCCGATTGGATGCTGACATTCGCGCTGATCCTCAACGACATCGGCGGCGGGTGGGTCGCCATCATCCTCGTGCCGCTGCTCATGATCATCGCCCTGCTGCTCGCTCGGCGTTGGCGGGCGGCCGTCTTCGCCGCCGCGGCCTTCCTCGCGAGCGCCGGGGCCGTGCAGATTCTCAAGCAGCTCTTCGGACGTGCGCGACCCGAGGACATGATCGTCGTGAGCGATTACGGGTCCTTCCCCTCGGGGCACACGGCCAATGCGGCGACCATCGCGGTCGTGCTGTGGCTCGTGTTCCCGCGCGTGTGGACCGCGATCCTCGGCATCCTGTGGGTCGTCGCGATGGCGATCTCGCGCACACTGCTGTCGGTGCACTGGGCGACGGACACCCTCGGCGGCGCCCTTGTCGGCGCAGGCGTGGTGCTGGTGCTGGGCTCCGTGATGCTGCCCTGGGTGCAATCGGCATCGCGCCGGGCGACGGTGCCCGCGCCGATAGGCTGACGGGACACCCCATCTCACCGAGGAGCCGTCGTGTCCCGCATCCGTCCGTATCGTCCGTCCGACCGCGCAGCGCTGTACGAGGTGTGCACGAGGACGGCGGATGCCGGCGCTGACGCGACCGGGATCCTCGCGGACGATTCCCTCTGGGGCGACCTCTTCGCGGTGCCCTACGCCGAACGGCATCCGGACCTCGCATGGGTGGTCGAGACAGACGACGAGCGCGTGATCGGCTACATCGTCGCGACCGACGACACGGAGGCCTTCGCCACGTGGTTCCGTGACGAGTGGTGGCCGACGCTGCGGGAGCGGTATCCGCGTGCGGCCGAGCCGTCGACCCGCGAAGAGCGGATGATCGAGCACGGGTACAGCCAGGCGCCTGGGCGGAACGCGAACGCCGCGGAGTACCCGGCCCACCTGCACATCGACCTGCTGCCCGAGACGCAGGGCCAGGGGCTCGGACGCGCACTCATCGAGACGCTGTTCGCCGAGCTCAGCCGCCGCGGAGTGCGCGGACTGCACCTGGGCATGGACCCGAAGAACACCGGGGCCGCCGCCTTCTACGAGCGACTCGGCATGACGCCGCTGCCGGCTGAGCCGGGCGGGCAGAGCTACGGGGTGCGGTTCAGCTAGACCTCGGCGGCTGTGGCTGTGGCTGTGGCTGTGGCTGGCTCATGACGGCGGCCGGGTGATCTGTGCGGCTGTGGGGTGGCGGTGACGGCGGGACTCCGGTGCTCGCTGCGCTCGGTTCTCCCCGAATCCCACGGTGCTCGATAAAAAGCATGAAGGGCCCCCGCTGGCGCGGAGACCCTTCATGCTTTTTGGCGGTGACGGCGGGACTCCGATCCTCGCTGCGCTCGGTTCTCCCCGAATCCCACGGTGCTCGATAAAAAGCATGAAGGGCCCCCGCTGGCGCGGAGACCCTTCATGCTTTTTGGCGGTGACGGCGGGATTCGAACCCGCGGTTGCTTGCACAACACACGCTTTCCAAGCGTGCTCCTTCGGCCGCTCGGACACGTCACCAAGGAACAACCTGAACAGTCTATCCGATCGCGCGGACCGCCCACGACCAGGCGGCGAGGGGTCGCCACCGGCGGCAGCCAAGGCCGAGATTCCGTCGCACCGGTATGCGATTCTCGGTGGTCTTGCGTGGCTCATCACCGGGTATCTACCTTCATAAGAAGACGTTATGCAGTCATATGTGAACAGGGCTGCTACTGAAGACGATCTTCGGAGGATTTGATGACCACGGTCGATATGGCGATCTCGCCCAGCACTGCGCTGCGCACAGCACTGCGCATGGCGCACTCGAGGGCGCTGGCTGACCTCGGGCTCGACGCGATCGGGCGGGTCCGTTTCGGATGGCGCGATCGCTCGATCGGATCAGCCGTCGAGCATGCAGGATCGCGGCAGTGGCTTCGCGTGGTGTGGGCGCGCCGCGAGCAGGCGCAGGGGGACTGGTGGACCGGCAATCGAGACGCGACGTCGATCCTGGGCGTGGCCAAGCCGCGGGTGCTGGACGCGCGTGCGTGGGAAGAAGGCCCGCTGGTCTATCGCGCCGAGCTCATGAGCCTTCTCCCGGGCCGGGCCTGCGCATCCACGGCAGTCCTGGAACGGAACCCCGGTCTCGACGACGGGTGGTGGGAGGAGCTCGAGCGCAGTCTCAGAGCTCTCGCTGAGACATCGACCCAGCGGCGAGTCCTCGACCCCGAAACCATGCGTCGACGAATCACGGTGTTCTTCGGGATCGACCTGGACATCGATCCCGGCGAGTGGCTGCCCGCACACGGTGACCTGCACTGGAACAATCTTCACCGCGAACCGTTCGCGATCGCCGACTGGGAGGCCTGGGGTCTCGCGCCACGCGGTTACGACGCGGCCTTCCTGCTCGGCCACTCGCTCGCAGTGCGTCACGCCGCCGATCAGGTGACACGACGCTTTCGCGGCGATCTCGAGTCCGACGGCGGCGTCATCTCGCAGCTCTACGTGATGACGAAGCTGCTCGCTCGCGCGGACGCGGGCGAGCACACGGAACTGGTCCCGTTCATCCACCGGCATGTCGGGCAGCTGCTCGGCGCCAGGATGCCACGACCGTGGGGGCGGTCGGGTCTGGACACCTCAGCTGCTCGACATGAGGGCCTCTGATGGGGCGCGAGAACGCACGCACCGGCTCAGAACTCGTCGGAGCACGGGCGCTGCGTGAGTGGATCACGGGAGAACCGGATGCATTCTCGCGCGTGTTCATGGTCGAGAGCGGCGCAAGCCCGGCTGACGTCGCCGATGTCGCGGGCGACGGTGATGCCGTTCTTCTGTCCGTTGACAACGGGCCGTGGGGCGGCCGCGCGCCTTCCTTCCGCTATAGCGGAGCGCTGAACGAGATCGGCGACACCCTCTTCCTCGGGGAGTGGGCCGTCGAAGTCGAAGACTACGTCGCCGCGGCGTTCGTCCAGATCATCGGCCCGACCGTCGTCGGCCTCTTCGACGAACCGAGTGCGCAGGCCTTTCTCGACGATGCGGCACTCGCGCGACGCACAGGAGTCTTCCCGTCAGCTCTGATCGATCAGCGCGTGCTGCTCGCGAATCGCCGTGCACTGGTCGGTCCGAAGGCTCTCGGGACTCCGAGCTCCATCAGGCTGAGCGCGGACGGCACGGTCAGCATCGGCGTGCGGGGCGAACCCATCGGCGGCGTCGACGAACTGAGAGAGCTGCTGACGGTCCCGATGCCGCGTGCGGCGATGCTCGGAGCTGCGGCGAAGAGCAATGCGTGCCCCTCAGAACTCACCTGCCGCGAACGGATCGGGCGCTACCTCAACGCGACAGACCTCATGAAGACGATGCGCTTGGCGAACGGTGCCGCGAAGATCGCGGGATTCGGCTGGCGCCCCGTTGACGATGGCCGTGCGGATGCCGAACCTCGAATGAGCGATCCCTTCCTTCTCGATACGGCAGACGGCCTCGTGCTCGCCGACCTCACCACCCTGCGGCGCCGGCTTCTGTCTCCGACGACCGCCATCGTGGTCACTGCTGTCCAGACCTCGACGACAGTCGAGCTCGCGGCCGATCGTGTCTCGCGCGAGCTCGACATCGATGCGGTTGATGCGCGTGGGCTGTGCCTGGGAGCGGTCGATGCACTCGACATCCACCTCGGCGCGCGGAGCGACGCGGCGTGCGCCGCACACGGCGTCCGACGGTGAGCTCTCCGCATGCACTGTGGCCCTCGATGCTTCCGGCTGACGCCACATTCACGCCGGATCGGGTCGCGGTGGGCGCTGTCGGAAACCGCATCGAGTTCGCAGACGGATCCACACGTCTCTGCGCGACGAGCGGGCTGTGGAACGTCCCTCTCGGTTTCGGCAACCCGGCGGTGACCGAAGCGGTGGACCGGGCCATGCACGACGCGTCCTACCTGTCCCTCTTCCGAGCGCCGCATCGATATGCCGAAGACGCGGCCGACGCGCTCATCGAGCTCGCGAACCCGCGCCGGTACAGTCGCGTCATCTTCTCGACCTCGGGCGGAGCGGCGAACGACGCCGCGATGAAGTTGGCAAGACAGTACTGGTCTCACCAAGGAGCAGGGTCGCGCTCTCTCGTCGTCGGGCTGACGGGCAGCTATCACGGCACCATGTACGGCAGCCACGCGTTGAGTGGCGACGACCTTCTTCAATCCGTCTATTCCGTCGACCGCAGGTCGGTGAGGCACGTGTCTCACGACGACGACGGAGAGCAACTCGAGGCGCTGTTGAGTCGCGAGGGGCACCGAGTGGCCTCGGTGGTCGTCGAACCCGTCCTGGGCAGCGGTGCACACGCACTGTCGGAGACGTTCGTCTCGCGGCTGCTCGCGTTGCGCGAGCACTACGGATTCCTTGTCGTCGCCGATGAGGTCGCGACGGGATTCGGCCGCACCGGACGCATGTTCTCCACCGACGGATGGGGCGCCGCACCCGACGTGCTGATCCTGTCGAAAGCCTTGACGAACGGTGCGGCGGGCGCGGCCGCGATTCTCGTCGGGCCCCGTGTCTCGTCAGCGTTCGCGCGTGGCGGCTGGACATTCGTCCACGGTGAGACGCAGGCCGGTACCCCGGCGTGCGCGGCGGCTGTCACCGCAGTGATCGACGAGCTGCACCGCATCGATGTGAACTCGACCACGGCAGCGCTCGGGCGCGATCTGTCACGCCTGGCGGCGACGCTGAAGTCTGACGGACTGATCACCGACGTGATGGGCGCCGGTTGCTTCCTGGGGCTCGCGCTGCGTGACAGCGATGCGAGTCCGCTGTCGGGCGCCGAGGTGCTTCGAGTCGTCTCCGAGATCGCGGATCACGGAGTGCTCGTGCAGCCGGGCCCCAGTGCGATCGCGTTGATCCCGGCCTACGGATTCACCTCGACCGAGCTTCTCGAGACGGATTCGGCAGTGCGCGCCGGGCTGACACAGATGCGGGAGCGTCGACATGAGTGCTGAGTTCGCGGCACGGGTTCCGACGCTCTGGCAGGGGCAGGGGATCACGAGGCGGATGACCGATCGGCTCACCGCTGGCCGGGAGGCACTTGCGATCATGGACTCGTCGACTCCCACAGCGGTTCTCTCAGGGAGTCCGCCCATGACGATCATGGTCGACGCTCGTGCCGTGAGCATCACCTCTGTCGTCTCCATCGCAGAGCAGATCGCGCTTCGGAAGCCGAGCGTGATCATCGCGGTGGGCGGGGGGAGCATCCTCGACGCCAGCAAGATCGCCTCGCTCGTGCTTGCTCCCGGGCGGACGTTCGACTTCGCCATCGAACGCGCGGCGAAGTCGGCACTGACCTTCTTGCCCGATGCGCCCCCGCCTGTGGAAGTCATCGCGGTGCCGACGACATTGGGCACCTCGTCGGAGACGAACAGCGTCGGCATCCTCAGGAACGAGAGTGGCCACCGGCTCATCATCGGCCGCTCGCTGAGGCCGCGCCACGCCATCATCGATGCGCGCAATCTGATGACCCTTTCGACCGTGGCCGTCCGAGAGGGGGCCATGGAGGCGTTCCTCCGTCTGGCCGGAGCCTCGACGAGCCCGCAGAGGACAATCAGGGCGAAATGCGATGCGATCACGCTCGGCAGCGCGCTTCTCGACACGGCGAGCCGGGGCGACACCTCTCCGGGGTCACGACTGCGCCTCGCGCGTCTGAGCGCTGCGACCCAGCGAACGGCGGCCTTGCGGGGGAGCGACCCCTACAGCGCCCGTCACTGGTACATCGCGAACGAGGTGTCCTTCGCGCTGGAAGCACGCAAGATGGTCGCAACGGCGGCGATCATCGCTGCCGTCTGGCGTCGGATCTGCTCGGGAGACTCGCGCTGGGGAGATCGACGAAGCCTCGAAGAGTTCTGGACGACGACAGCGAGTGGGCTCGCGCTTCCGCTTGACCCGCCGTCGGGCATCGCCGCCCTCATCGATCGCTGGCAGATCCCGACTCCGCCACGCCCGACTCCTCGGGCCGTCGCGAGCATCGCCGCTGTCGCAGAGCGAGCCTGGGCGAATCGCCGCCCGATGCTCGCGGGTCTCGTCGCAGCTGACTTCTCCGATCTTCTCCGTGACTCGTCATGGAGCTCTCAGTCGTTCGGTCATCCCGACCGATCGTCCAAGGTGCGGAAGGAGGTGAATCAATGATCGAAAGCGCCGGACCACAGCTTCAGTTCCAGGAACTGGAGGCGATGGATGCCCCCAGTTGGGACAGCTTCTACAAGGGCGTACTCGGCGCGTTGGTGCTGATCGGCATCGGCGCGGCTGCAGCGACGTGATCGCGAGCAGACCAGGAGAAACGGGAGGGAGGTGAGCATGCGATCAGCAACACCGACGCTCGAGTTCCAAGAACTCGAGCCCATGGAAGCGCTCGATGACGCCCTCGATTGGACGCGTGGATTCGCTGTGGGAGTGATCATCGGCATCTTCGCCCTGACATAGAGACACCTTCGCAAGGTGCCTTCACGGAGGTATGACATGCAGACGGATTCGCTCGAGTTCCTCGAACTCGAACAGATCGATGCCCCACTCGAGTGGTGGGAGCACGCGAGCTACATCATCGCCATCATCGGCAGTGCGGCAGCGATCGCAACCTGATCAAGGGGTGCGGGTGGGTGAAGACACACCCGCACCCTGATGCTCTTGGCAGAGAGGTAATGCAATATGTCGAGTCTGATCACCGAGGCCGTATCGGCGAGATTCGAAATGGTCGGAGCGGTGCCGAAGGAACAGGACCTCTACGCCGGCGACGGCGCCGAGTTCTACGACAGGCTGGTGGGCTCTGACCGTGCGGAGATCAGAGAGATGCTGGCGCTCGCGCGAGGCGTCGAAGGGCCGATTCTCGACATCGGCGCCGGGAGCGGTCGGCTGACCATACCTCTGCTGAGATCGGGCAGACGAGTGACGGCGTTGGACCTCTCCGACGACATGCTCTCGCGCCTTCGCCGTGCGGTGCCGGACCATCCGATGCTCGAGTGCGTCGTCGGCGACATGCGTGACTTCACGCTGGGCCGACGGTTCGACCTCGTGATCATCGGCGCGACATCCATCACTCTGCTCGACCGCGTGGGCAGATCACGCTTCTACGCGAACGTGCGACGCCACCTCGCCGCTGGAGGTGTTCTCGCCATGACCGTTGCTGGCGGCGGCTCTGCCGCGAGCCTCTCGATGTCGACGGATCGGGTGGTCGCGATACCCGGGCCCGACGGGGAGGAGATCTACCTCTTCTCGCAGCAGATGGAGGCGGGCGGCGCCGAGCGCCTGGTCAATTGGGTTCGTGTCGCCGACCTGGCGGAAGGCAGCGAGGCGACGGTGCTCACGAGCCGCCTGCGAGTGCTCGGCCATGACACGCTCGCACGGGAGCTCATCGAGGCGGGCTTCGCCGCTCCTGTCATCTCTCCCGTCAGGACGACGGGGCGTGACGAAATCCTCCTGCTCACGACGACGTGGGCGAGGACGTCGGACGCCGGGGGCCGCGATGCGTCCGACTAGCCTCTCCCGCCGTCGGCATTCCTCGACGTCGGTCGTCCTCAGCGCCGATGAATGCCCGCGTCTCGCACCCGGAGTCTCCTTCGAACGAGCCGCCGACGCCGGACCCTGGATCGCGATGCTCGACGGGGTGCCTTCCTCGAGGGTCTCTGAGGTGACCATCGAGCTGCTGAAAGCGATGAACGGCGAGACGCCGATTCGCGACCTGCGCCTGCGCTTCGCCGCCGCCGAGTCGTCGGAGGGCTTTCTCCGTCTGGTCCAGCGCTTTCAGGCCGGTGGGCTCCTCGGAGGCGAGGCGAAGCCCCCACCCGGCAGAATCGTCTACCGACCCCCGTTCACGCTGCAGTTCGCGACGCTTCGCGCGCCCGTCATCTTCGACCGTCTGGCTCGGCTGATCGTCCCGATCCCCCTCCGAGTCTCGGCCCTCGCCGTCGCGGTTCTCGTCGGCTCCGGATTTCTCGCTGCAGCGCAACAGGCTGAGGAGCTGCACCGGATGCTCACCACGCCGGTGCCGCTCGTCGGCTTCATCTCATTGATCGCAGTGCTCTCACTGCTGACAGCCCTCCACGAGAGCGCCCATGGGATAACGCTCACGAGGTTCGGCGGCCGACCGCGCCGTGCGGGATTCATGCTGTTCTATCTCAGCCCCGCGTTCTTCGTGGATGTGACCGACGGGTGGCGGCTCTCCGATCGCCGCCATCGCGTGGCCGTGGCCCTGGCAGGACCTGCTGTGCACGCCTCCGTGAGCGCGATCGCGCTCATCGTCGCGCTCATGCTGCCACCCTCCACGCTTCGTCACACCGTGCTGCTTCTCGCGGTCTCCTGCGCAGCCATCGTCCTCATCAACCTCATCCCGTTCGTGAGATTCGACGGATATATCGCGCTCATGTGCGCTCTCGACGAACCGAACCTCAGAGCGCGGGCGATCCGCGACGGGTCGGCCTTCTTGACTCGAGCCCTGTTCGGCGGACGGCGGACGAGCAAGAGCCTCGAGCGGTGGTGGAGCGTGCCCTTCGGACTCGCGAGTCTCACGGCCCCCGTGGCGCTGGTGGTCTTGGCGCTGTCTCGAATAGCCCGGGCGCTCGCCGGCGGGGGGCCGATCGTCGGTGTGCTCGTCGTCGTGCTCGAAGCCGCGGCGCTTCTGACGGGCCTCGTGATCCTCTCTCGGGCCTTGCACGGAGTGCTGGTGTCGGGTGTCTCGGTGCTCCGATTCGTGTCGGTGATCGCCGCGACGGCCGCGGCCATAGCGATCACCGGAGTCGCCATCACCGTGCCGGTGACAGCCACCTTCGGCTTCGCGGCGCAAAACGGCACAGTGGTCCTTCTGCAGGCGGGAGATGCCCTGGAGACGGATGTGCCCGAGGGGGCCGAGGTCGTCCTGATGAGCAACGGGCTCCTCGCGAATGATGATGTCGGCGAAGGGGTGGTCACGTCCGTGCCGCCGGAGCCGACGAGGGTTCGCCTGGACGCGCTCATTCCCGTCGTGGTCGACGGCGTGTCGGTGGCCGGGGTGATCGTCGCCGGAGTCGAGGTGGCCTCCGAGAGAGCGAGCGTACCTCCGACGGGGCAGGCCCGAGTCCGGCTGGGAGTGAGGAACCTGTGGCAGGCGATCTGGGAGACCGGTGTGGCGCTGCCACTGTCATCCCTCCAGAGCGGAGAGGTGAGAAAGGAATGAAGATGAACACGCACGCGATCGAGGTTCGAGGGCTCACGAAGAGATACGGAGATCGGGCCGCGATCGAGGACCTGTCGTTCGCGGTGCCGTACGGGTCGATCGTCGGCCTCCTCGGACCCAACGGCGCAGGCAAGTCGACGACGCTGCGAACGCTCGTCGGATTGCTGACACCGACGAGCGGCGACGCCGTCATCGACGGCATGCCGTTCTCCGCGCTCGATGACCCGGCCTCTCACGTGGGGGTCCACATGGACGGATTCGGTTTCGAGGGCGGGATCACGGCGAGGCGGCATCTGGAGATCTGCCGCCTCGCGGCCGGCGCGCCGCGTGGTCGAGTCGACGCCGTGCTCGATGAGGTGGGTCTCGCCGCAGACGCCCGTCGCCGCGTGAAGACCTTCTCCACCGGGATGGCCCAGCGCCTCGGGCTGGCCGCCGCGCTCATCGGCTCCCCGCGGACACTCATCCTCGACGAGCCCGCCAACGGATTGGACCCCGACGGCATTCGTTGGCTGCGCAGGTTTCTCCGCGACTATGCGGAGACCGGTGGCACGGTGCTGATCGCCAGTCATCAGCTCGCAGAGCTGGAACAGGTCGTAGATGAGGTGGTCGTCATCAAACGGCGGGCGCTCTTCGCCGGGAAGCTCGGCGACCTCGTCACGGACGGTGCCGACACATTGGAAAGCAAGTATTTCGATCTGGTCGAAGGAGCGTCCTCATGAAGGGAGTCATCCGCAGCGAGGTCGTCCGGGCGGTGAGCGGATCCTCCGTCCTGGCGGTGTATGTCGTCGCCGTCCTGATGCCTGCTTTCGTGCTGTTCTCGGACGGCTCGCGCTTCGACCTCGAGGGTCTCGATTCCGGCGCCGCCACCGCCTGGCTTTTGGAGCCGCTCGCCTGGTGCGCCGTCTCTGCGGCGTTCATCGGCGCGTATGGCGTGACCCGCGAGTGCTACTACGCCTCGATGGACAGGACGCTCACCGGAGTCGGCTTTCGACGCGCATTCTCGGGAAAGCTCGTCGCCGGCACTCTCGTCGCGCTCGCTGTCTCGGTCTGCATCTTCGTCTTCTGGACGGCCGGCGTCTCCGTCCTCCTGCTGCGGAACGGCCTCTCGCTCTCTCTCACCGCTGATGCATGGCGGATCTATGGTGGGGCACTGCTGGGGGTGGTTCTCGGCGCGCTGATCGGAGGGGCCATCGGCTGGATCGCCCGAAACTACTACGTCACGGCAGCGATCGTCCTCGTCCTCCCGATGGTGCTGGAGCTCGCTCTGTTGCGCACGGCGCCCGAGCTTGCCAGGTTCTCGCCGGGGTTGGTCCTGGCTGCCGTGAGCGTTCCCGGCTATCAGGACCGTCTGCTCGACTTCGCGCCGGCGCTCGGCATCGGAATCGTGTGGGCGGCGGGGCTGGTCGCCGTCGCATGGTTCAGGGGCAGCAGGAGGGGCGTGTGATCGGTCGCGTCCTTCGAGCCCACGCGTGCGCCTTCGCCGGTGACGTCGTCCTGCTCTGGGTGGCGGTCGCGGGAGTCGTGATCTCACTCTCCGTTGTGGCGAACATCCCGCCGGAGCTCGCCGACGCACCGCCGGACGTCCGAGCATCTCTCACGGCGCCGTTCGCGACGATGCTCGCGACCTACGGTGCGGTTCTCGCGGCGGTCTACGGATCATTCCGGTACACCGTCGATCGGCGGGACGGTGTCATCGCTCAGCGTCTGATGTCGCAGCGGCGTGGTGCGACCTATCTGGCCAGGGCGTTCGGAGCAGCCGTCGGTGGTGCGATCGTCGCCCTCGCGGCAGCAGCCGGCGGTCACACGGCGCTGCGCCTGGCCGGCGAGGGGCTTCCGCTGGATTGGTCATGGGTCGCGCAGACCTGTGTGCTCGGCGCGGCCTCGGGCCTCTGGGGAATGGGGCTGGGAGTCATCGTGCAGACCCATCTCGTCGCGCTCTTTGTCGTTCCGATGTCCCTCAGCGGAGCAGTGCTCCTGGCGATCGTCTGGAGAGATGGCGCTGTCTACCTTCCGTTCCTCGCGATGCTCGAAGCCCTCCGGTTCGATCTCTCAGCGGTCGGGATCGTGCCGGATGACAGGCTCGGCGGCCCGATCGCCGCTCTGGTGGCAGGCGGCTGGGTGCTCGCGGCTGTCGTGGTCGGCGGAGTCTCGTTCGTCACCCGCGATGTGACGTAGAGGACTCGAGCGTGCTCCGGCGCAGGACTCCATCGGGACGACGTAAAATCTCCAGGTGGCAACCCCCAAGATCGTCCTCTTCTACGTCTTCACCCCGCTCGCCGACCCTGAGGCGATCCGGGTGTGGCAGCGTGACCTCGGCGAGGCTCTCGGACTCCGGGGACGGCTTCTGATCTCGAAGGACGGAGTCAACGGCACACTCGGCGGCGACCTGCTGGCGCTCAAGAAGTGGTCACGATCCTTCCGGTCGTACGCGCCGTTCAAGGATGCTGACATCAAGTGGAGCGAGGGCAGCGGAGTCGACGCCGACGGTCGCAGCATCGACTTCCCGAAGCTGAGCGTCAAGGTGCGAGACGAGATCGTCTCGTTCGGGGCGCCGGGCGAGCTGCGCGTCGATGAGCAGGGCGTCGTCGGCGGCGGCACACGACTCACCCCCGAGCAGCTGCACGAGCTCATGGGGGAGCGCGGAGATGACGTCGTGTTCTTCGACGGACGCAATGCGCTGGAGGCGCAGATCGGCCGCTTCCGCGGAGCCGTCGTGCCCGACACCGAGACCACGCGGGACTTCGTCCAGCTGCTCGACTCCGGCGAATACGACGACCTCAAGGGCAAGCCCGTGGTGACGTACTGCACCGGCGGCATCCGGTGCGAGGTCCTCTCGAGCCTGATGACGTCGCGCGGATTCGGTGAGGTCTACCAGCTGGAGGGAGGCATCGTCCGCTACGGCGAGCAGTACGGCGACGACGGCCTCTGGGAGGGATCGCTCTACGTCTTCGACAAGCGCGGATCCGTCGACTTCTCGGATCACGCCGCCGTCATCGGCGAATGCGTCGGATGCGGCACCGCGACCAAGCGCACGGCGAACTGTCCCGACCTCTCCTGCCGCACGCAGTTCGTGGTGTGCGAGTCCTGCGACGCCGTGCGCTGCGAACAGCACGCGGCCTGACGGCTCAGCGGCCTGACCGCTCAGCGCGTCCTGAGCGCTCAGGCGAGCAACGGCACGTCGGTCCTGCGACTCGCGAAAAGCGAGCGGGGCAGCAGGAACGCCAGCACGCGCGTCCGACGGTCGACGCTCCGCCGAAGCTGGACGATCACCTCGCCCAGTGCCTCATCGAGATCGCCGGATCGATCTGACGACGGTCGCGCGTAGCTCGATCGCTCGACGGCGTCGACCAGGGCGCGCATCGCGTCGGCATCCACGCCGTTGTCGCGGACGAGATCGACTCCGCGCATGCGCGGCGTCTCTGCATCCGAGAGGGGGAGACGCAGATCCTGCATCGTCGCCCGCAGCTCGGTCCAGGCCGATGCCGCGTCACCGCTCTTGGCCCGGCCACGCCGTGCTACGTGGATCGCCAGGCGGATCAGCGCGGGCAGCAGCAACGCCACCAGCACACCGAGCGTCGTCAGCATGACGGGGGTCGGATCGAGACGCCGCAGCTCGCCGTTCGCGCCTGCGTTGTCGCCCGCGTCCTCCCGCTCGATGACCGGCCCCGAGCTCTGCTCCGCGCTGGGGGCGGCAGAGGGAGCGATCGGCGTCGATCCGCCGGATCCGCCGCCCGTGGTGGAACCTGCCGCGAACGCCGTCGGCACTCCGAGAGAGGCGGTCGGCTCGAACGGCACCCAACCGACGCCGGGGAAGAGAACTTCGGGCCACGAGTGCAGCTGGTCGCTGGACACGGAGTAGACGGCCTCATCGCCGCGGGTATTGTCGGTGCGCACGCCGGGCAGGTAGCCGACGACGATGCGCACCTCCATGTCGAGGCTCTCGGCCATGAGCGCGAACGCGCCCGCGAAGTGGATGCAGTATCCCGAGCGCACCTCGAGGAACTGCGCCACCGCATCTGCTCCGGTGCCGTCGAAGCCCTCGTCGACAGGGGTGTCCAGTGAGTACGCGAACTGACTGCGGAACCACGACTGCAGGTCGATCAGGCGGTCGTAGTCGTTGGTCGCATCCCCGGTGACCTCCGCGGCCGTCTCGGCGATCACCGCGGGCAGCTCCACAGGCTCCGCATCGGGGTCGACGATCGGCTCCGCGGCCGGGATCGCACGGATCTGCTCGAGTGTGGGCGCCACCTCGATCGACCGGACGGTGTAGTCGTTGCCGACGGCATCGGCGGTGCGAGAGGTGATGGTGCGATTCTCCGTGTTCACGCGCCACCCGGCCGTGATGCCCTGCACGCTGGTCGCGGGGTAGGGCACGGGGAGCCACGAACTCGACATCCGGATCACCCGGATCGAGGTGCTCTGGTCGGTCGTGTCGATGTCCTCGCCCCACTCGTCCGGGCCGAAGCTGTCGCTCAGGGCCTGCAGGTCGCCGCGGTCCGGTTCCCACACGCGGCCGTCGAAATCCGACAGCGTCGTGAGTCGCAGGTAGGGCGCTGTGTCGGCCGTCGTCGCCATCGTGAGCACCTCGACGGGGTTCGGCTGGCGAAGGTCGTCGCCGAGCCGCAGCGATGCGTCGACCGTGACGCCGACGCCCGTGCCGGCGAGGCTTGCCGACACCGGCAGCACGGGCGCGACGATGACCGTGACCGCGAGTGCCGCGACCCCGACTCCCGCCGCGACCGCGGTGGATGTACGCCGCGGCGAATCCGGGTTCTGGGCCGCCGTGTACCGCAGCAGGACGATGATCAGGATGCCGAGCATGACGAACCACACGACGTTCACATCGCCGAGCGTGACGATCATCGGCACCGACCCCACGACCGCGGTCAGCAGGCTCGCGAGGATCGCACCGCGCTGAGCGACGAGCTGATCGAGCAGGATCGCCACCACCGCGAATCCGATGCCCATCATCGCCTCGAGTCCCGGTGATGCGGCGATCGGGGCGGACCCGAACATCACCTCCTCCCAGGCGGATGCCGCCAGAGTCTGGAAGGTGAAGATCGTCGCGTCGGTGGGGATCACTCCGAAGACAGCGGTGTCTCCCGCCACCAGCAGCACCACGGTTCCGATCGCGACGAGGATCTGCACTCCGATGGTGGCGAGGTCCCGAGCCCAGGCCGCGCGACGGCGCATCGCCGTGCGCATCGTCATGCCGGTGAGGGCGGTGACCACGATCACGATCAGCACCGCGAACGACCAGGTGCCTGGTTCGATGACCGAGGTGTAGGGCCACATCGCGACGAGCCCTGCGCCCGCGGCCAGCACCGACGGCAGCACGGTGCCGACGGGCAGCTCGTGCTCCCGATGCCAGGACAGCCGCGACGCCCGCGCGGCCGCGCGCTCAACCCGCGACATCGGCTGCTCCCCGGTTCTCGGAAGGGCCGATCCCGACCCGGTCGGGAAGGACATCCTCCCAGGACTCGGTCACGTCATCGCCGAGGGTCGCAACCCGCCAGCCGTGCTGCTCCGCCGCCTGCACGGCCCCGGGCTGTGGCGCGGTCGCGAACAGGATCGGCGCGGCCGCGCCGGAGGGACGCAGCAGCGCGGCATCCTCTTCATCGATCTCGCCGGTGATGTAGACGAGCGGGCCGGGGGGAGTGCCGCCGACCAGAGTGGTGATGTCGCGGGCCTCGCCGCGAGGGGCGACGAGGGCGAGAGCGACGAGCAGGCCGTCGCGGTCGTCCTCGTGGCCGCGGAGTGTGCCCAGAAGCATCCCCGCGCTGTCGATCACGTCGACGCCGTACCCCTCTTGCACGAGATGCACCGCGACGGAGGCGCACATCGACACGGCCCGCTCGAACGCGGGATCCGACTCGTCGCCGGGGCGGGCCCACCGCGCGGAGCTCCGGTCGAAGATGACGAGGGCATCCGGGCTCGACTCCTCCTCTTCCTGGCGCACCATCAGCTGCCCCCGGTGCGCGGTCGCCCGCCAGTGGATGCGGCGCATGGAGTCGCCCGAGATGTAGCGGCGCGGTGAGAGGTTGTCGCTGCCCTGGCCCAGGCGGCTCGACGACGTGTGCGCCGTGCCGCCGGCCGCCCCCACCTTCACGGTGAGCGGCGCGAGCGTGAACACCTCGGGTACGACCGTCACCGTGCGGGTCTCGCCGAACTCCTGTTCGCGCTGCGCGAGACCGAACGGATCGACGGTTCGCAGCACGAGCGGCCCGATCGGCCAGACGCCCCGGCGCACCCCGGTGATCAGGTAGGTGAGCTGGCCCGTCTCGGACGGGTACTCGCCCGCCGAGTCGCCGGCCACCGCGTCGGGGAGCACATCGCGCCAGAGGCCGCGAGGAACGCGCAGGGCCCGGAGCGTGAAACGCAGGGTGACGCGCGACGTCTCCGAGACCGTCAGCAGATCGGTCGAGACCTGTCGTGCGACCGAGCCCGAGCGCCGCGGCAGCCGCACCACGAGCACCGAGAACGCGGTCAGCGCGAGCAGGAGCACACCGAAGTAGAGCAGGATCGGCGCGCCGAGCATGTTCGCCGCGATCAGGCACCCGAGCCCCGCGATGAGCGCACCCGTGCCGCGGAGCGTGAGGGTTCGACGACGATGCATGGCGAGCGGAGCGGGTCAGGACCGCGCGGTGACGGGAACCCGCACGCGCTCGACGATCTGCCGCAGCGCGGCCTCGACGGGCTGTGCGCCCGCTCGGTGCGCTCCACGAGCAGGGAGCAGCCGGTGCGCGAACACCGGGACGATCAGGGCGGTGACGTCGTCGGGGATCACGAAGTCGCGGCCGTCGAGAGCAGCCCACACTTTCGCCGCCCTGATCAGCTGCAGCGTCGCACGAGGGCTCGCGCCCAGGTGCAGATTGGGGTCGGCGCGGGTCGCCTGGGCGAGGGCCACCGTGTACTCCTCGAGAGCGGGGGCGACGTGCACCGAACGGGCCCAGGCGATCAGCCCCGAGATCGATGCCGCATCGGCGACGGCGCGCACGGCGGCGAGCGGATTGACCGTGTCGCGCTGGCGCAGCATGAGGGCCTCGGCCGCGGCATCCGGATATCCCATCGAGATGCGCATCATGAAGCGGTCCCGCTGGGCCTCGGGCAGTGCGTAGGTGCCCTCCATCTCGAGAGGGTTCTGGGTCGCCACGACGAGGAAGGGATCGGGAAGCATGTGGGTGGACCCGTCGACCGTGACCTGCCCCTCTTCCATCGCTTCGAGCAGCGCGGACTGCGTCTTGGGGGACGAGCGGTTGATCTCGTCGGCGATCACGATGTGTGCGAACACGGCCCCGCGCTTGAACTCGAACTCGCGGTCGACGGGGTTGTAGACGCTCACGCCGGTCACGTCTCCCGGCAGGAGATCGGGGGTGAACTGGATGCGGCGGACCGTCGCGTCGACGCTCGCGGCGAGAGCGCGGGCCAGCATGGTCTTGCCCACGCCCGGCACGTCTTCGATGAGCAGATGTCCTTCGGCGAGCAGACAGACGAGCGCGCTCCGCACGGCATCCGGCTTGCCGTCGATCACCCGTCCGACGGACTCGACGATGGCCGACGTCTGCGCGGCGAACTGCTCGGCGTCGACGACGGCCGGGATCAGGGGCGGATTCTCTGGCATGCGTTCCCTCTCGCGTGGGCGCTGCGGTGCGCGTGAACCGATCGTAACCCGGCTGTCTCGGGATGGGGTGGGAACCCGGTCATCGGCGCCGCGCAGGGGGCGTCAGCGGGTCAGCCCCAGACGCGTGCTCGCGGTTCCGTGGTGTCGATCCGGCTGTCGGCGCTGCGGGCGACACGCAGCAGGGCGAGTCCCTGCACCCCGCTCAGCTCGTGCAGCGAGCACGTGCCGATCAGAGCCTGCCAGTGATCGCGGAATCGCTCGGCGTCTCCGCGACGCCGGGCGATCAGCCGCGGCACCGCCAGAAGCGTGCGTCCGGGTGAGAGGCGGTCGGCGAGGCGCTCGATCGCACGGATCCTCGGCAGGCCGGCAGCGTCGATGCGCAGCAGGAACCGGGGAGTGCGCACGGGGGCGAAGAGTTCCTCGACGGCATCCGCGATCGTGCGTGCGTCGGCGGCAGCACCGCCCAGCTCGACGCGGATACGCGTGGGGTCGCTGGTGTCAGGGCGCGCGCTGATCGCGGACTCGTCGATGCGTCCGATGCGGCCTGCCTCGTGCAGCGTGCGGGCGACGGCGATCGCCGCTGCCCGATAGATCTCGGTCGGTCGCGAGCGATCGCGAAGAGAGCGGGCAAGCATGCGCAGAGCGGATGCCGTCGCCGCCACCGCTCCGCCGCCGAGTGCGAGCGCCACCGCGAGAAGGGGAGCGAGGGAGACCCCTGAGACGGCCAGCACGGCGACCAGCACGCCTGTGGCCACCGTGCCGGCGACGAATCCGGCGACAGCACCGGCGCTCGTCGTCTGGCCGGCGCGCAGCAGCGGAGCGCGTGAGGTCCGGCGGAGCGCGATCGTCTCGCGCTCCTGAGGGCGATAGGCATCGCCGATCCGCCATTCCGCCCTGGTCGTGCTGCGAGAGGGCCAGCGCTCGCGCAGGACGGCATCGAGATCCCCGATCGAGGTCGACGGGTCCTTGTCGAGCACGCGCTCCCACGCCTCGATGGCGGGCGGGGAGAGCGCATGCCCGAGACCGCTGACGATCCGGCCGTCGCCGTCGGCGCTCAGACCCCACAGATGCGAATGCCGACGGCGGAGCCGACCGGCCTCCGATCCATCGTCCAGGTCGACGTGCGACGGGATCAGGCAGACGACCGACCAGTTGTGCGCGACCTTCTCGGGCCACGCGGGGTCGAGCCGCAGGGTGCGACCTCGGAGCTGCTGGGTGCCCGATGACGTGGCGACGGTCGTGAGGTCGATGAGGGTGTTGACCGAAGGACAGTCCCATCCCTCGCCGAGCAGTCCCCGGGTGCCGACGAGCAGCCGCACGTCGCCTCGGCGGATCAGCTCCGACACGGCGGCGACCACCCGTCCGCTCGCGGCGGCCCGCACCTGCAGATCGCTCACGGGGCCGACTCCGTCTGCGACACCGACGGGCTCGCCGAGCAGGTCGCCCAGCGCGGCGGCGATGTCGTCGGCATCCTCGGCGCGGACGCGCAGGTTCTGCGAGGTGAGCAGCACCGGGCTCAGTCGCGCCGTGACCGGATCGACCGCGAGGAGGTCGAACGTCCGAAGCGCCCCGGCCGGTGCATCCCCGGCGAGGCCCCGGTTGTTGCCGTGCTCGACGAAATCGGTCACGACGACCGCGCGGATCCGGTCGCCTTCGGGGCCTGCGAGCTCCCGATGCAGGATCTCGACGGCGGCGTGATCCTTGGCCGCCGAGAACGCCAGCGTGGTCTCGATCGGGTTGCGACCGCGTCGGATGCCCCGGTCTGTCAGCGCGTAGCCGAAGTCTGCGAGGGACCGCCGCACGTACTCCCACTGGCGCACGGCCGCGGGATCGGAGAGCAGCCTCGTCTGGGCGAACCGCGACAGCACCGTGAGCAGGTCGTCGGTGGTGCAGCGATCGAGCAGCGCTGCGGGGATCGCCGCGACGAGCGGATGCTCCGGTGCGACCTCGCGCAGCACGAGGGCGCACGATCGGGTGAGGGGGAAGTCCGTCGAGAACGCCCGGTCGAGGAGCGAGAGCGGAGTCTCTGACTCGGCAGTCCTCTCGGTCGCCGTCTCTGCGCTGTCGGGCGGGTCCGAGGGTTGCAGCTGCTCCTCGAGGTACGACAGCGCATCCGGCGTCGACAGCACCTGCCTGATCAGGTCATGCAGCAGGGACTCGTGCCGTCGGATGAAGGAGGCCTCTGCGGGGGTGGGCTCGGTGAACAGCACGTGGTCGCGATACGGGGCCAGATGCCCCTCCTTCACGACGGCGGGCGTCGGCACCTCGTAGTCGACCTCGCCGAGCAGGTGGCTGTAGTTCTCGAACTCGGTCTCGTCGTCGGGCGACGGCAGGGTCGCGGTGAGGCCGATGAGCTTCGGCTCGGTGCCGCTCTCGCGGATGCGTGCGGCGAGGTATGCCACCACGATCGCCCAGTGGTCGAGCAGGTGATGGCATTCGTCGAGGACGACGGTGCGCACACCCGCATCGACGAGCCGATCGATGAGGGCGACCGCGTTCGGGTGCAGCACCCGGGCGAGCTCGGAGGGACGTTGACGGGTGAATCGCGAACGCAGTCGGCGCGCACGACTGCGGATGCCGGAACGGTGGCGGGCGGGGTTGTCGACCGCGAGCTCGGCGAGCCAGGTCTCGGCATCCGCCTCTGTCCGCCCACCGGCGACGAGCTCGTCGGCCCACACCGCACGGGCGAGGTCGTCGAAAGGCGAGCCGTGTCCGGTCACGCTCAGCAGCTGATAGGTGAGCACCGTCAGATCCCCGAGACGCTCGGGGGCGTCCGAGACAGTGGTCGCATCGGTCGCCAGCTCCGCCGCGGTGCGCAGCCACTGCTGACGGATCGTCACGGTCGGCGACAGCACGAGCGCGCGATGGCCCTCGCGCGCGGCGAGCAGCAGACCGAGCAGGGTCTTGCCCGAGCCCGGCGGTGCCACGATGTGCAGCGGGTCGTCGCCGCCGGGAGGGAGCCGATCGAGGACCTCGGCCTGATAGGTGCGCAACGTGCCGGAGAAACGCCACGTCGACAGGGGAGAGGCGGTGGCGGGATCCATGACCTGTCCAGTCTGTCAAAGAGCAGGTGCAGACATCGGCTAGACTTGTCGACGGCTCTCCGCGTGGCGGCATCCAGGCCAATTCCCCCAGGGCGGAAACGCAGCAAGGGTAACCGGGCTCTGCTGGGTGCGCGGAGGGTCACTTTCTTTTTGTCAGCGTCCTCCGGGGCAGTCCTGCCAGGATCGTGACGTGACAAGACCAGACGTGATCAGCACCGCCGACTCTCCGCGCTCGAGCGCTCTCGGCCGCTTCGCGTCTCCCGTCCTCCTCGTGGCCCTCATGTGGATCGTCCAGCTCGCCGATGCGATCCTCCCCGGATCCTTCACCGGCTTCGGACTGCGCTCGTGGGATGTCGAGGGCCTCGCCGGCATCCTGGTCGGACCCCTCCTGCACGCCGACTGGGCGCACCTGATCGGCAACACCGTGCCGCTGCTCGTGCTCGGCTGCCTCGTCGCGGTCGAAGGGGCGCGCAGGTTCTGGGCCGTGACCGCGATGGCCGCCGTGATCGGCGGCCTCGGCACGTGGCTCGTCAACGCGCCGGGAACCCTGACTGTCGGTGCCTCCGGCCTCGTCTTCGGATACTTCGGCTACACCGTGGTGCGCGTGTTCGCCCCCGGTCGGGTCGCCCACCGCGTGCTCTATGCCGTCATCGCTCTCATCGTCATCGCGCTGTACGGCGGATCCATGCTGGCGGGCGTCGTCGGCGTGCGCGAGGGGATCTCGTGGCAGGCCCATCTGTTCGGTGCGATCGGCGGTGGCCTCGCGGCGTTCGTCGGCAGAGGCAGAACCCGGCGCACATGAGCGTCACCAAGAGCGCACGGCGCGCGACATCGCGCACGCGCAGGCGACCGACACGTCGCCCGAACTCGCGCACACGGCGGATGTCGCCTCGTCGGCGCGCCCAGCGTCGGCTGCGGCGTCTGAAGGTCCTGCGCCGCATCGGCTGGGCAGCCGTGGCGGTGATCGTCGTCGCGCTCGCCGCAGTGCTCATCCCGCTCGGGCTCGCCCACGAGAAGCCGCTGGCGGTCTGCATCACCGACCCGGCCACGTTCCCCGAGGCCGGCGTCGAGGGCTGGCAGGGCGAGCAGCTCGTGAATGCCGCGACCATCATGCAGACCGCCACCGCGCTCGGGTTCGGACGCGACGGTCAGATTCTCGGCGTGATGACCGCGATGGGTGAGAGCAGTCTGAACAACATCGACTACGGGGACTGGGAGACGAGCGGGTTCACGAACCCCGACGGCAGCCGGACGACCAGCATCGGACTCTTCCAGCAGCAGGAATGGTGGGGAACGGTGGAGCAGCGGATGGATCCGGCGACCGCCGCGACGCTGTTCTATCAGCGTCTCGCTCGCGTGCCCGACTGGCCGTCGATGGACCCTTCGCTGGCCATCCACCGGGTGCAGATCAACCTCGATCCGACGTACTACACGCGCTACGCGGCGGATGCCACCGCGGTCGTCGACGCCCTCTCGACGCCCTGCTGACCGGATTTGGCACGGCTGTCAACCCAGCGCGCCCATGGGAAGCTGCACCTAGTGTGGAGCTGTGGCGAAGAGCATCTACATCACCTCGGCCGAAGGCCATACCGGCAAGTCCACCATCGCCCTCGGCGTGCTCGACGCGCTCATGCGCGTCACGCCTCGGGTGGGGGTCTTCCGCCCCATCGCCCGGTCGGTGACCGAGCGCGACGACGTGCTCGAGCTCCTGCTCGCGCACGACGGTGTGCAGCTCGACTACGAGGACTGCATCGGGGTGACCTACGACGACGTCCGCGACGATCCGGACCGCGCGCTCTCGACGATCGTCGCCCGCTACAAGGCGGTCGAGGCCCAGTGCGACGCCGTGGTGATCATCGGCAGCGACTACACCGATGTGGCGAGCCCCGCAGAGCTCGGCTATAACGCCCGGATCGCCGCGAACCTCGCGGCCCCCGTCCTGCTCGTGCTGAGCGGGCGCGACCAGCAGCGGCAGGCGGAGCAGCTCGGCACCACGACCGCACGCATCCCCGCGGCCGTCGGGCAGATCGCCGCGCTCGCGCTCTCCGAGCTCGAAGTCGAGCGCGCCGAGCTCTTCGCGGTCGCCGTGAATCGGGCCGACCCCGAGGCTCTCACCGACATCGAGGCCGCCGTCGCCGCGGTGCGCCCGCAGAGAACCACACCCGTGTGGGCGATCCCGGAGGACCGAACCCTTGTGGCGCCGTCGATCAACGGCATCCTGTCGGCCGTCGACGGGCGCCTGATCAAGGGTGATCCCGACCGACTGGCGCGCGAGGCGCTGACCATCGTCGTTGCCGGGATGTCGATGGTGAACGTGCTCCCGCGGCTCACCGACGAATCGGTCGTGGTGATCCCGGCCGACCGCACCGAAGTGCTGCTGGCGACTCTGCTCGCCGATGCGTCCGGCACCTTCCCGCGGGTGGCGGGAATCATCCTGAACGGACCGTTCCCGCTGCCGGATCCGATCGTGCAGCTGCTCGACGGCTTCACATCGACCGTGCCGATCATCGCCACCGATCTCGGCACCTACGACACGGCGGTGCGCGTCATGGGCGCGCGCGGCCGGATCTCACCCGAGTCGCGAGGCCGATACGACCGCGCCCTCGGACTCTTCCAGACCCACGTCGACATCACCGAGCTCACCACCCAGCTCGGCCTCGCCGAGTCCCGCGTGGTCACCCCGCTCATGTTCGAATACGGACTCATCGAGCGGGCGCGTGCCGATCGCCGACGGATCGTCCTCCCCGAGGGCGACGACGACCGCATCCTGCGTGCCGCGGCGACCCTGCTCGCGCGGGAGGTCGCCGACCTCACGATCCTCGGAGACGAATCCGCGGTGCGCTCCCGCGCCGTCGAGCTCGGCGTCGACATCACCGCCGCCCAGGTCATCAGCCCCACGGATCCCGAGATGGTCGAGCGCTTCGCGACCGAGTACGCGCGACTGCGCGCGCACAAGGGGATCACGATCGCGCAGGCCGCCGACACCGTCACCGACGTGTCGTACTTCGGCACGATGATGGTGCACCTGGGCCTCGCCGACGGCATGGTCTCGGGGGCCGCGCACACCACGGCGCACACGATCCGTCCGTCGTTCGAGATCATCAAGACCAAGCCGGGCGTCAACGTCGTCTCGAGCGTGTTCCTGATGGCCCTCGCCGACCGCGTTCTCGTCTACGGCGACTGCGCGGTGATCCCCGACCCGACCAGCGAGCAGCTGGCGGACATCGCGATCTCGTCGGCCGCGACCGCCCGCCAGTTCGGCATCGAGCCGCGCATCGCGATGCTGTCGTACTCGACGGGGGAGTCCGGGACCGGCGCCGACGTCGACAAGGTCCGCGCCGCCACCGCGCTCGTGCACGAGCGCGCACCCGAACTGCTCGTCGAGGGGCCGATCCAGTACGACGCGGCGGCCGACGCCGCAGTGGCCAAGGCCAAGCTCCCCGACTCCGCGGTCGCGGGGCGCGCGACCGTCTTCGTCTTCCCCGACCTCAACACGGGCAACAACACCTACAAGGCCGTGCAGCGCTCGGCGGGTGCCGTCGCGATCGGGCCGGTGCTGCAGGGACTCAACAAGCCGATCAACGACCTGTCACGCGGAGCACTGGTGGATGACATCGTGAACACCGTCGCCATCACGGCCATCCAGGCGCAGACGGAAGGGACGGACGCGTGAGCGCGATCCTCGTCATCAACAGCGGGTCCTCCTCGCTGAAGTACAGCCTGATCGACATCGAGAACGAGAACGAACTGGCCGCCGGTCTCATCGAGCGGATCGGCCAGGACGCCAGCGCCATCCGTCACACCGTGCGACCGGATGCCTCGGCGGATGCCGTCGTGACGATGCTCGATGCCTCGTACGAGTCCGAGCGGCCTCTCGCGGACCACGACGCCGCCTTCGCGGTGATGCTCGAGCAGTTCGCCGAGCACGGTCCGCGTCTCGACCAGCATCCGCCGATCGCCGTCGGCCATCGTGTCGTGCACGGAGGCGCCCGCTTCTATGCGCCGACCCTGGTCACGCGCAACGTCGAGGAGCAGATCGAGGAGCTCTCGGTGCTCGCTCCTCTGCACAACCCGGCGAACCTCGCAGGCATCCTCGCGGCGAAGGCAGTGTTCTCGGACGTGCCGCACGTCGCAGTGTTCGACACCGCGTTCCACCAGACGCTTCCCGCCGCCGCGTACACCTACGCGATCGATGCCGAGCTCGCAGCGCAGCACCGCGTGCGCCGATACGGGTTCCATGGCACGAGCCACCAGTTCGTCGGCGAGTCGGCTGCCGCGTTCCTCGGACGCGACCTCGGCGCGCTTCGCCAGCTCGTCTTCCACCTCGGCAACGGCGCGTCGGTCACCGCGATCGACGGCGGCCGTTCCGTGGAGACCTCGATGGGGCTCACCCCGCTCGAGGGTCTCGTCATGGGCACGCGCTCTGGCGACCTCGACCCGGCGGCGCTCGTGCACCTCTCCCGTCGAGCAGGCCTCTCGATCGACGACCTCGACGCGCTTCTGAACTCCCGCAGCGGACTCAAGGGCCTCGCCGGGCGCAGCGACATGCGCGACATCCTCGCCGGCCGGGAGAGCGGCGACGAGGCGGCGACACTCGCGTTCGACGTCTACGTCCATCGCCTGCGCGCCTACGCCGGTGCCTACATCGCCCAGCTCGGCGGAGTCGATGTGATCTCCTTCACCGCGGGTGTCGGGGAGAACGCCGCCGCGGTCCGCGCCGAGGCCATGGCGACACTCGGTTTCGCCGGAGTCGAGATCGACCCCGCACGCAACGAGGCGCGGCAGCGCGGCATCCGGCGGATCTCCACCGACGACTCGCGGGTGACCGTGCTCGTCGTGCCGACGAACGAAGAGCTCGAGATCGCCAGACAGACCTCGCGCATGCTCTGATCCATACGCTCTCGGGGGTTACCGGCGATGCCGTGCCGCACTACGCTTGCACAGTGGCACGGAGAGGTGCCGGAACCCGTCGTCCTTCTCCTGGAGGCTTTTGTGCCCGAAGCCCTGCCCGATCCACTCCGCGCCGAAGGCGTCCTGTTCGACCTCGACGGCGTGCTCACGCCGACGGCCGAGGTGCACATGCGTGCGTGGAAGGTCGTGTTCGACGACGTCTTCGAGCGCTGGGGCATCACGCCGCCGTACTCGGATGCCGATTACTTCGACTACGTCGACGGCAAGAAGCGCTACGACGGCGTCGCGAGCCTGCTGCGCAGCCGCAACGTCGAGATCCCGTGGGGTGCGGTCGACGACGAGCCGGAGGCCGAGACGATCTGCGGCATCGGCAATCGCAAGAACGCAGCCTTCGCCCAGTCACTCCGCGCTGAGGGCATCGCGCCGTTCCCCGGCTCGCTCGCTCTCGTCGAGAAGCTGTCCGCGGCGGGTGTGCCACTCGGCGTCGTGTCGAGCTCCAAGAATGCCGAGGAGGTGCTGGCCGCCGCCGGCATCCGCTCGTTCTTCCGCATCGTCGTCGACGGAGTCGTCGCCGAGCGTGAGAACCTCGCCTCCAAGCCTGCAGCCGACATGTTCCATGCCGGTGCGGTGGCCCTCGGGGTGGACCCGGGTCACAGCATCGCCGTCGAGGATGCGACGTCCGGCGCGGCATCCGCCGCCGCCGCCGGATTCGCGACCGTCGTCGGCGTCGACCGCGGCGCAGGAGCGGATGCTCTGCGTGACGCCGGCGCGACCGTCGTCGTCGAGGACCTCGACGTGTTCCTCGCAGACCAGGCCACGAACGCCACCGACTCCACCCTCAGCCCCGACTCCGAGGAGACCGCATGATCGACAGCGACCGCTTCCCCGTCGACCCCTGGCGGCTCATCGAGACGCGCTACTCCGAAGACGGAGTGGGGGAGACGCTCTTCAGCGTCGGCAACGGCTATCTCGGGCTCCGCGGCAATCACATCGAAGGACGCGGCGCACACGAGCACGGCACCTTCATCAACGGTCTGCACGAGACCTGGCCCATCCGCCACGCGGAGCAGGCCTACGGCTTCGCAGAGGTCGGGCAGACGATCGTCAACGCGCCGGACGCGAAGGTCATGCGCGTCTACGTCGACGACGAGCCGATCTCCTTCGACGAGGCCGACGTGCGCGAGTACCGCCGCACGCTCGACATGCGCACCGGCGTGCTCGAGCGCGTCGTGGTGTGGGAGACGCCGTCGGGCAAGCGTGTGCGCATGCGCGACGAGCGCATCGTCAGCTTCGAGGAGCGTCACCTGGCGGTGCTGCGCCTCGAGGTCGTCGTCGAGAACGCCGACGCCCCCGTCACGGTCAGCTGCCAGATGATCAACCGTCAGGACGGTGCCGGCGTCTACGCGGGCACGCCCAACCAGGCGAAGAGCGGGTTCGACCCCCGCAAGGCGGAGAAGATCGCCGAGCGCGTGCTGGAGCCCGCCGAGCACTGGCAGGACGGACTCCGCTCCGCTCTGTCGTACTCGGTCGCAGCCTCCGGCATGACCGTGGCGGTCGTCGCCGACCACATCATCGAGACCGAGAACGACTACACCTCGCGCACGCTCATCGAAGAGGACATCTCGAAGAACGTCTTCCGTGTGCAGGCCAAGGCCGGTGTGCCGATCTCGGTCACCAAGCTCGTGAGCTACCACACCTCGCGCGGCGTGCCGGCTCGAGAGCTCGTCGACCGCTGCCGTCGCTCGCTCGATCGCGTCGCCTTCGAGGGCGTGCAGGCGCAGTTCGACCGCCAGGCCGAGTGGCTCGCGGCGTTCTGGGCCCGCAGCGACGTGCAGATCGGCGGGCACGACGACATCCAGCAGGCCACCCGCTGGTGCCTCCTGCAGCTCGCTCAGGCATCGGCACGCGCCGACGGAACCGGCGTGCCCGCGAAGGGCGTCTCGGGGTCTGGATACAGCGGCCACTACTTCTGGGACACCGAGATCTACGTCCTCCCGTTCCTCACCTACACTTCGCCGCAGTGGGCGCGCAACGCCCTGCGGGCACGAGTGCTCATGCTCCCGGCGGCCCGTCGTCGCGCGGCCCAGCTGAACGAGGCGGGGGCGCTGTTCCCGTGGCGCACGATCAACGGCGAAGAGGCCTCGGCGTACTACGCCGCAGGCACCGCGCAGTACCACATCAACGCCGACGTCAGCTTCGCGCTCGGCAAGTACGTGCGCGCCACCGGCGACGACGACTTCCTGCGTCGCGAGGGCATCGACATCGCGATCGAGACGGCGCGCCTGTGGGCGACGCTCGGCTTCTGGCGCACATCGCGCCTCGTCGCCGACACCAAGGACGACGACGGCATCGAGACGTTCCACATCCACGGCGTCACGGGTCCCGACGAGTACACGACCGTCGTGAACGACAACCTGTACACGAACGTCATGGCTCGCTACAACCTCCGCTACGCGGCGCGGGTCGTGCGCGAGGCGCAGGAGGCCAACGGCGAGGAGTTCGCCAGGGTCGTCGAGCGCACCGGTCTCGCCGAGGGCGAGGCCGAAGGATGGGAGCGCGCGGCGGATGCGATGTTCATCCCGTTCAGCGAGAGCCTCGGCATCCACCCGCAGGACTCGCTGTTCCTCGAGCGCGAGCTCTGGGATCTCGCCCACACCCCGTCGGAGCAGCGCCCGCTGCTGCTGCACTTCCACCCACTCGTGATCTACCGGTTCCAGGTGCTCAAGCAGGCCGATGTGGTGCTCGCGCTGTTCCTGCAGGGCAACCACTTCACGCCCGAAGAGAAGAAGGCCGACTTCGACTACTACGACCCGCTGACGACGGGCGACTCGACGCTGTCGGCCGTCGTGCAGTCGATCCTCGCCGCGGAGGTCGGATACCAGGAGCTCGCGCTGCAGTACTTCCAGCAGTCGCTGTTCGTCGACCTTCACGATCTGCACCACAACGCGGCCGACGGCGTGCACGTCGCATCCGCCGGCGGTGTGTGGACCGCGCTCGTGTGCGGCTTCGGAGGCATGCGGGACTACGCGGGTGAACTGAGCTTCGACCCTCGGCTGCCGGCCGACTGGCCGTCGCTGTCGTACCCGCTGCAGTGGCAGGGATCGGCGCTGCAGATCACCCTGACGAAGGATGCTCTGCGCGTGCAGGTGCGCACCGGCGAGCCCGTGCCGTTCACGGTGCGCGATGTCGCGTACGTCGCCACCACGGACGAAGAGGTCGTCGTCCCGCTGGCCGATCAGGGACCCCTGATCCCCGGGCGTCCGTCGCTCCGTCAGTTCGCCGACGCACTCCGCGAGGACGGCACACGGCTGTCGGCATCCGTCCCGGTCATCACCACCGCGATCCCGGTGATCGAGCCGATCGACTGACGGTGCTGATCACCGCGTCGCTGTTCGGGCTCGCGCCCGCACTGCTGCTGCTCGTCCTCGCCGTCATCGAGCGGGTGCGAGCGGTGCAGCGCGTGGCGTCGCCCGGACCGCGGTTCGCACCGTCGCCCGGTGCGACGGTGCTGTACGACGCGCTGCTGCTGAACGCCGACCGCAAAGCGATCGCCGCAGCACTGATCGACCTGGCGGTGCGCCGCAAGGTGCGGCTGCTGGTGGATGCCGAGGACGTGCCGTCCGGGGGAGCGCGCACGCGCGCGCCGATCGGCATCGAGGTCGTCGACGGCGCGACGTTCACGCCGGAGGAGCTGAGCATCCTCGAGGCGCTGTTCGGTCCGGACCACACCTCCGCTCGGGTGCGACGGTTCAGCTCGGATGCTCGGGCGCTGCACCGTCGAGTGCGCGGCGTGCTCGACGAGACCGAGACGCGGCTGGCCTCCGCAGGGCTGATCGCCAGAGGCCGCCGCGGCTGGGCGACCTTCCTGCTGCGGGTGGCGGCCGTTCTCGTCATCGGCGTGTGCCTGCTGCTGCTCTTCGCAGCGCTCGCGGTGAGCGAACCGGGCGCCGGGGTCTACGCGGTGCCGATCGCGGGGGTCGTGATCGGCGTCGCGGTGATCGTGGTCGCCCCGCGGCCGTGGCGACGGTTCCTTCCGTCCGCGCAGCCGCTGCGCGCGCACCTCGCCGGCATCCGCGAGTACGTCGCCCTCGCCGAGGCCGAGCCACTGCGCTTCCTCCAGTCGACGGCGGGTGCGGATCTGCGGTCGGACGTCTCCGCCGAGGCCGCGTCCGAGCGGCTGCGGCGCTTCCTCCTGAACGAGCGTCTCCTGCCCTACGCGGTGCTCTTCGGGCTCGAGCGCTCGTGGACGGCGGCGCTCCGCACGGAGTCGCAGGCGCTGCGGGTGGGCGAGAGCCTGGACGGCACGATCGAGGTCGCCGGAGCGGTCTTCGATGTGATCGAGATCGTCGGCGGGGTCGTCCACCTCGTCGGCGCGGTCGGGGATCTGGTCGACGCGACGGGCGGAGTCGTCGAGGTGGTCGGCGGCGTGTTCGAGGCCGTCTCCTCGTGATTCACGGCGTCGCCCCCGATATCTCGGCGTCGGGGCGCGCGTCGAGCGGCCGATCGACCCGGCGGGCCTGCCTGAACGTCCGTGGCACGCCGTAGGCTGTTGTGGTGACCACAGCCCTCTACCGCCGCTACCGTCCCGAGTCGTTCGGCGAGATGATCGGGCAGTCCCAGGTGACCGAACCGCTGATGACCGCACTGCGCGGTGACCGCGTCGGCCACGCCTACCTCTTCTCGGGACCCCGCGGGTGCGGCAAGACCACGTCCGCCCGCATCCTCGCCCGCTGCCTGAACTGCGCCGAAGGTCCCACCGACGTTCCCTGCGGCACGTGCCCGAGCTGCGTCGAACTGTCGCGCGCGGGTGGCGGGTCCCTCGACGTGGTCGAGATCGACGCCGCCAGCCACAACGGCGTCGACGACGCCCGCGACCTGCGCGAGCGGGCGACGTTCGCCCCGAGCCGCGACCGCTACAAGATCTTCATCCTCGACGAGGCGCACATGGTGACGCCGCAGGGGTTCAACGCGCTGCTGAAGCTCGTCGAAGAGCCGCCGGAACACGTCAAGTTCATCTTCGCGACCACCGAGCCCGAGAAGGTGCTCGGCACGATCCGTTCGCGCACGCACCACTACCCGTTCCGGCTGGTGCCGCCGGCCGCGATGCTCGAGTACGTCGAGAAGCTCTGCACCGAAGAGGGCGTGGTCGCCGAGCGCGGTGTGCTGCCTCTGGTGGTCCGCGCCGGAGGCGGCTCCCCCCGCGACACGCTCTCCCTGCTCGACCAGCTGATCGCCGGCTCCGATTCCCCGGCCGGGTCCGAGACCGTGACGGTGGCCTACGAGCGGGCAGTGGCGCTGCTCGGCTACACGCACGCGTCCCTGCTCGATGAGATCGTCGACGCGCTGGCCGCAGCGGATGCCGCGGCGGCCTTCCCCGCGATCGACCGCGTCGTGCAGACGGGGCAAGACCCGCGTCGTTTCGTCGACGATCTGCTCGAACGTCTGCGAGACCTCATCGTGATCGCGGCCGTCGGCGCCGGTGCCGCCTCCGTGCTGCGCGGAGTCGCCGAAGACGAGCTCGCCCGCATGCGCACGCAGGCAGAGTCGTTCGGCTCAGCGCGCCTGTCGCGCACGGCCGACGTCGTCAGCGCGGCCCTCGACGACATGTCCGGCGCGACATCACCGCGCCTGCACCTCGAGCTGATGGTCGCCCGCGTCCTCGCTTCAGGCGCGGATGCCGGGGCTGCTGCTGCGACGGCTGCCGCTCCCGTGTCTGCCGCCGCGCCCGCGCGAGCTCAGACGAGGTCGGCTCCCGCGCAGACCGAGCCGCGCGCTCACATCACTGGGCCGACAGCGACCCGTGATGCTGCGCCAGCCTCTGCTCCTGCGTCGGCCCCTGCTGCTGCTCCTGCGTCGACCCCTGTTGCTGCCGCTGCGCCGGCTGCTGCCGGGACAGCCGCAACGCCTCAGGGCGAGGCGCCCGCGGGTGCAGCGCCCGCATCCGATGCACCCGGAGCCGTGGTATCTGACGCGGCGGCCGCTTCCGAGGCCGCCGCATCCGAAGCAGCGTCGGCCGCTGAGGCCGAGGCGGCGCCCGCAGTGCCAGCCGGTCCCGTCACGTTCGACGCAATCACCGCCGCCTGGCCGGGGGTGCTCAAGCGCCTCGAAGGTCTCAGCCGCACCTCCTGGCTGCTCGCGACCGCGGTTCAGCCGCTCGCGTTCGACACCGATTCCGAGGTGCTCACCCTCGGTTTCACGAGCCAGCACGACGTCGCGAAGTTCAAGGGCACGGTCCCAGGTGCAGGCCCGTCGGATCACCTCCGCATGGCGATCGAGCACGAAGTCGGCGTCAAGGTGAAGTACCGGCCCGCTCCGATGCCCGCGGGCGGGGCACCTCGTCAGCCCGCGACCTCCCCGACCGGTGCGCCGGCAGGCGACGCCGCCGCATCGGAGCCTGCGTCAGCGGCCTCACCGCGCTCTCAGACACGAAGTGCTTCTGCGGGGCCGGTGACCGAGTGGGCGGTGGCCGCCATCCCGGCATCCGCCGACCCTGCACCCCCTTCGGTCGCCGTCCCGGCCGCTGTTCAGACGGCGACGTCGGCTCCGTCTGCGCCGTCCGCCGCTCCGGTCGCGGCAGCCGCGGCAGCCCCGGCCGCTGCGGTAGCCCCGACCGCGCCTGAGGTCCATCGGCCGGTCGGAGGCGACGAGCCGCCGCCTCCGCTCGATGACGAGCCGCCGTACTTCGATGACGAGCCGCCGTACGACCCGGCGTATGAGCCGGTGCCGACACCGCAGAGCGGGCCACCCGCCGGGCGTGCGCAGGTGCAGCCGTCGTCATCGACCCCCGCGCAGTCCGCGCCCGCGCAGCCTGCTGCGCCCGTGCGCAAGGTGGCGTCCGCCGCCGCAGCCCCGGTGATCACCGAGCGCACCCCCGCCGGGGGAGTCCAGCGCTACGGTGAGGCCGTGATCCGCCAGGTGCTCGGCGCCACATTCGTGCGCGAAGAGCCCTATGAGCCCCCGACGAGGTTCTCCTGATGTATGACGGAATCGTCCAGGAGCTGATCGACGAGTTCGGCCGGCTCCCCGGAATCGGCCCCAAGTCCGCGCAGCGCATCGCGTTCCACATCCTGCAGACCCCGACGTTCGACGTCGCTCGTCTGTCCGAGCTGCTCGTCGAGATCCGCGTCCGCGTGCGGTTCTGCGAAGTCTGCGGCAACGTGGCAGAGCAGGAGCGCTGCACGATCTGCCGAGACCCGCGTCGCAATCCTGAGCTGATCTGCGTCGTCGAGGACGCCAAGGACGTGGCTGCGATCGAGCGCACTCGCGAGTTCCGCGGCCTGTACCACGTGCTCGGCGGGGCGATCAGTCCCATCGCCGGCATCGGTCCCGACGATCTGCGCATCGCCCAGCTGATGACACGTCTCGCCGACGGGACGGTGCAGGAGGTGATCCTCGCCACCAACCCGAACCTCGAGGGCGAGGCGACGGCGAGCTACCTCAGCCGTCTGCTCACCACCATGCAGATCACCGTGTCGCGTCTCGCCTCCGGACTCCCGGTGGGCGGCGACCTCGAATACGCCGACGAGGTCACCCTCGGTCGAGCGTTCGAGGGTCGGCGCGTGCTGTGATCGCCCGGCCCGTGCAGTGAACACCCAGGGAGGGTTCTCCCGCCGCGGATGGCTGCTCTTCGGAGCGATGGCACTGCTGTGGGGCGTGCCCTACCTGTTCATCAGCATCGCGGTCGAGTCGCTCTCGCCGCCCGCCATCGTCGCGGGGCGCACGCTGATCGCGGCGCTGCTCCTCCTGCCGTTCGCGCTCCGTGGGGGCGCACTGCGTGCGGCGCTGAAGCATTGGCCGTGGGTTCTGGCGTTCGGCCTGGTCGAGATGGCCGGCCCGTTCGTGCTGCTGGGCCATGCCGAGATGACGCTGCCGTCGGGAATGACGGGTCTGCTCGTCGCCACGGTGCCGCTGTTCGCCGCGCTCATCGCCCTGGGCGGGGGCGACCGGGGCGTCCTGCGCCCCGCGCGGGGCATCGGGCTTCTGGTGGGTTTCGTCGGAGTCGCGATCGTCGTCGCCGGTCCAGGCCTCTTCGGAGGGGAGGTCAGTCTGCTCGCCGCAGGGGAGGTGCTGCTGGTCGCCATCCTCTACGCGATCGCGCCGTTCATCGTCGCCCGCAAGCTGAACGACGTGCCGTCACTCGGGACGATCACGCTGTCGCTCTCGATGATCGGGATCATCTACCTTCCGATCGGTCTCCTCACCCAGCACGAGGTGCCCACGCTGCCGTCGATCTGGGCGCTGCTCGCGCTCGCCGTCATCTGCACGGCCGTCGCATTCCTCGCCTTCTTCGCGCTCATCCGCGAGGTCGGTCCCGTGCGGGCGCCGCTGTTCACCTACGTCAACCCGGTGGTCGCGATCATCCTCGGTGCGATCGTGCTCGCCGAGCCGTTGACCCCCGGCCTGCTCATCGGATTCCCGCTGATCATCGTCGGATGCTGGTTCGCCGCCACCGGAGGGCGGCTGCGGCCACCGGCATCCGTCGCTCCCGATCTCGCTCCGCTGCCGCCCGCACCCTGACAGACCCCCGATCCCGTCACATGCGAAGCAGGGCATATGCGCCGATCGTAGAATGAGCGTGGGCGGATCCGCCCGACATCCCAGGGAGTGAACGTGGCCCTCATCGTGCAGAAGTACGGCGGCTCCTCAGTCGCCGACGCAGAGAGCATCAAGCGCGTCGCCAAGCGCATCGTCGACACACGTCGCGCCGGCCACGACGTCGTCGTCGCCGTGAGCGCGATGGGCGACACGACCGACGAACTGCTCGACCTCGCGAACGAGGTCGCGCCGATCCCCGCGCCGCGCGAGCTCGACATGCTGCTCTCGAGCGGTGAGCGCATCTCGATGGCGCTCCTGGCGATGGCCATCCACTCGATGGGCTTCGAGGCCCGATCGTTCACCGGCAGCCAGGCCGGAATGATCACCGACTCCCAGCACGGCGCCGCCCGCATCGTCGACGTCACGCCGATCCGTCTGCGCGAAGCTCTCGACGAGGGCGCGATCGTCATCGTCGCCGGCTTCCAGGGCTTCAACCGCGACACCCGCGACATCACGACGCTCGGGCGCGGGGGCTCAGACACGACGGCCGTCGCTCTCGCCGCAGCTCTCGACGCCGACGTCTGCGAGATCTACAGCGACGTCGACGGCATCTTCACGGCAGACCCCCGCGTCATCCCGAAGGCGCAGAAGCTCGACCACATCGGCAGCGAGGAGATGCTCGAGCTCGCGGCCAACGGCGCCAAGGTGCTCTACATCCGCGCCGTCGAGTACGCACGCCGTCACGGCGTCCTGATCCACGCCCGGTCGACGTTCTCGTCGTCCGAGGGCACATACGTTCTGGGCGAGGGCATGAAGAACCCTCGCGAAGCCGAGGGAGCAGCAGCCATGGAAGAACCGATCGTCGCCGGTGTCGCCACCGATTTCGGCCAGGCCAAGATCACCGTCGCAGGCGTGCCCGACGTGCCGGGCAAGGCAGCGGAGATCTTCAAGATCGTCGCCAAGTCGGGCGCGAACGTCGACATGATCGTGCAGAACGTGTCGGCCACAGGACGCACCGACATCTCGTTCACAGTTCCCAAGGCCGATTCGGCGGCAGCGCTCAAGGCGCTCGCGGGAGAGCAGACCGAGGTCGGCTTCCAGAACCTCGTGCACGACGACCAGATCGGCAAGCTCTCGGTCGTGGGCGCCGGAATGCGCACGCACTCCGGGGTCTCGGCGGTGCTGTTCGAGGCGCTGTCCGCAGGAGGCATCAACATCGAGATGATCTCGACGTCCGAGATCCGCATCTCGGTGGTGCTCCGCGACACCGATCTCGCTGAGGCCGCCCGTACCGTGCACACCGCCTACGGGCTCGACGGCGACGCCGAGGCCACGGTCCACGCCGGCACCGGACGCTGACCGACGCCCGCACACCGCCCGACGGTCCTCGGCCATCGGGCGGCACGGTAGACTCACCGAAACCCTGACATCGGCGCCAGGCGCGGCATCCGCACCCCGACGTCGCGCCCGAAGCCTCGACTGCTGCACTGCACGACGCCAAGGAACATCATGACCCGCATCTCCGACTCAGGACTCTCCGTCGCCATCGTGGGCGCCACCGGCCAGGTGGGCACCGTGATGCGCGAGATTCTCGCCGAGCGGTCCTTCCCGATCCGCGAGCTGCGTCTGTTCTCGTCGTCGCGCTCCGCGGGCACCGCCATCGAGTTCGGCGGTGCGACGGTAATCGTCGAAGATGTCGAGACAGCGGATGCCGGGGGCATCGACATCGCCCTCTTCTCGGCCGGCGCGACCGCCAGCCGTGCCTACGCTCCCCGGTTCGCCGAGGCAGGAGCCGTCGTCGTCGACAACTCCAGCGCCTGGCGCAACGACCCCGAGGTGCCTCTCGTCGTCAGCGAGGTCAACCCGCACGCGATCGACGACCGTCCCCGCGGCATCATCGCGAACCCGAACTGCACGACCATGGCCGCGATGCCCGTGCTGAAGGCGCTGCATGCCGAGGCCGGTCTCGAGCGCCTCATCGTCTCGACCTACCAGGCCGTCTCCGGCTCCGGTCTCGCCGGCGCCCAGGAGCTCCTCGGTCAGGTCGAGGGCGTTCTCGCTCAGGGCGACACCCTGCGCCTCGTGCACGACGGCTCGTCGATCGACTTTCCCGAGCCCGAGAAGTACGTCGCACCGATCGCGTTCGACGTCATCCCGTTCGCGGGCAACCTGGTCGACGACGGTCAGAACGAGACGGACGAGGAGAAGAAGCTCCGCAACGAGAGCCGCAAGATCCTCGAACTGCCCGACCTCCGTGTCGCCGGAACCTGCGTACGCGTTCCCGTCTTCACGGGTCACTCGCTCTCGATCAACGTCGAGTTCGCGAACGACATCACGCCGCAGCGCGCCGCCGAGGTGCTCTCCGCGGCCCCCGGAGTCGTCCTCGACGAGGTGCCTACCCCCCTGCAGGCCGCTGGCAAGGATCCGAGCTTCGTCGGCCGCATCCGTGCCGATCAGTCCGCTCCCGAGAACAAGGGCCTCGTGCTGTTCATCAGCAACGACAATCTGCGCAAGGGTGCGGCGCTCAATGCCGTGCAGATCGCCGAGATCCTCGCCGAGCGCCTGGTCGCCATAGCCTGATCGCATCGCCGCCATGCGGATCCGGTCTCACGAGGCGGGTCCGCGTGGTCGGTCACGCCGTGGCTGCGAACTAGACTGTCGTGGTGACCGAAACCGTCGATGTCGTCTTGATCGGTGGTGGCATCATGAGCGCCACCCTGGGTACCCTTCTGCACGAGCTGCAGCCGGATTGGAAGATCGTCGCGTTCGAGCGACTCTCCGATGTGGCTCAGGAATCGTCGAACCCCTGGAACAACGCGGGCACGGGCCACGCGGCGCTCTGCGAGCTGAACTACATGCCGCAGCAGAAGGGCGCGCCTCTCGACCCGGCCAAGGCCGTCTCGATCAACGAGCAGTTCCAGCAGAGCCGTCAGTTCTGGTCGTCGCTGGTCGATCGGGGAGTGCTCGACGCTCCCTCGACCTTCATCAACGCGACCCCGCACATGACGTTCGTGCGCGGCGAGAAGGACGTCAAGTACCTCAAGGACCGTTACGAGGTGCTCAAGGAGCAGCCGCTGTTCGACGGCATCGAGTACAGCGAGGACTCCCGCGTCATCAACAAGTGGGCGCCGCTCCTCATGCAGCAGCGCCGCAAGGGCGAGCCGTTCGCCGCGACGCGGGTGCCGGCGGGTACCGATGTCGACTTCGGCGCTCTGACGCATCAGCTCTTCGACCACCTCACCGAGTCGGGCGTGACGTTGCGCACCAACCACGAGGTCAAGAGCCTGAAGAAGCAGAAGGACGGCACCTGGCTGGTCAACTACCGCACCACGATCGGGCGCACGCCGAACCAGATCAAGGCGCGCTTCGTGTTCGTCGGTGCCGGCGGATGGGCGCTCAAGCTGCTGCAGCGCTCGGGCATCCCCGAGATCAAGGGCTACGGCGTCTTCCCGATCGGCGGCCAGTTCCTGAAGACCTCCAACCCGAAGATCGTCGCCCAGCACCAGGCCAAGGTCTACTCACAGGCGTCCGTGGGTGCGCCGCCCATGTCGGTGCCGCACCTCGACACGCGTGTGGTCGGTGGTGAGGCCTCGCTGATGTTCGGCCCCTTCGCCACGTTCAGCCCCAAGTTCCTCAAGAACGGCTCGATGCTCGACATCGTGTCGCAGGTGCGCACGCACAACCTGTGGCCGATGCTGCGGGTCGCGTTCGCGAACCCCGGCCTCATCACCTATCTGGTGGGCGAGCTGATGAAGAACCATGCCAAGAAGGTCGACAGCCTCCGCACGTTCATGCCTACGGCCAAAGACGAGGACTGGACTCTGATCGACGCCGGTCAGCGCGCGCAGGTGATGAAGAAGGATGCCAAGAAGGGCGGCATCCTGCAGTTCGGTACCGAGGTCGTCGCGGCGGCCGACGGATCGATCGCGGGTCTGCTCGGCGCATCGCCGGGAGCATCCACCGCGGTGCCGATCATGCTCGATCTGCTCAAGAAGTGCTTCCCAGCCGAGTACCCCGGCTGGGAGTCCGAGCTGCGGGAGCTCATCCCCACGTTCGGCGAGAAGCTGAACACGGATGCCGCGCTGGCAGCGAGGTCCACCGCGGCGACGGCCGCCACGCTCGGCATCAACGAATAAGCGGCCTGTGGCGAAGCTCTACTTCCGCTACGGGGCGATGAACTCGGGCAAGTCCACTTCGCTGCTGCAGGCCGCGTACAACTACGAGGAGCGCGGGCAGCATGTGCTGCTCGCCAAGCCCGAGATCGACACCAAGGGCGCCTCCGAGATCGCGAGTCGTCTCGGCGTCACGCGTGAGGTCGACTACCTCATCGCGCCGGGCGCCGACGTGCGCGCGCTCTTCGGCGAGCATCGGGAGCGCGTACGTCGCGCCGTAGCCGGCGAACCGGTGCGCGGCGGATCGATCGACGTCGCCTGCCTTCTGATCGACGAGGCCCAGTTCCTCACCGCGGAGCAGGTCGACGACCTCTTCCGGATCGCGATCGAAGACGGCATCCCCGTGATCGCCTACGGCATCCGCAACGACTTCCTCACCCACGCCTTCCCCGGGTCGGCCCGGCTGCTCGCCATCGCGCACTCACTCGAAGAGCTGAAGACGATCTGCCGCTGCGGGCGCAAGGCGGTCTTCAATGGTCGCGTGATCGGCGGCCGGTTCGTGTTCGACGGAGACCAGGTCGCCATCGACGAGGGAGCAGGCGGGTCCGTCGCTCCCGAGGTCACGACCTACGAGTCTCTTTGCGGCGCCTGCTACCTCGAAGAGTCCGGCGGACGCCTGGGCTGACATCCCGCGACTCGTGCTCCCGCCCGCGGGCGGTGCCTCGTCATGCCCGGATTGCGTGGTCTGACCACACGCGCTACTGTGGTCAGACCACATGAGCGCGTCGACGATCGACGCCGCCGACGCGAACGACGAGGAGAGCGGATGCCCGAGCAGCCCGCGCGCGCCTGGCGCCTCGTCCTCGAATATGTCGAGCGGGATCTGCTGGAGGGCCGCCTCGGCCCCGGCGACCGGCTCGCCTCCGAGCGCGACCTCGCCGCCGATCTCGGCGTGGGGAGGTCGAGCGTCCGCGAGGCGCTGCGCGTTCTCGAGGTCATGGGGCTCATCCGCACGGCTACGGGTTCCGGACCCCAATCGGGTGCCATCGTCATCGCGACCCCGACCGGCGGCATGTCGACACTGCTGCGTCTCCAGGTCGCAGCTCAAGGCTTCCCTCTGACCGACGTCGTGCAGACGCGTCTGCTGCTCGAAGACGCGGTCGCCGCAGCTCTCGCCGGCCAGCAGGACCCGGATCTCACCGCTGCGCACAGCGTCCTCGATGCGATGGATGCCGAGGGCCTGACCTCCGCCGAGTTCCTCGCCCTCGATGCGCAGCTGCACCTCGCGCTGGCCGAGTCGAGCGGTAACACGGTCGTCGCGGCGATCATGGCCGGTCTCCGCACCGCCATCGAGTCGTACGTGCAGGAAGGGGCGGCATCCATCGCCGACTGGGATGCCATGGCCGACCTCCTGCGCACCGAGCACCGCGCGATCATCGCGGCCATCGCCGCGGGTGACGCGACGACGGCTCAGGCGCTCGTGCGCGCCCACATCACCGGTTACTACACGGCGGCGGGACTCACCCGCAGCACCCGACCCACCGACTGAGAGGACACGACATGGTCCAGCGCCAGCTTCCCAACCCCGCAGAGCTGCTCGAGCTGATGAAGTTCAAGAAGCCCGAGTTCGACGGCAAGAAGCGCCGCCTCGACTCGGCGCTCACGATCGATGACCTGCGCACCATCGCCAAGCGCCGCACGCCCAAGGCGGCGTTCGACTACACCGACGGCGCGGCAGAGGGCGAGCTCTCGCTCACGCGCGCACGCCAGGCCTTCCAGGATGTCGAGTTCCACCCCGGCATCCTGCGCCCGGCTCCGTCGGTCGACACGTCCGTCGAGATCCTCGGCGGCCCGTCAGCGCTTCCCTTCGGCATCGCCCCCACCGGATTCACGCGTCTCATGCAGACCGAGGGCGAGGTCGCGGGAGCCGGAGCCGCCGCCGCGGCAGGCATCCCGTTCACTCTGTCGACCCTCGGCACGACGTCGATCGAGGGAGTGAAGGCGGCGAACCCGAACGGTCGCAACTGGTTCCAGCTGTATGTCATGCGCGACCGCGAGATCTCGTACGAGCTGACGCGTCGCGCGGCCGCAGCCGGCTTCGACACCCTGCAGTTCACGGTCGACACCCCCGTCGCGGGAGCGCGCCTGCGCGACAAGCGCAACGGCTTCAGCATTCCGCCCCAGCTGACGCTCGGGACGATCATCAACGCCATCCCTCGTCCGTGGTGGTGGTACGACTTCCTCACGACCCCCAAGCTCGAGTTCGCGTCGCTGAGCACCACCGGCGGCACGGTCGGCGAGCTGCTCGACGCCGCGATGGACCCGACCATCAGCTACGACGACCTCGCGGTCATCCGCGACATCTGGCCCGGCAAGATCGTGATCAAGGGCGTGCAGAACGTCGAGGACTCGGTGCGACTGCGTGACGCGGGCGTCGACGGCATCGTGCTCTCGAACCACGGAGGACGCCAGCTCGACCGAGCGCCCATCCCGTTCCACCTGCTGCCGGAGGTGCGCAAGGCCGTCGGCGACGACTTCACCGTCATGATCGACACCGGCATCATGAACGGTGCCGACATCGTCGCCGCGGTCGCACTGGGAGCAGACTTCACACTCATCGGCCGCGCCTACCTGTACGGCCTGATGGCCGGTGGCCGTGCGGGCGTCGACCGCACGATCAGCATCCTCCGCACCGAGATCGAGCGCACCATGCGCCTGCTCGGGGTGGCCTCGCTCGCCGAGCTCGAGCCTGCGCACGTCACGCAGCTCACGCGCCTCGTGCCGGTGACGCGCTCCGCAGCCGACGCTTTGGTGCGCTGACGCGGGCCTCGGTCAGGCCGCGGACTCGGTGACTCGTCGGGTCCGCGGCGGCCAGGGGATGAGCATCGACGTCGTCCGGCGGTAGTCGGCGTACGCGGGGTACTTGGCCGCGGTGATCGACTCGGTGAAGATCGTCGATCCGATGAACAGGATGCTGAGCAGGGACGGCCCGATGACGGTCCAGTTCAGCGCTCCGCCGAGGAAGCCTGCACCCGAGGCGACCGTAGCCGTCGCCCCGATCGCGTAGAACGCCCACCACTGGCTCTGCTCGAAGAAGAAGTTGGGGTGACGGCTGACGCGGAACAGCCCCTCGGTGGCGAAGCCCGGGGAGAGGGTTCCGCCCGCCTGCTTCTTGCGTCGGTGGAATTCCCATTGCTGCTGGTCTGCGACAGTCTCGCCGATGAGCAGTGCCAGGAAGATCGCGGCGAACACGAGGTCCCACGCATTCAGCGGAGCAGGGTGCTGCAGCGCGACTTCCGCCGACAGTGTGATGAGCACGAGCAATGTCATCTGATAGCCGATGATGAACAGCAGGTTGAAGAGCTGGAACTGCCACGGCTTCATGCGTCCGCGAAGGACCGCCCACCGGTAGTCCTCCATCCCGGTATACCCGCCTTTGCGGGCGAAGTTGTACGTGAGGCGCACACCCCACAGCGTCACGAGGACGGCCATGAGAACCAGACGGCTCGCGTCCTGGCCGCTGGCGAGAGCACTGCCCGCGAAGATCCACACGTAGACGATCGGGACGATCGACCAGGCGCGGTCGACCCACGAGGTGTCGCGGGTCACGAGCGACAGGATCCAGCACGCCGCGCTCGCGACGGCCGCGGTCAGGACGACGATCAGCAGCGGTTCCATACCGACATGCTAGAACTCCGCTGCCTCTGCAGGCCGGAGGTGCGCGTCGAGCGTCAGAGCGTGGGGAGGAGCGCGTCGAGCTTGTCGGCGGTGTCCTCCCAGCCCTCCACGGCGACGGAGGGGACGCCGATCGCGAGCACGGGGTAGTCGTTGCCGCCCTCGTCGAGACGGTCGCCGTAGAACAGCATCGAGGTCAGGGGGATGCCGGTGTGCTCGGCGAGCTGTCGCATGCCGTAGGCCTTGTCGATCCCCGCGAGGGTGATGTCGATCGACGTCGACCCGCCCGAGCGCACCTCGAGGTCGGGAAGACGGGCGGCCACGGCATCCCGCAGTGATCCGCGCTTCGCGCCGGAGGGATCCCAGTCGCGCTTCGCGTCGTGCGGAGCCTTCTGTCCGAGGGCCGAGAACGTGATCTGCGAGCCGCGGTCCTCGAGGATGTCACCCCACGGCTCCGCCTCCCAGAGCCCGAGTCGCTCGGCCTCTTCCCGCAGTGCGGCTAGAGCGCCCGCTTTCTGCTCGGCGGTGAGGTCCTGCGCGTACACGGGAGAGAAGTCCGCGCCGTCGTAGCGCAGATACCGCGTGCCGCACGTCGGAAGCAGGTGCAGACGTGCGGCCGCCGCCTCGTCGATCTTGCCGAGGCGGGCGATGACCTGCGAGCGGAACTGGGTCTCGTTCCCGCCGGAGATGATGGCGACGTCGACCCTCTCGAGCAGCGCGAGCAGCAGCGAGGCGATGCGAGGGTCGATGGCGCCCTTGGAGGGGGCGAGGGTGTCGTCGAGATCGAAGGCTACGAGATCAGGCGAGGTCATGATGCTTCCAGATTACGGGGTGGACGGTGAGAACTCTGAGGTGCGAACAGCAGGGTTCCGGCGATCGCGACGAAGACCCCGATCAGGGCGCCGCCGGAGTTGGCGATCACATCGGTCACGGTCGCGGCGCGATGCGGCAGTGCGAGGCGCTGTGCGATCTCGATCGAGACCGACAGTGCCGGCCCCAGGATCACCGCGAGCGGCCAGAAGCGCCGAGGCACCAGCACGAACGCGAGGATGCCGACCGGCACGAACACGAGCACGTTCGCGATGATCTCGAGGCGCGTGAAGTCGAGCGACTCCCAGCCCAGCCGGTGAGCCGCCGAGAGCACGAGGTCGAGCAGATTCGGCATGGTCTCCTCGACACGCGCGGGAGTGAGCGTGAGCAGGGCGAGGCCCGCGAGGAAGGGGATGCCGAGCGCGATCGCGATGCCGCGCGTGAGGCGGCGCGGGGGAGGGAACAGGTTGTTCACGCGGTCCCTTCGCCTCGGTCCTGGTACAGAGAAGGCCGCCCGTGAGGGCGGCCTTCCGGTGTTACTGGTCGGGGTGACAGGATTTGAACCTGCGACCTCTTCGTCCCGAACGAAGCGCGCTACCAAGCTGCGCCACACCCCGTTTTGCAACCCTCCGAGTCTACAGCGAAATGCCCTCAGCGCCGAATCGAGGGGTCAACCGCGCGCCGTCAGCGTGAGCAGCGTCGCCTCGGGGCGGCACGCGAAGCGCACGGGCGCATAAATAGAGTGTCCGCAGCCGGCGCTGACGTTGAGGGGCACCGTGCGCCCGCCCTGCGTCCACGTGCTCAGGCCCTTGGCCTGCTTGAGGGGGATGTCGCAGTTCGCGACGAGAGCGCCGAAGCCGGGGAGGCATACCTGGCCGCCGTGCGTGTGCCCGCCGAAGATCGCATCCGCGCCGAGCTCGATGTAGCGGTTCATCACGCGCTGGTAGGGCGCATGCGTCACTCCGAGTACCGAGGTGCCCGGTTCCCGCGGTCCGAGCGCGTCGATCGCCGCGGGCAGATCGTCGAGGCGGTCCCACTGCCGGTGCGCATCGCTCACGCCGAAGAAGTCGATCGTGTCGCCGGCGACCGTGAGTCGAGCGGCCGTGTTGTTCAGGTCTGCCCAGCCGAGTTCTTCGGTGAAGAATGCGTCCATCGCATCGGTGTCGAGGAATGTGGGCTCGTGGTGCCGCTGCGAGGGACCGGCGAAGTAGCGGATCGGGTTGCGCGGCGACGGGCCGTTGACGTCGTTCGAGCCGTGCACGAATACGCCGGGGATGCCGGCGAAAGGCTCGAACGCCCGACGGATGCCCTCGAGGCCGTCGCGGTGCCCGAGGTTGTCACCGGTGTTGATGATGAGGTCGGGCTTCAGCTGCGCGAGCGAGGCGAGCCAGTCCTGCTTGCGATGCTGCCATGGCGCCATGTGCGCATCCGAGATATGCAGCACGCGCAGCGGTGCGGATCCGGGAGCGAGAGCGGATGCCGTCGCCTCCCGAACCGTGAAGAGGTAGCGCTCGATGCCGATGCCCCACACGGCGGCTGCAACACCAGCGGCCCCCACCGCGCCGAGCGCGATGAGGGCCGGGTGTGCCGTTCGTCGTGAGGTCACTGGCAGGTGACCGAGATCGCTGTCGACTTGTTGGTCGCGGTGTTCGCGGGCGGGTTCGTGCTCGCCACGACCGCGTTCGGCGGGTTGCACGAGTTGTCGAAGGAGATCGACGAGAACCCTGCGCCGAACAGCGCGTTCTGGGCGGCGGCCTTCGGCTGCCCTGTGATGTCCGGCACGGTGGTTCCCTGGCCGTTGCTCGGCGAGATCGTGACCGTCGCACCGCTCGGGGCCTGACCCGAGGGGTCCTGCGCGACGATGACGTCACCGGCGGGGCCGTCAGCCGGCGCGCCGACCACGACCTGGAAGCCGGCGTTCTCGAGCGTGGCGGTCGCCGTCGCGGTGTCCATCCCGATCACGGAGGGGACATCGGTCAGCACCTGCTTGCTCAGGTTCGCGTCCGGCTGGGGGAACGCGTCGCCGCCGTAGATGTTGTTCGCCGCTCCTTGCATCGTTCGCGCGAGCTGGTATCGCATCTCGTTCAGCGCGGTGCCGCCCCAGCTCTGACGAAGGATGCTGGCCTGGCCCTCCGAGCGTCCGACCCAGATCGCCGTGGTGACTTTGGTGCTCGACTCGATCATCATGGTTCCCCACGACTCGTGGGTACCCGTCTTTCCGATGAGGGGAACTCCGTCGCGCGTGTTCGCCTTGTTACCGGTTCCGCCGGCGTTCATGACGCCCTGCAGCGCGAAGGCGGCGGTCGCGGCGACCTCGGGCGAGATGACCTGAGAGCACTTCGACTCCGGGATCGGCAGGTCCTTGCCGTCGGCGTCGACCACGCGGTCGATCGCCTTCGGGGTGCAGTAGATGCCGCCGTTCGCGACCGTGGCGTAGGCGCCGGCCATCGCGAGCGGCGAGATGTACTTCGAGCCGAGGATGTCGTAGGGGGCTGGGCTGCCGTCGGTGGTCTTGCCGCCGTTGGCGAGCGTGACGCCCATACGGTCGGCAACGGCGTTGATCTTGCAGAGGTCGAGCTTCTCGGCCATCGCGAGGTAACCGCTGTTGAGCGAGTCGGCGGTGAACTTCATCACGGTTCCGGTCGAGCCGCCGGCGTTGTTGAAGTTCTGGATCTTGGTGGTGTTGCGGATGATGTCGTCGCCGCACTTGAACTTCGAGAAGACGCGGTTGCTTCCGTTCAGGGTCTCTCGCACCGAGTGGCCCTCTTCAAGCCAGTCGATGAGGGTGAAGAGCTTGTAGGTCGAGCCGACCGAGAAGCCGTTGGATCCACCGTGCGCCTTGTCGGTGCCGAACACCAGCGCGGTGTATGCCTGGTCGCCCTGGATCGTCTCGCTGAAGGTCGTGTTCTGCGTGATCGCGAGCACACGACCCGTGCTGGTCTCGAGCGAGATGCCTGCAGCGCCGAAGAACTGGTTGTCGTAGTTCGCGGGAACCGTGTTCGCCATGACCTCGGCGCCCGCGCTCTGGATGTCGATGTTCATCGTCGAGTAGATCTTGAGGCCACCCTGACGAAGCAGATCGCGGCGCTCCTGCTCGGTCTCGCCGAAGGCGGGGTCGTCGAGGACGACGGACTTCACGTACTCGCAGAAGTAGGCGCTGCGGGCCACGTTGCCTGCAGACACGCATCCCTGCGTGGGCTGCGTGATCGCGGGAGTGATCGGCGAGGCATCCGCCTCGTCGAACTGGGCCTGCGTGATCTTGCCGAGTGCCAGCATTCGGTCGAGCACATAGTGGCGGCGATCCAGCGTCTGGGCATAGCCGTCCGCCTCGCTGTTGTGCCCGACGCCGTCCGCATCCGTCCAGGTGCCGGCTGGCCGGTCGATCCGGTACTGGTTCGGGTTCTGCACCATTCCGGCGATCGTGGCCGCCTGCGCGACCGTCAGGTTCGCAGCCGTCGTAGAGAAGTAGTAGTTCGCCGCCGACTCGATCCCGTAGACCGTGCCGCCGAAGTTCGCGATGTTGAGGTACCCGAGCAGGATGTCGTTCTTCGAGTACTCCTTCTCGATCTGCAGGGCGAATCGCATCTCCTGCAGCTTGCGTTCGATGCCCTTGGCGCCTACCGCGTTGGTCGCGTCGGCCCAGCACTGCTGGAGGTCGTCGGCGTAGGTGCCCGACGCGGGGTCGGCTTCCTGCTCGCACTCCTGGATCAGCACGTTCTTGACGTACTGCTGCGTGATGGTCGACGCGCCTCGGTCGTCGGTGCCGCGCAGGTTGTCGACGAGGGCCTTGGCCGTCGCGCCGACGTTGATGCCGCCGTGGCTGAAGTAGTCCTTGTCCTCGCTCGAGAGGACCGCGTCGAACACGACGGGGTTGATCTGCTCGTACGTCACAGGCACGCGGTTCTGCTCGTAGAACGACGCCAGCTCGACCGGTGTCCCGTCGGAGGCGGTCGCGTAGATCGTCGACTGCTCCATCGGCCGGTTCACCTGGAGGTTCGCGGGGAGGTCTTCGAAGATCGTGAGGGCCTGGGATCCGGCGATACCCGTCATGGCGAGAACAGGGGTGACGCTGGCCGCGACGAGGAGGCCGGCTACGGCGCTGAGCCCGACGAGTCCGAGGACTCCGCCGAGCGCACCTTTCACCGTGCGATTCTTTTGAGGCATACGCTTGATCGTAGGGGAGTTCCCTGAATACCGCCTTTGACGCATCCGCGCGCGCGTATGCGGCCAGACAGGAGTGCCATGACCACGTGGGAGTACCTGACCACCCCGCTGCTGATCCACAACACCGCCGCGATCCTCAACAACTGGGGCAAGCAGGGCTGGGAGCTCGTGCAGGTCATCCAGGGACCTGAGGGCGGGCTCGTCGCCTACTTCAAGCGTCCGGTGACCGCGGATGCCGCAGGCAACGCCGGTCTCGCCGCGGCTGCCGAGGCATCCCGCCAGTTCGACGGGGGCGCGGCATGAGCGTCTCCGAGCGCCTGAGCGAACTCGGCATCGAGCTGCCCGCGGTCGCCGCCCCCGTCGCGGCTTACGTCCCCGCCGTGGTGCACGCCGGTCTCGTCTACACCTCCGGTCAGCTGCCCTTCTCCGGTGGTGCGCTGCCCGCCACCGGCAAGGTCGGAGCGGAAGTCACCGCCGAAGACGCGAACACCTACGCCCGCACCTGCGCCCTCAACGCCCTCGCGGCGGCCGCGGATGCCGCAGGCGGTGTCGATCGGATCGCCGGAGTGCTCCGCGTCGGCGGCTTCGTGGCATCCACTCCCGACTTCACGGGACAGCCCGGTGTCATCAACGGCGCGAGCCTCGTGCTCGGCGAGATCTTCGGAGATGCCGGTCGACACGTGCGCGCCGCAGTCGGCGTGCCCGTGCTGCCGCTCGACAGCCCGGTCGAGGTGGACGTCGTCTTCATCCTCGCCTGAGTCCGCACGCTCAGAACGCCCCCTCCCGAATCTGAATCGGGAGGGGGCGTTCTGCGTTCGCGCTACTTGACCTGGGCCGAGATGATGCTCATCACGGCGGTGTCGGCCAGTGTCGTGGTGTCGCCGACCTCGCGGCCCTCTGCGACATCGCGCAGGAGGCGTCGCATGATCTTGCCCGAGCGGGTCTTCGGCAGCTCGCCGACGATGTAGACGTCTCGCGGTCGTGCGATCGCACCGATCTGCTCGCCGACCCACAGACGCAGCTGCTGGGCGAGGCCCGCGGGGTCGTGAGCCGAGAGGTAGCTCTCCTTGATGATCACGAACGCGACGACGGCCTGGCCGGTGGTCTCATCCGCGGCGCCGACGACCGCGGCCTCGGCGGTGGCCTCGTGGGCGACCAGTGAGGATTCGATCTCGGCCGTCGAGAGGCGGTGGCCCGAGACGTTCATGACGTCGTCGACTCGGCCGAGCAGCCACAGGTCCCCGTCGGTATCCAGCCGCGCGCCGTCGCCCGCGAAGTAGTATCCCTGCTCCTCGAACTTCTCCCAGTACGTCTCCTTGTAGCGCTCGGGGTCGCCCCAGATGCCGCGGAGCATGCTCGGCCAGGGCTCGGTGACGACGAGCAGGCCGCCGTTGCCGTTGCCGACCTCGACCCCCGCCTCATCGACCACGTCGATCGAGATGCCGGGCAGCGGGACCTGCGCCGAGCCGGGCTTGGTCGCCGTGACCCCGGGAAGCGCCGAGACCATGATCGCGCCGGTCTCGGTCTGCCACCAGGTGTCGACGATCGGGGTCTTGCCGGCGCCGATCACATCGCGATACCAGATCCACGCCTCGGGGTTGATGGGCTCGCCCACCGAGCCGAGCAGGCGCAGCGACGACAGATCGAACTTCGCGGGGACACTGCGACCGATCTTCATGAACGAGCGGATGGCGGTCGGCGCGGTGTAGAAGATCGAGACCTTGTACTTCTCGATGATCTCCCACCAGCGGCCGGGGTGCGGAGCATCAGGTGTGCCCTCGTAGATCACCTGGGTCGCGCCGTTGGCGAGGGGGCCGTACGTGACGTAGCTGTGGCCGGTGATCCAGCCGATGTCGGCCGTGCACCAGTAGACGTCGGTCTCGGGGTGCAGATCGAACACGTACTTGTGCGAGTACGCGGCCTGGGTGAGGTAGCCCCCGGACGTGTGCAGGATGCCCTTCGGCTTTCCGGTGGTGCCAGAGGTGTAGAGGATGAACAGGGGGTTCTCGGCGGGGAAGGCCTCTGCCGTGTGCTCGGGGGATGCCGCGGGGACGACCTCGTGCCACCACAGGTCGCGGCCCTCTTCCCACTCGACCTCGTTCTCGCCGCGCTTGACGACGAGCACGTGCTCGACCGTCTGCTGTTCGCCGTCGCCCCGGTCGGCCAGCGCCTGGTCGACTGCGGGCTTGAGGGCGGACACGCGACCCTTGCGGTATCCGCCGTCGGCGGTGATCACGAGCTTCGCGCCGGCGTCGTCGATGCGCGAGCGCAGGCTGTCGGCACTGAATCCACCGAACACGACGGAGTGGATGGCCCCGACGCGGGCGACCGCGAGCATCGACGCGACCGCTTCGGGGATCATCGGCAGATAGATCGCGACACGGTCGCCATGACCGATCCCGAGCCCCTCGAGCACGTTGGCGACGCGCTTGACCTCTTCGGTCAGCTCGGCGTAGGTGATCGATCGGGAGTCGCCCGGCTCGCCCTCCCAGTGCAGCGCGACCCGGTCGCCGTTTCCTGCCTCGACGTGGCGGTCGAGGCAGTTGTAGGCGACGTTCAGCTCGCCGTCGTCGAACCACTTCGCGAACGGGGGCGTCGACCAGTCGAGCACCTGCGTGAACGGCTTGTGCCACTCCAGGAGCTCACGGGACTGCTCGCCCCAGAACGCCTCGCGGTCGGTCGCTGCACTCTCATACAGCGCCGGCGACGAGATCGACTGGGCGACGAACTCCTCGGACGGCGGGAACTGGCGGGTCTCATCGAGAAGATGATCGATCTGACTGCTCATCGGCAGACGCTCCTTTGCGGCATGGCAGGTCGTGCGGGCATGACCGTACGGGGGCACGATCAGGTCAGGGCGAATCTAGCCCGGGCCACCGACGTCGCATACTGCCGAAAGTAGGTAGTGCGACGGGTTTTGTCAGGACGGTCGCCTTGCGTACACTCGACGTCAGCCGAATTCTCATTCTGGCCTTGGCGTGCCCGATTCCCCCATGAGGGACGCCGTGGGCGGCATCTCATTCCCCCCGTGGGATGCCGCCCATCTCTCGTGTGAGCGCTCTCATGGAACGCAGCCCTCGGCGCCGTCCGAGATCGCATCCCCTCTGCACGGATGCCGCCTGATCGCGATTCCTCACAGGCTGCGACGAGATGGCGGTCAGCGACGGAAGCGGCCACCCGGCCTCGCCTACTTTCGGGGGATGCCCGATCCTTTCGTCCTCCAGCCCCGCGGCGTCACGCCGTGGGGCGCAGATCCCGAGGCGGGGGCACGCGCCCCGTTGGCCGTCGACCCGGTGTTCGGGCCCCTCGCCGAGCACTGCGCTGATGAGGCGGTCACCGACATCTTCGTCAACGGCGCCTCGGGACTCTTCGTCGATCGCGGTCATGGAGCCGAACCCGTCGCCGGCTGGACCGCGTCCGAGCGCGAGGCGCGTGACCTCGCCGTCGCACTCGTCGGCCTCGGCGGCAGACATCTCGACGACCAGGCGCCGTGCGTCGACGTGAGACTGGAGTCGGGCATCCGGGTGCATGCAGTGCTCGCCCCGATCTCGACGACGGGCACGGCTCTGTCGATCCGGGTGCCACGGGTGCGCGCGGCAGACCTCGATGCGCTGGCAGCGCTCGGCTCGTTCGACGCTCGGCAGCACAGCTGGCTTCGGAGGCTCGTGGCGGAGCGCGCGAACATCCTCATCACCGGAGGCACGGGCACAGGCAAGACGACGCTGCTGTCAGCGCTGCTGTCGGAGGTGCCGACGGCTGAGCGCATCGTCACGATCGAAGACGTGGCAGAGCTGCGCCCTCGGCACCCTCATCACGTCGCCCTCGAGGCGAGACAACCGAACCTCGAGGGTGCTGGCGGCATCACTCTGGCCCGGCTCGTGCGGGAGTCGTTGCGCATGAGACCGGACAGGCTCGTCGTCGGCGAATGCCGAGGTGAGGAGGTCAGAGAGCTCCTCACCGCGCTGAACACCGGGCACGACGGCGGCGCGGGCACCCTGCACGCCAGCGGACTGAGCGATGTGCCGGCGCGCCTGGAGGCCCTCGGAGCCCTCGCCTCGATGGACGCCACGGCGCTGGCACGCCAGGCGGTGAGTGCGTTCACCGTGGTCCTGCACCTCGAGCGCGCGCCGGGCGGGCAGCGGCGCATCGCGCAGGCGGGCGAGTTCACCCTGATCGGGGACCGCCTCGGGATCGATGAGGTGCGACCGTGGTGATCCGTCGACGACGGCCTGTGCTCGACACCGGCGCCGACACGGCGACGTCGGTGCAGACCCTCGCAGTACTGCTGCAGGCCGGCGCGGTGCCGTTGGCCGCCTGGCGGCATCTCGCGTCGATCGGCGACGTCCACGCCGAGTCGATCGTCGTTCGGGTCGACGCGGGTCAGCCGCTGGTCGCCGCCATCGAAGCCGAGGGCGGCTCATGGCAGGATCTCGCCGCGGCGTGGGAAGTGGCGACGACAGTGGGGGCTCCGCTCGCCGAGGTGTTGAGGACGATCGCCGAGACGCTCCGTGACGCCGCATCCGCCGCCGACGATGTGCGCATCGCCCTGGCAGAGCCTGCCGGCACCGCTCGGCTGCTCCTCTGGATGCCCTTCGCCGGACTTCTGCTCGGCTTCGCCCTCGGGTTCGACACGATCGGCGTGATCACCGGAACCGCGGCCGGTGCAGGCTGCGTCGTCGCTGGTCTGCTCCTCGTCCTCGCCGCGCGCATGTGGACCGCACGGCTGCTCAGACGCGCTCGTCCCGAACCGGGCACCCCCGGCATGCGGGCAGAGCTCATGGCGGTGGCCCTGTCGGGCGGCGCCTCCATCCCGCGCGCCCTGCGGCTCGTCGAGGAGAGTTCTTCGTCGCACCGAGGGGATGACGCACGTATCCGCTCAGTGCTCGACCTGTCGAGTTCCGCAGGCGTGCCTGCCGGTGAACTCCTGCGCGCATCCGCCGCCCAGGAACGCCATGCGTCCCGAGTCGACGGTCGCATGCGCGCAGCGAAGCTCTCGACCAAGCTCCTCATTCCGCTCGGGGTCTGCACGCTGCCGGCGTTCCTCCTGCTCGGGGTCGCCCCGATGCTGCTGAGCGTCCTCGTATCGACACCGCTGCCGCTGTGACGGCCGCACACCACCGGATGCGCAGAGCGTCCGCCCACAGAAAGAAGGAACCAATGAACACCATCCCCGAACTCACCCGCTACCGCGCAGCGACACTCTTCGGAGACGACAGCGGCGCAGCCACGGCGGAGTATGCGATCACGACCATGGCAACTGTTGTGCGAATAGAGCAGATAAACCCACCGATATGCTCGGCGCATGGACTTTCGCACAGTGCTCATCATCGCGACCGTCGCGGGCTTTCTCATCACGCTTGGCGGGCTCGTCGCGGCCTGGGTGGGTGCCCGCCGAGAGTACGCCGACGCTCAAACTCGGATCGACACTCTTGAGAGGTTGAGCGCCGAAGAACGCGACGAGAGCAACGCGGTCAACGATGACCCCAACCACCCTCTGCGTGAGGTGCCGTCCGAGGTGCGTCACGCGAGATGGGAAGAGCGTTTCGCTGAGCACGGGCTGTTGCGAATCTCGTACAGCAACATGCCTTTCGTCGCCGCGTACGAATCGCGGCGACTGCTCGGCCTGGTGTTGAGCTCGACCGGGCGCGACTTCCTCGTAGCGGCGTTCGGGCTGCTCGTGTCCACGGCTGCAAGCGTTGGCTCGCTCTTTCTCGGGTCGAGCTAGCCTCTCACGGCGTCGGTGGCTCTCCCTAGACTTAAGTCCCCCTACTGAGAGGAACCCGATGATGACCGCTGAGCCCACCCCCGATTCGACAGATGACAAGCCACGTTGGCGCCCGCAGGATGACCCCGATGGCCTAAGCCGGGAAGATGTGAGTCCGCGCGACCTGCCGCTCCACTACATGCTCTCAACCACGGTGGGTTTCGACGACGACAAGGAGGGCTCGTTCGGCATCACCATGTCACTAGGCGGCCAGGTTGTCAGCGGCATGGTCATCAGTCGCAAGGCATGGCTCGAGAGCATGCAGCAGCTCGTGCGTGACGAGGCGGGCGCCGATTCACTTGCAGACGGGCTGGGCATGGTGGGTGACACCATTGCGACTATCACCGCCGAGAACAAGGCGCGACGCGAGGCGCTCGACCTGCCCCCAACCACGCGGCAGTTCATCCATCTGCGCGATGCGCGCGTCTACCTCCCCGGTGGCGACAACCTTGATGTCAAGCTGTGGCGTGCCGATCTGAGGCACCTGACCGGCTGGACGCTCGGCAGCCACAATCGCAAGGGGGAGTGAAGCAAGAACAAGCCCGCCGACGGCGGCGGTGTTCAATACGAAAGCCGAGAGCCCCCTTAGCGTTCCACTCGCTAAGGGGGCTCTCTCATCGCGCCGAGGCGCGGAATCCGGGCGGCCGTCGCAACACTCGATGAAAGGGCGACCGCTCGGGGTCTAAGTGCCGTGCCGATGCACGTTCCGGTGCTCGCGCGCGATCCTGAGGGCAACGGCGTGATCGAGCATCGGCCCGAGCACTGCCCCGCAGGTGCACACGACGAGGCTGCCCGTGTCGGCTGACCTGTCGACACGCGTCACCTTGCCATCGGTCGTGTAGCGGCTCATCAGGTGCGCCCGAGTCGCCCATCGCCTGCGAGCCAGGCGTTGACACGGTTGGGTGCTGCCGACAAGTCGGTCGCGCGAGCGCCGGGCATTGTGACCGTGCCGCCGACCGTGAGGCTGCCCGGCGTGGTCACAGCGCCCGCCACTGTCAGGCTGCCGCCGATTGCGATGTTCCCAGTGAGCGCGCTGGTTACTGCCGCCGTGACGAGAGCGCCGATGTCGTTGGCGATGAAGTCGGCAAGCTGAGCTTGAATATTCTCGACGAGTGACCGCAGGGTGGCCACCGAGTTCGCAAGCTGCTCGCCACTCGGGGCCTCGAGGGTGCGCAACCGTTCGGAATGATCCTCGAGCATGTCCATCAGCCACCCGAGCTCGTCGGGGATGGGGCCACGGCGCGCGTTACCCACGACCCTCATCCTCCCCAAGCAGATGCGCGGCCTGCTGCTTGCTCGTGTCGGCGTTCGGGTCATACCCGTCGATGACGTCAGCGTCGAGGATGCCCGCCGCATGGTGCTTGCTCGCCCGGTCGGGGTCGCGGCGGTCGAGCTCATCAAGCAGCGCTGCCTCGCGGGCCTTGAGTTGGGCGATGGTCTTGCGTGCCATGGTCATGCCTTCCGTTCGGTGGGGTGGTGTCGCAGGGATTCGAGGCGCACTCGGTAGATGCCGACGAGCACGTTGAGCAGGTCGGAACGCTCGCCGGGCATTGCCTCATCGAGTCCGAGGTAGGCGCGACGTGTCACCTCGGTGAGGCCCGCCTCGATCACCGTGTATGCCTCGGCGACGGTGGGGAGCTCAGCCGCACGGCGCTCAAGGGCCTCGCGCTTGAACACCTCGAGCTCGATGAGGTCGAGCTCGAGTTCCTCGGCCGCCGTCGCGGGGCGTTCGCCGGTCACGAGCCCGTACATGACGCGCTCATGCGGGTCGTTGGTGGCGAAATCGTCGCTGAACGGGTCAGGCACAGCCTTGATCCGGGCGGTGATGGCCTCGTTCTCGGCAGCCTCGGCGGCGAGACCCTCGGCCAGCCACCCGCTGACGATGTGGGCGGCGCTCACAGCCCCTCCACCTCTCGGGATGCGGCGACGACAGCCTCGCGCAAGGGCTCGATGGCCTGCTCGAGCGGGAGGGCGTGACGCCCGGCTCCGATGGCGAGGTTGAGGTTGGGCTCGTCGCCCGCCTCACGGCGCTTGAGCAGCACGAGCACACCGACAGCGGCGTCGAGCTCGGCCTTGGCGGTCGTCGCCATGTCGAGAGCAGTGGTGAGCGTCAGCACGGCCCTGGCGGCCTGCTCGCGCATCGATTTGCCCCACTTAGCCCCGTGGGCCTCGACGGCTGCCTCGAGCTCGCTGACGGCGAGCCTGCGCGCCCTGACGATGCCGTCGAGGCGGGTCTGCGCCATGCGTGCTACCGCCTGCGCCTCGAGGGTGCTCTCGGCAACCCCGTCAGGGACGAAACTCAGGTCGTCGAACATCGCCTGCGCGATGTCGTCGGCCTCGTTCGTCATCGCCTTGGCGAGCTCGGCGCTGGAGCCGTCGCGGATCACGAACGCCTCACGGCGAGCCTCGCCGAGCGCCTCGAGCTTGTCGAGTGCCGCCGCGATGTCGGGCTGGGTGATCTGGCGCGGCAGGGCGACGAGCCGCCCGTCGATGCGCTCGTTGAACAGGGTGGCGGTTGTCTTGGTCTTGCCCATGATGGTCATGCCTTTCAATCGGTGGTGGTGACAGGGTGGTTGGCAAGGGTCGCGGCGATGCTCGCGAACCTGATGTCCTCGGCGGCTCGGTCGGCGATGCGCACGCCCTGCCAGCCGCGACCTGAGTAGCGCCGGATGAGCTCAACGCGGCCGAGCAACTCGTCGTGCTGAGCGATGCGGGCGCTGAACGTCTGCACCGACCACTTGCCGAGCCCGTTGGCGTCCTGCCATCCGCTGAACAGCGCGTAGAGGTCGCGCGAGGGGGTGAACCCGTCGGGGTCGAGCTCGAGGCACTCGTCGACGAACCTGAGCACCGCGTCGGTTTCCTTGCGCCATGCCCGCTTGTCGGCCTCGAGTCGCGCGGGCAGGTTCGAGGTGATGCGGTCGGCTTCGAACCAATCGCGAGCGCCCGACACGAGCCACGCGAGCATGGCCTCGGCTCGCCCGCCCTTACCGCGCTGCATGCGGGGACGCAGGCCCCTGATGCCGGTGCGCTCGTTGGTGTGCACCGGCTCGCCCTTGACGTAGTGGTACGGGAACGTGATGAGCTCGAGGCGGCGCCAGGTGCCCTCGTCGGTCTCGGTGATGATCGGCAGGTAATTGGTGGTCACGAACATCGTGTGAGTCGTGCGGAACGTTACGAAGTCCTGATGCATCCGCCGTGCCGTGATCGACTCGGTGCCTGCGACATCCTTGAGCCGCTTGGTGTTGAGTCGGTGACCCTCAGGTAGTTCCTCGACCTCGGCGAATCGCACGCCGCGCAGCGACATCAGCGCGGCGGGGTGGTCGCCGGGGTTGGCGAGCAGCAGCTTGTCGGGCATGATCGCGGCGTACTCGCCGAGCACGTTGCGCACGGCGTCGAGCAGCGTGCTCTTGCCGTTCTCACCGCCACCGTTGACAACCGTGACGATGTCGTCGTCGGGTGTGTACCCCGTCGCCGACTGACCGAGCCTGATGCGCATACGCTCGCGTGCCTTTTTCGGCAGCGCCTTTAGCGTCAGGTCGAGGTCGGGGTGCGTAGCGTCGGGCTTGTACTCGACGTCGGCGATGAGGGTGATGAGCAGGTCGCGGTCGTGCGCGGAGAGCTCGCCTGTTCGCAGGTCGACCACGCCGTTGCCGACGTTGAGCAGGTGCGGGTGTGCGTCGAGCTCGTCGGCGTGCTTGAGCAGCAGCGGGCGCAGGCCGGCCACCGTGGCGCGCACAGCGCCGACGCTCAGAAAGGCAGTCAGGTCCTTGGTCGGCAGGTTCATCAGGTCGGCCTGCGCGAATTCCCAGTGCCATGCCTGCACTATGCCGAACGCCTCGTCGTCGCCGATCCGAGACCACCGCCTCCGATCCCACGAGTGCCAGCCAAGTCCCGGCACGAACATCAGGTCATCGCGCAGGTTGTCGGCCGCCTCGCGGGCGCGGTCGGTGTCGTTGAGGCTGTCGAGGATGGCTTTCTCCCCGGCGACTACCTCGCGCCGGGTCACCTTGCCGCTCATCGCTTGCCCTCGAGCTCACGGCGAAGCAGGGCGAACGCGTCGTCGGTCGGCGGCTTGGCCGCCTCGACGGCTGCCTGCGCGGCTGCCTGGCGAGCCATCATCGTCGCGCGGCGACGAATCTGGGGGCGTGACATCTCGAGCCGCTGAGCAAGCGGGATCTGCCACGACCAGTAGTCAAGCTCGGCGCCGCTGAGCAGCGGGTAGCGCAGGCGCTTGGGCTCGTGCCCTGCCCAGCGCGCGAGGGCGGCGGCGCGGCCGATGTTGCTCGCCTGCTCGGGGGTGCGGTTGGCATTGCCCGCGAGACCCGCCGCACGGGCCTTGTCGCGGTTATCAAAAGTCATCGCGCTAGCGCCTTGAACAGGGCGGCGATGGTGATACGCACGGCCTCGCTCAGGGGCGGGGCAGACGCGACGAGGTTGGCGATGGTGTTGTCGCCCGTGGTCTCGGTCATGGTCAGTCACTCCGGTAATGCGGAGTGACCTCGGGCTCATCTAGGCCAGGGATTCCCGAATCTCACTTGCGACCCTCACCCGATGGGTGAGGGGTACAGCGGAGACCTTGACCGAGGCAATCCTCGGGGCCTGCTTCAATGCTAGGGATAGTGGCGCGTCACTACCAAGCTGCGCGCAGATACGCGCAGGAAAAAGTTTGCTTGGGGCGTCCCGAGGCGGTGGCCATGTCGGACATGACACATGATCTTGCAATTCCCCCACGCGTATAGAGACAGATGAATTGCGAAGTGATCCGTCATGTCCGACATGGTCGTCGCTCAGCGACCTTGGTGGGGCTCGCAACGGGGCGCTTGACGCCCTTGATACAGCCCGTTCTGTCTCACGCTGGGCGCATGAGGTGGTGGGCGGGGTCGAGGCCTGGAATTACGCGGGTCTCAACGTGGCCGTTCGCGTGCATCGCCTGGCATTGTGGGCGCTACAAGTGCAGGGTGCGCGGGTATCCCGGCCCGATCCGGCCCAGAATCGCAGGCGCACAAAGAGTGGCAGGCGTAAGGGCCTTGGGAAATGCCCTGTTAGCGACCGCGCCCACTGTTGCTAACGGGGCGTACCCGAGGCGCGTTAGGCTCGGCGCGTTCGCTGAGCGTGCGCGAGTGGAGGCCAAGGGTGACGCGTGGTGGGGCGTCGTGGAGTTCGGCCTCGTCCGGGGTTGGAGTTGTACTGGCAGCGGTCGCGAGCATCATGCTCATCCTGAGGCGGCCTAGAGGACGAGGAATAGGCTGGCCATCGGCGAGTCGCGAGTCACCTCGGCAGACAGCACGATGCGAGCCGTCACAACGACCAGCGTGGTCGTCGGATCGCCCGGGCCACCGTGCCATTGCCTGCTGTCCAGCGTCACGCGCTGCACGAGCCGGTCATCGCTAAGCAGACAGTATGTGGGGCCGCCCTCGTCGGGACTCTCGAAATTCTGCATCTGCTCGACGTTGGCGGGACGAGTGAGCCCGTCGATGAGTGTCTTGAGCCTGTTGTCAGCGTCGCCGATTCGCTGTGTCGGCGGCGTGAGCAAGAGCACATCTAGTGCGACGGCCGTGCCGAGGGCTTCGCTGGCCGGTGTCACGAACTCGTGGCCATCGATTGACGACGTGAGGTGCTGCTCCGCGCCCTGCGTCATGCGGCGGTCGAGAACGGCCTTGATCTGCGGGTGGAAGGCACGACGCAACGCGGCCTTGACGGGGCTCACGCCCCGCTGTCTCGGCGGCAGTGAGCCCTGATAGGTGAGAGTCAGCTCCACGATGGTTAGTTGAGCGATCCCGAGCGACGAATCTCAGGGCTTCCACCATCGTGTGGGTATGAGTAGAACCGAACCTCACCGCTCGGCAGCAGCACAGGGACGACGGGGATATGGTCGGCCTGCTGACCATCGCCGTGCAGCACCTTGAAATGCATCGATGCACCGGATGGCCACTGCAAAGTGATCCCCGTCAGGCCGTCCGGAGTGGTGATGGTGGGAGAGTTCTCGGAATTGATCATGGCGCCGAGCATAGCGGCGCCTCAATGCCAGGTGATCGTGAGCGTGCGTGCCATCGCCTCATCCGACATGTTGCGCCGGTTGCCCTGACCGACGCTGTGCACCTCGATGATGAGCAGCGCCTCGAGTACCGCACGCTTTCGGCCCAGGGGTAGCGCATCCCACGCCCTGCGCACGTCGGTCGCTCCGACGAGGTCGCGCAGGGGCTCGACGTTGGCGCCTGCCTGTAGCTTGCCGTCGAGCTCGGCGACCCGGCTGTTGAGCCGCTTGAGGCGGCGCTGATACTCGGCGCGGCCGACGAGCCCGTCGTCGTGGTCGTCGCCGAGCTCGCGCAGGCTGACCTCGAGGCGCCGCCGCTCGGCTCTCAGGGCGTCGACATCGGGGCGCTCGCGGTCGACGAGCAGGTCGATGGCGTCAGGGCGCTCGAGGCGTGCCACGACGAGCCGCTCAACGAAATCGTCGAGCGGCACCCCTCGCCTCATGAAATGCGCCATCGACCCGCACCTGTAGCTGTGCACGCCGCGCTCGCCGCCACCGGCTCGGATGGGTTGCTTGCATACCCCGCAGAGCGCGAGCCCAGACAGCAGCCATCGGCGAGTGGGGCCGGGTGAGGTCTTGCGCTCAGGATGCTCGAGTCGGCTCTTGGCCTCGGCCCACTCATCCGGCGTGACGATGGCGGGCCATGCCCCCTCGACGCACGAGTCGCGGGTGATGTCTCGCTGGTCGTAGGCGCCGCCGCCCTCCCGGGGCAGCGGCAGCAGGGCAGCGTAGTAAGGGCTCATCAGGATGCGCCGCAGGGTGGTGGGCGTGAACGGCACTCCCTCGGGGTGACGCTTGGTCGGCACCGTGCGCCTGCCACTGAGCGTGAGGTCGCGCGCAATCGAGCCGAGAGGCACCCCGGCGAGGAACTCGTCATAGATGCGCCGCACGTCCGGCGCACGCTCGGCGTCGAGCTCATAGGCCTCGATGGTGCCGCGCTCGAGGCGTACCTTGGTGGGCACCCAGGAATAGCCGTAGGGCACGCGTCCTGAGGTCGGCACGCCCTGGGCGCGACGGTCGGCGTTCGCGAATACGCGCCGCTCGGCCTTGACCTCGCTCTCGGCTCGAGCGACCGAGGTGAGGACGTTGGCGACGAGGCGCCCCGAGGGGCTTGCGAGGTCGAGCGCGCCATCGGTGGTGACCGTGTTCACCTTGGCGGCCGTCAGGGCCTCGAGGGCAGCGAGAGAGCGCCCGAGCCGGTCGAGCTTACGCACGATGAGCACATCGAACTTGCCCGCCCGCGCATCTGCGAGCATCCGAGCGAACGCCGTTCCCTCGCCACGTTCGCGGTAGCCGCTGACACTGTCATCCTCGTAGGTCTCGACGACGAGATAGTCGCGGGCGTCCGCTAGCTGCTGGCAGGCCTCGACCTGTCGGCGGATGCCCTCGGGCTCAGCAACCGACTGGCGGGCATAGATGGCAGCGCGCAGAGGCTTGGCCGGTTTCGGGGTCATAGGTCAATTGTGCTTTAACCTAGCGACAATGGCTGCGGTCGCCTTCGCCGGCCTCCTCGTCGTCATCATGAGGTCGGATGAGGTGCGCGGCATCCTCACCGACCTCGTCCGTCGGGCGCTCACGGTCTCGTGATGCTCGCCCTCCGCGACCGGGAACGCGGCTCTGTCGCGGCCGAACTCGCCGTCGCGCTCCCCGCGGTCCTCCTCGCGCTGTTCCTCGGCGCGGGCGCGCTGGGCGCGGCCTCTCGTCAGGTTGCCCTCCAGGATGCGACGGCGGATGCCGCACGACTTCTCGGCCGGGGTGAAGACGAGGGCGCCGCGGCGCGGGCCGTGAGCACGGCGGTCCCCGGGGCGGGGATGTCGACGAGCTCGTCCGGCGATCTCGTGTGCGTGTCCGCGCAGACGGACGTCGAAGTCGGCGGGCTCATCCGGATCGGGCTTGAGGCGTCCAGCTGCGCGCTCGCCGGAGGGCTGTGATGCGCGAGACATCGCCAGGGGAGGACTGATGGCGGGTTCAGCCCTCGCCGCCGGTCTCCTGTCGGTCGCCGCTGCGCTGTCGTTGGGACTCGCGGCCGTCGGGGGAGCGGCGGTCACCGCCCAGCGCGCAGCCGGCGCAGCCGATGCCGCAGCACTCGCCGCGGCTGACGCAGCCAGCGGTGCCGTCCCGACCGCGGAGGACCCCTGCGCGCTCGCCGCCCGGGTAGCTGCCGCGTCCGGCGCGACGCTCACCGGCTGCGCCGTCGACGGCTTCGTGGCGACCGTGCAGGTGAACGCGGCGTACGCTGGACTCGCTGCCGTCTCCCGAGCCCGTGCCGGGCCACCCGAGGGGACATGACGGTGGCACGAAGCACTTTCCGGCGAAAATGCAGGCGACCACTGTGACCAACCCATCACGGCGGTGTGTATGGTGTGCTTCGAAGAAAGGACGCTCCCTTGGCTGAAGGCAAGAAGCTCGTCATCGTCGAGTCTCCGACGAAGATGCGGTCGATTCAGGGGTACCTCGGCGATGGCTACGAGGTGCTCAGCTCTGTCGGCCACATCCGCGACCTCGCAGACAAGAAGGACATCCCCGCCGCCGACAAGCAGGCCTACGGGAAGTACTCGATCGACGTCGACAACGACTTCGACCCTTACTACGTGGTCTCCGACCGCAAGACGAAGACCGTCGCCGAGCTCAAGCGTGCGCTCAAGACCGCCGACGAGCTCCTGCTCGCAACTGATGAGGACCGCGAGGGCGAGGCCATCGCATGGCACCTGCTCGAGACCCTCAAGCCCAAGGTGCCGGTCAAGCGCATGGTCTTCCACGAGATCACCAAGGACGCGATCCAAGCCGCCATCGGCAACACCCGCGAACTCGACATCGACCTCGTCGACGCGCAGGAGACCCGCCGCATCCTCGACCGGCTCTACGGCTGGGATGTCTCACCCGTGCTCTGGTACAAGGTGAAGACCGGACTTTCGGCCGGACGAGTGCAGTCCGCCGCCACCCGCATGATCGTCGAGCGCGAACGCGAGCGCATGGCGTTCGTCTCCGCCGAGCACTGGGACGTCGAGGCGCTCGCCTCGTCGTCTTCCGGATTCAAGGTGCGCCTGGTTCGCGTCGACGGCGGCCAGCTCGCACGTGGCACGGACTTCGACGACGACGGCAAGCTCAAGAAGGCCGTCGTCATCCTCGACGAGAAGAAGGCCGCAGCGCTCGCCGCCGCGGTCGATGCGGCAGGCGCCGGTGCGGTGACCAAGGTCGAGGCCAAGCCCGGAACCCGCAGCCCGTACGCGCCGTTCACGACCTCCACGATGCAGCAGGAGGCGGGGCGCAAGCTCTCGATGAGCGCCAAGCAGGCGATGAGCGTGGCCCAGCGTCTGTACGAAAAGGGTTACATCACCTATATGCGTACCGACTCCGTGGCGCTGAGCACCCAGGCCGTGCAGGCGGCTCGCAGTCAGGCCGTCGCGCTCTACGGCGACACGGCGGTGCCCCTCAAGCCTCGCGTCTACAAGTCGAAGAGCAAGAACGCGCAGGAGGCGCACGAGGCGATCCGCCCGTCGGGAGAGACCTTCCGCACGCCGAAGTCCGTGTCGTCCGAGCTCGACCGCGAGGAGTTCCGCCTCTACGACCTCATCTGGAAGCGCACCGTCGCCAGCCAGATGGCAGATGCCAAGTACGAGACCACGACGGTCACGATCGCCGTCGACGCCGCCGGGCAGAAGGCCGAGTTCACGGCCTCCGGAACCGTGTACACCTTCAAGGGCTTCCTCGAGGCGTACGAAGAGGGTCGCGACGAGAAGCGCAACGACAAGGATGCCGACGAGAACCAGTCGCTCCCGGTCGTCGCCGTCGGCGACGAACTGCGCATGTCGGAGTCCGAGGCCAAGGGCCACCGCACGACGCCGAAGCCGCGCTACACCGAAGCTTCGCTCGTGAAGGCCCTCGAAGAGCACGGCATCGGTCGCCCGTCGACGTTCGCCAGCATCATCGGCACCGTGATCGACCGCGGCTACGCGACCAAGCGCGGCCAGGCCCTCGTGCCGACCTGGCTCGCGTTCAGTGTCGTCCGTCTGCTCGAAGAGCACTTCGCCGATCTGATCGACTACGACTTCACCGCCGCACTCGAAGACGACCTCGACGCGATCGCCCGTGGTGAGCAGAAGCGCGTCGAGTGGCTGCGCTCCTTCTATTACGGGTCGGACTCGCACGTGGGCCTGCGCCAGACCGTCGACAACCTCGGCGAGATCGATGCGCGTGCCCTGAACTCGACGCCGATCACCGAGACGGCGACGCTGCGGTTCGGCAAGTATGGCCCCTACCTCGAGGTCGCGAACCCCGAGGCCCCGGACGAGAAGCCGCGCATCGTCAACGTTCCGGAAGATCTCGCGCCCGACGAGCTCACGGCGGCCAAGGCGCAGGAGCTCATCGATGCTCCCGTCGCCGGCGACCGCGTGCTCGGCACGAATCCCGACAACGGCAAGATCGTCGTCGTCAAGGACGGCCGGTTCGGACCCTACGTGCAGGAGAACGACCCGGTGTCCGAGGACGCCGCCGTCGACGAGGCGACCGGTGAGGTCGTCGAGGCGCCCAAGCCGAAGCGCGGAGCGAAGAAGGTCGCTGCACCCAAGCAGCGCACCGCCTCGCTCTTCCGGTCGATGTCAGTCGACACGATCGAGCTCGATACTGCACTGCAGCTGCTCAGCCTGCCTCGCGTGGTCGGGAACGACCCGGAGACCGGCGACGAGATCACCGCGCAGAACGGTCGCTTCGGTCCGTACCTCAAGAAGGGCACGGATTCCCGGTCGCTCGAGAGCGAATCGGAGATCTTCGATGTGACCCTCGAGAAGGCGCTCGAGATCTACGCTCAGCCGAAGTACGGAGCAGGATCGCGTCGTGCGTCGAGCGCACTCGCCGAGTTCGAAGCAGATCCCGTCAGCGGCAAGCCGATCCGCATCCGCGACGGCCGCTTCGGTGCGTACGTCACCGACGGCGAGACCAACGTGACGATCCCGCGAGGCCAGAAGGTCGAGGACATCACGTTCGAGACCGCCGTGCAGATGCTGGCGGACAAGCGCGCGAAGGGTCCTGCTCCCAAGCGGGGCGCGGCGAAGAAGGCTCCTGCGAAGAAGCCCGCGGCGAAGAAGACTCCCGCCAAGAAGCCGGCGGCCAAGAAGCCGGCGACGAAGAAGCCGGCGACGGATGCAGAGAAGGCCGCCGCGCGCTCCGCCGCAGCCAAGAAGGCGGCGGCGACCCGTGCCGCGAACGCCGCGAAGAAGGCCGGTTCGTGACGTCGCATCCCGGCGTCTGGATCACTCTCGAGGGTGGCGACGGCTCAGGTAAGACAACGCAGGCCGAACTCCTCGGCGAGTGGCTGAGAGACGCGGGCCGAGCTGTGGTGCGCACGCGCGAGCCCGGCGGGTCGGAGGTCGGCCAGCTGATCCGCGATATCGTGCTGCACCACCGGGGCGACATAGCTCCCCGTGCGGAGGCTCTGCTCTACGCCGCAGACCGTGCTCATCACGTGGCGACGGTCGTCCGACCGGCGCTGGCGCGCGGCGAGGTCGTTCTTCAGGACCGCTACCTCGACTCGTCCGTGGCCTATCAGGGCGCGGGTCGTGTGCTCGACGGGGATGAGGTGCGCAACCTCTCGCTGTGGGCGGCCGAGGGTGCTCTGCCCGACCTCACGGTGCTGCTGGACCTCGATCCCGACTCCGCTCGCGTGCGTCTCGACTCGGCAGACAAACCCTTCGACAGGCTCGAGGCCGAGAAGACCGAGTTCCACGCGCGTGTCCGCGAGTCCTTCCTCGCCCTGGCGGCAGCCGAGCCCGAGCGATTCCTGGTCGTCGACGCCTCCGCGACCCCCGAGGCGATCGCCGCTCAGATCCGCGAGCGCGTCGCCGCCCTCGTCGCCTGAACCGCGCAGGCGTCTCTCGTTCCCCCGGGAGTGCCGCGCACGTCGGTGCTCCCGATTAGGCTGAGTCCATGCCCCAGACTGTCGCCGCCGCCTTCCCGTGGGCCGATGTGTGGGGGCAGGACGCCGCCGTCGAGACGCTCCGCAACGCGGCATCCGATCCGACTGCTCTGTCGCATGCGTGGCTGATCACCGGGCCGCCCGGCTCGGGACGCTCCACCCTCGCCCACGCCTTCGCCGCCGCTCTGGTCGCCGATCACCCTGACGACGAGGCGGCGATGCGTCAGGTGCTCGCGGGAACGCACCCCGACGTGACGGCGCTGCGCACCGACAAGGTCATCATCACGATCGCCGAGGCCCGCGCTCTCGTCGAGCGTTCGTATTTCGCACCGTCTGCCGGCCGCTACCGAGTGATCGTGGTCGAAGATGCCGATCGCATGGTCGAGCGCACCTCCAACGTCCTCCTGAAGGCACTCGAAGAGCCTCCCGAGCAGACCGTCTGGATCCTCTGTGCGCCCAGCGAGGCCGATCTGCTGCCGACGATCCGCTCCCGGGTGCGCTCGCTGCGGCTGCGCGAGCCTGACGTCGCAGACGTGGCGCGGCTGATCACGCTCCGTACAGGCGTCGACGCGGCCGTGGCCGAACAGGCCGCTCGTCACGCGCAACGCCACATCGGCATGGCTCAGCGTCTGGCCACCGACGACGCGGCCCGCAGACGTCGTGACGAGACCCTGCGATCGGTGCTGGGAGTCCGCGGCGTCAGCGACGCGGTCGAGGTCGCCGGGCGCATCATCCAGGCAGCCAACGACGATGCCAAGGCCCTCACAGCCGAACGTGATGCGGCCGAGCGTGCGAGCCTGTTGCGCACGGTCGGCATCGCCGAGGGGCAGGCCGTGCCGCCTGCTCTGCGTTCCCAGATCTCCGCGCTCGAAGACGATCAGAAGAAGCGCGCGACCCGCAGCCTGCGCGACGGGATCGACAGGGTGCTGACCGACCTGCAGTCGCTCTTCCGCGACGTGGTCATGCTGCAGTTCGGCCGCGACGGCGAACTCATCAACCGCGAGCTCCGCGAAGAACTGGCGGCCCTGGCTGCCGCCTGGCCCGAGACCCGTACGCTTGTCGTACTCGACCACCTTGCCGACACCCGCCAGTCGCTGGAGCGCAACGTCGCACCGCTGCTCGCGCTCGAGAGCTTGCTCGTGACCGTCACGAGCGGGAGGACACCGTGAACACTCGACCGACTTCCCGCATCCGACGCGCCGTGGCGGTGATCGCCGGCCTCGCTGCCGCATCCGTGGCACTCTCCGGCTGCCTGTACGCGATGATCCCCGAGGGGGCCGAGCCGAAGCCGTCGGTGACCAACGCGCCCGACACCGAAGGTGTCGCAGAGGACCTGCTGCCCTTCTACGGGCAGACGCTCAGCTGGACCGAGTGCGGCACGGGCTTCGACTGCACCGACGTGACCGCGCCGCTCGACTGGGAGAACCCGGGCGAGGGTGAGATCACGCTGTCGGTCGTGCGCCACCAGGCCGAGGGAACCGCTCAGGGGTCCCTGCTGACCAACCCGGGAGGCCCCGGTGCCAGCGGCGTCGAGCTTATCCGCGACAGCCTGGACTTCGCGGTCGGAGCCGACCTGATCGAGAACTACGACGTGATCGGGTTCGACCCGCGCGGCGTCGGACAGTCGAGCGCCGTCACCTGCTTCGATGCGGCGGGCATGGACGACTACCTCTACACGATCCCCGCAGCCCCCCGGGGGAGCGCCGAGTGGGAGACCGAGCTGCTTCAGGCGCACAAGGAATTCGCCGACGCGTGCGAGGCGAACAGCGGTGGCATCCTGCCCTACATCACCACCATCAATGCCGCGCGAGACATGGACCTGATCCGTGCGGTGCTCGGCGACAAGCAGCTGAACTACCTCGGCTATTCGTACGGCACGTTCCTCGGAGCGACGTACGCCAACCTCTATCCCGAGAAGGCCGGGCGCCTCGTGCTCGACGGTGCGATCGACCCGGCGGTGTCCGGTCTCGACGTCGGGGCCACCCAGGCGATCGGCTTCGAGTCCGCGCTCCGCGCGTATATGCAGGATTGCCTCGATTCGGGCGAGTGCCCGTTCAACGGCTCGGTCGATGAGGCGATGGCCGACCTCGGCGCGCTGCTCGCGAGCGTCGACGCCTCGCCCCTCGAGAACGGCGACGGACGCATGCTGGGCGCGGACGCGCTGATGACCGGAATCATCGCGGCGCTGTACTCGGCCGACAGCTGGACCTACCTGACGCAGGCCTTCGACGAGGCACTCCAGGGCGACCCCACGACGGCCTTCTTCCTCGCGGACTTCTACAACGGCCGCGAGAACGGCAGCTACCTCGACAACTCGAGCGAAGCGTTCCGCGCCTACAACTGCATGGACTATCCGGTCGAAGACGACCCGGCGGCCGAAGCCGACAGCACCGCGAAGATCGCGGAGGGCGCGCCGACCATCGCGCCCTACTGGAACGGTCCCGACTCGTGCTCGGTGTGGCCGTACCCGCCCACTGGCACCCGCGGTGAGATCACGGCCGAGGGCGCAGGGCCCATCCTCGTCGTCGGCACCACCAACGACCCCGCGACGCCGTACGAGTGGTCCGAGTCCCTCGCTGACCAGCTCGAAGAGGGCGTGCTGATCACCCGCGTCGGCGAAGGACACACCGGGTACAACAAGGGCAACACGTGCGTCGACAGCGCTGTGGAGGCCTTCCTCCTCGACGATGTCGTGCCCGAAGACGGTCTTCGCTGCGAGTGAGTCGCGCTCGATTCGCGGTGCGGCCCAGGAACGGGTAATATCGATGATCGCGCCGCTTTAGCTCAGTCGGCAGAGCATTTCACTCGTAATGAAAAGGTCGTCAGTTCGATTCTGACAAGCGGCTCCAGCAGGCCCTGTGATGTGAACAACATCACAGGGCCTTTTGGTTTCCTGCGCGAGTCGCGTGCTGGTTCCATCGCAGTCGCGCCACTCGACGGGGCCGCAGCCCGCGCGCGCCCCTCCCGGCGTACCCTCGAGACATGAGCAGAGCGCTTCTGATCGTCGATGTGCAGAACGACTTCACCGAGGGCGGTGCGCTGGCTGTCGCCGGCGGCGATGCCGTCGCATCCGCTGTGTCCGCCTTCCTCGCGGCGCATGCCGGCGACTACGACCTGATCGTCGCGTCGAGGGACTGGCACGATCCCTCGGGGGACAACGGGGGCCACTTCGCCGACAGCCCCGACTTCGTGGACACCTGGCCCGTGCACTGCGTCGCGGGCACCGCGGGTGCGGAGTACGACCCGCTGCTGGTCACGGATGCCGTCACACATCACGTGCGGAAGGGGCAGGGCGTACCGGCGTACTCGATGTTCGAGGGTGCGACCGAGACGGGCGACACCGTCGGTGCGATCCTGACCGGCGCGGGCGTGCTCACCGCGGATGTCGTCGGGATCGCCACCGACCACTGCGTCCGCGCGTCTGCGCTCGACGCGATCGCGCACGGCGTGCAGGTGCGGATCCTCACCGACCTGATCGCGGGTGTCGCTCCCGAGCCGAGCGCGGCGGCGCTCGCCGAGCTCGCCCACGCAGGCGCCGCGCTGGTCGAGAGCGGCGCTGCGTGACGCGCAGCGCGCTCCTGCTGCGCGCGGTCAACGTCTCCGGGCGCAATCGCGTGCCGATGGCAGAGCTGCGTGAGGCGCTCGTCCCGGTGCTGGGCGAGGTGTCGACCTACATCGCGAGCGGGAACATCCTGTGCGAGCATCCGGACGATCCGGCATCCGCGTGTGCGGAGGTCCGCGCCCTCATCGCCCGGGAGTTCAGTGTCGACACCCCGGTGATCCTGCGCACGCACGATGCTCTCGTGCAGGCCCTGCACGCGCACCCCTTCAGCGACGCGACGGAGAAACTGCTGCACGCGATGTTCCTCGAGGCTCCGGCGACTCCCGGGGCCGTTGAGGCGTTGCAGCAGCGTCTCGTGCCGGGGGAGCGGATCGCGCTCGTCGGCGACGACCTGTGGATCGACTACGCCGAGGGCGGCGTGCACAGCACGAAGCTCACGAAAGCCGTCCTCGACCGCGCCCTCGGTGTCGCCGGTACTGCGCGCAACCTCCGCACCGTCAGAAAGCTCGCCGAGCTCACCGCATGAGCCTGTGCTCACTCTGAGGTCTCTCGACTCAGCGCGGCCGGTGGCGCCTGAGGGTGAACCTGCAGATCCACCCTGCGCGTCCCGCATCCCCCGCACCTCACGTAGAGGACGATGCCGTCGCTGGTCGGATGCCGTGAGTCGACGAGCCAGGAGTGCTCGTGCGAGGGCGCGGGCGCGGTCTGGCGGGGGATCGGGAGGGTGTGCGGTGAGGTCATGCATCCAGCGTGATGTAATGGCCTTATGCATCTCAACCCTTACGGAGAGTACGCGGTGCTGCTGGCCGCATCGCTCGCCGACGACTTTCCCACCGATCGCGCCGGAATCGAGGAGAGAACCCTCGAGAGGGGCATGACGATGACGTTCCCGCCTGCACCCGACGATCACGAACGCGTCCGCGAAGTCGTCGACGACTGGCTGCAGATCGTCGACGAGCGGGATCCCGCGGCGAGAGCCGAAGTGCTCAATGCGCAGATGGCCGAGGCTGCAGCCTATCCACGACTCACGAATCACGACGGGGAGGGGTGGCATCTGCACTACCGAGACGACGTGCAGTCACTGCCGTACGTGCTCCGGGCGATCTTCGCGGTCGGCACGTCGCTGCACCTCGTCACGCGCGGCATGGATCGCCTCGGCCGCTGCGAAGCCTCGCCCTGCACGAACGTCGTCGTGGACGTGACACGAAACGGCAGGCAGCGCTTCTGCTCGGTGCGCTGTGCGAACAGAGCGGCGGTCCGGCGCCACAGGGCGCGCGCAGGCGCCTGACGCCGGACCGCCGGATACGCGGATCAGATCACGCGGTCTGCTCGGCGTGCCGCCCTTCGGCGACCTCTTCGATCAGCTTGGCGTTGAACGCGGGAAGGTCGTCGGGGGTGCGGCTCGAGACCAGGCCCTCGTCGACCACGACCTCTTCGTCGACCCATGTCGCTCCGGCGTTGCGGAGATCGGTCGCGAGACTCGGATAGCTCGTCAGGGTGCGTCCGTCGACGACGCCGGCCTCGATCAGGATCCACGCGCCGTGGCAGATGACGGCGACGGGCTTGTGCTGCTCGAAGAACGAGCGGGCGAGGTCGATCGACGGCTTGTCGAGCCGCAGGTGATCGGCGTTCACCACGCCGCCCGGAAGCACAAGTGCGTCGAACTCGTCGGCGGTCGCGGCGTCCGAGGTGAGATCGACATGCTGGACGTGACCGTTCTTGCCGGTGATCTGCAGTCCTTCGGGGGCGATCAGCGTGGCGCTCGCGCCCTCGCCCTGCACCGCTTCCCACGGACTGGTCAGCTCGCTGTCCTCGAATCCGTCCGTGGCCAGGAATGCCACTCGGTGGTCGGTGAGAGTCGCCATGATGCGTCCTTTCGTGGAGGTGGAGGTCCCGGTGGGGATGCCTCGACCCTCTCGCACGCGACGGATCCCGTGAAGGGGGTGGCCGGATGGACGCGGCGGTGATAACGGTGGGCCCCGTGGGGCTCGAACCCACGACCCGCGGATTAAAAGTCCGATGCTCTGCCAACTGAGCTAGAGGCCCGCCCCTCCAGTCTAGGGCGCAAAGAAGGAGCCGCTGACGACGTATCGCCAGCGGCTCCTTCTCCATCTCACCGTCCTCCCCCTGAGTGGCGAGATGGTGTGTGCCGAGTCCTGCCTCGGCATCCCATGGCTTACTCAGCCGGGGGCATCAGCACCGAGTCGATGAGGTACACGGTCGCGTTGGCGGTCTTGACGCCACCGCAGATGACGTTCGCGTCGTTGACCATCAGCGAGTCGCCGCTGCCGGTGACCTCGAGGTCAGCACCCTGGACGGTGGCGTGCGTGCCATCGATGTCCGAGGGAGCGATCTGGCCGGGGACCACGTGGTACGTCAGGATCGAGCTCAGCGTGGCGCTGTCGGTCTTGAGCGCCTCGATGGTGGCGGGGTCGATCTTCGCGAAGGCGTCATCGACCGGAGCGAAGACGGTGAACTCGTCACCGTTCAGCGTGTCGACGAGGTTGACATCGGGGTTGAGCTGGCCGCTGACTGCGGCGACAAGGGTCTTGAGCAGCGGGTTGTTGGATGCTGCGGTGGCGACCGGGTCAAGAGCCATGCCCTCGACCGATCCTGCGCCGTCCGGAACAGCCTCTGCGTATGCGGCGCAGCCGGGGCCGACGAGGTCCGCGGCGGGATCCATGGTCTCGGGAGCGGTCGTCTCGGACGACTCCGGTGCCATCGACTCCGACGGCTCGTCGGTGGTGGTTCCGCCCATGGAACATGCGGAGAGCAGGAATGCGCTCGCAAGGCCGAGGGTGATGGCTGCGGTGACCTTCTTCTTGGTGCTGAACATCTCGAGCTCCTTCAGAACTTTGCCACGGCCTCTCCGTGGCGTTGATGGCTGTTCGGAGCCCCGCCGAGATCGGATGGGAGAAAGTGCAAAAGAATTTTCGGAGCGGCCTCATCCAATCCGTTTCGAGGGCCGTGGCGAACAGCATCCGAGGAACAGCACTTAAGAGGACTCATTTCCGTCACTTTCGGGCGGCGGTTGCACGAGAAAGCAATGTGGATGCGGCATGCTGGTAGAGATGGTCATCGATGGGATGGACGTACCCGAAGACGGTACGGCAAAGGATGCTGTCGCTGACCTGCTCGTACGCATCGGCGACGGTGACCAGCGTGCATTCGCGGAGCTGTACGACTCTCTCTCCTCGCGAGTCTTCGGCCTCATCCTCCGCGTGCTCGTGAACCGCTCGCAGAGCGAAGAGGTCCTCCAGGAAGTTTTTCTGGAGATCTGGCAATCCGCTTCCAAGTTCGCTCCGAACAAGGGACAGGGAAGAACCTGGGTGATGACGATCGCGCACCGTCGTGCGGTCGACCGGGTGCGTGCGTCCCAGTCCAGCGCGGACAGAGACGTACGGGCCGGGTTCAGGGATATCGGAGTCGCGCACGACAGTGTCGCGGAGACGGTGGAGCTGGGCATCGAGGGCGAGAAGGTCGTGAACGCTCTCTCGGGCCTTCCCGAGGCACAGCGCGAGGCTCTCGTACTGGCCTACTACGGCGGATACAGTCAAAATGAAGTCGCGGCGCTCGTGGGGGCACCGCTGGGGACGATCAAGACACGGATGCGAGACGGACTCTCGCGCCTCAGGACAGCCATGGGGGTGACAGCATGAACGAGCAGGAATTCGCGGAACTCGCGGCAGGAGCAGCACTCGATGCTCTGTCGCCCGATGATCAGCAGCGTTATCACGCGGCACTCGCGGTGCACCCCGAATGGCAGCGCATCGCAGATGCGGATGCCGACAGCGCGGCGCTCCTCTCCACAGGTGTCCCTCCGGCCGTTCCGTCGCCGGAGATCCGCGCAGCGCTCCTCGCACGCATCGCCGTCACCCCGCAGAATGGCGACGTCATCCAGGCGACCTCGGTGCCCGACACGGTGCCGGAAGAGAGCTCGGATGCCGCCGCCGCGCAGACCCCGCTCGGTGGCGAATCCACACCGAAGGCCCCGGTCCGCCGTCTGCGGATCCTCTTCGCGCTCGCCGCGTGCCTCGCACTTCTCGTCGGCGTGGGTGTCGGCGCAGCTGCGATCAACACCTACCTGAATCGCCCGGCGAGCGTCGTCGCCCTGGAGGACATCCAGGCAGCGGGAGACGCGCAGCAGGCCAGCGTCTCGCTCGAGACCGGGGGAACGGCGACCGCCCACTGGTCGGCGTCGCTCGGCAAATCGGTCCTCGTGACCGACGGCATCCCGGCGCTCTCCGAAGACGAGACGTACGAGCTCTGGTACGTCCGCGGTGACACTCCGGTCTCGGCCGGTGTGTTCGCGGCCGACGGCGGAGACGCGACGGCGGTGCTCGCGGGAGACATGCACGCGGGTGATGTGATCGCCGTGACGGTGGAGCAGGCGGGAGGGTCGCCCTCGGGTTCCCCGACGTCCGACCCCGTCGTCGTGATCCCCACCGCCTGACCCAGGACGCCTGATCGTCACCTCTGATCCGCACGCCTGACGTCGCGGATGGCGCGTACCCTGGACTGATGCCTGAGCAGTTCTCCCGGCCGGTCCGCCGGCCCACCAACGCCTTCGACAACATCGTCGGCAGCCATGACCCGGCGGAGGAGACGAGGATCGCGCATGCGACCGCATCCGCTCTGCTGGCCCGTGTGCGCGCCGACGAGAGCGGGGTGAGCGCGGACCGCCTCGTCGCGTTCACCGACGAGCATGGGATCGACGAGATCGCCGAGCTGTGGTCCAAGGCGCCGTCGCGCACTCTTCCCGGCGCGCTGTGGCGGCTGTACATCCTGCAGCTCGCGATCCATGGCGACCCGCACACCGCCGCGCTGCTCTACGAACGAGGACGCGTGGAGCTCTCCTCGGTGGATGCGGTCATCGCGGGCGCCCCTGTGCCGGCCAACCCCGACGAGCTCGTCGCACTCATCGACACGATCCTGCGCGGCGCCTTCCGCGGCGACTTCGCCGTGGCGCTCGACCGGGCCGCGGCTTTCTGCCGTGTGCAGGCGTCCGGCGCGACGCACACGGCCGACGACTACGAGCCGACCGAGCCCGCCCGCGCGAGCGAGCTCACCACCCGAGCGTTGCGGCTGAGCAGCTATGCGCAGGACCTGTCGGCCTCTGCGGTGCTGTGGCGGACGGATGCTCTGTCCTGAGCCTGCGGCGCGAACCTGAGCCCGCCGTCGAGATCCCAGCCCCGGACAGGAAAAGACCGGGCCGCAAGAACGCCTCTCGGCGGAAGGCCGCTCGTAGCGGCAAAAATTGGAGCCCGGGGTTATGCGGCCCGGCCATTTCATTGTAACAAGATCGCGCTGCGGCTATTCCCGGGAGTCTAGGCTCGGAGCATGACCCGGCGCTTTGCTCTGATGATCGATCCGGCTGCTGCGGAGGCTGACCGCTCCGACTTCGCCGACACCTTCACGCTCGTCGATGCGGCGGCTCCCGCACTGAGCGTCGGGGAGCTGAGCACGCAGCGCGGTGACGGCGTCTTCGAATCGATCGGCGTCGTCGACGGGCACGCGCAGGAGGTCGTCCCTCATCTCGAGCGGCTCGCTCACTCCGCACAGCTCTGCGACCTGCCGCTGCCGAACCAGACACAGTGGCGTCAAGCCGTCGAACAGGCCGCCGCCCACTGCGAGCAGGGCGAGTACGTCATCAAACTCATCCTCAGCAGAGGCGTCGAGCACGGACCCACTCCGACCGCGTGGGTCACGGCGGCACCGGCATCCGACTTCGCCGCGGTGCGTGAGCGCGGGATCCGCGTCGTCACGCTGGACCGCGGCTACGACCTCGACGTCGCCGAGAACGCGCCGTGGCTGCTTCTCGGCGCGAAGACGCTCTCGTATGCGGTGAACATGGCCGCGCTCCGTGAAGCGCACCGGCGCGGCGCCGACGACGCGATCTTCCTCTCGCGCGACGGCTTCGTGCTCGAGGCGCCGACCGCCTCGCTGATCCTCCGCATCGGCGGTCGATTCGTCACCCCGGCGCCCAACGGCGGCATCCTGCACGGCACCACCCAGCTCAGCGTCTACGAATACCTCGCGAGCCGCGGTCTCGAGGCGGAGTACGGCAAGGTCCCGGAATCCGACCTTCCCCGCGCGGATGCCGCCTGGCTGGTCTCGAGCGTGCGGCTCGCCGCCCCGATCACGGCCGTCGACGGGGTCGACCTGCCCGTCGACCACGCCCTCACCGCCGAGCTGAACCGGTACCTGCTCTCGCCCCGCGACTGAGCGTCGCCGACGGTCGACCCGCTCGAACGACGGAGGGCCCGACGCGGAAGCGCCGGGCCCTCAGAGGCAGAGCGGATGCTTATCCGAAGCGACCCGAGACGTAGTCCTCGGTGGCCTGCACCGACGGGGTGGTGAACATCGTGCGGGTGTCGTCGTACTCGATGAGCTTGCCGGGCTTGCCGGTGCCGGCGATGTTGAAGAACGCCGTCTTGTCGGAGACGCGGCTGGCCTGCTGCATGTTGTGCGTCACGATGACCACCGTGTACTGCGTCTTGATCTCGGCGATGAGCTCCTCGATCGCGAAGGTCGAGATCGGGTCGAGGGCCGAGCAGGGCTCATCCATCAGGATCACGTCGGGTGAGACGGCGATCGCGCGGGCGATGCACAGACGCTGCTGCTGTCCGCCCGAGAGGCCGGAGCCGGGGCGGTCGAGGCGGTCCTTGACCTCGTTCCAGAGGTTGGCGCCGCGCAGCGACTTCTCGACCAGGGCGTCCTGGTCGCTCTTCGCCATGCGCGTGTTGTTGAGCTTGACGCCCGCGAGCACGTTCTCCTTGATCGACATCGTGGGGAACGGGTTCGGGCGCTGGAACACCATGCCGACCTGGCGACGGACCAGCACGGGGTCGACGCCCGCACCGTAGAGGTTCTTGCCGTCGATCAGCACCTCGCCCTCGACGCGGGCGCCGGGGATGACCTCGTGCATGCGGTTGAGGGTGCGCAGGAACGTGGACTTGCCGCAGCCGGACGGGCCGATGAACGCCGTGACGGTGTTGGGCTTGATATCGATGCTGACGCCTTCGACGGCGAGGAAGTCGCTGTAGTAGACGTTGAGGTCGTTGACTTCGATGCTCTTGGACACGAGAGGGATCCTTTGGTTCAGTCGGGTATGACGGCTCAGCGGCCGTTGATCTTGGGGGCGAACACCTTGGCGATGATGCGTGCCACCAGGTTCAGCACCATCACGATCACGATCAGGGTGAGGGCGGCGGCCCATGCGCGGTCGAGGTAGGCATCGACCGGGATGCCGGGGTACTTCGCCTGCATGTACGAGAACACGGGTAGTGTCGCCATCTGCCCGCTGAACATGTTCAGGTTCATTCCCTGGACGATTCCGACGGTGAGCAGCAGCGGTGCGGTCTCGCCGATCACGCGCGAGATGGCCAGCATGATGCTGGTCAGGATGCCGGCGATGGCGGTCGGCAGCACGACCTTGATGATCGTCAGCCACTTCGGCACGCCGAGCGCGTAGGCCGCTTCGCGGAGCTCGTTCGGGACGATGCGCAGCAGCTCCTCGGATCCGCGCACGACGACCGGGATCATCAGCACCGAGAGCGCCAGGGATCCCATGATGCCCATCCGGGTTCCCGGACCGACGATCAGCGCGAACACCGAGTAGATGAACAGACCGGCGACGATCGAGGGGATGCCGGTCATGACGTCGACGAGGAACGTGATGCCGCGGGCGAGCTTGCGGCCCTCGCCGTACTCGACGAGGTAGATCGAGGTCATCAGGCCGATCGGCACCGAGATGATCGTCGCGCCGAGCGTGATGAGCAGCGTGCCCCAGACCGCGTGGATGGCTCCGCCACCTTCGCCCACGATGTTGCGCATCGAGAAGCTGAAGAACTCACCGTCGAACCGCATGAGGCCGTTGACGACCACGGTGTAGAGCAGCGAGATGAGGGGGAGGAGCGCGACCACGAAGGCGCCGGACACCAGCGCCGTCATGAGCCGGTCGATCGCGTGGCGGCGGCTCTCGACCACGGTGGAGATCACGAAGATGAGCACCATGTAGAACACGAGGCCGACCACGAGCGTGAGCGCGATGTTGAAGTCGGCCGGGTCGCCGCCGGCGTTCATGAACGCGAAGATCGTCGCAGAGATGGCGAATGCGACAAGCAGCAGCGCCCACGGTGCCCACTTGGGCAGGTGCCCTGCGGACGTGGTGTGCACGGGGGCGACGACAGACGAGGACGAGGGGGAGGGCGTGAGTGTGGCGGTCATGTCAGTTGGCTCCCGAGAACTCGGCGCGGCGCGAGACGATCCAGCGGGCCACGAAGTTGACCGCGAAGGTGACGATGAAGAGAATCAGACCCGCCGCGATGAGAGTGTTGACGCCCTCGTCGTGGGCCTCGGGGAACCGCAGTGCGATGATCGCGGGGATCGTCGTGGGGTTCTCCGGGTTGATCAGGTTGAACGTGATGATGCCGAGGGGTGAGAGCACGAGCGTCACGGCCATGGTCTCGCCGAGCGCGCGGCCGAGGCCGAGCATGGCGCCCGAGACCATGCCGCTGCGTGCGAAGGGGAGCACGGCCATCCGCACCATCTCCCAGCGCGTGGCTCCGAGCGCGAGCGCGGCCTCCTCGTGCAGCTTCGGAGTCTGCAGGAACACCTCGCGGCAGATCGCGGTCATGATCGGGAGGATCATCACCGCGAGCACGAGGGATGCCGTGAGGATCGTCTTTCCGGTGCCGGAGGGCGTTCCGCCGAAGATCGGGATCCAGCCGAGGTTCTCGTTGAGCCACTTGTAGAAGGGCACGAGCATCGGCGCGAAGGTGAGCGCGCCCCAGAGGCCGAAGACGACCGACGGCACGGCGGCCAGCAGGTCGATGATGTAGCCGAGGAATCCGGCGAGGCGGCGCGGGGCGTAGTGCGAGATGAAGAGCGCGATGCCGATCGCGATGGGAGCGGCGATGACGAGCGCGATGAGGCTCGACCACAGGGTTCCGAAGACGAAGGGCCAGACCCACGAGAGGAACGACTGGCCTTCGAGGATGTGGTTGTTCGAGGTGTCTGCCGACAGAGCCGGGATCGCCTGCACGATGAGGAAGACGGCGACCGCTGCGAGTGTGACGAGGATGATGATTCCCGCCGCCAGCGCTGTGCCGGAGAAGACGAGGTCACCCCGTCGGCGCAGCGGGGGGCGCGTCCCGGTGGAACGGGTGGTTTCGGGACCCGTTGAGGTTGTGGTCATCGGAGCGACTCCAGGCTCTGAGGGACTTTCGGGGTTTTCATGCGGGTGCCCCCGGGTGTCGGTCTTGTCCTACGACCGACACCCGGGGGCGTCGGACCGGGGCTCAGCGGTGGGCTGAGCCGGCGGTCACTCCGTGACGATCGCGTCGATCGCCGTGTTGATCTGGTCGCGCAGGCTGTCCGAGATCGGCGCGCTGCCCGCGGCCTCGGCTGCGGCATCCTGGCCCTCGGCCGATGCGACGTACTGGAAGTACGCCTTCACGAGGCCTGCGGTCTCGGCGTCGTCGTAGTCGACGCAGCCGATGAGGTACGAGACGAGCGCGATCGGGTATGAGCCGGCGGGTGCTGCGGCCGGGTCGACGGCGAACGCGAGGTCGTGGTCGGAGCGACCCTCCTCGAGCGGCGACGCCTCGACGAGAGCTGCGGCGGCCTCGGCGGAGTACGCGACGTACTCGCCCTCGACCTCGACGGCGACCTGACCCAGGTCCGCGGTGCGCGACGCGTCGGCGAAGCCGATGTAGCCGACGCCGTTGGTGATCGCGTCGACGACGCCCGAGGTGCCGTCTCCGGCCTCACCGGTCGACAGCGGCCACTCGTCGCTGGCCTCGTAGGTCCACACGTCGGGGGCGACGGCGCTGAGGTACTTGGTGAAGGTCTCCTGCGTGCCCGAGGCGTCTGCGCGGTGCACGGGGACGATCGCCTGGTCGGGCAGCTCGACGCCCTCGTTCTGCGACGCGATGGCGGCGTCGTTCCAGTTGGTGATGGCGCCGGAGAAGATCTTGGCGATGGTCTCGCCGTCGAGGTTCAGCGTGTCGATGCCCTCGAGGTTGAAGGCGACGGCGACGGGCGAGATGTAGACGGGGATCTCGACGATCTCGTCGGAGGCGCAGGAGCCGAAGCCGCCCGCAGCGATCTCGTCGGCGTTGAACGCGCGGTCGGAGCCGATGAAGTTGGAGGAGCCGGCGATGAAGTTCTCGCGGCCGGTGCCGGAACCCGTCGCGGTGTAGTTCACCGTGGTGTCGGGGTTGGCGGTCTGGAATGCGGCGACCCAGGACTGCTGCGCGGCCTCCTGCGAGGAGGCGCCGGTGGCCTCGATGGTGCCGGAGAGGGTGGACTCGCTCGGCGCGTCGGTGGAGCCCGTGCCGCCTTCGTTCGCGGCACAGCCGGCGAGTGCGAGAGCGGCGACGGCGCCGATGGCGCCGATTCGTGCGATTCGGGAGATCTTCACTGTGGATCCTTCGATCTTGGATGGGTGGGGCCCGGTGCAGGGCACACAGTGACGCTATGTGCGGCGGTTAACGAGACTCTCCCGCGCAGGTGAACGGAAGGTGAACGGCGCGCGTCTCTCTGGGGTGCATCCCAGGCGCGCACTCGTATCCCGGTGCCGCTCGACGAGCGGTCAGATCTTGGGGATGTGCGTCTCGATCGCGATGATCCCGGAGCCCGGGTTGGATGCCGACAGGTGCACGACCGAGAAGGCAGCGGGCTCGAGGTCGGCCGCGCTGCTCACGTACGAGCCGCGGATGGTGCCCGTCGCGAGCGCGATCTCGGAGAGGATGCCGGGAAGCACCGGTCCGTGGCTGCACAGCACGGCGGGTTTGCCCGCGCGCACGCGGCGGCCGATCACCGAGCGCAGGTCGTCCTCGCCGTCCTCCCACGCATCCTGACTGATCTTCGCCGTCTTGACGATCTTGCGGTCGAGCGCCTTCGCGAGCGGGCTGATCGTCTGCACGCAGCGCACAGCGTCGCTCGTGATGATCCTGCGCACACCGAATGCCTGCAGTGGCGCGACGATCGACGCGGCCTGCTGCCGACCGCGGTCGGTGAGCGGGCGCGCGGCATCCGTACCGTCCCAGTCCGACCGCGAGAGAGCCTTGGCGTGACGAAGCGCGATGATCGGGAACGTGCGCAGCACGCCGTCATCGACGAGCTTCGCGAAGAAGTCGAGGATCTCGAGGTCGACGGGGTAGCTCAGACGGGCGCGCGCCTTCTTCACGCTCACCCATTCGAGTGCGGCGATCTCGCGGTTCGGCACGAAGGTCGAGGCGCGGATGGCGTCGACGGTCGCCTCGGCCGCCCAGTAGTGCACGACCTTCTGCTTGCTCGAGGGCAGGTGGTAGCGGCTCACCCCGACCGGCACGCCGAGCGAGACCCGGATGCCGGTCTCCTCGTGCACCTCGCGCACGGCGGTCTCGGCGAGCATCTCACCGGGGTCCACCTTGCCCTTGGGGAGGGTGACGTCCTTGTACTTCGTGCGATGGATCAGCAGGATCCGCAGCTTGCCGTCGATGAGTCGCCAGACGACGGCGCCTGCCGCGTACACGGCCTTGTCCGTCCACTTCGACCGCGTCTCGTGCGCGCTCGACTGCGAGCTCATCGGACCGCCCGTGCTCGACGTCGCCGCTGGATCAACCCCATGGTCTTGTCCTGCAGGTCGACGAGCGGCGTGCCGTCGGCGTCCTCGGAATGCCTCGTCCAGACGCCGTCGGATCCCAGGTGCCACGAGGTGGTCCCGGGGTCCATGGCGAGATCGAAGAAGTCCAGCAGGTCCTTCATGTGGCCCGGGTCGGTCACTCGCACGAGTGCCTCGACGCGGCGGTCGAGGTTGCGGTGCATCATGTCGGCGCTGCCGATGTACACCTGCGCATCGCCGTCGTTGTGGAACGCGAAGATGCGGGAGTGCTCGAGGTACCGGCCGAGGATGCTGCGGACGGTGATGTTGTCGCTGATCCCCTCGAGGTCTGTGCGCAGACTGCAGATGCCTCGCACCCACACGTCGACCTTCACGCCGGCCGCGCTCGCGCGGTACAGCGCGTCGATGACCTCTTCGTCGACCATCGAGTTGACCTTGATGCGGATGCTGGCGGGCTTGCCGTCCTCGGCGTTGCGCCGCTCGTGGTCGATCTGACGCACCAGCCCCTTGCGCAGGTGCAGGGGAGCGACGAGCAGACGCTTGAACTTCTTCTCGATCGCGTATCCGCTGAGCTCGTTGAACAGACGGGTGAGGTCCTTGCCGACCTGCGCGTCGGTCGTGAACAGTCCGAAGTCCTCGTAGATGCGGCTGGTCTTGGGGTTGTAGTTGCCGGTGCCGATGTGCGAGTAGTGGCGCAGCACGCCGTCTTCCTCACGGATGACGAGCGCGAGCTTGCAGTGCGTCTTCAGCCCCACGAGGCCGTAGACCACGTGCACGCCGGCCTTCTCGAGCTTGCGCGCCCAGACGATGTTGTTGGCCTCGTCGAAGCGGGCCTTGACCTCGACCAGCGCCAGCACCTGCTTGCCCGCCTCGGCGGCGTTGATCAGCGCCTCCACGATCGGGCTGTCGCCCGAGGTGCGGTAGAGCGTCTGCTTGATCGCGAGCACGTGTGGGTCGCGGGCGGCCTGCTCGAGGAACGAGACGACGCTCGTCGTGAACGACTCGTACGGGTGGTGCACGAGCACGTCCGACTTGCGGATCGCCTTGAAGATGTCGGCGCGCGTGTTGCTGCCGGTGGGCTGGAAGGCGACCGCGGTGGTGGGCAGGTGCGGCGGGTAGCGCAGGTCGGGGCGGTCGATGCGCGAGAGGTCGAACAGGCCTCGCAGATCGAGCGGCCCGGGCAGGCGATAGATCTCCTGGTCCGTGATCTCGAGCTCGCGCACGAGGAGGTCCATCGTGACCTCGTCCATGTCGTCGGTGATCTCGAGCCGGATGGGCGGACCGAAGCGGCGGCGCAGCAGCTCGGCCTCGAGCGCCTGGATGAGGTTCTCGCTCTCGTCCTCCTCGATCTCCACGTCCTCGTTGCGGGTGAGGCGGAACGCGTGGTGGTCGAGCACCTCCATGCCGGGGAACAGGTCTCCGAGGTGGTTCGCGATGAGCTCTTCGAGCGTGAGGAAGCGCTTGATCTCGCCGCTGCCGGGCACCTCGACGAACCGGGGCAGCATGGGCGGCACCTTGAGGCGGGCGAACTCCTGACGCCCGGTGCGCGCGTTGCGGATGCGGATCGCCAGGTTGAGCGAGAGCCCGGAGATGTACGGGAACGGGTGCGCGGGGTCGACCGCGAGCGGCATGAGCACCGGGAACACCTGGGCGCCGAAGTACTCGGAGAGCTTGGCGCGCTCGTCATCGGTGAGCGCCGACCACTCGGTGATCTCGATGCCGGACTCTGCGAGCGCCGGACGCACGAGCGACTTCCACGCGTCGGCGTGGCGAAGCTGGAGTGCGTGCGCCTCACGAGCGATGTCGGCGAGGGCGTCGGCGGGGGAGCGGCCGATGTTCGTCGGAACCGCGAGACCTGTCACGATGCGGCGCTTCAGGCCCGCTACGCGCACCATGAAGAACTCGTCGAGGTTGCTCGCGAAGATCGCGAGGAAGTTCGCCCGTTCCAGCTCCGGCAGCGACGGATCCTCGGCGAGCTCGAGCACGCGCTGGTTGAACGCGAGCCAGCTCAGCTCACGATCGAGGTAGCGATGGTCGGGGAGCAGTGCATCCGGGGACTCGATGGCATCGAAGTCGTCATCTTCAGCGTCACCGAGACCTGCGTCGGCGAGAGCGGGATCGATCATGGGGTACATCTAAGCACCGTGAGGTGACGCGCGCGTGAACGGGCGTCGCATCCGTCACCGCGTCGCCGCGACCGCCTCGTCGTCGTACACGTTGAATCGGTAGCCGACGTTGCGCACCGTGCCGATGATCTGCTCCTGGTCGCCGAGCTTCGCGCGCAGGCGCCGGACGTGCACGTCGACCGTCCGGGTGCCGCCGAAATAGTCGTAGCCCCACACCTCGCTGAGCAGCTGCTCGCGGGTGAACACCCTGGAGGGGTGGGTGGCGAGGAAGTGCAGCAGCTGGAACTCCTTGTACGTGAGATCCAGCGGACGGCCGCGCAGCTTCGCCGAGTACGACTGCTCGTCGATCGTGACCCCGGACGCCTGCACGCGCGAGGGCTCTGCGACCTCGTCGCGGCGGGCGAGCGCGAGTCGCACGCGGGCGTCGGTCTCTGCCGGCCCCGCGGTGGAGAGCAGCACATCGTCGATGCCCCACTCGCCGGAGAGCGCGCTCATGCCGCCCTCGGTGACGACGAGGAGGAGCGGAGCATCCTGTCCTGTCGCACGCAGCAGGCGACACAGCGACTTCGCGCCGACGAGGTCGAGACGGCCGTCGACGATCACGATGTCGTAGTCGGGGGCGCTCACGAGTTGGGCGGGCTCGGCCGGAATCTGACGCACACGATGGCTGAGAAGCTCGAGCGCGGGCAGGACCTGCTCCGAGACCGGAGCATTGGTCAACACCAGGACCTGGGCCACACGCACTCCTTCCGGACGGCGGGGGACGCCGTGCCGCAATGATACCGGGCGCTGATGGGTGACATTCGTCGTCGGTGAGTCACAATGGAGTCATGTCGGAACCTGCCCTCGCACCGCGTAACGCTTTCGTCGGTGTGCTCGTCGTCTGGGCGGTCGCCTTCGTCGCCTCCATCGCGGTGGGGATCTTCGTGCCGGAGGAATGGCGCGTGCCCTGGCTGCTCGTCGCCTTCGGCGGGATCGTGCTGCTCTCGTTCGCCGTGCAGCTCTGGTACGGACGCACCCAGGGATTCATCTTCCGGGTGAGCGGCAGCACGATAGGCGCACTGCTGCTGATGGGTGTGATCTCGGTCGGATTCGGCCTGGCGGCCCTCGTCACCTGATCTCGGGACGCGACACCCGCGCGCACGGAGGGTAATGTGGACGGTATGGACCTCCTGGCGCTCGAACTCTTCTTCATCGGCCTCCTCGGCCTTGCGAGCCTCGCGATCGTGTTCGTCTCGGTCGTCGTGCTGCGCAACCTCTTCCGCGGTCAGCGCTGAGCGCACCGTGCTCGAGCTGCCCACTGATCTTCCCGCCGACCTCGCGCCGCTCTCGTGGCTCGTCGGAGTCTGGGAGGGCACCGGCGTCATCGACTATCCGGTCGGCGATGAACGCCTCCAGGGTGAGTTCACGCATCGCGTGAGCTTCAGCCACGACGGAGGGCCGTTCCTGAACTACTCGGCTACCGCGACGTTCACCGGCGACGACCAGGCGGTCTCCATCCCGCTCGTCGCCGAGACCGGCTTCTGGCGACTCAGCCGCCCGGCTACCGACGCCGACCCGGGCCCCGGCCTGCTGCCGCCGCTGGCCGAGTCCGTGACGCGCGGAGTCGACGACGTCGAGGAACTGCGCGCCGCATCGGGCGGCTTCCCGATCGAGGTCTCCATCGCCCACGCCGACGGGACGCTCGAGCTCTACCTCGGGGAGATCAGCGGTCCGCGCATCGACATCGCCTCCGACGCGATCGTCCGCGGTGCGGGCGCCAAGGAGTACGGCGCAGCGACGCGCATGTACGGACTCGTCGACAACCACCTGCTGTGGGCCTGGGACATCGCGGCCCTCGGCACTCCCATGCGGGCGCACGCGTCCGCGCGATTGGCCAAGGTCTGACATGACCGGTTTCACCGACATCCCCGGCGCTGTGATCGGTGACGACGGCATCGCCCACTTCGGCGACGCGTTCCGCGAGCAGCGCCGCCTCGCAGCGGGTGGAGCCATCGTGCCCCTCGACGACCGGACGGTCATCGAGGTCGCAGGGCCCGAACGTCTGAGCTGGCTGGATTCGATCACCTCGCAGTCCGTGGGTCGGCTCGCTCCTGGCGAGAGCACCGAGCTGCTGGTACTCGACCCGCAAGGTCGCGTCGAGCACGCGGCCGGCGTCCTGGATGACGGCTCGTCGACCTGGCTGATCGCGGATGCCGGCGACGCCGAAGCGCTCGCGACGTGGTTGACCCGCATGAAGTTCCGCACCCAGGCCACGGTCGACGTGCGCCCCGACCTCGTGCTGCTCGGCTTCGTCGACGGCGGCGCGGCCGCTGATCGCGCGCTCGCCGCGGCCTCCGCTCCCGCCGGCGCCCCACTCGTCTGGGTCGACCCGTGGCAGCGCGTGAGCGCGGGAGGTCATCAGTACGCCGAGACCGCTGAGCACCCCGGGGCCGAGCTCGACTGGCGTGTGGCGATCGCCACGAGCGAGGCCGCAGACGCGCTCGCCGCGACGCTCGCGGCCGACGAGGTCGCCGGCCTGCTCGCCGCCGAGGCGCTGCGTGTCGCAGCCTGGCGGCCGCGGTGGTCGGCCGAGGTCGACGAACGCTCGCTGCCGCACGAGTCCGACTGGATCCGCACCGCCGTGCACCTGAACAAGGGCTGCTACCGCGGGCAGGAGACGGTCGCGAAGGTCCACAACCTCGGGCACCCGCCGCGTCGCCTCGCAGCTCTCCACCTCGACGGGAGCGAGGCCGTGCTTCCGGCCGTCGGTGATGCGGTGCTCGCCGGTGACGACGAGGTCGGTCACATCACGTCGGTCGCCCGCCACCACGAAGACGGACCCATCGCGCTCGCGATCCTGTCTCGCCGCACGCCGGTCGGCGATCTCGTCGTCCGTGCAGAGGGTGCCGACATCGCCGCGACCCAGCAGGTCATCGTGCCTGCGGATGCCGGTGCCACGGCCGACATCCCCCGCCTCACGCGCCTGTCACGACGCCCCAGCGCACCGGATCCCCGCCAGGCGAGCTGAACTCGTCAATCAGGGGAGCGGCGCGACCGCATCCCACGGGAGGGTGAGCTCGCCCAACCGCCAGCGGCTCCTGCCGCCGAGCACCGGCCAGGCCTGCTCACGAAGCGCCGCGACGGCCGCGAGGAACCTCTGGGTCGCCCCGAACGTCGACAGGGAGGCTGCTCTGTCCCATTCGCGGTCGAGGTCGACGAGCAGGGCGTGCACACGTTCGCCCGGCACGTTTCGATGGATCAGCGCCTTCGGGAGTCGCTCGGCGACGATGCTCGGATGCTCGAGATCGGCCAGCCGCAGTGAGATCGTGAACCGTTGCGGTGTGCCGGCGGGGGCGACATCGATCCAGCTCGCCACCCGCCCGATCTCGTCGCAGGTGCCCTCGACGAGCAGACCGTCGGGGGCGAGGCGCGTGGCCATCGTGCGCCACGCCGCAGCGACGTCGGCCTCGTCGTACTGGCGCAGCACGTTCATCGCGCGGATCACCGCAGGGCGGCGCCCGGCGGGCAGCGGCACCTCGAACCCGCCGTAAGCGAAGGACACGCGCAGATCGGGGGAGAAGGGAGTGTTCCCCGCCTGCACCTCGACCAGCTGCCGACTCGCCGTCGCGACCCTGGCCGGGTCGATCTCGAGGCCGCGCACCTCGGCATCCGGCCGCACGCGCTGCAGTCGGGTCGCGAGCTCGAACGCGGTCACCCCGCTCGCTCCGTAGCCGAGGTCGATGACGAGCGGATCGGCGGCTCGCCGAAACGCCGGGCTCGCCGCGATCCATCTGTCGTTGCGCCGCAACCTGTTCGTCCCGGTGGTGCCGCGGGTCGGCCGACCGAGAGGAGATGAGGCCATGCGTCAATCCTCGCAGGGCCGGGGCGTGGACGCGTGGACCTCCGCCGATAAACTGGGCTCATGACTGCGAACCGCACCCTGATCCTGCTCCGTCACGGCCGGAGCGAGTGGAACGAACTGAACCTCTTCACCGGCTGGGTGGACGTCCGCCTGAACGAGCAGGGCAAGAACGAGGCACGCCGAGGCGGTGAGCTGCTGGCCGAGGCCGGCATCCTGCCCGACGTGCTGCACACCTCGCTGCTGAGCCGCGCCATCCAGACCGCTGACATCGCCCTCGATGCGGCCGACCGCCTGTGGATCCCGGTGACGCGCTCGTGGCGTCTGAACGAGCGCCACTACGGCGCTCTGCAGGGCAAGGACAAGGCCCAGACCCTCGAGGAGTTCGGTCCCGAGCAGTTCCAGCTGTGGCGTCGCTCGTTCGACGTGCCGCCGCCCCTGCTCGACGACGAGAGCGAGTTCAGCCAGGTCGGCGACGTCCGCTACGCCGACATCGACGGCGAGGTGCCCCGCACCGAGTCGCTGAAGCTCGTCATCGACCGCCTCCTGCCGTACTGGAACGACGCGATCGTCCCCGACCTCGAGGCCGGCAAGACCGTTCTCGTCACCGCTCACGGCAACTCGCTCCGCGGTCTCGTGAAGCACCTCGAGGGCATCAGCGACGACGACATCGCCGAGCTGAACATCCCCACCGGCATCCCGCTGGTCTACGAGCTCGACGAGAACAACGTCCCCACCGGCCCCGGCCGCTACCTCGACCCCGAGGCCGCCGCCGCGGGTGCCGCAGCGGTCGCCGCGCAGGGCAAGAAGTAACACCGCAGACGAAAGGGGGCGGATGCTGTCAGCATCCGCCCCCTTTTCGTGTGTCTCGTACGCTTCAGGCGTGGCCGAGCTCCTGCTGCTGCTCGATCGCGAGGGCGATGTCCTCTTCTTCGATGCGCCAGTCACCGGTCGCGAGGTAGATGACCTTCTTCGCGACGGCCACGGCGTGGTCGGCGAAGCGCTCGTGGTAGCGGCTGGCGAGCGTGGCGTCGACGGTCGCGGTGGCCTCGCCCTTCCAGTTGTCGCTGAGGACCTTCTCGAAGACGCTGGCGTGCAGCTCGTCGATGTCGTCATCGGTGTTGCGGATCGTGTCGGCCAGTTTCAGGTCCTGGGTGCGCAGCAGCTCGGAGAGCGTGCGCGAGATCTCGACGTCCAGCTCGCCCATCTTCGTGAAGGTGCCCTTGAGGCCCTTCGGGATCGCGCGCTCGGGGAAGCGCAGGCGCGCGAGCTGGGCGATGTGCTCGGACATGTCGCCCATGCGCTCGAGCGAGGCGCTGACGCGCAGGGCGGTCACGACCACGCGCAGGTCGCGAGCGACCGGCTGCTGACGGGCGAGGATCTCGATGGCCTGCTCGTCGAGCGCCACCGCCAGCGCGTCGATCTTGGCGTCATCGGCGATGACCTCTTCGGCGAGCTCGACATCGCTGGTCGCGAAGGAGCGGGTGGCTTTGTCGATGGAGACCGTGACGAGGTCTGCGATCTCCACGAGCTGGGACTGCAGGTCCTCGAGGGACTGATGGAAGACTTCGCGCATGTCGGCGCAACCTTTCGTTCGGGTCTCGGCTGTGGTGTCAACGCGAGACGGCCGGACCGTTCGCGCGAGAGGAGAGCTCAGCGCTCCCGCACAGGCCCGAAAGCGATTGTCTGCTCCGAAGGTTAACGAACGGTGCCCAGCACGTGAATAGTACTTCTCGCGTTGCCGCCAGCGTGGGTGAACCCGCCGATCCGCGGGTGAACGCACTCTACGCTGGGGATATGACCTTGCCGCAGATCGCGCTGCTCGCGTTGGCCGTCGGCCTCGTGATCGGCGTCGGCCTCTCTCTTCTCGTGGCATGGGCGTATCGCGCGAGGGCACGGGTCGCTGAGGAGACGTCGCTCTCGGTGCCCGAAGGCGTCACCGCGGTGCTGGGCAGCATGGACGACGCGGCCTGCGTGGTCGACTCGTCCGGGCTCGTGCTCGCGGTGTCGAAGGCGGCGACGCGCTTCGGCATCGAAGTCGGGGCTCCGCTCGAGAATCCCGAGCTGCGTCAGCTGGTGCGCGGCGGCCGGAGCGAGGGCGGCTCGGCCTCCGAGTCGATGCGTCTGACGCGCGGCGGTCTCAGCCTCGACCCCCGACTGGTCTCGGCCCGCGCGAGCGTGATCAGTCCGCGGATGACCCTGCTGATCATCCGCGACGTGACCGAGCAGGAGCGCCTGGATCAGATGCGCCGCGACTTCGTGGCGAACACCAGCCACGAGCTCAAGACGCCGGTCGGTGCGGTCACGCTGCTCGCCGAGGCCATCGAGTCGGCGGCAGACGACCCCGCTCAGGTGCGTCACTTCGCCAGCAGGATCTCGGCGGAGGCGTCTCGCCTCGGCCAGCTCACCGGGCGCATCATGAGCCTGTCGAGGCTGCAGGCGGAGGACGCGCTGTCGGACGTGCGACCGGTCGCGATCGACGAAGTGCTCGCCACCGCACTCGAGGCGCATGTCGTGCAGGCGGACTCGGCGGGCGTCGAGATCGCGCGCGGCGGCGACAGGGGAGTGTGGGTGCGCGGCGACTCGCAGATCCTCATCGAGGCGTTCGGCAACCTCATCGCCAATGCGATCGCCTACTCGCCGAAGGGCTCCCGGGTCGGCATCGGCGTGAAGGCCGACGAAGGCGTGGTCGAGATCGCCGTCTCCGATCAGGGCATCGGGATCGCCGAAGGCGACCGAGAGCGCATCTTCGAGCGCTTCTACCGCGCGGACGAGGCTCGATCGCGTCGCACCGGCGGCACGGGCCTCGGACTCTCGATCGTCAAGCACGCGACGCAGAGGCACGGCGGCGAGGTGCGCCTCTGGTCGCGCCCCGGACGCGGATCGACCTTCACCATCAGGCTCCCGAGGATCGATGCTCCCCCGAGGATCGACACGGACAAGAAGGACAAGAAGAAGCGCGAGCGGAAGGCTGCGAAGGCCGCAGCTCGCGTCCGAAACGGAGAGAACGCATGACCCGCATCCTTCTCGTCGAAGACGAGCCCGATCTCGCCGACCCGCTCGCATACCTGCTGCGTCGCGAGGGGTACGAGGTCGAGATCGCCGAGGACGGCCCCGGCGCTCTGACCGCGTTCCGCGAGCGCGGCGCCGACGTCGTGCTGCTCGACCTCATGCTGCCGGGGATGCCGGGCACCGAGGTGTGCCGGCAGATCCGCTCCACCTCCGCCGTGCCGATCATCATGGTCACGGCCAAGGACTCGGAGGTGGACATCGTCGTCGGGCTCGAACTCGGTGCCGACGACTACGTCACCAAGCCCTATTCGTCGCGCGAGCTGCTGGCCCGCATGCGGGCGGTGCTGCGCCGCGTGGTGCAGGCGGAGAACGAGCTCGACGAGCGGGTGCTCGACGGCGGACGCGTCTCGCTCGACATCGACCGGCACACCGTCTCGGTCGCCGGGCAGCAGATCAACATGCCGCTGAAGGAATTCGAGCTCCTCGAGGTGCTGATGCGCAACTCGGGTCGTGTTCTCACCCGCGGCCAGCTCATCGACCGCGTGTGGGGCAGCGACTACTTCGGCGACACCAAGACCCTCGACGTGCACATCAAGCGCATCCGCTCCCGCATCGAGGAGAACCCGGGGGAGCCCGTCATGCTCGTCACCGTGCGCGGACTGGGCTACCGCTTCGAGGGCTGAGCCCCCGAGCGAACCTCGGACGACAGAAGAGGCCGGCACCCCTCGGGGTGCCGGCCTCTTCGTCACGCTGTGGTGCGGATCACTCCTGCGGAGCCGGTGCGGCCGTGTCGGTCGGGACCGGCGTCGGCTCGGCCTTCTCGGCCGTGGGCACGAGGTCGGCGTAGTACGGCAGAGAACCGTCGAGCACGGGGACCTGGGTCTTGGTGCCAGCGCCGTCGCCGGACTGGAAGTGGATCTCGACCGTGGCGCCCGGCTTCGTGTCGAGACCGTCGATGCGCAGCGGCTCCTCGTCGGCGCCGAAGCTCACGGTCTTGCCCGCGGGCACCGTGACGGTGAACGGGTCGAGCCCCGCGACGGTCATCGTGAGCGTGGCCTTCTCGGTGGTCGGGTTGACGACCGCGCCGATGAAGTTGCCCACGGAGCCGTCTTCGTTCGCGACGACGAAGGCGTTTCGCACGTCGATCGGTCCGTCGGAGTCGGAGACGTTGACGCCGTCCGAACCGGAGTACTCGATCTTGGTCGACTGTGGCGTGATGAAGGTGCAGCCCGTCGCGCCGAGAAGAACGAGGGCGCTGATGGCGGCAGACGCAACAAGGCGCGATTTCACGGGTCCTCCTGAGGTCCGACGGGATATCCGCATCCCATTCTATGCGCATGCGAGGGGGCTGCCGAGGACGTGGGGGCGCGAACCTTAGCGCATGTCTGCTGTGGTATCCTTGAGGTTGCCGAAAGGACAAGTTTTTATGCTTTTTGAGGTTGGCGAAACTGTCGTCTATCCGCACCATGGCGCTGCGACCATCATCGAGGTCAAGGAGCGCGTCATCAAGGGTGAGGCGAAGAAATACCTGAAGCTCAACGTCACGCAGGGAGACCTCATCATCGAGGTACCCGCGGAGAACGTCGATCTTGTCGGGGTCCGTGATGTGATCGGCCGTGAGGGGCTCGACCATGTGTTCGAGGTGCTCCGCGCTCCGTTCACAGAAGAGCCCACGAACTGGTCGCGCCGGTACAAGGCGAACCTCGAGAAGCTCGCCTCCGGCGATGTGATCAAGGTGAGCGAGGTCGTGCGCGACCTGTGGCGTCGTGATCAGGACCGCGGTCTGTCCGCCGGTGAGAAGCGGATGCTGGCGAAGGCTCGTCAGATCCTCATCTCCGAGCTGGCTCTCGCAGAGAAGACCGACGAAGACAAGGCGAGCGCACTGCTCGACGAGGTCCTCGCGTCCTGAGCGGATCGAGACGAAGGCGGATGCTTCGGCATCCGCCTTTTTTCGTGCGCGCCGGTAACGTGAACCGGGTGAGCATGCTTCCCGTCCCTGACACCGCGATCATCGTCGTCGCCGCCGGCTCCGGCACGCGACTGGATGCCGGAGCGCCCAAGGCGTTCGTCGGCATCGACAGCCATTCGATCCTCCGCCACGCACTCGACGGTGTCTTCGCGGCAGCCCCCGCCCAGGTCATCGTCGTCGCACCCGCGGGATTCGAGGGCGATGCCGAGACGGAGCTGCGCGCCGCAGCCGGCGACCGCATCGATCTCGGCAGCGTCGTCACCGGTGGCGATACGCGCCAGCGATCGGTGGCGGCAGGGCTTGACGCCCTGTGGGGCGACGTCACGCGCGTGCTGGTGCACGACGCAGCGCGCGCGCTGACGCCTCCGGAGGTGATCGACGCAGTCGCCGCGGCCATCGACGGTGAGATCGGGATCCTCCCGACACTTCCCGTGGTCGACACGCTGAAGCGCGTGGACGGCGATGCGGTCGTCGCACCGATCGATCGCTCGAAGCTCGCCGCGGCGCAGACGCCGCAGGGCTTTCCGCGCGCGCTACTCGAAGCCGCATACGAGGCCGCCCTCTCATCCGGTGTCGAGTACACCGACGATGCGGCGCTCTACGCCGCTGCGGGTCATGACGTCCGCCAGATCCCCGGGGCGGCACGCGGATTCAAGATCACCACCGCGGCCGATCTCGAGCGGGCCCGTCACCTGCTCGCTGCAATCGCCCCGGCCCCGGCGGACGCTGCAGACGCTGCCGCCGCTGCCCCCGTGGCGTGGAGTGGGCCGCGAGTCGGGCTCGGGACGGACGTGCACGCCTTCGGCGGCGACGGCGATCTGTGGCTGGCGGGCCTCGAGTGGCCGGGGGAGCCGGCCCTGTCCGGGCACTCCGACGGCGACGCCGTGGCGCATGCCATCGTCGATGCGCTGCTGGGAGCCGCGGGGCTCGGCGACATCGGCGAGCATTTCGGAACCGCTCATCCCGAGTACGCCGGGGCGCATGCCGAGGTCTTCCTCGCACGCACCAGGGAGCTGCTGGAAGAGGCGGGCTTCGCGATCGGGAACGTCTCTGCGCAGTTCCAGGGCAACCGACCGCGGTTCAGTGCCCGCCGAGCGGAGGCCGAGCGGGTGCTATCCGCGGCACTGGGCGGGGCGCCCGTGTCGATCACCGCGACGACCACCGACGGACTCGGATTCCCCGGACGCGGTGAGGGGATCGCCGTCACCGCCGTCGCGATGGTGCACCCGCGCTGACACTGTTCATCGCACGCACGGGAATGCTCCGGCATCCGTGTTCGTTGTCGGAGAGCGTCGCGCGGTCGTCGCGCGACGAGGAGGAGGCATCATGAAGGTCCTGATCATCGGAGCCACCGGACAGGTCGGTCGAACCGCCGTGGACGCGCTGGCCGGACACGAGGTCGTCTCGGCGTCGCGCAGCAGTGAGCCGTCGGTCGACGTCACCGACTCGGCATCCATCGAGCGCCTCTTCGCCTCGGTCGGACAGGTCGACGCCGTGATCGTCGCGGTAGGAGAGGTGCCGTTCCGCCCACTCGGCGAGCTCGGCCGCGCCGACTACGAGTCGGCGTTCCGCGGCAAGGTGCTCTCGCAGCTCGACGTCGTGCGCATCGGCACGCCGTACGTGCGCGACGGCGGATCGATAACGCTGACCTCCGGCATCCTCTCCCGCGAGCCCATCGCCACCGGTGCCGCCGCGTCACTCGTCAACGGCGCCGTCGAGTCGTTCGTGCTCGCCGCCGCCGCCGAGCTGCCCCGCGGCATCCGCATCAACGCCGTGAGCCCGTCGGTGCTCGAAGACGCCCCGTCGTACCACTCGTCGTTCCCCGGCTTCGTGCCCGTGTCGTCGCATCGCGTCGGACAGGCGTTCGCGAAGAGCGTGCTCGGGGTGCAGACGGGTCAGGTCTTCCCGGTCGACTGACCTGATCAGGCCCGATCGGCCGGCCCGAAACCGCACCCAGTCTTCGGAATCGGCGGCCCGGTAAGCTTGTGCGGTGACTCTCCGCCTCTACGACACCCGCGCACAGCAGCTGCGCGACTTCGTGCCTCTCGATCCCGAGAACATCACGATGTACGTGTGCGGACCCACGGTGCAGTCCGGACCCCACATCGGGCACGTGCGCGCTGCGCTGAGCTTCGACCTCCTTCGCCGCTGGCTGACGCATCGCTTCGGACGCGTGACGTTCGTGCGCAACGTCACGGACATCGACGACAAGGTGCTCGCGAACGCGACCGACGTCGAGCCATGGTGGGCGCTGGCCTACCGGATGGAGCAGGAGTTCACGGCGGCGTATGCCGGCGTCGGCATCCTCCCGCCGACCTACGAGCCCCGAGCGACCGCATCCATCCCGCAGATGCAGGAGATCATCACCACCCTGATCGACCGCGGTCACGCGTATCCCGCTCCCGACGGCTCGGGCGACGTCTACTTCGACGTCCGCTCGTGGCCCGAGTACGGATCGCTCACGAACCAGTCGGTCGATGCCATGGAGGCGGCGGAGGACGCGGATCCCCGTGGCAAGCGCAACCCGCAGGACTTCGCGCTGTGGAAGGGTGCCAAGCCCGACGAGCAGGCGGATGCCGTGTGGCAGTCGCCCTGGGGCGCGGGGCGTCCCGGCTGGCACATCGAGTGCTCCGCGATGTCGAAGCGGTACCTCGGTGCGGAGTTCGACATCCACGGCGGCGGTCTCGACCTGCGCTTCCCGCATCACGAGAACGAGCTCGCCCAGTCGACCGCTGCCGGCGACGGGTTCGCACGGTACTGGGTGCACAACGGTCTCGTGACTGTGGGCGGCCAGAAGATGTCGAAGTCCCTCGGAAACTTCACTCTCGCGAGCGATGTGCTCGCCGAGCGCGATCCGCTCGTGGTGCGTTATGCCCTCGCCGCCGCGCACTACCGCTCGAGCCTCGATCTCACCGAATCGTCGTGGGCCGAGGCCGAGGCCGCGCTCGGGCGGATCCGCTCGTTCCTGGAGCGGGGCGATCGGCTCGCTCCTGCTCGCTGGCAGGAGCACAAGGAGGGGCTGCCCACGCCCTTCTGGGACGCGATGAACGACGACCTCGGCGTGCCGCGCGCGCTCGCCGCTATCCACGACAGCATCCGCTCCGGCAATGCGAGACTGGATGCGGGGCAGTTCGACGAGGCTCGGCAGGACGTCTCCGACGTGCACGACATGACGGCGGTGCTCGGCATCAACCCGCTCGCACGCGAATGGAGCCACGGGGGTGGCGGTGCCACGGCATCCGCCCTCGACGCGCTCGTGCAGACGATGATCGCCCAGCGTGCGCAGGCGCGCGCTGACAAGGACTGGGCGGCGGCCGATCGCATCCGTGATGCGATCGCCGCCGCAGGAATCACGCTGGAGGACTCTCCGGCCGGAACTCATTGGAGTATCGATGGCTAAGCCACAGCGCCCCGGCGCGAACAAGGGAAACAAGAAGGGCCCCACGAAGGGCACCGGCGGAATGGGGCGCAAGTCGCTCGAGGGTCGCGGACCGACCCCGAAGGCCGAGGATCGCGCCTGGCACCCCGCCGGCAAGCGCAAGGCCGCGGCCGAGCGCTACGCGGCGTCGGGTGGAAAGGGCAAGCCGGGGCAGCGTCAGACGTCCGGCGGCAACCCGAACCGCTCGGCACGCTCGAAGGACAACACCACCGAGGTCGAGGTCGTCACCGGCCGCAACTCGGTGCTCGAGGCTCTGCGCGCGAAGATCCCCGCGTCGGCGTTCTACATCGCGCAGCGCGTCGAGATGGACGACCGCGTCAAGGAGATGCTGTCGATCGCCACGAACCGCGGCATCCCGGTGCTCGAGGTGACGCGTCAGGAGCTCGACCGCATGGCCGGCTTCGACGGCGTGCATCAGGGCGTCGCCGTCAAGGTGCCGCCGTACGAGTACGCGCACCCCCAGGACCTGCTCGAGGCCGTCATCGACAAGGGCGAGGTCCCACTGTTCGTCGCGCTCGACGGCATCACCGACCCCCGCAACCTCGGGGCGATCATCCGCTCGACCGGAGCCTTCGGCGGACACGGGATCATCCTGCCGCAGCGTCGCTCGGCCGGCGTGAACTCGGCGGCGTGGAAGACCAGCGCCGGTGCCGCCGCGCGCGTTCCGGTCGCCCTGGCGACCAACCTCACGACGCAGCTCAAGGAGTTCAAGAAGCAGGGCGTCTTCGTGCTCGGCCTCGATGGCGACGGCGACGTGCTGCTGCCCGAGCTGCAGCTCGCCGATCGCCCTGTCGTGATCGTCACCGGATCCGAGGGCAAGGGCCTCTCGCGTCTGGTCGCCGAGACGTGCGATCAGATCGTCTCGATCCCGATCTCGGCCGTGACCGAGTCGCTCAACGCCGGCATCGCGACGTCCGTCGCGCTCTACCAGGTCTCATCGATCCGCAACGCGAAGAAGTAGGGGAGAAGCACATGGCTCGCATCGTCGTCCTCGGAGGAACCGGCTACGCCGGACGGCACATCGTCTCGGAGGCGGTGAGCCGCGGGCACGAGGTCGTCTCTGTGTCGCGCTCTGAGCCGTCGAACCCGGTCGAGGGCGCGCGGAACGTGCAGGGTTCCGTGCTCGATCTCGCGAGCCTCGGCGACGTCTTCGACGGTGCCGACGCCGTCGTGTCGGCTCTGTCTCCCCGTGGCGACATGGAGAACTCTGTGCTCGACGCTCTTCGAGGGCTCATCGAGAAGGTGACGGGCACGAAGACCCGCATCGGTGTGGTCGGCGGAGCCGGCGGCAGCCTGGTGGCTCCCGGCGGTCCCCGACTCTTCGACCTGGACTTCCCCGAGGAGTACAAGCACGAGGCGCAGGTCGGCATCGACTCTCTTGCACTGCTCGAGTCGACCGACGAGTCGCTCGACTGGTTCTTCGTGCACCCGGCAGAGGTCTTCGGTCCCTGGGCCGAGGGCGAGCGCACCGGGCACTACCGCGACGGCGGCGACGTCCTCGTGCGCGACGCCGACGGCAAGTCGTTCATCTCGGGTGCGGACTTCGCGATCGCCGTGGTCGACGAGGTCGAGCGCGCTGCGCACCACCGGTCGCGCTTCACCGTCGGGTACTGAAGCGCGGGGTGCCGGTCAGACGAGGTCGCGCCAGTCGATCTCGTCGTCGTCATCGGTGACGGGGTTCGCGCCCGTGATCACCGGCAGGCTCATGGTCTCGGTGGGCGGACCCATGATGGTCGCCTCGTCGCGCCGGTGCCGCAGCACCTCGTTGATGTAGCTGGTCAGCACCTCAGCGAGCGGCACGGAGCGTCCCTGCGCCTGCGACAGGTACCAGCGGTGCTCGAGCACCTGGTGGAACACCTCGGCGGGTTCGAGCTTGGCGCGCAGCTCCCAGGGGATCGCACGCACGACGGGCTCGAACACGCGGGTCAGCCACTCGTGCGCGTACATCTCCTCGTCGGCCCACTGCTTGGTGGACCGGGCGCGGAACTCGTCGAGGTCGTTGAGCAGACGTCGCGCCTGGTTCTCTTCGACATCGAGTCCGGTGAGGCGGATGAGGCGCCGCTGGTGGTGCCCAGCATCCACCACCTTCGGCTGGATCTCGACGACCGTGCCGTCGGAGGTGGTCGACATCGACATCTCGTCGATGTCGAATCCGAGCGCGTTGAGACGCTCGACGCGCTCGGTGATGCGCCAGGTCTCGGCTGAGGCGAAGGACTCTTGCACCGTCAGCTCGGCCCACAGTGAGCGGTACGACGAGACGATGCCGTCGGCGATCGCGATAGCGTCGACGCCGTGCTCGAGGCGTCCGCCCGCAGCGAGGTCCATGATCTCGCCGGCGATGTTCGTGCGGGCGAGGTCGAGGTCGTAGGCGCGCTGGCCGTCGGTCAGGCCCTCCTCGTGCAGTTCGCCCGTCTCAGCATCGACGAGGTATGCCGCGTAGGCGCCGGCGTCGCGCCGGAAGAGGGTGTTCGAAAGTGAGACGTCGCCCCAGTAGAAGCCGACGTTGTGCAGGCGCACGAGCAGCACGGCCAGGGCGTCGACGAGGCGTGTGGCGGTGTCGGGCCGAAGGACACGGGTGAAGAGGGCGCGGTACGGCATCGAGAATCGCAGGTGCGAGGTCACGAGCGCGGCGGGAAGCGGTTCGCCCGCGGCATCCGTGCGTCCTGCGATCACCGCGACGCGGCCGACGCACGGGATGTCGAGGCGTGCGAGGTTGCCGAGCATCTCGTACTCGCGCTTCGCCATCTCGTCGGTGGTCTCCTTGACGGCGACGACGCGACCGGAGAGGTCGGCGAACCGCACCAGGTGGCGCGAGAGGCCCTTCGGCAGCGACACGATCTGCTCGGACGGCCACTTGGCCAGTGTCGTCGACCAGGGGAGAGCGAGCAGACCGGGGTCGATCGAGCTCGCGGTGATCCGCAGCGCATCCTGCATGGCTCTCCAGACGGTGTGTGGGAAAAGCAGAAGCGGCGCGGGTGACCGAAGTCAGCCCGCGCCGCGTCTGTGGATCCGATCAGGCGGAGACGATCGGCTTGTCGTTCAGGCGCACACCCGACTCGATGTCGAATGCGTGCACGTGGCCCGCGTTCGCCGCGAGGGTGACGGTCTCACCCGCGTTGGGGTGGCTGCGACCGTCGACACGGGCGACCAGGTCGGCGCGCTTGCCGTTGATCTCGGTGTGACCGTAGAGGTAGCCGTCGGCGCCGAGCTCCTCGACGAGGTCGACGACGACCGAGAGGCCCTTACCGTCGGCCGGGCCGACGGTGATGTCCTCGGGGCGCACGCCCACGGTGACCTGCGAGCCGTTGGCACGGCCCACTGTGTCGCGGTCGAGCGGGACGACCTCGGTGCCGAAGCGGATGCCGCCCTCAGCCAGGTCTGCGCTGAACAGGTTCATGGCGGGGGAGCCGATGAAGCCGGCGACGAACACGTTCTCGGGCTTCTCGTACAGGTCGCGCGGCGAGCCGACCTGCTGCAGCAGTCCGTCCTTGAGGACCGCGATGCGGTCACCCATGGTGAGGGCCTCGGTCTGGTCGTGCGTGACGTAGACCGTGGTGACGCCGAGACGACGCTGCAGCGACGCGATCTGCGTACGCGTCTGGACACGGAGCTTGGCGTCGAGGTTCGACAGCGGCTCATCCATGAGGAAGACCTGGGGCTGACGGACGATCGCGCGACCCATCGCGACACGCTGACGCTGACCACCCGAGAGGGCCTTCGGCTTGCGGGTCAGGTACTCCTCGAGGTCGAGCAGCTTGGCGGCCTCGAGAACACGGCTGGCGCGCTCTTCCTTGCCGACGCCGGCGATCTTGAGCGCGAAGCCCATGTTCTCGGCGACCGTCATGTGCGGGTACAGCGCGTAGTTCTGGAAGACCATCGCGATGTCGCGGTCCTTCGGCGGGACGTCGGTCACGTCGCGGTCACCGATGAGGATGCGACCGGCGTTGACCTCTTCGAGGCCGGCGAGCATACGCAGCGAGGTGGACTTTCCGCAGCCGGAAGGGCCGACGAGAACGAGGAATTCGCCATCGGCGACCTCGAGGTTGAGCTTGTCGACAGCCGGGCGGGTTCCGCCGGGGTAGAGGCGGGTGGCCTCGTCGAAAGTCACAGATGCCATTGTGTTTCTCCTTCACCGGCAGGTACGTGCCGGACGATCCGTAGTGATAGAGCGGCGGAGTGATCCGCCGTGACCCCTCATTGGGTCGGGTTCAGTATGCCAGAAACCTGTCTATCTGGGTATTTCTCAGCCTGGCTGGTTAACATCGTTCTCGGCCGCTTAACGCGGCGTTCGCCGCCCGAGTGGCGTCCGGGGCCACCCTGCCCCCCTGAGACTGTCTAGAGGAACGATGTCGAGCGACGAGACGCCGAACGTCCCCAGCCCTCGCAATTCGCGTGAGGTCGTGCGGGAGAAGGCACAGAAGGTGCATGCCCAGCAGTCGAGGGCGCGCGTGATGCGACGGATCATCCTCGGCGCCATCGCCGTGGTCGCGGTCGGTGCGATCGGCACCGCCATCACGCTCGCCGTCTCGGCGCAGGTGTCGAAGCCGCAGCTCACGCCCGGCGGCATGGACGATGACGGCATCCTCGTCTCCGACATCAGCGCGACTGCGGCCTCTGACGAAGGCGTCGTTGCTCCCAGCCCCGACGAGACCGAGGCCGGAGGCGAGGCGACGCCGACCCCCGCACCGACGACCTCGAGCACCGTCGACATCCACATCTACGTCGACTACCTGTCGCCGGACGCCGGTGAGTTCGAGCGCGCGAACGCCCGCCAGCTCGTGAACTGGATCACCGAGGGCGCGGCGACCGTGACGTACCACCCGGTCGCACTGCTCACCGCCAGCTCGAACGGTACCAAGTACTCGCTGCGCTCCGCCGCAGCCGCAGCGTGCGTCGCCACGCATTCGCCGTCGCAGTTCTACGCCTTCAACCACGACCTGCTCGACGACCAGCCCGAGGTGAACACCGACGGGTTCTCCGACGCGCAGCTCGCCGACATCGCCGGTGCCGTGGGCTCGGACAACGTCAAGAGCGTGCGCTCCTGCATCGAGAACCAGGACTACGTGACCTGGGCGAAGGATGCCACCTCGCGCGCCCTCGAGGGGCCGCTCGTCGGCTCTGACGACCTCGTGCTGACCGCTGCGCCCATGATCGTCGTCAACGGCGAGGCATACGTCGGTGCGCTCGACGACCCGAGCGAGTTCTCGCAGTTCGTGCTGACCGTCGCGAGCGATGCCTATTACTCCACCGAGTCGCCCAGCCCGACGCCGACTCCCACGCCGACCACCGCGCCGTAGTTTCTCGGCACCAGTCACCCCTCGCTAAGCTGGGTGGCGTTCGCCGACTTGGCGCAATTGGTAGCGCACCGTACTTGTAATACGGGGGTTGCAGGTTCGAGTCCTGTAGTCGGCACCGCACGCGAAGGCCCGCATCCCGGGATGGCTCCAGGGACACGGGCCTTCGCTCTGCCTGGGCGGAGAACGTCCCGACGGAGACCCCGAAGGAGCGGAGAGGCGACCTAGTCGTTCTCGCTGCGGCGCATCTGCTCCCAGACGACGGTCCAGACGAGCCCGATCATGAGACCCGCGGGAGCACCGATCGCGGCGCCGATCCCGGGGTCGCCCGCGGCAGTGCCGATGCCGAGCCCGACGACTGCGCCGATGGGGAGGCCGAGCATCAGCGGCAGGGAGGCCATGCCGCCTCGAGGTTCACGCCGGGGGTTCATCGGGCCAACGATACGCGACTGGGAATGCGGGAGTTCGCCGAACGAAGACTCCTCGCACGACACACATCGTCACATGCGAAATAGTGTGCGGGGGTCTCGGGTTGTCCCGAGTATGACTCGTATCGGAAACAGTGACCTTGACGTCTTCCCCCTCTCGCTCGGCGGCAACGTGTTCGGCTGGACGGCCGACCGCGACGCATCGTTCGCCGTGCTCGACGCGTTCGTCGACGGGGGAGGCGACTTCATCGACACCGCCGACGCGTACAGCGCGTGGGTGCCGGGCAACTCGGGTGGCGAGAGCGAGACGATCATCGGCGAATGGCTCGCCTCGCGCAAGCCCGAGGGCGTGGTCGTCGCCACCAAGGTGAGCCAGCACCCGGAGTTCAAGGGACTCGCGGCCTCGAACATCCGCAAGGCTGCCGAAGCGTCGCTGGGCCGCCTCGGGGTCGACACGATCGACCTCTACTACGCGCACTTCGACGACGAGACCGTGCCGCTGGAGGAGACCGTCGGGGCCTTCGGCCAGCTCGTCGCCGACGGCCTGGTGCGCAACGTCGCCGTCTCGAACTACAGCGCAGACCGCATCCGCGAATGGGTCGAGATCGCCCGACGCACGGGCGTCGCCCTGCCCGTCGCCGTGCAGCCGCACTACAACCTCGTGCACCGCAACGACGTCGAGGAGACGATCATCCCGGTGGCCGAAGAATTCGGTCTCGGCCTCGTGCCGTATTACTCGCTCGCGAGCGGATTCCTGACCGGAAAGTACCGCTCAGCCGATACCGAGGGGCAGACCTCGCCCCGTGCCTCGGGCGCAGCGAAGTACGCCACCGAAGCGGGTCTGCGCATCATCGACACGCTCGAGCAGATCGGCGACGCGCACGGCGCCTCGATCGCCGCGACCTCGCTCGCATGGCTGCGCGCCCAGCCGACGGTGGCTGCTCCGATCGCCAGCGCCCGCACCGTCGAGCAGGTGCCGGATCTCCTCGCCGGCGCTCGTCTCGAGCTGACCACAGACGAGGTCGACGCGCTCAACCGCGTGTCGGAGTGGACTCCGGCGAAGGCCTGACAGACCTCGCGCCCTGCCCGCCGACTCACCCGTCGGAGGGCAGGGCGTCGTCGTCGATGAGTCCGAGGCGGTGGGCCAGGATGACCAGATGGATACGGTCGCGGGCCCCGAGCTTCGCGAGCACGCGTCCCACGTGCGTCTTCACCGTCGACTCGCTGACGAACAGCGCCTGCGCGATCTCGGCGTTCGTCAGCCCCCGCGCGATCTCGAGGAACACGTCGCGTTCCCGGTCGGTGAGGTCGGTCGTGGGGTCGTCGATCGTGACGGCAGGCGGCGTCGGAGTGGTGCCCAATCCCGGCGTCACGTGTTCCAGCAGCATCCGGGTGACCCTCGGCGCGAGCGCCGCGTCTCCTCGGTGGATGGCGCGGATGGCCGAGATCATCTCGTGCCGTTGCGCGTCCTTCAGCAGGAATCCGCTGGCCCCCGCACGGATCGCTCCGAACGCGTACTCGTCGAGATCGAACGTCGTCAGCACCAGCACACGAGTCTCGGGGTGCGCGCGGACGATGGCCTCCGTCGCCGCGATGCCGTCGAGCCCCGGCATCCGGATGTCCATCAGCACCACATCGGGCTGCAGCGCCGCGGCTTGAGCGATCGCCGCGTGACCGTCTTCCGCCTCGCCGACCACCACCATGTCGGCCTCGGCTTCGAGCACCATCCGGAAGCCGAGGCGGATGAGCTGCTGGTCGTCGACGAGCAGCAGCGAGATCGGGGCATTCATGGTCGGTCCTCCGGATCGGGGTCGATGAGTTCGCTCGGATCGGGCGCCATCGGCAGCTCGGCGCGCAGCATCCACCTGCCGCCCTCCAGCGGCTCGGAGACGATGCTTCCTCCGGCGTGCGCGGCGCGCTCGGCGAGACCGCGAAGGCCGAATCCCGATGTGCCGACCGGACCCGTGGCGCCGTCGTTGACGATCTCGGCCGTCACCGCATCGGCCGTGTACACGAGTCGGACGGCGATCGACGTCGCACCCGGTGCATGCCGCATCGCGTTGGTGACGCCCTCCTGCACGATGCGCCCGACAGCATGGGCGACGGCGGGAGAGAGGTCGGCGCCGCCCGAGACCGAGAGCGTCACGGGGTAGCCGGCGCGCTGCGCGTGCGAGACGGTCTCCTGCGGAGGCGTCGGCGCCAGGGGCGCGAGAGGCAGAGGGGAGTCGTCGGCGCGCAGGACACCGAGCATCGCCCGCATCTCGGTGAGGGCGCTGCGGGCCGTCTCGGCCGATGCCGTGGACGCTGCCCGTGCCTGATCGGCGTCGGAGGTGGCAGCGGCTCCCTCCGACAGGGCGACGATCACCGTCAGCGAATGCGAGACGATGTCGTGCATCTCGCGGGCGGTGCGGGCGCGCTCTCCGGCGGCCGCGAGCTGCGCCTGCTGGTCGCGCTCGACGAGCAGCTGTCGGGACCGGTCGATCACGGCGGCGAGATAGCGTTTGCGACCGCCCACGTTGACGCCGATGAGCGTGCCGATCAATCCGAGCACGAGCGACATGATGACGGCGTTCGCGGTGATCTGCAGGGTGATGACGCCGGTGAGGGTGAGCAGTCCGCCGAAGGCGGCGAGCGTGGCGAGTCCGATGCCGAAGCCCGTCCACGCGGCTCGCGACGAGCGGTACACCGCGAGCGAGTAGCAGGTGACCAGCAGCAGTGGCGAGCCGATCGGCTGCAGGGCGAAGAGGAATCCGGCCTCGAGCGCGAAGGAGGCGACGAACGGCACCAGCGGACGTCGGCGCCGCCACAGCAGCGTCGTGCAGGCGGCGACGACGGAGGCGGGGACCAGGATGGCCACCCCGATGGCGAGTGGTGCCGGCAGGTCGTTCGTGATGACTCCGGCGGGGACCAGCGAGAGCAGCAGGCACACCAGCGCTATCAGGACGTCGGCGACCACCGGATGCCGCGCCCAGAAGCGTCGAAGGACCCCCGGCGGACGCGGCAGCCGCAGCGCCTCGTCCTCGCGGACTGAGGTGCTGCGGCTGCGCGTTCTGCTCACCGGCCGACTCTACGCGGCCTGATCGCGGGTCATCACGATCACGCGTCGCGCGTGCGGAGCACGGCCCAGGCGGCGAGCATCGATGCGACGACCCATCCGGCCAGCGTCACGTAGGCGACCGGGCCTTCGAGGGCTGCGCCCTCGGGCAGGATCGCGCTCTGCGCGGCGGCGACGGGCAGGTAGTTCGCGGCATCCATCACCCAGGCCCATGCCTCGCCGGCGATCGCGAAGAAGCTCGCGACGATCGGCAGCACGAACAGGAGTCCCACGGTCGCGGCGATCGCTCCGGCGCCCGAGCGCAGGATGAAGCCGAACGCGACGCCGATCAGGGCGAAGACCGCCATGGCGAGCGAGGAGACGACGATCGGGAGGATCGACATCGACGGGTCGCTCCAGTCGATGCTCTGATCACGCGGGGCGACGATCGCGGAGACCGCGACGGCCGCAGCGGTGAAGATCACCAGCGACGACACGAACAGGAAGAGGCCGATCACGGTCGCCTTGGCGGCGAGCACGGATCCGCGCTTCGGGTTGGCCGCGAGCGTCGAGCGGATCATCCCGGTGGAGTACTCACCGGTGACCGAGATCGCACCGAGGATGCCGGCGAGCAGCATCGTGAACTGGATGGGCATCACGACGGCCTGGATGGGCTCGAAGCCCGGAACATCGACCGCCTGTGCGATGAGCACGGCGATGCCGATCGTGAGGATCGCGGCGATGCCGATCGACCACCAGGTCGAGCGCAGCGTCGAGAGCTTGATCCACTCGCCGCGGACCGCCCGGACGAACGTGAGGCGTCGGCTGGTGTCGACCTGTGCGCGGGTGAGGGGAGGAGCCTGGACGGTCATGAGATCTCCTTCGTCCGGTACTCGACCGAGTCGCCGGTGAGCGCGAGGTACGCGTCTTCGAGCGATCCTGTGGTCGGGGTGAGTTCGTGCAGGGGGATGCCGCGATCTGCGGCGAGGTCGCCGATGCGCGACGCGGGCAGACCGACGATGTCGAGAAGGTCGGGAGCGGAGCTCACGATCTCGACCGACGGTCCTCCGACGGCAGCCGCCAGATCGGCGGCACGGGGAGTGCGCACGCGCACGGTGTTCGTCGTCCACGCGCGCACCAGCTCCTGCAGCGGAGCATCGGCGAGCACCTGGCCGCGGCCCATCACGATCACGTGATCGGCGGTCTGCGCCATCTCGCTCATCAGGTGGCTCGACAGCAGGACCGTCCGCCCCTCGGACGCCGCGTGGCGCACGAACTGGCGCACCCAGCGCACTCCCTCGGGGTCGAGGCCGTTGACCGGCTCGTCGAGGATCAGGGTGTGCGGGTCGCCGAGCAGTGCGGAGGCGATGCCGAGTCGCTGTCCCATGCCGAGCGAGAACTTGCCCGCGCGCTTGCGGGCGACGGGTCCGATGCCTGCGAGGTCGATGACCTCGTCGACACGGGAGGCGGGGATGCCGTGGGTCGCCGCCATCGCGCGAAGGTGATTGCGTGCGGTGCGACCGGTGTGCACTGCCTTCGCATCGAGCAGGACACCGACCTCGGTGAGCGGCGCGCGGAGCTTGCGGTACTCCCGTCCGCCGACCGTCGCCGTGCCGGAGGTGGGCCGGTCGAGGCCGACGATCATGCGCATCGTCGTGGACTTGCCCGCACCGTTCGGCCCGAGGAATCCCGTGACCGTGCCCGGCTGCACCGTGAACGACACGTCCTGGACGGCTGTCTTGTCTCCGAATCTCTTCGTGAGGCCTTCTGCTGTGATCATGTCTTCGACGCTACAGACCGGTCCCGCGCCCGCGCGTCCTCCCGGGGTACCGTTCCGCCGATGCCGGGGGTCATCCTTCCGGCGGATGCCCGGTGTCCTGCGGTGCCGGTCCCGGTGCCGGCTTACGGCGCGGGGCGGCCGAACAGATTCGGATCGACCGGGCGCTGCGCCTTCGGAAGCTTCTCGACGACCAGCCGGTACGACTCGGTGACGAGCTCGGTCACGAGGTCTTCTTCGAGAGAGGGCCCGGGCATCAGCGTGATCCAGTGCTTTTTGTTCATGTGATAGCCGGGCACGATGTCGGCGAAAGTCTCGCGCAGCGCGACGGCATCGTCGGGGTGCGATTTGAGCGTGATCCGCCCCGTGCCGTCGAGAGGCACCAGCAGGAAGACCCGCCCTCGTACCTTGTACACGTCCCACTCAGGACCGAATGGGTTCTCGCGCTCCGCGCCGGGCAGTTCTTCTGCGCGCTCTGTGGCGGTGGCGTTCAACTGTGACGAGTCCATGTCTCAGAACAGCCGGTCCGCGCCCTTGTCATCCTCACGAGGGGCGGCCTGCACGCGCTCGTCGAGCGTCGCAGCGGCGAGCAGCGCCTCGTCGATGATCTCTTTCGTCGGCTCGGCGGTGAGCCAGTCCTCGCTCAGCGAGGCGGGAATCAGCAGTGGCATCCGATCGTGAATGCCGGCGAGGTGCGGGGGAGCCGGGCGCATGACGATCGAGTAGCAGGTGAAGGACTCGCCGTCGGGCGTGCGCCCGCGTTGGGTGACTGCCGCCATGCCGAACAGCGCCCCGTCGTCGACGAGGAACTCGTGCCACACGCGCTCGGGCTTCTTCATCTCGTACCAGCTGGTCGCCGGCACGAGCGCCCTGGTCTTCAACCCGCCTGGGCGTTCCTGCAGACGCTCGGAACGGGTGTTGATCGACGGGAACTTCGAGGGCTCTCCGCCGATCAGGAACCCCCACCACGCGGGCTCCAGCACAGGTTCGAGTGTCGGAGAGGTCTCGGGCTGCACCACGATCGGGTTGAGGTTGCGGAGGTTCTTGCCGGTCGGACGCACGGTCTCCCGAGCGTTCTCCTTCGCCCACCCCCGGAGCCCCTCGAGCACCGCCTCGTCGGCAGCAGCGAGGAGCTCGGTGTCGGTGAACCGCGGATCCAGACCATAACTCGCGCACATGCCGCCAGGGTACGCCCGGCCACCGACATCGGTGCGCTCGGCTAAGGTCGTCGGGTGACTCAGACCCGTCGACTGTCCGCGCCCGTCGCGCTCGGCGGGGCGGTGGCGATCGGTGTCATGACCGCCGTCCAGGCGCGTATCAACGGGGTGCTCGGCGTCAGGGTCGACAACGGGATCGTCGCCGGCCTCATCTCGTTCGCAGTGGGCCTCGCCGCCCTGATCGTCGTGATCGCCTGCATCCCGTCGGCCAGGCGCGGAGTCGGGCGGCTGCGCGACGGCATCCGCGATCGCACGATCCCGTTCTGGATGCTCCTCGGCGGCGCCTGCGGAGCCCTCACCGTCTCGACCCAGGGTGTCACGGCCGGTGTGCTCGGCGTCTCGCTGTTCACGGTCGGCGTCGTCGCGGGGCAGACCCTGCACGGCCTCGTGCTCGACCGCATCGGCTTCGGACCGGCCGGAGTCGTCGCCGTGACCCCCGGGCGCGTGCTCGGCGGAGCGCTCGCGCTCGCCGCGGTCGGGATCTCGCTCAGCGGAGACGTGCTCGCCACCGCGCCCTTGTGGATGCTCCTCCTGCCGTTCGCCGCGGGGGTCGGCATCGCGTGGCAGGCGGCGACGAACGGTCGTCTGGCCCAGCGGGTGCATTCGCCGCTCTCGGCGACGCTCATGAGCTTCATCGCCGGGACGATCGTGCTGCTCGTCGCCGCGGGCATCAGCATCGCCGTGCGGGGGCTGCCCGAGGCCCCGCCGACGGAGCCGTGGCTGTACCTCGGCGGATTCCTGGGCTCCGCCTACATCCTGCTCGGAGCCTTCATCGTGGCGCACACCGGAGTGCTGCTGATGGGGCTCGGATCGGTGCTCGGGCAGCTCGCGACGTCGGTGATCATCGACCTGCTCTGGCCGACGGACGCGGGGCCGGCGCCCTGGCAGATCGCCGGCATGGTGGTCGTCGCCGTGGCTTCGGTCATCGTCGCCCTGCCACGGCGTCGACGGGGCTGACTACTTCTTCTTCGGCTGCGGCATGCGCGTGACGAGCGCGCGGGCATCGACGGGCTTGCGTCGCCCCGGCTTCTTGCCCGCCGGCTTGGCGCCGACGTACAGCCAGCCGAGGAGCTCCTCGTTCTTGCCGATGCCGTGCGCCTTGGCGACGGCCTTCGAGCGCGTGTACCGTCCGGTGCGCCAGAGAACACCCCAGCCGGCCTCGTCGAGCAGCAGGCTCAGCACGTGAGCGACGCCGGAGGCCACGGCCTCCTGCTCCCACCGCGGTACCTTGTCGCTCTTGCGGTAGCTGGCGACCACGGCGATCAGGAGGGGAGCACGGAGTGGTTTCGTGGAGGGGGACTTGTCTCCCTCCGCCTTCGCGATCGCCGCTCCCAGTGCCTCGCGGTCGGACCCGCGCAGCTCGATGAGCCGCCATGGGCGCAGCGACGAATGATCGGCGACGCGACCGGCTGCGGCGACGAGCTTCAGCAGCTCATCGCGCGACGGTGCGTCGTCGGTGACCTTCGACCACGACTGTCGTGCGCGGACCGCCTCGAGGGCGCTCACGACTGTTCGGGCGTGAAGTTCAGGGCGATGGAGTTCATGCAGTAGCGGTCGCCGGTGGGCGTGCCGAAACCGTCGGGGAAGACATGGCCCAGGTGCGAGCCGCAGTTCGCGCAGCGGACCTCGGTGCGCACCATGCCGAGGGTGGTGTCCTCGATGAGCTGCACCGCGTCGGGGCGGATCGACTCGTAGAAGCTCGGCCATCCGCATCCGGAGTCGAACTTGGTGCCGCTCTTGAACAGCTCGGCTCCGCACGCGCCGCACGTGTAGAGGCCGGCGCGGCCCTCGTCGAGCAGCTCGCCCGTCCATGCCCGCTCTGTCGCGGCTTCGCGCAGCACGGCGTACTGCTCTTCGCCGAGCTCCTCGCGCCACTCTTCTTCGGTCTTGTCCACGCTGTACGACATCGGTCCTCCTGGGGGTCTGCTCCATTCTCTCGCGTTCGGCACCCCTCGGCGCCACGAGACAATGGATCCATGACGGATGCCGTGCAGCAGCGCTACGCGCGCTTCGCCGAGCAGGAGGCGCCAGGGCGCAGCGACCTGTATGTCGAATGGGCGGAGGGTGTCGCCGCCGACTCCGAGGTGCAGGCGATCCTCGCGCGAATCCCGGAGAACAGGCGACAGCCTCCTCTCGTGTTCGCGGTGACGCGGATGCTGGGTGCGGCACTCGACGGCTACGGCGCCTGGCGGTCGTTCATCGTGGCGCACGCCGACGAGATAGTCGCCGAGTGCACCGCGCGTCGCCTGCAGACGAACGAGCCGCTGCGACTCGCCCCGCTGCTTCCCGCGCTGTCCGAGATCGCCGGCCCGATCGCGCTGCTCGAGGTCGGCGCCTCCGCCGGGCTCTGCCTCTACCCCGACCGGTACTCGTACCGCGTCGTCGATGCCGACGGGCGGCTGCGGTCGTCGCTCGACCCCGCGGACGGGGTGTCGAGCGTCGTGCTCGAGAGCCGAGTCGAGGGAGACCTTCCCCCTATCCGGATGCCCGACATCGTGTGGCGTGCCGGCATCGATCTCGCACCCCTCGACGCCCGAGACGCCCGCGATCGGCGCTGGCTTCAGGGACTCGTGTGGCCGGGGGAGGACGATCGGGAGCAGCGCGTGACCGCGGCGCTCGACATCGCGGCGTCCGACCCGCCGTACCTCGTCGCCGGAGACGCGATCGAACGGCTGGACGCGCTCGCCGCAGAGGCTCCCCGAGACGCCACCCTCGTCGTGACGACTCCCGGCGTGCTCGTGCACATCCCCAGGGATCCGCGCGAGGCACTCGTCGACCGAATCCGAGGGCTCGACGCGCGCTGGGTGACGATCGACCCTCCCGCGCTCCTCGACGTCTGGGATCCTCCCGTCGCCGCCGAAGGATGGCCCGGTTTCGTGGTGGCGCTCGACGGGGCGGTGCGTGCGGCGGCAGACCCACTCGGCCGATGGTGGGAGTGGCGCACCGGGATCGACGCGGCGGCGAACTAATCTGATCCCATGCTGGGAGAGCTGAGCGAGCGGGATCGTGCGATCCTCGCGCTGGAGTCCGCGTGGCCGCGGCACGGCGGCGCGAAGGAGGAGACCATCCGCACCCAGCTGGGCATGAGCTCGCCCCGCTACTACCAGCTCCTCGGGCGTCTGCTCGAGTCCGAGGCGGCATTGGAATACGATCCCATGCTGGTGCGCCGGCTCCGCCGCATCCGCGACGCGCGGTCGTTCCAGAGAGTGTCGCGAACGCCCGGTTTCGTCGGCTGACGGAGCCTCCCGCCACGCGCTGAGGCGCCACGATGCGGATACACGGGTCGGTGCCGTTAGCATCGAGGAGTGTCAAAGCCCAGCCGAGATCGATTCGACGACGTCCCCCGATCGTCCGGACGCGTCGGAGCGCACCGCGCCGAAGCCCCCGGGATGAACGGCTGGGTGGTCCTGCTCTGGTCCTTCGTGGCCGCTCTGGTGCTCATCATCGGCGGTATCTTCGGCTCGCTGGTGGTGATGGGGCGGATCAGTCTCTTCCCCGAGGCCGTTCCGACGGCGAGTCCCACGCCTGTCGAGACCGGCGTGGTCGACGTCACGTACTCGGTGATGATCCTGAACGCGTCGCCCGACGCGGGGCTGGACGAGCAGATGCGCGACGTGCTGATCAACAACGGCTGGGCGGCCGATGCCGTCTTCGCGAGCGACAGTGCGAGCCAGGACTTCTCGACGACGACCGTGTACTACATCGCCGACGAAGACGAACTGGCGGCCATCGGACTCGCGAACCTGATCGGCGGGGCAGCGGTCGAGCAGAGCGACTTCTACGCCGACCTCAACGACACGGGGGCGAAGCAGCTCACGGTCGTCATCGGACTCGACCGATCGACGACCGCGCCGGAGACCCCGGCGGAGACCCCGGCCCCGTAGACGGCCGCGCAGTCCCTCCGCGCAGCTTGCACTCGATGGGGTCGAGTGCCAGAATGGCGTTAGCACTCTCTCACTCTGAGTGCTAAACCCAACGTCTACGTCCAGGAGGGACGACAAAACTCATGGCAAAGATCATCGCTTTCGATGAGGAGGCCCGCCGCGGCCTCGAGCGCGGCCTCAACATTCTCGCCGACGCCGTCAAGGTGACGCTCGGCCCGCGCGGTCGCAACGTCGTGCTGGAGAAGAAGTGGGGCGCCCCCACGATCACGAACGACGGCGTGTCCATCGCCAAGGAGATCGAGCTCGACGACCCGTACGAGAAGATCGGTGCGGAGCTCGTCAAGGAGGTCGCCAAGAAGACCGACGACGTCGCCGGCGACGGAACCACGACCGCCACGGTGCTCGCTCAGGCACTCGTCCGCGAGGGCCTGCGCAACGTCGCGGCCGGCGCTGACCCCATCTCGCTCAAGCGCGGCATCGAGAAGGCCGTCGCAGCGATCACCGAGGAGCTCCTCGCCAGCGCGAAGGAGATCGACTCCAAGGAGCAGATCGCCGCGACCGCGTCGATCTCCGCCGCTGACCCCGCGATCGGCGAGCTCATCGCCGAGGCGATCGACAAGGTCGGCAAGGAGGGTGTCGTCACCGTCGAGGAGTCGCAGACCTTCGGCACCGAGCTCGAGCTCACCGAGGGCATGCGCTTCGACAAGGGCTACCTGAACCCGTACTTCGTGACGGACCCGGAGCGCCAGGAGGCCGTCTTCGAAGACGCCTACATCCTCATCGCGAACCAGAAGATCTCGAACATCAAGGACCTTCTGCCCATCGTCGACAAGGTGATCCAGGACGGCAAGGAGCTCGTCATCATCGCCGAGGACGTCGAGGGCGAGGCTCTCGCGACTCTCGTGCTCAACAAGCTCAAGGGCATCTTCAAGTCGGTCGCCGTCAAGGCTCCCGGCTTCGGTGACCGTCGCAAGGCGCAGCTGCAGGACATCGCGATCCTCACCGGTGGTCAGGTCATCACCGAAGAGGTCGGCCTGAAGCTCGAGAACGCCACGCTCGACCTGCTGGGTCGTGCACGCAAGGTCATCGTCACCAAGGACGAGACCACGATCGTCGAGGGTGCCGGCGAGGCCGACCAGATCGAGGGTCGCGTCACGCAGATCCGTCGTGAGATCGAGAACACCGACAGCGACTACGACCGTGAGAAGCTGCAGGAGCGTCTCGCCAAGCTTGCAGGTGGCGTCGCCGTCATCAAGGCGGGCGCGGCAACCGAGGTCGAGCTCAAGGAGCGCAAGCACCGCATCGAGGACGCCGTCCGCAACGCGAAGGCAGCCGTCGAAGAGGGCATCGTCCCCGGTGGTGGCGTCGCGCTGATCCAGTCGGGCACCAAGGCTCTCGACGCTCTCTCGCTCACGGGCGACGAGGCGACCGGTGCGAACATCGTTCGCGTCGCGATCGAGGCTCCGCTCAAGCAGATCGCGCTCAACGCCGGTCTCGAGCCTGGTGTCGTCGCGAACAAGGTCTCCGAGCTCCCCTCGGGCCAGGGCCTGAACGCGGCAACGGGCGAGTACGTCGACATGTTCGCTGCAGGAATCATCGACCCGGCGAAGGTGACCCGCTCGGCGCTGCAGAACGCAGCCTCGATCGCGGCTCTCTTCCTCACCACCGAGGTCGTCGTGGCTGACAAGCCCGAGAAGGCTGCAGCTCCGATGGGTGACCCGTCGGGTGGCATGGACTTCTGATCCATCAGCACTGACAGAAACGCCCCGACCTCGGTCGGGGCGTTTCTGCGTTCACAGATGGACGAACGAGGTCAGCGGAACAGACTCGCAGAATACTGGTCGGCGTCCGCGTACTGGGTCGCTGCGCTCCCGAGCGAGTGCCCGATCGATTCGAGCACCTGCTCGACATGCAGCTGCGCTCCGCGCCACTCTTCGGCGCACGACTGGAACGCGGTGGATGCTGTGCCGACCCATGACCCCTGCAGCTGATTGAGCTGCGACATGAGGGTCGCCGACTCGGTCTGCAGACGCCCCATGGTTGCCAGCGCTGCGGCCTGAGCGGCACCTACGGCTTCGGTGTCTACGGTGATGACGGACATGGAACTCCTCTCGATTGGTGTTCCGACCATAGGAGGGTGCGCCCTGCGACCTGTGCGCCATTCCAGACGGTTACCGCCTGCTGTGCAAAACGCGCGAATGCGGGCTCTCGTGCAGTGGCTGTCAGAGGTCGAGAGGCTCGAGCGGCTGGGTGTCCTCGAGCAGGTGCGCCGGGGTCGCACGCGAAGGAGCGAGCGGGAAGGTCACAGTGAACGTCGCGCCGCCGCCGGGCGTCTCGGACACCGCGACGCTGCCGTGCAGCGCCTTGACGATCGATGACACGATGGCGAGTCCGAGGCCGGAGCCGCCCGTCTCACGTGCGCGTGAGGTGTCAGCTCGCCAGAACCGCTCGAAGATCTGCTCGCGGATCTGCGGAGGAATGCCTTCGCCGTGATCGACGATCGAGATGCTCCCCGTTCCTCGGACCCGGTCGGCGTCCACGACGAGCTCGAGCGGACTCTCTTCGGGTGAGAAGCGGCGAGCGTTGCCCAGCAGGTTCGTGACGACCTGGCGCACCTTGTTCTCTTCGCCGAGCACGATCGGAGGGGTGCGCACCGGGATGTCTGCGGCCTCGGTGAAGTCGATGGCGGGCACCTCGGCCGACGAGTTGCGGGGCCGCCTGCGCAGACGCGCGAGCGTGCCGCGGGAGAGCCCCCTCGGTACAGGAGCCTGCGGGGACGGAACGACGGGGTTCGAGCGCGTCGTCACATCGATCAGCGGTGCCTCGACGGTGCGGTCGATCACGGTCACGGTGCGCGCCGGCGCGGCCGCTCGCAGATCCAGGGCGGCGTCGCGGGCGATGGGGCGCAGGTCGAGAGCCTCGATCTCGGGCTCGCGCTCCTCGTCGAGTCGGGCGAGCGCCAGGAGATCCTCGACGAGAACGCCCATCCGAATCGCCTCCTTCTCGATGCGCTCCATGGCGCGGGCGGTGTCTTCCTCGCCCTTGATCGCGCCCATCCGATAGAGCTCGGCATAGCCGCGGACGCTGACGAGCGGTGTGCGCAGCTCGTGGCTGGCGTCGCCGATGAAGCGCCGCATGTGCTGCACGGTGCGATCGCGCTGGGCGAGCGACCCGTCGACGCGATCCAGCATGGTGTTGATCGCGCTGTTCAGTCTGCCGACCTCGGTGGTGGGCTCCAGATCTGTCAGACGCTGGGTGAAGTCGCCGGCGGCGATGGACATGGCGGTGGATTCGACCTGTCCGAGCCTGCGGAAGGTGAGAGTGACGAGCCCTCGGGTCAGCAGGGCCGCCAACAGGATCGTGACGAGCGCGACAGTGATGTAGATCCCGAAGTACTGGCCGATGATGCGGTCGGCGTACTCGAGCGGCATCGCGACTATCTGGATGCGCAGCGACCCGTCGCCCTCGCCGGGCACGCGCGCCACGGCCGCGCGGAAGCTCGTGCCCTTCGTGCCGTCGAGCGTGAACGGCGTATCCTCGTTGTTCTGCACCGCGAGCGGCGAATACGTCGAGGGGAACAGAGGCGCCCCGTTGGCGGAGTTGCCCGTCGTCGTCTGCAGCACACCCTCGGCGTCGTAGATCGCGACGAAGAAATCTCGAGGGGAGTCGGTGGGGGTGTAGACGGTCTTGCCGTCCTCCACGGTCACCTCGAAGTAGCGATTCGCGAGGTCGGCCGACACCAGCGCGGGCAGCTGAGAGTCGATGTTGCTGATCAGCGAATTTCGCAGGATCGGGACGGTGCCGATGCCGGCGGCCAGCAGCCCGAGGGCGAGGACGGCGACCGTGACGCCGGTCACCTTCGCGCGCAGGCTGATCGACCGCCACCAGCGGGTGATCGCGTCAGGCTTGTGCGCCATGCGGACCTCCCGGGATGCGGATGCTGTGCGGCGTCAGCGGACGGCGGTGAGCCGGACTACTTGCCGACCTTGAGCATGTAGCCGAAGCCGCGCTTCGTCTGGATCACGGACTCCTCGGTATACGGGTCGATCTTACGGCGGAGGTACGAGATGTAGCTCTCCACGATGCCGGCGTCGCCGTTGAAGTCGTACTCCCAGACGTGGTCGAGGATCTGCGCCTTCGACAGCACGCGGTTCGGATTGAGCATCAGATAGCGCAGCAGCTTGAACTCGGTCGGGCTCAGCTCGATCGATTCCTTGCCCACGTGCACGTCGTGGGTGTCCTGGTCCATCGAGAGCTCACCGGCGCGGATGATCGACTCCTCATCGGCCTGCATCGTGCGCCGCAGGATCGCCTGGGCACGTGCGACGATCTCGTCGAGGCTGAACGGCTTGGTGACGTAGTCATCGCCGCCCGCGTTGAGGCCCTCGATCTTGTCGTCGGTGCCGTCCTTCGCCGTGAGGAACAGGATCGGAGCGGTGAACCCGGCGCCACGCAGGCGCTTGGTCACGCTGAATCCGTTCATGTCGGGGAGCATGACATCGAGGATGATGAGGTCGGGCTCCTCCTCCAGCACCGCCGAGATCGTGGCGGCGCCGTTGGCGACCGTCTTCACCTGGAACCCGGCGAAGCTGAGACCTGTGGAGAGCAGGTCGCGGATGTTGGGTTCGTCATCGACGACCAGGATGCGCGCATCAGTCATGTCCCCATTATGGTGACTTCGGCCATGCGGATGCTGATTATCCTTCGGAGCGCCGGTTTCGCCCACCGCGTACCGGGCCGCCGGAAGTCCCGGCAGACCGGTCAGGCAGCGATGGCGTCGGCATCCATGATCGTGTAGCTGTAGCCCTGCTCGGCCAGGAACCGCTGGCGGTTCTGCGCGTAGTCCTGGTCGATCGTGTCGCGCGCGACCAGCGTGTAGAAGCTCGCGGTGCGGCCGGACTGCTTGGGGCGGAGGAGTCGGCCGAGTCGCTGCGCCTCCTCCTGGCGGGAGCCGAACGAGCCGGACACCTGGATCGCGACGGATGCCTCCGGGAGGTCGATCGAGAAGTTCGCGACCTTCGACACGACGAGCAGCGAGATCTCTCCCTCGCGGAAGGCGCGGTACAACTCCTCGCGCTCGTCGATGGGCGTGGCACCCGTGATCTGCGGCGCGTTCAACGACTGCGACAGCGAGTCGAGCTGGTCGAGGTACTGCCCGATGACGAGGATCCGCTCATCCTTGTGCTTCGCGATGAGCTCGCGCACGGCGTCGATCTTCGCGGGGGCCGATGCGGCGAGGCGGTAGCGCTCGTCGTCGGTCGCGGCGGCGTACTCGAGCCGGTCGTCCGGCGGCAGGTCGACCCGTACCTCGTAGCAGACGGCGGGGGAGATGAAGCCCTGAGCCTCGATCTGCTTCCAGGGCGCATCGAAGCGCTTGGGTCCGATCAGACTGAACACATCGCCCTCGCGGCCGTCCTCGCGGACGAGTGTGGCGGTGAGGCCGATCCGTCGTCGCGCCTGCAGATCAGCGGTCAGCTTGAACACGGGAGCGGGAAGCAGATGCACCTCGTCGTAGACGATGAGGCCCCAGTCGAGAGCATCCAGCAGAGCCAAGTGGGCGTATTCGCCCTTCCGCTTCGCCGTGAGGATCTGGTAGGTCGCGATCGTGACCGGCTTGACCTCCTTGGCCTGCCCGGAGTACTCCCCGATCTCCTCGGGGGTGAGGCTCGTGCGCTTGAGCAGCTCGTCGCGCCACTGGCGTGCCGAGACGGTATTGGTGACGAGGATGAGGGTGGTCGTCTTGGTGGCGGCCATCGCCGCTGCGCCGACGATCGTCTTGCCGGCACCACACGGCAGCACCACGACGCCCGATCCATCCTTCGCGAAGGCGTCGACGGCATCCTGCTGGTACGGGCGGATCGCCCAGCCGTCCTCGGCCAGCTCGATCTCGTGCGGGGTGCCTGGCGTGTAGCCGGCAAGATCCTCGGCCGGCCAGCCGATCTTGAGCAGCTCCTGCTTGATCTGACCGCGCGCCCACGCGTCGACTACGAACGTGTCGGGCGAGGGGTGGCCGATCAACAGCGGCTGGATGCGCTTGTTGTTCGCGACCTGAGCGAGCACTGCGGGATCGCTCGAGCGCAGGATCAGGGTGCCCTCGTCGTCGCGCTCGATCACGAGGCGCCCGTAGCGGTTCACGGTCTCGCGCAGGTCGACGGCGACGGAGGGTGGAACGGGGAAGCGCGACCAGCGGTCGAGCGTCTCGAGCATGTCCTCGGCGGTGTGCCCGGCGGCGCGTGCGTTCCACAGGCCGAGGCGGGTGATGCGGTACGTGTGGATGTGCTCGGGCGCGCGCTCGAGCTCGGCGAAGATCGCCAGCTCGTGGCGGGCGCTCTCGGCATCGGAGTGGGCGACTTCGAGCAGCACGGTGCGATCGCTCTGGACGATCAGAGGGCCATCAGACATAGCTGTCCAGTTTACTGCTCGATCACGGTGGCGGCGCGGATGCTCGACACCGGGAGCGTGCGCTCGACGTCGGCCGCGCGATCACGCCCGCGGAGGCGTCCGCCGCCGAGTCCCGTCGCCTCGAGGATCAGCTCCCGCGTCGATCCGTCCGGCATGCCCACGCTCACACGCAGCACCGCCTTCGCTCGCACGGCGGCCTCGAGCTCGCGGTCCAACCATGCGGCATCGGCGTCAGGGCCCTGATGCGATCGCAGAGCGGCGATGAGTGACGCGTAGTCGGTCGTGTTCTCGGGCGCCGTCTCGACCACGGGGTTGCGCTCGCCGGTGATCGCGGTGCCGTCCTCGGAGACGAGCGTCGCCGGATAGCGCGCATCCGTCAGCGCCCAGTACACGGTGTCGCGTCCGACGCGCGTCGAGAGCGCGGCGACGTGCTTCGTCAGGGCGAGCGGGCGCAGCCCCTGGTCGACCGCCATCGCTTCGATCAGGTGCGGATCGCTGCTCTCGATGCGCGTGCGTCCGGTCTCGGAATCGGTGGACACCCGAACCAGTCCGTGTCGCAGCGACGTCTGCGTGACGAGATACCGCAGCGGCTGGGGGATGCCGGTGAGCGACAGGGACTCGAGGAATTCGAGGATCGACTCTTCGGTCTCTCCGGCGACGAGGGCATGGGCGATCGACTCGGGCGTGAAGCGGTAGGTGGAGGCCTGAGCCGCGGATTCGCGGGCCGCGATCGTGCGCAGCCGGACATCGAGCGCAGGGGCGAGCGGGCCGGGGGAGATCGCGCTCAGATCGTTCTGCAGGAAGATCCGATCGACCTCGCTCGGGAGCAGGTCCGTGAGGGGGGCGGACTCGATGCTCCCACCCTGCCGCAGCGACGCGGCCCATGCGGGTTCGCTGCCGTCGTCGGTGATCAGACCGAGCAGGCGCGCGCGTTCGAGGAGTGCCTCGCCGTGTTCGGCCCAGGTCGGATCCCAGGGGTGTGCCTGCGACCAGGCGGTTGCGGGGAGCCACCCGCCGTCGTCCGTGCGCACCCCGCGGGGAAGAGCGTCGCGGAACCCGGTCACCAGAGTGCTCCATCGATCGGCCACGGACGACTTCAGCCACTCCTCTGCGCGTGCCGTCGTGCGAAGACGCCGGCCGTCGGGCGCGACCAGATCGGAGTCGTCGGCGATGGCGATGAGGGCATCGACGGATTCGGCCGCGACACCGGATTCAGCCAACAGGCGCTTCTCACCGGCGCTGACAGTGCCACCGGTGAGCAGAGCGAAGGGCTTCTCGCGTGCGAGCAGCAGCAGGTCGGCGAGCGCCGCCACGGTCGTGAACGCACGCTCGGCCGCGTGAGCTGTGTCGGCTTCGCTCGACTCGCGCGGTGGGGAGATATCGAGCGGGGCTGGCGCGGCACGGTCGGCGAGCGCCGCGATCACGGGAGCGAAGGGCGCGCCGTCGGGCCGGAGAAGCGCGAGGTTCTTGAGGGCCTCCCGCTGCGGCGTCGTCTCGACAGCGGGTTCGCCGACGGCAGCGGCCGCGGCCAGGGTCGTCGCTTCATCATGCGTGAGCGAGGGAAGGACGCGGGCGAGGGAACCGGGGTCGAGCAGCGCTTCGGCCGCGTCGAAGAAGTCGTTCCACCCGGCATCCGGGCGTACGCGCCGAGCGGAGAAGAGCGAGGCCAGCTGCTCGTCGCTCGCCTCGGACAGCCATTCGGCCAACGGTCGGGCGTGCGTGCTCATACCGGATGCCTCAGGACCGCGATGCCGCGCGACCCTTGCGGATGAAGCTCATGATCAGGAGCGCGATGATCATCACGAAGGCCACGGGCAGGCCCCAGTAGGGGATCGCGGCGATGAAAGGCCAGACGCCCGCACCGAAATCCTTCTGCTCCATGCCTACGGCGGTGCCGATGATGATCGCGAAGAAGCAGATGATGGATGCCGCGGCGAGTCCGAGTGCCGAGAACGCCAGGATGCGATCGATACGGCGAACGGGAACCTCAGGTTCGGGACTCTTGGTACTCATCGGTCTCAGCCTACTCGCTGCGGCGTCCCGTGGTTCCGCACGCTGACCTACGGATTCCACGCCCTGCGACCGGTAGGCTGGAGGTGGGCGCACACGTGCGTCCGATCCAGCTCCACACCGACTCAGCGAGGTTTCTCCCATGCCCACCGGCAAGGTCAGGTTCTACGACGAAGACAAGGGTTTCGGCTTCATCGCCACAGATGACGGCCAGGACGTCTTCCTGCACGCCTCAGCGATGCCGGCAGGCGCGGCTGTGAAGGCGGGGGCACGCGTGGAGTTCGGTGTCGCCGACGGCAAGCGCGGCCTGCAGGCCCTGTCGGTGCGCGTACTCGATGCCCCCCCGAGCCTCGCGAAGGCGAAGCGAAAGCCCGCCGACGACATGGCGATCATCGTCGAGGATCTCGTGAAGCTCCTCGACGGTATGGGCGGCGACCTCCGTCGCGGCCGTTACCCCTCTTCCGCTCAGGGCGGCAAGATCGCGGCAGTCCTGCGCAAGGTAGCCGATGACCTCGAAGCCTGAGGTGGACCAGCGTCTGATCGACGCTCATGATCTCGCACTCGCCGCGCTGCACGAGATCACTCCGGCGTCGACCGTCGGACCTGCTGCCGACTACCTCCCCGAGGAGGACGGGTCGCTGTCGCTGCGCTTCGAGAACCGACTTCCCGGATACCCGGGGTGGTTCTGGACCGTCACGGTCGCGCGCGTCGACGACGAGGAGCCGACGGTGCTGGAGGTCGAGCTGATTCCCGGCGACGGAGCGCTGCTCGCCCCCGAGTGGGTGCCGTGGGCCGAGCGCCTCGCCGAGTACCGCGCGCACCAGGTGGAGCTCGCGGAGCAGGCCGCCGCGGCTGCCGCGGACGATGCGGTCGTGAGCGACGCCGACGACGCGGAGTCCGATGACGATGACGACCTCGACGAAGAACTCGAAGAGGACGAGGATCTCGACGACGACGACGACGACGACGACGACGATGACGATGACGACGACGAGGAGCTCGATGAGGAGGACCTCGCCGCGGAGCCGCGCGTGCTGCACGCGGGCGACCTCGACGGCGTCGACATCGACGAGCTCGACGACTCCGTCGTGGACGACTCCGAGGACGACGAGGACGACGACTCCGAGGACGACGAGGACGACGACTCCGACGAGGACGACGACTCCGACGACGAGGAATGACTCGCGACCGATAGGGACGAGAAGCAGAAGAGGGGCCGCGTGCGAACGCGGCCCCTCTTCTCGTCGATGTCCCGGTGTCAGGCGCCGGTGTGAGCGAGCACGTAGTCGAGCGAACGCGTCAGCTGACGGACGTCCTCGGGCTCGATCGAGACGAAGGTCGCGACGCGGAGCTGGTTGCGGCCGAGCTTGCGGTAGGGCTCGGTGTCGACGATGCCGTTGGCGCGCAGTGTCTTGGCGACGGCTGCGGCGTCGACGCTGTCGTCGAAATCGATCGTGACGACGACGGGGGAGCGGTGCGCGGCATCCGTCACGAACGGGGTGGCGACGGCGGATGCCGCAGCCCAGTCGTAGAGAACGCCGGAGGACTCCGCCGTGCGAGCTGCCGCCCAGGCGAGGCCGCCGTTCGACAGGATCCAGCTGAGCTGGCTGTCGAGCAGGTGGAGGGTCGTGAGCGCCGGCGTGTTCAGTGTCTGGTTGAGACGCGAGTTGTCGACGGCGTTCTTCAGGCTGAGGAACTCGGGGATGTACCGGTCGGAGGCGGCGATGCGCTCGATGCGGTCGATCGCAGCAGGAGACACGGCCGCGAACCAGAGGCCCCCGTCGGATCCGAGGTTCTTCTGGGGCGCGAAGTAGTAGACGTCGGCCTGCGTGGCGTCGAAGTCGATGCCGCCTGCGGCGCTGGTCGCGTCGATGACCGTCAGCGCGCCATCGGCGACGACGCGCTCGATGGGAGCCGCGACACCGGTGGACGTCTCATTGTGCGGCCAGGCGTAGACGTCGACGCCGTCGACGATCTCGGCCGCGGTGCGGGAGCCCGGCTCGGACTTGCGCACGTCGGGTGCCTCGAGCCACGGAGCGGCGGCAGCGGCGGCGAACTTGCCGCCGAACTCGCCGAACACGAGGTTCTGGCTGCGTCGTTCGATCAGCCCGAATGCCGCGGCGTCCCAGAACGCCGTGGATCCGCCGTTGCCGACGATGATCTCGTAGCCCTCGGGAAGGCGGAAGAGGGCGGCCAGCTGCTCGCGGACGCTGCCGACCAGGTTCTTGACCGGAGCCTGTCGGTGCGAAGTGCCGAGCAGAGTCGGCCCTGCGGCGAGCAGCGCATCGAGCTGCTCGGTGCGCACCTTCGAGGGACCGCAGCCGAAGCGGCCGTCAGCGGGCAGGAGGTCACGGGGAATCTCGATCGCCATGCGTCGATTCTACGGCGTGGCCCTCCGCTCGCTTCACCGCGTGACGCCCTGATGTCCGCGCGGGAATGTAGGCTTGCCTAAGAAGACCCGGAGGGCCACATGACGGACTTGATCGACACCACGGAGATGTACCTCCGCACCATCCTCGAACTCGAGGAGGAGAACATCGTGCCGCTGCGTGCACGCATCTCCGAGCGCCTCGGCCACTCGGGCCCCACGGTCTCGCAGACCGTCGGGCGCATGGAGCGCGACGGTCTCGTCGTCGTCTCCGAAGACCGCACGCTCGAACTGACCGACGCCGGTCGGCGCAAGGCCGTCGACGTCATGCGCAAGCACCGACTCGCCGAGCGCCTGCTCTCCGACGTCATCGGTCTCGACTGGGCCTACGTGCACGAAGAGGCCTGCCGCTGGGAGCACGTCATGAGCGAGCAGGTCGAGCGTCGACTCGTCGAACTGCTCGGCCACCCGACCGAGTCGCCGTACGGCAACCCGATCCCCGGGCTCGACCAGCTGGGCGACACCCCTGCCCGGACGTTCGATGAGGGCGTCATCGGTCTCGTGCAGAAGCTGAACGCCGCCGGCGCTCCGATCGAGGGCATGGTCCGCCGCCTCGCCGAGCCCGCCCAGGTCGATCCTGAACTTCTCGAACAGCTTCGTGATGCGGGAGTCGTTCCCGGCGCCAAGGGCGACTACCGCTTCAACGAGGGCTACGTGCTGATCCAGATGGAAGGCAAGGAAGACGGGCTCGAACTTCCCGTCGAACTCGCCTCGCACATCTTCCTCGTGGGCGAGCCGGCCTGACCTCGAGCCAGGATTCCGGGGCGAAGCGACCCCGAGAACCGCGCGATTCCGCCTCTCCGAGGATTGCCAGGTTCACAGGGTGACAGGATCGTTATCTTCCGGTAACCTCGGACAGGTCGTCGAAGAAGCCCGCTGACGACACCCGAGAGGATTCGCCTTCCAGGCTCGTCGCCCTCCCGGTCAGACCGCACAACGTACCCGAGCTACATGGTGCCCCGAGAGCAGAGTGCCGACGAGCCAGCGCTACCCGAGCGTGCAGGCGCAGGAGGATCAGGTTTTGGCAAAAGACATCGAATCGCCCGCGAAGACAACTGAAGATCGAGCAGTCGCCCGCCGCTCCCGCGGCAGGGTCGACGCACGCAAGGTCGTGAAGCCCCTGCGTTCGGTCGCCATCTTCGGGGCCGTCGGTGCTCTCGTCGCCGCCGTCGCTCTTCCTGCATACGCCGCGACGAAGCCCTCCGACGCGACCGCGACCGTCCAGCAGCTCGCCGCCGTCGATGCGCAGTCCCTCGTCGTCGCCTCCGATGCGACGGCCGCTTCGCTCAGCCGTGGCACGTTCACTGCCACGACCCCTGACGAGATCGAGAAGAAGAAGGCAGAAGAGGCCGCCGCCGCGCGTGCCGCCGCTGCCGCCTCCGCGACGACGGCGTCGTCGTCCGGCAGCTTCAACATCGGCAACTACGCTCTCGTGTCGCCGGGTTCGGGCGAGGTCCGCTACCCGCTGCCTCAGGGTTCCTACAGCGTCAGCCGCACGGTCGGCGGAGCGCACCAGGGCGCCGACATGCTGGCCCCGGCCGGAACCCCGATCTATGCGGCAGCCGCGGGTGTCGTCCGCGCCTCTGCCGAGAGCATCGGCGGGTACGGCGTGTGCGTCATGCTCGACAGCGTCGTCGGTGGTCAGCGCGTGCAGACCACTTACGGTCACATGATCTACGGCTCGCGTCAGGTCCAGGCCGGCGAGACCGTCGCCGCAGGCCAGCTCATCGGCTTCGTCGGCAGCACCGGGCGCTCGACCGCGAACCACCTCCACTTCGAGGTTCACGTCAACGGCGGGCTCATGGAGCCGATCGCCTGGCTCGCCGCCAACGCCGGCTGAATCCTCCACTCGTCACCACTTTTCGGACACGCCTTCGGGCGTTCATCCGCCGTTTGGCCTTCGCGCGCTCCCGATGGGTTAGCCTGAACCCGTTGTCGCATAGTCGGGAGAAGCTGATGGAGCGAATACCGAACATCCGAACCATGGATGCCCTCGGCCGTCACGTCCTTCTGCATCGTCTGCAGGGAGGCCACGGTCCTGCCGTGCGCATGAGGCGCTGTCTGTAGACAGCGCCTTTTTGCATCCCCGCGAACGCCTCCGTCCTGTGCGGCTTCGTGTGAGTCGAGAGTGCCGGGAAGCCGTCCCGGCGGATCGAGAGGATGACGATGCGCACACTTGTACTGAACGCAGGATACGAACCGCTCGCGATCGTGTCGTTCAAGAGAGCCCTGGTCCTGGTCATGAACGACAAGGCGACCGTGGTCGAACACATCGAGGACGACCCCGTCTGGGGCAGCCACGGAGTCTACGATCGCCCCGCCGTCATCGTCCTCTCACGCTACGTCCGCATTCCCATCAGCCGACGCGTGCCGGTGACCCGGCGGGGGGTCCTGCGCCGCGACAACCATCGCTGCGGGTACTGCGGCAAGGCGGCCTCGACCATCGACCACGTGATGCCGCGGTCGCGCGGGGGAGCGGACTCCTGGGAGAACCTGGTCGCCTGCTGCCTGCGCTGCAACAACACCAAGAGCGACCGCACGCCGCAGGAGATGCGGTGGGAGCTGCGGTTCGCGCCGCGCCCACCCCACGGAACCGCGTGGACGGTTCGCGGCATCGAACGCAGTGATCCTCGGTGGGAGCCGTACCTGGCACTCGCCGCATGAGCGGGAGGCGAGGGTTCCTCTAGAATGGAAGCCTCGCCCCCGTAGCTCAGCAGGATAGAGCAGCCCTCTCCTAAAGGGCAGGTCGCTGGTTCGAATCCAGTCGAGGGCACACCATCAGTCGCGACCGCGACGCCACAGCTTCGACGGCCACCAGATGACTCGGCCGAGGTCGTAGGCGAGAGCCGGCACCAGCAGCGAGCGCACCACGAACGTGTCGAGAAGCACGCCGAACGCGACGATGAATGCGAGCTGCACCAGGAACAGGATCGGGATCACCGAGAGCGCCGCGAAGGTCGCCGCGAGCACCAGCCCGGCCGACGTGATGACACCACCCGTGATCGACAGTCCGCGCAGCACACCCTCGCGGGTTCCGTGCTCGAGCGATTCCTCCCGCACCCTGGTCATCAGGAAGATGTTGTAGTCGATGCCCAGTGCCACCAGGAACACGAATCCGTAGAGCGGAACCGCCGGGTCGGCGCCCGGGAAGTCGAACACCCCGTTGAAGACCAGTGCCGAGACGCCCATCGCCGTGCCGAACGACAGCACCGTGGTGAGGATCAGCAGCACCGGCGCGAGGATCGAGCGCAGCAGCAGCATCAGGATGAGCATGATGACGACCAGGATCACCGGGATGATCAGGTTGCGGTCATGGATCGAGGCGTCGTTCGTGTCGATCGCCGTCGCCGTGACACCACCGACGAGCGCGTCGAGGTCGTCGAGCTGAGTGCGCAGCTCGCGAACAGTCGCGGCTGCGGCATCGGAGTCGGCGGCATCCGTCAGCGTTCCCTGCAGCAGCACCTCGCCGCCGACGACGGTGGGCTCGGGGGCAGCTGTTCCGGGAGGGCCGACCGCTTTCAGTCCGTCGGCGGTGACAGTCGCCGAACCGCTCGGAGAATCTGCTGCCGTGACCGACACCCCGTCGATGCCGTCGTCGGCGAGCAGCACATCGGCCGCATCCTGCAGCCTGTCCTCCGCGACCACCACGTACACCGGGCTGCCGGAGCCGCCGGGGAAGTGCTCACCGAGCGCGACCTGACCGTCGCGGGCCTCGGACGCGCCGAGCACAAGATCGGACTGCGGCACGCCGACGGCGTTGAGCTGCAGCGCACCCGCGGCTCCCGCGAGCAGCACCAGCGTCGTGACGACCCAGATGAGGCGAGGGCGCTTCGTGATGAGATGAGCGAGCCGTGCCCACAGACCGGTCTTGCGCATGCCGTGCTCTTCGGCCACGACCTCCGGCTCGAACTTCGGCCGCCGGGGCCAGAAGACCGCGCGTCCGAACAGCAGCAGCAGCGCCGGCAGCAGGGTGAGTGCGGCGAGCATCGCGAACACGATGCCGATCGCGGCCACCGGGCCGAGGGTGCTGTTCGACTTGAGGTCGCTGAGCAGCAGGCACAGGAGCCCTGCGATCACGGTTCCGCCGGACGCCACGATCGGCTCGAACGAGCCCTTCCATGCCGCCAGGACGGCGGTTCCCTTGTCTTGGGCGACGCGCAGCTCCTCTCGGAACCTCGCGACGAACAGCAGGGCGTAGTCGGTCGCGGCTCCGATCACGAGGATGAACAGGATGCCCTGCGTCTGGCCGCTGAGCAGCAGCACCTCGAACTTCGCGAGCCACCACACGACCAGCAGCGCCACGCACAGGGCGAACAGGCTGGTCGAGAGCACGACGAGGGGTAGCAGGAACGAGCGGTACACCAGCACCAGGATGACGAGGACGGCCAGGAGGGCGACGCCGAGCAGCAGGCCGTCGATACCCGCGAAGCCGGCGACGAGGTCGGCGCTGAAGCCGGCCGGTCCCGTGATGTACACGGTGACGCCCTCGGGCGCGGCGTCGCGGAGCTGAGTGCCCAACGCGTCGATGGCGTCTGCGAGTTCGGCGTCTCCCTCGATCGGGATGAACGCCTGGATCGCCTTTCCGTCGTCCGAGGTGAGCGCGGGTGACACGTCCTCGCTCACACCCTCCACGGAGGGGGCATCCTCGACGGCATCCGAGATGGTGTCGATGTCGGACGCCGAGAGCTCGCCATCGGCGACGAACACGGCGATGGCAGGGATCGCGTCGCTGTCGTTGAACTCCCCGAGGAGCTTCTGCACCTGCGTCGCGTCGGCCGACTCGGGCAGGTAGCTGGTCTGGTCGTTCGACGACACCTCGTCGACCTTGCCGAACAGGGGGCCGCCGAGTCCTGCGCCCACCAACCACACGAGGATCAGGACCACGGGGATGAGCACACGGACCCAGGAGTGTCGACGCGTACGTTCGCGGGTCGGCGGAATGGGCGCGTGCTCAGGGCTGGACATCAGGTTCCTCTCGGGGCGTGCAGATGGGGATCGAAGCGGGGTGATCAGGAGAACCAGGCGAGGATGAGGATCATCGTCGCGAGGAATCCGGCGAAGTAGTTCAGGGCGATGAAACGTCGCCATGCGCGGTTCGTGCCGCCGGACGTCTCATCGGTGACGTTCCACCAGGGGGCGGCGTTCACGATGTAGGGCACGGCGAGCAGGGCGCCCAGCGGCCCCGGCCAGGTGGTGAACAGCATGGCCGCCCCGGCGAGGGTCCAGAGCGCGATCGACAGTCGCACCGTGGCTCGTGCGCCGATCACCGTGGCGATCGAGCCGATGCCGCCCTCGCGGTCGGGGCCGATGTCCTGCACCGCGCCGAACGCGTGCGCAGCCATTCCCCACAGGAAGAAGGCGATGAGGACGATGACCGCGGTGGGGGTGACGGTCCCGGTGGCGAGAGTGAGACCGACGATCGCCGGCGTCACGAAATGCAGGCTCGAGGTCGTCGAGTCCAGGAACGGACGCTCCTTGAACCGAAGCCCGGGCGCCGAGTACGCGATCACGGCGAACACGCTGATCGCCAGCCAGACCCACGACGCCGGGTTGCCGACGACGACGAGATAGACGAGGAACGGGAGGTTGGTCGCCGCGGCTGCCCACAGGGTGGCTCGGTGGATGCGGGGCGAGAGGAGCGCGCCCTCGATGCCGCCCTTGCGTGGATTCGCGAGGTCGGAGGCATAGTCGAAGACGTCGTTGATGCCGTACATCGCGAGGTTGTACGGAACGAGGAAGTAGAGGGTCCCGACGATCAGAGTGAGGTCGATCTCGCGTGTGCTGAGCAGGTAGGCGGCCGCGAAAGGGAAGGCCGTGTTGATCCAGCTGATGGGGCGCGACGACAGGACGATCTGAGCGATATCCCGGCCGACGGATCCCCGGGCGGGCGCGGTCACGAGGCAGCCTCCGCATCTGTTCCACCGTCGATCTGCGCGCGGCGGCGGGTACGCAGCGCGGCCCACAAGGCCGGCAGCAGGATGGCGCCGGCGATCGGGTAGGCGAAGTCCTCGAGCGGGGCGAGACCGATGTGCACGCCCAGCAGGTGCTCGGGGGAGTAGTGGAAGAGGCCTGTCGCGATCATCACGGTGTCGAAGATGGCGGTGAGGATGACGAGCGCGACGACGGTCGCTGCGACCCCGCCGGCGTGGGCACGATGCCGACCGGCGAGGAGCGAGAGCACGATCGCGCTCACGACCGCCGCAGCGACGAACCACGCCGAGAGCTGCAGGTACGTCATGAGGGCTCCTCCGCGGCGGAGCGGCGGCGGATGCTCGACAGGATGCGCACTGCGCCCGTGTAGACGACCATGGTGCACACGACGAGGAAGAGCAGGAATACCGGCTCCTCGATCGGCAGCTCGGGTGCGAGCACGATACCCGTCGCCACGGCGGCCTCACCGCGGAAGAAGATCCCCCCGGCGATGCCTGCGACATCCCAGATCAGGAAGAAGGCGAGTCCCGTCACCGTCACGATGGATGCCGAGACGGCGTCACGCCAGAAGAACAGACGGAAGCGCCGGTCGAGCAGCAGCATGCATCCCAGGGTCACGAGAAGGAGCGCCAGATACACGAACCCCATCACGCGGGTCCGCTCTTCGTGGGGGCGACGGGGGTGGCGGTCGAGACGTCGAGCGGTCCGGCCGAGTGATCGCCGCGGATCCGCTTGAGCACGATCTCGGCGCTGATGAGGCACATCGGCACACCGACGCCCGGCGCGGTGGTGGCGCCCGCATAGTAGAGACCCGAGACCCGACGTGAGGCGTTCTGTGCGCGGAACATCGCGCTCTGCGACAGGATGTGCGCGGGTCCCAGCATGCCGCCCCGCCAGGAGTTGTAGTCGTCGCGGAAGTCCGCAGGGCCCTTCGTCTCGCGGACGACGATGCGCTCGCGCAGGTCGGGGATGCCCGCCCACTGCGAGATCTGGTCGATCGCGTCGTCCGCCGCCTGCTCGATCCGGGCCGAGCCTGCGCCGTCGGATCCGCCGCCGCCGAGCTCGGTGTCGGCCGGGATGGGGACCAGCACGAAGAGATTCTCATGCCCCTCCGGCGCGACAGTGTCATCGGTCGCGCTCGGACGGCAGACGTAGGTCGACGCGGGCGAGGGGATCGCGGGCCGCTCGCCGAAGATGGCGTCGAAGTTGGCATCCCAGTCCTCGGTGAAGAACAGGGAGTGGTGCGGGAGCTCGGGGAGGGAGCCGCGGACGCCGAGCATCACGAGCACGGCACCGGGCCCGCTCGTGCGTCGCTGCCACCACGAATCGGGGTAGGTGCGCAGGTGCGGCGGGAGCAGTGCCGTCTCGGTGTGGTGAAGGTCTGCGCCGGAGACCACGATGTCGGCGTCCGCGCGGTGCGCGGCTCCGTCGGCATCACGCCACTCCACGCCCGTCACGGTCGGCGTGCCGGAGCGGATGCCGGTGCTGATCGCGGTGACGTCGGCTTCGAGCACGATCCTGACGCCCGCGCCCTCCGCCAGCTCGGCGATGCGCTCGACGACCCGCCAGAAGCCGCCCTGCGGGTAGCTGACGCCCTCGTCGAGATCGAGCGCGCTCATGAGGTGGTACATCGCGGGCGCCGTGCGCGGGTCGGTGCCGAGGAAGACGGCCGGGTATCCCAGCAGCTGCCGGATCACAGGATCGCGGAAACGCCGGGCGGCGAACGACTGCAGGCGTGTGCCGAGCAGTGTGAACAGGCGGGGGAGGGCTCGCAGCACCTCGGGCGTCATCAGCCCGCGCAACCGGGTGAACGGGTTGTAGAGGAAGTACCGCTCGGCCATGACGCGGGCATCGTGCGCCGAGTCGAGGTACGCGTCCAGCGCCTTCGCGGCGCCGGGCTCTCGCGACTCGAACAGGCGCGACACCTCCGCGCGCCCCGAGGGCACGGTGACGGACGGCGCCGGGCGGCCGTCGGCGGCCGGCGCCTGGAAGACGCGGTACCCGGGGTCGAGGAGCGTCAGGTCGAGCTGCTCCTCGGTCGAGGAGCCCATCATCGCGAAGAAGTGGTCGAAGACCTCTGGCATCAGGTACCACGACGGCCCGGAGTCGAATCGGAAGCCGTCGCGCTCGATCGTGCCCGCGCGCCCTCCGACTCTGCTGTTCTTCTCATACACGGTCACGTCGTGGCCGTCCCTGGCGAGCAGCCCGGCTGCGGCGAGACCTGCGACTCCGGCGCCGACCACGGCGACCCGGCTCATCGGTCGCGCTCCACGGCCGTCACCAGCACGGATCGCGCGGCGAGCAGGGCTTTGACGGGATCAGGCACGCGGACCCTCTGCTCGTACAGGGTGGCAGCGGGCGTTCTGGCCACTCGTCGCGTCAGCGACTCGAAGAGTGCCTGCGCGCTGCGCACAGCCGCACGCGCATCCTTGGGTAGAAGCGGGATGGAGCGCCGGGCGTCGTCGAGCTGCGCCGATATCGTGCGCACCCAGGCATCTCGGTCGGCGTCGGTGAGTCGGCCCGACTCTCCGAGGTACCCGCGCTGGAGCCGCTCGGTGTCGTCGGCGAGATCGCGCAGGAAGTTGACGTTCTGAAAGGCCGCGCCGAGCTGGCGGGCTCCGTGCTCGAGGATCTCGTGCTCCTTGTCGGTGCGGGTCTCGTCGCGCAGGAACACGCGGAGGCACATCAGCCCCACCACTTCGGCAGAGCCGTAGACGTAGCGTTCATGCGCCTCGGCGTCGTAGGCGGTGAAGTCCGTGGCATCCGCGATGTCGGCGCCCATCGAGTCGAAGAACGGCTGCGTGAGGTCCTCGCCGATGCCGCACTCCCGGGCTGTCCGTGCGAATGCGTGGAGCACGAGGTCCGTGCTGTAGCCGACGCGCATCGAGCGATGGGTCTCGGCGACGTAGGAGGCGAGTGCCTCGGTCTGTGCCGAGGCGTCGAGACCGGCCTGCGCGGCCACGCCGTCGACGATCTCGTCGGCGATGCGGACCATGGCATAGATGTTCCGCACGTGCTGCCGGTGCCGCTCGCCGAGCAGACGGGTCGCGAGCCCGAACGACGTGGAATAGGTGCGGATCACCTCGGTGGATGCCGTGTCGGCGGCCCGATTGAAGCGCCCCAGACTCTCGCGCGGACTATCGTCAGACGGCGGGGTCACGACTGTCGGCCTTCGAGACGGGATGCGGAGACCAGGATCGACCGCGCGGCATCCGCGCTGATCTCGCCGGCCAGCTCCGCTTCGGAGAGCAGCGCGTAGACGGCATCCAGCTGGTCGCCGATCAGGCCGACCACGAATCGCTCCGCACCGCTCTCGCGGAGGATATCCCGGATCTCCGTGGCGTCGTTCAGGCTCAGGTCTGCCGACCCGAAGCGCCGCTCGATGCGAGGCCAGGCACTCGTCGACCGGGCGAACGCGATGATCGCGGTCTCTTTGCCCTCGCGCAGGTCGGAGAAGGCATCTTTACCGTGTGTGCGGTGGTCGCCGAACACGCAGAGGAGGTCGTCCTGCAGTTGATAGGCCAGGCCCAGGTGGCGTCCGACGGTGTGCAGCGTCTCCTCCGCCGACACCGAGCTCCCTGCGAGCAGCGCGGCCGCCCGCAGCGGCAGGGAGAACGAGTAGGTCGCCGTCTTGTACACGCTCATGGTGAGCACCGTGTCGACGTCCGAGGCGATGATGCCGTGGCTCAGAGCGACATCGGTGTGCTCGCCGGCGACGGTTTCGAGGATCGTCCGCTCGACCAGATCGAGAAGGCGTCCGCGGGCGTGCACAGGCACATCCGCGCGGGCGAACCCCATGATCGCCGCCGAGAGCAGCAGGTCGCCCATGAGGATCGCGCTGGATCTTGCCCAGTGCAGCGAGCCCTCCTCGGTCGACCCCGGGCTTGCCGCCGCGAGTTCGCCGATCAGGTTGGGGCGCTTGCGTCGGGTCAGGTCTCCGTCGATCACGTCGTCGTGCAGAAGGAAGGCGTAGTGCAGCAGCTCGATGTGCGTCGCGATGTCCACAGCGGCGATGCTCGGTTCGTCGCCCATGTCGGGGGCGAGGGCCCGGTGGATGTCCAGGAGCAGCCGAGGCCGCACGAGCTTGCCGCCGAGCGCATGGTCGGCCGTCGCCCGCCAGAGGGCGGCGAACTCCGCGCCGTACGTCTCCGCGTTCTCGCAGTGGAGGGCGAAGCGCTGCCGCAGAACCTCTTCGACCCGCGTGCTCATCTCTTCTCGGATCGCCGTGGGTGCCACGGTCATACCGCCCCGAGCTCGCGCAGCCGGGGAAGCTGCTCCACCAGCCAGGGGCTGAATGCGAAGGGGGCGGCGGTGACGGCATCCGCGAACGCGGCCGGGTCGACCCACGCCCACTCGGCCACCTCATCGGGGTCGGGGGAGAGCGGTCCGTCGGCGACGGCGACGTGCACCGGACAGATCTCGTTCTCGACGATCCCGCTGGCGTCCACGGCCCGGTACCGGTAGTCCGGAAGCACGAGGGAGAGGTCCGTGATACGGAGGCCGAGCTCATCGAGGGCTCGGCGGCGCACAGCTTCCGTCATGTCCTCGCCGGGGCGCGGATGCCCGCAGAAGCTGTTCGTCCAGACGCCGGGCCATGTGCGCTTCGCGAGGGCTCGACGCGTCACCAGGAGGAGACCTTCTCTGTTGAACACGTGGCAGGAGAACGCCAGGTGCAGGGGGGTGTCGGTCGTGTGCACCGCGTCTTTCGCGATCACGCCGATCGCCACGCCATCCGGGGAAAGGAGGGTGACCTCATCCAACGGGGAACCTCCTTGATTTCGCTAGCTTAGCTAATAATCAACATAACATGAATCCAATGGTGTGTAGCATGATGGCATGGACAACGGATCTGGCGCCAGTCCCCGGGGGATCGGGGCGTCGGACGTGCTCGCGAACCGGGGCTCGCATTCTCCCGACGGTCTGGCTCATGCGGCGATCTATGACGTCGAATCGAGCGATCCGCGCGGCATGCTGGTCGATCGATCAGGTGTCGCCGCGGAGGACCTGCGTCAGATCGCGCTCGTGATGGGTGCGCTCGGCGATCTGAGGGATGCCGAGCAGAGGCTGTCCCTCGCGTCGAGGCGTTACATGCAGCTCAATGAGACCGACATGCGCGCGCTGCACTATCTCATCGTGTGCGCGAACAAGGGTGCGACGGCGACGCCCGGCGGAATCGCCACGCACCTGGGCATCTCGACGGCGTCGACAACCAAGCTCCTCGACCGTCTCGAGAAGGGTGGGCACATCCGTCGTGCACCGCATCCGACCGACCGACGCGCGCTCGCCATCACGATCACGCCGGAGACGCGTCAGGCGGCGATGGAGACCGTCGGTCGTCAGCAGGCCAAGCGCTTCTATTCAGCGGCGCGGCTCACCCCGGAGGAGCGCGACGTGGTCATCCGATTCCTGTCGGACATGGCGCAGGAGATCACCCTCCGGGATGAGCCGTGGGCCCAAGCCGGAGTCGTGGCCTCCGAGTGAGTCAGTGCGCGGCCGGGTGAGTCAGTGCGCGGCGTTGTACGCCTCGACGACGGGCGCCGGAATGCGGCCCCGCTCCGACAGCGTGTAACCGTTGTCGTTCGCCCAGGCGCGGATGGCGGCGACCTCGGGATTGCGTCCTGGACGCTTTCTCGGAGCCGCAGAGCGCACCGCACCCGACGAGCCCGCTCGGCGCCCGGCCGAGATGTAGGGCTCGAATGCCTTGCGCAATTCCTCTGCGTGAGCGGTATTCAGATCGATCTCATACGATGCGCCGTTGAGCGAGAAATGAACGGTCTCGCCTTCGCCGACCTCGAGTACGGATCCGTCGATGTCATCGACCAGCTGGTGCACAATTCTTCTCGCCATGGAAATGACATTACCGTGGCGAGAAGAAATGCGACACGTTATCCGAGATCGCGTTGCACCTTTATTCGTGACCGGGGTCGATCAGTTTCAGTCCGACGATGCATCCGACCAGTCCGAGCAGCAGCAGAATCCGGGGCCAGGAGATATCACTGTCACCGGTGACCATCGCCCACACGACGGTGAGCGTCGCGCCGATACCGACCCAGACCGCGTACGCGGTTCCGGTGGATATCTCGCGCATCGCGAAAGCGAGTCCGATCATCGAGAGGATCAGTCCGCCGACGAAGATGATGCTCGGCCAGAGCTTGGTGAGTCCCTCGGACTTGCCCAAGGCTGTGGCCCAGACTGCCTCGAGGACTCCGGATGCGATCAGCACGATCCATGACATGACGGTCCTTTCGGACCAGTCTTTTCGCTCACCGGGTACTGGTCTGCCTCGTCCGGGGCCGGGGTTCACCGACCAGTATCCATGCTAGCCACCCGGTCTGGGCAGTGACTGTGCAGCGGTCGCCGCTCTCGGTGACCGGGCGAGCCGCTCAGGGGAGGAGGCCGGCACGGCGGGCCTTCGTCACAGCAGCATGGCGGGTCGATGCGTCGAGCTTCGACATCGCCGTACCCAGATAGGCCTTGATCGTTCCCTCGCGCAGGCCGAGCTGGCCGGCGATCTCGGCGTTGGTCGCTCCCAGAGCTGCGCAGGCGAGCACATCGGTCTCCCGTCGGGAGAGGTGGACGGTGGGGATCGGTCCGGTCGACGGGGCCACGGCATCCTCCGCGAGCAGTACCAGTCGACGCTCGACCTGGGCGATGCGCGCCCGAAGCTCTGCGTCGTCGACCGAGGCTGCGATGCTGCGGAGCTCGGCGAAGCTCTCGCGCAGCTCCTCGCGCTGGCGGGGGGCGACGGATTCGGGCCCGGGGGAGACCGAGCGCAGACGCCTGTCCACCTCGTCACGGATGCGGAGCTCCTCCGCGACCGACTGCGCGACCTGCATCGCGGGGGCGGTGGTGACGCCGCCGACGGGCGTCTTCTCCCACGCCCCGGCGTAGAGCACGCCGCGAGGGCGACCACTCACCACGATGGGAAGCGCCAGCAGGGTTCGGAGACCTTCGCCGAGGACGAAGACGTCGTAGTCGTGGGTGATCTGCTGCGAAGAGCCGTAGTCGTTGGTCATCCGGGGGCGGAGCTCCATCATCGCCCGCCCGCCGAGCCCGCGCTCCGGCCGCACCCTGAGGCCGTCGAGGCTGTGGGTGCGATTGCCGACGATGCTCGTGACGCTGACCACGCCCTCGTCGATCAGGCCCCCGAAGGCGACGGGGAATCGGGTGCGCTGAGCGAGCTCGCGCACCGCTCTGGCGACGAGCTCGGTCTCGGATTCCATCCCTGTCGTCGTGCTCACGACTACCTACTTTCGGGGGTGACGGCCCTGTTCCCCGTTTCGTAGCGTCGACCCTACCATTCGCCCTGCACACGAGGGCGAGCCGTAGACCATGAGGCAAGGAGGCCCCATGACCGACCATTCACCTGCCGATCGGGCAGGAGCGATCGACTACATCGCCGTCGAGGAATCGCCACGATTCCGAGAGCTGAAGAAGACCCAGCGTTCGTTCATCTTCCCGCTCGCGGCATTCTTCCTCATCTGGTATTTCGTCTACGTCCTGCTCGCGGCATTCGCGACGGATTTCATGTCGCAGCGGGTGTGGGGCGATATCACCGTCGGGCTCCTGATGGGACTCGGACAATTCGTCACGACCTTCGCGATCACGATGGGATACGTCGCTTTCGCCAATCGGAAGCTCGACCCGATAGCCACAGAGATCCGTGAAGAACTCGAGAAGGCGCAGGCTGACGCATGAACGTCATCCATTTCGCCGCAGAGGAACTCGCGGTGGAGAGCAATCCGGTGCTCAACATCTCGATCTTCGTCGCATTCGTCGCGGTGACGCTCTTCATCGTGATCCGCGCCAGCCGCAACAACAAGACCGCAGCCGACTACTACGCGGCCGGTCGTTCTTTCACCGGCCCGCAGAACGGCTTCGCCATCGCCGGCGACTATCTGTCCGCCGCGTCGTTCCTCGGCATCTGCGGGGCGATCGCCATCAACGGCTACGACGGCTTCCTCTACTCGATCGGGTTCCTCGTCGCCTGGCTGGTCGCGCTGCTGCTCGTCGCCGAGATGATGCGCAACACGGGAAAGTTCACGATGGCCGACGTGCTGTCGTTCCGGCTCAAGCAGCGACCCGTGCGGATGGCTGCGGCGATCACCACACTGGCCGTGTGCTTCTTCTATCTGCTCGCGCAGATGGCGGGCGCGGGGGGCCTGGTGTCGCTGCTGCTCGGCATCGACGGCCGAATCGGCCAGTCGATCGTGATCGCGGTGGTCGGCGTGCTCATGATCGTCTACGTGCTCATCGGCGGCATGAAGGGCACGACCTGGGTGCAGATCGTGAAAGCGTTCCTGCTCATCGGCGGCGCCGTCGCGATGACGATCTGGGTGCTCGCGATCAACGGATTCAGCCTGAACACGCTGCTCGAGGCCGCCGTCGCCAACTCCGACAAGGGCGATGCGATCCTGGGGCCGGGCCTGCAGTACGGTGCGAACCCCTGGGACTTCCTGTCGCTGGGCATGGCGCTCGTGCTCGGAACCGCCGGACTCCCGCACGTGCTGATGCGCTTCTACACGGTTCCCACAGCCAAGGAGGCCCGCCGCTCGGTGGTCTGGGCCATCTGGCTCATCGGTGGCTTCTACCTGCTGACCCTCGTACTCGGCTACGGTGCCGGCGCACTCGTCGGCGCCGATGTCATCGCGGCGGCTCCCGGTGGTCCGAACTCCGCAGCTCCCCTTCTCGCGCTGTACCTCGGCGGCCCCGTGCTGCTGGGGTTCATCTCGGCCGTCGCGTTCGCGACGATCCTCGCGGTCGTCGCAGGCCTCACGATCACCGCCGCGGCGTCGTTCGCGCACGACATCTACGCGAACGTGATCCAGAAGGGCCGGAAGGATGCGGCAGGCAACGCCGTCGAGCCCGACCCGAACGGCGAGGTGCGGGTCGCACGACGCACGGTGGTCGTCATCGGCATCCTGGCGATCGTCGGCGGCATCGGCGCGCAGGGGCAGAACATCGCCTTCCTCGTCGCACTGGCGTTCGCGGTAGCCGCGTCGGCGAACCTGCCGACCATCCTCTACTCGCTGTTCTGGCGTCGCTTCAACACCCGGGGTGCGGTATGGAGCATGTACGGCGGGCTCGCTGCGGCGATCATCCTGATCGTGCTGTCGCCGGTGTTCTCGGGCTCGCCCACGTCGATGATCCCCGGGATCGACATCGTGCTCTGGCCGATGAACAACCCCGGCATCGTCTCGATACCTCTCGGGTTCTTCCTCGGCTGGCTCGGCACGATGACGAGCCGGCAGAAGGAGTCCCCGACACTCGCGGCGGAGATGCAGGTGCGCTCGCTGACCGGATTCGGTGCCGAGAAGGCGACGGATCACTGATCGGCGCCGAGCGCCCGGGCCGCCATCGGCGGTGAACAGCACGTGGACCCCGACGGCCTACTCGTCGGGGCCCACGTCGTCTGTCGGTGCTCAGCCGTCGGACTCGAGGTCGAGCAAGAACCTCTTCCGCTCGGGATGAGCACCGTACTGCCCGGGGCTTCCGTCGGACCTCACCACGCGGTGCACCGGAACGATGACGGAGAACGGCGTGAGTCTGCAGGCCGTGCCGACTGCGCGCGCGGCTCCGGGACGACCAGCGAGCACCGCGACCTCCCCGTAGCTGAGCGTCTGCCCCCATTCGATCGTGCTGATCGTCTCCAGTGCGGCGCGGGCGAAGCCGGTGCTGAGGCGCCAGTCGAACCGCAGGTGCTCGTCGAAGCGCACCGGACTGCCGTCGAAGTAGTCGTCGAGGAGATGTGCGAGCTCGTCGGCGGCGCCCGGGTCGGGCTCGGGGACGGAGTGCAGCTGGCCGGAGACGTTCTCGAGGAGCCAAGGGACGGACGGGTCGTCGGATTCCGAGAGGTCGAATCGGACGATCCCCTCATCGGAGAACACGGCGAGGGCGTCTCCGAAGGGGGTCGGTGCGAAGTCGTAGCGGAAGGTCATGCCTCCATATTGACCTCCGTGGCCAGCCCTCGAGGCGCGCGATCGCGGAGCCGGGGGAGAGCTCGTCGCCGCGTCTTGACCGTGCAGGAGCAGTCCGCCGAGCATCCGCGGGACTCAGACACCCCTCTGACGGCCGGAAATACGGTGAAACCCGCCCGGGATACCGCTGTCACGGCGAGGCGCGCTTAGTGTGTGAGGTGTGTGGCGACGTGAAGGCAAGGCTGCGGATGATGCAGCGACCGATGCCTCAGCGACCCTGAGTGCGTCGCCCGAGCCCGTCGTCGGCTTCGGGATCGCCCACGCCGCAGAGGCCGAGCGCACACGTCTGCGCGCTGAAGCCGCCGATCTCGGCGGATCCTCGCCTCTCGTGACGTTCCGAGACACGGTCGAGTCGGGCATCGACATCTCCAAGGCGCACCCCGGCAGCCTTCCCCAGTTCATCACCGGAAAATCCACACTCCTGTCGAACCTCTTCCGCGATGAGGTCGGTCTTCGGACGGCTCGGCTCGCGGCGGAGCGGATCACGGCGAAGAACACGGAGCTCCGCACGGTCCGCGGCATCGAGGCGGTGCATCTCGCCGTAGGCGTCGCGGGATGGCGCATCGGCGGCGCTGACTTCGCGGCGCCCGTCCTGCTTCGCCCGCTCGCGATCCGTCGCCACCACACCGACTTCGAGCTCAAGCTCCAGGGGGCCTTCGAGGTAAACCCCGAGCTGGTGCGCATCGCCCGTGAGCACTTCGGCATCACGATCGACGCCGCAGCGCTCGCCTCGCTCGCGTACGACGGCGGGATCTTCAAGCCGCAGCCCGTGATCGACAGCCTCCGAGCGACCACGCGATCGATCGACACCTTCACCGTGCTGCCGAGGCTCGTGGTCTCGACGTTCGCGGACGTGGGCGGTGCGATGGCGCGCGACGGCGGCAGCCTCGACCACATCGTGCTCAATGCGCTCGCCGGGCACGTCGGCGACCGCGAGCAGGTCTCGGCGCGCCGGCCCGAACCGCACCATACCGGCCCGGACGACCGTGCGCCGGCATCCGACAACCTCCTGCTCGACGCGGATGCCGAGCAGGAGGCGCTGCTCGCCAAGATCGCCGCCGGCCACTCCCTCACGATCGCGACGCTCCCCGGCACCGGTGGCACGCAGACCGTGATCAACGCGCTCGGCGAACTGGTGCGCAACGGCAAGCGCGTTCTCGTCGTGTCGGCGAGGCGGTCGACGCTCGACGGAGTGCGGCATCGTCTGGCCGGCATCGGACTCGACAGCCTGGCCGTGTCGCCCGCGAGCGTCCGCCGCGACCTCGTGCGCGCGATCGGACGCAACGAGAAGGCCACGGCACCGAAGGTGAGCGACGTCGACGACGCCCTGGTGCGGCTGCGCACCGTGCTGCGCGACTATCGTCAGGCGCTCACCACTCCCGTCGCGGGAACCGCCTCGTCCGTCCTCGACGCCACGCGTCATCTCACCCGGCTCGCGTCGCTGCCCACGCCGCCGTCGACCACTGCGCGGCTGAGCATCGAGACCCTGCGCCGTCTCGCCGACGACCGGTCCTCGGCAGCGGCCGCCCTCGCGTACGCGGCTCGTCTCGGCGAGTTCCGCTTCGGGCCGAACGACTCGCCCTGGTACGGGGTCACGTTCTCGAGCACCGAGGCCGCCAAGTCCGCTCATCAGCTCGCGGGACGACTGCACTCCGACAGCGTCCCGGCACTGCTCGAGCGCGGCTACGCTCTCATCGCGCAGACGCACATGCGTCCGTTCTCGACCATCGACGAGCTCGGCGAGTACCTGCGACTGCTGCAGGGCATCCGCGACTCCCTCGATCGCTTCAGCCCGACCGTGTTCGAGCGTCCCCTGGGCGAGCTGATCCAGGCGCACGGCTCCCGACGCGACGCACCCAACATGTCGGGTGCGAACAGGCGACGTCTCCGTCGTCTCGCCAAGGAGTACGTACGCCCGGGCGTGCACGTCACCGAGATGCACGAGTCGCTGCTCCGCATCCAGGCGCAGCGCACCCAGTGGCAGCGCTGCGTGGAGGCGGGCATGGCCCCCGAGGTCCCGCTCGGGCTCGCCGACGTCTACTCCTTCTGGCAGCGGGTGACGGCGGAGCTCGCCGAGCTCGATGTCGCTCTCGGTCGCAGGGAGCCGCTCTCGACCCTGCCCGTCGAGCGACTCGTGCGCACTCTGGCGGGACTCGCCGCCAAGTCCGACGTCTTCGACAACCTCGTCGAGCGCGCGCAGCTGCGCGATCGCCTCGCGGACCTGGGGCTCGAACCGCTGCTCGCGGAGCTCTCCGTGCGCCATGTCTCCGAAGCCCGCGTGGGCGACGAGCTGGAGTTCGCGTGGTGGCAGACGCTGCTCGAGCGCGCCCTGCAGGACGACCGTGCCCTCCTGGGAGCGAACACGGCCGTGGTCGACCGCCTCGAGCGCGACTTCCGTCTCGTCGACGAGGCGCACGCGGCGATGGCGGGCCCGCTGCTCGCCTGGCAGCTCGCGAACCAGTGGAAGATCGCGATCGTCGACGAGCCGCAGGAGTCGCAGAACCTGCGCCGCGCGCTGAAGCAGCCGGCCACGACGACCGCCGAGATCGTGAGCGCCGCGCCCACCCTCGTCGATGTGCTGGCGCCGGTGTGGATCTCGTCGCCCTATCTCGTGCCGCACATCCCCGATTCGGTCGAATTCGATACGGTGCTCCTCGTCGACGCGGCCGCGATCAACCTCGCGGAGGCCGCGCCGGCCATCCGTCGTGCGCGTCAGATCGTGGCGTTCGGCGACCCGGTCACGCAGCTCCCCACCCCGTTCCACGTCGCAGTCGACCCCGGTGCCGAGTGGGAGCACGAGGTCCCGTTCGACACGGTATCGGTGTTCGAGCGCCTGTCGGAGCTGCTCCCGGTGATGACGCTCACGCGCAGCTATCGGGCCGGCGGCGAGGATCTCGCCGAGCTCATCAATGACGCGTTCTACGGCGGCGAGATCGTCTCCCTGCCCTGGGCCGGCTCGTACCTGGGGCGCGGCAGCCTCACCGTCGACTACGTCGAAGGCGGGACAGGCGCCCCCGATCCCGTCTCGGGGGCCGTGGAGAGCCCCGATGCCGAGGTCGCCCGTGTGGTCACCCTGGTCGTCGAGCACGCCGTGCACCGTCCCGACGAGTCGCTCATGGTCGTCACCGCCAGCAGGCGTCACGCCGAGCGTGTGCGCGCCGCGGTCACCTCGGCGTTCGCCGGCCGTTCCGACGTCGCCGACTTCGTCGGACGCGACACCGCCGAACCCTTCGCGGTACTGACTCTCGAGGAGTCCGTCGCCGAGAGCCGTGACCGCGTGATCTTCTCGCTCGGGTTCGGTCTCACCAAGCACGGTCGCGTCCTCAGCGATTTCGGCGACCTCTCGACGCCCGACGGCGAGCGACTGCTCACGGTCGGCATGACCAGGGCGCGCCGCTCGATGGTCATCGTCTCGTCGATCAGGCCGTCCTCGTTCGACGACGGCCGCCTCGAGTTCGGTGCCGCCACGCTGATGTCGATCCTCGGCGGCCTGGCCTCCCGTGGGCGCGAGGCACGACTCGAGGATCTCGCCGATCCGCTCACTCTCGCGCTCGCGCGGGAGCTGCGCCGCCTGGGCGCTGCCGTGGACGTCGACTACCGCGGTCTGCTGCCGCTCGTCGCCCAGCACAAGGGCAAGGCGGTCGTGATCGAGTCCGACCCCGAGTCGCGGGGAGAATCCCTGCGCGAGACCCTTCGTCTGCGTCCGCACGTGCTCCGTCGCCTCGGCTGGCACTACGTCCGCGTGCACGCTTTCGATCTCTACAGCGATCCGGTGACCGCGGCTGCGCGCATCGCCGAGGTCCTCGGTATCTCGGCATCCGCCGTCCGCGCCGAGAACGACACGCAGCCGATCGATCTCATCGATCCGCAGAATGACTGATCATCCCGACCCCAGTGCTCCGCGGCAGAAGGTCGTGCGGGTCGTAGGCTCTCGTCGCGCGCGGCTGACCGCCGTGCCCGGAACCGATACCGACCCGGAGACGGCAGCGACTCAGAAGCCGATCACATCGGCCCCTCGCGCGCCGAAGGGACCGAAGGGGCCCAACGACGACCGGCTGATGCAGGACGTCCCGCCCCACTACTGAGGCGGATATGACGAAGCGCACGGCCCCGACGGGACCGTGCGCTTCGTGTGGAATGCGGTGAGCGTCAGCTACGGGAGTTCCGGGCGAGCAGGTCGCGGATCTCGACGAGCAGCTCAGCCTCGGTCGCGGCGGCCGGCTCTTCGGCGGGCTCTTCTGCGGCGGTGCCCTTGCGAGCCTCGACCCGCGCCTTGAACGTGTTCATCGGCAGGACGAAGACGAAGTAGACGACGGCGGCGACGGCGAGGAAGCTGATGATCGCCGAGATCAGATCGCCGATCGGGAACGTGACGTCGTCGCCGTAGATGTTCGTGACGGTCCAGCCGAACTCGCCGGTGGCGTCGGCCCGGAAGAACAGAGCGACGAGGGGGGTGATGATGCTGTTCACGACGGCGGTGACGATGGCCGTGAACGCGGTGCCGATGACGACCGCGACAGCCAGGTCGATGATGTTGCCGCGGAGGATGAAGTCCTTGAAACCTTTGAGCATGGGAACCTCCGGAGGTCCGTTGTGTGTCAGGAAGAGGTGGTGCTCGACGCGGGTGCCGGGGTGGCGCTCTTCGTCGGCTCCGACTTCGATGATGCCGGGGCGGATGCCGAAGAGCCAGAACCCGACCGCGAGTCGGTGCGATAGAAGCCGGATCCGTTGAACGTCACGCCGATCGATCCGTACTGCTTGCGCAGTTCGCCGCCGCACTCGGGGCAGACGGTCAGAGCGTCGTCGGAGAAGCTCTGCACGGCGTCGAAGGCGTGGCCGCAGGAACGGCAGGCATAGGCATAGGTGGGCATTGCGGTCCTCGCGGGGGTCAGCGTCGCGACTGCGACAGGAGAAGGGTCTGCGTGGGGGTCACGACGCCGGTGACCGGCTGGTCGTGGACCTCCCGCGGCAGGAAGTCGAGTACCTCGGAATCATAGATGACCGCGTAGACGGGCGGGCACTTCTCCATCGATCCGATGGTCTTGTCGAAGTAGCCGCGGCCCCAACCCATGCGCATTCCCGTGCGGTCGACGGCCGCGGCGGGGATCACCATCAGGTCGACGTCGTTGACGGCGATCGGACCCAGCACCTCGCCCGTCGGCTCGGGCAGCCCGAACAGCCCCTCGGTGACGTCGTCATCGTCGGTCGCGACGGCCCAGTCGAGCAGGCCGTCCGCGCGCGTCACGGGAAGGAGGACCCGGATGCCGCGGCGCACGGCGCCCGTCACGAACTCGCGTGTGCCCGGTTCTGTCGTCGTGGAGAGGAAGCACGAGATCGACTGCGCGCCGAGCGTCTCGACGAGCTCGTCGAGACGCTGCGTGATGGCGGATGCCGCGCTCTCGCGCTGCGAGTCGCTGAGCAGCTGGCGGCGTTCGCGGAGCTCGGCACGCAGCGCGCGCTTCTCATGCTCGATGTCGTGGGACATGCCTCCGAGTCTACGGCGGCATCCCGACTAGGCTGTGAGGATGGGTTCCAAGAAGATGAAGGCCGTCATTCCCGCCGCAGGACTGGGGACGCGATTCCTGCCCGCGACGAAGGCGATGCCGAAGGAGATGCTGCCGGTCGTCGACAAGCCGGCCATCCAGTACGTCGTCGAAGAGGCCGCGAGTGCGGGGATCGAGGACATCCTCGTCATCATCGGCCGCAACAAGAACGCCATCTCGAACCACTTCGACTCGGTGCCGGAGCTCGAGGTCAAGCTCATGGAGAAGGGTGACACCGGTCGTCTCGAGCGCGTCATCCATTCGAGCGACCTCGCCGACATCCACTTCGTCCGCCAGGGCGAGCCCAAGGGCCTCGGCCACGCCGTGCTGCGGGCACGCACCCACGTCGGTGACAGCTCGTTCGCCGTGCTCCTCGGTGACGACCTCATCGACGAGCGCGATCCGCTGCTGACCGACATGATCGCCGAGCACGAGCGCAGCGGTGCCGCGGTCATCGCCCTCATGGAGGTCGATCCTGCGAACATCCACATGTACGGCGCCGCCGCCGTCGAGGAGATCGAGGGCTCGGACTCGGTGCGCGTGACAGGTCTCGTCGAGAAGCCGGCCCAGGAGGACGCGCCCTCGAACCTCGCGATCATCGGCCGCTACGTCCTGCCGGCATCGATCTTCGACGTGCTCGAGCACACCGAACCGGGCAAGGGTGGCGAGATCCAGCTCACGGATGCCCTGCAGGAGCTGGCGACCAGGCCCGAGGGCCCGGGCGTCGTCGGCGTGATCTTCCGCGGACGTCGATATGACACCGGCGACCGCGTCGACTACATCAAGGCGATCGTCCAGCTGGCCTCCGACCGCGACGACCTCGGCCCCGAGCTGCGGCCGTGGCTGAAGGAGTTCGCGGAACGCCTCTAGGCGTCATCGCGTGGGAGCGCTCGGATGGATCAGGCGACGGGGATGAGGCACGGTCCGATCGAGCTGCGTCTGGTGCGCTCTCGTGATGCCAGGCCGCTGCAGCACGAGCTGCTGAGCAACCGCTCGTGGCTGCAGCCGTGGGAGGCCACCGTCCCGTACGGATCGGTCTCGTTCGACATGCGACTCAGCATCCGCCGTCTTCTTCAGCAGTACCGCGACGGCCAGGGCTACCCGTTCGTCATGGAGTACGACGGAGAGGTCGCCGGGCAGCTCAACGTCTGGGGTGTCTCCCGGGGGTCGCTCTGCTCGGCGACGATCGGCTACTGGGTGAGCGAGCGGTTCGCCGGCAAGGGCATCACTCCTACGGCGGTGGCGCTGGCCACGGACGCATGCTTCGCCGAGTACGCGTTGCATCGGATGGAGATCTGCATCCGACCCGAGAACGCGGCGAGTCTGCGAGTGGTGCAGAAGCTCGGCTTCCGCTATGAAGGGCTCCGTCGGCGCTACATCCACATCGACGGGGACTGGCGCGACCACTATGCGTTCGCTCTCACGCGTGAGGATGTTCCTCAGGGCGTGCTGGCGCGGTGGCTCAGCGGTCAGGTGCCACCGGATGCTGCGACCATCCCACCGTCGGACCGGCTCTCGATCTGAGGCCGCGACACGCCGAACTCGTCGCGACACACGCCCGGACTGAGCCTCGTGAACAGCGATGTTCCCGTACCGTTGTCGACATGGACGGGCCGGTGCTGAGCGGGGGAGTGATAGTCCTCGTCGCTGTGCTCCTGTGGATGCTCTATCTGCTGCCCTCGTGGCGCGGCCGTTTTCAATATGACGCCGCCGAGCGCAACGCCGTGCGTCTGAACCAGGCTCTTCGGGTGCTGGCCGAGACCAGCGAGACTCCCGGCGAGGTGCGCCTCGAGCTGAACGCTCGCACGGCCCTCGCGCAGCAGAAGCTCGCGAAGCGGGTGCAGTCCGAGAAAGAGGCCGCCGAGCTCACGCTTCTCCGCGAGGAGCTCGCGGCCGCCAAGGCGGACCCGGTCGTCCGGCAGGCGCGTGCGCGCCGACGGGTGCGCATCGTCTCGACCTCCGGGCTTCTCCTGGGATTGGCTCTCACCGGACTCGGTGTGTGGCAGGTCATCGCGACCCAGGCCCAGCTTCTTCTCTGGATCGGTGCCGCGACTGTCGTGGCCGCCGGATTCGCACTTCAGCGTATGGCGTCGGTCGCTGCGCGTGCCGCTCGCAGACGGGTCGCTCCCGTCGAGCAGCCGGTCGCCCGCGTCGAACCGAAGCTGCACGATCAGGGCCGCGCCACCTGGACGCCGCGTCCGCTTCCTGAGCCTTTGGTCTCGGTCGCGGGGTCGCGCGCGCAGGTCGCGCGGGCCGAGATGGATGCGCAGGAGGAGCGTCGTACCGCCGCTCGCCTCGCCGAACTGCGCGAGCGCGCCGAGCGGATGGCGCCGGCGACGCCCGTGCAGATCCCGGCAGCCGCATCGCCGTTCTCGAAGATGGGCTATGTCGACGACGCCGAGATCGAGGCGCATGTGCGCGACCTGCTCGCGAAGCGCGCGGCAGGCTGATCTCCGCGACACGGACACCTCGTCCGGCGTGATAGCGTAGAAGACGTCAGGGCCTATGGCGCAGTTGGTAGCGCGCCTCGTTCGCATCGAGGAGGTCAGGGGTTCGAATCCCCTTAGGTCCACAGACGAAGAAGCCCCTCCGAGCGCACGCACGGAGGGGCTTCCTTCGTCTATACGGCTGAGCGATTCGGGGAGCCACCGCAGCGGAGCGAGGATGGCGGAGTCCCCTTAGGTCCACAGACGAAGAAGCCCCTCCGAGCGCACGCACGGAGGGGCTTTCTCTGTCTGCTTCTCGCCTACGTGCGGTTCGCTCGGTAATACGCGAGCAGAGCCTTGGTCGAGGCGTCCTGCGCGTCGATCGCCGACTCGTCGCCGCCGATCGCGGGGGCGATCTGCATCGCGAGCTGCTTGCCGAGCTCGACACCCCACTGGTCGAACGAGTTGATGCCCCAGATCGTGCCCTGGGTGAACGTGATGTGCTCGTAGAGGGCGATGAGCTGACCGAGCACCTGCGGTGTCAGGGCGGGCGCGAAGATCGATGTCGTCGGTCGGTTGCCCGCGAACGTGCGGGCCGCGACGAGAGCACCCGTGGTGCCCTCGGCCTCGACCTCCTCGGCGGTCTTGCCGAACGCGAGCGCCTTCGTCTGGGCGAGGAAGTTCGCGAGGAACAGCTCGTGCACATCCTGGCCGCCGTCGGCGAGCGGATACGCCGGGTTCACGAAGGCGATGAAGTCGGCGGGGATCAGCCGGGTGCCCTGGTGGATGAGCTGGTAGAACGCGTGCTGTCCGTTGGTGCCGGGCTCGCCCCAGAAGACTTCTCCGGTGTCGGTCGTGACCGGCGTGCCGTCCCAGCGGACGGACTTGCCGTTCGACTCCATCGTGAGCTGCTGCAGATACGCGGGGAAGCGGCTCAGCTGCTGCGCATAGGGCAGCACGGCGTGCGACTGGGCGCCGTGGAAGTTCACGTACCAGACGTTGAGAAGGCCCATCAGCACGGGCACGTTGCGCTCGAGAGGAGTCGTGCGCACATGCTCGTCGACGGAGTGGAAACCGGCCAGGAGGTCGCGGAAGGTGTCGGGGCCGAGGGCGACCGCGAGCGACAGGCCGATCGCGGAGTCGACCGAGTAGCGACCGCCCACCCAGTCCCAGAACCCGAACGCGTTGGCGGGGTCGATGCCGAAGGCGGCGACCTTGTCGAGCGCGGTCGACACGGCCACGAAGTGGTGCGCGACGGCGTCCGTGCGGGCGTCGTCGTCGTCGGAGATGGCACCGGACGCCGCGAGGCCCTCCCACAGCCAGTCACGCGCCAGGCGGGCGTTGGTGAGCGTCTCGAGAGTGGTGAAAGTCTTCGACGCGACGATGAAGAGCGTGGTCTCGGGGTCGAGGTCTGCGGTCTTCTGGGCGAGGTCCGTGGGGTCGATGTTCGATACGAACCGCGCCTCGATGCCGGCATCCGCGTAGGGCTTCAGCGCCTCGTAGACCATCACGGGACCGAGGTCCGAGCCGCCGATGCCGATGTTGACGACGTGCGTGACCTTCTTGCCGGTGATCCCGAGCCACTCGCCCGCGCGGACCCGCGTCGCGAACGCGCTCAGCGCGTCGAGCACCGACTGCACGTCGGCATCCACGTCCTGGCCGTCGACGACCAGCGCGGGGGAGACCCCTGCCGGGCGGCGGAGCGCCGTATGCAGCACGGCGCGGTCCTCGGACGTGTTGAGGTGGGTGCCCTCGATCATCGCCGTGTAGCGCTCGGCCACGCCGGTCTGCTCGGCGAGGCGCAGCAGCGCTGCGAGGACCTCGTCGGTGACGAGGTTCTTCGACAGATCGACGTGGAGGTCGGCGAGCGGGAACGAGAAGCGCTCGGCGCGGTCGGCGTCGGCGGCGAACCAGCCGCGCAGATCGGCGCTGATCGACTCGCGCAGGGCGGTGAGGTCGGACCAGGCGGGAGTGAGTGTCGGATCAACAGGAGCGGTCATGGATCCACGGTACTGCGGCGGGCGACCCGATGAGCCCGTGATGACGCGAGAGCTCGCTCTAGGATTGCTGCGATGACCGACACGGACCCCGAGACGACCGCAGACCGGCGGATCAGGGCGTCCGTCACCCGCCGATTCGTGCGGGATCCGCTGATCGTCGGGCTCATCCTGCTGGCCGCTGCGATCGTCTGGACGCTCGCGGGCGATGATCTGGGCTTCTTCTCCTTCCTCCTGATGCTGATCGGAGGGTGGTGCCTCGCCTTCTCCTTCGTGAACGCCACGATGGAGATGCGACCCGCGCGCAACGGCGTCGTGCTGGAGCTCGGTGTGGCAGCGGTGCTGACCGCGCTCATGATCTTCGTCATCGAGTTCGGCGGCGACGACCTTCTCGACGGCCTTCCCGAAGGTGCACGGGCGGTGATCGTGGTGCTGCAGATCGCGGCGGCCCCTGCCACCGCATGGATCTGGCTCGGGCTGCTCTCACGGATCACCGATCTGTTCCGGCGTCGGGACAGGATGGCGCGGCCGACGCCCGCGCCACCCGAATGGCAGCGGGAGGACGGCGGCGACGGATCACGCGTCGAGTTCCCCGCCCTCGACCTGCGGATGCGCTCGCTCACCCTCGGGATCATCGGAGTCGTCGTGCTCGTCGGCCTTGCGGGAACCGCATTGCTGATCGCATTCGACGATGCGATGATGAACATGGGCCCCCGAGTCGTGATCCTCGTGATGGGCGTGGTCATCGGGCTTCCGGGGTACCTCCTGCTCAGGGCGGGCATGCGTCGACGGACGCTCCGGTGCACACTCGCTTTCGGCAACGACGAGCTCCGGATCCGCGCCGGCACGTCGAGTCATCGCATCCCCTTCCCGGAACTCCAGACCCTCGTCTGGCGGATGCGCAGCGATTACGCCCGGGTGGAGGTGCGAGGTGCCGGCGCCGACCTCTCGCTCATCGTCGGCCTCGCGAAGCCGCCCTCAGGCCGCACTGCGGAGCTCCCCCCGCTGCCTCGACGCGTGTTCCGCCGTCTCGAGCTCGCGGGACTCACCGTGGAGCGCTCTCGTCGTGACGAGGTCGTAACGTTCCGCCGCGCCGTCTGAACGCACGTGCGTGCACGGGCGAGCGCGCGCACGAGGTACGGTTTCCTTCATGGGAAGACTGCGGTATGACGGCACATCGGAGCCGATACTGATCGACGACGAGACGCTCGCACACCTCAAGGTCATCGTGGGGACGAAGCTGCGCCGCCAGGAGAGCTTCATGATGACCTGGCACCCGCGCGAGGGAGGCGACACCGGTCGGCTGACCGTGTGGATCCACCCGGCCATCCCGCTGCAGTTCCTCTTCACCTCGGCGGAGTCGCTGCCCGTCGAGAAGCATCGCATCGAGGACATGATGCGCTCCCTCAATGCGACCGGTGAGCTCGTGATCGACGACTACGTCGAACCGCCCGCCGCGGGCGGAGACAAGCCGCGCGCCTGAGCTACTCGGCCGGATACCCGTCGGCCGTGAGCAGCCGGGCGAGCTGCGCCGCATTGCGGGCGGCGGTGGACGTGGCCCGAGCGACCTTCTCGGGTGTCTCGTCGAGGTCCTTGTAGTCGACGGTGTGCATAGCCTCGCCGTTCCAGTACACGGATCCCTGCGCGGGCACCGAGTAGCCGATGTCGTTCAGCGACTGGAACAGGATCGCGGCGATGTGGTGCGCGCCGTCCTCGTTGCCGACGATGCCGGCGATCGCGACCTTGTCGAACAGGATCGGCCTGCCCGCGTCATCCGTCTCGCTCAGCTCGGCGTCGAGCCGTTCGAGCACGCGCTGGGCGACGCTCGAGTGCTGCCCCATCCAGGTCGGGGTGAGGAAGACGAGGATGTCGGCGGCGTGGACCTTCTCGCGCAGCGCCGGCCACTGGTCGTCGCCGCCCATGTCGGCCTCGACGCCCGGTCTGATCACGTGATCCACCGCTCGTACGATCTCTCCCGAGACTCCGTGCTCGCTGAGGGCTGCGAGGATCTGCGACCCGAGCAGGTCGGTGCTCGAGTCCGCGGGGGAGGGCTTCAGTGTGCAGGAGATGGCAAGGGCGGTCAGTTGTGCGGTCATGTCTGTACGAAACCACCTTCGATGGGGATGCCCCAGGGGGTTCCGTCACCGGGGCGTCTGCGCTAGACGGTATCCTGGATGACGGCCGTTACGACAGGAGACACCGTGATCCTCAGCTTCATCTTCTTCATGATCCTCTTCCTCGGAGGCATCTGGCTCATGGGGTTCGCTCAGTCGCTGGAGGACTTCCAGGCGATCGTCTTCGTCGCCGGCCTCCTCATCACCAGCCTGTCGCTGGCTTTCATGATGCGTCAGCGCGGATCGGCCACCCGCCGCAAGGACAACTGGTCGGGCAACCCCACCGAGTAGTCGGCGGCGCCCGCCAGGGCATTCAGCCCCGTTTGGCGAGTCTCATCTCGAGATTCGCCTTCACGGCGGGCCATTCGGGCTCGATGATCGAGAACTCGACGCTGTCGCGCAGTGCGCCGTTGCGGTACCGGCTCATCGCGCGCATGACGCCGTCCTGCTTCGCGCCGAGCCGCTCGATCGCGGCTCGCGACTGGAAGTTCACCCACTGGGTGGTCAGCCCGACGCGGAACACCCCGAGATCCTCGAACGCATGGCGGAGCAGCAGCAGCTTGGATTCCGCATTCGTCCCGGTGCCGTGCGCGGAGGGGCGGTTCCAGGTGTACCCGATGTGCAGCCGCGGAGAGTCCTCATCGATGTCGTAGTACGACGTCAGACCGAGGATGCGGCCGGACGAGTCGAACGCGGTGAAGGGGATCATCCCTCCGCTGTCGATGAGGCCGATCCGGCGATCGATCTCGGCGGCGAGTCCCTCGGGTGAGGGGACGGAGGTGTACCAGGCGTTCTTCCACAGGTCGCCTTCGAGAAGGGCGTCGAGGAGCCCGTCGTGGTGGGAGACCTCGAGCGGGCGGAGCTCGACGAGGCGTCCGGTGAGGGTGATCGGGGCCGGAGCGGTGCGGAACGTCATACTGCCATTCAACCAGCGGCGAGACCAGGGGAGCGTCAGGGGCTCGGCAGACGATGCTCCCACTGGCCTGTGCCCATCCTCGCGCCGACGTAGGTGGTCTCTCCCACCCGCCGGAGCAGGCGCTGGTAGGCGATCACGATCTCGATCGTCACGCCCAGGTCGAAGGCGAGGCTCGCGGGATGCGGCCCTCGTGCCCGCTCGGCCGCGGCATACGCTGCGGGGGTGATCAGCAGCCGCGCAGCCCATTCGTCGGCGCGGCGCTCCTGGCGCTCGCGTTCCACGGCATCCGCTGTCGGGGTATGGCCGAGCATCGCGTGCGCGAGCTCATGCGCCAGCACGCTGCAGGTCGTCCGCGCGCTCAGCCCGGGAGTCACTCGGATCGTGGCGGTGCGAGGCTCGTAGCCGCCGAACGTGCGGCCGGAGCGCTCGATGAGATGCAGCCCGTTGTCCTCGAGCAGCCGGAGGAGGCGCTCCATGAGGCCTCCTCGTCGCGTGGGCGTCAGTCGTAGAGATCGTCGGTGTCGTCGTCGTGCGCGAGGGGCGACTCGAACGCCACCTCGGCTTCATCTTCGTGTCGGCCGCGGACATCGGTGCGGGGGCGCAGAGGGGTGACCGTCGCGGTGTGCACACCGCCCTCGGCGCGCAGCCGTTCCTCGGCGCGGTTGAGCACGATATGCGGCTCGAGATCGAGTGAGGCGCTGACGGCGTAGAGGACCGGGATCGGGATCGCCCGCTTGCCGGTGACGTAGTTGTCGAGGGCGCTGCGCGCGATGCCGATCTCGCGCGCCATCGCCGCGATGCTGCTGCTTGCGGCGCCGATCTCACCCCGGAGCTGGCGCCCGACGGCCGCATTGAACTGCTCGCCCGGTGTCTTCACGTGAGTCACGATAGCACCGGGATGAAGCCAGGATGCCGTCATATTGGCGCGTACGAGGCTTGTCGTGCGCCATGTGCGGCGATACCGTCTTCATGTGAAGACAGATCTGCGACGAGCGGTGGCATTGACGGTGAGATCCGAACTCGTGAGTGCAGGCCGAACCGTTCCGTGGCTCGCCGAGCAGACGGGGATCGCTCTGCACGTGCTGCAGAAGCAGCTGGCGATGCAGCTCGACTTCACGGTCACGGACCTGGCCGAGATCGCGGGTGCCCTGTCGATCGACGTCGCGCGGCTCGTGCCGCGGCTCTCCGGTCGATGAAGGGCCGCTCATGCCTCGCGCCCCGAGGACGGTCGCACTAGCGTGGGGGTATGAAGACCGTCCCGTTCGGATCCGCCACCGCCCCTGCCGTCGTCGCCGGAATGATGCGCATCGACGACAAGGATCCCGCGCAGATCCGCGAGCTGTACGACACCGCCCGCACCGCGGGCATCGACTTCTTCGACCATGCCGACATCTACGGCGGGAGCATGCACTTCTGCGAGGCGCGCTTCGCAGACGCGCTCGAGCTGAGTGCGGCCGAGCGCGACGAGATCGTGCTGCAGACCAAGTGCGGCATCAATCCCGCGGAGGGGTCGTTCGACTTCTCGTACGAGCACATCGTGCGCCAGGTCGAGGGCTCACTGAAGGCGCTGCGCACCGATCACATCGACGTCCTGCTGCTGCACCGTCCTGATGCCCTCGTCGAGCCGGAGGAGGTCGCGAGGGCCTTCGACGAGCTCGAAGCCGCGGGCAAGGTGCGCGCGTTCGGTGTCTCGAACCACACCCCTCGCCAGATCGATCTGCTCCGCACGGCCGTGACACAGCCGCTGATCGCGAATCAGCTGCAGCTGTCGATCACCCATGCGCCGATCATCGCCCAGCCCGTCGCAGCCAACATGGTGGGTGAGGATCAGAGCGTCGTCCGCGACGGCGGCGGCATCGTCGAGTACTGCCGCATCAACGGCATCACGATCCAGGCATGGTCGCCGTTCCAGGGCGGATTCTTCACCGGCGTCTTCCTCGGCAACCCCGAGTACGCCGAGCTCAACGCGGTGCTCGATCGTCTCGCTGCGTCATACGGGGTCACGCCGATCGCGATCGCGACGGCCTGGATCACGAGGCACCCCGCCAAGATGCAGGTCGTGCTGGGTACGACGACGCCCGATCGGGTGCGGGATGCCGCGGCGGGAGCCGAGATCGAGCTCACGCGCGCCGAATGGTACGAGCTGTTCCGCGCGGCAGGGCACCTCCTCCCGTAGTCCGGGCCCGATGAACGCTCGTCGTCTACCCTGAACTCATGCCGTTCCTGTTCTCGATCCTCGTCATCGCGCTGATGGTCGGCGCGCTCGTGGACATCATCAAGCGCGACGACGCGCAGGTGAGGTTCCTGCCGAAGATGGTGTGGATCATCATCGTCATCCTGCTGCCGCTGATCGGCAGTCTGCTGTGGTTCGCGATCGGCCGGGAGTACTCCGAGGCGGGCCTGCGCATTCCGCGCATGCGTCCGGCCGCCCGACCCGCGAGGCGTCAGCCGGACCCGCGGCCCGCTGCGGCGCCGGTCGACACTCGGAGCACCGAGCAGCAGATCGCCGACCTCGACCGTGAGATCGAGGAGTGGCGTCTGCGTCAGGAGATCGAGAAGCGCCGTCGCGAGGGCGGAGACTCGCCCGCGGGGCCGGAGCCTGCGGCAGGCTAAGCGACCGCAGCGACGTCGAAGGACTCCCGAATGGCATCCTCGAGCTTCGGGTAGGCGAACTCGAATCCGGCCAGAGTCAGCTTCTCGGGGATCACCCACCGGCTCTTCAGGATCAGCTCGGTCTCGGTGCGGATGCCGATGGCGCCGATCTCCAGCATCCACCGGGGCATCGGCGGTCCGAAGCCCACGCCGAGCACTCGGCGCACCGTGGCCATGAACTCCGCGTTGTCCGACGGGTTCGGCGAGGCGGCATTGACCGGCCCCTCGAGAGACGGAGTCGCCTCGAGGAAGTCGATGATGCGTGCGACGTCTTCGACATGCACCCAGCTGAACCGCTGCGCTCCCCGCCTGGCGCCGGGGAGGTGCCCCGTGCCGGCGGCTCGACGCGCGCGGCTCACGGGCCACGGGCCGTCGTGCTGGGCGCCGCCGAGGCCGAGGCGGGCGAGGTTCTTCAGGGGGCCGAGCACGCCTCCGTGCCCGAGAACGATCGCACTGCGCAGTGCGACCCGGCGGGTCTGCGGCAGGTCATCGGCGAACAGAGCGCGTTCCCAGGCCTTCGCGACCTCGACAGAGAAACCGGTGCCGAGGCCGCCGGACGACTCGGTCATCGGGCGGTCCTCGGCGTGGCGGTAGATCGTCGCGGTCGAGGAGTTCACCCACAGCGGCGGCGGGTTCGATGCCTTCGCGATCGCGGAGCTCAGCGACGACGTGGTGTCGAGCCGCGAGCGGAAGATGGCTGCGCGGTTGTCGGGGGTGTACCGGCAGTTCACGCTCTTGCCGGCGAGGCCGATGACGAGCGAAGAGCCGTCGACGGCGCGGTCGATCGCATCCTGGTCGCCCCACGCGATGTCGGCGCCCGACCGTGAGATCGTGATCACCTCGCGCCCTGTCGCGCGCAGACGCGGGATCAGGTACCGGCCCATGAACCCGGTGGATCCGCCGATCACGACGGGGCCTTCGGGAGAGGGGATGGCGTCCGTCACGGGGTCTCGCTCTCGATCGCGTACTCGAAGAATCCGGTGTACTCGTAGACGCGACCGAGCAGGGGTGCGTCGATCGTCATGTTCACGTGGTGTCGCTCGCGCTCTTCGTCCCAGCGCTCGACGAGACCGATGCGCGGACGCAGGAAACCCGGGGCGGCGATGCGGAGACGCCCGAACCTCATCCCCACCCGACGGATGGTGAGCACGACCGCTCCGTCGCGGACATCGATGTCGAAGGTCGTGACGACCGTGCGGTGCGGGCCGATCTCGTTGCGCAGGATCCGGTTCGCGCCGAGCGAGACGATGTCGGGCATCACCCACGTGCGACCGGGGAGCTCGAAGTGCCGGACGGCCACGGCGGTCCCGTCGATCGTGCGGTTCTCGATCCGGAACGGGACGTCCTGCTCCCATCCGGCGAACGCGACGCCGAGCGCCTCCGCGATGCGGAACACTGGCCACAGCCATCGATGCCGCGAACCCGCAGTCGTGAACACGCCGGTGCCGACGCCGACGTGACCGTCGGGGATGGTGCGGAAGTACCAGGCCGTCTTCGGGTGGAGTTCGGAGATGCGCTCGCCGAGAGCCCGCTCGTAGGGCGACCCCTGTGCGGTGTCCGCTGCTGTCACCCCCTCACCCTACCGAGCGGCGGGGCGCAGCAGGCGATCGAGCAGGGCGAGCGACTCCTGCTGGGGCGTCGATTCGTCGAGCAGCCACTGGGTCTGCAGACCGTCGGACGCCGCGACGATCAGGGCGGCGACGGCACCGGCATCCACATCGTCACGCATGAGCCCGCCGTCCTGCTGGTGACGGATGACGTCGGCCATGTCCGTGCGCAGGCGGGCGAAGCGGGTCGTGGCGAACTCCCGCGCGGCGGGGTGCCCCTCTTCGAGTGCGGCGGCGACCAGCGTCGAGTAGAGCTGCACGAGGCCCGGGATCTCGCGGTTGGTGCGTGCGGACTCGAGCATCCGCTCCACGGGGGTGGCGTGGTCGGGGAGCGCGTCCGGCTGCTGTCGCCCTGGTGCCGTGCTCTCCTTGTAGACCGCCACCAGCAGCTCCTCGAGGGAGCCGAAGTAGTGGGTGAGGGCGGAGTGCGTGACGCCGACGGCGCTCGCGATCGCGCGCAGGCTCGTGCGGTCGGCACCCCGTGCGGCGAAGACCTCGATCGCCCTGTCCAGGATCTCCTGACGGCGGGCGATCCCCTTCGCGTATGCGCCGCGCGGACGGAGGCGGTCCTCGTCGGCGGAGGCGGGGAGGTCGTCGGTCATGGGACGAGTGTAGCGAAATGAAAACTTCCATGCGGAGGTATTTGGTGATAGCGTGCTCGGACAGACGGGCCGTCGAGCCCGCACGTCGCCGAAGACTGAAGGAGAGACCAGTGACGATCCAGACTTCCATCCAGCTGTTCACGATCAAGGACCAGCTGGAGGCCGACCTCGAAGGCTCACTGAAAGAGGTAGCCGCTCGGGGATTCACCGCCGTCGAGCCCTACGACTTCGTGCGCCGAGCGCAGCCGATGGCGGATGCGCTGCAGAGCGCGGGCCTCACCGCGCCCTCGGGGCACGCTTTTCTCGCCTCGCAGTCGTTCGTGAACCCCGACGGCAGTGGCACCACGCTTCCGGTCCCGTCTCCGGCCGAGGTGTTCGCCGCGGCCAAGGTACTCGGCATGGGCACGGTCATCGATCCGTACACCGAACCCGCGCGCTGGGAGTCGATCGAGCAGATCGAGGAGACGGCCCGCCTGCTGAACGAGGCTGCCGCCGTCGGCGCGAGCGTCGGCGTGCGCGTCGGCTACCACAACCACGCGCATGAACTCGAGGCCCTGTTCGACGGTGTGACCGGACTCGAAGTGCTCGCAGGCCTGCTCGACGAGCGCGTCGTGCTCGAGGTCGACCTGTACTGGGTCGCCCGCGGGGGTGTCGACCCTGTCGCACTGCTGCAGCGCCTCGGCGACCGCGTGATCGCGGTGCACGCCAAGGACGGGACACTCGAACCCGCGCTGGGGAACGTGTACCCGCCCGCCGATCAGGTTCCCGCGGGTGAGGGCACGGTCCCGCTCGTCGAGGCCATCGCCGCCGCTCCCGCCCTCGAGCTCGCGATCGTCGAGTTCGACCACTACGAGGGCGACCTGTGGGCCGCCGTCGAGAGCAGCCGCGTCTACCTCGACGAGAAGGTGGCCGGCTGATGGCCATCGGCAACGGACCCGTCGGCGTCGGCATCATCGGCGCGGGCAACATCAGCGACCAGTACCTGTCGAACCTCACGACGTTCCCCGACGTGCGGGTCATCGCCGTCGGCGACCTGCTCGAGGACCGTGCGAAGGCTCAGGCCGAGAAGTACGGTGTCCCGCGCTCCGGTGGCGTCGATGCGGTGCTGAACGACCCCGAGATCGACATCGTCGTGAACCTGACGATCCCGGCCGTCCACGTCGAGGTGTCCGAGGCGATCATCGCCGCGGGCAAGCACGTCTGGACCGAGAAGCCGATCGGCGTGAGCCGCGATGAGTCGCTGCGTCTGCTGCAGAAGGCGGATGCGGCGGGGCTCCGCGTCGGCGTCGCGCCCGACACCGTCCTCGGACCCGGCGTGCAGACCGCGAAGCGCGCGATCGCACGCGGCGACATCGGGCGGCCGCTGTTCGCCCAGACCACCTTCCAGTGGCAGGGACCGGAGATCTTCCACCCGAACCCCGCATTCCTCTACGCCAAGGGTGCCGGCCCTCTGCTCGACATGGGGCCGTACTACGTGTCGGCGCTCGTGCACGTGTTCGGTCCCGTCGCGGCCGTCGCTGCCCTCGGGCTGCAGGGCACCCCGACACGCACGGTGCAGGTCGGCGAGCTCGCGGGTCAGGAGTTCCCGGTCGAGATCCCGTCGACGCTCAGCGTGCTGATGGACTTCGAGCAGGGCGGACAGGCTCAGAGCCTGTACAGCACCGACTCGCCGCTGCTGCGTCAGGGCATCGTCGAGATCACCGGCACCGAGGGGACGATCGTGATCCCCGACCCGAACACGTTCGGCGGTCCCATCACCATCACGCGTCCGCTCTCGCGGGTCTTCGTGCCGCCGGAGCCGACCGTGCAGGATGTCGTCGACGTCGAGCAGGAGGGTGTGCTCTCGGGTCGTGGCGTCGGGCTGCTCGACATGGCGCGCTCGATCGCGGCCGGCCGCCCGCACGTCGCCACCGGCGAGTTCGGGTACCACGTGCTCGACACCCTGCTGTCGATCGAGGAGGCGGCGGAGTCCCGCAGCTTCGTGAAGGTCGAGAGCACGCTCGACGAGGTCGGCGCGATCGACGCCGGCTTCGACCCGTTCGAGTCGACTCTCTGAGACACGCCGGTGTGGCGGTGGGGAGGCGCGATCAGCGCGTCCTCGCCGCCACATGGCGGTCGACGTTCGCCGGGGAGAGCACCTCGCGGGCGACCATGATCGCTGCGCCGAGGACGGCCGCGCGGTCACCGGCCTGCGACTGCACTATGGCGAGATGCTGCGTCGCGAGGGGGATCGAGCGTCGGTAGACGACCTCGCGCACACCGGCGAGCAGGTGCTCGCCCGCCCGGGCGATGCTGCCGCCCAGCACGATGATCGACGGGTTGAGCAGGTTGACGACCGTGGCGAGGACTTCACCCACGTCGCGCCCCGCCTGCCGTGTCGCCTCGATGGCTGCGGCGTTGCCGGAGCGCACGAGGTCGACGACGTCGGCAGGGCTGCTCGCCTCGTGCCCGCCCGCCCGGAGAGCCGTCGCGAGTGCCGCGCCGCTGGCGAGGGCCTCGAGGTCGCGCTCGTCGCCGGGTTCCCTGGTCGAACCCGATCCGCTCGGAACCTGCACGTGCCCCATGTCGCCCGCCGACCCCTGAGCGCCGCGCTGCAGCTGACCGCCCGCGATGATCCCCGCGCCGATGCCCGTCGAGACCTTGACGAAGATCAGGTCGTCGACGTGCGGCCAGGTGGTGGCGTGCTCGCCGAGCGCGAGGATGTTGACGTCGTTGTCGACGAGCACCGGCACGTCGAAGGTGCGCTGCACGTAGCCGGGGACGTCGAAGCGGTCCCACCCCGGCATGATCGGCGGATTGGTCGGCCGGCCCGTCGAGTGCTCGACAGGACCAGGAACCCCGATCCCGACGCCGAGCAGCGCGATCCCGGCGGATGCGGGGGTGTCGAGGAGGGCCGCACCGTCGGCGAGGATCACGTCGAGCAGGCTCTCGGGTCCGTCGCCGATGTCGATCGTGCGTGTCCGCGAATCGAGGATCAGGCCGGCGAGGTCGGCGACGGCGACCGTCGCGTGCGTGGCGCCGAGATCGACGGCCAGCACGACCCCGGCGCGGGCGTTGAAGGCCAATCGCGCGGGTGGACGTCCGCCGGTCGAGACCGCCTCTCCTGCGGGGCGCAGCAGACCGGCGGCCAGGAGCGCGTCTACGCGCAGCGCCACCGTCGAGCGGGCGAGGCCGGTGAGGGCTGCGAGCTCGGCCTTGGTGCGGGCGGTGCCGTCGCGGAGGATCTGGAAGATCTCGCCGGCACCGGGATTCGCCGCCGCGGCGGGGCGAAGTGCGTCAACCATTGCGTCAGTAAACCACAGCACTTACGCGGGGCCCCGATTGACTTCCGATTCGTTACAAAGAACTTTTGACAGAGGTCTAGCAAAAGTCGGGGACGCTGTGGCAGACTCACCGGCATGACAACGGATGTCACAGACACCGGTCTCGGAACGATCCGAGTCGGCATCCTCGGCGGAGGATTCATGGCCCGCGTGCATCGCACCGCGGCCCGCGATGCAGGCGGCGAGCTCCGCGCCGTCGCCACACGCTCTGCCTCGGGAAGCAGGCAGGCGGCCGACGAGCTCGGAGCCGGTCGCGCCGAGATCGACGTGGCGACGCTGCTGGATGCCGAGGACATCGATGTCGTGCACATCTGCACTCCCAACGCCACCCATGCAGACCTCGCCCTCCGTGCGCTCGAGGCGGGCAAGCACGTCATCTGCGAGAAGCCGCTGGCGACGAACGCCGACGACGCGAAGCGCCTCGTCGACCTCGCGGCGGAGCGTGGTCGGGTCGCCGCCGTGCCCTTCGTCTACCGCTACCACCCGATGGTGCGCGAGGCGAGGGCCCGCGTCGCCCAGGGCGACGTCGGAGAACTTCTCACGCTCGACTGCTCGTACCTGCAGGACTGGATGCTGCTCCCCACGGACGACGACTGGCGGGTGCGATCGGCGACCGGCGGCGCCTCCAGGGCCTTCGCCGACATCGGCTCGCACCTGTGCGATCTGATCGAGTTCGTGATCGGAGAGCGCATCCGCTCTCTGAGCGCACGGACCCGTCGCGTCTTCGACGAGCGGGCAGGGCAGACGGTCGACACCGAGGACATCGTCGCGATCCTCGTCGAGACGGAATCGGGCGCGCTCGGCACGCTGCTCATCTCGCAGATGGCCGCAGGGCGCAAGAACGCGCTGACCCTCGAACTGCACGGATCTCTGCAGAGCCTGCGCTTCGAACAGGAGCGCCCGGAGGAGCTGTGGGTCGGGATGCGGCGGGAATCGCACATCCTGCTGCGCGACCCCGCCACGGCCGCACCCGATTCGGCCCGTCTGCAGCGGGTCCCCGCAGGCCACGCGATGGGCTATCAGGACGCGTTCAACGGGTTCATCGCCGACGTGTACGCGGCGATCGGAGGCGCGGATCCGATGGGGCTTCCGACATTCGAAGACGGATATCGATCCGCCGTGCTGACCGAGGCCGTTCTTGCCTCCGCGGCCACGGACGGTCGCTGGACGGAGGTGGCGGCATGACCGCAGCAGTCGACACGCAGGCGGTGCTCGAGGTCTCGGGGATCCGCAAGTCGTTCTTCGGGGTCGAGGTGCTGAAGGGCATCGACTTCGACGTGCGTCCCGGCGAGGTGCACGGTCTCGTGGGTGAGAACGGAGCGGGAAAGTCCACGCTCATGAAGATCATCGCCGGAGTGCAGCCGGCCGACGAGGGCGTCGTGCGATATCGCGGCGACGAGGTGCACCACACGCACCCGCGCCAGGCGATGGACGACGGCATCGTGACGGTCTTCCAGGAGTTCACGCTGCTTCCCGAGCGCACGGTCGCGCAGAACGTGTACCTCGGCCGCGAGCCGCGTCGTGGCGGGTTCGTCGACCGCAAGGCCATGGTCACCCGGACGGCGGAGCTCCTCGCCGATCTCGGCGTCTCGTTCATCGACCCGCAGGCGCGCGTCGGCTCGTTGACGGTCGCCGAGCAGCAGATCGTCGAGATCGTGAAGGCGCTGTCGTTCGACGCCCGGGTCATCTCGATGGACGAGCCGACAGCCGCGCTCAGCGACCGCGAGGTCGAGCTGCTCTACGCGATCATCCGTCGTCTCACCTCTCGAGGCGTCGCGGTGATCTACGTCTCGCACCGGTTGAAGGAGATCTTCGACCTCTGCGACCGCATCACGATCCTCAAGGACGGCGCACTCGTGTCGACCGATGCGACGGCGGACCTCACCACCGACGAGCTCGTGCGCCGCATGGTGGGGCGCTCGATCCAGTCGTACTTCCCGGATGTCGTCGACGGCACCGTCGTCGGTGAGCCGCGGCTCGAGCTCGACGGCTGCGGCAATGCCTTCGTCGACGAGGTCTCGCTCACGCTCCGCGCGGGGGAGATCGTCGGGATCGCCGGCCTGCAGGGCTCCGGACGCACCGAGCTCGTGGAGGGCATCTTCGGGATCGACCCGTTCGCCCGGGGGAGCATGCGCGTCGACGGCGCTTCCGTGCGCATCACGAGTGCGCGAGCGGCGGTGCGGGCGGGGCTCGCACTCGTCTCCGAGGACCGCAAGGCGCAGGGGCTCGCGCTGGGCCAGTCGGTGCTCGACAATTCGCTGCTCGTCATCCGGAGCGTGTTCTCCGCTCGTACGTCCTCCTCTCGACGAGAGGTCCCCGGGGTGCTCAGCTCGCTCGAGATCAGCTCACGCGGACTCGACCAGGAGGCGCGCTTCCTCTCGGGTGGCAACCAGCAGAAGGTCGTGCTCGCGAAATGGCTGCTCACGCAACCGCAGATCGTGCTCTTCGACGAGCCGACCCGCGGTATCGACGTCGGCGCGAAGTACGCCGTCTACCAGCTCATGCGAGATCTCGCGGCACAGGGCAAGGCGGTGCTCATGGTCTCCAGCGAACTCCCCGAGGTGATCGGCATGAGCGATCGGATCCTCGTCATGCACGACGGCGAGCTCGTCGCCGAGCTGCCTGCGGGCTCCGCCGAGCACGAGATCCTCGGCGCCGCGACCGGGGCGATCCATCCGCATGATGAGACCACCGGCGGAGGTGCACGATGAAGCGCGTGCGGATCGACTCGACGGTCATCGTCCTCGGCATCCTCGTCCTCGCCCTGATCGTCGGCGCGATCCTCGTCGCGACCGTCGGGCGCAGCTTCTTCAGTGCGGGCAACATCCGCGACATCCTCACCGGGATGAGCGTGCTCGGGCTCGTCGCGATCGGTCAGACGCTCGTGGTGCTCGGCGCCTCGCTCGACCTCTCGGTGACCTACGTCATCAGCCTCTCGAGCCTGTTGGCCGCCACGATCATGAACGGGCGTCCTGGCAACATCCCCGCCGCGGTCGCGGTCACCCTGCTCGTCTGCGCCGGTATCGGCCTCGTCAACGGACTCATCGTCACGGTGCTCAAGGTGAACGGCTTCATCGCCACCCTCGGCGTCGGCCTCATCCTGCAGGGCATCCTCAACACGAACTTCGAGGGGTCTGCCGGGAACGTGCCGTGGGAGTTCCAGCTCATCGGCGCTACGGGCGTCGGTCCGATCCCCGTCTCGACCATCATCATGATCGCGCTCGCCGTGGTCGTGTGGTTCCTGCTGAACCGCACCCGCACCGGAGCGCACCTGTACGCCGTCGGCGGAGATCCTGACATCGCCCGTCTGTCGGGGGTGCGCACCCGGCCGCCACTGATCGCGGCGCACGTGCTGTGCTCGGTCTTCGCCGGACTCGCAGGATTGCTGCTCGCCAGCAGGCTCGGTGTCGGCAGCCCGACCGTCGGCCAGCAGGGCGGCTACGCGCTCCTGTCGATCGCGGCTGTCGTGCTCGGCGGCACGCTGCTGCTGGGCGGCAGAGGATCGATCTGGGGTGCGATAGGCGGTGTCGCGATCCTCGCGGTGGTCGACAGCGTGATGAGCGTCATGCAGGTGAACCCGTTCCTCAAGGACGTGGTGCGCGGCGTCGTGATCGTCGCAGCCGTGGCGGTCTACAGCCGACGAGCGATCGTGCGTCGCCGCCCGCGCTTCGGTCCAGGGGGCACGAGGACCGGGGGAGACGACGCCGCCAAGGCGGCCGAGCCCGAGATGGCGGCCGCCGCCTCAGAGCTCGCCGATACGAGCACCGCCGCGGAAGGAGGACGCTCGTGAACGCGCTGCGCACACTCGTGAGTCCCCGGGGAGCGGTGTTCCTGCTGCTCGTGATCCTGCTCGTCGCCGTCACGATCCTCAACCCGAGCTTCGCGGAGCCCGGCCAGTTCATGCGGTTCATCCAGCGGGTGGCTCCGATCGCGATCGTCGCCATCGGCCAGTACTTCGTCATCATCGCCGGAGAGTTCGACCTGTCGCAGGGCTCGCTGATCACCGCGCAGGTGATCGTCGCGGGCAACCTCGTCGGGCAGGACGACTCGCGCACCATTCCCGTGCTGCTGCTCATGGTCGTCTTCGGAGCCGTGGTGGGACTCGTCAACGGCGTGATCACGACGCTGCTCAAGGTGCCGTCCTTCATCGTCACACTCGGCATGATGCTCGCCCTCCTGGGCGGCGTCATGTGGTGGACGGGTGGGGCTGCCACCGGCAACCCCGCCGACAGCTTCCGCGAGATCGGCCGCGGCGGAATCCGTGACGTGCCCGTCCTCGAGTTCATCCCCTGGGCGGTGTTCATCCTGATCGGCTGGCTCGCCCTCGGCATCTGGATCACGAAGCGACCGCTCGGCAAGCTGCTCATCGCGGTCGGCGACAACTCCACGGCGGTCGACTTCGCCGGCGCCCGCAGCGCCTGGGTCACGACTCGCGCGTTCATGATCTCGTCGCTCTCCGCCACGCTCTCGGCCGTGCTGCTGGTCGGCTACGCGGGGGTCCACCCATCGGTCGGTCGCGGCTACGAGTTCGTCGCGATCACGGCCGTCGTCCTCGGAGGCGTCGTGCTCGGCGGTGGGCGGGGCTGGATCGTCGCCGCTGCTGCGGGAGCCTTCGCGCTCGAAGCCCTGTTCATGCTGCTGAACATCGCCGGCGTGCCCTCGACGCTGCGCGACGCCGTGCAGGGCGTCATCATCATCGCCGCCGTCGCCTACTCCGCCGTCGCGTTCCGCGCGCGGCGCCGGCGCGGTCCGCGGACCTCGCCCGAGCCCACGACCGCAGAACCCGTATCCACCGCAACAACCCGCACCATCCACACAGAAACCAGAGGAGATTAGCAATGCGACGATCAATGAGGATCGCCACCGCAGGGGTGGCTCTCTTCGGCCTCATCGCGCTCGCCGGGTGTACGACAGACCCGTCCGTGGCGCCGGCCGAATCCGACAGTCCGGATGAATCGGCCGAGACCACCGAATGGTTCGACCAGGAGCTCTTCGACAAGCAGATGGAGGAGCGCGGCGTCGAGCCGCAGGGCCCGGCCGATGAGCCGTACCTCCAGCACATCAACGCCGAGATGGTCGACACGTCCGAGTTCGCGAGCGAGGGGGCCAAGAAGGCCTGCTTCGCGAACGCGTCGATCTCGAACCCGTGGCGCCAGACCGGCTGGATCACGATGAACGAGCAGCTCAAGTCGCTGCAGGAGGCCGGAGCGATCAGCGAGATGGAGACCCGCGACGCGCAGGACTCCGATGACACGCAGATCGCCGACATCGACTACTTCATCGCGGAGGGCGGCTGCGACGTCTTCCTCATCTCGCCGAACAGCACGGCGGCGATGACTCCGGCGGTCGAGCGGGCCTGCGAGACCGGCAAACCGGTCATCGTGTTCGACCGCGGCGTGAACACCGACTGCCCCGTCACGTTCATCCACCCGATCGGTGGATTCGCGTGGGGCATCGACACGGCCGAGTTCCTCATCGACAACCTCGAAGAGGGCGACAAGGTCGTGGCCCTGCGCATCCTCCCGGGTGTCGACGTGCTCGAGCATCGGTGGGCTGCCGCCGAGAAGCTCTTCGACGAGGCGGGGATCGAGGCCGTGGACTACTTCACGGGTGCCGACCCCGCCGAGATCAAGAGCATCATCAGCGACGAGCTCGCCAAGGGCGACGTGCAGGGCATCTGGATGGATGCCGGTGACGGTGCGGTCGCGGCGATCGAGGCATTCGAGGATGCCGGTGCCGACTACCCGGTGATGACCGGCGAGGACGAGATGAGCTTCCTGCGCAAGTGGAAGGAGACGGGTCTCACGGGTCTCGCGCCGGTGTACTCGAACTTCCAGTGGCGCACGCCTCTGCTCGCCGCGCAGATGGTCTTCGCGGGTGAAGAGGTGCCGAAGGAGTGGGTGCTGCCGCAGAAGCCGATCACCGAGGCGGAGCTCGACGACTACCTCGAGGCGAATGACGGGATGCCCGACGGGCACTACGCCAAGTTCGGCGGGGAGAACCTTCCCGGTTACCCGACGGTCTGGCAGGAACGTCAGATCCCGTAACCCGCAGTGACGCTCCCACCCTTCCCTCCGCCCACCTGCGGATGGGAGGGTGGGAGCACACGCGTCATCCCCGAAGGAGCAGGATGCCTCGCACGATCGCCGTCAACACGTGGGTGTGGACGTCTCCACTCACCGATGCGACGCTCGAGCCGCTCGCGCGGAAGGCCGCCGAGATGGGCTATCAGGCGCTGGAGCTGCCGCTCGAGAGCATCGGCGACTGGGACCCAGGGCGCACGCGCGAGGTTCTCGACGGGCTCGGCCTCGGCGCGATCGTCGTCGGAGCGATGGGTCCCGGCAGGTCGTTGCTCTCGAGAGCGGGCGACGTGACCGCCACACAGGACTACCTGCGATCGTGTCTCGACGCGGCGGTCACACTCGGGTCCGATGTCGTCGCAGGCCCCTTCTACGCTCCGACCGGCGTGACCTGGCGGATGACGGCGGAGGAGCGTGCGGAGATCGTGCACGAGTTGCGCGAGAACCTCCGCCCCCCGGCTGAGGAGGCCGCATCCAGGGGCATCGCGCTGGCGATCGAGCCGCTCAACCGGTATGAGACCAGCGTTCTGAACACCGTGGAGCAGAGCCTGGATGCGCTCGAGCCGCTGCTCGGTGCGGGTGTCGGTCTCGCGCTCGACACGTACCACCTCAACATCGAGGAGAAGAGGCCCGCCGACGCCGTCCGGGCCGCCGGGTCGTCGATCGCTCACGTCCAGGTGTGCGGCAGCGATCGCGGAGCGGTCGGAGACGATCACACCGACTGGCCCGAGCTGCTGCGGGCACTCGACGATGCGGGGTACCGCGGACCGCTCGGACTCGAGAGCTTCACCGGCGATAACGCGACGATCGCGGTCGCCGCATCCGTCTGGCGTCCTCTCGCACCGAGCCAGGACGAACTCGCCCGCCGCAGCATCCACGCGCTCAGGGCGCTCGGCGCCTGACACCGTCACGCGATACGAAGGAGCGTCCATGAGCACCCACCCCGTCACGCTGTTCACCGGCCAGTGGGCCGACCTGCCGTTCGAGGAGGTGGCCCGGCTCGCGGCCGAATGGGGGTACGACGGCCTCGAGGTCGCGGCCTCGGGCGATCATCTCGATCTGCGGCGGGCCGACGAGGACGACGCCTACGCCGCCTCCCGACTCGAGATCCTCGACAGGCACGGGCTGAAGATCTTCGCGATCTCCAACCACCTCGCCGGTCAAGCCGTCTGCGATGCGCCGATCGACTTCCGTCATCAGGCGATCCTGCGCGACTACGTGTGGGGCGACGGAGATGCCGAGGGCGTGCGGCAGCGGGCGGCCGACGACATGACGCGCGCCGCGCGGGTGGCGCGCAAGCTCGGCATCGACACGGTCGTCGGGTTCACCGGTTCATCGATCTGGCCCTATGTGGCGATGTTCCCGCCCGTGCCGGCATCGGTCATCGAGGGCGGCTTCGAGGACTTCGCCGCTCGCTGGAACCCGATCCTCGACGTGTTCGACGGCGAGGGTGTGCGCTTCGCCCACGAGGTGCATCCGGGTGAGATCGCCTACGACTACTGGTCATCGGTGCGTGCGCTGGAAGCGATCGATCACCGGAAGGCGTTCGGCTTCAACTGGGACCCGTCGCACATGATGTGGCAGAACATCGATCCGGTCGGGTTCATAGTCGACTTCGCCGACCGGATCTACCACGTCGACTGCAAGGACACCCGGATGCGCCCGCACAACGGCCGTGCCGGGGTGCTCGGCTCGCATCTGCCGTGGGGCGACCCGCGCCGCGGATGGGACTTCGTCTCGACAGGTCACGGTGATGTGCCGTGGGAGGATGCATTCCGCGCCCTCGAGGCGATCCGCTACGACGGTCCCATCTCGATCGAATGGGAGGATGCCGGCATGGATCGGCTGCACGGCGCATCCGAGGCCCTCCACTACGTGCGGTCGCTGCTGTGGCCGCTGCCCACGGCATCCTTCGATGCCGCCTTCAGCAACCAGGAGACCGGAGCCGCCCCATGACCATCCAGCACACCGTCGTCTTTCGTCTGATCCACGAGGCCGGCTCGGCGGAGGAACGCGAGTTCCTCGCCACCGGCCGGGCGGTGCTCACCTCGATTCCCGGGGTCGAGGACTTCACGATCCGCAGGCAGGTGAGCCCGAAGAGCGACCTCGAGCACCAGTTCTCGATGGTTTTCCGGGACACCGACGCCTACCGGGCGTACAACGACCATCCGGCGCACACCGCGTTCGTGTCCGAGCGATGGGTGCCCGAGGTAGCGGCGTTCCAGGAGTACGACTTCGAGGCGTGAGCGGAGAGCCCTGACCTCGGTCAGGAGGCCGAATCGCGCAGCTTCACCAGGCGTTCGTGTCCGGTCTCCTCGAGCTCGGCGATGTTCTCGCGCGACTTCAGGAAGTCGGAGAACGACCGGTAGCCGAGAGCCTTCTCGCTGAACGACGGATCCATGCGTCGCATGTGGGTCTTCACGGCAGAGCTGTGCAGCCACTCGTCGGCATCGGTCTTGTCGTGGCCGAGTCGCAGTGCCCGCTGCAGCAGCTCGGTCGCCTCGCCCTGTTCGGTGCCGTCGCCCTGCTCGTCGACCTTCGCCGGCGCCTGAGCTGCGGCCTTCGCCTTGGTGGTCTTGGCGGGCTGCCTGGACTTGGCCTTCACTGCGGGCTCCGGTTCGGCGACCGTCTCGGCGATCTCCACGGCCGCGGGGGCGGCGGCGGGAGCGGTGGCCTTGGTCGGCCGCACGACGCCCGGAAGCGAGTCGTAGGCTTCGAACTCGTCGCACGCGGCGGCCAGCGACTTGGCGGTGGAACCGGCGACGCCGACGCCGATCACATAACGGCCCAGGCGCTTGCAGCGCTGCGCGAGCGGCACGTAGTCGCTGTCTCCGGCGACGATCACGACGTGCGTGAGATCGGGAAGCCGGAACATGTCCTCGACGGCGTCGACGGCCAGACGGATGTCGGCACCGTTCTTCGCATAGGCCGCCGCGGGGAACAGCTGCACGAGGTCGACCGCACGCGCGACGAGCTGCGATCGGTACACCGCGTTCACCGGAGACGACCAGTCGGCGTAGGCGCGCGTGAGCACGAGCGTGCCGAACGAGGCGGCGTAGTCGATGATCGCGCCGACCTCGATCATCGCGCGGGCCAGCCGCTCGGTGACCTCGGGGTCGGAGGGGTTCTCGGTGATGCGCTGACGGTCTTTGCCGTAGGCGTTGCGTCCGTGCACCCGGTCGTACCAGGAGATGACGATGTTGTCGAAGTCGAGATAGACGGCGACGCGCGCGTCGTGTGCCTCAGCCATTGGTGTCTCCTTCGCCCGGGTACCGCACACCGATCTGGGCGCGGATCTCGTCGAGGGTGCCCATGATGGCGACGCTCTCGGCGATCGGCAGGATGTCGCCCTCGAGCAGCCCGTCACGCACGAGTCGCTCGGCGGCATGCGCCTGGTACTCCATGCCGCGACCCGCCACGTCGGAGGCGTACTCCTCGGCGATCGTGCCGTCGGGCAGCACGACGCGGAAGGTCGTCGGGGCGTACCAGACCTGGTCGATGTCGATGCGCGCCTTCGTGCCGATGATGCTCGCGGCGTTCGGGCCGGCCGCCCTCGACGACGACAGGGTGGTCGAGATCGCGCCCCCCTCGTGCGTCATGATCGTCGCGACCTCGGCATCCGCACCGGTCTCGATCAGGCGGGCGACCGACTGGATGCCGGTGGGGGCGCCGAGGATGTCCCACACGAACGAGATCGGGTAGATCCCGAGGTCGAGAAGGGCCCCGCCGCCGAGCTCGAGCGCGTTCAGGCGGTGCGCGGGGTCGGTGGGCAGGAGCTGCGTGTGGTCGGCGCTCACCGCACGGATCTCGCCGAGCGTGCCGGCGGCGATGATCTCGCGGATGCGGACCATGTGCGGCAGATACCGCGTCCACATCGCCTCCATCGCGAGGAGCCCTCGTTCGGCTGCCAGGCGCTGCAGGTCTTCGGCCTCGCCTCTGTTGAGCGTGAAGGCCTTCTCGACCAGGACGTGCTTGCCGGCCTCGAGAGCCAGGCGCGCGCCCTCGTGGTGCATCGGATGCGGCGTCGAGACGTAGATGATGTCGACGTCGGGGTCGGCGACGAGAGCGTCATACGACGGGTGCGCGTGCGCGATGTCGAAGCGGGCCGCGAACGCGTCGGCGGATTCCTGCGAGCGGGAGCCGACGGCGACGAGATCGAGCCCGGCGGTGCGCAGATCGGATGCGAACGCGCCGGCGATGCCGCCGGTTGCGAGGATTCCCCAACGAAGACCAGTCATGGTCTCAGCGTAGAGGGTGCGGCCGACAGCCGGGACGATCAGGCGAGAGCCGCGAGCGTGCGCTGCGGTACGAGCGGGAAGACCTGCTCGGCGATCCGCTCGAGCTCCTCGTCGAGTGGTGACGCCTGGATCAACAGCAGGGTGATCCCGGCATCCGCGTAGTCGTGGATGCGCTCGGCCACCTGCTCTGCCGTGCCGACGAGGTTCGGGCGCAGGCCCCTGGTGCCGACCGAGTACTCGCGACGGGTGAGCTCGAGCGACAGCTTCGAGTTGCGCTGGAATTCCTCGAACGACGCGTAGCCGGGGGAATCGGGATCGACCGTGGTGATGCGGTCGAGCTCGCGCTGCGCCTCGGCCTCGGTGTCTCGGACGATCACGTACGCCGGCATCCCGAACTCGGCGATCGGGCGGCCGTGCAGCCGCTCGGAACGCGCGTTCATATCGGTCACGTTGGCGCGGACCTCGTCGAGAGTGCCGCCGTGCATGACGTAGGCGTCGGCGAAGCCGGCGATCGACTCGCGCCCCGCCTCGCTCTCTCCGCCCGCGAAGATCACGGGATGACTCGAGGGCTTCGGCTCGACGATCGTCCCGTCGAGGGAGTAGTGCGACCCCTCGAACGAGTACGGAGTCTTCTCCCACAGGCCGTTCAACACCGTCACGAACTCCTCGGCCTGCACGTAGCGCTCGTCATGGGTCGTGAACTGCCCGCCGAACTGTCGGGCCTCCTCGGCCCACCAGGCGGCGACGACGTTGAGGGAGACGCGACCCGGGGCGATCTGATCAAGGGTCCCGACGGTCTTCGCGAGCACGGCGGGCAGATGGAAGCCGGGGCGCACGGCGGTCATGACGCGCAGGCGCTCGGTGACGGCGAGGATGGCCGCCGACAGCGACCAGGCCTCGAGGCTCGGTGCGTCCGTGCCCTTGCGGTCGTTGAGGTAGAGCTCCGGCACGAGGGTGGTGTGGAATCCCAGGCGGTCGGCCTTCGCCGACACCTCGCGGATGTACCCCCACGTGGCAGCCATCCGGCCTTCGTCGGTGACGTTGCGCAGGAATCCGCCGTAGACGGGGGTCCAGTAGCCGAGATCGATTGCCATGATGGCCCCTTCTGTCAGACCAGCGCGAGCGCGTGGTCGAGGTCGGCGATGAGATCGGCCGGGTCTTCGAGCCCCGCCGACAGCCGGATCGTCGTGAGCGAGATGCCTGCGGCTGCCCGCTGCTCTGCGGTGAGGTGCGAATGCGTCATGGATGCCGGGTGGTTCACGAGGCTGCGTGCGTCGCCGATGTTCGCCACGAGACGGATGACCCGGAGTGAGTCGATCACACGAGCGACACTGCCCTGGGTCTCGGCATCGAGCGGGACGGCGAGGTCGAACGAGAAGACCGAGGGCCCTCCTCGCGGCAGATAGCGCTGGGCGAGCGGATGCCAGCGGTTGCCCTCGAGCCCGGGGTGGTGCACGGTCGCGACGGCCGGATGCCGCTGCAGGTGCTCCGCGAGCGCGAGCGCCGTGGCGGTCTGCCGCGCGACCCGCAGATCGAGGGTCTCGACGCCCTGCAGGATCTGCCAGGCGTTGAACGGCGAGAGCGAGGGACCGAGATCGTGCACGTACTTGGACTTCACGAGCGCCGCGAACGCCTGACCGCTGCCGAAGCGCTCCCACAGGGTGAAGTCCCCGACGCGTGCGTAGGGCTCGGTGAAGTGCGGCCAGCGTGCGGGCTCGCGGCCGAAGTCGAAGGTGCCCTGGTCGACGACCACACCGCCGAGAGACGTGCCGTGACCGCTGAGGAACTTGGTCGCGGAGTGCACGACGAAGTCCGCGCCGTGCTCACCCGGCCGCACCAGGTACGGGGTGCCGACGGTGTTATCGATCACGAGGGGCACACCGGCCTCGTGCGCGATGTCGGCGACGGCGCGGATGTCGAGGACCTGGGCGATCGGGTTCGCGATCGACTCGGCGAACAGCACGCGCGTCTCAGAGCGGATCGCCGCGCGCCAGGCATCGGGGTCGTCCTGATCGACGAAGGTCACCGGGATGCCGAAGTCGTCGAAGGTCTCCTGCAGCAGATCGACCGTGCCTCCGTACAGCTGCGAGGCGGCGACGATGTGACCACCGCGGCCCACGAGCGCGAGCAGGGTCACGGCGACCGCCGCCTGCCCTGACGCCACGGCCACCGCGGACACCCCGCCCTCGAGGGCGGCGATGCGCTCTTCGAGGATCTGCTGGGTCGGACTCGCGTTGCGGCTGTACAGGTTGCCGGCGGTGCGCAGCGCGAACAGGTCGGCGGCGTCGGCGAGCGAGGCGAACTCGTAGGCGGCCGTCTGATAGATCGGCGGGACGGCGCTGTTCTGCGGAGTCCCCGGGGTGTACCCCGCCTGGATCTGCCGCGTCGAGAACTCGGTCATGCGGTCGCCACCGCCGCCGTCTCATGCGTGCGGACGATCGCGGCGTGCACGTCGCCGCCCCGCAGACGTTCGAGCCACTGCACGAGCGCCGCCGCGACGCTGCGATGCGACTGGTCGTTGAGCGCATCGTGCAGTCCGCCGACGGTCTCGACGATCTCGAGGTCGGGAACGGCGCGCAGCGCGTCGATCACCTGGGTCAGCGGAGAGACGGTGTCGGCGCCGCCGTGCACGGCGAGCACGGGGACCTCGATCGCCGCGAGGTCGGCGGCTGCCGGGAGAGGCTCGGCCGGAGCGACGTCGACGGATGCGGCCTCGGCGGCCAGCACGCCCAGATGCAGCGGGCACGCCGTGCGCTCCTCGGGGGACGGAAGGTCGAGCTCGGCATCCACCAGAGTGCCGGCCACGACCGCCGCGTCGACGGAGACGCCCTGCGCGATGAGGCGCAGCACCGCGGATGCTCCGGCATCCGACCCGACGAGCACCCGCGGGGTGTCGGTCGCCTCCGAGAGCCAGGCGCTCGCGGCATCGGCATCCTCTTCGAAGACGGCGACGGTGTAGCCGTCCGAGCTCAGACGGCGGCCGAAGCGCTCGTACACGCCTGCGCGCTCGCCGCGTCCGGTGACGAGGGCCAGCGTGCCGCGAACGCGGGCGGGAGGCGTCCAGAGCGCGGGGGAGGAGGTCGTGGTCATGCCCCCATCCTCCGATCGGCCGCCGACACTCACCGACGATGTGTCGCCGTGTTGCGCCCCGTTTCGCTGCGCTTCCCCGGCTGTTGGCGGTCGGATCCGGGCGCTCATACTTTCGGGGGCATGACCGAACCCCTCATCATCGGCGCCATGGTGCGCACCCTCGGCGCGTACCCGTCCGGCTGGCGGCAACAGGGCGCGCACCGCGACCCCTCGTCGGATGCCGACATCCTCCGCCGCATCGCGCGCGAGGGCGAGGATGCGGGGCTCGACTACCTGTTCTTCGGAGACTGGCTGGCGACGGGACCGGACCTGGAGTTCCGCGACCCGTATCTGCTGGCTCGCATCGATCCGGTGAGCGCGGTGCTCTTCCTCGCGGGCGTCACCTCGCGCATCGGACTCATCGCCACCGTGAACACGACCTATGCAGACCCGTACGCGACCGCGCGCTCGCTCGCCTCGCTCGACGTGCTCACCCGGGGCCGCGCCGGCGTGAACCTCGTCACGGGCGCCGAGCCGCGTGCGGCGGGCAACCACGGCCGCGATGCGCACGCCGACAACGAGACCCGGTACGACCGCGCCGAGGAGTTCGTCACGGCGCTGCGCCGCCTCTGGGACTCGTGGGGCGAGGACGCCTGGATCGCGGATGCCGAGCGCGGCGTGCTGATCGACCCCGACGGGCTCCGCAGCGCCGACCTGCAGGGCGAGCATGTGCGGGTCTCCGGCCCGTTGAACGTGGCGCGCCCGCCGCAGGGGCAGATCCCGATCGTGCACGCGGGCACCTCCCCGCGTTCGCGGGCTCTCGCAGCCCTCGAGGCCGACCTGGCACTGATCGCCGCCCCGAACATCGCGGATGCGATCGCCACCCGTCGCGACCTGCGCGACATCGCGGCCGCCGCGGGGCGCTCGCCGGAGGCGCTGAAGGTCATCGCCCCGGTGCTGCCCGTCGTCGCGGACTCCGACGCCGAGGCGCACCGCATCGTCGAGCGACTGCTCGCCCTCGTGCCTCTCGCGGAGGGGCATCAGCCCGCGCGCACCGCGTTCCCGCCGAACCGCTCGGTCACGGCGCTCGCCGATGCGCTCGGGGTGGCGGCGGACGATCCGCTGCGCACGGCCGACTTCGATCAGGCCGTGTCCGCAGACGACGCATCCCGGCTGGGTGATGCCGGCGCGGCACTGCTCGACAGGCTCGACAGGATCGCCGGTGTGCGCGTCGAGGGGCGAGGCGGCAGCGGCGAGCTGACCTGGCGCCATCTGGTCGCGGCGCACGCCGTGCCCGCCGCCTTCGTCGTGGGCGATGCCTCGACGATCGCCGACCATTTCGAGACCTGGCGAGACGAGGGCGCGGCCGACGGATTCAACGTGCTCTCGGCGTTCCAGCCGGCGCAGTTCGAGGCCTTCACCCGGCTCGCCGCTCCCGAGCTCCGTCGCCGGGGACTCCTCGGCCGCGCCGATGACGGTGCCCGACCCACGCTCCGCGACCGGCTCGGGGTCGGAGTCCGCGACGGCGCCGCATCATCCCTCGCCGCACTCTGAACCGTCGCATCCGTTACGCCGCGTTGCGCCGGGTGACCGGTCATGACGCCTCGTGACAGGTCACGTCCGCGCATGACGACTCCATTCGCGACAGGCGTCGCAGAGTCCCTAGCGTGACCTTCACCCGCACACCACGAACCACAGCATCCCTTCTCAGGAGGACCCGCATGACCCGCCGTCTCATCCGCGCAGCAGCCGTCGCGCTTCCGCTCGTCCTCGCGGCGGGCCTCGCCGCCTGCGCATCGTCCCCCGCGCCGTCCGACACCTCGGCCGCAGCCGGCGACCCCATCACCGGGGGCACGCTGACGTACCTGGAGCACCAGACGTTCACGAACCTCTACCCGCCGCAGGCGGGCTTCTACCCGAACGGCGGCGTGGTCAACAACATCACCGCCCGCCTCACCTGGCAGAACCCCGACACACTCGAGATCGAGCCGTGGATCGCCTCCGACTGGACCGTGAACGACGACGCCACCGAGTACACCTTCACCCTGAAGCCGGACGTCACGTTCTCGGACGGCACGCCCGTGGATGCCGCCGCTGTCGCGAAGAACTTCGACACCTACGGTCTCGGCGACGCCGAGCGCGGCCTGACCGTCTCGGAGGCGATCAACAACTACGCCGCCAGCGAGGTCGTCGACGAGGACACCGTCACTTTCCGCTTCTCGGCTCCCGCCCCCGGCTTCCTGCAGGCGACGTCGACGATCAACTCGGGACTCCTCTCGCCCGAGACCCTCGACGGCACGATCGAGGACTTCGGCGCCGGCAACGCCGAGGCCATCATCGGTGCGGGGCCCTTCACCGTCACCGACGAGAAGCTCGGCACCGAGTTCACGCTGACGGCCCGCGAGGACTACGCCTGGGCGCCGGAGAGCGCCGAGAACCAGGGTCGTCCGTACCTCGATGCCGTGCACGTGCTCGTGACCCCCGAGGACTCCGTGCGCATCGGCTCGCTGCTCGCAGGTCAAGCCGACTACGTGCGCTACGTCCAGGCCTTCGACGAGGACCGCGTCGAGAGCTCCGGCTTCACGCTCTACGCGCCGCAGACCCGCGGAGTGAACAACTCCATCTCGCTGCGCCCAGAGAACCCGCTGCTCACCGACATCCGGGTCCGCCAGGCGCTCGTCGCCGCCGTAGATGCGCAGGAGGTCGTCGACACCCTGTTCACCGAGAACTACCCCGTCGCGACGTCGGTGCTGTCGCAGGAGGCCCTCGGCTACAAGGACGAGTCGGAGCACTACGCCTACGACCCCGACAAGGCCGAGAAGCTGCTCGACGAGGCGGGCTGGGAGCCCGGTTCCGACGGCATCCGCGAGAAGGACGGCGAGCGCCTGTCGATCACCGTCTACGAGGCCGCCCCTCAGCCGCTCTCGAAGCAGACCCTCGAGCTCGTCGCCCAGCAGCTCGCCAAGGTGGGCGTCGAGCTCACGGTGAAGCCCGCCGACGCCGGCTCGTACGCGGCGGACACCCGCGATCCGCTCAAGACCGGCTTCTACCACTCGATGGTCGGACGCGCGGACTTCGACGTGATCAAGAGCCAGTACTACACGAAGAACCGCGACGCGCTGATCTCGAACGATGCCGAACTCGACGCCCTGCTCGAGGCCGTGGCCTCGGAGCCCGACACCGAGAAGCGGGTCGAGGCCTCGCAGGCCGTGCAGGACTACATCGCCGAGCAGGCGTACGTCATCCCGCTGTTCGAGGAGCCGCAGGTCTACGGTGCCGCCACCTACGTGCACGGTGTGGACTTCGAGTCGGTCGGTCGCCCCACCTTCTCGGGCGTCTGGCTCGCCGAGCACTGAGCCCGACTGACACGGTGCATCGATGAGCTTCGTCCTCCGACGAGCCGGGCAGGCCGCGATCGTTCTGATCGCGGCCTTCACGGCCACCTTCTTCCTGCTGCAGCTGCTGCCGGGCGATGCGATCCTGATCAAGTTCTCCGACCCCAGCCTCGGGCTGTCGCCGGAGCAGCTCGACGGGATCCGCGCCACCTACGGCACCGACCTGCCCTGGTGGCAGCAGTACGTGCACGCGGGGCTGGGCTTCGCGGCGGGTGACTTCGGATACTCGACGCAGTTCGGCACGCCGGTGCTGACCATGCTCGCCGAGGCGCTGCCGTCGACGCTGCTGCTCGCGTCGCTCGGACTCGTCGTGGCGCTGCTGATCGCGGTGCTCGTCGCAGGACTCTCCTCTCTCGCACCGTTCGCGTGGCTGCGCAACGGCATCCGCCAGGTGCCCGGCCTGTTCGTCGCAGTGCCGGTCTTCTGGCTCGGCATCCTGCTGATCCAGGTCTTCTCGTTCGGTCTCGGGTGGGTGCCGATCGTCGGCGCCGACCCCGTCGCGGGGCTCATCCTCCCCGTGCTCACTCTGGCCGTGCCCATCTCGGCCCCGCTCGCGCAGGTGCTGGTGCGGGCGATCGATCAGGTGCAGGCGCAGCACTTCATCACGGTCGTCCGGGCCAAGGGCGCACCGCCGTCGTGGGTCCTCACCCGCTCGGTCGCGCGCAACGCCGCACTGCCCACCCTCACGATCGCCGGTGTGCTCTTCGGAGAGCTGGTCGGCGGCGCGGTCGTCACCGAGACCGTTTTCGGTCGCACCGGCATCGGCCGGCTCACCGAGCAGGCGGTGTCGAACCAGGACATCCCCGTGCTGCAGGGCGTCGTGCTGCTGTCGGCCCTCGGCTTCGTGCTCATCAGCTTCGCCGTCGACCTCGTCACCCCGCTGATCGATCCCCGCCAGCGCGCCCTCTCGAAGGCAGGAGTCTCGGCATGACCGTCGCCGCCATCGCCGCATCGACCGACCCCGCCGTCGAGCCCCCGGAGCAGGATGCCACGGCATCCGTCCCGAGAAAGAGGGCCCGCGTTCTGCGATCCCGGCCCTGGGGTCTCTACCTCGCGATCGTCGTGGTGTCGCTCGCCGTGCTCTGGGCGCTGATCCCCGGTGTCTTCGCACCAGGCGACCCGCTCACCGGAACCCCCGCCGACAAGCTGCTGCCCCCGAGCGCGGCGCACTGGTTCGGCACCGACACCCTCGGCCGCGATCTGTTCGGGCGCGTCGTCCACGGCGCGGTGCACTCGCTCTCGGGTGCCCTCATCGCCGTCACGGTCGGGCTCGCACTCGGGACGCTTCTCGGCGCGATCGCCGGAGCCCTCGGCGGCGTCGTCGACGACATCCTGATGCGCGTGGTCGACGTGCTGCTCGCGATCCCCGGTCTGCTGCTGTCGCTGTCGGTCATCATCCTGCTCGGGTTCGGAACCGTGAACGCGGCGATCGCGGTGGGCCTCGGCAGCGTCGCCGCCTTCGCTCGTCTGATGAGGTCGGAGGTCGCACGCGTGCGGCGCAGCGAGTACGTCGAGGCGGCGTACGGCAGCGGAGGGACGTTCTTCACCGTCCTGCGGCGCCACGTGCTCCCCAACTCGCTCACGCCGATCGTCGCACTCGCGGCGCTGCAGTTCGGCACCGCGATCCTCGCGATCTCGACGCTCGGATTCCTCGGCTACGGTGCACCGCCCCCCACGCCCGAATGGGGGCTGCTCATCGCGGAGGGCCGCAACTACACCGCCACCGCCTGGTGGCTGACCGCTCTGCCCGGCCTCGTCGTGGTCGCGGTCGTGCTCAGTGCCAACCGCATCTCGCACCGCATCGGAAGGAACTCGCGATGACCGTTCTCGCCGTCGATGACCTCAAGGTCTCATACGCCACCCGCGCCGGTCAGCGCGAGGTCGTGCACGGCGTCTCGTTCGAGATCGCCGAGGGCGAGGCCCTGGCGCTGGTGGGGGAGTCCGGGTCGGGCAAGTCCACGACCGCGCATGCGCTGCTCGGCCTGCTGCCCGCCGGCGGTCGGGTCGAGGGCGGCACCGTGCGCCTCGGCGACCTCGACATCTCGGGGTGGACGGATCGCTCGCTGCGGAGCATCCGCGGGCCCGAGATCGGTCTCGTGCCGCAGGACCCGGTGACGTCCCTCGACCCCGTGCGCCCGATCGGCGCGCAGGTCGAAGAAGTGCTGAAGCTGCACGGGCACCGCGACCGTCGTGCGCGTCGGGCGCGGGTGATCGAGCTGCTCGATCGCGTCGGCATCGACGACCCCGACCTGCGCGTGCGCCAGTATCCGCACGAGCTCTCCGGCGGCATGCGGCAACGGGTGCTCATCGCGTCGGCGATCGCGCTGCGACCCCGGCTGCTGATCGCCGACGAGCCGACCAGTGCGCTGGACGTCACGGTGCAGCGCAAGGTGCTCGACCTGCTCGACGAGCTGCGCCGCGACGAGGGGACGAGCATCCTGCTGGTCACCCACGACCTCGGCGTTGCCGCGGACCGCGCCCAGCGCCTGGTCGTGCTCAAGGACGGACGCATCGTCGAGCAGGGCGAGAGCGAGACCGTGCTCGCGGCGCCGTCCGACGCCTACACGAAGCAGCTGCTCGCCGATGCCCCGGCGTTCATCACGGGGTTCCGCCGGCCCGAGGCTCCGCCCTTCCTGCGGGACGCGGCGGCAGTGGCCGCCGAGAACCCGTTCGCGATCACCGCCACCGGGCTCGTCAAGGAGTTCAGGGTCGCCGGTCGTGAGCGCTTCCGCGCGGTCGACGACGTCTCGTTCCGGGTGCGCCGCGGTACGACGCACGCGCTGGTGGGGGAGTCCGGGTCGGGCAAGACCACCACGGCGCGTCTGATCACGCGGTTCCACCAGCCGGATGCCGGTGCCATCGAGATCGACGGCGAAGACGTGACCGTGCTGTCGGGTCAGAGGCTGCGGGCGCTGCGCCGCCGCATCCAGCTCGTCTACCAGAACCCGTTCGCATCTCTGGACCCGCGGCAGCAGATCGTCGACATCATCTCCGAGCCGCTGCAGAACTTCGGTGTCGGCTCGCGTGCGGAGCGCAAGGACCGGGCGCTCGCGCTGCTCGACCGGGTGTCATTGCCGAGCGACGTCGCCACGCGCACTCCTCGCGAGCTCTCGGGCGGTCAGCGCCAGCGCGTGGCGATCGCCAGGGCGCTGGCGATCGACCCCGAGATCGTCGTTCTCGACGAGGCGGTCTCGGCCCTCGATGTGACGGTGCAGGCGCGCATCCTCGAACTGCTCACCTCGCTGCAGGCCGAGCTCGGTCTGACCTACCTGTTCATCTCGCACGATCTGGCGGTCGTACGCCGGATCAGCCACACGGTCTCGGTCATGCGCCGCGGTCGCATCGTCGAGGAGGGCAACACCGAGGAGCTCTTCCACGCCCCGCAGCACGAATACACCAGGGAGCTGCTCGCAGCCGTCCCCGGACGAACGGAGCAGCCCGTATGACCGCCCCCACGATCGCCTTCTTCACGCGCCTGCTCGACGACGCGGCCCCTGCCGAGCGGTACGCGCTGGCCGCCGAGCAGATCCGGCACGCCGAGCGATACGGCGTCGGCCGCGCCTGGGTCGCCCAGCACCACTTCCGTGCGGCGGAGGGCGGGCTCCCGTCGCCGCTCGTCTTCCTCGCCCATGTCGCGGCGCAGACGTCGCGCATCCGCCTCGGCACCGGCGTGATCACGCTGCCGCTCGAGGATGCGGTGCGCGTCGCCGAGGATGCCATCGTCGCCGACCTTCTCGCCGGCGGGCGCCTCGACCTGGGCCTGGGAAGCGGAGGGACGCCGTCGTCGTTCGTCCCGTTCGGCGAGGACGTGCGCGACAAGGCGCCGACCTACGACCGCAAGCTCCGCCTGCTGCTCGACGCCCTCTCGGGGCATGACATCGGCGCCGAGAACACCCTCTATCCGGATGCCGGCACGCTCGCAGACCGCATCTGGCAGGCGACGTTCTCGGCACCGGGCGGCCACCGGGCAGGCATCCACGGTCACGGCCTGCTGCTCTCCCGCACCCAGCCGCGGTCGACGGACGCGCTGCATGCGCCACTCTCGGCGCTGCAGGATCCGATCATCGACGCCTACCTCGCGGCGCTGCCCGACGGTGTCGCCCCTCGCGTGACGGCCTCGCGCACGGTGTTCGTCGCGGACGACCGCGCCGAGGCCCTGCGCTTCGCGGAGGTCGGACTGCGTCGCGCCGCCGAGGGCTTCCGACGCCAGGGGCAGACGATCCCCGGCGACGACCTCGACGAGCTGATCGTCGCGCTCGACACCCATCTCGGCACCCCCGAGGAGGTCGCCGAGTCGCTCGCCGCCGACGCCACCCTGGCGAGGGCCACCGAGGTGGCGTTCCAGGTGCACTCCGTCGACGCACCGCACGAGCACGTGCTGCGCTCGATCGAGCTCTTCGCCGAGCAGGTCGCCCCGGCCCTCGGCTACACCCTCACCGACACCATCAAGGAGAAGGCATGACCACCGACATCGTCGATCAGATCGTAGGGGTGACGCCCGAGCTGGATGCTCTGCGCCGGCGCCGCCCCGTCACCAGGGAGCAGCTCCAGGCGAGCTTCGACGCTCTCTTCGCGCCGGTGTCGACGACGGAGGTGTCACAGGCCGAGCGTGAGCTGGTCGCCGCGTTCGCCACGCGTCTCGCCGGCGACACCGACGCGACGGGCACGTTCTACGCCGACCGGGCCCTGGCGGCGGATCCGCAGCGCGCGACCGTCGTGATCGCCGAGGCCACGGACGCCGCGGTGACGGGACCCTTCGGCTCGTACACCGAGGCGGGCCTGCAGGACGAGAACACCGAGGGCGAGCGCTACACGCCGTCGCCCGAGGTCGCAGAGGTGCTCGGGGAGCGGCTCGCCGCGGCCCTCGCGCACACGCACCTGCTTGTGTTCCGGCCGCGCGAATCCGCGGCCGCGGACATCCAGCGGCTGGTGGATGCGGGATGGTCGGCCGACGGCATCGTCACCCTCTCGCAGCTCGTCTCGTTCCTCGCGTTCCAGCAGCGAGTCATCACCGGACTGAGGGTTCTCGCGGCCGCCGGCATCGCCGCGGCATCCGACTCCCAGGAGGAAGCAGCATGACCGAGCTTCTGCATGATGACGCACCGCACCCCGAGGCCTTCACCCGCGCCGAGGTCGGCTGGACGCCTCATCTTCCCCCTCTCGCCGAGGAGGATCTGACCGAGCGCCATTACGACGGACTCGTCGACGCCGCCCGTGCGAAGAACGACTACTTCCGGCTGCTGGCGCGCGACCCCGAGGTGCTCAAGGCGCGCACGCTCGTCGACAAGGACATCTTCTACAACGCCAAGGAGGGGCTTCCGCGTGCCGAGCGCGAGCTCTCGGCGACGGCGGCCTCGCGTCGCAACGGCTGCGTGTTCTGTGCCTCGGTGCACTCGCGCTTCGCGGCGCACCACAGCAAGCGCGTCGACGACGTCGATCTCCTGCTCGACGAGGGCGTGGACGCCGACCTCGGTGAGCGGTGGAACGCGGTGGTGGCCGCCTCCGTCGCCCTGACCGACACCCCGAGCGCCTTCGGCCCCGACGAGATCGCGCATCTGCGCGCAGCGGGGCTCGACGACCTCGAAGTGGCCGACGTCATCCACGGCGCGGCGTTCTTCAACTGGGCGAACCGTCTGATGCTCTCGATCGGGCGCCCGGTCGCGCCCGCCTAGACCCGGACGAGTTCTGCGTCAGCCCCCTCCCGCCGTCGAGGCCGGAGGGGGCTGATCGCTTTGGCGAGAGTATCGGCATTCTGCCTAGCGTCCTCATATGACGACGTATAGATTGCTAACGTCGACGCATGGCATCTGGGGGCGGAACTTCGTACGACGTCGACACCGACGTGTTGAGGGCGATGTCGTCGAAGGCCATTCGTGTCGTCGGAGAGTTGACCTCGCGTGAGGTGACGAAGCTCGGTGACGCCGGCTACGAGTGGGTGGTCGCAGCAGCGGCACGTTTCTGCACTGCGTGGTCCGACGGGCTGTCCGCCCGCGTGACCGACACCGACGACTTCGCCGACAGGTTGCGAACGACCGCACGGGTCTTCGACGAGGGCACCGATGCGGCGAAGGCCGAAGTCGACGCGATGATCTGGGCCGACTGATGGAGCTGGGGCAGACCCAGTCGCCGACCGACCTCGTGCCGGGGTCCGTGTCCGACGTCCGGGCAGCCGCGGAAGCGTGGAAGGCGCGTGGCACAGAAGCGACGCGGGTGCGCGATGACCTCGCCACGTTGGATGACGACGGCACGTGGAAGGGCGCCGCCTACGACGCATACCTCGAACGGTTCGAGCGCCAGCTGCTGCACTGGAAGCGCGCGGGGGAGTGGCTCCGTGCCGGAGCGAGCGCACTGTTCACGTGGGCCGACGCAGTGCAGTGGGCGCAGGACGAAGCCGACCGTGCGATCACGCTCTGGAACGAGGCGGAGCAGCAGGCGGCGGCGGCGCTGACCGCCCACCGTGCGCACGTGCGCGAACTGCGCGTCGGCCAAGGACTGCGGCATCCCGATGCGGACGTGCCCTTCATCGATCCGTCAGGTCCGGCGCACGACGAGGCGCGTGAAGTCCTGTTCAACGCGCGGATGACTCTCGAGGTGTACGCGGGACTGCGCGATCCGGTTGGACGAGGCCGCGGATGCGGCACGGATGCCGCTGACCGACGCGGAAGCCGCGACGCAGACCCAGCACGCGATGACCGAGGCGATCTTCACCCTCGCCGTCGTCCAGCCGTTCCAGGCGACGATGGACATGCTCGCGATCTCGGCGCAGACGCTGTGGGAGCACCCCGACATCATCCTCGAGCTCCTCGGCGGCGCTGCCACGTTCCTCGGCGGTGCCGCCGTTGCAGCCGGAGGTGGGGCTATCACCATCACCGGTGTCGGTGCGCTGGCAGGGGCTCCCGCACTCGCCGTCGCCGGAGTGGGAGTCGCCGGCGCAGGCGCGACGATTATGGGCGATGCCGCGGGACGGTGGCTCACCGAGAACCACGCGGGTGGTGATCGGATCAGGGGTCTGGATCGCGGTGACGGCCGTGACTACCTCGGCCATTTCGCCAAGGGGCAGAACAGTCCGCTGTGGGTGGATAAAGAAAGGATCGGTCTCGACAAGTTCGCGGATGAGCGCCATGTCGATGTGATCAGAACCAAGGTCAGAGTGGACTTCGACAATTCGCCGCAAAACGGTCGGTATTACGACGGCCTCGTTGAGAACTCCGACGGGACCTACACTGCAGTCGAGATCAAATCGGGGTCTGCCTACGACGAATACTTCCGCCCAGGAAGCACACAGAGGCAGTTCGACGAATTGGTCAACGGCGGCACGTCCGCGACTGGAAGGCTCGACGGCAATGACATAGCGATCACGCGGGTGATCGTGAGGAAGGAACCATGACCTCCTACGGACCGTTCGCCGAGAGAACACCTCGCGGCCAGGACGGATGGATCGATGAGGCCTTTCGAACGGCCGCGGAACACCTTCGTCTGATGCTCGGAAGCTTGGACGGTGAGGAGAAGCACACGTACATCGTCTGGCGCGGAGACGACCCCACAAGCATCGTCGGTTTCGGAGACCAGGCCAGCGATTCATTCATGCAGGCCGCAGGCTCCGCCGACGCGATGACCGTGGAGGTGCGGCTCCCGGGCCCTGAAGGTGAGACTCACCTCTACACCGTCGGCAGGCCCGATCCTGCTGACGGCGCGACCACTCTCCTCCCCATCAGTGATGACCGCGCGGTGCGAGTGTTCTCGAACGAGGTGTTCACCGCCGATGAGGCCGCGGTCATCTTCTACACCTACTACCTCACGGATTCCGTCTCGCAGCCCTATGTGCTGCGCGAACTGGATCTCTCGCACGAACTCTCGGAGGAACGATGACGCTCTACGGTCCATTCGCTCAGGCGACATCCAGCGGTCAGACAGGGTGGTTGACGGACGACTACCGGCCGATTCTCGATCAACTGCGCCGCATGCTCGACCTCCTTGGCTCAGAAGAGAGATACACCTACTCCATCTGGCGCGGCGCTGATCCGACGAGCATTGTCGGGTTCCGCGACTCTGCGACTGACTCATTCATGCAGGCCGCGGGTTCGGATGAGGGGGTGACCGTGGAGGTGCGACTGCCTGGCCCCGATGGTGAGAGCCACCTGTATGCGGTGGGACGTTCGGAACCTACTGATGGCACTACCACTCTCATCCCCATCAGCCATGACCGTGCGGTACGCGTGTTCTCGAACGAAGTCTTCACCGCCGACGAGGCCGCGGCGATCTTCTACACGTACTACCTGACGGACAGCGTCGCGCAGTCCTACGTGCTGCGCGAACTTGACCTCGCACAGGAACTCTCGGAGTTACGATGCCAGACAGTGCCGGACGCACGTACTCGGGACTGGTGAAGAACGGCGACGGCCCGAACACCTATACCGGCATCGTGATCCTCTTCGGTCCCGCGGTCGACGACTACTGCAGCCCGGAGAGCTTCGAGAGGCAATTCGACGAGGGGGTCAACGCCGGCACACCCGCGCATGGGGAACTCAATGGGTAAGCGATCGTCATCACTCGAGTGGAAGTGGAGATCATGCCGTGACAGATCACAGAACTCTCGCACGGGACCTCTCTGAGCTGCGATGAAGGTCTCGGTCCGCCACGACGCGGTCGTGGAGACGGTCGCGCAGCTCGCACTCGCAGTGAGAGCTTTCGAGCACGAACTCGACACCCTCGATTCCGAGATCGAACGGCTGGAGGCCGCGTGGGACGGGGAGGCACAGCGTGCCTACGACCTCGCACAACAGGAGTGGTCCGCTGCGATCGAGACCATGAACGGCCTGCTCGCCGAAGCCACGCGCCGACTGATCACGGCGAACTCGATATCGCTGGCCACAGCATCCACTGCGGCAGGCGTCTGGTCCTGACGCCTCTACGGGATCAGGACGATCTTGCCCGAGGCGGCACCGGACTCCACGAGTTCGTGGGCCTGCGCCGCTTCGGCGAGGGGAAGCTCGGGACCGAGCTCGATCGTGAAGTCACCGGCGGCGAGCAGGTCGACGGTCGCCGCGAGGGCCTCGGCGCGCCAGGCGAGCTCCTGCTCGGTCAGCGGCACGGGGGAGCCTCCGGAGAACGCGCGGATGCCGAACGATGCGGCGTCGGGTCCGCGCACGATCGTCGCGATGCGTTCGCGGTCGGCGACGAGTGCGAGCGACGTCTCGATGGCCTCGTCGGTGCCTGCACAGTCGAGCGCGACGGTCACGCCCTCCGGGGCAGCCTCGCGCACGCGCTCGAGCAACCCTTCGCCGTAGGCGACCGGGATCGCACCGAGTTCACGCAGCTGATCGTGCCGGGCGGGGCTGGCTGTCGCGATCACAGTGGCGCCCCAGGCGACGGCGAACTGCACGGCCGCCTGCCCGACCGATCCGGAGCCGCCGTGCACGAGCACCACGTCGCCCCTCGTGACGCCGAGCGAGCGGAGCGCCTGGTACGCCGTCCCCGCGGGGATGCCGATGCCGGCGCCCTCCGCTGCGGTGACCGCATCAGGGAGCGCGACGAGCTTCTCGACCGCCACGGCGAGCAGACTCGAGTACGTGCCGAGGGTGTCGCGGATCGCCACGCGGTCGCCCACCGCGAAGGCGTCGACGTCGTCGCCGAGAGACTCGATCACGCCGGCGCCGTCGAAGCCCACGCCGCGCGGTTCGGTGATGGGCGGCGACGGGCGCTTGGCCCCGCGGAGCTTGGCATCGATCGGGTTGACCCCTGCGGCTTCGATGCGCACCACCGCCTCGCCGCTCAGGGCGATCGGATCGGGGGTCTCGATCAGATGCAGCACGTCAGGGGAACCGAACTCTGTGTAGACGATCGCGCGAGCCATGCCTTCAGGCTACCCCCGTGCGGACAGCACCTTCATGATGCGCTGCGGGGAGACCGGCTGTGCGGTGCCGAGACGCTGCGCGAACACGCTCACGCGATACTCCTCGAGCAGCCAGCGCGTCTCGATGAGCGCGGGCGACGCATCCGGAGCGAGCGGGATCGTGCCCCCGGCATCCTCGAACACCTTCGCCATGCGCTCGAACTCGCTCATGCGGGTGCGATCCTTGCCGGGCTCACTCGCCAGGGTCTTCAGCCGATCGAGCATCCCGTCGAGGTAGCGCGGGAAGTGCGCGAGACGGTCGACGCCCGCCGCCGAGACGAACCCCGGATGCAGCAGGCCCGAGAGCTGCGTGCGGATGTCGTTCAGAGGCCCGAGCAGCGCGAGCGAGTTCTGCGACTTGATGCCGCGTTCGACATCACGCGTCTTGGTGAGGATGCGGGCGACGAGAGATACGCAGGCGAACAGCTGGTCGACCAGCGATGCCGACACGGTGTCGCGCACGCGCACGAACTCGGCTTCCGTGCGGATGATGCCGCCCGGGTGCTCCCGGTCGATCAGGTTCTGCACGACGGCTGCTCGGCAGTCCTCGATGAGTGCCGCGGCCGACTGATAGGGAGATGCGGCGAGTGCGAGCTTCTCCTGGCTGGTGAGGTGCTGCTGCACGTACGACGACGGCGAGGGTACGCCGAGCAGCACGAGGCGCAGGACACCTGCGCGGGTGGCTGCGGCCGCTGCATCCGCCGTGGACTCCACACGCACCGAGACGGTCTTGCCCTGATCGACGATCGCCGGGTAGCCGCGGACGACGCCGCCGGCGACGCGGGTGTCGAGCACGTCGGGCAGGTCGCCGAAGGTCCAGGTGGTGAGGCCGTCCTTCTCGATCGAGGAGGCGGCGGCAGCGGGCTGCGGTCCTGTCGACGGGCCGGGGCGGCGGGGCGGGGCCGCGATCGATCGTGCCACGCTGCTGCGCGCCCGGTCGGCGAGCTCGGCCTGCAGTGTGCTGAGGTCGCGGTTCGATCCCGCGACGCGCCCACGCTCGTCGACGGCACGGAAGTTCATGCGCAGATGCGCCGGCACCCGGTCGTCCTCGAAGTCGGCCGCAGAGACGAGCTGGTTCGCGAGCGGCTGGATCAGGCGGGCGAGTGCCTCTTTGAGCGTGCGGCCGGGAAGGCCCCCGTGCGACTCCGGACCTTCTCCCGTGAGCTCGGCGCCGAACTTGTCCGCCCAGTCCGCAGCGGGGACCACGTGACGACGGATCGCCTTCGGCAGCGCGCGCAGCAGACCCGTGACGAGTTCCGCACGAAGCCCCGGCACCTGCCAGTCGAAGCCCCGGTCCTCGATCTGAGCGAGCAGGGGGAGCGGGATCACGACGCTCACGCCGTCGTCTGCCGCGCCCGGTTCGAAGCGGTACGCGAGCCCGAGCACCTGATCGCCCTGCGTCCACCTCGTGGGGAACTCGTTCTGGTCGGCGCGGCTGTCGTCGTCGAGAAGGTCGGCCTCGCGCATCACGAGCAGCTTCGGCGTTGCGGCGAGCTGCTCGCGCCACCACTTCTCGAACGAACGCACGTCGAAGACGTCGGACGGGATGCGCTCGTCGTAGAAGCGGAAGACCGCCTCGTCGCCCGCGAGGATGTCGCGGCGGCGCTCCCTCTCCTCGAGCTTCTCGAGGCGCTTGCGCAGCTCGGCGTTGCTGCGCCAGAACGCGCTCACCCGCTTGTCGATGCGCGTCGGATCCCATTCGCCCTCCACCAGCGCGTGCCGGAGGAACAGCTCGCGTGAGGCGGGGCGGTCGATCCGGGCGAACTGCACGCGGCGGCGCGGGATGATCTCGACGCCGAACAGGGTCACCTTCTCGTAGGCGACGGCGGCCCCTGCATCCTTCGACCAGTGGGGCTCGGTGACCTGGCGCTTCGCGAGGTCGCCCGCGAGCGCCTCGGCCCAGGCCGGATCGATCGCGGCGACCGTGCGTGCGTAGGTGCGGGACGTCTCGACGATCTCTGCGGCCATGACCGCCGGCGGGCTCTTCTTGCGCAGGGCCGATCCGGGGAAGATCGAGAAGCGGATGCCGCGGGCGCCGCGATACTCGGCCTGACGGCGCTTCGCATCCTTCGGCGGGGTCTTGCTCTGGCCGCGGCTGGGCGTGTTCCGCTCGTCGAGGATGCCGATCTGCGACAGCAGGCCGGCGAGCAGGGCGCGGTGGATCGCGTCCGGATCCGCGGTGCCCGAGCCACCGGCATCCTTCTCCCTGACGAGCGATCGCAGCTGGCGGTGCACGTCGAACCACTCGCGCACTCGGACGTAGTTGAGGTGCTCGGAGCGGCAGAGGCGTCGGAAGGCGCTCGAGCCGAGTTCGCGCTGCTGCTCCCTGAGGTGGTTCCAGAGGTTGAGGATCGAGAGGAAGTCGCTCGTCGGGTCGGCGAAGCGCGCGTGCATGCGGTCCGCCTCGTCGCGCACGCCCTGAGGGGCGTCCTGCGAAGGTCGCTCGCGCACGTCCTGGATCGACATCCCGGCCACGATCGCCAGCACGTCGCGCGTGACGTTCGACGAACCCGATGCGGTGCGCCCCGCCTCGATGAGCATGCGGGCGAAGCGGGGGTCGATCGGGATGCGCGAGATGTCTCGGCCGATGCGGGTGAGACGAGGAGAGTCGCCGCTGCCGCTCACCGCGCCGAGCTCGGTGAGCAGGTCGACGGCCGCCTTCACGCCACGGGAATCGGGAGGGGTGAGGAACGGGAACGCGGTGATGTCGCCGAAGCCGAGCGACAGCATCTGCAGGATGACCGACGCGAGAGAGGTGCGCAGGATCTCGGGTTCGGTGAACTCCGCCCGCTTGTCGAAGTCCTCTTCGCCGTACAGACGGATCGCGATGCCGTCGCTCGTGCGCCCAGCGCGACCGGAGCGCTGGTTCGCCGAGGCCTGCGAGATGGCCTCGATCGGCAGGCGCTGCACCTTCGATCGGCTGCTGTAGCGCGAGATGCGCGCGGTGCCGGTGTCGATCACATACCGGATGCCCGGCACGGTGAGGCTGGTCTCGGCGACGTTGGTGGCGAGCACCACGCGGCGACGCACACCGGCGACCCGGCTCTTCTCGAACACCCGATGCTGTTCGGCGGCCGACAGGCGCCCGTAGAGCGGCAGCACCTCGGTGGGTGAGCGATCCTTCGAGTACGCGCCGCGCACGGCATCCGCCGCATCCCGGATCTCGGCCTCGCCGGGGAGGAACACCAGCACGTCGCCCGGCTCTTCCCTGTCGAGCTCGCGCAGCGCCGCGACGATCGCGGTCACCTCGTCGGACTCTTCGGTCTCCTCCGTCTGCGCCCGGTAGCGGATCTCGACCGGATACGTCCGTCCGGACACCTCGATGACGGGCGCGGGCTCGCCCTGCGGTGTCGCGAAGTGCCTCGCGAAGCTCTCGGGGTCGATCGTCGCCGACGTGATGATGACCTTCAGGTCGGGGCGCTCCGGCAGGATGCGCACGAGATACCCGAGCAGGAAGTCGACATTGAGCGAGCGCTCGTGCGCCTCGTCGATGATGATCGTGTCGTAGCGGCGCAGCAGACGATCGCGGTGGATCTCGTTCAGCAGGATGCCGTCGGTCATCAACGCGATGCGCGTCTCATCCGACACCTTGTCGGTGAAGCGCACCTTGTAGCCGACGAGCGTGCCGAGCTCCACCTGCAGCTCCTCGGCCACGCGTTCGGCGATCGTCCGGGCGGCGAGCCGGCGGGGCTGAGTGTGCGCGATGCGCTCGCGACCGAGGTCGAGGCAGATCTTCGGCAGCTGGGTGGTCTTGCCCGACCCCGTGGCACCGGCCACGATGACGACCTGGTTGTCGCGGATGGCGTCGGCGATCTCGTCCTTGGCGGCGCTGACGGGCAGCTCGGGAGGATAGATGATCACGGGGGAGGACATAGAACTCCCATCGTACGATTCATCCGTGAGCACTGTGTCGACGTCCTTCCCCGCAACGCGGTGGTTCCATGAGTTCGGGCGGGCTCCCCGCATCCTCGGTCTCGACGTCGCGAGAGGGCTCGCGATTCTCGGCATGGCGGGGGCGCACATCGGCGAGACCGAGGCGTTCGACCCGTTCGACCTGTCGACCTGGACCGACCTCGTGCACGGGCGCTCGTCGATCCTGTTCGCGGTGCTCGCGGGCATCTCGATTGCGCTGATGACGGGGCGAAGCACCCTGCCCGCCCCCGAACGGATGCCCACGATCCGTCTGCAGCTCGTCGGACGCGGTGCGGTGATCTTCGTGATCGGACTCGCGCTCGAGATGCTGAACACGCCGATCGCCGTGATCCTCACCCTGTACGGGCTGCTCTACGTCGCCGTCATCCCGGTCCTGCGCTGGCAGCCGTGGAAGCTGCTGCTGGCCGCAGGCATCCTCGCTCTCGCAGCGCCGACGCTGCTGGCGCTGCTCGCGGCACTGACGCTCAACCCCTACGGCGCCGGCATCAGCCTCGTGCTCTACGGCTCGTACCCGATCACCGCGTGGCTCGCCTTCGTGCTCGCAGGCATGGCCCTCGGTCGCCTGCACGTCGAGAAGCTCGAGACCGCCGCCATCGCGTTCGGTGCGGGCGTCGGCCTCATGATCACCGGCTACGGCCTCGGCCTCGTCGGAGCGGTCGCGGGGATCAACGGCTCGACGTCGGACGGCGGGTGGTCGTCAGGGTCGGGAGCGGTGTCGGGCTGGAGCACCTACCCGGATGCGCTCGCCGCAGCGGATCCGCTGGGCGCGGTGCTCCGGGCGATCTTCGGAGTCGATCCACACTCCGGCGGCACGGCCGAGATCCTCGGCTCGGGTGGTTTCGCGCTGTGCGTCATCGCGCTGTGCGTGCTGCTCAGCCGGCCGCTGCGCTGGGTGCTGCTCCCGCTGGGCGCACTCGGATCCATGCCGCTGACGGCATACAGCGTGCATGTGCTCTCGGTCGCTCTGATCGGCGGCCCCGGCGGGTTCTTCTCGAGCAACGCCTTCTGGGCGGCGACAGCGATCTGCCTTCTGCTCGCCACGACCCTGTGGTCGATCCTGTACGGCCGCGGCCCCCTCGAACGGCTGGTGGGCAGGGCCGCGCAGAAGATGGCTTCGGCGCCGGCGGGCCCGCCTGTCATCACAGGGTCATAGGGTGGGATCATGACGATTCCTGCACTCGAACTGAACGACGGCCACTCCATCCCGCAGCTCGGCTACGGGGTGTTCAAGGTTCCGGCCGACGAGACCGAGCGGGCCGTGAGCGAGGCGCTCGAGATCGGCTACCGCCACATCGACACCGCCGCCATCTACGGCAACGAAGAGGGTGTCGGCGCGGCCATCGCCGCCTCCGGCATCGCCCGCGACGAGCTGTTCATCACCACCAAGCTCTGGAACGACCGTCACCACGACGACGAGCCGAACGCGGCGATCGCCGAGAGCCTCGAGAAGCTCGGCCTCGACGTCGTCGACCTGTACCTCGTGCACTGGCCGACCCCGGCGAAGGACGACTACGTGCATGCGTTCGCCAAGCTCATCGAGCTGCGCGACGCCGGCCTCACCCGCAGCATCGGCGTCTCGAACTTCCTCGTGCCGCACCTCGAGCGCGTGGTCTCCGAGACGGGCGTGACCCCCGCGGTCAACCAGATCGAGCTGCACCCCGCATACCAGCAGCGCGACGTCGTCTCCTGGGCCACGGAGCACGGCATCCGCATCGAATCGTGGGGTCCGCTCGGACAGGGCAAGTACGACCTGTTCGGCACGCCGGCGATCGCCGAGGCCGCTGCCGCCCACGGTGTCACCCCTGCGCAGGCGGTGCTGCGCTGGCACCTGCAGAAGGGCTTCATCGTCTTCCCGAAGTCGGTGCGCGCCGAGCGACTGCGCGAGAACCTCGACGTGTTCGGCTTCGAGCTGACGGATGCCGAGATCGCATCGATCGACGCCCTCGACCCGCTCGACGGCTCGGGCCGGGTGGGCTCGCACCCGAACGACGTCAACTGAGACGCACTGCTTCGGCAGATGACGCCCCGTGTCGCTTCTCGCGACACGGGGCGTCGTCGTGAGTAGCGTCAACGGCATGACAGCTCCCTACCGCGTCGTCGCCGTGTCCGGCTCCCTGCACGAGCCCAGCAAGACCACGGCGCTCGTCCGTGCGATCGCCGCGGCCGTCGCCGAGCGCGCCGAGGTCGAGATCGAGGTCATCGAACTCACCGACATCGGCCCCTCGCTCGCGGGAGCCCTGCGCCGCGACCATCTTCCGGCGAACGTCGAGGAGAAGCTCCTGGCCATCGAGGCGGCAGACCTGCTCATCGTCGGCAGCCCCGTCTACCGGGCCTCGTTCACGGGCCTGTTCAAGCACCTGTTCGACTTCGTCGGTCAGTACGAGCTCGTCGGCAAGCCGGTGCTGCTCGCGGCGACCGGCGGCGGCGAGCGTCACGCGCTGATCATCGAGCACCAGCTGCGTCCGCTGTTCGCGTTCTTCCAGGCGCTGACCCTTCCGCTCGGCGTCTACGCCAGCGACACGGATTTCGACGGCTACGTGATCGCCTCGGACGTGCTGCATTCGCGCATCGCCCTCGCTGCCGAACGCGCGCTGCCCCTCGTCGGCTATGCGGCATCGCGGCCCGCGGAGCAGCTCCTCGTCTCCTGACCGGCGTAGCGTGAGCCCATGACCAACAGGCTCGCCGACACGCTCAGTCCGTACCTGCGGGCACACGCCGACAACCCCGTCGACTGGTACCCCTGGGGGTCCGAAGCCTTCGCCGAGGCGCAGCGTCGCGACGTGCCGCTGCTGATCTCCATCGGCTACTCGACCTGTCACTGGTGCCATGTGATGGCGAGGGAGTCGTTCGCCGACCCGGCGACCGCCGCGCTGATCAACCGCGACTTCGTGGCGATCAAGGTCGACCGCGAAGAGCACCCGGACGTCGACGGCGCCTACATGGCCGCGGCGTCCGCGTTCACGCAGAACCTCGGGTGGCCGCTGACGGTCTTCACGACGCCCCGCGGCCGCACGTTCTACGCCGGCACGTACTGGCCACCGGAGGCGCGGCAGCCGATGCCGGCGTTCCGCGACGTGCTCGCGGCCGTGCACGAGGCATGGACCGTGCGCCGCGCGCAGGCCGAGGAGTCGGCGGATGCGGTGACCGAGGCGCTTGCCAGGGCGGCGGCCTCGACTCCCTCCGACCTTCCGGATGCGGCGGCCCTCGCCGCGGCCGCCGACACGATCGCCCAGCGCGAGGACACGCTGTTCGGCGGGTTCGGCGGTGCGCCGAAGTTCCCGGTCGCGACGACCCTGGGGCTGCTGCAGACACCGCTCGTGCGGCGCGAGGCTCCGGACGCCGCAGCCGCGGCCGGTCGGGCGCTCGCCGCCATGTCGGCATCCGCTCTGCGCGACGCCGACGGCGGCTTCTTCCGCTATGCGACGCAGCGCGACTGGACCGTGCCGCACTACGAGCGGATGCTGACCGACAACGCCCAGCTGCTGCTCGTGGCTCTGGATGCGGGGGACACCTCGACCGCGCACGGTGTCGCTGCGTTCCTTGTGGGCACTCTGCGCCGCGAAGGCGGCGGATTCGGTTCCGCGCAGGATTCGGAGTCGTGGATCGACGGGCAGCGCAGCGAGGGCGGGTACTACCTGCGGCCGGTGTCGGAGCGGGCGGGGCTCGAGCCGCCGGCCGTCGACGGCAAGGTCATCACGGGGTGGAACGGGCTGGCCATCGCAGCCCTCGCCCGAGCGGGGGCCGCGCTCGGGGAGAGCTCGTGGGTGCAGGCGGCGGCCGATGCCGCCGAGTTCGTGCTGCGGGTCAACCGGGATTCGACGGGAGCCCTCGTCCGCGCGTCTCTCGACGGTGGCGCCTCGGGTGCGGTCGCGACCACCGCCGATGTCGCGCTCCTGGCCGACGGACTGTTCGCGCTCGCCGGGGCCACCGGCGAGGCGGTCTGGGCCGTCGAGGCGCGCCGTCTGCTCGACACGGCGATCGAGGGACTCGACGGCGATCCGCTGCTCGCCGCTCACGGCATCTCGGCGTCGCCCGATCAGACAGACGGAGACCTGCCGTCGGATGCGGCGGCCGTGGCTGCCGCATCCCTCACGGCGTGGCGGCTCGGCGCGGGGGATCGGTATCGGGAGGCAGCCGCCCGACGGGTGCGCGAGCACGCAGCACAGGCCGTGTCGCAGCCGTTCGCGCACGGCAGCCTGCTGCGCGTCGCAGCGGGTCTCGTCGATCCGCCGAGGCAGCTGGTCGTCGTGACGGAGGCGCGGGAGGGCGCACTCGCCTCCGCCGCGCGCACGGCGGATGCCGACGTGATCGCGATCGTCACACCGGTGCAGGCGAGGGCGTTCGCGGACGCCGGCTTCGAACTGTTCGAGGGCAAGGGGCGCGGTGGCGAGCAGGCGTTCGACTGCCGCGCGTTCGTGTGTCGGCTCCCGGTGAGCGACCCCGCCGAGCTTCCCCTCTCGCGCTGAGTCGTCAGCGAGCGTTGCGCGGGTGCTGCCGCGCGGCGCGCTCGTTGCCTCGGCGATAGTTCCCGGTCAGTCGTGCCATCAGCAGCTGCGCGTCGCCCTGATCCACCTGAGCCAGGAACTCGCTCGCCCTGGCTCCGCGCAGCACTGTCGCGGTGACCCCGTGATGACGGATGACCACGTCGTCGCCGCGCACCGCGAACTCGAAACCTGAGGGGCTGCCCATGCTGAGATCGTAGACCGCCCGCTTCACCGCGTAGGATGTGCAGTCTGCTCAGCGGTTCGGGGATCGCACCCCGCCGGTTGCGCGCGTTGCGCACCGGATGCTGCACCGATTGCCCACCCTCCGATTTTCGGTCTAGTGTTGCGCGACAGCAGGCGCCGCCACCAGGGGCGCCGCTGGATCACAGCAAGGATGCTCTGAGAATGCCCCTCCCCACCCGCGCCGGCCTCGACGCCGTGCCCGCCTACCGCCAGGGGCGCTCCGCCCCCGCCGGTGCCTCGAAGCTCTCGTCCAACGAGTCGCCGCACCCGCCGCTCCCGTCCGTCGTCGAGGCCGTGCAGCAGCGCCTGGCGTCGATGCATCGCTATCCCGACATGAGCGCCGCGGCTCTCCGAGAACGTCTGGCCGCACGCTACGACGTCGACCCAGCCGTCGTCACCGTGGGCGCGGGCTCGGTCGAGCTCGCCTCCCAGCTCATCCACGCGGTCGCCGGCGACGGCGACGAGGTGATGTTCGCCTGGCGCTCGTTCGAGGCATACCCGTCGCTGGTGCGAATCGCCGGGGCGACTCCCGTCGCGGTGCCGTTGAACGCCGACCACGTGCACGACCTCGACGCGATGCTGGCCGCGATCACCCCTCGTACACGCCTGATCTTCGTATGCAACCCGAACAACCCGACCGGGACGGTCGTCGCTGCCGCTGCGCTGGAGGCCTTCGTCGCCGCAGTGCCGCACGACGTGCTGGTCGTGATCGACGAGGCCTACGTGCACTTCGACCGCACCGAGTCCTACGGCGCGGGCATCGAGCTGTTCCGACGGCACCCGCACGTCGCGGTGCTGCACACGTTCTCCAAGGCGTACGGACTCGCGGGCCTGCGCATCGGGTATGCGCTCGCCCCGGTCGAGATCGCCGACAACCAGCGAAAGGTCGCCGTGCCGTTCGGCGTGACCGACCTCGCGCAGACGGCGGCCCTCGCCTCGCTCGACGCCGAGGACGAGCTCGCCGTGCGCATCGACGAGGTCGTCGTGCAGCGCGATCGGCTGCACTCGCTGCTCGTCGCGGCGGGCTGGCCCGCCGTCGCCTCCCAGGCGAACTTCGTGTGGGTGCCCGCGGGTGACCGCACCGACGAGCTCGAGCTCCTTCTTCGCGAGGGCGGCGTCGTCACGCGGGCGTTCCCCGGCGAGGGCGTGCGCACCTCCTCGGGTTCGAGCGAAGACATCGACCGCGTGCAGGCCGCGCTCCACATCCAGACCGCTCCGCAGGAGGCACACGCATGACCGAGGTCCCCACCACCACGACGACGACCAAGGGGCTGCACCCGGGCCTCACCCGTCGCCAGATCTCGATGATGGGGCTCGGCGGTGCGATCGGCGCCGGTCTCTTCGTGGGCTCGGGGCAGGCGATCAGCATCGCCGGCCCCGCTGTGCTGATCTCGTATCTCGTCGCCGGTGGCATCGTGGTGCTGGTCATGGCGATGCTCGCCGAGATGGTCGCCGCCCGTCCGAGCTCCGGGGCATTCAGCTCATACGCCCAGAAGGCGATGGGACGCAGCGCCGGCAGCGCGGTCGGCTGGCTCTACTGGATCCAGCTGGTCGTCGTGATCGCAGCCGAGGCCACGGGAGCCGGTGGCATCATCTCGGCGTGGATCCCCGGCATCCCCGCGTGGGTGTGGGTGCTCGTCTTCGTCGTGGCGCTGACCGCAGTGAACCTCTTCGGAGTGCGCAACTACGGCACATTCGAGTTCTGGTTCGCCGCGATCAAGGTCGCCGCGATCATCGTGTTCCTCGTCGTCGGCGTGTGCGCGATCGTCGGATTCATCCCCGGGGTGCCCGCCACCGGAATCAGCAACCTCGTCGACAACGGCGGCTTCGCCCCGAACGGCATGACCGGGATCGCTGCTGCTCTCCTGATCGTGGTCTTCGCGTTCGGCGGCACCGAGGTCGTCGCGATCGCGGCCGCGGAATCCGACGACCCCGCGCGCAACATCCGCCGCATCGTGCGCGAGGTGCTCGTGCGCATCCTGATCTTCTACGTCGGCTCGATCTTCGTGATCGTGTCGGTGCTGCCGTGGAACGACCCGGCCGTCAAGGACGGTCCCTTCTCGGCCGTGCTCGACACGCTGCAGCTGCCGGGCGTCGGGCTCGTCATGGACCTCATCGTCGTGATCGCGCTGCTTTCGGCCATGAACGCGAACATCTACGGGGCGTCGCGCATGGCCTACTCGCTCGGCGAGCGCGGTCTCGCGCCTCTCGCGGCGACCCGCACCACCCGCAACGGCGTGCCCGTCGTGGCCGTCCTCGCCTCCGTCGCGTTCGGCTTCATCACGGTGGGACTGAACTGGGCGTTCCCCGATGTGGTGCTCCCGGCGCTCCTCAACGTCGTCGGGTCGACGCTGCTGGTCATCTGGACCGCGACCGCGGTGTCGCAGATCATCCTCCGCCGCCGTGCCGATCGTTCGGGCGAGCAGATGCCGATGCGCATGTGGGGCTTCCCCTGGCTGTCGTGGCTGTGCCTGGCGCTGCTCGCCGGCGTCATCGCGCTCACGATGATCGACGAGGCCGCACGCGTGCAGCTGCTGCTGACCATCGGTCTCACCGCGATCCTGCTCATCGTCGCCCGACTGACGCGCGATGTCTCGCGCCCCGGCGTCGCCAGGGAGCGCGGGGGAGCGGTCGAGGACTGACCGTGCGCATCGATCGCCTCGACGCCGAGCTCATCCGGATGCTCACGGAGTCGCCGCAGCTGCCGATCCTCGAGTGCGCGCGCCGACTCGGCGTCGCCCGCGGAACGGCGACCAGTCGTCTCGCCCGTCTGCACGAGGGCGGTGTGATCGAGGCGATCGTGCCGAGGGTCGACCCCGCAGGCTTCGGCTACGGGGTGGTGGCGTTCTGCCTCGTCGAGATCGATCAGAAGGTCGGTCACGACGAGGTCGCCTCAGCGCTCGCCGATGCTGTGCCGGAGATCGTCGACATGCACACCGTCACCGGGGCGAGCGACATGCAGCTGCGGCTGGTCGCGCGCGACGCGACGCAGCTGCAGGAGGTGCTCGACCGCGTCGCGCTCGTGCCGGGCGTCTCGCGCACGGCGTCGTCGATCGCGATGCGCACGCATCTGTCGGGTCGGGTGCTGCCGCTGGTCGAGCACGTCGCCGGCGAGGTCGACTGAGGTCTGCTGACGCGTCAGATCCAGCCCGGCATCCAGTTGTGCAGGAGCCAGAAGTCGTACGGCACGCTCATGCCTGTCCACACGGGATAGAAGAAGGCCGAGACGAGCACCACCACCGCGAGGATGATGATCACGGTGCGCTCACCCGACTGCCGTCGGTGCAGGGGATCCTCTCGACGCCCGGCGATCTGACGCAGCACCACGGCCAGTCCGATCACGAGGAACGGCGCCATCGCCACCGTGTAGAACTGGAAGATCGTGCGCTCGGGGAACATCAGCCAGGGAAGGTAGGTCGCGGCCAGCCCCACCAGCGGGAAGGTGAACGCCGGACCCATCGGCTGCCGATCGATCCATCCCCGCACAAGCCGGTAGAGCAGGTAGACGGCTGCCGCGACCCCGGCGTACCAGATGATCGGGTTCGGGATCGTCGAGATCACCGCGATGCAGTGGTCGACGCCGCAGGGCGCCGGGTCGTCGCTCACCCACACCGCGGTCGGTCGCAGCAGCAGCGGCCACTCCCACGCGGGGCTCGCGTAGGGGTGGCCTTTGACCAGGCCGACATGGAAGTTCAGGATCGCCTCGTGGTAGTTCCACAGCGCGATCAGCGGGTTCGGGTCGCTCTGGCGCGCATAGCCGCCGGAGGTCACCAGCCATCCCGTCCAGCTGGCGAGATACACCCCGACGGCGGGGAGCACGAGCAGCACGAACGACACCGGACCCTGGCGGAACGCCGCGGCGGTCGGCCACAGCACGACCCCCGCGCGGCGCCTCGCGAGAGCATCCGTCACCACCACGTAGAGCCCGAAGGCGGCGAGCGCATACAGGCCCGACCATTTGACGGCGCAGGCGGCGCCGAGGGCGAGACCCGCAGCGATCAGCCACGGGCGACGCCACAGCACCGGCCCCCACATCGGGTCGGGGGAGTCGGGGTCCGGGCGTTCGAGCAGCGGGATCGCGCGGTCGCGGTCGTACAGGATGAACAGGGCGCCGAGCAGCAGGAAGAAGGTCAGCGGACCGTCGAGCAGTGCGGTGCGGCTCATCACGATGCTCAGGCCGTCGATCGCCAGCAGCGTTCCGGCGACTGTCGCCACGACGATCGATCCGGTCAGGCGCCGGGCGACCAGATAGACGAGCAGCACGGTGGCGGTGCCGAGCAGGGCTGTCGCGATCCGCCATCCGACCGTGTTGTCCGGGCCGCCGACGGCCATGCCGAGGGCGATCAGCCATTTGCCCAGCGGCGGGTGCACGATGAAGGAGCCGACGTCCGACAGCGGCAGCTCCTGCAGGGTGATGAACGCCTCGTTGGCGTCCTTTCCCCACGTTCCCTCGTAACCCAGGGTCCACAGCGACCACGCGTCCTTGACGTAGTACGTCTCGTCGAACGCGAGCTGGTGCGGGTGGCCGAGATTGACGAGGCGCAGCACCGCGGCCAGCGCGGTGACGACGAGCGGCGCGAACCACCGCATCATCCGTCCCCAGTCGGGGTCTCGCAGGATGCGGTCGCGCAGCTGGCCATAGCGCGTCAGCCGCTCCTCGGGGGGAGGCAGCAGAGGCACGGGCGCGGTCACCGCTCCAGCCTAGACAACCCGCAGCGGACGTCCCGCCTAAGCTGGGCGGGTGATCATCCTCGCTGCGACACCGATCGGAAACCTCGGGGATGTCTCGCGTCGCCTCGTCGAGGTGCTGGAGAACGCCGAGGTGGTCGTCGCAGAGGACACGCGCACCACCGGACGGCTGCTGCAGGCACTGCAGATCGCCAATCGGCCGCGGCTGATCGCGCTGCACGACCACAACGAGAAGCAGAAGGCCGGCGAGCTCGCCGCGCTCGCCGTCGAGACCGACGTCGTCGTTGTCAGCGATGCCGGGATGCCGGCGATCAGCGACCCCGGCTACGGACTGGTCGCCGAGGCCGTGGCGCTGGGCGTGACCGTGACGGCGATCCCCGGGCCGAGTGCCGTGCTGATGGCGCTCTCGATCTCGGGGCTGCCGACCGATCGCTTCACGTTCGAGGGGTTCCTACCGCGCAAGCCGGGGGAGCGGCGGTCGGCCCTGCGGGCGCTCGCCACAGAGCCCCGCACCATGATCTTCTTCGAATCGCCCGCACGCCTCGCCTCGTCGCTCGCCGACATGGGGGCCGCCTTCGGCGACGACCGCCGCATCGCGGTGTGCCGCGAGCTCACGAAGTTCTACGAGGAGGTGCGCCGCGGCACGTCGGCCGAGCTCGTCGAGTGGGCGACAGCCGGGGTCAAGGGCGAGATCGTCGTCGTGGTCGAGGGTGCGCCCCATCGCGAAGCCTCGGCGGACGACGCGCTCATGCAGGTGCAGACGCTCGTGGCATCCGGGGTCCGCCTCAAGGACGCATGCGCGGAGGTCGCCGCAGCCACCGGACTGTCATCTCGCGACCTGTACCAGGCAGTGCTCGCCGCGCGCAGCTGATGGTGCACGCCCAGGACGGTGCCATCGCGGCGGCGTACGACGCGCGTGCGGCGGAGTACGTCGCGCTGGCGGGCTCGATCGAGCAGATGGATGCTCGGGATGCGGCGGTCATAGCGGCCTGGCGTGACGGCACTCGGGGCTTGCTGTTGGATGCCGGCTGCGGGCCGGGCCAATGGACGGAGTTCCTGTCGCGCGGAGGCCGTGAGGTGCACGGCATAGACCTGTCGGCCGAGTTCATCGAGACGGCGCGGCGGCGGCACCCCGGCATCCCGTTCGAGGTCGGCTCGTTCCGCGACCTGCCGTTCGAGGCAGGGTCGCTCGGCGGAATCCTCGCCTGGTACTCGCTGATCCATATCCCACCCGCCGACGTACCCGAGATCCACGACGAGTTCGCCCGCGTGCTGGCCCCCGGCGGCAGCATCCTGATCGGGTTCTTCGACGGCGAGCCGCGCGAGCCGTTCGCGCATGCCGTCGCCCCGGCGTGTTTCTGGTCCGCCGACGCGCTCGCCGCAGTACTCGCCGACGCGGGCTTCGAGGTCGTGGCGAGCGAGGCCCGCGGCCGGGAGCCCGGCGAGGTCAGCGCCCGCCCCCATGGCTCGCTCATCGCCCGCCGCTGACGGCGGGTACCCTGGTGCACACGCAACCGGAGGAGGACCGAGCGTGAGCAAGAAGGCGACCGTCTACGACGTCGCGGAGCGCGCCGGAGTGTCGATCGCCACCGTCTCGCGGGTCCTGAGGCAGCCGGATGCCGTGCGCCCGGCCACCCGTGAGCGTGTGCTCGACACGGTCGCCGAGCTCGGCTATGTGCCCAGCGGCAGTGCGCGCGGGCTGGCCGAACGCCGCACCGGCGTTCTCGGGCTCTACTTCCCGGGCTTCGACGCGTCGGAGGACGCGCCGGTGCTCGATGTGCTCGCCGATGAGCAGGCCGACGCGCCGCCGTTCACGGTCGAGCAGGCGTCGGCGGACACCGATGCGCCGCATCCGACCATGCTGTTCCTCGACGAGGTGCTGCGCGGCGCCGAACTGGAGGCATGGAAGCAGGGATTCGTACTCATGATCGGTGTGGGCCGTGACGACCCCACCCGTGAGACGGTGCGCGACATCGCCGGTCGCGTCGACGGGTTGATGGTGCTGGCGCAGAGCGTGCCGGCCGATGTGCTCGCCCGGCTCGCCCAGCGGATCCCGGTGGTCGTGCTCTCGGGCCCCGCGCGGGGCGACAGCTACGACCACGTGACGGTCAACAACGCCGAGGCGATGACCGAACTCACCCGACTCGTGCTCGCAGAGGCCGACCCCGGGGGTATCGCCTTCCTCGGCGGCCCGGAGGACTCACCGGACGGTGCGCAGCGCTGGGACGGCTTCGCTGCCGCCGTCGCCGAGGCGGGGCTCGCCATCGACGACGTGACGGTGCTGCGTGGCGACTTCACCCGCGCCTCGGGTCATGCCGCCGCGGAAGAGCTCATCGCCCAGGGGGCGCCGTCGGTGCTGGTCGCGGCGAACGACCAGATGGCTCTCGGTGCGATCGACGCGTTCCACTCGGCGGGCATCCGCGTGCCGGACGATGTGAGGGTCACCGGCTTCGACGGACTCGAGGCGGCCGCGCTCTCGCGCCCCGCGCTCACGACCGTCCGCCAGCCGATGATCGATCTCGGTCGTGCCGCCGTGCAGCTGCTCGCACGACGCCTCGAGCACCCGGACGCCGATCCGATGACCGTGCGCCTGCCCCTGCAGATCCTCGTCCGCGAGAGCTCGCAGCGCCCCTGACGGAGCCCTGGCGAGGAGTCCGTGCTCAGGCGCGGTCGTGCAGCGTGATGCGGTAGCCGTCGGGGTCGGCGAACGTGAAGGTGCGGCCGAACGGGCCGTCGATCGGATCCGCGACGATCGTGTGTCCGTCGGCGGCGAGAGCGTCGTGGATCTCCTGCACATCGGTGGCGTGCAGCCAGATCGCGGCGCCGATCCCCGGCTGGTCGACCCCGTCGAGGTCGGTGCCCGGCGCGATGTCGCGCAGCGCGAAGGCGATCGGCGTCGTCTCGAAGACGACGGCGTGCGGGGGCCCGGCCTGCGAGCGGACCAGGCCGAGGTACTTCTCGTAGAACGCCTGGGAGGCGGTGAGGTCGCGGGTCTGGAGGGAGACGAAGTCGGGGCCGGTGACGGGCATGGTGGGACTCTTTCCTTGGTGTGTGTCAGTTATCTGACATGAATCAATGTATGTCAGAATACTGACATGAGTCAAGACGGCGTGGGCATCGACCTGGACACATCGCTCGGGTACCTGCTCAAGGAGGCTGCGAGTGCGCTCCGTGCGGCGATGGAAGAGGTGCTGCGCCCGCTCGGCATGACCATCACGCACTATTCCTGCCTCGAACTGCTCGCTCAGCGCCCAGGGCTGTCGAACTCCGAGCTGGCCCGCGGTGCGTTCGTCACCAGGCAGTCGATGAACGTCCTGCTGCAGGGGCTCGAGCGCGACGGCTTCGTCACGAGGCCCGCCGAACCTCCGACCGGCAAGGCTCTCCCGACGACACTCACCCCGCGGGGCAGGCGGAGTCTGGCGGCTGCGACGGCCGCGGTGCGATCGGTCGAGGTCAGGATGCTCTCGGGCATGACGGATGCCGAGCAGACGGCGGCGTTCCGGGCGCTCCAGAGCATGGCGCGCTCGCTGCGCGGCGGCGCCGGGTAGTCGCGAGTTTGGCACCGCTCCCATCCCTGTGGCTGAGGGGGATGGCGGCGCCTGGCCCCCTTGTCAAGGGGTTGCAATCGCAAAATGTATGCGCTTACAATCACTCATGCGGCTTCGGCCGCGGGGTGCCCCGACCCCCGGGACCCCCTTCATGACACAGACGACATGAGGTGGCAGTGTGGCGAAGACGCACATGCTCCGACGCTGGCGGAGAGCCGCGATCGTGGGACTGGCGGCAGCAGCCGTCGTGCTCAGCGGTTGCAGCATCCAGATCAGTTCGCAGCCCGATCCATCGATCGGCGACGACACGATGCTCATCAATGCGGACAAGGGGAACCCGTTCTTCACGCGGAACTTCAACCCGTACCTCACCAACACGCGCACGGCGTCGAGGTGGATCTATGAGCCTCTGATCCTGGTGAACCCGCTCGACGGAACCGAGAACCCGTGGCTGGCGAGCGAATGGTCGCAGCCCGATGCCCGCACGGTCGTGATGACGATCCGCGACGACGTCGAGTGGAGCGACGGCGAGAAGCTGACGCCCGATGACGTGGCGTTCACGTTCCAGCTACTCAAGGACAACCCCTCGCTCGACATCAAGGGCGCCTGGCAGCACCTCGAGACCGTCGAGGTCGACGGAGACGACGTCATCATGCACCTGCAGGCGGATGACGCGCCGTCGCTGCCGATCCTCGGTCAGACCATGATCGTGCCCGAGCACCTCTGGGCCGACGTGAAGGACCCCGGCACCTACCGCAACGAGAACCCGGTCGGCACCGGCCCGTTCGTGCTCGGCAACTACAACGACCAGCAGTACTCGGTGGACAAGAACCCCGACTACTGGCAGGCCGACAAGATCGAGATCGAGCACATCATCCTGCCGTCCACGAACTCGCAGCTCGACACCGTCACCCGCGGCTACGACTGGGCATACTCCTTCATCTCCGACGTCGAGGGCACCTGGGGTGCGGCCAGCGAGCACAACGCGTGGTGGTTCCCGCCGGGCGGCGTGATCGCCCTGATGCCGAACCTCGAGGTCGCACCGTTCGACGACGTGAACGTGCGCCGAGGCATCGCCCTCTCGCTCGACCGCGAGGAGATCGCCGAGACCGCATCCGAGGGGTACATGGAGCCCGCCGGACAGACCGGCCTCGTCCTTCCCAACCAGGAGGAGTACCTCGACCCGAGCATCCCCGATGGGGGCATGATCACCCAGGACACGGATGCCGCACTCGCCGCGTTCGCCGAGGCGGGATACACGCTCGACGGGGACCGGCTCGTGGGGGCCGACGGAAAGCAGCTCGAGTTCGCGTTGACCACGGCCAACGGCTTCTCCGACTGGACCCGCGCGGCGCAGACCGTGCAGAGTCAGCTGGCGAAGGTCGGCGTCAAGGTGACGCTCAAACTCCCGCAGCCGGCCGGCTACCAGAGCGCCATCAGCAACGGCGACTTCGAGATGGCCATCGGCGGCATGGGCAACGGCGACGTCTACCAGGCATACAACAACCTGCTCTCGAGTGAGTTCTACGTGCCCTCCGGTGAAGCCACTGCGAACAACTTCGAGCGGTACCGCTCGGACGAGGCCGATGCTCTGCTCAAGGAGTACCGCGAGACGGTCGACACCGCGCGCCAGGCAGAGATCGTGAAGGAGCTGCAGGCCATCGTCTATGAGGAGATGCCGGTCATCGGCCTCTACTACGGCGGCATCTGGGGCCTGTTCAACGATTCCAAGTTCACCGGATGGCCCACAGAGGACGACCCGTACATGATCCCGCAGAACTACGACTCGGCGCCGCTGGGCATCTTCACCCGGCTCGAGCGCGTGAAGGAGGATGACCGATGAAGTACGTCCTCCAGAAGGTCGGACTGTTCGTCCTCACGCTGTGGGCGGCCATCACGCTGAACTTCTTCCTTCCGCGTCTGATGCCCGGCTCGCCGGCCGACGCCGCGATCGCGAAGCTCTCGCAGAACGGCCCGGTGTCCGATGCGACGCGGGCCGCGATCGAGGCCCAGCTCGGTGTTCCGACCGGTTCCATCTGGGACCAGTACGTGGCCTACCTCGGTCAGGTCGCCCGACTCGACTTCGGCGTCTCGTACACGTTCTACCCGCAGACCGTGTCGAGCATGGTCTCGACCGCGCTCCCGTACACGATCGGCCTGGTCGGAATCGTCACGATCCTCGCGTTCGTGGTCGGCACCCTGATCGGCACCGCCGCCGCCTGGCGGCGTGGCACGTGGCTGGACTCGCTGCCGACTCTGACCGGGTCGTTCCTCAGCACCTTCCCGTACTTCTGGACCGCGCTTCTGCTGCTGTTCTTCTTCGGGTACGTGCTGCACTGGTTCCCGACGACCGGCGCCTACTCGGCGACCACCACGCCGGGCTTCACCTGGGACTTCTTCATCGACCTCGTGCAGCATGCGATCCTCCCGGCGGTCACGATCCTGTTGACGTCGCTCGGCGGATGGATCATCGGCATGCGCAACGCGATGATCAACACGCTGGGTGACGACTATGTCACCTTCGCCGAGGCGAACGGGCTGCACGGACGTACGATCGCCCTCCGCTACGCCGCACGCAACGCGATCCTGCCGAACCTCACCGGCTTCGGGCTCACGCTCGGCGGCGTGGTCGGCGGATCGATCCTCGTGGAGCAGGTGTTCGGCTATCCCGGTATCGGATATCTGCTCTTCAACGCCGTGATCGGGCAGGACTACCCGCTCATGCAGGCGCTTTTCCTGATGATCACCGTGAGTGTGCTCGTCGCCAACTTCCTCGTCGACATCCTGTACGGCGTGCTGGATCCAAGGACCCGCCGATGACCTCCACCATGAATGTCAAGGTTCCCTCCGACCGGATCGCGGCTCCCAGCCCGTGGCGCTCGTTCGCCCGGATGGTGGGCACCCTCTGGTCCAACGGCAAGGCTCGCCTCGGCCTCATCATCCTCGGTCTGTTCGTGCTCGTCGCGGTGTTCGCTCCGCTGATCGCGCCGTACGGCCCGAAGGACAACTCGTTCGAGCGCAACGCCGACGCGTCGGCCGCGCACTGGCTCGGCACGACGGCTGCGGGCGAAGACGTCCTGAGCCAGCTGATCTACGGTTCGCAGATCAGCCTGCTGGTCGGCATGGCCGCCGGCATCCTCTCGACGATCGTCGCAGTGCTGATCGGACTCAGCTGGGGCTACATGCGCGGATTCGCCGGAGAGGTGGTCGGCTTCATCGTCAACCTCTTCCTGGTGATCCCCGGGCTGCCGCTGATGATCGTGATCGCCGCGTACCTGCAGAACGGCGGCATCCTGATGATCATCGCGGTGATCGTCGTCACCGGCTGGGCGTGGGGCGCGCGAGTTCTGCGCAGCCAGACCCAGTCGCTCCGAGGCAACGACTTCGTCACCTCGGCGCAGTTCTCGGGCGACAGTCGGGCGCGCATCGTGTTCCGCGAGATCCTGCCGAACATGACGTCGATCATCGCGGGCACGCTCTTCGGAGCGGCGACCGCGGCGATCCTCGCAGAGGCGGGGCTCGAGTTCCTCGGGCTCGGCGACTCGAGCATCGTCAGCTGGGGCACCATGCTCTACTGGGCGCAGAACTCCAACTCGCTGCTCACCGGGCAGTGGCTGCTGCTCTTCGCCCCCGGTCTCTGCATCGCCCTGCTCGCTCTGAGCCTGACACTGATCAACTTCGGCGTGGACGGAATCTCCAATCCGCGCCTGCGAGAGGGGAAGGGACGATGAGCGCCATGGAAGCGAACACGCCCACGGATGACGTGCTGCTGGATGTCCAGGGGCTGTCCGTCGAGTACGCATCGCCCGGAACCACGCCGGTCACCGCGGTCGAGAACGTCTCTTTCACGCTGCGTCGCGGCGAGTTCGTCGGTCTCGTCGGCGAGTCGGGCTCGGGAAAGTCGACCCTCGGCTTCGCGCTGACACGGCTGCAGAAGCCTCCGGCCCGCATCAGCGGCGGACGCATCCTGTTCGACGGCCGCGACATCCGCGAGCTGGACGCCGAGGAGCTGCGTCGTCAGCGCCAGGGCGGGTTCGCGATGGTGCTGCAGTCCGGCATGAACGCGCTGAACCCTGTGCGGACGATCGGCAACCACTTCCGCGACATCTTCGCCGCTCACGGGCACGTCGCCCGTGAGAACCGCGATGCCAGGGCGCGCGAGCTGGTCGGCAAGGTCGGCCTCGACCCCGTGGTGCTCTCGCGCTACCCGGGTGAGCTCTCCGGCGGTATGCGCCAGCGCGCCTCGATCGCTCTCGCCCTCTCGCTCGAGCCGCAGCTGATGGTGTTCGACGAGCCGACCACGGCGCTCGACGTGCTCGTGCAGCACGCGGTCATGGACACGATCAAGGATCTCCAGCGCTCCGAGCACTTCACCGCGATCCTCATCAGCCACGACCTGGGCATCGTGCTCGAGGCGACCGACCGTGTGATGGTGATGCACGAGGGGCGGATCGTCGAAGACGCGCCGAGCCTCGACATCCTGCACCGCCCGCAGGACGAGTACACGCGGATGCTGCTGAGCCACTACGCCGACCCCCGGGCCGAGTCGATCTCGATCCCCGGGTTCGTCGACCTCGGCACCCGGCGACGCGAGGGACGCTCGCGCACCGACCTGACCGAGACCCTGCCCACGGTGTCGCAGCGCGACACCCGACGGGCAGACGCCGCGATCGTGGTCGAGGGCGTGTCGAAGCGCTACCCGGCTCCCCGTCGAGGGGAGAAGCCGGTCGTCGCGGTCGACGACGTCTCCTTCCGGCTCGAACCCGGCGAGGCTCTGGCTCTCGTGGGCGCCTCCGGATCGGGTAAGTCGACGATCGCGAAGCTCATCACGGGAGTCGAGAAGCCGACAGAGGGCACCGTGCGCTTCGGAGACGTCGACGTGGCCACGCTCCGCCGCACGGGGCTCCGGGATCTGCGCAAGGACGTGCAGATGGTGTTCCAGGACCCGTATGCGGCGCTGAACCCGCTGCACACGGTGGAGTACGCGCTGAGCCGGCCGATCCGCAACTACACCCCTCTTCGCGGTGACGAGGCCAGGGCCCGCGTGCTCGAGCTCCTCGAGACGGTGGGGCTGACCCCCGTCGAGCAGTTCGCCGCCAAGCTGCCGCATCAGCTGTCGGGTGGCCAGCGCCAGCGCGTGGTCATCGCCCGGGCGCTCGCGAGTGATCCGCAGGTGCTGATCGCCGACGAGCCCGTGTCGATGCTCGACGTATCGCTCCGAGCCGGCGTGCTCGCCCTGCTCGAGGACCTGCGCGAGAGGTGGGGCATCAGCATGCTCTACATCACGCACGACCTGCTCAGCGCGCGCCTGGTCACCGAGAACATCCTCGTGCTCAACGGCGGTCGCGTCGTCGAACGCGGCGAGACCTCGCAGGTGCTCCAGCATCCCGAGGACGAGTACACCGTGCAGCTGCTCGACGCCGTCCCGAATCCATCCCGAATCTCGAAATAGAGAGGAGAGCACTCGTGCTCACATTCCCTGACGGCTTTCTCTGGGGCGCTGCGACCGCAGCCCATCAGGTGGAGGGGAACAACACGACCAGCAACTGGTGGGCCATGGAGCATGCTCCCGGCTCGCCGATGGTCGAGCCCTCGGGCGACGCCGCCGACCACTTCCACCGGTACCCGGAGGACATGCGTCTGCTGGCGGACGCCGGTCTGAACTCGTACCGCTTCTCGATGGAGTGGGCCCGCATCGAGCCGGAGCGCGGTTTCGTGTCCCGCGCGATGCTGGATCACTACCGCCGCATGATCGACACGGCCCGCGAGAACGGGCTCGACCCGACGGTGACCCTGATGCACTTCACGGTGCCGCAGTGGTTCCAGAAGGACGGCTTCTGGCGCGCGGATGACGCGGTCGACCTGTTCTCCCGCTACGTCGAGACGGTCCTCCCGATCCTCGAGGGCGTGAAATACGTCTGCACGATCAACGAGCCGAACATCGCGGCGATGCTCGCCGGGGGAGAGGATGCGGCGAACCTCGTCGCATTCGGTCTGCCGAACCCCGACCTCGCGGTCGCCGACACGCTCCTCGACGCGCACCACCGTGCCTCCGAGATCCTGCACTCCGTCTCGGGTGTGCAGGCCGGATGGACGATCGCGACCCAGGCGTTCCACTCCACGGGCGAGCCGGGGGCCGACGAGATGGTCGCCGAGTACGGCGATCCTCGCGACCACTGGTATCTCGACCAGTCGGCCGGCGATGACTTCGTCGGTGTGCAGGCGTACACGCGCACCTTCATCGGACCCGAGGGCCCTCGGCCGGTCGCCGACGATGTCGAGACGACGCTCACCGGGTGGGAGTTCTTCCCCGAGGCTCTCGAGATGGGAGTGCGCAGCGCGTGGGAGCGCAGCGGCGGAGTGCCGGTGCTCGTGACCGAGAACGGCATCGCGACCGGCGACGACACCCGGCGCATCGCCTACACACAGGGCGCTCTCGAGGGGCTGCACCGCGCGATCTCCGACGGCATCGAGGTGAAGGCGTACCAGCACTGGAGCGCGCTCGACAACTACGAGTGGGCCAGCGGATTCCGCCCGACCTTCGGTCTGATCGGCTTCGACCACGAGACGTTCGAGCGCTCCCCGAAGCCCTCGCTCGCGTGGCTCGGAGAGGTCGCCCGCCGCAACGGGCTCTGAGCCGGACGACCCCGGGGCCCTGCCCCGGGGTTACCCTCGGATCATGAGCCATACAGCCGGTACGACGCGCGGTGACAGGCTCCGGTCGGCGGCCGCCGGGCTGAGCGCGGCTGTCGTCGCGGTCGGCCTGGCAGAGCTCGTCGCCGCGGTGGTCGAGCCGAGCGCGAGCCCGTTCGCCGTGATCGGCAGCGGTCTGATCGATCTCGCCCCGAGCTGGGCGAAGGACGCCGCGATCGCGCTGTTCGGCACGGGTGACAAGATCGCGCTGATCACCGGGATCGCGATCGTGCTCGTGGCGGTGGCCGCTATCGCCGGCATCCTGGAGTCCCGCAGGGCGGGTGTGGGGTCGGCGATCCTCGGCGCCCTCGGCGTGCTCGCCCTGGTGGCGGCGATGATCCGCCCGGGCGCCGGCCCCTTCGCCTGGCTCCCCGGACTCGTCGCAGGCGTCGCCGCGGTGGTCGCGCTCAGGCTGCTGATGCGCACCGTGCATCCGGTTCCGTATCTGCGCGCCGAGCACGAGGAGCGTCGGCGGTTCCTGCTCTGGACCGCGGGCGTCGCCGTCACCGGAGTCGCGGCACTCGTGATCGGCTCGGCCGCGCGCGGAGCCACCCGCTCGATCGAGGCGGTGCGCACGATGCTCCGACTGCCCTCTCCGACGCGGGCCGCCGCGGCGGTGCCGGCCACCGCCGAGCTGGGCGTCCCCGGCCTCGCCTCGGTCGTCACCTCGAACACCGAGTTCTACCGCATCGACACCGCGCTCATCGTGCCGCGCATCGACCCCGCCGACTGGTCGTTGCGCATCCACGGGATGGTGGAGCGCGAGGTCGTGATCTCGTGGGATGAACTGCTGACGCTGCCGATGACGGAATCGCACGTGACGCTCGCGTGCGTGTCGAATGAGGTCGGTGGTGATCTGATCGGCAACGCCCTCTGGCTCGGCCATCCGATCCGTGAGCTCCTCGCCCGCGCGGGGGTCGATTCGGATGCCGACATGGTGCTGTCCCGGTCGTCCGACGGGTTCACGGCGTCGACGCCGATCGAGGCTCTCACCGACGACCGCGACGCACTGCTCGCCGTCGGAATGAACGGCGACCCGCTGCCGATCGAGCACGGATTCCCGGTGCGCATGGTGGTGCCGGGGCTCTACGGCTATGTGTCGGCCACGAAGTGGGTGACTGAGCTGGAGGTCACTCGCTTCGATCGGGCATCCGCATACTGGACCGACCGCGGGTGGTCTGAGCGCGGACCCGTCAAGCTGCAGTCGCGCATCGACGTGCCGCGCCCTGGCCAGCGGATCGACGCGGGTGATGCCGTGATCGCCGGGATGGCGTGGCAGCAGCACGTGGGCGTCGACGGGGTCGAGGTGCGCGTCGACGAGGGGCCATGGCGCCGTGCGGAGCTCGCGACCGCGATCTCCGCCGACACCTGGGTGCAGTGGCGTCTGCCCTGGTCGGCCGAGAGCGGCGCGCACACGGTCGAGTGCCGCGCGATCAGCGCCGACGGCGAGACCCAGACGTCCGACCCGGCCGACGTCGTGCCCGACGGTGCCCAGGGGTGGCACCGCATCCAGGTGTCGGTCGCCTGAGCGTAACGACCCCCGTCTTCCCACCTAGAATTGACCGCATGCCCGCAGGCGAATCGTTCTACATCACCACGCCCATCTACTACCCCTCCGATGTGCCTCACATTGGCCACGGGTACACCTCGGTGGCGGTCGACGCGCTCGCGCGCTGGCACCGTCAGGGCGGCGATGACACGTGGATGCTCACGGGCACCGACGAGCACGGCCAGAAGATGCTCCGCGCGGCGGCGGCGAACAACGTCACCCCGCAGGAGTGGGTCGACAAGCTCGTCACCGAGGCGTGGTTCCCGCTGCTGAAGACCCTCGACGTGGCGAACGACGACTTCATCCGCACCACGCAGGAGCGTCACGAGACCAACGTGCAGACGTTCTTCCAGCGTCTCTACGACCGCGGCTACATCTACGCGGGCGAGTACGAGGCGCTGTACTGCGTGGGCTGTGAGGAGTTCAAGCCCGAGTCCGAGATCGTCGACGGCACCGGCCCCTTCGAGGGCCTCAAGGTCTGCGCGATCCACTCGAAGCCGCTCGAGCTGCTGCAGGAGAAGAACTACTTCTTCAAGCTCAGCGAGTTCCAGGACCGCCTGCTCGAGCTCTACAAGACCCAGCCCGACTTCGTCCGCCCGGATTCGGCGCGCAACGAGGTCGTCTCGTTCGTGAGTCAGGGACTGAAAGACCTGTCGATCTCGCGCTCGACGTTCGACTGGGGCATCCCGCTCCCGTGGGACGAGTCTCACGTCATCTACGTGTGGGTCGATGCGCTGCTGAACTACGCCACGGCCGTCGGCTACGGCTCCGACCAGGAGACCTTCGATCGCCGCTGGCCCGCGTACCACGTGGTCGGAAAGGACATCCTGCGCTTCCACGCCGTGATCTGGCCCGCGCTGCTGATGGCCGCAGGCCTCGACGTGCCCCAGGGCGTGTTCGCGCACGGCTGGCTGCTGGTCGGCGGCGAGAAGATGTCGAAGTCGAAGCTCACCGGCATCGCGCCGACCGAGATCACCGACGTCTTCGGATCCGACGCGTACCGGTACTACTTCCTGTCGGCGATCGCGTTCGGTCAGGACGGCTCGTTCTCGTGGGAGGACCTCTCGGCCCGCTATCAGGCCGAACTCGCGAACGGCTTCGGCAACCTGGCCTCGCGCACGACGGCGATGATCGAGAAGTACTTCGAGGGCATCGTTCCGCCGCCCGCCGAGTACACCGAGAAGGATCTCGCGATCCAGAAGATCGTGGCGGATGCCGCATCGAACGCGGATGCCGCGATCGAGCAGTTCCGCATCGACGAGGCGATCTCGTCGATCTGGACGATCGTCGACGCCCTCAACGGCTACATCACGGCAAACGAGCCGTGGGCGCTGGCCAAGCAGGCGAACAGCGGAGACGAGGCTCAGCGCGGTCGCCTCGGCACCGTGCTGTACACGTGTGCCGAAGGCCTGCGTGCCCTCGCGGTGCTGCTCTCGCCGGTCATGCCGCAGTCGACCGAGAAGCTGTGGGTCGCCCTCGGCGCCGCCGAGAGCCTCGGACGCCTGCAGGACCAGCCGATCCGCGAGGCGGGTTCGTGGGGCGTGCTGCGCCCCGGCACGAGCGTCAACGGTCTCGCGCCGCTGTTCCCGCGCGTGGAGTCCACCGCCTGAGCATGACGTACGTGCAGCAGCGAGACGGCGAGGGGCGCAAGGACCTCCACTACCCGGCGGCACCAGAGCCGCTCTCGGTGCCCGTCTACGACAACCACGCGCACCTCGAGATACTCGACGGCGATGAGCCGCTGTCGTTGACCGAGCAGCTCGACCGCGCAGCGGCCGTGGGCATCGCGGGCGTCGTGCAGGCCTCCGGCGACATCGAGTCGTCACGCTGGGCCGTCGAGGCGGCGGCATCCGACCCCCGCGTGCTCGCGGCCGTCGCGATCCACCCGAACGACGCGCCCGCGTATGCCGAAGCGGGGCGCCTCGGCGGTGTCGGTCTCAGTGACGCGATCGCGGTGATCGACGAACTCGCCGCGCACCCGCGCACCCGGGCGATCGGTGAGACCGGTCTCGACTTCTTCCGTACCGAACCCGAACGCCGTGCACCGCAGTTCGAATCATTCGAGGCGCACATCGCACTCGCCAAGAAGCACGGCATCGCGATGCAGATCCACGACCGCGATGCGCATGAGGCGGTGCTCGAGACGCTGACTCGCGTCGGCGCTCCGGAGAAGACGGTCTTCCATTGCTTCTCCGGTGATGATGCGATGGCGAGGATCTGCGCCGAGGCCGGGTACCACCTGTCATTCGCCGGCAACGTGACGTTCAAGAACGCGCAGAACCTGCGGGACGCCCTCAGAGTGACGCCGCTCGATCGCATCCTCGTCGAGACCGATGCTCCGTTCCTCACGCCGACGCCGCTGCGCGGCCGGCCGAACGCCCCCTATCTCGTGCCGATCACGGTGCGGTTCATGGCGGCGGAACTCGGCATCGAGGTCGATGAGCTGTCTGCCCAGCTCGCCGCCAACACCCTGCGGGTCTACGGCTCGTTCGACTGAATCTCGATCGCCTGCGTGTCGGAGACCGGCTTCGCCGAGACGATCTGCGAGATCGGCTTCCAGACCAGGAGCAGCGTGAGCGCGGCGCCGACGAACGCGAACCACCAGGGAGCGGTGAGCCCCCAGACCTGGGCGATCACACCGCCGAGGGCCTGGCCGATCACCATGCCGCCGAACACGCCGACCATGTTGACGGACGCGACCCGGCCCTGCAGCTCGGCCGGCACCAGACGCTGACGCACCGTGGTCGAGATCGTGCCCCAGACGAAGGCGTAGGCGCCGAACACGAACATGATCACGAGCGCCACCCATCCGACGGTCGTGAGCGCGAAGGCCAGGTGCATCAGCACCTCGAGCGACAGCACCACGCGCATGAGCGTCGCGAACGACACGTGGCGTTCGAGCCACCCGAAGCTCAGCGTGGCGAGGATGCCGCCCGCAGCGGATGCCGTCGTCAGCGCTCCGTAGCCCACCGCGCCCATGTTCAGGTGCTCGGTGGCGTAGAGCACGAGCACGCCCCAGGGCGCCGCCCACGTCACGTTGAACACGAGGATGATTAGCACGAGCATCCGCACCGGCGGGTTCTGCCACAGCCAGCGGAGCCCCTCACCGATGTCGGTGTGGACGTGTGACTTCACGCCGTCTCCTGCAGACCGGGGAGGGACGGGCGTCCGCGCCATGCGCGAGATCAGCACGACCGCGAGCAGGACGCAGAGGATCTCGAGCAGGAACGGCCAGGCGGTTCCCGCGGCGAAGAGGAAGGCGCCGAGCGGGGGACCGGCGAACTGGTTCGCGACCAGGTATCCGGCCTGCAGCCGGGCGTTGCCGATGCCGAGGTCGGCGGGCTTCACGAGCATCGGCAGCAGCGTGCTGCCTGCCGTGTCGACGAACACCTCGGCGGTGCCGTAGAGGAAGGCCACCGCGAGCACGATCCAGATGTTGGCCGTGCCGGTCAGTAGGAAGACGCAGAGGCCGGCGAGCACGACCGCGCGCGCGGCGTTGGCCACCATCACCAGCCGACGGCGGTCGAACCGATCGGCGATCGCCCCCGCGTGCAGGCCGAAAAGGAGCCAGGGCAGGAACTGCAGGATGGCGCCGGACGCGACGAGGATCGGCGACGACGTCATCGACGCGATGAGCAGGGGAGCGGCAGCGAGAGCGACACCGTCTCCGACGTTGCTCGTCCACGATGACGCGAGCAGCCAGCGGAAATCCCTGCCCATGCGCTGTGGTGCGATCAGTTCACCGAGGGAGGGCATCACAGAAGACTACTGGCCGGTTCGGACACTGATGGTGGTGGGGGACAATGGAGCAATGACAGTCACCCTGCTCGGCGCCACCGAGATCCGCCGGCTCGCGGCCGAGCTCGATGTCACCCCGACCAAGAAGCTCGGACAGAACTTCGTCGTCGACGCGAACACGGTCCGCAAGATCGTGCATGCAGCGCGGGTGCAGCCGGGGGAGCGGGTCGTCGAGGTCGGGCCGGGGCTCGGCTCGCTCACCCTCGCGATCCTTGAGGCCGGGGCGTCCGTCACCGCCGTCGAGATCGACCACCGGCTCGCAGCCAGGCTGTCGCAGACCGTCGTCGAACACGGAGTGCCGGCCGAGATGCTGACGGTCGTCGATGCCGACGCGCTGCGCATCACCGAGCTGCCCGGCGAACCGACCGTGCTCGTGGCCAACCTTCCCTACAACGTCTCGGTCCCCGTGCTGCTGCACTTCCTCGAGAACTTCTCGTATCTGAAGCGCGGTGTCGTGATGGTGCAGGCCGAGGTCGCCGAGCGCATCGCGGCCAAGCCGGGCTCCAAGATCTACGGCACCCCGAGCGTCAAGGCAGCCTGGTACGGCGAGTGGAAGCTGTCGGGCACCGTGTCTCGTCAGGTCTTCTGGCCGGTGCCCAACGTCGACAGCCTCCTTGTCGGCTTCGACCGGTCGGAGGGCGAGCGCGGCACGGAGGACGAACGCCGACTCACCTTCAAGATCGTGGATGCCGCCTTCAACCAGCGCCGCAAGATGCTGCGTCAGGCGCTGTCCGACCTCTTCGGCAGCTCAGCCGCGGCATCCGAGATCCTGATCGCCGCCGGGGTCGCGCCGACCGCTCGTGGCGAGGACCTCACGGTCGATGACTATCACCGTGTTGCGCGGCACGTCGCTCAGATCGAAGACGCCGTCGTCACCGACTAATCTGGCACCGTGACCGACTCTCCCCGCTTCCGTCCGAACATCCCCGAGCTGCACCGGCCGTACGCCGCCGACGAGAGCCGCTACCAGCAGTTCGAGTACCGCCAGGTGGGCACGTCCGGCCTGTTCCTGCCGCCGATCTCGCTCGGGCTGTGGTGGAACTTCGGCGACAACATCCCGCTCGACAACCAGCGCGCGCTGCTGCGCCACGCGTTCGACCGCGGCATCACGCACTTCGACCTCGCGAACAACTACGGCCCGCCGTACGGCTCGGCCGAGAAGAACTTCGGGCGGATCTTCGCCGAGGACTTCCGCCCCTACCGCGATGAGCTGATCATCTCGTCGAAGGCCGGCTGGGACATGTGGCCCGGACCCTACGGCGACTTCGCGAGCCGCAAGTACATCCTCGCGAGCGCCGAGCAGTCGCTGACCCGCATGGGGCTCGACTACGTCGACATCTTCTACTCGCACCGTGCCGACCCGGTGACGCCGGTCGCCGAGACGGTCGCTGCGCTCGACACGCTCGTGCGCCAGGGCAAGGCCCTCTACGTCGGCATCTCGTCGTACAGTGCCGAGCGCACGGCCGAGGCCGTCGCCGTCGCCACCGAGCTCGGCACGCCGCTCGTGATCCACCAGCCCGCGTACTCGATCCTCAACCGCTGGGTCGAGGACGGTCTCACCGAGACCCTCGAGCAGGCGGGAGTCGGTGCGATCGCGTTCACGCCGCTCGCGCAGGGTCTGCTCACCGACAAGTACCTCGGCGACGGCACCGCGGCGCGCGCGCAGAAGCGCGGGTCGCTTCCTGAGGCTCCGCTGTCGGATGCCGCGGTCGAGACGCTCCGCTCGCTGAACGACATCGCGAAGGAGCGTGGGCAGTCGCTCGCGCAGCTGGCGATCCAGTGGACGCTGCGCAACCCCGTGGTCGCCTCCGCGCTGGTCGGAGCGTCGCGCCCCGAGCAGCTCGACGAGAACATCGCCGCGGTGAACGGTCCCGACTTCACCGCCGAGCAGCTCGCACGCATCGACGAGGCGGCGGGCGCCATCGACGTCGACCTGTGGGCGTCGTCCACGGAGCTGTGACAGGAACGCCCAGATGAGCTTCGCCGCCCCCGTCGACTCGGTCCACGTCCGCGCTCCGGGAAAGATCAACGTCTACCTCGGTGTGGGTGGTCGTCACGACGACGGCTACCACGCGCTCGCGACGGTGTTCCAGGCGGTGTCGCTGTACGAGGACGTGATCGCCAGGCACGCCGACGACTTCTCGATCACGGTATCGGGTGTCGATGACCCCGACTCGGTGCCGTTGGATGATCGGAACCTCGCCATGCGGGCGGCGAAGCTGCTCGCCACCGCGGCGGAGTACGACGGGGGCGTCGCGCTGGAGATCCGCAAGAGCGTGCCGGTCGCCGGCGGGATGGGCGGCGGATCGGCGGATGCGGCCGCAGCCCTCGTCGCGTGCGATGCCCTGTGGGGCACCGGCTTCTCGACGGCTCGCCTGCACGAGCTCGGCGCACGTCTCGGCGCCGATGTCCCGTTCGCGCTGCACGGCGGTACCGCGGTCGGCACCGGTCGGGGTGACCAGCTGAACCCGGCGCTCGCCCGAGGGCGCTTCGACTGGGTGCTCGTCCAGAGCGACGAGGGGCTCTCGACGCCGGTGGTCTACGCCCGGCTCGATTCCCTGCGGGACGACGAGGGCGCTCTCGCCGATGATCCGCCGCTGTCCCTGGAGGTGCCGGCGCCGGTGCTCCAGGCGTTGCGTTCGGGCGATCCGGATCTGCTGGCCGAGAGCATCTACAACGATCTGCAGGAGGCCGCTCTGTACGAGCGCCCGGAGCTCGAGACCACGATCCTGCGCGGCATCCACGCCGGAGCCCTGCAGGGGATCGTGTCCGGCTCCGGCCCCACGGTCGCTCTGCTCTGCGCGAGTCCCGAAGGGGCGCAGGAGGTGCAGTCGCTGCTGCGTGAGCACGGCCTCGAGTCGCTGCATGTGCACGGCCCCGTGCAGGGCGCCCGCATCATCTCCTGAGCGATCCCGGCACCCGCGCGGCACCGGCCCGACGTGCGCTCAGTGCGCCTGGCGTACATAATGTAGAGACGATGTGACCGTGCACATACGAGGAGGTCTGTGATGTCGACCGCCTCTGAGCGCGCGCGGATGCCGAGCATCCGCGACGTCGCCCGACTCGCGGGCGTCTCGCATCAGACCGTCTCTCGTGTGCTGAATGATCACCCCAGCATCCGCCCCGAGACCAAGGCCAAGGTCCTCGACGCGATCGCGGTGCTCGACTATCGCCCCAATCTCGCGGCGAGAGCGCTGGTGACGAGCAAGTCGAACATGCTCGGCATCCTGGCGGCGACCGTCGGCGAGTTCGGCCCCACGTCGGCGATCGTCGGCATCGAGGACGCCGCGCGTGAGGAAGGCTATTCGGTCTCGACGCTGAACCTCTCGGCTACGACGCCCGAAGCCATCGGCAGTGCGCTGAGGCAGCTGGCGCGAGAGCAGGTCGACGGCATCGTGGTGCTGGCACCGCAGGTGCGCGCGTTCCATGTGCTGCGTGGAATGGCGGTCGAGATCCCGTTCGTCTCGCTCCAGACGGCGTCGGGGTCCGACGGCGTGAGCCTGTCGGCCGACCAGGTCGCCGGTGCCCGCACCGCGACGGAGCACCTGATCGGGCTCGGGCACAGCGACATCATCCACATCGCGGGCCCACAGGACTGGATCGAGGCGGAGTCGCGCATGCGCGGGTATCTGGATGCCCTGCGCGAGGCCGACCTGCCGACCTTCCCGCCCATCCGCGGGGACTGGACGGCGGACTTCGGCTATTTCGCGGGGCAGGAGCTGTCGCGCAGGCGTGACTTCACCGCGGTGTTCGTCGCCAACGACCAGATGGCGATCGGCCTGCTGCACGGTTTCCGTGACGCCGGCATCCGTGTGCCGGAGGACGTGAGCGTCGTCGGGTTCGACGACATCCCGGTCGCGGCGCACGTGGCGCCGACTCTCAGCACGGTGCATCAGGACTTCCCCGAGCTGGGGCGCCGTGCCGTGCGCATCCTGCTCGCGCAGATCAGAGGCGAGCAGGTGCCCCAGTTCGGGCCGCTGCAGACGGCCCTGCGCACCAGGGAATCGTCGGCCGCTCGATAAGGCCACAATTTCGCTCGTGGTCTTGACACGGCCTGAGCGAGCGTAGACTATGTAATCCAATGTGAACGGTCACATCGAAGGTGACCGCCCGTCGCGAGGAAGATCTTGTGAGCACCACAGCAACGTTGCCGGTCGTGTCAGGCCCCATCCTGGAGATGCGCAGCATCACCAAGGAGTTCCCGGGTGTCAAGGCGCTGTCCGACGTGTCCATCACCGTCCGCGCAGGAGAGATCCATGCGATCTGCGGGGAGAACGGCGCCGGGAAGTCGACCCTGATGAAGGTCCTCTCCGGCGTGTACCCCTACGGCACGTACGACGGGGAGATCCTGCTCTACGGCGAGGAGCAGCGCTACCGCGACATCGCGGCCAGCGAGCAGGCGGGAATCGCGATCATCCACCAGGAGCTCGCGCTGATCCCCGAGCTCTCGATCACCGAGAACATCTTCCTCGGCAACGAGATCCGTCACTTCGGCCGTATCGACTGGCAGGCGCAGCGCCAGCGCACGGTCGAGCTGCTGGCTCGCGTCGGTCTGCGTGAAGACCCCGATGTGGCGATCAAGACCCTCGGTGTCGGCAAGCAGCAGCTCATCGAGATCGCGAAGGCGCTCAACAAGGACGTCAAGCTGCTCATCCTCGACGAGCCGACCGCGGCGTTGAACGAGAACGACTCGCAGCACCTGCTCGACCTGATCCTCGGCCTCAAGGCCAAGGGGATCGCGTCGATCATGATCAGTCACAAGCTCAACGAGATCGAGCAGATCGCCGACGAGATCACGATCATCCGCGACGGCCGCACGGTCGAGACCCTCGACATCTCGCGCGGCGAGATCAACGAGGACCGCATCATCCGCGGCATGGTCGGCCGCTCGCTCGAGAGCCGCTACCCCGACCGCACGCCCGAGATCGGCGAGGTCTTCTTCGAGGTCAAGGACTGGTGGGTGCAGCACCCGACGGTCTCCGAGCGCATGGTCGTGAAGGGCTCGAGCATCAACGTCCGCCGCGGCGAGGTCGTCGGCATCGCCGGCCTCATGGGCGCGGGTCGCACCGAGTTCATGATGAGCCTGTTCGGACGCTCGTACGGCACCTTCCTGGGTGGCCAGGTCATCAAGGACGGCCGCGAGATCTCGATGCCCGACGTCGCATCCGCGATCAAGCACGGTCTCGCCTATGTCAGCGAGGACCGCAAGGTGCTCGGGCTGAACCTTCTAGACACCATCAAGCGCTCTGTCGTCGCCGCGAAGCTGTCGAAGATCTCCCGCCGCGGCGTGGTCGACGAGCGCCAGGAGTTCGCGATCGCCGAGCAGTACCGCAAGGCGCTGCGCATCAAGGCGCCGAGCGTCGAGGAGGGCGTCGGCAAGCTGTCCGGCGGCAACCAGCAGAAGGTCGTGCTGGCGAGGTGGATGTTCACCGACCCCGACCTGCTGATCCTCGACGAGCCCACTCGTGGCATCGACGTCGGAGCGAAGTACGAGATCTACGCGATCATCAACGAGCTCGCGGCCCAGGGCAAGGGCGTGATCGTCATCTCCAGCGAGCTGCCCGAGCTTCTCGGCATCTCCGACCGCATCTACACAGTCTTCGAAGGTCGGGTCACCGACTGCATCCCGGCCGACCAGGCGACACCCGAGGCCCTCATGCGCAGCATGACCTCCGCGAACCAGAAAGCATCCGCATGACCACCGACCTCACGACAACGAAGCGTGGCTTCCACTTCAGCGACATCCGCAAGATGTTCGGGAGCAACGGCACTTCGTCGCTGCGCCAGTTCGGCATCCTGGGCAGCCTCATCGTCATCATCCTGTTCTTCGAGGTCATGACGCTGCTGAAGAACCCGGCCGGCGCGACGCTGACTCCGGGCAACCTGATCAACGTCATCAACCAGTACTCGTTCATCCTGATCCTCGCGATCGGCATGGTGATGGTCATCATCATGGGCCACATCGACCTGTCCGTCGGATCTGTCGCGGCCTTCACCGGCATCATCGTGGCGAAGTCGATGGCCGACTGGAACCTCCCCTGGCCGCTGGCGATCGTGCTCGGCCTGGGCGTGGGAGCTCTGGTCGGTGCCTGGCAGGGATTCTGGGTCGCCTATGTCGGCGTGCCCGCGTTCATCGTGACGCTCGCCGGAATGCTCTTCTTCCGTGGAGCCCAGCAGTTCATCGGTGATGCGCAGACCATCCCGGTGCCCAAGGGCTTCCAGTACATCGGAACCGGATACCTGCCGGAGGTCGGCCTGCCGCTGCCGTTCAACGTGCCGACGATGATCCTCGCGCTGCTCGGTGTCGCCTGGCTCGTCTTCTGGGAGATCCGCACCCGCCGCATCCAGCACAAGATGGGCTCCGACAGTGCGCCCGTGTGGGTGAGCACGGTCAAGGTCGTGCTGCTCTCGGTCGTCGTCCTCGCCGCCGGCTGGATGTTCGCCACCGGTCGCCCCGGCACGAGCTTCCCCGTCCCGGGCATCATCCTGCTCGCGCTCGTGGTCATCTACTCGTTCGTGACCCGCAACACGGTCTTCGGCCGCCACATCTACGCCGTGGGTGGCAACCGTCAGGCCGCGCGCCTCTCGGGTGTGAAGGACCGCTGGGTCGACTTCTTCGTCATGATGAACATGTCGATGATGGCCGCTCTCGCCGGAATGATCTTCGTCGCCCGTTCGCAGGCATCCGGCCCGAACGACGGTACCGGCTGGGAGCTGGATGCCATCGCATCCGTCTTCATCGGTGGCGCTGCCGTCGCCGGTGGTATCGGAACGGTCATCGGGTCGATCATCGGTGGTCTCGTCATGGCCTTCCTCAACAACGGTCTGGCCCTTCTCGGCCAGGGCGCCGACGTCGTCTCGATGATCAAGGGCCTCGTGCTGCTGCTCGCGGTCGGCATCGACGTGTGGAACAAGCAGCAGGGCCGCCCCTCGCTGATCGGCTTCATGATGCGTCGTTCGAATCGCAAGGACGACCCGGAGGCCACGCCGACCTTCGAACCCAACAGGACTTACCAAGCCCCGCCCGTCGACAAGACGAGGGCCGAGTAAGCGGACTCTCCGCGCAGTGCTCGCACGCAGAATCCGTCACATCACACAGAAAGAGATCACATGAAGAAGATCATCGTCACAGCGACAGCGCTCGTCGCGACGGCTGCCTTCGCCCTCACCGGCTGCTCGGCAGAGCGCGGTGGAGACACCGGCTCCGGCTCCGGCGACGAGGCCGCAGCAGGCTTCGCTGCCGACTCCTCGATTGGTGTCGCGCTTCCCGACAAGACCAGTGAGAACTGGGTCCTCGCCGGTCAGCTGTTCACGGACGGACTGGAGAAGGCAGGCTTCAAGGCCGACGTCCAGTACGCTCCCGCGAGCAACACGGTCGCCGAGCAGCAGAACCAGATCCAGGCCATGGTCACCAACGGTGCCAAGGTCATCATCATCGGGGCCAAGGACGGCAAGCAGCTCGCCACGCAGGTGCAGGCGGCCAAGGACGCCGGTGCGTACGTGATCGCGTATGACCGTCTCATCGAGAACACCGAGGCTGTCGACTACTACGTCGCGTTCGACAACTTCAAGGTCGGCCAGCTGCAGGGCCAGGCTCTGCTCGACGGTCTCGCCGCACGTGCGGGCCACGAGGCTCCGTACAACATCGAGCTCTTCTCGGGTTCGCCTGATGACGCCAACTCGAAGGTCTTCTTCGACGGCGCCATGGATGTCCTGCAGCCGGAGATCGACAACGGCAACCTGGTCGTCGTCTCGGGTCAGACCGAGATCGCGCAGACCGCGACCGAGGGCTGGCTCGCGGAGAACGCTCAGAACCGCATGGACACGCTGCTCACCGGTTCGTACAGCGGTGACACGGTTCTCGACGGCGTGCTGTCCCCGAACGACACCCTTGCTCGCGCCATCATCACCTCGGTGCAGCAGGCCGGCAAGCCGGTTCCGGTCGTCACGGGTCAGGACTCCGAGGTCGAGTCGGTGAAGTCGATCATGGAGGGCATCCAGTACTCCACGATCAACAAGGACACCGCGCTGCTCGTCGAGCAGTCGATCAAGATGGTCGGCCAGCTGCAGAAGGGCGAGGAGGTCGACGTCAACGACACCGAGTCGTACGACAACGGCGCCAAGGTCGTTCCGGCGTACCTGCTCGACCCGATCATCGTCACCAAGGAGAACGCTGCCGAGGCTTACGCCAACGTGCCGAGCCTCCTCGAGATCGTGAAGTCGTACCAGTAAGCGATTCCGCTCGAACAGCGACGAGCCGTCCGGACCTTCGGGTCCGGGCGGCTCTTCGTCGACCGGAAGCGAACGTGCTGTCGGAAGATCTGCACGCCGTGCGCTAGCCCCAGAGGGGGTCGTCGGGATCGGGAGAGTCTGTGCCGTCGGCATCTGTCATGATGCGCGCTTCAGCGATCCACGACGTCAGCGGGCCATCGCGGAGGAGTTGAGGTCGCGGTGTGTCGAGCAAAGTGGAGGCGGTCACCTTGTCCAGCGGCTTATCGCTCGCGAAAATGACGACGTTGCCGAGCGGCCCTTCCGCATCTTCCGGCTCTGCGTCGAGCACGACAGCGACGTGATCGAACACGGTGCTCAGGGTCGCGGCCTGTCGTCGTGAGTATTCGAACGGATGCCCGTCGAGCAGGTTCACGGCGACTACGCCCGCTGCTGCGGAGCGCGCGGCGACTCGGCGATAGAACTCCTGGCTGGCCACACGATGCCGGATGACGGCGGCATCCCAGAGATCGACGACGGTGAAGCACGCCTCCACCCAATCGGTGTCGATTGCGGTGCGATAACTCGCTGCGTCGTCAGGTCCGGGGGACGGAGATGACTGCACCGGCGATGTCTTCTCATTCGGAATAGCGGCGTCCGCGACCGTCCGAGCGTCACCGAGGATGACTCGTATGTCGGAGCCGGGAGGCAACGGCAGCGCGTCGATGACGGCGGCGTAGAGCGCGGGTTCGAACTCCACCACCAGCTGAGGTGATCCGGCGCGCGTCGCCTGGAGGTAGCGTGCCAGCGTGAGTGCTCCGGCCCCCAGATGCACGGTGAACAGCGGCGCATCAGGCTCGGCGGCGGCATCCATTGCGCGGGCGATGTGTCGGGTGTAGCTGTACTCGAGGGCTGTGGGTTCGGTGATCGAGACGACGGACTGCGGAATTCCATCCACGCTGAGCTCGAAGCGACCGGGTCGCCTTCTCGACTGCACCAGCTTTGCCTTGCGGTTGGCTAGTGAGAGCGAGAACACCCGGCGACTCCATGGCACCTGTCTAGTTTAGGCCGGACGGAATCGGTCGGTGGTTGCCTCTCGAGGAGCAGGGCGCCATAGGCGAATATGCTCTCGGAAGGCCGACCCTCCTCGAGATCGTCGAGTCGTACGAGACAGCGATCAGCCATCTGGCAGAACAGGGCCGCTCGGACCTTCGGGCCGGAGTCTCTTTCTTGTTGGCGTGCTGCTGTGGTGCGTTCTTCAGCAGCCGATGCCGGCCGGGTTCTCGTCGCAGGTGTGGGCGACGAGCGCGGTGCGGGCCTCGAGGATGCGGATCTCCTGCGTGGTGCCGCTGGTCGTGAGCTGCCCGGGAATGTCGATCCATCCGCCGCCGAGGTCCACCTGCGCGGTGTACCGGATATCCACGCGGGCCGGGTAGACGCCCGGTTCGCGGTAGACGTGGCTGGTCGGGGTTGGCGTGAACTGTGCTTGGCCGAGCGCCGCCCAGGTCTGCCCCGGCGTCGTGAGGGTCGCGGAGCTGCCGTCGCCGTAGGTGTACTCGTATCCCGCCGGCGTGAAGCGCACGCGAAGCGGGATGCCGAACAGCTCGCCGACCTGGATCTGCGACGTCGCAGCTCCGATGAAGTTCGTCGGCATGCCAGCGATCCCGACGTTGCCCGGTTCTGAAGCCGCGTCGACGGATTCGGGTGCGAACCGCACCAGGTCGGCGATCCTGATCGTGGGTATGCCCGGTGCAGGAGGCGTGGCCGCCGTCGGGGATGCGGGCTGGTTCGAGCGCCGCGCACAGCGGGTCGTGCCGGAGTCGTTCATGCAGGCGGCGAGGTCGATCGCCTCATCGCTCGGTCCTGACGGTCCGCGCTGAGTGCCGGGCCCTCCACCTCCGCGAGGTGAGCCGGAGTTCGAGTTCGTGTTCGTGCCCGGCTGCTCCTGCGTGCCGGAGACCTCGAGCGACGTGCCGTCGGTCGAGCCGCAGAGGCCGAGTAGCGATGTCTCAGGCGCGCATCCGGTTGCGATAGCAACGGGCGGCGAAGCGAAGCTGAGAAGCGATACGACGAAGACGCAGATTGAGCGCTTTGATCTCAGCATCTCTCACCGTCCGTTGTTGTCGTGTCAGAGATCAGCAGTGATTCCCTGTCGCCCACGAAAGTTACCTCGAGCACCACCAGGTCTCCTCTTCCGGGTGGAGTGACATTGGCGCCTGTGTTGTCTAGCAGCGACAGGGTCGAGACGTCGGTGCAAACGATCATGGCTACTGACGCAACGCTCGTGGAGAGCTCGCTGGAATCGCCCTCAATAGAATTAATGCTGGCCGCACCGACCGCGGACAGGCCGCGAGACAGCAGCATGTTCTGTGTATCGATGTCGGCTTCGAGAGCTGTGCCTGTAAGAAAGCGCTGAGGATCGGCATCCGCCGCGCCGGCCCGCCGAGCGTTGCCCGCATCGTTGTACGCCCGATAGACCTCTTCCGCGGCGGCGAATGCCTCCTCCTCGCTGGCGAACGCAGGTGTCGATGTCGGTGTCGGGGGCGTTGGCGCTGGCGCGCATCCCGCGAGGCAACCGAGCGCCGTGGTCAGTGCGACGGCGGCTAGCGCGACCGCACACACAGGCGGGCGCCTCCGACGCATCCGCATCGCATCACGCATGGCCCACCGACCACTGCAGACCGATGTAGAACCGGTATACCTGCCCGGCGCCCGCCGACGCTCTTTCAGCAGCCAGGTCGGCGTCCCGACCGGGCGTCACGATGGTCGCTGAGGTGCAGCCTGCGAAAGCGCAGGTCATAAGCAAGATACTGACAACCGAGCTGAAGCGTGTGCACGTGGAGATAACTGGAGATTGAGGAGGAGTCACCGCGCCACCGTAGTGAAATCCCGCTGCGCGGCGTCGCGGTTGTCCACAGCCCTGGGGTCGGCACGCGTCGAAACCGTCAGAACGGGGCGCGCACGTCTTCCGACACGGTGAAGGTGACCGTGTTCGGTGCAGGGGGAGTGTCGATGTAGGTGCGGCCGGTCGGGCTCGTCCATTCGACCACCCCGCCCGGCTTCTGTTCGACGTGCCAGGGGGAGTGGTGCTTCAGGACGTGGTGTCGCCGACAGAATGAGGCGAGGTTCGTCTCGCAGGTCGCGCCGCCCGCCGATGCTGCGTGGTTGTGGTCGAGGTCGCATTTCCGCGCCGCGATCCCGCATCCGGGGAATCGACAGCGTTGGTCTCTCGCTCGAAGATGTCGTCGGAGATGTTTTCCTGGTCTGTATCTGTCGACCGCGAGCACCCGCCCGCTGATCGGATGCGTCATGACCCGATCCCACCCCGTGGCCGTGCCCGCGAGCTTTCGCGCGGTATCGGTGTCGATGGGGATAACCCCGTCGAGCTCGGCCGGCGGGCTGGCCGAAGCCCCGTCGAACGGCGTCTGCTCGTGTGAAGCCGCGTCCGCGTCATCTGCCATCAGGGTCGTCACCGGAACCGTGACCTCGATGCGTGCCGTGATCTCTGCGAGCAGCCCGTCTTCGGTGTCATGCCCGGTCGGCGTGCCGCTGAGCACCAGGTCGGCCAGCAGGTCGGCACGGATCTCATCGACAGTTCGGTCGTCGGCGACGAAGTCGAGCCCCTCTCGCTTCGCCGACCGCCTCGCGCGAAGGTTCTCATCGCGCAGTGCGTGAGCCATCTGCGAGAGGCGGTCGAACATTCCGTGGATCAGCGCCGCGGGCGCGTGCACATGCAACCCGGCCATCCCGTCTTCGCCGTCGGTCACCCAGACGCGCCGTTGAGCGCGTGCCTTGCGGTGTCGCTCTGTCACCGTCGTCGGAGCGAATCGCTCGGCCACTCGACGCGCCAGCGCGCGAAGCCTGTTGGGGGACTCGACTGCGGCGAGAGGAAGCATGATCGTCGCGTACGCGTGGCGGGCGCTCGGGGACTCGATGTGCGACCCGGCGTCGACGATGACCCGGGAATGTGCGGCACTGATGCGCCCCTGACCTTGCGCCTCCCACACGGTCGGGAAGAGGTCGATCAGCATTCCCGCAGCAGCCATCCGGCGCTCGATGGTGCGGTCGCTGACGTGCTGCACGGCCGCGATCTCGGCGGCGATGGTGCGGATCGAGTGGTCGCCGCGATCAGGATGGTCACCCTGTTTCGCGATGTCGATCGCCAGTCGCCCGGCGATCGCGAGAAGGCCGTCGCGAGCCGCCATCATGCTGCTCACCGTCGCCTCTGCGATCTGCAGCGACGTCACCAGATCGGCGAGTGTCGCCATCTGGGAGTCCGTCGCGTCGAGCAGTGCTGTCATGCAATAAGTAGATCAGGACCCACCGACATTAGAACGTAGTTTCGAGATATACCCGATATGCAATGAAAGAAACGTGCCAGTCGAGTCCAGCAGGGGGGACTCCCTCGCAGAACCTCCTGAAATATCCTCTCCCCATGTCCCCGGCACTCCCACCCTCACGCGAGGCCCTCGACGCCTTCGGCCTCGCGAGCGCCCACCAGCACGAGCTCCTGAACCTCCCCGGCGGGCGGGGACTGACCTGGAGAGCCGGCGACACGGTGCTGCGCCCGTCCGCCGGCGACGGCGAGACGGTGTGGAAAGCGCACGTCCTCGCACAGCTACCCCGTTCCGCACGGTTCCGCACACCGCGTCCGATCGCCGCGCGATCCGGAGAGTGGACGGTCGACGGATGGGAGGCCTGGCAGTGGCTCCCTGGCGCCGCGGATGAGACGCGCGTCATCGACGTGCTCGACGTGGCAGATGCCTTCCACAGCGCGGTCCGCAGGCTCGAGCGCCCCGACTTCCTCGATCAGGCCGACGATCCGTGGGCGAGATCCGACAGGATCGCGTGGGAAGAGGAGCCACCGCCCGCGAACGCGACCCTCCACCGTCTGATCGCTGCGTTCCGCCCGGTCTCGGCACCAGCGCAGATCATCCACGGCGATCTCCTCGGCAACGTGATGTTCGAGGCCGGAGAGGCTCCGGTGGTCATCGACTGGGCTCCGTACTGGCGTCCGACCGGCTTCGCCGATGCGATCGTCCTCGCCGACGCCGCATGCTGGCACGGTCTCGAGACCGCCGAGATGATCCGGCTCGCAGACGACCGGGACGACGGGCGGCAGTTCCTGATCCGCGCACTCGCCTTCCGGATCACGACGTTCGTACTCCTCGGCCACTGGGACGACCGGATGCAGGCGCGGCACGATCCTGCGGTCGAGACCGCCCTAGTCTGACCGGGGCGCACAGCGCGCCCGACTACCCTGGGAGGCAACATGGCACATCTTCTCGGGGCAGAAGCCCTTCACCTCGAATATCCGACCAGGGTCGTCTTCGACTCCGTGACCCTCGGCATCGAAGAAGGTGACCGCATCGGCATCGTCGGCCGCAACGGCGACGGCAAGTCGAGCCTCCTCGGCATGCTGGCCGGGATCAAGGAGCCGAACTCGGGCCGTGTCACGGTGCGCGGCGGCACGACCATCGGCGTTCTCGACCAGGCAGACACCCTCAGCGACGACCTCACCATCAGCGCCGCTGTCGTCGGCGACACCCCCGAGTACGAGTGGGCCGGCGACCCCCGCATCCGCGATGTGATCGAGGGACTGCTGAAGGATCTGCCGTGGGATGCCGAGATCGGCTCCCTCAGCGGTGGTCAGCGCCGTCGTGTCTCGCTCGCCAAGCTGCTCACCGGCGATTGGGACGTCATCGCCCTCGACGAGCCCACCAACCACCTCGACGTCGAAGCCATCACGTGGCTGGCCGGGCACCTCAAGAAGCGGTGGAGTGCGAACTCCGGGGCCCTCATGGTCGTGACCCACGACCGGTGGTTCCTCGACGAGATCTGCACCGAGACCTGGGAGGTGCACGACCGCATCGTCGAGCCCTTCGAGGGCGGCTACGCGGCGTACATCCTGCAGCGCGTCGAGCGCGACCGCATGGCGGCCGCCACCGAGGCCAAGCGCCAGAACCTCGCCAAGAAGGAGCTCGCGTGGCTCCGCCGAGGAGCGCCGGCACGAACCGCGAAGCCGAAGTTCCGCATCGACGCCGCGAACGAACTCATCGCCGACGTGCCGGAGATCCGCGACAAGATCTCGCTGCAGTCGCTCGCCGTCTCGCGCCTCGGCAAGGACGTCGTCGACCTGCTCGACGTCGGAGTGACCTACCCGACCGTCGACGGCGGCACGCGTGAGGTGCTGCGTGACGTCGAGTGGCGCATCGCACCGGGGGAGCGCACCGGCATCCTGGGCGTCAACGGCGCCGGAAAGTCCACGCTCCTCGGGCTCATCTCGGGCACGGTCGAGCCCACCGTCGGCCGGGTGAAGCGCGGCACGACCGTGAAGGTCAAGACCCTCACCCAGCGCCTCGACGAACTCGAGGACGTGCGGCGCGAGCCGGTGCGTGTCGTGATCTCGCGTCTGCGCACCTCCTACACGATGGGCGCGGGATCCAAGGCGCAGGAGCTCACTCCCGGGCAGCTGCTCGAGCGACTGGGCTTCGACTCCGCGCAGCTCTCGACCCCGGTGAAGGATCTCTCCGGTGGTCAGCAGCGTCGTCTCCAGCTGCTGCTCGTGCTCCTCGACCAGCCGAACGTGCTGATCCTCGACGAGCCGACCAACGATCTCGACACCGACATGCTCGCGGCGATCGAGGACCTGCTCGACTCGTGGTCGGGAACCCTGCTGGTCGTCAGCCACGACCGGTACTTCCTCGAGCGCGTGACGGATCAGCAGTTCGCGATCCTCGACGGTCACCTGCGGCACCTCCCCGGAGGGGTCGACGAGTACCTGCGTCTGCGTCAGCTGCAGACCTCGGCCCCAGGCAGGTCGCAGACCGCGGTCAATACCGAGAAGAAGGCGCCCAGCCTCGACGGCGCCGCCCTGCGCGCAGCGCAGAAAGAGGTCTCGTCACTGGAGCGTCGCATCCAGAAGCTCACTCAGCAGGTCGATAAGGCGAAGACCGCTCTCGCAGATCACGATCAGTCGGACTTCGCCGGCCTCGGCGACAAGATGAAGTCGATCAGCGATCAGCAGGCCGAGATCGAGGAACTCGAACTCCGCTGGTTCGAACTCACCGAAGAACTCGACTGAACTGACCCCTCGCGATCCTGCCTCCGTGGGAATACGGTGGCAGTGCGATGCGCTGTGCTCTGGGCGGGGTTCGATGCCATCCGGGATCGCACAGCTTGATCCTGCGGTACCCGGGAGGTTCAGATGGAAGGACTCGAGGTCACCGTCCTGATCGGACTCACGATCCTCGTGGGAACGCTGCTCGCGCCGAGAGTGCGCCTGGCGCTGCCCCTGGTGCTCGTCATCATCGGTCTGCTGCTCGGCTTCGTGCCGCAGCTGCGCGAGATCCAGCTCCCACCCGAGACCGTATTGCTGCTGTTCCTCCCGGTGATGCTGTTCTGGGAGAGCCTGACGACGTCGCTGCGCTCGATCCGCCGTGACTTCCGGTACATCCTGCCGATGAGCACGGTGCTGGTCGTCGCATCAGCCTTCGCCGTCGCGGGAGTCGGACTGCTGTTCGGGATGCCGTGGGAGACCGCCCTCATCCTCGGTGCGGCGGTCGCCCCGCCGGATGCGACAGCCGTCGCCGCACTCGGCCGGCTGCTGCCGCGCCGCATGTTCATGAAGCTCAAGGCAGAGAGCCTGACCAACGACGGCACCGCGCTCGTGCTCTACGCGATCGCCGTGTCGCTCGCGCTCGGCGGCAACATCACACCGCTCTCGGTGACGATGTCGGTGCTCACCTCGTACGTCGGCGGCATCGCGGCCGGTGTCGTGATCGCGGCGCTCGGCTACCTGCTGCTGCGTCGCACCTCGTCGACGATCGTCATCAACGTGACGCTGCTGCTCATCCCGTTCTCCGCCTTCCTGCTCGCCGAGATCGTGCACGCGTCCGGAGTCCTGGCAGTCGTCGTCGCCGGTCTCATCGTCGCCTACGTCTCGCCGAGGGTGACCACGGCCTCGTCGCGCAGGCAGGCCGACGCGGCCTGGCCGTTCGGGGTCTTCCTCCTCAACGGAGCCCTGTTCGTGCTGATCGGGCTGGAGGTGCAGTTCGTCGCGCACGAGATCTCGGCCGCGGCGATCGGACGCCTCGTGCTCATCACCCTCGGGGTGTGGGTCACGCTGCTGGTCGTGCGCTATCTCTTCCAGGTCATGAACATCCTCTTCCAGCGCAGGATCACCCCCCGCCCGTCCACGGGTGCGCGAGCGCGCTCGATGGCGGTGTCGACCGTCGCGGGAATGCGAGGAGCCGTCTCCCTCGCGATCGCGCTGTCGGTCCCTGCGGCGAGTGCGACCGAAGGTGAGATCGCCGGCCGCGACGAGATCGTCTTCGTCACCGCGGGCGTGATCATGCTCAGCCTGCTCGTGCAGGGGCCACTCCTTCCCGCGATCGTGCGCTGGGCGCGGTTCCCCGTCGATCACAGAGAAGACGAGGAGTACGAGCTCGCAGAGCGCGCCATCTCGGGAGCGGCACTCGCGGCCCTCGACGACCTCGCGGCAGAGCACGGCGTCGGGCAGGAGATCCGCGACAAGGTGCGCGCCGAGGGCTACCAGATGCTCGAGTTCTCGAACGCGCGCGCACTGGCCCGTGAACAGGCGATCGTCGACGCCGAGGCGCAGGCGCTCGACGTGCTGCTCGACGAACCGGATCCGCTGGGCAGCGGGAACACGATGTCCGAGGCGGCCGGTGACGGCGAGGCGAGCGACGGCGGATCGGATGCGGCGCAGACGGTGCTGCGTCTGCCGGATGCCACTCGCATCGACGCCGACGGGGAGAGCCCCGAAGGCGAGGTCAGGACCCTGCAGATGCTCGCCACGTCGGTCGACGTCGACGTCATGCAGCGCTCGCCGCTGCTGCGGCACGAAGAGCACACCCGCCTCAAGCTCGCGCTCATCGACCGCAAGCGCGAGGTGCTGCTCGGGCTCCGCAGAGAGGGCACGGTCGATGATCTGGTCGTTCGCCGCATCGCGGCGCGGCTCGACCTCGAACAGGTCCGGCTGCAGGGCATCGAGGAGTACGACTGAGAGCTGTGACGCTCTGTGACACTCGATTGTCGCGCGCGGCGTCGCGCTGCCTAACGTATTCGAGTCCCCCAAGAGAGGAACCCGAACACACATGTCCATCACAGCATCCCGTCGGACCACGTCCGTCATCGCCGCGCTCGCCGCGGTCCCGCTCTTCGTCGCGCTCGCAGGCTGCGCGACGGCATCCTCCGACGCCGGCTCCGGCGGCGGCGACTCCGAGAACGAGACCGTCAAGATCGGCGTCGTCGGCAAGGGAGACGCGCAGTGGGCTCCTTTCGTCGAGGCAGCCGCTGACGAGGGCATCACGGTCGAGCTCGTCGACTTCGGCTCGTACGAGCAGCCGAACCCCGCACTGACCGAGGGCGAGATCGACCTCAACCAGTTCCAGCACATCGTGTACCTGGCCGAGTACAACAGCGCCTCGGGTTCCGACCTGACGCCGATCGGCTCGACCGCGATCTACCCGCTGGGGCTGTACTCGAAGAAGTACGACGACGTCGACAGCATCCCCGAGGGCGAGACCGTCGCCGTTCCGGATGACGCGTCGAACCAGGCCCGCGCACTGCTCGTGCTGCAGTCGGCCGGTCTCATCGAGCTGAAGAGCGGCGGAACGATCTTCTCCGACCTCGCCGATGTCGACACCGACAAGTCCAAGGTGAAGGTCACGGCCCTCGAGGCCGCCCTGATCCCCACGTCGCTTCCCGATGTCGCCGCGGCGATCATCAACAACGACTTCGTAGAGGACTCCGGTCTGACCTTCGACGACGCGATCGCGCAGGACGACCCTGAGGACCCGAACGCGCTGCCGTACGTGAACATCTTCGCGTCGCGCGCCGAGGACGCCGACAACGAGACGTACCTCAAGCTCGTCGAGATCTTCCAGACGAACGAGGACGTGCAGGCCGGTCTGATCGAGTCGTCGGGTGACACCGCGGTTCCGCTGCAGACGCCGGTCAAGGACCTCGTCGCCTCGCTGAAGAAGGTCCAGGAGGACACCGAGGCCAAGAAGTAGGACGACCGGGTGCCAGACACCCCCGTCCGATGAGGGAGAATCGGGTGGCGCTTCGTGCGTCACCCGATTCTTCGTTCCCGAAGCAGACCGGAGCACCACATGCCGATCGTCACCCTGACGAACGTCTCGAAGACCTACCCCTCCCGCACCCGTGAAGACGCCGAGGTCGTGGCCGTCGACGATGTCACCCTCTCGATCGAGAAGGGCGATGTCTTCGGCATCATCGGCTACTCCGGCGCGGGCAAGTCCACCCTCGTGCGGCTGATCAACGCGCTCGAACCCGCGACCGGTGGAACCATCACGGTCGACGATGTGGACATCACCTCTCTCCGTGAGAGCGAGCTGCGCAAGGTCCGCGGGGGGATCGGCATGATCTTCCAGCAGTTCAACCTGTTCGCCTCGCGCAGCGTCAAGGCGAACATCGCGTATCCGCTCAAGCTCGCCGGCTGGTCGAAGGCCGACATCGAGACGCGGGTCGCCGAGCTCCTCACCTTCGTCGGTCTCGCCGACAAGGCAAAGGCCTACCCCGAGCAGCTCTCCGGTGGTCAGAAGCAGCGCGTCGGCATCGCCCGCGCGTTGGCCACAGGGCCCGCCATCCTGCTCGCCGACGAGGCCACCAGCGCGCTCGACCCGCAGACCACGCACGAGGTGCTGGATCTGCTCAAGCGGGTCAATCGGGAGCAGGGCGTCACAATCGTCGTGATCACCCATGAGATGGACGTCATCCAGACCATCGCCACCAAGGTCGCGGTCATGGAGAACGGTCGCGTGATCGAGCAGGGCGATGTGTTCGACGTCTTCTCCGCCCCGCAGAACCCCGCGTCGCAGCGCTTCGTCGGCACGGTCGTCAAGGGCATCCCCTCGCCGTCCGAGCTCGGCGTGCTGCGCGAGCGGCACCGAGGCCGCCTCGTCACGTTCTCGTTCCGCGACGGCGACTCCTCGCAGGCGCAGGTGTTCCTCGACCTCGCGGGCGCAGGCCTCGACTTCGAGCTCGTGTACGGCGGGATCAACGACATCCGCGGGCGGGCCTTCGGCCACCTCACGCTCGCGATCCGCGGCGAGAGCGCCGTGATCGACCGCACACTCGGGGAGATCTCGCAGCGCGTCGAAGTCACCGAGATCGCCGGAGAGGAGGCGCTCTGATGGATCGTCTGAACGAACTGTGGCCCGAATTCTGGAAGGCCGCGCTCGAGACCCTCTACATGACGTCGTTCGCACTCGTGCTCGGCGGCATCCTCGGTCTCGCGATCGGTGTCATCCTCTACGTCAGCCGCCCCGGCGGGCTCGCGCAGAACCGACCCGTCTCGGTCGTCGCGAACCTCGCCGTGAACTTCTTCCGCCCGATCCCGTTCGTGATCTTCATGGCCGTGGCTCAGCCGTTCGCCCGCGTGGTGGTCGGCACCGGCATCGGCACCACGGCCGGCGCGTTCATCATCGGTCTGGCCGCGGCCTTCGCGATCGGCCGCATCGTCGAGCAGCACCTCGTCTCGGTCTCACCCGGAGTCATCGAGGCCGCCCGCGCGATGGGTGCCGGCCCCTGGCGCATCCTCTTCACCGTGGCGATCCCCGAATCCCTCGGACCGCTGATCCTCGGATACACGTTCATCGTCGTGGCGCTCATCGACATGACCGCGATGGCCGGTCTCATCGGCGGCGGCGGTCTCGGAGCGTTCGCGCAGATCTACGGCTTCCGCCAGTTCGAGCCGCTCGTGATGTGGGCGGCCATCGTGCTGATCGTGGTGTTCGTGCACCTGGTGCAGATGCTCGGCACGCGGCTCGCGCGCAAGATCATGCGCCGCTGACAGGCGCTTCCTGCAGCGTGCGCGTCGTGGAGAACACCCTCGGCGCGCCGCTCAGCGGATCCACGAAGTGCAGCTCGCGAGCGAGCAGCTGCATGGGGTGATCGAAGTCGTCCGGCCGCTCGCCGCGCAGCTCGGGGTAGAACGGGTCGTTCAGGATGCCGAGGCCCAGGGCCGCGAGGTGCACCCGCAGCTGATGCATCTTGCCGCTGTGCGGGCGCAGCAGCGTGTGCACGACGCGATCGTCGGCATCGAGGACCTCGATCAGGGTCTCGGCGTTCGGCGCCCGCTCGTCGTCGACCTGGACCTTCAGCTCGTTGCGGAGCTTCACGATGTGGTTGCGGTAGACGAGGGGGTATCGCGACGCATCCCAGTCGACCGGACGCGCCGAGACCGCCTCATAGACCTTCTGCACCTGCCGGGTCTCGAAGAGCAGCTGGTACGGGCCTCTGGTGGCCGGACGCGCCGAGAACATGAGCACCCCGGCGGTCGCCCGATCCAGGCGGTGGATGGGTGCGAGCTCGTCGTTGCCGAGCAGATTGCGGAGGCGGATCAGCGCGGAGTTCTGCAGGAACTTCCCGCCGGGGATGGTCGGCAGGAAGTGCGGCTTGTCGATGACCACCAGGTCGTCGTCCTGGTGGATGACCTCGATCTCGACGGGGAGCCGGGTCTCGACGGGAGGATCACGGTAGTACCAGATGAACTCCTCGACGCCGAGGGGAGTGTCCCGGTTCAGGGGAGTGCCGTCGCGAGCCACGATCTCGCCGCGATCGAACCGACTGAGCAGGCCCTCGGGATCGAGGTGGAAGAAGCGATCGATCATGTAGGCGCCCACGGTCGGCCACTCGCCGCTCATCGGGACGTGCAGGCGCGTGGCGCCGACGCCGTCGCGCACCGGAAGAGGGGAGAGCATCGCCATGTCGTCAGCCCCTCACGCGTCGAAACTGAGGCTGAGCTTGCGCAGCAGCCCGGCGAGGCGGTCGCGGTCGCCCTTGGACAGGGCCTGCAGCAGGTCGTCCTCGACATCGACGAGACGCGTGATCGCGGCATCCACTCGGATCCGCCCGTCATCCGTGAGCGTGACGAGCACGCTGCGTCCGTCGGCCGGGTCGCCCTCGCGTCGCACGAAACGACGTCCGACCAGCCGGTCGATGCGGTTGGTCATGGTGCCGCTCGACACCAGCGTCTGCTGCAGCAGCTGCTTGGGGGAGAGCTGGAACGGCGCTCCGGCGCGGCGCAGAGCCGAGAGCACATCCCACTCCCAGGCCTCCAGGTCGCTGCGGCGGAAGACGTCGCGCCGAGCGCGGTCGAGCAGTCGGGTCAGCCGGTCCATTCGCGACAGCACCTCGAGGGGTGAGAAGTCGAGGTCGGGGCGCTGGGTGTTCCAGGCGCCGACGATCCGATCAACCTCATCAGCCTCTGTCATCCGTCCATTATCGCCGGTAGCACGCAGGCGGACGTGGCAGACTTGATCCGCGGCTCCCTCGAGGGCCGCGGTCCGCCGTGGTGTAATGGCAGCACGACAGCCTTTGGAGCTGTTAGGTCTAGGTTCGAGTCCTGGCGGCGGAGCATGACTGGGAACAATCTCGCGATCATCATCCTCGCCGCAGGCCAGGGAACGCGCATGCGCTCGCGCCTGCCCAAGGTGCTGCACCCGATCGGGGGGCGACCGCTCGTCGGACACGTCCTCACGACTGCCGGCCGGCTCGAGGCCTCCCACGTCGAGGTCGTCGTGCGGCACGAGCGCGACCAGGTCGTCGCTGCTCTCGAGGCCGACTACCCGGACGCGATCTTCATCGACCAGGACGAGGTGCCCGGCACCGGACGCGCCGTGCAGGTCGCGGTCGACGCCCTTCCCGCATCCTTCGACGGAGATGTCCTCGTGCTCTCGGGCGACTGCCCGCTCGCGGATGCCGATACGTTGCGCTCGTTCCTCGACGCGCACCGGGAGGCGGATGCCGAGGCGACCCTGATGACCGCGGTCGTCGACGACCCGAACGGCTACGGCCGCGTCATCCGCGACGCCGAGGGCGGCGTCGACCGCATCGTCGAGCAGAAGGACGCCAGTGCGGACGAGGCGGCTGTGCGCGAGATCAACGCCGGCATGTACGTGTTCCGCGTCGGCACGCTGCGCAAGTACCTCCCGTCCGTGGGCGTCGACAACGCTCAGGGCGAGATGTACCTCACGGACGTGCCCGGGCTCCTCCGCCGCGACGGCAGCCGTGTCGCGGCTTCCGTCGTGTCCGACGTCACGGTGACATACGGCGTGAACGACCGCGCGCAGCTCGCCGAGGTCGGCCGACTGCTCAACCGCCGCATCGTCCGCCGCTGGCAGCTCGAGGGCGTCACCGTCATCGACCCGGCGACGACGTGGATCGACGACGACGCGACGCTCGCACCCGACGTGACGATCCTCCCGAACACGCACATCCTGCGTGCCACGACGGTCGCCGAAGGCGCGATCATCGGACCGGACACGACGCTCGTCGACTGCGAGGTGGGCGAGGACGCGATCGTCCGCCGCACCGATGCCACCCTCGCCGTGATCGGCGCGGAGGCCACGGTCGGACCCTTCTCGTTCCTCCGCCCCGGCACCGTGCTCGGCGCCAGAGGCAAGATCGGCGCCTACGTCGAGACCAAGAACGCCGAGATCGGCGAAGGCAGCAAGGTCCCGCACCTGTCGTATGTCGGGGACGCGACCATCGGCCGCGGAGTCAACCTCGGAGCGAGCACGATCACCGCGAACTACGACGACGTGAACAAGCACCGCACCGTGGTCGAGGACGAGGTGCACACCGGGTCGCACACGACTCTCGTCGCGCCCGTTAGGCTGGGAGCAGGCGCCAAGACAGGTGCCGGCGCCACGGTCCGCAAGGACGTTCCCGCCGGTTCCCTTGCCATGAGCGTCGCCCCTCAGCGCAACATCGAGGGTTGGGTCGAGAAGAACAGGGCAGGCACGGGCGCGGCAGACGCCGCAGCCCGATCCCGAGTGGCGGAATAGGCGAAAACGATGGCGCGCAAGAAGAAGACTGTCGATCTGGACCGGGACAACGGCATCGCCCCCGGGCTCGTCGCCAAGACCAAGAAGCGGCTCGTGGTCGCGGGGGGTCGATCGCACCCCGAGCTCACCGCCGCGGTCGCCGCGTCGCTGGGCACCGAGGTCGTGCCCACCGAGCACCGTACGTTCGCGTCGGGCGAGATCTACGCCCGGTTCGACGTCTCGATCCGAGGGTGTGACCTCTTCCTCATCCAGACGTTCGGCGAGCCGGTGAACGAGTGGCTCATGGAAGCGCTCATCATGATCGACGCCGCGAAGCGCGCGTCGGCCAAGCGCATCACCGTCGTCGCCCCGTACTATCCGTATTCGCGTCAGGACAAGAAGGGCCGAGGCCGCGAGCCGATCAGCGCCCGACTGGTCGCCGACCTGCTGAAGACGGCCGGGGCCGACCGCGTGATGAGCGTCGACCTGCACGCAGCTCAGATCCAGGGCTTCTTCGACGGTCCCGTCGATCACCTCTTCGCCAAGCCCGTGCTGCTGGACTACTTCGAGCGCACGCTGAGCGCGGAGGATCGCAAGATCCTCACCGTCGTCTCTCCCGATATGGGTCGTGTCCGCGTCGCCGACACGTGGTCCGACAGCCTCGGTGCGCCGCTGGCCATCATCCACAAGCGCCGCGACCCGAAGGTCGCCAACCAGGTCTCGGTGCACGAGATCGTCGGAGCCGTCGAGGGACGCACCTGCCTCCTCGTCGACGACATGATCGACACCGGTGGCACCATCGTCAAGGCCGCCCAGGCGCTCAAGGCCAACGGCGCGCATCGTGTGATCGTCGCCGCGACGCACGCGATCTTCAGCGACCCGGCATCCGAGCGCCTCCAGGATGCATCGATCGACGAGGTCGTGATCACCGACACGATCCCGCTGACCGAGTCCCGCCGCTGGGACAAGCTGACGATCCTCCCGATCGCTCCGCTTCTGGGCCGCGCGATCCGCGAGGTCTTCGAAGACGGATCCGTCACGAGCATGTTCGGCGGCGACGCGTAAGCAACTCATATATCGGGCACAGCCCGCGCATAGATCATGTCCCTACGGTCGAATCAACACATCGATCAAGGCCGGGAGGACCATCATGATCCGCACGACTGTACCGACTTCTGTTCGCAAGGGCGCAGCTCTCGCCGGCGTCGCAGGACTCCTCGTCCTCGCGGGATGCTCCGGCACCGCTGACGCCGAAGACCAGTCCACCGACACCGGGACCGACACGAGCACCGAATCGACCGATTCGGGCGCGGCTGCCGGCGACTACGCCGACGGCACCTACACGGCCGACGGCTCGTACCAGACGCCCGAGACGGTCGAGTCGATCAGCGTGACCCTCACGATCGCCGACGGTGTGGTGAGCGAGGTCGAGGTGACGGGCGACCCGAAGGCCCGCGAGACCGAGCAGTACCAGGGCCAGTTCATCGAGGGCATCTCGGATGAGGTCGTGGGCAAGTCGCTCGATGAGCTGAACGTCAGCCGCGTCGCCGGCTCGTCACTCACCAGCGGCGGGTTCAACGAGGCCGTCGACTCGATCAAGGAGCAGGCCGCCGCCTGAGGCGCCCTGACACGGCCATGGCGATCTGGCGCTTCGACGCGATCGGCACGACCTGGGAGATCGAGACCACGAGCGAGCTCGGCTCCGACGATCGGCAGTCCGTCGGTGCCGAGATCGATCGGTTCGACCGCGAGTGGTCCCGGTTCCGCGAGGATTCGGCGGTCACCCGCGTGGGGCGTGACGGCGGAAAGATCTCGTCGCCGGATGCCGGGGCGATGCTCGACGCCTACCTCGAGCTCTCGCAGGCGACCCGCGGCGCGGTCAATCCGCTCGTCGCCGACAGCCTCGCAGCGCTCGGCTACGACGCGTCGTACTCGCTCGTCGCGGGTGATCCGATCGCCGCACCTCGGGCCTGGACCGAGCGCCTGCGATGGACGGAGGGCGAGGCCACGGCATCCGCTCCCGCACTCCTCGACGTGGGAGCACTCGGCAAGGGCCGCCTCGTCGACATCGTGACCGATGCGCTCGCCGACGTGCCCGGTGATCTCGTCGTCGACGCGGGCGGTGACATGCGGGTGCGCGGCAGCGCCGTGCGCGTCGGCCTCGAGCATCCGTACGATGCGAGCAAGGCGATCGGTGTCATCGAGCTGCAGGATGCGGCGCTGTGCGCTTCGGCGGTCAACCGCCGCGCGTGGGGCGAAGGCCTCCACCACGTGCTCGACGCTCGCACCGGAGTTCCCGTGCGCACCTGGGCCGCGACCTGGGCGATCGCGCCTGCGGCGATGAGGGCGGATGCCGTCGCCACCGCGCTCTTCTTCGACGGCGGCCCCGAGCTCGCAGCATCGTGGGGCGTCGAATGGGTGCGGATGTCGACGGACGGCCGCGCCGAGCGCTCGCCCGGATGCCCTGCGCAGCTGTTCACCACCCGCCCCTGAGTGCTCGAAGTAGGGAAGAGTAGACCCGTGATCACCTCCATCACCGCCCTGCGCCAGCGCGTTCTCGCGCTGCTCGGCGGCATCTCGATGTACCGCCTGGTGCTGTTCTCGCTGCTGACGCTGGCCCTCATCGCCCTCGTGCTGTCGGCGCTCGGGGTGATCGTCTCGCCCGCACCGCTCGAGATCATCGCCTCGTTCGTCGTGCTCGCGGTCGTGATCTCGCTCGTGGATGCGGCGGCGCAGCGAATCCTGCGGCTGCCCTGGCGCATCGAGTCCTCGCTCGTCACCGCGCTGATCCTCCTCTTCGTCCTGCGCCCGGGCATCGAGCCGACGGCGCTGCTCGGGCTGGCGATCGCCGGCGCCGTCGCCAGCCTGTCGAAGTATCTGATCGCCTGGCGCGGGCGGCACATCCTCAACCCGGCGGCTTTCGGCGCCGCCGTGGTGTCGATCCTCGGTTCCTTCGGAGCCTTCGAGTGGCTCGGCACGTCGTCGTCGTGGTGGGTCGGAACACCGTCGCTCTTCATCCCCGTCCTGCTCCTGGGGCTCGCTGTGCTGTGGCGCACCGAGAAGGTGCGCATCGTCGTGGTCTTCCTCGTCGTCGCGGTCGCCGTGTCGCTGCTGCGGCAGGCGGTGCAGGCCCAGGAGTTCGCGATCGGGTTCGACCTCGGCTCCGCTTTCTCGTTCGCCGTGCTGCAGTCACCGTTCCTGTTCCTCGGGGCGTTCATGCTGTCGGAGCCGCTGACCCTGCCCCCTCGTCGCTGGCAGCAGTTCTCCGTGGCGGCGCTCGTCGGCGTGCTCGCCGGGTGGCCGATCGAGGTCGCCGGGCTCTTCACCCTCGGCCAGGAGCGTGCGCTGCTCATCGGCAACCTCCTCGCGTTCGCCTTCGCGCTGCGGGGGTCGGTGCGCTTGGTGCTCGAGAAGCGTCAGTTCATCACTCCCACGGCGCAGGAGCTCACCTTCCGTGCCAAGGGAAAGGTCCGCTTCCTTCCTGGCCAGTACCTGGAGCTTGACGTGCCGCATCACCGGCCGGATGCCCGAGGCACCCGCCGCGAGTTCAGCATCGTCTCGGCACCCGCTGACCTCCCCACACTGCGCATCGCGTACAAGGACGGCGATCAGAAGCATCCGTCGAGCTACAAGCGTGCGCTGGCCGCCGCAGAGCCGGGAGCCGCGCTCGCGGTGACCGGAACCTGGGGAGACTTCCTGCTGCCGCGCGCCGAGACACCTGTACTGATGGTTGCGGCCGGCATCGGTGTGACGCCGTTCGTGTCGCAGCTGCGTCAGCTGCAGCTGACGGGGCAGCAGCGGGACGTCGTGCTCGTCTACGTCGCATCCGACAGCTCGGAGCTGGCGTTCCGTGACGAGCTCGCCGCGACCGGCGCTCGGGTCGTGGTCTTCACCCGTGACGAGCCGGCAGACCTTCCCGCGCAGTGGACGTGGGCGCAGGGCGCCCGGCTCGACGCCGCAGGGCTGGAGCGCTACGTCCCCGACCTCGGTGCGCGCCACTCGTTCATCTCCGGCCCGCCGCGTCTGATCGCCGATCTCGCGCCGGCTCTTCAGAAGGCCCGGTCGCTCACGACCGACGCATTCGCTGGATACTGAGTCGGGCCGAGTCCGGTTCTGTGGGCCGGGGTGCACTCCCGTACCGGAACTCCATGCGGGAATTCCCGTGCCGGAACTCCGGTGCGGGGCCACTTCCGCACCGGAATTCCTCTGTGGGATCACTTTCGCACGTGAACCACCCGGTCCCGGTGCGAAAGTGGCCCCGCATAGGCAGGGAGAGCCGCGCGATCAGTCCGCGACGTCAGTCGGTTGAGGCCTGAGCCGGGCTGATCGGGAGGCGCACGGTGAACGTCGTGTCTCCGGGCTCGCTCGCCACGGTGATCTGGCCGCCGTGGCCTTCGACGATCGCCTTCGCGATGGCGAGTCCGAGACCCGTGCCACCGGTCTGGCGAGCACGCGAGCTGTCACCGCGTGCGAAGCGGGCGAAGAGCTCGTCGCGCACCCCGGGGTCGATGCCGGGGCCGTCGTCGTGCACGCGGAGCACGGCCTCGTCGCCTTCGCGGCTCACGCTGAGCGTGATCGAGGTGCCTGCCGGGGTGTGGGTCCGCGCATTGGCGAGGAGGTTCGCGACGACCTGATGCATCCGTCCGGCGTCGCCGATGATGACGATCGGCTCTTCGGGGGCCTCGATGTTCCAGTGATGATCGGCGGCGGTCGGACGCGCGTCCGACAGCCCTTCCAAGGCGAGCTGCGTGAGGTCGACGGTCCCGTGCACGAGCTCTCGTCCCTCGTCGAGGCGGGCCAGGAGCAGCAGATCCTCGACCAGGCTCGTCATCCGGAGCGACTGGGCCTGGATGCGCTCGAGCGACGTCGTGGTGCCATCGATCGCCGCCTCCCCGCCCTGCTGCTTCAGAGCGCGCAACGACAGCTCGGAGTATCCGCGGATCGACGACAGCGGCGTGCGCAGCTCGTGGCTCGCATCGGCGACGAACCGCCGCATCCGCTCCTCGTTCTGCTGGCGGGCGGCCAGCGAGGTGTTCACATGGTCGAGGAGGGTATTGAGCGATGCCCCGACGAGACCGGTCTCGGTACGAGGGTCGGCTTCGGCTGCCGGCACGCGTTCGGTGATCTGCACTTCGCCTCGGTCCAGCGGCTGGTTTGCGACACGGGTGGCGGTCGCGGCGACGGCTCGCAGCGGTCTCAAGCCGACGCGGATCGTGATGGCCGTCGTCAGCGCGAGGAGGATCAGACCGCCGATCGTCGCGAGGGCGATCACGGTGAGAAGCGTCGTCAGCTGATTCTGGATCTCTGTGCGGGGCAGGCCCGTCGCGACGTTGACGCCGTTGGGCGCCTGCTGAACCACCACCAGGTACGAGCCGAAGTCGTCCAGGGTGACCGTGCCGCTCGGGCGTCCGTCGAGCGCTGTGTTGATGCGTTCGAGATCGGCGCTGGTGAGCGTCTGAGAGACCCCGCTCAGCTCGCCTTTCGTGTCGGGGAAGACGACGCCGCTCGTGCCTCCCTCTGTGCTCGAGACTGCGAGCAGGATCCCGGGCACACCGGGGTTCCGCTCGGCGAGGATCGTATCGATGTCCGCGAACTGCGCAGGCACCTGGCTGACCCACTTGGTCACCTGAAGCGAGTAGCTGTTCAGTCGCACTTCGAGCTGTCGTTCGAGGGTTCCTCCGAGCAGCGCACTGGTGATGACGGCGACGATCACGAGGATGAGCGAGACGAAGCCGATCACGGCTGTCATCAGCCGGGTCTGCAGGCTCATCGGCCGTCGCGTCATCCTCGTCGAGCTCACTGAGGCGCCTTGATCATGTAGCCGACGCCTCTCACGGTGTGCAGCAGAGGTGTGCGTCCGGCGTCGATCTTCTTGCGGAGGTATGAGATGTACAGCTCGACCACCGACGATTTGCCGCCGAAGTCGTAGCTCCAGACACGGTCGAGGATCTGCGCCTTCGACAGCACGCGGCGCTCGTTGCGCATGAGGTAGCGGAGCAGCTCGAACTCGGTCGCCGTCAGCTCGATCTCGGTGCCGTCGCGCACGACCTCGTGGCTGTCCTCGTTGAGGGTCAGGTCGGCGACGCGCAGGATCGACTGTCCGTCGTCGGCGGTCGCGTGGCCGGTGCGGCGGATGATGGCGCGCAGGCGGGCGATGACCTCTTCGAGGCTGAAGGGCTTCGTGACGTAGTCGTCCCCTCCGGCGGTGAGGCCGGCGACGCGGTCGCCGACGGCATCCTTCGCGGTGAGGAAGAGCACCGGAACCAGGCTGCCGGATTCGCGCAGGCGGCGGAGCACGGCCATGCCGTCGAGGTCGGGCATCATGATGTCGAGCACGAGAGCGTCCGGCTCGAACTCGCGTGCGACCTGAAGGGCTTCGAGACCGGATGATGCGGTGCGCACCTCCCAGCCCTCCATGCGCAGTGCCATCGCGAGCAGATCGGTGAGCATCTGCTCGTCGTCGACGGCGAGGATGCGCAGGGGCGAGCCGTCGGGGCGGCGCAGTTCGGGGAGATCGGAGCTCATGAGTACATTCTGCGGAATCACCTATGGGGTTTCTATGGATTCCGCTATGCGTCTCCTGTGAGATGCCCACCGCATAGGTTTCTCATCATTCCTCCCTCGATGTCGCAAAACTGCGCTCCTTAGCGTCGTGATCGGCCTGCGAACGGCGCGGCGTAAGGAGACACATGTACGGGACATATCTGCGGCGAGAACTGTCGGGCCGCAAGAAGCAGACGTGGATCGTCGCGATCGGACTCGCGATCGCGATCGCTCTCGTGATCATCGTCAACGCCCTCACGGCGGGAGTGCGCGATGCGCAGGCACAGGCTCTCGAGTCGGTGTACGGGGTGGGCACCGACCTCACGGTGACCGGTGCCGCGGCAGAACCGGGGGAGGGTGGAGGGCAGCGCTTCGACTTCGGATCCGAGGACGGAGCCACCGACGGAGACACGACGACCCTCAGCCAGTCGACGCTGATGACGGACTTCATGCGCGGGACGCTCGAGGCGTCCGTGCTCGACACCGTCACCTCGACCGACGGCGTGACCGCGGCATCCGCGGCGCTCAGCCTCACCAACTCGACGTTCTCGGGCGAGCTTCCGAGCGGAGGATTCGGCGCGCAGGACGGCGCGACCGAGGGAACCGCACCGACCGAGGGTCAGGCTCCTCCTCAGGGCGGCACGGATGGTACCGGCGGCGGTTCGTTCGGCGTCGACTCGTTCACGGTTCTCGGGATCGACCCCGCCGTGACGTCCGTCGGGCCGCTCGCATCCGTCGCGATCAGCGACGGCCGTGCTCTCGACACCGATGACGCCGGGGCCCTCGTCGCCCTCGTCGACGCCACCTACGCGACCACGAACGAGATCGTAGTCGGCGACGCCATCGACGTCGCGGGCTCCGACGTCGAGGTCGTCGGCATCGTGGCATCCACCTCCGACTCCGCAGACACCGCGGCGAACGTGTATCTGCCCCTCGACACGGCGCAGGAGCTCTCCGGTGCCGGAGACGTCATCTCGACCGTGTACGTGCAGGCGGAGTCCGCATCGTCGATCGACGCGGTGCAGGCGGCCCTCGCGGAAGAACTGCCCGATGCGACGATCACCTCGCAGTCCGAGCTCGCCTCGACCGTCTCGGGTTCGCTGTCCAGTGCCACGTCGCTGATCACGAACCTCGGCACCTGGTTGTCGATCATCGTGCTCGCCGTCGCGGTGCTGCTGTCGGTGCTGCTCACCCTGTCGGGTGTCTCCCGCCGCACCCGCGAGTTCGGCACCCTCAAGGCCATCGGCTGGTCGAACGGGCGCGTCGTGCGCCAGGTCGCCGGTGAATCGATGGTCCAGGGCCTGATCGGAGGCGTGGTGGGACTCGCGCTCGGGATCGCCGGAATCGTCGTCATCAACCTCGTGAAGCCGACGGTCGCCGCTGCCGCCGCCGGCAACGCGGAGGGCGGGCCCGAGGGAATGGGCGGCGGCCCCACGGGAGGAGGCGGCATGTTCCAGACCCAGCAGGCGGCCGACATCGTGCTGCAGGCGCCGTTCACCCCGTGGGTGCTGGTCGCCGCGGCCGGCCTCGCAGTCCTCGGCGGCCTCGTCACCGGAGCGTTCGGAGGCTGGCGTGCCGCGCGTCTCAGCCCGGCCGAGGCCCTGCGATCCGTCGCCTGACGGACTCGCGCACGCACGTCACGCACGTCACAGACAACACGCACGTCACAGACAAGGAGACACGGACATGACATTCGCAGATATCGCTCCGGCCGCGAACGGCACGGATGCCACGGCACCCCTGTACCGCGCACAGGGTGTCACGCGCACCTACACGCAGAAGGGGCGCACGGTGAAGGCGCTCACCGGCGTCGACCTCACCATCCACCCCGGTGAGTTCGTCACCATCCAGGGGCCCACCGGCGGGGGCAAGTCGACCTTGCTGCAGATGCTCGGTGCGCTCGACAAGCCGTCGTCCGGATCGCTGAGGCTCGGCGACATCGAGCTGGCATCGGCATCCGCGCGTGAGCTCAGTCGCATCCGCGCCGAGGAGATCGGCTTCGTCTTCCAGGGGTTCAACCTGATCCCCACGCTGACGGCGGCCGAGAACGTGGACATGGCGCTCGAGCCGGCCGACCTGAGCCGCGCCGAGCGGGCGACTCGTGTCGCCGAGGCGCTCGCTCACGTCGGGCTCGCCGACCGCGGCGATCACCTGCCCACCGAGCTGTCGGGCGGTCAGCAGCAGCGTGTGGCGATCGCGCGGGCGGTCGTGAAGCGGCCCCGCGTGCTGCTCGCGGACGAGCCCACGGGCAACCTCGACGAGAGCATGCGCGATGAGATCCTCGCCCTGCTCGAGGGGCTGTGCGCAGAAGGCATCACGATGATCGTCGTCACGCACGACTCGGCGGTCGCCCGCCGCGCCACCAGGCGCCTGCGGCTGGCGAAGGGGACGGTGCAGGACATCACCCGATGAGACATGACGAAGGCCCCGGCGGAATCGCCGGGGCCTTCGTCATGTCCGAGACGCGCTCAGTGCGTGTCTTCGGCCTCGATCTCGGTGCGGTCGCCCGACCACTGCGTGTGGAAGGTGCCCGGCTTGTCGATGCGCTTGTAGGTGTGCGCTCCGAAGAAGTCGCGCTGCCCCTGCACGAGGGCGGCGGGGAGGCGGTCGGCGCGGATGCCGTCGTAGTACGACAGCGACGACGAGAACGCCGGAGCCGGGATGCCGGCCTGTGCCGCCGCGACCACGACCCGACGCCACGGCGCCTGAGCGCGCGTGATCGCCTCGGTGAAGTACGGAGCGGTCAGAAGCACGGGGAGGCCGGGCTCTGCCGCGTACGCGTCGGCGATGCGGTTGAGGAACTGCGCGCGGATGATGCAGCCTCCGCGCCAGATCTTGCTGATGGCGCCGAGGTCGATGTTCCAGCCGTACTCGGCAGCGCCCGCGCGGATCTCGTCGAAGCCCTGCGAGTAGGCGACGATCTTCGACGCGTACAGCGCGAGACGGACGTCTTCGATGAAGGCGGCCTCGTCGGTGACGGAGAACGCGTCGTCGGGGCCCGGGAGCGAACCCGCGACCTCGCGCTGCTCGGGGTGCGACGACAGCGAGCGGGCGAAGGTGGCCTCGGCGATGCCCGAGACGGGGACGCCGAGCGAGAGCGCGGTCTGCACGGTCCACGCGCCGGTGCCCTTGGCGCCGGCCTGATCGAGGATGACGTCGACGAGGGGCTTGCCGGTCTCGGCGTCGACCTGGCGGAGCACCTCGGCGGTGATCTCGATCAGGTACGACTCGAGCTCGCCCTTGTTCCACTCGGCGAAGATCTCGGCGATCTCGGCGGGGGACTTGCCCGTGCCGCGGCGGATGAGGTCGTAGGCCTCGGCGATCAGCTGCATGTCGGCGTACTCGATGCCGTTGTGCACCATCTTGACGAAGTGTCCTGCGCCGTCGTGGCCGACGTGCGTCACGCACGGCTCGCCCTCGGCGACGGCGGCGATCGACTTGAGGATCGGGCCGAGGGTGATCCAGGACTCGTCAGAGCCGCCGGGCATGATCGACGGGCCGGTGAGAGCGCCCTCTTCGCCGCCGGAGATGCCGGCGCCGACGAAGTTGATGCCGGTCTCGCGAACGGCCTTCTCGCGGCGGATGGTGTCGGGGAAGTACGCGTTGCCACCGTCGACGATGATGTCGCCCGGCTCGAAGACCTCGACGAGCGAGTCGATCACGGCGTCGGTCGGGCCGCCGGCCTTGACCATGATGATCGCGGTGCGCGGCTTCTGCAGCGAGTCTGCGAACTCCTGGTACGTCTTGGCGGCGACGAAGCCGGCCTCAGGGTGCTCGGAGACGAGGGTCTCGGTCTTCTCGTAGCTGCGGTTGAAGATCGCCACCGTGTTGCCCTCGCGGCTGGCGAGGTTGCGGGCGAGGTTCGACCCCATGACGGCGAGTCCGACGACTCCGATGTTCGCTGATGCTTCGGGCACAGATGGCTCCTAGATCGAGAAGAAAGGGATGCATCCAGATTATCGCGACGTCAGGGGTGCTTCTCCCGTGTGTCGCAGGAATGCGTTCCTCGCGAGCGTGCGGCGACCGCCCGACCCGGAGGGATCAGTCCTTGCGGTAGCCCGAGCGGCCGAGCGAGAAGAGCGCGGCGAACGTGAAGCCGGCAGCGCACACGGTCATGGCGCCGATGAGCCAGGCGATCGCGTGGGAGAAGAAGACGCCGTCGAGCATGAGAAGAACTCCGTGTTCTGCAGAGAGGGATCGGTGTCCACAGCCTACCGGCTCATCCGGTATCATGAGAGGAGTACCTCGGCGAGGGATGCTTCTGCGCGTGCGCTGGCATCCGTTATCGACGCGGCGAAGCAAGCCGGTGGCTTTCCTCACGTGTCTGCGTTCGAGAACAATTCCAAGACCACCGCGTAGCTGTCGCTGCGTGCCCCGAAGGAGAACCCCATGTCTGAAGACACCAAGGTCAAGGCCGAGCTCCGCGAGAGCTTCGGCAAGGGCTTCGCCCGTCGTCTGCGCGCTGCAGGCAAGATCCCCGCCGTCATCTACGGCCACGGCACCGACCCCGTGCACGTCGCACTGCCGGGCCACCAGGTCTCGCTGATCATCCGCCGCGCCAACGCGCTGCTCGAGCTCGACATCGAGGGCACGCCTCAGCTCGCGCTGGTCAAGGACGTCCAGAAGGACCCTGTGCACCAGATCATCGAGCACATCGACCTGCTCGTCGTGAAGAAGGGCGAGAAGGTCGCGATCGACCTTCCCGTCATCGTCACCGGTGAGCCCGCTCCCGGCACGATCGTCAACCAGGACGCGAACACCCTGTCGATCGAGGCAGAGGCCACGCACCTCCCGCAGAACGTCGAGGTCTCCGTCGAGGGTCTCGAAGACGGCTCGCACATCACCGCCGCCGACGTCAAGCTCCCCAAGGGCTCGACGCTGCTGACCGACCCCGAGGTCCTGGTCGTCGCGATCTCGATCCCGGCGGAGGAGTCGCTCGAAGAGGACGAGGCCGGAGCCGACGAGGCTGCTGCCGAGGAGGCGCCCGCCGCGGAGTGATCTCCGCAGGCGCAGCGCACAGCTGACTGCATCACAGAGGGGGCGCGAGCAGATCGCGCCCCCTCTGTCGTATTCTGACTCGGGAACCGCACGGTGCCCGCATCCGAGAGGACGAGGACATGGCATCCACCTGGCTCGTGGTGGGGCTCGGCAACCCCGGCCCGCGATACGAGGCGACGCGGCACAACATCGGCCAGATGGTGGTCGACGAGCTTGCTGCACGGCGAAACGAGAGCTTCCGTGAGCACAAGGGCGGCGCGCGCGTCGTCGAGACCTGGCTGCGGCCGGGGGGAGACAAGCTCGTGCTCGCCAAGCCCAACACGTTCATGAACGTCTCCGGCACGCCTGTCGCCGCTCTGGCGCGCTTCTACTCGGTGCCGGCCGAGCAGATCATCGTCGTCCACGACGAACTCGACATCCCCTTCGACTCGGTCAAGCTCAAGACCGGAGGTGGGCACGGCGGACACAACGGGGTGCGCGACATCGCCCGAGCGATCACCACGCCCGACTTCCCGCGCGTGCGCGTCGGCATCGGGCGACCGGTCGGGCGGCAGGATCCTGCCGACTGGGTGCTCTCGCCGTTCGGCAAGGACGAGCGCGCGAACCTGCCGATCCTCGTGTCGGATGCCGCGGACGCCGTCGAGCTGCTCGTCGCCGAGGGGCTGCTGGCAGCGCAGCAGAAGCATCACGCTCCACGCTGACACCCCACGCGATCCTGGGGTCGGCGGATCGAGGGCGACCGGCTAGGGCAGGAAGCCCGTCGCGGTGCCGGTCGAGACGGCGACGAAGAGCACGACCCAGAAGATGATGGGGCCGAGCACGGCGACGACCAGAGCACCGATGCCCGCGCCGCGGGCCTGCTTCTTGCGGATGGCGAGGATGCCGATCACGATCGCGGCGATGCCGAGGATCGTGCCGGTCCAGAACGAGAGCTCGGCCCACAGCACCTGATCGCGTGCGGGGGAGAGGATCGACAGGAAATCGGGATCCGTGGTGTCGAGTCCGCCGGGGATCCGGCGTCCGATCTCGAACCCCGCGATTCCGGCGACGATCGGAGTGACGACAGCGGCGACGATCGCGAAGATCAGAGCGAGGATGCCGAGGAGCCCGGACTTCTTCTGCTCCATCTCCGGTGCCTGGTACGCGCCGGCCGGAGTCGCGTAACCGCCGACCGGCACCTGGTATGCACCGGGAGGGGCTGCCTGGTAGACCGGGGCACCGGGCTGGCCCGCGGGAGGAGAGGCGGGGTACACCGGGCTGCCCGCCGGAGCGGGAAATGTCGGTGCCGTCGCGGCTGCCGGAGGTCCGGCCTGGTACGACGGCGGGGCAGGCTGGTACGACGGCGGTGCGGCCTGGTACGCGGGAGGTGCGGGCGGTGCCGGCGGAGCCGGAGCGTAGGCAGGAGGCGCGACAGGCGGCTGCTGGTCAGCGGGCTGGGGCGCAGCGGGCTGGGGTGCCGGTGGCACGGGAGGAACGGCACCGGACGGGGGCAGCTGCGGATCAGTCACGCCCCCATCCTATGGCCGGTCGTGTCAGATGCGACGAAGCAGACCGACCCGGTCGTACACGGCGGCGAGAGTCGCGTCGGCGACGGCGTCGGCCTTGGCGGCGTTCGCGGCGAGGATCCGATCGAGCTCTGCGGGGTCGTCCAGGAGCTCGAGTGCGCGGGCGCGAACCGGCTCGAATTCGTTCACGACGACCTCGGCGAGACCCTTCTTGAAGTCTCCGTACCCGCGACCGGCGTACTCGTCTTCGATGGCAGGGACCTGGCGACCCGACAGGGCAGCGTAGATCGTGAGCAGGTTCGAGACACCGGGCTTGTTCTCCCGGTCGAAGCGCACGGAGCCCTCGTTGTCGGTGACGGCCCGCATGATCTTCTTCGCGGACTTGGCCGGGTCATCGAGCATCCAGAGCACACCCGCATCGCTCTCGGCGGACTTCGACATCTTCGACGTCGGATTCTGCAGATCGTAGATGCGCGCCGTGTCCTTCTGGATCACGGGTCGGGGCACGACGAAGGTCTCTCCGAAGCGCGAATTGAACCGCTCGGCGAGATCACGGGTGAGTTCGACGTGCTGCTTCTGGTCGTCGCCGACCGGCACGACGTCTGTCTGATAGAGCAGGATGTCGGCGGCCATCAGGACGGGGTAGGTGAACAGGCCGACGCTCGTGGCATCGGCGCCGTAGCGCGACGACTTGTCCTTGAACTGCGTCATCCGCCCGGCCTCGCCGAATCCGGTGATCGTGGAGAGGATCCAGGCCAGCTCCGCGTGAGCGCGCACGTGCGACTGCACGTAGAGCGTCGACAGGGACGGCTCGATGCCTGCGGCGATGTACTGCGCGGCGGTGCGGCGGGTCTTCTCGCGAAGCTCCGCCGGGTCCTGCGCGACGGTGAGCGCGTGCAGGTCGACGACCGAGAAGTAGGCGTCGTAAGAGCTCTGCAGATCCCGCCACTGCAGGAGCGCTCCGATGTAGTTGCCGATCTGCAGAGAGTCGGCGGAGGGCTGCATTCCTGAGTAGAGGCGAGGTTTCGTCACGGTATCAATCCTATGGGGGTGGTGGTGGTGCGCGAGCCTGCGGGGGAGACTCGCCTCATGACGACTGCCCCTGAAGCCGCCGGCGCCCCAGGGGAGCGTCGCGATGTGCTCTCCCGCATCATCGGAGTGGTCCTCACGGTGCTGTTCGGGCCGCCGTTCGTGCTTCTCGCGTGGATGGCTCTGAGCAGCCGGTTCGGCTGGACGAGCGGCGACCCGCACGGTTACGGGATGATCTTCGGCACGTTCCTGGCGCTTGTCACCGGCATCCTCGTCGCGATCGCTGTGCCGCTCGTGCTCCCCCGCGCACGCCGAGGAGCTGCATACCTGTGGAGCATGCTCGGCTACCTTGCGGTCGCCGCGGGACTGATCGTCGCGCTCGTCACTGCCTGATCGCTCCGAAGCGGCAGGCGTTCGATGCGTCGGCCGTCAGTACGTGTAGTCGACCACGACCGGTGCGTGGTCGCTCCACCGCTGGTCGTAGGTCGCCGCGCGAGCGACGTGGTACGCGGTCGCGCGCTCTGCGAGCGCGGGGGTGGCCAGGTGGTAGTCGATCCGCCACCCTGAGTCGTTGTCGAAGGCCTGGCCGCGCATCGACCACCAGGTGTACGGCCCCTCGACCTCGCCGTGGAATGCGCGTCCGACGTCGATCCAGCCGAGTCCGGTGCCGCGGGTACCGTCGACGCCCTCGACGGCCTCGCCTGCTGTACCGAGGAATCGGTCGAAGTAGGCGCGCTCTCGGGGCAGGAATCCGGCCTTCTTGCGGTTGCCACGCCAGTTCTTGATGTCGAGCTCGCGGTGCCCGACGTTCAGATCGCCCGTGACGAGGGCGAGCGCACCGTCGGAGTCGCCGAGCTCGGCGAGCCGTACGCCGAACGCGTCGAGGAACTTCCACTTCTCCTCCTGCTTCGGAGTGTCGGCCTCGCCGCTGTGCACGTAGGCGCTGACCACCGTGAGCGGACGGTCGCCGATCTGGAAGTCGGCCTCGATCCAGCGGCCCTTCGAGTCGAAGTCGGCGTCGCCGAAGTCGGTGCGGGAAGCGATCGCCGGCACGCGGCTCGCGATCGCCACACCGGCGCGACCCTTGGCCGTCGCCTCGTCGTGCACGAAGGTCCAGCCGGGAAGCGCGGCCTCGAGGTGCTCGTCCTGCCCGCGCACCTCTTGCAGGGTCAGGATGTCGACGTCGGCGGCATCGAGCCAGCCGCTCATGCCGTTGCGAGCCGCCGCTCGGATTCCGTTGACATTGACCGAGGCGATACGCAGATGAGGCATACTCACCAGCCTAACGAGGGCCGCCGACATCCTTCGACGGGCGCTGCAGCTCCGCAAGGATACGCTGCGCGAGGGGAGAGCTCTCATCGACGGGCGGGGGAGCAGATGCCTCGAGGGACTCGAGCTCCTTCTCGGCCGCACGCAGGGCGCGTTCGGTCTGCCAGGTGCGGTACCAGGGTGCGTCGTCCCGAGCGGCCTGGGCCTCGCGCACCCGGATTCGCGCCGCCTCCACCAGCGTCCGGTACTCCGCCAGACGTCGCTCCGCCTCGGTCTGGGAGAGCAGAGGCAGATCCCTGTCCTGGGCGCTGACCGCGATCCATGACGACGCCACCAGCATCACCACGCCGTTGACGCGGAACCACAGCAGCAGGCCGATGAAGATCGCGAACGTGGCGAGCAGGGGATTCGAGGGGGTGTAGCTCAGGAGGAACCCCGCGCCGAACTGCAGGATCGTCATCGCCCCGCCGCCGAGGAGGGCACCGGGCCAGATCGTGCCCCAGTGCAGCGACGTTCCCGTGAGGAAGCGGACCATCGCCGCGAGCGCGGCCGACAGCACCGCGAACGACACCAGGACCGTGCCGATGCGGATGCTGGTCAGGCCGTCGAGCGCCGCCCCCCAACCCAGCAGGCTGAGGATCCAGGCCAGCGCGACGGCGCTTGCGGAGCTGAGCAGCGAGCCGACGATCAGCGAGGCCCCGAAGATCAGCGCGGCCAGCAGGTCACGCGCCTTCAGGATGACGTAGCTGCGGCGGTCGGGCGGCAGACCGAAGATGTCCCTGGTAGCGCGTCGTGAGAACGTCACCCATCCGATGGCGGTCCAGATCACGGTTCCGAGGGCGATCAGACCGGTGATGCTCAAGATCCCCGTCGTGCTGGCCGCGATCTCCTGCACCTGGGCCGGGGTGAACACCCCGCCCTGATCCTGGATCAGATTCGGGATGTAGCTGTTGATGATGTCGATCATGCTGTCGACCGCCTCGCTGCTGCCGCCGAGCCACAGGCCTGCGATCGCGAAGGCGAGGTAGATCGCCGCGAAGATGGCGAACAGCGCCTGATAGCTCACGCCCGCGGCGAGGAGGAATCCGTTGTGCTGCAGGAAGTGACGCCACACGCGCACCGGGAAGAGGCCCAGCGTGCGCCTCGTCAGCGCGGTCGCACGTTCGACCGCCGCATCGAGGCGGCCGGCCTCTGACGCCGCGCGATCGGGTTCTGACACGTCTTCACCTTATCCACACGACGAAAACGGGCAGGCCCCCGTGGGGAGCCCGCCCGTTCGCGTCGATGTTCCGTGCGTCAGACGCGACCGCGCAGCACGGCCTGCTTGACCTCGGCGATGGCCTTGGTGACCTCGATTCCTCGGGGGCACGCCTCGGAGCAGTTGAAGGTCGTGCGGCAACGCCACACGCCTTCCTTGTCGTTGAGGATGTCGAGGCGCACTGCGGCGTTGTCGTCGCGCGAGTCGAAGATGAAGCGGTGCGCGTTCACAATCGCGGCGGGGCCGAAGTACTGGCCGTCGGTCCAGAAGACGGGGCACGACGAGGTGCACGCGGCACAGAGGATGCACTTGGTCGTGTCGTCGAAGATCTCGCGATCCGCGATCGTCTGGACGCGCTCCTTGCCCTTCTCGGGCACCGAGTTCGCGACGAGGAAGGGCTGCACCTCGCGGTAGGAGGCGAAGAACGGCTCCATGTCGACGACGAGGTCCTTCTCGAGCGGCAGACCCTTGATCGCCTCGACGTAGATCGGCTTCGAGATGTCGAGGTCCTTGATCAGCGTCTTGCAGGCGAGGCGGTTGCGGCCGTTGATGCGCATGGCGTCGGAGCCGCAGATGCCGTGGGCGCAGGAACGGCGGAACGTGAGCGAGCCGTCGACCTCCCACTTGATCTTGTGCAGCGCGTCGAGCACGCGGTCGGTCGAGTACAGCTCCACGTCGTAGTCGACCCAGTGCGGCTCGGAGTCGACCTCGGGGTCGAACCGGCGGATGTTGAACGTGACGATGAAGGACTGGATGCCGGTCTCTTCGGTCGTGTCTGCGGGAGCTTCAGCGATGGCGTTGGACATGCTCAGTACTTCCTCTCCATCGGCGGGTAGTTCAATTCGCCCTGGTCGTTCTTGGTGAACACGACGGGCTTCCAGTCGAGCTTGATGTGGTCGCTCGGGGTGGAGGAGTGCGGATCGCCCGTCAGGTAGGCCATCGTGTGCTTCATGTACTTCTCGTCGTCGCGCGTCGGGAAGTCGTCGCGCATGTGGCCGCCACGGCTCTCCTCGCGGTTCTGTGCGGCGTAGACGACGACCTCGGCGATGTCGAGGAGGAAGCCCAGCTCGACGGCCTCGAGCAGGTCGGTGTTGAACCGCTTGCCCTTGTCGTCGACGTGCACGTTCTTGTAGCGCTCGCGCAGTTCGGCGATGACGCCGAGCACGTGCTGGAGGGAGTCGTGCGTGCGGAACACCTGCGCGCCCTTGTCCATCTCGTCCTGCAGAGCCTTGCGGAGCACGGCGATGCGCTCGGTGCCCTGGTTGTTGCGCAGGCTCTCGAGCATGTCGGACACGAACGCGGCCGGGTTCTCGGGGAGCGGCACGAACTCGGCGGTCTTGACGTACTCGACCGCGTTGCGCCCCGAGCGCTTGCCGAACACGTTGATGTCGAGCAGCGAGTTGGTGCCGAGGCGGTTGGCGCCGTGCACCGAGACGCAGGCGCACTCGCCGGCGGCGTAGAGGCCGGGGACGACCGTGTCGTTGTCGGCGAGGACTTCGCCGTTGTTGTTGGTCGGGATGCCGCCCATCGCGTAGTGCGCGGTCGGCATGACCGGCACCGGCTCGACGACCGGGTCGACGCCCAGGTAGGTGCGGGCGAACTCGGTGATGTCGGGCAGCTTGGTCTCGAGGACCTCGGCGCCCAGGTGTGTGCAGTCCAGCAGCACGTAGTCCTTGTGGGGCCCGGCGCCGCGACCCTCCGCGACCTCCTGGACCATGCAGCGCGCGACGATGTCGCGGGGCGCGAGGTCCTTGATGGTCGGGGCGTAGCGCTCCATGAAGCGCTCACCCGAGGCGTTGCGCAGGATCGCACCCTCGCCACGTGCGCCCTCGGTGAGGAGGATGCCGAGACCGGCGAGGCCGGTGGGGTGGAACTGGAAGAACTCGAGGTCCTCGAGGGGGAGGCCCTTGCGCCAGACGATGCCGACGCCGTCACCGGTGAGGGTGTGAGCGTTGGAGGTGGTCTTGAAGATCTTGCCGAATCCGCCGGTCGCGAAGATGACGGCCTTGGCCTGGAAGACGTGCAGTTCACCGGTCGACAGGTCGTACGCGACGACGCCCGAGACCTGGGTCTTGCCGTCGGCGTCCTTGACCGTGAGCAGATCGAGCACGTAGAACTCGTTGAAGAAGTTGATGCCGAGCTTGACGCAGTTCTGGAACAGCGTCTGCAGGATCATGTGGCCGGTACGGTCGGCGGCGTAGCACGCGCGGCGGACCGGGGTCTTGCCGTGCTCGGCGGTGTGACCGCCGAAGCGGCGCTGGTCGATCTTGCCCTCGGGGGTGCGGTTGAAGGGAAGACCCATGTTCTCGAGGTCGATGACCGCGTCGATGGCCTCCTTCGCGAGGATCTCCGCAGCATCCTGGTCGACCAGGTAGTCGCCACCCTTGACGGTGTCGAAGGTGTGCCACTCCCAGCTGTCCTCCTCGACGTTCGCGAGCGCAGCCGCCATGCCACCCTGCGCCGCACCGGTGTGCGAACGCGTCGGGTACAGCTTGGAGATCACCGCGGTCTTCGCGCCGGGGCCGGCCTCGATCGCCGCGCGCATGCCGGCGCCGCCGGCTCCCACGATGACGATGTCGAACTGGTGGTAGTGCACACCGTCGCGCACGACGGAATCCTGGGTCTCGGTAGTCACTTCTCGTATGCCTTCTCTTCTACTTGCCCAGCGTCTGGCACTGTTCCCACAGCGTGCTCGTCTCGGTCACGCCGAGGCACGGGTCGAACGTGAAGACGACCAGGGTGCCGAGGATGATGAGCAGGGCGGCTGCCAGGCCGAGGGCCCAGGTCAGAGCCTTGCGAGCGGTGTTGTTCGTGACGTAGTCGTTGACGATCGTCCGCATGCCGTTGGCGCCGTGGATCAGGGCAAGCCAGAGCATGATGACGTCCCACCACTGCCAGAACGGCGTGGCGAACTTGCCTGCGATGAATGCGAAGTCGAGGGCGTGGATGCCCTCCCCGACCATCAGGTTGATGAACAGGTGGCCGAAGATCAGCACGACCAGGACGACGCCGGAGCCGCGCATGAAGAGCCAGCCCCACTTCTCGAGGTTGAATCCGCGCTGACGGCGGACGGGCGCTGCGACAGTCTGAGCGGTCATCAGTGTCCTCCTCCGAAGCCGGCGAACGCGAGGGCGAGGTGACGCGGCACGAAGCCGGCCATGATGATTCCCCACACCAGCAGCACGCCCCAGAAGAGCTGGCGCTGGTACTTGGCGCCCTTCGACCAGAAGTCGACCGCGATGATGCGCAGGCCGTTCATCGCGTGGAACACGATGCCGGCGACCAGCACGACCTCGCCGAGCGCCATGATCGGGTTCTTATAGGTGCCGATGACGGCGTTGTACGCCTCGGGGGACACCCTGATGAGTGCAGTGTCGAGCACGTGCACCAACAGGAAGAAGAAGATGGCGACTCCGGTGATGCGGTGAAGCACCCACGACCACATGCCTTCGCGACCCCGGTAGAGGGTGCCGCGAGGTGTCTTGGAAGTGGTTTCCGAAATCGACGGTGTCAAGCGAGCGCTTGTGGACACGGTCGTCCTCCCTGGATCGATGTGACTCGGTCGCGTGCGATGCGTGGTCCAAGCATGAGCCTGCTGCCAGGCACGGCCGATCGGACACCATCCTATTCCCGTGCGGCGCCTGTGGGCGACGAAGGGGAGCCTAACCATCTCGATGTCGAGATGTTCCGTCGGGATACCCTGGCAGGGTGAGCCAACCGATCAAGGACTTCTACGCAGTGATCCCCGCCGGCGGCATCGGCAGCCGACTGTGGCCGTTGTCCCGCGCCGACGCCCCGAAGTTCCTGCACGATCTCACCGGTTCGGGGCATTCCCTGCTCCGTGACACCTGGGACAGGCTGGAACCGCTCGCGGGCGCTGACCGCATCGCCGTGGTCACCGGGCGAGCGCACCGCGCCGCGGTCGAGGCGGAACTGCCCGGCATCCCGGATCTGAACGTCTTCCTGGAGTCGGAGCCCCGCGAGTCGGCGGCGGCCATCGGACTGGCCGCCGCGATCCTGCACCGCCGCGACCCCGACGTGATCATCGGGTCCTTCAGCGCCGACCACGTCATCCGCAGCACCCGCGTGTTCGAGTTCGCCGTGCGCGACGCGGTCGAGGTGGCCCGCGAGGGATACATCTGCACGATCGGCATCTCTCCCACCGAGCCCGCCACCGGGTTCGGCTACATCAAGAAGGGACCGGAGCTCGTCGTCGACGGCGCCCGCGAGGCGGCGCTGGTGGAGAGCTTCGTCGAGAAGCCCGACCTCGAGACCGCCCAGGCGTACCTCGCCGATCGGGGCTACCTCTGGAACGCCGGCATGTTCATCGCCAGGGCGAGCGTGCTCCTCGACGAACTCGCCGAGAACGAGCCGGCCCTGCACGCGGGGCTCCTCGAGCTCGCCGAGGCATGGGACGACCGCGAGCGTCGCGGCCCCGCCGTAGACCGGATCTGGCCGGGGCTCAAGAAGATCGCGATCGACTACGCGGTGGCCGAGCCCGCCGCGCGGCGCGGACGCCTCGCCGTCGTGCCCGGCCACTTCGACTGGGACGACGTGGGGGACTTCGCCTCGCTCACGAAGCTCATCAACAACGGTCGCAAGAACGACCTCGCGGTGCTCGGCCCGAACGCCCGCGTTCTGTCGGATGCCGCCAGCGGCATCCTGGTCAGCCAGACGTCGCGCGTGATCAGCCTCATCGGGGTGCAGGACATCGTCGTCGTCGACACACCCGATGCGCTTCTCGTCACGACGGTGCAGCACGCGCAGCGTGTGAAAGGCGTCGTGGAGTCGCTCAAGCTCACCGGACGGGGCGACGTGCTCTGATGAGCACCCACCGCCGCTCATCGGCTGACTTGGTTTCAGCTTTGTAACCATTCGATTGCCGCTCGGGTGCGGGCATGCACAAAAGTCGAAACAGTAGGTAACTTTGAGCGATCCGCGAGGGCCGCGGGATCGTTGAGGGAGGCATGAGTTGACCATCTCCACCACCAAGAAGCTGCTCGGCGCGACCATCGCCGCGGGCGTCGTCTTCGCACTCGCCGGCTGTGGCCAGGCTCCGACCGAATCGGGCGGCAACGGGGGCGGGGATGCAGCATCCGACTTCCTCCCCTGCCTCGTCTCCGACGCCGGCGGTTGGAACGACAAGTCGTTCAACCAGTCCGCCAAGGAAGGCATGGACCGTGCCGCTGACGAGCTCGGCGTCAAGCCGCTCGAGTTCGAGTCGGCCAACGACAACGACTACGCGCCGAACCTCGAGACCGCGGTCTCGGAGGGCTGCTCGCTGATCGTCTCCGTCGGCTTCAAGCTCTCGGCAGCGACCGTCGAGTCGGCGCTCGCCAACCCGAAGATCAACTACGCGATCATCGACGACTACGCGGACAACGACTTCGACGGCACCACGGATGCCCCGAACATCAAGCCCCTCGTCTTCGACACCGCTCAGGCCGCCTACCTCGGTGGCTACGCCGCCGCAGGCTGGTCGTCGGCTGCCGGTGTGAACAAGGTCGGCACCTTCGGCGGAATGCAGATCCCGTCCGTCGCCGTGTTCATGGACGGCTTCCAGCTCGGTGTCGAGAAGTACAACGAGGACAAGTCCGGTGCGGTCGAGGTCTTCGGCTGGGACACCGCCACGCAGAAGGGCTCCTTCACCGGCGGCTTCGACGCGAACGACACGGCCAAGCAGACCGCGCAGGGCGTGCTCGACCAGGGCGTCGACGTCATCCTCCCGGTCGGCGGTCCGATCTACCAGAGCGCGGCTGCGGCCATCGCTGACAGCGGCAAGGACACGCTGCTCGTCGGCGTCGACAGCGACCTCGCCGTCGCTGACGAGTCCGTGGCCGACGTCACGCTCTTCTCGATCATGAAGGCGATCGACGTGGCCGTCGAGGATGCGACGATCGCAGCCTCGAAGGGCGACTTCGACCCGGCTCCCTACATCGGCACTCTCGAGAACGAGGGCGTGAAGCTCTCGGGCTTCGGCTCGTTCGAGGGCGACCTGCCCGACGGACTGCTCGACGAGATCGACGCTCTGAAGGAGCAGATCATCGCCGGTGACATCACGGTGGAGTCCCCGAACTCCCCGTAAGTCATCGAGTTCCAGCGCGGGGCGAGTGGTGCAAGCGGCCACTCGCCCCGCGCCGTGGACGGACGACGATGACTGTTCACGGCGCACCCGGGCGATCCCCGAGGACTGCGCCGCAGATTCTTCAGACTCTTCTGGATGACACTTCTGGATAAGGTGCAGATATGAAGCTCGAACTCCGCGGCATCACCAAGCGGTTCGGAACCCTGGTGGCCAACGACCACATCGACCTGGTCGTCGAACCGGGGCAGATCCATGCGCTGCTCGGCGAGAACGGCGCAGGCAAATCGACCCTGATGAACGTCCTCTACGGGCTGTATCAGGCCGACGAGGGCGAGATCCTCCTGGACGACGTCGTCCAGCGGTTCCGCGGTCCCGGTGACGCCATGAATGCCGGCATCGGCATGGTGCACCAGCACTTCATGCTCGTGCCCGTGTTCACGGTGGCCGAGAACGTCATGCTCGGCCACGAGCAGACGAAGGGCGTCGGCACCCTCGACATCGCGAAGGCGCGGGAGCACGTGCGCTCCGTCGCCGCGCGCTTCGGCTTCGACATCGACCCCGACGCGATCGTCGGCGACCTGCCCGTCGGAGTGCAGCAGCGCGTCGAGATCATCAAGGCGCTCTCGCGCGACGCGAAGGTGCTCGTGTTCGACGAGCCCACTGCCGTCCTCACCCCTCAGGAGACAGACGAGCTGATGGGCATCATGCGCCAGCTCCGCGACGAGGGCACCGCGATCGTCTTCATCACCCACAAGCTGCGCGAGGTCCGCGAGGTCGCGGACACCATCACGATCGTGCGCCTCGGCCGCATCGTCGGAGAGGCATCGCCCACGGCGACGAACGGCGAGCTGGCCTCGCTCATGGTCGGCCGTGCGGTCGAGCTCACCGTGCACAAGGATGCTCCGCGCCTCGGTGACGGCGGCCTCGAGGTGAAGGGTCTGCGGGTTCTGACCTCCACGGGCGCGATCGTCGTCGACGACGTCGACTTCACCGTGCGCCCCGGCGAGGTGCTCGCCGTCGCCGGCGTGCAGGGCAACGGACAGACCGAGCTCGTCGAGGCCATCGTCGGTCTCGCGGCCCGGGTCGAGGGATCCATCTCGCTCGACGGCACTCAGCTCGTCGGCAAGAGCGTGCGGGCCATCCTCGACGCCGGTGTCGGCTTCGTCCCCGAGGACCGCACCGAAGACGGCCTCGTCGCCGGCTTCTCGGTCGCAGAGAACCTCATCCTCGACCGCTCAGGCGACCCCGAGTTCAGCCGCGGAGGAACTCTGCGCCGCGCGGCGCTCGAGGAGTTCGCCCACGCGCGCATCAAGGAGTACGACATCCGGGCGCAGGGCCCGCACACTCCGGCGGGGACTCTCTCCGGCGGAAACCAGCAGAAGGTCGTGATCGCTCGCGAGATGAGCCGCGAACTCCGACTGCTCGTGGCGGCGCAGCCGACCCGTGGAGTCGACGTGGGCTCGATCGAGTTCATCCACAAGCGCATCATCGAGACGCGTGACGCCGGCATCCCCGTCGTCGTGGTCTCGACCGAGCTCGACGAAGTCGCAGCTCTCGCCGACCGCATCGCGGTCATGTACCGAGGCACGATCGTCGGGATCGTTCCCGGCGACACCCCGCGCGAGACGCTGGGTCTGATGATGGCGGGCGCCGCCGAGGGAGAGGTGGCCGCATGAGCGGTTCGACGCCACAGGCCGGGGGAGCGGGCACCGAGGGGTCCGGCGACCAGCTCTCGGTGAACACCACCACGACCCTCCGCGATCCCGTGGATGTGCCGCCGCCCCCTCGCGGCAACGTGATCCTCAAGGAGATGCTGCGGGGCAGCGCGGTGACGACGATCCTGGCGATCTTCCTCGCGCTCGTCGTCGGCGGCATCCTGATCGCCTTCACCAACGAAGACGTCATCGAGGCCTCCGGCTACTTCTTCTCGCGTCCGACCGATACGATCGCCGCGGCGTGGAACGCCGTCTACAACGGCTATGAGGCCCTGTTCCGCGGAGCGATCTTCAACGCGCGAGGCGCCGACTTCGCCGCGCAGATCCGGCCGCTCACCAACACCCTCGGGTTCGCAGCCCCGCTGATCGCCGCCGGTCTCGGTGTGGCACTCGCTTTCCGTGTCGGCCTCTTCAACATCGGTGCACGCGGACAGATGCTCATCGGTGTCGCGGTCGCAGGTCTCCTGACCTTCCAGCTCGACCTGCCGTTCTGGCTCCACATCCCCGTCACGCTGATCGCCGGCATCGCCGGTGGTGCTCTGTGGGGAGCAATCGCCGGTCTGCTCAAGGCGAAGACGGGCGCCCACGAGGTGATCCTCACGATCATGCTCAACTACGTGGCCTACTACCTGCTGCTGTGGATGATCCGCACCCCGGGCCTCCTGCAGAAGCCCGGCACGAACCAGGCCCTCGGCTACGCGACCCCCGAGAGCGCGCAGTTCCCTTCGCTCCTCGGCCCGCAGTTCCCCCTCCTCGACCTCGGCTTCGTCATCGTCATCATCGCGACGCTGTTCGTCTGGTGGCTCATCGAGCGCTCGTCACTCGGCATGCGGATGCGCGCCGTGGGTGAGAACCCGCACGCGGCCCGCGCCGCGGGAATCAGCGTGCAGCGCGTCTACGTCTACGCCATGCTGCTCGCCGGTGCTCTCGCCGGTCTCGCCGGGATGAACCAGATCCAGGGTGCGGTCACGACCGGAATCACCGAGACCATCGACGCCGGCATCGGCTTCGACGCGATCACGGTGGCCCTGCTCGGGCGCAGCCGTGCGTGGGGGACGTTCGCCGCCGGCATCCTGTTCGGCGCGCTCAAGGCCGGATCCTTCTCGATGCAGGCGCAGGACATCCCTGTCGACATCGTGCTCGTCGTGCAGTCGCTCGTCGTGCTGTTCATCGCCGCGCCGCCGCTGCTGCGCACGGTGTTCTTCCTTCCCAAGACCGACGCGGAGAAGGCTGCCAAGGCGAGAGCCAAGGCCGCGAAGAAGGCGGTGACCGCATGACCTCCCTCGTCCAGAGCGAAGCCGCTGACGGAACTGTGCAGCTCGCCACCGTGCGCGAGCGGCACCTGAAGGCGCCGATCGTCCTCGCCGCAGCCACCGTGCTGCTGGCGCTGCTGTTCCTGCTGGTGCCTCGCACCGGAACGAGCAGCTTCCGACTCAACGATCCGTCGTCGCCGTTCGCGCTGCCCGACGTGGCGCTGCCGACCGGACCGACCAGCTGGGTCGTCATCGTGATCCTGGCGCTGCTGTCGGGTCTCGCGTTCCTGCGGGCCTGGTCCTATCGCAAGGCCTCGATCTGGCTGGTGATCGCATTCAGCGTGCTCGCCGTCTTCGGGTTCCTCGTGTGGGCGGGTGCAGGCGGCCTCGTGCCCGTCAGCAGCCTGCTGTTCGGCGCGGTGTCGCTCTCGGTCCCGCTCGTGTTCGGTGCGCTCGGTGGTGTCATCGGCGAACGTGCCGGCGTCGTCAACGTCGCGATCGAGGGCCAGCTGCTCCTCGGAGCGTTCTCGGCGGCGCTTCTCTCGAGCGTCACCGGCAGCCCGTTCATCGGTCTGCTGGGCGCCATGCTCGGTGGCGTGCTCGTCGCGGCGGTGCTCGCGGCGTTCGCCATCAAGTACCTCGTCGAGCAGGTGATCGTCGGTGTCGTGCTCAACGTCCTCGTCAGCGGTCTCACCGGGTTCCTCTACGGCGCGCTGCTCGCGCCGAACGAGGCCGCCCTCAACACGCCGGTGCGCTTCAGCCGCATCGAGATCCCGCTGCTCAGCGACATCCCGATCATCGGGCCGGTGCTGTTCAACCAGACGTTCATCGTCTACCTCATGTTCATCACCGTCGCGATCGTCGCGTGGGGCCTGTACCGCACGAAGTGGGGACTCCGCGTCCGCGCCGTGGGTGAGCACCCGCAGGCCGCCGACACCGTGGGCATCAAGGTGAACGCGACTCGATTCTGGAACGTGCTGCTCGCGGGTGCGATCGCGGGCATCGGAGGAGCGTACTTCACGCTCGTCTCGGTGCCGCAGTTCGGCAAGGACATGACCGCCGGCCTCGGCTTCATCGCCCTCGCCGCAGTGATCTTCGGACGCTGGGACCCGATCCGCGCGACGCTCGCCGCCCTGCTGTTCGGCTTCGCGACGAACCTGCAGAACCTGCTGTCGATCCTGAAGACGCCCATCCCGGGCGAGTTCATGCTGATGCTCCCGTACGTCGTCACGCTGCTCGCGGTAGCCGGCTTCGCCGGTCAGATCCGCGGCCCCGCAGCCAGCGGCAAGCCGTACATCAAGTCCTAGGAGAGACATGACAGACATCGACTGGGATGAACTCCGTCAGGTCGCGACCGACGCCATGACGAAGGCGTACGCGCCGTACTCCCGCTACAGGGTGGGCGCGGCCGCACTCGTCGGCGACGGACGGATCGTCGCCGGATGCAACGTCGAGAACGCCTCGTACGGCGTGACGCTGTGCGCCGAGTGCGCACTGGTCGGCGACCTGCACATGTCGGGCGGCGGTCAGCTCGTCGCCTTCGTGTGCGTCAACAACGACGGACAGACGATCATGCCGTGCGGCCGCTGCCGCCAGCTGCTCTACGAACACGCGATGCCCGGGATGCTGCTGGAGACCGTCTCCGGCATCCGGACCATCGATGAAGTACTGCCGGATGCGTTCGGCCCCCGAGACCTGGAGGACGCCCGATGAGCGTTGAGCCCTTCGACGCCGTCGATGTGATCCGTGCCAAGCGCGACGGAGGCGCGGTGCCCGAGAAGGCGCTGCGCTGGATGGTCGACGCGTACACGCGCGGCTACGTGTCGGACGCGCAGATGGCGTCGTTCGCGATGGCCGTGTTCCAGCGCGGCATGGAGCGCGATGAGATCCGCGTGCTCACCGATGCGATGATCGCGTCGGGGGAGCGGATGAGCTTCGCGACCCTGGGCAAGAAGACCGTCGACAAGCACTCGACGGGCGGTGTCGGCGACAAGATCACGCTGCCGCTCGCGCCGCTCGTCGCGGTCTTCGGCGTCGCCGTGCCGCAGCTCTCGGGCCGCGGTCTCGGCCACACCGGTGGCACGCTCGACAAGCTCGAGTCGATTCCCGGCTGGCGCGCCGCGCTCAGCAACGAAGAGATGTTCGCCCAGATGCAGGGCGACGTCGGCGCAGTGATCTGCGCCGCAGGCTCGGGCCTCGCTCCCGCCGACAAGAAGCTCTACGCGCTGCGCGACGTCACAGGCACGGTCGAGGCGATCCCGCTGATCGCCTCGAGCATCATGTCGAAGAAGATCGCCGAGGGCACCGACGCCCTGGTGCTCGACGTGAAGTTCGGCTCCGGCGCGTTCATGCAGGACATCGACCGTGCACGCGAGCTCGCCCGCACGATGGTCGCTCTCGGCACCGACTCGGGAGTCGCCACGACCGCGCTGCTCACCGACATGAACGTGCCCCTCGGCCTCGCCATCGGCAACGCGAACGAGGTCCGCGAGTCCGTCGAGGTCCTCGGCGGAGGAGGCCCCGCAGACGTCCGCGAGCTGACGATCGCCCTGGCTCGCGAGATGCTCTCGCTGGCCGGACAGCCGGATGCCGATGTCGAGGCCGCTCTCGACGACGGCCGCGCGATGGACAGTTGGAAGGCCATGATCCGCGCGCAGGACGGCGACCCCGACGCGCCGCTGCCGACCGCCCGGGAGACCCACGTGGTCACGGCTCCGTCCGACGGCGTCGTGTCGCAGATGGACGCGCTGCCGTTCGGCATCGCCGCCTGGCGTCTCGGTGCGGGGCGCGCACGAGCGGAAGATCCTGTGGTCTTCGAGGCGGGCATCGATCTGCATGCGAAGCCCGGTGACCGCGTCGTCGCGGGTCAGCCCCTGTTCACCCTCTCCGCAGCCGACGAGGCGCGGTTCCCGCGGGCGCTCGAGGCTCTGGAGGGATCCTGGGCCATCGGCGACGAGGCTCCCGCCGCGGGCCCGATCGTGCGCGAACGCATCACGGCCTGATCCGCTGACCGCTAGCCTGAACTGAGCGAATCAGCGACCGAGAGGATTTTCATGTCGATCGACGCGAACGGTGATGTCACCATCCAGGGAGCATCCCTGCGCAGCCTGCCCAAGGTGTCGCTGCACGACCACCTGGACGGCGCCGTGCGCCCGTCGACGATCATCGAGCTGGCGGATGCGATCGGACTCGAGGTCCCGGAGTCCAAGCCCGCAGCCCTCGGGACCTGGATCGCGAAGAAGAGCGACTCCGGTTCGCTCGTCGAGTACCTGAAGACCTTCGATCTGACCACCGCGGTCATGCAGACGAAGGAGGGTCTGACCCGCGTCGCACGCGAGTTCGTGCAGGACCTCGCGTCCGACGGCGTGATCTACGGCGAGGTGCGCTGGGCGCCGGAGCAGCACCTCACCCGTGGGCTGACGCTCGAGCAGACGGTCGAGGCCGTGCAGCAGGGCATCGAGGAGGGCGAGGACGCCGCTGACCGCGACGGCCACAGCATCCGCGTCGGCCAGCTGATCACCGCCATGCGCCACACCGATCGCTCGCTCGAGATCGCCGAGCTCGCGGTGGACTTCCGCGACCGCGGAGCCGTCGGCTTCGATATCGCAGGACCCGAAGACGGCTTCCCCGCCTCGAATCACCGCAAGGCTTTCGACTACCTCGCCGAGAACTTCTTCCCCGTCACGGTGCACGCAGGTGAAGCCGCAGGCCCCGCGTCGATCCGCTCGGCCCTGCTCGACGGACGCGCGTTGCGTCTCGGACACGGCGTGCGAATCGCCGAAGACCTGCAGGTCATCACGCAGGAGGGCGACGAGGTGCAGGTGCAGTTCGGCGACCTCGCGCGGTGGGTGCGCGACCGCGAGATCCCGCTCGAGCTCTCGCCGTCGTCGAACCTCCAGACCGGCGCGATCGCGGCCTGGGGCACCACGCTCGCCGACCACCCGTTCGACCTCCTCTATCAGCTCGGTTTCGCCGTCACGGTCAACGTCGACAACCGCACGATGAGCGCGACCTCGCTCACGCGCGAACTCGCGAACCTGGTCGAGACGTTCGAGTACGACCTCGACGATCTCGAGACCTTCCAGTTCAACGCCGCAGCCGGGGCCTTCCTGCCCGTCGAGGCGCGCGAAGAGCTCGTGGAGATGATCGCAGAAGGATTCGACGTCTGAGACATGGGCAACTGAGTCGTGGCTTCCGGGGGGAAGCGACGCCGACTGGGCGTCGCAGTCATCATCAGCACGGTCATCGTGCTCGCGGGCGGTGCGGCCGCGGCATACGCGTGGGTCACCCGCGAGCCTGAAACGGTCATCCCGAAGACGACTGCGGCGGTCATCGAGCGCCCGCTGACGGCGGCCGAGCAGATCGTCGCCGACGCCGACGATCCGCTGGCGTGCGCCGTGAGCTTCCTCGGGGAGGGCGCGCCCGAGGACCCGATGCTGCAGTGGCAGAACGCCCTCTACGTGGGTCTCCCGATCCCGGCTCAGGACGGCCGTGTGTTCGCAGGGTGGTACGCGAGCGAGGCGGATGCTGCCGCGTTCACCGTCGCGGCGCGCATCAACGGGGCCGACCCCGTGGTCTGCGTCGATCAGCAGATCGATCTGTTCGCCGCGTGGACGACTCCCGAGGCGAACGCCGCGGCTGCCGTGCAGGTGCCGATCCTGATGTACCACCAGTTCACGGCGAATCCCGAGGGCGAGACCGGGTGGCTGCGCGGCAATTACGCGTACATCGGCGACTTCGACGCGCAGATGAATCACATCGCGACCACCGGCTTCTACCTTCCGACCTGGGACGAGCTCAGCGCGTTCATCGACGGACGGCTCTCGCTGCCCGCGCGTTCGGTGATCATCACCGACGATGACGCCGATCAGACCTGGTTCGACCTCGCCGTGCCTGTGATCGACAGGTACAAGCTGCTCTCGACGTCGTTCATGATCACCGCCTACCGTCAGGATCCGCCGCCGTCGATCTACGTCCTGCGGCGATCGCACACGCACGACATGCACCAGGCGGGTGAGAACGGCAAGGGCCGGATGGTGAACTGGACGGCCGACGAGATCGCCGCCGACCTCAACGCCTCGGCCGATGTGCTCGGCGTGCGCGAGGTGATCGCCTATCCGTTCGGTCACTACAACGACACCGCCAAGCAGGGCGTCGCCCAGGCCGGTTTCGAGATGGCGCGCACGATCGAGCCGGGGTACGTCGAGATCGGCACGGACAAGCTCGCGCTGCCGGTCGTCCGCATCGACTACGGCATGGGTCTGGACTCGCTGATCAAGCGAATCGGCTGACCTGTCGCCTGCACGCGGGAGGATGGAGCGCATGACCGCATCCGTCTTCATCGCGGGCCCCGCCTCGTGGAACTCGATCGTCGTGCTCGACAGGCTTCCCGAGCCCGTACCGCACATGCAGTTCGCGGAGGAGAGCTGGGAGACCCTCGGCGGGACCGGCGCGGGCAAGGCGCTCGGTCTCACCGCGCTCGGACGCCCGACGCTGTTCTATGCGCTGACGGCGTCGGACGAGCCGGGGGAGCGCGTACGCGGCGCGCTCGACTCGGCGGGGGTGCACACGATGTGGGGTGACGGCGATGCCACCGAGCGGCACCTCAACCTCATGACACGGCAGGGTGGCAGGGTATCGCTCTACCTCGCGTCACCATCGGCCACGCACGGCGACGATGACGGCGCGATCAAGGCAGCGATGACCGCATCGGATGTGATCGTGCTGGACCTCGCCGCGGAGGCGCTGAGGCTTCTCCCCATGGCGGCGTCCACCGGTCGCCCGATCTGGGTCGACGTGCACGACTACGACGGCGAGGCCGACTTCCACCGTCCGTTCCTCGCGGCAGCCGATGCGGTGTTCTGCAACGCTGACCGTCTCGACGATCCGATCGCATTCCTCCGCTCCCGCATCGAGGCCGGTTCGTCGCTCGCGGTGTGCACGCTCGGCGCGGAGGGCGCGGTGGCGATCGATGCCGACGGCGCGGAGCACCGCGTCGCGGCCGCCCCCGCCGACGTGGTCGACACGAACGGCGCCGGCGACGCATTCCTCGCCGGCGTCCTCGACGCGTGCCTCGACGGCCTCGACGTGCCGACCGCGCTCGCGGCGGGGGCACGGACCGCATCCCTGGTGCTCAGCACCAGACATCTGCATCCGCTGCTCGAGCGCGACTGAGATTCCGCCCGTTTCGCCGATCCGATCAGCGCTGGGCGAGCTCCGTCATGAACGGGACGAGCACCTCGGCGACCTGCTCGTGCATCTCGTCGTCCGTGATCGTCGGCTCTCTGTCGCCCGACTGGGGGCCGTAGTCGCCGAACGATGCGTGGGATGCTCCCTCGATCTCGACCATCTCGGCGTCGGCCGGGAGCAGATCGCGGGCCGCCTCGATCTTTTCGGGCGTCGAGAGTCCGTCCTCGCTGCCCGAGATGCTCAGGACGGCGAGATCAGTGTCGGAGACGTCGTTCGAGCAGTACGAGCCGAACAGCACGAGCGCCTCTGCGTCGGCGGCCAGCTGGCAGGCGCGCACACCGCCCAGCGAGTGCCCGCCGATCGCCCAGTCGTCGATGTCGGGTGCGGCGGAGGTGAAGGCATCGAGTCCGCGCAGGTCGAAGAAGGCGAGGTTCAGCCACGGGCGCGTGATGACCACCGTGACACCCTCTTCGGCGAGGCTCTGCAGGATCGGAGCATACGCCCACGGGTCCACCTTCGCCCCGGGGACGAAGACCAGGCCGAGATCGGACTCTCCGTCTGCCGGGGTGAGCACGATTCCCTGCTCGGCATCCTCGACGTGGATGGCGGGATTCTCACGGACGCTCGCCAGCGGAGCCTTCTCGGCGGGCATCACCCCGATCTGGCTCCAGGCGACGATGCCGCCGATTCCGAGCACGAGGACCGCGACGAGTCCCCAGACGATCACCTTCAGGACACGACGGCCACGCTTCTTCTGCACGGGAACAACGTTACGGCCTGTGCATGTGAACAACCTCGGGGGCGACGCTCACCCGCGACCGGGGAGGACGGAGCTCTCGAGCGCCTCCCGTTCGCGTCGGACGGCACCGCGGTAGGCGTCCTTGTTGACGTAGTACGCCATCCGAGCGAGACCGAGGTAACGGTAGCCGCCGGTGAGGTCGGGCCACGGCTGCGTCGTCACCCTCTCGCGGAACCGCGCCGCGTTCGGGGCATCGTGCTCCACGGCATCGAGATAGGTGGCGAGGAGGTCCGCCTGTTCGTAGCGGCCCTGCCATCCGATGCCGGATGCCTCGATCATGCCCATCACGTACAGGCCGTTGAACGAGGAGGGGAAGAGGTTGAGGAACAGCCGGGGAGCCGCGCCCTGCCACTGCAGATGCCGCCGATCCACGAACGGGTAGTCGAGTGTGTAGCCGGTCGCGAGCAGTACGAGGTCGTAGTCGTCCGCCGTGCCGTCGCGGAACCGCACGGTCGATCCGTCGAAGCGGTCGATGTCGGCTCGGATGCGCAGATCGCCCTGCCCCAAGTGGTTGAGGACCATGGTGTTGACGATCGGGTGCGATTCGTAGATGCGGTACTCGGGCTTCGGGAACCCGAAGCGCACGGGATCGCCCGTGAAGGCTTTGAGCACACGGCTGTCGACGGCCTGCTTGATGCGGGCGGGAAGCGGTCTGCCCTGATTCAAGGTGTCGCTGGGCCTTCCGAACAGGTAGCGCGGCACGAAGTAGTAGCCGCGGCGCACGCTCATGTCGACGGACGCGGCATGGTGCACGGCATCCACCGCGATGTCGCATCCGGAGTTGCCCGCGCCGATCAGGAGCACCCTCTTGCCGGCGAGCTGCGCGGGGGACCTGTAGGAGCTCGTGTGCATGAGTTCGCCACTGAAGGAGCCGGTGAAGGCGGGGATGTTCGGCCGGGCGAGGGTGCCGTTCGCGAGCACGACCCCCGCGTACCACTGCGTCTGCTCGCCCTGAGGACCCGCGCTGGTGAGATCCCACCCGCCGTCACGTGGTTCGAGTCGGGTGACCGCGGTCTCGAACCGGAACAGCTCGGTGAGTCCGAAGTGCTCGGCGTAGTCCTCGAAGTACTCCCGCAGCACGCGGTGGCCCGGGTAGTCGACCGTCGAGCGCATCGGGAACTCGGTGAACTCGGTCGTGGTTCGCGACGAGATGAGGTGCGCCGACTCGTACATCGTGCTGCGGGGGTTGTCGATGTCCCACAGCCCGCCGACGCCGGACGAGGCCTCGTAGCCGTCGACCCCGATCCCGCGTCTGGTGAGAGCGCGCGCGGCGGCGAGTCCGGACGGCCCTGCGCCGATGATCGCGTACCTGTTCATGCTGCTCCCCGCACCTCTGCGTGCTCGCACCTCACGCCCCCTGACCGATCGTATCGGCAGGGGGCGCAGGGAAAGCGTGCGGGCGGCATTCGGCCGCCCGCGGTGCGTCAGGAGGCGTGCAGCGCCGTCTGGCGCGAGACCACCGCATCGCGGATCGCCGGGAACAGCGGATGCTCGGGGTCGAGGCCCGTCGTGCGCGCGGTGAACGCGAGCGCATCCTCCGTGCGCAGGAGCTCCTGCAGCTCGACCGCCTGCTCGTCGTCGGGCTCTTCGAATTCCAGGGCGGCGGCGACGGCGCCGACCAGGGCGACCGTGGGGAGGCCCCGCTCGGCCGCCATGGAGGCGGGTCCGATGAACCGCTCGTGTCGCGAGATCTTGCGCAGCGGCTGACGGCCGACGCGCTGGACGGTGTCGACGAGGGCGGGGTTGCGGAACCGCTCGAGGATCGTCGCTCGGTACTCGGCGAGGTCGGCGGGGTCGAGCCCGTGCTCTGCCACCAGCACCGCGGAGGTCTCTTCGAGGGCCGCCGACACGCGGGCCGCGATGTCGGGGTCTGCGAGGGCATCCGAGATGCGCTCGATACCGGCACGGGCACCGAAGTACGCGGTGGCCGCGTGGCCCGTGTTCACCGTGAAGAGCTTGCGCTCGATGTACGGAGCCAGGTCATCGACGAAGTGCGCGCCCGGGATCTTCGGCAGTGTGCCGCCGAAGGCTCCGGATTCGATCGCCCACTCGAAGTACGGCTCGACCGTGACGTCGACGCCTCCGTCGGCGGGCTGGCCGGGGACGATGCGGTCGACGGCGGTGTTCGCGAACACGGCCCGCGAGAGCAGCTCGGGAGCATCCGCCCCTGCCGCCTTCTCGACCTCGGCGCGCAGGGTGCCTGTCGCACCGATCGCGTTCTCGCATGCCATGACCTGCAGAGGCGCGGCATCGGGGGAGCGGCGTCGAAGGCCCTCGACGATCGTGGGGGCCACGAACCGCAGCACGGTCGGTCCGACCGCGGTCGTGGCGACGTCGGCGGTCGCGAGCTCGTCGGCGACGGCATCCGGATCCGACTTGCTGTTCACCGCACGGAAGCCGGTCACGACGTGATCGGTGCCGCCAGGGCCGGCTTCGTGCACGGTGTACGAGTCGACCGCGTTGATCGCATCGACCAGTGCGTCGGCGACGTCCGAGAAGACGACCTCGTACCCGCCCTCGTGCAGCAGGAGGCCGACGAAACCGCGGCCGATGTTGCCCGCTCCGAAGTGGACGGCCTTCATCAGTCGTTCACCGCCGAGAGCAGTGCGTACAGCTCGTCGGGGGTCTGTGCGGCGTTGAGCTTGGCGACGTCGTCGTCATCGGAGAAGAGGATCGCGATCTGCGAGAGGATCTCGAGGTGCTCGTCGCCGCGGCCGGCGATTCCCACCACGAACGTCGCGGGCTCGCCCGCCCAGTCGACGCCGCCGTCGTAGCGGACGACCGACAGGGCGGATCCCAGGATCGCGTCTTTCGTGTCGTTGGTGCCGTGCGGGATCGCCAGCCCGTTGCCCATGTACGTCGACACGGTCGCCTCGCGCTGACGCATCGCGTCGACGTAGGCGGGGGTGACGGCGCCGGCCGACACGAGGATGTCGGTGGCCTCCTGGAGGGCTGCCTCCTGGGTGCTGGATCCTGCGTGGATGCGGACCTGTCCGAGGGTGAGAACGCTCATGGTGATTCCTTCTTTCTGAGAATGTGGGGGCGGGGCGGATGCCGTGGCACCCGCCCCGCCCGGTCTGTCACGCGTCGGAGTCGCGCTGCTCGCGCACCATCTCGACGACCTCTTCGTACTTCGGAGAGTTCATGAAGTTGTCGACGGACACGTGGATCGAGTTCGGCGACTGTGCCTTCGCGCGATCGGTCAGCTGCTGCTGCGTGATCACGAGGTCGGCGCTGCCGTCGAGGTTCGCGATCGCCTGGTTGGTGACCGTGACCCCGTCGATCTCGGCCTTCTTGAACTTGTTGCGCAGCACGCTCGCGCCCATCGCGGAGGAACCCATGCCGGCGTCGCAGGCGAACACGATGTTCGCGATGCGACGGTCGGTGGCCACTCCCGCACCGGCGACTGCCGCGCCTGCGGCGCCAGCACCCGAAGAGGCGCGGAGCGCATCCATCGCGGCGGAAGACTTGCCCTTGTTCGCCTCGGTCTGCGCGATCGCGTCGCCGAAGCTGTCGCCCTCGGCCTCGAGGTCGCGCTTGCGCGATGCCCGCAGGATGACGCCGGTGATGAGGAACGTCACGACGGCGGCGATCACGACCGAGAGGTACACGACCAGCAGGTTGCCGACACCGCCTCCGACGGCCGCGGCCGTGACGGCGATGATGCTGCCGGGGGCTGCCGGGAAGGCGAGACCGCCGCCGAGGACCATGTTCGTCGTGACACCGGCCGCGCCACCCGCGATCAGCGCGAGGATGGTGGTCGGCTTGCTCAGTGCGTACGGGAAGTAGATCTCGTGGATGCCACCGAAGAACTGGATGATGGCCGCACCGGGTGCCGAGGCCTTCGCCGCACCGACACCGAAGAAGGTGAAGGCGAGCAGGAGTCCGAGGCCGGGGCCGGGGTTCGCCTCGATGAGGAACAGGATCGACTTGCCGGTCTCGGCGGCCTGCTCGATGCCGAGAGGGGTGAACACGCCGTGGTTGATGGCGTTGTTGAGGAACAGCACCTTGGCGGGCTCGACGATGATCGATACCAGCGGGAGCAGGTTCAGGGAGACGAGCCAGTCGACTGCACCGCCGAGCACCGCGCTGACGCCGAGCATGACCGGGCCGAAGGCGAAGAATCCGACGATCGCCAGGACCATGCCGAGGATTCCGGCCGAGAAGTTGTTCACCAGCATCTCGAAGCCGGGGCGGATCTTGCCGTCCCACAGCCGGTCCATGCGCTTGGTGATCCAGGCCGCGATCGGCCCCATGATCATGGCACCGAGGAACATCGGGATGTTCGTGCCGACGATGACACCCATCGTGGCGATCGTCGCGACGACGCCGCCGCGCTCGCCGTAGACCATGCGGCCTGCGGTGTTGGCGATGAGGAGCGGGAGCAGGTACGTGACCATCGGGCCGACGAGGCCCACATACGCGAGGATGTTGCCATCGGCGCCTTCGGCGACCGCGGTCATCGCACCCTGCCAGCCCAGGACGGCCGAATCGCCACCGCCGCCGACGATCTCGGCGACACCGGCCCAGTGCCAGCCGAAGGGGCTCTCCGCCCCGAAGAAGCCCTTCGGGATGAACAGCATGGTGATGAATCCCCACGCGATGAACGCGGCGATGTTGGGCATGATCATGCCCGAGAGGAACGTGCCGAAGCGCTGCACGCCCGTTCGGAGGCCGCCTGCCTTCGTGGCGGCCGGTGACGTCGTCGTCATGATGTCGTCTCTTTCTGGTGAGGGGGAAGGGTTGCTGTGGCATCGGCCACGGCGAGGCGGGCTCCGGCGGCGTCGTCGGCCGCCAGTGCCAGTTCGGCGAGGTTGCGGGCCTCGTCGAGGGTTCGGGTCGAGAGCATCTGCCGTACGTCTGCCAGCGCGGACGGAGCCATCGAGAGGCTCGTCGCGCCGAGGCCGACGAGCACCACGGCGAGCATCGGGTCTGCCGCGGCCTCGCCGCAGATGCCGACCGGCTTTCCGAGGCGGGCACCGGCGGCACCGACCTCGCCGACGAGTCGGAGCACGGCGGGGTGCCAGGGGTCCTGGAATCCGGCGACGGATCCCAGCATGCGATCGGCGGCCATCGTGTACTGCGTGAGGTCGTTCGTGCCGATCGACGCGAAGTCCGCATGCGCGAGGATTCGGTCGGCGAGCAGCGCGCTGGACGGGATCTCGACCATGACGCCGGCGGTCTTCAGGCCGTACTCGCGGGCGAGCGCGGTGAAGTACTCGGTCTCCTCGACGGTCGCGACCATGGGCGCCATGACCCAGAGGTCGGCCTCGGTCGCGGCATCCGCCTCGGCGAGAGCGGTCAGCTGCTCGCGCAGGATGTCCTCGCTCGCGCGGAGTGCGCGGAGGCCACGGAGCCCCAGTGCCGGGTTCTCCTCGTGCGCGTCGTTGAGGAAAGCCAGGGGCTTGTCGGCCCCGGCATCCAGCATGCGCACGACGACCTTCTTGCCGGGGAAGGCGGCGAGCAGCTCGCGGTACGACTCGCGCTGCTGCTCGACGGTCGGCGCCTGGGCCGACGAGAGGAACAGGAACTCGGTGCGGAACAGCCCGACGCCCTCGGCCCCGCGTTCGACGGCATCGGATGCGTCTGCAGGTTTCCCCAGATTCGCCAGCAGCGGGATCAGCGTGCCGTCGGCGAGGGCGCCGGGAGTCAGTGGTGCGTCGTCCGCAGAGCGTCGGGCGGCGGCGCGCTGTTCGGCGCGCTCCTTCTCGTCGTCGGTCGGATCCAGGGTCACGAGTCCGGCGGCCGCGTCGACGATCACCGACTGGCCGGTGGCGAGGGCGGATGCCGAGGCCGCGCCGACGATCGCGACGATGCCCTTCTCTCGGGCGAGGATCGCCGTGTGCGAGGTGGGCCCGCCGTCGAAGGTGATGAGCGCGAGCACCTGGTCGAGGTTCAGCAGCGCCGTGTCGGCCGGGGCGAGGTCACGTGCGACGAGGACGAAGGGATGGCCGGGGTCGGGTACTCCGGGCGCATCCACTCCGCGAAGCCGTGCGAGTACCCGCTGGGCGATGTCGTCGAGGTCGGCCGCGCGCTCGCCGAGGTAGCCCCCGACCGCCTCGAGGGTGGCGCGGAAGCCGGCGAAGGCGTCGTGCACGGCCCACTCGGCGGTGGCGCCGTCATCGATCCTCGCGTCGACCTCGTCCTGCAGGGTGGGGTCCTCGGCGATCATCGCCTGGGCCTCCAGCACCTCCTGGGCCGAGCCTCCGGCCGTCTCGCCTCGGGCGGTCAGCTCCTGAGCCACCGAGGCGACGGCCTCGCGCACCCTGGCGCGTTCGGCATCGATGCCCTGCGTGCTGGGGGTGTTCTCCGGAGCGGGCAGCGCCTCGGTCATCCGCACGACGACGCCCTGGGCGACGCCGAGACCGATCCCGACTCCTCGTAGTTCGCTCACGCGCCGGCATCCTGGTCATGGTCGGTCGTCAGCAGCTCGGTGAGCGTGTCGAGCACGCCCTCGGCGCTGTCGCCGTCCGCGGTCAGCGTGACGTAGTCGCCGTACTCGATCGCGAGGGCGATGACGCCCAGGATGCTGGCCGCGTTGACCGCCTTGCCGGAGTCCTTCGCGATGGTCACCGGGATGCCCGAGTCCTTGGCTGCCTGTGCGAACAGCTTCGCGGGGCGGGCGTGGAGTCCGTGGGATGAGCCGATGCGTACGGTGCGGGAGACGGTCATGATGTTCCTTTCGGGGTGTTCCTGGCGTCGGCGAGGATCGAGCGGGCGAGCGCGAGGGTGCGGGTGCCGTCGCGGTCGGCGAAGACGTCCTCCGGGAGGACGACCGCGGGCGCGGAGGTCGCATCGCGGATGGCATCGAGGCGGTCGGCGAGATGAGGGCCGACGAGGATGAGGTCGTGATCGCCGTCGGTGACGGAGTGCTCCATGCCGGCTGCCGCGTCCCAGTCGAGACCGGCGTCGGAGGCCGCTCTGCGCAGTCGCTGTGCGACGAACGTGCTCGACGCGCCGGCGCCGCACACCACGAGGATCTTCATCGATGCCCACTACCTTTCCTGAGAACAGTCTGGGAACTGGCGAGGGTGCTCGCCAACAGGTTCCTTTCCGCCCCTGCGGAACATCGGTTTCGGAGCGGGGTCACGCGCTTACTGACATCATGGAAGTCACGTCAGGACAGTGCAGTCGGCACGGAGGAGGGGGAGGATCATGTCGCGTCAGCGCCAGGACCAGCTCCTCTCGACCCTGCTCCGCCAGGGCGACTGGGCGACGGCCGCGAGTCTCGCCGATCAGCTCGGGGTCACGCCTCGCAGCATCCGTTCGTATGTGGCGGCATTGAACGCCCGCACGGGCTCCGGGGATGCCGTCGAGTCGGGGCCCGCGGGGTACAGGGCGGGGTCAGCGGCGCGCGATGCGCTGCGCACCAGGCAGGCTGGCGAATCCGCACCCCGTGATCGGCTGCACGGCATCGTCCGCACCCTTCTCGACCTTCCGGACGGCGTCGACGTGTTCGCGATGGCGGACGAGCTGCACGTGAGCGAGGCGACCCTCGAATCCGACCTCGCCCGAGTGCGCGGGCTGCTGGACGGCACCGAGCTGACTCTGGAGCGCGACCGTGAGATCGTGCGCCTGCGCGGCAACGAGGCGGCTCAGCGCCGTCTTCTCAGCCGCCTCGCGCACGACGAGATGGACGCCGCGTCCTTCCACCCCGAGACGTTCCGTCGAGCCCTCGCGGGCACGGCTGTCGCCGCGGGGTCCGTCGCCCCCTTCAAATCCGAACTGGTGCGCGAACTCGGCGAGCTGGGCTACTACGTCAACGAGCTCGCGATCTCTGACGTGCTGCTGCACATCGCGATCGCCGCCGAGCGGGTCGCGGCCGGACATGCCCTCGAGGCGGGCCCCGCGGGTGCCAGGGAGGAGATCCCGAGAGTCGGAGCGGTCATCGCCCGCCTCGCCCAGGAGCACTTCTCCGTCGCGCTGGGCGACGGCGACAGCGGTCACCTCGCCTCCCTCGTCCTCACCCGCATCGTGGCTCCAGGGGAGGACGCCGCCGGCGATGTGGCTCGCAGCGGTGTCGCCCCGGCGGTCGAGGCCGCCGTCCGCGCCGAGATCACGAGGGCTGCCGACGACTTCCAGGTCGATCTGGTCGATGAGACCTTCGTGCTGCGCCTCGCCCTGCACGTGCAGAACCTGCTGCGCCGCGCGGAAGAGAGTGCGCTCACCCGCAATCCGCTCACGAGGTCGCTCAAGACCTCCTATCCGATGATCTTCGAGGTGGCGGTGTCGATCGCGAGCGGGCTGCACGACCGGCTGGGGACGCCCATCCACGACGACGAGATCGCCTACATCGCGATGCACGTCGGCGGGCGGCTCGAGCGCAGCCGCAAGGCCGAGTCGATCCTCACGGCGACCATCGTCTGCCCCGGCTACTACGAGCTGCACGAGCTGCTGCGCTCCAGCGTCGACCGCTCGCTGGGGTCCGCCATCGAGGTCACCAGCGTCGTCACGAATGTCGACCCGGATTGGGCCTCCTTCGACACGGATCTGGTGCTCAGCACGATCGAGCCGGGCGCGACCGGCGACCGGTTCGTGCGCATCCAGCCGTTCCTCACCGACGCCGACGTCGATCGCATCCAGCAGGCCGCGGCCCGGGTGAGACGAGGACGGCGTCTGACGCGACTGCGTGCCGAGCTCGCACGGTACTTCGATGCCGACGCCTTCGTGTACCCGCTCCCCGACGAGGGTGAGGAGGCGATCATCCGTCGCCTCGGAGGCCTGCTTGTGTCCGCGGGTCTCATCGGCGAGGACTACGTCGAGAACACGATCCTGCGCGAGCGGATGTCATCGACGGCGTTCACGGACGCCCTCGCCGTACCCCACGCGCTGCAGATGACGGCATCGAGGACAGCGATCGCGATCGGCGTCGCCGACGGGTCTGCGGCCTGGGGCGAGGGCCGGGTGCAGGTGGTCGCCCTCGCCGCATTCAGCGAGAGCGACCGTGCCGCATTCCAGACCGTCTTCGAGCAGCTTGTCGAGGTGTTCAGCGAGCGCGACAGCGTGCAGCGCATCCTTCGCCGCGGAACGAGCTTCGAGGCGTTCCTCGACGAGCTCGTCGCCGTGATCGACGGCTGACCGCTCAGGCTCAGAGCCGAGGGTCGAGCACGCCGGCCAGCGCGTCGAGCACGGAGTCGGCATCTGCCGACTCCGCCGTCTCGAGCACCACGGCGTCGCCGGGCGCGAGCGCGAGATCCATCAGCGCGAGAACGCTGCTGAGGTCCACGACCGCGCCCGACGACGTGCGCAGGGTCACCGCGTGCGGGTGCGCCTGCACGACGCGCACCAGCTCGGCGACGGGGCGCGCGTGCACCCCGTTGTGCGCGCTGATGACGACATGTCTTCTCGGCATGCGACCTACGAGCGTTCTTCCAGGAGGGTCCGCACGGCGGCCTCGAGTTCGCGCACGATCTCGGCGGCGCGTGCGGCCGACTCGGCCTTCGCGTCGATGTAGACCTTGAGCTTGGGTTCGGTGCCGCTGGGTCGGACGATGATCCGGGATCCGTCGGTGAGGCGGTACCGCAGCACATCCCCCGACGGCTGTCCGGGTCCCGCCTGCAGCAGATCTTCCGCCGAGGCGATGGTGTGCCCGCCGAACTGCGACGGCGGCAGCGTGCGCAGCGAAAGCATCACGGTGCCGATCACCGAGAGATCGTCGACGCGCACCGACACCTGACCGCTGGCGAAGTGGCCGTAGGTGTCACCGAGCTCCGTCAGGAGATCAGCCAGCGACTTGCCTCGCTCGTGCGCCTCGGCCGCGAGGCCGAGGATCGCCACGGCAGCCGAGATCCCGTCCTTGTCGCGGACGGTCTCGGGGTTCACGAGGTAGCCGAGGGCTTCTTCGAATCCGAACACGATCCCTGGCGCGCGCGAGATCCATTTGAAGCCCGTGAGCGTCTCGTGGAAGTCGAGCCCGTGATGTGCGGCGACCGCGCCGAGACCGGGGGAGGAGACGAGCGAGCAGGCCAGGGATGCGCCGGGTGTGCCCGCAGCCGCCTTCGCGGCGCGCGCTCCGAGCAGGAGGCCCACCTCGTTGCCGGTGAGGCGACGCCAGCCGTTCTCGGACGAGGCATCGGGGATCGCGACGGCGAGGCGGTCGGCGTCCGGGTCGTTCGCGAGGATGAAGTCCGCCTGCACTCGGCGAGCACGGGCGAACGACAGATCCATCGCTCCCGGCTCCTCCGGGTTCGGGAACGACACGGTGCGGAACGTGGCGTCGGGCTTCAGCTGCTCTCCGACGACCATCGGCTGCGGGTAGCCGGCCGCCGCGACGATCTTCGACAGGGTCTCCCATCCGACGCCGTGCATCGCGGTGTACACCCACCGGATGTCCGATGCGGATGCCGGAGCAGGGGCCACTGCGGCGGTCGCGGCGACATAGGCGTCGACGACGTCCTCACCCGCCGTCTCGTAGACGGTCGACCGGGGAAGAGCACTGACGTCATCCGCATCGGCGATCCGCTGGATGTGCGCGGCGATCTCGGCATCCGCCGGTGCGACGATCTGCGAGCCCTGATCCGCGCCGCCCAGGTACACCTTGTAGCCGTTGTCGTTCGGGGGATTGTGCGATGCCGTCACCATGACCCCGGCATCCGCCCCGAGGTGCCGTACCGCGAAGGCGAGCACCGGGGTGGGCAGAAGGCGCGGGAGGAGGATGGCGCGGAGCCCTGCGCCGGCGAAGAGCTCGGCGGAGTCGGTGGCGAAGACCCGCGAGTTGCGGCGCCCGTCGTAGCCGATGATCACGGTCGGGGTGCCGCCGTGCGCGCGTTCGCGCAGGTACGAGGCGAACCCGGCCGCAGCCTGGGCGACGAGCACGCGGTTCATGCGGTTGCTGCCGGCACCGAGAGCACCGCGAAGCCCCGCGGTGCCGAAGGCGAGGCGCGTGCTGAAGCGATCGTCGAGATCGGCGATCGCTGTCTCGTCGCCGCTCGCTGCACGGGTGATCACCGCGGCGAGCTCGTCGCGGGTCTCGTGGTCGGGGTCCTGCCGCATCCAGGCGCGAGCCTGCGCGAGGCGCTCGTCGCTCACAGCGCCTCGACCACTCGGGCCAGCAGCGCCGAGATCACAGGCTCGGCCTCGCGGCCTGCCTCGATCACCTCGGCATGGCTGAGCGGCGTCTTCTGGATGCCGGCGGCGAGGTTCGTGATGAGCGAGAAGCCGAGGATCTCCATGCCGGCTTCACGAGCGGCGATCGCCTCGAGGGCGGTGGACATGCCGACGATGTCGCCGCCGATGTGCTTCGCCATCTGCACCTCGGCCGGGGTCTCGTAGTGCGGGCCGCGGAACTGCGTGTAGACGCCCTCGTCGAGCGTGGGGTCGACGCTGCGAGCGATGTCGCGCAGGCGCTTCGCATAGAGATCGGTCAGGTCGATGAAGGTCGCGCCCTCGAGCGGGGAGTCGGCCGTGAGGTTGATGTGGTCGCTGATCAGCACCGGCTGTCCGGGCGTCCACGTCTCGCGGACGCCGCCTGCACCGTTGGTGAGCACCATGATCTTCGCCCCCGTGGCTGCGGCTGTGCGCACCGAGTGCACGACCCGGCGCACACCGTGGCCCTCGTAGTAGTGGGTGCGGGCGCCGATGACGAGCACGTTCTTGCCGTCGGGGGTGCGGATGCTGCGCAGAGTGCCCACGTGCCCTTCGAGAGCGGGCTTCGAGAAGCCGGTCACCTCGGTGGCGGGGATGGTCGCTGTGGTCTCGCCGATGATGTCGGCGGCCTTGCCCCAGCCGCTGCCGAGGGTCAGGGCGATGTCGTGCTTCTCGACTCCGGTCAGGCGCGCGATGTCGGCGGCTGCGTCGGCTGCGACCTCGAACGGGTTCGCATTCGGGTCGTCGAGGGGGTTGCTGTGTGTTTCGGACATGGATCCACTCTAGGAAGGTGCAGGCTCGGGGGCCAGGATTGCGGAAGAATGGAGATCATGTCTTCCACCCCTTTTGAGCGCACTCAGCGCGTCGCCGTGCTCGGCGGCGGTCCCGGCGGCTACGAGGCGGCGCTCGCCGCCGCCCAGCTCGGAGCCGAGGTGACCCTGGTCGAGCGCGTGGGCGTCGGCGGTGCGGCGGTCCTCACCGACGTCGTGCCCTCGAAGAGCCTGATCGCGACGGCCGATGCGGCCATCGCGATCTCGGAGGCATCCGACCTGGGTGTGCAGTTCTACGCGAAGGGCGAGCATGGCAAGCCGCTCAAGCCCGAGATCGCCATCAACCTCGCCGCCGTCAACAAGCGCCTCATCGCCCTCGCCGGACAGCAGTCCGAGGACATGCGCTCCGCCCTGCTCGAGGCCGGAGTGCGCATCCTCTCGGGACACGGGCGCCTTGAGGGCCCGAACGCGATCATCGTCTCGACCGGTCACGGCGGCACGGACTTCGACCGCATCGAGGCCGACACGATCATCGTCGCCGTCGGCGCGTCGCCGCGCGAGCTGGACTCGGCGAAGCCCGACGGCAAGCGCATCCTCACCTGGACGCAGCTGTACGACATGAAGGCTCTGCCCGAGCACCTCATCGTCGTCGGATCCGGCGTGACCGGTGCCGAGTTCGCCTCCGCCTACATGAACCTCGGCGCCAAGGTCACCCTGGTGTCCAGCCGCGACCAGGTGCTTCCGGGCGAGGATCAGGATGCCGCGCGCGTGCTCGAGAAGGTCTTCAAGCGCGGTGGCATGACGGTGCTCTCGAAGGCTCGCGCCGAGAAGGTCGAGGTCACGAAGGACGGCGTGACGGCGACGCTCTCGGACGGCCGCACGGTCGACGGCAGCCACTGCCTCATGGCCGTCGGATCGATCCCCAACACCGCGGGCATCGGCCTCGAGGATGCGGGAGTCGAACTCGACGAGAGCGGACACGTCCGCGTCAACCGCGTGGCTCGCACCTCGGTTCCCAACGTCTACGCCGTCGGCGACTGCACGAACTTCTTCCCGTTGGCATCCGTCGCGTCGATGCAGGGCCGCACGGCCGTCTTCCACGCGCTGGGCGACATCGTGATCCCGCTCGAGCTGATCAAGATCACGTCGAACATCTTCACCGCGCCCGAGATCGCGACGGTCGGATACTCCGAGAAGGACGTCGAGGACGGCGTGGCTGACGGGCTCGTCTACAAGCTGCCTCTCGCCGCGAACCCACGGGCCAAGATGATGGGCATCAAGGACGGCTTCGTGAAGCTCATCGCCCGCAAGGGCTCCGGCACCGTGATCGGCGGCGTGATCGTCGGACCGAAGGCATCCGAGCTGATCTACCCGATCGCCGTCGCAGTCGAACGCCGTCTGACGGTCGACCAGGTCTCGCGTGTGTTCGCGGCCTACCCGTCGCTGTCGAGCAGCATCACCGACGCGAGCCGGGCGATGCACCTCGTCAACGCGAAGATCTCCTAGCTCGTCGAGACGGTCGGACCGCGGCCGGTACCGTCGTCTGCGAGGACGGTACCGGCGCGAGTCCGCCCGTCTCGCCTCAGCGTGCCCAGACGGCCGCGTCGCGGCGATCCTGCGCGCGGAAGCTGTTGTTGCCCCGATGGGCGATCGCGGACAGCGCATGTGCGATCGCCGTCATCTCGCGCATCGACTGGTGCCATTCGCGCTGCGCCACACGATAGGCGACCTGTGCCTCTCCTGACCACTGCCAAGACAGCGCGTCCGCCGCAGCCTCGAGTCGATCGAGCTCGGCGTCGATCTGCCTCACATGCTCCGAGATCTCGGTGCACGCGGCGTCCAGCTGGTCGTGCTCGATCGAGATGATTCGAGTGTCCATCTCACTCCCCTCAGAAGTCCTTCTGCGATGTGCAGGTCAGTGTGCCGTCGAGTGTCGCCGACGTCTCGAGTTCGGCCGGATACCCGTCGGTGGAGGTGCCGATTCGGGCTTCGGCGTTGTCGAACGTCACCGCGCCGTCATGCTCGAACGCGTCCGTCGTCAGCAGCCACCGGTCGTCTCCGAGGCTGATCCAGGTGGTCGCGTCCGCGGCACCGGAGATGGACGCGGTGAACGCCGAGAGCTCGCCGACGCGGTCCTGCGCGCTGGATGCGGTGAATCGATCGCCTGAGGTGACGCACTGCAGATCTGAAACCGAGACGGTCTGTCCTTCGCCCTCTTCGAACTGCACGGTCAGCGTGGATTCCGCGGAAGACGAGCAGCTGCTGAGCAGGATCGCGGCGAGTGCCGTGCCGACGACCGCGAGCGCGCGCTCACCGCGCACGGTCGTCACCCGAACCGGTCGTGTCGGAGCGGTCGCCCGGTCCGTACAGGAAGGCCGTTCGCACGGCTTCTCGCTGCTCGTCGTCCATATCGGCGAGGGCGGCCCTGAGCAGGCGGCCCGCCTCTTCCATCCGTGCGGCGAATGCCGGGGTCTGGGCGACGTCGCGGAGCGTCGCGCGTCCGGCGAGCGCCGCCTGAGCGCGATTGCGCACCGATTCGTCCATCTGCGGATCGCGGCTCAGGCGTGCGAGCAGTTCGCGGGCGCGGAGGTCGAGGGGGCTTCCGGCCTGAGCGGTGCCGAGCACGCGGGGCTGGCCGGGGACTTCTCCTTCGGGAGAGATCGAGGGGTCGTCCATCATCAGTTCACCTGCGCATTGTCGTATCCGACGGGGAGGGGGAGGTCGGTGCCGCCCGCGAGCAGCGAGCTCAGCACTCCCACCGAGGCGTTCAGCGCGTCGAAGAAGGTCAGCACGGACTGCACGGTGTCGTAGGCGGACTTGGCGAGCCACAGGGCGTATCCGATCTCGATGCCACCGCAGAGGTAGCCGAGGATTCCACCGACGACCGTCTCGATCGTCACTGTGCCCGCCGCGATGCAGACGGCGGCCACGAGTGCGGCGTCGAGGATCTTCGAGAAGATGCCGCTCACCAGTGCAGCCGTGCTGATCATGCCCCGCGCCACCATCTCGAACTCCGGTCCGAGCTCGGCGATCTTGGTGCCCGCCTCGCGGAGGAGCTCCGCGAGGTCGGTGAAGAACGCGTTCGCGGCTGTCGCCGCTTCCCCGGTCCAGGATCCGGCGGTCACGGCCATCTCGTAGGCCACGTTGTCGCCCTGGGTGCCGGTGTAGGCGCCGAGCTTCCGGAGCGAGTCCGAGACTTCGTACAGCTTGTTCCAATCGCCGCTGAAGTTCTTGGAGATGACGTCGAGGTAGTTCCAGTCGAAGATCCAGTCCAGCACCTGGGCCAGCACCGACGACGGGCTCAGCCAGTCGGTCGTGAGGATGGTGGAGACCAGATCCTCCGGAGTCTCCGTGGCCGGAGGGGACAGCTCGTCCACTGCGTTGTGGGGCGAACCGGACGACGCGTCGTCCGCCGATGTCGTGGCACCGCTGCCGCCCCCGCCGGGATAGTTCCGGTCGAGGTCGGCTTCGATCGCGTCGTCGAGTTCGAGTGATCGGGTCGCCGTGCCCTGCAGCTCGGTCGCGGATGCCGTCAGCGCGGTGTTCAGTGCGCCGAAGTAGCTGTTGAGTGCCTCCACCGTCTCATTGGCCGCGAACAGAGCCTTCGAATAGACGAAAGAAGTGTCGAGGTACTCGAGCGTGATGTGGTCGGACGCGTAGGTCGTGGCTGTTGCCGTCGATCCGGAATCGTCGGTCAGTGCGCTCGCGTGCGCCGTGAGTCGCGCGGGGTCGATCCGATACATGCGATCCTTCCTCGGTGGTGGTCCGGCGGCCAGCCTACTTCGAATGCGCTGCGATAATGGTGGCCATGCCACGTTCCGTCGTCGAACCGCCGCTCCTCTTCGCGGAGGGGAACCGGTGACGGATCCTCTCGCATCGCCACGGTTGCAGGGATGGCCGGCGAAGTGGGGTGAACGTCGCCCTCGACGTAACCGAGGCATGCTCTGGCTCGGCGTGGTCCTCCTCGCCGCCGCGGCCGCCATGATCGGATTCTCGGGCGGTGCCGACGGCCCGCTGTGGTCGGGTGCGTTCGTCGCGCTGTTCGGTCTCACGGCACTGGCGGTCGCTGCTCGCAGGCCTTTCGTCGAGGGGCGCGCGCGTCTGGTCGACGCCACGACTCTGACGCGCGGGCGGATAGGAAGCCCCGATGCGCGCGTGCACTTCGTGTCGGAGCGACGGCCGGGCGTCGTCACCCTGATGCTGTGTGTCGTGTGGGCCATCGTGCTCACGGCCGCGACGATCGTGGCGGTCGTGATCGGGCTGACCGGCCGTCCTGAGGCCTTCCTCGGAGTCGCGGTGCTCGCAGCGACCGCCGCGCTGTTCGTCTACACGGCCGTGCGCGCGGCCATCACGCAGTACCGCTCCGACTCTTTCGGCCGTCGATCGATGGGGGTGGGCATCGGCCACGACGGGGTGCTCCTGATGCGTGCCACCGAGGCCCTGTACGTGCCGTGGAGCGCGATCCGCCGGGTGGAGCCGGACCTGACCGAGCCGCGACGCGGCATGGACGAGCTCCCGCTCATCAGACTCCGCGTGGATCCGAGTCGCGTGACTGCATCAGACGGGATGCGTGTTCCCGCCACGGTCACCGTGGCCCCGGCGATGCTGAAGACGCACCCGCAGGTCGTCTGGTCCGCGCTGCGGGAGTTCCACGATTCGCCGGCGGCACGCGCCGCCCTCGGCACATCGACAGGGCAGCGACTGTTCGACGAGTGGTGCGCGTCTGCCCCTGCGGACTGAGGGAATGACGAAGGCCCCCGCCTCGAGGCGGGGGCCTTCGTCATGACTCTCTGCGGTCAGCTGATCGTGAGCAGCTGGTGGCCGGCGGCGACGGTGGCACCCGCGGTGGCGGCGATGTTGCCGACCGTGCCGTCCTTGTGCGCCTGCAGCGGCTGCTCCATCTTCATCGCCTCGAGGACGACGACGAGGTCGCCCTTGACGACCTGCTGCCCCTCTTCGACGGCGACCTTGACGACCGTGGCCTGCATCGGGGACTTCACGGCGTCACCGGACGCACCGGCGCTGACCGAAGTGGCGTGGTTGCGACGAGACGGCGGCACGGCGGCCGGTCGTCCCGCGGTTCCTGCGGCGACCGCGACACGGTCGGGCAGGCTCACCTCGAGCCGCTTGCCGGCGACCTCGACGACCACGGTGTGGCGGTTCTCAGCGGCCGCAGGAGACTCGAGCTCGCCGTCCCATGCGGGGATGTCGTTCTCGAACTCGGTCTCGATCCAGCGGGTGAAGATGCCGAACTCGCCGTTCTCCGCGGTGAAGGCGGGATCGCGGACGACCTTGCGGTGGAACGGGAGAACGGTCGGGAGACCCGCGACCTCGAACTCGTCGAGGGCACGGCGCGAGCGCTCGAGCGCCTCGGCGCGGTCCTTGCCCGTGACGATGATCTTCGCGAGCAGCGAGTCGAATGCTCCCGAGACCGAGTCGCCGGCGGTGACGCCGGAGTCGAGACGGATGCCGGGGCCGCCGAAGGTCTTGAAGACGTGGACCGGGCCCGGCTGCGGGAGGAAACCGCGACCGGGGTCCTCACCGTTGATGCGGAACTCGATCGAGTGTCCGGTCGGCTTCGGGTCGTCGTAGTCGATGGTGCCGCCGGCGGCGATGCGGAACTGCTCGCGCACCAGATCGATGCCGGTGACCTCTTCGGAGACGGGGTGCTCGACCTGCAGACGGGTGTTGACCTCGAGGAACGAGACGGTGCCGTCGGCGCCGATCAGGAACTCGCAGGTGCCCGCGCCGACGTAGCCGACCTCCTTGAGGATGGCCTTCGATGCCGAGTACAGCAGGTCGTTCTGCTCGTCCGTGAGGAACGGCGCAGGCGCCTCCTCGACCAGCTTCTGGTGGCGGCGCTGCAGCGAGCAGTCGCGGGTCGAGATGACGACGACGTTGCCCTCGGCATCCGCCAGGCACTGCGTCTCGACGTGGCGGGGCTTGTCGAGGTACTTCTCGACGAAGCATTCGCCGCGGCCGAACGCCGTGACGGCCTCGCGGGTCGCGGATTCGAACAGCTCGGCGACCTCGTCGAGCTCACGGGCGACCTTGAGGCCGCGTCCGCCGCCGCCGTATGCGGCCTTGATGGCGATCGGCAGACCGAACTCCTTCGCGAAGGCGACGACCTCGTCGGCGCCGGTCACGGGGCCGGGGGTTCCGGGGGCGAGCGGGGCGCCCACCTTCTCGGCGACGTGGCGGGCCGTGACCTTGTCTCCGAGTGCCTCGATGGCCTCGGGGGAGGGGCCGATCCAGGTCATTCCCGCACCGATGACGGCACGGGCGAACTCGGCGTTCTCGGCGAGGAAGCCGTATCCCGGGTGCACGGCGTCTGCGCCGGCACGGCGGGCGATCGAGAGGATCTTCTCGATCTGCAGGTAGGTCTCGGCGCTCGTCGCTCCGCCGAGGGCGTAGGCCTCGTCGGCGAGACGTGTGTGCAGAGCGTCGCGATCCTGGTCGGCGTACACGGCGACTGAGGTGATCCCCGAGTCACGAGCGGCACGGATGATGCGGACGGCGATCTCGCCGCGGTTGGCGATGAGCACCTTGGCGATATCAGGCATGGTTGCCAGCCTAGCGAGAAGCCCCCCGATCTCTTTGACGACTCTCCACAAGAAAGAGGGAGAAACGTCGACGAGACCCTACGACCAGAGGTCGGTCCAGGTGACGCCCAGCTCCGCGGCCAGTCGACGCACGGTCGACAGCGACATCCCCACGACGGTCGACGGGTCGCCGTCGACGCGGGTGATGAAGGCTCCGCCCAGGCTGTCGACCGTGAACGCGCCCGCGACGTGCAGGGGCTCACCCGACGCGACATAGGCGGCGATCTCGGCATCCGTGATGTCGTCGGCGAACGTCACCGCCGCTTCGGCGGTCGCGGTGGCCTCGACGGGGTCGACGCCGGGGGAGACCCGGAACACCGAATGGCCGGAGTGCAGGATGCCGGTGGCGCCGCGCATCTCGTGCCAGCGGCGGGTGGCCTCCTCTGGCGTGTAGGGCTTGCCGTAGACGCGGCCCCCGAGAGCGAACATCGAGTCGCCCCCGATCACGATGCCGTCGAAGAGACCCTCGGCGGCGAGTTTGTGCGCGACGTCGGCGGCCTTCGCTCGAGCGAGGAGCAGCACGAGTTCCGCCGGGGGCAGGTCGGTGCCGCGCGCTGCCGCCGCGACGGCCGCCACGGCATCCTCATCCACGGCCGGCGACTGCGTGAGGGGCTCGATTCCGGCCTGTCGCAGCAGCATCAGACGGGCGGGGGACGTGGAGGCGAGGCAGACGCGCATGTGCACCACCGTATCCTCGAAGGATGACTTCTTCCCCAGCCCTGCTCGATCTGGACATCACCGGCATCGCGCACGGCGGTACCTTCATCGCCCGCCACGAGGGACGCGTCATCTTCGTCTCCGATGCGATCCCCGGAGAGCGGGTGCGTGCGCGACTGACTGAAGACTCGACGAGCGAGTCGAAGAGCTTCTGGCGCGCGGAGACGGTCGAGGTCCTCGAGGCGTCGCCGCACCGTCGCCCGCACATCTGGTCGGAGGCCGACGTCTCCCGTGCACCGGAGGACCGCCCGGGAGGTGCGGACCTCGGACACATCGACCTCGTGCATCAGCGGGTCCTGAAGCGTCAGGTGCTGACCGAGGCCCTCGACCGTTTCGCGGGTGCGGGTCTCGAGGCTCCCGAGATCGAGGCGGTCGACTCCTCCGACGGCACCGGATGGCGAACCAGGGTCACGCTGCACGTCGACGATGACGGACAGGTCGGGCCCTATGCCGCGCGCAGCCACCGTGTGATCCCCGTGGGCTCGCACCCGCTGGCGCGTCCGTCGATCGCCAGGGCCGCGCTCGCGCTCGCCGGCGGCGAAGCAGGCAGCGTCGATCTGGTCGAACCCGGCGACGGCACGGTCAGGGTCATCCGTCGCGAGCGGCTCGATGAGCGCCCCGCGCGAGGACAGGGTCGACGACCCGCACCCGAGGTCGTCTACGAGCAGGTGGGCGATCGACGCTTCCAGGTCGATGCCGGCGGCTTCTGGCAGGTGCATCCGCGGGCTGCATCGGTGCTCGACGGTGCCGTGTACGGCATCCTCGACGGCCACGTCGACCCCGAGAAGAAGCACTTCGATCTCTACGGAGGCGTGGGACTCTTCGCCGCATCGCTCGCGGATCTCGGCGGCACCGACATCGTCACGGTCGAATCCAGCAGACGCGCGACGGCTCACGCGCAGCAGAACCTCGCTCCGCTCGACGTCAGCGCGGTGACTGCACGCGTCGACCGCTACCTGGCGGGAATCCCGGCGGGGACGAAGGCGGGCGCAGTCGTCCTGGACCCGCCACGGGCCGGTGCCGGACGCGCTGTGGTCGAGGCGCTCGACGCTCTCGCGCCCGAGGCGATCGCCTACGTGGCCTGCGATCCTGTCGCCCTGGCGCGTGACCTCGGCACCTTCCGCGAGCGCGGGTGGAACGTGGGGACTCTCCGCGGTTTCGATCTGTTCCCGCACTCGCATCATTTCGAGGTCGTCGCTCTGCTCACGCGCTGACGGGGATCGACACCCGCGAGAATCACTAGGCTGGGTGGATGAGCAGGGTCGCACTCATCGACGATCACGAATCCGTCCGCCTCGGTCTGGAGGCCGCGTGCGCCCGGGACGGCGCGCAGACGGTCGTCTTCTCCGGCAGCACAGTCGTGTCGTACCTCGAGTGGCGATCCGCGTCCTCGGCCCCGCCCGCGGACGTGGTCGTGCTCGACCTCACGCTGGGCGACGGCACGACGGTCACCGAGAACGTCAGATCGCTCGTCACAGATGGGGCGAGCGTCGTGATCCACAGCGTCGCCGACCGCCCGGCAGCCGTCCGGGAGGCGCTCGCGGCGGGTGCCGCCGGAGTCGTCAGCAAGTCCTCGGCGCTCGACGATGTGCTCGATGCGATCCGCACAGTCGCCGACGGAGAGGCTCTCAACAACGTCGAATGGGCGAGTGCCGTCGACGGTGACCGAGATTTCGCGGATGCACAGCTCTCTTCTCGTGAGCGCGATGTACTGCGCCTGTACGCGGCGGGACTGCCGTTGAAGGCGGTGGCCGAGCGTCTCGGCGTCGCGTACTCGACCGCCAAGGAGAACATCACCCGGATCAGAGTGAAGTACGTCGAGGTCGGGCGCCCGGCGCCGACCAAGGTCGATCTTCTCCGCCGCGCGATGGAGGATGGGATCGTCGCCGCAGACGGGGCGCCGAGTGCCCACTGACCCGCTCAGCATCCGTGATGCCTGGAGCAAGATCCCTTCCCCGGGCAGCGTGGAGACCGAGTTCGAGCGATTCACCGGCAAGCGCATGGAGCGCATCCTCGCGACGGTCGTCGCGATCGGATCGGCGATCCTCGGAGCCCAGGCGCTGATCGCCGGGATCACGACGATGTCGTGGTCGGACGGCGCGCGGATCGCGATGCTGCTGGTGGTCTTCATCCCCCTCGTGGTGATGCTGATCGCCTGCGTCGTCGGCCGAGGGGTGCGCACCGCATCGGGTGCGTTCGCGATCATCTACACCGTGGCGCTCGGAGCCTGGCCGAGTTTCGTAGACCCGGTGGGAAAAGCCGCGGATCAGCCGTGGATCTTCTTCCTCGTCAACGTCGGCGTCGTCGCCGCGATGCTCGCGTTCCCGCTGTGGCTGCAGTTCGCCTGGGCAGTCGGTCTTCCGTTCGTCTACGGGTACGTGCGGCTCGTCGAGGGAGCGTTCTCGCGAGACTTCTGGGTGACCACGGCGTTCGACGTGTCATTCACGCTGATCCTCGGCATCGTGATCATCGCGCTGGGCTGGATGTTCCGATCCGTTGCCGCCGGTGTCGACGAAGCACGTGCACACGCCGTCGCCTCGTACGCTTCTGCCGCAGCGGCTGCCGCCGCCGAGGAGGAGCGGGCGACCATGTCGGCGCTCATGCACGACAGCGTCCTCGCCGCCCTCATCGCCGCTGAGCGGGCCGAAGGCGAACGCGCTCAGGACCTCGCCGTCGGAATGGCGCGCGAGGCGCTCACCCGGCTCGCGAACACCGAGGCCGCGGTGGCGCAGGAGGGCAGCGACGAACCGGTCGGCGCCGCGCAGATCGTCGTCGAGCTGCGGCGGGCGCTCTCCGAGCTCGGAGCGGATGCCATCGTCGAGGAGCGTGGAGGGATCGGACTGATCCCCGGCCGTGCCGCGCGGGCCCTCGTGCTCGCCGCCAGGCAGGCGCTCGGCAACGCCGTGACGCACGCGAACGGACGGGGTCTGCACATCCTCGCTGAGGGGAAGGGCGACGAGGGTATCAGCGTGACGATCACCGACACCGGTCCCGGGTTCGATGTGAAAGCCATCGGCGCCGACCGCCTGGGCATCAGCGCCTCGATACTCGCGCGTATGGCCGGAGTCGCCGGTACGGCGGAGATCGACTCGAGCGAGTGCGGAACCACCGTGACGCTCGGTTGGGAGCAACCGTGAACCGGACCGTTCGCAGCGTCGCGACCTCGCTCGCGGTCGGATTCGCGATGTACTTCGCCGCCAGGGGTGTCTGGTGGATCGAGCAGCCCACAGGACCTCTGCTGATGGTGGCGGCGATCGGTCTGTACCTCGTGGTCGTGAACGCGGCCATTCTGTGGGATTCGGCGACCTCGGTCCGGATGCCTCTGTGGGTCGCGCTCGTCTCGGTGGCGTCCAGCGTGCTGATTCCCATCCTCGTGACGTCGTCGCTCGATCCTCTGATTCTGACCGCGCCGTTCGCCACCTGGTACATCGGTGCACTCGGTCTGATGGGAATCGTGTGCATCGTGCGTCGCCGATTCGTGATCGGGTGGCTCGTCGTTCTGATCCTCGTCGTCGCCTCGTCGGCGTTCCTGGGGTTCTTCGTGGCGTTGTCGCTCGGTCTCGTCGGGTCATTCATGTGGGTCGCTGTGGCCCATCTGCTGGTCATGTTCTGGGATCGGGCGGTGCGCGACACCGAGCGACTCGCCGGCATCCAGCAGGCGGTGTCCGCGTGGCACGCGACACAGCAGGTGCGGCAGAAGGAGCGGCGCCTGCGCACGCAGTTCGCGCTCGCCGTCGCCGGCCCTGTGCTGAGTCGCGCCGTCGCATCCCGGGGCGCGCTCGACGCCGAGGAACGGCTCCAGGCGCGGCTCGCCGAGGGGCGGTTGCGTGACGAGCTGCGCGGCGCCGATCTGCTCAACGATGCGGTGCGGGATGCGATCGAGGATGCCAGGCGGCACGGCGCCGTCGTCACCGTCTTCGACGAGGGCGGTCTGGACGATGTCGGCGAGGGTCGACGAGCCGTGATCCGCGATGAGCTGGCGAGGGTGCTGCGCCAGGCCGACGTGGAGCGGTGGATCATCCGCGCCGCACGGGACCCCGTGACGGCCGTGACGGTGGTCGGCAGGGCCGGTGCCGGAGGCCAGAGCGACGACGATGCCGTGGACGTCTTCCACGAGATCCCCCGTGAGGTGCCGGAGTACTGAGGGCCCCTGCCCTCGGCTCTGGCCGGGGGAGGAGGTCAGAGTCGAGGTCAGACAGAGTGGGCGAGGGGCGGCGAATCCGCCAGCCCCTCGCCATGCGGACAGTTACCCGAAAACCATCCGCTGGTGGCCGGTCTGCGTCTATCTACCCTGGGACAGAGAGACCAGCCGAACGCGAAGCGTCTCCATAAGTCTCATGGTTAATCAAATCGTTGTCTGTAGGTATTTTGGGGGACACGGGGATGGCGCCCATGCGAGAAGATGGGGCATGGGAATGCGTCGAGGAACCAACCTCCCCCGAATGGGTGACTTCAACCAGTCGGTGATCCTCGAGGCCATCCGCCGCTCGACCGAGGGGCTCAGCCGGATCGAGCTCGTCGAGGCGACGGGGCTCTCCGCTCAGACGATCACGAACATCACTCGCCGCCTGCTCGACGCGGGGTTCATCGCCGAGGCCGGCCGGACGATCAAGGGACCGGGCAAACCCCGTGTGACTCTGCGTCTGGTCGCGGAGAGTCGCTTCTCGGTCGGCGTGCATCTCGATCCGGCGCTCATCACGTTCGTGCTGCTGAACATGTCGGGCGCCGTGGTCCACCGGCATATCATCCGGACGCCCGACAAGGATCCGCAACGCATCGTCGAGGCCATCGCTCAGGCGATCGATGCGCTCGTCGACGAGGCCGGTGTCGACCGCTCTCTCGTCGCAGGCGTCGGGGTCGCGGCTCCCGGCCCGCTCGACGCGCGGAAGGGAACGGTGATCGATCCGCCGAAGCTGCACGGGTGGCATCGTGTTCCGCTGCGCTCGGTGCTCGCCGAGGCGACAGGGTTCGACGTCACCCTCGAGAAGGACACGACTGCTGCTGCGGTGGGCGAGCTGTGGACGGGAACCGATGCCACCGAGGGCTCATTCCTCTTCATCTACCTCGGCACCGGGCTCGGCGCGTCCGTGGTGCGCGAGGGCGGTGTCATCACTGGCAGTTCCCACAACTTCGGCGAGATCGGCCACATCATGGTCGATCCCGAGGGGCCGGTGTGCTCGTGCGGCTCCCGCGGATGCGTCGAAGTGGTGTGCACCCCGCAGGCGATCGTCGAACAGGCCGAAGCTGCGGGACTGTTCGAGGATGATCGACAGGCAAGCGACGAGCGTGCGGTCGAAGAGCGATTCACGCTGCTGTGCGAACGGGCCGCTGCCGGCGACATGCCCGCGCTCGGGGTGCTGCGCCGTTCGGCCGCGCACCTCGTGGTTCTGATCTCGGTGCTGACGAACGTGCTCGACGTCGACCGCGTCGTGCTCGGTGGACCGTTCTGGGGTCGTCTGTCCGAGGTGTATCTGCGTGAGATCCCCGAGCCGCTGAACCGACGCAGCGCGACGCGGGCGGTGCACGCGCTTCCTGTCGACGGAACAGTGGTGGGTGATGATGTGGGCGCTGTCGGAGCGGCCTGCGTGGTGCTCGACGCCGTCCTCACGCCGCGGGCTTCGGATCTCTATCTCGAGGACTGAACGCTCCCTCAACTGCCATACCGGTATATCGGTTGTGGTGCCACGTTGATAATTCCAATCGATGTACTATCGAACGGATGCGCCGACTGGGGTGATCCGATTGCGGGACGACGGTCCCGCATCGACCGGGGGAGACTGTCTGCGTGGCCCGAGAGCTGGGGGGCTCCGGGCCTCGCAGGCCTCGCAGCTCACCCGATCAGCGGTGGGGCACTCAGCGCGAGAAGCGGCCCCACGGGATGTCCCGCCGAAGTGGCCTGCGCAGGGGGCGCTGCGTGCGAGTCCACGCCGAGACGCGAGGCTCGTCGACGACTGCATCCGCCGATTCCTGCGCGTACGCGTCACTGACCACCGCGATGAGTGCGGCGAGCTCCTCTTCCGTGGCGGAGCCGCGCGTGATCTCGATCGTCGGCGGACGCTCTGCCTCCGCCGACGATCCCGGTGCGTCCTGCGCGCTCACAGCGGGATGTTCCCGTGCTTCTTGGGCGGCAGCTCCGCCCGCTTGCCACGCAGAGCGCGGAGGGCCTTGGCGATGGAGACGCGGGTGTTCGCCGGCTCGATGATGCCGTCGATCTCGCCGCGCTCGGCGGCGAGGAACGGTGAGGTCACGCTGTACGTGTACTCGTTCGCGAGGCGCGTGCGCACGGCGGCGACGTCTTCGCCCGCCTCTTCGGCGCGCTTGATCTCACCGCGGTAAAGGATGTTGACTGCCCCCTGGCCGCCCATGACGGCGATCTCGGCGGTGGGCCAGGCGAGGTTCACATCCGCGCCGAGCTGCTTCGAGCCCATGACGATGTAGGCGCCGCCGTAGGCCTTGCGGAGGATCACGGTGACCAGCGGCACCGTCGCCTCGGCGTACGCGTAGATGAGCTTCGCGCCTCGGCGGATCACACCGGTCCACTCCTGGTCGGTGCCCGGCAGGTAGCCGGGAACGTCGACGAGTGTGACGATCGGGATCGAGAACGCATCGCAGAAGCGCACGAACCGGCTGGCCTTCTCGCCGGCCTCGATGTTCAGCGTTCCGGCCATCTGCGACGGCTGGTTCGCGATGATGCCGACCGACCGGCCCTCGACGCGTCCGAAACCGATCACGATGTTCGGGGCGAAGAGCGGCTGCACCTCGATGAAGTCCCCGGCGTCCACGACGTGCTCGATGACCGTGTGGATGTCGTAGGGCTGATTGGGCGAGTCCGGGATGATGGTGTTCAGCGTGCGATCGGCATCTGTGGTCTCCCACTCGAAGCCGCTCTCGTAGCCGGGGATCTCCGCCATGTTGTTGTCGGGCAGGAAGCCCAGAAGCGTACGTGCGTAGTCGATCGCATCGTCCTCGTCTTCGGCGAGGTAGTGCGCGACGCCGGAGCGGGTGTTGTGCGTGAGGGCTCCTCCGAGCTCCTCCATGCCGACATCCTCGCCCGTGACCGTCTTGATGACGTCCGGGCCGGTCACGAACATCTGACTGGTCTTGTCGACCATGATCACGAAGTCGGTCAGTGCGGGGCCGTAGACGGCGCCACCGGCGGCCGGACCCATGATGATCGAGATCTGCGGGATGACACCGGACGAGCGGGTGTTCAGGCGGAAGATCTCGCCGTACTTGCTGAGCGCGAGAACGCCCTCCTGGATCCGCGCGCCGCCCGAGTCGAGGATGCCGATGATCGGCATGCCGCCCGAGAGGGCGAACTCCATGATCTTGATGATCTTGTCGCCGGAGACCTCGCCGAGCGAGCCGCCGAACGTGGTGAAGTCCTGCGAGTAGACCGCGACCGTTCGTCCGTGGATCGTGCCGACGCCCGTGACGACCGAGTCCCCGTATGGCCGGTTCTTATCCATCCCGAAGGCCGTGGTGCGGTGGCGCACGTACTCGTCGAACTCGACGAAGCTTCCTGGATCGACGAGCAGCTCGATGCGCTCGCGGGCGGTCATCTTGCCCTTGGCGTGCTGCTTGTCGTGCGCGACCTTCTCAGCGTCGACAACGGCTTCGTTGTAGCGAGCGCGGAGGTCTGCGATTCTGCCGGCGGTGGTCGAGAGTTCGGGCTTGTCCGTCACGGATTCCACCCTATCGTCGGCTAGGCCCCGTCCGTTGGATGCTCGCCACAACGGGTCGCCGGATCCTTTGGCGGCTCTCTCGGGTCGGGCGGTCCGCGCGGAGTCAGTCGTTCCGAGTGGGATCCGCGTCCGCGCCGAGCATGTCCGACAGATCGTGTGTTCCCGACCGCTGGTCCGTACCGCCTTCGATCTCGGCCGCGCCGCCCCGGCGGCCACGACCCACCGAGGAGATCTTCCGACCCGCCCAGCCGACGCCGCGTGCGGCGGTACCGGCCGCGCCCGCGACCGCCCCGCCGACGAACTGCGCGCCGTGGAGCATCCGCAGTTCGAGCTTCTCGGCACCGTCGACGGGTTCGAGGTCGAGTGGCATATCCATCGGAGCCGCGCCGAAGGCACGGTGCGAGGTCGTGAGCACTCGGCGTCCGAGAATGTGGTTGCCGGCCCCACCCACCGCGGCACCGACGCCGAACGGCAGCGCCTTGCCGATGAACGAGGCGCCGCCCTTGGCTGCGAACTGCCGGACGAACATGCTCTTGAGTCGGTCGACCAGAGGTCCGACCGCGGCGCGGGGGAGTGACTTCGTCACCATCTCGCCCCAGTACGTCGATCGGCTGCCGCCCTTGCCCGACGCCTCCCCGGCGAGCTGACCGACGAGGGCGACGCCCTCCTTGCCGAGCATCAGGGTCATCACGAGAGCTCTCGCCCTGTCGGGATTCGAGACCGCGATGCCGTGCACCTCGGCGACCGATTGGGCGAACAGGGCGGTCGATTCGACGAAGCCGACGGTCTCGACCGCGGACAGCGCGAGGGTGATGCCCGTGCCGATCCCGGGGACCACTGCTGTCGCACCGACGGCTGCGCCGCCGGTGGTCACTGCGGCCAGGTAGCGGCGTTCGAGGATGCGGATGATCTGTTCGGGCGACGCGTGGGGGTTGCGCAGACGGATGCTGCGGATGTGCGCGAGCACGAGTGGGCGCTGGATCGCGAGGACGCGATCCAAGCCCCGCACCATGAGCGGATGCTCGGTGGAGCCCACCGGCGGCACGCCCCTGTCCCACGGGGAGTCGTCGGGGAGGGAGTGGATCTTGTGCACCTTGGGGGCCATGGATCGATCCTAAGAACACAGCCCGAAAAAACGCCGAAAGCCCGGCACCCTTGACGGGGCCGGGCTTTCGTGACAGATGATCAGACGAACAGGTTCGCCCGCTCGAGGTCTTCGGCGAAGTCGACCTCGACCGCGTACAGGTCGGAGACGTCCATCGGCTCGAGCAGGAGGCCGTCCTCGGCGATCGCGAGTTCGAGTCCGCGCTCGAAGTAGTCCTGGTCCTCGACGCGCTGCAGCTGGCGCATGAACGCCTGCTTGTTCGCGGAGGAGATGTAGTTGATGCCCACGGCCTCGCCGAGTCCGCCCTTGACGGTCTTGGAGAGCTCATTGATGAAGCCCTCGGCGGTGACCGTGTACTTCACCTCTTCGTCGCTGACCTTGGAGGTGTTCACCGTGACGAACGACTGGTCGCGCTCGATGTAGGCCGCGGCGCGACCCAGGATCATCGGGTCGAAGACGACATCGCCGTTCATCCAGAGCACGCCGGACTTTCCCGTCGCACCCAGGGCGCGAAGAAGGCTCTTCGAGGTGTTCGTCTCGTCGTAGCGCTCGTTGTGCACGTAGTTGACGTTCGGGAAGGCCTCGATGATGGTCTCGGCGCGGTAGCCGACGACGGCGGTGATGCGCGCGTCGGTGCCGAAGGCTGCGCGGATGTTGTCGTGCTGCTGGCGCATGATCGTGCGGCCGTCGCTCAGCTCCGTGAGCGGCTTCGGCAGCGCGCGGCCCAGGCGTGAGCCCATTCCTGCTGCGAGGATGACGGTCTGAAGAGTCACGAGTGCTCCTAAAGGAAGTATGTGTTCACGGTCGGTTCACCGACCAGACACTTCGTCGTGCCGAGAGTCATGCTAGCGATCGAGCCTGGGAACCCCCGGGTGATGTCGACGCTGTTGCCAATTCGTGATCCAGTACACACCCAACACTCAGATTCGTCCACATCGATGCCCGACACGGGCCGATCTGTGATTCCGAGGGCCAATTGTTGCGGCGACCCTAAGAAAGTGGGCGCCCGTTGATACCGTAGGACGGTGACTGCTTCCCCCGACGACCGCACCGATCAGGTGGCCGACGCCGCGCCCTCGACCGCCAAGACGACGCCGGCTCGGAAGACGCCGGCCAAGAAGGCGACGAGCGCCCGAACGCCCGCGAAGTCGGCTGCCGACAAGGCCGCCGCGACGATCGAGGTGGTGGTCGAGCCTGCGTTGAAGATCGATCGAAGCGCTGCTCCTACGGCCCCGCGTCTCGCCACGGCGAACAAGGCTCCGTCGACGACTGCGCGCACGGCTGCAGCAAAGGATTCGGCACGCCCCGCGGGTGCTCGCGGCACTGCGGCGAAGACGACCACAGCGCGCTCGACGACGGCGAAGACGACTGCCGCGAAGACGACTGCGGCGAAGACTGCTGCCGCGAAGACTGCTGCGGCGAAGACTGCTGCGGCGAAGACGACGGCCGCGAAGACTGCTGCGGCGAAGACGACGGCCGCGAAGACCGCTGCGGCGAAGGCTGCCGCCGAGAAGAGCGCTGCAGCGAAGTCCACCGCTCGTACCTCTGCCGCGAAGACCGCTTCGGCCCGGACAACGGCCGCGAAGACCGCTGCTGCGAAGACTGCGGCAGCTAAGGCCGCAGCTGCCAAGGCCGCTGAGGTTGAGGCCGAGGAGGCAAAGGCCGCCGAGGCACGCGTCGCGGAGGCGAAGGCCGCGGAGGCGCAGGCCGCGGAGGCGCAGGCCGCGGCGCCACAGGCCGCGGCGGCGCAGGCTGCGGAAGCGACCGCGATCGTTCTCGACGACGCGACTGACGCTCGTGCGGACGGCGCAGAAGAGGTCTCGTCGGTCGTCGAAGAACCCCGTGTCGACGACGTCGCCGCACCTGCCGTCGAGTCACCGGCGGCGGACGCTGCTCCGCTCGAGGGTGTGGCCGCCGATTTCGACGTCTACGACGACCCGACAGCCGAGGGCTCGGCCGACGAGAATCCGGTGTCCGAGGACGACGACGCCGTCTCCGACGCGGATGCGACGGATGAGGCCGTCAGCGGTGTCGAGGCGGCATCCGGCTCCGAAGCGATCCGCATCCGTGGCCTGGTCAAGAGCTTCGGCGACCACACGGCTGTCAACGGCATCGATCTGACCGTACCCGCGGGATCGTTCTACGGAATCGTCGGACCCAACGGAGCGGGCAAGACGACGACCCTCTCGATCGTCGCGGGGCTTCTGCGCGCCGACGAGGGGAACGTCGTGATCTGCGGCATCGACCAGGCTGCCAAGCCGCTCGCGGCAAAGCGGATGATGGGTGTGCTTCCCGATCGGCTGCGCACGTTCGATCGCCTCACCGGCCGCCAGCTCCTCTACTACTACGGTCTGCTGCGTGGCCTCGCCTCGAATGTCATCGAGAAGCGCGTCGGTGACCTCGCACGCGCCTTCGACCTCGGGGAGGCGCTGAACCGCGTCGTCTCCGATTACTCGGCCGGTATGACGAAGAAGATCATGCTCGCGGGAGCGATGATCCACTCGCCGCGCGTCCTGGTGCTCGATGAGCCCTTCGAAGCAGTCGATCCCGTGTCATCCGCGGTCATCCTCGACATCCTGCGCGCATATGTCGACCACGGGGGAACCGTCATCCTCTCGAGTCACGGTATGGATCTCGTCGCGCGTGTCTGCTCGCGGGTCGCGATCATCGTCGGAGGAGAGGTCCTCGCCGAGGGCACGATCGACGATGTGCGTGCAGGACAGACGCTCGAGGCCCGCTTCGTCGAGCTCTCCGGTGGTATCAGCGAGGTGGAGGGGCTCGAGTGGCTGCACACGTTCTCCGACTGAGGGCGGCGCTCCTGATCGGGTCGCTCCGCGGCGAACGTCGGGTGCGCACGCTGATCATGCTCGCCGTGATCGTCGTCCTCACGGTCGTGGTCTGCGCCGCGGTCCTGAGCCTCCACGACGCGCCGGTCGCCGTCGCACGCACGGTCATCGTGCTCGGCAGCGCCGCATTGCTGCTGGGGTTCCTGGTCGGCCCGATACTGGTCGGCGCCGTCGATCAGCTCGATCCCCGGCGGTTCGCCGTGTTCGGAGTCGACGAGCGGCAGATGCCGTGGATCCTCGCCCTCGCCTCGTTCATCAGCGTCCCGAGTCTGGCGCTGCTCGCAGTGAACATCAGCGTCTGCATCGTCGCGATCAGGCTGGGCGCTCCATGGCTCCTCGCTGTGCTGATGAGCTTCATCAGCCTCGTGTCGACGATCCTGGCGGCGCGGATCGGAATGGCCGTCAACGCACTCGTCCTGCCCGAACGCCGATCGCGCGAGCTCACCGCGCTTTTCGCGCTCGCTCTGATCGTCATCGCTTTCCCCGTGGCCGTCTTCCTGGCGTCCCTGAAGTGGGACGGCGAAGTGCCCGCCGCGGTCGGCACTCTCGCAGCAGCGGTCGGAGTCACACCCTTCGCGGCCTCCTCGCGCTTCCTCTTCTCATTCGCGACGGACGACAACACCGGCAACTGGATCAGCGGCGTCGTGGCGTTCGCGACCGCGGCGATCCTCTGGGCGTCGTGGACCTGGCTGGTGCGTCGACTGCTGACCACCACCGAGCGACCCGTCACCTCGCGCGAGCGATCAGGACTCGGCTGGTTCGGTCTGCTGCCCTCGAACGCGTTCGGCGCGATCGCGGCGCGGAGCCTCGTCTACTGGCTGCGTGACCGTCGGTACATCATGAATCTCATCGTGGTTCCCGTCGCTGGCGCGCTCACAGTGCTTCCCCTGCTCGTCGCCGGTGTGCCGCTCGAGATCGCAGCGCTCGTGCCCGTCCCGGTGATGGCGCTGTTCTTCGGATGGCTCCCGCACAACGACGTCGCCTACGACTCGACGGCCCTGTGGACCCACGTCGCGAGCGGTGTGCGCGGTATCCCCGATCGCCTGGGACGACTGGTGCCGGTCGTGCTCGTCGCCGTGCCGGTGCTGGCGATCTCGGTGCCTTTGACGCTGCTGTGGATCGACGACTGGCGCCTGCTGCTCCCGCTCACGGGACTCGGAGCCAGCCTGCTGCTGTCGGCGCTGGGGTTCTCGAGCATCGTGTCGGTGATCGCTCCGTATGCGGTTTCCCGCCCAGGCGACAGCCCGTTCCAGCAGCCCCAGCGGCCGACCTCACGCGGCGCCTACGGCCCGGCCGCGGCGTTCCTCGGTGCCATCGTGGTGAGCATCCCGACCATCTGGCTGCTGGTGCTCACGATGCTCGAGGGCTCGCAGTTCGCCCCGGCGACGTTCTGGGCCGGGATCGCCACGGGGCTGGTCATGCTCGCCGTCGGCGTGAGCGTCGGTGGTCGGATCTTCGAGCGCGGGGGCGAGCGCCTGATGGAGTTCGTCGAGACCGCGTGACAGCCGCCCACCGTGGGCTGTGCACGGCTAGACTCTCGGCATGAGTACTCCGCTGGACAGCCCCGATCAGGGCGGCGTGGCAACGCTTGATCGCGAACTGGAAGAGCTCCTCCGGGAGGAGAATCTCGAACCGGGCGACCACGAGCGCTTCTCGCATTACGTGAAGAAGGACAAGATCCTCGAGTCCGCCATCACCGGCAAGCCGGTGCGTGCGCTGTGCGGCAAGAAGTGGACTCCGGGTCGCGACCCGGAGAAGTTCCCTATCTGCCCCACGTGCAAGGAGATCTACGAGTCGATGATCAGCTGAACCGCGCGGGTTCAGCGGCAGATCAGCTCGCGTCGACGAACACGGTCGGGATGGCCGGGTCAGACTTGCTCAGTGCGAGGGCTCTGACCGGAAGCTCTTCGCGCACGCGCAGGTGATGCGTCCGAGCGGATGCCGTGCCCTCCGGCCCTTCGAATGCGGTGTCGATCTCGCCGGCCTCGACGAACGTGGTCTGCAGCGCGCGACCCTCCGGGTGCTCCGCCGGGGTGTCCAGCTGCTCGAAGCCGTCCGAGACCACGACGGTCTCGGATGTGGCCACGCCGTCGACGAGAGTGCGGAACGCTGCCTTGCGTCCTCCGTGGGATGACTTGTCGGTCGAGGCCTTCGCCACGCCGATCCAGGCTCCCGTCGGATCCTGACGGGCGACGAGCTTGTAGACCATGCTCGCCGTGGGATAACCGGATCCCGTGACGACCGAGGTGCCGACGCCGTATGCATCGACCGGTGACGCCGCCAGCGCGGCGATCGCGTATTCGTCGAGGTCGCTCGTGACCGTGATCCGCGTGTCCCTCGCGCCGAGCTCGTCGAGTTGGGCACGCACCTCGGCAGCGACGATCGGGAGGTCGCCGGAGTCGATGCGCACTCCACCGAGGCCGGTGCCGGCGACACGGATGGCCGTCTCGACCCCCGCGCGGATGTCATAGGTGTCGACCAGCAGGGTCGTGTCCGTTCCGAGGCTGTCGATCTGCGAGCGGAAGGCCTCCTCCTCGGTCTCGTGCAGAAGCGTCCACGAGTGCGCGGCCGTTCCCATCGTCGGGATGCCCCATCGACGGCCGGCCTCGAGGTTGCTCGTCGCGCGGAAGCCGGCGATGTACGCGGCGCGGGCCGCAGCGACGGCGGACTGCTCGGCGGCTCGGCGCGATCCCATCTCGGCGAGCGGCCGCTCGCCCGCGGCGATGCTCATCCGGGAGGCGGCAGTGGCGACGGCAGAGTCGTGGTTCAGGACGCTGAGCGCGAGGGTCTCGAGCACGACGGCGTCGGCGAAGGTGCCCTCGACGGTGAGGATGGGGGAGCCGGGGAAGTACAGCTCGCCCTCCCGGTAGCCGCGGATGGAGCCCGTGAAGCGGTAATTCTCGAGGTATGTCAGCGAGTCGGCATCCACCACGTCGTTGTCGCGCAGGAAGCGCAGCTCGTCGTCGCCGAAGCGGAAATCGCGCAGCAGGGAGAGCAGACGGCCCGTGCCGGCGACGACGCCGAAGCGGCGCCCGCCGGACAGACGTCGTGAGAAGAGCTCGAACACGCTCGGACGTGAGGCCGTTCCGTCGCGCAGCGCGGCGGCGAGCATGGTCAGTTCGTAACGATCGGTCAGAAGCGCCGTGGACGTCGTCATGCGCTCAGCTTAGTGACGACATCCGCTCGGGTTGCTGAGCATGACGCGGGGCGCGCGCGGGTAGGCTGGTGAGTCATGAACGACGCCCCGATCGGAATCTTCGACTCCGGTGTCGGCGGACTCACGGTGGCCAGAGCCATCAGAGCCCAGCTGCCCCGGGAATCGTTCGTCTACATCGGCGACACCGCGCACTCGCCGTACGGCCCGAAGCCGATCGCCGATGTGCGCCGTTACAGCCTCGAGGTGCTCGACACGCTGGTCGATCAGGGTGTCAAGATGCTCGTGATCGCCTGCAACACGGCATCCGCTGCCATGCTGCGTGATGCGCGCGAGCGATACGACGTCCCGGTCGTCGAGGTCATCGGCCCCGCCGTCCGCCGTGCCGTGTCGACCACGCGCAACGGGCGCGTGGGCGTCATCGGCACGGTCGGGACGATCGGCTCACGCGCCTACCAGGACATGCTCGAGGTGAACGAGCGTCTCGAGGTCTTCACGGCGGCGTGCCCCCGCTTCGTCGAGTTCGTCGAGGGCGGCATCACCGGCACGCCCGAAGTCCTCGCCACCGCCGAGGAGTACCTCGCGCCGCTGCGTGACGCAGAGGTCGACACACTGGTGCTCGGATGCACGCACTACCCGTTCCTCCGCGGTGCGATCAGCTACGTCATGGGGGAGGGCGTCACGCTCGTCTCCAGTGACGACGAGACCGCGGGCGACGTCTACCGTCAGCTGGTCCGCGGTGACCTTCTCGCATCGCCCGATGCCACCGCCTCGTACGTCTATGAGGCGACGGGCGACTCGACCACCGAGTTCACCGCGCTCGCCAACCGTCTGATGGGCCGGGAGGTGCGCGACGTGCAGCTCGTGCAGACCGGTGTCATCACGCTTCCGGAGTCGGCCGCAGGGCTCTGACTCCTCCGCAGCATCCATCCGCTTCTTCCACCCCACCGAAGGAATCCCATGACCAGCATCGTCCGCGCCGACGGCCGCTCCACCGACCAGCTCCGTGAGATCACGATCGAGCGAGGCTGGAGCAGCCACGCCGAGGGATCGGCGCTGATCAGCTTCGGCGGCACCAAGGTGCTGTGCACCGCATCGTTCACGAACGGCGTGCCCCGGTGGCTCACCGGCAAGGGCAAGGGATGGGTGACCGCCGAGTACTCGATGCTTCCCCGTGCGACAAACAGCCGCAACGACCGCGAGAGCGTGAAGGGCCGCATCGGCGGACGCACGCACGAGATCTCTCGCCTGATCGGCCGGGCGCTGCGTGCGGTCGTCGACACGAAGGCCCTCGGCGAGAACACGATCGTGATCGACTGCGACGTGCTGCAGGCCGACGGCGGAACGCGCACGGCTGCGATCACCGGCGCCTACGTCGCTCTGGCGGATGCGATCGAATGGGGCCGCGAGAAGAAGTTCATCGGCAAGAACTCGACGCCGCTGCTCGACTCCGTCGCCGCCGTCTCGGTCGGGATCATCGACGGTGAGCCCATGCTCGATCTCGCATATGTCGAGGACGTCCGCGCCGAGACCGACATGAACATCGTCGTGACCGGTCGTGGCCTGTTCGTCGAGGTGCAGGGCACCGCCGAGGGCGCGCCGTTCGACAAGCGCGAGCTCGATGCGCTTCTCGAGCTCGGCGTCGCGGGCTGCGCCGATCTGAAGGATCAGCAGCTGAAGGCGCTCGCAGGCTGATGAAGGTCGTCCTCGCCACGCACAATCCGCACAAGGTCGCGGAGTTCCAGCAGATCGTCGCGTCCACGCGTCCCGATCTCGAGGTCGTCGGATACGACGGCCCGGAGCCGGTCGAGGACGGCGTGACGTTCGCTGCGAACGCGCTCATCAAGGCGCGCGCCGCCTCGCTGCACACGGGACTCGCGGCCCTCGCCGACGACTCCGGTATCTGCGTCGATGTGCTCGGCGGGTCGCCCGGGGTCTTCTCCGCCTACTGGGCGGGGCAGAAGAAGGATGCGGTGGCCAACCTCGAGCTGCTGCTCGACCAGCTCCACGACATCGCTGACCCGCACCGCGCCGCCCACTTCAACTCGACCATCGCACTGGTGACGCCGGAGGGCGCTGAGCATGTGGTCGTCGGGAACTGGCCGGGTCGCCTGGCCTCCGAGGCATCCGGCGGAGGCGGGTTCGGCTATGACCCGATCTTCATCCCGGACGGACAGCCGGAGGGCGCCGAGCGCACGGTAGGGGACTTCACCGCCGACGAGAAGCAGGCGCAGTCGCACCGCGCCCGCGCGTTCGCAGAACTGGTGCCGTTGCTCGCCGATCTCTGAGCCACCGAACTGTAACCACTACGCTTGACGTACGTCATGCGTAGTGGTTACGGTGGTCCGCATGCGAGAACTCACCTACTACATCGGCGTCACCCTCGACGGGTTCATCGCGGGCCCCGCCGACGAGGTCGACTTCTATCCGGTGACCCCGGCCTTCGCCGAGACCCTGGGCACCGAGCTCGCCGATATCCAACCCGCACACGTGCGCGCCGGGCGAGGAGGCGTCGACGAGCCGCTCACCCGCTTTGACACCGTCGTGATGGGCCGCCGAACCTTCGAGCCCGCGCTGCACGCCGGGATCACCGACCCGTACTCGCAGTTGCGCACCGTCGTGTTCAGTCGTTCGCTCGATGATCCGGGCGAGCCGAACGTCGAGATCGTGCGCACGGATCCCGTCGCGCGGATGCGCGAGCTCAAGGCGGAGCCCGGTCTCGGCATCTACCTGGCCGGCGGCGCCGTGCTCGCCGGCGTGCTCCTCGATGAGATCGACAGGCTGATCGTCAAGAAGTACCCGGTGATCGCCGGCTCCGGCATCCCGATGGTGAGTCATCCCTTCGCCCCGACGCAGTTCGCGCTCGATCAGGTGCGCTCGTTCGACAACGGCTGCGTCGTGCTCGAATACACCCGACTGCGCTGAAGGCGCGGTTACTGAGAATCATCACCATTCCCGACTGCGCGTAGACCCGCCGGACGGCGCGATCGCCGGTCTAGCCTGGAAGCATGCACGATCACGCCCCCGCCGCCGGCGGCATCCGCTCTGCGAGTCATCGCCGTCTCCTGGCGATCTCGCTGAGCCTGACGGCGACCATCATGGTCGTGCAGGTCGTGGGTGCGATCCTCACCGGCTCTCTCGCGCTTCTGGCGGATGCGGCTCATATGTTCACCGACGCGTCGGCGCTCGTGATCGCGCTCATCGCGGCGGCTGTGGCCGCACGCCCGGCCGATGACCGCCGCACCTTCGGATACCAGCGCGCCGAGGTGTTCGGGGCGCTGATCAACGCGATCATCCTGATCCTCCTCGCCGGATGGGTCGGGATCGAGGCCGTCGGACGCCTGATCGACCCGGGCGAGACCGAGGTCGCCGGAGGGCTGATGCTCGTCGTCGCGGTCGTCGGACTCGTGGCCAATGCGATCTCGATGTGGCTCCTGAGCCGTGCCCAGCGCACCAGCATCAACGTCCGCGGTGCATACCTCGAGGTGATGGGCGACCTCATCGGCTCGGCGATGGTGATCATCGCCGCGATCGTGATCGTGACGACCGGATGGATGCCGGCTGATGCGCTCGCGTCGATCATGATCGCCGTGCTGATCATCCCGCGCGCGATCGCGCTGCTGCGTGAGGTGTTCTCGGTGCTCTCCGAATCGGCTCCGGAGGGCACGGCGGTCAGCGACATCCGCCAGCACCTGCTCGACTACGACGGAGTCGTCGGAGTGCACGATGTGCACGTGTGGCAGCTGACCCGAGGTGCTCCGGTGTTCAGCGCGCATGTCAGCGTCGAACCGGCGCTCCTCGCCGACGGGCGATCCGCGAAGCTGCTGAGCGACCTGCAATCGTGTCTCGCGCATCACTTCGACGTGGAGCATTCGACCTTCCAGATCGAACCGGCCGAGCAGTCGGACTGCGAACCGCATCACGCGTGACGCGTCAGCTCTCGACGAGGACCTCATCGGGAGATTTGTCGGGTCGCAGGCCGCGCCAGCGCGAGTGACGGAGCACGCCGTCGGGGGTCCAGTTCGCGAACTCGACCTCGCCGACCAATTCGGGCTCCACCCAGAGTGCGTCCGAGGCGTCGAGAGCGGGTACTCCGTTCAGCGGGGCTGATTCGACGCGCAACGGCGCGAGACGCCCGAGCAGATCGCGCAGCATGCGGTCCGTGAAGCCGGTGCCGACGCGTCCCACGTATCGCAGCCGTCCGGAGTCCGGTACCGCGAGCAGCAGCGACCCGAACGTGCCCTCGCGGTCGCCCTTGCCCGGACGGATGCCGACGATCACGACCTCCTGCATCCGGGTGAGCTTCAGCTTGAGCCAGGCGGGGGAGCGCTGCCCGGCGCGATAGCGGGAGGCGGGGTCCTTCACGACCACGCCCTCGAGTCCGAACTCCTCGCTCGCTGCCAACGCGGCGTCCACGTCGTCGAACACGGGCGGCACCTGAATCGGGGCCTCCAGATCCGAGACCACCTCTTCGAGCAGAGTGCGTCGCTGTGACAGCGGCATCGAGCTGAGGTCGTGCCCGTCGAGGCGCAACAGGTCGAAGACCATGTAGACGATCGGGGTGCGCACGACCTCGCGTTCGATCTCGCGGGGCCGCGTGAGGTGCATCCGATTCTGCAGCAGTGAGAAGCTCGGCCTGCTGTGCGAGTCGAAAGCGACGATCTCCCCGTCGACGATCGCGTCGCCGACCGGGAGGAAAGGGGCGCCGTCCGCGGTGAGCTCGGGGTAGCGGGCGGTGATGTCCGTACCGCTGCGGGCATGCAGCAGCATCCGTCCGTCCGCCCAGGTGCCGATCGCCCGGATTCCGTCCCATTTCACCTCGACCCAGGAGGGCGAGCTGAGCGCGCGGGCGATCGCGGGTGTGCCGTTCTCGGCGAGCATCGGAGACACGGATGCCGGGGCCGAGGATGCCGGGGCACTCGCCGCGCCGGAGATCCGCGGGCGGTGTCGCGCAGGTGCGGCGGGCTGTGCGGAGGCGGCGTGCTCATCGGATGCTGCGGGGTTCGGCGCCTGCACGTGCGGTACGTGCTCCGTGCGCAACGGTGCGAGGGGATCGATCCCTGATTCCGCGCGCTCCAGCACCGTCGCGAAGTCGAGTTGCGCCAGGTCGGGGTCGTCGAGTTCGTCCCAGGTGCGGGGTGCGGCCACCCAGGGCTGTGCTCGGCCGCGCATCGAGTACGGCGAGATGGTCGTCTTCTTGCCGTTGTTCTGGCTCCAGTCGAGAAACACCTTGCCGCCGCGGGCAGCCTTCGCCATGGTGCTGGTGGCGATGTCGGGATGCTCGGTCTCGATGAGGCGGGCGACCTCTTTCACCACTGCCGAGATCTCGTCGCTGGTCTGCTGACCGGGAAGGGCGGCATACAGGTGGATGCCCTTGCTGCCGCTGGTGACGGGAACGGGGTCGAGGCCGATGTCGGTGAGCAGGCCGCGGGCGATCCGGGCGACCTCGGCGCACTGGGCGAGACCGACGCCGGGGCCCGGGTCGAGGTCGAGCACGAGGCGGTCGGGGTTTCCGGGGAGGCCGTCCGATGCGAAGCGCCACTGCGGCACGTGCAGCTCGATCGCGGCGACCTGGGCGAGCCAGACGAGGGTCGGCACGTCCTCGACGAGCGGGTACTCCTTCGCGCCGTCGGAGTGACGGATCTCGTGCCGCGGGATCCAGGTCGGCGCTCCGGGCTCGAGCTGCTTCGTGAAGAAGGAATCGGCGGGATGCTCGGCCGTTCCGACTCCCTCCACCCAGCGCTTGCGTGTGACCGGGCGGCCGTCGAGCAGGGGGAGGATGTGGGGCGCGATCGCCGTGTAATACGCGATGATCTCGCCCTTGGTCGCGCCGCTTTCGGGGTAGACGACCTTGTCGAGGTTGGTGATGCGCAGGCGGCGGCCGTCGATCTGCACGTTCTGCGCCTCCGGAGCCATAGCGCCAGCGTAGTCAAGGTACTGGCCGCGACCGGGGCGCCTGGTGTTCACTGGGGGCATGAGAACGATCTGGAAGGGCGCGTTGACCTTCGGCCTCGTGAACGTGCCGGTCAAGGTGTACTCCGCGACGGAGGACCACGACGTGCCGCTGCATCAGGTGCACGAGAAGGACGGCGGTCGCATCCGGTATCAGCGCACCTGCGAGGTGTGCGGCGAGACGGTGGCGTATGCCGACATCGATCGCGCCTACGTCGAGGAGGGGCAGACGGTCGTGCTCACGAAGGACGACCTGGCGGCGCTGCCCGCCGAGAAGAGCCGTGAGATCGACGTGGTCGAGTTCGTGCCGTCGGATCAGGTCGATCTGCTGACCCTCGACAAGCCGTACTACCTCGAGCCCGACTCGAAGTCCCCCAAGGCCTATGTGCTGCTGCGCAAGACGCTCGAGCAGACCGATCGCACGGCGATCGTGCGGTTCACGCTACGTCAGAAGACCCGTCTGGCGGCACTCCGCGTGCGCGGCAAGGTGCTCGTGCTGCAGACGCTGCTGTGGGCAGACGAGGTGCGCGAGGCGGAGTTCCCGGCGCTGGACGAGGACGTGCGGATCTCGAAGAAGGAGCTCGAGCTCTCGGCATCCCTCGTCGACAGCTATTCGGCCGACTTCGACCCCGAGTCCTTCGTCGACGAGTATCAGAAGGAGCTGCGCACCCTGATCGACGCCAAGATCGAGGCGGGTGACACGTTCGACGTCTCGGAGACCTTCGGCGAGGCAGAGGGCGACGCCAAGAGCGGCGAGGTCATCGACCTCATGGAGGCGCTGCGAGCCAGTGTCGCGCGCACCAAGGCCGCGCGTTCCGAGTCCGCCGACAGCAAGGCGAGCACCAAGAAGAGCCCGAGCAAGAAGAAGGCGGGCTGAGTCCTCAGCCCGCCTTGTCTCACTCGCTCGAGGTCAGTGCTTGCCGTCTCCGTCGAAGTCGGGAGCGCGGTCGAACACCTCGGGGTCGAGCGTGAGCTCTTCGGCCTCGGCGGCGTCGGTCTCGCCCTCACCGGCGAGGGCTTCCTTCTTCGCCTTGTGACGCTCGGACAGGTAGTGCCAGAGGGTCACCAGCGCGGTGCCGCCGACGGCCGCGAGCAGGATCAGGTCGATGTAGCTCTCGACGAATTCCGCGATCGGCGGGATGAACCCGATCGCGTAGCCGAACATCGTGAGGCCGAAGCCCCAGAGGATCGCGCCGATGAGGTTGTAGAGCGTGTAGCGGCGCCACGGCATATGACCGACACCGGCGGCGACCGGCGCGAATGTGCGGACGATCGGCACGAAGCGGGCGAGGATGACGGTGATGCCGCCGAAGCGCTCGAAGAACGCATTGGTGCGCTCGACGTTCTTCTTGCTGAAGAGTCCCGATTCTTTGCGTTCGAAGACCGCAGGCCCGCCCTTGTGACCGATAAGGTAGCCGACTTCACCACCGACGAACGCGGACAACCCGATGAGCAGCGCGACGATCCAGACGTTGATGCCGAAGACGCCGTGCTCGGAGCCGGCGATCGGATGCGACAGCAGACCCGAGATCACGAGCAGCGTGTCGCCCGGCAGCAGGAAGCCGACCAGCAGGCCGGTCTCGGCGAAGACGATGAAGCACACCACGAGCAGCGCCCAAGGGCCGGCCGAGCCGATGATGGTGGCGGGGTCGAGCCAGGGGATGAGAGCGGCGTGATGCATGGATTTCCCGTCGTAGTGCGCTGTGCGGCGGTCAAGTCGTCGGCCGCACGGCATGCGACTGAACGGTGCGGAAGGTGGGACTTGAACCCACACGCCCTAGGGCACAGGAACCTAAATCCTGCGTGTCTGCCAATTTCACCACTCCCGCGCGGTGAAATCAGTCTACTGACCGGGAGATCGCGCGTTCCTGGGGATCCACCCGCAGGTGGTGGCCGGCGCTGTGGATAACTCCGGAGGCGGGAGCCGGATCCTTGCGAGGATGCTCGGGTGATCCACCCCTCCGTCCTGGTCGTCGAGCGCGTCCGTCAGCGCCTCCGCACAGAGGGGACGGACCCGTCGCTGGATGCTGAGGTCGCTCGCGTCGTCGCGCTCGCCGAGGTCCGTCGTTTCAACGATGTCGCGCTCGCCCGGGGTGAGACTCCGATCGATGACGAGGCCGGATGCGTGCGCGATGTCCTCGCCGCGGTGAGCGGCTTCGGCGTGCTGCAGCCGCTGCTCGACGACCCCGAGATCGAGGAGATCTGGCTCAACGGCCCCGAGAGCATCCATGTCGCGCGGGGTGGTGTGTCGCAGCGACTCGCGCTGCGGGTGAGCGACGCGCAGCTGCGCGATCTCGTCGAGCGGATGCTGCAGTCGACCGGTCGTCGGGTGGACATCAGTCAGCCTTTCGTCGATGCGTCGCTCGCGGATGGATCGCGACTGCACGTGGCCATCGCAGATGTCGTGCGGGGGTCCTGGTCGGTGAACATCCGCAAGTTCCTGCCGCGCTACCGATCGCTCGACGCCCTCGTCGCACACGGGGCGCTCCCCACCGACCTCGCAGTCACTCTGCGTCAGGCGATGAGAGGCGGGAAGAGCGTCGTCGTGTCCGGGGCGACGCACGCGGGCAAGACCACGTTCCTCGGCGCGCTTCTCGCATCGTGCGCCGATGAGCAGCGCATCATCACGGTCGAGGAGACGTTCGAGCTCGCCGTCGACGGCCCTGATGTCGTCTCGTTGCAAGGACGCCAGGCGAGTCTCGAGGGAACAGGCGAGATCACGCTGCGCCGGCTGGTGAAGGAGGCGCTGAGAATGCGTCCCGATCGCCTCGTGGTGGGAGAGGTCAGGGATGCGGAGGCGCTCGATCTCGTCCTCGCACTCAACACCGGCGTGCCGGGTGCAGCCACGGTGCACGCGAACTCCGCAGCCGACGCGCTCGACAAACTGACGCTCCTGCCGTTGCTGGCGGGCAGGAACATCGACCGGTCCTTCATCGCGCCGGCGCTCGCCGCCGCAGTCGACCTGGTGGTGCACTGCGTGCGCGGCAGCGACGGCGTCAGACGAGTGCACGAGGTCATCGCGCCGACGGGGGAGGTCCGTGACGGCAGACTCATGACCCGATCGGTGTACGCGCACGGTGCGGATATGAACGCGGGTCGGCGTGGCGATCTCCGACGTGTCGGAGGCGAAGGGTGACGGCTCTGCTGGGCGCCTTGCTCGCCGCCGGCATGCTGCTGTGCGCGTCGCCGTGGGTCTGGCCTCCTCGACCTGAACAGGAGAAGACCAAGCGGCGGGGAGTCGTGATCCGCATGCTCGAGGAGGCGGGCTTCGGCAGCATCCGCCCTCGCGCATTTCTGGTCACTGTGGCTCTGGTCGCACTCGGCGCCGCATCGGTCGTCTGGCTCGTCACCGCGATTCCCATCCTCGCTGTGCTTGCCGGTGCGACAGCGGGAACGGCTCCGGTCGTGTTCCTGCGCTCCCGCCGCCTGCGACTGCGCAAGCTGCGTCGCCAGCTCTGGCCCGACGTCTGCGACCTGCTGATCGCGTCCATCCGCGTGGGGCTCTCGCTGCCGGATGCGGTGGCGAGTCTGGGCGAGACCGCTCCTGCGATGATGAGGCCGGCCTTCATCGTGTTCGCGCGGGATCTGCGGGCCACGGGACGATTCGAGACGAGCCTCGATCGGGTGAAGTCCTCACTGGCCGATCCGATCGCCGATCGCATCATCGAGACCCTCCGGATGGCCAGACAGGTCGGTGGCACCGAGCTCGTAGGCGTTTTGAGGGCGCTGTCTTCGTCGGTGCGCGCGGATGCGGCTCTCCGAGGGGAGGTCGAGGCGCGTCAGTCGTGGATTCGAGGTGCGGCTGTCCTCGGTTCCGTCGCGCCGTGGGTGATCCTCGGCCTGCTGGTGCTGAGGCCCGAAGGCGCTGCGGCCTACGGTACGCCAGAGGGGGTGCTGGTGATATGCCTCGGCGCCGCAGTCTCGGTCATCGCCTACCGCATCATGATCCGGATCGGGCGTCTGCCGGAACCGGGGCGGTGGTTCGGGTGAGTCTCCTCTCTTCGTTCGCCGTCGCGGTGCTCGGCGGTGGAGCGCTGTCGACGGGCCTGCTGTGCATCCTCGCGACACTCCCACGGTGGTCGGCGCAGTCGCTGAGTATGCGGGTGGCACCGTATGTGCGGGACGCCGTCGCCGACGAACGACTGCCGGAGATCGCCCTCCCGCGCGCAGGAGTCCTTCCCAGCAGGGGAGGATCGCCGTGGAGCCGTTCGTCGGCGATCTTCGAACGACTGCTCGGCGGTGGCGAAGCGCTGCGGGGGAGGATCGCCCAGGCTGGTCTCTCCGTCGACCACGCAACCTTCCGCGGCAGACAGCTCGGCTGGGTGCTAGGCGGGATCATGAGCGGGGCACTCGCTCTCATCGTGCTCGCGATAGCCGGGCGCATGAGTCCTCCGATCGCTCTGCTCCCCGTCCTGCTCGGGAGTTGCGCAGGGGTCGGCTTCGACCTGCACCTCACCGCCCGCGTGAGGTCACGCCGAGCACGGCTCACCGATGAGCTGCCGACGACACTCGAATTCCTCTCGCTCTGCCTCTCGGCGGGTGAAGGATTTCTCGACTCTCTGCGCCGAGTGGCGGCGGTCGGATCGGGTGAGCTCACCGTGGAGTTCCGCAGAGTGGTGGTCGCCGTCGGGACGGGGTCATCCCTCACCGACGCGCTCGGTGAGATGTCGGGCCGTCTGCAGCTGCCCGCGTTGGCGCGCGCGGTCGATCAGGTCGTCGCCGCTCTCGAACACGGTGCGCCGCTGTCGGCCGTCCTGCACGCACAGGCAGGAGACGCCCGTGAGGACGCCAAGCGTGTGCTGATCGAACAGGCCGGGCGCAAGGAGATCCTGATGCTCCTGCCCCTCACAAGCGGGTAATTACTCTTTTACTTGGGATTGCTGAGCAGGGCTGTGGCGACACCGCTCACCGCCCCACCGAAGATCGTGCCGCCGAGACCCACCCAGATCGTGGTGGCCAACGAGACCTGCCGGTCCTTCGCCTCCTGCCGATTCCGGAGAACGAGCTTCGTCCGTCCGAGCCTCTTGTAATCGCGCCAACTCACGACGTTAACGAATACTGCAGTGCCCAGGGCAACCAGCGAGAGAGCGATGAGGATCACCAGCTGTGGGATGTTCTCAACCCCCATCCTCGTGAAGGACCACGCCAGGATGCCGAGAGGCGCGGCCGTCAACGCGAGCTGGGCGAAGAATCGTGGAGCAAGGCTCCGGCGGTGTTGCTCAAGGAGGGAGACCGCATCCTCGACAACAGCTTGAGCGAATGGGTCGCTATCCGTCGTTTCGACCACGCACTTCTTGGGGTACAGGAATATGTTCACCCCCGGGTTGCTGGCCTGCAGGACGAGCCCGGATCGTTCTCTCTCCGTCGAGTCCCGCAGATCGTCAGCCACGGTGGCGGTAGAAGTTCCTGCCAGGATCCGTACTTCTCCGACGTCCTTGGAGAGTCTCGCGATTATCGCGTCGATGTCGCTCAGGTAGAGCGTCACGGGGCCAACGGACCGGACGTTTCTGTAGGGCAGTTTCGGCTTGACGACCGGGTTTCGCGACATTGGCATGAGCCCAACCTTATCGACGCGGCGTTCCCTCTGTCGGAGCCCGGTGTTAACCTGTCCGTAGCAGGGCGCGATCGTCCGTGGCAACGAGGAGGAACCCGCGAGGGTCAACTCGGAGGACCGCCAGCGTTCGACCTGTGAGCAATGCGGTCAGCCTCCCATCCGGGGCGCTGCGGAGGAGGGCGTGAGCCCCAACGCAGCTGAATAGCCTGGGTCGGTTCGAGGTCCGCTGCACGCGATTCGCACGTCTGACGCATCCCCGCGTCCGTGCTCGCTCTCCCAGGGAAGGACCCCATTCTCATGGACCCCAAGAAGAAGTTCGCTCAAATCAAGGCCGCAATGGCCGCAGTCGTGAACGGTGCGAAGGCAGCAGGTCGCGATATCACCGAGGCGGAGCTCGCCTCCCTCGAGCAAAAGGCCGAAGAGGCCGCACGACTGCAGAAGTCGATCGACATGATGGATCGCGGCACCGCAATCCTCGACCTGTTCAAGCAGGGCGATGACAACGACGGGGAAGGCAGCAGCGCGAAGGCGTCGTTCCTGAACGTGAAGGCCACCGCCCGCTCGGTCGCTCAGAAGGCGATCGGCACCTCGTCGGACCTCGTGGGTGTCGAGTTCATTCGCGGCATCGTCCCCATCGACCGCCCGCGCACGTCACTGCTGCAGGCGATCCCCGCGATCCGCCGCAGCAGCCCCGTCTACGAGTACCTTCGTCAGACGGTCCGCACGATGAACGCGGCCCCGGTCGCGGAGGGTGCGCTCAAGCCCACCTCGATCGTGACCATGGAGCCCGTCGAGGCGAAGCTCAAGGTGTTCGCTCACATCAGTGAGCCGATCCCGAAGTACATCCTCGAGGACAACGACGAGGTGCAGCGGTTCATCGAGTCCGAGTTCGTGAATGGACTCGACCTGGCGATCCAGGCGCAGCTCGTCAGCGGCTCCGGGACGGGGGAGAACCCCCTCGGCTGGCTCAACGCGTCCGGGATCCTCACCGTGACCGGTGTGGACCTCATCACCACGGCACGGAAGGCGATCGAGCGGCTCACGGCGAACGGGCGCACCCCGTCGTTCATCGCCGTGGCACCCGCCGACTGGACGACCGCGCTCACCACGCGCAACACGTCGGGCAACTTCGACTTCGGACCCACCACACCGGTGAACGAAGCCGAGATGAAGCTGTGGGGCGTGGACGTGATTGAGTCCCCGGCAGTCACTGCAGGGACCGTGTGGACCCTCGCGGAAGGTGCGAACTCGCTCAGCACGGACGGCAAGGTCGATGCGCGCTGGTCGGACTCCATGTCCGACGACTTCGCCCGCAACCTGGTCCGCCTCCGCGTCGAGACTCGCGTCAACTCCGACGTGCGCACCCCGAGCGGCATCGTCAAGGGCGAAATCGTCCCGACGCCGTAAGACCCACCGGGGGCGGCGACGCTCCTTTCGGCACAGGCTCACACCTTGAGCCGCCCCCGGTGCACCCACGCAGCCGCATCGAGCCTCCTCACGCACGCTGCGACCGCTCCCCGGGGGCCGGGTCAGTCCATTGGCCCGGCCCCACCACACACGACGGCTCGAGGAGCCCCACCATGACCACACCCACCCGAACGCCCGACGAAGAACGAGTGATGCGCGCCTACAAGGCGGGGCAGCACCTCACCGCCGAGGAGAGCAACACCCGCACCCGCATCCGCCGCCGCGAGCAGCGCGCCTGGCGAGCGACCCGCGACCCGCAGCACATCGCCCGCGAATGCCACCGCGCCCACCCAGACGGCACCAAGCCGTGCCCAGGCTGCGGACGCACACTCCCGCTCGAGCACTTCGCTGCGGCCCCGCACGAGCTCGACGGCCTCCACTTCCGCTGCACCACCTGCCACCCACCCCGCGGCGCGGACCACTAGACCGACACTCCGCACGCAGCACCCCTTCGCCACGTCGATACGAACACTCACAGGGGGAGGGGGGTCGCAGTCTGAACAAGGCGTCGCCCGAAAGCGAGCGCCCGGCAGGGTTTCTCTCACCCCCCGGCAGAAGCGTGATTTCGAAGATTCAATCAAGCGAACGAGGTTGTCTTAGCTCGAGATCGGGCTTTCTGCGCCCGACGCACCGGAACGACGAACCCGATGTTTGCGGAACGCGGGTGATGTATCGGAACGCGGAGAGGCTTTATCGGGCCGCGCGCGCCTAGTGTCCTACGTTCGACATAGGGTGGAGAAACTCCACACGCAATACCGATCCGGGATCTGGTTCCCAATAGTCTCGGGTCACGAGGAAGGACGCTCACATGGCACCCGTGATCGAAGTTTTGCCTATCGACCTGATCCGCCGTCGCGAGGGACTCCTGAGCGAACTCGGTCTGGGCTCCTACGCAGAGTTCCTCGAGTGCGAGAGGCTCGGGCTGCTGACAGACACTCAGTGGGGTCGCATCGACGACCTGCATGGGATTGCGTTCCTTCTCGGTGACGACGCAGAGCGCGGCTGACGCCGAGGCGACCGAAAGGGTCACTCGTCAAGCCCAAGACTTCGCTGAACGGATAGCTCACACGATCCGCTCGACTTTGCCCGGCGACCCGGTAATCGCAGCATTGCGGGAGCCCACCGGAAGAGTTCAGATCACTGCGGTCGAGGTCGATACGAATGGCAATCCTACGAGCGTGCCGACTGAGATGCCGCTCTTCATCGCCAAAGAGAAGGTAGCTCGCTGGCGACTGAGCATGAGTATGCAGCTCGATTGGACTAACAAGTTCCTCAAGACTCGTGCTTCGGCCTTGGCGCTCACTTCTGAATACGAGAGCGCCCCGCTTGCGCGGCTCGAGTACCTGTCTACGACACATACGGCACCCGTCTCGCACTGGCAGTTCCACGCTGAGAGGGGAGCTTTCTCGCATTTGCTTGCCCGAGCTTCTTCGAACAGCCGCTACGTGACCGGGAGGCCTCACTCGCTCTCGACACTGCACTTCCCGGTGGGCGGCGAACGCTATCGGCCCTCGATCGAGGACTTCATCGAGTTCCTCATCCGAGAGTGCGGAGTAGATCCGCAGCCGGGGTGGGAGGCCGCCGTACAGGAAGGGCGCGAAATCTGGCGTCGTATGCAGACGCGGACGGTGGTTCGAGACCTTCAAGCGGAGGCGGCACAGACATTGAAGGACCTCGGGTGGACGGTCACAGCACCGGATGACTTCGATGAAGGCGCACCCCCAAACGCCATGCTGAAGTGGTGAGGGCCTCAGCGCGTCTCGATGAGCTCGCCGGTCATGGCGGCGCGGATGGGGACCGGGCCAGGCTGGGCGTCCGCGTAGATGCGTGCGGCGAGCAGAGACTCGAAGCGGAGGCGGTGGCCGGGCTCGTCGGTGACAAATGGGAGGCGGATCAAGGACGGGGCTGCGCTACTCATGCCGCTCACTGTCTCCTCGATCCGCCTCAGCCGCGCGCGCGATCTACCGCCAGCTGCGCGAGTCCCACTGTGCGGCGTGCTCACTGGGCACGTACCGCCAGTCGGTCGGTTCACCTAGCTCGTCGTCCCACCCGGTCGGCACCCAGACCGTCGCGCGCGGAGGCTTGTGGCCCACGTTCACGAGCGGGTCGTCATCCCTGCTCATCGGTGCCCTCTCCGACTTCCGCGAGGGCCGCGTCCGCCTCGAGCGCGAGCAGCCCAGCCCGGACCAAACCCCGCCAGTCCTCCTCGCCCACGCCGATCGCTGCGAGCGCCCCATAGGCGGTCGCGGTCTCGTGGGCGAGGTGGAGGATCAGGTCGAGGCCGTCACCGCCCTCAGCGAGGAACGCCGCGATGTGTGCTCGGGCGGTCTTGTCGTTCTGCTCGGCAGCGTCCAAGGTCAGCAGCCCCGCGGTGTAGGCCGCGAGTACCTCCCGGCGGTGCGTGTCACTCGTGGTCATGGTCTGGCTCCTTGGTGTCGTGATCGAGTTCTGCAAGGTCGAACAACGTAGGTTGCTCGGGTTCGGTTCGTCCTTGATGCCGCATTGCGGCCATTGCGGCTTGTGCCGCGTAGAACTGCTGCATGCGTGGGCTGCACTTGCGCTCGCCGCGGGCGGTCACGGTTTGAAGCCCTTCTTCGCAACCGAGCCGAGCCACAACCGTTCGAGGTTCTGTCGCGCAGCTGCGAGGCGCTCATCGCGCTCCGCGCCGGGCGGGTACGCGTCCTCGATCGCTGCGGCAGCTGCTTGTGCGGCGACCTCCCGCAGTTGCGACGGTTCGAAATCGAGCGGGATATGCGAATCCACCCGCTCGCGCACGATCTGATGCATCGCGATCCGGGGGAGCGCGTCGAGGGCGGCATCCTGCGCGCGCTCCCGCATGCTGCGGACCTGCGATCCGGCGTCCTGTCGATTCGTCATCCTCGGCTCCTCTCGTCGTTGCTGAATTCGCGTGCGCATCCCGAGGTGGTGACGACTGAGCGAAGCGAAGGAGGAGCCACCGGTGACTGCCTCAAGACTCGACCACCTCGCATGTCACGCGGGAGGTCTGCCGTGGCCTGGGCATGGCTGATGACGAGCGGGTGATGAGGTGGGTGACTCCGCCTCCCGTGTTCCGTTCGAAGAGAATCCCTCATCGATACCGGAGCGCAGCGGAGGTGTCGGCCCAGCGGCGAGCGTTCAAGAACCTGACCCGCGCCTAGCTTCATCCGCCCGTAGCCGGAGTGAGGCGGAGCCGAGCGCAGCGGAGGGGCGGATGCGCCCGCCTCTGCGACTAGCGGGCGCGGAGAGGCAGCGGAGCGAAGCGAGGATGCCTTAGTACGGCGCGGTTTCCGCGTCACGCCAGATTCCGCGTGACGCGATTTCCGCGTCACGGGAGATTCCGGGTAACTGGGGTCTGGGAGACTTCCGCGGAATTCGGCGTGACGCGGAAACCGCGGGACGTAGAAATCGACGTTCATGGGAGGCTCTGCCAGGGGACGGGCTTGACTGTCAGGATCCGTGGCTTGCCGTCCTCGCCCCATTCGATGTCGGCGCTTATACCCGGAGCTCGCACACCGGTAAGGGTGGGGCAGTAGGTGAGGCTGTGTCGCTTCTCGCGTCGTGCTCCAGCGCGAGCTTCCATGCGCTGCAGGATCAGTAGCGGGTGCTGCCGGTTCGGTTCGGTGCTGAGCTTCTTGAGCGCCCGCTGCACCGCATCGCTGCTCGCGTCGATGCGCGTTGCAATGCTCTCCTGATCGATCCACGCGAAACCCGCCGGTCCGATGTGCTCGAGCACGGTCGAGAGAACGCGCAGGTCGAACGTCCGCAGTTCGATGCTCGGCTCGCGGACGAGGCGCAGGATGAACGACTCGATAGACTCGCGGGTAAGGCTCACCGTGCATCACCGCCCTCCGAAGTCGAGCGCAGCAATGTCCGCGACGGGTGGTACCGTGGCCGCAGCAATCGGGCGTCCTTGGCTGGGGACCTGGTGCATGAGGGGCCGGGAGCGCGCAGCACCGGCCCCTCCCTCTGCCCTCATCCGGCATCACCCGAACTCGCCCGGAGCCCGAGTCGCGTGCCGATCCGAGCTGCTTGTTCAGGAGTGAGTGTGGGGCCGTCCTCGAGGAGCTGCGCGATGCGTTCCTCGAGGATGCGGCGCTGGTTGTCGTCTAGTTCGGCCTGCAGTTGGGGCGGGAGTTCGCCGTGCCACCGCGTGTGGATGGCCTTCTGAGCGTTGAGGCGTCGGGTGACAGAGTCGATGGGCATGGGTCACGGCTCCACTGAATGTGGTGAGCGTGACCAGATGCCAGGCTGGTTCGTGATCTACGCGTCCGCTGGCTGAGCCGCATCCGCAAGGGCTGAACTACGAGGCCCAGCATACGCGCGTTGGACGTATGGGGGAACTCAGCGCGGCGCGGTGTCGTCGGGATCCCCGATCGGGGTGGACCACGCTTCAATCATCGCCTCGTGGAGCTCGGGGTTCTGCGTGACGAGACCGTCTCGAGACTGCACATGGTCCGCACGCACCTCATTCCCGTCGCCCACGGCGGAGCGCCTCGCGGCCGACTCCACCACCATGTAGTCCCTCTTGCAGCGCTCGCAGCGAGCACCCATCCATCCCAGCGGGGCGCGTAGCGGCGACAAAGCCAGCGGTATCCCTCCCTCCGCAGAGATGAGCGGATGCCGCTTCTCGCAGCGAGCGATCACGAGTTCACCAGTCATGCTGCGACTCGGCGCTCGACGCGAACTAGCTCGGGGTCGAACTTGCGGCCCGACCCGGACGGCATGATGGTGACCGTTACCAGCATGTCCACGAGCTCGCGCCTCACTTCGACCGGCGCAGCATGCCACCGCTCGGCTACGTCCCCCGCGGCAAGGAATCCTTGCAGCGGGGTCGGGGTTGCGTCCCGTATCCTCCTTGCAAGGCGCTCTCGGTCGCTGCGGAGGCGACCGGTGATGCGCTGCAGCTGCTCCCCGGTGATCGTGTCGTCCGCGAACTGATCCGCGGCGATCGCGAGCTTCGCATCGATGCGCTCGATGTCCGCCCGAGCCTCATCGGCAGCGTCGGCGTCCCCGAGGGCGTGTAGCTGGATCGTCCGAGGGTCTTGCAGCAGAGCGAGCACCATCGTCTCGACCATCGCGTCTACGGGAGCTTGGCGTCGGCGGACTCGGTAGCACTCGACGCAGAAGTATGTGGCGTCCTGCCGTCGCTTCTCACCATTCGCGAGCGTTCGCACGCTTCCCGTCTGTCGACGCATCGTTCCGTCGCAGCGACCGCACTTCGCGACACCGGACAGAAGGTGGCGGAATTCTGCTCCGCCCTTGTTCGAGCGCCGCGCGGGGTCGTCCAGAAGCGCGCACAGGCGCTCCCAGGTCGCGTCATCGAAGATGCGCTCGCCGTTCGTATCCCCGATAATTCGCCCCCGGAACTCTCGCTTTCCCGCGTTCTGAGGGCGGCGAACTGCTTGGCGCAGTGAGGCGGCAGACCACGGCACAACCCGTACCTCTCCACCGCCGGAGCGAGCTGCGACGCGCGCGAGGCGTGCCGACTCAGGAGAAGGCACGCCGCTCTCGTTCAGGGCAGCGGCGATGCGTCGAAGCGACCCACCCGACAGGAGCCCGTTCGCCACCTCGCGGAGAACAGCGGCTTCGTCCGGATTGACCACATCGCGCGCGGCACGCTTTCCGGCCTTGTCAGCCGGAATTCGCACGAATCCGTAGGGGACGCGCCCGTGGGGCTCTCCGCTCTCTGCCTTCTGCTCCAGCCGCCTCCGGAGTCGCCGCGCCATCTGCTCCGACTCATGCCGAGCGACCGACCCCTTGATCCGCGCCGTGAGGCGACCCTGCGGCGTGGCAAGATCCACCTCACCGCCCACCGACGCCAGAGCGAGTCCATGCGAGTCCGCGAAATCGATCACGTCTTCGAGCTCGCGAGGCGTTCGACTCAGCCGGTCTACGTCCCAAACGACAATCGCTTGGACATCTCCGGCCCGCACAGCCTCGGTCATCGCTTGGTACTTCGGGCGCACCTTCGAGCGGTAGGCGCTCGTGTCGTTCTCCTCGAACACCTGGACCACCTCCCAGCCCTTAGCCGCTGCGAGGCGTCGGCAGTCTTGCTCCTGACGCTCCACGCCGAGCTCGTCGCCGTCCTTGTCCTCGCTGATGCGGGTATAGATCGCTGCGCGCATGGATGACCCTTTCCTTACAAGGATATTAGCTGCTGTATAAGCCCGCTCGTGTTCCTGATCCTCCCGCTCTCGGTGCTCTTCGCCATCTACCCGGGACTCTTCATCCTGCGACTCGGCATCGGCTGAGCGCCCCACGAAAGGACGACATGAACACTCTTCGACACAGGCAGGGAGGCAAAGTGGCCATCGCGCGCGAGTTCCTCGACGACGAGCGCGGGGATGTCCCCGGCTGGGTGCTCGTCACGTTGATGACAGCAGGGCTTGTCGTGCTGATCTGGGCGGTGGCGGGTCCGGCGCTGAGCACCCTGTTCGAGCAGGCGATCCAACGTGTGTCGGGCATCTGAGGTGCGAGTGCCCCTGTGCCGGACATGAGGGCTGGTCATCGGCTCTTCGACGAACGCGGTTCGAGCCCTGTCGAGTTCGTGATGGTGGGGACCCTGCTCACTTTGCTGACTCTCGCCGTGATGCAGCTCGCCCTCGCGGTGTACGTCCGCAACGTCGTGCATGATTCGGCCGTCGAGGGGGCGTACTACGCCGCACTCGCCGACACGAGCCTCGAAGAGGGCGCAGAGCGTGCGCGAGCACAGATCGTCCGTGCCGTCGGAGAGGCCTATGCCGAGGACGTGACAGTCGGGCGCTCGACGTCGCTCGGGCAGCCGACGATCGATGTGCGCGTGCGGACCACACTTCCGGTGATCGGGCTGCTCGGCATCCCGTTCGCGCTGGAGGTGGAAGCCCATGCTCCGGAGGAATCGTTCGGCGATGGATGACGACGGCTCGGCGGCGCTCGAGTTCATCACCGTCGGGGTGGTGCTGCTCGTGCCACTCGTCTACCTGATCATCGCGCTCGGGGCGATCCAGGAGCAGACGCTCGGCGCGGAGGCAGCGGCGCGGCACACCGCGCGGGCCATCGCCCTGGCGCCGGACGCGGAGAGCGCACAGCGGAGCGGCGAACGAGTGCTCGCCAGCGCCTCGGAGCAGTACGGCATCGACCCCGACTCGGTAGAGGTGTCCGTGACCTGCGCTCCCGAGACCGCGGCATGCCCGTCCGCGGGAGCGACGATCACCGTCGTGGTCGCAGCGAGGGTATCGCTGCCTTTGATCCCGGCGATCTTCGGCCTGGACGAGGCCGCATCCGTGTCTGTCGAGGGAACCGCGGTGCAGAAGGTCTCGAGACTGTGGGGCGCGGGGTGAGAGACGACGACGGGAGCGTGCTCCTCCTCACCCTGGGATACGCACTGCTCGCTCTCGCCCTCATCTTCGTGGGCGTGTGCGCCACAGACCTGTACATCTCCCAGAAACGGCTGGATGCGCTCGCCGACGCGGCAGCGCTCGCCGGAGCCGACGGGTTCACGCTGGTCGTCGAGGGGGCGACGGTGCACGCCGACCTCACCGACGAAGGCGTCAGAGAGCAGGCGCTCGCTCTGGTCGCCGTGGTGCCGGGCGACACGACCGTGGTGACAGCCACCGCACCCGACGGGCTCTCGGCTCGAGTGACGGTCGCTGGGGAGTGGTATCCGCCCGTGCTGTCGATGTTCGTGCCCGACGGCGTGCGGCTCGAGGCGACGGGCACGAGTCGCACGGCGCTGAGATGACTCCCGCACGACAGCACGTGGCGCGATCAGATGTGAAGTCGGTCCCTCAAGCGCCGTACCCGTCCGTCGAAACCCGGCGGAACCTCATCGGGGAGGGCAGTGATCGGCCACCAGCGCACATCCTCCGACTCGTCGCTCACGATCAGCGCCGCATCGTCCGAGACGACGACGACGACGGCGATCCCGATGTCGAGATGCGAGGAACAGCGGCCGAACGAAGAGGAGAGCCCGTGATGATCGAGGTCGTACACGAGAGGCTTGGTGAGAGCCGACACGACGACACCGGTCTCCTCCCGCAGCTCGCGCAGCGCGGCGTCCGCGATCGACGCATCGCCCGTCTCGAGATGCCCGCCGGGCTGCACCCAGAACTGCCCTTTGGCATGGAACACGAGCAACGTGCGGGTGAGTGTCGGATCGAACACGAGGGCCGACGCCGTGGCGTGGTCGGGGCCGTCGTCGCGCGACACGGGGCCATGCTCGTCGGGGAAGAACGTCGCGAAGTCGGCCCGCGCCGCCCGCTCCAGGTCGGAAGTCGCCGCGGCCCCGAGGACCAGACGACGCACGTCTGCGGCGAGATCAGCGCTCACGAGGGCTCCTCTTTCGCGCGGGGAACGAACCGGGGGATCCACCTTTCGCGCGGGGAACGAACCGGGGGATCCACCGGATGAAGCCTCCGGCGCCCACCAGGCCGATCACACCCATGACCGCGGCCGCTATCGGCAGCGAGGCGATCGCGATGATCCCCGACACCATCAGGGGAGCGATGGCCCCACCGGCATCCGTCAGCGTGCGCCACGAGCCGAGGAACGCGGCGGGCTCGGTCTTCGGAGCGACATCGGCGCCGAGAGTCAGCAGGATGCCGCTCGACAGCCCGTTGCCCACGCCGAGTACCGCGGCGAACATCCCGAACCACAGCACCGCGGCATCGAGGTCATGGGTGAACGACATCGCGAGGAATCCGGCACCCATGAGCACCATCGCCGGCATCGCGGCCCAGAGGCGTCCGAACCGATCCATCACCTGCCCGCTCGCGTAGAACAGGGCGAAGTCGATCGCGCCCGAGATCCCGACGACGAGGGCGATGGTCGACGCATCGAGGCCGAGCGAGAGACCCCATAGCGGAAGCACCACTTGTCGCGCCGACCGCACGGCTGAGAGTGACGCGGCGGCGAGGCCGAGGCGGCCGAGCACGGTGCGCTGCTGCCACATCGTGCGGAAGATGCCAGGGCGGCCGACGACCGGGATCGAGCCGGTGACCGGCTCGCCCGAGTCCTCAGACAGGGGAGCGGTGCGCACCGGGGTGGTCGGCGCGATCGTCTTCTCGGGATCCGGACCGAACAGCACGAGAAGCACCATGACGATCAGGCACCCGAGGAAGAACCAGATCGCGGCGGTCTCCGACCCGAACAGCTGCAGGAGACCCGCGGCGACGAAGGGGCCGATGAAGATGCCGAGACGGAAGCTGCCGCCCAGCAGCGAGAGCGCGCGGGCGCGGAACGCGATCGGCACCCTCGTCGTCATGAAGGCGTGACGGGCGAGACCGAAGGCGGCGGCGCAGAAGCCGAGGAGGAAGACGGATGCAGCGAGCACGCCGAGCGACGGCGCGAAGACCATTCCGACGCCCGCACCGATCGCGATCACTCCCGCGATGACCATGGTGAACCGCTCGCCGATGCGCGATACGGCCCAGCCGGCGGGCAGGTTTCCGCAGAGCTGACCCACGACCAGCGCCGAGGCGACGAGTGCGGCGAACGCCACATCCGCCCCCATGCGTGCCGCGATCACGGGGATCAGAGGGATGACCGCGCCCTCGCCGAGCGAGAAGAGGATGGTGGGGAGGTACACCATCGGCCCGAATCGTCTCAGGACCGTGGATGCGCTGCTCACTCGTTTCACGCTACTCCCGTTCCGAACCCGTCCCCGCCCGCACAGGCGGCACGTTAGGCTGGACGCGACATGCTCGAACTCGATCTCTCCGCCGACATCCAGGCCCTGCGACTCACCTACGGTGACATTCGCGAGGTCATCGACGTCGATACGCTCCGTTCCGACATCGCACGCCTCAGCGAGGAAGCCGGCGCGCCGGACCTCTGGGACGACACCGACCGTGCCCAGAAGGTGACCAGCGCGCTGAGCCACCGGCAGTCGGCGCTCGCGAGGGTCGAGGGCATCGGCTCGCGACTCGACGACCTTGAGGTGCTGGTCGGGCTCGCGAACGAGATGGGCGATGAGGAATCGGCCGTCGAGGCGCGTGCCGAACTCAACGCTCTCACCGAGATCATCAACCAGCTCGAGGTCCAGACGCTGATGGACGGCGAGTACGACGAGCGCTCCGCGATCATCACGATCCGCTCGGGTGCGGGTGGCGACGACGCCACCGACTTCGCCGAGATGCTGATGCGCATGTACCTGCGCTGGGCCGAGCGTCACAAGTACCCGGTCAAGGTGCTCGACACCTCATACGCCGAGGGCGCGGGCATCAAGTCGGCGACGTTCGAGATCGACGCCCCCTACGCGTTCGGCACCGTCTCGGTCGAGGCCGGCACGCACCGTCTGGCCCGTATCAGCCCGTTCGGCTCTGCCGACAAGCGCCAGACGTCGTTCGCCGCGGTCGAGGTCATCCCGCTCATGGAGGAGGCGACCGAGGTCGACATCCCCGAGAGCGACATCCGCGTCGACGTGTTCCGTTCGTCCGGCCCGGGTGGTCAGTCGGTCAACACCACGGACTCGGCCGTGCGCCTGACGCACCTCCCGACCGGAATCGTCGTCTCGATGCAGAACGAGAAGTCGCAGATCCAGAACCGTGCCGCCGCCATGCGCGTGCTGCAGACCCGCCTCCTGCTGCTCCAGAAGGAGGAGGAGGCCGCGAAGAAGAAGGAACTCGCCGGCAACATCACGGCGAGCTGGGGCGACCAGATGCGCTCGTACTTCCTCTACGGCCAGCAGCTCGTCAAGGATCTGCGCACCGGGCACGAGTCGGGAAACCCTGCAGCCGTGTTCGACGGTGACCTCGACGGATTCATCTCGGCGGGCATCCGCTGGCGCAAGCGCAAAGACGAGGACTGAGCTCGTCTCAGCGGGCCGCGCCCTCGAGGGTTCCCGTGACCTCTTCGTAATCGAACACGATGCACTGGATGGCGCGATCGTTCGCGCGCTTCCATGACGTCTCGGTGGGAACGAACCAGTAGTTATCGAGCACCGAGTCCGTGTACGGGATGCCGATGAACTCCTCGAAGGCGGCGTCGCAGCGCTCGGTGGCGATGGTCTGCAGCTCGGCGTCACCGGGGAAATCACCGTCCGGCGCATCGAAGATGAAGTAGACCTCGTCGGTGTGCGGCTGATCGCACGGGACGACGGGAAGGTCGTAGACCTCGTCCTCCCACTCCACCAGGGGAAGGCAGTGTCCGACCTCGAGATCGTTGATGTAGACCCTCTCGGTGCCCTCTGCCGCCGACTCGTCGGTCTCTTCGCCGTCGGACGACGAGGAGCCGGGCGATGACGTCGGTGTGATCGGATCAGGCGCGGCCACACCGAGCGACAAGAGCATCACCGCGATCGCGACGATGGTCCCGAGGACGCTGACGCCGATGCCGACGATTCCCGGCCATTTCATTCCGCGGAGGAACACCGACACCAGGGAGGCGACGAAGCCGACCCCCAACAGGACCCAGCCTGCGAGTGCGATCGATGGGAAGCAGGAGAGGACGAGTCCGATCACCGCGACGCCGAGACCGATGATGCCGAGAACGGAGAGCGTCGGCTTCGCCGGCGGGGGAGCGAGCACGCCGAAGGGAGCGGTCGCACCCTGCGCGGGGTACGCCGTGCCCTGCTGGCCGTGCATCGGCGCAGGCCCCCAGGCTGGCGCACCTGCAGTGGGGCCGGGGCACGCATCGGCCGAAGTCGCCGGCTGGAGGACGTACGGTGGCTCGAACGTCGCGGACTCGATCGAGGGCGACGCCGGGCTTCCGACGACCGGATCCACGCCCGCCGTCGACTGCCCGGAGGATTCGACGGCGGGCGTGGCGATGCCCTCAGCCGCTGAGTCTTGTGGTGCGACATGCCGATGCGCGGAGTCCGGCTGCTGCACGGAACTCTGCTGCTGCACGGAACTCTGCTGCTGCACGGAACTCTGCTGCTGCACGGAACTCTGCTGCTGCACGGAACTCTGCTGCTGCACGGAACTCTGCTGCTGCGTGGTGGCCGGAGCCTGCGCTGCGACGGTGTGCTCCGTCCACGCGACTCCGTCCCACCAGCGTTGCCGGCCTGAACCGTCGTCGTACCACCCCGCCGGGGTCGTCATGCCTGCTGCTCCGTACTACGCGCTCAGCCCGCGGACGGGGTGAACGGGATGCGTGCGACGTCCTGCAGGAGTTCATCCGTGAAGGTGATCACGTACGAGGAACTCTGCGCGACGTCGAAGGTGATCTTGCCGCTGACAGTGTCTCCCGCGGCGAGCTCCTCTGCCACGATTCCGTCGACGTAGTAGTCATAGGTGCCTTCGGCGCCTTCGGCGGTCTCGAGTGCGAAGTAGAACGGGTTGATGTAGCTCGTGCCCGAGACGCCGGTGAATGTGACATCGAGGATCACGTATCCGCCGTTGGTGGAGGGGATGCTCGATCCGTCCGACGTCGCCCACGTGGCCGAGTTGATCGTGACCTCGCTGGTGCCCGACATCTGCTCGATCGTCACGGGGGAGCCGAGCTCGCCCTCTACGACATCCGTGGGGCCGGCGTCCGGGTCGTCGGTGCCCTCGTCGGTACCGGGGTCGGTGCCGTTGTCGGTGTCGGAGTCGCTTGACGGCGGCGCGGTCGGGAGATCGCGCACGACTTCCGAGACCGTCGCGAACACGATGACGAAGAACATCACGATCGCGATGATCGCGCCGACCACAGAGAGGATGAGGCCCGAGATGCCCGGCCACTTCTTGCCCTTGAGGAAGAGGGAGATCAGCGACACGATGAATCCCGCCGCGAGCAGCAGCCACCCGAACCCGAAGACCACCGGGATGCACGACAGGATCGTGCCGAGCGCGGCGAGCCCGAGGCCGACGATGCCGAGGACGGACGGCTTGGTGGGCGCTGCCGGGGCGGCGCCTCCGTAAGCGGGCGAGTAACCGCCGGCGGCGCCGTAGGCCTGACCTGCGGGCGCGTAGGCGTTCGCGCCGGGGTAGCTGGGTGCCGCTCCCGGGTAGCCGGGTGCGGGGTATGCCTGCGTCTGTCCTGCATCCGCGGCGCCGGGGTAGGCGGGCGCGCTGCCGGGGTAGGCGGGTGCGGCGTTCGCGTACGGCGGGACGTTGCCGTCGAGCGGCGTGGAGGCACCGGGTGCGTCGGCACCGGGTGCGGTGTACTCCGTCGACGACGCGTCGGAAGGAGTCTCGGGGGCAGACCACGATGCTGCGGAATCGGGAGCGGCGACCTCATCGACGGGCGATGAGGAGTCGGAGCCAGAGCTGGCTGCGACGGGCTCGGAGGCGGGAGCGTTCCAGGAGGGGCTCTCGACGGCCGCCACGGAGTCGAGCGCTGCCGCGGTCTCGGCTGCTGCTGCGGACTCGGGGGACGCATCGACAGCCGAGCGCCCGTCATCGGTCGCTGCAGTGTCGTGGCCTGCGGATGCGGACTCTGAGACGCCCGCGTCGGCGTCGGTCGTCACGGCCTCAGGCTCGGAAGCCGCAGACTCCGTCTCGACCGCTGCCGGCTCTGCGACCGGAGCGAAATGCTCGGTCCATTGCGTGCCGTCCCACCAGCGCTGGCGCCCGGATCCGTCGTCATACCAGCCTGCAGGCGTCGTCATGGTTCCCCCTCGGAGTCGTGTTCCACGCTGACGGCATGGATCGGCACCTCCATGTATAGCAGTGCGGGGCGACACTCCGGGGGTGCGCGGGGTGTCGCTCGCGAGCACGGGACACGGCGCGCTTAGGCTCGAACAGCCATGATTCGGTTCGAGAACGTCACGAAGCGCTACCGCGGGACCTCACGGCCCGCTCTGTCCGCTGTCGACTTCGAAGTGCAACGCGGGGAGTTCGTCTTCCTCGTGGGTGCATCGGGGTCCGGCAAGTCCTCCTGTCTGCGACTCATCCTCCGAGAGGACGTGCCGACGACCGGCCGCGTCGCCGTTCTCGGACGCGACCTGCGATCTCTCGCAAACCGCAAGGTGCCGTACTTTCGTCGCCACATCGGCTCCGTGTTCCAGGATTTCCGCCTCCTGCCATCGAAGACCGTCTACCAGAACGTCGCATTCACCCTGCAGGTGACCGGCTCCTCGCGCGGATTCATCCAGCAGGCCGTGCCCGAGGCGCTCGCTCTGGTCGGACTCGACGGCAAGCAGAAGCGGATGCCGCACGAGTTGTCCGGTGGAGAGCAGCAGCGCGTCGCGATCGCCAGGGCGCTCGTGAACAGGCCTCAGGTGCTGCTCGCGGACGAGCCGACCGGAAACCTCGACCCGGCGACCTCGGTCGACATCATGCAACTGCTCGCGCGGATCAACGCCGGAGGCACCACCGTTCTCATGGCCACGCACGAGGCCGCGTTCGTCGATCAGATGCAGCGACGGGTCATCGAGCTCCGTGACGGCGAGATGGTGCGAGACGAGGTGCACGGCGGATACGGCGACACCTCGAACATCCCGCGTCTGGTTCCCGAAGAGGTTCGGGGAGCCGCGGCGGCTGCGGCTCTCACCGCCGTGCAGGAGGTGCAGCGCCAGACCGCCGACCTGTCGGTCGTGCGAGCCGCGCTCGCGGAGGAGCTCAGCGCACAGCGCAAGGCTGCGGCCGCATCCTCCGACGCCGTGCCCACGGCATCGGAGACCCCTGAGGCCCAGGCCGCTCCCATCGAGCCGCCGATCGCTGACGAGAGGCCCGCCGACGCGCCGGCATCCGTCGGTCCGCTCACGCATCCGATCCTGCTTCCGCAGGTCGACGTCGCCGAACTCGGCGTCGCCGATCGTCTCGGCCTGTCCGACGACGGCGCCGAGGAAGTGGGGCCGACCTCATGAGAATCGGACTCATCCTCACCGAGGCCCTTGGCGGCCTGCGGCGCAACATCTCGATGGTCATCTCCGTCGTGCTCGTCACCTTCGTGTCGCTGACGTTCGTCGGCGCGGCAATCCTGATGCAGGCCCAGATCGGCACGATGCGCGGTTACTGGACCGAGCGCGCACAGGTCGCCGTCTACATGTGCTCCGATATCTCGGAGCAGAAGACCTGCGTCGACGGCGGGGCCTCCGAAGAGCAGGTCAACGCCGTGCGCGCCCAGCTCGATGGCGAGGCTCTCGCGCCGCTCATCAGCGAGGTGAGCTACGACTCCAAGGAGGACACCTACGCCAAGCTCGTGGAGCAGCTCGGTGAGGAACAGGCGAGCGTCATCACCCCCGAGCAGGCCTTCGAGGTCTTCTTCGTGACGATGAAGGATCCCGGCCAGTCCCAGGTGATCGCCGAGGCGTTCAACGGCGTGGCGGGCGTCGAACAGGTCACGGACCAGTTGCAGTACCTCGAACCGCTGTTCTCCGCGCTCACGGTCGCCACCTACATCGCCGTCGGCATCGCCGTGCTCATGCTGATCGCCGCCATCCTCCTGATCGGCACGACCATCAGGCTCTCGGCGTATGCCAGACGCAAGGAGATCGGCATCATGCGCCTGGTGGGCGCCTCGAACCGCTTCATCCAGACGCCGTTCGTGCTCGAGGGCGTGTTCGCCGCGTTCCTGGGCTCCGTGCTCGCGAGCGCCGCCGTGGTCGCGGGCGTGCACTTCGGCGTCAACGGCTATCTGCGAGGTCGAGTCCCGTTCATCACCACCTGGGTGTCGATGCAGGATGCCGCAGTCGTCGTGCCCGTGCTGATCGGCATCGGAGTCGTCCTGGCCGCGCTGTCAGCCGGCTTCGCCATCCGTCGCTGGCTGCGCACCTGACCGCGTCGCCTGCGGGAGTGTCGTCGGTATAGACTGACAGGCTGTCGTGCGCCCGTCATCGGGCTCTGGAACCACCGCACGACGCGGATCAGGAGAGAATCATGCCCAGGGAACGCGGGGAGAAGGTCATCGCGACCAATCGTCGCGCACGTCACGACTACAACATCGAGAAGTCGTACGAGGCGGGGATGGTGCTCACCGGCACCGAGGTGAAGTCGCTGCGCCAGGGGCGCGCGAACCTGAGCGACGGATACGCGTTCGTGAAGGGGAACGAGGTCTTCCTCGATTCCGTGCACATCCCGGAGTACTCGCAGGGCCACTGGACGAACCACTCCGCCAAGCGCATCCGCAAGCTGCTTCTGCACCGCGAGGAGATCGCGAAGCTGCAGCATGCGGTGTCGGCCGGCGGTTACACCCTGATCCCGCTCAAGCTGTACTTCTCGGACGGGCGTGCCAAGGTCGAGATCGCTCTCGCGAAGGGAAAGCGCGAGTTCGACAAGCGTCAGACCCTGCGCGAACGTCAGGACACGCGCGAGGCCGAGCGGGCGATGCGCCTGCGCAACCGCACCGGAGACTGATCAGCTCGACGGGGTGAATCCGAACGCGCGCCCGAGGAACGCGAGCTCCCGCTCGAGGGCGTCGACGATCGTCTCGGTCGAGCGGAATCCGTGTCCCTCGCCCGGGTACAGCACGTACTCGTGATCGATGCCTCGGGCCCGCAGCGCGTCGCGCACGGCCTCCGACTGTTCGGGCGGCACGACACGGTCGTCCGCGCCCTGCATGAGCAGCACCGGAACGTCGATCCGAGCAGCGTGCGTCAGCGGTGACCGGTCGACGTACAGCGCCTCAGCCTCGGGCAGCGGGCCGACAAGCCCCTCGATGTAGTGCGCTTCGAAGTCGTGGGAGTGCTCGGCCAGCATCCGAAGGTCCGTGACCCCGTATCGGCTGATCCCTGCGGCGAAGATCCCGCCGCGAACGAGGGCGGAGAGCACTGTCCACCCGCCGGCGGAGCCACCACGGATCGCGATGCGGGCAGGGTCCGCGTCGCCGGTCTCGGCGAGACCCCGTGCGGCCGCGATCACGTCGTCGACGTCGACCACGCCCCACGCGCCGTCGAGGCGTTCGCGGTATGCGCGGCCGTATCCGGTCGAACCGCCGTAGTTCACGTCGAGCACACCGATGCCGCGGCTCGTGTAGAAGGAGATCGCGGCGGATGCTGCGCCCGTCACGTGCGCCGTGGGCCCGCCGTGGACGAGCACGACGTAGGGAGGGAGCTCTCCCGCGGGAGCCGAGATCGTGGGATGGGCCGGCGGATAGGCGAAGGCATGCACCGGACCATGCGCGCCGTCGACGAGGATGGCCGATGCCGGTGGCATCCATGCCGGGTCGGTCGGCTTCGCGCCGGTGACCGCGATCACCTCGTCGGAGTCGAGGTCGACGCACCATACGCCGGGGGTCGTGGTCGAGCTGTTCCCCGAGAGCAGGACCCGGGATCCTGAGACGTCGTCGACGCTGACATGGCCGTCGGCGGGGAGGGCGAGTGCACGGGCGCGTCCGTCCGCGTCGAGCACGACCACTTCGTCGCGTCCGTTCGTGCGCACTGCGACGATCCGCCCATCGTCGAGCGGCCGATACCAGCGGTTGCCCAGCACCCACAGTCCGTATCCGGTGTCGGCGTCGACGTCATCGATGCGAACGGCAGGGAGTGCGGCGCCGCTGCTGTCCAGTTGCACGCGATGCAGCGCCCAGCGACCGGCCGGGTCATCTGCGTACAGCAGCTCGTCGTCCCCGGTCCACTCGGGCTGCAGGGCTGCGCGCGTGGCCAGCTCAACGGTGGCGATCCCGTCGGAGACGGCGAGTGTGGCATGCTGCCACGGCGTCTGGCTGCCCGTCCACTGCACCCAGGCGACCCGAGATCCGTCTGGCGACAGCGCCGGATGCGCATAGAAGCCTTCGCCTTCGACGACGGTCGCCACCAGCGACGGATCCTCCGCGGCAGAGCCGTCGACGGGGATCTCGAAGATGCCGCGGCGGTGAGGCCCGCGGGTGAGATCCTCGCGGACGGCGAACAGCCGCCCCTGCTGCAGCCTCAGACCGCCGTGGGCGGCGCCGGCGGGTGTCAATGGCTCGGGCTCGTCCCCGCGGCGCTTCCGGTGCACCCTCTGATCCTTCGCGTCGACGAAGTAGAGCGTGCCCTCGGCATCCGCGGTCCAGGCGCCGCCGCCGTACTCGTGGACGCGGGAGCGGGCGCTCCACGGTGCCGGAAGGATCTCGGCGCCGGTGGAGCTGCGCACGGTGAGTCGCCCGCCCTCGGACGGAACGGACTCACCCCACCAGATCTCGTCGCCGACGAACGCCGAGCCGTCGATCCTCGGGGAGGACGCGGCGACCCCGGACGCCGAGAACGGAGAAGGCCAGGTACCGAATGGCGAAGACATGCTTCGAGCCTAGGCGCGGTGCCTCGTCGCGCGCTCAGAGAGGTTCAGACTGCGCGCAGCACCGCGACGATCTTGCCGAGGATGACCGACTCGTCGCCGAGGATGGGTTCGAATGCCGAGTTGCGCGGCAGCAGCCAGGTGTGGCCGTCGCGGCGGCGGAGCACCTTGACGGTGGCCTCGCCGTCGAGCATCGCCGCGACGATCTCACCGTTCTCCGCGCTGCCCTGCGAGCGGACGACGACCCAGTCGCCGTCGCAGATAGCAGCGTCGATCATCGACTCTCCCGAGACCTTGAGCATGAAGAGGTCGCCCTTGCCTACGAGCTGGCGGGGGAGCGGGAAGATCTCCTCGACCTGCTGGTCTGCGGTGATCGGCACGCCGGCGGCGATCCGCCCGACCAGGGGAACCAGTGCGGCATCGCCCACGGGAGTCGCGACGTCGGCCGGGTTCTCGCCGCTCGTGCCGGGAAGGTCGATCAGGACCTCCATGGCACGCGTCTTGCCGGGATCGCGGCGCAGGTAGCCGCTGAGTTCGAGCTGCCCGAGCTGATGCGTCACGCTCGACAGCGACTTGAGTCCGACCGCGTCGCCGATCTCGCGCATGCTCGGCGGGTAGCCGTACCTGCTGATCGACGTCTGGATGACCTCGAGGATCGCCATCTGCTTGGGGCTCAGGCTCTTCCGGCGACGGGTGCGCGGGACGTCGGCGTCGGTGGCGGAGTTGTCGCTCATGGTGCTCCTCAGGTGTGCGATTCCGGCGTCTCAGTTCGAATGTCGGAGGCCCGTGGTGGGGTGTTCGTATCGAAACCGTATCCGAGAATCGCGCAGATGTGGAAGATCTGTTCGAGCGTGTCTGCCGATTCGCGGGTCACTTTTTCGAAGAACGCTTGACAGATGTTCGAATTCGAAGATAACTTCGGAACGTAGCTTCGCATTCACGGCTCCCGGCCGAGGCGCGGATGCGAACGCTACGCCAACTTCACCGCCCACGCGGTAGATGCAGAGGAGCACGACATGAGCACCATCACCTTCAGCAACGCAGCAGTCCTCCCGGCACGTCCGGCGACGAAGCTCCGCCTGACGGTGCGCGGTCGCCGGGTCGTGCTCGCACTGGCCGCAGTTCCGCTCGCGGCGGGCATCGCGTTCGCCGCGCTGAGCGGCGGCAGTGCGATGGCCTCGGGTGAGCAGGTCGCGACGGCCTCCTTCGCGACCGTGACCGTGATGCCGGGCGACACGCTCTGGTCGATCGCCGAGGGCATCGCGCCGGGGGCGGACCCGCGAGAGGTCATCGGGGACATCACCCGCCTGAACCTGCTTCGGGGCGGCGCTCTCCAGATCGGCCAGGAACTGGCGATCCCGGCGCAGTACTCGGAGTGAGTGATCGGCGGCGTCGGGCCGGCTTCATTCTCTGTCACCGCGCGCATCGGTGAGGTTCACGCCGCCTACCATGGAAGGGTGACTGCATCACTCGCTGACCTCCCCCTTCGCGACGACCTCCGAGGGCTCACGCCGTACGGCGCTCCTCAGGCGCCGCTCCCGATCGCCCTCAACGTCAACGAGAACACGCATCCGGTTCCGGATGCCGTCGCGAGCGACATCCTCGACGACATCGCCGTCGCGCTCCGCGACGTCAACCGCTATCCCGACCGCGAGTTCACGACCCTGCGCGAGGGGTTCGCCGAGTACCTCGGACACGGCCTCGACGCCAGCCAGATCTGGGCGGGCAACGGGTCGAACGAGGTGCTCCAGCACATCCTGCAGGCGTTCGGCGGTCCTGGGCGCACGGCCTTCAGCTTCGCCCCGACCTATTCGATGTACCCGCTGATCTCGCAGGGCACGGGAGCGCGCTGGATCGCGGGCACCCGGCAGCCCGACTACTCGATCACACCCGACGAGGCGGCCGCGCAGGTCGCCGAGGTCGACCCCGACGTCATCCTGCTGTGCTCGCCGAACAATCCGACGGGTACGCCGCTCGGGCTCGATGTCGTCGAGGCCGTCTACGAGGCATCCCGAGGCATCGTCGTCGTCGACGAGGCGTATCAGGAGTTCGCACCGCGCGACGCCGCCTCTGCGCTGACCCTGCTCGACGGGCGCCCGCGCCTCGCGGTGTCCCGCACGATGAGCAAGGCGTTCGCGTTCGCGGGCGCCCGCGTGGGCTACCTCGCCGCCGACCCGGCGTTCATCGACGCCCTGCGTCTCGTGCGGCTGCCCTACCACCTGAGTGCGCTGACCCAGGCCGCGGCTGTCGCCGCGCTCCGCAACTCCGACGTGATGCTGGGCATGGTCGAGGAGATCGTCGACCAGCGTGATCGGATATCGGCGACGCTCGAGGCGCTCGGGTACACCCCGCACGAGTCGTGGTCGAACTTCGTCCTCTTCGGGGGAGTGGCAGAGCCGCAGAAGGTCTGGCAGCAGCTGTACGACCGGGGAGTGCTGATCCGCGACGTCGGGATCCCGGGGCACCTCCGCGTCACCGCCGGCACCGAGGCGGAGACCACCGCGTTCCTCGATGCCCTCGCCTCGATAGGATCGGCTTCATGAGCACCCCCGCCCAGACCCCACGCACCGCCACGCGTGTGCGCAGCACGTCGGAGTCCACCGTCGAGCTCGAGCTGAACCTCGACGGCACCGGTGCGAGCCGCATCGACACGTCTGTGCCGTTCTTCGACCACATGCTGACGGCCTTCGCGAAGCACTCGCTCACCGACCTCACCGTACGCGCATCGGGCGACACGCAGATCGACGCACACCACACCGTCGAAGACATCTCGATCGTGCTCGGTCAGGCGATCCGAGAGGCGCTGGGCGACAAGTCGGGGATCTCCCGCTACGGCGACGCCCTGGTCCCGCTCGACGAGGCGCTGGCGCAGGCCGTCGTCGACATCTCGGGCCGCCCGTATCTCGTGCACACCGGGGAGCCTGCCGGCTTCGAGCACCACCTCATCGGGGGTCACTTCACGGGCTCGCTCGTGCGCCACTCGTTCGAGGCAATCACGTTCAACGCCGGTCTCACTGTGCACGTGCGCGTGCTCGGCGGGCGCGATCCGCACCACATCGCAGAGGCCGAGTACAAGGCCTTCGCGCGTGCGTTCCGCCAGGCGAAGGCGCTCGATCCGCTGGTCGACGGCATTCCGTCGACCAAGGGTGCGCTGTGAGCACAGCTCCTCGGGTCGCCGTCTTCGATTACGAGTCCGGCAACGTCCACTCTGCAGTGAAGGCTCTTGTCGCGGCAGGCGCAGATGCGGTGCTCACGCGCGACCGAAAGGAGGCGCTCGAGGCCGACGGCCTCGTCGTCCCCGGCGTGGGTGCGTTCCAGGCCGTCCGCGACGCGCTGCACGCGCACGGCGGTGACGAGATCATCGATCGGCGACTCGCCGGTGGGCGACCTGTCCTCGGCATCTGCGTCGGCATGCAGGTGCTCTTCACACATGGCGTCGAGCGCGGTCACGACTCGGAGGGTCTCGGCGAATGGCCGGGAGCAGTCACCGAGCTGAATGCTCCTGTGCTGCCGCACATGGGGTGGAACACGGTCGAACCCGGCGCTGACTCGGTGCTCTTCAAGGGGATCGAGAACGAGCGCTTCTACTTCGTGCACTCCTATGCCGCGCAGTCGTGGGAACTCGACGTGATCCCGCCGTTCCCGCAGCCGGTGCTGACGTGGACGACGTATGGCGACCCGTTCCTCGCTGCCGTCGAGAACGGTCCGCTCTCGGCCACGCAGTTCCACCCGGAGAAGTCCGGCGAGGCCGGCATCCAGCTGCTGCGCAACTGGGTCGACAGCCTGCGGCCCTGACTCGACACCCGCCGCGGTCGCTGCGGGTCAGAAGCCGCGCGCCACGGCGGCTGCGGCCGAGAGCCACGCCTGCTGTGTGGGCGCCGCGAGCGCACGCAGGCGCAGGTGTCCGTCGACCATCTCCCGATCGAAGGGGATGTCGACGACTTCGCGCGCCAGCGGGCGGTATCCGGCGACGACCTCCGCGACCTCGGTCGATGAGGCCTTGGGGTCGGCCTGACTGACCACGACGACGGATTCGCGCGCGAGTCGCGCTGAACGCTCGTCGCGGTCCTCGAGCGCTTCGAGAAGCAGCGCTCCGGCCTCGGCGTGGTCGTCACGCGTCGTGGTGGCGACGACGATCTGGTCCGCGAGGTCGATCATGCGCAACCACATCGGATCGGATTCGTCATTGCCCGAATCGATGATGATCAGTCGGTAGAACTTCGCCGCGACCGCATGGATCGAATCCACGTCTGCCGGGCTGAGACGATTCTCGTGTGCCAGCCGGATGGGCTTGGACCGCAGCACGTCGTACTTCTCCTGCGGTTGGTGGTGAACGAAGTGCGCCAGATCTGCCGACTGGCCCTGGGCGCCGAGCAGACGCTGCGTCTGCGGCAGGAGTTCGAGCAGGGTGCGGTCGTGGGCTCCTGTCTCGGTGCGCCATCCGAGCGTGCCCCGGGTCTGGTTGTTGTCCCAGGCGAGCACGCCGGCGCCGCCGTACTGGGCGAACACAGCCGACAGCAGCACCGTGGCGGGAGTCTTGCCCGCTCCGCCCTTGCCGTTGACGACGGCGACGGTGCGCGGGCCCGGCCAATGGCGGCTGACCTCGTGCTCGTCGTCGCGTACGGCGCGCTCGCGGGCATTGGGGCCGAGGGAGAACCCGACGCGATTGAGGAGTCCGCGACCGCCTCGGCGGGCGGGCTCCTCTCGCCGTTCCTCCTGCAGGAAGGAGCGACGTTCGACTCCCTGTTCCCGCTGGCGTCGACGCGACGAGGCCGCTGCTTCCGCCTGCGTCGGTGCGGTGGTGCCGGGTGCGAGCGTGGCGGGCGGGATCGGCGTCGCTGCCGCCGGGGCGGGAGCCGGTGCCTGGACCGGTGACTGTGCCTGGACCGGTGACTGTGCCTGGACCGGTGACTGTGCCTGGACCGGTGACTGTGCCTGCTGGATTGCGGTGGGCCGTGTGTCCGGAGGGCCCGTGACCGGCGCTGACGGGATGCTCGCCGGGGGAGCGGAGAAGCGCGGTGCCGGTGCCGGTGCCGGTGCCGGTGCGGTTGCGGTCGAGGGACGGAGCGGTGCCGTTGCCGGCTGTGCAGACGCTCCCGAGGTCGTCGGCGCGGAGGGTGCGGCTGCGCCGGGCGTCGGCGTAACACCGGAAGGCAGGGAGGGCGGAGCGGACGCGGGCGGGGTCGCCGGAGCTGATGCAGCCGATGCAACTGGAGGTTCTCCGGTAGGCATCGTCCGCACAGGTGCCGGAGGGACAGCAGGAGGAGGCGTCAGAGTAGCGGATCGTCCGGCGTCCGCGGATGCGGGAGTCACCGGTGTCGGCGCGCCGGCCTCAGGGAGGGCGGGGGCTGCGGCGGCGGCTGCGGCTGCCGCAGCGCGAGTCCCTGGCGCAGGGGTGTTCGACGGCGCACTCGCTGCAGGGGGCCGCTGGGGCGCCGGAGCCGACCAGTCGACGGCGACGTTCGCGGCGGGGGCGTTCGCGGTGCGTGCCGCCGGGCCCGATGGCTGTGGACCGTTCGCCCGCTGCGCGGCATCCTCATGCGCGCCCGGTGCGGGTTCGACGCCATCCGGAACCTCGGGAGGCACCGGATTGCCCCGACGAAGGGGTCCGCTTCCCCGCGCTTCCGCATCGCGCACCATGGAACATCTCCTCACCGACCGAACAGGGGCGTCTTCGAGGCTACCGCGTGGTGTCCGTCGTTCTCTGCCGTCATCATTTTGGAGCGGGCGGATGCGCGGGCTAGTGTCGACTCTCGTGCCGACGAATCGGCCCTCCCATCTCACCTGAGGACGTCATGAACGACTTCGCGCAGTCCCCTTCGCTCACTCTGCTCCCCGCTGTCGATGTCGCGGGTGGCAAGGCCGTCCGCCTCACGCAGGGCGAGGCCGGCACCGAGACCAGCTACGGAGACCCGTTGGACGCGGCAGGGGAGTGGGTCGCGCAGGGCGCGAAGTGGATCCACCTCGTCGACCTCGATGCGGCATTCGGTCGCGGGAGCAACGCCCCGATCCTCCGCAAGGTCATCAAGCAGTTCAAGAACGTCAACATCGAGCTGTCGGGCGGCATCCGCGACGACGCCACGCTCGAGGCCGCTCTCGAGAGCGGTGCGACACGCATCAACCTCGGCACTGCCGCGCTCGAGAACCCCGAGTGGGCGGCCGACGTGATCGGTCGCTTCGGCGAGGCGATCGCCGTGGGCCTCGACGTCCGCGGCACCACGCTCGCCGCTCGCGGCTGGACCAAGGAGGGCGGCGACCTCTGGGAGGTCCTCGAGCGTCTCGAGGATGCCGGGTGCAGCCGTTACGTCGTCACCGATGTCACCAAGGACGGCACGCTCAAGGGCCCGAACCTCGAACTCCTCCGCGAGATGACCTCGCGCACCCCGAAGCCCGTCGTGGCATCGGGCGGCATCGCGAACCTCGATGACATCGCCGCGTTGCGCGAGCTGGTTCCGCTGGGTGTCGAGGGCGCGATCGTCGGCAAGGCACTCTACGCCGGCGCGTTCACGCTGGCTGAGGCTCTGGATGTCGCAGGGGACTGACGACGCCTGCGGCCACGGCCCCGAGGGCCATGGCGCGCACGACCATGCCGCAGGCAATCGGGGTGACTCCGCCGGTGTGCCCTGGGAGGGGCGCAGCTTCGAGTCGAACCCGCATGCGGGGGACGACGGTTCCGCCGACCCCGCTCTTCTCGACGCTCTGCTGCGCTTCCGGGCAGGCTCCGGTGCCCAGACCGAGGTGGTCGACGCGTTCCGCACCGCTCGGGTCCTGATCCCGCTGATCGCCGAGAAAGGTGAAGAGGGGGTGGCACCCAGCGGGCTCGCGGTCGACAAGACGCAGGAGCTCTCGATCGTCACGGTGGCCGCGCCTGACGGCCGGCGAGTGCAACCCGTGTTCTCCTCCGTCCAGGCGATGCAGCGATGGGATGCGACGGCGCGGCCCATCCCGGTCGAGGCCACGCGCGTGGCACTGTCGGCGTCCGCGGAGGACACCGACCTGATCGTGCTCGATCCGACTTCCGAGACGGAGTTCGTGTTCCGCCGTCCTGCCGTGTGGGCGATCGCTCAGGGACACCGCTGGGAGCCGAGCTTCCTGTCTCCCGAGGTCTTCGGCGCGCTGCAGGCGAGCGTCGCCCACGAGCTCGCGGTCATCGACGTGGCGGTCGCCGCCGGGGATCCGGATGCGCGGCTGCGGGGACCCGAGCTGATCGTCGTCCTCGAACTCGTCGACGGGCTCGAGCGTGAGGTTCTCGACGCGGTGCTCGCTCGGCTGGCCCAGCGCTGGGCGGCTGATGACCGCATCGCCGTCCTCGCCGACTCGCTCACCGTGAAGCTGCGCCGCTCGCTCTGAGCAGCTGCGGCGCCTGACCTCTTCGTTAGGGTGGCGGCATGCGCAGAGCAGCCATGGCCATCGCGACCGCCACAGCAGTGTTCCTGCTCGCCCTCACCGGTTGCGCGACCGCCTGCCCGGCCATCGGCTGGATCAACGCGCTGACGGTCGACACGAGTGCGATCGACGGCGTCGCCGAGTTGCAGTTCTGCGTCGACGACGAGTGCTCGCCGCGCGCAGGTGAGACTCCACCGACGGGTTCGGTGTCGACGATGTTCTGGGCGGATCAGGACGGCGCCGAATGGACGCTGAATCTCGACATGCGCGCACCCGAGACGGTGACGATCCGGCTCTTCGGTGCCGACGGAGCGCTTCTGCACGAGTCCGAGCACGCCATCGACTGGACAGCACCGACCGGTCAGTGCGGCGGCGCTTCCACCGCCCCGCCGCTCATCCTGGAGCCCTGACTGGTCCCGTCTCGCTCCGCTTGCTCGACGGTCGGGGAGTCCTCGATCCGACGGACGATCCCGGCGCCCGGACCATGAGATCCGAGCAACAGTGCCTAGTTGACCGGCCCCGTCCACTTCTCGCCAGGCCCCTTGCCGATCGGGTCGGGGATCGTGGACGCCTCGCGGAACGCGAGCTGCAGGGAGCGCAGGCCGTCGCGGAGAGAGCGGGCGTGCATGTCGCTGATCTCGGGCGCTCCGGCGGTGATGAGACCTGCCAGGGCGTTGATGAGCTTGCGCGCCTCGTCGAGGTCGAGCTGCGCCGCGGCATCCGGGTCGTCGGCGAGGCCGAGTTTGACGGCCGCAGCGCTCATGAGGTGCACCGCGGCGGTCGTGATGACCTCCACGGCCGGCACGTCGGCGATGTCCCGTGTGGCGGAGGACGCCGCCTCCTCTTGCCGTGCCCAGCGCTCTTCGCGCTCGCGTGCAGCCTCGTCCGATGCCTGGTTCGTCACTTCGCCTTGCCTTCTGTTAGACTTTGTCGGGCTCCGGAGCGTAATGCTCCGGCACGAAAGAGGATTCACTTCCCACCCGCGCTTGCCGTTCCAGGCTACCGGGTCTTGCACTCCACCGGATCGCGTCGTCAGATGCATCCGGCAGGCAGGGTGCAGAGCCGGCGTCTGAATGCCGGTGGGTGGGGGACGATTCTGATTTCGCCCGGGATGCTGACTGCATCCTGGTGGCCGAATCCACTCGTCTAAGGAGTTACGCATCAGCGATCCCCGCACCAATGAGCGCATCCGCGTCCCCGAGGTCCGCCTCGTCGGCCCCGCGGGTGAGCAGATCGGCGTCGTCCGCATCGAGGCGGCGCTGCGCCTCGCGCAGGAAGCCGACCTCGACCTCGTCGAGGTCGCACCCAACTCGAAGCCGCCCGTGGTCAAGATCATGGACTACGGCAAGTTCAAGTACGAAGCTGCCCAGAAGGAGAAGGAAGCTCGCCGCAACCAGGCGAACACCATTCTCAAGGAGGTCCGTTTCCGCCTGAAGATCGAGGCGCACGACTACACGACCAAGCTCAAGCGCGCCGAGGGCTTCCTCAAGGCGGGCGACAAGGTGAAGGCCATGATCCTCTTCCGCGGTCGCGAGCAGTCGCGTCCCGAGCAGGGTGTCCGTCTTCTTCGCAAGTTCGCAGAGGATGTCGCCGAGCTCGGAACCGTCGAGTCGAACCCGACCATCGACGGCCGCAACATGGTCATGATCGTGGCTCCGCTGAAGAGCAAGTCCGAGGCCAAGCAGGAGCAGAACGCGGTTCGCGACGCACAGCGCGCGGCGAACAAGCAGGCTGCTCGTGAGGCCAAGAGCGACGCAGACGCACCGGCCGAGGCCGCAGCGGAGTAACTCCGCCCCCCAGACTCCCGCACCGCGGGTTGACACCGTCGCCTGAGAAGGCGCCATACGAAGGAAGAGAAGATGCCGAAGCAGAAGACCCACTCGGGTGCTAAGAAGCGCTTCAAGATCACCGGCAGCGGCAAGCTGAAGAAGCAGCAGGCCGGAATGCGCCACAACCTCGAGCACAAGTCGAGCCGTCGCACCCGCCGCCTCAACCAGGACCAGGTGCTGTCGAAGGCTGACACCAAGGTCGCGAAGAAGCTTCTCGGTCGCTGACGCGCCCGAACGCACGATAGGAACACAGGAAAATGGCAAGAGTCAAGCGGGCGGTAAACGCCCACAAGAAGCGTCGCGTCATCCTCGAGCGCGCGTCCGGCTACCGCGGTCAGCGTTCGCGCCTCTACCGCAAGGCCAAAGAGCAGGTCATCCACTCGCTCGTCTACTCGTACCGTGACCGTCGCAAGCGCAAGGGCGACTTCCGCCGTCTCTGGATCCAGCGCATCAACGCCGCTGCACGCCAGAACGGCATCACGTACAACCGCTTCATCCAGGGCCTCGGCCTCGCGGGTGTCACCGTCGACCGTCGTATGCTCGCTGACCTCGCGGTCAACGACGCCGCGACCTTCACGACGCTGGTCGAGACGGCCAAGAAGGCTCTGCCCTCTGACGTCAACGCCCCGAAGTCGGCCGCGTAAGCAGCTCTTCACCACAGAGGACGCTCTCCTTCGGGAGGGCGTCCTCTGTCGTTTCCCCGGTGTTTGCGCAGCAAGGCGCCCGCGGTTCTCTAGACTGTGAACGTGCTGGAGAACCCCCGTTCGCCCCGAGTCCGAGCCGTCGCGAAGCTGACCAAGCGCAGCGCGCGCAGCGAGACGGGTCTGTACCTTCTCGAAGGTCCTCAGGCCGTCCGCGAGGCGCTGACCTACAGCCCCGAGGCCATCGTCGAGCTCTTCTCGACCCCGACCGGGTGGGAGAAGCATCCCGACATCCGCTCGAAGGCGGCGGATGCCGACGTCGAGGTCGAGTACGTCACGGAGTACGTGCTGAATGCGATGGCCGACACCGTCACGCCACAGGGACTCGTCGCGGTCGTGCGTCAGACGCCGACCTCGGTGCGTGACGTCTTCGCTGCGTCCCCCCGCCTCGTCGCGATCTGCGAGGAGATCCGCGATCCGGGCAATCTCGGCACGATCATCAGGGCGGCCGACGCCGCAGGCGCCGATGCGGTGATCCTCACCGGACGGACGGTCGATCCGTACAACCCGAAGGTGGTGAGGGCCACCACGGGCTCGCTGTTCCACCTGCCCGTGTCGGTGGGCGCCGAACTCGACGACGTCGTGAAGAAGGCGCATGCCGCGGGGCTGCGGGTGCTTGCCGCTGACGTGAAGGGCGACGATCTGCTGCGCGCGCGTGCAGACGGAATCCTGGCGGAGCCGACCGCGTGGCTGTTCGGCAACGAGGCGCGAGGCCTCGAGGATGAAGCGCTGGCGCAGGCGGATCAGGTGCTCAAGCTTCCGATCTTCGGTCGAGCCGAGTCGCTGAACCTCGCGACAGCGGCGAGTGTGTGCCTGTACGAGAGCGCGTTCGCCCAGCGGGCGGAATCCCTCTCCTGATCGCCTCATCCGAGGTGAGCCTGCACGACTGATAGGTTTGTCCCTGCTCGAGCGGAGAAGGGGACCCGGAGTCGATGCGGATTCTGATCGTGGAGGACGACGAGCGCGTCGCCGCTGCACTCGAGGCCTTCCTCGCGCGATCGGGGTATGCCACGGTGAGGGCTGCCGACGGCGCATCCGCATTGGAGATGCTGGGCGCTGACACCGAGGTCGTGCTTCTCGATCTGGGGCTGCCCGACGTCGACGGCATCGACCTGTGTCGCCGTATCCGTGGCCGCTCGGAGGTCCCGATCGTCATCGTCACCGCACGGAACCAGGTCACGGAGCGCATCAGAGGTCTGCGCGCCGGGGCCGACGACTTCGTGGTCAAGCCCTACGACGTCCATGAGCTCCTCGCCCGGATCGAGGCGGTCACACGCCGGTCGCGGCCGGTGCGCCCGGAATCGGAGGCGCGGGTGCTGCTGCAGGACGGAGAGGTCGAGATCGACCTCATCGCCCGCCAGGTGATCATCGACCGGGAGGCCATCGAGCTCACCCGCAAGGAGTTCGACATCGTCGCTGTCCTCGCCAGGTATCCAGGTGTCGCCGTGCCGAAGGAGCGCCTCATCCGCGAGGTGTGGAACACCGACTGGCGGGGCTTCGGACACTCGCTCGAGGTGCACGTCGGTGCGATCCGGCGCAAGGCCGGCCAGCGCAGCCTCATCGAGACCGTGCGTGGCGTCGGCTACCGGCTGGCGGGGTAGCGGCGGATGCGCAGACGTCTGATCGTCGTGTTCCTTGTTCCGCTGGTCGCGATCCTGCTCTCGCTCGGCGGTGCCGCGGCCTGGAGTGCCACGCGCAGCATCCAGCAGGCGTTCTACACCGAGCAGCTCGGGGACGTCGGGTACTTCGTGACCAGCGCCCGCCAGGCGCTGCGCTCGGGGAGCGCCACGGTGATCGACGCCGAGGTCCGGCGTTTCGAGCAGGTCTACGGCATCGACGTGGTCGTGTTCGATCTGACGGGAAGCGTCTGGGCTGCGGGGAACAGGAACGCCGAGGTGCTCGCCGAAGACGAAGCGGCTCTGGTCCGGCTCGCTCTCTCCGGACGCCGGGCGGATGCTCCCGAGCCCGTCTTCCCCTGGGGCACGGCGGAGTCCTCGATCGTCGAACCGGTCTTCGACGACGGCGACGTCATCGGAGCGGTGATGGTGTCGGCGGATGTCGAGGCGCCGCGCACCGAGATCGTCCAGCAGATCCTCGTGCTCGCGATCGTGTCGATCGTGTCGATCGGGCTCGGAGTCCTTCTCGTCTTCCAGCTCGCCCGGTGGGTGCTGTCTCCCGTCCGTCGTCTCGACGAAGCCATGATCGCGATCGAGCGCGGAGAGATGGATGCCAGAGTCGCGGAGGACACAGGGCCGCCGGAGCTGCGCAGGATGACCCGGGTCTTCAACGGTATGGCGGACGAGATCGAGAGGGTCATGACGCGACAGCAGGAGTTCGCGCTCAATGCCTCGCACGAGCTGCGGAACCCGCTCAACGCTCTGCTTCTGCGCGTCGAGCACCTCTCGACCGGTCTCGACCCCGGCTGGGACGACGACGTCGAGGAGACCAGGGAGGAGGGGAGGCGCATGGCGCGGATCCTCGAGACCCTGTTGGGACTCGCCAGGGGTGGGCGAGCGGACACCACGATCTCCGCCGTCGATCTCTCGACTCTCGCGACGAGGCGCGCCGAGGCGTGGCGCGAGGTGGCCTCCCAGCGGCAGATCCGCACCCGCGCGACCGGAGGCGATCCGGTGATGAGCGTCACCGACCGCACGATCGTCGAGAGCGCACTCGATGCGGTGATCGACAATGCGGTGAAGTTCTCGCCGTCGGGCGCGGTGGTCGAGATCTGTGCGCACCGTGACGGCGACCTGTGCCGGCTCACGGTGCGCGATCACGGACCAGGGCTCACTCCCGAGCAGGCGGCGAACGCGGCTGACCGATTCTGGCGCAGCGATGACAGCGGTGATACGCCGGGCTCGGGCCTGGGGCTCGCCATCGCCACCGACCTGCTCGGATCGATCGGCGGCGAGCTGCGGGTCGAGTCGCCCGACAGCGGTGGTCTGCTGGTCACGCTGCTGCTTCCGGACGGAGCCGCCGAATGAGTCGGCGGGGGAGCGCCGATCGGAATCCGGTGCGGATCGCAGCGATCATCGCCGTGCTGGCGGTCGTCGGTGTGTCGAGCGGGTGCAGCCCACGAGCGAGCGAATGGGACGGCTCCCGGTACGAGATCGCGAGCGGAGGATCCGACGGGGTCTACTTCGCGTACGGATCCGAGCTCGCCGATGAGCTGTCGGCATGGCTCGACGTCGACATCGTCGCGGAGGAGTCCGCGGGCTCGGTCGACAACCTCCTGCGGGTGAGCTCGGGAGAGGCGCTTCTCGGCTTCGCTCAGGGCGATGCGGCCGCGGATGCCGTCGCAGGCGCCGGAGCCTTCGACGATCCGCTGCCGGTACGCGCCGTCGCCCGGCTCTATGACGAATACCTGCACGTGGTCGTGCGTGCGGACTCGGAGATCGACGACCTCACCGATCTCGCGGGCACGACGGTGTCACTCGGCGCGGAGAACTCCGGCGTGCACGTCATCGCCGCGCGAGCACTGGATGCGGCGGACGTCGACATCACGTCGATCAGCGACCCGGAGCTCGGCCTGCGCGAATCGATCGGCGCGCTCGAGCGATCCGAGATCGACGGCTTCTTCTGGGTCGGAGGCATCCCCACACCGGGCATCGCGGAACTCGCGGTGACGACCCCGGTGCGACTGGTGCCGATCGATCAGAGCTGGGTGAACGCGATCAACGCGCGCTACTCCGACGCGTATCGTCCCTCGGACTTCCCCGTCGGGCTCTACGGGCTCGACGAATCGCAGCCCACGATGGCGGTCCCGAACTACCTCGTCACCGCATCGGACACATCCGACGCCGTCGTGCGAGATGTCCTCACCGGCCTGTTCGACGCCAGAACCCGGATCGCCCAGGACGTGCCCGTGGCCGCTCTGCTCGATCGCAGACAGGCCATCTTCACGGGGCCGGTCGAGCTGCACCCCGGCGCGATCGAGTACTACCGGGGCGAGCGGGACTGAGCCCTCAAGAAATCCTCAAGAAGTCCGCCGGCCCGCGTCCCACTCTGCCAATCTGGTCATCGATCGCGCTCGATTCGACGGAGAATTCAGATGCCACAGAGCCCACGCCATTCATGCAGGCGCGGGCTCGGTCTTTCTCCGAAAGAGTCCCGTGATCGCATCCGATCGGAGGCTTGCTGCCCCGTTCCACCAGGGGGACGAACGCGGCAGCAGGGACGCCCCCACGGTTCGCGGGGGCGAACCGTGGGGCACTCCGGATATCGGGTCCGATCGGTCCCGACCCGTGGTTACGAACGTGTAAATGTCCACTCGACTGTGTGTCGCCACGCGATCGACCTGGCTAGTTTGGAGAAATGATGACCACCGGTAAGCCTCTCGTCGTTGTCGACAACGTCCAGAAGCACTATGGCGACTTCCAGGCGCTCACGGATATCGACCTCACGGTGAACGCCGGCGAGGTCGTGGTCGTGATCGGTCCGTCGGGCTCGGGCAAGTCGACGCTGTGTCGCACGATCAACAGGCTCGAGACGATCACGAGCGGCACGATCAGCATCGACGGCAAGGCGCTCCCCGCTGAGGGCAAGGGCCTCGCGACGCTGCGCGCCGACGTCGGCATGGTGTTCCAGTCGTTCAACCTCTTCGCTCATCTGACGATCCTCGAGAACGTCACCCTCGGTCCCATCAAGGTCCGAGGGATGAAGAAGGCGGATGCCGACAAAGAGGCCATGGCGCTCCTGGAGCGCGTCGGGGTCGCCCAGCAGGCATCGAAGCTCCCTGCTCAGCTCTCGGGCGGACAACAGCAGCGCGTGGCGATCGCCCGTGCTCTCGCCATGCAGCCCAAGGTCATGCTCTTCGACGAGCCGACCAGCGCGCTCGACCCCGAGATGATCAACGAGGTGCTCGACGTGATGGTCGAGCTCGCCCACGACGGCATGACCATGATCGTCGTCACCCACGAGATGGGCTTCGCACGCAAGGCCGCCAACCGAGTGGTCTTCATGGCGGACGGGCGCATCGTGGAGGAGGCGACTCCCGAGGAGTTCTTCACGAACCCGAAGAGCGATCGCGCCAAGGACTTCCTCTCCAAGCTCCTCACGCACTGACGAGCTTCACAGACCTTTGCACACACAGCACACGAAGGAGACGCACATGCGACGCACACGGACACTGGCAGGAATCGGGATCGCGACGGTGGCACTGTTCGCGTTGACCGCCTGCAACAGCGGCAGCCCGTCCAGCCCCGGCGCCGGCACCGGCGGCGACGAGGGCGAGGACTCGACCTGGTTCGAGGTCGCCGAAGACGTGCAGCTCGAGGGCAGCCCGACGTTCGACGCCATCCAGGAGCGCGACAAGGTCATCGTCGGCGTCAAGGAGGACCAGCCCGGTCTCGGCTACCTCGATGTCACGACGGGGGAGCGCACCGGCTTCGACGTCGACATCGCCCGCTGGATCGCGGCGTCGCTCGGGTATGACGAGGACAAGATCGAGTTCAAGCCGATCGCCTCGGCGAACCGCGAGCAGGCGATCACCAACGGTGACATCGACTACTACGTCGGCACCTACTCGATCAACGACAAGCGCAAGGAGCTCATCGACTTCGCGGGCCCGTACTTCATCACCGGCCAGGGACTCCTGGTCGCCGCTGACGCGGACGACGCCGAGGCGCTCGAGGACTTCAACGGCAAGACCGTCTGCTCGGCGACCGGCTCGACGCCGATCCAGAACATCAAGGCGAACTTCCCCGACATCAAGACGCAGGAGTACGACCTGTACTCCGCGTGCGTCCAGGATCTGATCGACGGCAAGGTCGACGCGGTCACCACCGACCAGGCGATCCTGATCGGCTACGCGGCCCAGTACCCGGATGACGTGAAGGTCACCGGCGGCCTCTTCACCGAGGAGCGCTACGGCGTCGGTCTCACGAAGGGCGATGACGCACTGCGCACGCACATCAACGAGCTCTTCACCGACGGTGGCGACATCTGGCAGGCGATCTTCGACAAGAACCTCGGCTCCAGCGGCATCGAGGTCGAGCAGCCCGAAGTCGACGCGTACTGACCTGACCTGGGCGGCCTTCTTCGGGAGGCCGCCCACACAGTCTGAAGAAGGGAGGGTGGCGTGGACGTCATCTTCGGCAACCTCGATCTCTGGGGAGAGGCGATCAGCAACACGCTGCTCGTGTTCTTCGCCGGAGGCATCATCGCGCTGATCCTCGGCCTCATCGTCGGGGCGATGCGCGTATCGCCGGTGCCGATCGCCCGGGGCGTCGGCACGGTGTACGTGAACACCGTACGCAACACCCCGCTGACTCTCGTGTTCTTCTTCTTCATCTTCGGGTACCCGCAGCTGGGTCTGCCCGAGCTGTCGAACCTCGTTCTCGGCATCCTCGCCATCGGCATCTACACCGCCACGTACGTGGCCGAGGTGCTGAGGGCGGGGATCAACACCGTTCCAGTCGGACAGGCCGAGGCCGCGCGAGCGATCGGCCTGCCTTTCGGGCAGGTGATGGGTCTCGTGATCCTCCCTCAGGCGTTCCGTTCCGTGGTCCCGCCGATGATGAGCGTGTTCATCGCCCTGCTGAAGAACACGACTGTCGCTGCCGGGTTCTCGGTTGCCGAGCTCGCCGCACTGCGATCGACGGTCAACGACTCCGCCGACCGACCCGGCAACCCCATGGAGGTCCTGCTCTGGGTCGCCGTGGTGTTCGTCGCCCTGGTGCTGCTGTTGAGCTGGCTGCAGCGATATCTCGAGAACCGATGGAGGATCGCGCGATGAGTTCCGTACTGTACGACGTCCCGGGGCCCCGGGCGATCGCCCGCAACCGCATCATCGCCATCCTCACGATCGTCCTCGTCCTGGTCGCCGTCGGATTCGTGGTCTTCCGCATGGTGGAGACCGGGCAGTTCTCGGCAGAGAAGTGGTACGTCTTCACGTTCTCGAACGTGTGGATGGGCATCCTCAAGGCGCTCGGCAACACCCTCGCCGCTTTCGGATTCGCTGCGCTCCTGAGCGTCATCCTCGGATTCCTGCTCGCGATCGGGCGGCTGTCCGACCATGCGTGGATCCGTATTCCGATCACCGCCGTCACCGAGCTGTTCCGCGCTGTCCCTGTGCTGGTCTTCATGATGCTGCTCTACTACGGGCTCCCCGTCGTCGGCATCAAGATGGATCCGTACTGGGCCGTGGTGCTCGCCCTCATGGCCTACAACGGGTCGGTCCTCGCCGAGGTGCTGCGCGCCGGCGTCGAGTCGCTGCCCCGGGGTCAGAAGGAGGCCGGGTACGCCATCGGTCTTCGCAAGAGCGGCGTCATGCGATTGATCCTCCTGCCGCAGGCGATCCGAGCGATGCTCCCGGTGATCGTGGCGCAGCTCGTCGTCACGATGAAGGACACGGCTCTCGGCTTCATCATCACGTACCCCGAGCTTCTCTACTACGCGAAGCAGCTCACGTCTCAGCAGGGGCGTCCGATCCTGCAGTCGGCATTCGTGATCGGTGGCATCTACATCATCATGTGTCTGATCCTCTCGGGCATCGCCCGGTGGGTCGAGATCAGCACTCGCCGCTCGCCGAAGGTGCAGGCCATCCACGCCGCAGAGGATCCCCGCCAGCATGGCGACGGAACGGACACCGAGCTCATCACCCTGCAGCGCGGAGGCAGCGGATTCGGCGGTACCGGCGGTGTAGGCGGGCTGGACAGCTCCGATCCGAAGTGACCTCTACCGGCGCGGGGCGACCTCCCCGCGCCGGTAGACTCCTGTCTCGTGTCTGAGTCTCCCGAAATCACCCCGGAAGCAGTCGAGGCCGCAGTCGCTGCGGCGCTCGAAGCGATCGCCGCAGCCGCCGATACGGCTGAGCTGAAGGCCGCCCGTGCCGCTCACGTCGCAGAAGGATCGCCGCTCGCGGTCCTGAACGCGTCGATGCGCCAGGTGGCTCCCGAGAACAAGGCCGCGTTCGGCAAGCTCGTCGGCCAGGGCCGCGGCCAGGTCACCCAGGCGTTCGCCGCCAAAGAGGCCGAGCTCGCGACCGCGGAGGTCGCCGCGCGTCTCGAGTCCGAGCGCGTCGACATCACGGCGGTGCCCTCGCGCACGCGCGTCGGCGCACGGCATCCGCTGACGCTGCTCAGTGAGCAGATCTCCGACATCTTCGTCGGCATGGGCTGGGAGATCGCGGAGGGACCGGAGCTCGAGCACGAGTGGTTCAACTTCGACGCCCTGAACTTCGACGTCGATCACCCCGCCCGCCAGGAGCAGGACACCTTCTACGTCGACCCGCCCTCGCGCCATCTCGTGATGCGCACGCACACGAGCCCCGTGCAGGTGCGCTCGATGCTCGACCGCGACGTGCCGATCTACGTGCTGTGCCCCGGTCGCGTCTACCGCACCGACGAGTTCGACGCGACGCACCTGCCGGTCTTCACTCAATTCGAGGGTCTCGTCGTAGACAAGGGCATCTCGATGGCGCACCTCAAGGGCACGCTCGACCATGTCGCACGCCAGCTCTTCGGTCCGGAGGCCAAGACGCGCTTCCGCACGAACTTCTTCCCCTTCACCGAGCCGTCCGCCGAGCTCGACCTGTGGCACCCGACCTTCAAGGGCGGCGCCCGATGGATCGAGTGGGGTGGCTGCGGAATGATCAACCCGAACGTCCTGCGGGCGGCCGGGATCGATCCCGATGTCTACAGCGGCTTCGCATTCGGGATGGGCGTCGAGCGCGGACTGATGTTCCGCAGCGATGTACAGGACATGAGGGACATGGCAGAGGGCGATGTCCGATTCAGCGAGCAGTACGGGATGGTGGTGTGATGCGCGTCCCGCTTTCGTGGCTGCGTGAGTACGTCGATCTGGCAGAGGATGCGACGCCCGAGGACGTCCTGGCGGCGATGGTCACCGTCGGCTTCGAAGAGGAGGACGTCCACCGCTTCGAGATCTCGGGTCCCGTGGTCGTCGGCCAGGTCGTCTCCCTCGAGGCCGAGCCCCAGTCGAACGGCAAGACCATCAACTGGTGCCAGGTCGATGTCGGCGAGGCGAACGGCGGCATCCGCGGGATCGTCTGCGGTGCCCACAACTTCGTCGCCGGCGACAAGGTCGTCGTGACGCTGCCCGGCGCCGTGCTGCCCGGTCCGTTCCCGATCGCCGCGCGCAAGACCTACGGTCATGTGTCCGACGGCATGATCGCATCCGCGCGCGAGCTGGGTCTCGGCGACGAGCACGACGGCATCCTCGTGCTCGCCGACCTCGGCATCGACGCGCCTGTCGGCACCGACGCCATCGCCCTGCTCGGGCTCGACGACGTCGCGGTCGAGATCAACGTCACCCCCGACCGCGGATACGCATTCTCGCTCCGAGGTGTCGCCCGCGAGTACTCGCACGCCACCGGCGCGACCTTCCGCGACCCGGCCGAGCGCGACTTCGCCGAGCTCCAGCCGGGCACGGGCCACACGGCGGTCGTCGACGACGCAGCCCCGATCCGCGGACGCGCCGGTGCGAGCGAGTTCGTCACCCGGGTGGTCCGCGACGTCGATCCCTCGCGGCCGACCCCTCCCTGGATGATCGCTCGCCTGTCGCTCGCGGGCATGCGCTCGCTCGGCATCCTGATCGACATCACCAACTACGTGATGCTCGAACTCGGCCAGCCGCTGCACGGGTACGACCTCGACAAGCTCGCGGGTGGGATCACGGTGCGCCGTGCGGCCGCCGGCGAGAAGATGACGACCCTCGACGGCCAGGAGCGCACGCTCCACGCCGAGGACCTGCTCATCACGGATGAGTCCGGCCCGATCGGCCTCGCCGGTGTCATGGGTGGCGGTACCACCGAGATGAGCGACACCACGCACAACGTGCTCATAGAGGCAGCGACGTTCGACCCGATCACGATCGCGCGCACCGCGCGTCGGCACAAGCTGCCGAGTGAGGCGTCCAAGCGCTTCGAGCGGGGCGTCGACCCGCTCGTGCCGTTCGTCGCTGCTCGTCGCGCGGCGGACCTGATGGTCGAGCTCGCCGGCGGAACGCTCACCGACGAGGGCGGCGCGCTGTTCGCCGAGGTCTTCGTCGCCGACATCGACCTGCCGAAGGGATTCGTGCAGGGGCTCATCGGCGTCGACTACACCGACGCCGAGATCGAGGGAGCACTGACGATCATCGGTGGCGAGGTCACGGCGACGGATGACGGCTGGACAGTCATCCCGCCCACCTGGCGCCCCGATCTCACCGACAAGTGGTCGCTCGCCGAGGAGGTGGCCCGCATCCACGGACTCGACCGCATCCCCTCAGTGCTGCCGACGCCCCCGTCCGGTCGCGGGCTGACCGCTCACCAGCACGGCCGCCGTCGGGTCGCCGACGCGCTGGCCGCCGCCGGCTTCGTCGAGACGCCGTCGTTCCCGTTCACGACCGAGGCGGAGAACGACCTGCACGGTTCGGCGTCGGGCGCGCATCTGCCCAGCATCCGGCTCGCCAACCCGCTCGACGGATCCGCTCCGTACCTGCGGCGGTCGCTCATCCCCGGGCTCCTGCAGACCGCGCATCGCAACATCTCCCGCGGTCTCACCGATCTCGCGCTGTTCGAGACCGGTGTCGTCTTCCTGCCTGAGCCGGGTGTCGAGTACGGCACCGACGAGGTGCCTCCGCTGGGGGCGCGTCCGTCGGATGAGACGCTCGCCGCGCTGAACGCGTCGATCCCGCCGCAGCACCGGCACGTGGCGGTGCTGCTCACCGGCAACATCGTCGCGCGCCAGCCCGGTCGCGCCGCAGAGCCTGCCGGCCTGTCCGAGGCACTCGATGCTGCTCGCGTCGTCGCTGCGGCCGCAGGCGTCGACATCGACGTCGTCCAGGGGCAGCGTGCCGCGCTGCACCCCGGGCGCACCGGCGTTCTGTCGGTGGGAGATGTCGAGGTCGGGTACGTCGGTGAGCTCCACCCCGACGTCGCCGCCGGTGCAGACCTCCCCGGTCGTGCCACGGTGCTCGAGCTCGATCTCGACGGCATCCTGACGCTGGCTGTGCCCCGCGCGGTCGCCGCTTCCCTGTCGACGTTCCCCGCCGCCACGCAGGACGTCTCGCTCGTGCTCGGCGCCGACGTGCCTGCGGGCGACGTCCGTGCTGCGTTGGCGGAGGGAGCCGGTGCACTGCTCGAGGCGATCCGTCTCGTCGACGACTACCGCGGAGAGGGCCTCTCTGAGGGGGAGAAGAGCCTCACGTTCGCGTTGCGGTTCCGCGCCGACGACCGCACGCTCACGGCGGCCGAGGCCACCGAGGCGAAGCTCGCCGGTGTCGCCGTCGCCTCCGAGCGCTTCGGTGCGACGCTGCGCGACTGACAGGCGCTGCACGACTCTGCTTCCCTGAGATGGGCGCAGAGTCGTGCGGCACCCGCATCCGCTCCACGACCGAGCGGATCGACCGGGGTACCGTGTCGTGATGAGCATCCTTCCCCACAGCACCCCCGCGGCGGTGCCGGACGGTGTCCGTGCGATGGGCGAGGGGCCCTTCCTGCAGCCGGGCGATCAGATCGACTGGCACTACCGGAAGCCGGGCTGGCAGCCGGGTGACCCGTCGACCATCACGCCCATGCGCGTCGTGCGCGACGATGAGCGCGGTCTCGTGGCCTGGCTCGCGCCGGGAACGCTCCAGGAGGGGCAGGGGACGCCCGAGGGCGAGCGGATACGCGTGGTCCCGCTGGAGCGGCGCTGGCTCGATCCGCGGACACGGATCGTCGAGGAGTGGTGGGGCAACGGCATCCTGCGCATCGCTCCGGCGGGCGCCGCATGGTCGGTGTGGTTGTTCTGGAGCGACGTGAGCGGGCCTGACTGGCAGTTCGCCGGATGGTACGTGAACCTCGAGAACGCACATCTGCGCACGGATCACGACACCTACTCGTCTGACCACATCCTCGATGTCGAGATCGAACACGACGGTCGCGTGCGCCTCAAGGACGAGGACGAGCTGGTCGCCGCGATCGCGCAGGGTCGCCTCACGCCCGAGCAGGCCGCGCAGATCGAGCGACACGCGGACGCCGCGATCGAGTCGTTCCATGCGGGTGCGTGGCCGTTCGATCCGGAGTGGCGGGACTGGCGCCCTGACCCCTCGTGGACGGTGCCGGAGCTGACGGGGCTCGGAGACCTGCGCAGGTCGTGAGCACGGCATCCGCCCTGAGCGGAAGACCCTTCCCCTCGGGCCCGGATGCTGGTGGCATGGGGGCATGACAGACGTACTGATCCTCGGTGGAACGGGCTGGCTGTCGGGCCGGATCGCCCGACGAATGCTGGTTAACGGGGCGACCGTGATGTGTCTCGCCCGGGGCGGACGCCCCTCTCCCGAGGGGGCGAGCCTGGTGCTGGCCGACCGGGATGATCCCGCGGCGTACGACGCCGTCTCGGGTCGTGACTGGGACCACGTGATCGACATCTCATCGAACGCGGCGCAGGTCGCGGCCGCGGTGGCCGTGCTCGGCGATCGAGCCGGTCGCTGGACGTATGTCTCGTCGATGTCGGTGTACTCGGACGACGCGACGGTGGGAGCCGACGAGACGGCGCCGCTGCACGCGCCTGCGCAGCCGGGCGACGAGTACGAGTACGGCGCGCAGAAGGTCGCGGCCGAAGACGCCGTGCGTGCGCTCGGCGAGCGAGCGCTGATCGTGCGCCCCGGTCTGATCGTGGGCGAGGGCGATCCGAGCGATCGCTTCGGCTACTGGGCCGCGGCGTTCCTGCGCGCGGTCGACGGGCCGGTCCTCGTTCCGAGTGCTGAGGGGCGCAGCGCGCAGGTGATCGACGTCGACGATCTGTCGGAGTTCGTCGCCACCACGCGCGCCACCGGCGTGGTCAACGCGATCGGCGACCGGCATCCTCTCGCTGAGGTGCTCGCGACCGTGCGGCAGAGCGCCTCACACGGAGGCGACGCGGTGACGGCCGACGATGACTGGCTGGTCGAGAACGGCGTCGAGTACTGGGCGGGGGAGCGTTCGCTGCCCCTGTGGCTGCCCGCCGACATGACCGGCTTCATGACCCGCGCGAACGCGCGGTACCGCGACGCGGGCGGCTCCCTGCGACCGCTTGATGAGACCGTCGCGGCCGTGATCGCCGACGAGCAGGGGCGAGGGATCGATCGCGACCGGCGCGCCGGCCTCACCCGCGCCGAGGAACTCGTGCTGCTGCAGCGGCGAGGGTGATCTCCGGTCGTCGCTAGACTTCGAGCAGTGACACGGGGTGCCGCATCCGCGGCTGAGAACAGACCCGTCGAACCTGATCTAGTTCGTACTAGCGAAGGGATGTCGCATTGAGCGATCGTCTGCGTCCAGAATCCGAATCGACCCTGGTGGCCTCGGCTGCCGAGCTGCTGTCCGCGCTGCGTGGGTCACCACCGCTGACCCACTGCATCACCAACGCCGTCGTCACCGGCTTCACGGCCAACGTGCTGCTGGCTCTCGGGGCGGCACCCGCGATGGTCGACATCGTCGATGAGGCCGGTCTCTTCGCCGGCGCCGCATCCGGGGTGCTGATCAACCTCGGAACCCCGACCCCCGAGCAGCGGGCCGCGAGTCTCGAAGCCGTCGCCGGTGCGGCAGCCTCCGGCACTCCGTGGGTGCTCGATCCGGTCGCGATCGGTTCGCTGCCCGTGCGCACGGCGCTCGCGCACGACCTCGTCGCCCGCCGCCCCACAGCGATCCGCGGGAACGCCTCCGAGATCCTCGCGCTCGCAGGGCTCACCGCCGGAGGGCGCGGGGTCGATGCCACCGACACCACGGATGCCGCCTCCGACGCCGCCCTCGCACTCGCCGCCCGTCACGGCGCGGTCGTCGCCGTCTCGGGACCCGTGGACCTGATCACGGACGGGCGCCGCGTCGTGCGGGTCGCGAACGGCGACGAGCTGCTCACCAGGGTCACCGGTGGGGGATGTGCGCTGGGCGCCGTGATGGCAGCCTTCCTCGGGACCGCCCGCACGGCCGGGACCGATCCGCTGACCGCCGTCGCGTCGGCGAGCCTGGTGTACACGATCGCCGCGGAGCGCGCCGCCGCACGGGCCTCGGGTCCCGGCAGCTTCGCGGTCGAGCTCCTCGACGCGCTCGCCGCGGTGAGGCCGCATGACATCGCTGCTGCGGCACGCGTCGAGGAGCGTGCACTGTGATCGCGGACCTCTCGCTGTATCTGGTGACCGATCCGGATCTCTGCGGGGAACGCGGTGTCGTCGAAACGGTCCGCCGTGCGGTCGACGGGGGAGTGCGCATCGTGCAGCTGCGGGACAAGACGGCGACGGATGCCGAGACCACGGCGCAGCTCGTCGAGCTCTCCCGCGTGATCGACGGTCGTGCACTGCTGGTCGTGAACGACCGCCTGGAGGCTGCCCTCGCCGCGCGGGATCAGGGTGCGAGGGTCGACGGCGTGCATCTCGGGCAGGGCGACGCCTCGGTGCTGCGTGCGCGAGAAGCTCTGGGCGTCGAGGCGCTCATCGGCCTCACGGCGAACAGCCGGGAGCACTTCGAGGCTGTGCGCGCGCTGCCGCCCGGCACGGTCGACTATCTGGGCGTCGGCGTCATCCGCCCCACCGACACCAAGCCGGACCATCCGCCGGCCCTCGGCGTCGAGGGCTTCCGAGCTCTCGTCGAGACGACCACGCTCCCGTGCGTGGCGATCGGAGGCGTGGCGATCGACGACACCGAGCGGCTGCGGACGGCGGGGGCGGCCGGCCTCGCCGTGGTCTCGGCGCTGTGCTCGGCTGCCGATCCGGCCGAGACCGCAGCGACGTTCGTGCGTCGTTGGCGCGCGGCCGGAACGCCGCGCGTGCTCAGCATCGCCGGGAGCGACCCGTCCGGTGGGGCGGGGATCCAGGCCGATCTCAAGTCGATCGCTGCGAACGGCGGCTACGGCATGGCGGCGCTCACCGCGCTGACCGCTCAGAACACCACCGGCGTGCGGGGCGTGCACGTGCCTCCTGCACCCTTCCTGCGCGAGCAGCTCGACGCGATCTCCGCCGACATCGTCATCGACGCGGTCAAGATCGGGATGCTCGCGAACGCCGACGTCATCCGCACGGTCGCCGACTGGCTCGATATCGTTCGGCCGCCGATCGTCGTCCTCGATCCGGTCATGGTCGCCACCAGCGGTGACAGGCTGCTCGATCAGGATGCCGAGGCGGCGTTGCGCGACCTCCTCCGGCGTGCGCACGTCGTGACGCCCAATCTCGGCGAGCTCGCCGTGCTGGCGCGACGGACGATCGGGGGATGGGACGACGCGCTCGCCGCAGCGGAGGAGCTGTCGACAGTCAACGGGGTGGCGGTGCTCGTGAAGGGAGGGCACCTCGAAGGAGACGATGTCCCCGATGCGCTCGTGGATGCCGCCGGGGGAGCGCGGCGCGAATACCAGGGCCGTCGGATCCGCACCGCGAACACGCACGGCACGGGGTGCTCGCTCTCGTCCGCGCTGGCCACCCGCCTGGCTCGTGGCGAGACGGCCGTCGACGCCGTCGCCTCGACCAGGGCGTGGCTGCGTGAGGCGCTGCGCGAGAGCGAGACGCTGCGCGTCGGACGCGGTCACGGACCGGTCAGCCATTTCGCGGGACTGTGGGAGCGTGGCGGGCTCGAGACGCGACCGACGCCGGCGCAGATCCGGACCGCGTGGTGGGCGCGCACTGCCGATGTGAGGGCGGGGATCGACGAACTCCCCTTCATCCGCGGACTGGCCGACGGCACCCTCGATCGGGAGCCGTTCCTGTTCTACCTCGCGCAGGACGCGCTGTACCTCCGCGAGTACGCCCGCGTGCTCGCTCAGGCCTCACGCCTCGCCCCTACGCCGCACGAGCAGGCGTTCTGGGCGCACTCCGCCGAGGGGGCGATCATCGGCGAGCTCGAGCTGCATGCGTCATGGCTGACTCCGGGTGAGGGAGTGGATGCGGCGATGTTCTCGGTCGCTCCCGCTCCGGCGACCGTGGCCTACCTCGACCATCTGCGCTCCGTTGCGTTCGGCGGTGACTACGCCGAGCTCGTCGCCGCGGTGCTGCCGTGCTTCTGGCTCTACACCGACCTCGGGCAGCGTCTGCACGCGGGGGAGTTCGGCGAGTACGCGCGGGATCCCCGGCATCCTTTCGCCTCCTGGCTCGTCACTTATGCGGACCCGGCGTTCGAGGAAGCGACGGATCAGGCGATCGCCCTGGTCTCGGCCGCAGCGGCGGCAGCCGCCCCGGCCACCAGGGATCGGATGCTCCGCGCTTTCGAGGTGTCGAGCGCTCACGAGCTCGCCTTCTTCGCCGCACCGTTCGCCTCTGCCGTCTCTGCGTGACTCAGTGGATTTGCGCATGCCGCGACGAGCGCGCTATCGTCGCGGCATGCCTTCGGCCGCCACCGCAACTCTGACGCTCGCTCCGAGCGTCATCGCCGTGCGCCGACGCCGCAGCGGCCGCCGACTCTAGGCGACCCTGCGCTTCTGCCTGCACACGCACGGCGGTCGAGTGCCGGTGTCGCCGCCCCGGTTCCCGACACTGCACCCCGAGTTCGACACGGGGCCTGACCGTTAAGGTAGAAGCATGACGTACTCCGTCGCCGTCTCCGGCGCATCCGGCTACGCGGGCGGCGAGATCCTGCGCCTCCTCGCGTCGCATCCCGACATCGAGATCCGCACCGTCACGGCGCACTCGAATGCAGGCCAGCCGCTGGTGGAGCATCAGCCGCATCTGCGTTCTCTCGCCCACCTCACGCTGCAGGACACGACCCCCGAGATCCTCTCAGGGCACGACATCGTCTTCCTCGCCCTCCCGCACGGTCAGTCCGGCCAGTACACGGATGCGCTCGGCGACACCCCGCTCGTGATCGACGCGGGAGCCGACCATCGACTCACCTCGCAGGATTCGTGGGACTCGTTCTACGGGGGCGACTTCCACGAGCCCTGGGCCTACGGCGTGCCCGAGCTGCTGGTCGGCGGCGTCAAGCAGCGGGAGACGCTGCGCAGCGCGACGCGGATCGCTGCCCCGGGCTGCAACGCCTCGACCGTGAGCCTCAGCCTGGCGCCGGGACTCGCGGCGGGTGTGATCGATTCCAGTGACATCGTCTCGGTTCTTGCGGTCGGTCCTTCGGGGGCGGGCAAGAGCCTCAAGACCAACCTGCTCGCCAGCGAGATCCTGGGCAGCGCCAACCCCTATGCGGTCGGAGGCGCCCATCGGCACATCCCCGAGATCCGTCAGGCGCTCGCCGCAGCGTCCGGGGCCGCACCCGACGGCATCCGCATCTCCTTCACGCCCGTCCTCGTGCCGATGTCGCGGGGGATCCTCGCCACCTCGACGGCTCCCATCGTCGATGGCGTCAGCGATGCCGAGATCCGTGCCGCGTGGGAGGACGCATACGGTGACGAGACCTTCGTGCAGCTCCTGCCGGCCGGTCAGTTCCCACGCACGGCCGATGTCCTCGGTGCGAACACCGCGCTGATCGGTCTCGCCATCGATCGCGCCGCGAACAGGGTGACCGTGGTGACCGCGGTCGACAACCTCGTCAAGGGCACCGCCGGCGCTGCCATCCAGTCCATGAACCTCGCGCTGGGGCTGCCCGAGTCCCGCGCCCTCTCAGTGAACGGAGTCGCGCCGTGAGCGTCACCGCCCCCGCAGGATTCGAGGCGGCCGGAGTCGCCGCCGGCCTCAAGTCGACCGGCAAGCCCGATGTCGCCGTTGTCGTCAACCGTGGCCCGCGCAAGGTCGGTGCCGCGGTCTTCACGAGCAACCGTGCCAAGGCCAACCCGATCATCTGGTCGCAGCAGGCAGTCGCCGACCGCGTGGTCGAGGCGGTCGTGCTGAACTCGGGGGGAGCGAACTGCTTCACCGGCAGCTTCGGCTTCCAGACCACCCACCAGACCGCCGAGAAGGCCGCCGAGCTCCTCGGCGTCAGCGCCGGCGACGTGCTCGTCTGCTCGACCGGTCTCATCGGCGTCGGCGACGAGGTCTTCCGTGCCAAGGTGCTCTCCGGCACCGAACAGGCCATCGCCGCGCTGTCGACCGAGGGCGGCGAGGTTGCGGCAGAGGCCATCATGACCACCGACAGCGTCTCGAAGACCGCGGTCGTCAGCCGCGACGGCTGGAGCATCGGCGGCATGGCGAAGGGCGCGGGCATGCTCGCCCCCGGGCTCGCGACGATGCTCGTGGTCATCACGACGGATGCCGTGCTCGAGCCCCTCGAGGCCGATGCCGCGCTCCGAGCCGCGACCGGCACCACGTTCGACCGCCTCGACTCCGACGGCTGCATGTCGACGAACGACCAGGTCACCCTGCTCGCGAACGGCGCATCGGGTGTCGTTCCCGACCTCGACGACTTCTCGGCGGCACTCGCCGACCTCTGCCAGCAGCTCGCGGTCAAGCTTCAGGGCGATGCCGAGGGCGCGAGCCACGACATCACCATCGAGGTGCAGCACGCGGTCTCCGAGGGGGAGGCGGTCGAGGTCGGACGCTCGGTCGCGCGCAACAACCTCTTCAAAGCGGCCATCTTCGGCAACGACCCCAACTGGGGCCGGGTGCTCGCCGCGATCGGCACCACGGGCGCGCAGTTCGACCCGTACGACGTCGATGTCTGGATGAACGGCGTGCGCGTGTGCAGCGAGGGCGGCCCCGATCGCCCGCGTGAAGAGGTCGACCTGACCCCCCGAGCGACGCACCTGGTGATCGACCTCAAGGTCGGCGAGGCGACGGCGACGATCCTCACGAACGACCTCACCCACGACTACGTGCACGAGAACAGCGCCTACGCCTCATGACCGACATCCAGGACACCACACCGGACGTCGCCGCCGTCAAGGCCGCGACGCTCATCGAATCGCTCCCGTGGCTGAAGAAGTTCCGCGACCAGATCGTCGTCGTCAAGTACGGCGGCAACGCGATGGTCTCGGACGAGCTGCAGGAGGCCTTCGCACAGGACATCGCCTACCTCCGCTACGTGGGTGTGCTGCCGGTCGTCGTGCACGGCGGTGGGCCGCAGATCTCCGACATGCTGCAACGCCTCGAGATCCCGAGCGAATTCAAGGGCGGTTACCGCGTCACCAACACCGAGGCGATCAGCGTCGTGCGCATGGTGCTGACCGGTCAGGTGAACCCGCAGCTCGTCTCCAAGATCAACTCGCACGGTCCGATCGCGACCGGGCTCAGCGGTGAGGACGCGGGGCTCTTCGGCGGTCGCCGCCGCGGAGTGGTCATCGACGGCGAGGAGATCGACCTCGGCCGCGTCGGCGATGTCGTCGAGGTCGACCCGACTCCCGTGCTCGACCATCTGGCGGCAGGACGCGTGCCGGTGGTGTCCAGCATCGCGCCCGACCTCGACCACCCGGGTCAGTCGCTCAACGTGAACGCGGATGCCGCGGCCGCAGCTCTCGCCGTGGCGCTCAACGCGCGCAAGCTCGTCATCCTCACGGATGTCCCCGGGCTCTATGCCGATTGGCCCAACCGCGACTCGCTCGTCTCGCACCTCACCTCGGAGGCGCTCATCGAGATGCTGCCGACACTCGAATCCGGCATGATCCCGAAGATGAAGGCCTGCCTGGATGCGATCCAAGGGGGCGTCGACGCCGCCGCCATCATCGACGGACGTGTGCCGCACTCGGTGCTCGTCGAACTCTTCACCAGCAAGGGAATCGGAACAGAAGTGGTCATGGGAAGCGCAGGGACGAACGCATGAGCAATTGGCAGGATGACGCAGCGAGCGATCTGGTCCTCAACGCCGGGCCCCGCCTGGCGATGCTCACGCGCGGCGAGGGCTCGTATCTCTGGGACTCCGAGGGCAAGCGCCACCTCGACTTCCTCGCCGGCATCGCGGTGACGTCGCTCGGGCACGCGCATCCGGTGTTCGTCGAGGCCGTCTCACGGCAGGCGGCGACTCTCGCGCACGTGTCGAACTACTTCGCGACCCCCTCCCAGCTCGCCCTCGCCGCGCGGCTCAAGCGCCTCGCCGGTGCCGGCATCGACGGTCGCGTGTTCTTCTCGAACTCGGGCGCCGAGGCCAACGAGGCCGCGTTCAAGCTCGCCCGTCTGCACGGCGGCACAGAGAAGCCGCGCATCATCGCTCTCGAGAACGGGTTCCACGGGCGCACCATGGGCTCGCTCGCGCTGACGGCCAAGGCCGCCATGCGGGCGCCGTTCGAGCCGATGCCCGGCGGAGTCGAGCACATCCCGGCGACGATCGAGGCTCTCGAGGCGGCGATCGACGATCGGGTCGCCGCCGTGATCGTGGAACCCATCCAGGGTGAAGCCGGTGTCGTCGAGCTGCCGGAGGGCTACCTGCAGGCGGCGCGGTCGCTGACTCTGAAGCACGGAGCGCTGCTCATCGTCGACGAGATCCAGACGGGGGCCGGACGCACCGGAGCCTGGTTCGGATTCAGTCACGAGGGCATCACTCCCGACACCATCACGCTCGCGAAGGGCATCGGCGGAGGCTTCCCGATCGGCGCGCTGGTCACCTATGGTGCCGCGAGTTCGCTGTTCACCCCGGGTTCTCACGGCTCGACGTTCGGCGGCAACCCGCTGGCGACCGCCGTGGCCGACGCGGTCCTCACCGAGATCGAGAGCGCGGGCCTCGTCGACAACGCGGCGCGCCGTGGCGGGCAGATCCGCGAGATCATCTCCGGGATCGACTCGCCCCTCGTCACCGGCATCCGCGGCCGCGGACTGCTCATCGGGGTGGCACTCAGCGCCCCCGTCGCGAACGACGTGGTCGCTGCCGCCCAGGAGCGCGGACTCATCGTGAACGCCGCGAACCCCGAGACCGTGCGCATCGCACCGGCACTCACCATCGGAGACGCCGAGCTCGCCGAGTTCCGCGAGCTCTTCGCCGCATCTCTCGCCGATGTCCAGGCATCCCTCACCGAATCCGGAAAGGCCCTCGCATGACCCGCCACCTTCTGCGTGACGACGATCTGACCCCCGCAGAGCAGGCGGAGATCCTCGATCTCGCCATCGAGCTGAAGAAGGACCGCTGGGCGAACAAGGCTCTCGCCGGTCCCCAGACGGTCGCGGTGATCTTCGACAAGTCCTCGACCCGTACCCGCGTCTCGTTCGCGGTGGGCATCGCCGATCTCGGCGGTTCGCCGCTGATCATCTCGACCGCCAGCAGTCAGCTCGGCGGCAAGGAGACCCCGTCCGACACGGCGCGGGTGCTCGAGCGCCAGGTCGCGGCCATCGTCTGGCGCACCTATGCGCAGGCGGGTCTCGAGGAGATGGCCGCCGGCACCACGGTCCCTGTCGTCAACGCGCTCTCCGACGACTTCCACCCGTGCCAGCTGCTCGCCGACCTGCTCACGATCCGCGAGCACAAGGGAGACCTCAAGGGCCTCACCCTGACGTTCTTCGGCGACGGTCAGAGCAACATGGCGCACTCGTATGCGCTGGCAGGCGTCACCGCCGGCATGCATGTGCGCATCGCGTCGCCCGCCGACTACGCGCCCCGCGCCGACGTCGTCGAGGCTGCCGATCGCCGTGCCGCCGAGACCGGTGGTTCCATCACTCTCTACACCGATGCGGTCGAAGCCGCAGCCGGTGCGGACGTCGTGGTCACCGACACCTGGGTGTCGATGGGCAAGGAAGAGGAGAAGCTCGCGCGCATCCGCGATCTCGGTGGCTACAAGGTGACACCCGAGACGATGCAGATCGCCGATTCCGAGGCCATCTTCATCCACTGCCTCCCCGCCGACCGAGGCTACGAGGTCGACTCCGAAGTCATCGACGGACCGCAGAGCGTCGTCTGGGATGAGGCCGAGAACCGGCTGCACGCGCAGAAGGCGCTGCTCGTCTGGCTGCTCGGCAAGAAGGACGCATGATGGCCGACTCGAAGAACGAAGGCACCAACGAAGGCGCGCTGTGGGGAGCTCGTTTCGCGAGCGGACCCTCACCCGAGCTGGTGGAGCTCAGCCGGTCGACGCACTTCGACTGGGTGCTCGCACCGTACGACATCGCCGGCTCCCACGCCCACGCGACAGCGCTCGCGGCGGCCGGGTATCTCGAACCCGACGAGGCGGCACGGATGCACGAGGGCCTGGACGCCGTCGCGCGCAAGGTCGCCGACGGCACCCTGCAGCCCGTCCCGTCCGATGAGGACGTGCACGGTGCTCTCGAGCAGGCGCTCATCGCCGAGCTCGGACCGGAGCTCGGCGGGCGCCTGCGCGCCGGTCGCAGCCGCAACGACCAGATCGCCACGCTCGTGCGGATGTATCTGATCGATCATGCCCGCGTGATCGCCCGTGACCTGCTCCGCGTCATCGACGCGCTCGTAGCCCAGGCAGAGGCTCACCCGGACGCGATTCTTCCCGGACGCACGCACCTGCAGCACGCGCAGCCGGTGCTGCTCGCCCATCACCTGCAGGCGCACGGATGGCCCCTCGTGCGCGAGCTCGAGCGTCTCGTCGACTGGCGTCGTCGTGCAGGCGTCTCGCCCTACGGCGGGGGAGCCCTCGCGGGGTCGACGCTCGGCCTCGACCCGGCTCTCGTCGCGACCGAGCTCGGCCTCGATCGTCCGGCCGAGAACTCGCTCGACGGCACGGCCGCACGCGACGTGGTCGCCGAGTTCGCCTTCATCACCGCGATGACCGGCGTCGACATCTCGCGTCTGAGCGAGGAGATCATCCTCTGGAACACGCGTGAGTTCGGATTCGTGACGCTGCACGACAGCTACTCGACCGGGTCGAGCATCATGCCGCAGAAGAAGAACCCCGACATCGCCGAACTCGCTCGCGGAAAGTCCGGGCGTCTCATCGGAAACCTGTCGGGTCTCATGGCCACGCTCAAGGGCCTCCCGCTCGCGTACAACCGCGACCTGCAGGAGGACAAGGAGCCGGTCTTCGACTCCGTGCAGACCCTCGAGGTCGTGCTCCCCGCATTCGCCGGAATGATCGCGACGCTGCGCTTCGACACCGAGCGGATGGCGGCGCTCGCTCCCCAGGGATTCTCGCTCGCGACCGATGTGGCCGAGTGGCTCGTGAAGTGGCGGGTCCCGTTCCGCGACGCACATGAGATCTCCGGCGCCCTCGTCCGCGCCTGCGAGGAACAGGGAATCGGCCTCGAGGACGCCTCCGACGAGCTGCTGCTCTCGGTCTCACCGCACCTGGTCCCGGACGTCCGTGAGGTTCTCACGATCGAGGGTTCCGTGGCCTCGCGCACCGGCGCCGGAGGAACCGCGCCCGTCCGGGTGGCCGAGCAGCGCGCAGAGCTCGTGGCCCGGGCTCAGGCGGCCGCGCACGCGCTCGGCCTCTAGCCGGCATCCCGGCGGCGCGACGGCTCGCACGACGCAGGACGGCCCGTGGAGGCTCTCGATGAGAGGCTCCACGGGCCGTTCGGTTCTCCGCTGATGGCTCGCTGGAGAGACTCAGTGCAGCGCGGCGTCGGCGGACGAGCGCGTCCAGCGGGTGAAACGCACGACGAGACCGGAACGCGTGGGGCCGGCGAGGAAAGGACCGGCGGATGCGGCGGCATCGCCGTCGAACGGAGCGACCCTGACGAGTCGCCACTCACCGTCATCCGCACGTGCGCGCACGATCACGGCATCCGGCCAGCGGCTCACTCGCACGGTGATCTCACTGCCGTGCCAGTCGTCGACGTAACCGACCGACCAGTCGGAGCGGATGTCGGTGACCACGGCTCCGAGGCCGAGGTGGTCGTCGGCGTACTCGATGCCCGCCTTGATCCAGTGCTCGTCGTCGATGCGCACGAAGACGCCGGCCTGGTCGAACTGGCCGTCCCACGGTGCGCGGAAGGTGACGTCCATGGCTTCGCCCACCGCCAGGGGAGCGAGCAGCGCATGCTCGGTGTCGTGTACGAAGCCGTACGCGGTATGCCGCCAGGCATCGCTGCCCTCCACGGCGGTCACGTCGAGGCTCTCGCCTTCTGTGGCAAGAGCGGCGGGTGCGTGGGTCCAGGAGCCTTCGGCCCAGGGGATGATGTCTGATTCAGGCATGTTCCGAGACTATAGCCAAATAGGGCATAAATGGAAGTTATTCGTGATACGGTTATCACATGGTCATCGCCGTACTCGCCGATATCGTGGGCTCTCGCCGGCTCGCCGATCGGTCGGCGGCGCAGCGGATCCTCGATGACGCCATCAGGCGGGTGGAAGGCGACCAGCCCCTCGCGCACCAGCCGCTGACACCCACGGTGGGCGACGAGCAGCAGGGCGTCTACCTCGCGCTCGAAGACGCGATGGTGTCGCTCCTGATGATCCAGCTCGCTCTTCCCGACGGCATCGCCTTCCGCTTCGGGATCGGCGTCGGCGACGTGCGTGCGGTCGACTCCGTGCACGGCGAGCTCGCAGACGGCCCCGGTTGGTATGCCGCGCGGGCCGCGATCGAGACCGTGCATGCCAGAGAGGGACGCACCGTGCCGCGCACGCGCACGTGGATTGTCGGTGCCCACGGGCAGGATGAGGTTATGGACAGCGTGATCGCCGCATCGAACGCCTACCTCCTCGTCCGTGACGAGCTGGTCGGTGCGATGAACGAGCGCGAACGTCGCCTCACCTACGGGCGCCTGATCGGCAGATCGCAACACGAGCTGGCGGCCGAGGAGGGCATCTCGCAGCCGAGCGTCTCGAAGTCGTTGCGCAGCGCAGGGAGCGCCGCACTCATCGAGGGCGTGGCCGCCTTGAGAGGATCGAACGCATGATCGTCGCCGGGTTCCTGCTGCTGGCGGTGGGTGCCGCCGATCTCGTGCGCCAGTTCGTGCCGCGTCGGTGGATCGGCTACCTCGTGGTGGCCGTCATCCTGCTGCTGCTCGGCAGCGTGAGCGATGCGCTGCTGCCAATGCTCGCAGGTCTGATCGTCGGTGCGCTCTGGATCTGGTGCATGCCGTCGGAGCGACGGGCACCGCTCGGGTTCTGGCCCGCCGTGCTGCTCGGCGTGCTGAGCATCGGTTCCGTGGTGTGGCTCGGCGCTCGCGCCGACGCCGGGCTGATCGGCTCGGTGTGGACCCTGAATTCGCCGTTCGGCGACGTCCCGTTCGATCTCGCGATCCTCACCCTGGGCGCGGCCGTCTTCCTGCTCGAGTCGTCGAACCTCGTGGTTCGCGCCGCGCTCGACGGCGAGCACACCTGGCGTCCCGCCGAGCTGCGGCTCGTCGCGTCCGACACCGTGGGCTCCATCCCTGCTGCCTCCGACGGCGTTGCCGCCGAACCGGGCCATGACGCCGCGGCCGCAGGTTCTCCGGTCGAGGGGGCGACTGCCGAAAGCGCGTCAGCCGAGGGGGTGTCCGCCGGCACCCCGGCAGCCGACCCTCGGGCCGGATTCAAGGGTGGGCGCCTGATCGGGCCGCTCGAGCGCATCCTGGTGATGATCCTCACACTGGCCGCCGCCTACCCGATCCTTGCGGCGATGCTCGCGGCCAAGGGCATCGTGCGATTCCCCGAGATCTCGCGTGACGGTGAGACCGGCGCGAGAGCCGAGTACTTCCTGGTGGGCAGCCTCGTGAGCTGGGTGATCGGCCTGGGCGCGGCGTTCCTGGTGTGGTGGGCAGCCCACAGCTGACAGCGGCGATCCGTCCGTGCGGCGGCGAATGGCGGGCATCCACCGCTGATAGCCTGGAGCGCGTGTCGAATACCGATCTGACGACCGCCCCGCCGGCGATCGACCCCACGTTCGAGAACGTGTGGGACGAACTGCTGTGGCGCGGCCTCGTCCATGTGTCCACTGACCAGGAGGCGCTGCGCGCCCTTCTCGCCGGGGACCCGATCACGTATTACTGCGGTTTCGACCCGACTGCTGCCAGCCTGCACCTCGGCAACCTGGTGCAGCTGCTGACGCTGCGTCGCATCCAGCTCGCCGGGCACAAGCCGCTCGGCCTGGTCGGCGGCTCGACCGGCCTCATCGGCGACCCGCGGCCCACCGCCGAGCGCACGCTCAACACGCGTGAGACCGTCGAGGAGTGGGTCGGGCGCCTGCGGACGCAGGTCGAGCGCTACCTCAGTTTCGAGGGCGACAACGCTGCGCGCATCGTGAACAACCTCGACTGGACGGCGCCTCTGTCGGCGATCGACTTCCTGCGCGAGATCGGCAAGCACTACCGTGTCGGCACGATGCTGAAGAAGGATGCGGTCGCCGCGCGCCTCAATTCGGATGAGGGCATCAGCTACACCGAGTTCAGCTACCAGATCCTGCAGGGCATGGACTTCCTCGAGCTGTACCGCCAGTACGACTGCGTCCTGCAGACCGGCGGCTCGGACCAGTGGGGCAACCTCACCAGCGGCACCGACCTCATCCGTCGGTCCGAAGGCGTCGCTGCGCATGCGATCGGCACGCCGCTGATCACGAACAGCGACGGCACGAAGTTCGGCAAGAGCGAGGGCAACGCGATCTGGCTTGATCCGGAGATGTGCAGCCCCTACCGGATGTACCAGTTCTGGCTCAGCACGGCGGATGCCGACGTCATCGAGCGGCTGAAGGTCTTCACGTTCCTGACCCGCGCCGAGATCGAGGAGTACGAGGCGCTCGTCGAATCCGAGCCCTTCCGGCGCGCCGCCCAGAAGCGTCTGGCGCTCGAGGTCGTCGCCACCGTGCACGGCATCGATGCGACGGCCGCGGTGATCGCGGCATCCGAAGCGCTTTTCGGCCAGGGCGATCTGACTGCACTGGATGCGTCGACGCTGCGCACTGCGCTGGAAGAGCTTCCGAACGCCACGGTCGATGCGGGCTCATCTGTCGTCGACGCGCTTGTCGCGACGGGGCTGGTCTCTAGCCTGTCCGAGGCTCGTCGCGCGATCGGTCAGGGTGGCGTGTCTCTCGACGGCGAACGCGTCGACGACGACGCGGCAACCGTGCAGGGTGCACTTCCCGGAGGCGTCTCTGTGCTCCGCCGTGGCAAGAAGACCCTTGCGGGAGTCTTCCTCACCTGACGATCGATCTCTGATCGCGAGACGGCGGTCGCCTGGGCTGTTCTCAGGTGGCCGCCGTCACGCTTCTCGCCAGCCGGATCGACAGGAGACATCGGATGCCGTTCACACCGAGCCACGCGCTGGTCGCCCTGCCCTTCATCCGCACCCCGCTCGTGCCGGCGGCGATAGCGATCGGTGCGATGACTCCCGATCTGCCCCTGTTCGTGCGCGGTGTCGGCCTCGAGTACTCGTTCACGCACACGTTCGCCAACGTGGTGTGGACCGCACTGGTCGCGTTCGTGCTGTTCCTGGTCTGGCGCGTCGTGCTCCGTCCGGCAGTCGGTGAGCTCGCCCCGCTCTGGCTTGCCGAGCGTATCCCCGCCGGGTGGTCCCGGTCGGGAGTGGAGGCGGCAGGAATCGCGGTGGGCGTCGGGTCGAAGCGACCGTGGTACCCGGTGCTGCTCGCGGTCTCACTGATCCTGGGTGTGCTGTCGCACATCCTCTGGGATCTCTTCACGCATGAAGGACGCTGGGGCGTGGACGCACTCCCCGCCCTCGACGAACTGTGGGGTCCACTGACCGGATACAAGTGGCTCCAGCACGGGTCGAGCGTGATCGGTCTTCTGATCATCGGGGTCTGGGCAGTGCTCCGACTGCGTCGATCCGAGCCGCGGGGCGACGTGGTGCAGATACTGCCTGCGGGAGTCCGGATCGCCTGGTGGCTGTCGCTTCCGGTGATGCTGGTCACGGCCGCAGTCATCGGATACCTGGCGTACGGTCCGTTCACCGAGGAGTTCACGTACCAGCACCTCGCCTATCGGATGCTGCCTCCGGCCTGTGCGCTGTGGGGCGCGCTCACCCTCGTGCTGTGTCTGGCGCTGCCGCTGTTCCGTCGGCATCACCAGCGCGGCTGATCCGACCCCCACCGACGCGGAGCCGCGAACTCGAGCCCGGGAAGTGCGGGACCGGCCGTAGTGACCTTCCGTCCGGCGACGTCGAACGTCGTGGAGTGAGCACTGGTGTCGAACTCGCGCACCTGTTCCGGTGCATCGGCGCGTGGCATTCCGAGCAGCTCAGCGGCCACGCGGCGCAGTGACGTGCGCACCATCCAGCTGCCGCCGTCGCGCTGACGCCGCTCGAGCAGTGCGATGACGGCGGTCGCGAGCAGGTAGCCGGCGCTGTGGTCGAGTGCCTGGGCAGGGAGCGCTCCTGGCCGATCGCCGTCGGGGGACTCGATCATCGAGATCCCGGACTCCGCCTGCACCAGGCTGTCGAAGCCGGCGCGATCCGGCTCGTCCAAGCCCCAGGCGGTGAGCTGGGCGATCACCAGCCCCGGATACCGCTCGGTCAGTGCGGATGCGGACAGGCCGAGGCGGTCGAGCGATGACGGCCGGTATCCGAGCACGACGACATCCGCGGCGGCGAGAAGCTCGCGGAAGCGCTCGCTTCGCGCGTCGAGCAGCGTCGTCCTCTTGCCGTGACCGGTGTCCAGGTGCTGCCACTCGGGTTCTGCCAGACGGGGTGGATCAACGCGGAGCACGTCGGCGCCGAGCAGTGCGAGAGTTCGGGTGCACACGGGGCCCGCGATCACCCGAGTGAGGTCGAGGACGCGGATGCCGCTGAGCGGAGCCTCGTCTCGCTCGAGCGGGATGCGCCGCGAGCCGGACTGGTCCGCATCCCGATGAGTGACATCGAGCAGGGGAGTGGCACGCCACCGCGAATCGAGGTGTGGATCCTCGCGGAGCACGGGGACGGCGAGGCCGCGTTCCGCGGTGATGAGCTCGACCGCTTCGGTCGTCGTACACCCCAGGATGGCTGCACGCACGGCGTCGCCGGTGGCGCCTGCTCCGAGTCCGAGCCCGGCGAGGAGGCGGTGGGCGTGATGCGGATAGTTGCCGTGGGTGCGCACCCAGCCATCCGTCGAGCGCCAGAACCCCGAGTACGCGGACCACACGTCGGGTGCGATGCCATCGATCGCGAGAACGCGGTCGCTCCTGTAGGCGGTGGAGATGCGGTCGGGATCCGGCAGTTCTCGGATGCCGGCCATCAGACTGACCGCGTGCACGCTCGCCCACGCGAGATCCGCGGTCGCAAGACGTGACGGGAGCGGGACGGGGTGGGGTCGGCGGTCGCCGATGTCAGGCGCATCGTCAGTCATGCCGAGATCGGAGAACACCTGTTCCAGCAGTGTCTCTGAGGGGGAGGGAATCGGGGGCCGGGTCACGCTGCGATCGTACTCGTGACGCCGATCCGCGGCGATAACTGATCCTGGACTGGGGAAATTTTGAACGGTAGCGCCTGCGACACGCCCGGGGGTGGTGCCCCGATTTGCCAGAACCCCGGAACCCACGTAACTTATTACTTGTTCGCCCCACAGGGAAGCGGAGGAGCCAAGAGCTTCACCCCCCTCAAGCGGAGAACCACCTCCCACTCCACTCACTTGTGAGAACAGACGCCCGCGTCTAGGATGGGAGATCCACCCCTTCTGCGGCTGTCACAGGCTGCGCAGCGGATCCAAGATCTGCACGGCGCGCTGATTTGACAAGCGAGTCAGGGTGGCTAAGATAGAGAAGTTGCCCTTCGGGCCTGGTTGTGATGACTGGGTCGTGGGAGCATCCGATCCTTGAGAACTCAACAGCGTGCACTTGTCAAATGCCAAATTATCCTCGTCTAGCTTCGGCTAGTTGAGAATTCCTTTGGATCAAAGACCAACCTCCTTGTGGGGTTGGCATTCGGATGAAGTCAGCAATGAATTTGTCTCTTTGGTCAGCATCAAACTCGCTGCGTCACCGTTTTCCCGGTGTCGTATGCATTTCTTTTTTACGGAGAGTTTGATCCTGGCTCAGGATGAACGCTGGCGGCGTGCTTAACACATGCAAGTCGAACGGTGAACACGGAGCTTGCTCTGTGGGATCAGTGGCGAACGGGTGAGTAACACGTGAGCAACCTGCCCCTGACTCTGGGATAAGCGCTGGAAACGGCGTCTAATACTGGATACGAGTAGCGACCGCATGGTCAGTTACTGGAAAGATTTATTGGTTGGGGATGGGCTCGCGGCCTATCAGCTTGTTGGTGAGGTAATGGCTCACCAAGGCGTCGACGGGTAGCCGGCCTGAGAGGGTGACCGGCCACACTGGGACTGAGACACGGCCCAGACTCCTACGGGAGGCAGCAGTGGGGAATATTGCACAATGGGCGCAAGCCTGATGCAGCAACGCCGCGTGAGGGATGACGGCCTTCGGGTTGTAAACCTCTTTTAGCAGGGAAGAAGCGAAAGTGACGGTACCTGCAGAAAAAGCGCCGGCTAACTACGTGCCAGCAGCCGCGGTAATACGTAGGGCGCAAGCGTTATCCGGAATTATTGGGCGTAAAGAGCTCGTAGGCGGTTTGTCGCGTCTGCTGTGAAATCCGGAGGCTCAACCTCCGGCCTGCAGTGGGTACGGGCAGACTAGAGTGCGGTAGGGGAGATTGGAATTCCTGGTGTAGCGGTGGAATGCGCAGATATCAGGAGGAACACCGATGGCGAAGGCAGATCTCTGGGCCGTAACTGACGCTGAGGAGCGAAAGGGTGGGGAGCAAACAGGCTTAGATACCCTGGTAGTCCACCCCGTAAACGTTGGGAACTAGTTGTGGGGTCCATTCCACGGATTCCGTGACGCAGCTAACGCATTAAGTTCCCCGCCTGGGGAGTACGGCCGCAAGGCTAAAACTCAAAGGAATTGACGGGGACCCGCACAAGCGGCGGAGCATGCGGATTAATTCGATGCAACGCGAAGAACCTTACCAAGGCTTGACATATACGAGAACGGGCCAGAAATGGTCAACTCTTTGGACACTCGTAAACAGGTGGTGCATGGTTGTCGTCAGCTCGTGTCGTGAGATGTTGGGTTAAGTCCCGCAACGAGCGCAACCCTCGTTCTATGTTGCCAGCACGTAATGGTGGGAACTCATGGGATACTGCCGGGGTCAACTCGGAGGAAGGTGGGGATGACGTCAAATCATCATGCCCCTTATGTCTTGGGCTTCACGCATGCTACAATGGCCGGTACAAAGGGCTGCAATACCGCGAGGTGGAGCGAATCCCAAAAAGCCGGTCCCAGTTCGGATTGAGGTCTGCAACTCGACCTCATGAAGTCGGAGTCGCTAGTAATCGCAGATCAGCAACGCTGCGGTGAATACGTTCCCGGGTCTTGTACACACCGCCCGTCAAGTCATGAAAGTCGGTAACACCTGAAGCCGGTGGCCTAACCCTTGTGGAGGGAGCCGTCGAAGGTGGGATCGGTAATTAGGACTAAGTCGTAACAAGGTAGCCGTACCGGAAGGTGCGGCTGGATCACCTCCTTTCTAAGGAGCATCTGACTCTTCGGAGTCCAGAACCCAGATCGAAGGCATACGTTCTTCGCTGGGAGCTCATGGGTGGAACATTTGACATGACATCGAGATCTGATCTCGGAGCTAGTACGCAACTTCGGTTGGTGGAACGGTCTGGGTGAGGGGGCAGGTGTCTGCACGCTGTTGGGTCCTGAGGGACCGGATGCGATCTTCGGATCGTTTCTGTACCTCTGGGCCTCTTGTTGTTTCCCCTGTGTGGGGTGGCGAGAAGGGGTACCGCCCGTACTTTGAGAACTACACAGTGGACGCGAGCATCTTGCAACTGATCTTCGGATTGGTTGCACAAGATGATCTTAAAGATCATTAGTCAATTTCATGCCAGGCTTCGGCCTGGTGTCGATTCTGATTCAAACTCATGTGATTTCAAGTCTTTAAGAGCAAACGGTGGATGCCTTGGCATCTGGAGCCGAAGAAGGACGTAGCAATCTGCGATAAGCCTCGGGGAACTGATAAGCAAGTTTTGATCCGAGGGTGTCCGAATGGGGAAACCCCGCTGGGCGGCGTGCCGACCTAGTGACTCCCGCCTGAATATATAGGGCGGGTAGAGGGAACGTGGGGAAGTGAAACATCTCAGTACCCACAGGAAGAGAAAGCAACCGCGATTCCGTTAGTAGTGGCGAGCGAAACCGGAACAGGCTAAACCTAGCGTGTGTGATAGCCGGCAGGCGTTGCACGTTGGGGGTTGTGGGACTTTTCAGTCATCTCTGCCGAGATGGCGGCGTTACACGATGGTATAGACGAACGGTCTTGAAAGGCCGGTCATAGAGGGTGCCAACCCCGTAGTCGAAATGCCAACCGTGGCGCGAAGAGTATCCCAAGTAGCACGGGGCCCGTGAAATCCCGTGTGAATCTGTCAGGACCACCTGATAAGCCTAAATACTCCCAGATGACCGATAGCGGACAAGTACCGTGAGGGAAAGGTGAAAAGTACCCCGGGAGGGGAGTGAAATAGTACCTGAAACCGTTTGCTTACAAACCGTTGGAGCAGCCTTAGTAGCTGTGACAGCGTGCCTTTTGAAGAATGAGCCTGCGAGTTAGCGATATGTGGCGAGGTTAACCCGTGTGGGGTAGCCGTAGCGAAAGCGAGTCTGAATAGGGCGATTCAGTCGCATGTCCTAGACCCGAAGCGAAGTGATCTATCCATGGCCAGGTTGAAGCGACGGTAAGACGTCGTGGAGGACCGAACCCACTTAGGTTGAAAACTGAGGGGATGAGCTGTGGATAGGGGTGAAAGGCCAATCAAACTTCGTGATAGCTGGTTCTCTCCGAAATGCATTTAGGTGCAGCGTTGCGTGTTTCTTGCCGGAGGTAGAGCTACTGGATGGCCGATGGGCCCTACAAGGTTACTGACGTCAGCCAAACTCCGAATGCCGGTAAGTGAGAGCGCAGCAGTGAGACTGTGGGGGATAAGCTTCATAGTCGAGAGGGAAACAACCCAGACCACCAACTAAGGTCCCAAAGCGCGTGCTAAGTGGGAAAGGATGTGGAGTTGCCTTGACAACCAGGAGGTTGGCTTAGAAGCAGCCACCCTTGAAAGAGTGCGTAATAGCTCACTGGTCAAGTGATTCCGCGCCGACAATGTAACGGGGCTCAAGCACGCCACCGAAGTTGTGGCATTGACATTATTGGTAGGCCTTCGTGGTCCAGCCGTGTTGATGGGTAGGAGAGCGTCGTGTGGCCAGCGAAGCGGCGGTGTAAACCAGCCGTGGAGGCTACACGAGTGAGAATGCAGGCATGAGTAGCGAAAGACGTGTGAGAAACACGTCCTCCGAAAGACCAAGGGTTCCAGGGTCAAGCTAATCTTCCCTGGGTAAGTCGGGACCTAAGGCGAGGCCGACAGGCGTAGTCGATGGACAACGGGTTGATATTCCCGTACCGGCGAAGAACCGCCCAAGCTAATCCAGTAGTGCTAAGTGTCTGAATCCCAGTGACTGATCCCTTCGGGGTGACGCTCTGGGCCTAGCGCACGACCCCATTCTGGTGCGGTTAGCGTATTAACAGGTGTGACGCAGGAAGGTAGCCCAGCCGGGCGATGGTTGTCCCGGTGCAAGTGCGTAGGCCGAGTCGTAGGCAAATCCGCGACTCATACAGGCTGAGACACGATGCGAATAAAAAGTGGGTGATCCTATGCTGCCAAGAAAAGCATCGACGCGAGGTTCTAGCCGCCCGTACCCCAAACCGACTCAGGTGGTCAGGTAGAGAATACCAAGGAGATCGAGAGAATCGTGGTTAAGGAACTCGGCAAAATGCCCCCGTAACTTCGGGAGAAGGGGGGCCTTCGACGTATTAGGACTTGCTCCGAAAGCGTTTGGAGGCCGCAGAGACTAGTGGGTAGCGACTGTTTACTAAAAACACAGGTCCGTGCCAAGTCGCAAGACGATGTATACGGACTGACGCCTGCCCGGTGCTGGAAGGTTAAGAGGACCGGTTAGCCGCAAGGCGAAGCTGAGAATTTAAGCCCCAGTAAACGGCGGTGGTAACTATAACCATCCTAAGGTAGCGAAATTCCTTGTCGGGTAAGTTCCGACCTGCACGAATGGCGTAACGACTTCCCAACTGTCTCAACCGCGAACTCGGCGAAATTGCATTACGAGTAAAGATGCTCGTTACGCGCAGCAGGACGGAAAGACCCCGTGACCTTTACTACAGCTTGGTATTGGTGTTCGGTGTGGCTTGTGTAGGATAGGTGGGAGACTGTGAAGCATGGACGCCAGTTCATGTGGAGTCATTGTTGAAATACCACTCTGGTCACTCTGGATATCTAACTTCGAACCGTAATCCGGTTCAGGGACAGTGCCTGGTGGGTAGTTTAACTGGGGCGGTTGCCTCCCAAAAAGTAACGGAGGCGCCCAAAGGTTCCCTCAACCTGGTTGGCAATCAGGTGTCGAGTGTAAGTGCACAAGGGAGCTTGACTGTGAGACTGACAGGTCGAGCAGGGACGAAAGTCGGGACTAGTGATCCGGCAGTGGCTTGTGGAAGCGCTGTCGCTCAACGGATAAAAGGTACCTCGGGGATAACAGGCTGATCTTGCCCAAGAGTCCATATCGACGGCATGGTTTGGCACCTCGATGTCGGCTCGTCGCATCCTGGGGCTGGAGTAGGTCCCAAGGGTTGGGCTGTTCGCCCATTAAAGCGGTACGCGAGCTGGGTTTAGAACGTCGTGAGACAGTTCGGTCCCTATCCGCTGCGCGCGTAGGAAATTTGAGAGGATCTGACCCTAGTACGAGAGGACCGGGTTGGACGAACCTCTGGTGTGTCAGTTGTTCCGCCAGGAGCACCGCTGATTAGCTACGTTCGGGATGGATAACCGCTGAAAGCATCTAAGCGGGAAGCCGGCCTCAAGATGAGATTTCCATACCTTCGGGTGAGAGGCTCCCAGCCAGACTACTGGGTTGATAGGCCAGATGTGGAAGTGCAGTAATGCATGCAGCTGACTGGTACTAATAAGCCGATGACTTGATAACACACCGTTTGTTGGTGCTACGCGTCCACTGAGTGGTTCTCGATGTACGGTCGAGAACCGCATGACAATGACTTTGTTATGTGTTTTGATTGAAACATCTATAGTGTTTCGGCGGCCATAGCGTGAGGGAAACGCCCGGTTACATTCCGAACCCGGAAGCTAAGCCTCACAGCGCCGATGGTACTGCAGGGGGGACCCTGTGGGAGAGTAGGACACCGCCGGACTTCTTTTAAGCAAATGGCCACCCATCGTTGGGTGGCCATTTTGCGTTAACAACATCTAGAACAGGGAGCATCATGCCGGAAGACCAAGAACGCCGTCCGCGTCGCAACGACGACAATGGATCGCGTGGTCACCGTCCTTCCGGTGGACGCCCCGACCACAACCGCAGCAGCGGCCCGCGCCGTGATGATGCTCCCCGTTCGGGTGGGTACAACCGCGATAACCGTGATGGTGGCGCTCCCCGCACGGGTGGCTACAACCGCGACAATCGCGATGGTGGCGCTCCCCGTTCGGGTGGGTACAACCGTGACAGCCGTGATGGTGGCGCCCCGCGTTCGGGTGGCTATAACCGGGACAACCGCGATGGCGGTGCTCCCCGTTCGGGTGGGTACAACCGCGATAACCGTGATGGTGGCGCTCCCCGCACGGGTGGGTACAACCGCGATAACCGTGATGGTGGTGCTCCTCGCACGGGTGGGTACAACCGTGACAGCCGTGATGGTGGCGCTCCGCGTTCGGGCGGATACAACCGCGACGGTGGCGCGCCCCGCACGGGTGGCTACAACCGCGACAACCGTGATGGTGGCGCACCTCGATCCGGTGGCTACAACCGCGACAGCCGTGATGGTGGTGCTCCTCGCACGGGTGGGTACAACCGTGATGGTGGCGCTCCCCGTTCGGGTGGGTACAACCGCGACAGCCGTGATGGTGGGGCTCCCCGTTCGGGTGGGTACAACCGTGATGGTGGCGCTCCCCGCACGGGTGGGTACAACCGCGACAATCGCGATGGTGGCGCTCCCCGTTCGGGTGGGTACAACCGCGATGGTGGCGCTCCCCGTTCGGGTGGGTACAACCGCGACAGCCGTGATGGTGGGGCTCCCCGTTCGGGTGGGTACAACCGTGATGGTGGCGCTCCCCGCACGGGTGGGTACAACCGCGACAATCGCGATGGTGGCGCTCCCCGCACGGGTGGGTACAACCGTGATGGTGGGGCTCCCCGTTCGGGTGGGTACAACCGCGACAACCGCGACAACCGCGACAACCGCGACAACCGCGACAACCGCGACAACCGCGACAACCGCGACAACCGCGATGGCGGTGCTCCTCGCACGGGTGGGTACAACCGCGACAACCGCGATGGCGGTGCTCCCCGTTCGGGTGGGTACAACCGTGACAACCGCGATGGCGGTGCTCCCCGCACGGGTGGCTACAACCGTGACAACCGGGATGGTGGCGCTCCCCGTTCGGGTGGGTACAACCGTGACAACCGCGATGGCGGTGCTCCCCGTTCGGGTGGGTACAACCGTGATGGTGGCGCTCCCCGCTCCGGTGGTTACAACCGCGACAACCGCGATGACCGCGCACCCCGTCAGGACCGCGATTCGTCTCGCTCCTACCCGCAGCGCGGGGGAGCGGGTCGCGAGCGTCCGGTGCAGGCCGATGGCGACCGTCCGCGGTTCAACGACCCGCACATCCCCGACGACGTCACTGCTCGGGACCTGCACACCTCCGCTCGCAATGAGCTGAAGACGCTGAGCAAGGAGAACGCCGATCTCGTCGCGCGTCACCTGGCGATGGCATCCCGCCTCATCGACGAGGACCCGGCGCTGGCCCACGAGCATGCTCTTGCGGCGTCGCGTCGCGCGGGTCGTATCGCCATCGTCCGCGAGACGCTCGGCATCACCGCCTATGCGACAGAGGACTTCGCTCTCGCTCTCCGCGAGCTGCGCACCTACCGCCGCATCTCCGGCAAGGACGATCAGATCGCCCTCATGGTCGACAGCGAGCGGGGTATCGGTCGTCCCGACCGTGCGCTCGAGACCGGCCGCGCGATCGACCGTTCGGCTCTCACCACCCCCGTCCGCGTCTCGCTCGCAATCGCCATGTCGGGCGCACGTCTCGACCAGGGCGACCTGGAACTCGCACTCGGCGAGCTCGAGATCCCGGAACTCGACCCGGATCGCGCGTTCGAGTGGAGCCCTGCGCTCTTCGCCGCTCGCGCCGCCGTTCTCGAGGATCTGGGACGCACCGAAGAGGCCGAGTTCTGGGCGCACCGTGCAGAGGTCGCCGCTGAAGCACTCGGCGTCGACGAGGCCGGCGACGAGGAGATCATCATCGAGGACGGCCTCATCGAGGGCGACTTCGACGATGAGGACCACGCTGAGCAGCCCGTCGCTGACGACTCTCACGCTGATGCGGCTGAAGCGGTCACGGACGCCGCGGACGACGACGCAGACGCCGCTGACATCGAGCCCGAGCCCGAGCCCGAGCCCGAGCCCGAGCCCGAGCCCGAGCTCGAGCCCGAGCCTTCGATCGACGACGAGGTGCGCGAGCTTCTCGGCGAAGACGACGTCGAGCACGGGTCCGACGAGTCCGACGTTGCCCCGGAGGACGATAAGCGTTCCGAGTCCGGCTCCTCTGAGGAGGCGTAGTGGGGCTGTTCTCCAAGAAGCCTGCGCTTCGGACGCCTCTCGACGGGGTGGATGCCGTGCTGGCCGACCTCGACGGTGTCGTCTACGCGGGTCCGGGCGCTCTGCCGTACGCAGTGGAGAGCCTCAACGCCGCCGCGGCATCCGCGCGACTCGGATACATTACGAACAACGCATCGCGCACGGATGCCTCTGTCGCCGAGCACCTGACGAGTCTCGGGCTCGAAGTCGCGCCGGCTGATGTGATCACCAGCCCGCAGGCGGCGATGCGCCTGCTCGCCGGGATCGTCCCGCCTCCGGCGACGCTGCTGATCGTCGGGGGAGCAGGACTCGTTGACGAGGCGGAGAAAGCCGGCTACACGGTGACCCGCAGCGCAGAGGATGCTCCGGATGCCGTCGTGCAGGGCTTCGCCCCCGAGGTGGCCTGGACGGATCTCGCTGAGGCCGCCTTCGCCCTGAAGGTGCCGGAGGAAGAGGGTGGCATCCCCTGGATCGCCACCAACACCGACTGGACCATCCCGCGCGAGCGTGGGGTCGCCCCCGGCAACGGCACGCTCGTGTCCGCCGTGCACACGGCCATCGGTCGTCTCGCGACCGTCGCGGGAAAGCCCGAGACGCCGATCTTCGAAGAGGCGACGGAGCGTTTCGGCGCCGAGAAGCCGCTTTTCATCGGAGACCGCCTCGACACCGACATCCTCGGTGCCGTGCGTGCGGGTATCGACTCCGCGCTCGTGCTCACGGGGATCGACCGCCCCAAGCACGTGCTCGCGGCTCCTGAAGGATCCCGGCCGACGTACATCCTCAGTGACCTCCGGGAACTGCATGAGCCGTATCCCGAGGTCACGTCGAAGGATGGCATCCATTCGGTCAACGGCGCCTCCGTCCGCGTCGTCGGAGCGGACGTCGAGATCGTCGCCGAGGGCGACTCGCAGATCGACCTGCTGCGCGCCGGTGCGGCCGCGATCTGGGCATCCGGAACCCCGGTGTTCGTGCTGCGTGTGCCCGAGCGTCTCTACGACGACCCGTTCCACCGTCCCTGATCGGCTACGGCGCGAGTCACCTGGCCCGCGCCGCCGTGGCTCCGCCGACGCGTCGGCCCCGCCGCGTACAGTAGAACCGTGAGCGAAGAGACGACGAACGCACCGACCGACGGTCTGTGGAGTCGCCTGCGCCTGATCGAGGGGCAGCCTCTCGCTGCCCGCGCGGGCGCATACTCCGGGCTGCATGACGAACTCTCCCGTCGCCTCGACAGCGGCGCGAAGCTCGATCAGCGCGACGCGCCGGGCGCCCGATGACGCGACTCGACGCCGCCCTCGCCGCGCGAGGCCTCGCCCGTTCGCGCACCCACGCCGCCACGCTGATCGCAGAAGGCGTGGTGAGCATCGACGGGCGACCGGTCGTGAAGGCCTCGACGCCCGTCGCGGACTCCGCAGAGATCACCGTCGCCGCGACCGATCACTATGTCGGGCGGGCGGCTCACAAGCTGATCGCCGCACTCGACGGATTCGACATCTCCGTCGAAGGGCGCCTGGCGCTCGACATGGGCGCCTCAACGGGAGGATTCACCCAGGTGCTCCGCGAGCGCGGAGCTCGTCGGGTTCTCGCCGTCGACGTGGGGCACGACCAGATGGCGTCGTCGATCGCATCCGACCCGGCCGTCGTGGTCGTCGAGGGCTACAACGTCCGTCACATGACGCCCGAGAACCTGAAGGATGTCACGGGTGAGACCGAGGCTCCCGACCTGGTCGTCGGCGATCTCTCCTTCATCTCCCTCGAGCTCGTCCTTCCCGCAGTCGCGGGCGTCGCCGCCCCCGCAGCTGACATCATCCTGCTGGTGAAGCCGCAGTTCGAAGTCGGACGCACCGCGGTCCGAGGCGGGCTCGTCACAGACCCGGCGACTCGCGCCGATGCCGTGGCCCGCACCGCATGGAGCGCCTTCGACGCGGGACTGGGGATGCTCGGCATCCTTCCCTCCCCGATCCTGGGGACGCACGGCAACTCGGAGTATCTTCTGCACCTCGCGCCGGGGCGCGGAAGCGATCCGTCAGAATGGTCGGACCGCATCAACACACTGGCAGGGAGACGATGAACGAGCGCAACATCCTGGTCGTCGCCCACGCCGGGCGCGAGGACACCGTCGACGCGGCTCGGAAGGTGATCGATGAACTCCGCGGCGCCGGTGCGCGTCCGGTGCTCGCGGCCGACGACAGCGTCGACCTGCGCGCGGTCGACCCTCGCTTCGCCGACGTCGACGTGCTCGGCGAGACGGTGCAGCAGGAGGAGCTCGAACTCGCCATCGTCCTCGGAGGCGACGGTACGATCCTCCGCGCCGCCGAACTCGTACGCGGCTGCGCGGCACCTGTGCTCGGCATCAACATGGGCCATGTCGGCTTCCTCGCCGAGATCGATCGGGACGACATGGATGCGGCCGTGCGCCGCGTCATCGACCGCGACTACGAGGTCGAGGATCGTCTGGCTCTGTCCGTGCGGGTCAAGGACGTCGACGGCACGGTCGTGTACGAGACCTTCGCGCTGAACGAGGCGACGGTCGAGAAGGCCAGCCGTGAGCGCATGATCGAGGTCGTGCTCGAGATCGACGGACTCCCGCTGTCGAGTTTCGGCTGCGACGGCATGGTCGTGTCGACCCCGACCGGGTCCACCGCCTACAACTTCTCGGCGGGAGGCCCTGTCATCTGGCCGAGCGTCGAGGCCATCGCCGTCGTGCCGCTCTCAGCCCATGCACTGTTCGCGAAGCCGCTCGTCGTCAGCCCGGATGCGGCAGTGGCGATCGAGATGCTCGAGGGCACCTCGGGCGCCGGCATCCTCTGGTGCGACGGACGACGATCGCACGACCTCCCGCCGGGGGCGCGCGTAGTGGTGCGGCGCTCGTCGCGCCCCGTGCGGCTCGCCCGCCTGCACCCCACCGCGTTCACGAACCGGTTGGTGCGCAAGTTCCGGCTGCCGGTCGCGGGCTGGCGAGGACAGGGGCCGACCGCATGATCGAGGAGATGCGGATGCAGGGGCTCGGCGTGATCGCCGACGCCGTGCTGCCTCTCGGAGCAGGGTTCACCGCGATCACCGGCGAGACCGGTGCGGGCAAGACCATGGTGGTCACGGGGCTGGGGCTGCTGCTCGGACAGCGTGCGGATTCCGGTGCGGTGCGAGCGGGAGCGACGCAGGCATCGGTCGCCGGCGTATGGATCGTCCCCGAGACCGGCGACGTCGCCGACATCGTCGCGGACGCCGGGGGAGAGCTGGAGCCCGCAGGTGCGGGCGCCGCCGAGCTGTACGTGTCGCGCACGCTCAGCGCCGAAGGGCGCAGCCGCGCGAGCGTCGGAGGTCGCGCAGCGCCTGCCGGGGTGCTCTCCGCCCTCGCCGAGGAGCTCGTCGTCGTCCATGGGCAGTCGGAGCAGCTTCGGCTGCGCTCATCCGCGGCTCAGCGCGACGCTCTCGACCGCTTCGGAGGTGCGTCCATCGCCACTGCGCTCGAGGCGTACTCCTCGTCGTTCGCGCGCTGGCGCGAGCTCGACGCCGAGATCACCGACATCACGGAGAACCGCGATCGACGGGCCGAAGAGGCCGCGCGTCTGCGGGAGGCACTCGCCCTGATCGAGGCCGCTGCACCCGAGCCCGGCGAAGACGTCGAGCTGTCCGCGCGAGCCGAACGTCTGGCGAATGCTGAGGAGCTCCGTCTCGCCGCCTCCCTGGCCCACAGTGCGCTCTCGAACGAAGAGGGCGAACCCGACGCATCCGCTCTGATCGCTGAAGCCCGGCGAGCGCTCGAGCGCGTCTCCGACACGTCTCTCACCGAGATCTCCGCCGGCCTCGCCGACATCGGCTATCGCATCGCCGATGTCGCGGGCCAGCTGTCCGCGTACCTCGCCGATCTCGACGAGACCGGCCCTCATGAGCTCGCAGCGGTCGAGGAACGTCGTGCTGCCCTCGGAACCCTGATCCGCGCGCACGGGTCGCTGGATGAGGCTCTGGAGCTCTGGCAGACGGGTTCGGCTCGACTCGCCGAGCTCGACGACGACGGCGAGCGACTCGATCGGCTCGAAGCCGAACGCGATGCTGCCCGTGCCGAGCTCGACGCCCGTGCCGATGCACTGACCGCCGAGCGCGCGGCGGCGGCCGCGAAGCTCGGCGTCGCAGTGAGCGATGAGCTGCACGCGCTCGCGATGCCCGACGCCCGACTCGAGGTCGCCGTCACGCCGGGCGCCGAGAGCGCGCACGGCCGCGATGACGTCGCGATCCTGCTGGCGCCACACCCCGGAGCCGAGCCGCGATCCGTCGGCAAGGGCGCATCCGGGGGAGAGCTCTCCCGCGTCATGCTCGCGATCGAGGTCGTGATCGCCGGAACAGACCCGGTGCCGACCTTCGTGTTCGACGAGGTCGACGCCGGCATCGGCGGCGCCGCGGCGATCGAAGTCGGACGACGACTCGCCCGGCTCGCCGAGAAGTCGCAGGTCATCGCGGTGACGCATCTCGCACAGGTCGCGGCGTTCGCCACGAACCATCTGTCTGTCGTCAAATCCCACGATGGCGCTGTCACGGCGTCCAGCGTCCGCCGTCTGGAAGGGGAGGAGCGCGAGGCCGAGATGGCCCGACTGCTCTCCGGACTGACCGATTCGGACGCCGCGATCACCCACGCTCGGGAACTTCTCACCCTCGGCACCTCCACTGACTGATAGGATCGAAGCCCGTGATGAACTCTTCTTCTGCGGGGCCCAAGAACGACACGACCAAGCACATCTTTGTGACGGGTGGTGTCGTTTCGTCTTTGGGTAAGGGGCTCACTGCCGCAAGCCTCGGAAACCTTCTGACGGCACGCGGACTCCGCGTCGTCATGCAGAAGCTCGACCCGTACCTGAACGTCGATCCGGGCACGATGAACCCGTTCCAGCACGGCGAGGTCTTCGTCACGGACGACGGCGCCGAGACCGATCTCGACATCGGGCACTACGAGCGCTTCCTCGACATCAACCTGTCGCAGGCCGCCAACGTCACGACCGGCCAGATCTACTCGCAGGTCATCGCCCGCGAGCGCCGCGGCGAGTACCTCGGCGACACCGTGCAGGTCATCCCTCACATCACCGACGAGATCAAGCGACGCATGCGTCTGCAGGCGACCGAGGACCCCCGTCCCGACGTGATCATCACCGAGGTCGGCGGCACGGTCGGTGACATCGAGTCGCAGCCGTTCCTCGAGGCGGCACGTCAGCTCCGCCACGAACTCGGTCGCGACAGCGTGTTCTTCGTGCACGTATCGCTCGTGCCCTTCATGGGCGCGTCCGGCGAGCAGAAGACCAAGCCCACCCAGCACTCGGTCGCAGCCCTCCGCCAGGTCGGCATCCAGCCCGACGCCCTCGTGCTGCGCAGCGACCGTCCGGTCAGCGAGAGCAACCGCAACAAGATCGCGCTCATGTGCGACGTCGACGCCGAAGGTGTCATCAACACCGTCGACCTGCCGAGCATCTACGACATCCCGTCGACGCTCAACGATCAGGGACTCGACTCGTACATCGTGCGCCGCCTCGGCCTCGATCAGAAGGCCGCAGACGAGGTGGACTGGTCGCGCTGGAGCAAGGTTCTGCACGCGGTGCACAACCCCAAGCATGAGGTGACGATCGGCCTGGTCGGCAAGTACATCGACCTTCCCGACGCCTACCTCTCGGTCACCGAGGCGCTCAAGGCCGGTGGCTTCGCCCAGGAGACCAAGGTCAACATCCGCTGGATCCCTTCGGACCGCTGCGAGACCCCCGAGGGCGCGCAGGAGCAGCTCGCCGCACTCGACGGCATCTGCGTCCCCGGCGGATTCGGCATCCGCGGCATCGAAGGCAAGCTCGGCGCGCTCAAGTTCGCCCGCGAACAGGGCATCCCCACCCTCGGCCTCTGCCTCGGCCTGCAGTGCATGGTCATCGAGTACGCCCGCGACGTGGCCGGCATCGCCGAAGCATCCTCGAGCGAGTTCGATCCCGAGACCACCGAACCCGTCATCGCGACGATGGCCGAGCAGGTCGAGATCCTCGACGGCGGCGACCTGGGCGGAACCATGCGCCTCGGCCTCTACCAGGCCGCACTCGCCGAAGGATCACTGGCGCGCGAGCTGTATGGCGCCCCGGAAGCCTCCGAGCGCCACCGCCACCGCTACGAGGTCAACAACGCGTACCGCACGCGTCTGTCCGAAGCCGGTCTCGTCTTCTCGGGTCTGAACCCCGAGCTCGACCTCGTCGAGTACGTCGAGCTTCCGCGCGACGTGCACCCGTACTACATCGCCACGCAGGCGCACCCCGAGCTCCGCTCGCGTCCGACCGCCCCGCACCCGCTGTTCCGCGGTCTCGTCGGAGCCGCGATCGAGCGCCACCGCTCGAGCGAGCTGTTCGACGTGGAAGCCGATGCGTGAGTTCGGCGAAGCCGATGCGTGAGTTCGACGAAGCCGATGTCTGATCTCGACGCACTGCGAGACGAGCCCGTCGAGCCCGAGATCCTCCACAGCGAGATCGGGTTCGAGGGCGTCGTCTGGAACGTGCGCGACGACCGCGTGCGCTACGGCGAGGGAGAGATCCGTCGCCAGTACGTCGCACACACGGGCGCCGTCGCGATCCTCGCGCTCGACGACGACGGCCGCGTGCTGCTGATCCAGCAGTACCGGCACCCGATCCGTCACCGCGACTGGGAGTTGCCTGCCGGTCTGCTCGATGTGCCGGGGGAGGAGCCCGTCGAGGCAGCTCGCCGCGAGCTCGCCGAGGAAGCCGACCTGGTCGCCTCGGGCTGGGAGCTCCTCGTCTCGTCGTGGACGACACCCGGCGGCAACGACGAGGTGATCCACATCTTCCTCGCGACGGGCATCTCTGCAGCGCCGTCCGCGCACGCACGGGAGGACGAAGAGGCCGACATCCGCGTCGAGTGGGTTCCGCTCGACGACGCGGTCACGGCCGTGCTCGACGGTCGCATGCGCAACGGCATCCTCAGCATCGGTGTGCTCGCGGCCGCGCAGAGGCTGCGCGACCTGAGCTGAGCATGCAGCTCGCCCGTGCGTTGGACACGTATCTGCGTCACGTCACGATCGAGCGCGGTCTGAGTGAGCACACCATCTCTGCCTATCGCCGGGATCTCGGGGGGTATCTGGAGTGGTTGGATGCCGAGGGCATCGTCGACACTGCGGAGATCACACCGGCGGTCGTCGGACGCTTCATCGCGGATCGCTCGTCCGCCGACCCTGCTCCGGCCGCGACGAGCCTCGCGCGGTTGCAGTCGTCCGTGCGGGGATGGCACCGGTTCCTCGCCCGCGAGGGCATCGAGGACGACGACCCCAGCGGACGGCTGAGGCCGCCCAAGGCTCCGCAGCGCCTCCCCAAGGCGCTGACCATCGATCAGGTCGAGCGGCTCCTCGCCGCGCCGTCAGGCGATGACCCTCTCGGCATCCGCGATCGTGCTCTGCTCGAGCTGCTCTACGCGACGGGCGCGCGGGTGTCGGAGGCCGTGGGCCTCGACGTCGACGACCTCGCGCACGGCGATGTGCTGCGGCTTCGGGGCAAGGGATCGAAGGAGCGCATCGTCCCGATCGGGTCCTTCGCCCGCACGGCTGTGGACGCCTACCTCACGCGGGTGCGGCCGGGGCTCGCAGCGAAGGGACGGGCATCGGCCCGGCTGTTCCTCGGTGCGCGCGGTGCTCCGCTGTCTCGGCAGAGCGCGTGGCTCGTGATTCGCGCGGCGGCCGAGCAGGCGCAGATCACCGCCGAGGTCTCGCCGCACACCCTGCGCCATTCGTTCGCGACGCATCTGCTGCAGGGCGGCGCTGACGTGCGCGTCGTGCAGGAGCTCCTCGGGCACGCATCGGTGGCGACGACCCAGATCTACACGCACGTGTCGGTGGACACCCTGCGAGACATCTACGCGACCTCCCACCCCCGCGCCCGCTGACCCGCCACGCGCGGGCAGCGCGGCGAAAACACGGGATCGCCGGGGCTGAGGCGTCGATACCCCCGGGCGATCGCTAGAATCGACCAAGCACGAAGGAGCAGGAGAATCGGTGGCTGAGAACGCGGCGAAGTCCAGGGCGAAGACGTCGAAGACCGACGACACACCCATGGGACCCACCGGGCGTCCCTATCACGGCTTCGCGACCCCGGAACCGCTCGCCTCGCACGGTCCCGCTCGCATCATCGCCCTGTGCAACCAGAAGGGCGGCGTCGGCAAGACGACGACGTCGATCAACCTGGCCGCGGCCCTCGCCGAATACGGCCGCAAGGTGCTGGCCGTCGACTTCGACCCGCAGGGTGCGCTGTCGGCCGGCCTCGGCATCCAGACGCACGACGTGCCGACCATCTACGACCTGCTGCTCGACACCAAGCGCGATGCGCATGACGCGATCGTGCAGTCGGGCGTCGAGGGCCTCGACGTGATGCCCGCCAACATCGACCTGTCCGCCGCCGAGGTGCACCTCGTCAACGAGGTCGCGCGTGAGACGATCCTGGCCCGCGTGCTGCGTCAGGTGGCGGGGGAGTACGACGTCATCCTCATCGACTGCCAGCCGTCGCTCGGTCTGCTGACCGTCAACGCGCTGACCGCGGCGCACGGCGTGATCATCCCGCTCGAGTGCGAGTTCTTCGCGCTGCGCGGCGTGGCTCTGCTGATCGAGACCATCGACAAGGTGCGCGACCGACTGAACCCGTCGATCACGATGGACGGCCTCCTCGCCACGATGTACGACCCGCGCACGCTGCACTCTCGCGAGGTCCTCGAGCGCGTGGTCGAGGCGTTCGGCGACGACGTGCTCGAGACCGTGATCGGTCGTACGGTGAAGTTCCCCGACGCATCGGTCTCCGGTGTGCCCATCACCGAGTTCGCTCCGGAGCACGCCGCCGCCCAGGCGTACCTGCGGCTGGCGCGGGAGCTGGTCGCCCGTGGCGCTGTCGCCTGAGGTCGAGCCGTCCGACACAGCGGCTGAGGCCGCAGCCACGGCTGCCGAGGGGCCGGTCCCTGACGTCGTCAGCGAGGCGCCGTTGGCTGATCCGGGATTCCGGGTCTCGCTGACGAACTTCGACGGACCGTTCGATCTGCTGCTGAACCTGATCTCGAAGCATGAGATGGACATCACCGAGGTGTCGCTGAGCGCCGTCACGAACGAGTTCATCGCGTACCTCAAGGAGCTCGACGACGACGAGGAGCTCGATCAGGCCTCCGAGTTCCTGGTCGTCGCGGCGACCCTGCTCGACATGAAGGTCGCGGGTCTGCTTCCGCAGGGAGAGCTGGTGGATGCCGAGGCCGTGGCGCTGCTCGAGGCCCGCGATCTGCTCTTCGCGCGCCTCCTGCAGTACCGCGCGTTCAAAGAGGTCGCGGCGTGGTTCGCGCGCTCCCTGCAGCGCGAGGACCGCCGCCACGTGCGCGCCGTCCGTCTCGACGAGAAGCACCGCAAGAAGACCCCGGAGCTTGTCTGGTCGCTCAGCGTCGACGACTTCGCCGCGCTGGCTCTGCTGGCGTTCGCGCCGAAGGAGATCCCGCACGTCGGGCTCGACCATCTGCACGCGCCGCTCGTCAGCATCCGGGAACAGGCCGCGATCGTCGTGACTCTGCTGCGCACCGCCGAATCGGTGAGCTTCCGAGAGCTGGTCGCGGGTGTCACGGAGCCGGGGATCGTCGTCGCGCGTTTCATCTCCGTGCTGGAGCTGTACCGCCACGCGGCGCTCTCCTTCGAACAACTGGAACCGCTCGGCGAGCTGACGCTGCGCTGGGCTGCCGACTCCTGGTCGGACGAGACTCTGGCATCTCTGGGAGCCGATTATGACCGATGACGTGACCGAAGCCCCGACCGACGAGGTCGTCCGCGAATCGCCTCTCTCCGAAAGGATCGAGGCGATCCTGCTGATCATCGACGAGCCGATCGGTCTCGTCGCTCTCGCGGCCGCGGTCGGCTCGCCCGTCGCCGCAGTGAGGCAGACCCTCGAGACGCTCGTCGACGACTACGACGGCAGGGGACAGGGCCCGCGGCGCGGGTTCGAACTCCGCGAGGTCGGCGGCGGATGGCGTCTGTACGTCCGCGAGGATCACGACGACGTGGTCGCCGAGTTCGTCGGTGGCCAGGCGCCCGCACGGTTGTCGCAGGCGGCGCTCGAGACGCTCGCGGTGATCGCCTACAAGCAGCCGGTGACTCGCAGCCAGGTGGCGTCGATCCGCGCGGTGAACGTCGATTCCGTGGTGCGTACGCTGCTTGCACGCGGTCTCATCACAGAGCTGTTCGCGGACTCCGAGACCGGTGCGATCAACTACGGCACCAGCGATGCACTCCTGCAGCACCTCGGCATCAACTCGCTCGACGAGCTGCCCCCCATCTCTCCTCTGCTCGACGACGGCGCAGACGGCTTCGACGAAGGGACCATCCGATGACGTCGGAGTCTTCGACGACCGCGGTTCGGACGGACATCGCGCACAGTTTCAGTTTCAACGAAGGGACCATCCGATGAGCGGCTTCGAGACACCCGAGGGAGTTCGCCTGCAGAAGGTGCTGTCAGCGGCGGGCGTGGCCTCGCGGCGCGTGATCGAGCAGTACATCGTCGAGGGACGCATCCGTGTCAACGGCGTGACCGTGACCGAGCTCGGCCGACGCGTCGACCCTGAGAACGACCTCATCGACGTCGACGGCACCGCCGTGCAGCTCGATGTGTCCAAGCGCTACGTGATGCTCAACAAGCCCACCGGCGTCGTGAGCAGCCTGCGGGACGAGAACGGCCGCCCCGACCTGCGCCGGTTCACCGACGACTACGAAGAGCGGCTCTACAACGTGGGGCGTCTGGATGCCGAGACCAGCGGACTGCTGGTCCTGACGAACGACGGCGACCTCGCTCACGTGCTCGCGCACCCGTCGTTCGGCGTCACCAAGGTCTACATCGCCAAGGTCGAAGGCGAGGTGACGGCTCAGACGATCTCGAAGCTCACCAAGGGGATCGAGCTCGAGGACGGGCCGATCGCCGCAGACAAGGCACGCCTGCTCGACACCTCCCGCGGGTCGAGCCTCGTGGAGCTGACCCTGCACTCGGGTCGCAATCGGATCGTGCGCAGGATGCTGGCCGCGGTCGGCCACCCTGTCACCGAGCTCGTGCGTCGGCAGTTCGGCCCGCTGCACCTGGGAACCCTCCCGGTTGGGAAGACGCGCGAACTGACTAAAATCGAACTGGGCGCGCTCTTGACTCTGTCGCGCCGTGATTCCGGTGTCGCCGAGGCGCCAGGCGAGCAGCAGGAGAACGAGTGACCGATACGACGAGTGCGCCCACGGGGGCCCGGAGTTCTGTCGCGCCGCGAACCGCGGCCAGGCTCTCCGGAACCGTGCGCGTCGTCGGCGCCGGCCTGCTCGGCGCGAGCATCGGCCACGCGCTTCGCGCCAAGGGCATCGACGTCGTCCTCGCCGACACCTCACCTGCACAGCTGCGCCTGGCGATCGACTACGGCGCAGGCCGTGCGGTCGCCGAAGATGATGCGCCGGCGCTCGTCGTCGTCGCCGTGCCGCCGGATGTCACCGCCGACGTGATCGAGGCGGAGCTCGCCCGATTCCCCGATGCCGTCGTCACGGACGTGGCGAGCGTCAAGCTCGAACCCTTCCGCAGTCTGCGTGACCGCGGCGTCGACATCACCCGCTACATCGGCTCTCACCCGCTCGCCGGACGCGAGCGCGGCGGGGCGATCTCCGCACGCGCCGACCTCTTCATCGGTCGCCCCTGGGTCGTCTGCCGCGATGCCGACACCCGGGCGGCAGACCTCGCTCTCGTCGAAGCGCTCGCTCTCGACGTCGGCGCGATGCCGCTCGAGATGACTCCGGAGGAGCACGATCGCTCCGTCGCTCTCACCTCGCACGTTCCTCAGGTCGTCGCCAGCCTCCTCGCCGGACGGCTCGCGGTGGCCGATGAGGGGGCGCTGCGTCTGTCGGGCCAGGGAGTGCGCGACACGACGCGCATCGCGGCATCCGCTCCTGAACTCTGGGTGCAGATCCTCGGCGCGAACGCCGGGCCCGTCGTGGAGATCCTCGACGCTCTGGCAGCCGATCTCCGTGAGGTGTCGGATGCGCTGCGTGCGCCCGAGGCGCCGGGTGCCCGGCGCGTGGTGGCGGAGACCATCCGGCAGGGCAACGACGGTGTCGAGCGACTGCCTGGCAAGCACGGGCAGAACCAGAGATTCGAATCCCTCGTCGTCATGATCGACGACACCGCGGGTCAGCTCGGTCGTCTGTTCGGGGAACTCGGCGAACTCGGCGTGAACGTCGAGGACCTCCGCCTCGAGCACTCGCCGGGCGCGCAGTTCGGTCTCGCCGAGATCAGCGTCGAGCCCGCTGCGCTGCATGGCGCGATCACCGGACTCCAGGAACGCGGCTGGCGGATTGCAGGTACGACCAATGACTGATTTCATCGCCATCGACGGACCCGCCGGTTCCGGCAAGTCCAGTGTGTCCAAGGCTGTCGCTCGCAAGCTCGGGTTCGGCTACCTCGACACCGGCTCGGCCTACCGCGCGCTCGCCTGGCATGTTCTCGACCGGGGGGCGGACACGGCGGATGCCGACGCCGTACTCGCCGCCGTCGCCGAGTTCCCGGTGCGACTGGGCCTCGATCCCGACGACCGCACCGTGCAGGTCGGCGACGCGGACGTCACCGACGCGATCCGCGAACCGTCGGTCTCCGGCGCCGTGAGCGGTGTCGCGCGAGTGCCCGAGGTGCGCGAGCAGGTCAACCATCTGTTCCGTTCCCTCGTCGCCGATGCGCCGTACCCGGCCGTCGTCGTCGAAGGGCGGGACATCACGACCGTCGTCGCCCCCGATGCGCCCGTGCGCATCCTTCTCACGGCCGCACCCGAGGTGCGCGCCGCACGACGTGCCGGCGAACTCGCCGGCGAGAACGCCCAAGCCGTCGCCGCCGCACTGCACAAGCGCGACGCATCCGACAGCGCCGTCGTCGACTTCCTGAACGCCGCAGAGGGCGTCGAGGTCGTCGATTCGACGGAGCTCGATTTCCCACAGACCATCGACGCCGTCCTCACGGTGATCGAACGAATCCGAGGAGCACACCATGGCTGACGACGAATACGAAGGCGGCCCCGACCAGCTCGCCGAGAAGATGGACCAGCTCGACGAGCAGCTCGCCGAAGCGCGCGCGGAGACGCTGCGCGCCGGACTCGCCGACTACGACCTGGACGATGAGGATGCAGCCCTCCTCGCCGGGATCACGATGGGCGAGGACGGGATCCAGTTCTTCCCCGCCCTGCCGGTCGTCGCGATCGTCGGACGACCGAACGTGGGCAAGTCCGCGCTCGTGAACCGCATCCTCGGCCGCCGTGAGGCCGTCGTCGAGGATACCCCCGGTGTGACCCGCGACCGCGTGACGTACAAGGCCGAGTGGGCCGATCGTCGCTTCTCGCTCGTCGACACAGGTGGCTGGGAGCCCGACGCTCGCGGCATCGACCGCTCCGTCGCGGCTCAGGCTGAGGTCGCGATCGACCTCGCCGATGTCGTGCTGTTCGTCGTCGACGCGATGGTCGGCGCCACATCGACCGACGAGCACGTCGTGAAGCTGCTGCGCAAGAGCGGCAAGCCCGTCTTCCTCGTCGCGAACAAGATCGACGACGCGCGCCAGGAGCCCGAGGCTGCGGCTCTCTGGAACCTCGGACTCGGCGAGCCGCACCCGGTCTCGGCCATTCACGGTCGTGGAGTCGCCGACCTGCTCGACGCTCTGCTGAAGACGCTCCCCGATGTCTCCGCGGTGGCGAAGGCGGAGATCGGTGGACCCCGTCGCGTCGCGATCCTCGGTCGCCCGAACGTCGGAAAGTCCTCACTGCTCAACAAGGCAGCAGGCGAGGAGCGCGTGGTCGTCAACGACCTCGCCGGTACGACTCGTGACCCGGTCGACGAGATCGTGGAGCTCGGCGGCAAGCTGTGGCGTCTGGTCGACACCGCCGGAATCCGTCGTCGTGTGCACATGGCACAGGGTGCTGACTTCTATGCGTCGCTTCGCACCTCGGCCGCTCTCGAGAAGGCTGAAGTCGCAGTCGTCGTCCTCGATGTGTCCGAGACGATCAGCGAGCAGGACGTGCGGATCATCGACCTCGTGCTCGAGTCCGGTCGCTCGCTCGTGCTCGCGTTCAACAAGTGGGACCGTCTGAACGACGACGACCTCGAGAACGCCGACCGCCGCCGTTATCTCGAGCGTGAGATCGAGCAGGACCTGGCGCACGTCGCCTGGGCTCCGCGCGTGAACATCTCGGCCAAGACGGGTCGTCACCTCGACAAGCTGGTGCCTGCGCTCGAGACGGCGCTCGAGAACTGGGACCGTCGTATCCCGACGGGCAAGTTCAACGCCTTCCTCGCCGAGCTCGTCGCCGAGCACCCGCACCCGCTGCGCGGAGGAAAGCAGCCGCGCATCCTGTTCGGCACCCAGGCGTCGACGCGTCCGCCGACGTTCGTGCTGTTCACGACCGGCTTCCTCGACCCGGGATACCGCCGATTCATCCAGCGTCGCCTTCGCGAGCTGTACGAGTTCGACGGAACCCCGATCGTCATCAACATGCGAGTGCGCGAGAAGCGCCAACGCTGAGTCGCATCCGAGTCGCCACTGTGCCCGCGCGAATTCGCGCGGGCACAGTTGTTTCTGCCGTGCGTCGATGAGAGTGCTCCGGAACCGCCGTCTGCAGGGCGGCTGTTCCCGCGTATGACCCGCGCGGATGCCGATACCCGGATGCTGTGACAGGCTGAGGGGGTGACTGTCGTACCTCCCGCTGCCGGTGAACCTCGTCGCCCGGACGGGCCGCGGAACCCTGGTGATGCCTGGGTGATCGCGCCGTCGGGGGAGAAGTACTGGGGCCGCTTCGGTGCGGCCGGACTGCTGGCGTTCGACCACGAGCGCGGGATCCTTCTGCAGCACCGGGTCTCCTGGAGCCACTTCGGCGGAACCTGGGGTCTGCCGGGTGGTGCTCTGCACGCGGGTGAGAGCGCGATCGTGGGTGCAGTGCGCGAGGCGCAGGAGGAAGCCGGCGTTCCTGACGGCTCCGTGCGACCCCGCTTCACGAGCGTGCTCGATCTGGATATCTGGTCGTACACGACCGTGATCGCCGACGTGGTGCGGCCGTTCGAACCTGTGATCAGTGACCCGGAGAGCGTGGCTCTCGAGTGGGTGCCAGTCGATGAGGTCGACACGCGGCCGCTGCATCCCGGATTCGGGAGCGCCTGGCCTGTTCTGCGGGAACTGCTCGATGTGCGGCCTTCGTTGGTCGTTGATGGTGCGAACGTCGTCGGTTCCGTGCCGGACGGATGGTGGAAGGACCGTGCCGGTGCTGCCACGCGTCTCGCCTCGCGCCTGGACGGGCTCGCCCTGCCGGCGTCTGAGCTCGGCGTCGGGGGAACGACCTGGTTCCCGGAGATCGCTCTCGTGGTCGAGGGTCGCGCTCGCGGGATCTCGGCACCGGAGACGGACGGGTCCGCCCAGCTGCTGCCGTCCGGTGTCGTGTCGGTGGTCGACGCGGATGCTGCCGGTGACGACACGATCGTCGCCGAGGTCGAGCGTCGAGTTCGCGCTGGGCAACGGGTAGTGGCCGTGACGAGCGATCGCGAGCTGCAGGCTCGGGTCCTGTCGGCCGGGGCGTCGCAGGTGCAGTCCGCAGGCTGGTTGCTCGGTGTGTTCGACTCCGGACGATGAGCCGGCGTCGGGTTCCGCTGACGGCTGCGGATCGCGTGGGAGACGCGATCGGTGTCGGCGCCGCACTCGTCGGCACGGTCGCGGTGCATCTGGCTCTGTTCAGCGGTGATCGGTACTTACCTCTGCGATTCCTGGTCTTCCCGCTCGACAACGTCATCGCATTCAGTGCGTTCTGGATATCGGTGGTGCTTCTTGGGATCGCCATCATCCGCGCAAGTCGAGCCCGTGCGTGGAATGTTCTGAGCTCCCGCAGCGGACCACGTGATGCGGCTACCCCGGGATCGGTGACCCGCCGTGCGCTGAGGTCTGCGGCACTCGTCGCCGCGATCAACGCGCTCTTCATGATCGTGTTCGTGATCGGAGCTGTCGTGGCCTTCGTCGTGATCTTCGTCATTGCTGCGGCGCTCATCGCCGGGGTCTACATCGTGCTGAAAGCGACTGCGCCTTCGGCGAGCTGAGGCCGGGCGGGGTGGGGCAGGGCAGGGCAGGGCCGCCGGGCAGGGCCGTGAATAGCCTGCGTCCGTGAGTTTTGGTGCCTCCCCCGCCCGGCGGTCCTGTGTGCTGGTGCCCACGGGTGACCGCGCAGAGATGCGAGTCCTTCGCGCTCGGGCTCAGACGAACATGACCCGTCGACGCGGTGGGTCGGCGTAGCTCCGACCGAGCGGACTCGTCCAGTTGACTGTCCCATCGGAGGTCTGGCGAGCTGTCCATCGATACCGTTCATCGATGTCGGGGTGTTTGAGCGAGTGGTGCGTGGTGCAGAAATGGCTGAGATTGTCGATGCGCGTTCGCCCACCGCGCGCATGGTCGTGATTGTGGTCGATCTCGCACCGGTGCACCGGCATCCTGCACCCGGGGAATCTGCAGTGCTCATCTCGCGCTCGAAGGAAGCGCTTCATCTGCTCTGTGGGGGAGTATGAGTCAGTTTCGGTGACCAGGCCAGTCGCGTCGAGGAACAGGCGGGCCCATCCTTTGCAGTGGCCTGCGAGCCCGCGTGCGACATCGGGATCCAGTGGTCCGTGACCGTCGAGTTCGGCAGGTCGGTCGTCGTCTCCGGCGAGAGTGCTCGCGGCAACGGTGACCTGGATTCGGGCCGAGATGTTCTCGAGCCCGGTGCCGTTCGCTTCGCTCGGGTCAGCGGCGAGGAGGAGGTCTGCGAGCAGATCGGCGCGGATCTGGTCGAATGTGCGGGTGTCGCGGGAGAGATGCTCGATGTCGGGGCTGGTCGGATCGGTCATCGGGTCGATCAGGCCAGCGAGCGGATCGACGACGAAGGTGCCGTCGGCGGCGATGACTCCTGCTTCGAAGTACGCCGCGTATCGCGGGTCTTCGGGGGAGAGGTCGGAAAGGCGCAGCGAGTTCTCGGTGTCGTCCAGCGGATCGAGGATCGGCTCTCGCTCGTCGCGAGTGCGGTCGATGTGTCGCGCCATTTGTGTGAGTCGATCGGAGATAGCCACGGCGACCCACTCCGGCAGGATGGCCGTGAGCGCCGCCAGCCCGTCGCCCACCGACCGGACGGTGACGCAGCGTTCGGCGGCCGCGCGCCGCTGAGTCTCGACGACGGTCTCGCCCACGAGGCCGGCCGCGACCTTGCGGGCATGAGTCTTCGTGCGCGAAGCCGTGTCATGCTCGGCGACCACCAGCACTGCGGTCTCGTAGAGACCCATGGTCGCGGCTTCCACGCGTCCGTCGCGGATGGCGTCGTCGACGATCTGACTGGCTCGAACGATCTCGCGGACGTGGTGCGCAGTGATCGAGCCGGCGGCGAACGATGCGAACACGGCAGGCAACGCCCGTGACAGGGTGCGCGCATCGGTGAATGCGTACTCGATCGAGCCCTTCGGGATGTGCGCGGCTGCGGAGTACTCCGCAATCATCGAGCGATAGATCGCGTCGCGGTGGTACGGGCTTTCGGAGACGTCGCGGTTGTGCACGTCGATGCGCTCGGCGAGTAGCGCGTAGGACTCGGCCTCGAGTGCTGCGATCTGACGCCGCTTGTCGGCCCACTCATCGAGCAGGCGACAGCGCTCTTCGAGATCGAGGTCGAGATCGGTGCGTGGGGCCATGCGCCCAGTTTAGAAGATATGTTCGAAGCATTCTAGGGTCAGCCGTGGAATATGCCGTCATCTTCCGTGCTGCGCCCGCGCAGCCTGTCGATGTCCCGTCGCTCTCGTTTCGTGGGCCTGCCCGCGCCTCGATCGCGCAGTCCGAGTGCCGCCTGAGGCTCGCGCTCCGGCGTGCGGTCTTCGTATGCCAGCGCGGCGAGAGGCGCGCCGACGCGCTTGACGAGCAGCTGTCGCACGAAGAGGATCCGGTCGAAGCCCGCGATGCGCACGCGCAGTTCGTCGCCGATGCGGATGTGCTGCGCGGCCTTGACCTTGTCGCCGTTGACGCGTACATGCCCCGCACGGCATGCAGTCGTCGCGGCGGAACGCGTCTTGTAGATGCGGATCGCCCAGAGCCAGCTGTCGACCCGTGCGGCATCGGCCATCAGGCATCTCGCTTTCTCAGTGCGATCAGCGCGCCCGCGATGATCAGTCCCTGCCCGATCGTATAGGTCGCCATGATCGCGGGGCTGCTCCAGGCAGGGAGCGAGTCGGGGAGGAAGAGTCGGAGAGCGAGCAACGTGTCGCTGGTGAGGAAGAACGCGCCGCCGACAGCGACGAGCGGGTGACACCGGGTCGAGAACGCCGCGGTCGCGCCGAGGATGAGCCCGTAGACCGCGACCGCGATCAGCAGGCCGCCCGTATGCGGGCCCAGGAAGGCGAGCATCGCGACCCACCATGCGGCGTAGATCAGCGCCCACCACGGCATCCGTCCCCGGCCGACGTGGCGGATGAAGAGTGCGATGTACGCCAGGTGTGCGATGCCGAAGAAGAGGAGCATGAGCGGCACTTCTGGCGCGGTCGGGAAGAGCGCTCCCGCGCTGTCGCCGAGCCAGGAGAACACGATCGCCGCGAAGAGCAGCGCCAGAGCGGCACGTGAGCGGATCGTGCGCATCGACACGAGCACGGGGATCGCGAGCAGTGGCATCAGCAGGAGCTTGCTCGGGCCTGCCGCGGGGCTCTCGAGAGCGAGCAACGCCACATGGATCGCCGACACTGTGATGTACGGGACGAAGGCCCACAGAGGCGGGGCGGCCGGGCGGCGCTGCATCCTCCCATCGTATGGCGGGCGGGATGGCGTCTGCCCGTTCAGGACTCGACGGTCACCTGCGTGATCTGGCCGTCGGTGCCGAGATGCACTGCGGGCCAGTAGCCCTCGGGGAAGTGCTCGCCGCACGAGTCGATGAAGTGCAGCACGATGGTTCCGTCGGCGGATGCCTCGAGGGTTTCGAGGGTGAGATCGGATGCGGCGTCGTCGAGCTCGTGCTGCTCAGGCGTTCCCGTGCTGAAGGCCGCGACGATGGCGTCGGAGGCGAGGCGACGGAGAACCGCGAGAGCGGCGATGGTCTCGTGGACGTGGGGAAGCAGGGCGCTCGCCTCGTCCGAGTTCGTGCCCTCGATCATGAGGTCGAGAGGTGCGCCCTGAGCGACGGTTCCGCCGGCGTACCAGTCATGAGTGAGGACCGTGCCGTCGGAGAGCTCGGTCGTCGCGCGGATGAAGGTGCCGAGCTCGGGGTCGTCGATGGTCGGATGCTCTTCGCTCATGCTCCCACGCTAGTCGTCGGTCAGGGTGCGAGCGAGCGCCTCTGGAGCTCGAGGCGCTCTCGAAGGATGCGGATCGCCTTCGGCCCCACGCCGTGAATGGCGAGGAGCTCCCGCTCTGAGACGGCATCGAACTGGTCGAGGCGAGTGAAACCGTGCAGGGCCAGCTCGCGCCGGGCGACCTTGCCCATCGACGCGGGGAGCTCCGAGTCGTCGGTCACGCCGTCAGCTCCAACGCGACGAGGGCTCGGCCGGGCTTCATCTCGGCCTGCTCTTCGAAACCGGCGGCCAGGAATGTGCCCAGCGTGCCGTGGAAAAGGTCGTTGGTGCGCTTCTTCTCGCCTCGGGTGTCGACCGGGTAGCCCTCTATGAGTCGCGCACCGGATGCTCGCGCGAAATCGACTGCGGCACGCAGCAACTCGTGGTTGAGCCCTGTCCCTCGATGCTCGCGACGGACGACGAAGCACGTCACCGCCCAGACCGAGACGTCGTCGAACGGCTCCGCCGTGGTGGCGGCGATCATGCGGGTGCGCGGAATCCGTGCCTGCACCGAGCGCGGTCCGATGCGGATCCACCCCGCGGCCTCGCCGTCGACATAGGCGATCAGGCCCGGAGGGGGGCCATCGGCGATCTCGTCGCGGAGCATCTCCGTTCGCTGCGGGGTCGTCGTCTCGTTCCAGTCCTTGTTGCTCAGCATCGGCCAGATGCACTGACAGCTGGCGCCGTCGCCGCCGCCGGTGAGCGCATGCTGCACGTCATCCCATCGGGCGGTCGTCGCCACCTCTGTCGTGATCGTCACCATGCATGCGACGGTACGCCGGGCCTCCGACACCCCGCAACGCCCGGCGGTCGCTCGGTTCGCGGACCGCCCGCGAGTGGGGCTAAGATAGGGGAGTTGCCTGCGCGAGAGTGCAGAACAACGGGCTGTGGCGCAGCTTGGTAGCGCACTTGACTGGGGGTCAAGGGGTCGCAGGTTCAAATCCTGTCAGCCCGACCACAAAGGCTGTTGGCAATACTGATCGCCAACAGCGAGAAAAAGAGAAGGGCACCAGCTTCGAGCAGGTGCCCTTCTCTTTTCGTGTCTGCGGAGTCCGATGCGGATCAATACTGACGAGTGGCTACCCCTGGCTGGCGCAGTAGGCCGACAGTCGCTCCTCACCAGAGGTCAGGGCCCCGTCCCATGCGGCAAATGCTGCGTCTGCCTCAGCGATGTACGCATCGAGCTCGTCCTCAGAGAGCTGGAGCAGCTGCTCCTCGGTGAGCAGAGTGGAGAACCCGTTCTCGTAGAACGTCTCGTACGCGTCGTACATCCGCGCCATCTCTGCGTGGGCCTCGGGATCGGTCACCTGCACCAGTGCGGCTTTGAGCTGCACGAGCCCATCGGCCGCTTGGCGCTGAGCCGCCGCCACGTCTCCGGTGGCCGCGACAGTGGATGCACCGTTGTAAAGCACACCTGCATCGACCCAGTCGCCATTGGCAATCTCGCACGCCTGCGTTACAGTCTGACCGCTCTGCATCAGTCCGCACAGATCGTAACGCTGCACGTCCGCATCCGACATCTGCTGCAGGATCTCGGTCTTCTGCTTCCCCAGAATGACCAGGAGATTCGCGGGATCATCCAGATCGACGACATACCCTTCCGGAACATCGCCCAGGCCCGGCCAGATGGTGTCGGCATACTGCTGATGTGCACTGATCGACGCGTCGAGGGCCGCTCGCAGTTCGGGAGCATCGACACGCTCAGCGATGCCTTGCAGGGCGGAGATCACCGCCTGGTGCTCCGTGTGCTTCTGCGCAAAGTCTTTGCTCTGGGTATCGGCTTCGAGCGCCACCCACGGATCGAGAGCGAATCCCCATTCGACGTTCACCGTCTTGCATGCGCCATCGAGGCTCGGCTCCGTCTGCGAAGTAGGCGCTGGAGCGGAATCGTCCTCGGCGGAAGGGATGAGCGCCGTGCATCCCACAGCGCTCACGGTCAACGCGATGACCGCCGTGATGATTCCTGCGCGCCTGATGGCACTTCCCATGCTGTCCCCCCGGGTGGTTCCTCGTATCGCAATCCTCGCTCATCGTCTCAGAGGAAACCGCCATTCTCGATTCGTGAACACGAAGATGACCATCGGGCGTCACTTCAGCGCCGTTGAAAGCCGGTCACCAGGTCGCGCCTGTGTTGGCCCATTCCAGTGTCGACAGCTTCGCCTCGATCGTCTCGAGGCCGATGGTCCCGCATCCGACCAGAGTGAGCCCGCGCAGTCGCGGGAGGTCGTTGATCGCGCCGATGCCGGTGATCTTCTTGCAGTACTGGATGCTCACGATCTCGAGTCGCTGGAGTGCGGCCAGTTCCGAGATGTCACCGAGAGACGTGAGGTTCTTCAGGCGCAGCGACTCCAACTGGGGGAGCGCGCTGATCCCGGTGAGGCTCGTCAGGGTGCGTCCACCGATCAGCCCGAGACGGCGGAGCCCGACCGGCTCGACGAGTCGGAAGATCTCTTCGTCGATGGGGACGTTCAACAGGTTCAGCTCTTCCAGCGGCAGTTCGAGGGCCTGCCGCACATTGCTCAGAGATCTCTGCGGATAGAGGGAGAGCGCTCGAAGGGCAGGGAAGTGCTCGTTCTTGAATCGGAAGGGTTCGCCGACGTAGAGGGTCTTCAGGTTCGGCACCACCACATCCGGCCATACCAGTGTGCGATCGCTGATGTGCACCGAGAGCTCTTCCAGATTCTCGGGGAGGTCGCCCTGCCGCAGTCCGGTGACGACGGTGGGGAGCATCCTCCCCGGGCCGATGCTGAGGGCTCTCAGGTTCGTCATCGCTGAGATGATCTCCGGCAGACGGTCGATCGGGCCGTCGAGGGGTGACCACAGGTGCACATCGGTGACGCGTGACAGCCGTTCGGTGTCGTACGGCAGGTCGTAGAACACGAGGTCCCTGTCCGGCACGTCGAACAGGTCCTGGTGCTCACTGTGTAGCACCATGGTCCGCTTGCTCATGATCCCCTCATCCATTCAGTCTCGGTTCCGCCGGCCGTCGTCCACGCCACGACTCAGAGTAGTTGTGCGTGCTGTCGTCGTACCTGCAACTGCCGGTCCGTACTGCATGAGGGCATACCAGGCCCGCGCCGAAGTCCGAAGCACCCGGATTCCGCCGCCCGTCAACCCCCTCCGCCGATCGGGCACCCGCGCGTAGCGTCGGTATCTCCGACAGAGGAGACGCAATGAGTGATCTGCAGAACACGCACGGAACATCCGGCGGCGACGACGAGGCGGACACCGCCTCCGGTGGCGCCCCCGAGGAGTCGACGTCGAAGAGCACCGAGGAGATCCTCGAGGACGAGACCACCGACGACGACGGCAAGCCGCTCGAGAACCCGTCCGGCGGCTGAGTCGACCCGCGCTTTCAGATGAAGACCCCTATCCGACCTTCAGGCCGGGTGGGGGTCTCGTGCGTGCGAGAGCTGGGGCGGGAGTTACGCCGTGCGCACCGTGAGCATCCGCCAGCCCTCGGGTACCTTCGCCCGGAGGGATGTCATGTCCTCGGCTTCGATCTGCTCGATGCCGTCGACGCGCTTGAACGTGCCCATGGCCTCCATCTTCGCCTCGCCCTTGAGCATACGCACGGGGGCCGACGTCAGATCGAACCCGGGCTTGCGATGCTGCTCGAGCTCCACGAGCACCTCTGCGAGGGTCGTCCCGATCACGTCGGCGGTGCTGGACTCGACGGGGCGGATCAGAGCGATGAGCATCGTCCCAGCCTATGCCGCGATCGCAGCGCTGCCCGATGCCGCACCGGAGCGGATCGCCGAGCGTTCACCGAGGCGCAGGGGAGCGATGCTCTCCATCCGTGAGGCGCCCGGTGATCGCACTCATGATCTCAGCGAGCGACTCGAGCTGCGCCGGCGTCAGCGCATCGATCACGAGCTGTCGGGCCGTGTCTATGTGACCGGGCATGGCATGGATCAGCTGCCGTCGCCCCTCGGCGGTGAGGCGGACGTTCGTCGCGCGCCTGTCTTCGGGGCTGGGGAAGCGGTCGACGATGCCGCGGGTCGCGAGCCGGGTGCACACGTGTGAGAGCCGGGGGAGTGTGGCGTTCGTCGATGCGGCGAGCTCGGTCATCCGCAGAGTGTTCTCGGGCGCGAAGCGCAGGGAGGTCAGCACCATGAACTCGAAATGCGTCAGGTGCGCATCCCTCTGCAGCTGTGAATCCAGCGCTACGGGAAGCAGCTGGGACACGGCGATCAGTCCGAGCCACGCGTCGGACTCGCACTCGTCCATTCGAGGAACCCGGAATACCATGGGCTCATCGTACGTTACTTGTAGCGACAATCAATTGCGAGGACAGCCCGATCTCGGGCGGAACGGAGCCGATCATGACAGGCACGATCGACGCCTGGCGCGCCCCCGCCGTTTCGACGGCAGGTTCCGCACCCGACGGCGCGCGCATGAACGCGGTCGAGCTGCTGGTCCGCGACCTCGATGCGATGACGGCGTACTACCAGCAGGCCGTGACCCTCGACATCCTCGACCAGTCCGGCGCGACGACGACCCTCGGTCGTGCCGGTGAACCGATCATGCGGCTGCGTCAGGAGAAGGACCTCCCGACGGCCGATCCCCGTGCCGCCGGGCTCTACCACACGGCGATCCTGTTCCAGGATGAGTCACGGCTGGCGGCCGCGCTGCTGTCGGTGGCGCAGCGCGCCCCGCAGACCTTCACGGGTTCCGCCGATCACCTCGTCAGCGAGGCGTTCTACTTCACCGATCCCGAAGGCAACGGTCTGGAGCTCTATCACGACCGTCCGCGGGAGCAGTGGCAGGTCGCGCCAGACGGGTCGGTGCACATGGACTCTCTCGCACTCGACCCGAATCGCTTCCTCCGGCAGTGGCTGACCCCGGGTGCCGCGGACGAAGGCGAGACGGCGACGATCGGGCACGTGCACCTGCAGGTCGGCGACATCCCGACGGCCCGTCGGTTCTACTCCGACATCCTCGGATTCGACGTGACCGCGGCTCTCGGGAACTCCGCGCTGTTCGTGTCCGCGGGCGGGTACCACCACCACATCGGCATGAACACCTGGCAGAGCGCCGGAGCAGGACCGCGTGCGGCCTCGCTCGGGCTCGGCGACGTGCGCGTGACCGTGCCGACCCGCTCCGACATCGAGGAACTCGCCGACCGACTCTCGTTCCACGGCATCGAATCTGACGACGACGGGCGCACGCTGCGTCTGAGCGACCCGTGGGGGACGCGGCTGGCGCTCACGCCGGACAACTGACCGGAGCGGACTGCGGACAGACGGGAGAAGCCGCAGCCCGACCGGCTGCGGCTTCTCCTCGTCGTCCTCAGGCCTCGTACACCGTGCGGCCGGCGATCACCGTCCGCACGACCCGCGCCGTGAGCAGCGACCCGTTGCCCTCCGCGAACGGATCGGTGTCGAGCACTGCAAAGTCGGCGGCCTGACCGATCGCGATGCGACCTCGCCAGGATCCGTCGCCGATCGATGCCGCGGCATCCCTCGTGGCATGGGCGATCGCGCGATCGAGCGGCAGCGCGAACTGCGGATGCACCGCCGGCACGTCGGGATCCAGGGCTGACGCGCGCGTCGCGGCGACGTACATGTTCGCGAGAGCCTCGTGCGGGGCTGTCGGCGCATCGGTGGAGAACGCGAGCAGCGCTCCGGCATCCTCGTACTCCGGCCAGGCGAACGCGCGCTCGGCACGATCGTCGCCGAGCTGGGCGGCCCAGTTCGCGAAGATCGCGGGGTCGGCGTGCACCGGCTGCATGGATGCCGTCACACCGAGTCGCGCCATCCGCTCGGCGGTCCCCGGTGCCGCGTACTCGAGGTGCTCGATCCGGTGGCGGCGGGGGCGGTCGCCGTTCACGGTGATCGCATGCTCGATGGCGTCGAGTGCGAGTGTGCTCGCCTCATCGCCGATCGCGTGCATCGCCACCTGCAACCCGGCAGCGTCCGCGGCGGCGACCACCGGTAGCAGGCGCTCAAGGGGCCAGATCGGAGCCGCATTCGTGCCGTCGGCGTACGGCGCTCGCATCGCGGCGGTGCACGCGTCGATCGTGCCGTCGAGGACGAGCTTGATGCCGATCACGTCGACACCGTTCGTGTCGGTGCCGGCGAGCTCAGCCGCTTCGGCGACCTGAGCCAGGTTGGCCTCGTCGTCGCCGGTGTTCGCGACGAACCAGTGCGCGGCGATCCGCAGCGGCAGCCTGGCCTGTTCCGCCGCTCGTCCGAGCGCGTCCAGGGCGAGACGGTCGAACGCCATGTCCACGGCGCCGGTGACCCCCGATGCGAGGTAGGCCTCGACGACCCGCGCGACGGCGGCATCCCGCTGCACGTCCGTGGTCACCGCGTCGCGGTGGGCCCAGGCGTGCTGCTGCGCCGCGGTCTCGTAGAGCATCCCGGTCGCGTCGCCGTCGGCATCCCTCTCGATGCGTCCGCCGATCGGATCCGGAGTCTCGCGGGTGATTCCGAGAGCGACCAGCGCTGCCGAGTTGACCCAGCAGGAGTGGTAGTCGTTCGCGTCGAGGTAGACCGGGATGTCCGCGACCACGGCATCGATCATCGCGGCCGTCGGAGCGCCGCCGGGTATCGCGTCGAAGAGCCAGCCGCGTCCGCGAAGCTCGCCGTCGGCGCTCTGCCGCGCCCGGCTCAGTCTGTTCTGGATCTCCTCGAGCGAGCCCGCATCGGTGAGCCCCACCTGACCGAGCGCCTCGCCCATCATCAGCAGATGAGTGTGCGCATCGGTGAAGCCGGGGAGCACGGTGCGGCCACCGAGGTCGACGGTGTCGTCGGCAGGAGGTGCATCGGCTTCGAGGCCCACGAAGGCGAACGACTCGCCGTCGACGACCACGGCATCGGCCCAAGCGGCGTCATCGGCGGTGAAGAAGCGGGCGTTGCGGAACACGGTGCGGGGCATCAGAGGGTCTCCGAACTGGTGGCGGCACGCTCGAGGCGTGTGGAGAGGAGGGCGATCGCGCTCGCGGGTACGGCGAGGACGAAGCTCGCGATGCCGAGGGCGACGGCGAAGCCCTGGAATCCGAGAACGCTCACGAGAGCGGCGCCGATCACGGGAGTGAGCGCCGAGCCCACCAGGTAGACGGCGAGAAGCGGTCCCGACCAGCGACCGTCGGCGTCCAGCGCTGCCGAGGTCGAGACGAAGTACATGAAGGCGATCGCGTACACGGTGTTCCAGGCGATGAAGACGACGATGAACGCGGTGGGGTCGGTCGTGAACCCTTCGACGATCTTGAGCACGCCTCCGGCGACCAGCAGCACTGCCAGGGGCAGAGCGCGTCCGAGTCGGGATCCCACGATCATGAGCAGCAGTGATCCGATCAGGCCGCCCGCGGTGGCTCCGCTGAGGGCGATGCCGAGCCCCTCGGGTGTCAGTCCCGTCTGCTCCGCGCCCATGACGCCCGCCATCGCCCAGAGCGAATCCTCGCTGGCCGCCCAGAGGGTGAACACGACGAGCAGGCCGAAGCCGGCCAGGGCGACCGTGCGTGACCGTGCGGGGGAGAGCCGGACCGTGCCTGTCGGCGGCACCTCGATCGGCATCGCTTCGGCCACGGCCGCTGCTGCCTGAGGGGCCGCCACGGGGGCGGCCGGCAGCCACGCCGAGACGACGAGACCGACGATGCTGAACAGTGCCAGCGCGCCGAACACGTCGATCGGGGCCAGGCCGACGAGCGGGATGACAGCGAGGACGACCGTGATCACGCCGCGGTTGGCTAGGCCGTTGAACCCGGCGACCCGGTCGGGGTTGCGGAAGGCAGCGAGGGCGGCGCCGGATGCCGCGACAGCGCCGCCGGCGCCCGCACCGCCGAGGAGGAGCGCCGGAAGCATGAGAGTGGGGACGAGTGCGGCCGTGGCGAAGCCGACCGCCGCGATCGCGAGCCCCGCCCGCGCGACGGTTCGTCGATGCGCTCCGGCGCAGAGGGGCGCGATGGCGAGTCCGGTCACTGCGGTGAGCAGCAGAGTCGCGGTGACCAGCCAGCTCGCGGCGAGCACGTCGATGCCGAGCCCGGTCTGCGCGGCCGTGATCATGTACGGCGACAGGTTGACGCCGAGGTAGCCCGCGATGCCGATCGCGAAGGTCGCGGTGGCGGTGGGCAGTCGGAGGGGGACTCGGGTGCTGAGATCGATGGCGGTCATGGTTCTCCCACGGAGAGGGGCACGGCGATGTGCGCGGATGTGATGCCGGAGTGCGTTGGGTAGGGCACGTTCTCGTAAACGAATGGTGTTCGTCAACGAATGGTGTTCACTATTATGCACAGGAGGAATGCAGCGGGGAAGACCTTTCTCGCCACCCCTCCGAATCAGAGAGCGAGCGTGCGATGCCCAGGCCGACGAGTCCCCTTCTGTCGCCGGAGATCATCGGCGCCGCCGGCCTCGAGCTGTCGAAGGCGGGAGAGCCGTTCGGAGTGAACGCGATCGCCCGCAGACTGGGGGTGCGCCCCTCGTCGCTGTACAACCACGTCGACGGCATGGACGGCATCATCGAGCAGATGCGCGGCAGGCTCATCGAGGACTACCGCGTCGAATCGCGCGGTGAGCCCTGGGATCGGTTCCTCATCGATCTGCTCCGGCGGCAGCGGCACATGTACGCAGATCACCCGGCTCTCGTGCCTCTCCTGATCGGCAAGACCATCACGCATCCGGCGGTGATCGCCGCCTATGACGACCTCGCGACCGTACTCGTCGAGGGGGGATTCCCCGAAGATGAGGTGCTCACGGTGATCGCGGTCATCGATGCCTTCGCGATCGGCTTCGGTCTCGACCTGGCCTCACCGGACGAGGTGTGGGAGCCCGGGGAGGGGACTCGCACGCTGGGGCGGGTGCTCGACGGGGCGGAGCGAGGGACCGCGCGGGCTGACCGTACGTTCGAGCTCGGGGTCGGACTGCTTCTCGACTCGCTGCGCGCGCGCCTCGTGCGCTGAGTCGGTGGCGGACGGCGGCGGGTCGCGCGTCGGGTGATCGGCGGAGTGTCCGGGCCAGTCCGGCGGAGTGTCCGGACGATCGCAGGCCAGCGCGTTCCGCGCGGTGCGGGGCTGGTTGCCCTCCCGAGTCATCCAAACCCCATTTTGGATCGCTCGAGAGGGCTCACCGTCCTTCCCGGACGGTAGGGGAGGCGGCGAAAGACTTTCGCTGCTCTCTCGACTGATATCCCCAGATGTTCAGCCGGTAGCCCCCGCTACTTCTTGCAGAATATCGCTTAATCCTCTTGTCCGCCATTTGGGGGACAAAGAAATCTACGAATATTTCTTCCGAGACTGGGGCTTGTCGCGAGAACGTCCACTCATAGAGTGGGTTCATGGACAGAAAGCTCGTGGTCAACGCGCCCCTCGCCATCGCGCACGGACACCGCGTCGAGGTGTCGGAGCGCGTCGACGAGCTGACCGGGGAGTCCGTGATCCTCTCTGTCATCGACCTCGACACTCGCATCCGGTATCGCCGGCCCGAAGAGCCGCGAGGGCAGGTCAGCCGGTGGCTGGGTCGTGTCGTCGACTGCACGGTGACGATCGGGCTCGGCCACGGATCGCACACCACGCTCACGGTCGAAGCCGATGGTGATGGGCGAGGTGCGACCAGTGCCCGAACAGCTCTGCACGGTGCGGATGCCGCGGTGGACGCGGCGAAGGCCGAAGCCGACCGCTGGGGCGGTGGGGACCGCGTGCCCGAGCCGGAGCCTGAGCGCTTCTGGTGAGCACTCCGCGGATCCCGTGAACGGCAGGTACGGTTTGCCCGTTCATCGGAAGTCCCGCGAGCGATGGGTGACTCCAGTGCGGAGGTCTTCGAAGGCATCTGCGAGAACGTTCACGACGCCCTCCGCCGAGCGCTCGAGGATGCCGCGGATGATGAGAGCGGGTGAATCGCGCGCCACTCGGTGATAGCGGCTCCACACCCCCGTCGAGCAGATGACGTTGACCAGGCCGCTCTCGTCTTCGAGGTTGAGGAACGTGACGCCCGCCGCGGTGGCCGGGCGCTGCCGATGCGTCACGAGGCCCGCGACCTCGATGCGTCTCCCCGTCTCATGGCTCTGGAGGTCGAGGGAGGTGAGTACGCCCCGCTCTCGGAGGAGTGCGCGGAAGTGCGCCATCGGGTGGTCGTCGGTCGAGACGCCGGTCGCCCAGAGGTCGGCGGAGAGTCGTTCATAGCTGGACTGATCCGTGAACAGCGGCGGCTGCACGGCGACGGTCGTTCCCGGGAGGAATCGCGAACGGTCTTCCGCGGCCGCCCCGGACAGCCAGATCGCCTCCCGGCGCTGGAGCCCGAGACACTCGAACGCCCCGGCGGTCGCCAGAGCCTCCAGCTGCGCAGCCGTGGCATCCGTCCGCCTCACCAGGTCGTTCAGATCACGGAAAAGGCCGCCGGACTCGCGCTCGGCGACGATCCGCTCCGCCAACGGCAGGCCGATGCCGCGGACGCCACCGAGTCCCATACGCACGGCATAGCCGCCGTCTCTGCGGTGCGCCGCCGATTCGTCGGGCAGTGATCGGTCGAAGCGCGGCACGCGTGGCTGAAGCGGGTCGGCACAGGAGTCCAGGCCGGTCGGGATCCGGAGAGGCGCCCCCTCGAGCGGCTCCAGGGTCTCGGTCGCCCCCGAGGCATGCAGATCGGGACGCCGGACCTCGACCCCGTGTCGACGGGCGTCTGCGGTGAGCGTCGATGCGGAGTAGAAGCCCATCGGCTGCGACCGCAGCAACCCCGCGAGGAATGCCGCCGGGTAGTGCAGCTTGAGCCAGGAGCTGGCATAGACGAGCAGGGCGAAGGACAGCGAGTGTGATTCGGCGAAACCGAAGTTCGAGAACGCCTGGATCTGCGCGTAGATCCGGTCCGACTGCTCGGCGGAGAGCCCGCGCCTGGTCATCCCCGCGTAGAGCTTGTCTCGGACCTTCTCGATCTTCTCGAGTCCGCGCTTGGACCCCATGGCGCGGCGGAGCAGGTCGGCCTCGTCTGCCGTGCAGTCGCCGATGGCCGTCGCCATCTGGATCAGCTGCTCCTGGAAGATCGGGATGCCCAGCGTGCGCTCGAGGATCGGCTTGAGATCGTCGTGCGGGTAGGGGATCTCGAGCACCACCGGGTCTTCGCCCCTGGCAGCCCTGGCGCGGTTCTCCTCGTCGAGGGCGTCCTTCGCCATCTTCCGACGGACGAAGGGGTGCACGGCGCCGCCCTGGATGGGCCCTGGCCGGATGAGCGCGATCTGGATGGCGAGGTCGTAGAAGGCCCGCGGCTGCAGTCGGGGGAGCAGGCCGATCTGCGCACGCGACTCGACCTGGAACACCCCGATCGAGTCCGCGCGGCAGAGCATGTCGTAGACCGCCGGCTCTTCTTTGGGCAGCGTCTCGAGGGTCCACAGCTCGCCCGTGGCGTCGTGGATGAGGTCGAAGCAGTGCTGGAGAGCTGCCAGCATCCCGAGCCCCAGCAGGTCGAACTTGACGAGCCCCATCCAGGCCGCGTCGTCTTTGTCCCACTGGATGACGGTGCGGTTCTCCATCCGCGCATGCTCCACGGGCACGACCTCACCCACGGGTCTCGCAGTCAGCACCATTCCGCCGGAGTGGATGCCGAGATGCCGAGGCGCCTTCAGCAGCTCACCCGCGTAGTCGAGCACGTTCGCGGGGATGTCGTGCTCGTCGGCGACCTCGAGGCCCGCGCTCCATCCGTCGACCTGCCGGGACCAGGCGTCCTGCTGCCCTGGCGAGTAGCCGAGAGCCCTCGCCGACCTCGAGGCCCGCGCTCCATCCGTCGACCTGCCGGGACCAGGCGTCCTGCTGCCCTGGCGAGTAGCCGAGAGCCCTCGCCATGTCGCGCACGGCGTTCTTCGGTCGGTACTGGATGACATTCGCCACCTGCGCCGCGCGTTCCCTCCCGTATTGGCGGTAGACCCACTGGATGATCTCCTCCCGGCGGTCGGAGTCGAAGTCCACATCGATGTCCGGCTCCTCCTGACGTGTGGTCGCGAGGAAGCGCTCGAAGGGCAGGCGGTAGAGGATCGGGTCGACGGCGGTGATCCCGAGCAGATAGCAGACGGCGCTCGCCGCAGCCGAGCCGCGGCCCTGACAGAGGATGCCGAGACGCTTCGCCTCGGTGACGATCCCGTGCACGATGAGGAAGTAGCCGGGGAAGTCCTTCTCCTCGATGACATCGAGCTCGCGTCCGATCCTGCGGCGACCGTCGGCATCCAGGCGCGGGTACTTCGTCGGCACCGCCTCCCACACCAGGTGCCGCAGCCAGCTCATGGGAGTGTGTCCGTCGGGCACCTCCTGCTTCGGGAGCGCAGGGCGCGCTCGGCGGAGGGGGAAGGCGGATGCTGCGGCGAGCTCCAGCCCGTACGAGATCGCGCCGGGATGGCGACGGAAGCGTGCCGCCATCTCGGCGCCGCTGCGCAGATGCGCTCCTCCGTGTGCGGGGAGCCAGCCGTCTAGGTCGTCCATGCTGCGGACTGCACGCACCGCGGCGACGGCCTCGGCGAGAGATGCCCGCTCGGGGGCGGCGTAGTGCACGTTGTTCGTCGCCACCACGGGCAGTCGCATCCGCCTGGCGAGGTCGGCGAGAGCATCGTTGCGTCGGGAGTCCTGCGGGTCGCCGTGGTCGAAGAGCTCGACGGCGACGTGATCCTGCCCGAAGAGATCGACCAGGCGGCGCAGCGGGGTGTGCGCGTCACCGGCTTCGAGGCCACGGCGGACGCCGCCCTTGCGGCACCCGGTGAGGATCGTCCAATGCCCGTCTGCGGTGGCGGCCAGCTCATCGAGATCGTAGACGGGGCGCCCCTTCTCTCCACCGCGGAGGTGAGCGGCCGTCATCGCTCCGGAGAGCCGGTGGTAACCCTCCAGCCCGTCGGCGAGCACGAGCAGATGGTCGCCGATCGGATCGGGGGTGCCCCGCTGAGGCGCGTCGAGCCCGAGGGAGAGCTCGGCCCCGTACACGGTCTGCACCTTGACGTCCATCAGCTCTGCGACCTCGGCGAAGCGGGCAGCACCGTAGAAGCCGTCGTGGTCTGTGAGCGCCAGCGCGGTCAGGCCCAGCCGCTCGGCTTCGGCGAGGAGGTCTTCGGGGGAGGAGGCTCCGTCGAGGAAGGAGTACGACGAATGCGCATGCAGCTCGGCATAGGGGACGGCGTCCTCCGGCCGGCCGACCGTGGTCGGAGGAGTCCTCTTGCGTCGGGTGCTGATGGGGCCGGGATCCGGACGTGTGCCCTGGGGTGTGCTCGGTGGCGTCCCGCCGGTCGGGTACGGCGACTCCTCGCCGCTGAGGGTGCGTTCCAGTTCGTTCCATGACAGAGGGGGATTGTGCCAGCCCATCAGCGATACCTCCCCTCGGCCCACCAGCGATCGCCTGTGCAGAAGACCAGCCAGGCGCGGTCATGGTCGTCGATGATCTGCAGACGGTGTCCTCGCTTGCCGCCGCCGGCATCCCATCGACGCTCGTGGATGGGCCAGGGGCCCGCCCACGCCTGCACATCGTCACCGTCGATGCGGGTCGGCGCGGCGGAGAGCGCCCCTCGCTCGTCGACGAGGACCGTCGCGCCGTCGGGAGCGAGCACTCCGATCGGCCGAGGCGGTCGGAACACCTCGGCGGGAAGGGGATCAGGAAGGCTCCCCGGCCAGGGGCGCCCGGGGTCTCGGGGTGCGACCGCGCGTTCTCCCCAGGGCGTGAGCACCTGTCGGTCGGCGAGCCAGCGCCCGCCGGAGAGCGCTGCGGTGACCACGCCCTCGTGACCGAGCATCGTCTGCACGCGGGAGATGGCGTGGTGCAGACGCTCATCGGTGCCTGAGCCGAAGAGGCCCGGCTGGTGGTGTGCGGCATCATCGACGGCCACGGGGACGATGCGCACCAGTTCGATGCCGCCGAAAGCCCGTGCCTCATCGATCGGCTCCTTGGCGGACTCCGCCCCCAGTGCTTCGAGCTGCCAGCGCACCCGGTCTACGAGGTCGGCCGCATCGAAGCAGGTCGGGTGCAGCCAGGGACGGGAGAACACCGTGCCGTTGTCGTCGATCAGGTCGATGCGCACCTCGGTGCACACGACCGATGCGTCACCGAGCGCGAGCATCACCGCGTCAGCCGTCTGCCGGACCGCGAACGCCACCTGATCGGCTCCGGCCAGAGCGGGCTCGAACTCGACGGAGCGCACGAGCTCGGGATCGGGTGGCCGCGGAACCACGGCGCGGGAGTCCGCTCCGGCGGCGAGAGCGTGCAGACGGGCACCGCGCTCGCCGAAGCGATCACGCACCTCGATCTCGTCGAGGGCGGCGAACTCGCCGAGCGTGCGAACCCCCAGCCGGATCAGAAGACCCGTGAGCTGTTCGTCGCGCAGCACGCTCACGGGCAGCGGGGCGAGGAAGTCGTTCGCGAGCCCCGCGGGCACGACGGTGCAGGGCGTGCGCCCCCTGGCGGCGAGCTCTGCCGTGAAGGGACCGTCGGCGATGCCCACGCGCACCTCGGGGAAACCGGCTCCGGCGAGGACGTCGATCAGCGCCGTACCGGCTTCGGCCTCACCGTCGTGGTACCGGGATATGCCCCTCGCTCGCACCGCCGCGAGCCCAGGCCGCAGCAGAGCCGCACCGGGGGCGTGCTTCTCGATGAGCTGCAGCACCGGCAGGAAGGCCCGCTCATCTCGGGCGGCATCGTGAGGAAGCACACGCAGCGACGAGATGTGCCCCTGTGCGACGCGGCGACGCTGACCCGCGCGGACGCCGTGCTCCCTGGCGGAGGCGGTGCAGGCGATGACGGTGTTCGCCTGCACCAGGGCGGTCGGCGCATGCGGTGGGGGGCCGCCCAGAGCGGCTCGCAACGGCCAGTCGGGGAACCACAGGACCAGGACTCGGAGAGGCGAGGTCATCCGGCCACCGCCAGTGGCGGGTATTCGAGAGGGGTGCCGGCTCCGCCGCGCAGGCCATGCAGCGTGGTCGGCGCGGTCGTGATCTCTTCGAGGATCTTCTCGGACGGCAGCTCTTCGACCGCTCCGTGGGTTCCGGGAAGGCGCACCCGAACGCTCGAGGACAGCGGACTGTGCCTCGTCCTCGCGGTCACCGTCGCCGTCGACCCCTCGATCAGCCCCCACCCCTCGCCGACCCCGAGCCAGTGCTGGTCATGGAGCCGGATCGCGCCCTCGCTCTGCGGCCAGGCGCCTGTCGCCGTGGACTCGGTGACCAGGAGCGTGCTCCCGCGGTCGCGGAGTCGGGCGCTCAGACGGGACACATCGGCATCGCGTGCCCTGCTGCCCGGCTGCACGGCGATCAGCGGGACGACCTCGGCGAGTGCGGAGGTCGCGGCGAGCCAGCGGTCTCCCGGCTCGGGGACGAGGATGAGCCGGGCGAGTTCGATGCCGAAAGCCGCTGCGGCCTCGACCCCCAGTGTGGGCATGCCGACCACGGCGCACCAGAGCCCCTTGCTCGACGCCGCGGCGAGCAGAGCGAGGACGAGGCTGGGCGAGGGGGAGACGCTGTAGGCCGTGCCGGTCTGCAGCCCCTCTTCGGGAAGCAGGGAGGAGAAGGCCGGATCGAGGGGCAGCAGCGGATGCTCGCTGCGTCTGCGCTGCATGCGGCTGATCTCCCGGCGCAGCCGAAGCACCTCTCCGGCGCGGGAGTCGCCAGCCGGAGAGAGCGCGGTCACCGCATCGAGCCCGATCCCCATGTATCCATCCTCGAAGATATGTACGAATAAAGCAACTGGAGATGATCACAGTAGTTCGAACCTCCGACATAGAGGCGGATGGTTATCCACACCCGGTCGAGGACGGCATCCGTCGTCTCCTACCCTTCCGAGATGGATCCCCGCAGCGTGCTCGTCCTGATCGTCCACCTGGTGCTGTTCATGGTCGGCATCCGGCTCGTCGTGGTCGACATCCGCACCCATCGGCTGCCGGACCGGATCGTCCTCCCCACCCTCGCGGCCCTCCTCGTGCTCACGGTGGCCGATGCCCTCATGCTCGGCGACAGCGGCGCGCTGACCAGAGCCGCGCTCGGGATGCTGATCCTCGGCGGCTTCTACGCGATGCTCCGCCTGCTCGGGCGAGAGGGGATGGGCGGGGGCGATGTGAAGCTCGCCGCCGTGATCGGTCTGGTGCTCGGGTGGCACAGCTGGCAGGCGCTCGCCGTGGGCGCGGCGTCGGCGTTCGTCCTGGGAGCGCTGTACGCGCTGGCGCTGATGGCATCGCGTGCGGCCGACCGATCCACGCGCATCGCCTTCGGGCCGTGGATGATCCTCGGCGCGCTCCTGGGCATACTCGGGGGATGACCCCTCATCCGCGACGACGGGGATAGGGTGAGCACATGGCACTCGCACGACTTCACGGCGGCCCGCTCGACGGGCAGATCATTCCTCTCGGCGACGCGGACGACAAGCTGATCGTCCCTTACAGCGAGACTCAGGTGGTGTACAACCGACGCGGTGAGGAGCAGAACACCGGCGACACCGACGGCCCCACCGAGATCGACTACTGGTTCGACGAGTCCCTCGAGGACCTCACCCTCACGGATGACTGAGAGCGGCACTCCTTCGCAGTCCGGCTCCGAGCCGACCAGGGTCGTCGAGGTCGAGCGCAAGTACGACGTCGATGAGGCCACGCTCCTTCCCGAGTGGAGTGGGCTGCCCGGTGTTGATGCGGTGTCAGAGGGCGAGGTGCGCGAGCTCGACGCACGCTACCTCGACACCGACGACGCCGAGCTCTCTCGCGCCGGGGTGGCGCTTCGCCGCCGCACCGGCGGCCCGGATGCCGGGTGGCACATCAAGGGACCCCGCGAAGGCGACGGACGCCTCGAGATCGGATGGCCGCTGGGCGACGACGACAGCATCCCGGATGCGGTGACCGACACCCTCTCCCGATGGACGACGGGGCGACTCACGCCCCTCGCCCGCATCGAGAACAGTCGCACCGCGTACCTGCTCTCGGGTGCCGATGGCGTGATCGCCGAGTTCGTCGACGATCGGGTCCGCGCGACCGACCTCCGGCAGGACGTCCAGCGCGAATGGCGTGAGTGGGAGTTCGAACTCGGCCCGGCCGCTCCGGCGGATGCCGCGGGGCGAGAGGCCCTGTTCGATGCCGTCGAGAGAGCGATCTTCGCCGTCGGCGGTCGTGAGGCGGCATCCGGCTCGAAGCTCGCCCGTGCTCTCGGTTTCTGACACACGGCGCAAGCCCCTTCCGCCTCGCCGCGAGATGGTGCTTGAGTGACTGACATGAGCCGTTCCGCCGTCCTCCGCTCGCTGCAGACGATCGTCCCCGACACCGTCCTCGAGCAGAACGAGGTGCGCGACATCTTCGCCTCGCAGCCGGATGTCGGAAGGCTCGCGCAGCGGATCATCGGCGCCTCCTTCAACGGCTCGGGTATCGACACGCGGCACACGGTCATCGACGAGTTCTCGTGGCACCCGCAGTCGGACGAACCGATGTTCTTCGAGCGGGAGAAGAACCTTCTCCGCTCACCCGGGACCAAGGCGCGCAACGATCTCTACGTGCGGGAGGCGTCGCGTCTCTTCGTCGAAGTGGCGCGTCGCGCCCTGGATGCCGATCCCGACGTGTCCGCCGCCGACGTCACCCACGTCATCACGGCATCGTGCACAGGCTTCCACGCCCCCGGCCCGGAGTACGAGATCGTGCGAGGGCTCGGGCTCCCGGACAGTGTGCAGCGCTATCACCTGGGCTTCATGGGCTGCTACGCCTCGATGCCGGCGCTCCGCGCCGCGAGCCAGTTCTGCGCGGCGGACCCCGACGCCGTGGTCCTGGTCGTCAGCGTCGAGCTGTGCACGGTGCATCTGAGATCGACGGAGGACCCGGATCTCATCGTGGCCAACTCCCTCTTCGCCGACGGAGCGGCCGCAGGCATCGTCACGGCTCGTGACCTTCCCACGCCGACTCCGGGGGTTCGTCTCGACGGCTTCCACACGGCGATCGCCGCGGAGGGCGAGCAGGACATGGCGTGGACGATCGGCGACAACGGCTTCGAGATGATCCTGTCGACCAGGGTTCCGCAGATCATCGGCGAGACCATCGTCGGAGCGATACGCCCGCTCTACGCCCGCGAGGGAGAGCTCGCCGAGGCCTTCGACGAGGGGCGGGTGGGGGATCGCGTCGAGCACTGGGCCATCCATCCCGGTGGCCGGAGCATCCTGGATCGGGTGCAGGAACGACTGAATCTCTCGGATGCTCAGCTGCATCCCGCACGCGAGACGCTGCGGGTCAACGGCAACATGTCGAGTGCGACGATCCTCTTCGTCATCAAGCGCATCCTCGACGACGGGGCCTCGGAGGGGTCGCGCGTCGCCGCGATGGCGTTCGGCCCGGGGCTGACGGCCGAGAGCGCGCTGATGACGGTCGTCGCCGGCGTCGCATGAGCCACGATCTCTCGACCCGCGCATCCGATGCGCGAGAGCTCATGGACGACCCCGACGCGGACATCGCCATGCTCGAGCGCACCTACGACCGCTTCCGCCTCGTGAACGCCCTCGTGTCGGGCACTGGGGAGTTCTATCGCCGAGACATCCGTCCCCGGGCTCGGCGCGGCCCGATCCGCATCCTCGACATCGGGGCCGGCGGCGGCGACGTCTGCCGGATGATCGCGTCGAGGCTGCGTCGCGACGGGCTGACCGCGGAGATCACCGCGCTGGATGCGGATGAGCGCGCCATCCGGTGGGCCGCCGCCCACGACGCGGGATCGGGTGTCCGGTACCGCTGCGCCCTGTCGGAGGCACTCGTCGCGGAGGGGGAGCAGTACGACCTGGTCTTCTCGAATCACGTGCTTCATCACCTCACGGAGCAGGAGCTGCAGAGCCTGCTGCTCGACTCGCGACGGCTCGTCGGCGAGGACGGGCTCGTGGTGCATCGTGACATCTCCCGAAGCCGGGCCGCGTATGCGCTCTACAGTGCGGTCACCTGGCTCTTCTCCGGCACGCTCTTCCGAGGATCGTTCATCCGCGAGGACGGACTCATCAGCATCCGTCGCTCGTACACGCCGAAGGAACTGGGCTCGATCGCGACGTCAGGGTGGACCGTGCGGTTCGCTCTTCCGTCGCGGCTCGAGCTGAGGCGCGCCGGACGGTGACGCACGAAGGCCGGGTCACGCGCGAGCGTGCCGGGCCTTCGTGCTGATCGGGTGGATCAGAAGTTGATCATGTGACCCGCGAGGCCGTGGAAGCCCTCCTGCAGCGCCTCCGACAGGGTCGGGTGGGTGTGCACGTTGCGGGCCAGCTCGAGAGCCGTGAGGTCCCACTTCTGCGCCAGCGTCAGCTCGGGCAGGAGCTCGGAGACGTCGGGGCCGATCATGTGGGCGCCGATGAGTTCGAGGTGCTCGGCGTCGGCGATCAGCTTGACGAATCCGACGGGCTCGCCGAGGCCGTGCGCCTTGCCGTTCGCCATGAACGGGAACGTCGCGACCTTGATCTCGCGCCCCTCGTCCTTGGCCTGCTGCTCGGTGAGGCCGAACGAGGCGACCTGCGGCGAGCAGAACGTCGCGCGAGGCATCATGCGGTAGTCGCCGAGCGTCTGGGTCTCAGCGCCGCCGATGGTCTCGGCAGCGACGACACCCTGCGCCTCTGCCACGTGGGCGAGCTGCAGCTTGGCGGTGACATCGCCGATGGCGTAGATGCCCTCGACGTTGGTGCGCATGTGGTCGTCGATGTCGATCGCGCCGCGCTCGGTGAGCTTCACGCCGGTGGCCTCGAGTCCGAAGCCCTCGATGTTGGGGGCGAAGCCGACCGACATGAGCACCTTGTCGGCCTCGATCGAGCTCTGCTGCCCGTCCTTGCTCGTGTACGAGACGGTGACGGACGAGCCGTTGTCGACGACGGACTCGACCTTGGTGGAGGTGAGGATGTCGACGCCGTAGTTCTTGTACTGCTTGGCGATCTCCTTCGACACGTCCGCATCCTCGTTGGGGAGTGCGCGGTCGAGGAACTCGATGATCGTGACCTTGACGCCGTAGTTCGTCATCACGTAGGCGAACTCCATGCCGATGGCGCCGGCGCCGACGATGACGATCGACTTCGGGAGCTCACGGCTGAGGATCTGCTCTTCGTAGGTCACGACGTTGTCGCTGAGCTGCACTCCGGGGAGCAGGCGGACCTTCGAACCGGTCGCGATGATCGCGTTGTCGAAGGTGACCTCTTCGGTGGTGCCGTCGGCCTTGGCGACCGAGATCGCCTTCGGGCCGGTGAAGGTGCCGCGACCGTCGTACTCGGTCACCTTGTTCTTCTTCATCAGGAAGTGGATGCCCTTGACGCGCCCGTCTGCGACGACACGGCTGCGATCGAACGCCTTGCCGTAGTCGATCGTGAACTCACCCGAGATGCCGAAGAAGTCGGCCTTGTGGTTGAGCGTGTGTGCGAGCTCCGCGTTCTTCAGAAGAGCCTTGGAGGGGATGCAGCCCACGTTGAGGCACACACCACCCCAGTACTTCTCTTCGATGATGGCGGTGGACAGACCGAGCTGCGCGCTGCGAACCGCAGCGACGTATCCGCCAGGACCTGCACCGAGGATGACGACATCGTAGTGTGGCATGCCTTAAGCCTATCGTTCCGTGGGGGCGTCGGAATCGGTCGAACCGCGGGTGCGGCGGCCCTGGATCACGAGCCAGACGACGATGCCGACGATTACGAGCACGCCGGCGATCGCGAGCACCCAGATCATGGTCGTCGCGGGGGACGAGTCGCTCTCCTCGGGTGCGGCCGTGGCGTCCGTTCCGGGGCCGGCGGTCGCGGCGGGAGTCGGCTCGGCGGTCGTGGGGGATGCCGTCGGCTCCGCGGTCGCGATGCTCTCCGTGCCGGTCGTGACGGTGAAGTCGAACTCGCCGGAGGTGGGGTGGCCGTCGCTCGAGACGACCTTCCAGACCACGTGGTAAGCACCTGCCGGCGCCTCGGCTGCGAGCGGCTGGGTGACGACCGCACCGTTCAGGGTCGGAGCGCCGTCGGTGACGGGGCTGCCCGCGGGATCCGTCACGACGATCTCGGTCGCGCCTTCGCCGTCGATGAGCTTCGCGCTGAAGGTGAGGGTGAGCTCGGTCGGCAGCGTCTCGACCGTGCCGTCGGCTTCGGGGGACGACGCGAGGAGGCTGTCGTGCGCTGAGGCGGAGAGCGGCGCGAACAGCACCAGGAACGCTGTCAGGAGGGCTGCTGCGAGAGCGATCGGGGCTGCGGGGAGGCGGCGAGCTGTGGTTTTCACATGCTCAGCCTATGAAGCATCGGTATGTGATGGCTGAGTGTGAAGGGAGCTCCCGCGTGGGGTCGCTGATCAGTTAGTCTGGAGGACTAGGAGGGCAAAGTGACAGACAGCGAAACCCGATCGGGCGGAGACGCCGCGATCCATCGTGCCGGCGAGCAGAGGCACGACGTGACGCAGACGTTCGGGCATGACTCGGACCTTTCCTTCGTGCCCTTCGGCGCGGAGTTGACGGATGTGGAGCAGGCTGCGATCTCGGCCCTTCCCTCCGGTTCCGCGCTGCTGCTGGTGCGCTCCGGAGCGCTTGCGGGTGCGCGCTACCTGCTCGACACGGACGTGACGACAGTGGGCCGCCACCCCGAGGCCGACATCTTCTTCGACGATGTGACCGTCTCGCGTCGTCACGCCGAGGTCACCCGCACCGGGTCGACCTTCGAGATCATCGATCAGCGGTCCCTCAACGGCACGTACGTGAACGGTGAGCGCGTCGACCGCAGCGCTCTGGTCGACGGCACCGAGCTTCGCGTCGGCAAGTTCCGGCTGAACTTCTTCGCCTCTCCCGTCGATCGCGTCGCGGCGATCGACTGATGGCGGCTTCCCCCGCCCGCGAACGCTCAGCGTCCGCGGGTCTTCTGAGCATCGGTCAGGTCCTGGCGCGACTCACGCCAGAGTTTCCCGAGCTCACCTCCAGCAAGCTCCGCTTCCTCGAGGTCCAGGGGATCGTCACGCCGTCGCGCACCGAGTCGGGCTACCGCAAGTTCTCGCAGGCCGACATCGAGCGGCTGCGTCTCGGTCTCACTCTGCAGCGGGATCACTACCTTCCTCTCAGCGTCATCCGCGAGCAGCTCGACGAGGCCGAGGCGAACGGCGAATCCTCGACTCTCGTGCCGCCGCCCTCGATCACTCCGACACCGCGTCGCTATCGCCGCAGCGAGCTGCTGTCGGCGGCAGGCGCGGGCCCCCAGCTGCTCAACGACGCCATCAGCACCGGTGTGATCGTGGCGCAGGAGAGCTACCCCGAGTCCACGGTCACGCTTCTGCGCGGTCTGGTCGCCCTCGACCGCCACGGCATCGAGCCTCGCCACCTCCGTTCACTGCGGCAGGGTGCCGAGCGCGAGGTCGCGCTGATCGAGTCGGCCATGTCATCGCTGCTGCGCCGCACCGACACCGCGTCGCGCGCGAAGGCGAGCGACATGGCTCCGAACCTGGCCGCCAAGATCGACGAAGTGCGTTCGCTCTTCGTCAAAGACGCGATCGCACGGTTGCTTTCGTAACGAACTGATTGCGACACACCTTCGGTGTCGTACGGATGTCATTGCCGGTGCCGGAGGGCTGCTCTAGCGTGGAGGTAACGGCTCCAGGGAGGATTTCAGATGAATGCGGATGAGCGTGCAGGCGACCCGCGGTTCGTACCCGAACTCCTCTTCACCGACGGCCTGCCGGCCATGGATGACGAGGTCGGCTATCGCGGTGCCGTAGCTGCTCGTGCAGCGGGCATCACCTACCGTCAGCTGGATTACTGGGCCCGCACCGAGCTGGTCGAGCCCACCGTTCGCGGTGCGAGCGGCTCCGGCTCGCAGCGCCTCTACGGCTTCCGCGACATCCTCGTGCTCAAGCTCGTGAAGAGCCTGCTCGACACGGGCATCTCGCTGCAGCAGATCCGTACTGCGGTCGACGAACTCCGCCGCGCGGGCATCCGCGATCTCGCAGGAACGACCCTCATGAGCGACGGCGCCTCCGTCTACCTCTGCACGTCGAACGACGAGGTCATCGACCTGGTCAGCCGCGGTCAGGGCGTCTTCGGCATCGCTGTCGGCAAGGTGCTCCGCGAAGTGGAGTCCACGCTGGTCGCGTTCGACGCGACGTCGCCGGATCCGGTCGATGAACTGTCGGCACGGCGTACCAAGCGCTCCGCCTGAGCATCCGCGGCCTCGAGCCGCCACAGAACGAAGAAACGGCCACCCTCGCGAGAGGATGGCCGTTCTGCTGTCTGCGGTCGGTCAGGCCTGTGCGCCCGACTCCGCGACCTGGATGCGGCCGGTGCGGATGATCCGGTCGAGCAGCTGGTCGAAGTCCGAGGCGAGTTCCTGAGCCGAGTCTCCCGGCCAGATGTGCAGCGGCTTGGCCGCGCCCTGTGCCTGCTGGAGCGACGTGCGTTCGGGCAGCTGCGGGGAGAGCACGAGCGGACCGAACATGTCGCGCAGCTCCTTGATGCGGAACTGGTGCTCGATCGACTGCGGACGGACGCGGTTGACCACGATGCCGAGCGGCTGCAAGCGAGGGGAGAGGCCTCGACGGATCTCCTCGATCGCACGGAGGGCACGGTCGGCGGCGGCGACGGAGAAGAGGCCGGGCTCGGTGACGACCATGACGCGGTCGCTGGCCGCCCAGGCCGTGCGGGTGAGGGCGTTCAGCGAGGGCGCGCAGTCGATGAGGACCAGGTCGTAGTCCGCCTCGACGGCCGCCAGCGCCTCCTCTAGCTTCCAGACGTCGCGCACACTCGGGTGCGGTCCGTCGAAGTTGATCGCGGAGGGGCTTCCGATCAGCACGTCGATGGTTCCGGGGTGCACCTTGGCCCAGCCGCTGGAGGTGATCGCCTGACGGACGACCTTCTCCTTCGGGTTCGCCAGGACATCGGCGATGTTGAGCCGACCTGCCACCTGGATGTCCATGCCGGTGGACACATCGGACTGCGGGTCGAGGTCGACGACGAGCGTTCGGACACCACGGGCGAAGGCCGCTGAGGCCAAGCCGAGGGTCACGGTCGTCTTGCCGACGCCTCCCTTGAGAGAGCTGACGCTGAGTACGTGCACGAACACCACGTTACCTTCCCCTAGGCTGGGTGCACACTCAGCCCCGCCCCATGCGCGACGAATCAGGCGTGCATCGAGCCCCCAGAGGTGTGCATGTTCCAGAAGATCCTTGTGGCGAACCGCGGCGAGATCGCGATCCGTGCCTTCCGTGCGGCATTCGAGGTGGGTGCCAGGACGGTCGCCGTCTTCCCTCATGAGGACCGCGGGTCGGTCCATCGGCTCAAGGCCGACGAGGCGTATGAGATCGGCGAACGGGGCCATCCGGTCCGCGCGTACCTCGACGTCGATGAGATCATCCGTGTCGCGAAGGATGCCGGGGCGGACGCGATCTACCCGGGCTACGGATTCCTCTCCGAGAACCCGGAGCTGGCGGAGAAGGCCGCTGCGAACGGCATCACCTTCATCGGCCCGCCGTCGCAGGTCCTCGAGATGGCCGGCAACAAGGTCGAGGCCAAGCGCCACGCCATCGAGGCCGGCGTCCCCGTGCTCCGCTCCACGGAGGCATCCGACGACGTCGACGCACTCGTCGCGCAGGCCGCCGAGATCGGCTTCCCTCTCTTCGCCAAGGCCGTCGCCGGGGGTGGCGGGCGCGGGATGCGTCGCGTCGAGACGGCCGCGGAGCTCGCTCCCTCTCTCGCCGAGGCGATGCGCGAGGCCGAGAGCGCCTTCGGAGACCCGCGGATGTTCCTCGAGCAGGCCGTGCTCCGACCGCGCCACATCGAGGTGCAGATCCTCGCCGACAAGTCCGGTGAGACCGTCCACCTGTTCGAGCGCGACTGCTCGGTGCAGCGTCGCCACCAGAAGGTGGTCGAGATCGCACCGGCCCCGAACCTCGATGACAGCATCCGCACCGCCCTTCACGGGTACGCGGTCGCCTTCGCCCGTTCGATCGGGTACGAGAACGCCGGAACCGTGGAATTCCTTCTGGAGACCGCGGGGGAGCGCACCGGCGAGGTCGTCTTCATCGAGATGAACCCGCGCATCCAGGTCGAGCACACCGTCACGGAAGAGATCACCGACGTCGATCTCGTGCAGAGCCAGATGCGCATCGCCGCCGGACAGACTCTCGCCGAGCTGGGACTCGAGCAGAAGAACCTCCACGTGCGGGGCGCAGCCCTGCAGTGCCGCATCACGACCGAGGACCCCACGCAGGGGTTCCGCCCCGACACCGGGAAGATCACGACCTACCGTTCACCGGGCGGCGCCGGCATTCGCCTCGACGGCGGCACCGTCCACCAGGGCGCTCAGATCAGCCCCCACTTCGACTCGATGCTGGCGAAACTGACCTGCCGCGGTCGTGACTTCCCGGCGGCCGTCGCTCGCGCTCGTCGTGCGCTGGCGGAGTTCCGCATCCGCGGCGTCTCGACGAACATCCCCTTCCTGCAGGCGTTGCTGGACGATGAGGCCTTCGTCGCCGGAGACGTGAGCACCTCGTTCATCGACGAGCGCCCCGACCTGCTCCGAGGCCGCGAGTCGAAGGACCGCGGCACGAGGATCCTGAACTGGCTGGTCGACGTCACGGTCAACAAACCGCACGGCACTCATCCGGGGTCGCTGGATCCGCGCACCAAGCTTCCGGCGATCGACCTCTCGATCGAGCCCGCCGCCGGGTCGCGCCAGCGGCTCCTCGAACTCGGCCCTGAGGGATTCGCCAGAAGCCTGCGCGAGCAGAGTGCTCTGGCGATCACTGACACGACGTTCCGCGATGCCCACCAGTCGCTGCTCGCCACCCGGGTGCGCACGAGGGATCTCGTCGCCGTCGCCCCCCACATCGCCAGGATGACGCCCGGACTGCTCTCGGTCGAAGCCTGGGGCGGGGCGACCTACGACGTCGCGCTGCGATTCCTCGGCGAAGACCCGTGGGAGCGTCTCGACAAGCTCCGGGCAGCCCTGCCGAACGTCGCGATCCAGATGCTGCTCCGAGGACGCAACACGGTGGGGTACACCCCGTACCCGACGGCCGTGACCGAAGCCTTCGTGCAAGAGGCAGCGGCCAGCGGCGTCGACATCTTCCGGATCTTCGATGCGCTGAACGACGTCGAGCAGATGCGCCCGGCGATCGAGGCCGTCCGCAAGACCGGCACGGCGGTCGCCGAGGTGGCGCTCTGCTACACGGGCGATCTGCTCAACCCTGCCGAGGACCTCTACACGCTCGACTACTACCTGAAGCTCGCTGACCAGATCGTCGCGGCCGGCGCCCACATCATCGCCATCAAGGACATGGCAGGGCTGCTGCGCCCCGCTGCAGCGGCGAAACTCGTCGCGGCGCTGCGCGAGCGCTTCGACCTCCCCGTGCATCTCCACACTCACGACACCCCCGGCGGGCAGCTCGCGACCCTTCTGGCCGCCAGCGCTGCGGGAGTGGATGCGGTGGATGCGGCATCCGCTCCGCTGTCCGGCACGACGAGTCAGCCGTCGCTCTCGTCGCTCGTCGCAGCGCTCGCGCACACCGACCGCGACAGCGGCATCGACCTCGGCAGCGTCTCGGACCTCGAGCCGTACTGGGAGGCCGTCCGTCGGGTGTACGCGCCGTTCGAGTCCGGTCTGCCGGGACCCACAGGGCGCGTCTACCGCCACGAGATCCCCGGTGGTCAGCTGTCCAATCTGCGACAGCAGGCCAAGGCTCTGGGGCTTGCAGACGACTTCGAGCTCATCGAGGACATGTACGCCGCCGCCGACCGCATCCTCGGACGTGTTCCCAAGGTCACTCCGTCGTCGAAGGTCGTCGGCGACCTGGCGCTGCACCTCGCAGCGGTCAAAGCCGATCCCGCAGACTTCGAGGCGAACCCCGAGAAGTACGATGTGCCGGATTCCGTCGTCGGATTCATGGCGGGCGAGCTCGGAGACCTCCCCGGCGGCTGGCCCGAGCCCTTCCGCACGAAGGTACTGGCCGGTCGCTCGGTGCGTACCGGGCTCACGGAGATATCGGCGGACGACGAAGCCGCGCTCGCGGGCGACAGCGTCACCCGTCGGGCACGTCTGAACACCCTCCTGTTCCCGGCTCCGATGCGCGAGTTCACTCAGATGAGGGACAGGTTCGGCGATCTCTCGGTACTCGACACCAGCGACTACCTCTACGGACTCGTGCAGGGGCAGGAGCATCTGGTCGAGATCGACCGTGGAGTGCAGCTGTTCGTCGGCCTCGAGGCCATCGGCGACGCGGACGACAAGGGCATGCGCACGGTGATGACCACCCTGAACGGCCAGCTTCGACCGGTGTTCGTGAGAGACAGGGCGGTGGCCGTCGACACCCATGAGGTCGAGAAGGCCGACACCTCGGTCGCAGGTCACGTGGCTGCCCCGTTCTCCGGCGTGGTGACGCTCAAGGTCGAGGTCGGCACCGCGGTGCGGGCTGGCGAACCGGTCGCATCCATCGAAGCGATGAAGATGGAGGCGGCCATCACCGCCTCCGTCGACGGCGTGATCGAACGCCTCGCCATCGGGGCGACGCAGCAGGTCGAAGCAGGAGATCTTTTGGTCGTCATCAGTCCTGCGCACTAATCTTGTGCGGGCGAGGCCGCGCTCGACGCAGCGCACCCGAGGCCCGCACAAGCTTGGAGCGACAACGTGACCCCGAAGAACGTGGCAGAACCGCCGGACGAGGAGTCCAGAGGGGTGCTCGACGACGCCGCATCCCTGGACACGTCGGGCATCGGAATCCTCGGCAACACCGCTCAGGTGAGCGTCATCCTCCCGAAGGACGACGATGACGACCTTGAAGACGACAGCGTCATCGACGGCGAGGTCGTCGCTGACCTGATCATCGACGAGCCCGTGGCCGCTGCCAAGGCAGCTGCCGAGACCGCTGCGGCGGCGGAGATCTCTCAGCCGGTGCTGGGATCTGCCCCGATGATCATCGAGCTGCCCGCGGAACCTGCGGGTGCTGCTGAGGAGCCCGATGAGAGTCCGGAGCCGGAGCCGGAGCCGGAAGACGAGGCTGAGGGTGAGAGTGAGGCCCAGGCCCAGGCCCAGGCCCAGGCCCAGGCTCAGGCTGACGCGGAGAACGACGAGGACCAGGGTGAGGACGAGCCTGCAGTGGCTGCTCTGCCCGACCGCTCGGCCGAGCTCGAAGTCGTCACAGTGGCCGTGCCGAACGCCGAAGTCGAGCCCGAGCCCGAGCCCGCTGATGAGGGCGCGCTCGCGCCATCATCCTCCGACGCAGTTCCCGAGGCTGAGTCGGCCTCGGATGTAGCCGAAGCCGAGCCCGCCGACGATTCCGAGATCGCGCCCGCATCCGACGACGAGCGGGAACCGGAGACCGAACCCGTCTCTGAGACAGGCTCTGAGCTCGAAGCGGTTTCTGAGCCCGAGCCGGAGGCGGAGCCCGAGCCCGAGCCGGAGCCGGAGCCTGCCTCCGAGCCCGAGCCCGAGCCCGAGCCCGAGCCCGAGCCCGAGCCCGAGCCCGAGCCCGAGCCCGAGCCCGAGCGCGAGCCCGAGCCCGAGCCCCGGATCACTCGTGAGCGCGCGATCGATCGCGATTCCCCTGAGTCGACGCCAGTCGCGTCTGCCTCCGCGACGGCCGAGTCCACGGGCACCGACGTGGTGGCCCAGGAGGCCGCGGCTGCTGCGGCATTCATCGCGAGGGCGCGCGCCGACCTCGACGCCGGACGCGGCTCGCGCCGATCGGCGGCCGCGGCATCACTCGCCAAGAAGGAGAGCCAGCCAGTGGAAGCATCCAAGAATGTGCCGGCCCCCGCACAGGCCACCCGTGCCGGTCGCGCGGAGGTCCAGCTCGCGTCGAAGCGCCTGGACGACCTCGGAGACTCGTCGCGCGAGAGCGCAGACCTGCTCACGGCGGATCGGCTGCTCGATCCGCACCGACTCACCAAGCCGGAGCCGGAAGGCGCCTGGAGCCACTTCCTCTATACGATCTCCGGCCGTCGGATCAACATCGGTGACGGCAAGCGCGCGCGTCAGCGCAAGGCGCTGAGCGCCAGGATCGCCGCCCCGATCATCGGGGGCGCTCGATTCATCCCGGTCCTGTCGCGCAAGGGTGGCGTCGGAAAGACGACGATCACTGCGTTGCTCGGCATGGCGCTCGCGGATGCGCGTGACGATCGAGTCATCGCCGTCGACGCGAATCCCGATCGCGGCACGCTCGCCGAGCGAGTCGTGCGACCTCACCACAACAAGACGGTGCGCGACCTCGTGCGCATCCACGACGAGGTGCGGGGCTATCACGACATCTCCGCGATCGTCGCTCGCGATGCGACCCGACTCGACGTGCTCGCCTCCGATTCCGACCCGCGCATCGCGGAGGCGTTCAGCGACAGCGACTACCGGGACGTCGCCGGCGTCGCCGCCCACTACTACTCGCTGGTCCTGACCGACACAGGGACAGGCATCGTCCATTCGGTCATGTCTGCGACGCTCGACCTCGCGGACCAGCTGGTGATCGTGTCGGGGCTCAGTGTCGACGAGGCTCGCCTCGCGTCCGAGACCCTCACGTGGCTCGAGAGCAACGGGTACGCCGAGCAGGCACGTGACGCGGTCGTGGTGCTGAACCAGTCGACGCCCGGTGCGCCGCTCGTGCGCCTCAACGAACTCGAGGCGCACTTCCGCACGCGCGCCAAGAACGTGGTGCGGATGCCGTACGACGCGCAGATCGCCGGCGGCGGAACCATCGTGTTCGCGAACCTCCAGCCCGAGACGAGGGTGGCAGCGCGCGAGCTCGCCGCACTGCTCGTCGAGGGCATCCGGGCGAAGGGCGCCTGATGGCGGTTCGCGAGATCCGGGTCTTCGGAGACCCCGTGCTCCGTACCGTGTGCACACCGATCGGCGACATCGATGACGGCGTGCGCGCCCTGGTGACGGATCTGGTCGACACCGTGGAGGTTCCGGGGCGCGCAGGCGTCGCGGCTCCCCAGATCGGAGTCGCCGTTCGGGCCTTCAGCTACAACATCGACGGTGACATCGGCTACGTGCTCAATCCGGTCCTGACCGAGGTTCGCGGCGAGCCCGTGCCGACGGGGGAGGGATGCCTGTCCGTCCCCGGGCTCTGGCACGATGCGATGCGTCACCCCTGGGCCCGGGTCGAGGGGATCGACCTCGACGGCTCGCCTGTGGTGCTCGAAGGCGATGGCCTCCTGGCCCAGGCGCTGCAGCACGAGACGGATCATCTCGACGGCAAGCTCTATCTCACGCGACTGGATGCCGAGACGCGCAAGCGCGCGATGCGCGAGGTGCGCGAGAGCGACTGGTTCTGAATAGCCGACACATGCGAGAAGGGCCCCGCCGGAGCGGGGCCCTTCTCGCATTCAGACCTTCTCAGCCGCCGATCGCGACGTTGGTCGTCGTGACGGGCTCGTCGTAGATGGCGGCGATCTCGTCGGCGAAGTCGCTCATGATCACGTTCCGCTTGATCGAGAGCTTGGGGGTGAGGTGTCCGGACGCCTCAGTCCATTCGCTGTCGAGGATCGTGAACTTGCGGATCGACTCGGCACGCGAGACGCGGGTGTTGGCCGCATCCACCGCCTTCTGGATCTCGGCGCGCACCGCATCGTTCTTCGCGGCGACTGCGAGGGTCATGTCCTTGTCGAGACCGGCGTTCGCGAGCCACGTCGGCAGCATCTCGGAATCGAGGGTGACGAGGGCCGAGATGAACGGGCGCTGGTCGCCGACGACGACGACCTGGCCGATGATCGGGTTGGCGCGGATCGGGTCCTCGAGCGCGGCCGGTGCGACGTTCTTGCCGCCTGCCGTGACGATGATCTCCTTCTTGCGGCCGGTGATCGTGAGGAAGCCCTCGGAGTCGAAGCTGCCGATGTCGCCGGTGTGGAACCAGCCGCCCTCGCTGAAGGCCTCTGCAGTCGCCTCGGGATTGTTCCAGTACTCCTTGAACACGTTCACGCCGCGCACCTCGATCTCGCCGTCATCGGCGAGACGGACGCCGACGCCGGGGAGAGCGGGGCCGACGGTGCCGATCTTGGACTTGTCGGCGAGGTTCACCGTCGCGGGTGCCGTGGTCTCGGTCAGGCCGTAGCCCTCGAGGATAACGACGCCGAGGCTGTGGAAGAAGTGACCGAGCCGCGCGCCGAGCGGAGCGGAGCCCGAGACGGCGTAGACGATCCTGCCGCCCATCGCTTCGCGCAGCTTGCTGTAGACCAGCTTGTTGAACAGTGCGAACTTGAGCCGGGTTCCGAACGGGACGCTCTTTCCCGCTTCGAGCAGCTTGGAGTGCTGGATCGCGACGTCGGCCGCCGCGCGGAAGATCTTGCCCTTGCCGCCGGCCTCGGCCTTCTGCTCCGCCGAGTTGTAGACCTTCTCGAACACGCGAGGCACGGCGAGGAGGAAGGTCGGCTTGAAGGAGCCGAGCGCCGGCAGCAGCTGACGGGTGTCGGGCTGATGCCCGGTGCGGACGCCCGCGTGGATGTTCAGGATCGAGATGAAGCGCGCGAAGACGTGCGCGGTCGTGATGAACAGCAGCGTCGAGGAACCGGGCGTCTGCACGACGGCATCCAGTGCCTTGGCGGAGTTGCGGGAGAGCTCGACGAAGTTGCTGTGCGTGAGCACGCAGCCCTTCGGGCGACCCGTGGACCCGGATGTGTAGATCAGGGTGGCGATGTCGGAGCCGACGGCGATGTTGCGGAGGCGCTCGATCTCGGCGTCCGGCACGGACGCTCCCTGTGCCGTGAGCGCATCGATGGCGCCGAGGTGGAGCTGCCACACCTCGCGGAGCAGCGGGAGGTCGCCGCGGACCTCGTCGAGTCGGGCGAAGTGCTCGGGCGATTCGACCATGACGGCGATCGCGCCGGAGTCCTCGAGGATCCACTGGATCTGGGACGGCGAGCTGGTCTCGTAGATCGGCACCATCACCGCGCCGGCATAGAAGAGCGCGAAGTCGACGAGGGTCCACTCGTAGGTGGTGCGGGCGAGGAAGCCCACCTTCTCGCCGGGCTGGATGCCGGCTGCGACGAAGCCCTTGGCGAGAGCGATGACCGCGGTCTGGAAGTCGGCGGCGGTGATGTCTCGCCAGCCCTCCCCGTCGGGGACGGCGAACAGGGGGCGATCCGGAGTCGCCTCGACGCGCTTGGCCAGCAGGTCGGCGATGTTCGCATCGGGATCGGCGGGGACGACGGCGGGGACTTCAAACTGGACCACGGCAGCTCCTTCGGTACCGGTCGGGCACTGGGTTGCACACGAGTCTAGGGCATGACACCCGGTCGCACATCGGATGAGACTGAGTCGCCTTTCGCGGTCGACCGGAAGCGGGCGCTGGCGGATCGTCGACACGGCGCTAGACTTCACCTCGATGTTCTACTGGCTGATGAAGTACGTCGCGATCGGACCCGTCGTCAAGGCCGTCTTCCGACCGTGGGTGGTCGGGCGTGCGAACATCCCGGCCAACGGCGCGGCGATCCTCGCCAGCAACCACCTCTCATTCGCTGACTCGATCTTCCTGCCGCTCATGATCGACCGCCCCATGTCGTTCCTCGCGAAGAGCGACTACTTCACCGGGCGCGGGATCAAGGGCTGGGCGACGAAGTTCTTCATGAAGGCCACCGGCCAGATCCCGATCGACCGCTCGGGCGGCAAGGCCTCAGAGGCATCCCTGAACACGGGACTGCAGGTGCTGGGAAGAGGCGACCTCCTGGGCATCTATCCCGAGGGCACCCGCAGCCCCGACGGACGCCTCTACCGCGGACGCACCGGCATCGCCCGGATGGCGATGGAGGCGAAGGTGCCCGTCGTCCCCGTGATCATGGTCGACACCGACACGGCGATGCCGATCGGTCAGCGACTGCCGCGAGTGGTGCGCGTCGGGATCGTCATCGGAGAGCCCCTCGACTTCTCGCGATACGCGGGAATGGAGAACGACCGATACATCCTGCGCTCGGTCACGGACGAGATCATGGTCGCCCTCCAGCGGCTGGGGGAGCAGCAGTACGACGACGTCTACGCGTCGACCGTGAAGGACCGCCTCCCGGCGCGCGTCACACGACGCTCCTGAGGCATCTCGGCTCCGCCGCGCGCACTAGGCTGGACATCATGCTCCAGCACCACATCGACGCGCTTGACGCGTGGCGCTCGCTCCCGATCAAGCAGCAGCCTCAGTGGCCCGACGCCGAGCGCGTCTCCGAGGTCTCGACGCAGATCGCAGCGCTTCCGCCCCTGGTGTTCGCCGGCGAGGTCGACAACCTCCGCGACCGTCTCGCACGCGCAGCATCCGGGCGGGCCTTCCTGCTCCAGGGTGGCGACTGCGCAGAGACGTTCGCCGGCGCCACCGCCGATCAGATCCGCAACCGGATCAAGACCGTCCTGCAGATGGCGGTCGTGCTGACGTATGGCGCCTCGATGCCCGTCGTGAAGATGGGCCGCATGGCCGGCCAGTTCGCCAAGCCGCGTTCCAGCGACACCGAGACCCGCGGCGACGTCACGCTGCCGGCGTACCGCGGCGACATCGTGAACGGCTACGACTTCACCGAGGGCTCGCGTCGCGCCGATCCGGGCCGTCTGCTCCAGGGGTACCACACCGCCGCGTCGACGCTGAACCTCATCCGTGCCTTCACGCAGGGTGGGTTCGCCGACCTCCGTGAGGTGCACTCGTGGAACAAGGGCTTCGCACAGAATCCGGCGAACCAGCGCTACGAGCGCATGGCCGCCGAGATCGATCGCGCCATCAAGTTCATGGAGGCGGCCGGTGCCGACTTCGACGAGCTCACCCGCGTCGAGTTCTTCACGGGCCACGAGGGTCTGCTGATGGACTACGAGCGACCGATGACGCGCATCGACTCCCGCACGGACACGCCGTTCAACACCTCGGCGCACTTCCTGTGGATCGGTGAGCGCACGCGCGATCTCGACGGCGCGCACATCGACTACTTCTCGAAGATCCGCAACCCCATCGGTGTCAAGCTGGGTCCGACCACGACGCCCGAGACGGCGCTGGCTCTGATCGACAAGCTCGACCCGAACCGCGAGCCCGGACGATTGACGTTCATCACGCGCATGGGCGCGGGCAAGATCCGCGACGCTCTGCCGCCGCTGCTCGAGGCCGTCCGCGACTCGGGCGCGCAGCCGCTGTGGGTCACCGACCCGATGCACGGCAACGGCATCACGACGCCCACGGGTTACAAGACGCGTCGCTTCGACGACGTCGTCGACGAGGTGCGCGGCTTCTTCGAGGCGCACCGCGCCGCGGGCACGTTCCCCGGCGGCATCCACGTCGAGCTCACCGGCGACGACGTCACGGAGTGCCTCGGCGGATCCGAGCACATCGACGAGGCCGCGCTCGCGACTCGCTACGAGAGCCTCTGCGACCCGCGTCTGAACCACATGCAGTCGCTCGAGCTGGCCTTCCTCGTGGCTGAGGAGCTCGAGAAGCGCTGACCCCCGCGTACTGAGAAGACGAACCGCCCTTCCCGAGAACGGGGAGGGCGGTTCGTCTTTCCGGAATCGCTGGCGCGAGCCGGCGATCAGCCGCTGAGCTGGATCGAGAGCTTGACGTTGCCGCCGCGGGGGAGCTGCTTGTCGGCTCCGGGATCCTGGGCGGTCACGCGCGCCAGGTCGGCGAATCCGGGCAGGTCGCCCCAGGCGGCGTAGCTGGAGGTGAAGCCGGCGTTCTCCAGAATGCCCTTGGCTTCGACGAGGGTCTTGCCCGAGACGTCCGGAACCGGGAACAGCTCAGGCCCCTTCGAGACGATGAGCTGCACAGTGTCGCCGGGGCGCCAGTTGCCTTCTTCGGCGCGATCGGCGACCCCGACCACGAGGTCCTTCGCGACCGACTCGCTGAAGACGGACTGGACGTCGGCCGCGACCAGGAGCTGCTTCTCGGTGAGTGTGTTCGTCGCCTGATCCACCGACATGCCGGATACGTCGGGGAACGCGCCAGCAGAGACGTAGAGCTCGACCGTGTCGTCTTCGAGAAGTTCGCAGCCCTCGGCGCAGGCATAGACCTCGCCGCCGTCGCGCGGGGTGACGAAGGCGTTGATCACGCGCCCTGCATCGGCATCGGAGAACAGCACCAGAGACGTCTCGGTCGTGTTGACCTTGATCCCCGACAGATAGTCGCGGGCCTCCTGCTCGGTCTTGCCGTTGAGGGCTTCCGCTGTGTGCGAGGCGGGGCCGGTGGAGATGTACACCGTGACCTCGGTGCCCTTGTCGAGTCGCTCGCCCTCATCGGGGTCGGTGCGGATCGCCTGATCCCTGGCGACATCGATCGAGTTCTCCTCGCCGCGGACGGGGACGAATCCCTCTGCGGTCAGTGCGTCGGCTGCGGCTTCGTACGAGAGTCCTGCGACCCCCGGGACGGCGACGAGCGAGCCCGGCCCCGAGCCGAACCACCAGCCGACGCCGCCGGCGACGGTCGCGAGGAGCAGCACGAGGGTCAGCAGGAACGCTCCGCGTGCGCGACGCCTCGACGATCGGCGACGCAGGAGGGTGGCGTTGTCGACGGATTCCGGCACCGGGGCCGTCGGGTCGGCGATCACCATCGTGCTCGGCATGACCTTCGTCAGGTCGGCCGAATCGGCCTGGGAGCGCTGCGAGGTGGTCGCAGCAGCGACGGCGGGGGCGATGCCGAGGCCTCGCTCGATCTCGCGCAGACGCTCGAGCATCTGCCCGGCGTCGTCGGGGCGTTCGTCCGGGGACTTCTCGGTCGCCCACAGCACGAGCTCGTCGAGCTGCTCGGGTACCCCGGGGTTGCGCACACTCGGGCGCGGCACGGATTCGGTCGCGTGCTGGAAGGCGATCTGCATGGGCTGCTCGCCCTTGTAGGGCTGCTCGCCGACGAGCATCTCGTAGAGCATGATGCCGAGTGCGTAGATGTCGCTGCGGGCGTCTGCGGTGCCTCGGGTCACGAGTTCGGGGGCGAGATAGGCGATCGTCCCGAGAAGCTGCTGCCCGGTGGCGGTGTTCGCAGTCGTCGCGCGCGCGAGCCCGAAGTCGCCGATCTTGATGCGTCCGTCCTCGGCGAGCAGCACGTTCTCGGGCTTGACGTCGCGGTGGACGATTCCGGCGCGGTGCGCGGCGGAGAGACCGGCGAGCACCGCATCCATGATCGTGATGGTCTGGGGGATCGTGAGCCGCTTCTGCTCGCGCAGGAGCTCGCGCAGCGTGATGCCGGGGAGGTACTCCATCACCAGGTACGCGAGTTCGCCGTCCTGGCCCTGGTCGAACACGTTCACGACATGCGGGTCGGCCAATCGAGCAGCCGCACGTGCCTCCTGGATGAAGCGGCTCTGGAAGGCCGAATCGTCGCTGAGGTGCGCGTGCATGACCTTCAGGGCGATGCGTCGCTCGAGCCTGAGATCCGTCGCCACGTACACGGTGGCCATGCCGCCGCGTGCGATCCGGGCGCGTACCCGATACCGACCGTCGACAAGCCGCCCGATGAGGGGGTCGGCCTGCTGATTGGTCGTCACGTCAAGATTCTATGGAGAACTGCCTGAAAGCTTGGGGAGCGGCTCGCCCCTGGACCCTGCGGGTTTGCCCGGAAGAGGGTCACCCGTGAAGGCCGAGCCACTGATAGGCCTGGGTCTCCCACTGGCCGTAGCGCTCGGGATAGGCCGAGATCTGCACCGCCTGCGCGGCATCCGTGAATCGCATGCCCTCCCAGCCGGTGATGTCGAGAAGTCCCCGGGAGCCCTGCCCGTTGGGGTCGGATGCGCCGCCGAAGAACACGCGGGTGCTCCGGTCGGCGTCGATCGCCTGCTCCGGTGTTCCCCAGCCCATGCTCGGTCGCTGCTGGAACAGTCCCAGTGAGTCGCGGTCTCCCCACGAGAGGTTCCGCAGGCTGGATTCGACCATGGCGGTCGCGAGGGCGATGGCGATCCCGCGATCGGAGACTCCGAGATTCCGCCCGACGCTGATGATCAGGTGGGCGTTCGCGGCCTGCTCCGCATCGAGATTTGCGAACAGTTGGCCGGGTGGCGCGGTCGCAGCGGCGGGCGCCGGTGCCGGTGCGGTGACTGCGGCGGCGCCGGCTACGACGATGCTCTGCCCGGGATAGATGATCGAGCCCGAGCTCAGTCCGTTCATCGCGTAGAGCTGCGCCACGGACGTGCCGTATCGCTGAGCGATCCCGAAGAGTGTGTCGCCTGCGACGACAGCATGCGTCTGCCCACCCGACGCCACCGGGGCGGGGGCCGCGGAGGCGACGGCCACCGGCGCGGGTGTCGACGTTCCCGAGAGCGCGAGCTGCTGGCCGGGGTAGATGACGGATGCTCGGGTGAGGCCGTTCGCCGCCAGCACTGCGTCGACGCTCGTGCCGTACCGCTGCGCGATGCCGAACACCGTGTCGCCCGCCGCGACCACGTGGGTCGCCGTCGCGGGGGCTTGAGCCGGGGGAGCGGCGGGTGCCACCGGCGCGGACGCTCCGGCGAGGGACAGCGTCTGCCCCGGGTAGATGACGGATCGCCAGGTGAGGGCGTTCCACGCGAGCACATCTACCGTGCGGAGGCCGAAGCGGTTCGCGATCGACGAGATCGTGTCGCCGGGCTGCACGGTGTATGCAGCGGGGGGCGCCTCTGCCATCTTGACTTGCGTGGCACTCGAGTGGAGCCGCTCGATGGGCGGCGTGACGGCGTCTGCGGACGCGGGTACGACCGCGATCGCGCCAGAGAGGGTGCCCAGCACCGCGGCGGGCACTCCGAGCTGGAGATAGCGCGTTCGGCGCGCGACAGCATGCGTTCTCAAGGTGGTCTCCCTTGTTCGGCGTCTGCCCACGCTGACACGTATGTATACGGAAGTCAACAGAAGTGACAGGAGGTACCACTGTGACTAGTGGGACGAAAGTGACTCGATGGCACCGCAGAAATGCGGCGGCCGCGAAGAGATGAGATAGTTGCAACGTGTCTGTTCCGTCTGAAAGCAAGCCGTCTGAAACCTCGCAGTCCGAGACCGCGTCCGAGAACAGCGTGACCACTCCCGGCGTCACCGCCACCGAGTGGTTGACGATGCCGGATCTCGTCGAGGTCCTCGACGAGGCGCTGGGCCGTGTGCGACGACTCATCGACGAGCACTACCTCATCGGGTCGCGTCGCTCCGGCGTGTTCGCGGTCCCCTCGGTGTTCATCGTCGACGGTCAGCCGCTGTCCTCGCTGCGCGGGACGATCATCGTGCTGCAGGACGCCGGGTTCAGCGACGACGAGGTCATCGACTGGCTGCTCGCGCCCGAGGAGGAGCTGGGTCGTTCGCCGATCGATGCTCTTCTCGCGGGTCACAAGAGTGCGGTCCGCCGCGTCGCCCGCACGCTCGCCTGAACCCGCGAGCCTGATCGGAGTTGCGTTCAGGCTGACCGGACGGTCGCCGCACGCGCGAGATCGCGCAGGTCGCCCACGGCCGCATTGTCGAGGCGCGCGCCGGAGAGCGCGTGGTCGGCATCCTTCGCATAGATGTCGATCATGCGCTCGACGCGATCGAGCGCACCGGAACCCGAGATGGTCGCCTGGAGGAAGGCGACCTGCTCGGTCGTGAGGTCAGGGTCGCCGAGCATCTCGTCGAACAGATTGCGCGCCGACGTGTCGAGGGACTCCCTGGTGAGTGCGACCAGAACTGTGCGCTTGCCCTCGCGCAGGTCGTCGCCCGCCGGCTTTCCCGTCACGGCGGCATCCCCGTAGACCCCCAGGACGTCGTCGCGCAGCTGGAACGCCATGCCCACCGGGTGGCCGAACCGGCGCAGGGCGTCGAGCTGGTCCTCGGCACCGCCTGCGATCGCGGCGCCGAGGACCAGTGGCTGCTCGATGCTGTAGCGCGCGGACTTCAGCGAGACGACCCGTAGAGCACGCTCGACATGGGAGTCGGTCGCGTGCACGCTCCACGCCGACTCCTCGGCGATGTCGAGGAACTGACCGACCGTCACGTCTCGGCGCATGCGAGCGTATTCGCGGCGCACGGCCGCGGCGTGCGGCAGCGAATCGATCGCATCTTCGAGCAGATCGTCACTCCAGGCCACGAGCAGGTCGCCGAGGAGGATCGCGGACGAGCGACCGAACGCCGCCGCATCGCCGACCCATCCGGACTCACGATGCGACGATTCGAGGGCTCGGTGCGCTGCGGGGCGACCTCGGCGAGTGTCGGAGTTGTCGATGAGGTCGTCGTGCACGAGGGCAGCCGACTGGAAGATCTCCAGAGCCGCGCAGACATCCCAGAGTGCGGTCGATTCCTCGACGCCCCGATCCGTGAATCGGGCGACGGCCTGCCACCCGGCATGGCAGAAGCGTGCGCGCAGACGCTTGCCCCCGACGAGGGTGTCGGCCGCCGACTCGAGGAGGACCATGGCGTCAGGCCCGTAGTCGATCGACTCCTCCTTCATTCGGTCGAGGAAGAGCCGCAGGCGAGTGGCGACGGCGTCGGAGACGAGTGTGGGGGACGGCACGACTCCCAGCATACGTAAAGCCAAACGGAGGCCTTACGGCTAGCCCCGACCGACATACCGCGCGTAGAATGGATGGACGATACCCGAGGGGGACGAAATGCCACTCTCCGAACAGGAGCAGCGTCTGCTCGACGAGATGGAACGCCATCTCCTCCACAACGACGCCGACGTCGTGAGTGCGCCGTCAGGTGACCGCGCACTCAGCTACCGCAATCTCGTGTACGGAGCGCTGCTGCTCCTCGCGGGTGTCGGCGGGTTGATCGTCGGTGTCGTGCTCGGCGACGTGTGGGGTGTCGTGGTCGGCGTCATCGGTTTCGCTGCCATGCTCGGTGGCGTGATGCTCGCCGTCACCCCGGTTCGCAGGCCTCTCTCCGCCGTTCCCCGTGAGCGGGCGACCAAGCAGAAGAGTTCGGCATCCTTCATGGATCGCATGAACGACCGATGGGATCGCCGCCAAGACGGTCAGTGACCCTCACTTCCTTTTCCTCGAAGGCCCGGATGCTCTGAGCATCCGGGCCTTCGTCGTTTCTGTGCCCGGGCCCGGGCACAGGTGAGGATCGGCTCTGCACTCCCGAGGGAGCGCCTTCTGCCCCTGGCGCTCCACCGTCCTCCACCCGCCCTCCACCTCGCTCCACCGCGTGATCACGCGGAACTTCGGCGTGCCTGCATCCGCTCGGGCTGTCAATCCGAGGATTGACCGTAGGTTTGTGGAGGAAAGTGGAGTAAAGTGGGGTGCACCTCGAGTTGGCCGGACGCAGAGGGGGTGATGGCTGATGTTGCTGGGAACGCATTCTCCGAAGTTGGACGACAAGGGACGGGTCATCCTTCCCGCGAAGTTCCGCGAAGACCTCGGTGGCGGCATCGTCGTCACACGAGGCCAGGAACGCTGCCTCTACGTCTTCAGCACGGCCGAGTTCGAGGCGATGCACGAGCGGATCCGTCAGGCACCGCTCGCGAACAAGCAGGCACGTGACTTCATGCGCCTGTTCCTCTCCGGTGCGAGTGCGGAGATGCCAGACAGCCAGAACCGCATCACCATCCCCGTGCACCTTCGTCAGTACGCGGGCCTGCAGAAGGAACTCATCGTCACCGGTGTCGGCGCACACGCCGAGATCTGGGATGCCGAGAGCTGGAACACCTACCTCGCAGCCGGCGAGGAGACATATGCCGATCTCGAGCAGGAGGTGATCCCGGGACTGTTCTGACCACGGCTGTGATGCCCCGCCGCTCCTGCCCCGACACACTTCCCCGGTGCCGGGTCGAGAAGCGGAGGGGGATCAGGGCCCTGGTCACCGACATACAGAGGTCACCCGAGAAAGATCATGAACCTCCGCGACATCCACACCCCCGTACTGCTCGATCGCTGCGTCGAGCTGCTCGCTCCCGCCCTGCAGGCCGACGGAGCGGTGCTCGTCGATGCCACTCTCGGCATGGGCGGTCACTCCGAGGCTCTGCTCGAGCGCTTCCCGAACATCCGTCTGGTCGGTCTCGACCGCGACACCGACGCGCTGCGCATCGCGGGGGAGCGGCTCGCCCGATTCGAGGACCGGGTCACGCTCGTGCACACCGTGTACGACGAGATCGGGCTGCACGCCCAGGGCGCGGCCGGCATCCTCTTCGACCTCGGCGTCTCGTCCCTTCAGCTCGACGAAGCCGACCGCGGCTTCGCCTACTCGAAGGATGCTCCGCTGGACATGCGGATGGATCAGACGAAGGGCGTCACCGCCGCAGAGGTCATCGCGACCTACAGCGAAGGCAACCTCCGTCGCATCTTCGAGCGCTACGGCGAGGAGAAGCTGGCCGGCCGCTATGCGCGATTCATCATCGCCGCACGCGAGAAGCAGCCGATCACCCGCTCGGGAGAGCTCGTCGAGATCCTTCAGGCCGCGACTCCTGCTGCGGCTCAGCGCGCAGGGCACCCCGCGAAGCGCGTGTTCCAGGCTCTGCGCATCGAGGTCAACGCTGAGCTCAACGTCCTCGCCGATGCGATTCCCTCGGCCATGGACGCACTCGCTGTCGGCGGACGCATCGTCGTGATGTCGTACCAGTCGCTCGAGGATCGACTCGTGAAGCAGGCCTTCGCCGCAGGCGCAGCGTCGACCGCGCCGCGGGGCCTGCCCGTCGAGCTGCCGGAGCACGCACCGCGCTTCCGCATCATCACCAAGGGCGCCGAACTCGCCGACGACGACGAGCGCGCCAGGAACCCCCGGGCGATCCCGGTACGGCTGCGTGCCGCAGAGAAGGTGCGGGAGACCTCATGAGCCTGAATGCGCTGGCGCCCCGGCCCCATTCTCAGCCTGACGCACCGTCGCGCGCGCCGCGTCGCCGCCTCGAGCCGGTCACGGGAACGCCGGCCCGCCGCAAGCCGAAGCTCGCCTATGCGCTCATCGCCGTCGCGGGAGCGCTGGCGATCGGAGCCGTGCAGATCGGGCTGTCGCTCGCGATCACCCAGGACTCGTTCACGCTGGCGAGTCTCTCGTCCGAGCAGCACGAACTCGACCTCCGCACGAACGCACTGCAGGAGGACCTGACCGGTCTGAGCTCGCCGCAGTCCCTCGCGACAGGAGCCGCTGCACTCGGCATGGTGGTCGCCGGCTCGCCGGCCTACCTGCGACTCAGCGACGGTGCCGTGTTCGGTCAGGGGACAGGCGCGGTCGGGGCATCGACCATCGATCCGAACGGTGCCGGCGCAGTGAGCAACGCTCTGTTGAACGACGTGCCGGTGAATGCCTCCACAGAGGATGACGCCACGCCGGAAGGCACGCCGGACGGCACTGCGGGGCAATCCGCCGAGGAGCTGCCGCCGGCCATCACCGACGGGCTCCCGAGCCCCAGCACCCGCTAGCCGGATCCACCGACCATCACGACCTGACGGAGAGAGTCCATGACGACACGAGCCACCCGGACGCCCCGGCGACGCACGGTCGTCGCGCTGGCAGTGATCCTGTCGATCCTCGCCGCGTTCGTCGTGCGACTGGTCGACATCCAGGTGGTCAAGGCTGACGAGCACGTCGCGCAGTCGCTGGAGTTCATCGCGCACGGCACCGCCATCCCCGGGCAGCGCGGATCCATCGTCGACGCGGACGGCGCCGTGCTCGCCGAGAGCGTCAACGTCTACGACGCCCAGCTGAGCCCTCAGGTGATCCGACTCCTCGAAGAGGATGAGAAGAACCCACCGGCGCTGCCGTGGGCCGAAGCCTCCACTCGCATCGCTGAGATCATGGGGCTGGATGCCGAGAAGCTCCGCGACGACGTCGCCGCCGCGCTTGCCGAGAACCCCGACTCTCAGTACTTCCCCCTCGTGAAGGGCCTCAGCACCGAGCAGTACATCGAGCTGCGCGACCTCAAGATCTCGTCCTACCTCACGATGAAGCCGCGCGAGGTGCGGGTCTACCCGAACGGCGCCGTCGCCGGAAACCTGCTCGGTTACCTCAACGGTGCGGGTGAGGCTCAGGCCGGCATCGAGAAGATGGACGAGAAGTGCCTCGCACCGACCGACGGTGAGGAGTCGTACCGCACCGGCAAGAACGGCGTGGTCATCCCCGGCAGCGAGAGCAAGGTCGACGCCGTGGACGGCGGCGCTGTGCAGCTCACGATCAACAGCGATCTGCAGTGGTACATGCAGCAGATGATCGCCGAAGAGGCACAGGCGCAGGGCGCGAAGGGCGGCACCGTGACGGTCGTCGAGGTCGCCACCGGCAAGATCCGGGCGGCCGCGGAGTGGCCGACCATGGACCCCAACGACCTGGATGCCTCGTCGTCCGACACCTGGGGCAGCAAGCTCTTCACCTACCCGTTCGAGCCCGGCTCGACGTTCAAGGCGGTCACCGCCGCGGCGATCATGGAGAACGCCGGCGTGACCATGACGAGCCCCACGGTGTCTGCTTCGTCGAAGGAGAAGTTCGACAACGGGGCCGTGATCAACGACGCGTTCGTGCACCCGACCTTCCAGTACACCCTCGCCGGCGCGCTCATCGACTCCTCGAACGTGGCACTGTCGAAGTTCGGCACCATGGTGAGCCCCGATGTGCGTTACGACTACCTGCAGCGCTTCGGAGTCGGCACCAGGACCATCGACTTCCCGGACGAGGCCGGCGGCCTGCTGCACCCGACCAGCGAGTGGGACAACCAGTCGCTGTACACGACCACGTTCGGACAGTACTTCACTGTCACCGCCCCGCAGCTCGCAGGCGCCTACCAGGCGATCGCGAACGGCGGAGAGAAGATCGGCCTGTCACTGATCGAGTCCTGCACGACGCCCGACGGCACGGTCGTCACCCCCGAGGCTGCGGCGCACGACCAGATCATCAAGCCCGAGACCGCCGCTGACCTGACGCGGATGCTCGAGAATGTCGCCGTCCAGGGCGGCAACGCCGAGCGCATCCAGGTTCCCGGCTACCGCGTGACCAGCAAGACGGGTACCGCGCAGATCCCGGACGGCAACGGCGGATACAAGGCCGGCGTGTACTACACCAGCATGGTGGGCTTCGCTCCCGTCGATGACCCTCAGTACGTCGTCGTGGTGACTCTCGACGAGCCGACTAGAGTTACATCGTCTGCTGCCACCGCGTCGGCCTTCCAGAAGGCGATGACCCAGACCATGAAGACCTACCGCGTGATGCCGTCCTCGACTCCGATGGACGCACTGCTTCCCAAGTTCGAATAGACGGCGCCCTGCCGCGCCTGGAGACGTCATGATCGCCCTGTCGCTTGCTGAGATCGCCACCGTCCTCGGGGGTGATCTCCGCCTCGCCGGTACCGCGACCGCCGAGACCCTCGTCGACGGCGTGGTCGACACCGATTCGCGCAACATGGCGCCCGGATCCGTCTTCGTCGCGAAGCCGGGGGCGGAGACCGACGGTCACCGCTTCGTCGGCTCTGCGCTGGCCGCCGGCGCCGTTCTGGCCATCGTGGAGCATCCGGTCGACGACGAGATCACGCAGATCGTCGTGCCGAGCGCCGTGGGCGCCCTCGCCGATCTCGCGCGCGAGGTCGTAGCCCGCGTGCGTGCCGAGGGGAACCTCAAGATCGTCGGCATCACCGGGTCGAACGGCAAGACGACGACCAAGAACTTCCTGGCCCGCATCCTCTCCGGCGAGGGCGAGACGGTCGCGCCCATCAATTCGTTCAACAACGAGGTCGGCGCTCCGGTGACGATGCTGCGGATCACGCACGACACGCGCTTCCTCGTCAGCGAGTTCGGTGCGGACGCCCCGGGCAGCATCGCCCGTCTCGCGGGACTCGTGGAGCCGGACATCGCCGTCGTGCTGATGGTCGGCATGGCGCACGCCGGCGGCTTCGGCGGCATCGAGGCGACGGCCAAGGCCAAGTCCGAGCTGGTCGCCGCGGCCATACCCTCAGGAACGGCCGTGCTCAACGCCGACGACCCCCGTGTCGCGGCGATGCGCGAGCTCGCGGTCTCGCGCGGCTTGCAGGTCGTCGGCTTCGGCCAGAGCGCCGCGGCAGATGTGCGAGCCCATGACCTCGAGGTCACCGCATCCGGCACCTCCTGCGTGATCGAGGCCGCGGGGGAGCGGCTCCCGCTCCGACTGCAGGTCCTCGGCGCGCACCACATCGGCAATGCCCTCGCCGCCATCGCGGCTGCGCGTGTGCTGGGCGTCTCGACGGCCGACGCGATCGCGCGTCTCGAGACGGTCGAGATCGCCGAGCGCTGGCGCATGCAGCCGATGGGCAACGACCGGGTGCGCATCATCAACGACGCCTACAACGCGAGTCCGGACTCGATGGCCGCGGCGCTGCGCACCCTCGCGCAGATCACCGGCCCCGACGAACGGACGGTCGCCGTGCTCGGCGCCATGAGCGAGCTGGGTGAGACGGCGGGTGAGGAGCACGACAGGATCGGTCTGCTCGCCGTGCGGTTGAACATCCAGCGGATCGTGGTCATCGGCCCCGAGGCCCGCCGCCTCTTCATCTCCGCGATCGGCGAGGGCTCGTGGGACAGCGAGGCCGTGTTCTTCCCCGACCAGGACTCAGCCTTCGAGTACCTGCGCGGCGAGCTGCGCGACGGCGACCGCGTGCTCGTGAAGTCATCCAATTCCGTCGGGCTCCGGCACCTCGGCGATCGTCTGGGAGAATTGTTCTCGTGAGATCTCTCATCATGGCGGCCGCCATCTCGCTCGCCTTCACCCTCTTCCTGACTCCCGTCTTCCTCCGGCTCTTCCGGAAGTGGGGCTGGGGACAGGTCATCCGCACGCCCGAGGCGATCGAGAACCCGAGCCACGAGGCGAAGCGGGGAACCCCGACGATGGGCGGCGTGATCTTCATCGTCGGCACCATGGTCGGCTACTTCACCGGAACCTACGTCGGTGGCGGCACGCCCTCGACATCCGCGCTCCTCGTCATCTGGCTGATGGTCGGTTTCGGGGCCGTCGGCTTCATCGACGACTACATGAAGGTGCGCAGCCAGCGCAGTCTCGGACTCTCTGGATGGCGCAAGATCATCGGCCAGCTGCTGGTGATCATCCCGTTCGGCATCGTCGCGCTGAACTTCCCGAACTCGTACGACCAGACGCCGGCATCCGGCTCGATCTCGCTCTTCCGCGACATCCCCTGGCTGAACCTCTTCGCCTTCGCCGCGATCCTCGGCTGGGCCCTGTACCTGCTGTGGATCTCGGTGATCGGCGTGGCGACGTCCAACAGCGTCAACCTCACGGACGGGCTCGACGGCCTCGCTGCGGGAGCCGGAGTCATCGTCGTCGGCGCGTACAGCCTGATCGCCTTCTGGCAGTTCAAGCAGTCCTGCGTCGGCGAAGGCGTTGAATCGGCGGCCATCGGCGGATGCTACGAGGTGCGCGATCCGTTCAGCCTGGCGATCATCGCCGCGTCGTTCGCCGCCAGCCTCATCGGATTCCTCTGGTGGAACGCCCCCAAGGCCAAGGTCTTCATGGGCGATGTCGGGTCGATGGCGATCGGCGGTGTGATCACCGCCATGGCGATCCTCACCCGCACCGAGCTGCTGCTCTTCGTGATCGCCGGTGTGTTCGTCCTCGCGTCCGGCTCGGTCATCCTGCAGCGTGCTTACTTCAAGGTCACCCGCGGCAAGCGGCTGTTCCTGATGAGTCCCTTCCACCACCATCTCGAGATGCGCGGATGGTCGGAGGTCACGATCGTGGTGCGGATGTGGATCATCGCGGGCCTTCTCGCCGTGTCTGCCGTCGGACTCTTCTACGTCGAATGGCTGACGCGTGTCAGCTGAGTCCAGACTCGCGACGCTGACCAGCTGGCACTCCGACTGGTCGGGCCTGCGGGTCGCCGTGCTCGGGCTCTCGATGACCGGGTTCTCGGTGGCCGACACGCTCACGGAGCTCGGAGCAGATGTTCTCGTGCTGAGCGAATCGGCCGAGCAGGAGTACGCCGATCTCCTTCCCGTGATCGGCGCGCGCCTCGAACTGGGATCGCTCGCCGAGGTGCCCGAGGTCCTGAGCGACTTCGCCCCCGAGGTGGTCATCGCCTCTCCCGGTTTCTGTCCCGCGCACCCCGTGATCCGGTGGGCGCAGCAGTCGGGCATCTCGATCTGGGGTGACATCGAGCTCGCCTGGCGCGTCCGCGACAAGGTCACGCGCGCCGACGGCACTCCGGCCGACTGGGTGCTGATCACCGGCACGAACGGCAAGACCACCACGACGCAGCTGACGGCGTCCCTGCTCGTCGAGGGTGGGCTGCGTGCGGCCCCGTGCGGCAACATCGGCGTGCCGGTGCTGGACGCCGTGCGCGATCCCGAAGGCTTCGACGCGCTCGTCGTCGAGCTCTCCAGCCACCAGCTCTGGTACCTCGGACAGTCCAGCGCCGAGGGACAGATCTTCCCGCACGCGTCGGTGTGCCTGAACCTCGCGGACGACCACCTCGTATGGCACGGCAGCGCGCAGGCGTATCGCGACGCGAAGGCGGTCGTGTATCGCAACACCCGGGTCGCCTGCGTCTACAACAAGGCCGATGAGGCGACCAGGATCATGGTCGAGGAGGCCGAGGTCGTCGACGGCGCCCGCGCGATCGGATTCGATCTCGGGATCCCCGGTCCCAGCGATCTCGGCGTGGTGGAGGGGCTGCTCGTCGATCGGGCGTTCCTCGATGATCGGGCGACCAGCGCCCTGGAGCTGACGACGGTCGCCGACTTGCAGGACGTCGGCCTCGCCGCACCGCACATCGTGCAGAACATCCTCGCGGCCAGCGCCCTCGCACGTTCGCTCGGGGTCGAGCCCGAAGCCATCCACGCGGCCCTCCAGTCGTTCCGACTCGACGAGCACCGCATCCAGGTCATCGCGCGCCACGCCGGCATCACCTGGGTCGACGATTCCAAGGCGACGAATCCGCATGCCGCGGCCTCGTCGCTGCGCGCCTACCCCGGTGCGGTCTGGGTCGTCGGAGGGGATCTGAAGGGCGTCGACATCGCCGATCTGGTCGCATCCGTCGGCACGACGGCCCGTGCGGCCGTCGTGATCGGTGTCGAGCGCACCTCCGTCGTCGCGGCATTCGAGCGACACGCGCCGGGGGTGCCGGTATTCGAGGTGGATGCTGGCGAGACTGGTCACGTCATGAATCGCGTCGTGGAGATCGCCGCGGGGATCGTCGATGGCGAGGGAACAGTTCTGCTGGCCCCCGCAGCGGCATCCTTCGATCAGTTCTCCAGCTACGCGGATCGCGGACACCGCTTCGCCGAGGCGGTGCGGGACTGGATAGACCGGGGGAGCGCCGATGACGCAGGTCGCACGCCCCCCTCGGTCTGAGTCCGGCCGCACCTCGTCGGGCGGTCTCGCCGCCCGCGTCTCCCTCGGGAAGCGATTCACCCCGGTCTCGACCGAGTTCCTGATGATCGCGTCGGCCGCCCTGATGCTGACCATCTTCGGCCTCGTGATGGTGCTCTCGGCGACGAGCGCGACCGCGGTGTCGAAGGGCGAGAACCCGATGGACGGCGCGCTGCGCCAGGGGATCTTCGCCGTGCTCGGCATCCCGTTGATGTTCCTGATCTCGCGGCTGCCCATCGCCTTCCTCAAGCGCATGGCCTGGCCGGCGCTGTTCGGCTCCATCGCCCTGCAGCTGCTCGTCTTCACGCCCCTCGGCATCGAGGACGGCGGTAACCGCAACTGGATCATGATCGCCGGGTTCACCCTGCAGCCGTCGGAGTTCCTGAAGCTCGCGCTCGCGCTCTGGGTCGGGTACGTCCTGCTGCGCAAGCAGACGATGCTCGGGACCTGGCATCAGGTGTTCATCCCGGTGGTCCCGGTCGGGGCCCTCGCGATCGGCACGGTCATCGCCGGAAAAGACCTCGGCACCGCGATGGTGCTGGTCATCGTCCTGCTCGGCTGCCTGTTCTTCTCCGGCGTGAAGCTGCGGCTGTTCATCCTGCCGGTGCTGCTCGGCATCGTCGCGGTCATCGCCCTCGCGGTCACGAGCCCTGACCGCATGCGGCGCATCACGGCCACGTGCTCCGACATGTCGGCCTACACCGGTGACTGCTACCAGTCGATCCACGGGATCTGGGGCATGGCCTCCGGCGGCATCTTCGGCGTCGGTCTCGGCAACTCGCAGGAGAAGTACGGGTGGCTGCCCGCTGCCGGCAACGACTTCATCTTCGCGATCGTCGGAGAGGAGCTCGGGCTGATCGGCTGCATCGTCGTCCTCGCGCTCTTCACGCTCTTCACGGTCGGCGCCTTCCACATCATCCGCAAGACGGACGACCCGTTCATCCGCGTCGCGGCCGGCGGCCTCACCGTCTGGATCACCGGACAGGCCGTGTTCAACATCGGCGTCGTCATCGGGCTGTTCCCGGTCATGGGCGTTCCGCTGCCGTTCATGTCGCAGGGCGGCACGGCGCTCCTCGCGGTGCTCATCGCCTGTGGCGTCCTGCTGTCCTTCGCGCGCACTCTCAAGGTGCCGGAAGCACGTGCGGCTGAGCGGACCCCCTCGGCAGGGCGGGGTAGGGTCACACGGTGACCACGTACCTTCTCGCCGGCGGTGGAACCGCCGGTCACGTCAACCCCCTGCTCGCCGTCGCCGACGGACTGCGAGCCCGCGAAGCCGATGCGACCGTCCTCGTGCTGGGCACGGCAGAGGGACTCGAGTCCCGGCTCGTCCCCGCCCGCGGATACGAACTCCTCATCGTCGACAAGGTCCCGTTCCCGCGTCGTCCGAACAGGCAGGCGGCGGCATTCCCCGGCCGTTTCCGTCGGGCGATCGCGCAGGTGCGGGAGCACATCCGTGCACACGGCGTCGACGTCGTGGTCGGATTCGGCGGATACGCCTCGGCTCCGGCCTACGTCGCCGCGCGCCGAGAGGGTGTTCCCTTCGTCGTGCACGAGGCCAATGCCAAGCCTGGCCTCGCGAACGTGCTGGGTGCGCGTCGCGCCGCAGCGACCGGAGTCGCCTTCGGCGGCACGAAGCTGCGCGGAGGCGAGGTCGTCGGCATGCCGCTGCGCCGCGAGGTGATCGAGCTCGACCGCGCCGCCGCTCGCGACGAGGCCGCAGAGCACTTCGGGCTCGATGCCTCTCGTCCGGTCCTGCTCGTGTTCGGCGGATCGCTCGGAGCTCAGCGCCTGAACGAGGCGCTCGCGGACTCCTGGGGCGACGTCCTGGCCGCCGGATGGCAGCTGCTGCACGTCACGGGCGAGCGCAGCGACCTGGCCGACCCCGAGGTGCCCGGCTATGCGCTGCGTCGTTACGTCGACCGCATGGATCTCGCGTTCGCCCTGGCCGACCTCATCGTCTCGCGCTCCGGGGCGGCGACGGTCAGCGAGATCAGCGCGCTCGGCATCCCCGCGCTGTACGTGCCGTACTCGGTGGGCAACGGCGAGCAGCGGCTCAACGCGGCATCCGCCGTCGCCGCCGGCGCCGCCCGTCTGCTCGACGACGCCACCTTCGACGGCGACGCCGTGCGACGCATCGTGATCCCCGTGCTGAAGGATCCGCAGCGGCTCTCGTCGATGGCGGACGCTGCAGGTCGAGTGGGCACCCGCAGCGGCACCGAGAACGTCATCGCCCTCGTGGACCGAGCCCTCGGGCTCGTCTGACTCCGTTTCAGACACGGCTCAGCGCCGCCGAAACGTCCTCACCGAAAAGTAGACTGAATCCGACATGATCAGACCTGACCTCACCCTCCCGATCCCCGAGTCGATCTCCTCCGCGCACTTCATCGGCATCGGCGGATCCGGCATGAGCGGCCTCGCCAAGATGTTCCTCGACGCCGGCATCCGCGTGTCCGGGAGCGACCGGGCGGACAGCGACAATCTCCGCGCCCTTGCAGCGGCCGGTGCCACGGTGCACGTCGGACACGATGCCGCCCACCTCGGCGATGCCGACACCGTGGTGCACACGGGAGCGATCTGGCCCGAGAATCCCGAGTTCCTCCTCGCGAAGGAACGTGGATTGCACGTGATCCATCGTTCGCAGGCCTTGCACTGGCTGATCGGCGCGCGGAGGCTCGTCTCGGTCGCCGGTGCGCACGGTAAGACGTCGTCGACCGGCATGATCGTGACGGCTCTTCAGGCGCTCGGTGCCGACCCGAACTTCGTGAACGGCGGCGTGATCGAGCAGCTCGGAGTCTCCAGTGCGACGGGCACGGGTGAGCTCTTCGTGATCGAGGCCGACGAGTCGGACGGCACCTTCCTGCTCTACGACACCGCGGTCGCGCTCATCACGAACGTCGACCCCGACCACCTCGACCACTACGGGTCCGACGAGGCCTTCCACGACGCGTTCGTGCGCTTCGCCGACGCCGCCACCGAGGCCGTCGTCATCTCCAGTGACGATGCAGGCGCGCTGCGCGTGGGCGCCGGGCTCTCGCACCCGAACGTCATCACCTTCGGGCAGGCCGAGGATGCCGACGTCCGCGTCACCGACATCGTGGCTGCGGGCCCCGTCTCCGCGACGATCACCCGGGGCGAGGAGAGCGTGAGGCTGCAGCTCGCCGTGCCCGGCGCGCACAACGCGATCAACGCGGCGGGAGCCATCACGGTGCTCCTGTCCGTCGGCTTCGACCTGGCGGAGTCCGCGCGCGCCGTCGAGGGCTTCGCCGGCACCGTGCGCCGGCTCGAGCAGCACGGAGTCGAGCGCGGCGTCACGGTCTACGACGACTACTCGCACCACCCGACCGAGGTGCGGGCGGCGCTCGAAGCGATGCGCTCGATCGCCGGCTCCGGCAGGATCATCGCGATCCAACAGCCCCACACGTACTCGCGCACGCAGCACATGTTCCGTGAGTTCGCCGACGTGCTCGAGGCCTACGCCGACCACACGGTCGTGCTCGACGTCTACGGTGCCCGCGAGGACCCGGTTCCCGGTGTCACGGGTGAGCTGGTCAGCGGTGCCTTCCGGGACCCCTCGCACGTGCACTTCGTCGCGGACTGGCAGCAGGCCGCCGACTACACGGCGTCGGTCGCACGTGAGGGCGACTTCGTCGTGACTCTCGGCTGCGGAAACGTCTACCAGATCATCCCGCAGGTGCTCGAGTCGCTGCGGACCACAGAGGTCTAGGCGATGCGACGTCCGCCTCCGCTTCCCACGCCTCCCGCGGGTCTCGCGGAGGACGAGTCCGCAGCCGGGCGACGGGCGGGCTCTCGTGGTCGCGCACGCGCCGCTGCGGGTGGCGGCCGGCGCGAGGATGCGGATGTCGTCGATCTCGGGGCCTTCGCAGGAGGCGCTGGCGCGGAGGACGCCGAGCGGCCGACGTCGACGCGTGACGTCTGGCGTGCCGCGCGCGCACGACGCAAGGCGCTCCGGGCGGAGATCCGGCGCTTCACCCAGCGCTCACGTCGTCGACGGATCATCTGGCTGAGCGCGATCGGGGCTGTCGTCCTCCTCGTCGGGGGAACCACCGCCGCGGCATACAGTCCGCTGTTCGCGGTCGAGAAGATCACCGTGGTGGGCGCGACGACCCTGGATGCCGCGACGGTCGAAGCCGCACTGGTCGACCAGGTCGGCACCCCGCTCGCCTCGATCGATTCGAGCGAGGTCAAGGCGTCTCTGCTGGCCTTCCCGTTGATCGAGACCTATGCACTGGAGGCGAGACCGCCGCACGACCTCACGGTGCGGATCGTCGAGCGCACACCCGTCGGCGTCATCCGCTCTGAGGCGGGGTACACGCTCGTCGACGCCGCAGGGGTCGCTCTCGCGACGACGTCGGATCAGCCTGCCGGGCAGCCCGTCCTCGACATCGAGGGCGGCACCGACTCTGCAGCCTTCGAGAGCGCGGGTCTCGTCGTGCGATCGGTGCCGGCCGACCTGAGAGCGATGCTCACGGGCGTGCGGGCGACGTCGCCGGATGACGTGACGCTCACGTTGAGCTCGGGTCTCACCGTCGTGTGGGGAAGCTCCGAGGACTCGCCGATGAAGAGCGAGGCCCTCTCGAAGACCCTGATCGGGCGTCCGGACGCATCCACGATCGACGTCACCTCGCCGCACGCGGTGGTCGTCGGCTGAGGTTTCGACGGCAAACGGGCGACACGCCCGTGTCGTTGCGGGTGCGCGGGGGCGTGACGCTTACCTTCGAACAAGAGAAACCAATACCGGGAAATACTTTACACCTCTAGTTGAGGTTTAAGGTTCAACCCTCGGAATCTCGCCCAAAGACAGGCTCGACTATTCGGAGGCCGGCCATGAGCCAGAACCAGAACTACCTCGCCGTGATCAAGGTCGTCGGCGTCGGCGGTGGCGGCGTCAACGCCGTCAACCGCATGATCGACCTCGGTCTCCGCGGAGTCGAGTTCATCGCAGTGAACACCGACGCGCAGGCGCTGCTGATGAGCGACGCCGACGTCAAGCTCGACGTGGGCCGCGAGCTCACTCGCGGACTCGGCGCAGGAGCAGACCCCGAGGTGGGCCGTCGCGCCGCCGAGGACCACGCGGAGGAGATCGAGCAGGCTCTCACGGGTGCCGACATGGTCTTCGTGACCGCAGGTGAGGGAGGCGGGACCGGAACCGGTGGCGCCCCCGTCGTCGCGCGTATCGCGAAGTCGATCGGCGCACTGACGATCGGTGTCGTGACCAAGCCGTTCTCGTTCGAGGGTCGCCGTCGTCAGAGCCAGGCCGAAGCCGGCGTGGTGAAGCTCAAAGAAGAGGTCGACACCCTCATCGTGGTGCCGAACGACCGACTCCTCGAGATCAGCGATCGCGGGATCTCGATGATCGAGGCGTTCGCCACCGCAGACCAGGTCCTCCTCGCGGGTGTGCAGGGCATCACCGACCTCATCACGACCCCGGGTCTGATCAACCTCGACTTCGCGGACGTCAAGTCCGTCATGCAGGGCGCGGGTTCCGCACTCATGGGAATCGGATCGGCGCGCGGCGCCGACCGCGCGATCAAGGCCGCAGAGCTGGCCGTCGAGTCGCCGCTCCTCGAGGCGAGCATCGAGGGCGCCCACGGCGTTCTGCTCTCCATCCAGGGTGGATCGAACCTCGGTATCTTCGAGATCCACGACGCCGCGGACCTCGTCAAGGAGGCCGCGCACCCCGAGGCGAACATCATCTTCGGTACGGTCATCGACGACACGCTCGGCGACGAGGTGCGTGTCACGGTGATCGCCGCCGGCTTCGACAGCGGCGAGCCGTCGCTGCGTCTGGACCCGATGGTCGTCACGCGACCCGCTGCGGCGAGCACGCTCCCCGAGGTCGCTCTCTCGAACGACGAGGACAGCAAGCCCGCCTCCGAGACCGTCGAGGCCGAGAAGACCCCGCAGCGCGTCACGGCCACGAGCATCGAGCCCGCTTTCGCGGATGACGACATCGACATCCCCGAATTCCTGAAGTGACCCTCGCGCAGGGCGAGGAGGAATCGGGCCTGGCCGCGCGGCTCTCGGCGATCGATGAACGGATCGCCGAGGCCGCGCGCCTGGCCGATCGGGATCCGGGGGAGATCACCCGGATCGTCGTGACGAAGTTCCACCCCGCCTCGCTCGTGCGCGATCTGCATGCGCTCGGTGTGCGAGACGTGGGGGAGAACCGTCAGCAGGAACTCTCCTCCAAGGTCGGCGAGCTCGAAGACCTCGATGTCCGCTGGCATTTCATCGGACAGGCGCAGACCAACAAGGCGTCGGCGATCCGGCGGAGTGCGGATGCGGTGCATTCGGTCGACCGCGACAGGCTCGCGGATGCCCTGCACAGGGCCGCAGAGGGCGATGACGTCCTCGACGTGCTCGTCCAGGTGAATCTGACGGCGGACGAGGGGCGAGGCGGCGTCGCGCCCGACAACGCGCGCTCGCTCGCCGAGCACATCCTGACCCTTCCGTCGCTACGCCTGCGAGGGGTGATGGGCGTGGCTCCTCTCGATGAGGAGCCTGCATCGGCGTTCGCCCGGCTGCGCGCTGTCGCCGACGGAGTGCGCGAGATCGAGCCCGCCGCCGAATGGATCTCTGCGGGCATGACCGGTGACTTCGTCGAAGCCATCGATGCCGGCGCGACACACCTGCGGATCGGCTCCGCAATCACGGGACCCCGCCCCGACCGGGGTTAACCTGTGAACAGACCAGCCCGACACGTTCGAACCGGAGGACACGATGGGTAACCCGCTGAAGAAGACCATGGTGTATCTCGGCCTCGCCGACGAGGAAGAGGCTTACGAGGAGCAGGCTCCGGCCCGCGCCCACCGCGAACGTGATCGCGACCGCGAGCGTGACCGGGAAGAGCCCGCTCCGGCGCCCGTCACCCCGCTGCGGCGCCCCGTCGCCGTGCGCCAGCCCGCAGGAGGGGCAGTGAACGAGATCCTCACCGTGCACCCGAAGCAGTACCGCGATGCTCAGCTCATCGCCGAGAGCTTCCGCGAAGGTGTCCCGGTCATCATCAACCTCTCTCAGATGAGCGACGCCGACGCTCGCCGTCTGATCGACTTCGCATCCGGTCTCTCGCTCGGCCTGTACGGCCGTATCGAGCGGGTCACCTCCAAGGTGTTCCTGCTCTCGCCGGAGAACATCGCTGTGTCGGGCCACGGGGGAATCGCGCACGCAGACGCTGAGTCCGCGGGCTTCGACCAGTCGTAGACCGTGGGGATCGTCGTCTCCATCGTCGCCAGCATCATCCATCTGGCGCTTCTGCTGTATCTGCTGGTGCTCTTCGCTCGTCTGATCCTGGGCTACATCCCCATGTTCAATCGGGAGTGGCGACCCAAGGGTGCGGGTCTCGTCGCAGCCGAGCTCGTCTACACGCTGACCGATCCGCCTGTCCGGTTCTTCCGGCGGATCATCCCACCTCTGAGGATCGGCTCGATCTCGCTTGATTTCGGGTTCTCGATCACGATTCTGATCGTCCTGATCCTCATGAGCGTCGTCCGTAATTTCATCTGAGCCCTGCCCGACTTCGGTGCCGCGGAGTGTCGCGGCGTCGCGGCTGACAGGCTCGGGGACTATGCTTGGCTCCCAGGTGCGCGCCCCGGGTTCGCGCCACATCACGACCACGCCATTCTCGAAACTGGCAACCGAACTCATCGAAGGAGCCACCATGGCACTTACCCCGGATGACGTCGTCACCAAGCAGTTCCAGCACGTCCGCTTCAAGGACGGCTTCGACCCGGACGAGGTCGACGACTTCCTCGACGAGATCGTCATCGAGTGGCGCAAGGCCCTCGAAGAGAACGTCGAGCTCAAGGCCAAGCTGGCCGCATTCGAGTCCGGCGATGCGCCGGTCGCTGCTGCGGCTCCCGCGGCCGAGGCGCCCGCGCCCGTCGTCGAAGAGACGCCCGTCGCCGCACCGGCCGAGCCCGCTCCGTCGGGTTCCGCGACCGCCACCGCCGGCATCATCGAGCTCGCACAGCGCCTCCACGACGAGCACGTCGCTGAGGGTGAAGCCAAGCGCGCTCAGCTCATCGCCGACGCCGAGGGCGAAGTCAACCGCATCCGCACCGAGGCCGAGGCCAAGCAGCGCGAAGAGTCGGCACGTCTCGAGCGCGAGCGCAACACGCTCGAGGCTCGCATCACCGAGCTCCGCAACTTCGAGCGCGACTACCGCTCGCAGCTGCGCGGCTACATCGAGGGCCAGCTCCGCGACCTCGACGAGAAGTCGGCGTCGACGGACTCGACCCCGGTCTCTGCGATCGGACTGTAGGTCGTCCCTTTGCCAGGACGCCCTGCCCTTCGTCGGTCGGCGGCTGGCGCGATCGTTGCGATTCTCGCAGCGATCGTGCTGGCCGCCGATCAGTTTGTGAAGTACCTCACCACCGAGAACCTGCCGCTGCAGGAGCCCGTCCCGGTGCTCGGTGAGTTCCTTCAGCTGTATTACGTGCGCAATCCCGGTGCGGCGTTCTCGCTCGGGTCCGACGTCACGTGGATCTTCACCATCGCACTCGCGGTCGTCGCCGGCGTGATCGTGTGGAAGGCCTTCGGCCTCCGCTCCCGGCTGTGGGCTGTCGTCCTCGGCTGTCTTCTCGGTGGAGTTCTCGGCAACCTCACGGATCGCCTGTTCCGCGATCCCGGTTTCCCCATGGGGCATGTCGTCGACATGATCTCGATGCCGTGGATGATGCCGGCGATCTTCAACGTCGCGGACATCTTCATCGTCACGGGGATGATCTCCGTCGCACTGCTCGTCGTCTTCGGGCTGCGTTTCGACGGTACTCGCGAACGCGACCACGCCCCCGTGGAGACGGACGAAGAAGCTGAAGCCGTCGCGATCGCCGACGAGGCGGATGCCGTGGCGCAGACGGACGCCTCGCGCACCGACAGCACGTCTCCCGATGCGCCGGCCGCCGCGTCGGACGGGCGCTGAGCGTGGATTTCCGCTCCCTTCCCGTCCCTGAGGGGCTGGAGGGAACGCGCGTCGACGCCGGCTTGGCCAAGATGCTCGGCTTCTCCCGCACCTTCGCCGCGGATGTCGCCGCAGCCGGAGGTGTGCGTCTCGACGGCGTCACACTCGACAAGTCCGATCGTCTTCGCGGCGGCGGGTGGCTCGAAGTGGAGTGGCAGCCGAAAGAGGAGCCGCGGATCATCCCGATCGCAGTACCCGAACTCGGGATCGTCTACGACGATGACGACATCGTGGTGGTCGACAAGCCCACAGGCGTCGCCGCACACCCGTCTGTCGGCTGGGAGGGCCCCACGGTGGTGGGTGCTCTCGCCGCCGCAGGATTCCGTGTCGCCACGAGCGGCGCGCCCGAGCGTCAAGGTGTCGTGCATCGCCTCGACGTCGGCACCAGCGGGCTCATGGTCGTCGCCAAGAGCGAGTCGGCCTACACGGCGCTCAAGCACGCCTTCAAGGAGCGCACGGTCGAGAAGATCTACCACGCGGTCGTCCAGGGGCACCCCGACCCGCTCACCGGCACGATCGACGCACCGATCGGTCGGCATCCGAATCACTCGTGGAAGTTCGCGGTCGTTCCCGACGGCAAGCCCTCGGTCACCCATTACGAGACGCTCGAGGCGTTCCCTGGCGCCTCGCTCCTCGAGATCCATCTCGAGACCGGTCGCACGCATCAGATCCGCGTGCACATGGCCGCACTCCGGCATCCGTGCGTCGGCGACCCGCTCTACGGTGCGGACCCCACGCTGTCGGCGAGGCTCGGACTCACCCGCCAATGGCTGCATGCGCACAAGCTCGCATTCTCGCACCCGGCGACGGGGGAGTGGGTGCAGTTCGAGTCGGCGTACCCGGCGGACTTCGAGAACGCTCTGGCGGTCCTGCGAGGCGAGTAGCCCCTTCGGTCGGCAGATGACGAGAACAGCGCTCGTGGCATGCCCGAGCCCCACTGAGCGCCTAGGCGATGTCGGTGGGGTGGGCCAGACTGGGCGCATGAGCATCGAGGTGCGACCTGCGACCGAGTTCGACGACGTGGCTACTCTCGTCGGCCCGAAGAAGCCGACATCGAACGTGTGCTTCTGCCTGAGCTATCGGATCGGTAGTAAAGAGAACAACGAGCTGAGAGGCTCCCAGCGCGCGGATCGGGTGCGTGAGCTCTGCCATCAGGACCCGCCTCCGGGCGTGATCGCCTACCTCGACGACGAACCGGTCGGATGGGCGGCGGTGCATCCGCGCAGCGACACGAGCTTCGCTCGGAACAGACTGATCCCGAAGGTCGACGATCTCGACGTGTGGTCGCTGTGGTGCATTCGCGTCCGCCCGGGCCATCGCAAGCGGGGGATCTCGCACGCGCTGATCGACGGAGCCGTGGCGTATGCGAAGAAGCGAGGCGCCCCGGCGATCGAGGGGTATCCCGTCGACAACCGCGGAGAGAAGGTGAATCTCACCATGGCGTACGTCGGCACGAGGAGTCTGTTCGAGGCGGCGGGCTTCACCAAAGCCGCCGACACGGGGTCGACTCTCGACGGCTTCCCTCGGGTGCTGATGAGGCTCGATCTTCGAGGGCGGCCGATGTCGTCGAAGAAATCGTGAACCGGATCCCGGCTCACGGGCAATACACAGTGTGAACACAGACAGCGAGATCATCCGGCGGTCGCTGGATCAGCCGTCGGCCTTCGCCGAGCTGTTCGACCGACACGCACGCGCGGTGAACGCCTTCGCGACGTATCGCATCGGTCGGAGTGCTGCCGAGGATCTGCTCAGCGAGACCTTTCTTGTGGCCTTCCGCCGCAGGGCGGACTTCGACCTGGCCAAGGAGTCGGCTTCGCCGTGGCTGCTCGGAATCGCCTCCACGCTGATCCGTCGGCACCGAGTGGTCGAGGCGAAGCACTGGCGGTCGTTCGCCGCCGTGGCCGCCGGTGAAGAGCACGTGACGCTCGGCGGGCTGGACGATGCGATGAGGCGAGTCGATGCGGAACGCGAAGTGCGCGCGCTCAGAGAGAGGATCGCGGTGCTCGCCCCCAAGGACAGGGAGACGCTGCTTCTCTACGCCTGGCAGGGGCTGAGCTATGAGCAGATCGCGGAGGTGCTGTCGGTGCCCGTCGGCACCGTGCGTTCGCGGCTGAACAGGGTACGCAGACGGTTGGATCCCACGCGAAGGATCCAGGCATTCGAGAAGCAGCAGGGAGGGGAAGTCCATGGACGTGTTTGAGAGGGTTCGGCAGACCAAGCCCGTGAACGAGGCCGACGACCTCGATCTCGGTTCTGCCCGATCGCGGCTGATGAGCGCGATCGAGGCCGAGCGGCTGCCGGTGAGGTCTCGGGCATCACGGCGGCCATGGATCATCGCTGGGGGGCTCGCGGGGGCGGTCGCCGCCGTCACCGTCGGTGTTCTGGTCGTGAACGGGTTACCGAGTCCCGCGCCGATGATCGAGGCGGTGCCGACGCGCGAGCCGGGGAGTCTTCTCGTTCCCACGCCCTCGCCGGAGCCGCCGGCGACCGAGACATCGGCCGAGGTGCTGCGCGGTGCGGCGGCGGCCGCGGCAGAGTTCGTGCCGCCGACGCTCGCGCCCGGCCAGTATCTCCGTCGTGAGTGGACGACAGAGGATCTGTATGTGTATGAAGATGCCTTCGGTTCATGGGCGACGCCTGGGTGGGGTGGGTCGCGGGAGACCGCGACGAGCGCGTGGGTGGTGGGTACGCGCGGGACACAGTACGTCCCTGCTGATCTGGCGAGCCAATGGTACGGGTCGGTGGGGCAACCGGAGCTCCTGTCGAGCTTCGGCGACAGTGCGGAGATCACGGCAGGATCTCAGGTGCTCCCGGGGATGCTCGGATCGCGCCCTCAGCTTGAGCCCTACGATGTCTTCGCGCCGTGGTCCGTCGGTGGCGAGAGCGATCTCGCCTCCGTCTTCGCGGCGATGCCCGCGGACCCCGAGGAGATGGTGAGCTGGATCCGGGATCGGGTGGAACCGGAACGACCGGGAGGGGAGGACTTCAAGGTCGGCTGGACCCTCATCGGGCTGCTCTCGTACAACGCGGGCCCGCCGGACGTCCGGGCCACTATGTACCGGGCGCTCAGTCTGCTCCCCGGTTCCACGGTCGGCGAGGAACAGGCGGGAGGAGCGCGTACCCTCACGTTCGAGTCTCGTTTCGGGTGGGCGTCCGATCCCTCGGACTCGTCATTGACGCGCTTCACGGTGACGATCGACATGGCGAGCGGTGGCATCAGGGAGACGACGTACACGTCGGATGTCGGTGAGGGCATCGTCCCTGCCGAGATCCCGAATTCTCGAGTGATCTACACGGTCGGCGTGGTGGACGGGCTCCCCTGATGACGACGCCGACATCGGGTCGTGCGGCGGACACGCCTGCGCCCGATGTCGGACGCCGAAAGTAGAATCGAAGGCATGGCATCTGACTCCTTCGTCCACCTGCACGTGCACAGCGAGTACTCGATGCTCGACGGGGCGGCGAAGATCGCGGCGATGACTCAGGCGGCTGCCGATTACGACATGCCGGCCATCGCGGTGACCGATCACGGCAACACCTTCGCGGCCTTCGAGTTCTACAAGGCGGCAAACGCCGCAGGCGTCAAGCCGATCATCGGACTCGAGGCCTACGTCACCCCCGGCACGCACCGCAGCGACAAGACGCGCGTGCAGTGGGGGTCGCCCGATCAGAAGAGCGACGACGTCTCGGGCTCCGGTGCATACACCCACATGACGATGTGGAGCGAGAGCACGCAGGGGATGCACAATCTCTTCCGGCTCAGCTCGCTGTCGAGCATGGAAGGCTACTACTTCAAGCCCCGCATGGATCGGGAGCTCCTGCAGACCTACGGCAAGGGACTGATCGCCACGACCGGATGCCCGTCCGGCGAGATCCAGACCAGGCTGCGACTCGGCCAGTACGACGCGGCTCGCGCGGCGGCGGCGGAGTTCCAGGATCTGTTCGGCAAGGAGAACTACTTCGCCGAGATCATGGATCACGGGCTCTCCATCGAGCGTCGGGTCATGACCGATCTGATCCGCCTCGCCAAGGATCTGAGCATCCCACTCGTCGGCACCAACGACTCCCACTACACCCACCAGCACGAGGCCGACGCGCACGAGGCTCTGCTGTGCGTGCAGTCCGGTTCGACGCTCGACGACCCGAACCGCTTCAAGTTCGACGGCGACGGGTACTACATCAAGACGGCCGCAGAGATGCGGCAGCTGTTCCGCGACCACCCCGAGGCCTGCGACAACACGCTGCTCATCGCAGAACGCTGCGAGGTCGAGTTCAACACCGCGGCGAACTACATGCCGCGCTTCCCCGTGCCGGACGGCGAGACGGAGGACAGCTGGCTCATCAAGGAGGTCGAGGCGGGCCTCCACTATCGGTACCCGAGCGGCATCCCCGACAAGGTGCGCAAGCAGGCCGAGTACGAGACCGGCATCATCCTGCAGATGGGCTTCCCGGGCTACTTCCTCGTCGTCGCCGACTTCATCAACTGGGCGAAGGACAACGGCATCCGCGTCGGCCCAGGTCGTGGTTCCGGTGCAGGCTCGATGGTCGCCTACGCCATGAAGATCACCGACCTCGATCCCCTCGAGCACGGCCTCATCTTCGAGCGGTTCCTCAACCCCGACCGTGTCTCGATGCCCGACTTCGACGTGGACTTCGATGACCGTCGCCGCGGCGAGGTCATCGACTACGTGACCAAGAAATACGGCTCCGAGCGCGTCGCGCAGATCGTCACCTACGGCACGATCAAGTCGAAGCAGGCGCTGAAGGACGCCGGGCGAGTGCTCGGCTTCCCCTTCAGCATGGGCGAGCGACTGACCAAGGCCATGCCGCCGCCCGTCATGGGCAAGGACATGCCGCTCGACGGCATGTTCGACTCCGCGCACCCCCGCTACAAGGAGGCGAGCGAGTTCCGTGCGCTGATCGAGACAGACCCCGAGGCGAAGACGGTGTTCGACCGTGCCCTCGGGCTGGAGGGCCTCAAGCGCCAGTGGGGAGTTCACGCCGCCGGCGTGATCATGTCGTCCGAGCCGCTGCTCGACATCATCCCGATCATGCGCCGTGAGCAGGACGGTCAGATCGTCACGCAGTTCGACTACCCGTCGTGCGAGTCGCTCGGCCTGATCAAGATGGACTTCCTGGGGCTGCGCAACCTCACGATCATCTCCGACGCGCTCGACAACATCCGCACCAACAGGGGAGAGGAACTCGACCTCGAGCACCTCGAGCTCGACGACCGCGGAGCATACGAACTGCTCGGCCGCGGAGAGTCGCTCGGCGTCTTCCAGCTCGACGGCGGGCCGATGCGCGCGCTCATGCGTCTCATGCGTCCCGACAACTTCGGAGACATCTCGGCTCTCATCGCGCTGTACCGTCCGGGGCCGATGGGTGCGAACTCGCACACGAACTACGCGCTGCGAAAGAACGGCCAGCAGCCCATCACGCCGATCCATCCGGAGTTCACCGAATCGCTCGCCGACATCCTCGACGAGTCCTACGGCCTGATCATCTATCAGGAGCAGGTCATGGCCATCGCGCAGCGTGTGGCCGGATTCTCGCTCGGCCAGGCCGACATCCTCCGTCGAGCGATGGGCAAGAAGAAGAAGTCCGAGCTGGACAAGCAGTTCGAGGGCTTCCAGGCAGGTATGCACGCGAACGGCTACTCCGACGGAGCCGTCAACGCGATCTGGGAGATCCTGCTCCCGTTCTCCGACTACGCCTTCAACAAAGCCCACTCAGCCGCCTACGGCGTCGTGTCGTACTGGACCGCCTACCTCAAGGCCCACTATCCCGCCGAGTACATGGCCGCACTGCTCACCAGCGTCGGCGACTCGAAAGACAAGATGGCGCTGTATCTGAACGAGTGTCGCCGGATGGGCATCAAGGTGCTCCCGCCGGACGTCTCTGAATCCATCAACTACTTCGCCGCCGTCGGCGACGACATCCGATTCGGGCTCGGTGCCGTGCGCAACGTCGGCAGCAACGTCGTCGAGGGCATCGTGAAGTCGCGGAAGGACGAGCGCTTCACCTCGTTCCACCACTTCCTCGACAAGGTTCCGCTGCACGTCTCGAACAAGCGCACTGTGGAGTCGTTGATCAAAGCGGGCGCCTTCGACTCGATGGGCGATTCCCGCCGGGCGCTGCTGGAGATCCACGAGGACGCCGTAGAGGCCGCCGTGGATCGCAAGCGGAACGAAGCGCAGGGCGCGATCGGCTTCGACTTCGACAGCCTGTACGAGGGCACGGACGAGGTGGCGCCGGCCAAGGTCCCCGCGCGGCCGGAGTGGATCAAGAAGGACAAGCTCGCATTCGAGCGCGAGATGCTCGGCCTGTACGTCTCTGACCATCCGCTCGCAGGGCTCGAAGTGCCTCTCGCGAAGCACGCGTCGATCTCGATCCACAACCTCATCAACTCCGAGGAGATGCAGGACGGCGAACAGGTCACGGTCGCCGGGCTCGTCACCAGCGTCCAGCACCGCGTGGCGAAGGCGAGCGGAAACCCGTACGGCATGATCACCGTCGAGGACTTCAACGGCGAGGTGACGGTCATGTTCATGGGCAAGACCTACACCGAGTTCCAGCACATCCTCCAGCAGGACTCGATCCTGGCCGTCCGCGGTCGCGTCTCGAAGCGCGACGACGGGCTCAACCTCCACGCGCAGTCGGCGTTCGCCCCCGACGTCGGCTCCTTCGATGCCGCGGGACCGCTCGCACTCGTTCTGGCTGAGCAGAGAGCGACCGAGAGGGTCATGAACGAGCTCGCCGAGGTCTTGCGCCGACACAACGGAGACACCGAGGTGGTTCTGCGAGTGCACCGTGGCGGCACGGCTAAGGTGTTCGACGTCCCGATGCCCGTGAAGGTCTCCGCCGACCTGTTCGGTGATCTCAAATCCCTCCTCGGGCCGAGCTGTCTCGGCTGATCCGACCCCTTACAGGAGTCGCCCGATGACGTCCTCCCGGATGCACCGGGTAGTATCAGGACGCGTTCGGGTGCAGGGCGTCAGAGGCTCTGCACCGTGGCGAAAGGACCACCCCCATGAGCACGGAATCCCCCTTCCTGAACAGTGACGGCTCGGATGCAGACGGTGCAGCCGAGGCCCCCGAGTCCGCTGTCGACGAGGTCTTCTCCGATGACGACGGTGTCCTCTACGACGACGAGGTGACGCCGGAGTTCGGCATCCTCGGGTTCACCCTGCGTGAGCTCCTGATCGTCGGCGTCTGGCTCGTCGCGTTCGTCTCCTCGTTCTTCCCGCATGCCGTCGACTCCTCGATCTGGGGCACGGGCATCCAGTGGATCCTTCCGATCGGTGTGCCCACGGTCGCGGTCTTCCTGTTGATTCTGCGCCGGTTCTCACCGGACGGCATCCGCCGGGTCGGATCCCTGGGGATCGATCAGTTCGCCTCCGTCGCCTTCTCCGTCGCAGCCGTCTTCTGGGTCGGAGCGCTGTGGAGCGCAGTCGCCTTCGCGATCGAATTCGGCGTCTTCGCTCTCTCCTGGAGCGGCATCGTCCAGCTCGTCGCATCTGTCGCGCTCGTGGTCCTCACCGTGTTCGCGCCGCTGGTCCCCGGACTCAGAGAAGACTTCCACGGCCGTCTCGTCACGCTCGCGCACCGCAACGCGAACCCGGTGCGCCCCGTCATCCCGCGTCCGCGCCCCGAGCCGGCGCCGGTGGCGGACGTGACTCCCGAGACGATCTCGGAATCCGCCGACGGCTCCGTCCCGGGGGCATCTCTCGCCGCGGCGGGGTATGCGTCCGACCCCGTCGCGCAGTACGCGTCCGATGAGGCCGAGCAGTACGGGCCCGACACGACCGCGCAGTACGCGCCCGACACGATCAGCTCGTACGAGGATGCCCCTCGAACCGAGCAGGCGCCGCACACCACACAGGCCTTCCCCGCCGGTGGACTCGACGTCGAGCTGTCCGGGCAGCAGGCGACCGACGAGGTCGCCAGGCTCGACCTGGCCGATCACGTGCCGCTCGCCGCGCACGCATCCGGCGGCGGGACGGGCACAGAGCAGGCGACATCCGATGAGGACTACGTCCCGGCCTACTCTCGCAGCAGCCGGGGCCAGGAGCCCGAGATCGTGTCGGACACCGGAAGCATCGAATCGCTGCTGGGGGCGACGGCTCAGGACGTCTCGTCTGCCGAGACCACCGCGTTCCCCGCCGTGGAGGATCACACCGACGTCCACGCGAACGCCGCATACGACGCTGCCCCAGCTCCTCAGCCGTTCTGGGTGCTCGCTCCGACCGAGCGCGACGTTCACGACGAGCGGGGCGAGGCGATCTTCCAGATCGGTCCGAATGCCTGGGCTCTCGTCATCGAAGACCGCGGCGGCGCCTACGTCGTGCGACACGACGATGGTCGCATCGGCTACCTGCACGACATCGCAGACATCACGAAGGGCTGATCTTGCGCACGATCGATCTGCGGGGGCGCGAGCTCTCGCCGGCTGACATGCTCGCGGCCGTGCCGCGAGCCACCCAGGCACGCGCCGAGGCACTCGACACGGCGGCGCGGATCGTCGAGGACGTGCGTGCGCGCGGCGAAGAGGCGCTCCGGGAGCAGGCCGACAGATTCGACCGCGTCTCCGGGCACGAACTCCGAGTGCCGGCCCAGCACATCGCCGATGCCCTCGAGGTCCTGGCGCCTGAGGTCCGTACCGCCCTCGAGGAGGCGATCCGTCGGGTGCGCATCGCCTCGGCCGCCCAGGTGCCCGCCCCCCAGGTCACCCAGATCGGCGCCGGTGCCACCATCACCCAGCGCTGGCAACCGGTGCACCGCGCGGGCGTCTACATCCCCGGAGGCAAGGCGGTGTATCCGTCGAGCGTCATCATGAACGTCGTCCCGGCACAGGTGGCCGGAGTCGAGCAGATCGCGCTCGCATCCCCTCCGCAGGAGGACCAGGACGGACGCGTCCACCCGACGATCCTCGCAGCGGCCGGGCTCCTCGGCATCACGGAGGTCTATGCGATGGGCGGCGCGGGGGCCATCGGAGCGTTCGCGCACGGTGTCGCCGGGATCGGCCTCGATCCGGTGGATGTGCTGTCTGGGCCGGGAAACAACTACGTCGCCTCGGCGAAGAGGGCTGTGGCCGGTGTCGTCGGCACGGATTCCGAGGCCGGGGCCACCGAGATCCTCGTCGTCGCGGACTCGGCCGCAGACCCGCGACTGATCGCCGCCGACCTCGTGAGCCAGGCGGAGCACGACGAGCAGGCGTCGGCGGTCCTCGTGACCGATTCGGAGAAGCTCGCGGACCGCGTGGTGTCCGAGGTCGCCAGGCAGGCCGCCTCGACGCGCCACGCCACCCGCGTGGCTGCAGCGCTCGACGGCCCGCAGTCCGCGATCGTTCTCGTCGACGACCGCGCGATGGCCACCGCGTTCAGCAACGCCTATGCGCCGGAGCACCTCGAGCTGCACCTCGAGGATGCCGAGGCCGCGGCAGAGTCGTTCACCAGCGCCGGTGCCGTCTTCGTGGGCGACCACACGCCCGTCAGCCTCGGGGACTACATGGCGGGCAGCAACCACGTCCTCCCCACCGGGGGACAGGCGCGCTATGCGCCCGGCCTCGGCGCCTACACGTTCCTCCGCCCGCAGCAGGTGATCTCGTACGATCGCGCAGCCCTCGCCGAAGTCCGTGCCGGAGTCGTCGCACTCGCCAACACCGAGGTGCTTCCCGCGCACGGTGAGGCGATCGAGGCTCGTTTCACGGCGTAGGATCGGTCAGATGCACTGCCCCTTCTGCCGTCACTCGGACTCTCGGGTCATCGACTCCCGCACCAGCGACGACGGTCTGTCGATCCGCAGACGACGGCAGTGCCCCGAGTGCGGCGGTCGATTCACGACGACCGAGACGGCGAGCCTCAACGTCATCAAGCGGTCGGGCGTCATGGAGCCGTTCAGCCGCGAGAAGGTCATCTCCGGTGTGCGCAAGGCCTGCCAGGGCCGACCCGTGACCGAGGCCGACCTGGCCATCCTCGCCCAGCGCGTGGAGGAGGCCGTGCGACAGACCGGTGTCTCGCAGCTCGACACGAACGAGATCGGGCTCGCGATCCTCGGTCCGCTCCGCGATCTCGACGAGGTCGCCTACCTGCGGTTCGCGAGCGTCTATCAGGCGTTCGATTCGCTCGAGGACTTCGAGAGCGCGATCACCGATCTCCGCGCCGACCACGTGAAGCCGGAGCCCGTCGACCGGTAATCTGGCAGGGATGTATCCGCTGCTCTTCCGCGCTGTCCTGTCGCGCTTCGACCCCGAGTTCGCCCACCACGCCGGGATGGCGGTGATCCGCGTACTCGGTGTGCCCCCGTTCTCCTGGGCGACGCGCGCGCTCACGAAGCCCGACCCGTCGCTGCGTGTCGAGGCGCTCGGGCTGACCTTCTCGTCGCCGTTCGGCATCGCCGCGGGCTTCGACAAGAACGCGATCGGTGTGCGCGGGCTCGCGGCTCTCGGATTCGGGCACGTCGAGGTCGGCACAGTGACGGCGATCCCGCAGGACGGCAACCCCAAGCCGCGGCTCTTCCGGCTCGTCGCGGACCGGGCCGTGATCAATCGCATGGGCTTCAACAACGAGGGTGCGGACGCTGCCGCGCGGCGACTCGCGAAGTTGCGCCGAGGAGCCCCGGACACCGTGATCGGCGTCAACATCGGCAAGAGCCGGGTCGTCGACGTCGAGGATGCCACAGCCGACTACGTCGCGTCGGCGACCAGGCTCGCACCGCTCGCCGACTACCTCGCGGTCAACGTGTCGTCACCCAACACGCCAGGCCTTCGAGGCCTGCAGGCCGTCGAGACCCTGGCTCCACTGCTGAGGGCCGTGCGCGCGGCATCGGGATCCACGCCGCTGCTCGTCAAGATCGCCCCCGACCTCCCGGACGACGAGATCACGGCGATCGCCAAGCTCGCCGTCGACGAGGGACTCGCGGGGATCATCGCGCACAACACGACTATCAGCCGCGAAGGCCTCACCACCGACGCCGCGACCGTCGAGGCGGCGGGGGCCGGCGGCCTCTCCGGTGCGCCGCTCAAGGAGCGTTCGCTGCAGGTCCTCCGACTCGTCCGTGCTGCCGTCCCCGAGGACTTCTGCGTGATCGCCGTCGGGGGAGTGGAGACCCCCGCGGACGTGCAGGAGCGACTCGCCGCCGGGGCGACACTCGTGCAGGGGTACACGGCCTTCCTGTACCGCGGCCCTTTCTGGGGGCGCGAGCTCAACAGGGGACTCGTGCGCGGCTGAGACCACCCGCAACGCAGAAGAGGCGTCTCGTGCTCGTGAGAGCAGGAGACGCCTCTTGCGCGTGACGGGTGTCAGGCGGGGTAGTCGCCGCGCTTGACCTGAGCCTTCGGCAGGCGCATGAAGCGCATCTGCAGCGACCGCATGGCGGCGTACCAGCCGAGGCCGCGCTCCATGCGCTCCTGGCCGAACTTCGCTGCGATCTTGCGCTTGACGCGGAAGCCGAGAAGGACCATGCCGCCGATCGCGAGGATCAGGTAGGCCATCATGACCAGGTAGGCCCAGCCGGCGATGGCGAAACCGCCGATCGCGAGGTTTGCGGGGAGCAGCGAGATGAGGATCACGAGCACCATCACGCCCATCACGAACTCCGCGGGGTGCCATCCGGCATCCACGTAGTCACGCACCCAGCGGCGCTGCGGGCCCTTGTCGCGTGCGGGGAGGAACTTCTCCTCGCCGGCGGCGAGACCTGCCTGCGCGCGGTTGCGCCGCTCGTTGAGCTCGGCGCGGGCCGCGGCCTTGGCCTCTTTGGTGTTCGCGACGAGAGGGCGTCGGCGTGCGGCCTCCTGCTCGGCCCTGGTCGGCGTCGGGCGTCCCTTGCCCGAGCCCGGCGTCTCGGAGGCGTCGTCGTTCGTCGGAGGGGAGACAGGGGAAGTGGCCACGAGGTTCCTCGGTTCGGTGAAGGTGGATCACCTTAAGATTACTCGCATGACATCTCCTGCCCAGCCCGGTGACCAGAATCTGTCCAGCGAGCGCGAACCCGCCGTCCTCGAAGCGGCATCGACAGGCTTCCCCGCAGCGCTGAGCGACCTCGGTCGGCTCGTGCGCATCCCCGGTATGGCCTGGCCCGCTTTCGACCAGACGCAGCTGGAGCGCAGCTCTGAGGCCGTCGCCGCTCTGGCGACCGACACCGGAGTCTTCGACGAGGTCCGCATCCTCCGGGCGGCGATCCCCGGAACCGACGAGCACGGGCAGCCGGCGGTGCTCGCCACACGTGCCGCACGCAACGGCAAGCCCACCATCCTGCTCTACGCGCACCACGACGTGCAGCCTCCCGGTGACGACGCTCTGTGGGAGACCCCGCCGTTCGAGCCGACCGTTCGCGACGGACGCCTGTACGGGCGCGGAGCGGCAGACGACAAGGCCGGCATCATGGCGCACATCGCCTCGATCCGCGCGGTCGCCGAGGTGATCGGCGACGACCTCGAACTGGGGATCGCGATGTTCATCGAGGGCGAAGAAGAGTACGGATCGCGCTCGTTCGCCCAGTTCCTCGCGGACAACAAGGAGTCGCTGCGCGCAGACGCCATCGTGGTCGCCGACTCCGGCAACTGGGACTCGGCCACCCCGGGGCTGACGGTGTCACTGCGTGGGAACGCTCGATTCACGGTGCGGGTGCGCACCCTCGACCACGCATCCCATTCGGGGATGTTCGGCGGAGCGGTACCCGACGCGATGATGGCGACGGTCAAGATGCTCTCCACCCTGTGGAACGACGACGGCTCGGTCGCGGTCGCGGGGATGACGGAGCGGGATGCTCCCACGCCCGAGTACGGCGAGGAGACCCTCCGCGATGAGGCAGGACTCCTCCCGGGCACCTCGCCGATCGGCGACGGCACGATCCTCAGCCGGATCTGGAACAAGCCGGCAGTCACCGTCATCGGCATCGACGCGACGAGCGTCGAGGCGGCATCCAACACGCTTCTTCCCGAGGTCACGGTCGTCGTGAGCGCCCGAGTGGCCCCCGGCCAGTCCGGCGAGGAGGCGTACGCCGCCCTCGAGGCGCACCTGCGCGCGCATGCGCCTTTCGGCGCAGAGCTGACCTTCTCCGACGTCGACCTGGGCAACGGATTCCTGGTGGACACGAGCGGATGGGCCGTCGCGCTCACGCGGGACGCGATGCGCGACGGCTACGGCGTCGCACCGATCGACCTCGGTGTCGGTGGATCCATCCCCTTCATCGCCGACCTCGTGCGGGAGTTCCCTGCCGCACAGATCCTGGTCACCGGCGTGGAGGACCCGCACTCCCGGGCGCACAGCCCCAACGAATCCCTGCATCTCGACACCTTCCGCCACGCGGTCGCCACCGAGGCCCTTCTCCTCTCCCGCATGAACGACATCATCATCTGAGCCCGTTCCGCCCGCCGGAGGGTAAAATCGAGTCACCAGCCGTGCGAGCGCGGCCCGTCACAAGGAGCGACATGAGCGACACCACACTGACTGCAGCAGAGTCCACCCAGGCGCACGGCGTGAAGCTGACCGACGCCGCGGCCACGAAGGTCAAGAACCTCCTCGAGCAGGAAGGCCGTGATGACCTGCGTCTGCGCGTCGCCGTCCAGCCCGGTGGATGCTCGGGCCTGATCTACCAGCTCTACTTCGACGAGCGCTACCTCGAGGGCGACGAGACCGTCGACTTCGACGGCGTCGAGGTCATCATCGACAACATGAGCGTCCCGTATCTCGACGGTGCATCGATCGACTTCAAGGACACGATCTCGGAGCAGGGCTTCACGATCGACAACCCCAACGCTGCGGGCAGCTGCGCCTGCGGAGACAGCTTCCACTGATCCGAACCCCTCCGCCAACCTGCGTGGTTGGCATGAATCAGGTGTGAGGTTGCCCTAGACTTGGGTGTGCCCTGTCCGCAATCTGAAAGGTGCATCGTGCCCTCGAAACGCCGCCTTCGTTGGGCCGCTCTTCCTCTGGGAGTAGCGGCAGCCGTGGCCCTGGCGGGATGTACTGCCACTGAGCTGAACGGTTACCTGCCTGGCTTCGTGGAGGGTGAGCCTGCGGCCACCAACCAGACCGAGCGCGTGTCCTCGCTCTGGGTGAACTCCTGGATCGTCCTGCTCGCCGTCGGCGTGATCACCTGGGGCCTGATGGCCTGGGCCGCGATCGCGTACCGTCGCCGCAAGGGACAGACCGGCCTGCCGGTGCAGATGCGCTACAACATGCCGATCGAGATCTTCTACACGATCGTGCCGCTCATCCTGGTGCTGGGAATGTTCTTCTTCACCGCTCGCGACCAGAGCGCGATCGAGGCGAAGTGGGATGACCCCGACGTCGAGATCACCGCGATCGCCAAGCAGTGGGCGTGGGACTTCCAGTACGACGGCGAAGAAGAGGACAACTCCGACGCCGTATGGACCATGGGCATCCAGGCTCAGCCCGACGCCGCCGGCAACATCGACCAGGCGCAGCTTCCGACCCTGGTGCTGCCGGTGGACCAGAAGGTCACCATCAACCTGCAGTCGCGCGATGTCATCCACTCGTTCTGGATCATCGACTTCCTCTACAAGAAGGACATGTACATCGGGAAGGACAATTCCTGGTCCTTCATCCCGACGCGTGTCGGCGAGTACGCCGGCAAGTGCGCCGAGCTGTGCGGCGAGTACCACTCGATGATGCTGTTCAACGTCAAGGTCGTCGAGCAGGACGAGTACGACGCCTACCTCCAGTCGCTCGAGGAGGAAGGCAACACCGGCGACATCACCGATGCGTACGACCGTCTGTCGAACTTCCCGGGCACCACCGCAACGACCGACTCCGAGGAAGGAGAGGAGTAAGCCATGTCGACAACTGAAGCCCCCCGCACCGACGAGGCCCCCCGCTCCCGACCCACGACTCTGCCCGCACGCCAGGCCGCTCTCATGAGCTCCTCGCGCGTCGAGCAGAAGGGCAACATCGTCGTCAAGTGGATCACCTCGACCGACCACAAGACGATCGGGTACATGTACCTCATCGCCTCGGTGCTGTTCTTCCTCCTCGGCGGCGTGATGGCCCTCGTCATCCGTGCAGAGCTGTTCGCTCCCGGGATGCAGATCATCCCGACGAAGGAGCAGTACAACCAGCTCTTCACGATGCACGGCACGATCATGCTGCTGATGTTCGCGACGCCGCTCTTCGCGGGCTTCGCGAACGCGATCCTGCCGCTGCAGCTCGGAGCGCCCGACGTCGCGTTCCCGCGTCTGAACGCGTTCGCGTTCTGGCTCTTCCTCTTCGGCTCCACGATCGCCGTGGCCGGCTTCCTCACGCCTCAGGGTGCCGCGTCGTTCGGATGGTTCGCCTATCAGCCCCTCGCGAGCGCCTCGTTCTCGCCGGGTGCAGGCGGAAACCTGTGGATGGTCGGCCTGGGCATCTCGGGCTTCGGCACCATCCTCGGAGCGGTGAACTTCATCACCACCGTGATCACGATGCGTGCCCCCGGCATGACGATGTGGCGTATGCCGATCTTCTCGTGGAACACGCTCATCACGAGCCTCCTGATCCTGATGGCCTTCCCGGTGCTCGCAGCTGCGATCTTCGCCGCGGCAGCAGACCGAATCCTCGGCGCGCACATCTACGACCCGGCCAACGGCGGTGTCCTGCTCTGGCAGCACCTGTTCTGGTTCTTCGGTCACCCCGAGGTCTACATCATCGCCCTGCCGTTCTTCGGCATCGTGTCGGAGATCTTCCCGGTGTTCAGCCGCAAGCCGATCTTCGGATACAAGACCCTGGTCTACGCGACGATCGCCATCGCTGCGCTGTCGGTCGCGGTGTGGGCTCACCACATGTACGTCACGGGCTCTGTGCTGCTGCCGTTCTTCGCCCTGATGACCATGCTCATCGCGGTGCCGACGGGTGTGAAGATCTTCAACTGGATCGGCACGCTCTGGCGAGGATCCGTGACGTTCGAGACGCCGATGGTGTTCGCACTCGGCTTCCTCGTGTCGTTCGTCTTCGGTGGTCTGACCGGCGTCATCCTCGCGGCTCCGCCGCTGGACTTCGCTCTCTCCGACTCCTACTTCGTGGTCGCTCACTTCCACTACGTGGTCTTCGGTACGGTCGTGTTCGCGATGTTCGCCGGCTTCTACTTCTGGTGGCCGAAGTGGACCGGACGCATGCTCAACGAGCGCCTCGGCTACGTGCACTTCTGGATGCTGTTCATCGGCTTCCACATGACGTTCCTCATCCAGCACTGGCTGGGCGTCGACGGCATGGTTCGTCGCTACGCGGACTACTCGGCGGCAGACGGCTGGACCTGGCAGAACCAGGTGTCGACGATCGGTGCGATCATCCTCGGTGCGTCGATGCTGCCGTTCTTCCTGAACGTCTGGATCACGGCACGCAAGGCGCCCAAGGTCACGGTCAACGACCCGTGGGGCTACGGGGCATCGCTCGAATGGGCGACGTCGTGCCCGCCGCCGCGTCACAACTTCACGTCGATCCCGCGCATCCGCAGCGAGCGTCCTGCATTCGACCTGAACCACCCCGAGGCAGCGGAGTTCACGCCTGCCGCGCCCGGCGAGCGAGAGGGCCACTGAGCCATGCGCGACAACGTCATTCTCTGGTGGATCCTGACCGCGTTCTTCGCGCTGGTCGGCGTCGTCTACACCGGCTGGCACATCCTGGCGACTCCGTCGGAGAACTTCGCCGAGCGGATCGAATGGGTCGGTACCGTGGCGCTGTTCTTCGCAGCCTTCATGGGCGCGCTGATCGCGTTCTACCTCGATCGCACGCACAAGGCGCAGAACGGCGAGCTGCCCGAAGACATCCTGACCAGCGACATCGACGACGGTGACCCCGAGCTCGGCGAGTTCAGCCCCTGGTCCTGGTGGCCGATCGTGCTGGCCGGATCCGCGGCGGTGTTCGTCGTCGGACTCGCGGTCGGTCACTTCCTGCTCCCGATCGGCCTCGCGATCTTCGTGGTCGCGATCGTCGGCTGGGTGTACGAGTACTACCGCGGCAACTTCGCACGCTGAGTGTCACGAAGAAGGGCCCCTGGGATCCGTCCCAGGGGCCTTTCTCGTCGTGTCCCCGCACCGCCGGACCGCCTGTCGATGGCCGGGGCGATGTCTAGGCCTTCGTGCGCACCCGTGCCACACCGGTGAGCGGATCGACCGGGCGGTGGTGCACGCCGTCCGCGTCCTCCACCGGATAGCCCTCGCGAACCCAGTACTCGAAGCCACCGATCATCTCGCGCACCTCGTACCCGAGGGCGGCGAACTCCCTGGCACCCTTCGCGCCGGCATTGCACCCGGGGCTCCAGCAGTAGACGACGACCGCGGCGTCGGAGGGGATCACGGCCGGAGCTCGGGTCGCGATCTCGCTGTAGTGCATGTGAATGGCTCCTGCGACGCGTCCCTGGGCCCAGGCCTCGTCAGAGCGGACGTCGATGACGACGATCTCTTCTCCGGCCTTCAGCGCGGCGTGGACGTCGCTGGCGTCGGTCTCGTAGGCGAGTTTGGCGGCATAGTAGTCAGCGCGATCGATCATGATCCCAGCGTAGGGAGAGGTCGGGTGGTGCGCCCTCGTCATCCGGACGAGGGAGCGCCGGATTCCGCCAAAGTCGAAGTGGCCGCTCAGAGCTCCACGGTCATCTGCACACGTCGTCCGTAGCGATCGAGCGAGAGCGAGGCCTCCGTGTCGACGAGGCCGCGCTGGAACGGGGTCTCCGGGATGCTCTCGAGGAATCCGCACGAGGCGTAGAACGGAGCGTTCCACGGGATCTCGGCGTAGGTCCGCAGCGACATTCGCGTGTAGCCGCGTTCACGGGCTTCGTCCAGCGCAGCGCCGACGAGGCGGCGTCCGTAGCCCTGGCGACCGGAAGAGGGGAGAACGGAGAGCTGATCGAGGTGGGCGTGACCGTCGGCGTCGAGCACATGGACGAAGCCGATGGGGGAGGAGTCCTCAGGGTCCTCGACCACCAGGACGAAACCGGGCGCTCCGAGCCTCTCGGCTCCATCGCCGGCCGGCGGCCATTCGGGTGCTCCGAGGCTGTCGATCAGAAGTGCATCGGCATGTGCCTCGATGGCGTGCAGGGCTTCGGCATCCTCGGAGACGCCCGGACGGATTGTGCCGTTCATCGTGCCTCCTCCGCGACTGCCGCGATCGCTTCTATCTCGACCAGCTGGTGATCGTAGCCGAGCACTGTGACGCCCAGGAGGGTGCTGGGTACGTCATGGTCGCCGAAGGCCGCATGTACGACGTCCCAGGCCGCCACCAGATCCTTCTGGGACGACGAGGCCACCAGGACGCGTGTGCTGATGACGTCGGTGAGTGACGCGCCGCTGGCGCGCAAGGCCTCGCGCAACGTCGTCACGCATCTGGCGGCTTGCGCGGAGTAGTCACCGGGTGCGGTTGTGCTTCCGTCTTCTTCGAGAGGGCACGCGCCGGCGAGGAAGATCAGACGGGATCCGGACGGTGCGGTGGCCGCGTACGCATAGGGCGCTGCGGCGAGGTCGGCGGAACGGATGAGTTGGACTGCTGAGCTCATGTCACGATCCTTCCACGCCGAGATGAGAGGCTCCCGGATACGACGAAGGCCCTGTCCGAAACGGACAGGGCCTTCGTCGTGGGGGAGCGGCGGTCCTACTCTCCCTCCTCCGACTTCTTCTTACGAGGCTTCTTCACCGGCTCGGTCGAGATGACCGTGCTGGGGGTGTTCGGCGTTTCGTCGACGTGGGTCTCACTCACGGTCAACGGAGCGTCAGGGAAGCCGGCACGCTCGTGAGCGCCCTGGATCTCGGCAGCTTCGGTCTCTTCGTTGTGGGCTTCGACGTGGTGCTGGTGAGCATCCGCGGCCTCGACCTCGGCCTGCGTGAGCGGGGCGAGACGATCCTCGAAGAACCAGCGCGAGACGGAGGAGCGCAGGTTCTCGGTCCACGAGATGCGTCCCTTCGCGTTCGGACGGACCACCAGCGGCTCGTAGCCGTCGACGTCGATGAGCTTCCAGCGGTCGTACTTGTCGACCGGCTGGTGCACCTCGATGAACTCGCCGCCGGGGAGGCGGACGATGCGGCCGGACTCGAAGCCGTGCAGGACGATCTCTCGATCCTTCTTCTGCAGCGCGAGTGCGATGCGCTTCGCCACGAAGTACCCGAGCACCGGTCCGACGAACAGCAGTGCCTGGAGCGTGTGGATCACGCCCTCCATCGTCAGCATGAAGTGCGTCGCGATGAGGTCCGAGGAAGCCGCAGCCCACAGCACCGCGTAGAAGACGACGCCTGCCACGCCGATGGCGGTGCGGGTCGCCGCATTGCGCGGACGCTGAGCGATGTGGTGCTCGCGCTTGTCGCCCGTGATCCACGCCTCGAGGAACGGGTAGATCGCGACGAGCACGATGAACAGTCCGAGCACGATGACCGGAAGCAGGATGCCGAACGACCAGGTGTGGTTGAGGAACACGACGTCGAGGTTCGACGGGGCCAGTCGCAGCGCGCCGTCCGCGAATCCGATGTACCAGTCAGGCTGGGTACCGGCGGAAACGGGGGACGGGTCGTAGGGGCCGTAGTTCCAGATCGGGTTGATCTGGAAGAACGTCGCGATCAGCACGATCGTGCCGAAGACGATGAACAGGTAGCCGCCCATCTTCGACATGTAGACCGGCATCATCGGGTAGCCCACGACGTTGTCGTTCGTGCGGCCGGGGCCGGCGAACTGCGTGTGCTTGTTGACGATCATCAGCATCAGGTGCACGACGATCAGACCGATGACGAGCAGCGGCAGCAGCAGGATGTGCAGCGTGTACAGGCGGCCGACGATGTCGGTGCCGGGGAACTCGCCGCCGAAGAGCAGGAACGAGATCCAGGTGCCGACCAGCGGGAAGCCCTTGATCATGCCGTCGATGATGCGGAGGCCGTTGCCCGACAGCAGGTCGTCAGGCAGCGAGTAGCCGGTGAATCCCTCGGCCATCGCGAGGATGAACAGCACGAAGCCGATCACCCAGTTGAGCTCGCGGGGCTTGCGGAACGCGCCGGTGAAGAAGACGCGCAGCATGTGCACGCCGATGCCGGCGACGAAGACGAGGGCTGCCCAGTGGTGGATCTGGCGGACCAGAAGACCACCGCGGAGGTCGAACGAGATGTGCAGGGACGACTCGAGGGCCGCCGACATCTCGATACCGCGCATCGGGGCATAGGCACCGGTGTAGTGGGTCTCGACCATCGACGCCTGGAAGAAGAACGTCAGGAAGGTTCCGGAGAGGAACACCACCACGAAGCTCCACAGCGCGATCTCGCCGAGCATGAAGGACCAGTGGTCGGGGAAGATCTTGCGTCCGAGCTCCTTGACGAAGCCGGAGATGCTGGTGCGCTCATCGATGTAGTTCGACGCGGCGCCGACGAATCGGCCGCCGAGAGGCGCCTTGTTGTCCTTGTCCTCTTTGGACAGCGTTGCGGTGCTCAATGGCGCTCCCAGAAGCTCGGGCCGACGGGCTCGGTGAAGTCACTGCGTGCGACGAGGTAGCCCTCGTCGTCGACGGTGATGGGCAGCTGCGGCAGCGGGCGTGCGGCCGGGCCGAAGATGACCTTGGCGTGATCCGTGACGTCGAACTGCGACTGGTGGCAGGGGCACAGGAGGTGGTGCGTCTGCTGCTCGTAGAGAGCGACAGGGCAGCCGACGTGCGTGCACACCTTGGAGTACGCGACGATGCCGTCGTACGACCAGTCCTTGCGGTCCTCGGCCTCGATGAGCTGCTCGGGGCGCAGGCGCATCATCAGCACGATGGCCTTCGCCTTCTCCTCGAGGTAGCCGTCGTGGTGGCTGAGGTCTGCGAGGTCCTCGGGGATCACGTGGAACGCGGATCCGAGGGTGACGTCAGCGGCGCGGATGGGGGTGCCATCGGGGTCGCGAACGAGACGCTGGCCCTTCTCCCACATCGTGTGCTTCAGCAGTGCGACCGGGTCGCCCGCTGTGGGGTCTTCGGGGGTGCTGTGTGGAGCGAGGCCGCGGAACAGAGTCACACCAGGGATGATCGAGGCGACGATCGCTGCGAACAGCGAGTTGCGGATCATGGTGCGGCGTCCGAAGCCGGACTCCTCGTTCGCGGTCTCGAACGCCTCGATGACAGCTTCGCGCGTCGATTCCTTGCCACGGGTGGGGTGGCGGTACTCGATGTGCTCCTTGTCGCTCATGAGCGCCTTGGACCAGTGGATCGCCCCGATGCCGATCGAGAGCAGCGCGAGTGCGATGCCCAGACCGATGAAGAGGTTGTTCTGACGGATGTCGATGAGCGCGCCGCTCTCGATGGGGAACAGCATGTAGGCGGCGACCGCCCAGATGCTTCCTGCCAGCGAGAGGTAGAACAGGGTGTAGACCGTGCGCTCCGCAGCCTTCTCAGCGCGCGGGTCCTTGTCGGTCATCCGCTCGCGGTGCGGCGGCAGCCCGGGGTTCTGCACGGGATCGCTGACTGCGACACCCAGCCCCGGAGAGGGCTGGTAGGCCCTGTCAAGAGCCTGCGAGTCGTCGTCGTGTGCCATGGTGCTCCTCGTACGTTCCTCTTCGATGAATAAGCGTCAGTTGGACTTCGCCGTGATCCACACGGTGATGGCGACGAGCGCGCCGATCCCGAAGATCCAGACGAACAGGCCCTCGGAGACGGGACCCAGCGAACCGAGCGAGAATCCGCCGATCTGCACGGACTGCTGCTGGTAGAGCAGAGCCGAGATGATGTCGCGCTTGTCTTCGTCCGACAGGTTCATGTCGCCGAAGACGGGCATGTTCTGGGGGCCGGTGACCATGGCCGCGTACATGTGCAGTGCGCTGGTCTCGGTCAGGGCAGGGGCGTACTTGCCCTCGGTGAGTGCACCACCGGCTGCTGCCACGTTGTGGCACATGGCGCAGTTGACGCGGAACAGCTCGGCGCCGTTCGCGACGTCGCCGCCTCCGTCGAGGATGTGCTCTTCGGGGAAGGTCGGGCCGGGAGCGGACTCCTGCACGAACGACGAGATCGCCAGGATCTGGTCCTCCGTGAACTGCGGCGTCTTCTGCGGGGCCTGCGGTCCCTGCATCTGCAGGGGCATGCGTCCGGTCGACAGCTGGAACTCGGTCGCGAGCTCACCGACGCCGTAGAGGCTCGGGCCGTTCGCGGTTCCCTGCAGGTCGAGACCGTGGCAGGTGGCGCAGTTCGCCGTGAACAGCTTCTCGCCGTCTTCGACGGTGAGGGTGCTCTCAGCGGTGGTCTGCGTGTCGGTCGCAGCGAAGGCTGCGGATGTTCCGGCGTACACGGCGCCGGTGATCATGAGGCCTGCTCCGATGAGGGCCACCGCAGCCAGGGGACTGCGACGGCCGTTCGAACGGCGCTTCTTCTCTCGTGCCATCTCGGGGATCAGCTCCGCTCTTATTTCAGGAAGTAGATAACGACGAACAGCACGATCCAGACGACGTCGACGAAGTGCCAGTAGTAGGACACCACGATCGAGGACGTCGCCTCTTTGTGCCGGAAATTCTTGACGGCGTAGGCGCGGCCGATGACGAGGAGGAACGCGATGAGACCGCCGGTGACGTGCAGGGCGTGGAAGCCGGTCGTCAGGTAGAACGCGGATGCGTAGGAATCGGCGTTGATCGGCATGCCCTCAGCGACGAGCTGTGCGTACTCCCACACCTGGCCGGACACGAAGATCGCGCCGAGTGCGAAGGTGAGGAAGAACCACTCGACCATGCCCCAGCCGAAGAGGCGACGGCGGCCGGCGAGGTTCTTCTGCCCCTTGGCGATGCGGTACGGCTGCAGGTCCTCTGCCGCGAACACGCCCATCTGGCACGTGAAGGAGGAGAACACCAGGATCGCCGTGTTGACGAACGCGAACGGAACGTTCAGCAGTTCGGTGCGGTCGGCCCAGAGCTCCGGTGAGGTGCTGCGGAGAGTGAAGTAGATCGCGAAGAGTCCCGCGAAGAACATCACCTCACTGCCGAGCCACACAATGGTGCCGACAGCTACCGGGTTGGGGCGCTTGATCGTTCTTGCCGCCGGGGCATACGTCGCTGAGGTCGTCACCCTTCCATTATGGCCGATCCTCGGGCGTGATTCTCGCACCGGAGGGCTCCGATTCGCTGTCATGCGACTTAGGCAACCCTAAGAAAACGCTGCGAATCCTCGGTGAATCCGCGGGAAACAGGGGGTGCCACGGGCGAGAGTGCCCATGCGGAAGAGTCTGCACGTTTTCCCGGCGCCGATAGGATCGCACACATGGCTGATTCCCTGACCTGGTCCGACGTGCTCACCACTCTTCTGGAGCGCCGCGACCTCAGCGTCTGGGAGTCCACCTGGGCCATGCGCCAGATCATGCGCGGCGACGTGACCGAGGCGCAGCTCGCGGGCTTCCTCGTGGCACTGCGAGCCAAGGGGGAGACGATCGATGAGATCGTCGGGTTCCGCGACGCGATCCTCGAGGCGGCCGTCCCCCTTCCTGTGTCGCCGAACGTCCTCGACATCGTCGGCACCGGCGGCGACCGGGTCGGCACCGTCAATGTGTCGACGACCGCAGCGGTCATCATCGGCGCCACCGGCGTGCCCGTCGTGAAGCACGGCAACCGAGCAGCGAGCTCTGCCTCCGGATCATCGGATGTACTGAGCGCTCTCGGGCTCGAGCTCACCCTCGACCCGGCTGCGGTGTCGTCGATCCTCGATCGCACCGGCATCACCTTCGCCTGGGCCGGCGCTTTCCACCCGGGCTTCAAGCACGCGGGTGCGGTTCGCGCAGAGCTCGGGGTTCCGACGGTGTTCAACATGCTCGGCCCGCTCTGCAACCCCGCCCGAGCCGAGGCCAACGCCGTCGGTGTGGCGCAGCTCGAGCGCGTCCCGCTCATCACCGGGGTGTTCCGCACCCGGGGTGCGACGGCGCTGGTGTTCCGCGGAGACGACGGCCTGGACGAGCTGACCACCACCGGCCACAGCCGCATCTGGGAGGTCACTCGCGGTGACATCCACGAGCACGACCTCGATCCGCGTGACCTCGGCATTCCCGTCGCGGACCTCGCCGATCTGATCGGTGGCACTCCCGACCACAATGCGGAGATCCTGCGCAGGACGCTCGACGGCGAGAAGGGTGCGGTGCGCGACATCGTGCTGCTGAACGCCGCGGCAGGGATCGTCGCGTTCGAGCTGTCGCAGGATGCCGCGCAGGTCCAGCGTCCGATCCTGGAGCGCCTGCGCGAGGGATACGAGCGTGCGGCCGCCGCTGTGGACGACGGCCGGGCCATCGCGAAGCTGGACGAGTGGATCAGCGTGAGCCGAGAGCTCGCCTCCGCGTAGGGAATTGATATGGACCCCGTCGCCGCTCTGCTCGAGATCGCGTCTCTGCTGGAGCGCGAACGGGCGTCGCGCTATCGGGCGAAGGCGTTCCGCCAGGCAGCGGCGACTCTGCAGCAGCTTCCCGAGGACGTCCGTGAGGACCCCACCCGGCTGCGCGCCGCCAAGGGCATAGGGGAGTCGACCTTCGGCGTCATTCGGCAGGCGCAGGCCGGTGAGGTTCCGGACTATCTCGTCGAGCTGCGTGGAGAGGTCGAGCCCGAGGTGGAGTCGCAACTGCGCGCCAGGCTCCGCGGTGACCTGCACGCCCACACGGACTGGTCCGACGGCACTACTCCCATCCCCGTGATGGCGGCGGCGGCGCGGGCGCTCGGGCACGAGTATCAGGCGATCACCGATCATTCGCCGCGCCTCCGGGTCGCCAGAGGGCTCTCGGCCGAGAGGCTCCGCGAGCAGATCCCCCTCGTGCGGGCGGAGTCGGGAGACGGGTTCACCCTTCTCGCGGGGATCGAGGTCGACATCCTCGAGGACGGCGCCCTCGACCAGGAGGACTCGCTGCTCGGCGAGCTCGACATCGTCGTCGCATCCGTCCATTCGAAACTTCGCATGGAGGTGAGGCCGATGACGGCGCGGATGATCGCCGCCGTGTCGCACCCGCGAGTCAATGTGCTCGGGCACTGCACCGGCCGCCTCGTCCAGGGCGAGCGGGGCACTCGGCCGGAGTCGCAGTTCGATGCGCACGCCGTGTTCTCGGCCTGCGCCGATAACGGCGTCGCGGTGGAGATCAACTCCCGGCCCGAGCGACAGGACCCGCCCGACGAGCTGATCGCGATCGCCCTCGATGCGGGGTGCCTCTTCTCGATCGACTCCGATGCGCACGCGCCGGGTCAGCTGTCGCTGCTGGACCACGGCGCCGCGCGCGCGGAACGGGCCGGAGTGCCCGCCTCCCGCATCATCACGACCTGGGGGCTCGACCGGCTGCTCGCCTGGGCGAGCTGACTCAGCCTTCGACGGTGGCCACGGCCGCGATGGCGCGCGCCATCGAAGATCCGAGGTTCCACTTCTCCGCGAGCGCCGTCGCGGCGGCCGCCTCGGCCGGGTCGAGCGGCCGCAGCGCCTCGGCCGGCGCCACGATGTCGAGATCGGGTGCCACGGCGACGACCGTCGGTGCGACGTCGAGGTAAGCGGACGCGGCGAGGATCTTCGCCCGGACCCCGGCGCTCATCCCTTCTCCGGCTTCTGCTGCCGCGCGGATCCCGGCGAGATCCCCGTGGGACTGCAGCAGAGTCGCTGCGGTCTTCTCTCCGACCCCGGCGACGCCCGGCAACCCGTCGGACGCATCGCCCCGCATCGTGGCGAAGTCGGCGTACTGACCGGGGAGCACGCCGTACTTGGCCACGACCACGGCATCCGTCACGATCTCGAGGTTGCTCATGCCGCGAGCGGTGTAGATGACACGGACATCCCTCGCGTCGTCCACGAGCTGGAAGAGGTCGCGGTCGCCCGTGACGATGTCGACAGGCATCGTCGCGTGCGTGGCGAGGGTGCCGATGACGTCGTCCGCCTCGTGCTCGGCGACACCGATGATCGGCATGCCGAGGCGGCCGAGCGTCTGACGGATGAGCGGGATCTGCGCCTCGAGAGGATCCGGGACCTCTTCGACATCGGGACCCGCCTCCACCACTTCGACGACTCGGTGCGACTTGTAGCTCGGGATCAGATCGACCCTCCACTGCGGCCGCCAGTCGTCATCCCAGCAGGCGACCACGTGTGTCGGCTCGTAGAGCGTGATGAGCTTCGCGATGATGTCCAGCAGGCCGCGGGCCGCGTTGATCGGGGAGCCGTCCGGCGCAGTCACCTTGTCCGGAACACCGTAGAAGGCGCGGAAGTAGAGACTGGCGGTGTCGAGCAGAAGAAGCTTGTCGGCGCGGGGCATGCCGACAGTCTGTCAGCGTGCGGGCCGCGCGTGGTATTGCATCCTTCGCGCAGCCCCGAGATCTGATAGCCTTGACTGTCACTCGTGGCGTGCCTATGCATGCCCGGGTGGCAGAAACCAAATCAATCGCTGCAGAGCTCGTGATCGGTCGTGCGCGGCCGGAGCCTTCAGCCCGAGTCTCCATTCACAAGGACAACCCACTACATGACTACCGCAACGACCGCCCCGGCCACCAAGCAGGTCGCCATCAATGACATCGGATCTGCTGAGGACTTCCTGGCCGCGGTCGAGAAGACCCTGAAGTTCTTCAACGACGGCGACATCATCGAAGGAACGATCGTCAAGATCGACCGCGATGAGGTCCTCCTCGATGTCGGATACAAGACCGAGGGTGTCATCCCCTCGCGCGAGCTCTCGATCAAGCACGACGTCGACCCCAACGAGGTCGTCAAGGTCGGCGACGAGGTCGAGGCCCTGGTTCTCCAGAAGGAGGACAAGGAAGGCCGTCTGATCCTCTCCAAGAAGCGTGCTCAGTACGAGCGTGCCTGGGGAGATGTCGAGAAGATCAAGGAGAACGACGGCGTCGTCACCGGTACGGTCATCGAGGTCGTCAAGGGTGGACTCATCGTCGACATCGGCCTCCGTGGCTTCCTCCCGGCTTCGCTCATCGAGCTGCGCCGCGTCCGCGACCTCACGCCGTACCTCGGCCAGGAGATCGAGGCCAAGATCCTCGAGCTCGACAAGAACCGCAACAACGTCGTGCTCAGCCGCCGTGCGCTGCTCGAGCAGACGCAGTCGGAGTCGCGCACCACGTTCCTGAACAACCTGCACAAGGGTCAGGTCCGCAAGGGTGTCGTCTCGTCGATCGTCAACTTCGGTGCGTTCGTCGACCTGGGCGGCGTGGACGGCCTCGTGCACGTCTCCGAGCTGTCCTGGAAGCACATCGAGCACGCCTCCGAGGTCGTCGAGGTGGGCCAGGAGGTCACCGTCGAGATCCTCGAGGTCGACCTCGACCGCGAGCGCGTCTCCCTGTCGCTCAAGGCGACGCAGGAGGACCCGTGGCAGGTCTTCGCCCGCACCCACGCGATCGGTCAGGTCACGCCGGGTAAGGTCACCAAGCTCGTTCCGTTCGGTGCGTTCGTGCGCGTCGCAGACGGCATCGAGGGCCTCGTCCACATCTCCGAGCTCTCCAGCAAGCACGTCGAGCTGGCCGAGCAGGTCGTGTCGGTCGGCGAAGAGGTCTTCGTCAAGGTCATCGACATCGACCTCGAGCGTCGCCGCATCTCGCTCTCGCTGAAGCAGGCGAACGAGGCCGTCGACGTCAACGGCACCGAGTTCGACCCGGCGCTCTACGGCATGCTCGCCGAGTACGACGAGGCCGGCGAGTACAAGTACCCGGAGGGCTTCGACCCCGAGACCGGTGCGTGGAAGGACGGCTTCGACACCCAGCGCGAGGCATGGGAGCAGGAGTACGCTGCAGCCCAGGCTCGCTGGGAGGCGCACAAGGCTCAGGTTGCCAAGGCAGCCGAGGCCGAGGCGGCCGCTGGCGACGACTTCGGCGGCCAGGTCTTCTCGAGCGAGGCCGCAGGCGCGGGCACGCTCGCTGACGACGAGGCACTCGCGGCACTCCGCGAGAAGCTGTCGGGCGGCAACGCTTAAGCATCACGCTCTGGAACGGGCCGTCATCCTTCGGGGTGGCGGCCCGTTCCGCGTCTCCACCCGTATCCCGGGACGTGGAGGCTACGTGACCGAACATTACGTCCACATTCGTCACATTTCAGCGGGTTGGACAGCATGGGCGTATGACCTCCCTGCTCTCCGCGCCCTCCACGGCTCGCGGCCCGGCCAATGCCGGCACCGCCCAGCCCGTGCGTCTGCACGGGGTGGAACGGAGCTTCCCCGTCGCTCGCGGTCGGCGTGACGTTCTCCGCGGGATCGACGTCGAGGTCGCAGCCGGCGAGATCGTCGCGATCGTCGGGCCCTCCGGGTGCGGCAAGTCCACGCTCCTGCGGCTGGTCGGCGGATTGGATGCGCCGACGGGTGGCAGCATCCTGCTCGATGACACAGGCGTCGCCGACGTCGACGAGCGCACCGCGATCGCCTTCCAGGAGCCCCGACTCCTGCCGTGGCGGACGATCGCGCAGAACGTCGAGCTGGGGCTTCCCCGCGGCACCGCGCGACGTGAAGGCCGCGAACGCGTGCGCGAGCTGCTCGAGCTCGTCGGTCTCGAGCAGGCCGCCGACCAGCGTCCGCGTGAGGTGTCGGGTGGAATGGCGCAGCGCGCCTCGCTCGCCCGCGCACTCGCTCGCAACCCCGGCGTCCTCCTCCTGGACGAGCCCTTCGGCGCGCTCGACGCCCTCACACGACTGCGGATGCACGATCTTCTCCTGAAGATCCACGCCGCAGAGCCCACGACCGTCCTCCTCGTCACCCACGACGTCGAGGAGGCCCTCTACCTGGCCGATCGCGTGCTGCTGCTGCGCACGCTGGTCGCCGATTCCGAGACGGACGCGCCCTCCATCGCGCGCACGATCACGGTTCCCGGCATCCGCCCCCGCGACCGCGCCGATCGCGGCCTCGCGGACCTCCGCGCCGAACTCCTCGAGGGACTCGGCGTCGACACCCACCACAGCACCGCCACCGAGGAGACCCGATGAGCACCATCACCCGCCGAATCATCCCCGCGATCGCCATCGCCGGGACGATGATGCTCGTCGCGTCCGGCTGCGTCGCCGGGGAGAACGCCACGGCCTCCGACACCTCGAAGGACGATGCGGCCGCCACGAGCGAGTGGTCGTCCGACACGCTGTCGATCGACTTCGCGACCTACAACCCGCTGAGCCTCGTGATCCGCGACCAGGGAATCCTCGAGGACATCCTGGGCGACGACGTCGACGTCGAGTGGGTGCAGTCCGCCGGCTCCAACAAGGCGAACGAGCTGCTGCGCTCCGGGTCGATCGACGTGGGATCGACCGCCGGCTCCGCCGCGCTTCTCGCGCGTGCGAACGGCTCGCCCATCCAGGTCATCGACATCTTCTCGCAGCCCGAGTGGTCTGCGATCGTCGTCGGCCCCGACAGCGACATCACCTCGGTCGAGGACCTCGCAGGCAAGTCGGTCGCCGCGACGAAGGGCACGGACCCCTACTTCTTCCTGCTGCAGTCTCTCGAGGAAGCCGGCCTCTCGGTCGACGACGTCGAGGTGCAGAACCTCCAGCACGCGGACGGGCGCGCAGCGCTCGACGGCGGCTCGGTCGACGCCTGGGCGGGCCTCGACCCGATCATGGCCGCGGCCGAGGTGGAATCGGGCGACCAGCTCATCTACCGCAACGTCGACTTCAACACCTACGGATTCCTGAACGCCACCGAGGACTTCATCGAGAACCACGCAGACCTCGCGCAGGCTGTCGTCGACGCCTACGAGCAGGCGCGCGAGTGGGCCCTCGAGAACCCCGACGAGACGGCCGCGCTGCTGGCCGAGGTCGCGGGCATCGACATCGAGGTCGCGAAGACCGTCATCACCGAGCGCTCGAATCTCGATGTGAGCGGCATCCCGGGAGACGACCAGGTCGCGGTGCTCGAGAAGATCGCTCCCGTGCTCGTCGACTCCGGTGATGTCCAGGGCGGCAAGGACTCGGTCGACAAGGCGCTGGACTCGATCGTCAACGCCACCTTCGCAGAGAAGGCGGTCGGGGGCGAGTGAGCCTTCCCGACCAGCGCGTGGTGGTACCCGCGGACGCACGGGAGGCGCTCGACGCTACTCGTGGCGTCCGTCGGCACGCCGAGGTGGGCGCGCGGCATGCGTGGGACCGTCCGGTCGTGCGCGTCATCGGCGGATTCCTGCTGCCCGCCCTCATCATCATCGCCTGGCAGATCGTGACGACCACCGGACTCGTCGCGCCCTACCTCCTCCCGTCCCCTGAGTCCGTCTTCGCCGCCGGTGTCGAACTGGCCGACCGCGGTCTGCTCTGGACCCACATCGCGATCTCGGTGCAGCGCGTGCTGCTCGGCTTCGCGATCGGATCCGTGATCGGACTCGCGATCGCGGGGATCGTCGGTCTTTCGAGGATCGGCGATGTTCTGCTCAGCCCCACGCTCTCGGCTGTCCGTGCGGTCCCGTCTCTGGCCTGGGTGCCGCTCCTGATCCTCTGGATGCAGATCGGGGAGGAGTCCAAGGTGACGCTGATCGCCATCGGTGCGTTCTTCCCGGTCTACACGACCGTCGCATCGGCCCTCCGACACGTCGATCCCCAGCTCGTCGAGGCAGGACGCTCGTTCAGCCTCCGTGGCTGGTCGCTGTTCCGCACCGTGCAGCTGCCCGCCGTCGTGCCGTCTGTGGTCGCAGGCCTCCGCCTCGCACTCGCGCAGGCCTGGCTGTTCCTCGTCGCCGCCGAGCTGATCGCCTCGTCGATGGGACTCGGGTTCCTGCTCACGGACTCGCAGAACAGCGGACGCGTCGACAGGATCATCCTGTCGATCGTCCTGCTCGCGCTTCTCGGCACGATCACCAACGCCCTTCTCGTGCTGGTCGAGAAGTATCTCCTCCGACGGTGGGTGTGACCGTGTCAGAGGCACGCCTGCACGAGACCCGTACGTACCCGGCGCCCGCCGGCTTCGCCGCGGCGGCGAACGTGACCGCCGAGGCATACGCCCGGGCTGAGTCCGATCCGACCCTCTTCTGGGAGCAGGCGGCCGAGCGGCTCGACTGGGCCGAGCCCTGGCACACGGCTCACGAATGGGATCCGCCCGTGGAGGACGCCGTTCCCGCCGCGCGCTGGTTCGTCGGCGGACGGCTCAACGTCGCGTACAACTGCGTCGACCGCCATGTCGAGGCCGGCCGCGGTGACAAGGTCGCGCTGCACTTCGAGGGCGAGCCGGGCGACCGCATCGCAGTGACGTACTCCGACCTCCAGGACAGGGTGTCTCGCGCAGCCAACGCGCTCATCGCACTCGGCATCCGCCCGCGCGACCGTGTGGTCATCTACCTCCCGGTGCTGATCGAGACGGTCGTGATCACCCTCGCCTGCGCGCGCGTCGGAGCCGTGCACTCACTGGTGTTCGGAGGGTTCTCTGCCGAGGCGGTGCGGTTCCGGCTCGCCGACACCGGAGCCAAGCTGCTCGTGACGAGCGACGGCCAGTTCCGCCGCGGCACCGCCACCGAGGTCAAATCGACGGCCGACATCGCGGCGGCGGATCTGCCCGACCTCGAGCATGTCCTCGTGCTCCGGCGCACCGGGCAGGACGTCCCCTGGACCGAGGGACGCGACGTCTGGTGGCACGACGTCGTCGACACCGCCTCGTCCCGGCACGATCACCAGGCGTTCGATGCCGAGCATCCGCTCTTCATCATCTACACGTCGGGAACCACCGGGAAGCCGAAGGGGCTCGTCCACACATCCGGCGGGTACCTCACGCACGCGAGCTGGGCGCACTGGGCCCATTTCGATGCGAAACCCGACGACGTGCACTGGTGCACGGCGGATCTCGCCTGGGTGACCGCGCACACGTACGAGATATACGGTCCTCTCTCGAACGGTCTGACGCAGGTCATCTACGAGGGGACGCCGGACACGCCGAACCGCGAGCGACACCTCGAGATCATCGAGCGCTACGGCGTGACCGTCTACTACACCGCGCCCACGCTGATCCGCACCTTCATGACCTGGTTCGGTGCGGAGCTGCCGCAGGGCCGCGACCTGTCGACGCTGCGTCTGCTCGGAACGGTCGGTGAGGCGATCAACCCTGAGGCGTGGATCTGGTTCCGCCGCAACTTCGGGCGTGACGAGCTCCCGGTGGTCGACACCTGGTGGCAGTCCGAGACCGGGGCGGCGATGATCGCACCTCTCCCGGGAGTGACGACGCTCAAGCCCGGCTCCGCATCAGTGCCGCTGCCCGGTATCGACGCGACGGTGGTCGACGCGAACGGCGATGAGGTCGCGCCCGGAAGCTCCGGAACGCTCGTGGTGCGGCGTCCGTGGCCGGGAATGGCGCGGACCGTGTGGGGCAACCCCCAGCGATACCGTGATGCGTACTGGTCGGCCTACGCCGGACACGGCGAGCACGGCGGATACTACGTCGCCGGTGATGGGGCGACGCGCGATGCCGACGGCTACATCTGGATCCTCGGCCGCCTCGACGACGTCGTGAACGTGTCCGGCCACAGGCTCTCGACGATCGAGATCGAATCGGCGCTCGTGGCGCACGACACGGTCGGGGAGGCAGGCACCGCAGGCGTCGCCGACCCCGTCACCGGGCAGGCCGTCGTCGCCTTCGTCACCGCGTCAGGACGTGCAGAGGTGTCGACCTCGCAGCTGAGAGGACAGGTGGCGACCGCGATCGGACCCGTCGCCAAGCCGAAGCACATCGTCGTGGTCCCCGATCTGCCGAAGACGCGCTCCGGCAAGATCATGCGACGGCTGCTCGCACAGCTGTGGGAGGCCGAGCAGGATCGGCGTGCAGGGCGCGCACCAGCTCCACTCGGAGACACGACATCTCTGCAGAACCCGTGGGCCGTCGACGACATCGCCGCCGTGCTCGAGACCACCGAACTGAGGACGCAATGACGGAAGAACACCGCTTCGGTTTTCGCACGAGGGCTCTCCATGCCGGAGGCACACCCGATGCCGCGACGGGTGCCCGCGCCGTGCCGATCTACCAGACGACATCGTTCGTGTTCGAGGATGCGACGGACGCCGGCAACCTCTTCGCACTGCAGAAGTACGGCAACATCTACTCGCGCATCGGCAACCCCACCGTCGCCGCGCTCGAGGAGCGGCTGGCATCGCTCGAGGGCGGGATCGGCGCCGTCGCTACCGCGTCGGGCATGAGCGCCGAGTTCATCACGTTCGCTGCGCTCGTCGGAGCGGGTGACCACGTCGTCGCCTCGGCGCAGCTCTACGGCGGCACCGTGACCCAGCTGGACGTGACGCTACGTCGATTCGGCGTCGAGACCACGTTCGTCGCCTCCACGGATCCTGCGGACTACGCGGCGGCGATCCGGCCCGAGACCAAGGTCGTCTACGTCGAGATGATCGGCAACCCGTCCGGTGAGATCGCCGACATCGAAGGCCTCTCGGAGGTCGCGCACGCTGCCGGTGTGCCGCTCGTCGTCGATGCGACACTGGCCACGCCCTACCTCGCGCGTCCTCTCGAGCACGGCGCCGACATCGTCATCCACTCGGTGACGAAGTTCCTCGGCGGGCACGGCACGACGCTCGGAGGCGTCGTGATCGAGAAGGGAACGTTCGACTGGGGCAACGGGCGCTTCCCGCAGATGACGGAGCCCGTGGAGTCGTACGGCGGGATCAAGTGGTGGGACAACTTCGGCGAGTACGGGTTCCTCACCAAGCTCCGCACCGAGCAGCTGCGCGACATCGGACCGGCATTGAGCCCGCAGTCCGCCTTCAACCTGCTTCAGGGTGTCGAGACACTGCCGCAGCGGATCGACGCCCATCTCGCCAACGCGCGCATCGTCGCGAACTGGCTGGCGTCCGACCCCCGCGTGGAATACGTGACCTGGGCGGGGCTCGAGGGGCACCCGCATCATGAGCGCGCCGCGAAGTACCTTCCGCTAGGGCCGGGGTCGGTGTTCGCGTTCGGAGTGAAGGCCGAAGACGGTCGCGCGGCGGGGGCGACGCTGATCGAGAACCTCCAGCTCGCATCGCACCTCGCCAACATCGGTGACGCGCGTACGCTCGTCATCCACCCCGCATCCACCACCCATCGACAGCTCACGGAATCGCAGCTCGTCGCGGCCGGAGTGCGCCCCGACCTCATCCGGATCTCGGTGGGCCTCGAGGACGCGGATGACATCATCTGGGACCTGGACCAGGCGCTCAGCACGGCGACGGGAGCGAACCGATGAGCGACACGAACATCGCGGGGGCAGACGCCTGCGCTCTCCCCGCTCCTCAAGCCGCTGCGGCATGCGCGCTTTCCGGAGCCGCCCCGCAGCACCCTGAGCGCACGTGGGAGGGGCCGAGCCAGCAGCAGCGCTTCGGCATCCTCCGACGCGCGAAGTCCGTCGCGATCGTCGGCGCATCGAACAACCCGGCCCGCGCGTCGTACTTCGTCGCGACCTATCTGCTCTCGAGCACCGCGTACGACGTCTACCTCGTCAATCCGCGTGAGTCGTCGATCCTCGGACAGCCGGTCTACGCATCGCTCGCCGATCTCCCCGTCGTCCCCGACATCGTCGACGTGTTCCGTCGGCACGAGGATCTGCCCGGTGTCGCGCAGGAGGCGATCGACCTCGGTGCGCAGACGCTGTGGTTGCAGCTGGGATCGTGGAACGAGCAGGCGGCTGCCCTCGCCGAAGGCGCGGGGCTCTCCGTGGTGATGGATCGCTGCATCAAGATCGAGCACGCGCGGTTCCACGGCGGACTGCACCTCGCCGGATTCGACACGGGTGTCATCAGCTCGCGGCGGCAGCTGCTCGGACGCTGAGCACGGCCGGGTCGAAGCCTAGACTGGCCGCATGGCTCTCATCGCGCTCACCGGCGGCATCGCCTCCGGGAAGTCGACCATCGCACGACGATTGGCCCAGAGGGGAGCAGTCGTCGTCGATGCCGACCAGATCGTGCGCGATGTGCAGGCCCCAGGGACGCCGGTGCTCGCAGGCATCGCCGAGACGTTCGGTGCAGAGGTCATCGACGCCACGGGCTCGCTCGACCGCGCAGCCCTCGGCGCGAAGGTCTTCGGGGATGCCGAGCAGCTGGCGCAGCTGAACGCGATCGTGCACCCTGCGGTCCGCGCCGAGTCGCAGCGCCGCTTCGACGACGCGATGTCCGCGGATCCCTCGACTGTCGTCGTGTACGACGTGCCGCTGCTGGTCGAAGCGCGCGTCGATGATCCCTGGGACCTGATCGTGGTGGCGCACGCGCCCGTGGACGAGCGCAGGCGTCGGCTCGTCGAGCTGCGCGGCATGTCGGAGCGGGCCGCGCAGGAGCGGATCGACGCACAGGTGTCCGACGAGCGCCGCCTGGCGATCGCCGACGTGGTCATCGACACGTCCGGATCGCTCGAGCAGACGCTCGCGCAGACGGATGAACTCTGGGAGCGGATCAGCACGTCGTGACCTTCACCGGTCACGCCCCCGGATCGCCCGTGTACCGTCGCTTGATCGTCGGCCTGTTCTTCGCGGGGATCGCGACCTTCGCGCAGCTGTATTCACCTCAGGCGGTACTGCCGCAGCTGTCGGCCGATCTCGGGATCTCGCCGGCGAGCGCGGCGCTGAGCGTGTCGGCGGCGACGCTCGGGCTGGCTGCAGCCGTCATCCCGTGGTCGATGGTGGCCGACCGCATCGGGCGCGTGCAGGCGATGGCGATCGGTGTGCTCACGGCGACCGTGCTGGGACTCCTGGCCCCGCTCAGTGCGGGGATGGAGATGCTGCTGACGCTGCGCCTGCTCGAAGGAGTCGCGCTCGGTGCCGTGCCCGCGGTCGCGCTGACGTATCTCAGCGAAGAGGTCAGTCCGCGAAACGCGGCCGCCGCAGCAGGGAGCTACATCGCCGGGACGACGGTGGGCGGGCTGCTCGGTCGGATCGTGTCCGGCATCGTCGGCGAGCAGTCGGGGTGGCAGGTGGGAATGTGGGCGGTCGCAGGGCTGTGTGCGATGGCGGCCGTGCTGTTCCTCTGGCTGACGCCGAGGGCGCAGGGCTTCGTACCCGGACGATTCCGTGACGACGCCGGACCGGGAATGCTCGCTCGCCTGGTGGCGCCGCTGCGATCGGGTCGTCAGCTCGCACTGTACGCCCAGGGATTCCTGCTCATGGGAGCATTCGTCGCCGTCTACAACTACCTCGGGTTCCACCTCGCCGAGCCGCCCTTCGCTCTGCCGGCCTGGGTGGTGACGCTGCTCTTCCTCGCCTACCTCGCCGGCACCGTCTCGTCGCCGTGGGCAGGCTCCCTGGCCTCTCGCTTCGGGCGATACGCGGTGCTGCTGGGTGCGATCGCCGTGATGGCCGCGGGCGCGGCTGCGATGCTCGCTCATGCCACTCCGTTCGTGCTCCTCGGGTTGCTTCTCTTCACGGGAGGATTCTTCGGTGCGCACGCGGTGGCATCGGGGTGGGCGCCGGTGGCGGCAGGACCCCACAGCAGAGCACAGGCATCCTCGCTGTACTACTTCGGCTACTACGCGGGATCCAGCCTGTTCGGCTGGGCGCTCGGCATCGTGTTCGGCCAGGTGGACTGGGTGTGGTTCATCGTCGCGATCCTCGCGATGTGCGGCCTCGCTGCAGGCTTGGCGGCCGTGAAGCTGCGCGCATCGCCGGGCACCGATCCCTCCTGAGCGAGGGCTGAGCCGCGGGAGTCGCAGGGCAGCGGCTTCCTGGAAGGATGGGCACATGCGTCAGAATCTCCTCGCCGCGTACGACGGACAGCTCCGGACAGATGCCGAGACCGCTCACGCACTCGCCGTCTCATCGACAGGTCCCCTCCGTCTCGCGGTGTTCCCGGGCGGCCGCGGGTTCGTGTCGTACGCGAACCTGGGTGGAGCGGACACCGCACGGGTGGCCGAGCTCGTCGATGCCGCGATTGAGCACTTCCGCGGCATCGCGGGCATCACGAGCGTGGAGTGGAAGACACGCGGCCACGATCACGCACCGGGGCTGCATGATGCGCTCGTCACCCGAGGCTTCGTTGCGGAGGACGCCGAGTCGATCATGATCGGCGAGGCGGCTCTGCTCGCCGAAGAGGTCGCGATTCCGGATGGAGTGGAGCTGCGTCGTGCACTCAGCGACGCGGATGTGCTGGCCATGGAGGAGATGCAGGGCGCCGTCTTCGACGACCCCGACTGGCGCGCGCGGGCCGAGATGACTCTGCAGCGCATCCGCTCGGACGACACGGTGGAGCTGTGGATCGCCGTGGCCGATGGCGCCGTGATCAGTGCCGGGCGCCTCGAGCCCGTGGCGGCGACGGACTTCGCGGGGCTCTGGGGTGGCGCGACGATCGCCTCGTGGCGGGGCCGTGGGATCTACCGCGCGCTCACCGCGCAACGCGCACGTTCCGCGCTCGCTCGAGGCAAGCGGTATCTGCAGTCCGACTCGACGGAGTTCTCCCGGCCCATACTCGAACGTGCGGGGCTCATCAGGGTGTCGACCACCACTCCCTACGTCTGGACGCCGGAGGCGGACTGAGCAGCTCTCCGTTCGCTGCTGACGGACGCGCGACCCCGGTGTCGGTGGCCCGGCATACGCTGGAGGTATGCAACCCACGCGCAGTGTCCGTCCCTTCGAGGTCATCAGCGAGTACGAGCCCGCCGGCGACCAGCCGAAGGCCATCGCCGAGCTGGCGTCCCGCATCAATGCAGGTGAGACCGACATCGTGCTGCTCGGTGCGACGGGTACCGGCAAGTCGGCCACGACCGCGTGGCTCGTCGAGCAGGTGCAGCGCCCGACGCTGGTGCTCGCGCACAACAAGACGCTCGCCGCCCAGCTCGCCAACGAGTTCCGCGAGCTGATGCCCAACAACGCGGTCGAGTACTTCGTCTCGTACTACGACTACTACCAGCCAGAGGCCTACGTCCCGCAGACCGATACCTTCATCGAGAAGGACTCGTCGATCAACTCCGAGGTCGAGCGTCTCCGCCACTCGACCACGAACTCGCTGCTCAGCCGTCGCGACGTGATCGTCGTCTCCACCGTCTCCTGCATCTACGGCCTCGGTGCGCCTGAAGAGTACCTTCGCGCCATGGTCGCCCTGCAGGTGGGGGAGCGATACGACAGGGACGCGCTCATCCGGCAGTTCATCGCGATGCAGTACAACCGCAACGACGTCGACTTCTCGCGCGGCAACTTCCGCGTACGCGGCGACACGATCGAGATCATCCCGGTGTACGAGGAGCACGCGATCCGCATCGAGCTGTTCGGCGACGAGATCGAGGCGCTGTACTCGCTGCATCCGCTCACGGGCGAGGTCATCGAGAAGCTCGATGCGGTTCCGATCTTCCCCGCTTCGCACTATGTGGCGGGAACCGATGTGATCCAGCGCTCCATCGGCACCATCGAGCACGAGCTGGAGGAGCGGCTCAAGGAGTTCGAGCGTCAGGGCAAGCTGCTCGAGGCGCAGCGTCTGCGCATGCGCACCACGTTCGATCTCGAGATGCTGCAGCAGCTCGGCTTCTGCTCGGGGATCGAGAACTACTCCCGGCACATGGACGGTCGTCAGCCCGGCGAGCCGCCGCACACGCTGCTCGACTTCTTCCCCGATGACTTCATGCTCGTTATCGACGAATCGCACGTCACGGTCCCGCAGATCGGTGCCATGTACGAAGGCGATGCCTCGCGCAAGCGCACCCTCGTGGAGCACGGATTCCGTCTGCCGAGCGCGATGGACAACCGACCGCTGCGCTGGGACGAGTTCAAGAACCGCATCGGTCAGACGGTGTACCTGTCGGCGACCCCCGGCAAATACGAGATGGGCATCGCCGACGGTGTGGTGGAGCAGATCATCCGCCCGACGGGCCTCGTCGATCCGCACATCATCGTGAAACCGTCCAAGGGGCAGATCGATGATCTCCTCGAAGAGATCCGGGTTCGGGTGGGGCGTGATGAGCGCGTGCTCGTCACGACGCTCACCAAGAAGATGTCCGAAGAACTCACCGACTTCCTCGGAGAGCACGGCGTGCGGGTGCGCTACCTCCATTCCGATGTCGACACGCTCCGTCGTGTCGAGCTGCTCAGCGAGCTGCGGGCCGGCGTCTACGACGTGCTCGTCGGCATCAACCTGCTCCGCGAAGGTCTCGACCTGCCCGAGGTGTCGCTGGTCGCGATCCTCGATGCCGACAAAGAGGGCTTCCTGCGCTCCGGCACGTCGCTGATCCAGACGATCGGTCGAGCGGCGCGAAACGTGTCGGGTGAAGTGCACATGTATGCCGACAAGATCACCGATTCGATGGCCAAGGCCATCGAGGAGACAGACCGTCGTCGTGAGAAGCAGGTGGCCTACAACCTCGAGCACGGGATCGACCCGCAGCCGCTGCGCAAGCGGATCGCCGATATCACCGAGGTGCTCGCTCGAGAGGGCGCGGACACCGCCGAGATGATGTCAGGGCGCGGGCGTGCGACCGGCAAGGGCAAGTCGCCGACACCGAATCTCCGCCGCACGGGGATCGCGGCGGAGGGTGCTCAGCAGCTCGAAGCCGTCATCCAGGACCTGTCCGATCAGATGCTCGCGGCCGCGGCCGAACTCAAGTTCGAGCTCGCCGGGCGACTGCGCGACGAAGTTCAGGACATGAAGAAGGAGCTGCGTGCCATGGAGAAGGCCGGGCACGCCTGAGTTCCAGGAGGCGACGACGATGGATGCGTCAGGAGAAGAGCTCGCCGACCGCGTGCGCGCGCTGCTGACCCTCGACGGAGACATCGAGGAGAAGCGGATGTTCGGCACCCGTGCTTTCCTTCTCGGCGGACACATCCTGGTCGGAGCCCGCAGCGGTGGGGTGCTCCTCGTTCGAGTGGACGAAAAGCACGGCGCGGTCCTGATCACCAGACCGGGCGTCGCGACCGCGGTCATGGGACCCCGGACTATGGGAACCGGATGGCTCGATGTGTCGCCGGGCGCGCTGGTCGGCGATGACGATCTGGCGTTCTGGCTCGACGTCGCTCGCGAGGACGCAGCCCGCGACGGCTGACCGCTCGAGTATCAGGGGCAGTGGACGAGCGTCTTCGGGCCTGAGCGATCGATCTCGTGCTCACTCATGGGCGCTCCGCAGAGCGGGCAGGCTCGTTCTGCTCTCTCGGCAGCGCTCGGCGGAGGCGTCTTCTCGTAGGGGCCGACCGACGCGGGGCCGGCGAACCGAATCAGATTCGAGTTGATCCAGGAGTAGAGCCCACCGGCCTCGCGGATGCGCGAGCGAAGAGGAGGGCGATTACTGGAGCTGGCCATGTTGATTAGTGTACTAACCATTAGTGCCGTTGTATAGTCGAGCCGTGACCGCTACGGATGATCTGCTCAAGCTGGACAACCAGCTCTGCTTCGCCCTGGTGACCGCCGCGCGCAACGTCGTCGCGATCTACCGGCCGATCCTGGATCCGCTCGGGCTCACGCATCCGCAGTACCTCGTGATGCTCGCGCTGTGGGAGCGCGCACCGCGCCAGCTCAACGACCTCGCCGCTGATCTCGCTCTCGAGCCGGCCACCGCGTCGCCGCTGGTCAAGCGCCTCGAGGCCGACGGGCTGGTCGCCCGGCAGCGCAGCTCGGAGGATGAGCGTCGCCTCGACATCACCCTCACGGATGCCGGACGTGCGCTCCGCGAGCGAGCGCTCGACGTTCCTCGTCAGGTCATGGCGGCGGTGGGCATGGATCTCCAGCAGATCGCGACCCTGCGCGACGGGTTGTCGGCTTTCGCGGGTCGCCGCCCGACCCCGGAGTGACCGCGTCATAGGGTGTGGGCATGCCGAGTGACCGCCCGACGACCGATGCGCGTCGGGGTGTTCATCGGCTCGGACTCGTGAGCGCCGTCGCCGCACTGTTCCTCATCGTGATGATCGCCGCCGCGATCCAGGGTGCGCCGACATTCCGTCCGTCGGGGCCGGTGTCGCCCGCGTCGGAGCCACCGGTTCCCACGACTGCGCCCGGCGCGACGGGGCTTCCGGAAGAGGTCGAGGTCGACCCCACGAGTGCCGCGGTGGTGCAGGTGTTCGCAGCGATCCTGATGCTCCTCGTGGTCGCCGGCGTCATCGCGCTCCTCGCGATCATCGTCCGAGCGCTGCTGCGGGCCTGGCGCAACAGGCCCACGGAGCGGCGCGACGGGGCCGAGGTCGCTGCCGAGGTCGCCGAGGTGGCTGCGGTTCCCGAACCGGAGGTGGTGGTCGAAGCCATCAGGCGTGGCATCGCCGGGGCGCTGCAGGCCATCGACGAACGCGCGCTGCCTACCGACGCCGTCATCGCTGCGTGGGTCGGCCTCGAAGAGAGTGCGGCGGATGCGGGGGTCGTACGCGCTCCGAGCGAGACGCCGGGGGAGTTCGCCCTCAGGGTCATCACGCGGCGCTCCGGCATCGAGGACGACGCGTCGGAGCTGCTGACCCTGTTCGAGCAGGTGCGCTTCGGCGCCCACCGGGCCACCGAATCCGAGAGGCACGCCGCCCGCGCTGCGCTCCGCCGGATCGAAGAGGTATGGCGATGAGGTGGGGGCGCACCGTCACCGCCGCCGTGGCCGCGGTGATCGCCGCACTGGTGCTCACCGGTTTCGGGTTCACCTGGCCTTTCGTGATCGGGTGGAGTCTTGTCGTGGTCGCGCTCGCGCTTCTCGCGCAACTCGCGGTGCCGCTCGATCCCGGCTTCGACGCCCCGCACATACCTGTGGAGCCCGATCGACGGCCGACGGAGATCTCCCGCATGGCGTGGGCGCTGAACACGCACACGGGGCTCGCCGGCACGCAGATCACGCGCCGCGTGCGGGAAGCCCTCCGGCATCGGCTCCAGCGCCGCGGAGCAGACCCGGCGGACCCCACGAAACGGTCGCTGGTCGCGGCGCTGATCGGCCCCGATCTCTGGGCTCGACTGGAAGGCCCGGGGACCACCATCGTCGACATCGAGCGAGCGCTCGACGTGATCGACGCTCTCAGCCCGGTGCCGTCCGCAGAGATCACGACTCCACCGGACGCACCGCCCTCATCCACCGGCCGCGCGTCGCTGTTCCCGAGACACAGGAGATGACATGACCACATCCACCGAGATCGCCGAGGCCGGCGCTCGAATCCTCGCCGCCGTGCGCACCGTCGTCGTCGGGATGGATGACCCGCTCGAGATCGCGCTCGCCTCGATCCTGGCCGGGGGGCACGTGCTCTTCGAAGACGTGCCAGGGCTCGGCAAGACCCTCGCGGCACGCAGCCTCGCCTCGGCGCTGGGGCTCTCATTCCGCCGGCTCCAGTGCACCCCGGACATGCTCCCTGGCGATGTCACCGGGTCGTACGTCTACGCGCCCGACTCCTCGGACTTCATCTTCCGACCGGGGCCGATCTTCACCGGTCTCCTCCTGGCCGACGAGATCAACCGCACGACGCCGAAGACGCAGTCCGCGATGCTCGAGGCGATGGCTGAGCGACAGGTCACCGTCGAGGGCAACAGCTTTCCGCTGCCCGCGCCGTTCCACGTGATCGCCACGTCGAACCCCATCGAGTACGAGGGCACCTATGCCCTCCCCGAGGCGCAGCTCGACAGGTTCATGGTCAGGCTCTCGGTCGGGTATCCGGACGTGTCCGGCGAGGCGCAGATCCTGCAGAACCGCGTCGGCCGGCGGCAGGAGGCCACGCACGTCCCCGCCGTGATCGATGCGGAACGTCTCGTCGAGCTTCAGGCCGTGGTCGAAGCCATTCACGTCGACGAGGACATCGCGCGGTACTGCGTCGAGATCGCGCGCGCGACACGGACGGCGCCGAACGTCGAGGTCGGGGCCTCCCCGCGCGGCTCTCTCGGCCTGCTGCTGCTGGGGCGCGCCCTGGCCGCCCTGGACGGTCGGGATTTCGTGCGACCGGATGACATCAAGCGGATCGCCGTGCCCGTGCTCGCCCATCGCCTCACGCTGACGCCGCAGGCTTGGGCCCAGGGCGCATCGGCCGCCGGCGTCGTGCGTGCGGTCGTCGGGCAGGTGCCCGTTCCTCCGACGCTGAAGGAGCGCGTGTGACGAGACCATCGGTACACGGTCGCTGGAGTCCGGCACTGGCCGTCGCGATCGTCGGCGCGATCGCTCTCGCCGCCATCGGGCTGCTGTTCTCGCGTCCTGATGTCGTCGCCATGGGGCTTCCGATCGCACTGTGGAGCGCCTTCGCGCTCGGTCGGGGAACCTCGGGTATCGGGGCCGAGCCGAGTGTCTCTTCTCGCCCGAGCGCCGATGGCGAGCTGCTCACCGCGATATCGGTGGAGGGCGACGCCGAGATGGTCGAGCTCTTCGTGGTGCACTCCGAGCGCAGGATCCGACGTGTGATCGTTCCCGGGCTCGGGGCCGGGGCCATGGTCCTCGCACGCAGCCGCGTCCTTCATTCGGGCCCCGCACTCCCGGTGCAGGTATCGACGCGCGGTCTCGCGCTCGACGGTGCCGTGCTCTCGGAACCGTCCGAGATCGTCAGGAGCAGACGCCAGGTCGCCCCGACGCCCCGCACCGTCGGGATGCTGCCGCTGCCGAGGCGTCTGACCGGTCTGCACGGCTCGCACGAGGGGCGACGCCCCGGCCAGGGCGGCGACTTCCGGGACATCCACGCGTTCGCGCCCGGAGACGAGCTGCGTCGTGTCGACTGGCGTGCGACGGCGCGGATGGCACGGCGACCGGGCGAGTTGCTCGTGCGGCGGACCCACACCCTCAGTGATGCGTCCGTGGTGATCGCGATGGACACCTCGGAGGACCTCGGAGAGGTCGTCGCGTCGTGGGGGAGCGGGGACTTCGAGCGCAGCGGCGTGACCTCGCTCGACAACGCCCGTGAGGCCGCTCGCGGGCTCGCCGGTGCCGCCATCGATGCCGGCGACCGTGTCGCGCTCCATGTCCTCGTGCACGGTGGGCGGTCGCTGCGCAGCGGCGGATGCTCGCGACATCTCGCACGTCTCGAGGCGGCGATCGCGGCGACGGGGCAGGCTCGCGATGACGCGGCCTTTCGCCGGACCCCTCATGTCCCGCACGGCTCGGTCATCCTCGTCCTCTCCACATTCTTCCAGGGAGCCGCCGCGCAGACCGCGCTGATGTGGCGGGCGAGCGGTCACAGCGTCGTCGCGATCGACGTGCTGCCGCGGCTCGATCGTTCGCGCCTCACCCGCACTCAGCTCATCGGCCTGCGTACGGTGCTGGCGGAGCGTGAGAACGTGTTCGCCGACCTGCACGGTGCGGGCATCGACGTGGTGACGTGGGCGGACGATCCGTCCTCCGCGCTGCGCGAGATCGCGAGGGCCAGGCGATGAGAGCGCCGAACGACACGCTGAAGACCGCGCCCGCCGTCTCCTGGATCGTGGTGCGGGTCGTGTTGGTCGCCGTCGTCGCGGTCGGGGCGTTCGTGCTCAATCCCCTCGTCGGGTGGCAATGGGCAGCCGTCATCCTGGCGGTGACCGCCGCGGTGTTCCCGCAGACGTTCGCCGCGTGGGGCGGGGCCGCGTGCATCGTGATCGGGATGCTCTTGTCCGAGCCGGATCTCGGCCGGGCGATGCTCGCAGTGCTCGTCGTGCACACGATCCACGTCCTGACGTCGCTGACCCTCGTGATCCCTCACGGCTCACGAGTCGTGCTCGCCGCGCTGCGCCCGACCGCCGTCCGTTTCGTGCTGGTGCAGGCGATCGCCCAGCCGCTGGCGATGGCCGTCATGCTCGGCGTCGACGGAGCCGAGGGCACTGCGCCGTGGGCGGTCGTCGCCGGAGGTGGCGCGGTCGTCGCGGCCGCAGTGCTGCTGCTCGTGAATGCGAATCGGCCCCCGGCTGCGGAGAGCCACTGACGGCGAGTGCCTTCCTGTGAGCCCTCACGGAGCCAATGTCCGTGGCCCCTCGTAGACTTGATCAGTGCCTATCGTCCCGGTTGCAACCCCAGGAAAACTCAGTGTTCGCGGTGCCCGCGTCCACAATCTCAAGAACGTCGACATCGACATCCCACGCGACTCTCTCGTCGTGTTCACCGGCCTGTCCGGATCGGGAAAGTCCAGTCTCGCGTTCGACACGATCTTCGCCGAAGGGCAGCGTCGCTACGTCGAATCGCTGAGCGCCTACGCGCGGCAGTTCCTCGGCCAGGTCGACCGACCGGACGTCGACTTCATCGAGGGGCTGAGCCCTGCCGTGTCGATCGACCAGAAGTCGACCAACCGCAACCCGCGGTCGACGGTCGGCACGATCACCGAGATCTACGACTACATGCGCCTGCTCTGGGCGCGCATCGGCATCCCGCACTGCCCCGAGTGCGGTGAGCGCATCCAGCGCCAGACCGTGCAGCAGATCGCCGACCAGCTCATGGAGCTGCCTGAGCGCACCCGCTACCAGATCGTCGCGCCCATCGTCTCGCAGAAGAAGGGCGAGTTCGTCGACCTCTTCCGTGAGCTCGGGGCCAAGGGATACTCGCGCGCGATCGTCGACGGCGACCTGATCCAGCTCGCCGAGCCGCCCACGCTCAAGAAGAGCTACAAGCACGACATCGCTGTCGTCGTCGACCGTCTCGTGGCGGCTGACGACATCCTCGGTCGCGTCACCGATTCGGTCGAGACCGCACTGGGGCTGGCCGGTGGCGTGGTGCAGGTGAACTTCGTCGACGAAGAGGGCGACGACGCCTGGCAGTCGTTCTCCGAGAAGCTCGCATGCCCGAACGGTCACGCACTCTCGCTCACCGAGATCGAGCCGCGCACCTTCTCGTTCAACGCGCCGTTCGGCGCCTGCCCGGCCTGCTCAGGACTCGGCACGCGCATGTCGGTCGACATCGACCTGATGCTCGGCGACGAAGAGCTCTCCATCCGCGAGGGCGCGATCGTCCCGTGGACCACCCAGGGCAAGGGCCTCTTCCAGTACTACGAGCGACTGCTCGAGGGGCTGGCCGACGACCTCAAGTTCTCGCTCGACACTCCGTGGCAGGACCTCAGGGTCGACGTGCAGGACGCGATCCTGCGCGGCGACAACTACAAGGTCACCGTCAAGTTCAAGAACCGGTACGGGCGCGAGATGCGCTACGCGTCCGGCTTCGAGGGCGTCGTCCCCTACATCGAGCGGCAGTACGCGCAGGCCGAGTCGGACACGCAGCGTTCGCGCTGGGGCGAGTACCTCCGCGAGGTGCCGTGCCCGGTATGCGACGGCAACAGGCTCAAGCCCGAGGTGCTCGCGGTGCAGGTGCACGGCCACTCCATCGCCGAGGTGTCGCACCTCAGCCTCGCCGACGCCCGCTCCTTCATGGAGACCCTGACGCTCACCGACCGTGAGGCCAAGATCGCGGCGCAGGTGCTGCGCGAGATCCGCCTGCGGCTCGACTTCCTGCTGCAGGTCGGTCTCTCCTACTTGAACCTCAGCCGCTCGGCCGGCTCACTCTCCGGTGGCGAGGCGCAGCGCATCCGACTGGCGACTCAGATCGGATCCGGGCTCACGGGCGTGCTCTATGTGCTCGACGAGCCGTCGATCGGCCTCCACCAGCGCGACAATCGACGGTTGATCGACACCCTGCTCAAGCTCCGCGATCTGGGCAACACGCTCATCGTCGTCGAGCACGATGAAGAGACGATCGAGGCGGCCGACTGGGTCGTCGACATCGGCCCTGGTGCTGGTGTGAACGGTGGCGAGGTCGTGCACTCGGGGCCGTATTCGGCTCTGCTCGACGCGCCGGATTCGATGACGGGGGAGTACCTCTCAGGGCGACGCGAGATCCCGACGCCCGCGAAGCGTCGCAAGCTCGACAAGAAGCGCATGCTGAGCGTCGTCGGCGCCCGCGAGAACAACCTCAAGAACGTGAGCGTCAACTTTCCGCTCGGCGTCCTGACGGCCGTCACGGGCGTGTCCGGATCGGGCAAGTCCTCGCTGGTCAACGACATCCTCTACCAAGTGCTCGCTTCACGGCTCAACGGTGCGCGCACAGTGCCCGGAAAGCACACGAGAGTCTCTGGGCTCGACAACCTCGACAAGGTCGTGCACGTCGACCAGGCGCCGATCGGCCGCACCCCGCGCTCCAACCCTGCGACGTACACGGGTGTGTTCGACCGCATCCGCTCGCTGTTCAGCGAGACCCCCGAGGCGAAGGTCCGCGGCTACCAGCCGGGGCGCTTCAGCTTCAACGTCAAGGGCGGTCGCTGCGAGGCGTGCTCGGGCGACGGCACGATCAAGATCGAGATGAACTTCCTCCCCGACGTGTACGTCGACTGCGAGGTGTGCCACGGCAAGCGCTACAACCGCGACACGCTCTCGGTGCACTACAAGGGCAAGAACATCGCCGAGGTGCTCGAGATGCCGATCGCGGAGGCCGCGGAGTTCTTCGAGCCCATCCAGGCCATCCACCGGTACATGAAGACCCTCGTCGACGTGGGCCTGGGGTACGTGCGTCTCGGTCAGTCCGCGACGACTCTCTCCGGCGGCGAGGCGCAGCGCGTCAAGCTCGCCACCGAGCTCCAGCGCCGCAGCAACGGCCGCAGCATCTATGTGCTCGACGAGCCGACGACAGGTCTGCACTTCGAAGATGTGCGCAAGCTCCTCGAGGTGCTCAACGGCCTCGTCGACAAGGGCAACACGGTGATCGTCATCGAGCACAACCTCGATGTGATCAAGTCCGCGGACTGGGTCATCGATCTCGGACCCGAGGGCGGTTCCGGCGGCGGTGAGATCCTGGCGACCGGCACCCCCGAGCAGATCGCCCGGGTCGAGGACAGCCACACCGGCCAGTTCCTCGCCGAGATCCTGGGTGAGGGGCGCGCCGCGAAGAAGGCCAGCTGATGGCCGACGTGCTGCCGTACAAGCCGAGGGCAGGCGAGATTCCGACCAACCCCGGCGTGTACCGGTTCCGGGACGCCGACGGGCGCGTGCTCTACGTCGGCAAGGCGAAGAACCTGCGTCAGCGCCTGTCGAACTACTTCGCACCGTTGCGCACGCTGCACGAGCGCACCAGGCGGATGGTGACGACGGCGTCGTCGGTCGAGTGGACGGTCGTGTCGACCGACGTCGATTCGCTGCAGCTGGAGTACATGTGGATCAAGGAGTTCGATCCGCCCTTCAACGTGCGGTACAAGGACGACAAGTCGTACCCGTTCATGGCGGTCACCCTGGGAGATGAGGCCCCTCGGGTGATCGTCACCCGGAATCGCAAGATCCCCGGCGCGCGATACTTCGGCCCCTATCCCAAGGTCTGGGCGGTGCACGAGACGATCGATCTGATGGTCAAGGCCTTCCCCATCCGCACCTGCAGCGACTCGAGCTACAAGCGGGCGATGCAGACGGGGCGGCCGTGCTTCCCCGGGCAGATCGGCAAGTGCGGCGGGCCGTGCTCGATGACCGTCACGATCGACGAGCACCGCGCGATGGTCGACGACTTCGTCGCGTTCATGGCCGGCGGTGACGAGCGGTTCACGCGCGAGCTGACCACGAGGATGCTCGCGGCGTCCGCGGCGATGGATTACGAGGCCGCGGCGAAGTACCGCGACAAGCTCTCGGCGATCGAGGCCGTGCTCGGCAAGAGCGCGCTGGTGCTGGCGGCCGATGAGGACGCCGATCTGTTCGGCATCGCGGAGGACGAGCTCGCCGCCGCTGTGCAGCACTTCGTCATCCGCGGTGGACGCGTGCGCGGTGTGCGCGCGATGACGATCGAGAAGGAGATCGACATCTCTGGCGCCGAGCTCGTCGACCAGGTGCTGCAGCGCGCCTACGGCGATGCGCAGGACGTGCCTCGGCGCATCCTCGTACCCTCGCTTCCCGACGACGCGGCCGAACTCGAGGTGTGGCTGCGGGAACGACGGGGCAAGAAGGTCGAGATCGCGGTCGCCCAGCGCGGTCAGCGCGCCGACCTGATGCGCACGGCGACGCTCAACGCCCAGCAGGCGCTGATCCGCTACAAGACCCGACGCACGAGTGACTACGTCGCGCGCACCCAGGCCCTGACCGACCTGCAGGACGCGCTGGGCCTGGCCGAAGCACCCCTGCGCATCGAGTGCTTCGACATCTCGCACCTGGGCGGCACCAACGTGGTCGCCTCGATGGTCGTCTTCGAAGACGGTCTTCCTCGCAAAGACCAATATCGATCGTTCAACATCGCCGAGACGACCGACGACACCGACTCGATGTACCAGGTGCTCCGTCGACGCCTCGCATACCTCGACCGCCCTGAGGAGGCCGACGAGCCTGCAGCGGTCGTGGCTGTCTCCGGCGAGACCGAAGACGGCCTCGAGGAGGTCGTCGTCGAGGTCAAGCGCAAACCGCGGTTCGCCTATCCGCCCCAGCTGCTGCTCGTCGACGGCGGCCAGCCGCAGGTCGAGGCGGCGGCGCGGGCGCTCCGCGATGCCGGGCACACCGAGATCGCTGTGTGCGGCATCGCGAAGCGGCTCGAGGAGATCTGGCTTCCTGGCGAGGACTTCCCGGTCATCCTGCCGCGCACCAGTGAGTCCCTCTACCTGCTCCAGCGGCTGCGCGATGAGGCCCACCGCTTCGCGATCACCCACCAGCGCAAGCGACGCAGGAACGACATCTCTTCGGTGCTCTCCGAGGTCCCGGGGCTCGGCGCCTCCCGGATCAAGGTCCTCCTCAAGCACTTCGGATCCGTCACCGCTCTCCGGGCTGCGGCACCGGAAGAGATCGAAGAGGTGCAGGGGATCGGGCCCGTGCTCGCTCAGAACATCCATACGCATCTCTCCACTCGCTAGGCTGGTGCATGCGGGGGGAGAAGGAGTAACCATGGCTGACGGGGAAAAGGGCGAGTTCCTCATCGTCACGGGCATGTCCGGCGCTGGACGCACGACGGTGGCGAACGCACTCGAGGACCTCGGCTGGTATGTCGTCGACAACCTGCCGCCGCAGATCCTCCGACCGCTGCTCGACCTCACCGACATGGGCGGCACCGCCCTGCCCAAGGTCGCCGCGGTGGTCGATGTCCGAGGACGCAATCTCTTCGATGACTTCCCCGGAGTCGCTCGGGCACTGCGATCACGCGGATCCGTCCGGGTGCTGTTCCTCGATGCCTCCGACGACGTGCTCGTCCGACGGTTCGAGTCGGTGCGCCGACCGCAACCGCTCCAGGGCGACGGAACGCTTCTCGACGGGATCCGCATCGAGCGTCACAAACTCGCTCCGATCAGGGAATCCGCCGATCTGGTCATCGACACCTCGGCGCTCAACATCCATCAGCTCGCCACCCAGGTCTCCGAGCTGTTCTCGGAAGAGGGTGCTGCTCGTCATCGCGTGACGTTGATGAGCTTCGGCTTCAAGTACGGGCTGCCGACGGACGTCGATCTGGTCGCCGACATGCGATTCCTTCCCAACCCGTTCTGGAACGAGGAGCTGCGAGGGCTCACCGGCAAGGACGAGCCCGTCAGGGACTACGTGTTGTCCCGCGAGGGCGCCACCGAATTCCTCGACGCCTATACCGCGGCGCTCACCCCGGTGCTCGAGGGATATCAGCGCGAGAACAAGAGCCACTCGACGATCGCGATCGGCTGCACCGGCGGCAAACACCGCTCGGTCGCCATGGTGGAGGAGCTGGCTCGTCGGCTCGCCGCCGTGCCCGGGGTGGCCGTGAACGTGCGTCATCGCGACCTCGGCAGGGAATAGCAGGAGCCTCCGTCAGAGTAGGCTGGAGGTTTGCGTCGCGATCCGGCGCGTGAGCGTAGAGGAGTGTCGTGGCACTAACCACCGACGTCAAGGCTGAGCTGGTCAGCATCCGTAATGCACCCCCGACGGTGCGTGTGGCGGAGGTCACCTCGATCCTCCGGTTCGCCGGCGGATTGCACTCCATCGCCGGGCGGGTCGCCGTCGAGGCGGAGGTGGATGCCGAGATCCTCGCGCAGCGTGTCGCCCGCGACCTCGCCGAGATCTACGGTGTTCGGCCCGAGATCGCCCAGGTGCAGTCCAGCACGGCGAACGACGGCGCCCGCTGGGCCGTCAGGGTCATCGCCTCCGGCGAGACGCTCGCCCGCCAGACCGGGCTGCTCGACCAGCGTCGTCGCCCCGTCCGCGGCCTGCCCAACCGCCTGACCACCGGGTCCCGTGCCGAGATCGCCGGTCTCTGGCGCGGCGCCTTCCTCGCTGCAGGAACCCTCAGCGAGCCGGGTCGATCGGCCATGCTCGAGGTCGCGTGCCCGTCGTCCGAAGCGGCCATGGCGCTCGTGGGTGCGGCACACCGTCTCGGCGTGGCCGCCAAGGCGCGCGAGGTGCGCGGCATGCCGCGCGTCGTCGTCCGCGAGGGCGAGGCGATCCGCACGATCCTCAGCGAGATGGGCGCTCAGAAGACCGCCGTCACGTGGGAGGAGATGCGCCAGCGCCGCGAGGTCCGCGCGGGTGTCAACCGTCTCGTGAACTTCGACGACGCGAACCTTCGTCGCTCCGCGCAGGCCGCCGTCGCCGCCTGCGCCCGGGTAGAGCGAGCGCTCGAGATCCTCGCCGACGAGGTGCCCGACCACCTCAAGGTCGCCGGGGAACTCCGCCTCGCGCACCGCGACGCGAGCCTCGACGAGCTGGGTCATCACGCCGACCCGCCCATGACCAAGGATGCCGTCGCAGGACGCATCCGTCGTCTTCTGGCCATGGCCGACAAGCGGGCGCAGCAGGAGGGCATCCCGGGCACCGAGGCCGCGGTGCCCGCCGGACTGGACGTCTGAGCCCGTCCATCGACATCAGCGAGGCGATCCCTGTCAAGGGGTCGCCTCGCTTCGTCATATGCGGGAAGGATCAGGGTCGGCGACACGTTGTCGTCACTAGGATGAGTTAAGTCCGCTCTACGCCGCACCTCGGCGGCGCAGAGGATCGGCAAGCGCCGCGGCGCGGCGCGGATTGGATGAAAGCGACATGGCGATTTACACGCTCCCCGACCTTCCCTACGACTTCGCAGCCCTCGAGCCGCACATCAGCGGCAAGATCATGGAGCTGCACCATGACAAGCACCACGCGACCTACGTCGCGGGCGCCAACACCGCCCTCGAGCAGCTCGCCGAGGCCCGTGACAGCGGCAACCTCGCCAACGTGAACAAGCTCGAGAAGGACCTCGCGTTCAACCTCGGCGGTCACGTCAACCACTCGATCTTCTGGACGAACCTGTCGCCGACCGGCGGCGGACAGCCCGAAGGCGAGCTCAAGGCCGCGATCGACGAGTTCTTCGGCTCGTTCGAGAAGTTCCAGGCGCACTTCACCGCCAACGCCCTCGGCATCCAGGGCTCCGGCTGGTCGGTGCTCAGCTGGGATTCGATCGGGCAGCGCCTGATCATCCAGCAGCTGTTCGACCAGCAGTCGAACACCGCAGCAGGCACCGTGCCGCTGTTCCAGCTCGACATGTGGGAGCACGCCTTCTACCTCGACTACCTCAACGTGAAGGCCGACTACGTCAAGGCCGCGTGGAACATCGCCAACTGGGAGAACGTCGCTCAGCGCTTCGAGGCAGCCCGCGAGAAGACGAACGGCCTGCTGGTACTGTCGTAATCGGGTCGCGTCCCGACGGGCCCAGTCTCGTCGGGACGCCATCTCAGCCAAAAACCCCCGCGCACCGCGCACGCACGATTGCTGCGCACAGCGCACGAGAAACAGGGAGACCTGAGTGTCTGTCAAGATCGGTATCAACGGCTTCGGCCGTATCGGACGCAACTACTTCCGCGCGGCTCTCGCGCAGGGAGCGGACATCGAGATCGTCGCTGTCAACGACCTCACCGACAACAAGACCCTTGCCCACCTTCTGAAGTACGACTCGGTGGGCGGCGTCCTCGATGCTGACATCAGCTACGACGACGAGAGCATCACGGTCAACGGCAAGGCCATCAAGGCGTTCGCAGAGCGCGACCCCGCCGGTCTCCCGTGGGGCGAGCTGGGCGTCGACATCGTCATCGAGTCGACCGGCTTCTTCACCAAGGCCGAGCTCGCCAAGAAGCACATCGAGGCAGGCGCGAAGAAGGTCCTCATCTCGGCACCGGGCACCGGCGTCGACGGCACGTTCGTCATGGGCGTGAACGAGGACACGTACAACCCGGAGACCGATCACATCATCTCCAACGCCTCGTGCACGACCAACTGCCTCGCACCGCTGGCACAGGTCTTCAACGATGCGTTCGGCATCGACCGCGGCTTCATGATGACGGCTCACGCCTACACCGCAGACCAGAACCTGCAGGACGGCCCGCACAGCGACCTGCGTCGCGCCCGCGCCGCCGCCATCAACATCACCCCGGCATCCACCGGTGCTGCCAAGGCGATCGGCGAGGTCCTCCCCGAGCTCCAGGGCAAGCTGAGCGGCTCGTCGTACCGCGTGCCGGTCCCCACCGGCTCGATCGTCGACCTCACGCTGATCACCGACCGTGAGAACCTCACGGTCGAAGAGGTCAACGAGGCGTACAAGAAGGCCGCTGCTGACGGTCGCCTCGCCGGCTTCCTGCAGTACAACGAAGACCAGATCGTCTCGAGCGACATCGTGCACAACCCGCACTCGTCGATCTTCGATGCCACGCTGACCAACGTCAGCGGCAACCTGGTCAAGGTCTCCAGCTGGTACGACAACGAGTGGGGCTACTCCAACCGCCTCGTCGACCTGACCGAGTACGTGGCAGAGCGTCTCTGAGACATCTCCCATGACTCTGCGCACCCTGGATTCACTGGGTTCGCTCGAGGGCAAGCGCGTCATCGTCCGTTGTGATCTCAACGTCCCCCTGCGGGATGGGATCATCACGGACGATGGCCGTGTCCGCGCCTCGTTGCCGACCCTCAACGCACTGATCAACGCGGGCGCCCGCGTTGTCGTGTGCTCGCACCTCGGACGACCCGACGGTGCGCCCGACCCGCAGTACAGCCTCGCACCGGTCGCCCAGCGACTTTCCGAGCTGCTCGGCAAGCCGGTCGCGTTCGCTCGCGACACCGTCGGCGAGTCGGCGCAGGAGGCAGTCGCCTCCCTCGAGGACGGCGGCATCGTCGTCATCGAGAACCTGCGGTTCAACCCGGGGGAGACCTCGAAGGACGACGCCGAGCGCGGCGCCTTCGCGGCTCAGCTCGCAGAGCTCGGCGACGTCCTCGTCTCCGACGGCTTCGGTGTCGTGCACCGCAAGCAGGCGAGCGTCTACGACCTCGCCGAGCTGCTGCCGTCCGCGGCCGGTCTGCTCATCGCCGCAGAGCTCGACGTGCTCGACCGTCTCACCGAGAACCCCGAGCGCCCGTACGCGGTCGTGCTCGGCGGGTCGAAGGTGAGCGACAAGCTCGGCGTCATCTCGCACCTGCTGCCGCGCGTGGATCGCATCCTCGTCGGCGGCGGGATGCTGTTCACCTTCCTGAAGGCACAGGGCCACGCCGTGGCATCCAGCCTTCTCGAAGAGGATCAGCTCGAGACCGTCCGCGGCTACATCGCCGAGGCCGAGAAGCGCGGCGTGGAGCTCGTGCTCCCGACCGACGTGGTGGTCGCATCCTCGTTCTCGGCTGATGCCGACCACGAGGTCACGGCCGCGGACGCCATCGAGAGCACCGCTTTCGGTTCCGCCGGAATCGGCCTGGACATCGGTCCGGAGACGGCCGCTCGGTTCGCCGAGGTCATCCGCGGATCCAAGACCGTGTTCTGGAACGGCCCGATGGGCGTGTTCGAGTTCCCGGCCTTCGCCGGTGGTACCAAGGCGGTCGCGCAGGCGCTCACCGAGGTCGACGGTCTCAGTGTCGTCGGCGGTGGCGACTCGGCTGCGGCCGTGCGTCAGCTCGGCTTCACCGACGACCAGTTCGGTCACATCTCGACCGGCGGCGGCGCCAGCCTCGAGTTCCTCGAGGGAAAGAAACTACCCGGCCTGGAGGTGCTCGGATGGGCCTGAACGCCCGTACCCCGCTGATCGCGGGAAACTGGAAGATGAATCTCGACCACCTGCAGGCGGTCGCATTCGTGCAGAAGCTGCACTGGACGCTCAAGGATGCCAAGCACGAGGACGGCTCGGTCGAGGTCGCGGTGTTCCCGCCCTTCACCGACATCCGCAGCGTGCAGACGCTGATCGACGCGGACAAGATCCCGTTCGCGCTCGGCGCGCAGGACATCTCGGCACACGATTCCGGTGCATACACCGGTGAGGTGTCGGGAGCGTTCCTCGCGAAGCTCGACGCGAAGTACGTCATCATCGGCCACTCGGAGCGCCGCGAGTACCACGCGGAATCCGACGAGGTCGTCGCGGCGAAGACGAAGGCCGCGCTCAAGCACGGCCTCTCGCCGGTGATCTGCGTGGGCGAGACCGCGGAGGACCTCGAGAAGTTCGGCGCGAGCGCGGTTCCGGCCGGACAGCTCGAGGCTGCTCTGCAGGGGCTCTCCAAGGATGCCGACATCGTCGTGGCGTACGAGCCGGTCTGGGCCATCGGCTCCGGCCAGGCCGCGACGCCGCAGCAGGCGCAGGATGTCTGCGCTGCGCTGCGCACGGTGATCGCCAAGGTCCTCGGTGACGACGCTGCGGCGCGCACCCGGATCCTGTACGGCGGATCGGTCAAGTCGGCGAACATCGCGAGCTACATGCGTGAGCCCGATGTCGATGGCGCACTCGTCGGAGGCGCGAGCCTCGTGGTCGACGAATTCGCCGCGATCATCCGCTTCGAGAAGCACGTCGGCGTGTGAGTGTGGCGGGGTTCCGGCCCCGCCGCACCGTATACTTGACCGTTACCGGGGCAATCCTGCCCCAGCGAAAGGCTCTTCCTCGTGGAAATTCTCGAGTTCGTCCTGCAGGTGGTGCTGGGCATAACCAGCGTCCTGCTGACTCTCCTCATCCTCCTCCACAAGGGTCGCGGTGGCGGCCTGTCCGACATGTTCGGTGGCGGAATGACGTCGGCTGTGGGCTCGTCGGGTCTCGCTGAGCGCAATCTCAATCGTTTCACCGTGATCCTCGCTCTGGCGTGGTTCGTGTCGATCGTCGCGCTCGGTCTCATCACGAAGTTCGAGGTGATCTGATGGCTACCGGCGGCAATGCGATCCGAGGGACCCGTGTCGGTTCCGGCCCCATGGGCGAGCAGGATCACGGCTACCACGCCGACCGCATCGCGGTGTCCTACTGGGACGGTCTCGGCAACGAGACGGTCCGCTACTTCGCGGCTGGTCTTCCTGAAGAGGAGATCCCCGAGACCATCGATCACCCGCAGTCCGGGTTGCCTGCCGGGCGCGACAAGGCCAACCCGCCTGCGCTCGCTAAGGCGGAGCCGTACAAGACGCACCTCGCGTATGTGAAGGAGCGTCGTACCGACGAAGAAGCCGTCCAGCTTCTCGAAGACGCGCTCACCCAGCTGCGTGAGCGTCGGGGACAGTGACCTCGACCTGATCTCAGAGAAGAAGCCGTCGCGATCTGATCGCGGCGGCTTCTTCCGTATCCGGCGGTGGTGTCAGCGGCATCCGGCTGCGGCGTCGATATAGGACTGCGGCGGGTAGCCGTACGCCCAGACGCCGTTCGCGTCGTCCGTGAACCCCATGCTGATGGCCCACGCGGTGGCCCACTTCTCGATGCTGTCCTGCGTCGACGAGTCGTACATGTCCTCGCACTTCACGCTGATGGCGTGGCCGACCTCGTGCGCGACGAGTGCCTTGCTGCGATCGGCCGGCCACTGCTCGGCCACCGAGTTCGAGAGCTCGATCACCGCGCGATCGGGTTCATCCCACCACCAGGTGGTCAGGCCGCCCATGCTCCCGTTCTCGCCGGCAGTGTTCACGATCTGGTTCCAGTCGAACTCGAGCAGCACACCTGGTGCGAGCGAACGCGCATACGCCTCGATCTCGAGCCGCACGCCCTGCAGAGGACCGGCCTTCTCGCTGAGCTCCGCGTTCTCGGAGGCGACGACCTGTGCAGCGGCATCCTGAAGAGCCACGAACGTGGTGACGGTGGAGTCGTCGAGAGCGGAGGCGCCGGCGGCAGTGGAGGCGGCATCACGCAGCGCGATGACATCGTCGTTCTTGGCGGAGACGTGCGCGGCCTCGAACGAAGCGGCCGCGGTCGCAGCGGAGCCGAGGAACGCGAGACCGGCATCCGTCACCAGCGTCTCGGCCTCAGCGAGCGCGGGCGATTCCTCGGCGAGCTCGGAGTCGAGATCCTCGAGATCCTGGATATCGAGCCGGAGTCCGTCGGATGCGCCGAACAGCTCCCAGAAGAAGACGGGTTTCGATCCTTCATCCGGCAGCACGGTGTCGAGCACCTGATCGGCGGACGCCGAGGTGTCGGCGGCCTCGGTGATCGACACCGCCAGCGCCTCCTTCGCGGTCGGATCTGCGAGCACGCCGGAATCGCTGTTGAGCAGGAGGGTCGCGGTGTCGGAGGTCGAGACGAGCTGGTCGGACGAGAGCGTGACATCTGCCGCCGTGTCCTGAACGGTTTCCCTCGCGCTGTCGAACTCCGCGCGCGTGTCGTCGTACCCGAGGTTCGCGGTGACCTGCAGCGCTCCCACGGCCGCGACGGCGACGAGTGCGCCGAAGGTGCCGATGAGGGGTCCCGTCCTCGTCTTGCGCGGCCGTGGTGCCTGCGGGAACGCGCTCCCGATGCGCGCGGGGAGGAGATGGCCTCCGGGTGAGGGCTCGGAGAAGCCGTGGGGAGCAGACATTCGGTGGGGACCTCCGGTCGGGACCTACGTATCTCGACTCTGCCAGAAGAACGCCCGCTGACGGGAGAACGTCGAAGGCCCCCGCGTCTGCGGGGGCCTTCGGAGTGAGGGGCTGACGAGAATCGAACTCGCATCATCTGTTTGGAAGACAGAGGCTTTACCACTAAGCTACAGCCCCGTTGTCGGCCTGATCCGGGAGGATTGTGCCGACTCATCGATCATAGCGGACTGACGGAGGTGCTCGTGTCCGTTAGACTCGGTGGGGCTGAATCTGCATGCGGATTCCCCGGGGCGTAGCTCAGTTTGGTAGAGCGCCCGCTTTGGGAGCGGGAGGTCGCAGGTTCAACTCCTGTCGCCCCGACATGGCTTCAACGGCCTGACAGCCGCGATTCAGCGCGGAAATCACAAGGAGAGCACACCAGAATGGCGAACAGCACCGTCGAGAAGCTGACCCCGACCCGGGTCAAGCTCAGCATCACGGTCACCCCCGACGACCTCAAGCCCAGCATCGCGCACGCCTACGAGCACATCGCTCAGGACGTTCAGATCCCCGGCTTCCGCAAGGGCAAGGTCCCCGCTCCGATCATCGACCAGCGCATCGGTCGTGGCGCGGTCATCGAGCACGCGGTCAACGAGGGCCTCGACAAGTTCTTCCGCGACGCGACCGTCGAGCACAAGCTCCGCGTCGTCGGCCGCCCCGCCGCCGACATCACGCAGTGGCCGAACGAGAAGGACTTCTCGGGCGACCTGCTCGTCGACATCGAGGTGGACGTCCGCCCCGAGATCGAGATCCCCGCGTACGACGGCATCACCCTCACGGTCGACGCCGTCGAGGCCGACGAGGCTGCGCTCGACGCAGAGCTCGAGAACCTGCGCGCCCGCTTCGGCACGCTCGTTCCCGTCGACCGCCCCGCAGCGAAGGGTGACTTCGTCGAGCTCGACCTCGTCGCCACCATCGACGGCGCCGAGATCGACCGCGCCGAGGGTGTCTCCTACGAGGTCGGATCGGGCGAACTGCTCGAGGGCATCGACGACGCGATCGAGTCGCTCACCGCAGGCGAGGACACCACGTTCCGCTCCGCACTCGTGGGCGGCGACCACGCCGGCTCCGAGGCTGAGGTCTCCGTCACCGTCAAGGCCGTCAAGGAGCGCGAGCTTCCTGAGGCGGACGACGACTTCGCTCAGATCGCCAGCGAGTTCGACACGATCGCCGAGCTCCGCGCGAGCCTCGCCGAGCGCGTCTCCCAGCAGGGCGTCTTCACGCAGGGTTCCGCAGCGCGCGACAAGCTCGTCGAGACGCTGCTCGAGCAGATCGACATCCCCGTTCCGCCGAAGCTCATCGAAGACGAGGTGCACAACCACCTCGAGGGCGAGAACCGTCTCGAGGACGACGTGCACCGCGCCGAGGTCACCGAGGCCAGCGAGAAGCAGTTCCGCACGCAGGTGCTGCTCGACACGATCGCCGAGCAGGCCGACGTGCAGGTCTCGCAGGAGGAGCTCTCGCAGTACCTCATCCAGTCGGCATCGCAGTACGGCATGGCTCCCCAGGAGTTCGTCGAGGCGCTGCAGTCGTCGAACCAGCTTCCCGCGCTCGTCGGTGAGGTCGCCCGCAACAAGGCCCTCGCCATCGCACTCGGCAAGGTCAAGGTCGTCGACACCAACGGCAAGCCCGTCGATCTGTCGGACTTCGTCGTGACCGACGACGAGGCTGAGACCGAGGCTGCGGCTGACGAGAAGCCCGCCAAGAAGGCTCCGGCGAAGAAGGCCCCTGCGAAGAAGGCTGACGACGCCGAGGCGGCTGAGAAGCCCGCTGCGAAGAAGCCTGCTGCGAAGAAGGCCCCTGCGAAGAAGGCCGACGACGCCGAGGCGGCTGAGAAGCCCGCCGCGAAGAAGCCCGCTGCCAAGAAGGCTCCGGCCAAGAAGGCTGCCGACAAGGCTGAGTGATCGAACACGATCTCGATGAGAGGGGCGGATGCTGCGGCATCCGCCCCTTTCTCGTGAACCGACGAGAAAGGGGCGAGGACATGACGAAGACCTGGGATGATCGCATCGACGATGTGTGGGCCGAGGCATCCGGCGAGGAGGTCGGCGACGACACGATCACCCGCATCGACGCTCTGGCCGCCGAGCGCGGCACGGACGACGCGCGTGCGGAGTTCGAGCGAGCAGGAGCCAGGGATTCCGCCGGTCGCCCGGCGGAGGCCGTCGAGCTGTACCGCCGCGCACTCGCTCTGGGCCTCGACGACGAGCACAGGCCGCAGTGCGTGATCCAGCTGGCCAGTTCGCTGCGCAACCTCGGCGAGTTCGACGAGGCGCTCGCGGTGATCCGCGCTGAGGATGAGCTGTCGGCGGACGGCCCCTATCGCGATGCCGTGGCCACCGTCCACGCGCTGATCCTGGCGAGCTCTGGGCGGCCGGCGCACGGTCTGTCCGTCGCGCTGCTGGCTCTCGTTCCTCACCTGCCTCGGTACCACCGCTCGATGACGGCCTACGCGCACGAGATCGCGGAACTCGACGCCTGATATGCCGACGGCGAACACGGCCTGAGCGCCGCGTTGTCGCCGGTAGATTCGAATCACTGAAACACGGAATCAGGAGCTGACATGGCTGCAGAACCCCTCCTCGCTACGAGCGTCTTCGACCGACTGTTGAAAGACCGCATCATCTGGCTGGGATCGGAGGTGCGCGACGACAATGCGAACGAGATCTGCGCGAAGATCCTCCTTCTCGCCGCAGAGGACTCCGAGAAGGACATCTACCTCTACATCAACTCGCCCGGCGGATCGATCACCGCGGGCATGGCGATCTACGACACGATGCAGTTCGTCCCGAACGACATCGTCACCGTCGGAATCGGCATGGCTGCATCGATGGGTCAGCTGCTGCTGACCGCAGGCACGAAGGGCAAGCGCTACATCACCCCGAACGCGCGGGTGCTGCTGCACCAGCCGCACGGTGGCTTCGGCGGCACGTCGAGCGACATCCAGACGCAGGCGCAGCTGATCACCTCGATGAAGAACCGCCTCGCCGAGATCACTGCGGCGCAGACCGGCAAGTCTGTCGAGCAGATCAACGAAGACGGTGACCGCGACCGCTGGTTCACCGCCGATGAAGCGCTCGAGTACGGCTTCGTCGACCACATCCGCGACTCGGCCACCGACGTCGTCGGTGGCGGCGGAACCGACCAGGACATCAAGTAACGGAAAGCGAAAGGACTCTCATGTACGCACCCACCTTCCGCTCTGCCGGCGATCTGCCCTCCAGCCGCTACGTGCTTCCTCAGTTCGAGGAGCGCACGGCATACGGCTTCAAGCGCCAGGACCCCTACAACAAGCTGTTCGAAGATCGCGTGATCTTCCTCGGCGTCCAGGTCGACGACGCGTCGGCCGACGACGTCATGGCCCAGCTCCTCGTTCTCGAGAGCCAGGACTCCGAGCGCGACATCACGATGTACATCAACTCGCCCGGTGGCTCGTTCACCGCTATGACGGCGATCTACGACACGATGCAGTACGTCGCGCCGCAGATCCAGACCGTTGTGCTCGGTCAGGCGGCATCCGCCGCCTCCGTACTGCTCGCGGGCGGCCACCCCGGAAAGCGTCTCGCTCTGCCCAACGCCCGAGTGCTCATGCACCAGCCGGCGATGGGTGAGGCCGGACACGGTCAGGCGTCCGACATCGAGATCCAGGCGGCGGAGATCCTCCGCATGCGCACCTGGCTCGAGGAGACCATGGCTCGCCACACCGGCAAGCCGGTCGAGCAGGTCAACCGTGACATCGACCGCGACAAGATCCTGTCCGCCGCCGAGGCGCTGGACTACGGCATCGTCGATCAGGTGCTCACCTCGCGCAAGCGCGTCTGACGCACTGCTGTTCTGAAAGGACGTCGGCCCCTCCGGGCCGGCGTCCTTTCTCGTGTGCGCGGCGAATGCGCGACCCCGTAGCGGAAGAGTGCGCATATGAGCACACGGGTGCGCGAACGGTGATTCCGCCGTAAACTGGATGCGGAAGGAGGATGCCGTGGAAGAAGAACTCACCATGGTCCGCGTCGCTGAGCTGTACTACGACGAAGACAAGACCCAGGACGAGATCGGGGCACTCCTGAAGCTCTCCCGTTGGAAGGTGGGCCGTCTGCTCACCCAGGCGCGTGAGCGTGGCATCGTCCGGATCGAGATCGTGCATCCGCGAGCTCGGCGCCTCGGGCTCGAGCGCCAGCTCGTCGAGCGCCATGGACTCAGGGCCGCAGTCGTCGTGCCGTCTCCCGACGGCGATGACGGCACGCTCGAACGCGTCGCTCAGGCCGCCGCCGACTTCCTCACCGCCATGCGTCCCGTTCCGCGTACCCTCGGCGTCAGCTGGGGGCGCACGCTCCGCGCCGTCGCCGAAGCGCTGCCCGACGGGTGGGCCACCGGCGTCACGGTCGTGCAGCTCAACGGGGGAGTGAGTCTCAACCGTCGCTCGGGCGGAGCCGCAGGCCTCGCCGTCACGATCGCCCAGCGCGCGTCCGGACACGTGTCCCTTCTGCCGAGCCCCGCGATTCTCGAACGTGTCGAGACCAAGCAGGCGATCGAGGCCGACCGCACCGTCGCGGCCGTCCTCGAAGAGGCCGCCGAGGCGCAGGCGTTCCTGTTCACGGCCGGTCCCTGCGACGCCACCTCTGCCCACGTCGAGAACGGCTACCTCTCGGCGTCCGACGTCGAGGAGCTCGCCCGCCGCGGCGCTGTCGGCGACGTGCTCGGGCGTTACATCGACGCGGACGGCAACATCGTCGACCCGCAGCTCGATGCCCGGACGGTCGGAGTCGACCTCGGTCGGCTGCGCGCCGCGAAGCGCTCGATCTTCGTCACCGCGGGTGACGCCAAGCATGACATCGCGCGTACAGTCGTGACCAGCGGCCTGTGCAGCGTCCTGGTGACAGATGAGACCACAGCACGAGCATTGTTGGAGGAACAATGACGACCCAAGAACTCAGCCGCAGAGCGGCGGTGGACGTCCTCGGCGGTGAGCCAAATGACACCACGCTCCGCCGCTTCCTGCATGGACTCCCCGGCGTCGACGCCGTCGGCCTCGAGCAGCGCGCTGCCGGGCTCGGCACGCGATCGATCAAGACGACGTCGAAGGCCTGGGCCCTCGACACGATCATCAAGCTGATCGACCTCACGACCCTCGAAGGCTCGGACACGCCCGGCAAGGTGCGGTCGCTGGTCGCGAAGGCCAAGAACCCGGATGCCGCAGACCCGTCGACCCCCAAGGTCGCCGCCGTCTGCGTGTACGGCGACATGGTCGGCGACGCGGTCGAGGCGCTCGGTGCGTTGCACGGAGATCCGGACGACGGTCTGATCTCGGTCGCCGCGGTCGCCACGGCCTTCCCGAGCGGACGCTCGTCGTTGGCGATCAAGCTGGCCGACACGGCGGAGGCCGTCGCGGCCGGTGCCGACGAGATCGACATGGTCATCGACCGAGGGGCGTTCCTCTCCGGTCGCTACGGACTCGTGTACGACCAGATCGCCCAGGTGAAGGAGGCGTGCCGTCGTGCGGACGGCTCGTACGCCTCGCTCAAGGTAATCCTCGAGACCGGTGAGCTGAACACCTACGACAACATCAAGCGCGCGTCGTGGCTCGGCATCCTCGCCGGCGGCGACTTCATCAAGACGTCCACCGGCAAGGTGCAGCCCGCCGCCACCCTGCCGACGACGCTGCTGATGCTCGAGACGGTGCGCGACTGGCACCGCGGCACGGGGGAGCGCATCGGCGTGAAGCCCGCCGGCGGCATCCGCGCCTCCAAGGACGCGGTCAAATACCTCGTCACCGTGGCCGAGACCGTGGGTGAGGAGTGGCTCCAGCCGCACCTGTTCCGCTTCGGAGCCTCGAGCCTGCTGAATGACGTGCTGCTGCAGCGTCAGAAGCTCACCACCGGCCACTACTCCGGCCCCGACTATGTCACGATCGACTAGGAGCCCCGAATATGTCATTCCTGGAATACGCTCCGGCACCGGAGTCGAAGGCAGTCCTCAACCTCAAGGACAGCTACGGGCTGTTCATCGACGGCGAGTTCGTCGACGGTTCGGGCCCGAGCTTCACCACCATCTCGCCCGCAGACGAGAGCCGCATCGCCGAGATCGCGTCCGCGAGCGATGAGGACATCGACCGAGCGGTCGTTGCCGCTCGTCGGGCCTACGACAAGACCTGGTCGAAGATGAGCGGTCGCGATCGGGGCAAGTACCTGTTCCGCATCGCCCGCCTCGTGCAGGAGCGGGCTCGCGAGCTCGCGGTCGCCGAGAGCCTCGACAACGGCAAGCCGATCAAGGAGAGCCGCGACGTCGACGTGCCTCTCGTCGCCTCCTGGTTCTTCTACTACGCGGGCTGGGCCGACAAGCTCGACCACGCGGGCCTCGGAGCCAATCCCCGCGCGCTCGGCGTCGCGGGGCAGATCATCCCCTGGAACTTCCCGCTGCTGATGCTCGCATGGAAGCTCGCGCCCGCCCTGGCCGCCGGTAACACCGTCGTGCTGAAGCCCGCAGAGACCACGCCGCTCACGGCGCTGATCTTCGCGGAGATCCTGCAGCAGGCAGATCTTCCGGCGGGCGTGGTCAACATCGTGACGGGTGCAGGTGCCTCCGGTGCCTCTCTCGTGCGGCATCCGGATGTCGACAAGGTGGCCTTCACCGGCTCGACCGGGGTCGGCCGCGACATCGCCCGCGCCGTCGCCGGGACGAACAAGAAGCTCACGCTCGAGCTCGGGGGCAAGGCCGCGAACATCGTGTTCGACGACGCGCCGATCGACCAGGCCGTCGAAGGCATCGTCAACGGCATCTTCTTCAACCAGGGGCACGTGTGCTGCGCGGGAAGCCGACTGCTCGTGCAGGAGTCGATCCACGACGAGGTCATCGATCGTCTGAAGAACCGTCTCTCGACCCTGCGTCTCGGCGACCCGCTCGACAAGAACACCGACATCGGTGCGATCAACTCGGCGGCGCAGCTGGCCCGCATCCGCGAGCTCAGCGACATCGGCGAGGCCGAGGGCGCGGAGCGCTGGACGGCGGACTGCGTGATCCCCGACAAGGGATTCTGGTTCGCTCCGACGATCTTCACCGGAGTCGAGGCGTCGCATCGCATCGCCCGCGATGAGGTCTTCGGACCAGTCCTGTCGGTGCTCACTTTCCGTACGCCTGCCGAGGCGATCGCGAAGGCGAACAACACGCCCTACGGTCTCTCCGCGGGTATCTGGTCGGACAAGGGCTCCCGCATCCTGGCGGTCGCCGACCGGCTCCGCGCCGGCGTGATCTGGGCCAACACGTTCAACCGTTTCGACCCGTCGAGCCCGTTCGGCGGCTACAAGGAGTCCGGATACGGCCGCGAGGGCGGACGTCAGGGTCTCACCGCGTACCTGAAGGGGGCCGCAGCATGAGCAAGCGACACGGTGCCAATGACCGACTCAGTGTTCCGAAGACGTACAAGCTCGCGATCGGCGGTGCCTTTCCCCGCAGCGAGTCGGGTCGCACCTACGAGGTGCTCTCGGCGAAGGGGGCGTTCCTCGCGAACGCCGCTCAGGGCTCCCGCAAGGATGCCCGCGATGCTGTCGTCGCCGCACGTGCTGCGGTGAAGGGCTGGTCCGGAGCGACCGCCTACAACCGCGGACAGGTGCTCTACCGTGTCGCCGAGGTGCTCGAGGGGCGCCGGGCGCAGTTCATCGACGAGATCACCGCGCAGGAGGGGGCTTCGGCCTCCGCCGCGGCAGCGCAGGTGGACGAGGCGATCGACCTCTGGGTCTGGTACGCGGGCTGGTGCGACAAGTATGCACAGGTCGCCGGCAACGCGAACCCCGTGTCGGGGCCGTACTTCAACATCTCGGTTCCGGAGCCCACCGGTGTCGTCGCGATCGTGGCGCCGCAGGACTCCGCTCTTCTCGGCCTGGTCTCTGTCGTCGCGCCCGCACTGGTGGCGGGCAACACGGTCGTCGTGATCGCGAGCGAGCGGCATCCGCTCTCCGCCATCAGCCTCGCCGAGGTGCTCGCGACCAGCGATGTGCCGGGGGGAGTGGTGAACGTCCTCACCGGGTCACCGGCCGAGATGGCACCGTGGCTCGCCTCGCACCAGGACGTCAACGCCCTCGATCTGGCCGGAGCCGGGGATCTCGAGTGGATCGACATGCAGATCGCAGCGGCCGACACGCTGAAGCGCGTCCTCGCCCCGGGCGAGGTGGTGGCGTCGCCCGAGCGCATCGGAGCATTCACCGAGGTCAAGACGGTCTGGCACACCAAGAGCATGGTCTGACATCACCGGAAGGCCCGCCCAGCGCATCGCTCGGGGCGGGCCTTCCGCGTGCGAGTCGATACGGACTCGAGATGTCCTCCGCCGCGCCAATGCGTCCCGGTGTCGGATGCAGCGGTTAGGCTCAGTAGACGATCTCTGGATCCCCCTAGGAGGACGCGCATGGCCCGTATCGGTGAAAGCGCTGACCTGTTCAAGTGCTCGTTCTGCGGAAAGAGCCAGAAGCAGGTGCAGCAGCTCATCGCTGGCCCCGGTGTGTACATCTGCGACGAGTGCGTCGAGCTGTGCAACGAGATCATCGAGGAGCGGATGGCCGAGTCCTCCGCTGAGGGCACGGCAGATTTCGAACTGCCCAAGCCCCGCGAGATCTTCTCCTTCCTCGAGGAGTACGTCGTCGGTCAGGAGCCCGCGAAGAAGGCTCTCTCCGTCGCTGTCTACAACCACTACAAGCGCATCCGTGCGCACGGCACTCTGCAGACGGCCGAGCAGAAGGCCGAGAGCATCGAGATCGCCAAGAGCAACATCCTGCTGATCGGTCCGACCGGATGCGGCAAGACCTACCTGGCGCAGACCCTCGCGAAGCGTCTGAACGTGCCGTTCGCCGTGGCAGACGCCACCGCGCTGACCGAGGCCGGTTATGTCGGTGAAGACGTCGAGAACATCCTGCTCAAGCTGATCCAAGCGGCCGACTACGACGTCAAGCGTGCTGAGCAGGGCATCATCTACATCGACGAGGTAGACAAGATCGCCCGCAAGGCCGAGAACCCGTCCATCACGCGAGACGTCTCGGGTGAGGGCGTGCAGCAGGCGCTGCTCAAGATCATCGAGGGCACGGTCGCTTCCGTGCCGCCGCAGGGCGGACGCAAGCATCCGCATCAGGAGTTCCTGCAGATCGACACCTCGAACGTGCTGTTCATCGTCGCCGGGGCGTTCGCCGGCCTTGAAGACATCGTGTCGGCGCGTGTCGGCAAGCACGGCATCGGCTTCGGCGCCCCGCTGCACGACAAGGGCAAGGACCTCGACCTGTTCAGCGAGGTGCTCCCAGAAGACCTGCACAAGTTCGGACTGATCCCCGAGTTCATCGGCCGGCTCCCGGTGGTCACGAATGTCTCACCGCTCGACCAGGATGCTCTCATCGACATCCTCACCGGTCCTCGCAACGCGCTCGTCAAGCAGTACCAGCGCATGTTCGAGCTCGACGGGGTGCAGCTCGAGTTCGAGGAAGAGGCTCTGCGATCCATCGCCGACCTCGCGGTCGAGCGCAAGACTGGTGCGCGCGGACTCCGAGCGATCCTCGAAGACGTGCTCGGTCCGATCATGTTCGAGATCCCCTCGGCCGAAGACGTCGCCAAGGTGATTGTGACCCGCGCGGCCGTCGATGAGGGCGCGCCTCCCACGATCGTGATGGAGCGCAAGCGCAAGAGCGCGTGAGTCCGGCTCTCGAGCCCTGGCGGGTCGTCGACAGCGATACCGTCGTCGCCGACCGCTGGATCCGTGTGCGCGCGGACGACTGCCGTGATGCGGACGATCGTCGGATCGCGCCCTACTACGTGCTCGAGTACGGGGACTGGATCTCACTGCTCGCGCTGGATGCCGACGGCGACGCGATCATCGTCGAGGAGTATCGCCACGGAGCGGGGATCATCGCGATGGGGACGATCGGAGGAGGCGTCGAACCCGGCGAAGCCCCGATCGAGGCAGCGGCCCGGGAACTCCGCGAGGAGACGGGCTACGAGCCGGGTGAGATCGTCGAACTCGGATCCACCTGGGCGAACTTCGGCAACCACACCAACCGCGTCCATCACTTCCTCGCCCGCGGTTGCGTCCGCGTCGCCGAGCAGGCGCTCGACGACAGCGAGGCGATCGCCGTGCACGTCGTGTCTCTCGACGGTCTCGGCGACCACCTCGCTCAGAGCTATCACCAGCTCACCTGGTACAAGGCGATGGAACTGCTCGACCGCTGAGACGAGCTGGAGCCCGGAGGATCCGGCTCAGGTATCCAGCCCCCGACGCTTCAGCAGCGGGGCGATCTCCGCGTCGCGGCCACGGAAGTCGCGGTACGCGTCAAGAGGGTCCTTCGACCCGCCGACGCCGAGGAGGCGTGCTCGGAATCGATCGCCGTTCTCCCGCGTGAGCCCGCCGTTCGCTCGGAACCAGTCGACGGTGTCGGCGTCGAGCACCTCGCTCCAGATGTAGGAGTAGTACCCCGCGCTGTAGCCGCCCGAGAACACGTGGGCGAAGTAGGTCGACGAATAGCGGGTCGGCACCACCGGGTCGTCGAGGCCGATGTCGGCGAGCGCGGCGCTCTCGAAGGAGGAGACGTCGTCGATCTCGGCGTCGGGCCCCACACGGTGCCAAGCCTGGTCGAGCCAGGCGGCCGCGAGGTACTCGCTCGTGTCGTGCCCCTGGTTGAAGGCCTCGGTCGCGCGCAGCCGTGCGACGATCGCCGGGTCGAGGGGCTCGTCGGTCTCGTGGTGACGCGCGTAGTTGTCGAGCACTTCGGGCCAGAGGATCCACATCTCGTTCACCTGGCTGGGGAATTCGACGAAGTCCCGGAAGACGTTGGTGCCGGCGAAGTGCGGATACGTCACCACGGCGAACAGGCCGTGCAGGGCGTGGCCGAACTCATGGAAGAGCGTGGTGACCTCGTCGAGGGTCAGCAGGGTCGGCTCTCCGTCGCCGGGAAGCGGCACGTTGAGGTTGTTGACCACGACCGGGAGCGTGCCGCGAAGGTGCGACTGGCTCACGATGGGGTTCATCCATGCGCCGCCGCGCTTCGAGTCGCGCGTGTAGAGATCGAGCACGTAGAGTCCGAGCGCGGTGCCGTCGGCGTTGTGCACCTCGAACACGCGTGCCCCCGGGTGGTATGCCACCAGGTCATGCCGTTCGGCGAAGGTCACGCCGTAGAGCCGGGTGGCGGCGAAGAAGACGCCGTCCTGCAGCACCCGCTCGGCCTCGAACCACGGGCGGAGGGCGCTCGTGTCGATGTCGTAGCGTGCGGTGCGCACCTTCTCGGTGTAGAACGCCCAGTCGTGCGCCTCGACGGGGAAGGGTGCGCTCTCGGTCTCGTCGACGATCGCCTGCAGTGCGTCGCGCTCCGCACGGGCGTTGCGTGCGGACGGGGCGGCGAGGTCGCGCAGCATCCGCTCGACAGCCTCGGGCGTCCCCGCCGTCTCGTCGGCCGTGACGTAGGCGGCGTGCGATGCGTGCCCGAGCAGCTCTGCGCGCTCTGCGCGGAGTCGCACGATCTCCTGCAGTACGGGTCGGTTGTCGTTCGCGTTGTCGCGCGATGCGCGGGCGCGGGACGCGTCCATGATCCGCCGCCGTGCCTCGCGGTCACGCAGCTGCGCGAGATAGGGGTGCCCCGTGAACAGGGGCAGCGAGATCAGGAACCTGCCTTCGAGACCGCGCTCGGCGGCTGAGCGGGAGGCGGCGGAGAGCTCACCGGTGCTGAGACCGGCGAGTTCCTCGACGGAGTCGAACACGACCGCCAGGTCGTTGGTGTCGTTCAACAGGTTGCGCTCGAAGGTGTTGTTGAGCGTCGAGAGCTGCTGATTGAGCAGGGTGAGCCGCTCCTTCGCTACGTCGTCGAGGGCGGCGCCCGCGTGCGTCATCTCACGGTGGTGCCGCTCGACGAGATAGCGCTGCTCGTCGTCGAGGTCGAGGTCGGCGAGCTGTGCGTGCACCTGCTGCACGCGCCAGTACAGGGCTCCGTCGAGGGTGATCGCGTCCTGATGCGCGGCCATCAGCGGAGCGAGATGCTCGTCGATCTCCTGGATCTCGGGCGTCGCATCGGCCGACGTCACCGTGTAGAACGCATGCGCGACTCGGTCGAGCAGTTCGCCGGAGCGCTCGAGCGCGTCGATCGTGTTCTCGAAGGTGGGCATCGAGCGCACCATCGTGATCCGCGAGATCTCGCGGAGGTGCTCGTCGAATGCGACCTCGAACGCGGGAAGGTAGTGCTCAGGCCTGATCGCGGCGAAGTCGGGGAGACCGTAGGGGAGCGTGGACGGCTGGAGCAGCGGGTTCGAGGCGTCGGTCATCCTCTGAGCCTAGCCATCACCCGCTGGAGAGCCTCGACGACGAGGCGGACGGACTGCCGCCTCAGATTCTCTGGCCGCGCGAGCACGTCGATCATCCGGTGGGTGCTGACTCCTCGCAGCGGGAGCCGGACGATGTCGCGATCGTCGACCGTGCGGCTCGTATAGCGCGGGAGCATGCCCATCACTCCGCCGGCGGCGACGACAGCGGCGACGGCCCCGTAGTCGTTGATCCGGTGGCGGATCTCGACGGGGCGGCCGGCCACGGCGGACACCGCGAGCAGCACGTCGTCGGGGGAGTATCCGACACGGCTCGTGACCCACGGGCTGTCGACCACGTCGAAGGACGTCACCTGGCCACGTGCGGCCAGGGGATGGGATGCCGAGACTGCGACGTCGAGCGGCTCCCGCACGAGTGCCAGACTGCGCACCCCGTCGGTGGGCCAGGGGGGTGAGTGCTCCATGCGATGCGCGAGCACGAGGTCGTAGCGGGCGGTGAGAGCCGGGAAATCGCTCTGCGCCACGTCCTCGTCCGTGAGCTGCACCGTCGGCGGCGCATCCGCCGCGTCGAGTTCTCGGATCAGCGAGCCGAAGAGCGCCTGTCCCACGCTGTGGAATCCGCTGACCGTGACGACGCCGGCACTGTCGCCCTCGAAGTCATCGAGTGCACTGCGAGCGGCTGCCATCGCGTCGATCGCTCCTGCACCGGCTGTGGCGAGCACCTCGCCTGCGGCGGTCAGCGTCAGGCGGCGACCGTCTCGGCGCGTGAGCGGCGTGCGAAAGCTCCGCTGCAGGGCCGCGAGGTGCTGCGACACGGCCGAGGGTGTGACGTGCAGGTTCTCGGCGACGGCGGCGACGCTGCCCAGCGCGCCGAGTTCTCTGAGGATCTGCAGCTGATGGAGCTCCATGCTCACAGATTAGCGTTTGCTACATCATCGATGCAGAAGATCGGGATTGCTCTACATCGTCGATCGCGATGGGATCGACATATGAAGGCACTGTTCAAGGCGGAACGCGCAGCCGGTCTCGAGCTCGTCGATCGTCCGGACCCCACAGCGGCGGCCGACGAGGTGGTGATCCGCGTGCTGCGCACGGGGATCTGCGGCACCGACCTCCACATCCGTCGCTGGGACGACTGGGCCGCGTCCGCGATCGAGGCTCCGCTCATCCCCGGTCACGAGTTCTACGGCGAGGTCGTCGAAGTCGGGCCGCTCGTTCACGACATCGCGGTGGGCGACCGCGTGTCCGGCGAGGGTCACATCGTCTGCGGCACGTGCCGCAACTGCCGCGCGGGGCGTCGGCAGATGTGCATCCGCACGATCGGCCTCGGGCTGCAGCGCGACGGCGCGTTTGCCGAATTCCTCGCCCTGCCGGCGACCAATGTCTGGGTGCATCACGCCGATGTCACACCGGAACTCGGCGCGATCTTCGATCCGCTCGGCAACGCCGTGCACACGGCGCTCACCTTTCCGCTCATCGGTGAGGATGTGCTCGTGACGGGATGTGGGCCGATCGGTCTGATGGCGATCGCCGTCGCCCGGCATGCCGGCGCCCGCTTCATCGCGGCGACGGACGTGAGTGCTCCCCGTCTCGAGATGGCGCGTCTGATGGGAGCCGACGAGGTCGTCGACGTCTCGGTCCGCGACATCCGTGATGCCCAGCACTGCCTCGGATTGCGCGAGGGCTTCGACATCGGGTTCGAGATGAGCGGCGCGGCGTCGGCGTTGCCCGCCATGATCGACAACATGAACCACGGTGGTCGGATCGCGATGCTCGGTCTGCCCAGCGCCGGCTTCGACATCGACTGGGGCAAGCTCGTCACCCACATGCTCACGATCAAGGGCATCTACGGACGCGAGATGTTCGAGACGTGGAACGCGATGGGGGCGATGCTGCAGACCAGCGCGACGCTGCGGGATTCGATCGGACGGGTGATCGCCGATGTGATTCCCGCGAGGGAATGGGAGCAGGGTTTCGCCGCGGCAGAGTCCGCGGGCACGGGAAAGATCATCCTTGATTGGACCGAGCTGTGATGTACGGAACATTCCAGAAGCATGTGGCGGGCGAGCTCGACGGCATCGAGGCTGCGGGCCTCACGAAGCACGAGCGCGGCATCCGCGGACCGCAGAGCGCCGAGATCACGGCGGACGGTGCGGAGGTGCTCAACTTCTGCGCCAACAACTACCTGGGGCTCGCGGACGATCCGCGAATCGTCGAATCCGCGACCGCGGCGCTGCAGGAGTGGGGCTACGGGCTCGCCAGCGTCCGTTTCATCTGCGGCACCCAGGAGCAGCACCTGGAGCTGGAGCGCCGACTCGCCGGGTTCCTCGCAACGGATGACGCGATCCTGTACCCCTCGTGCTTCGACGCCAACGGAGGAGTGTTCGAGACCCTGTTCGGTGCAGAGGACGCGATCATCTCGGACGAGCTCAACCACGCGTCGATCATCGACGGGATCCGTCTCTCCAAGGCTCGTCGACTGCGGTACCGGAACCGCGACATGGCGGATCTCGAAGCGCAGCTGCAGGCGGCATCCGATGCCCGCTTCCGGGTGGTCGTCACGGACGGCGTCTTCTCGATGGACGGCTACATCGCGCCCCTCGCCGAGATCTGCGACCTGGCGGAGCGCTATGACGCACTCGTGTTCGTCGACGACTCCCACGCCGTCGGCTTCGTGGGGGAGAACGGCCGCGGCACTCCTGAGCTGTGCGGCGTCGCGGATCGGGTAGACATCTACACGGGTACCTTCGGTAAGGCGCTGGGCGGAGCATCCGGGGGCTACGTCGCTTCGCACGCCGACATCGTCGCCCTGCTGCGTCAGCGCTCGCGACCTTATCTGTTCTCGAACACGCTCGCGCCCGCGATCGTGGCCGGAACCCTGACCGCTCTCGACCTGGTCGAGGGCTCGGCCGACCTCCGTGCGCGTCTGCGCGACAACGCCGCCCTGTTCCGCGAGCGGATGACGGCGGAGGGCTTCGACCTGCTGCCGGGGGAGCACCCGATCGTCCCGGTCATGTTCGGCGACGCGGCGCTCACAGCGCGCATCGCGACGGAGATGCAGGTGCAGGGGATCTACGTGACCGCGTTCAGTTTTCCCGTCGTTCCCCGCGGGCTGGCGCGGATCCGTGTGCAGCTGTCGGCGGCGCACACGCCCGAGCAGATCGAGAGATGCGTGGCTGCTTTCGTGGTCGCCCGCGCCGCCGTGAGCTGACGCCCGCCAGGCAAAGACTTCTTTGCAAAAGAATACTTGCAAAGAAGTCTTTGCAAGAGTAACTTTGCATGCATGTCAGAAGAAGAGCAGTTGCGACGACTCGATTCCGGGGCGCTCAAGGCCCTGGCTCACCCGCTGCGTGTGCGGATCTTCGATCTGCTCAGCGCGCACGGGCCGCAGACGGCGAGTTCGCTCGCCTCGATGCTGGGGGAGACCTCCGGGTCCACCAGCTACCACCTGCGCACACTCTCGGCGCATGACCTGATCCACGAAGTCGAGGGGCGAGGCACCGCTCGCGAGCGGTGGTGGGAGCTCCCGGAGGGGCGCATCGACATCCCCGGTCCGAGCCAGAGCATGTCGCCCGCGAACCGGGCAGCGGCGCAGATCGTGTCGTCGGAGTTCTTCCGCCTGCGACACGAGACCCTGATGTCCTACGTCAACCGGCCGGACACCGAGGTGCCGGAGGGGTGGAAGGACGCGGGCCTGATCGCCACGACCCTCCTCGAGATGACCCCCTCGCAGATGGAGGATCTCAAAGGCGAGCTCATGGGTGTCATCGAGAGTGCCGTCGGGCGATATCGCGGCCAGACCGGGCCCGATGTCCGCCGCGTGTCGATGCGCACCGAACTCTTCGACCTTCCGGCGACGGGGCCGGTGCTCTCCGATGCCGCCGACGCGAACGAGGAGGGATCATGACCAGCGCGACCATCCACCTCGTCGCGCCGACGCAGACGGAGCGAAGGCTCCTCGGTCTCGCCGATCTCCTCACGGGATTCGTCGAGCGACGCATCGCTCGCCGGGCTCAGAAGCGGGCACTCGCTCTCGACCTCCTGCGTGAGCAGCAGACCAGGCGACAGGACCCTCGTGCGGTCGAGCACATGCTCGCGCAGATCGGGCTCCCTCGGCGCTGAGACGCTCCGAGCACAGCGAAGCCCCCTGCCGCAGAGGCGGTCAGGGGGCTTCGTCGTCAGAGTCGGATCAGTCCTCGAACGGGCGGGCGATCACGTCTCCGGCACCGGTCTGCACGACCTCCCAGCCGTCATCGAGCTCGGCGATCGCGCGGCCCTCGAGCCAGGTGAGCGTCCAGTGCCCGGTGAGACCGCGCGATTCGACCTCGGCGATGGCCGGCCGGAGCGCGGCGGGAACCGATGCCGGTGGCTCGGAGCCGGCGGCCCACCGCGTGCCCAGCTGCATCAGGCGCCCTCGACCGGGGCGAGCTCGATCGCGGTGACTGCGAACTCCTCGGCCTCGGTGAACTCGAGATCGGCGATGCGCCCGACGGCTCGGAGATCGTCGGCCGCGGCGCGCAGCGCCTCGAGCTTGGCTGCCGGGGCAGCGATCGCCGCACGCGACACCGGAGTCTTCTGCGAGGCCTTCGCCTCGGTCTTGGCGCGGCGGATGCCGATCAGAGCCTCGCTCGCCGCCGACAGCACAGCCGTGTCGCCCTCGATGCCGAGTGCCTCGGGCCAGGCCGCGGTGTGCACCGAGCCCTCTTCGAACCACGACCACACCTCTTCGGTCGCGAAGGACACGATGGGTGCGAGCAGACGCAGCAGAGTAGACAGCGCCAGGCGCAGCGCGAGCGCGGCGGATGCCTGACCCACGTCGTTCTGGTTGTAGGCGCGCTCCTTGACGAGCTCGAGGTAGTCGTCGCAGAACGTCCAGAAGAACGCCTCGGTGACTTCGAGCGCTTTCGCCTGGTCGTAGTTCTCGTATGCCCTGGTCGCCTCGGCGATCACGGCGTCGAGCCCGGTGAGCATCGAGGCGTCGAGGGCATGGGTGACCTGCGCGCCCGCGGGCACGGGGAACGACAGCACGAACTTCGCCGCGTTCAGCACCTTGATCGCCAGGCGGCGACCGATCTTGACCTGCGTCGGGTTCTGCGGGTCGAAGGCGGCGTCCATGCCCAGGCGGCTGGAGGCGGCCCAGTAGCGCACTGCATCCGATCCGTGGGTCTCGAGGATGTCCGCCGGAGTCACGACGTTGCCCTTCGACTTCGACATCTTCTTGCGGTCGGGGTCGACGATGAAGCCCGAGATGGCGGCGTTGCGCCACGGCGACCGGCCGTCCTCGAGGGTCGAACGCAGCATGGTCGAGAAGAGCCAGGTGCGGATGATGTCCTGACCCTGAGGGCGCAGGTCGAACGGGGCGGTGAGCTGCCACAGCTCCTCATCGCGCTGCCATCCGCCGGCGAGCTGCGGGGTCAGCGACGACGTGGCCCAGGTGTCGAGGATGTCGGCCTCGGCCTCGAAGCCGCCGGCTACTCCGCGCTGATCCTCGGTGTATCCCGCAGGCACATCGGTGGTCGGGTCGATGGGCAAGGAGGCGTGGTCGGGAGCGAGGACGCGGTCGTAGTCGCGATCGCCGTTCTCGTCGAGTCCGTACCAGAGCGGGATCGGCACGCCGAAGAAGCGCTGGCGCGACACGAGCCAGTCACCCGTCAGGCCGCCGACCCAGTTCTCGTAGCGCACGCGCATGAATTCCGGATGCCAGGCGAGCTCGGTTCCGTGCGTGAGCAGCTCGTCACGGAGCTTCGCGTCGCGGGCGCCGTTGCGGATGTACCACTGCCGCGTCGACACGATCTCGAGCGGGCGGTCGCCCTTCTCGAAGAACTTCACCGCGTGGTTGAACGGCTTGCCGACAGCGGTCATGTCGCCGGTCTCCTGCAGCTTCTCGACGATCGCCTTGCGGGCCGAGAACACGGTCTTGCCGGCGAGCTCGACCGTGTACCAGTCGATGGCCTCGGGACTCGCCACGATCGACGGCGCGGCGGGCAGGAAGCGCCCGTCCAGACCGATGGTCGTCATGTTCGGCAGGTCGCCGCCGGTGGTGGTGCGCAGCTCGCGCCACCAGATGATGTCGGTCACGTCGCCGAAGGTGCAGACCATGGCCGCACCCGTGCCCTTGTCGGGCTGCGCGAGGTGGTGCCCGTGGATCTCGATCTCGGCGTCGAAGAAGGGCGTCCGCACCTTCGTGCCGATCAGGTGCTTGTGCGGGCCCTCGGGGTGCGTCACGATCGCGACGCAGGCGGGGAGCAGCTCCGGACGGGTGGTCTCGATCGTGATCGCGCCCGAACCGTCTGCGAAGGGGAAGTCGATGGTGTGGTACGCGGCCTGCTGGTCGCGGTCCTCGAGTTCGGCCTGGGCGATGGCAGAGCGGAAGTCGATGTCCCACAGGGTCGGCGCGAGCGACTGATAGGCCTCGCCGCGCTCGAGGTTGCGCAGGAACGCGAGCTGGCTCTGACGGATCGTGTCGTCGGAGATCGTACGGTACGTCTGGGTCCAGTCGACGCTGAGGCCGAGCTGGCGGAAGAGGGCCTCGAACTGCTTCTCGTCCTCGATGGTCAGGCGCTCGCACAGCTCGATGAAGTTGCGGCGGCTGATCGGCACCTGGTCGGCCGCGCGGCTGGACTTGTTGTCCCCACCCTCGAACGGCGGGGTGAAGTCGGTCTGGTACGGGAGCGTCGGGTCGCAGCGCACGCCGTAGTAGTTCTGCACGCGGCGCTCGGTGGGCAGGCCGTTGTCGTCCCAGCCCATCGGGTAGAAGACGTTCTTGCCGCGCATGCGCTCGAAACGCGCCTTGACGTCGGTGTGCGTGTACGAGAACACGTGACCGATGTGCAGACTGCCGGACGCCGTGGGTGGGGGAGTGTCGATCGAGTACACACCCTCACGGCCGGACTGTGCGGCGCGGAGTCGGTCGAACAGGTAGGTGCCCTGCTCCGACCACGACTCACCCCACTTCGCTTCGAGGCCTTCGAGTACGGGCTTGTCGGGAATCACGGACATGGAGGTCTCCTCGAGCGATGTATGCGGCACTGTGTGAGCGTGCCTGAGTGTGGGTTGTGCCCCACAGTCTAATCGCCCCGAACGTGTGGGGAGTCCCTCACTCGCCCCAGACGGCCTCCACGATCGCTGCCGCCTGGTCGTTCGTGACCGCCAGGTCGCCGTAGCTGGCCGCTCGCGTCTCGAGGTCCGGACTGATCTGCTCCACCACCTCTTTCACATCGATGGGTTCGCCATCGACATCGTTCACGGAGAGCTTGATCTGATCGCTCGGCACATCGTTGTTCTGGAGCACGATCGTGAGTATCCCGGCGAGATCATCGGCCGAGAGCTCGCCGTGGTCGAGATCCACCCCGACGATGAGGTTGAAGGTGAAGCCGTCGATTCCTTTCGCCGCGAACGAGTCGGTCACGCCGATGTCGGATTCGGCCAGGGCAGCGGGGATCGTCTCGGCGAAGTCTCCGTCGGAGAGCTCTTTCGTGATCGCTCCGCACCCGCTCAGCGCGACCATGGCGGCGCCGAAGGCGAGGATCGCGACTCCGCGGACGAGTCGAGTGACGCCGGTGGTGCTCATGTCAGCGTTCCACTCCCTGATAGACCTGGTGATCGACGACCGTACCACCGAGACCCGCGAGATCCCAGGGATCCGTGCCGTTGTTCGCGGCGTGGTATCCGCTCTCCCAGTCGCCGACGGAGTCTGCGTAGAGCGCGTTGTCGTGCGCACTGAATCCGTGTGATCCCGGAGGGTCCGGAAGGGTGATCTGGTGGATGTTCGGCGGGAGCACGGTCACGGGGGTGTTCGGGATGTCGATGGGCGACTGGCCGGGCAGCCCTGGCACGCCGACGAGGCTTCCGTCCAGCATCGGCACGACGTCCGTCGCGTGCTGGAACGCGTAGACCGGCACGTTCGGCGGCACGTGGAAGTTGTCGACGGGGGAGCCGTTGGTCACGACCCCGATCGGGTTGTACGGGAAGGACGAGTCCGCGGCGAGGTTCGCCGCCATGATGCCTCCCTGACTGAAGCCGGTCAGAACGACATCTGATCCTGCGGGGATGCCCGCCTGTTGCATCGCGTCCAGCACAGCGCGCTCGTACTGCGTGCGGAAGAGCGGATTGTCGAGCATCAGAGCGAGGTTGTTGTCGCGGTCGTTCATCGCGCCCGCGGGTCCGCCGACCTCCCACGCCTGCGTCGAAGGCAGCGACACGACCCAGTGCGTCGAGCCGTCGGGTGCGACGACCTGCTTGATGTCGATGGCGGTCGAATCCTCGCCGCCCATCGAATCGGTCGTGCCGTTGACCGAGACGAGGTCCGACAGGGAGTCGAGAGACGTCACCCCGTGAGCGTCCTTCCAGGCCTCGAGCTGTTCGTCGGTCAACGTCGCCGGATCGATCTCGTTCACGTGCGCGTCGTCGGTCAGGAAGTCGTGCAGGACGTTGCCGAACACGATTCCGAGAGGCCCTCCGGTGAGTGCTCCGACCAGTGGCAGCATGTCCACGAGCAGGTCACGCAGCGTCGCCAGTGCGTCTCCGATGAGCGGCACGAGCTTGTACAGCAGCTGCGCGAGCGAGACCACGGCGCCGGTGAGGCTCTTAACCAGAGCGCCCGCCGAGGTGATGAAGTCGGCGGCGGACGACGCGAAGCGCTTGATGTCGTCGATCTTCTTCAGCGGGTTGAGGCTGAAGCTGAAGAGATCGTCGGCGAACCGGCTGAGGCTCCCGAGGAAGTCGCAGATCAGGACCCGCGTCGACTCGATGATCTGGCTGACCAGGCGCACGGCGCTCGCGGTCGCCCCCGTCCACTGCGCCGCATCCTCGGCGACGGACAGCAGATCGCCGTACCGGGCGCGGAGCGCGCGGACGGTGCGTCCGTCCATGTCCGCGAGCCTCGGCTCGGCGTCCCGCAGCGTCTCGACGACCCTCCGGAGGGACTTCTCGGCATCCTCCCACCGCGAGGCGAATCCGCCGACCGTCCCCGGGTCACCCAGGAGGTCGTCGAACCAGTCGCGCAGCGGTGCGATGTACTGCATCAGCATCCCTGCGAAACCCGGGATGCTCGCGCAGTCCGCCTGCGATGCACTGGGCCCGGGCGCCCCGGCTGCCCAGGATCCGGAGCGCACCTGGCTGCTGATGCCGGCGATCGCGCTCACAGCTCGCCCTCGATCGCGCCGAACGCCGTCACAGCGCCGTCCTCGATCTCGCTGAACGCGTCGACGATGCCCTTGAGCCCCGTGCCGGTCGCGTCGGCGAGCGCCGTGGCCGCCGTGAGTGTGGACTCGGATGCATCGGCCAGTGCGTCGATGGCGGGGCCGAGCAGCGGCCCGCACATCGCGCCGAAGGCAGACTGCCCGACGCCTCCTGCGGCTGTCTTCGCCGCGGCGCCGAGGAGTTCGGCGGCGGTGGTGAGCGACTTCACGTGTGCGCGAAGCTCGTCCTCGTCGATGATGATCTGCTGATTGGCTGCGGTCATCGTGATCGGTTCCCCCCGATTGTGTGTCTGTGTGATCCGGCGTCAGCTGCCGCCGAGGACGCGCTGGCCGGCCAGGTCCGCGTCCGAGTACTGAGTCGCGAGATCTCCGAGCGCGTCGGAGATCGCGACGACGAGCGCGGTGCGTTCGCGCATGAGTCCGTCGAATCTGCCCTGCGCCGAGTCGAACGCGAGCTGGGCTTCGCCTGACCACGATCGGCGAAGGATCCCCGCGTGGGCGGCGAGTTCCTCGAGGGCGGCATCGATGTTGAGCGAGGCGACGCTGATCGCCTTCGCGGCCTTCGCCACCTGCGCGGGGTTGACCTCGATCACGCCCATCAGCGGTACTCGATCGTGCTGCCGCCTGCCTGCGGGAAGGCGGTGTCGATGTCGTTGCGCACGGCCGCGACGAGCGGCGAGCTCTCGCCGAGAGTCAGACTCATCGACGCCAGCACCTGCTCTGCGGCCGCGCGCTGCGCCTTCGCGATCGTCGCGGTGATGAGTCCGCCGAGTGCCGCGACGTCGGTCGCTGTGCTGATCGACGACAGCTGCACCGAGTCGATCCCGCCGGTGGGACGCGCGGTGACCGTGACGCGACCATCCGCAGACGAGACCGTCGCCGTGGTCTTCGCGACCTCGTCCTCGAGCTTCGACGATTCCGCTGCCAGGTCCTGCGCATGGGCTATCTGGGCATCGATCTTCGCGTTCAGCGCGGCGATCGTGTCCGAAAGTTCCTCGGTTGACACTGCTACCCCCTCCTCCGGTGTCCTCGCAGTATATGAGGAGCGGATGACGCGGTGAAGGTCGCGGAGCCCCCGTGTCGTCGAGGACGTCCTAGAATTGGATCGAGTCTAAGAACTGATGCATCCGCGTCGTCTCCCGCATTCCCTCCCGAGGAACAGCATGCCCATCTCCTTCCTGCGCCGCGCGATCCCGCTCGGCGCCACCGTTGCCGTGAGCGCTCTCCTGCTCAGCTCGTGCGCCGCTCCCTCATCCGAATCCGACGGCGGAGAGCTCGTCTGGTCGATCGAGGGTGCGAATCTCTCGGCTGGTCACATGGACCCTCAGGTGAGCCAGCTCGACGTCTCGGGCATGGTGCAGCGCGCCGTTCTCGACTCTCTGGTGTTCCAGGAGGACGACGGCTCGTTCACCCCGTGGCTCGCGAAGGAATGGACGGTGTCGGACGACAGCACCGAGTACACGTTCATCCTGCGCGACGACGTGACCTTCACCGACGGCGAGCCCTTCGACGCCGAGGCGGTCAAGGCGAACTTCGACCGCATCGTCGACCCGGAGACGGAGTCTGCCCAGGCGGCGTCGATGCTCGGCGCCGATTTCTATGAGGGCACGGAGGTCGTGGACGACCACACCGTCAAGGTCAGCTTCACCCAGCCGTACGCGCCGTTCCTGCAGGCGGCCAGCACTCCGCAGCTCGGCTTCTACTCGCCGGCGGTGCTCGCCGAGTCCGCCGATCAGCTGAAGGCCGGAGGCCCCGACGTCACGGTCGGCACCGGTCCCTTCGTGCTCACCGAGTACACGCCGGACCAGGAGCTCGTGTACACCCGCAACGACGACTACGCCTGGGGCCCGCACGGCGAGGACGCGCCCAAGGTCGAGACGCTGCGCGTCGAGATCCAGCCGGAGGCCTCGGTGCGCACCGGCGTCGTGCAGAGCGGCGAGGCGGATCTCGCGAGCAACATCCCGCCGAACCTCGCGGGCGACCTCGGAGACGGCATTACCGTCGACTCGATCGAGTACCCCGGGCTGCCGTACTCGCTGTACCTCAATGAGAAGTACGGCGTCTTCGCTGACGAGAAGGTCCGCCAGGCATTCGCCCGGGGGATCGACGTCGACGCGGCGGTCGACGAGATCTTCTTCGGCCAGTTCCCGCGCGCGTGGAGCGTGCTCGGGTCGACGACTCCCGGCTACGACGCCTCGCTCGAGGACAGCTGGCCGTTCGATGCCGCCGCGGCGAGCGCGCTGCTCGATGAGGCCGGGTGGACGGAGCGCGACAGCGACGGTATCCGCATGAAGGACGGGCAGCGTCTGTCGGCGCGGTGGATCGCCTGGACCCCGGTGCCGGACGACCGTGCGGCTCTGGCGAACGCGATCCAATCGGACCTCAAGGCGATCGGCTTCGAGGTCGTCCGCGAGGTGCTGGAACCGGGTGCCTACAACGAGCAGTACGGCCCGAAGACCTTCGATCTGACGGACTGGGGATTCTCGGGTGTCGACCCGGACTTCCTGCGAGCGCATCTGCACACGGACGGATTCCAGAACGCCTCGCAGGTCACTGATCCCGAGATCGATGCTCTGCTCGACCAGGCCGTCGCGTCCAGCGATCAGGATCAGCGCGACAGCATCTACACGCAGCTGCAGGAGTGGAACGCGGAGTACACGGCGATCGTCCCGCTCTACAGCCCGTCTGCCATCACCGCCGTCGGCGAGCGTGTGAGCGGTCTCGACTACGACCTGTATGGGCGGCCGCTGTTCTACGACGTGAGCGTCGGCTGACGACTGGGCCGTCGAGCGCCTTCCGGTATATCCCTGCTGTATCGTTCGTGAGCGAGCGCCGGGTACCGGAGGGCGCTCAGCAATCGTCGAGAGGGCGCGAACGGTGAAGGCAGCGCTGCTCCGCATCGTCGGACTCGCGGCATCCGTGGTGATCGTGCTCTGGGGCGCGGCGACGCTGGTGTTCCTGGCGTTCCGCATCGTTCCGGGCGATCCGGTCTCGGTGATGCTCGGACCGCAGGCCCAGGTCAGCGAAGCGGTCAAAGACGGCATCCGCGCAGATCTCGGCCTCGATCGCCCCCCGCTCGAGCAGTATCTGACGTTCATCGGTCAGCTCGCGCGGGGAGACCTGGGGGAGTCGTACCAGCTGCGGATGCCGGTGGCCGAGGTCATCGGTCGTCAGCTCGGGTCGACGCTGCAGCTCTCGGCGCTGGCGCTCGTGATCGCGGTGCTGCTCGCGCTCGCCGTCGCCCTGCTGGTGCGCGGTCAGGCGGGGCGAGCCGTCGCCGCGGGGATCGAGCTCGTCATCCTGTCGTCGCCGGTGTTCTGGATCGGTCTGATCCTGCTCAGCGTCTTCGCGTTCGGACTCGGATGGTTCCCCGTCTCGGGTGCGCGGAATCCGGCGACGATCGTGCTGCCGGCCATCACGCTCGCGCTGCCCGTGGCGGCGCTGCTCAGTCAGGTCCTGCGCGATGGACTCGTGCAGGCCGAGCGGATGCCGTTCGCCGAGACCGTCCGTGCTCGGGGTGCGGGCCCGACGTGGTTCACGCTGCGCCACGGGCTTCGGCACGGTGCCGCGAACGCGGTGACTCTGGCGGCCTACCTGACAGGATCGGTGCTCGGGGGAGCCGTGCTCGTCGAGACCGTCTTCGCGCGTGCGGGGCTCGGGCGGGTCACCCTCGCAGCCATCACCAACCGCGATCTGCCGGTGATCACGGGGATCATCCTGCTCAGCGCGATCGTGTTCGTGATCGTGAATCTCGTGATCGAGCTCCTGCATCCGCTCATCGACCCGCGTCTTCGCACGGAACGCGGGGGTGCGCGATGAAGCGCGCGCGGGTCGTGCTGCTCTGGTGCGCGGTGGCCGTGCTGCTGGTCCTCGCGTTCGCCGCCGCCTTCCCCGGAGTCCTCGCCACGCACGACCCCCTCCAGACGGACGTGCGGGCATCGCTGCTGCCGCCGAGTGCCGAGCACCTGTTCGGCACCGATCAGAGCGGCCGCGACGTGTATTCGCGGGTGATCCATGGAGCCGGGCGCTCGATCGGGATCGGTCTGCTCGCGACCGGCATCGCGCTCGCTGCAGGACTCCTCATCGGCGCGCTCGCCGGACTCGCTCCGCGGGGAGTCGATGCGACGCTCATGCGGGTCAACGACGTGCTCATGGCCTTTCCCGAGTTCCTGGTGGCACTCGTCGTCGTGGCGGTGCTCGGACCGGGGCCGGTCAACATCGCGATCGCGGTGACGCTCGCCGCCGTCCCCGTCTACATCCGTCTCGCGCGCGTGCAGACCCGCACGCTCCGCACCGCCGAGCACGTCGAGGCCGCACGCATTCTCGGGGTTCCTCCCGTGCCCGCCTTCGTCCGTCACGTGGTGCCGGGGGTGCTCGGCTCGTTGAGCGTGCTCGCGACGATCGGCATCGGATCCAGCATCCTCGCCGCGGCCGGACTCAGCTTCCTCGGCCTCGGTCCCTCGGAGCCGACACCCGAGTGGGGACTCATGCTCGCGGGTGGGCGCAACGTGCTGGGGCAGGCCTGGTGGATCGCCGTGTTCCCCGGCATCGCGATCACCGTGACCGTGATCGCAGCGACCGTCGTCGGCCGGATCCTGCGTGCCGGAGCAGAGGGGCGGACCTCATGACCGTGGCGCTGGAGCTGACGGGGCTGCACATCGATTTCGGTGGGGCACCAGTGGTCGACGGGGTGTCGATGACCGTGTCGCGTGGTGAGTGCGTCGCGATCGTGGGCGAGTCGGGGGCGGGCAAGTCGCTCACCGCCCGGGCGCTGCTCGGGCTGACGCCCTCGGACGCCCGCGTGCGCGTCGAGCGGCTCGTGGTCGACGGAACGGATGTCGCACGATTCGGCGAGCGGCGCTGGCGGGCCCTGCGCGGCGCCGGCATCGCGCTCGTCTCGCAGGATGCTCTCGTCTCGCTCGACCCGCTGCAGCGGGTGGGATCCCAGATCGCCGAACCTCTGCGCCTCCACAGCCTCGTCTCCGGGCGGGCGGCGCTGCGCGACAGGGTCCAGGAGCTGCTGCACCGGGTGTGGATGCCGGATGCCGACCGCAGAGCGCGGCAGTATCCCCACGAGCTCTCCGGGGGTCTCAGGCAGCGAGCGCTGATCGCCTCGGCCATCGCCGCGGAACCTGCGATCCTCGTCGCTGACGAGCCGACCACGGCTCTCGATGCGACCGTGCAGGCGAGGATCCTCGGACTGCTCCGCGGGATCGCGGATGCCGGCACCGCGGTCGTGTTCATCAGCCACGACTTCGCGGCCGTCCGTCGGATCGCCGATCGGGTGCTGGTCATGCGCGCCGGCGCGGTGGTCGAGTCAGGGTCGGTGGCCGAGGTGCTGGAGGCACCGCAGCACGAATACACCCGGCAGCTGATCGCCGCGACCATCCACGAGCCGAGGGTGACCTCCACAGACGACCCCTCGCCCGTGCTCGTGGCGACTGGTGCGACCAGGACCTTCGGCGAGATCGCGGCGGTGAGCGATGCGTCGTTCACCGTGCACGAGGGACGCACTCTCGGGATCGTCGGGGAGTCGGGCTCGGGCAAGACCACGCTCGCTCGGATGATCGTCGGCGTCGAGCAGCCCGACGACGGAGGACTGCGCTGGATCGGGGATCACCGCGTGCAGCTCGTGCACCAGAATCCGCTCGGTGCCTTCGACCCGCGGTGGACGATCGGTCGGTCGCTGAGGGAGGCGCTCGCCGCGGGCGGCGTGCTCCGCGCGATACGGTCCCGGCGTGTGGCCGAGCTTCTCGCCGAGGTCGACCTCGACCCCGTGCTGGCGAACCGTCGACCCGCCGCGCTGTCGGGCGGGCAGCGTCAGCGCGCTGCCATCGCACGGGCACTGGCGGCCGAACCCGAGGTGCTGGTGCTGGACGAGCCCGTGTCGGCGCTGGATCCGTCCGTGCGCGAACGTGTGCTCCAGCTGCTGCTCCGACTGCAGCGCGAGCGGCGGCTGACCATGATCTTCGTGTCCCATGATCTCGACGTCGTCGGTGCGGTCGCCGACGACGTGCTCGTCATGCAGGACGGCGTCATCGTCGAGCAGGGTGCGGTCGCAGACGTGTTCGCTTCGCCGCAGCATCCGTTCACGCAGGAGCTGCTCGAGGCGAACGGCCCCGTCAGTCCTTGACCTGGATGCCGATCCCCGCGGCGAGCACCGGGGCGAGCTGCTGCACCTGGAAGCTGCTCAGGGTCGTGCCGCGGAGGCTGTTCGCATCGAGGAACGCCGAGGCGTCGAGCCCGCGCAGATCCACGTGCGTGGCGCGCATGCCTCGTGAGTCCACCTCGTCCGAGCGCGTGTCGGTGAAGCGCACGCGCGTGAGGTCGGCCTGGGGCATGTCGATCGTCCGGATGCTGCACGCGGTGATCTCGATGTCGGCCGCCCGCACGCCACCGAGGTTGAGGTAGTCGATCCGCACGTCGCGGAGCTCCAGCTCGTCGATGCGCGCGCTGCTCAGATCGAGCGTGCCGATGCGGCCCCCACTGATGCGGACACGGCGCACGCCGGCATCCCGCATCTTGAGCGAGGCGATGCGGACACCCGTCATGTCGACGTCGATGAGGGTCGCACCGGTCAGGTCGACGCTGTCGGCGTCCGCCGTGATCGTGCACTGCTCGAGCGAGGCGTGGGCGAGGTCGGCAGTGACCTCCAGATCGAGCCGAGCCGCGAGCAGATCCGCACTGCGTCTCGCGGTCGCGGACTCGAACTCGACAGGAAGGTCGGGAGGCGAGACGCGGGGAGCCGCAGGGGATTCGGGGGAGCGGGCCATGCTTCGAGGGTAGGGGGTGGGGGAGACAGTCCCCGATACGTCCCACACTGGCTGGGTGCACAAGGACCTCGCGAGTGCACCGCCCCTCGGGAAGCGCACGCGCCGCACCGCGCGTACAATGGGAGCCAAGAGCTGTGATCCGGACATCACCGGGGAGCTCTCGGAAGAACGGTCGGCCCGCAAGGACCGACTCAGTAGAACCGAGCGGGGCAGGCCCGTCACAGCCGCAGTGAGAGTGGCTCCGCCGAGAGGCGCGGCACGCGAGGTGGTACCGCGGTCCCCGGAACGACACGCCGGACGGATCGTCCTCGCAGCAGCATCCGCCACGACTCCTGCGAGACGACATGACCTACCCGCGTTCCTCCTTCGGCCCCGCCGCCGACCAGGCTGCCTCCGTCGCCCCGAGCCCTCGGTTCCCTCAGATCGAGCGCGACGTGCTCGACTTCTGGGAGACCGACGAGACCTTCCGCGCCTCCATCGAGCAGCGCGAGGGCGCTGACGAGTGGGTCTTCTACGACGGCCCGCCGTTCGCCAACGGCCTGCCGCACTACGGGCACCTGCTCACCGGCTACGCCAAGGACGTCTTCCCACGATTCCAGACCATGATCGGCAAGAAGGTCGATCGCGTCTTCGGGTGGGACACCCACGGTCTGCCGGCCGAGCTCGAGGCCATGAAGCAGCTCGGCATCACCGAGAAGAGCGAGATCGAGGCCATGGGAATCGACGTCTTCAATGCGAAGGCGAAGGACTCGGTGCTCAAGTACACGCACGAGTGGCAGGACTACGTCACGCGTCAGGCCCGCTGGGTCGACTTCGAGCGCGGATACAAGACCCTCGACCTCGGATACATGGAGAGCGTGCTCTGGGCGTTCAAGACCCTGTTCGACAAGGGCCTCGCCTACGAGGGATACCGGGTGCTGCCGTACTGCTGGCGTGACGAGACCCCGCTGTCGGCACACGAGCTGCGCATGGACGACGACGTGTACCAGAACCGTCAGGACCCGTCGGTCACCGTCACCTTCCCCCTGACCGGGGCCAAGGCCGAAGCCCTCGGCCTCACCGCCGTGCGCGCCCTGGCTTGGACCACCACCCCCTGGACCCTCCCCACCAACCTCGCACTCGCCGTCGGCCCCGACATCGAGTACGTCGTGCTCCCTGCCGGCCCCGGCGGAGCCGCGGACGTGCACCAGATCGCAGGAACCACGGATGCCGCCGTCGAGGCCTCCGCGCACCGCTACCTCCTCGCCCGCGAGCTGCTGGGCGGCTACGTCAAGGACCTCGGCTACGAGTCCCTCGACGAGGCACTCGCCGCGGTCGACGCGACCGTGCGGGGTGCCGAGCTCGAAGACGTCACCTACGACCGCCTCTTCGACTATTACGCCGACGCAGAGACCTACGGCACCGAGAACGCCTGGCGCATCCTCGTCGACGACTACGTCACGGTCAGCGACGGCACCGGCATCGTCCACCAGGCCCCGGCCTACGGTGAGGACGACCAGCGGGTGGCGGGTGCCGCCGGCATCCCGACGATCCTGTCGCTCGACGACGGCGGACGCTTCCTGCCCAACGTCACCGACGTCGCCGGCCAGCTCTGGATGGATGCGAACACGCCGCTCATCCGTCTGCTGCGGTCCGAAGGCCGTCTGCTGCGCGAGCAGAGCTACGTGCACTCGTACCCGCACTGCTGGCGCTGCCGGAACCCTCTGATCTACAAGGCCGTCTCGAGCTGGTTCATCCGTGTCACCGACATCAAGGACGACCTGCTCGCGAACAACGAGCAGATCACCTGGGTGCCCGAGAACGTCAAGCACGGCCAGTTCGGCAAATGGCTCGAGGGCGCACGCGACTGGTCGATCAGCCGCAACCGCTACTGGGGCTCGCCGATCCCGATCTGGAAGAGCGACGACCCCGAGTACCCGCGTGTCGATGCCTACGGATCGCTCGAAGAGATGGAGCGCGACTTCGGCACCCTGCCGCGCAACCCCGAGGGCGAGATCGACCTGCATCGTCCGTACATCGATGACCTCACGCGTCCGAACCCCGACGACCCCACCGGCAAGAGCACCATGCGTCGCATCGAGGACGTCTTCGACGTGTGGTTCGACTCGGGCTCCATGCCGTACGCCCAGGTGCACTATCCGTTCGAGAACCAGGAGTGGTTCGACACGCATGCACCGGCAGACTTCATCGTCGAGTACATCGGGCAGACACGTGGCTGGTTCTACGTCATGCACGTGCTGTCGACCGCGCTGTTCGACCGCCCGGCGTTCACCGGCGTCAGCTGCCACGGCATCGTCCTCGGCAACGACGGCTACAAGATGTCGAAGTCGCTGCGCAACTACCCGGACGTCTCCGAGGTGCTCGACCGCGACGGCTCGGATGCGATGCGTTGGTTCCTCATGTCGAGTTCGGTGCTGCGCGGCGGCAACCTCGCGGTGACCGAGGAGGGCATCCGCTCTGGCGTGCGCGAGTTCCTGCTCCCGCTGTGGAATTCGTGGTACTTCTTCGCGACGTACGCGAACGCGGCGAAGCCCGGCGGATACGAGGCGACGTGGCGCACGGATTCCACCGATGTGCTCGACCGCTACATCCTGGCTCGTCTCGGCGACCTCGTGCACGAGGTGCGAGTCGACCTCGAGGGACTCGACTCCACCACGGCCTCCGCACGTCTGCGCGACTTCGCCGAGGTGCTCACCAACTGGTACATCCGTCGCTCGCGCGACCGGTTCTGGGAGGGATCGAACACCGACGCGTTCGACACGCTCTACACCGTGCTCGAGACGTTGACCCGCGTCGCCGCGCCTCTCGTGCCGCTCATCAGCGAGCGCGTGTGGCAGGGGCTCACGGGTGGCCGCAGCGTGCACCTGCAGGACTGGCCGGACGCCACCGCTTTCCCTGCAGCGGACGAGATCCGCGACGCGATGGATGCCGTGCGCGAGCTGTCGAGTGTGGCCAACGCGCTGCGCAAGAAGGAGAAGCTGCGCGTGCGGCTGCCTCTCGCCCGTCTCACCGTGGTGTCGCCGCTCGCCTCGTCGCTCGGCCAGTTCGAGGACATCCTGCGCGAGGAGCTCAACGTCAAGTCGGTCGAGCTCGTCGGGCAGTCGGCGACGACCGCCGCCGACTACGGCATCAGCCACCGACTCAGCGTCAACGCACGCGCCGCTGGCCCGCGCCTCGGCAAGAACGTGCAGACCGTGATCAAGGCGGCGAAGGCGGGCGACTGGTCGGAGAACGGCGGAGTCGTCACCGCCGGCGGCATCGCGCTCGAGCCGTCGGAGTACGAGCTCGCGCTCGAGACCACCGGGCGTCCGGAGGGCGAGGCGCTCGCGCTCGTGCCGGCAGGCGGCTTCGTGCTGCTCGACACGCAGACGACTCCCGAGCTCGAGGCGGAGGGCCTGGCGCGTGACGCGATCCGCGTCGTGCAGGAGGCGCGCAAGAACGCCGATCTCGACGTGAGCGACCGCATCGTGCTCGCTCTCAACGTGAGCGCCGCCGATGCCGAGGCTCTGCAGACGCACGCCGAGCTGATCGCGGGGGAGACCCTCGCGGTGGGCTTCGCGGTGCACGCGACCGACGAGATGGCCGCTCTGGTGCAGGACGTGACGAGCCCGGGTGATGGCGTGTTCCGCAGCGGCGCCACGGCGCTGGGCGCCGACAAGCGCCCGATCATCGTCACGATCGACACGAACATCGAGGAGCCGAGCGCATGAGCGCACGAGACAGGGCGGATGCCGTCTACGAGACGCTGCTGAGTCGCGCGGGCGAGCGCTGGGTGCAGCCGCGCAAGGAGCGCACCGCACGCATCCTCGCGTTCCTCGACGACCCGCAGCGCACGTACCGCGTCGTGCACATCACGGGGACGAACGGCAAGACGTCGACCGCCCGGATGATCGAGAGCCTGCTCAGGGCGCACGGTCTGCGCACCGGACTCTTCACGAGCCCGCACCTCGAGCGCTTCACCGAGCGCATCATGATCGACGGTCAGCCGATCGACGATGCCGCGGTCGCTGACGCGTGGGACGAGATCGAGCCGTTCGTCGGGATCGTCGACGCCGAGCTCGAGGCCTCGGGTGAGGAGCCGCTCACGTTCTTCGAGCTGCTCACCGTGCTGGCCTTCGTCGCGGTGGCCGATGCCCCGGTCGACGTCCTCGTGCTCGAGGTCGGCATGGGCGGCGAGTGGGACTCGACGAACACCGCCGACGGCGATGTCGCGGTGTTCGCACCGATCGACATCGACCACGCCGATCGCCTCGGTGGCACGATCGCCGCGATCGCCGCGGTCAAGGCCGGGATCATCAAGGAGGGTGCGGCCGTCGTCTCGGCGCAGCAGCCGGACGAGGCCGGCGACGTGCTCCGGCGTGTCGCCGCGGAGAAGAACGCCACGATCGCCTTCGAGGGTGACGAGTTCGGTCTCACCGACCAGAAGCTCGCGGTCGGAGGGCAGCTCATCTCGATCCGCGGGCTCGCGGGGGAGTACCTCGAGGAGTACCTGCCGCAGTACGGCGCGCACCAAGGGCACAACGCCGCTCTCGCGGTCGCCGCAGTGGAGGCGCTCATCGGCGGTGGGCAGCAGCAGATCGCGGCCGACATCGTCTCGGAGGGTCTGCAGGGCGCGACGTCGCCAGGTCGCCTTCAGCTGCTCGGCATCTCGCCCACGGTGATCGTCGATGCGGCGCACAACCCGCACGGCGCCGCCGCACTCGCTCAGGCGATGGACGACAGCTTCGACTTCGACGAGTGGGGAGTCGTCCTCGGCGTCCTCGGCGACAAGGATGCCGCGGGCATCGTGGCGAAGCTCGCGCCGGCGGCGGCCCACGTCTTCGCCACCGCCCCCGATTCGGACCGGGCGAGCGATGCGGATGCGATCGCCGATCTCGTCGAAGCCTCAGGGCAGCGCGCGACCGTGCATCCGACCCTCGCCGAGGCGGCGGATGCCGCCCGAGAGTGGGCGGCGTCGTCCGAGCGCCGCGCGGTGGTCATCGCCGGATCTGTCGTGCTGGCAGGCGAGGCCATCTCCCTTTCGGAGGAAGAGGATTGGAAGTCGGGGTGGCGGGCGTGAGCGCCGAGTCGGCATCCCCTCGTGCGCCTCGTGCACCGCGTCCCCCGCGCACCCTGGTGCAGAAGCTCGCACCGATCGTGCTCGGATTCGAGTCGATCGTCGTGTTTCTCGCGGGGCTCACGGTCTTCGGCCTGAAGACGCTTCCGCCGGGCATCCCGCAGTGGTGGGGGATCGTCGGCGGAGGCATCCTCGCTCTCGCCTGCATCGCCGTCGCGGGGATGATCACGAAGCCCTGGGCGATCACCGCGGGCTGGGTGATCCAGGTCGTCATCGCCCTGGGCGCGATCCTCGTTCCTGCCATCCTGCTGGTCGTCGTGATTTTCGGCGGCATGTGGGGGTATGCGACGATCATGGGGGCTCGATTGGACGCACGACGTCCTGACGGACCCGCGACCGAGACTCAGACAGAGAGTGAATGACATGGCCACCGAAGAAACCCTCGTCCTCGTCAAGCCCGACGGTGTCGCGCGCGGCCTCACCGGAGCGATCCTGGCGCGCATCGAGTCGAAGGGCTACGCGCTCGTCGACATCCGTCTGGTCGAACCCGACCGCGACCTCCTCGCCGAGCACTATGCGGAGCACGAGGGAAAGCCGTTCTACGAGCCGCTCCTCGAGTTCATGCTCTCGGGGCCGTCCGTGGCGATCCGCCTCGCAGGCAACCGTGTGATCGAGGGGTTCCGCTCGCTCGCGGGCACCACTGACCCGACGACTGCGGCACCCGGCACGATCCGCGGCGACTTCGGCCGCGACTGGGGACTCAAGGTCCAGCAGAACCTCGTGCACGGCTCGGACAGCCCCGAGTCGGCCGCACGCGAGCTCGGCATCTGGTTCGACTGAGCATCCTCGCACGACGAAGCCCGCCGCACGATCTCGTGCGGCGGGCTTCGTCGTGGTGGCAGCGGGGGATCAGAAGATGATGCGCGCCATCTCGCCGAGGAAGTCGAGACCCTGCAGCTGAGCCATCATGATGATGACGGCGTACGCGAGGATCGTGGCGAGCGGGACCCAGACCATGAGCTTGTCGGCGCGTTCCTGTGCCTTCTCGCTCTTCGTGAAGGTGCCGTTGCGGGTCAGATGCAGCATGGTCGCGAAGAACGTCGGGATCGTGACGGCCCAGGTGACCATGCACCAGGGGCACAGAACGCCGAGGTTCGGCGCGTAGAGGCTCTGGCCGATCAGCCAGCACACCAGCCCGAAGGCGAACGTGATGCCGGCGCCGAATGCGGCCCAGAACCAGCGGGGGAAGCGCGCGCCCGCCAGGATGGCCACGCCGACGACGAGCGGTGCGATCCATCCGGAGAGCCCCATGAGAGGGTTCGGGAATCCGAACACCTCGCCCTGCCACGAGCCGAGGTTCTTGCTGCACTGGATGAACGGACTGACATCGCAGGCGAGTGCGTCGGTCGGGTTCTCGAGCAGCACGAACTTCTCGACCGTGAGCTGGAAGGCGGCGAACCAGCCGACGACGCTCGCGATGATCAGCCAGACGGCATAGATGACGGGGCGGGTGCGCTGCTCGCTCATATGTGGATTATCACAGTGATCACTATGGATCGGGCGTGAGGCGAGCCGGAGAAAACGACGCGAGCATGCGACGATGCCGCGAACCGGCCCACTTGGTGCGATAATGGCCTGTGATGCATCGCTCGACGTTGTCGTTGTGAGCATCGACGCAGACTTCGGGGCCGTATGCCCCTCGCGATCAGAGCCATGAGCCGGTCGCACACCGAATGAGTTCGCGGCACCTGTAGGCGCCGCATGAGATTCGGCGGAACACGAAGTGTCCGCCACGAGGAGCACGCCAGAGATGGCCGACGAGAACAATGACTACGACGCCCCTACCCTCGATTTCTCTGCGGATGCTGACGCACCCGAAGAGGTAGTCGCCGACGCTCCGAGGGCTGGCGGCACGCCCGACGCTCCGGAGAACGGCGAGGGCGGGGCCCCCGCCGCAGAGGACGCTCCTGCTGTGGAGGATGCTCCTGCTGTGGAGGATGCTCCTGCTGTGGAGGATGCTCCCGTCGCGGACGAGAAGCCCGCGGACGAGAAGCCTGCGGACGAGAAGCCTGCGGACGAGAAGCCTGCGAAGGCGCCCGAGCCCGAGGCGCCCCAGGCGATCACCGCGGTGTCGCTGGGACTCCTTCCCGAGGTCTTCGTCTCGCAGGTCTCGACCCAGCTCCACTTCTACGCACCCGAGGTCGTGCCGCTGCCGGCGCACCCCGGTCGCGAGCGCGTGTTCGACCGCATCGCCGAGCGCGAGCCAGACGACTCCGCGTCCGGCCGTCGTGGCCGTCGCCGTCGCGGAGGCTCCGACGACGCAGATCAGCGCGAGCCGCGCGAACAGCGTGACGAGCCCCGCCAGCCGCGCCAGCGCGTCGTCGAGTACATCACCGAGCCGAAGGCGATCAAGGGTTCGACCCGTCTCGAGGCCAAGAAGCAGCGCCGTCGCGACGGTCGTGACGCCGGTCGTCGTCGTCCGGTCGTGACCGAGGCCGAGTTCCTGGCTCGCCGCGAGTCGGTCGACCGCAAGATGGTCGTCCGGTCGAAGAACGGTCGCACGCAGATCGGCGTGCTCGAAGACGGCGTGCTCGTCGAGCACTACGTCGCCCGCAATCAGGACGCGTCGCTGATCGGCAACGTCTACCTCGGCCGTGTGCAGAACGTCCTCCCGAGCATGGAGGCCGCGTTCGTCGACATCGGTCGCGGCCGCAACGCCGTGCTGTACTCGGGCGAAGTCGACTGGGACGGTGTCGAGACCGGCAACCAGCCCCGCCGCATCGAGCTGGCGCTCAAGGCCGGCGACCGCGTCCTCGTGCAGGTCACCAAGGATCCGGTGGGCCACAAGGGCGCACGTCTGACCAGTCAGATCTCGCTCCCCGGCCGCTACCTCGTGTACGTGCCCGGCGGTTCGATGAACGGCATCAGCCGCAAGCTGCCCGACAATGAGCGCACGCGCCTGAAGCGCATCCTCAAGGAGGTCCTGCCCGAGTCCTCGGGCGTGATCGTCCGCACGGCGGCCGAGGGTGCGACCGAAGACCAGCTGACACGCGACGTGCAGCGACTGACCTCCCAGTGGGAGCACATCCGCACGCAGGTCGAGAACCAGCAGGCGCCTGCGCTGCTGCACGCTGAGCCGGACCTCCTGGTCAAGATCGTTCGTGACGTCTTCAACGAGGACTTCACGAAGATGCTGATCCAGGGCGAGGAATCGCAGCGCACGATCCGCGCGTACCTCGAGAGCGTCGCCCCTGATCTGCTCGAGCGAGTGGAGTCGTACGAGGAGGAGACAGACCCGTTCGACGCGTTCCGCATCACGGAGCAGATCGAGAAGGCCCTCGACCGCAAGGTCTGGCTGCCCTCGGGTGGCTCTCTGGTGATCGACCGCACCGAGGCCATGACGGTCGTCGACGTCAACACGGGCAAGTTCGTCGGCTCCGGGGGAAACCTCGAGGAGACCGTCACCAAGAACAACCTCGAAGCCGCGGAGGAGATCGTCCGCCAGCTCCGGCTGCGCGACATCGGCGGCATCATCGTCGTCGACTTCATCGACATGGTGCTCGAGTCGAACCGCGACCTCGTGCTGCGTCGCCTGATCGAGTGCCTGAGCCGCGACCGGACCAAGCATCAGGTGGCCGAGGTCACCTCGCTGGGCCTCGTGCAGATGACCCGTAAGAAGCTCGGCCTCGGCCTGCTCGAGACCTTCAGCGAGGCCTGCGACGTGTGCGCCGGTCGCGGTGTCATCGTGCACCACGACCCTGTCGTGAAGCACCGTGCCAGCAGCAACGGCAACAGCAACGGCAACAGCGGTTCCTCGTCGAACCGTCGCCAGCGCGGTGGCAACGGGCAGAACCAGAACCAGAATCAGAACCAGGCCCAGGCCTCGGTGACGACCCACAGCATCCCCGAGGGCGCGAAGTCGGCGCTCGCGCAGATCGCAGCGTCGACTCGTGCTCCGAGCGCTGAGGAGGCCGCGGCAGATGTCCTCGCCGCCGCTCCGGTCGAGGTGCCCGCCGCCCAGGAGCGTACGAAGAAGCCCCGCAAGAAGCGCGGTGGCGACCGTAATGCTCCGAAGTCTCCGGCAGAGGCGCTGCTCGACTCGGTGCTGGACGCTCTTCCGGAGCCGAAGGCTCCCGGCCAGGGACGCGGTCGTCGCCGCGTCTCGACGGCTGCTCTCACCGGAACGCCGGTCTCGGTGAACTCCGAGCCGTCAGCGCCGGTCGCGGGCGGGGATCCGCAGTCCTGACGCGATGAGCCTCCGTACCAGCTCCTTGCCGTCGACGTGTTGCGCGCCGGCGGCGATGAGCCGGGGGACGAGTTCTTCCGGCACGTCGTAGTGGTCGAGGTCGAAGGCGCGCGCAGGCACGTCGTGAGACCTCGCGAAGGCGTGGAGCTCGTCGAGGTTGTCGTCGCTGACGAGGTGAGCCCAGAGACGCCCGTGTGCGGGCCAGCGGGGTTCATCGACGAGAACGGTCATCTCGTCAGCCTATGGCCGGACACACCGGACGGCGCGTTTTGCCACAGTGTCCTGCATCCGGTAAAGTAGTCCCTTGGTGCGTATGCCGCGTCGTCCTGGACGGTCGAAGCGGAGAGTCTTGCGTTCGTGCCCATCGCCCCCGCGATGCATGCAAGCAACAGTCTTCCCGTGAGATCTCGGAGCCGCGAGCTCCCCAACGAAACAGGTATGAAGTGGTTTACGCAGTAGTGCGCGCCGGTGGGCGGCAGGAGAAGGTCGAGGTCGGCACGATCGTTCAGCTCGACCGTGTCAAGGCTGCCCAGGGCGAGAAGATCGAGCTGGCCGCAGTGCTGCTCGTCGACGGCGCCACGGTGACCACCGACGCTGATTCGCTGGCGAAGGTCAAGGTCACGGCTGAGGTCATCGGCAACCTCCGCGGCCCGAAGATCATCATCCAGAAGTACAAGAACAAGACCGGCTACAAGAAGCGCCAGGGCCACCGTCAGGAGCTCACGCGCGTCAAGATCACCGGCATCAAGTAAAGACCGAGGAGACCAGGACATGGCACATAAAAAGGGCGCAAGCTCCACCCGTAACGGTCGTGACTCCAACGCTCAGCGACTTGGCGTCAAGCGCTTCGGTGGGCAGCAGGTTCTCGCCGGCGAGATCATCGTCCGCCAGCGCGGCACGCATTTCCACCCCGGCGTGAACGTCGGCCGTGGTGGCGACGACACGCTGTTCGCTCTGGCCGCCGGTGCGGTCCAGTTCGGCGCGAAGGGCGGCCGCAAGGTCGTCAACATCGTCGCCGCTGCTGAGTGATCACAGCACGACAGTAGACATCCGATTCGGGGCGGGCTTCGGCCCGTCCCGAATTCTGCGTTAGGCCGAGACTCCGTCTCGGCCCGACACCATTGATAAGGAGTGGGACATGGTCAGTTTCGTCGACACCGTGACGCTGCATCTGCGCGCGGGCAAGGGCGGCAACGGCTGTGTCTCGGTGCACCGCGAGAAGTTCAAGCCGCTGGGCGGCCCCGACGGCGGCAACGGCGGTGACGGCGGCGACGTCGTCCTCGTCGCGGACACCCAGACGGGCACGCTTCTCTCGTACCACCACTCGCCGCATCGCAGCTCCGGCAACGGCGGCCCCGGCATGGGAGACCACCGCGCGGGGTTCATGGGCGAGGACCTGGAGCTTCCGGTTCCCGTCGGCACCGTGGTGAAGAACCCGGCCGGTGAGGTGCTGATCGACATGATCGAGCCCGGCGAGCGGTTCGTCGTCGCGAAGGGCGGATACGGCGGCCTCGGGAACGCGGCTCTCGCGACTCCGAAGCGCAAGGCGCCCGGATTCGCGCTGCTCGGCACGCCAGGCGCCGAGGGCGACGTCATCCTCGAGCTCAAGACTGTCGCCGATGTGGCCCTCGTGGGCTACCCCTCCGCCGGAAAGTCCAGCCTGATCGGCGCGATCTCGGCTGCTCGTCCGAAGATCGCCGACTACCCGTTCACCACGCTCCACCCGAACCTCGGTGTGGTTCAGGCGGGGGATTCGCGGTATACCGTCGCTGACGTCCCCGGGCTGATCGAAGGCGCCAGTGAAGGACGCGGTCTCGGCCTCGAGTTCCTGCGCCACGTCGAGCGCTGCACGGCTCTCCTGCACGTGCTCGACTGTGCGACGCTCGAACCGGGACGCGACCCGATCTCCGACCTCGACGTCATCCTCGGCGAGCTCGCGGCTTACGAGGTCCCCGAGGGGCAGACTCCTCTGCTCGAGCGCCCTCAGCTGATCGCGCTGAACAAGATCGATGTCCCCGAGGCCCGTGACCTCGCCGACCTCGTGCGTCCCGACCTCGAGGCGCGCGGGTTCCGCGTGTTCGACATCTCCACCGTCTCGCACGAGGGGCTGCGTCCGCTGACCTTCGCGCTCGGCGAGATCGTCGACGCGCACCGTGCTGAGCTCGCGGCCAATGAGACACCGCGCGAGCGTGTCGTCCTCCGCCCGAGGGGTCCCAAGAAGGGCTTCGAGATCCGTGTCGAGGGCGGCACCTACGGCAACCTCTACCGCATCCTCGGTGAGAAGCCGGTGCGCTGGGTCCAGCAGACGGACTTCCAGAACGAAGAAGCCGTCGGATTCCTCGCCGACCGTCTTGAGAAGCTCGGCGTCGAGGATGAGTTGTTCCGCCTCGGGGCGGTGCAGGGCTCGACCGTCGTGATCGGCGAGGGCGACAGCATCGTCTTCGACTGGGAGCCGACCATGACCTCCGCTGCAGAGCTCATGACCGCTCCGCGAGGCACCGACCCGCGTCTGGCGCCGAACAGCCGTCGCACCACGTCCGAGCGCCGCGAGACCTACTACGAGCGCATGGACGCCAAGGCCGAGGCCCGCGCCGAGGTTGAAGCTCAGCGACTCGCGGCGTACCGCGAGGACGGGGAGTGACCGCTCGCACCAGGGCGGACCTCGCCACCGCTTCGCGCATCGTCGTGAAGGTGGGTTCGTCTTCGATCAGCGGAGAGTCGTCCTGGCGCATCCCCGTCCTGGTGGAGGCGCTGGCCGCAGCTCACGCGCGTGGGGCCGAGGTCATCCTGGTGTCATCCGGAGCGATCGCCACCGGCATCCCGTTCCTGCGCCTCGACGCGCGACCCACCGATCTCGCGACGCAGCAGGCCGCCGCAGCCGTGGGCCAGAACATCCTGGTCTACCGCTATCAGGAGTCGCTGCGTCCTTTCGACATCGTCGCGGGGCAGGTGCTGCTCACCACCGGCGACCTCGAGAATCCGACCTCGCGCTCGAATGCACGCCGAGCCATGGAGCGGCTGCTCGGTCTGCGCATCCTCCCGATCGTGAACGAGAACGACACGGTCGCGACGCAGGAGATCCGCTTCGGCGACAACGACCGCCTCGGAGCGCTCGTCGCGCAGCTCATCGAAGCTGACGCGCTCGTGCTGCTCAGTGACATCGAGTCGCTGTACACGAAGCCGCCGTCCGATCCGACGGCTGAGCCGATCGACATCGTCGCACCGGATGCCGACCTCTCGGGGCTCGAGTTCGGGTCGACGGTCGTGAACAGCGTCGGGACCGGGGGAGCGGCGACCAAGGTCTCGGCTGCGCGGCTCGCCGCGGCCTCAGGGATCGGCGTGCTCGTGACGAGCGCGGACCTGGTGGATCAGGCTCTCGCGGGCGCCGAAATAGGGACCTGGTTCGAGCCGGCGCTCTCCTAGACTGGGCGGATGACCGACCAGACCCCGCGGGTGCGCCTGGAGCGCGCCAAAGAGGCCTCCCGCGCCACAGCCGCACTGACCAGCGACGACAAGGCGCGGGCCCTCGAGGCGATCGCCGTCGCCCTCGAACAGAACGCGGCGACGATCATCGAGGCCAATGCTCTCGACATCTCCCGGGGTCAGGCCGACGGCATCGGCGACTCGTTGATCGATCGGCTGCGCCTCGACGAGAGGCGCGTCGTGGCGCTCGCCTCGGCGGTCCGCGATGTCGCCGCGCTGCCGGACCCCGTCGGGCGGGTCGTGGGAGGGCACCGGATGCCGAACGGCGTCGCGCTCGAACAGGTCAGGGTCCCGTTCGGAGTTGTCGGAGCGATCTACGAGGCACGCCCCAACGTCACGGTCGACATCGCCGCGCTCGCCCTGCGGTCGGGCAATGCCGTCGTGCTGCGCGGAGGCAGCGCCGCGCGCGACTCGAACACCGTGCTCGTGCAGATCATGCGCGATGCGCTCGAGGGTGCGGGTGTCACACCCGAGGCGGTGCAGACGGTCGACGACTTCGGGCGCGACGGCGCCAAGGCTCTCATGCACGGTCGTGGCTTCATCGATGTGCTCGTCCCTCGCGGCAGCGCCGGTCTCATCGAGACGGTCGTCACGGAGTCGACTGTTCCCGTCATCGAGACCGGGGCGGGCAACGTGCACATCGTGCTCGACGAGAGCGCTCCGGAGGACTGGGCCCGCGACATCGTCGTGAATGCCAAGGTGCAGCGGCCCAGTGTCTGCAATGCGGTCGAGACGGTCCTCGTGCTGCGCCAAGCCGCTCCGAGGCTGGTGCCGCTGGTCGCGAGCGCACTGCAGAGTGAGGGCGTCGCGATCCACGGTGACGACATGGTCGCGGGGCTCGTCTCGAACGTGATCCCCGCGACGGAGGAGGACTGGGAGACGGAGTACCTCAGCCTCGACATCGCGATCAAGGTCGTCGATACGCTCGACGACGCGATCGCGCACATCCGTCGCTACAGCACCGGGCACACGGAGTCGATCGTGACCACCGACACGCGCAATGCGGAGCGCTTCCTCGCCGAGGTGGACTCCGCCGTCGTGATGGTCAACACCTCGACTCGCTTCACCGACGGAGGCGAGTTCGGGTTCGGTGCTGAGGTCGGCATCTCGACCCAGAAGCTGCACGCGAGAGGGCCGATGGGGCTTTCCGAGCTGACCAGCACGAAATGGCTGGCGCGTGGGTCGGGGCAGACTCGCGGCTGAGGGCTAGACTAGGGGGCGCTGTGGCTCCTCGTGAGTCATGCCCGCCAGCCACGAAACGGAGTCAGGATGAACCTCGTCGCACAGATCGCGATGGCCGCTGCCGAAACCGAGCATCACGGCAATGTCCAGCTCGAGACGCTGATCTTCGGCGTGATCGCGATCATCGCGTTCGCTTTCCTCGGTCTCGTCACGCTGTCGTACAAGAACGTCGCCAACCGTCACTCCGCCAAGGCCGACGCCTGGGCGGCGAAGCACGGCAAGGACGGCCACGAGGCAGGGCACGGCCACTAGGCCCCTATGGACGACACGACCTCGCGTCCGGCGCGCATCGGTGTGATGGGCGGTACCTTCGACCCCATCCACCACGGGCACCTGGTCGCCGCCAGCGAGGTCGCGCACTCGTTCGATCTCGACGAGGTCGTCTTCGTCCCGACCGGACGCCCCTGGCAGAAGCCCGAGGTCACCCCGAGCGAGCACCGCTACCTCATGACGGTCATCGCCACGGCATCCAACCCGCAGTTCACCGTCAGCCGGGTCGACGTCGACCGCGAGGGCCCCACCTACACGATCGACACTCTGCGTGATCTGAAGAAGAGCAGGCCCGACGCGGAGCTGTTCTTCATCACCGGAGCCGACGCCGTAGCGCAAATTCTCAGTTGGAGGGACCATGATGAACTGTGGGAGTTGGCCCACTTCGTCGCGGTCTCACGTCCAGGACACATCCTGAGCACTGACGGCCTCCCGAGCGACAACGTCAGCCAACTGGAGGTGCCGGCGCTGTCCATCTCGTCGACGGCCTGCCGTGCGCGGGTCCGTGAGGACGAGCCGGTCTGGTACCTCGTCCCCGACGGAGTCGTTCAATACATCGCGAAGCATCATCTGTATCGGAGCAAGGCATGAGTACATCGGATCGGCAGGATCAGGGTCCGCTGACGCGTAAGCAGCTGCGTGAGATCCGGCTGACTGGTTCCACGCCTGTCATCACCCCGGAGGAGGCTGCGGCGGCCGCTGTCGCGGCACCGCCCGCTCCGCCGCTGCCCGGCGCGGATGAGGCGGTCGACCAGATCGACGCGTCGCCCGCACCAGCCGACGATGCTGCGGCGCAGGGTGACGGCGATGCTTCGTCCGCTACCTCCGGCGATGCCGGTGCTCCCTCCGGCGAAGCCGTTGCTACCTCCGGCGAAGCCGGTGCGGCCTCCAGCGGAGCCGTTGCTCCCTCCGGCGAAGCCGGTGCCGTTCCGCTGACGCGCCGTCAGGTGCGCGAGCGGGAGCTCGCCAAGACGGGTTCCGTTCCGGTCGACGGCGGAGATGAGACCGACGGATCGGGCGCGGAAGAGGCTCCGGTCGAGGAGGCGCCCGTCGATGAGGCTCCGGCAGAGACTGCCGCAACGGCAGAACCTCTGCTCGACAATCCTGCTCTCGCCACCTCGGTGCCCGCTTACACCCCGCCCGTGCCGGCAGATGACATCGATGATGCCGATGACGAGGTGGACGACGAGATCGCACACACCCCGGTCAGCGCCTCGACGAGTGTCGACACCTCCGGTGAGATTCCTCTCTCTCCCGCTGAGGTCGAGCTCGCGGGCGACGAGACGGATGACGAAGAGCCCGAAGAGGATGCTGTGGCCGCCGTCGCCGAGCTCGGCATCGAGGTCGAGTCTGCGGACGAGCACGACGAGATCGATCCGGACGATGTCCTCGCCGATGTCGACCGCAAGGACGACGCCGATCTTTCGGACGGCGAGCACCCGACGGTGAACCCGGCGTTCGGTCAGGGGCTCCTCAGTGACGACGCGGACACCCGCAAGCCCTTCTCGCCGTCGTTCGACGAGCTGCTCACGGTGGGTGACTCGACCGGTTCTCAGCACCTCGCGCCGAACACGCTGATCTTCAACCCCTCCCCGGGAGACGGCTCGCTGTCCGGCCCGGTCGCCTCCACGGGCGAGATCCTCGTGACCGGATCCTACGAACTTCCCCAGGGCCTCGGCTCTCAGGGTCACGCGCACGGCACCACCGACGGCAAAGACGTCGACGCCGTGCTCATCGACGGCGAACTGCCTCCGGCATCGTCGCCCACGCCGATCGCCGCCAGTGCGGCCGTCAGCACCATCAAGCCCGCAGGCGAGGTCATCCGCCCGCCCGCCCCCGAAAAGGGCAACAAGCTCATGCTCATCCTCGCGATCGTGGCGGGTGGTCTTGCGCTCGCGCTGGGCGTTTCCCTGATCGTCGCCTTCACCACGAATGTGTTCTGATGCAGTCACCTGAAAACGCCGTTGAGATGCTCCAGCTCGCGGTAGACGCCGCCGTCTCGAAGGGCGGTGAGGATCTCGTCGCGCTGAACGTGTCGGAGCCGCTGCCGCTCGTAGACATCTTCCTGCTCATCACCGGAAACAGCGAGCGCAACGTCGCCGCGATCGCCGACGAGATCGAGGACAGACTGATCGAGGCAGGGCACAAGCGTGTCCGCCGCGAGGGTCGAGCGGAGGCCCGTTGGGTTCTCCTCGACTTCGGCGATCTGATCGTCCATGTCTTCCACCAGGAGGAGCGGGTCTACTACGGACTCGAGCGCCTGTGGAAGGACTGCCCCGTGGTCCCGTTCGAGCTCGCCGACTCCGCCGCTGCAGACCGCAGCTGACATGAGCGTCCACCTGATCACCGGTGCCGGGTCCGGCATCGGTGCGGTCCTCGCGCGCCGTCTGCTCGACCGGGGTGATCAGGTCGTGGTGCTCGCACGCGATGCGGGTCGTGCCAAAGAGATCACCGCCGCGCTCCCTGGATCCTCTGCGATCGTCGGCGACCTCGCCCAGCCAGGGCGGCTGTCGTGGGCGCTGTCCAAGCAGACGGCTCTTCCCGAGCGCATCGACTCACTCGTGCATGCGGCGGGAGTCGTCGACCTCGGATCGGTGGCAGACCTGCCGGCCAACCTGTGGGAGCGTCAGCTCGCGGTGAACCTCGTAGGCCCAGCGGAACTCACGCGGCTCCTGCTGCCCGTGCTGCGCGTCTCGCGCGGGCGCGTGGTCTTCGTCAACTCGGGTGCCGGACTGCACGCGCATGCGGGCTGGTCCGCCTACGCGGCCTCGAAGCACGGTCTCAAGGCGCTGGCCGACTCGCTGCGCGCGGAAGAGTCCGAACATGGCATCAGAGTGACCTCGATCTACCCGGGGCGCACCGCGACCCCCATGCAGGAGCGGGTGCATCAACAGGAAGGCCGCGAGTACGACTCCGCGCGCTTCATCTCGGCGGATTCGGTCGCGACGACCATCCTGACCGCGCTCGATCTTCCCGATGACGCCGCCCTGACGGACCTGACGATCCGTCCGACCGGCTGATCTCGAGGCTGGTTCCGCCTTCCGACCCTGTCAAGGGGGTATCCGCCGCAGCGTCCACGATGGATGATCTGCTGGGGGAGACAAGTCTTGGAGGGCTGTTGAATGTCTGGAGATCCAGAGCCTAGATACGTACTGCGGCGAATCACCCCATCGGAATGGGTGATCAACGATCAGCGGTACGAGACAGATGATCCACGGCACGTCGTGGCTTGTGTGTATGACGCGGATGGCGGGGTGGAGGTCGTGCGACTGCGCGACCTGCCGCTCGAGGCCCGCTATGCGAACGCGTCAGAGGTGCTCGAAGCGGTCATGCGCGCCAAGGATCCGAGCAGGGCGACACGGCCGATCGTCATTCCGTCGCATCCTCCGCTCTTCGCGAACTGAGAGCGGCGAGTGGCGGGGTCCGTCGGCGGACCCCGCCACTCGCCGGCAGTCAGGCGTCTTCGTCGGCTGACCGCTCCGCCGCGAGACGATCGGCCTCGGCACCGTCGACCTGATCTGCATCGATGTCGGTGTCGAGAACGGCTTCGCCGTCGACTTCGCGCTCCGGCACGCCTGCGGCGTCGCCGTCGTCGGGCAACGGAACCAGCGGTGGGATCGGTGTGGACATGATGGATTCCTCTCCTGTCGTCGTGCCGGCAGAGTATTGCGGCTCCCGGAGGCACGGGAGTGGGTTGACCGCCGATCTTCGGCAGGGTAACGCGGGCAGTGAGAGTCAGGAGGGCGAGCGCATACGGCGTCGGCGGAGGACGCCGAGCACCGCATCGACGGCGAGGAACGCCAACAGCGTCCATCCCACCAAGGGCAACCAGAGGCCGATCAGCACGGATGCGGCAGCGACCACGCCGATTCCCCACCACGGGGCTGACCGCAGCGCGGGCGACGGCGGTGCGCCGACGAGGCGGTTCGAATCGCGCGCGGGACGGCGTCGCCACCACATCAGGTAACCCAGCACCACCATCGACGCCAGTGCGAGCGCGACGACGAACAGGACGATCTGATTCGCGAGGCCGAACATCACTCCCATGTGGAGGTTGACACCCCAGCTGGCGAGCTTCGCGGCGAGGGGGAAGTCGGCGAAGTCGACCCGGTCCACGAGCTGCATCGTGGTGCCGTCGATCGCGAGTGAGTCTGCCTCGGTGGGGAAGCCCGTCTTGATCTCTCGCACGGTCCACGCGGTGCCGATCTCTGCCGGGGGCTTGATCTCGACTTGACCCGTGTTCACGTTCTCGCGCTGTGCGATGGCGAGCATCGCGTCGAAGGTCGCCGGGTTCGCGGCACCTGTCGATGCGATCGGAGCTCCGTGGTGATGGGCGTGCTCGTCGGCTGCGGGCTCCGCGCCGTCGAGGCTCGTGCTCACGGTCGGCGTTGCGCCATCGAAGGAGGCGCGCAGGTCTGCTATGTTCGCGCCGGCGTACTGCGACCAGGTGATGCCGGTGGCAGAGAGGAAGAGCGCGCCGAGCAGCACCCAGACGCCGACGGATGCATGCCACCCGAGGAGCCCGCGATACCCCCGGTGGCGGACGTTCGGGCGGACGAGGTCGCGCTTCGCACGTGCTGTGCGAATGCGCATCACCCAGAGGGCGAGCCCGGCGATGGCGACGATCCCCAACCAGGATGCCGCGAGCTCGCTGTAGAGGCGCCCGGTGTCGCCGAGGTTGAGGTTGCGGTGCAGGTTACTGATCCACGTCCGAAGCGGCGTGGATCCGCTCGTGCCGTAGACGACCAGGTCGCCTCGGATCTCACCCGTCCCGGGATCCACGAACACCGCTCGGGACTCGCTGGAGCCGAGTCCGTCCTCCGAGTACATGATGCGTGTCGTGTCACCGTTCTCGGGTGCAGGGCGCACCGCGAACAGGACGGCGTCGTCACCCATGTACTCGTTCGCCGTCTCGATCTGCGTGGCGAGAGAGAGCGTCTTCTCCGAGGGCGGAGCGTGCAGCTCCTGTGCGTAGACGGCTTGTTCGAGCTGCGGGGTGAGGGCGTACAGCGCCCCGCTGAAGGCGGCGACGAGGATGAAGGGGCCGATGAGGATCCCGGCGTAGAAATGCAGGCGCAGCATCAGAGCGCCGAACCAGCGTCCTCGTCGCCGGGTCTGTCTCGCGGTCGGTGGTGGAGTCGCCGAATGCGGCTCGGTGAGAGTCATGTGCGTGCTTTCAGGTGAGGAGTGTGTCGCCGATGAATCCGTCTTCGCCGCATCCGGGAGGAATCGCGAAGACGGCGGAGCCGATGGGGATGGTCCATTCGTTGAGCAGATCGAGTTCGTCGAGACGTCGCTGCATCGGTGTGAACTGGCGGTCGATGTCGGCTTGGAACGAGACGAAGATGAGGCCCGATTCTGAGACCTCCGCTCCGACCGGGCGCTCGTCGTAGTTGTACCCGCGCCGGAAGATCCGCTCTTCGCCGTCCCCGCGGGCACGGCGGATGTGGGCGAACTGCGGGATGACGGGGAACCCGATCGCGGTCTTCGCGTCGAAGTCCGGCTCGTCGAACTCCTCGGTTCCGGTCAGCGGTGCGCCGTCGGCGAGTGTCCGGCCCACCGACGCATCGCGACCGCTGCGGTCCAGGCGATCCCACTTGTCGAGGTCCATGCGGATGCGGCGCACGACCATGCCGGTACCACCGGACAGCCAGCCCTCGCCCGTCCACACGACCTCGTCGAAGTCTGCGGTGCCGGGCTGCGGGTTGGTCGTCCCGTCGACCTGACCGAACAGGTTGCGCATCGTGGTTCCAGGACGCTCGGTGCCATATGCGCGCCGGAAACCCTGCTGCGTCCAGCGGATGCTCGCGAACCCGCGCGCATCCTTCAGCAGCATCCGGGTCGCGTGGGCGACGGTCAGCGGGTCATCGCCGGCGATCTGCAGCAGCAGATCCCCGTCGGAGAACTCGGGACGCAGGCGATCCACCCGGAAGGCGGGGAGCGGCGCGAGCCACGAGGGGGCGTCCGCGCCTGCTCGAGCGACGAGCCCGGGGCCGAAGCCGAAGGTGACCGTCAGCCGCGCGGGTGACAGAGCCAGCTCGGGTTCGGAGTCTGCCAGCGCCGGGCGCCCCTGTGTGAGCCGAGCAGCATCGTCGGTGAGGACACGCATCAGGCGTGTCAGCGCACTCCGGTCGATCTCGTCGTGCAGATCGAGAGCGACGAAGATCCCGTGCGCCTGCGCGGAGGTGTCGACACCGGCCTGGTGTTCTCCGAAGAACGGCACCTTCTCGTCGCCGTTCATGGGTGTCGAGACCGACGCGTCGTCAGGGGACCGACGGTTCAGGGCGAAGTCCGCTCCGACCGCCGCGACCGCGCCGACGCCGGCGACAGCACCTCCGAGGAGGAACTGTCGCCGAGTCGACCCGGAACGGCGGGAGCGGGCGCCCTCAGCGGGCGCGGGCATCAGTGATCCATGCCCTCGTGCTCGTCGCCCTCTTCGTAGTTCTCGTTCGCACCGGAGTAGTCCTTCACGGGAGCCGTGAACTCGTACGTCGAGTCGTCCGAGAACGTGAGAGTGAACGTCGCCTCCTCGCCCGCCTGCAGCGGCGCGCTCAGATCCATCAGCATGATGTGGTTCGCGCCGGGTTCCAACGCCAGGTCAGAACCTGCGGGGATCACGAAGCCCCCTTCGATCTCGCGCATCACCATCTCGCCCGATTCGTTCTCGACCGTCTCGTGGAGTTCGAGCATGTTCGATGCGTCCGAGGCCACCGAGACGACCGTCACGTCGGCGTCACCGCTGTTCACGATGGTGCCGAAGGCCGCCGACATACCGTCGTCGGCCGACTTCACCCAGGCATCCTCGATGGTGATGGTACCTCCCGCCGGCACAGTCGCGGAGTCTGCCGGGGCGCTCTCTGCCGCGCACCCGGTGAGGGCGAGCAGCGAGACGGCGATGACCGCCGCGAGACGGGGGAGGGTGGTGGTGTTGTTCATTGTGGTGCCTTTCACAGATCGTCTGTCGCCCGAGGACGACGAAGGAATCGAAGGAGGACGAGCGCGAGGACGGCGATCGCCGCTCCGCCCAGTCCGACGAGCAGCACCCTGACGGCGCCGCCCGATTCGTCTGCGATCTGATCTGCTGCAGGGGCCGAGGTGGCGGCCGTCGTCTCGTCGTCCGCGGGGCTGCCCGCCGAGGCTGTCGCCATCGGCGGCGCGTCGCCGATCGTGAAGGGGATGACCCCCGAGATCGGGTGCCCGTCCTCCGACACGACCTGCCACCGCACCTGATAGCCCGCCGCCGGCATCGCCGGATCCAGCTCCGCGGTCACCGTGTTTCCGACGACCGTGACAGCCCCGGCGACCCAGTCGGTACCGGACTCGTCGACCACGAGGACCACGGCGCCCGTCAGGGCGGAGTCGAGCACGAGGAGTTCACCGGAGAAGGTCATCGAGACGCTCGACGGTGCCGCGGCGAGCCGTTCGCCTTCGCCGGGAGTGCTCGCGACGAGCTGGTCGTGCGCGGACGCGGGCAGCGCTGTCGCGAGTACCGCGACGACAGCCACCGCCAGCCCCGCCGCGAGGCTGCGGAGAGGAGACATGAGAGAAGAGGCCTTTCGACGGACGCCGACCATCGACGTCGTTCCTGCGTTCAGAGCCACGCGACAGAGCGCGCGGCGGTGACGCGCGTCGCGGCCCAGAGCGGCCGTTCGCGCGGATCGGATCAGATCGCAGTGTGCGCCGGTGGGGCGCGGCCTCGGAGAGTGGTGAGAAGAATGGATGCGACCGGGGCGGTGGTGAGGAACTCGCCCTGCACACGCTGCGCGGAGGAGAGACCCGGGCGCACGAGCACCGCATCGATACGTCGCTGCACCCAGCGGACCGCCTGCGCGGCCAGTTGGCGGAGCGCCATCGCGAGACGCTCGCCCCGGTGCAGGGCGAGCACGGTCAGCATCGCCGCGACGGCGTGGCCGAGCCACATGCTGCTGTCGGCGACGACGGCCTCAGGGATTCCTGTGGAGGGAGGCAGGATCAGCGGTGCCCCGTGCACGTGCGGTGTCGACGCTCCGGACGGCGAGATGGTGCCGAGCACGAAGAGCGTGTGGAAGAGGAACTGGCTCAGGGCGACGGAGATGCTGAGACGCGTGACCGAGAGTCGGCGTCCCGCCAGAAGCACGCAGATCATCAGGGACAGAACCCAGGGCACGACGAGTCCGAGGACTCCGGGCATCTCGCCGCCGCCCGTGACGTGACCTGCCAGCGCGGTGAAGATCGCGAGCGTCGATGCAGCGAAGCCGCGGACGACGGCGGGCTTCCTGGACTCGGTCACCCCTCAAGTCTGGCATGACTCGGTCCGAGAGCCCTTCCGCGCTTGTGAGCACGCGGTGGGGGTCCCGACCGACCGGGGGACGTTCTCTCGATCGCCGTGCGACGGAGCATTGGATAGGGTTTCGATGGCGTGCCCGTCGGTCGATCGGCACGGACGAACGGGGGAGATGTGCACGATTCGGTGACGGCTCGAGAGATGTACGGACCGCCGAGGGCCATCGATCTCGCATTCGGGAGGCCTGCGCCGACCATCGCATACGAGGTTCCGCTCGTGATCGTCTGGATCGTCGTCGCATCGATTCTGGTGACGGTCCTCTCCGGTGAGCTGGCCATCGTCAACAACGAGGTGGCCGCGCTCCGTGCCGGCCCCGGATTCGCGGTCGGTGTCGCGATCCTGGCCGTCACGCTAGCGATCGCCCAGGGGTTCGGCATCACCGCCGCGACGCTCGCCGTCATCGCAGCATCCGATGGGCGATCGATGACCGTCCGCGAGGCATGGCGCGGGGCGTTGCGGCGCCCCGGAAGCGTGGCGATCGCTGGGCTCATGCTTCTTGCCCTCATGGGGATCGTCTTGCTTGTGACGTCGTTCGCGGCGATCATGCCTGTCGTCGGCATCGTGGCCGGCATCGTGCTGCTCGTGGTCGGGATCATCCTCGCTCCGCTGCTGCTCGCCTGGCCCTTGGTGGTCACGCGCCGGAAGTCGCTCCCCGCCGCACTCGCGTGGGGGTGGCGATCGCCTCGTCTCTTCCGCGGTCAGATGGCCGAGCCACTCGGGAACCCACGGCTCGCGGTCGTCGTCACGATCGTGCTCACGGGTGTCATCGCGCTCGTCGTGAGCTGGCTGGCAGGTCTGCTGCCGGCCGGGTGGTGGACGCCGTCCGTCGGAGCCGTTCTCGCGATCGTGCCTTTGTCGGTCGTGCAGCTGCTGCTCGCTGCCGTGTCGGTGCGCGGAGCCGCACTCCGCATCGACGAGCCGCTGCTGGCTGCGGCGAGTGACGCCGAGGCCGCCCCTCTCGAGCGTCGTCGGGGCACGCTCATCGGTGCCGCCGCGCTCGCCGTGCCCGCGGTCGTCGCCGCGCTCCTCGTCGCCGTGAACCCGTGGCAGATTCCCGCATACGCCGCTGCCGACGTGCACCGCGTCTGGAACTCTTCTCAGATCGTGTCCTGGCAGGGCGGCACGGTCGTGCTCTCGCGCCTGGGCGGTGAGGATTCCTTCGCGAGGGTCTGCGCGGGCGATAACTGCGGACCGGAGCACGAGATGCTCTCGATCCTCCCGACGGCCATCGCTCCCGCCGCCGACGGCGGAGTGCTGTCGGCATCCTGGTATCCGATCGAGGGTGCCGACGAACAATCGGGGAGCTTCGAGCTGAGAGTGACGCACAGCTCACCCGAGTCTCTGGCCACCTGGTCCGAATCACTCGGAGACGACGCGTCCGATGCCGAGAAGTCCGATGGCTGGTCGGGATTCCCGGGAGACGAGCGCGTGCTCGGTGGGATCGACTCGACCTTCCGATCCGCGACGTCGGTCTTCAACCGGGGCAACCAGAGCCTGATGGCCGTGGCGATCGACTCGAGTGGTGACGCTCCGGTGATCGCCTCGATCGTGCGGCCGTTGGAGTCTCGTACAGCGACCATCGCCCTCGACTTCTGCGCCGATGCCGGCTGCACTGCGAGCGAGCGCACGACACAGGAGGTGCAATGGGCCTCCTGGAGCACCAACTCCACCACGCTCGACGTCGCCTCGACCGGCGACGGCGGTTCGGCCGTCGTGACGCTCACCGATCGTGGTGAGGACGAGGAGGATATTCCTCTTCGCGTTCTCACGGCTTCTCCCGAGGGCGAATGGGCGACCTCGGTGCTCGACGCAGAGGTCCCCGGCGACGCGGTCACCGACCTCGACCAGACGCACGGAGCCCAGGTCGCGATCGGTGCGGACGGGCTTCCGGTGGTGTTGTTCCGCGCGGTGGACCGCTCGACGCTGCGGCTCTTCTCCTGCGCGGATGCATCGTGCTCGACGGCGTCGATCACCGACATCCCGGCCGAGACCGACCTCCTTCACACGCCCGCGCTGGCGATCGACTCGAGCGGGCGCCCGCTCATCGCGACGATCGACAGAGCCGTGAATGTCGCTCTGCTCTCGTGTGGCGACGCTGCCTGCGAATCCCGCACGAGCATCCCAGTTCTAGCGGCTGCGCCGACCGACGGCGGCTTCTCCCACGGCCTCGCTCTCGCTGTCGACGACGAGGATCGGCCGCTCATCGCGGTGGGTCTCCGACGGGCGGGCTCCGAGGCGAAGGCGACGTCCAGCGGAACGGTCGTGGCCTGCACGGCCCCGCGCTGCGGCGGCGAGTAGTCGGCCGCCGCCGCAGACCTCGGGCTGCGCCTCAGACCTGTTCCGGGCGCTTCTTCCGGAACGGTCGCGCCGGCGTGTGCGGGCCGTCCCAGACAGTGATGATCCCCCAGGCGACGGCGGCGATCGGCACGGAGAGCACGGCGCCGACGATTCCGCCGAGGATCGTGCCTGTGGTCAGCGCGAGCAGGATGACGAGCGCATGCAGCTTGAGCGATCGGGCCATCACGACCGGCTGGAGGAAGTTGCCCTCGAGCTGATTCACGAGGACCACGATTCCCACGACGATGAGGGCTGCGATCGGGCCGTGTGTGACGAGGGCGACGAGAGCGGCCAGGATGCCGGCGGCAGTCGCGCCGACGAGTGGGATGAACGCCGTCAGGAAGACGATGACGGCGAGCGGGATCGCCAGCGGGATCTGCAGGATCGCCAGACCGATCCCGATGCCGAGGGCGTCCGCGGCCGCGACGATGGACGTTCCGCGGATGTAGCCGCCGAACACGTCGACCGTCTTGTCGCCGATCCGGCGTGCGCGCTCGTAGCTCGCACCGGTGAAGGGGCGGAGCAGGAACTCCCAGATGCGCGGTCCGTCCTTGAGGAAGAAGAAGAGCACCACGATCATCAGCGCCAGGCCCGTGAAGAAGCTCGCGGTCGCCGAGACACCGGCGAGCGCTCCGCGGCCGAACGAGGCGCTGGTGAGGAACTCGCCGGCGCTCGCCCACACGTCGTCGAGGTCGATCGCGGAGACGTCGAAGGGGAGCGTGCCCAGCCACGCCGTCACCTGGGCGATGCCGTCGGTGGTGGAGTCGACGAGGTCATCCCACTGGGAGCGAACAGTGAGAACGATCACCCACACGATCCCGCCGAGGATCGCGAGGATGCCGATCAGCGCGATCCACGTCGCCAGGATCGAAGGGACGCCCTTGCGTCGCATCAGAGCGACGAGAGGATGGATGGCGGATGCGAGGATCAGCGCGATGGTGACCGGGATGAAGACCAGTGACAGCTGGGTGATCACCAGGACGCCGACGGCGACGAGTGCGAGCACCGCCAGCGTCTGCAGACTGCGGGTCGCCGCGAGACCGAGGCCCTTGGACCAGAGTCCTGGCTCTCGCGGTGGAGCGGAGCCGTCAGACAGGGGCTCGGTTCGTCGAAAAAGTCCCAGCACTCGTGGTCTCCCGCTCTTCAGGGATCGCCGTGTCAGCGATCGATGGCCTCGCATGTATATCCGGGACGCGAGGGGAAGGCAAGCCCCTGGCGCCCGGATGCATACCCAGTCTGTCGCGTTCGCGGGTCTGAACAGTGAGCGACAACGGTGAATGGCACGATTCGGTCCGAGTCATCGCGTAACAGAAGCCGGGTGCCCGAGTCTCTATAGGTGTGAGGGCGATATGACGCACGGTCGTGCGTCGTCGTCAGATGAGAGGAGCGCCGCTGATGAGTGTGCTGACCAGGACGCGACTACGTCATCGATTCCGTGCGGAGGCCACGATGCACTCGGCGGTCAGGGATTTCTCCGCGGTCGGGCTGCCTGCGGACCCCCTCACCGCGCGAATAGAACTGGGGGAGGAGGGCACGTTGGCCGCCCACCTCGACGTCGCCGATCGCACACTGCGTGTCTGCGCCGAGCAGCATCAGCGCCTCGCTGTCGCGGTCGCGTCGTTCCTCCAGGAGGGGGAGTTCCTCCGTGGGAACCGGTGGCCGACCATCCCCGGACTGGGTCTGCTTCGGCCGATGGTGCAGGGCGACCGAGCCGTCTGGGCTCTGCCGGACGGGGACGTCCTCTGCGATATCGGCGATCTGTTCGAACCTGTCCCGTAGACGCGGGCCTGCATGTTGGGTGAACGGTGTGGGCACGGGCGTAGCCGAATGCGGATACAAGAAAACCCGCGATCTCTCGCGGGTTTCGTTGTGGACCTGGGGGGACTCGAACCCCCGACCCCCTGCATGCCATGCAGGTGCGCTACCAGCTGCGCCACAGGCCCAGAACTGCTTCCCGACTGCTCGAAGCAACTTGAACAGAGTACTACACGGATCGCGCGCAACACCAATCGGGGCGGGGCTCCCGGGCGCGTCGCCCTAGGGTGGACAGCATGATGAAGATCACTGCTGTCACTCGAGATGACTTCGAGGAATGGTCTTCGCTGTGGAACGGGTACCTGACGTTCTACGGAGCGGAGATAGCCGACGATGTCACGAGGCGCACCTTCGACCGCATCGTCGCCGACCGCGAGATCCACGGCGCCATCGCGCGCGACGACGCCGGCCACGCGATCGGCATCGTGCACTGGCTCACGCACTCGGCAACATGGAGCGACACGGACTATTGCTATCTCGAGGACCTCTTCGTCGCCCCGGGGTCGCGCGGGTCCGGCGCCGGACGGGCGTTGATCGCCCACGTGCGCGCCTGGGCAGAGGCGCAGGGCTGCGCGAAGGTGTACTGGCTCACGCAGGAGGGCAACACCACGGCCCGGACGCTCTACGAACGCGTGGCGACGCACACCGGCTACACGCACTACCAGATCTCGCTCTGACAGCGCCGGAACAACCACACGCCCGCAGGCGTTGACACCATCGTGAGCATCCTGGACAGCGTCGTGATCGGCGCCGGTCAGGCCGGTCTGTCGGCCTCCTTCCATCTGACCCGTCTCGGCATCTCCCACGTCGTGCTCGATTCCAATACCGAGCCCGGCGGAGCGTGGCGCCATCGGTGGGACGCACTCACGATGCGCGATGTGCACGGCGTGGCCGAATTGCCGGACGATTCACCCCCGCCGCGCGACGGGCAGCGGGCGAACATCGCTGTTCCGGCATACTTCGCGGCGTACGAGCGACAGCATCACCTCCCGGTGGTCCGCCCGGTGCGCGTCGATCGGGTGGCGGACGAGGACGGCGTCCTCGTGGTTCACGCGGGGGACCGGCTGTGGCGCTCGCGGACGCTCGTGAACGCGACCGGAACCTGGACGCATCCGTTCCTACCGCACTACCCGGGGATGGAGACTTTCCTGGGAGAGCAGCTCCACACGGTCGACTACCCGGGGCCGGCGCACTTCATCGGCAAGCGAGTCCTCGTCGTCGGCGGAGGGGCCTCGGCCGTACAGTTCCTCGGAGCCCTCGCCCCGCTTACCGACACGCTCTGGGTGACCCGCACGGAACCCGTGTGGCGGAACGATGACTTCACTCCGGAAGCGGGCGCTGCAGCGGTCGCTCTCGTCGAACAGCGGGTGGCGCAAGGGCTCCCGCCGCAGAGCGTGGTGAGCGTGACGGGCCTGATGCTGCGGCCTCAGGAGCGCGAGGCCGAGCGTCTGGGCGCCTACGCCGCGCGCCGCCCGATGTTCTCACGCATCGAGCCGGACGGCGTCCGTTGGGCCGACGGGTCGTTCGAGCGCGTCGACGTGATCCTGTGGGCGACCGGGTTCCGCCCCGCGATCGCACATCTCGCCCCGCTGCACCTGCGCAGTGCAGCAGGCGGCATCCGGCTCGATCGCGACGGCCGCGGGACGACCGCGGTGCAGGATCCTCGCATCCAGCTCGTCGGCTATGGTCCGTCCGCGAGCACGATCGGCGCGAACAGGGCCGGTCGCTCGGCGGCGAAGGGCGTGCAGCGCGCATTGGCTGGGGCGTCCGTCCGCACCGTGTGACGCGGCCGGATCCGCCGCAGCCGCTTCTGTGATGCGGCGACAGGTCGTCGCTACGCTGAGGGCATGATCCGCATCGTCGTCCTGGTCATCTGGCTGCTGCTGTCGGCGTGGCTCGTCATCTGGACCGGCGAGGGCCTGTTCGGGGTCGATCAGCGCGAGTCGATCCTGCCGTTCTCCGGAGAGGACACCCTGGGCGGACCGATCATCATCGGGGTCGCCTGGGGGCTGATCCTCACTTTCGGTGGCACGATGTCCGGCCTCGGACGCCGCAAGAGAGTCCGAGGGGAGTCGCAGATCGGAGTGGGGCGCATCGTCGAGATCTCCCGCACCGGCCTCACGGTCAACGACGTCCCGCAATACGACCTGTTCATCCGTGTCGCCCCGAAGACGGGGGAGGACTTCGTCGGACAGCTGCGGATGCTCGTCGACCCGAGCGATCTCGCCTCACTCCAGATCGGACAGCCTATCCCCGTGAGGTACAGCCTGACCGACCAGGACACGGTCGAACTCGCAGACATCACCGACCCGACCGTTCGGGACGCGATGCTGCAGTGGCGGATCGATCGTGGTCTCATCGACCCTCGCCTGGTGAGAGCGCGAACGACGGGCACGCAGGTGCCCGCCTCGGTTCTTGCGGTGCGGCCGACCGGGCGTCGCCTCGAGGGGCAGAGCGAGCTCGAGCTCACGGTGCTCATGGCGCCGGAGGGCGCCTCGACCTGGGAGACCGACACGACGGTCTTCGCGTACCCCGAGGCGATCTCGCGGTTCCAGGTCGGCGCGCCGATCTGGGCGTTCTACCGCCGCGAGGATCCGAAGACCGTGGCCGTGACGATCGAAAAGGAGGCGGGACGATGAACATCATCGACACGCTGATCTGGCTGATCAACTTCCCCGCGGCGCACGGATACGCGATGGTGTTCATCGCGGGCTTCTCGATCCTCGGTCTCTTCGCCATGTCCTTCTCGGGTTCGGCGCCCCGTGTGTCATTACGGCGTGTCCGCGAGCGCGAAGGGCTGCTTCACGGTGAGGTCCCCGCGAGGGGGAAAGCCGCGGGCACCGTGCGCCGCATCGTGTTCCGGGTCCTCGCCTTCCTCATGCTGGCGAACCTGGTGATCGGCATCCTCAGCCTCACGGGGGTGCCGATCACGCGCGCCTACATCCACGAGCACGGTCAGCCGACGACCGGCACGGTCAATGGTGACTGGGTGACGTTCACGACCCCGAACGGTGTGGAGTACACGATCGAGAGCAACTTCTTCACGCCGGCCGTGTACCCCGATCGTGATGCCTACCTGCCCTCCGGTGAGCCGGTGGTGGTGCGCTACCTGCCTGGACACCCGCAAGCCTTCGTCATCGACAGCTCGCAGGGACCGCGCTGACTGCATCCTGAGCCGGTGTCGGCAGAGGCGCGTAGGGTGAAGACATGTCGCGAATCATCGTCTTCGGCGGCCACGGCCGCATCGCTCTGCTGCTCGCCCCTCTGCTCGTCGCCCGTGGGGACGAGGTGACGTCTGTCATCCGCAACCCGGATCACGTCTCCGAGGTCGAAGAGACGGGAGCCCGCGCGCTGGTCGCAGACGTCGAGACCCTCGGCACGACCGAGCTCGCGGACATCATCCGCGGTCATGATGCGGTGGTCTGGTCGGCAGGCGCGGGCGGCGGATCCGCAGAGCGGACTTATGCGGTCGACCGAGACGCCGCGATCCGTACGATGGATGCCTCGGCCGAGGCCGGCACCGGCCGCTACGTCATGGTGTCGTGGATCGGCTCGAAGGCCGACCACGGTGTCGCGGAGGATTCGGACTTCTTCCCGTATGCCGACGCGAAGTGGGCGGCCGACGAGCACCTGCGCGGCACCGAACTCGACGGCACGATCCTCGGGCCAGGAACGCTGACGTTCGACGAGCCGACCGGCCGCATCGTCCTCGATCCCGAGGGCAAGGGAGAGGTCTCCCGCGCCGATGTGGCAGCGGTGATCGCCGAGTCCGTCGCCAACCCGTCGACCTTCGGTCGCACCATCCGGTTCGGGAACGGCTCCGGCGACTCGGCGGTGCCGATCGCCGACGCGCTCAGCGCCTGACGCCGTGTTCCGGCGACGCGCCTGGGCGGTCGCAGCGGCTGCGATCGTCGGACTGTGCGCCGCGACGGCGTCTTCGACGGCATCCGCCCAGACCGGTCACGGAGCCGAGGCGCGCACCGCGACCACGGGCGCCTCGGGGCCTGAAGCGCGGGCCGAGATGCTCGTGGGACGCATGACGACGGCTCAGCAGGCGGCGAGCATCGTCATGGGGCATGTTCCGACGACGGATGGCACAGCGCTGAACGCGTACATGGCGCAGGGGCTCGGTGGATTCATCCTGATGGGAGCCAACATCCCGGCGACCGATGCCGAGCTCGCAACCCTCACCGCATCCCTGACGATCGACCCCGAGCTTCCTCCGCTCATCGCGATCGACCAGGAGGGCGGCATGGTCTCGCGCCTGCCTGCCGACGACTACGCCGCGTCGACGACGCTGAAATCGCTGCCAGTCGCCGACACCGCTGCAGCCTTCTCCGCCAGGGCGGCGCTGGTCGCCAAGTCGGGGATCACCATCGACTTCGGCACTGTCGCGGATGTGACCGCCGATCCGTCGTCGTTCATCTACGCCCGGGCGCTCGGCACGGATCCGCAGTCGTCGGCCGAGAGAGTCGCAGCCGCCACCGCAGCCCAGGAATCCGTCGTCGCGTCGACGCTCAAGCACTTTCCCGGACACGGCGCGGCTCCGGGTGACTCGCACCATGCGATCCCGTCGACAGGCGAGACGCTCGACGAGTGGCGCGCGAAAGATGCGGTGCCGTTCGTGGCGGGCATCGACGCCGGGGCGTCTCTGCTGATGTTCGGCCATCTCGCCTACACGTCCGTCGACCAGGCACCCGCGTCGCTCTCCGCACGGTGGCACGAGATCGCCCGCGACGAACTGGGGTTCGACGGCGTGATCGTCACCGACGACCTGGGGATGCTGCAGTCCTCAGGGCTTCATGAATACGCCGACCCGGTGGCCAACGCCGTCACGGCGGTCGCGGCGGGCAACGACCTCGTTCTCATGATCGCCGGGTCGACCACCGACACGGCGGCCGAGATCGTCGCCGGGATCACCGCGGCCGTCGACTCGGGGACGCTCCCGGTCGAACGGCTCGAGGACGCCGCCACACGGGTGATGGCGCTCAGGCTCCAGTCCAGTGCAGCGAGCGCCGAGTGGTCGCTGTGCACGGAGTGCGAGCCCGCCGGCTGACGTCAGGCGCTGACTGCCACCGGGTGTGCGGAGCCGAGCCAGGCCTGCAGGAGCTCAGCGCGAAGGCGCGTGCCGCGCTCGGCGAACCCGCGCTGCTGTCGCACATACTCGGCTTTGCCTTCGGCGGTCTCGATGGGCACCGGCACCACGTCCCAGGCGGACAGATCGTAGGGAGCGGCCTGCATGTCGAGCAGGCGGATGTCGCGGGCGAGCTCGAACGCGTCGAGGAGCAGCTCCCCGGGGACGAGGGGACCGAGCTTCAGAGCCCACTTGTACAGGTCCATGCCGGCGTGGAGGCACCCTGGCTGCTCGAACAGGGGCTGATCGTCACGAGTCAGCTCGGTGCGATTGCGGGGCACGGCCTCCGGCGTGAAGAAGCGGAACGCGTCGAAATGGGTGCAGCGGAGGTCGTGGTTCTCGACGACCGCGTCCGTGCCTGCCTGCCCGAGCCTCAGGGGAACGGGATGCCGGTGCTCGTCGGCGCGGTACACCATGGCCCACTCGTGCAGCCCGAAGCATCCGAACTGTCCGGGGCGCGAGGCGGTGCGCCGCAGCATCCGCTCGATGAGGGCAGCGAGTTCGGATTTCTCGTTCGCGAACACCGTGGCATCCGGGATCACGCTGTCGTCGTCGGCGCCGGGAGAGTACCAGCGCCAGTTCAGCCGCTCGGGAGCATCCTCAAGCTGCACGCCTGCACCGGGGTGCCACCGCCGCAGCTGGGCGGGCTTGTAGTTGTAGTAGGTGAAAAGGAAGTCCCAGACCGGGTGCTTCTCGCGCCGGGATGCTCTCTCCCTGTGTGCTGAGGTGAGCGCCTCCGCCCGAAGCCGATGCGCATGCTCACGCTCCAGCCACTCGTGCCGAGGGAGAGAGATGGTCATGTCAGCGGAGGATGCCGGCTTCGCCGAGCAGATCGCGCAGCCCTGCGCCGTCCTCGGCGCTCACCCAGGGGGCGACGTCTTCGGAGTGCGGCTCGTGGCCCGCGCGTCCACCGGCGAGCACGGCCTCGGCGGGCAGCAGGCGACGGATCGCCACACCGGCCACAGAGGCGGGATGCTCGTCCATGAACTCCGAGTAGATCGCCTCGTCGTGCTGACCGTCGTCACCGATGAGCAGCCACTTGACGTGCGGGAACTCCGACGCGAGGCGTCGCAGGTTGGTGAGTTTGTGCTCGCGCCCGCTGCGGAACCAGCGGTCGTGAGTGGGTCCCCAGTCGGTGAGGAGCATGGAGCCCGCAGGGAACAGGTGGCGTCCGAGGAAGCGACGCAGCGTCGGGGCGACGTTCCATGCCCCGGTGGAGAGGTAGATCATCGGGGCGCCGGGGTGCTCGCGCAGCACCTGGTCGAGGAGCACGGCCATACCGGGAACCGGGATGCGGGCGTGCTCGTCGACGACGAAGGAGTTCCACGCGGCGATGAAAGGACGAGGGAGGGCCGTCACCATGACGGTGTCGTCGACATCCGAGACGATGCCGAAGTGCGTCGACTCCGCGACGATGAACGCCGTTGCTTCGACGGGCTCCTGACCCTCGACCGAGAACGTGAAGGTCTGCCACCCGGGCTCGAGATCCACGTGGACCACGGAGTCGATCACACCACCACGGTCGGCGACGACGTCGTGCACCGAGTCGCCGATCCGCACGGCCACCTTCGCGAAGCTGACAGGGATGCCGACGAAGCTCCGCCAGCCGCGCACGCTCGCAGGCTCCCCGTCTTTCGTGCTGCGCAGCGGAGGGACGATGAGCACCCGTCCCACGACGCGCACCCATCCCGGTCCGCCGTATCCGGGGAAGGGGAGGATGGTGGCGGTGCGGCCGCGACGGCGCGCTCGCTTCTCTCGCCACACATGGAGGCGGTGTTCGAGACGCGCGAACCAGTGGATCCGGGGCGCCGGGGGTGACGAAGCCATTGCTTCAGTCTTTCACGTCGGTCGCGTCCCCCGTGTCGGAGATGTCGAGGTGACGAGCCTCGAGCCGGGAGAGAACCTTCTTCGCGACGAAGACCGCGAGCAGGAAAAGGGCGATGACGCCGACGAAGATGTACCCCGCGTAATGCACGCGGTCGGCGAGCTCGTCGAAGCTCCCGGCGGCGAGAGAGGTGACGCTCACATACGCCGTGGCCCAGATCAGGCAGGCAGGCGCGGTCCACGCGAGGAAGCGGCGGTACGAGTAGTGGCTCATCCCCACGGTGAGGGGGACGAGTGAGTGCAGCACGGGGAGGAAGCGGGAGAGGAAGATGGCGATACCGCCTCGGCGGGCGAGGTACCGCTCGGCGCGTATCCAGTTCTCCTCGCCGACCCGTCGACCGACCCAGGATGCGCGGATGTGCGGACCGATCCAGCGTCCGAGCCAGAATCCGATGCTCTCGCCGATCAGGGCACCCACCACGACGGCTATCACCATCGCCACGGCCTCGGGCACGCTGGTGACTCCGATGGATGCGACGAGCACGACCGTGTCGCCGGGGAACACGAGGCCGATCAGGACGCTGGTCTCCAGCAGGACCGCGAGTCCGGCCACGAGAGTCCGAGCGACCGGGTCGATCGATCGCATGAACTCGATCAGCCACGGCACCAGGTCGTCCACCCCTCGAGAATACGGGAGGCGCCGCGGCCTAGGCTGAGAACGTGCCCGAACGTCTGAGCACCCGCGTCCTGGCGGACCGGGTGGATCCCGCAGCGCTCTTCCTCGCGCTCGAGCAGGTGGAGCCTGACGTCTTCTGGCTCGACGCCGGTGCCTCTGCGTCCGAGGGGTGGAGCTTCATCGGCACGGGAGAGCTGTCCGCGTTCCCCGAGGACGTTCGACTGGATGCGTCTGCGGGGGACCGGTCTGCCCTGGACGGAGATGTCGTGCGTCCTCCGCTGCGGGGAGGCTGGGTCGGCTGGTACGACTATGAGACGGGCGCCCGCGCCGCAGGGGCCCCGGTCGCTGATTCCGGCCAGTACGCAGGTGACGCCTGGATGCGCATCACCCGCTTCACCGCTTTCGACCACATGACGGGGCGCATCTGGGCCTGCGCCCCGGAGGGGAACCTCGATGAGTGGGTGGCATTCGTCACGGAACAGGGCTCCATGGACGTGCAGGATGCCTCCGCGCTTGCCGCGGAGCCACGTCGAGTGGACGCCAGGCACACTCCTGACGAATACGCGGCCCTCATCGAACGGTGTCGCGACCTGATCCGCGCCGGGATCGCGTACCAGCTCTGCCTGACGACCCGGTTCACGGTTCCGGGGGAGCACGACCCGGTGTCCGTCTACCGTCGGCTGCGATCCGCGACCCCCGCCCACCACGGAGGCTTCGTGCGCATCGGCGGACGATCCCTGCTCAGCGCGAGCCCCGAGCAGTTCCTGCACGCCGAAGACGGAGTCATCCGCACCCGCCCCATCAAGGGGACGCGACCGCGCAGCGACGATCCGGTGCAGGACGCCGCGCTCGCCGCGGAACTCGCGACGGACGTCAAGGAGCGTGCCGAGAACGTCATGATCGTCGACCTCATGCGCAACGACCTCTCGCAGGTGTGCGAGCCGGGGTCGATCCGCGTCGACGCGCTGTGGGCGGTCGAGAGCTATCCCGCCGTGCATCAGCTCGTCAGCACCGTGAGCGGTGTGGCGGCCGCCGGCACCACGGCGGGCGCCCTGTTCGCCGCGTCCTTTCCCGCCGGGAGCATGACCGGCGCCCCCAAGCTGTCGGCGATGACATGGCTGCACGAACTCGAGGGCGGGCCGCGAGGGGTCTACGCCGGATGCTTCGGATACATCGGCGACGACGGCTCGCTCGACCTGGCGATGGTCATCCGCAGCATCGTCATCGACGCGGAGAGCGCGGTGATCGGGGCGGGCGGCGGGATCACCTGGCGGTCGGTCGCGGCATCCGAGGTCGCAGAGGTGGCGACGAAGGCGCAGGCGCCCCTCGCAGCGCTGGGCGCGGAAATGCCCGCGGCCTGGGCTTCCGATATCCTGAACTGATCCCCTTTTCCCTTCAGATTGGTCGTGCGTTCGTTGTCTGAGAACCTGTCCACCTCTCCCGTCGACGAGGAGACCTCCTCGGCGCACGCTATCCAGGCCAAGTGGCAGAAGTACTGGGCGGAGAACGAGACGTTCCTCACCGGCGGCGACGACGACAAGCGGCCCCGCCGCTACGTGCTGGCGATGTTCCCGTACCCCTCCGGCGACCTGCACATGGGCCACGCCGAGAACTACCTCTACTCCGACATCGTGGCCCGTTTCTGGCGCCACCGCGGGCACAACGTCCTCAACCCGATCGGCTGGGACTCCTTCGGTCTGCCGGCCGAGAATGCGGCGATCCGCCAGGGAGCCGATCCGCGCGAGTGGACGTATCAGAACATCGCCCAGCAGAAGCAGGCGTTCCAGAACTACGGCGTCTCGTTCGACTGGTCGCGAGTGCTGCACACCTCCGACCCCGAGTACTACCGCTGGAACCAGTGGCTGTTCCTGAAGCTGCACGAGCGCGGCCTGGCCTATCGCAAGAAGAGCGCCGTCAACTGGTGCCCGAACGACCAGACGGTGCTCGCGAACGAGCAGGTCGTCGACGGACGCTGCGATCGCTGCGGTGCCGAGGTCGTGAAGAAGAAGCTGACCCAGTGGTACTTCAAGATCACGGACTACGCCGACCGGCTGCTCGACGACCTGAATCAGCTCGAGGGCTTCTGGCCGCACAAGGTGCTGCAGATGCAGCGCAACTGGATCGGCCGCTCGGTCGGTGCCGACGTCGACTTCCGCATCGAAGGCCGCGACGAGCCGGTCACGGTGTTCTCGACGCGTCCCGACACGCTGCACGGTGCGACCTTCTTCGTCGTGGCGCCCGATTCGGACCTGGCGAGCGAGCTCGCGAAGGATGCTCCCGCCGAGGTGCGCGCGCGCTTCGAGAAGTACCTGGGCGATGTGCAGAAGACCACCGACGTCGACCGTCAGGCGACGGACCGTCCGAAGACCGGCGTGTTCCTCGAGCGGTTCGCGATCAACCCGGTCAACGGCGAGAAGCTGCCCGTGTGGGCCGCGGACTACGTGCTGGCCGATTACGGCCACGGCGCGGTCATGGCCGTGCCCGCGCACGACCAGCGCGACCTCGATTTCGCCCGTGCCTTCGACCTGCCGGTCAAGGTGGTCGTCGACACGACGGCGCCGATCACCGGTGCGATGCCCATCATCGAGGTCGACGACGAGGGCGTGCCGATCGACACGGGTGCCGCTCTCGACGAGCAGAACCCCGCATCCACCGGCATCGCCCTGACGGGTGAGGGCCGGATGATCAACTCCGGAGCCCTGAACGGTCTGTCCAAGCGCAACGCGATCGCCCGTGCGATCGAGCAGCTCGAAGCCTCGGGGACGGGTCGCGCGGCGAAGAACTATCGCCTCCGTGACTGGCTGATCTCGCGCCAGCGTTTCTGGGGCACCCCCATCCCGATGCTGCACGCCGAGGACGGCCGGATCATCCCGGTGCCCGAGGACCAGCTGCCGGTGAAGCTGCCCAGTGTCGAGGGGCTCGACCTGAAGCCCAAGGGCTCGTCGCCCCTGGGCGCAGCCGAGAGCTGGGTGCGCACGGTCGACGCCGCGAGCGGTGACCCCGTGCTGCGCGACCCCGACACCATGGACACGTTCGTGGACAGCTCGTGGTACTTCCTGCGATTCCTCTCGCCGAACAGTGACACGGTGGCGTTCGATCCGGCTCAGGCCGCTCGATGGTCGCCGGTCGACTCGTACATCGGCGGCGTCGAGCACGCGATCCTGCACCTGCTGTATGCGCGCTTCATTACCAAGGTGCTGTTCGACATGGGCCTGATCGACTTCACGGAGCCGTTCTCGAACCTCATCAACCAGGGAATGGTCCTGCTCGACGGCGCCAAGATGTCGAAGAGCAAAGGCAACCTGGTGCTGTTCGAAGAGGAGCTCGACGCCTACGGCGCGGACGCGCTGCGTGTGGGGCTCGCGTTCGCGGGGCCCGTGGAGGACGACAAGGACTGGGCCGACGTCTCGACGACCGGTGCGCAGAAGTTCCTCGCCCGCGCGCTGCGCATCGCGAACGAGGTCTCGTCGCCGGTCGATGTGGTGTTCGCCGGTGGCGACGCGGCGCTCCGCCGCGCGACCCATAAGCTGCTCGCGGATGCTCCGGCCCTCGTCGAGCAGACGAAGTTCAACGTGCTGGTCGCGCGCCTGATGGAGCTGGTGAACATCACCCGCAAGACCATCGACGGTTCTGCCGGTGCGGCTGATCCGGCCGTTCGTGAAGCCGCCGAGACGATCGCCGTGATGCTCGACCTGATCGCGCCGCACACCGCGGAGGAGATCTGGGAGATCCTCGGTCACGAGCCTTCCGTGGGCCTGGTCACCTGGCGCTCGGCCGATCCTGCTCTGCTCGTGGAGGACACCGTGACGGCTGTCGTGCAGGTGGGCGGCAAGGTCCGCGCCCAGCTCGAGGTGCCCGCGCGCATCGGCGAGGCCGAGCTCGAGGCGCTGGCTCGCGCCGATGACCGAGTGATCCGTTCGATCGGCGACCGCGAGATCGTCAAGGTCGTCGTGCGCGCCCCCAAGATCGTCAGCATCGTCGTCAAGGGCTGACGCCCGCACCGTCTCTGCACATCAGGCCGCCCGCGGGGATTCTCCCCGTCGGGCGGCCTGACGCATGAGAGGCATCCTCCCGTGCGCCTAGCGTTGCGGGATGCCCGACTCCGCCGCAGCTCCGCCGCCCCCGCCGCGTCGGTTGCGCCTGGGAGTCGGTGCCGCCATCGTGCTGGCACTCGTCGTGCTCTCCGCGGCTGTCGGTCTCGGGCTGATGCGAGGACAGGCTGCGCCGACCGAGTCGGTGCCGCTCGCGACCGATGCCGCCGGGGGAGGCGGTTCCACAGGAGAGCTCTACGTGCACGTGCTCGGCGCTGTCGAGCAGCCGGGGCTCTACGTCCTCGATCTCGACTCTCGTCTGGTCGATGCGGTGGCGGCTGCCGGTGGAACCACTGACGAGGCTGACCTGACCGCGATCAACCTCGCTCGCGTACTCGCCGATGGTGAGCAGATCATCGTGCCGACTGTCACCGCGATGGCGGATGGTCCTGGGGCCGTCGCGCCCGCCGACGACCGGGTGGACCTGAACGCGGCGGACCAGGCCGCGCTCGAGACGCTGCCGCGCATCGGTCCTGCCCTGGCCGAGAGGATCATTGCCTGGCGCGACGAGAACGGGAGGTTCCAGTCGGTCGACGATCTCCTGGCGGTGCCGGGGATCGGTGAGAAGCTGCTCGCGGGCATCCGCGAGGGCGTGCGGGTGTGAGAAGTGGTCCGCGACGGCGTGCGGGTGTGAGAAGTGGTCCGCGCCGGCTTGTCTGGGCGTCTGTCCGAGCGGGACGTCGTCAGGCGTGAAGAGATCTGGCGCTGCGCGAGGATCCCGCGTCACTCAGGACCGCGCGTGCGGCACGTTCGCCGGATGCGAGTGCGCCTTGAATCGACGCGGTGTCCCGGTGGTCGCCTGCGATGTACAGTCGCTGGGCGTAGCGCGCCGACCGCGCTGCGCCCAGGGGCGCCGGTTGCGCCGGAAGCGCGTCGACGATGTCGTCACGCCGGATCAGCTCCCACGCGTCGATGTCCGCACCCCAGATCTCGCCCAGGTGGCGGCGGACCTCGAGCTCCTCGGCGGGATCGCCACCGCGCGGCAGTAGACACGTCGCGGCGATGAGGTGGCGCCCGGCCGGGGCGTACGAGGGCACAGTGTGCGTCATCACGACGGTGTTCACGACGGGGCCTCGGCCTCGGCCGTCGACGGTCAGCAGCGCCGATCGGGTCGGAGGCTCGGCGGCGGCGAACCACCACGTCTGCAGACCGTTCGTCGCCGGACGGGCAAGCCCCGTGAGGTCGGCCACGGCATCCGGGCCGACCGCGACGACCACCCGTGCTGCGTTGACGGATTCACCGTCGCTCAGCTCCACCCGGATACCGTCCCCGCGGACCGAGCACCGTTCCACCCCGGCACCGAGACGGACGTCAGTGCCTGCCGTGCGCGCATGCGCGGCAAGCTGCTCGGGGACCGCAGCGATCCCTTGTGCGGGTAGACCCGGGCGGCCGAGCGCGAAGTACCGCACGAGCAGCCGGGCGAACGCGTTCGACGTCTCACCCTGGCCCTCCGCCAGAACCCCGGCGAGGAACGGCTCGAGCACCGCGGTGCGGAGCGGACCGCTGAGGCCCACGGCATCCCATCCCTCGCGCAGGGTGACATCGTTCCGGGCGAGACGCTGGAGTGGATGCACCAACGCCGGAGCGGCCCAGCGGACCAGCGCGACGGCATCCCGACCGCTCACCAGGCCGCTGCGCAGAGATGTGGCGATCGACAGGGGGTATCGGAGCGGATGCCGCAGCTCTGCCATCCCCTCCGTCGTGCGCACCCGCACGCCCACCGGGAAGCTCCCGAGCGCGAGTGCGTCGAGATCGACACTGCGCCGGAGAGCCGGGTAGGCCGGATTGAGCACCTGGAAGCCGCGATCCAGTCGGAACCCGTCGACGATGTCGGTGCGCTGGCGTCCTCCGACCGCATCCGCGGCCTCGAGAACGACGACATCGAACCCGCGTGCCGAGAGCAATCCGGCGCATCGGAGCCCCGCGAGGCCTGCTCCGATCACGATCACGTCATGCATTCGCGACGACCTCCCCTCGGCGGATCGCCGACGCGCGCTTGCCGATCGCTGCGCGTTCGTCGTCGTCGATCCGATCGACGTTGCGCACCTGCAGGGCCATGCGCGGGTTCGCGGAGAGAGTGTCTTGGTGGCGCATCAGAAAGTCCCAGTAGAGAGTAGTGATCGGGCAGGCATCCGCCCCGACGCGTTTCTTCGGGTCGAATCGGCACGTGCGGCAGTGCGGGCTCATCCGCGAGATGTAGGCACCGGATGCCGCGTAGGGTTTGCTTCCCATCAGCCCGCCGTCGGCGAACTGGCTCATGCCCAGGGTGTTGGGCAGTTCCACCCACTCGACGGCGTCGACGTAGACGGCGAGGTACCAGGCGTGCACTTCGGCCGGTTCGATCCCGAGAAGCAGGGCGTAGAGACCGGTCACCATCAGCCGCTGGATGTGATGGGCATAGCCGTTCTCCAGCGTGGTGCCGATCGCGTCGGCCATGCACGCCATCGAGGTGTCGCCCGTCCAGTACCAGTCAGGCAGCGGCTCATGCGCGTCCAACGCGTTGCGGCGGGCATACCCCGGCATCTGAGTCCAATAGATTCCGCGCACGTACTCGCGCCATCCGAGTATCTGCCGGATGAAGCCCTCGACTGATGCCAGCGGCGCACGTCCGTCGCGATAGGCGGTCTCCGCTGCGGCGACGACCTCACGCGGATCAAGGAGCTTCAGGTTCATCGCGGCGGACAGATGAGCGTGCCACAGCCACGGCTCGCCCGGCCACTGGGCGTCCTGGAAGTCCCCGAACCACGGCAGGCGCTCGTCGATGAAGAGCGCGAGCGACTCGAGCGCCTGTGCGCGGGTGACCGGCCACGCGAACGTGTCGAGTCGACCGGGGTGGTCGGCGAAGCGCTCGGCGACGAGCGCGAGAACGTCGCGGGTCACCTCATCCGGCTCGAACGCCGCTCTCGGCGGCACCATCCCCGGCCCCTGCGCCGGAAAAGCCTTGCGGTTCTCGGCGTCGTAGTTCCACGCACCGCCCTCGGGCTTCCCGTCGGGTGTCATGAGGATGCCGAACCGCTGACGCTGCTCCCGGTAGAAGTACTCCATCCGCAGCGTCCGGCGCTCGTGCATGTGAGCGGCGAACTCGCTCAGCGTGCAGAAGAAGTGGCGGTCCTCGCGGATCTCGAGGGGGATGCCGGCATCCGCCGCCACCTGTCGCAACGACTCGAGCACCCGCCAGTCGCCGGGAGCGGTCATCTGAAGCGATGCGGGAGCGAGACGCGCTATATCGGAGAGGAGTTGATCGGCGAGCGTGCCGCGGTTGCCGGGATCGTCCAGAGACGTGTAATGCACCTCTCGTCCCGCGGCGCGCATCTCGGCTGCGCAATGGCGCATGGCCGACAGGAACAGAGCGGTTCGCGGCTTGCTGCTCCAGACGTGAGTGGACTCCTCAGCGACCTCGGCCATCCACACCGCATCTCTGAGCGGATCGAACCCGTCGAACCCGCTGGCCTCGAGATCGAGCTGGTCGCCGAGCACGACCACCAGATTGCGCAGCGTCCGCTCCATGGCACCAGCGTACGACGGGATGCCGGGGAGTGGACGCCCGCACCGAGTCGGCAGCGCACCTCTCTCCTGTGCCGCGGTCGTCCTGCGCTCCTGCACATCAGGCGCTCGATGACGTCTGTCCACAGTGAGCGGTTCTGTGTCGGAGGGGACAGGTGATGCGACTCTAGGTTCGTCTGATGCGAGGACCCGCGAAGAGCGTCAGGATCCGAGGGATGGCCACGGTCATCATCCGTGACGGTGTGAGCGGGTGAAGCGGGACCTCCGGCTGCTGCCGGTCGCCGGGGGTGTGTGGGGGGTGGCGCTCCTGTGCGTGTTCGTGCCTGCATCGGCGGGGTGGTGTGCGCTTGCGGGTGCGGTCGGCGCGGCGATCGTGGCTGCGGTGGTGCTGAGACGCGCAGACCGTGTCGCGTCGCGGGCCGCTCTGCTGGTGGTCGTGCTGGCGGCGGTCGTGGCGGTCTCGTTCACAGCGATGTCGTCGCTGCCGGGGCGTGACAGCTCAGCATCGTGGGACGGGCGCGTGGTCGAGGCGACGGGCGAGGTCACGTCGTCGGCATCGATCGGTCGTGACGGGCGGCTGTGGGTGGAGATGCAGCTCACCGGCATCGGCTCACCCGGGGCGGTGTGGGCGGCATCGGCACCGGTGCGGATCGGCATCGACCCGGCCGATGGGTTCGATCTCGGTGCGAGGGTTCAGGTCACGGGTGAGGCTGCGGCGACGGATCCGGGTGAGCGTTCTGCTCTCGTCGTGTTCGCGAGTTCCGCGTCGGTCGAGGCTCCGGCATCGGGTGTCTTCGCCGTCGCGGCCGATGTGCGAAGCGCGTTCATCGAACGGTCGCTGCGTCTGCCCGAACCGGGCGCCGGATTGCTCCCCGGACTCGCGGTGGGCGACACCCGCTGTCGCACAATCGAAGCTCATCAGCGACTACACGGTTGCCATAGAACGTGGGGAGCAGGAAAGCGACGAAGGCCGTCGTCTACGAGGTGAGCTTGAGGATTTCTATGGGTCGACTCATCGTGTCCTGCGCGATGCTGACCGCTTGACTCGGTTCCAGCAGATGAAGCTAAGAGCTGAGGGTAAGAAAGGCTCCGCGGGAGATCGGCAAGAGGGCTGATCCGTGCATCTTCTAGATCGTGGGGGTGTCCGCGCACCCGATTGTTTGGACGACTATGACTATTCCGATCACACGTGGAAACAATTCGGCAAAGCGTGTAAGAGAGAAGTCAGAGCCCGCCTAGTGGAGATGCAGGGCATACCGGGCGTCAGCACCGCTTCTGGCGCGAACGAGTATGGCGTCCGTTGCGCGTACTGCGAAGGTCCTATTTACGTCGACGGCCATATTGAACACTTTCGACGCAAGAACCCCGCGCATTTTCCGGAATTAACGTTCGAATGGAGTAACCTCTTTCTCGCATGTCGTTCCGTCTCCCACTGTGGACACTTCAAGGATCGACGCTCCTCAGATTCGTACTCGCCGGCCGATCTAGTCAAGCCGGACGAGCGTGATCCTGAGGCGTTCCTGTTCTTCTCATCGAACGGACGGGTCTATCCCAAGGATGGTCTCGACTCGATCAACATGCACATTGCCACGGAGACGATCAGGGTCTTCAATCTCAACGATGACGCCCTCGCGGCACGGCGCCGGAGTGCCCTGAAGCCATACTTCGAGCAGATCTCTGAATTTCTCGATCTCGGGATGGAACTTGACCCCCACGAGCTTTTCGACGACCTGGCCAGCGAGATCCTGCGCACCCAATACGAAGCCTACGCAACTACAATCAAGCACTTTCTTCGGCCGCACTAAGGGTGGGTCATCCGCGCGGTGACGACGTGGCCGCGTTCAATCGATGATTTGTGCTCGTAGCATGCAAACTCATGCTGGTGGCGTGGGCATGCTCGCCCACTGCACTGAGCTCTAACGTCCGCACTCACCGCACGGGTGGTTGCCGCGAGTGTGCCCATTGCAGCCAGCCGCGAGCATCATCATCCCGAGGAAGCGGGTTCGCGCCGATAGTCGGGATAAGTGGTCTTATCGTGGCCAATGGGCCAGACGTTGAAGTGAGATGAGGCTGAGTAGGTGCCGGGCGTCTAGGCAGTGCTCGAGCGGGATCGCGGGAGTGCGTGCGTCTGCAAAGAGCAGTGCCGCGGAGCTCGATGCACGGCCTCCGCGACTCAGCCAGTCACAGCGATGCAGGTGCGTTCCGCTCAGTTTTCTGTGGACGCCAAGTGAGCAGCTGTCTCGGCGAGACGCATCGAGAATCCGGCCTCGTTGTCATACCAAGCCGCCACGGAAACCATGCCGTTGAATGACTGGGTCAGCGGAAGGTCCACGATCGAGGAATGCGGATCTCCGACGATGCGGGCCGAGGTCCACTCGTCTTCGAACACATCAAGGATGCCGTGGAGGGGTCCCGCTGTCGCAGCACTGCGGAACACGTCGCGAAGATCCTCCGTCGCGATCTCGTGCTCCGGAATCACGTTGAGCTCCACGATGCTGCCGGTGCGTACGGGCACCCGATAGGCCTTTCCGGTGATCTGCAGATCCGGCCAGATGAAACCCAGGGCTTTCGCAGCGCCGGAAGAGGAAGGGATGATGTTCTCTGCGCCGGCCCAGGAGTCTCGCCTGGACTTCGTTGGTTGGTCGGTCAGCGACTGAGTGTTCGTGTACGCATGGACCGTTGAGAAGACACCGAAGCGGATGCCCGTGGACTCGAGGAGAACCTTGACGACGGCCGCAAGTGCGTTGGTGGTGCAGCTAGCCATGCTGATGATCTTGTGCGCACCGCTGTCGTAGTCGTCCAGGTTGATGCCCGGTAGCAGCACGGCGTCGCAATCTTCAGCAGTCTTGCTCGGGCCGCTGATGAGCACGCGCTCGGCGCCGTTTGCGAGATGCCGCTCAGCTGCTTCCCGGGTGACGCCGCGGCCGGTGCAATCGACGACCAGATCGATGCCGAGCGCGTTCCAGTCCGGCACGCCCTCGCGGGAGTTGATGTACGTGATTCGCCTACCGTCGATGGAGATGGACGCGTCGTCGTCTGAGGCGACACCTGGCCACCGTCCGTAGTTCGTGTCCACCTCGAGGAGCGCGGCGAGGTCACCGGCCGAAGCGATGTCACAGACGACGCTCGGGAAGAAGAGGTCGTTCTGCACGGCGCTGCGCACAAGCTGGCGGCCGATACGTCCGAAACCGTAGACGGCGATGTTCTTCATGATGTGATCCTTCGAGTGAGGAGTTGATCGCTGGGTGTATGTCCCGGATGTCTCGCGTCGACCAGGTCCCCATACTCCGGATTCTGGTTGATGTAGGCCGAAACCAGGGGGCAGTAAATGGTGACGAGCAGCCCGCGATCGCGCACGTCGTCAAGGGCGTAAGCGATGAGCTCTACAGCGATGCCTCGCCCTCGGAACTCCGGAACAACCGTCGTTGAGAGGATTACGACCCGGTTACCCATCTGTTTGAACTCGATCGTCGCCACCTCGAACTCCTCGAGGCTGGCCACGTAGTGACGCCGAACGTCGTCGCGGTGCACGACCATCTCGAACTCCGCGTCCACCGAGGGCAGATCGACGTCGCGAAGACTGTCCCTGCGAAGGTCCGCCAGGCCGTCCCGAAGGAACCTGTCCTCGGCTGTGTGGACTGCGGATTCGGAGCCTTCGCTCTCGCCGCTGTTCTGTTGCGTGCTCATCATTCGCGTCCATTCTTCAGGGGATCGGTTTCAATCGACCGCGCATCGTGGATGTCGACTGCCGGGTCATGAGGCAGCGGGTCACCCGATGAAGACGAATCCACCCTCGGTGGCATTGGCTTCAGAGAAGGTGATCGCCATCTGGAGGTAGCACAACGCCTCCTGCGCCTCGGCGCGGTCAAGGGTGCCGACGTCAAATGTCTCTGCCCCAGCACGGCTCGCCATATCGAGGACAAATGCCGCGGCATCGCGGTCATCGGATGAAGCAAGCACAGTGAGCGGCTGGTCGTCGATACTTGCGGCCTTCAGATGACCGGCGTAGTTGGTGTTGAATGCTTTGACGATCCGGCTGTCGGGCAGCGCCTCAGCGAGAGCGGCAGCCGCGCTCCCTTGCGGGGCGCGTACCCGAGCAAGCGGGTCGAAGGTGACGGGATTGCTGATGTCGATGATGATCTTGCCCGCGAGAGCTTCGCTGTGATCTCTGATGATGTGCTCGTGCGCGGTGTAGGGAACAGCCAGGAGGACAGCATCGAAGCCTGAAGCATCCCACTCCTCGCCACGGCCGACCGCCTTGGTTTCGACAGAAGCTCTCGCCAGAAACTCGCTGATGGCGCTGGCCATGTTTCCGTTGCCAAGAATCAGGATCGATGTCATGAGCTTTCTCCTTCTGTAGGCATCATCGCTTCGCGCATGTCGACAGCGAGGGCTGGGCAAACTGCGCTGCTCACAGACTGCTTCAGCCGATGAGAGAAGCGAAGAGTCATTCGACCCAGAACTACTCAAGTCATCGCCCGGTGTTGTGTGTGAGGGCCCTGATTGCGCCGGTCAGTGAAGACGAGTGAGTAGCGCGCTGGGTCGACTTCGAGTCATCTGACTGCTGACTTCGCACGCCGCGGGCGCGAGCCTGAATGCCTAACGGAAGGGGTCGAAGTGGATCCGACGAGAGAGCCAGACGGCGGGGCGATCTGCCGACTGGAGCGTGAACTAATCGTCAGGGATTTTCTGGCGACATTCAACGCTGCACCTCGCGATGCTGAAGGCACGGCTTCGATCGCTGCCTTCCTGCACCCCGATGTGGTGTACCGTCCTTCCCTGTGCCATGGGGCTGTCGGTCGCGACGCCGTCGCGCGCGTCTGTGAGCAGGTGCGCGGTGCGTTCGAGACATTCGCGATCGAAGTCGAGTCGCTACTGGTGGGGGAGGGGGTGATTCTCGTCGAGCACGCGATGCGCGTAGGTCTCATCGGGGTTCCCGTGCAGAACCTGATGGGCTTCTCAAGCTTTCAGATCAGCGGCGAGCTCATCAGCGAGTGGCATCAGGTGCATGTATGACCCCTCGCGCGTGAGCCGCGCGCGTTGCGCAACGGGCAATCGATGAGTCATGTGACCCGAAGACGCATGCGCGTTTTTCGTCCAAGGTGAGTGATGTCCACTGCTCAGTGGGCTGCGGTCGAGGAGAGATGATGGCAACCCAGCACGAGTCCCAGGATCAGTCGTACGCTCGCTCTCCCGAGGAGGTTCTCCGAGTCCTCGAGGTCTCTCGCGAGGGGCTCCGTCAGGACGAAGTGATTGCGAGACAGCGGAGCTTCGGGCCGAACCGGCTTCCTGAGGCCAGAAGACGAAGCCCTGTCCTGCGATTCCTCGGTCACTTCAACAACATTCTCATCTACATCCTGCTCGCATCGGCTGTCGTGAAGGCTGCCTACCGGGATTGGATCGATTTCTGGGTGATCTTCGTCGTCGCCCTCGCCACGGGGCTCATCGGTTTCCTTCAGGAGGGCCAGGCCGAGCGCGCACTCGCCGGTATCCGACGGATGCTCTCCTTGCATGCGACAGTGCTGCGAGATGGTGAATGGTCGGACGTAGTCGCCGAGGAACTTGTGCCGGGCGACATAGTGCGTCTTCGCCCGGGCGATCGCGTGCCCGCCGATCTGCGCCTTTTGACCGTCGAAGGCTTGGAGATCGATGAGTCCCCCCTCACCGGCGAATCGGTACTCGCGGTCAAGGGGACGGGGGCTGTGCCTATCGGAGCGGTGCTCGGCGATCGCGTCGGGATGGCGTTCTCTGGAACAGTTGTGGGCGCCGGTACCGGAATCGGCATGGTTGCGGCTACGGGAAGCGACACGGAGCTCGGTCGGATCCAAACTCTCATCGACGAAGCGGATCCCCTCGGGACTCCTCTGACGGGGCAGCTCGATCGCCTCGGCAAACGGATCGCAGCGTTCATCCTGGTGCTGGCGGGAGTGATGACGGTTGTCGGTTTGCTGCTGCACGGTGACGGGCCGGAACAGCTGCTCGACTCTGCGATCACCTTCGCCGTAGCTGCCGTCCCGGAAGGGCTGCCGGCGATCGTCACGATCACACTCGCTCTCGGCGTGCGGCAGATGGCCCAGCGCAACGCGATCACGCGGAAACTCACGGCTGTCGAGACGCTCGGCGAGGTGACGACGATCTGCTCGGATAAGACCGGAACTCTGACGTACAACGAGATGACAGTGCGCTCGCTCGTCACATCGCGGGATCGGTACTCGATCACAGGGGTCGGGTACAGCCCCGAAGGCCACGCGGTCTCAGAGCACTCGGGGGAGACCGCTTCCTTCCATGAGCGTCGCGACCTGCAAGAACTCGTGATCGCTCTTTCCCGCTGCACGGACGCAGCCGTCCAGAAGACTGACGATGGCTGGTCAGTCGTCGGCGCGCCTACAGAAGGAAGCTTGGTGGTGCTCGCGCGCAAAGCGGAGTTCACGGGGGAGGGATACCAGCGGACGGCCGAGCTACCGTTCAACTCCAAGAACAAGCTCATGGCTGTGCTCGACCGATCTCCGGACGGCAGCGTGCGCCTGATAGCGAAGGGGGCGCCCGATCGACTCCTCGATCGATGCGCGTACCAGCTCGACGCGAATGGTGACAGGACGCCGCTACGACGACAAGAGTGGGACGACGCGGTGGACTCGTTGGGTCGTCAGGGGTTGAGAGTCCTCGCTGCTGCTTCTGCTCCCTCATACGGAGCAGCGACCATAGGCCTTGGGGACGTGCACAGTCTCACGCTGTTGGGACTTGTCGCGATCGCGGATCCACCACGCGCCGAGGCAATCGAGGCGATCCGTCGCTGCCGAGAGGCAGGCATTCGGGTCACGATGATCACCGGAGACCACGCATCAACTGCATCCGCGATCGCTGCGGAGCTCGGGATCGCGGGGCGGTCTTTTCCTCGGGTGGTGACCGGCGCCGAGCTGCAGGTGATGTCGGATGTCGATCTTGCAGATATCGCACCGACCGTGGACGTCTTCGCTCGTACGAATCCGGAGCACAAGATACGAATCGTTCGTGCGTTGCAGTCGCGACGTCAGGTTGTTGCGATGACGGGGGACGGTGTGAATGATGCCCCCGCTCTTACGCGTGCTGACATCGGCATCGCGATGGGCATCAACGGAACCGAAGCAACGAAAGAGGCGGCAGACATCGTCCTCGCCGACGACGACTTCGCCACGATCGAGCGGGCGGTAGCCGAGGGGCGGCGCATCTTCGACAACATCCAGAAGTCACTGATGTTCATCCTCCCGACGACTTTCGCCCAAGCGCTGATCGTTCTGACAGCGGTCATCATCGGGTTCGTTCCGCCGCTTCAGCCGACTCAGGTGCTGTGGGTGAATCTGGTGACCGCCATTACTCTTTCCCTGGCTCTCGCATACGAGCCGGCCGAACAAGGGCTGATGTCCCGGCCGCCTCGAGCCGTCACATCCTCGATGATCGACGGCATCCTCATCGCGAGGATCACGGTCGTGACGCTACTGATCACAGCGGCGTCGATCGGCATCTTTTTCGTGGAGCTGGGGTCAGGTTCGTCGTTCGCCATTGCGCAGACCAGCGCGGTGACCGTGCTCGTTCTCGGACAGGTTGCGTACCTGTTCAACTCACGATTCTTGCGCGTCTCGAGCTTCTCCCTTCGTGCGCTCCGCGGCAACCCAGTCGTCTGGGTATCTGTCGGTATCCTGCTCCTGCTTCAGCTCGCTTTCACGTACGTGCCGGCTATGCAGGAGTGGTTTCACACGGCACCACTCACATGGCGAGAATGGGGCATCGCCCTCTCGCTCGCTGTAGCGATCTTCCTGATTGTGGAAGTGGAGAAGGCGATCGCTCGGGCGGCCAGGAAACGGAGGAAGCCATGAGAGATATCGACCCGAAGGCGGTCCCAAGCGGCACGGGGTGCGTGGACTGCGACGATGTGGGCTCGTGGTGGGTGCACCTCCGCCGCTGCGCGGCATGCGGCCACGTGGGATGCTGCGACAACTCCCCGAATCGCCATGCGACAGCTCATGCCGCGAGCACGGGCCACCCGCTGATCCAGAGCTTCGAGCCGGGGGAGGAGTGGTTCTGGGATTACGACAGTGAGCAGTACGTCGACGGACCGGTCCTTGCTCCGCCCCAAAGCCATCCCGATGATCAGCCTGCCCCGGGGCCGGCCGGTCGAGTGCCCGCTGACTGGAGGCAGATTCTGAGGGCCAAGGGCGCGTGAATCGACATTGACGGTGTGCGGGTGAGAGCACCGAATCGAGTCGATTGACCTACGCCGACAACCAGCGGCTGCGGGATAGTCGGATCATGGAGCACAAGAAGAAGATCGTCGTTGTCGGCGGCACCGGCCTGGCTGGGTCTGCAGTGGTGAGGACCCTCTCCGAGCAGCCCGTTGACCTCGTCGTAGCGTCTCGGGCCACTGGGGTGAACTCATTCACGCGCGCGGGTCTTGAGGAAGCGCTTGATGGAGCGGACGTTGTCATCGATGTCACCAACTCCTCCTACACCGATGAAGCGGCAGCTCTCGAATTTTTCGAGGTGTCGAGCTTGAACCTGGTGAACGACGGACGCGCAGCGGGAGTCTCGCATCACATCGTGCTCTCCATCGTCGGGGTCGAGAAACTCGCGAATTCCGAGGGCGGCTATTTCCGAGCGAAGGCTCTCCAAGAGCGAATCGTCGCAGAATCTGGGGTGCCCTACACGATCATCCACTCCACACAGTTCTTCGAGTATCTCCGCAGCATCGCAGCGTTCGCGACGCGTCAAGGGCGGGTGACTGTCCCCGACGCGCTGGTCCAACCAGTGGCGGTCGAGGAAGCCGCGAAGGTGATCTCAACGGTCTCGTTGTCTGAACCTCGCAACGGGGTGCTCGAAGTCGCAGGTCCGCAACGCGGCCGGCTGAAAGACTTCATCCGCTTCGATCTCGCCTCGGTTCTCGACGATAGGCAGGTCGTCGCCGACGCCTCCGCCACGTACTTCGGAGAACTTCCGACGGACGATCTTTTCCTTCCGGGGCCGTCCGCTCAGCTGTCCGACGTGACGATCTCGGAGTGGCTCGAAACTGCGCGCGCGGCTCAACCAGACCTGTTGCATGTGAGCTGGCCGTTCCCGTGAGATCGAACCCCCAGAGATCGGAAGAATGATGTCCACACAACATGAGGCCCCTCTTCCGGAGGACGTGGAGCAGGGCGTCCTGATTGCCGGCGCGATCCCCGGAGGCGACCCCGCGGTACTCCATCACGCAAGCGCTCTCGCTCAGGCGATGGGTGTTCCACTGCTGGTCGTGCATGTCGATACCACCATCGAAATCGACCTGCCCGATCCTGATGGCTACGTCCGTCCTGTACTCGAGGCGCTTCGGCGCGGCGAAGCGGATCTTGAGATCGTTCGCAGAGAGGCGAAGTCAGTTCTCGAGCAGACAAGTGTCGAGTGGACCGTGGTCCAGGTGGCCGGTGATCCGGCGATGGCTTTGCATCATCTTGCTGAGCGCTACCACGCGTCGATGTTCGTTGTTGGTACTCGGCGCGGCGACATCGGAGACGCCGTTCGTGAATTCTTGGACGGCTCCGTGGCGTTGCGCCTCACTCGCCATCAGTCTCGCCCGGTCGTGGTGATTCCGACAGGGGTCATCCACCCCTGGCGTAGCGAGGGCGACGGATGAGAAATGCCAGCGTGCGGCGCCGAAAGGGCCTGCGATGGAGACCCTGAATGAGGTAGCCCTCCCGTATGCGGAATGGCAGCCCACGAAAGAGACGATCCACAGGTATCTGCAGATCGTAGGGAAACTGCGCCTCGCCGTCAGCCCGAGGCGAAATCACTGGTGGAATGTACCGTTCCATGTGACGGCTTCGGGTATCACTACTCGCCCGATGGGCCGAGACCCGGTGTTTGCGATCGACTTCGACTTCATCAATCACCGCTTGATCGTGGCCACAAATCACGGGTCTCGAAGTTCCTTTTCTCTCCAGGGACTGAGCGTGGCAGAGTTTCACGATGCCCTCGTCCACGCGATGCTTGCGGTGGGTGCGGACCCGTTCCCCATATTGCTGTCCCGCCCGTTCGATCTCCCGGACAGCGACCGTCAGTTTCGAGTCGACGACGAACATCGCTCCTACGATCCTTCAGCAGCCGCAACATACTGGCGGGTGCTCGCCGACGTGAACATCCTGTTGGAGGAGTTCTGCGGCCGATACTCCGGAAAGACGAGTCCGGTCCACCACTTCTGGCACACCTTCGACATCGCAGCGACACGGTTCTCCGACGCCATTGTTGAGCACGGCGGTGGCGTCGACCCCGTCACACGAGAGGCCTATTCGCGTGAGGTCATGAGTTCGGGCTTGTGGTTCGGTGACGCAGAGACACCGGAGCCGGCGTTCTACGCGTACACATCGCCGGAGCCAAACGGACTGTCTGACCAAGCCCTACCTGATGGCGCGAACTGGCGGCCTCGAGGCGGCGAGCACCTTGCGGTGTTCCCCCTCTCCGCTGCGCAGCGCACTGGCGACGTCCGAACAGCTGCGTTGGAGTTCTGGGAGGTCGCTTACCGCGCCGGTGCGATGCTTGCCAACTGGGACATCGATCGACTGTCCTGCCCCGACGGGGTGACTGATCCGTTGCTGCGCATCTCGATCGCTTCGACTGCGGCGCCGCTCAGGGCGTCCCGCAGCTGAGCCCTCGTCGTCACGCCCAGTTTCGGGAACAGCCGATACAGGTGCCCCGCTACGGTTCGCGGCGACAGGAACAATCGCCGACCAATCTCCTTGTTCGAGAAGCCGGCGGCCGCCAACTCGGCGACGCGCGCTTCCTGCTCCGTGAGAACGGACACCACGTCGTCGAGTGGTTCCCTTGTGGTGGTGCGCAATTCGCGCTGCACACGGTCGACCCAGGCCACCGCTCCGATGTTCTGGAAGTCCATCCTCACTCGTAGTAGCTGATGCCGCGCCTCAGTGATGCGTCGCACGCGGCGAAGGCGTTCTGCGTAGACGAGCCGTAGACGAGCGGCCTCGTACACAAACGGCAGACCTTCGGCCTCAAGAAGAAGCCCCTCCATGCGTTCCAAGGCGTAGTCGTTGTCGAGGATCGCCTCGCAGGCATGGAGGACGAAGTCCGCACGAGTCGAGCGGAAGGTCTGCATCAACACCGTCGACTCTTCCAGGCGCTTCTTCGCCTCCGAGATCATGTCGATCTTCGTGGCGAAGTCCACAAAGTCGAAGACCTCGATCGGACCGTAGGGGCCGACAGTAAGACTGAGGTGGTCTGGTCGACGCGTCAGCAATAGAGCCAGGGCAACGTCGTAGTTCCCTCGTGAACCTTCGAGAAGAATGATCACCGATTCAGTTACGGCGCGGAGGCGGTGCGCACGGCGTATTCCTGGATCGGAGAGCACGCGTTCCACACGCTCACCCGCTCGATCGCGTTCGCCGCGGAAGGCTTCGACAACGGCCAGCATCGTTTCCGCGTTCAGAGCCAGGAGATTGCTTTCGACTCGACGAGCGAGAGTGAGCGCGTCCGCAGCCGTCTCTTCTGCCGCCGTCCAGAACTGCGACTGAATCTGTACGTGCGAGAAGAAGGTGGTCCGGATCAACCCCGCAAGAGCGTTGGGTGAGGTCCTGCCGACCCGTTCTGAGGTCGCATGCCCGGCCAACCTCATCGTCTTGAACGCGTCAAGGACGTCCGCGATGCTTTCAACAACCTCCACCCAACTCCGTCTTCTGTCTGGCTGCGCGTCAGAGATGCGAGTGACATCGGGGGCGTTGACCGCTGACATCGTGGCCGCGATACGGTTCAAGGTCGGATGTACTTCGTTGACCTCGGATGCGACCGTCTCGATGTACTCGCCCCACCCAGACTCCTGAGGGTCCACCATGCAGCGCAGCGCGAGAACCGTCAAGCATTGGTTGCGGATGTCTGGGTCGGTCACTTTGCTCAGCGTCGCATGGAGGGTGCGATGCGCCGCTTGCATGTCGTCCTCATGAAGAAGCTGAATGAGCGCACGGGCGGGCGCGGTCCAGTTCAACAGGCCGTCGCCCTCGCCGAGAGCCGCACCCCGTGCGATCAGCCGGCGGGCGAGGCCAAGGTCGCCTTCAAACGCGGCGACGTTGGCGGCTCGAGCGACCAGCAGCGCTATCTCGATAGGTTCCGATCGCTGTTCCGCCGCGTCGAGCAGCCACGCCACCGCCCATGACGGGGCCCCCGCTCGTTCGAGGTGCGCGCCAGGGTCGAGGGCAGCAAGACTCGCGCCCTCGAGCAGAGCGTCGCTGACCTCCGTCGGGTTCGCGGCGGCGAGTGCGACCACGCGGCGCGATGAATCCGCGGTATGGAGAGCGCCATCCTCCCGACGCAGGATGAAGCCGATCTGAACAGCCTCCTGCTCCTGCGCGGTCTCCACAGATGGTCGTGGAGCCGACGTCGTCGCAACACGCAAGATGAGGGATCGCGCATCCGGGCTCGCATCGCGGAAAGCGCGGACCGCCTGCTGATCAAGGTCGAGAGACGAAGGCTGCGGGATCTGACCAGTCCAGGCCGTGGAGATGAGCTCGTCCGGCGGAGATGCCGGAAGGGGGTGCTCGGAGCCGTAGAGGTCGAGCATATGACGCACGGCGAGCGGTGACAGCTTCGGGAAGCGGCTGCCAATGGAAAGTATGTCGCTCATACAAGCAAAATAGAAAAGATTGATGTTCCGCACATCACACGTATTCCGGGCGCGTTAACATGCGTGCGGCACCAGCGAGCAACGGAGAGAAAAAATGAGCGACGACGAAGCCGTAGTTGGCTCGGATGGTGTGGCAACAAGCATCCGCGGCAGGGCTACAGAACTCGCGCGGCTGCGGCAGGCCGTGAGCGCGCTCGGCGGGGGAAAATCCGCGCATGTGCTTGTGCTCGGCGAGCCCGGGGCTGGTAAATCGACGCTTCTCGACTTTGTCTGCGAGGAGGCGCGCGCGGCGTCCATACCTGTGGCACTTGTGCGGGCCGGTGGAATCCCATCGGCCGGCGTGGCGGCAACGCTCGCCGAGGCGCTGTCGGCGCCGAACGTGGCGGCCATCGATACCGCTACCGCTGCACAGATGGATTCGTCCGTCGAGCTTCGGTACTGGTGGGTTCAGGAACTCGAGGCCGCGATTGAGAGACTTGCGCAACCGGTTCTGGTCGTAATCGATGATCTGCAATTCGCTGACGAGCTCACACGCCTTGCGGCCCGTGCGCTGCCGTTGCGACTGGGACGCTCTCCGGTCGTTTGGGTAGTCGCTCAGCGCACCAAAGATTTCGAGCAACGCTCAACTCACAGCCGTGGCGCTAGCGCAGCTCTCGAGGATGCCATTGTGCTTCCGCGGCTGGACGAGCATGCAGTGTTCGAAGTGGCAGCAGACATTCTCGGCGGTGCGCCCAACACAGAGATCAGGACGCTGCTAGCGCATGCCGACGGGCTTCCTTTGCGCGTGACGAGCTATGCGCGCGAGCTACGCGACGCCGGCGTAACGCAGCTTAGTGACGGGGTCGTTTCTCTCGCGGTCGACTATGCGGGGGAGCACGAGGATTTCGCAGACCCCGTCGAGCGACGTTTCGGGCTGCTTAGCTTGCCTGCACGTCAGCTCGCCCTGTCTGCGTCGGTCCTTGGACTGCAGTTCACTTTGACCGAGGTGCTCGCTCTCACCGGTCAGCGGGCGGGGCAGATCCTCGAGCCAGTAGAAGAACTCCTTCGATCGGGAATTCTGCATGATTCCGGTGGAGCTCTCGAGTTCGAGCATGAGATTGTGAGGAGTGCTGCGGAGGCGCAGCTGGACGAGGGGAAGCGCAACCTTCTGCGTCGTGCAGCGTATGCCCTAAGTAGGGAGGACGGCGGTCGCCCCACCACCCTGGGTCAACGCGCGCTTCGCGCTGTCGAGCACACCGAGTTCGAGGAGACAGGAGCGCCGTCGCGCGCCGACGCGCTTGCGATCGTAGAGGACGCGCTGACCATCGTCCTCGATGAAGATGCATCTCTGGCTGCAGATCTCATCGAACGCCGTCTGCAGCTGCTCGATGTATCGGGAGCTGGACTGCGGGCGGCGATGGCCGACGCGATCCCCGTGATGCTGCACGCTGGGCGAATGGCCGAGGCGCGTGAGCTCGCGCGTCGAGGGATCGCCGCGAATATGGACCCTGACGAAGAGGTAGCGGCCCGTCTCGCTCTTGCTCAGCTGACAACGCTGGATGAACCGCGCGCGACTCGCGAGAACCTCGATGTCGCCCTGCGGCTGCCGGTCAAGTCTCCAGTCTTGAAGGCGCGTCTGGCCGCCCTCAGCACCCGACCGTATACCAGCGACTATCTCTACGATGCGCTGGAACTGGTGCTACCCGCGGTTCGCGAAACCGTGCTGGCAGCCAATGACGATGTTGCGCTCTCGACGTTCGAGCATGTGGAAGCGATCGCGGCGTTCCACCGACACGAGTGGGCGTTCGCGCGTGAGGCGATCAGCAGAGCAGAAGAACGAGGCCAGCGCACGGGCGGATCAGAGTCATGGTTCGCGAGTCTCATCAGGGTCTCGTTGTTGAGATGTGTGGGACGCCCGCTAGATGCACTGCTTTCGATCGACCGAGAGATAAGAGCAGCGGACGAGCGACGGCAGGCACTGGCACTCCTGCATCTGCAACTGGTGCGGGCGAACATCCTTCTGGACCTGGGCCGACTCGATGAGGCAGAGATTCAAGCTGAGGCGGTGCGCGAGCTGGGTGAAGACATTGGTGCCGAGTGGACGGTAGATGTGGGGGCCGTATCGATACTTGCGCAGGTCGCTGTGCATCGCGACACCCCAGATGTGAGGGACAGACTCGGTCCAGCGGCCGCGCGGTTCGCTGAGGACAAGGTAGCCAGTCAGCGCCTCGGCGGTGAGTGGACTGAGATGCTCCTCGCTGATATCGCAGGGGATCGGACGACGATCGAGATGCGGACGCGCGGAGACCATTACAGGTCGCGTATCCTCGGGCCGCCAGTGGGCGGCGCGTCAGACGTCCTCGACGACGTGTACTTCACGCGGCTGGTACTCGAGAACGGGATGCCGGAACGGGCGCGCAAGGTCGAGAGCATGGCGCGCGAGCGCGCGCGCATCACTGAGGCTCCGATCGCGCACGGGGTTTTGGACCACGTCGTAGGACTGATTGATGGAGACCCGCGAAGACTTGAGTCTGCTGCCAGGGTGTATAACGAGATCAGTCGCCCGCTGGCGGAGGCTGCGGCGTGGGAGGACCTTGCTGTTGCACAGAGCGTCGGCGACTCCGCAACCTCGGCCGACGCGCTCCGGCGCGCTCACACGCTGTTGTCGTCTTGTGACGCCACCCGATCGCTGGCTCGCGTCGAAGGGCGACTGAGAGATTTGGGGGAGCGTCCCCCGGTCCGTGTCAGTACACGGAATGCCCTCGGTCTGACGGCCGCAGAGCAGCGAATCGTAGATCGCGCGGTAAGAAACGAAACCGCGGCTGAGATCGCGGCGTTCCTATACCTCTCCAGGAATACGGTGACAGCGCACCTCCGTCGCATCTACGCCAAGCTCGATGTGAGATCACGACAGCAAATGATCGAGGTCGTCAGGGCCCATGGCGTCGCCCCGCGGTGACGCCGCCTCATGCCATCGACGTAACTCGTCGCGCGAACTGATCCCAAGTTTGATGTAGACGCTTCGCAGATGCGCCACGACCGTGTGGCGCGAGAGCAAAAGGTCTGCAGCGATCCGCGTCATGGAGGGCCCAAGGACGGCGCGTTCAACGATCTCCTCCTCCATCCAGGTCAGACCGCGGCTGCCGTGTGTCTCTCCGGTCGGAGACTGCCGGATCGTGCGCCCGCTCGCGCGCAGCTGTCGTCTCATTCGTGCCGCACGTCGGGTCGCGCCAGCGCGGTAGTACAACCGGTGCGCTGACTCCAGATCAGGTACGCCCGATCGTGCGGCAAGCCTCTCAGAGAGCTCGCCGGCGGAAGCGAGCGCATCCGCTTCCAGCAACGGGCGCGTGAGGCGTTGCCACAACGCAGCCGCTGTCCTCAGCTGATCGGGCCGACTGAACATAAGCCCCTCCACGTGCGCAGCGATCGCCCGGGCGATCGCTGCTTGCGGGTTTTGCCGTTTACGCTCTTTCGCTGAACGAAGGCATCGCTCAGCCAGATCTGAGTACTTCAGGTTCACGCAGGTCTGCATCAGGAACACGTCGTCCTCGGGATCAGTCCAGGGCAGCACCTCGTGTCCGTGCTCCAGGGAGGCCCTCAACTCTGACGCGGCGATCGTGATCGCGTGCTCCTGCTCGAGCTCCTCTGCTAGGAGAAGTCGCCACGTGGCGCGCCGAACCGCGGCGTCGTCGTTCCCCGCTGCAGGCGGGGCGAGGAGCTCGTCGACCTCTGCGAGCATCTCGCGATCTCCTCGGAATAGTGCGGCATGCAGCTTGGTCCGGATGGCGACAGACTGCATTCTGTCCTCGATGCGAGGCGCGTCAGAGTCCTGGGGGTGAAGAGGAAAGGAAGTTGCGTGATCCAACCGACCGAGCGACATCTCGACGGATGCCCGGAGAGCTGCGAGCGGGCGGAGTACGACCGTCTTGCCTTCGGTGTTCGCACGGGCAGCGACGTCGTCGTAGAGGGTGAGCGCTCCCGCCGAGTCACCAAGAAGATGGTGCACGTGCCCCTGCCACAGAGCCGGAATCCCCCAGTAGCCGAGCGGTATGTCTGCGGACCTTAGGCGAGCGACAGCAACCCCAGCCAGAGCCCTGGCCTCATCGAAGTGCGAGGCCTGCATCCGAGCGGACGATAGCGCGAGGTGGAGAAGGCCCAGAGACTCGGAGTCCTCCAAGAAGGCCGCAGCCACTAGCGCTTCGGGAGCCTCAGCGGAGACTATCTCGTCGAATCCCAGACGGGCGAGGTAAAACATCCGAAGCGCGCGCAGCCTGATGTGCGTCGCAGAGTCCGCGGCCGCGAGTGTGAGGCCTTCTTCGGCCAGACGAAGAGCGTCCTTGGCGAGTGGCTCGATTCTCGCGAGCCACACCATACCGTGTGCATCGAGTTCGTCATTGGTTCGACCGATGAATACGCGCGCCACAACCTCCACGGCCTTTTGTGTCTGCGAGGTCTGCCAGAGCAACATCAGTAGGGAATCGGCTACCGGTCTCATGCGGGGATCGTCGTCGTCGGGGAACAGGGACATCGCGTGCTCCCCGAATTGAATCGCCTCACGCGGACTCACGTCTTTCAGTTCGTGCATGGCATCGACCGCCATCTCGCGTAGCCCGGTGTCGATGCTTCTGACGCGGCTAGCAGGAAGATTGGTCCCCTCTGTGAGGGCTTCTCCGAGGAGGAACGCTGCGGGTACACCTCGATCTCGCAACGCCCCGACAATCTCTCGACGCAAACCGATGCGGACGGCAGGAGAAAGCCTCTGCTCGGCTTCCTCTGATGTGAGTCGGTTGGCAGGTAGGACCAGCTCTCCTCTGTTCCACAACTGCCCCCGTTCGACCGCGGCGCGAACATTGGCGCGAACCTCGGTTTCGCTGATAGCCATCAACACACTGAGGACCTCCACCGAGAGCGCAACCGGTGCGACGGCGGCGAGGGCAACTAGCGCGTGAGAGTGGGCGGGCAGCTCGTGAGTCCCGGCCACTGGCTCGCGTCCATGCGCTCCGGACGCAGCCGCATCCGTCGGCGAAATCCGCGTTGTCTCCATCACTGCCCAGATCGCGTGCCGGGGGCCCTGCCGTCGCGAGAGCGATCGGTACACCTCGGCGATGACAGGCTCCTCGTTCGAGGGGGGCGAGACGATCAGCACTGGTTGATCTCTGGCGAGATCATCGAGCGCCTCCACGATCATCCTCGACAAAAGACGCTGGTTATGGTCCAAGAGACGCCAAAGCGGAACGGCGGCAAGCGGGGTCGGCAGGAATCGGTTGATCGCGAGAAGCAGACTGCCGCCCGCGATGAGATGGCAGTCTGAATCGTCGTCCGCACGAACAACAATCGCACCCGAAGCAATCGCTGCGTCAACGAGCTCCCCGGCATCTGTCAGGCCCGGGGGAGCGGTGAAGACCCCACCTGCTCCCGAGATGAGCGCGCTCAGAACATCGCTCGTCCAGCGAGCGAGCCCATCCTCGGGTGCCATCATGCGTCTGTCAGCGGTCCGTCCCGACCGGCGCATCGATCCCGTCGCGGGACCCTACGATCTCCGCAGTCGGCAATGCCTCCCGAAGCTGCCGGCGATCAGCGTCGCTCAGAACAATGGATGCCGCCTTGACGTTCTCTTCGAGTCGGCGGCGGTGGCGCGTACCAGGAATCGGCACAACGCCTTCGGAGATCACCCATGCGAGAGCGATCTGGGCGACGGATGCGCCGTACCCCTGCGCAATCGACTCGACCTTGTCGACAAGGCGCCTGTTCGCTTCGAACGCATCCGGTTGGAAGCGAGGAAGGCCACGCCGCGCGTCACTCGGATCAAGGTCGTCCAAGGACTTGACTCCGTCAGTGAGAACTCCTCGACCGAGCGGAGAGAAAGCCACGACGCCGATTCCCAGTTCGTCGGCGACGGCCTTCTCATCGTTCACGAGCATGTCGCGCGCGAAGAGCGAGAACTCGGACTGCACGGCAGCAATCGGATGCACTGCCTGCGCGCGTCGAAGAGTGGGCGCTGATGCTTCGGAAAGCCCGATGTGGCGAACTTTCCCCTCTTTCACCAACTCAGCAAGACCCCCGACGCTCTCTTCGATTGGCACCGCTGGGTCGACGCGGTGGAGATAGTACAGATCGATGACGTCCATCCCCAGGTGACGTAGCGAGCGTTCGCACGCGCGACGGATGTATTCCGGGGTGCCGTTGCGACCATGGATCGTGCCATCGTCGTCCGTCTCTGCTGATGCCTTTGTCGCGATGATGATCTCGTCGCGGCGGTTGCCGAGCGCCCGACCGATCAGCTTCTCGTTCTCAAAGGGGCCATAGGCTTCGGCAGTATCGATCAGAGTGACGCCGAGATCGACGGCGCGGTGCAAGGTGGCAATCGCCTCGGTTTCGTCCGTGGCGCCGTAGTAGGCGCTCATTCCCATGGCGCCCAGGCCGATCATCGATACGCTCAGCCCGTCGCCGAGATTGAACTCCCTCATTTGATCCTCTTTTCATTCTGCGATGTGGCCCGGTGTTCGACCACGTCGCGGTAGGCGTCGATCTTCGTCTGCAGCGCTTCGAGGTGACGGTGGGTTCGGGTCAGCACGTCAAGGACGGACTGGCGATGCTCCTCGAGCACCCTCAGCCTCTCCGCCTCCGACCCTTCGCGACGGGAGAGATCGGCAAGCACCCGCATATCTCCGATCGACATGCCTGTCTCTCGGAGCATGAGAAGACCATTGATCCACTCCATGTCGTGTCGGCCGTAGCGTCGATGGCCGGAGGGGTCTCTGCGAGTCGGGTCAAGCATCAACCCTTCGCGCTCGTAAAAACGAAGCGCTTGAACGCTGAGTCCCGTCACCCGCGCAACCTGGCCGATCGTCAAGCCGGCATCGGGGATGTCGACATCGATCGTCGGCAAGGTGATCGCGTGCATGTTCCTATCCTGAAACCTATAGTGCGGTAGAGGTCAAGTCGTGAGACGCATCGAATGTCGGGTGAAGCGTGCGCCGCACACAAATAACGCGCGGCGCACGCCCCAGATCACCGTGTGGCGTGGAAGGCCGAGAGGATCGTCTTCGCCACAGCCGCCGGCTGAGACACGGCGAGTGCGTGCGACGCGCCATCGATCACCGTCGCCTCGCGCGCCCCCGCACGCTCGGCGAGGAAGGCGATGGCTTCAGCGGGGATGTTTCGATCAGCGCCGGCGTAGATGAACCACGACGGCACGGACTTCCACCCGGGCTGCGCTGCGGGCAGCGGTTCGTTGAGCGCTGTTTCGGTGATCGGCCTCTGAGTCTGGGCCATGAGTCGCGCGGTGGCATCGTCCACGTCAGCACAGAACTGTGCGTGGAAGACGTCCTCGCGGATCGTGAGGTCCACCTGCCCCGACGTCAGGACGTTCGGCTGCAGTGATTCTCCCAGGGTGCTCCCGGGGAACTTGCCGGCGAGATCGGCCGCGGATTCGCCGGTGTCAGGAGCGAAGGCTGCGACGTAGACGAGCGCGCGCACGTTGTCTACGAGCGACGATGCCTCCGTGGCGACGACTCCGCCGTAGGAGTGCCCGACGAGCACCACCGGGCCATCGATCGAGCGGACGACATCCGCCACGTACTCGCCGTCGGACGTGACGGAGCGAAGCGGATTCGCAGCGGCGATCGCGTGGACTCCTTCAGCAGCGAGGAGCGAGATGACGTCGTTCCAGCTGGCGGATTCGGCGAAGGCGCCGTGGATGAGTACGACAGTTGCTTCCTGAGACATGGTTTTAGTCCTTCCGGTTGGTGCCGAGTGCTTTGCGGAGTACGTGGACGGCGACGCCCACGGCCGCGGTGGACGCTGCGCTTGTGCGCAGCGGGTTGAGCATCATGAAGTCGTGGATGATGCCGTTGAATCGAATCGACGTCGTGCGGACGCCTGCCTCGATGAGCCGGCGGGAGTACGCCTCACCTTCGTCCCGCAACACGTCGTTCTCATCGACGATGACCAGCGCTTCCGGCAGACCGTTCAGTTGCTCGATGCTCGCCCGCAGGGGCGACGCGGTCACCTCGTTGCGAACCTCGAGATCCGGAGCGTACGCGTCCCAGAACCACGCCATCGACTTGGCGGTGAGGAAGGGCCCGTCAGCGAACTCGGCGTAGCTGGCGGTGTCCTGTCCGGCATCCGTCACGGGGTAGTACAGCGACTGGTGCACGAAAGAGACCTCGCCGCGCTGTTTGGCGAGGATAGTCACTGCGGCCACCATGCATCCGCCAACGGAGTCTCCCGCGATCGCCATACGCGAGGAGTCGATTCCGTGCGCATGACCCTCGGCAGTGAGCCACCGGGCCGTCGCGTACGCCTGCTCGATGGCGACGGGGTAACGAGCTTCCGGCGAGCGGTCGTATTCCACGAACGCGACGGCAGCATCGACCCCGACCGCGAGCTCACGTACGAGTCGGTCGTGCGTTCCAGCGTTGCCCAGGATCCACCCGCCACCATGGATGTAAAGCACGACTGGGAGTTCGCCGGTCGCGCCTTTCGGGCGGACGAGGCGCACCCGAACGTCACCGACCTTCGCGAGAACGGTGACCCATTCCTCGTCGATCTCGTGCTTCTCGATCGGCGCCGACTGCACATCGTCGAGAACTTTGCGTGCCCCCTCCGGACCGAGCTCGTACAGGAACGGAGGTTTCGATGTCGCGTCGGCAAAGGCTTGCGCTTCACTCTCAAGGACATGAGGTTTCATGACAGAACTCCTTCAGTCGGAATATCACTCTCTGAAACGAGGGCGTGAGGCGATCGTGCTCCTCACGGGGTCTTGGATGAGAGAGTCGAATGACTCAGGCGAGTCTGCTCAGAGTTCCATCCAGCCACTGCGCTTCCTCGGCACGGAGCGGATACCTAGGTACGAGGTCACTGCACCGGCGAACATCAGTGCAGCGGTGACGATCGCAGCGCGATGAAAACCGTCGAGGTCCAACGTTCCGCCGACGACAAGGGCCAGCAGCGCAACGACAATCAGTCCCGCCACGCGGGAGACGGCGTTGTTGACCGCCGATGCGATGCCGGATCGGTCCGATCGGGCTGCACCCAGGACTGCAGACGTAAGTGGCGTGACGGTGAGGGCGAGTCCCAATCCGGTCAGGATCATGCTGGGCAGCATCTGCCACCAGTACGAGAACTCCGAACCCACGGTGAGCAGAAGCAAGGCGCCGAACCCCATGAAGGCCGGCCCGACGGTCATGAAGATTCGTGGACCCCAACGTCCGCTGAGGACGCCGATGCGTGAGCTGAGGAAGACGAGAAGTAGAGTCATCGGCAAACTGGCGAGCCCGGCCAATGTTGCCGGAAAGCCTGCGTTCTGCTGCAGGTAAACAACGACCACGAATCCATTGAGTGAGATCCCCGCGTAGACGAACGCCGTTGTCAGGTTCCCGGCCGTGAAGTTCCGCTTTCGGAACATATCCAGCGGAAGGATCGGTTGCGGCGTGTGAGCCTGGCGGACGATGAAAGCGATGAACAAGATCGCGCCGCACGTAAGTGGTATCCAGATGGCGGGGGCGTTCCAACCGAGCGCAGGTTGCTCGATGAGCGCGAACACCAATGCGCCGAGGCCTAGAGTGCAAAGGGCGGCGCCGATCCAGTCGATTCCGGATCCTCGTTGCCGGGAGTCTCTCAGGCGACCGCGCGCGAGCAGAGCAAGCGTCGCAGCTATGGGAACCACGTTGACCACGAACGCCCAACGCCACGAGAGTACATCCACGAAGACGCCTCCGATGACAGGGCCGACGATCATGGCGGCAGTGGTCATCGCAGTCCAGATTCCGATAGCCCTCCCGCGGTCCGTCCCGGAGAAGTTCGACGTGATGAGCGCCAGAGAGCTCGGAACGAGAAATGCCCCGGCTGCGCCCTGAACAGCGCGCGCGACGATGAGGAACTCCGCGGTCGGCGCAAGCGCGATCCCAATCGACGCGACCCCGAAACCGAGAAGGCCGATCCGAAGAACAAGAACTCGGCCGAAGACATCACTGATTGAGCCAGCAACGAGTATGAGCGCGCCCAGAGTGATCAGGTAGGCGTCCACAACCCACTGCTGCGTACGCAGGCCGCCGCCGAGCTCTTCGCTGATTGATGGGAGCGCGACATTCACGATCGTGCCATCCAGGAAGGCCACGAACGAACCGAGTACTGCAACCCAGAGAACAAGCCGCTGAGTAGAGGTCAGCGGCCCTGAGGAGAGTGGAGTTGAGTCAGCGGAGGTGGCGGTCATGGCGATCACGGTAGCCCGACGCCGCCCGTGCGCGGTGCGTGTCAGCTACTCGGCTGAGTCGAATGACCTAACCCCGGATCGGAGCGGACCAACACACTTGCAAAGTGGATCGAATCATGAAGATCAAGAACGTTGCGACGAACGCACTCATGCGCACGAGGTCGTCCTTGTGAACCCGCCGCTGAATGCGACAAACCGCATCCAGGCGGGAGAGCTTTCCATCGCATACGTCGATGAGGGCGGGCATGACGCGGAGCCGGTTGTCCTCCTGCACGGTTTCCCCTACGACATCCACAGTTACGACGACGTCGTTCCCCTGCTCGTCGAAGCCGGCTTCAGGGTTCTCGTACCGTACCTGCGCGGGCACGGCCCCACGACGTTCCTGAGACCGGACGGCCCTCGTTCAGGCCAACAGGCTGCGCTCGGCGCCGACCTGCTCGCGTTCATGGACGCCCTGGGGCTCGAAAAGCCGATCCTCGCCGGGTACGACTGGGGCGCACGCGCGGCCTGCGTCGTCTCGGCACTTTGGCCGGACAGAGTGCGCGGCCTCGTGTCGGTCAACGGGTACCTCATCCAGGACATCGCGACTTCTCAGTTGCCGATACGTCCGGACCTCGAGGCGGGGCTGTGGTACTTCTGGTACTTCAGCACAGATCGTGGACGCGCCGGACTATCAGAGAACCGTAAGGCGATCGCCGAGGTGATCTGGAAGCGGAACTCTCCGGAATGGCATTTCACCCGAGACCACCTCGACCTCGTCGCAGAGTCGTTCGAGAACGCCGCATACGTCGACGTCGTCATCCATTCGTACCGGCATCGGTTGGGGCTCGCCCCTGGAGATCCTCAATACGAGGCGATCGAATCGGAACTCAGCAAACGACCGGTGATCACGGTACCCACCGTCACCCTCGACGGGCAGGCAGACGGGAATTTTCCCGCGACAGACGGGAGTTCCATCGCTCACCTGTTCTCTGGGCCCCGCCTGCATCGCCAGGTCCCGCGGGCAGGCCATAACCTCCCGGCAGAATCCCCGCGCACCTTCGCGGAAGCCATCCGCGATGTCGCCGACCCTTCCGGACTCGGCAAGGGAACCCCATGACTATCGCAGAGCAATCACAGAGCAAGGAGCATGAAATGAAGATCGTCGTTTTCGGAGGCACGGGCCGCATCGGATCGCAAGTGGTGGATTTGCTTCGTGATGAAGGTCACGAAGTTGTCGTCGCGGCCGTACCAGAGGTGGACGCACTGAAGGGCACGGGCATCGCAGCAGCGCTCGCGGGCGCAGATGTAGCCGTCGATGTGACGAACGCCATGATCTTCGACGAGGAAGAGATCGTCTCGTTCTTCACGACGACCAGCCGCAACATTCTTCAGGGAGAGATCATGGCCGGCGTCGGTCGCCACGTCGTGCTCTCCATCGTCGGTGTCGATCGTATGAATGCGACCTCGTACCTGGCCGGCAAGGTCGCTCAGGAGCGCACGGTGGCTGAAGGCGGAGTCCCATACACGATCGTCCGTGCCACTCAGTTCCAGGAGTTCCTTCCGGGGATCGCAGACATGAGCACCGTCGACGGTGTTGTGAGAGTGCCCCCGATCCTTCTCCAGCCCACGGCAGCAATCGACGTCGCACGAACAGTCGCAGACGTCGCGGTTCACGATCCCGGCACCACCGTCGTCGAGGTGGCGGGGCCGGAACGGGCACGGATGTCCGAGTTCATCGAAGAGGCGCTTCGTCGCGCAGATGACGAGCGCACGGTGGTTGAGGATCCGGAGGCGTTGTACTCCGGCGTCTTCCTCCCGGAGGACGGGTTGGTGCCGGTCGGCGACGCGCGGATCGGTGAGATCTCGTTCAACTTGCGCGGACAGAGCTGACCGATGAACGGGACTTCGAAAGTAGGCGCGCTTCAGTACTCCGCCTTGATCGCAACCGTGATCATCGCCGCGGTTGTGGGAGTCTGGTCCTTCGCGTTCCCGCAGTCGTTCTACGACCATTTTCCTTCCGTTCTCGGGGAGTGGATCTCGCAAGACGGCCCGTACAATGAGCACTTGGTGAGGGACCACGGGGCGATGTACCTCGCTCTCGGAGCAGCCAGCGTGGCGGGATTCTTCTGGCGCGAGCAGGCTGTCTACCGGGTATTGGGTATCGCGTGGACCGTCTTCGGCGTTCTGCACTTCTCGTACCACGTCACTCACCTCGGCCACATGTCAGCCTCAGACGCGACCAGCCAGGTCATCGTTCTCATCGTTGCGGTGGTGCTCGGCGTCGGACTGTTCATCCCGCCCCGGGCGCGACGGTCGAAAACCGGTGGCTGAGCGATGAGGATCGCCATAGCCGGAGGAACAGGCACGGTCGGGAGTCACGTGTCACGAATCGCTGCGGAGCGGGGCCACGAAGTCGTGGTTCTCGCGCGCAGCCGAGGAATGGACTTCTTGACGGGCGCGGGGCTGACGAAAGCCCTCGAAGGAGTGGACTGCGTCATCGACGTTTCCAACATCACGACGCTTTCCGCTGTGACGGCGACACAGTTCTTCGTTGCCGTCACAGGAAACCTCGAAACGGCCGAGACGGAAGCGGGCGTGGGACACCACGTACTGCTCTCCGTGGCTGGTATCGATGCGATCAACTCGTCGTACTATGCGGGCAAGCTGGCACAGGAGCATGCCGTGCGTGCAGCTCGGACTCCTCACACGATCGTGCGGACTGCGCAGTTTCACGAGTTCGCCGAGCAAGTCGTCCGGCAGACATCATTCGCCGGTCTTGCCCTAGTCCCGCGGACTCTTACTCGGCCGGTCGCCGCTCGAGACGTCGCTCGCAGACTCGTGAATTCCGCCGAGGCGGGGCCGCGCGAGAGCCTTCCCGATCTTGTCGGCCCGAAGGACGACACGCTCATTAGTATGGTGCGGCGAATGATCGAGTTCGATGGCGCTTCAAGAAAAGCCATCGAACTGAGACTCCCCGGTCGCTATGCGCGCGGGCTTGCCTCTGGTTCCTTGCGCGGATCCGCTGATAGGGAACAGTCCGCTCTGACGTTCAACAAGTGGCTCACCACCCCAGACCACACCCGGAGCCATTGAAGAGCTGAGCCGCACGGCAACAGGTCGATCGAACGGGCTGCGAACGAGGAAAGCAGAGGTGCTACCGATGGATCAGGTGGTTATCGCTTTCGGTCTACTTCTCGCGGTGGTGGCCGCTTTCGTCACGAATCGCCTGCCGCCGGTCCTCGTTGCAGCCGCCGTGCCGATCGCGCTGTGGGCAACCGGGCTGTTGACGCTGGAAGAGTCGTTCGCTGGTTTCGGAGATCCACTCGTCATCTTCATCGCTGCCCTTTTCATCGTCGGCGAAGCACTCGTTGCCACCGGTGTGACGGCATGGCTTGGTAAGCAGATTCTGAGGCGGGCGGGGAGACGTCGTGGTCGTCTCACACTCGTGATCGGTTTCGCAGCCGCATGCTTGGCTGCTTTGATCAGTATCAACGGCGCCGTCGCCGCGCTGCTCCCGATCGTGGTTGTCGTCGCGGTTCGAGCGGGCATCGTGCCCTCGAGGATGCTGATTCCACTTGCATTCGCCGCGAGCGCCGGCTCCCTCCTCACACTTACCGGCACTCCCGTAAACGTCGTCGTATCCGACATCGCGGCACAGTCCGGTGGACGCGAGTTCGGCTTCTTCGAGTTCGCGCTGGTGGGTGTTCCGCTCGTCGTTTTGACGATCGGCTTCACGGCTGCGCTGGGAGGGACCCTGCTGCCGCATCGAGTGGCGGAACGTCTCGACGAACAGGCGAGCGATCCCGAGGAGAGCGCTAGAGCATGGGGCGCAACGTATGACGTGGAGGTGGGACCTGGCCATCATTTCGGTCCGGATGAGGGTGTCATCGAGATCCTGATCGCACCTCGATCAACACTCATCGGACGCCGTGTGAGCCCGGGTATGCGCACCCGTCATGAAAACTTGGTGGTCTTGGCCCACAGCAGGTTGGGCGACGGCAGAGCATCGGATCCTGATACTGACGGTGTCGTCCTCCGTGCTGGTGATTCGGTGCTTGTCCATGGGCCTTGGGAGTCGTTGCACCGCTACGCGGCATCGTCAGATGTCATCGCCGTGACGTCCCCGCGATCGCTTCAGCGTGGTGTCCCTCTCGGACATGGCGCTCGTCGTGTGCTGACCATTCTGGTGACGATGATCGTGCTTCTTGCAACCGGACTCATTCCGGCCGTGATGGTCGGACTACTCGCCGTCGGCGCGCTAATCATCACTCGAGTCCTCACACCGCTTCAGGCGTTTCGCTCGGTGTCATGGGAGTCGGTCGTCCTCATCGCCTGCATGATTCCCTTGTCAACCGCGTTCATCGCCACCGGGGCGGCCGATGTCGTCGCGACCGGTCTTCTCGCGCTGGTCGGGACCGCCGCCCCACAGCTCGCATTGCTGGCGATCTGCATCGTGACGGTTCTGTTGGGGATGTTCATGTCGAACGTCGCGACGGTACTTGTCGTCGCGCCTGTGGCCGTCGCTGTCGCCGCCACACTTGAACTGAGCATCCTTCCGTTCATGATGGCGTTGACTGTCAGCGGCGCGGCGGCTTTCTTGACCCCGGTTTCTACGCCCGTGAATCTCATGGTCATGCAGCCGGGCGGATACCGCTTCGGCGACTACTGGAGGGCAGGGCTGCCGCTGACGGTCCTGTACGTCGCTGTCGCCGTCCTCTACGTTCCGCTCGTCTGGCCGTTCTGACGCACCGTGCTCACATCTGCGGCGGCTGCGTCGTCACATATTTGAGAGAGAGAAGGTAGCACCGTGAAGGACATCGTGATCGTCGGCGGCGGGTATGCGGGTTTTTACACCGCCTGGAAGTTGGAGAAGAAGCTCCGCTCGAGCGAAGCACGCGTCACAGTCATCGACCCTCGGCCGTACATGACGTATCAGCCCTTTCTTCCCGAAGTGGCCGCGGGCTCAGTGGAAGCGCGTCATGTCGCAGTTCCACTGCGACGGCACCTTCGACGCACGCGACTCATCGCCGGAGCCGTCACGCGAATCGATCATGCGTCTCGCACCGTGACCGTCACTCCCAAAGACGGCGGACCGTTTCCGATCAGCTACGACATCATCGCGGTAACCGCCGGTGCCGTCACTCGTACTTTCCCCATCCCAGGTCTTCTCGAGGAGGCGATTGGGTTGAAGCAGATCGAGGAGGCGGTCGCAATCCGTGACCACATCATGACGGCCTTCGATCGAGCGTCTGTTTTGCCGGCGGGACCAGAACGCAGCAAACTCCTCACCGTCACGTTCGTTGGCGGCGGCTTCTCCGGCGTCGAGGGCTTCGGGAAGACGTTGTCTTTGGCTATGGCTCTCCTAAAGTCTTACCCTGAGCTCGCCCCCACCGATATCGCCTTCCATCTCGTCGAAGCACAGGGCCGGATTCTCCCTGAGGTGACCGCAGGCCCGGGGCGTTGGGTAGTGCGTCACCTGGAGAAGCGCGGTGGCCGGATCCACTTGAACGCTCAACTGCAGTCTGCCGTGGGTGGGCACGTCGTGCTCTCCACCGGCGAGGAATACGACAGCGGACTCATCGTCTGGGTCGCAGGCAATGCAGCGAACCCGGTTGTCGCGACCCACACCGATTTGCCTCTCAACGAGCGCGGTCTCGTACGCGTTCGAGCCGACCTTCGCGTCGAGGACGCCGACGGTGTCGTTGTCACGGATGCGTGGGCGGCGGGGGATGATGCGGCTGTGCCCGACCTGGTGGCGCCGAGGGCCGGAGCGCTTGCTGTCCCGAACGCTCAGCACGCTGTGCGCCAGGGCAAACGTCTCGCCAAGAACCTCATCGCGACGCTCAGAGGGCAAGAGCCGGCTGACTACGTCCACCACAACCTCGGCGTCGTCGCCACCCTCGGGCTGGGGCGGGGAATCTTCCAGTACAAGAAGATCGTCATCACCGGATTTCCGGCATGGGTGATGCACCGCGGTTATCACGTGTTGGCGGTTCCGACGTGGGAGCGGAAGTTCCGCGTGCTTCTCATCTGGATCAGTGCCGTCTTCGCGGGTCGCGACATCACCTCCCTCGCGTCTGTGAAAGACCCTCGCCGCGCCTTCCTCACCGGTGGGAAGGTGGACGAGTGACGGCCAGTGGGGATCCTCATCGCATGTCCGAGCCAGATGGGCAGGACGAGAGTCTGCTCGATGTCTTCGCGGAGCGACGACGACTCGTAGCGATCGGCTACCGCATGCTCGGAACGATCGCCGAGGCAGAAGATGCCGTGCAGGAGACGTACATCCGCTGGTACCGGATGACTGATGCGGAACGAGCCGCGGTCGCCAACAAGCAAGGATGGCTGACACGGGTCATGAGCCGAGTCTGTCTCGACGTCCTCGGTTCCGCACGCGTTCGGCGGGAGAAGTACATCGGCGAATGGCTGCCGGAGCCTGTTCCCTCCGACTTGTTCTCGGGCCACGCGCTTGCGGCATCGAGCGCGAACGCGGATCCGCTGGACAAGGTGTCTCTCGATGAAGAAGTCAGCACGGCGCTGTTGATCGTCATGGAGAGTATGACTCCCGCGGAGAGGGTCGCCTTCGTGCTGCACGACGTCTTCGCCGTGCCGTTTGATGAGATCGCCACCATCGTCGGACGCAGCACTCCGGCCGTCCGGCAACTAGCCGCTTCAGCACGTCGACGTGCACGCGAGCACGATGTCGTTCCCGGTCGCACACGCGAGCACGACGAGGTCATCGTGGCTTTCGCGGCAGCATGCGCGGACGGGGACCTGGTGCCATTGATGGCGATGCTGGACCCGTCTGTCACCCTCCGGGCAGATGGCGGAGGGATTGTGAACTCTGCCCGCCGTCCGGTTCTCGGAGTGTCGAACGTGGCCCGCTTCATGATTGGGATGCTGCAGAAGCGGCCGTCGCTCGTCATGGATCAGCAGAGGACCGGTGACGGCATCGCTCTCGTGATGAGAGATCAAGGGCACCCCAGAGGCGTGATGAACATCAAGGTCAGAGGCGGCTTGGTTACCGACGTATGGCTCCAGGTCAATCCCGCGAAGCTCAGCGCGTGGCGAGCGAGGCACTGACCTCACAAAACCGCGCCCCGGATCGTCATGATGATGAGCCGACAGGTGTCGGACGGGAAGGGAACATCCAATGAAGATCCTGATCATCGGCGGCAACGGACATGTCGGCACACGCCTCACTGCGCGCCTCCGCGAACTCGGACACGAAGTCACGGCCGCCTCGCGCGGGAACGGTGTCGACGCTCTCACCGGTCGAGGCCTGGGAGAGGCGATGGAGAACGTTGACGCCGTCGTCGACGTCCTCAACACGATGGAGATGGATGCCGCGGCAGCGACTGCTTTCTTCCGTGGAACCACAGAACGCGTCCTCGCCGCCGAGCACTCTACCGGCGTACGCCACCACGTGCTGCTCTCCGTGGTGGGCGCCGACCGCGCGCTCGCGAACGGATACTACGCGGGCAAGGTCTCACAGGAAGACGCTGTCCGCGACGGCGACATCCCGTTCACGATCGTCCGCGCAACTCAATTTCATGACTTCGTGCCGACGATCGCCGACTGGCTCACCGTCGACGGAGCGGTCAACGCGCCGCGGATGAAGCTTCAGCCGGTTGATGTGGACGACGTGGTCGAGCTGCTGGCTGAGATCGCTCAGGGCGCACCGCTCAATGGCACCGTCGATCTGGCCGGGCCAGAAGTTTTCACTCTCGACGAGCTCCTGCGCTCGTCGCTTTCGCTGGCAAACGATGAACGTCCGGTCGTGACGGTAGAGGGTACGGCTCTCGGCGCTGACGCTCTTGACTCCCTCGTGCCGCTCGGAGACCATCGCAGCGGCAAGACCCGCTACCCGTCCTCGACATCGCTGTGAGGCGAACGCCAGTTATCCGGAATAGATTCCGGATAACTGGCGTTTCCAGTTCATGTCCGCATGACGCGGCCACTGACAGGAAGAAGCAGCATGTACGACAACGACCACCAGTCCCCGCGCGACATCGTTGTGATCACGGGTGCGAATGGGTATTTGGGAAGCCACCTTGTGGCCCAAGCGCTAGAAGCTGGATACCGAGTGCGCGCAACGGTTCGTGAGGATCGGCGCGGCGATGAGCTACGTGAGGATCTGACACGCGCAGGACGGGCCTCGCTCGAGAACTTGGAGATCGTCCTCGCGGAGCTTGATGCAGACGCGGGGTGGGCCGGCGCAATGGAAGGGGCCAGATTCGTGCTGCACGCCGCGTCACCCTTCCCTGCATCCGCGCCCGCTCATGAGGATGAAGTCATTGCTCCAGCACGAGACGGAGCGATTCGTGTCCTTCGAGCTGCGCGAGACGCCGGTGTAGAGCGGACGGTTATGACTTCGTCGTTCGCTGCGGTCGGATACTCACCGAAGGAGTCTGCGTCTTACACGGAAGCTGATTGGACTCATCCCGAGGGGGATCTCCAGCCCTACATCAAATCGAAGGTTGTTGCGGAACGCGCGGCATGGGACTTCGCTACGACGAACCCCGGGTTCGATCTCGTCGTGATCAATCCGGTCGGAATCTTCGGGCCTGCGCTCGGGCCGAAGCTCTCGACGTCCGTGGGGTTCGTCAAGGCGATGCTCGATGGCGCCATGAAGAGCGTGCCGAGGCAGCACTTCGGTGTGGTGGATGTGCGTGACACAGCTGCGCTGCATCTGGCCGCGTTGACCCACCCCGCTGCCGCCGGCGAGCGATTCCTCGCTGTCGCCGATGGACCGTCCGTGAGCTTCTTGGACGTCGCAATGATGCTCAAGGAGTCGCTCGGTGAGCGCGCATCTCGCGTCCCCGATGTGGAAGACAGCATGAGCAGCGACGGATCGGATGCCGCAACGATTCCGTTGATCAGCAACGCCAAGGCGAAGCAGGTTCTCGGATGGGTGCCGCGTCCGGTGCGAGATACCATCGTCGCGACAGCGGATTCACTGACGGGACTCGGTCTCCTCGATCAGTGAGTCGCGGGCGAGCGGTGCTATAAACGGGCTACACCCTTTGCCCAGACGAAAGCGGACGCATGAGCTCGACCAGCCGACCACTTCGGGTGGACGCGCGTGCAAACCGAGCCCGTGTGCTCGAGGCCGCGCTCCGAGTGTTCGCGCAGCGTGGCGGCGACGCCAGCTTCACAGATATTGCTAAGGAAGCTGGCGTGGGGGTCGGCACGGTCTACCGTCATTTCCCGACGCGAGAGGATCTCATCGATGCCGCTTACGCGGACGAGATCCGATCACTGACCGATGCCGTCCCTCAATTACTCCTGCAGATGGAACCGCGGCAAGCCCTGAGACGCTGGATGGACCTGTTTGCCGCGTACCTCGGAGTGAAGAGCAACCTGATCGCGTCCGGAGGATCCAGCGCCTTCGCAAGTGGCACCCACGCACACAGCCGCGAGCAGAACATCGCGGCTGTGGCGATGATCCTTGGCGCGCGAGACGATGCGACACCGAGGCTCACGGCCGAGGAGTTGCTGTTGTCGACAGGGGGCATCATCCTGACCACTGACTCCCCGGATCTGGTGACCCAGCGAGCAAGGATGCTGGACTTCTTGGCAGAGTCGGTCTGGACTAAGTCGCGCGCGTAAGTGCGGCCGACGGGTGGGCCCGCATCGGCGAGTGGCTCACTCCGGACATGGCTCGTTGCGATCAGGATGGACTTACAGCGGCGCGAGCGCCGTCAAAGCGAGTGAAGAGGAATGCATTGATGCCAGGCCTACCCGAGCACAGCTCCGACACTGCGGCGCGCATCCTTGCGGCCGCCAGCGATCTCCTTCTCCGACGAGGCGAACGTGCCGTAACCATCGCGGAAGTCGCCCAGCGCGCGAAAGTCGGCAAGGGCACGGTCTACCTCTACTGGGCGAGTCGAACGGACCTGATCTTTGGATTGATCGCTCGCGACTTCTTGGCTTTAGCTGAGGAGTTCACTCGGAAGTTCAGCGCCGATCCTGATCTCGCGCGCCCGTCTCGTCTTTTCCCGGAGTTGCTGAGAACTGCGCCGGGACGGCCTTTCGTTCGTGCCGTCCTGTTGGAAGACGAAGACCTTCTCGGGGTTCTGGCTGCCGACCCACGGTCGAAAGCCATCACGGATGCGCTCGGCCCGGAGAAGTTGATGATGGCCGTCCTGCCATCGTGGCGCGCAGGCTCTCTCGCGAGCGACGACTGGACATTGGAAGACCAGGCCTACGCTGTGCTGGCCGTGTTCCGAGGATTTCTCTTCAGTCACGAACTTGAGGCCGATGGTGACGCACAGGTTGATACACCGGAGATCTTCGGAAGAAGTATGGCGGCGGTTCTGGGGGAGAAGCGTGCGGCTCCCGGTGAGGTGACAGCGGCTAGTGAAACGATCATCCGCTACCTCGAAGAAGGTACGGATCTCGTGCTCAGCAAGATCGCCTCGTAGGCCAGAAGGAGAGTAAACTGACCATATGACCAAAACAGTCAGTTACTCAGAATCCATCCAACTTCCCCAACGTCGTGCTCTCGTGGTGGGAATGGGGGTGACTGGACTTGCTACCGCGGGGCGCCTGGCTGCCGCCGGTTGGGAGCCAGTCCTCATCGAACGCTCCGCGGATCGTAGGCGTGGCGGGTACTTCATCTGTCTCTTCGAAGCGGGACGGTATGCCGCCGAACGACTCGGGATCCTTCCGTTCCTCCATGACCGCAATCCGCAGGGACGCACTTTTCTCACGGATCGGAAACTGCGGTCCCAGCGTGCGCTCGGACTCAAAGACCTTCCCGGTTCGCCTTGGATGCTGTTGCGCAGCGATGTCGAAGACGCGGCTTTCGAAGCGCTTCCTGACGACGTCGAGATCCGGTACTCGACTGTTCCGGTGTCTGTGGACGCTGATGGAGATGGGGTCGATGTCACTCTCCGCAACCTCGCGAACGGTTCGGAGCGAACCGAGAGGTTCGACCTCGTGGTCGGAGCTGACGGCGTGAGGTCGTCCGTGCGACGACTGGTGTTCGGACCCGACGAGGATTTCCTGCAATCGTTCGGGTACATGATCTACGCCTTCCAGTACGAGGGTCAGCCTCGAGGGATGCGGACGGGTCAGAGCCTCACCCTCGTGGAACCGGACCGTGCCCTGTGGGGGTTCGGGTTCTCCGACCACGACCCGACCATGATGCTGAGCTATCGCACGCACGACCCCGCGGGAGAACGCGCCAAGATGCCTGCTGAACGGCTACGCGAGGTGTTCAGCGACAGCCCACTCGGCGAGACTCTCAGCGATGTGCTCGAAGCAGCGGAACACGCGCCTTCACCTCTGTGGGACACGGTCGAGCAAGTACACATGCCGCGCTGGCACCGCGGAAGAGTGGTTCTGGTCGGCGATGCCGCGTGGTGCGTGACTCTGTTTGCGGGGATGGGAGTGTCCGCGGGACTGATCGGGGCCGACGTCCTGGGATCTGCTCTAGAGCGGCACCCGGAGGATGTCGACCAAGCCCTCTCTCACTGGGAAGAAACGATGCGCCCGACGATCGAGAACTATCAGCAGATCGGCGTCACCCAGCAGGATCTCTTCGTCCCGAGAAACCGTCGCCAGATCGCCCTTCGGCACGTGATCGCGTGGTTGTCGCGTCGACGCTACGGGCACGTCGTCCTCGATCGACTGCTGCACGGTGAAGCCGACTCGCGTACCACTGATGTCGTTCTCCCTCCGGCGCCCTCATCCAACAACGGAGAGCACATGCTTGTCGCCTGATCGTGCACATCGGCCTCGTGTAGCCGACGAAGATGAGCGCACCTCACACCTGTGGTGTCTGCATCGTCAATACTTCGAGGCATACCTCGATCGCCTCACCACGAAGGGAAATCCATGAAGATTGCAATCGCAGGTGGAACTGGCACCGTGGGGCGTCACGCCGTGAGCTCGGCGCAGCAGCGCGGTCACGAGGTCGTCGTCCTCTCGCGCAAGAACGGTGTCGATGTCATCGACGGCACCGGCCTAGATCAAGCGCTCGTCGGAGTGGATGTGGTCGTCGATGTCCTCAACACCACCACGCTTTCCACCAAGAAGGCCGTGAACTTCTTCAGCACCGTTACGCGAAACCTTCTGGCCGCAGAAGCACGGGCCAGCGTCTCACATCACGTGGCGCTGTCGATTGTGGGCATCGATTCGATCGACACCTCGTACTATGCGGGAAAACTGGCTCAAGAGCGCCTCATCCTTGCGTCCGATGTGCCGCACACCATTGCCCGCGCGGCGCAGTTTCACGAGTTCGCCCAGCAGATTGCCTCTCAGACGACAGTAGGACCCGTCACCCTCGTTCCGAGAACTCTTTCGCGTCCCGTGGCCGCGTTCGAGGTGGGCGCCCATCTCATCGAGGTCGCCGAGTCGACGCCTGCAGGGCGCGCGCAAGACCTGATCGGGCCTCAGAACGAGACGCTCGTTGGCATGGTGCGTCGTATGTATGCCCACGACGGCATCTCTCGTCGAGCACTGGACATTCGCTTCCCGGGCTCGTACGGCGCTGGTCTCGCATCGGGGGCGCTGCATGGTGACGAAAGCGTGTCGCGCATCAGCGCAACCACCTTCGACGACTGGCTGGGATCCGCCACCAGAGTCAGGTAAATCGCTACTCCTCTCGTCGCGGCCGACTTAGGCCGTACTCCCATCGGTCGGTGCGAAGCGCAGCGCAGGCAGCGATTTCACGTGCTCTGTGAGTCGATTGACTCTCTCGCTGCACGAGATCCGATCGGGATACTGGCGTCGGAGGTTGTGACTCATGGTGATACTGCTCTGGATATTGAACGGCGTGCTGGCGATAGTGTTCGCCAAGACTGGTTCTTTCAAGCTAAGTCGGTCAAGGGATGATCTTCGCGCGGCCGGTATGGGTTGGGTTGATAGTTTTCCGCGCGGATCCGAGAAGGTAATCGGTTTCGCGGAGATCTTTGGGGCGATCGGATTGGTTGCCCCGCTGCTCACTGGAATCGCGCGAGTTCTCGCTCCGATCTCGGCGCTCGCGCTCATGTTCTTGCTGCTCGGCGCGATCGGGACTCACCTGCGCCGTAAAGAACGTGCGACGTTCCCGCTCGTGCTGGCTGTGTTCTGTCTGCTCAGCGCCGTCCTTGGCTTCGTGGTGATACGCGACTAAGCAAGGCAGCAGAATACCGAGCACGCGATCTCGAGGCCCGTCTACCGTGATCTTGCGGTAGACGGACACTCGATATACCGACGAGCTCTAGAGCTCAGTCCGCGGTCGGGATGTCGCGAACCGGGTAGAGCACGCTCCCCATTCGATACTCGCCGCGAGGGACCATGGCATCGATCGGCCCGTCGCTCTCGACCGTGATCACCTCGCGTGTGTCACCGGATGCGGCGAGGGTTCCGCGCAGCAGGTCGTCCATATGGAAACGCTCCGGCCCCGCGATCTCCACTTCGCCCAGCGGTGGTGCAGTCAGGGCGACCTCGCCCAGCAGCGCTACAAGTTCATCTAGTTCCACGGGCTGAATCAGATCGCGAGGCGCCATCACTTTGCCCTCCACCGTGTGCTGGTCGGCGAGGACCGGAACGTAGCTCTGGAACTGGGTAGAACGCACGATCGTGTAGGGAAGCGTTCCCTCCTTGAGTGCGCGCTCCTGCGCCACCTTGCCGAGGTAGTAGCCGATCTCCGACGCGTCACCTTCTCCGACACCGACGATGGAGAGAAGGATGTGATGCTTGACGCCAGCTCGCTCACCCGCCGCGGACAGTGCTTTAGTCGTCCCCTCGAAGAAGTCAACAGCACCTTCTTTATCGAAACGCCCGGTATTCAGGACGTTGACTATGGTGTCAACGCCTTCGAGCACTTCCGCGACCCCTGTGCCCTGGATGTAGTCCACGCCGTCGTCGAGTCCGCCGGAGACCACCTCCACGCCGTTCTGCTCCAACAGATCTGCGACCTTCGAGCCGACTCGTCCTCGCCCGCCCGCAATTAGCACCTTCACGACTTAATACTCCTTCCGTGAAGCGGTGGTTCCGCCCACAAAGGAGTGACGATTCACGTCGGGATAATGTGAGGACGCCTCGCTCAGCTCGTCTGCGCTGCCGAGGTCAGTGTCGACTGTGAGCGCGAGTTTACGTGTTCTGACGTGTCGACTCGTCGTGTCCGGCAGGCCCTAGGGAATGATTGAGTCGATGTAGCCGCCGTCGACGCGTACCGCGGCACCGGTCGTTGCGGACGCGAGCGGGGATGCGAGGTACGCGACCATGTTCGCGATCTCCTCGGGCTCGATGAGTCGCTGCAGCAGCGACTGCGGACGGTGCAACTTCATGAACTCGCGCTGCGCTTCGTCCCACGGCAGCTCATTGTCGACCAGCTCGTAGACAAAGTCCTCCACGCCGCCGGTGTGGGTCGGGCCGGCGAGCACAGAGTTGACCGTGACGCCGGTGCCCGCAGCTTCCTTCGCGAATCCGCGGGAGACGGCGAGCAACGCCGTCTTCGACATTCCGTAGTGGATCATCTCCGCGGGGATCACGACCGCCGAGTCGCTGGCGATGTTCAGCACCCGGCCCCAGCCGCGCTCCTTCATCCCGGGAAGTGACGAGCGGATCAACCGAACGGATGCGAGCACGTTCACGTCGAAGTAGCGTCGCCACTCGTCGTCAGTGATGTCGAGGGCGGGCGCAGAGCCGAAGATGCCGAGGTTGTTGACGAGGATGTCAACGGGGCCGACGGCAGCGAGCACTGCATCTGCACCATTCGTGTCCGTGACGTCACCGGGGGCCTGGATCAGGTCACGACTCGGATTCTCGCTTTCGAGATCAGCGACGACGGACGCAACTGTTTCAGATGAGCGTCCGTTGATGGCGACACGAGCTCCCGCGTCCGCCAATGTCGCTGCTATCGCTCGCCCAATGCCCTGGGTAGAGCCGGTGACCAGGGCGGCCTTGCCTTCGAGGTCGATGCGCATTTTAGGGTCCCTTCCGCCATTGTGCTGTCTCGTCCGACAACTGGAGTAGCGCTCACGCATATCGGAGACGATTGATGAGCAACGTTACGCCGAAGGTCGTTGTGCGTGTGCCGTGCCGGTTCTGCTCTTCCGGTTAGGGACGAGGTGGCCCGGAACTGATTGCACCTCGACCGGTCTGCACATGGAGCAGCTTTCCGGCGTTCTCCACGGTCGTTGGGACGGCGGCAAAGCGTACTGATGGCGCACTCGTATGGTGTTTCGATGTCCGAGCCAGCCGAGACCAAGGATCTGAGCGAGAAGATGCTGACAGGCAGTCGTGACAGGGCACGCGGGTGAGGCGCGATCCGCGTCTTCTCCCCATCGCCGGGGCGGTATGGGTGGTCGCGCTGCTCGGCGTGTTCGTACCCCCTCGGCGGGGTGGTGCGTGCTCGTCGGGGTCGTCGGGGCATGCGTGGTGCTGGGTGCGATGCTGCGGCGCCGTGCCGTTCGAGCATCGGCGGCGGGCGTGGGGCTCGTCGTGCTCGCAGCTGCGGCGGCGGTGTCGATCACAGTCATGGTCGCGACACCGGCGCGCGAGGGCGCCGCGTCGTGGGACGGACGTGTGGTCGAGGTGACGGGGGAGGTCAGCACCTCGGCGTCGGTCGGTCGGGATGGGCGCCTGTGGATGGAGGTGCAGCTCACGGGCATCGGGTCGCCGGGGTCGGTGCGGGCGGCATCGGCTCCGGTGCGGATCGGCATCGACCCGGCCGACGGGTTCGATCTCGGTGCCACGGTCCGGGTGAAGGGCGAGGCAGCGGCGACGGATCCGGGGGAGAGGGCAGCGCTCGTCGTGTTCGCGAGCGAGGCGTCGGTCGAGGAGCCGGCATCCGGGGTCTTCGCGGTCGCGGCCGGATTGCGCAGCGCCTTCATCGACCGGGCGCAGCGACTTCCCGAGCCCGGAGCGGGCCTGCTTCCCGGACTCGCAGTCGGCGACACCCGCGCGGTGTCGACCGAGCTGAACGATGACATGCGCACCAGCGGTCTCAGCCACCTGACGGCGGTCTCCGGAGCCAACTGCGCGATCGTCGTCGGCGCCGCGTTCTGGCTCGCCGCTCTCTGCGGCGCCGGCCGCAGGACTCGGGTCATCGCGGCGGCCGTGGTGCTGGCCGGCTTCGTCATCCTCGTCACGCCGGAACCCAGTGTGGTCCGGGCCGCGGTGATGGCCGGCGTCGCGATGATGTCGGTGCTCCTCGGGCGTCCGAGGGCGGGGGCAGGGATGCTCGCGCTCAGCGCCGTCGGCATCCTGATCGCCGATCCCTGGCTCGCGTCGACGCCGGGGTTCGCGCTGTCGGTCGCCGCCTCCGGTGCGCTGATCCTGCTCTCGCCGGCGCTCACTCGCGGTCTGGCTCGGTGGATGCCCCAGCCCCTGGCCCTCGCGATCGCGGTGCCGACCGCGGCGCAGCTCGTGTGCGGGCCGGTGATCGCACTGTTCGCCGAACAGCAGTCCCTCGTCGGGCTGGTGGCGAATCTGCTGGCGGCGCCCGCTGCTCCGATCGCCACGATCATCGGACTTCTCGCCTGCCTCGCTGCTCCGATGCCACCCATCGCCGACCTGCTGGCTGCGTCTGCATGGCTGCCGGCCGCGTGGATCGCCCAGACCGCGACGATCAGCGCGCGACTCCCGTTCGCGCAGATCGTGATGGAGCCCGGGATCGGGAGCGCCGCGCTCGTCGCGCTCGTCAGCGCCGCGCTCGGGATCATCCTCTCCGGTGGTTTCCGCAGACGAAGGATCGTTCGGGGGGCGGCGGCCACCGTTCTCGCGCTCGTGCTCGCCCTCGGCGGTGCGCACGTCGTCCTCAACGGGCCCCTGGCGAGTGCGACCACCCCTGACGGGTGGGCGGTCGCCGCGTGCGACGTCGGCCAGGGCGACGCGCTCCTCGTTCGCTCGGAGGGGCAGATCGCGCTCATCGACACGGGCCCTGCACCCGAGCCCCTGGCAGCCTGCCTTCGTGCGCTCGGCATCGATCGGATCGACCTGCTGGTCCTCACGCATTTCGACCTCGATCACGTGGGTGGGATCGAGGCCGTGCAAGGGAGAGCCGACACGGTTCTGCACGGACCCACGGGAGAGATCGGTGACGAGCGGATGCTGCGGCGCCTCGCCGAGGGCGGCGCCACGGTGACGGACGCGGCGGCAGGGATGCACGGCGAGCTCGGAGCGGCATCGTGGCAGGTGCTCTGGCCCCAGCGCGAATCCACGGCTTTCCCACCGGGAAACGACCAGAGTGTGGTGCTCGAAGTGGGAGGGGGAGAGGTGCCGCGATCGCTCTTCCTCGGAGATCTGTCGGCGGAGGCGCAGCGGATGCTGTCGCGCACCGCCCACATTCGGGGGAGCTTCGCGGTGGTCAAGGTCGCACACCACGGGAGCGCCGATCAGGATGCCCAGCTCTACGTCGATCTGCATCCGCTCGTGGCGCTGTTCAGCGCCGGCGTGGACAACGACTACGGCCATCCACGCGCTGAGACACTGGCCTCGCTCGCGGCCACCGGCGCGCGCGTGTTGAGGACCGATCGACAGGGGTTGCTCCTCGTCGGCCTCGACGACAGCGCACTCCAGCTCTGGACCGAGAAGCAACCGCCATGACCGCGAGATCGACGTCGGCGGCCCCCGGTAGGCTGAGATCATGGCTGCTTCTCGTACCCCCTCCCGTGGCGGTGCGAAGACGGTCAAGGTCGCTCAGGTCTCGTGGCGAGAGCCCCGCCCCGCACCCGTCGTTCTGGTCTTCGGGCCCGAAGAGGTCTGCGCAGAGCGTGCGATCGCCGGGGTCCGCGACTATCTGCGCGCCGAAGATCCCGCTCTCGAGGTCAGCGACGTCCGCGCCGACGACTACGCTCCGGGCACGCTGCTCTCGCTCACCTCTCCTTCCCTCTTCGGAGAGCCACGTCTCGTGCGTGTCTCGGGAGTGGAGAAGTGCTCCGACGCCTTCCTGCAGGAGGCCGTGTCGTACCTCGATCACCCGCAGGAGGGTGCCACGGTCATCCTGCGGCACACCGGTGCGAGCGTCCGCGGCAAGAAGCTGCTCGACGCGCTTCGTGCCGGCACGGGCGACGGCATCGAGATCCCGTGCCCCGCGATCAAGCGAGACAGTGACCGTGTCGACTTCGCGGCGGGGGAGTTCAAGGCGGCCAAGAAGCGGATCGCGCCGGCTGCGCTGCGCGCCCTGGTCTCGGCTTTCGCCGACGATCTCACCGAGCTCGCGGCCGCCTGCCAGCAGCTGATCGGCGATGTCGAAGGCGACATCACTGAAGACGTCGTGACCAAGTACTACGGCGGGCGTGTCGAGGTGTCGGCGTTCGTCGTCGCCGACACGGCCATCGCGGGTCGCTACGGCGAAGCCCTCGTCGCGCTCCGCCACGCTTTGGCCTCCGGGGCCGATCCCGTGCCGATGGTGGCCGCGTTCGCGATGAAGCTGCGCACCATGGCGCGTGTCGCCGGAAGCCGCGAGCCGAGCAGGCAGCTCGCGCAGCGCCTCGGTATGAAGGACTGGCAGGTCGACCGTGCGAAGCGCGACCTCGCCGGATGGAACGAGCGCTCCCTCGGGATGGCCATCCAGGCCACCGCCCGCGCAGACGCCGAGGTCAAGGGTGCATCGCGCGACCCGGTCTTCGCGCTCGAGCGCATGCTCACGGTCATCGCCACCCGGCAGCCGTTCGGGGAGTGAGTCTCGTCGCCCGCCGGGGCGACGCCCTCGCGCTGCGACACCGCTCGCCCGTGAATTCGTTGTGCACCCGGGGCACGCGAAAGAGCCCGCCCCGCGAACGGGACGGGCTCTTGTCACACCGACAAGCGGGGGATCGGCTCAGAGAGCGGAAACCTGCTTGGCGATGGAGGACTTGCGGTTCGCAGCCTGGTTCTGGTGGATGACACCCTTGCTGACGGCCTTGTCGAGCTTGCGGGAAGCAGCCTTCAGAGCAGCCTCGGCTGCGGCCTTGTCACCGGAGACGACAGCGGCGCGCGTCGCGCGGATGTGCGTCTTCAGCTCGCTCTTCACGGCCTTGTTGCGCTCGTGAGCCTTGTCGTTGGTCTTGTTGCGCTTGATCTGCGACTTGATGTTTGCCACGTGTGGACGCTTTCTGTACGGAGTTATTAGGAATGCCGGCAGAAGAAGAGGGCTTCCACGCGGCGGTCGTGAGGGAAGAACCCACACGCAAGCCAAGAACCAACTCTACCAGCATCAGGGCGTTTCGCCCTAAACGGTGCTCGGGCCGTGCGCCACGACAGGAACGACACGCGGCGGCGACATCGAGACCGGGTCGCGCACGCGATGGCACCGGGTGCACAATCATCAGTATCCCGACATCCTCGTCGTGACACAGACGTCAAGGAGCGCCATGAGTTCTGCCCTCCCGCCCCGTTCCCGCGCGACGGCGACGACCCCGCAGGCAGCGCCGAGGTGAGCATCCTCAAGAAGGTCGGCGCACGCTGGATGACGGTGTTCACGCTCGCGTGGCTGGCGATCTGGACGGTGCAGCTGACCCCCGTGCAGCTTCTCCTTCCCCTGCAGCTCAACACCTCGGATGACGACTGGATCAGCGGGGTCGTCTCGTCCGGGTTCGTGCTCGGCATCGGCGGACTCGCAGGAATCATCGCCGGCCCCGTCGCGGGCGCCCTCTCCGACCGTGCGGGAGTCGGGCGGCGTCGTCGGCGTCCCTGGGCGATCGGCGGCGTACTCCTCACGGCGGTGTTCCTGGTCGTCACCGGGTTCAGCGAGGGCCCCTGGGCCGTCGGAGGGGCCTGGGTCGGGGTGACGATCGGCGTCGCCGTGTCGTCGGCCGCGTTCACCGCGCTGATCGCCGACCAGCTTCCCGCGACGCAGCGTGGAGCGGCATCCGCAGCCGTGGGCTCGAGCCAGGCGGTGGGAATCGTGCTCGGCGTGGGACTCGTCGTGCTCCTCGGCCTCGGGATCCGCGACGGGTACCTGCTGCTCGCCGCGGTGATCGCGGTGATCGGCACGGGAGCAGCATTGGCCCTGCCCGACCCGCCCGCCCCGAGCGAGGCCGCATCTGCCGACCCCGTGCCGGTCGAGAGCGGCCGTCGGCTCCTCGCATCCTTCCGTGATCGGGACTTCGCCTGGATGCTGTGGGGGCGCCTCGTCACCAACATCGGAAACGCACTCGGCACCGCGCTGTTCCTCTTCTTCCTGCTCCACGGCCTGCACCAGGAGACGGTCGTGGCGCAGGACAACCTGCTGCTGCTGATCGTCGTCTACACGCTGTTCGTCGTGCTCGCGTCGGTGCTCACCGGCATCGTGTCCGACCGCACGGGCAACAGACGCACGCTGACGATTGTGGCCACGCTCGTGCAGGCCGCGTCGGGCGTCGTGATCGCGATCGTGCCGACGTTCGAGGCGACGATGATCGCCGCAGCTCTCATGGGGCTCGGGTACGGAGCGTTCTCGACCGTCGGTCTGGCCTTCGCCGCAGACCTGCTGCCGGACGAGAAGGACCACGCACGCGACCTCGGGATCGTCAACGTGACGGCCGCGCTCGGTCAGCTGATCGGACCTGTCCTCGGCGCGGGCCTCGTGGCGCTCGTCGGCGGTTTCTGGCTCGTGTTCGTCGCTGCCGCCGTGCTGTCGCTGGTGGGCGGCGCGCTCACTGCTCTGGCGCGACAGCCCGTTCGTCAGTACCTAGATGAGGGCCTGACGCAGAACCGGCCTCAGCCCCAGGAGCAGTGAGGCCGGCATCGATCGTGGCGACGGCCAGCCTGACGACGGCGTTGAAGACCTGCGGGCGCATCGCCGTCACGAGGTGCGTCGTCCGAGGAACGATGATGAGCTCGGCATGCGGCGCGAGCCGCTGGAACAGCGCCTCGTTCACCCGAAGCTGGTCCCACTGGCCGTTGACGAACCACAGCGGCACCCGGATGCGGGCGACCGCCGTCGCGAGGTCCAGCGCCGAGAGGTTGCGCAGCGCGGTGTCCTGCGTGTCCAGTGCGTACCCTCCGGCCGCGAAGTCGGAGCGCGTCTCCTCGGGGATCGTCGCCTCCAGGATCCGCTGGGTGAGCCACATCCCCCGGTCGGGCAGGCGATCGACCGCACGGGCGATCACGCGGTACGCGGCGAGTCCCGCGCCGCGGGGGAGCGAGGTGCACGACGCCGCGATCAGCCCCGCCACCGGAGGCTTCTGGGCGCCACCGACATAGGCGAGCGACAGCAGGCCACCCATCGAGTGCCCCACGAGCAGCACGGGCCCGTGCGTCGCCGCGTCTCTCACGGCGGCATCGATCGTATGCAACGCCTCGTGCAGTGTGAAGTCCTCCACCATGCGCGTCCCGTGACCGGGGAGGTCGACGGCGGTGGCCGAGATGCCCTGCTCCTCGAGGAAGACGAGCTGCGATCGCCACATGGTGGCAGACGTGCGGATGCCGTGCACGAAGACGATCTGGACGCTCACGCGTTCAGCATAGAGAAAGCGGGGCCGGTGGATGAACCACCGACCCCGCCTCTCGAAGAACTGATCGAGTCAGTCTTCTCAGGAGTTACTTCTCGTATCCCACGTTCTCCACCGGCGTGATGCCGAAGAGGTCGAGACCCACGTAGGGCTCAGGCGTGAGGTTGGCGAGGCCTTCCTTGACGGTCCAGATCTCCGGGCCGTTGAGGACCGGGATGATGCCCCAGGTCTTCGCGAAGATCTCGGACTCCATCTCCATGGCCTTCTTGGTCTGCTCGACCGGGTCGGAGATCGTCTCGAGCTCCTCGTGGATCATCTTGTCGATCTCCTCGGTGCCGGTGCCCGACAGGTTCAGGCCGCTGTCCGAGCAGTACAGCTGGCAGAACCAGGCAGCACCGAACGGGTCGGACGACGTGAAGTTGAGGAAGAAGATGTCGCCGTTCTGCGTGGTGTAGTCCTCGGCGAAGTCGGCGGACGGACGGGTGTCGATCGTCACCTCGACGCCGACCTCCTTCAGCTGCTGCTGCACGGCCAGGGAACGGGCCCGCGCGGTCTCGGTGTCGGAGTGGACCGGGAAGACGAGCGACAGACGCACGCCGTCCTTCTCACGGACGCCGTCGGAGCCGGCGACCCAGCCGGCGTCATCGAGGAGCTTGTTGGCACCCTCGGTGTCGCCGTCCTTGCGGCCGGCCTCTTCCAGAGCGTTCACGTAGTCGGGCTGGAACGAGAACAGCGTGAGGGACCCGGCGGGCTCCTCGGTGTAGTTCAGGCCGTTGAAGACGATGTCCTTGACCTGCTCGATGTTGATCGCCTCGAAGACGGCCTTGCGGACATCGAGGTCGGCGAGTGCGGGGTTCGACGAGTTGAGCGTGAAGATCGCGTTCGCGGTCGCCTGACCCTTGTAGGTCTTGACGCCGTCGAGGCCCTCGACCTGAGCGAGAAGCTCGGCGCTGCCGGTCTCGGCCATGTCGACCTCGCCGTTGCGCAGAGCGTTGACCGCAGCGGTCGGCTCCATCTGGATGAAGGTCACCTTGTCGAGCAGTGGAGCGTTGCCCCACCACTTCTCGTTCGGGACGAGAGTGACGACGCCGCCGGTCTTGTCGAAGTCCTCGACCGTGTAGGGGCCAGCGCCCCACTCCGGGTGCCAGTCGCCGAGGAACGCCGTGTTGAAGAGCTCAGGCGTGTTGACGGCGGGGTGCAGGAGCTGCGAGTAGACCATCTCGGGCCAGGCGAACTCGCCCTTGAAGGTGACGATGACGTCGCGGTCGTTCTCGCCGGCCTCGACGGACTCGATCTCCTTCCAACCGTCGGTCGCGTTCGGCTGGTACTCCTCGTTGGTGCCGTTGTTGGCTTCCCAGGTGGCCTTGAACGCGGTGACGTCGATCGGAGTGCCGTCGTTCCAGACAGCCTTCTCGTTGACCTTGAAGTGCAGAACGGTCTTGCCGTCTTCGACACCGAACGAGTAGTCGTCGAGGTATGCGTCGTTCTTCTTGACCGTGCCGTCAGGATCCATGAGCAGGATCTGCGGGCGGAACCACGTGCCGACCTGGGTGACGCGAGCGTCGCCGTCGCTGTGGAAGTAGTTCAGCTGCTCGGCGATGTTCGAGATGGGGATGCGGAGTTCGCCGCCCTCTGCGAGGTTCTCACGGGGCTGCGGGTTGTAGTCCGCGCCCTCGACCGTCTGAGCTTCACCTTCGCCGCTGTTGCCGCCGCCGTTGCTTGCCGGTGCACACCCGCTCATGACGAGTGCGAAGGCGGCGCCGAGAGCAGCGATGCCCATCAGCTTCTGATGCCGTTTCATGGTACTCCTTAGTGCCTGTCGGCCTTACTTGGGATAGGGGCAGACTAACCCCGCATCTCGCGGGCGAAACCCCTGCGACACGGAACCGTTATCGGACCGTGCACATCGCTCACCGGTCAGCCTGTCGCGACCGCTTCGGCGTCGAACCCCTCCACCGGGAGGATGATCCGCTCACGCGTGCGCTCGATGTCGGGGTCGGGGATAGGGATCGCCGACAGCAGCGCCTTCGTGTACGGATGCTGTGGATCGTCGAACACCTGATCCACGTCACCGTGCTCGACGAAGGAGCCCTTGTACATGACCGCGACCCGGTCGGCGATGTGCCGCACGACAGCGAGGTCGTGCGCGACGAAGAGGTACGAGAGGCCGAGCTTGGCCTTGAGCTCGTCGAGCAGGTTGATGACACCGGCCTGGATCGAGACGTCCAGAGCCGAGACCGGCTCGTCGAGCACGACGATCTTGGGGTTCGTCGACAGCGCGCGGGCGATGCCGATGCGCTGGCGCTGACCACCCGAGAACGCCTGCGGGAAGCGGTCGCTGTGCGCCGGGTCGAGACCGACCAGCCCCATGAGCTCCTCGACGCGGTCGAACACGTCGTCCTTGCTCATCCCGATCGCGAACATCGGCTCGGCGATGATGTCCCAGACCGTCATGCGGGGGTCGAGAGCACCCATCGGGTCCTGGAACACGATCTGCAGGTCCCGACGGAGCTTGCGCTCCTCCGACCGGTTCTTGATGTCGGCGACGCTCGTGCCGCCGATGCGGATGTCGCCGTCCTCCTGGGCGACGAGATCCATGATCTGCAGCAGGGTGGTCGTCTTGCCGCTGCCGGACTCGCCGACGATCGCGAGGGTCTCTCCCTGACGGATGTCGAAGCTGATTCCCTTGACAGCGCGCACCTCGCCGACCTGACGTTTGAAGAAGGCGCCCTTCATCAGCGGGAACGTCTTGTTCATGTTCACGGCCTCGAGGGTGATCGGACGATCCTCGCGCGGCACCTTGGCGAGCGAGCTCTCAGGGATCTCCGGGATCGGGAACACCGGCAGTCCGCCGATCCTGCCGTCGTCGTCGATGTCGTTCGCGCGGATGCACGCGACGGAGTGATCTGTGTGGCCACTCGTGTCGACCGGCATCAGTTCGGGCTCGCGCTCACGGCACGCGTCGATCGCGATCGGGCAGCGCGCCGCGAAGGGGCACGCGTCAGGCAGGTTGATCAGCAGAGGCGGGTTGCCCTTGATCGGGATCAGGGGGACCTTCTCGGTCTTGTCGACGCGAGGGATTGCTCCGAGGAGGCCGATCGAGTACGGCATCCGCGTGCGGTAGAACAGCTCGCGAACCGGCGCCTGCTCGACGGGCTTGCCCGCGTACATCACGAGCACGTCGTCGGCGGTCTTCGCGACCACACCCATGTCGTGGGTGATGATGATCATCGCCGCGCCGGTCTCCGCCTGCGCCTTCTCCATGAGCTCGAGGATCTGCGCCTGGATGGTGACGTCGAGCGCGGTGGTCGGCTCGTCGGCGATGATCAGCTTCGGGTCGTTGGCCATCGCGATCGCGATCACGACGCGCTGGCGCATTCCGCCGGAGAACTCGTGCGGGAACGCCTTCATGCGGCGCTCGGCCTCGGGGATCCCGACGAGCTTCAGCAGCTCGACCGAGCGGTCCCAGGCCTCCTTCTTCGACAGCCGGCGATGCACGGTCAGCGCCTCGATCAGCTGGTCGCCGATCGTGAAGACCGGGGTGAGCGAGGTGAGCGGGTCCTGGAAGACCATCGCCATGCCGTTGCCGCGGATCACCGAGAGCTGCTTGTCGGTCTTGCCGAGCAGCTCCTGACCGTCGTAGACGATGGAGCCGGTGACCTTGGCGTTGTCGTCGAGCAGGCCCATGATCGCGAGTGACGTGACGGACTTGCCCGAGCCGGACTCGCCGACGATGCCGAGCGTCTTCCCCGCTTCGAGGTCGAACGAGACGCCGCGCACGGCGTCGACACGGCCCGCCTCGGACGGGAAGCTGACCTTGAGGTCGCGGACGGACAGAACAGTATTCATGCGCGACCTCCAGCCGCCGAGGTCGGATCGAGGGCGTCGCGCAGACCGTCGGCGATGAGAGCCATCGAGACGGTGAGCAGCGTCAGCGCCGCCGCGGGGAAGTAGAACAGCCACGGAGCGCTCACGAGCGTGCTCGAGCCGTAGCCGATGAGCGCTCCGAGCGAGACATCAGGCAGCTTCACACCAAAGCCGAGGAACGAGAGCGCGGTCTCCGTGAGCACCGCCGAGACGACACCGAGCGTGAAGTTGATCACGAGCAGCGAACCGATGTTCGGCAGCATGTGGCGGACGACGATGCGCATGCCCGAGAGGCCGGCGTACCGTGCGGCGTGCACGTACTCCCGCTCGCGGATCGAGAGCGAGAGCGTCCAGATGATGCGGGCGGGGAAGAACCAGCCGACGACGAAGATCATCACGAGCGAGATCACGAGCCAGTTTCCGCCGGCGTCGTTCGAGATCATCGCGAGGATCAGGAAGTTCGGGACCACCATCATGAAGTGGATGATCGCGAGCATGATCCGCTCGTACCGGCCGCCGAAGTAGGCGGCGGTGGCGCCGATGAGCGCCGAGACGACGGTGGTGCCGATCGCGACCAGTGCGGCGATCATCATGGACCGCTGGAGGCCGACGGCCACCTGGGCGAAGTTGTCGTTGCCCGAACCGTTCGTCCCGAACCAGTGCTCGGCCGACGGCGCCTGGCGCAGCGCGAGGAAGTCGAGGTCGGTGTGCGAGTACGGAGCGATGAGAGGCCCGACGATCGCGAACACCACCAGGAGGGCGAGGATCACGACGCCGATCAGCGCGCCGCGGTTGCGCATGAAGCGACGCGTGTACAGCGTCAGCATCGACGTCCGCTTGCGGTTCTTCGGACGTTCGGTGGTTTCCGCGATCTCGGGGGAGACCCCGATGCTTTCCAGAGCCATCAGCTCACCCGCACTCTCGGATCGAGGACGACGACGGCGATGTCCGCGAGGATCGCGCCGATCGCCGTCATCAGGGCGCCGAATGCCGCGACCGCGACCACGCCGTGGATGTCGTTGTTGTTGAGGGTCTGGATGAAGTAGCGACCCATTCCGTTCCAGTTGAAGATCGTCTCCGTCAGCACCGCGCCGGTGAAGACCGCGGGGATCGTGAACGCGACCTGCGTCGTGACCGGGATCAGCGATGTCCGCAGTGCGTGCTTGCGGATCGCCTGCTGCTTGGTCAGGCCCTTCGCCCGCGCGGTGCGCACGTAATCGGCCTTGATGTTGTCGAGCAGCAGCGAGCGCTGCAGGAAGTGGATGCCCGCATACCCCGTGAGCACGAGGCCCAAGGTGGGGAGCGTCAGATGCTGCAGCACATCTATGAGGACGGGGAAGAAGCCCTCGACCCCCTGACTGGACGAACCCACCACGTAGAAGACCGTCGTGCCGACGGCGTTGTTGAAGTTGATCGCCAGAAGGACCAGAGCGAAGCCTGCGACCACCGTCGGGATGTTCATCGTGATGATGCTGGTGCCCTGACCGATCCGGTCGGCGAGCTTGTACTGCCGCGAGGCGGTGTACACACCGAGCGCGATGCCGAGGATCGTCGTGATGATCGTCGCTCCGAGCACGAGCTCGGCGCTGATCCAGACGCGGTAGGCGACCTGCTCGTTGACGGACTCACCCGTGGGGCTCAGGCCCCAGTTCCAGTGGAAGAGGATGTTGGAGAACCAGGTCCACCACCGCTCGATGAGCGGTACCGACTCGCTGAGATTGCGAGGGCGGAGCAGATTGTCGATCTGATCGGCCGAAAGCGGAGGACGCCGCCCGACGTAGTTGTTCTCCGGGTCGAGATAGAGCCACGCGAGGAAGTAGGTGATGTTCGTCGCGATGACGATCATCAGCACCCAACCGAACAGGCGGCGCAACAGATACTTGATCAAGGTGATGATTCTTTCTCTTTTACAGACGCGCGCGGGATCCGCCGACGCAACGCTGAGCCGGGAAGACAGTCAATCACCATCTGCCGATCTGCGCGACACGACGCCTGCACGTGGTCTGTGACGGAGTCTTATCGCTCACGGGATCCGGTGTCACGGATGGCTCCCGGGCAACCTCGGCAGAATATCACCGGATCGGGCGAAGCGAGCATAAGCCTCGCCTCACCGTAGAATCGACGGGACATGTCACCACGCGCCCTCACTCCTCTTCAGCCTGCCGCGACGCCTGCCAAGCAGATCCGCAATTTCTGCATCATCGCGCACATCGATCACGGCAAGTCGACTCTCGCCGACCGCATGCTCCAGATCACCGGCGTGGTCTCGGACCGGGACATGCGCGCCCAGTACCTCGACCGCATGGACATCGAGCGCGAGCGCGGTATCACCATCAAGAGCCAGGCCGTGCGGATGCCGTGGGAGATCGAGGGGGAGACCTTCGCTCTCAACATGATCGACACTCCCGGCCACGTCGACTTCACGTACGAGGTGTCCCGATCGCTCGCAGCGTGCGAGGGAGCGATCCTGCTCGTCGACGCGGCACAGGGCATCGAGGCCCAGACGCTGGCGAACCTCTACCTCGCTCTTGAGAACGACCTGCACATCATCCCGGTCCTGAACAAGATCGACCTGCCGGCGGCCGACCCCGAGAAGTACGCGAAGGAGCTGGCATCCCTCATCGGCGGCAAGCCCGAAGACGTGCTGCGCGTCTCGGGCAAGACCGGTGCAGGGGTCGAGGAGCTGCTCGACCGCCTGGTCAAGGAGATCCCGGCACCCGTCGGCGACGCTGAGGCGCCTGCCCGAGCCATGATCTTCGACTCCGTCTACGACGCCTACCGCGGTGTCGTCACCTACGTCCGCATGATCGACGGCAGCCTGTCGCCCCGCGAGCGCATCCAGATGATGTCCACGGGCGCTACCCACGAGGCGCTCGAGGTCGGCGTGTCGAGCCCAGAGCCGGTGCCCACCAAGGGGCTGGGCGTCGGCGAGGTCGGCTACCTCATCACCGGCGTGAAGGACGTGCGGCTCTCCAAGGTCGGCGACACCGTCACGACGGCGCGCAGGCCTGCGACCGAGGCCCTCGCCGGCTACACCGATCCCAAGCCGATGGTCTTCTCGGGGGTCTACCCGATCGACGGCAGCGACTACGCGGAGCTCCGCGAGGCGCTCGACAAGCTCAAGCTCTCGGACGCCTCACTGCAGTACGAGCCCGAGACGTCGGTCGCCCTCGGTTTCGGCTTCCGCTGCGGATTCTTGGGACTCCTGCACCTCGAGATCATCACCGAGCGTCTCGAGCGCGAATTCGGCCTCGACCTCATCACCACCGCACCCAGCGTGATCTACGAGGTGCTCACCTCCGACACCGGCGAGACCGTGACGGTCACGAACCCGAGCGAGTACCCAGACGGGCGCATCGGTTCGGTGTCGGAGCCGATGGTCAAGACGGCCATCCTGCTGCCCAAGGACTACGTCGGCACCGTGATGGAGCTGTGCCAGTCGCGTCGCGGCGCACTGCTGGGCATGGAGTACTTCTCCGAGGAGCGCGTCGAGCTCCGCTACATGATGCCGCTCGGTGAGATCGTCTTCGACTTCTTCGATCAGCTCAAGTCGAAGACCCAGGGCTATGCCTCGCTCGACTACGAGCCCGCCGGACAGCAGGAGGCGGACCTCGTGAAGGTCGACATCCTCCTGCAGGGTGACAAGGTCGACGCGTTCAGCTCGATCGTGCACCGCGACAAGGCATACGCCTACGGCACGCTGATGACGGAGCGTCTGCGCAAGCTGATCCCTCGCCAGAACTTCGAGGTGCCGATCCAGGCCGCCATCGGCGCCAGGATCATCGCCCGCGAGACGATCAGGGCGCTGCGCAAGGATGTGCTCGCCAAGTGCTACGGCGGTGACATCAGCCGCAAGCGCAAGCTCCTCGAGAAGCAGAAAGAGGGCAAGAAGCGCATGAAGATGGTGGGCCGTGTCGAGGTGCCGCAGGAGGCGTTCATCGCAGCGCTCTCCGGCGATGTCGAGGGCAAGGACAAGAAGTAGGCTTCGCGGGTCGGGGCGTTCCCGGCGCGTGGAGGGTGATCGTCCAGGGAACGGGAAGTAGGCTGGAAATCATGCGGCGCGGGACTTTCCGAGACGACACGGTGGACTATGCGGCCGTGGGTGCGACCCACGCGCCCGATCTGATGCAGTACCCGCCGGAGCGCAGTATCCCGGCGGAGAACTCCTGGCGGATCGGCAGCGGCATCGAACGCTTCCAGTCCGCCGGTGAATCGCTCCTGACCTGGACGGCGCAGCGTGCCTCGGGCCTGAGCGTCGAGGATGTCCGCCCGGCACCGGGCCCCGCCTACGCCGGAGTGAGCTTCGATGCGGAGGGCAACCCGATAGCCCCGAGCAAGACCGACGTCGAGCAGCGCTTCGATGCCGAGGGCACTCCGTTCGCGGGGCCGGGGATGACCCTCCGTCTGCACGGGCGTGTGAGCGGGATGCGGGCGGATGCCGAACTCCGTGTGATCTCGGTCACCGAAGAGAAGCGCCGCATCGGATTCGTGCTGGGCACGGTCGGCGGCTCCGTCGTGCGCGGTGAGGAATCGTTCGACATCGACTGGCGCGAGGACAACGACGAGGTGTGGTTCTCGGTGCGCGCATTCGATGCGCCGAACTCCCTGCTGTACCGCGTCGTCCCCGCGCTCGTGAAGCGCCGCCGCCGGGAGCTGTTCGCACGCTACCTGCGGGCGATCTCGCCGCTCTACGCGACTCCGGTCTGATGGCCGCAGTTCTCTGATGGCTGGTCCCCTTCCCCTGGGTGATCCGGCACCGGCAGACGGACGCCTTCCGTCCGATCTCGCGATCGACCCGGCCACGCCGTTCTCGGCCTATCTGCACGTCCCCTTCTGTCGGGTGCGCTGCGGCTACTGCGACTTCAACACCTACACGTCCGGCGAGCTTCGCGGTGCGAAGCAGGAGGACTACGCCTCGACGCTGATCACCGAGATCGACCTGGCGAAGCGCGTTCTCGCGGATGCGGGCGCGCTGCGACCGATGGACACCGTGTTCTTCGGCGGAGGCACCCCGACGCTGCTCCCTGCAGGGGACCTCGCTCGGATGCTCGGGGCCGCGACCGATGCGTTCGGCCTGGTGGCCGGCGCCGAGGTCACGGTCGAGGCCAACCCCGACACCGTGACGCCCGCGGTCGCCCGCACACTCGCGGACGCCGGTGTGACCCGACTGTCGATCGGCATGCAGTCGGCGGTGCCGCACGTGCTTGCGGCGCTGGATCGCACCCATCGCCCCGAGAACGTGACGACGGCGGTCGCCGCGGCGAAGGACGCAGGCCTCGCCGTGAGCGTGGACCTCATCTACGGCGCCCCCGGTGAGTCGCTCGGCGATTGGGAGGCGTCGCTCGATGCGGCGCTCGCACTCGAGTCGGACCACATCTCGGCGTACGCGCTGATCATCGAGGACGGCACGAAGCTCGCGCGGCAGATCCGCCGAGGCGAGGTGCCGGCGCCGGACGACGACCTGCAGGCCGACATGTACGAGCTCGCCGATGCGCGTCTCGCAGCGGCGGGCTTCGACTGGTACGAGATCAGCAACTGGTCGCGCACTGTGGAACAGCGCTCGCGACACAACCTCGCGTACTGGCGGGGGAGCGACTGGTGGGGCTTCGGCCCCGGCGCGCACAGCCACGTCGCAGGGCTCCGGTGGTGGAACGTGAAGCACCCGGCCGCCTATGCGCAGCGTCTCGCCGCCGAGGAGTCGCCGGCCGCCGGAACCGAGCGTCCCGATGCGGAATCGAGGACCCTCGAGCGCGTTCTGCTGTTGAGCCGCATCCGCGAGGGGATCGCGGTCGCCGACCTGCAGCCGGACAAGCGCACGCGTGTCGCCGGCCTGATCGCGGACGGCCTCGTCGACCCCGCTGCCGCGGTGCGCGGGCGGGTGCAGCTCACGCTGCGCGGTCGTCTTCTCGCCGACGCCGTGGTGCGCGAGCTCACGGACTGACCACGGGTCTGGGTCGCTACGGCAGCAGGTCGAGTGCCTCTATGCGCCGCTGTGCGACGGTCGAGGTCTGCGCGTCGAAGAGCCGTGTCGTCCGCTCGGGACCGAACTCCGGCCACCCCGGATCCCCGGTCTTGATGAACGAGATCCACGCCGAGTGCATCTCGTCTGCAAGACCCTGCGGCGCGTCCGTGCCCGCGAGCCGCTGTGCTTCGGGGTCGCCGAGGCGATCGAACACGAAGCCCAGCTCGAGAGCGTGGGCTGCACGCAGGTCGCGGACCCGGCTCTGCCAGGCGAATTCGTAGACGTAGGTCGGCGCCGTGCGCGCCCGGGCCAGCCGGGTCAGCGGCGCACGGAGCAGGAAGTCGGTGGCGAGCTGTCCGAAGATCTCGCCCGTGGAGGCTCCGGGGAAGGTCGCACGATAGGCCGCGACGGCGGCCCTGGGGATCCGCAGGGCCAGTCGCGCGAGCAGCAGCTTCGCCTCGCTGATTCCGGCGAGGGCTGCCGGCGGGAACCAGAGTCGATACTCGTCGGTGTTGCTCCCGATGAGGAGAGGGACGTCGGTGTCGGCGAGGACCTCGTGCGGCGACCGCGGAAGCGACTCGGCATCCACCGCGAGCTGGAACCCGGGTGCCCCGCCCAGCGGCGACGAACCGGCGGCCTGTCGTCGCCTCGCGTGGAGCAGCTTCGCGGGGGACGCTCCGAGGAAGCCCGAGCGGTCGGCTGTGATGCCCAGCCGCTTCGCGAGCTGCGCTGTGACGCGGCCGGCCTTCTTCGCGGTCTGCGCCTCGAGCGGTCCGGATTCGATGATCGCCCGCGCGATCAGCGAAAGCGACGAGGGGTTCGCGAGCAGACCGGCGACGATCGCACCGCCGGCGGATTCGCCCATGACCGTGATCCGCGACGGGTCGCCGCCGAACGAGGCGATCTCGTCGTGCACCCATGCGAGTCCGGCCGCGGCATCCTGCAGCCCGAGATTTCGAGGGACGCCGTCGAGCACCGAGAAGCCCTCGGATCCCAGGCGATAGTTGATCGACGCGAAAACGATCCCGGCCCGGGCGAATGCGGCCCCGTCATAGAGGGGCAGGGCAGCGGTGCCCCGCTCGAGAGCGCCGCCGTGGACCCAGAGGACGACGGGCGCGCCCGAGGCGTCATCCGGCGCCCAGACGTTGACCGAGAGGATCTCGTCTCCCGGGATCTCGACAGAGCCCAGCAGATCGGCGATCGCGCCGGGGTACGGATGCTGGGGAGCCGTCGGCCCGAACGCCGTGGCGTCGTGGACGCCCTCCCACGCGGGAGCGGACTGCGGAGCGCGGAAGCGGTTCGGCCCGAACGGTGCGGCGGCGTACGGGATGCCGAGGTAGCGACGCACTCCGTCAGCCGCTTCGCCCCGCACGATTCCGGTGGACACGGTGACCTGCGGCGCGACACTCATACCCGTCATCGTAGGGCGATCAGCGCGGTGGACGCGTCGGCGGGTAGAATTGGCACTCGTACCCAGTGAGTGCCAGAGGGAGGGAGTTGCGATGGTCAGTGAAAGAGGCCTCCAGGTTCTCCGCGCGATCGTGCAGGACTACGTCGAGACGCACGAGCCGGTCGGCAGTCGATCGATCGTCGACCGCTACTCGTTCGGTGTGTCCGCCGCGACGATCCGCAACGACATGGCACTGCTCGAAGACGAAGAGCTGATCGCCGCGCCGCACACATCGTCCGGCCGTGTTCCGACCGACAAGGGCTACCGCGTCTTCGTCGATCACCTCGCGCAGCTGCGTCCGCTCACGGTCGCACAGCGCACAGCGATCGAGTCGTTCCTCACGGCACCCTCCGACCTCGACGATCTGATGGTGCGCACCGTCCGCGTGCTCACCCAGCTCACGGGCCAGGTCGCTCTCGCTCAGTACCCGTCTTTCGCGCGGGCGCACCTCACCCACCTCGAACTCGTCGCGCTGTCGCCCAACCGGCTGCTGATCGTCCTCGTCACCGATGCGGGTGGGGTCTCCCAGCGCATGGCGCCGCTGCCGGTCGATGTCGATGACGCCGACATGGCGATCCTTCGTGCGCGACTGTCGGCGCTCATCACGGGGCGGGCGGTGAGCGACGCGGCCGAGCGGCTGCAGAACCTGCTCGCCGCAGACGAGCACCCGAACGACGTGGCGCTCCGGACACTCGCGACGATCATCATCGACGAGCTCAGTGCGTTCCGTCAGGAGCGCCTGGTGATGGCGGGAGCCGCGACGCTCGCGCGACGCGAGCAGGACTTCCGCGGCAGCATCCACCCTCTGCTCGAGGCGATCGAGGAGCAGGTCACCCTGCTGCGCCTGATGAGCGAGATGGAGGCGGACTCTCATGGCCTCGCGGCCAGCATCGGTACGGAGAACGCCTCGTTCGGCCTCGGCGAGGCATCGATCGTGGCCAGCAACTACGCCGCACCCAGCGGCACGGCGCGTGTCGGCGTGATGGGGCCGACGCGCATGGACTATCCGAGCAATCTCGCGGCTGCGCGGGCTGTCGCCCGCTATCTCTCGCGGATGCTCGATGAAGACGAGGCGTCCCGCTGACGCGGGCGCCCAGAGAACAGCACACGCAGAAGGGCCATTGTGGCAGACCACTACGAGGTACTCGGCGTCTCCCGTGACGCCTCCACCGACGAGATCAAGAAGGCATACCGACGCCTGGCTCGTCAGCTCCACCCGGACGTGAACCCGGGCGAGGACGCCGCCGAGCGGTTCAAGCTCGTGACGCACGCGTACGACGTGCTCAGCGACGACGACTCGCGTCGTCGCTACGACATGGGCGGCGGAGACGGCGCGGCCGGGAACTTCGGCGGCTTCGGCGGTTTCGGCGACATCTTCGAGACGTTCTTCGGCGCGGGGCAAGGTGGCGGCAGGGGAGCGCGCCCGCGGTCCCGCCGCGAACGCGGGCAGGACGCCCTGGTCCGCGTGACGCTCGATCTCGGCGACGTCGTGTTCGGTGCGCACCGCGACATCGAGGTCGACACGGCTGTCCTGTGCGAGACCTGCAACGGCTCGTGCTGCCAGGAGGGCACGTCTCCCGTCACGTGCGACATCTGCGGAGGCTCCGGTCACGTGCAGCGCCAGGTCCGGAGCCTGCTCGGCAACGTCGTCACCTCCCAGCCCTGCGGCACCTGCGAGGGCTACGGGACGACCATCCCCTACCCGTGCGGCACCTGCGGCGGACAGGGACGCGTGCGCTCGCGTCGCACGGTCTCGCTCGACATCCCGGCCGGCGTCGAGACGGGTCTGCGCCTGCAGCTCCCCGGATCCGGCGAGGTCGGCAAGGCGGGCGGCCCGAACGGCGACCTGTACGTCGAGGTCACCGTCAATCCGCATCCCTCCTTCAGCCGTGACGGCGATGATCTGCTGGCGACCCTCGAGGTCTCGATGCCAGACGCGATCCTCGGCACCGAGACCACGATCCAGGGGCTCGACGGCGAGGTCGACCTCGAGGTCCGCTCCGGCGTGCAGTCCGGCGACGTCCTGACGATCAAGGGTCGCGGCATCACACCGCTGCGGGGCAGCCAGCGCGGCGATCTCCGTGTCGGCGTCCAGGTGGTCACCCCGACCAAGCTCGACTCCGCGCAGCGGGCGCTCATCGAGGACTTCGCGAAGAAGACGAAGGCGCCGGGTCCCCAGCTCGCGCAGTTCCAGCAGGGGCTCTTCTCGAAGCTCCGCGACCGCTTCCGCTCGCACTGACCCGGACGGCGCTCATGGCTCTGCACTTCCTCGTCGAATCGTCTTCGGATGCCGCGGTCGGCGACCTCGTGTCGCTCACCGGGGCCGAAGCCAAACACGCCGCGGTGGTCCGCCGTCTCCGCGTCGGCGAGGCGGTGACCGTCGGCGACGGCGCGGGGGTGTGGCTCACCGGTGTCGCCGAGGAGGTCTCGCCCTCCCGTGTCGACGTCCGTGTGTCCGAGCGATCGGCAGACCCCGCGCCCACTCCTCGTCTCGTCCTCGTGCAGGCGCTGGCGAAGGGCGATCGCGACGAGCTCGCGGTGCAGGCCGCCTGCGAGCTCGGCGTCGATGAGATCGTGCCGTGGCAGGCGAGCCGCAGCATCTCGAGGTGGGAGGGCGCCAAGGCAGTCAAGGGCCGGGAGCGCTGGGCGACCATCGTCCGCGAGGCAGCCAAGCAGGCGCATCGTGCGTGGGTTCCGGAGGTGTCGGCCCCGGCATCGACCGCAGATCTCGTGAAGCGTGCGTCGTCCGAGCGCGTACTGCTGCTCGATCCGAGCGCGACCACCCGGTTGTCGGCGCTCGAGCCCGACGGTCGAGACCTCGTGCTCGTCGTCGGACCGGAGGGCGGCATCTCGGACGACGAGCTGGCGAAGCTGTCCGACGCCGGTGCCGAGCGCGTGCTGCTCGGAGACACGGTGCTGCGCACCTCGACAGCGGGCCCGGCGGCCATCGCGGTCCTGTCCGTGGCGCTCGGTCGCTGGTGATCTCGCGACGGGCCCGTCCGCGCTGCGGTCAGTAGACTGGGAGCATGACCGAGCCCTCGATCTTCACGCGCATCCTGAACGGTGACATCCCGGGCGAGATCCTGCTCGATACCGGTCGGGTATTCGCGATCCGTGACATCAACCCGCAGGCCCCGCTGCATGCGCTCGTGATCCCCAAGACCGAGGACTACCGCGACGTCACCGAGCTCGCGTCTGGTGACCCTGGTCTGCTCGCGGAGATGGTCGCAGCGGCCAGGCAGCTCGCGTCCGAGCACGCGAACGGCGAGTATCGCCTCATCTTCAACAACGGCGCGAGCGCCGCCCAGTCCGTCTTCCACGTGCACGCTCATGTGCTCGGCAACATCGAGGAGAACAAGCTCGTTGGCTTCTGACGAAAACGATTCCGTGACCGCATCCGACACCGCCGTCGAGAAGATCTACGCCGACGGCGTCGCCATGGTGCAGCTTCTCGGCCCCCAGGACCGACTGCTGCGGATGCTCGAGAAGGAGCACCGCGACGTCCAGGTGCTCGTCCGCGGCAACGAGATCACGCTCACGGGGGCGGCCGACGCCGTCGCGAAGGCGAAGTCGCTCGTCGACGAGCTGATGACCATGACGAAGGCCGGCCACGACCTCGCTCCGAGCGATGTCACACGCTCCGCGCATCTGCTCCGCAATGACGGCGGTCCCCGCCCGAGTGAGGTGCTCGGCGAGGCGATCCTGTCGACCAGGGGCAAGGTCATCCGCCCCAAGACCCTCGGCCAGAAGGAGTACGTCGACGCGATCGAGGAGAACACGATCGTCTTCGGCATCGGGCCTGCCGGTACCGGAAAGACCTACCTCGCCATGGCGAAGGCCGTCCAGGCGCTGCAGCGCAAGGAGGTCACCAGGATCATCCTCACGCGTCCTGCCGTCGAGGCCGGTGAGCGACTGGGCTTCCTGCCCGGCACTCTCACCGACAAGATCGACCCGTACCTGCGCCCTCTCTACGACGCGCTGAACGAGATGATGGACCCCGAGATCGTCCCTCGCCTGATGGCGACGGGGACGATCGAGGTGGCACCCCTCGCGTACATGCGCGGCCGCACGCTCAACGACTCGTTCGTGGTGCTCGATGAGGCGCAGAACACGACGCCCGAGCAGATGAAGATGTTCCTGACGCGTCTCGGTTTCGGCTCGAAGATGGTCGTCACCGGTGACATCACCCAGGTGGATCTTCCTCAGGGCTCGTCGGGGCTGCGTCTCGTGACGCGTGTGCTCGACGGCATCGACGACATTCACTTCGCCCGCCTCACGAGCGAGGACGTCGTGCGTCACTCGCTGGTCGGCCGGATCGTCGACGCGTACAGCGAATACGACGAACGCCGCACCGCTCAGCGCTTCGAGCGCGAGCAGGCGGCAGAGTTCGCCAATCGCGCCGACCGCCGCGGCGCACAACGACCAGGACCCCGGGACCGGATGCCGAAACGCGGCCTCTCCTGATGAAACGAGCACAGCCATGATCGAGATCAACAACGAGTCGGCCATCGACGTCGACGAGACGGTGCTGCAGCGACTGACCGACTTCAACCTCGCGCAGATGCATGTCAGCCCTGACGCCGAGGTCGCGATCGTGCTCGTCGACGAAGGCGCCATGGAAGCCCTGCACGTGCAGTGGATGGATGAGCCCGGCCCCACTGACGTGCTCAGCTTCCCCATGGACGAGCTGCGCCCCGGCACGGAGGACCGCCCGACGGCCCCCGGGCTGCTCGGCGACATCGTGCTCTGCCCACAGGTCGCCGAGGCGCAGGCGCAAGCGGCCGGTCACACGCTGATGGACGAGCTGATCCTGCTCACCACGCACGGCCTGCTCCACCTGCTCGGGTTCGACCACGCCGAGCCCGATGAGGAGCGCGAGATGTTCGGACTGCAGAAGGAGCTCATCCAGGGCTTCGCCGCGTCTGAACGTCGACGATGACCGCGGCCCTCCTTCTCGCCGGCGCCGTTCTGCTCGTCGCGTTCGGCGGACTCATGGCCGCGATCGATGCCGCGTTCGGCGTCACATCACGCTCCGACATCGCCGAGATGGGCACCGAGGGGCGCAACGCCCGGCACCTCGCCCGTATCGCCACCGATCCCGACGCCCACGTCAACGCCGTCGCGTTCATCCGCGTGCTCGCCGAGACGGCGGCAGCCGTGCTCGTCACGGTCGCCTTCAGCATCCTGTTCGACAACATCTGGTGGGCGATGCTCGCCGCGGCGCTGCTGATGACAGGCATCAGCTTCGTGCTGGTCGGGGCGAGTCCCCGATCATTCGGCCGTCACCATGCCGAGGGCATGCTGCGCGCGAATGCGCCGGTGGTCCGCGGGCTGCGGGTCATCCTCGGCCCGCTCGCCGAGGGTCTCGTGGTGCTCGGCAACCGGGTGACGCCTGGGCGCGGGCGCAGCTCGTTCACCTCGGAGGAGCAGCTGCTGAGCATGGTCGACGAGGCCGCCTCGAACGACCTGATCGAAGCGGACGACCGCGACCTCATCCACTCGGTCTTCGACTTCACCGACCAGTTCGTGCGAGCGGTGATGGTGCCGCGGACCGAAATGGTCACGGTCGATGCGACAGCGACGACGAGCGAGGCCATGACGCTGTTCCTGCAGCGCGGCGTCTCGCGCATGCCGGTGGTCGACGACGACGCCGACGACGTCGTCGGAGTGCTCTATCTCAAGGACCTCGTGCTGTTCGCCTTCCGCGACGAGAACGCGTGGCGAGCGGCATCCATTCGTCCGATCTCGCGTCCGGCGACCTTCGTCCCCGAGTCCATGCGCGCGGAGACGCTCCTGCAGCAGATGAAGCGGGACGCTGTGCATGTGTGCCTGGTGATCGACGAACACGGCGGAATCTCGGGGCTCGTGACACTCGAGGACCTCATCGAGGAGCTCGTGGGCGAGATCTCCGACGAGTACGATCAGGTGTCGGCGGAAGTCGTCGAACTCGGCGATGGACGCTATCGCGTGAGCGCCAGACTCTCGTTGGAAGACGTCGGCGATCTCTTCGGCCTCGAGCTCGAGGACGAGGACGTCGACTCCATCGGCGGACTGCTGGGCAAGGCGCTCGGACAGGTTCCGCAGCCGGGAGCCACGGCGACGGTCGACGGACTGACGCTCACCGGCGGAGCCTCCAGAGGGCGAGGCCGCGGAATCGCGACGGTCTTCGTCGAACGAGCAGAGCACGACGCGGAATCGACCGCAGACGAGAGAGATGACGACGATGACTGAGCAGATGCGAAGCGGATTCGTGACCTTCGTGGGGCGGCCGAACGTCGGGAAGTCGACTCTCACCAATGCGCTGGTCGGTGAGAAGATCGCGATCACGAGCGAGAAGCCCCAGACCACGCGACGGGCGATCCGCGGGATCGTCAACCGCCCGGAGGGGCAGCTCGTCATCGTCGACACACCCGGTATCCACAAGCCCCGCACTCTGCTGGGCGAGCGGCTCAACGATCTCGTCGAGCAGGTTCTGGGCGACGTCGACGTCATCGGGTTCTGCGTGCCCGCGACCGAGAAGGTCGGCCCCGGCGATCGCCGCATCGCGGCGTCGCTCGACGGATATCGCCGTGCCAAGAAGATCGCGATCGTCACGAAGACGGATGCGGCCAGCCGCGACGACATCACCGAACGACTCCTGGAGGTCGATGCGCTTCGCGAGGACTGGGACGCCGTGATCCCGATCTCCGCACTCACGAACGACCAGCTCGAGGTCCTCGCCGACGAGGTGCTCTCGCTCATGCCCGAGGGCCCCGCCCTGTACGGCGAGGGGGTGACCACCGACGAGTCGGAGGAGGATCGGATCGCGGAGATGATCCGCGAGGCGGCGCTCGACGGCGTCCGCGACGAGCTTCCGCACTCGATCGCGGTCGTGATCGACGACATCGCACCGCGCGAAGGCACCGACCTGACCGACGTCCACGCATCGATCGTGGTCGAGCGCGACAGCCAGAAGGCGATCATCATCGGCCACAAGGGCAAGCGCCTCGCCGACGTGGGGCGTCGTGCACGCGCCGGCATCGAGGAGCTCCTCGGCACTCGCGTGTTCCTGGGACTCCACGTGAAGGTCGCGAAGGAATGGCAGCGCGACCCGAAGCAGCTCGGACGTCTCGGCTTCTGATGGCGCGGCACTGGATCGCCACCTCGTGGGGCTCGCCGGATGCCTGGCAGTTCGTCGAGTACGAGGTGCCGCGTCCAGGCCCAGGTGAGGTCACCATCCGGGTGCACGCGGCCGGAGTGAATCCGGCTGACGCCAAGCATGTCGCCGCGGCCAGGCCAGGCGCCGAACTGCCGGTGCCGATCGGATACGAGATCTCGGGTGAGATCACGGCGCTCGGACCGGAGACGACGATCGGCTCGGGCGATGCGGCGGTCGGTGACGAGGTCGTCGCGTTCCGCGTGCGGGGTGGCTATGCCACCGAGCTGACGATCCCGGCGGAGAAGGCGTTCGCGAAGCCGACCACTCTCACCCACGCGGAGGCGGCGAACCTGCTGCTCGCCGGCACCACGGCAGCCGAGATGCTCGCGGTGACGGGTGCCTCGAGTGGTGAGACGATCCTTCTGCACGGAGCATCCGGCGCCGTCGGAGTGAGTGTGCTGCAGCAGGCCGCGCTGCGGGGGATCCGTGTGATCGGCACAGCGAGCCTCGAGCGGTTCGATGTCGTTCGCCGATTCGGGGGAGTCCCCGTGACTTACGGGTCGGGCCTCGTTGATCGGCTCAGAGATGCCTCGGGCGCAGAAACCGTGTCTGCAGCCCTCGACGCCGTGGGCACCGATGAAGCCGTCGACGTATCGCTCGAGCTCGTCTCCGACCGGAGTCGCATCGTCACGATCGCCGCTCCGGGCAGGGCGAAGAGCGACGGCATCCTGGCGATCGCCGGCTCGATGCCCGACAGCGCGCGATTCCGAGATGCCGTTCGCGGTGAGCTGGTCGCGCTCGCGCAGGCGGGAGAGCTGGTCGTCCCGCTCGCGAAGACCTTCGCGCTGGACGATGCGCCGGCAGCGCTCGCGCTTCTCGCAGACGGCCACCCCGGTGGCAAGCTCGCTCTGATCCCGTCGGACTAGTCGATCTCGCGCAGCGCAGACGTCACGAACACGACTCCCTCGCCGTACGCCGCGTCGACGGCCGCCTGCAGAGTGCCGTCATCCCAGACCACCTGCACCCAGACGTATCCTCTGTCGGTCCAGAGGGTGAGTGCCCCGTCGCCGAGCGACGCCCCGAGTTTGTCCTGCGCCCGCGCCAGGTCGGCGTCGGACGACGTTCCCTCGATTCCTCCTGCCGGATCGTCCGGCCGCACCGGGTCGTACAGCGCGAGCATGATCGGAGGGTCGGTGACGGTGTATCGCTCGCCGTCATAGGTCCCGTAGACCGCATAGGTGCCCCAGGTGACGTCGCCACTGGTCTCGCTGCCGTCGACGCCGTCCCACGTCCAGCCGTCGAGCGGGATGCCCGAGCATTGCGGAGGGTACGACTCGGCGACAGCACCGAGGCACAGCTGCGTCTCACCGGCGACGTCGAGCACTGTGCCCGTCCCGATCACCCGACCCTCGGGAGGCACGACGGCGCCGGAGTCCCAGGTGGGTGATCCGGAGCTGGTCGGTGCGGGGGAGGAGCCCGGACCAGCGGCGCATCCGGCCACGCAGAGCACCCCTGCGAGGGCTGCTGCGGCGAGAAGCATGCGGCGGTGCGATGTGCTCATGCCTGACAGTGTCTCGTGCCGGGCGATCGTCTCAGGGTCGGGTCCGAAGGATCTCGGCAACCCTGCTAGCATGGCCGCATGCCTTTCGGCGGTCTGCTTCTTCTTAGCTGCCGCGACGAGTCCTAAAGCTAGGGCCTTCCTCGTCGCGGCGCTTGTGTTGGCCCGTTCATATTTCTGACGAAGAGAAGAAGCCCCATCATGCAGAACACTCAGCGCCCGTCTGCGATGCCGATCCACAAGTATCGGCCGTACCACGAGCAGATCGCGGTCAACCTGCCTGACCGCACCTGGCCCGACGCCCGCATCACCGAGGCCCCGCGCTGGTGCGCGGTCGACCTTCGCGACGGCAACCAGGCACTCATCGATCCGATGTCGCCCGAGCGCAAGCGGGTGATGTTCGAATTGCTCGTCAGCATGGGCTACAAGGAGATCGAGGTCGGGTTCCCGTCGGCGAGCCAGACGGACTTCGACTTCGTCCGTCAGCTCATCGAGGAGAACCTGATTCCGGACGACGTCACGATCCAGGTTCTGACGCAGGCGCGCGAGCACCTGATCGCCCGCACGTACGAGTCGATCGCGGGCGCCAAGCAGGCGATCGTGCATCTGTACAACTCGACGAGCGTGCTGCAGCGCGAGGTCGTGTTCCGCACCGACAAGCAGGGCATCATCGACATCGCACTCGAGGGTGCCCGCCTGTGTCGGAAGTTCGAGAAGACGATTCCCGACACGAAGGTGTACTACGAGTACTCGCCCGAGAGCTACACCGGCACTGAGCTCGAGTTCGCCGTCGATGTCTGCAACCAGGTGATCGAGATCTTCGAGCCCACCCCCGACCGCAAGGTCATCATCAACCTCCCCGCCACCGTCGAGATGGCCTCGCCGAACGTCTACGCCGACTCGATCGAGTGGATGAGCCGCAACCTCGCGCACCGCCAGAACGTCATCCTGTCGCTGCACCCGCACAACGACCGCGGCACGGCGATCGCTGCGGCCGAGCTCGGCTACATGGCCGGCGCCGACCGCATCGAGGGCTGCCTGTTCGGCAACGGAGAGCGCACGGGCAACGTCGACATCGTGGCGCTGGGCATCAACCTCTTCACCCAGGGCATCGACCCGCAGATCGACTTCAGCGACATCGATCAGGTCAAGCGCACCGTCGAGTACTGCAACCAGCTGCCGGTGCCCGAGCGCAGCCCGTGGGCCGGAGACCTCGTCTTCACCGCCTTCAGCGGATCGCACCAGGACGCGATCAAGAAGGGCTTCGAGGCGATGGCCGTCCGTGCCGAGGCCGAGGGGGTCACGGTCGACGACATCGAGTGGGCCGTTCCCTACCTGCCCGTCGACCCGAAGGATCTCGGTCGTTCCTACGAGGCCGTGATCCGCGTGAACTCGCAGTCCGGCAAGGGTGGCGTCGCGTACCTGCTCAAGGCCGACCACGCGATCGACCTGCCGCGCAAGCTCCAGATCGAGTTCTCGGGCGTCGTGCAGACCAAGACCGATGCCGAGGGTGGCGAGGTGACGAGTGAGCAGATCTGGTCGATCTTCAACGACGAGTACCTGCCCGCCGCGGACACCGAGGCCAAGTGGGGTCGGTTCGAGCTGCTGTCGACGCAGACCCGCAGCGACATGTCGGGCGACGTCGTGCTCGATGTGACGCTGCGCGACGACGACCAGCAGGTCGCCGTGGCCGGCAACGGCAACGGACCGATCGCGGCGTTCATCGAGGTCCTGCGCGGCCAGGGGTTCGACATCACTCTCTACGACTACGTCGAGCACGCTCTCAGCGCCGGGGGCGACGCGCAGGCCGCGGCGTACGTCGAGCTGCAGATCGGAGACCAGCGTCTGTGGGGCGTCGGCATCGACGGCGACATCTCGACGGCCTCGCTCAAGGCGATCGTCTCGGGTGTCAACCGCTCGATCCGCACGCGCCAGCAGGAGCTCGCCTCGGTCTGATCCTCGGATGAACGAACGCCCCACCGGTCATCGGGTGGGGCGTTCGTCGTCCAGGGGATGCTCAACGCACCGGATCACTCGGCACTGGGCTTGATGATGGGGATCACGCCGGTCTCTGCCGCGACCTTGCGGCGGTAGATGCGACGCTGCTCGGGCAGTGAGACGTCGAAGGTGACGGCGAGGATGCGGATGATGCTCGTCACCGCGATGCCGATGACGGCCGCGAGGGTGATGGGCATGCCCAGCGCGACGGCGATCACGATGAACGTGCACCCGGCACCGGCCGCGACCGCGTAGAGCGAGCCGACGTGCATGATCGCGGTTGGCAGACCCATCAGCATGTCGCGGAGCACACTGCCGCCGACGGCCGCGCAGACGCCGATGAAGACGGCCGGGACTTCGGGGATGCCGAACGCGAGCGCCTTGCTCGTCCCGAAGGCGCCGAACATCCCGATCACGACGGCGTCGAGCACGACGATCGCCGTGTTCAACCGGGTGAAGAGCCCAGCGAGGAGCATGCCGAGCAGCGCCGCTCCACCGGCGGTCACCAGGTACCACTGGTTCTGCAGCGTCGCCGGAGTCTGCCCGAGCAGGATGTCGCGGATCAGACCGCCGCCCATGCCGATCATGATCCCGATGATCGCGACGCCGAGCCAGTCGAGTCGTCGCTGCCCCTGGAATCCCGAGGCGAACATCGCCCCCTGCACGCCACCGAGGCCGACGCCGAGCAGGTCCGCCCAGAGCGGAATGATGAAGAGCGGTTCGGTCACGCCCCTATTCTCCCGCACGGAGGATAATCGAACGGTGCCCACCTATCGAGACGAAGCGGTGATCCTGCGCACCCACAAACTGGGTGAGGCGGATCGCATCGTCACGATGCTCTCGCGGCGGCACGGCAAGATCCGGGCCGTGGCGAAGGGAGTGCGGCGCACCTCGTCGAAGTTCGGTTCGCGCCTCGAGCCGTTCATGGTCGCCGATGTGCAGCTGTATCAGGGCCGCACACTCGACATCGTGCAGCAGGCCGAGTCCCTCGGCTCCTACGGGTCTGACATCGCTGCGCACTACGACCGGTTCACGTCAGCCAACGCGATGGTCGAGACCGCCGATCGCCTGAGCGACTCCGAGGCGACGCCGGAGCAGTACCTGCTGCTGGTCGGAGGTCTCCGGGCGCTTTCCCGCGGTGAGCACTCTCCTCGCAGCATCCTCGATTCCTACCTGTTGCGCGTGATGGCGCTGTCGGGGTGGGCGCCGTCGCTGGGGGATTGCGCTCGGTGTGCTGCTCCTGGGCCGCACGCCCACTTCGTCGGCCAGCTCGGCGGGGCGGTGTGCGGGAACTGCGCACCGGCCGGCAGCCCGAAGGTCGCCGAGAAGACCCTGTCGCTGCTCCGCTCGCTGATGGCCGGTGACTGGGAGACGATCGATGCCGCGCCTCACGCCGACAACGCCGCCGCATCAGGCCTCGTCGCCGCCTACGCCCAATGGCACCTGGAGCGCGGCATCCGCTCGCTCGCGCACCTCGTGGCCGACATCCCCCGAGAAGGAGCACGGTGACCCCGAAGCCCTATACCCACAAGGATGCGGTGGCGTACCGCCCGCTCGACTGGACGGGCGTGTATCCGCCCGCCTTCCCTGCAGTGCCCGAGCACGTGGCGATCGTCATGGACGGCAACGGCCGCTGGGCGAACCGCCGCGGCCTCAATCGCGTGGAGGGTCACAAAGCGGGGGAGGAGGTGCTGCTCGACGTGGTCGCCGGCGCGATCCAGGCCGGGGTGAAGCACCTCTCCGTGTACGCCTTCTCGACCGAGAACTGGGCGCGGTCGCCTGAAGAGGTGCGCTTCCTGATGGGGTACAACCGTGACGTGCTCCATCGCCGCCGCGATCAGCTCAACGAGTGGGGTGTGCGGGTCCGCTGGGCCGGCCGCAAGCCGCGTCTCTGGGGCAGCGTCATCAAGGAGCTGCAGTACGCCGAGGAGCTGACGAAGGGCAACGACGTGCTCACGCTCACCATGTGCGTGAACTACGGCGGGCGGATCGAGCTCGTCGACGCGATGCGGTCGATCGCCGCCGATGTGGCAGCAGGCAAGGTCAAGCCGAATGCGATCAGCGAGAAGATGATCCGTCGCAATCTCTATGTGCCCGACATGCCGGACGTCGACCTGTTCGTGCGCAGCTCGGGGGAGCAGCGCACCTCGAACTTCCTGCTGTGGCAGGCGGCCTACGCCGAGATGGTGTTCCTCGACACGCTCTGGCCCGACTTCTCGCGCGAGGAGCTGTGGCGTTCTATCAGCATCTACCTGTCGCGTGACCGTCGCTTCGGTGGTGCGATCGATACGCCTGACGCGCCGGCCTGAGCACGCAGCCAACGCTCCGTCTCCCGCGGATGGCGCAGCCGCACGATCGTGAGGTGCGGGAAACTCTCCTGTTTCAGAGGCATCTGTGTCGTCCACGATGATCTGGTCTTCGTCTGCCAGGAGAGGATGTTGCGCTCTGGATCGCGCGTGGTCAGCAGCTGCCAGATGGGCTTCTCGATGTTGCCGTTGTACATCTCCGTGCGGAGGATGCTGCGGCTGAGAGTACGCCGCAACAGACGCGTGCGCACGACGGACCACGGATAGTCGAGCCAGATCGCCAGCTGGGCGCGTGGCGTCATGATCTCGTCGGTGCCCTTGCTCGTGTACTGCCACTCGGTGACCCAGCGGTCCTCTGAGGCGAAGGCGCGCACGTCGTCGATGAACGACGGACGCGGCGTCCAGTTCTCGCCGTGGAACAGCCCGTCGATCTCGACGTGGCGCAGGTCCCATAGCTTCGCCACGCGTCGAGCGAGCGTGGTCTTGCCGGAGCCGGTCACTCCCGCGATCAGCACCCGATCGGGGCGGAGGGGGAGAGGATCGGCGGCCGAGAGCATCCGAGAATCCTACCGACGGAATAGCCCATAGGTGCATGCGGTTGGATGTCAGTGTGAGTGAAGCCATCTCGATTGACATCTGGTCCGACATCGCCTGCCCCTGGTGCTACATCGGCAAGCGCAACCTCGAGAAGGGACTCGAAGCCGTTGCCGGCGACGATGACGCCCCACAGGTGAACATCACCTTCCACTCGTTCGAGCTCTCGCCCGACACCCCCGTCGACTTCGACGGCGACGAGATCGACTTCCTCGCCGGCCACAAGGGGATGCCGCGCGAGCAGGTCGAGCAGATGCTCTCGCACGTCACAGGCGTCGCCGAGGGCGCAGGACTCGCCTACCGCTTCGATCTGCTGCAGCACACGAACACGGTCAAGGCCCACGAGCTGCTGCACTTCGCGAAGGCTCAGGGCGTGCAGCACGAGATGGAGGAGCGCCTCATGTCGGCGTACTTCACCGAGGGCAAGCATGTCGGTCGCATCGACGATCTTGTCGAGCTCGCGGTCGAGGTGGGGCTCAACCCCGACGACACCCGCGAGGCTCTCGTCTCGGCCCGCCACCTCGCCGACGTCCGCCAGGATCAGGCACAGGCTCAGGCGTACGGCATCCAGGGTGTGCCGTTCTTCGTGATCGACGGCCAGTACGGGATCAGCGGTGCCCAGCCACCCGCAGCCTTCGAGAACGTGCTTCGCGACCTCTGGGCCAAGCGCGGAGAGGCCGAGTCCGAGCCTGAGGCTGCAGCGGTCTAACGGGTCAGCGCGGCTTCGATCGCGCCGACGATCTCGGGGTCGTTCGGCTTCTGCTTCGGGCGGAAGCGGACGACCTCGCCGTCGGGCAGCACGAGGAACTTCTCGAAGTTCCACTCGACGCGGCCGGCCTTGCCGCCCGCATCCGGGGTCTCCTTCAGCGACTTGTAGAGCTCGGTGGCGTTCCTGCCGTTGACCTTCACCTTGTCGTTGATGGGGAACGTCACGCCGTAGGTCGTGGAGCAGAACTCCTTGATGTCCTCGACGGAGCCGGGCTCCTGGCCGAAGAACTGGTTGCATGGGAACCCGACGACACTGAACCCGCGGTCGCTGTAAAGGCGCTGCAGCTCCTCGAGCTGCTCGTACTGCGGAGTCAGGCCGCATTTCGAGGCGACGTTGACCACGAGCACCACATCGGCACCCAGATCGTCGAGCGTCTTCTCGTTGCCGTAGGCGTCGGTGAAGGGGATGGAACGGACTGCGGGATCGGTCATATTCACAGCTTAGGTCGATGCGCCGAGACGGGCTCCGTGTCTGGGAGAATGGGAGGGACATGACTCTCGCCACCGCTTCCGCTCGCACCCTCAACATCGGTCCGATCGCTCTCGACGTACCGGTCGTCCTCGCACCCATGGCGGGTATCACCAACACCGCGTTCCGTCGGCTCTGCCGCGAATACGGCGCAGGGCTCTACGTGAGCGAGATGATCACGTCTCGCGCACTCGTCGAGCGCAACGAGACGACGATGCGTCTGATCCGCCATCACGAATCCGAGACTCCTCGCTCGATCCAGCTCTACGGGGTCGACCCGCACACAATCTCCGAGGCCGTCCGCATCATCGTCGCCGAGGATCACGCCGACCACATCGACCTGAACTTCGGATGCCCCGTTCCGAAGGTCACGCGCAAGGGCGGGGGAGCGGCGCTGCCGTGGAAGAGCTCCCTCTTCTCGCAGATCGTCACCCAGGCTGTGAAGGCCGCAGGCGACGTGCCGCTGACCATCAAGATGCGCAAGGGGATCGACCCCGACCATCTCACCTTCCTCGACGCCGGCCGCGCAGCCGAAGACGCGGGCGTCTCAGCGATCGCGCTGCACGCCCGCACGGCGAGCGAGTTCTACTCCGGCCACGCCGATTGGAACGCGATCGGCGAGCTCAAGCAGGCCGTCACCAGCGTCCCCGTGCTCGGCAACGGCGACATCTGGTCGGCCGATGACGCCGTGCGCATGATGCAGCAGACCGACTGCGACGGCGTGGTCGTCGGACGCGGATGCCTGGGCAGGCCCTGGCTCTTCGGCGAGCTCGCCGCGGCCTTCGGGGCCGAATCGCACCCGGTCGACGCGACGCTCGGCTTCGTCGCCGACGCCTTCCGTCGTCATGCCGAGCTGCTCGTCGAGTTCTTCGAAGACGAAGACCGCGGATGCCGCGATGTGCGCAAGCACGTGGCCTGGTACTTCAAGGGCTACCCGGTGGGCGGCGACATCCGCACGGGGCTCGCGACGGCATCCAGCCTTGCCGAGATCGATGAGCTGCTGGGTCAGCTCGACCACACCGCTCCGTACCCCGGCGCGGATGCCGAGGGCCAGCGCGGTCGCTCGGGTCGCCCGAAGCGCCCGGCGCTGCCGGACAAGTGGTTGGAGTCGCGCGAGCTCGCGGCGTCGGCTTCCGAGATGATGCGAGGGGCGGAGATCGAGAACAGTGGCGGTTGATCCTCAGGTGGACTCGGCGCGCGGGCGCTCGGACGGATACGACCCGCGCGACGCCGAGCGATTCTTCGCCGAGACGCATCGATCCGAACGCGACGACTTCGCCCGCGACCGTGCTCGGGTGCTGCATTCCGCGGCGCTGCGCCGCCTTGCCGCCAAGACGCAGGTCCTCAGCCCGGCCAGCACGGCCGACTTCGCCCGCAACCGCCTCACCCACTCGCTCGAGGTCGCACAGGTCGGGCGCGAACTCGCGACCGCGCTCGGCGTCTCGGCCGACGTGGTCGACACCGCGTGCCTCAGCCACGACCTCGGTCACCCGCCCTTCGGGCACAACGGTGAGCGGGCGCTCAACGAGTGGGCCGAGCCGATCGGCGGCTTCGAAGGCAACGCGCAGTCGCTGCGCATCCTCAGCCGCCTCGAGGCCAAGGCCATCGACGACGACGGCCGCTCGGTAGGGCTCAACCTGACCAGAGCCAGCCTCGACGCGACCTGCAAGTACCCGTGGACGGTCGACAGCCCCGTGCCCGACCCCGGCGGACGCCTCAAATTCGGCGTGTACCCCGAAGACGAAGAGGTCTTCCGGTGGATGCGCGACGGAGTCCCCGGACGCCGCCGGTGCATCGAGGCCGAGATCATGGACCTCTCCGACGACATCGCCTACTCGGTGCACGACTTCGAGGATGCGATCGTCAACGGCTACGTCGACGTCGCGCAGCTCTCCGACCCGCGTCAGCACGAGGCGTTGATCGACCGCATCCAGCAGTGGGTCGGCTACGACTTCACTCGCGACGACCTCGCTGACGCGCTGTACCGCCTCGCCTCGCAGCCGATGTGGCTGCAGTCCTTCGACCGCTCCCGCCACGACCTGGCTCGGCTCAAGAACCTCACCAGTGACTTCATCGGTCGATTCGCCCGCGCCGCCGTCTCGGCGACCCGCGAGGCGTACGCCGGCCCGACGCTCGTGCGCTACAACGCTCACGTCGTGGTGCCGCGCGTGATCGAGGCCGAGATCGCCGTGCTCAAGGGCATCATGGGGCAGGCCATCGTCACGATCGACGCGCGCAAGGGCGTCTACAAGGAGCAGCGACGCGTGCTCACACGCCTCGCCGACGCGCTGTGGTCGACCGATACGCTCTGGTCCGCCGGAGCGGATGTGCTCGAGCCCGCGTTCTCGGCCGACTTCCGCGACGCGACGACCGACGGCGAACGCGCGCGGGTCATCGTCGACCAGATCGCGAGCCTCACCGATCAGAGCGCGATCGACTGGCACAACAGACTCGTCGGCGAGATCGACCCCGCGGAGGTGGGCATCTGGACGCCGCGTCATGCGCGACCGGGTGCTCGTCAGCACACGCCGCGGCAGGCGGTCGTCGAAGGGGCCGGCTGATGCCTCGCATCCGCCAGGCCGACGTCGACGAGGTCAAGGCCCGCACCAACATCGCCGACATCGTCGGAGAGCGCGTCGCGCTCAAGTCGGCCGGAGTCGGATCCCTCAAAGGGCTCTGCCCGTTCCACGATGAGAAGAGCCCGAGCTTCCACGTGCGGCCACAGGTCGGCTACTACCACTGCTTCGGATGCGGTGAGTCGGGCGACGTGTACTCGTTCCTCCGCGAGATGGACCACGTCAGCTTCACCGAGGCCGTCGAGCGCCTCGCGGGCCGCATCGGTTTCGCCCTGCACTATGAGGACGGCGGATCCGCTCCCGAGACGAGCGGGCGCAGTCGCCTGTATGCCGCGAACACCGCTGCCGCGGAGTACTTCCGCGGGCAGCTGCTGACGGCGGATGCCGAGGCAGGACGCCGCTTCCTCGGGGAGCGCGGCTTCGACGCCGGCGCTGCAGCGCACTTCGGGGTGGGATTCGCTCCTCGTGGCTGGGACAAGATGCTGAAGGCGCTCACGGCGCAGGGCTTCACGCGCGACGAGCTGAGCGCGGCAGGGCTGGTCTCGACCGGTCAGCGCGGTGTCTACGACCGATTCCGCGGCCGTCTCGTGTGGCCCATCCGTGATGTGTCGGGTCAGACGATCGGGTTCGGCGCGCGCAAGCTGTTCGACGACGACCAGGGGCCGAAGTACCTGAACACTCCGGAGACGCCGATCTACAAGAAGGCGCAGGTGCTCTACGGGCTCGACCTCGCCAAGCGCGACATCTCGCGGGGCGACCCCCGCCGAGTCGTGGTGGTCGAGGGATACACCGACGTCATGGCCTGTCACCTCGCCGGTCTCACGACCGCGATCGCCACCTGCGGTACCGCGTTCGGCACCGACCACATCAAGGTGCTGCGCCGCGTCATGGGCGACGACAACGCCTCGGGTGAGGTCGTCTTCACGTTCGACGGTGACGAGGCGGGGCAGAAGGCCGCGCTGCGCGCATTCACCGAGGACGATCGCTTCAACGCGCAGACCTTCGTCGCGGTCGCCCCTGACGGCCTCGACCCCTGTGATCTCCGACTCCAGCGCGGCGATGCCGCCGTGCGGTCGCTCATGGAGACCAAGCAGCCCATGTTCGAGTTCGCGATCGACCGCAAGCTCTCGGGCTTCGACCTCTCCACGGTCGAAGGACGCGTGGGCGCGCTGCGCGCTGCGGCGCCGATCGTCGCCGAGATCCGCGACCGCCTGCTCCGCCCCGGATACGAGCGGGTGCTGGCGCGTCGACTGGGCATGGACCCGACCGAGGTTCACAACGAGGTCGAGCGCGCGGCGCGCGGCGGATCGCAGACGACGCGTCACGAGTCGAGCAGCCGGCACGAGGTGACGATCGACCCCACGACCGGTGCGCCGACGGTGGCTCCGGTGACGCTGGCCAGCCTGCCGCGCACGGCGGATGTCGCCGTCGAGCGCGACGCGCTGATGGGCGCTCTCCAGTACGGCCACCAGATCGATCAGGCGCTGCTCGGCCGTGCGCTCGGCAGCCCGTTCCGCACGCCAGGGCTCGACGCTGTGCGCGAGGCCGTCGCAGCCGCTCCCGACCGCACTCGTGCAGGGTGGGTGACGGATGCCGTGAACTCGGTGCGGGAGCCGTACCGGTCGCTCGCGGGCGAGTTGCTCATGACACCTTTCCCCGCGCGCAACGAGGCCGGCGCCGTCGCATCGACCACCGACCTCGCGCGCAGACTCATCATGCGCAGCCTCGAGCACGATAAGCAGGAGCTCCTCGGGGCCGTGCAGCGGGTGCCGGCCGATTCCGACGGTGGCCGTGCCCTGCGCATGCGACTGCGCGACATCGACGTGGAGCGTCAGAGGTTCGCCGAGTCGTAACGGCGGCCGCCCAGCCGAGCAGGGCAGGATGGAGGAATGTTCTCCCGGCCCGAATCGACCAACGCGATCGACAGCTCCGACCTGGTCATCGACCGCGTCGGGCACAGCGGTCCGACCCGCGCGATCGACGGGGTGAGCTTCTCCCTCGCACCGGGTGAGCTCATCTGCGTGGCGGGGCCCACCGGGTCCGGAAAGTCCACGCTGGTCGCTGCCTTGGCGGGATCCACCGACCCGTCCGTCCGTGTCGTCGGAGGCACCGCCCAGGTGTGCGGTGTCGACATCCGTCGCCCTGGTCGCAAGCACCGTCTGCTGACCTACCGCACCGGGTTCGTGCCGCAGGGGGCGGGGGCCGATCTGCCGCCGCAGCTCACGGTGAACGAGGTGATCGCCGAGCCGATCCTCATCCGCGAGAAGCGCGTCAACACCAAGGCGCTGTCCATCAGGGTGGCGACGCTGCTCGACGAGCTGCATCTGCCGCTCGGCACCGCCGCGAAGTTCCCCTACGAGCTCAGCGCCGGTATGCGGCAGCGCGTCGCGATCGCGAGATCGTTCGTGCTCGAACCTCGCGTTCTCATAGCCGACGAGATCCTCGCGAACCTCGACCTCGAGGTTCGTCCCGTCGTCTTCGACGCGATCACCCGGCGCCGCAAGGAGCAGGGGATGGGTGCGTTGCTCGTCACCAACGACGCCGATTTCATCCGAGAGCTCAACGCCGAGACGCTCATGCTCCGCGGCGGTCACGTCGTTGCGCGCGGGGTGGGAAAAGACCTCCTGTGGGCGCCGAACGCGGAGGCGGATTCGCAGCACTGAGGGTGCCCGTACGCGACACGCCCGATGTGCGGCCCGTGTCACGAGCACGCTCCGGAGTTTGCTAGGATTGACGAGTTGCCCGCGCAGCGGAGCACATTCCTCGGTAGCTCAATTGGCAGAGCAGCCGGCTGTTAACCGGCAGGTTCTTGGTTCGAGTCCAAGCCGGGGAGCCAATGAAAAGCCCCTCTTCGGAGGGGCTTTTCCCTTTCCCTCGGTCCGTCCGTGGCGATGGATCGCAGCCCGTGGTGGGGAGATCGATCCCGCGCACGAACGAAGGCCCCGTCGATGACGGGGCCTTCGTTCGTATCAGCGTCGGATCAGCGTGCTGCGCCCTTGAGCGAGCCCGTGGTCTGGCCGGCCGGGTCCGAGATGACGCACTGCACGATGCGGTCGTTCAGCTCGTCCCAGGTCTGCTGGGTCGGGGTGATCGGGTAGACCTCGAGCACGGAGTCGTTGAACGCGATTCCGACGAAGCTCGTGTAGGCATCTCCGATGCACTCCTGCGAGGCTGCGTCGACGTTCTCCTCGGAGAACTCGCCGTCGTCCATCGTGATCTCGTAGTAGACCTCTTCGTCGTGCGGCTGGTCGCACGGCACGACGTCCGCATCCTCGATCAGGCCGGTGGCGCTGGCCATCTTGCAGTCGCCCAGCTTGAGCGCGAAGATGTCGATGTTCGAGCTTTCGGTGACCTGCCCGGTGTCCTCGTCGCGGTCGGCGTCTCCCGAACCGCCACCCAGGATCCCGTTCAGCGCGCTACATCCGGTCAATGCGACCGACAGCGCCACAGCAGAACCTGCAAGCGCCAGTGCGCGTCGCGTGCGCAGTTTCATCATGATTTCCCCTCCCAGAGCCTCTTGGTGCGTGGTATGTCGAGATACCACCTCAAGCACGGTATCCGGCTCGGAGTCTGTGATGCAACTCCGAGAAGGCTTTGATTGGGCTGAAAGGTTAGGTCAACCTTCCAAGTCGTCGACTCCGGGCATCCAGCTGGTGCCGCCCTTGCCCCAGCCTCGCTTCTTCGCGATCTTCTGCACGGTCTTCCAGTCGCCGTCCGACAGGCGGTCGATGTAGAGGATGCCGTCGAGGTGATCGAACTCGTGCTGCATGATCCGTGCACGCCAGCCGTCCACCGCGATCTCGACCGGCGCACCGTCGAGGTCAAGACCTGTGACCCGCACCCGCTCGGAGCGACGCAGGGGGAAACGCTCGCCGGGGAAGGAGAGACACCCTTCCGACTCGAGGTCGTCGTCCGGGTCGCCCGGCTCCAGCGGCACCATCCAGAGCTCGGGGTTGATGATGACGCCGCGCCACGGCTGGTCGTCATCGTCGACGTAGGCATAGGTGTAGATGCGCAGCGGCACACCGACCTGAGGTGCGGCGAGGCCGACACCGGGAGCGGTGTCCATCGTCTCGAACATGTCGGCGACGAGTGTGCGGATGTCGTCGGAGATCTCCTCGACGACGGAAGCGGGGGAGTGCAGGACGGGGTCGCCCATGATGCGAATAGGAAGAACAGCCACGCCATAACCCTACTCGGCGCACATCGCCGGGTAGGGTCGTAGGGTGAGCATCTCCGTATGGACAGCTGGGGCGGAAGACGTCACCGACCAGCTGGTAGGCGCGTTCCAGAACCCGGGACTGCTCCTCGGCATCCCCCTCGCGCTCGCGGGCGCGGTCTTCATGTCGCTCGGCGCGCAGTATCAGCACCGCGGCGTCGAGAAGATGGAGCGCCTGAGCGGTGCGGACGGAGCATCCGGCCTGTCGATGGCTCAGGTGCGCGGGCTGCTGACTCGACCGTCGTGGCTCATCGGAACCCTGATGCTGGGCCTTGCCATCGTGTGCCAGCTCGCGGCCCTCACCGTGGCGCCGCTCATCGTCGTGCAGCCTCTCGGCGCGATCGCGCTGGTCATGACGACGCTGCTGAACGCCCGCATCTCAGGGCACTCACCCACCAAGCAGTCCATCACGGCGATCATCTGCTGCGTGGGCGGCATCTTCCTCTTCGTCTTCTTCGCGGCGATCTTCGCCACCGAGAAGGACGTCACCGACACCGAGCTGTTCACGATCCTGGCGATCCTGCTCGTGGTGATCATCATCCTCGGTGCCTGCTGGCTCGTGCTGCGTCACCGGATGCGTGCGCTCTTCTACATCGTGGGCGCCGGAATCCTCTACGGTTTCGTCGCGACGCTCGCGAAGGTGGTCATCAAGCGGGTTCAGGCCGGCAACTTCGAGTGGATCACCATCGTCTGCGTGATCGCCCTGATCGCTGCTGCGGCCGTCGGCGCCTACTTCGTGCAGACCGCGTACAGTTCTGGTCCGCCTGACCTGGTCATCGCCGGGCTCACCGTCGTCGACCCGCTGATCGCCGTGCTGATCGGCATGGTCGTGCTCGGCGAGGCGGCCGCGGCGCCGCCGTGGGTGCTCGTGATCTTCGGCATCGCCGGTGCGATAGCAGTGTGGGGCGTCGTCGGACTGGCGCGCTATCACCCTCAGGTGCTCAGCGACAGCCAGGACCTCGGCATCACCCGCGGAAGCGACGAGCATGCGAAAGGCCCCGAGGCGAAGAACCCCGAGGCCTGATCACACCGGTTCAGTAGGCCGGATCGATGAGATCCGGTGATACCTCCGAGGCTGCTGCCTCGTCGACGAAGAACACCGTGCGCTTGCGCCCCTTGGCGCCCGCCGCGGGGACGTTCGTGTAGCTGGCCCCTGCGAGAGCCAGACCCAGCGCTGATGCCTTGTCAGCACCCGTGAGCACGAGCCAGACGCGCTTGGACGCGTTGAGCACGGGGCGGGTCAGCGTCACACGCTCCGGCGGAGGCTTGGGAGAGTCGCGCACCGGCAGTGCCGCGGCATCCGTCACGGTGACCTCGATGCGATCGGGGAACAGCGACGCGATGTGGCCGTCGGGGCCGACGCCGAGGAAGCACACGGCGAACGAGGGCCACGGGTGCTCGTCGGTGCCGAACTCCGCGAGGTCCGCGGCATACGCGTCGGCGGCCTCGTCGAGGGTCAGGCCCTCGCCTGCGCCGGCGACCTCGTGCACGTTCTCGGCGGGGACGGGGATGTGATCCAGCAGGGCCTCACGCGACTGCAAGGCGTTGCGGTCGGCGTCGTCGCGGGCGACGAAGCGCTCATCGCCCCACCAGAAGTGCACGAGGGACCAGTCGATCTGCGACGACCGCGGGTCGTCGCGCGTGGCGCGCAGAACCGCACCGCCCATCGAACCGCCCGTGAGGGCGACGTGGGCGATGCGACCGTTGCGTGTGCGCGCGCGAAGACGTGTCAGGAATCTGTCGGCCACTCTCGCGGCGAGTGCTGCGGGGGTGGATTCGACCACGACTCGCTTCTCTGCGGACGCTGTCTGCGACGACATCATTCTCCTGTCTCGGGCGGACCCAGCTTCTCCCAGCCCTCGGTGATCACTCGACCGTACAGGACGTCGGGGTCGAGGCGACGCAGCTCCTCGGCGAGGCATTCGCGCAGAGTGCGGCGGGGGAGGTGCAGATCGTGGTCCGGCTGATCCGGCTGCGTCAGCACCGCGACGCCCGGCGTCGGACGCTCGAGCAGGATGTCGCCCGAGGCGCGGTGGAGCCGCACGGACTTGATGCCCTCCTGCCAGTGCTCCGGGTCTTCGTACGACCAGGTGACGGGGATCTCGAGCGCCATCTGCAGCCAGGCGGCGAGCAGCGCGGTCGACGGCGAGGCGGACCCGCCGCGCACCTCGACGGCTGCGACCTCTTCGAACGGCGGCTGATCGAGCACGGCGGCGAGCTGCTCGCGCCAGTGCGTGAGGCGCGTCCACGCGAGGTCGGTGTCGCCGGGAGCATGCGTCTCGCCGAGCAGTGCAAGACGGTCACGCACGTCGGGCGCGGTGGCCGCATCCGTGATGCGTCGCTGGGCGATCTTGCCGAGGGGTGACGTGGCGGGCGAGGTCGGTGCCTCTTCCGGCCACCAGGCGACGACCGGTGCATCGGGCAGGAGAAGACCCGTGACCAGGCTCTCCTCGTTGCTGGCGGCGTCTCCGTAGGCGTGGAGCACGACGACCTCGGAGGCGCCGGCGTCACCGCCGACGCGGATCTGCGCGTCGAGGCGCGACTCGCCCTCACCCGTGGTGAGAACGATCACGCGCATCGGGTGCTCGCGAGACGCATCGTTGGCCGCATCGATCGCAGCCTCGGCGACGCCGTTGCGTGCCGAGATGATCAGCGTGAGCACGCGGCCGAGGGCGACGGCGCCGCCCTCTTCGCGGACCTTGACCAGCTGCTTGGCGACCTGGCTGACGGTCGTGTCGGGAAGGTCGATGATCACGGGCGTCTCCAGACTCGTCCGTCACGGGCAAGGAGGTCGTCGGCGGATGCCGGACCCCACGAGCCGGGTGCGTACTGGTCGACCGGGCCGCCTTCGGCTGCCCAGAACTTCTCTACAGGGTCGAGGATCTTCCACGAGAGCTCGACCTCTTCGTGCCTCGGGAACAGCGGCGGGTCGCCGAGCAGGACGTCGAGGATGAGCCTCTCGTACGCTTCGGGGCTCGCCTCGGTGAAGGCGTGGCCGTAGCCGAAGTCCATCGTGACGTCGCGCACGTTGGTGCCGTTGCCGGGAACCTTCGAGCCGAAGCGGATGGTGACTCCCTCGTCGGGCTGCACGCGGATCACGAGCGCGTTCTGACCGAGTTCCGCCGTGTTGGAACGACCGAAGAGATGCTCCGGCGCCGACTTGAACACGACCGCGACCTCGGTGACGCGTCGTCCGAGGCGCTTGCCGGTGCGCAGATAGAACGGCACGCCTGACCAACGGCGGGTGTCGATCTCGAGCTTGATCGCGGCATACGTCTCGGTCGCCGACTCCGGGTTCATGCCGTCTTCATCGAGGAAGCCGGTGACCTGCTCGCCGCCCTGCCATCCACCCGCGTACTGGCCGCGGGCGGTCGAGAGGGAGAGATCGTCGGGCACGTGCACCGCGGCGAGGACCTTCTCCTTCTCGGCACGGAGGTGCTCGGCCGACAGGCTGATCGGCTCTTCCATCGCGGTGAGCGCGAGCAGCTGCAGCAGGTGGTTCTGGATGACGTCACGAGCGGCGCCGACACCGTCGTAGTAGCCCGCGCGGCCACCGACGCCGATGTCCTCGGCCATCGTGATCTGCACGTGGTCGACGTAGTTGCGGTTCCAGATCGGCTCGTACAGCTCGTTCGCGAAGCGCAGCGCCAGGATGTTCTGGACCGTCTCCTTGCCGAGGTAGTGGTCGATGCGGAAGATCGAGTCCGCCGAGAACGCGACCTCGAGGGCGGCATTGAGCTCCCGCGCGGATTCGAGGTCGTGCCCGAATGGCTTCTCGATCACGACGCGGCGCCAGCGCTCGTCGTCATCGTCGTTCTCGCCGACGAGACCCGAGTCCTTGAGCTGCTTCGCGACCAGCGGGAAGTCCTTCGGCGGGATCGACAGGTAGAACGCGTGGTTCCCCATCGTGCCGCGCTCGACATCGAGCTGGTCGACCGTCTCGCGGAGCTTGCGGAACGAATCGGGGTTGTCGAACTCGCCCGAGACGAACCGGATGCCCTGCAGCAGCTGCGCCCACGTCTCCTCGCGGAACGGGGTGCGTGCATACTGCTTCACGGCGTCGTAGACGACCTGAGCGAAGTCCTGGTCCTCCCAGTCCCGCCGGGCGAAGCCGACGAGTGCGAATCCGGGCGGCAGGAGTCCGCGGTTGGCGAGGTCGTAGACCGCGGGCATGAGCTTCTTGCGTGACAGGTCTCCGGTCACACCGAAGATCACGAGGGCGCTGGGCCCCGCGATCCGGTTGAGACGGCGATCATCGGGGTCACGCAGCGGGTTGTGCCCGCGCGAGATGGGAACAGACATCGGTGGGGGATTCTCCTGGCTGTTACTTCTGTGCTGCTTCGAAGAGGGTGAGGACGTCGGCCGACGAATCGGTGATCGTCAGGGAGACGACCGGACGGCCGTGCTCGGCGAGGACACCGGCATCGCCGGCGGCCTGCGCTTCGATGAGCTGCCCGAACGTGAAGGGCCTCTCGGGGATCTCGAGATCGACCTCGGTGCGCTCCAGGATCTGCACGAACACGCCCTGAGCGGGTCCGCCCTTGTGGTACTGACCCGTCGAGTGCAGGAAGCGCGGACCCCATCCGAAGGTCGTCGGACGACCGGAGTCAGCGGCCACGAGTTCGCGGAGGCCCTGCAGCTGCGGCACGTCGAGCCGGTTCACGTACGCCTGGACGGACACGTAGCCGTCTGCCGGAAGCTGAGCCCAGAGCGCATCGAGCACGCCTTCGACGGTCCCGGATGCCGCGAGAGCGGCGTCGGACACGCGCACCTCGACGCCGTTCTCGACGAACGCGGGCGCGGTGGGCTCGGGTCGTGCGTCCAGCAGGCCGCGGGCCGCCACCTTGGCGGACTCGACGTCGGGCTGGTCGAAGGGGTTGATGCCGAGCAGGTAGCCCGCGATCGCCGTGGCGTACTCCCAGACGACGAGCTGAGCGCCCAGCGAGCCGCTGACCAGGATCTCGCCCTCGTGCCGTTCGCGGAGGTGGAACTCGTTCGCGTCGTCGACCAGACGCACGATCTGCAGGTCCGACGGCTTCGAGTCGAGCTCCGGCGACACAGGCAGGAGGACGACGGGCAGGATGCCGGTGCCGTCCTTGCCCGTGGATTCGGCGATGAGCTGCTCGATCCAATCGGGCAGACCGTTGATGTGCGTGCCGTCGGTGATCAGACCCAGCTTGTCGCGGCGGGGCGACGTGGCGGAGATCGCGGCAGCGAGCCGCAGCGCCGGGTTGTCGGCGGAGTCGATCGCGACCTCGAGAAGCGAGGCGTCGGCCTCGTTCAGGAGTTCGTCGATGTCGGCTCCGGCGAGCCCGGACGGGACGAGGCCGAAGGCGGTGAGCGCCGAGTAGCGCCCTCCGACGTCCGGGTCCGCGTTGAAGACGCGGTACCCCGCCTCGCGAGCCGAGACATCGAGCGGCGAACCGGGGTCGGTGACGACGATGATGCGCTCGACAGGGTCGATGCCCACGTCGCGGAACGCGGCTTCGAACGTGCGGCGCTGCGAGTCGGTCTCTACCGTGGAGCCGGACTTCGACGACACCACGAGCACGGTCTCCTCGAGGCCCTCGTCCAGTGCGGCGAGCACCTGGCTCGGAGCGGTGGAGTCGAGGATCGTGAGCGCCACGCCCGCGGTCTGGGCGATGACCTCAGGAGCGAGCGAGGACCCGCCCATGCCGGCGAGCACGACGCGCGTCACACCCTTCGCGTGGAGATCCGCGCGAAGAGCGGTGATCTCAGCGACCAGCGGGCGCGAGACCGAGACCGCTTCGATCCATCCGAGGCGGATCGACGCCTCGGACTCGGCTGCCGGACCCCAGAGGGTCGCATCGCCGCCGGTCAGGCGTGAGGCGATGAGGTCGTGGACGAGAGCGGGAACCGTCTCGTCGATCGCGACCCGAGCCGCGCCCGAGGCGTGGATCGCGATCGTCATCGCTGCGCCTCGAGGCCCTCTGCCACCTGGGTGAGCAGGTCGTGCCAGGAGTCGATGAACTTGGCGACGCCCTCGTCCTCGAGCACCTGGGTCACGTCCGTGAAGTCGATGCCGAGGTCGGCGAGGCCGGCGAAGACGGCACGAGCCTCTTCGTAGCCACCGGTGATGGTGTCGCCGGTGACGACGCCGTGATCGAAGGTCGCCTCGAGCGTCTTCTCGGGCATCGTGTTCACGACGTCCTTCGCGACGAGCTCGGTGACGTAGAGGGTGTCGGGAAGCGCCGGGTCCTTGACGCCGGTCGACGCCCAGAGCGGACGCTGGGCGTTCGCGCCGGCCGAGATCAGGTCCTGAGCGCGCTTCTCGGCGAACGTCTTCTCGTAGAGCTCGTAGGCCAGACGGGCGTTGGCGAGTCCTGCCTTGCTCTTGAGAGCCTCGGCCTCGTCGGTGCCGATGGCCGAGAGACGCTTGTCGGTCTCGGTGTCGACGCGCGACACGAAGAACGACGCGACCGAGTGGATGCTCGACAGGTCGATGCCGGCGCTGTGCGCACGCTCGAGGCCTGCGAGGTAGGCCTCGATGACCTCGGCGTAGCGCTCCAGGCTGAAGATCAGGGTCACGTTGACGCTGATGCCCGACGCGATCGCCTCGGTGATGGCCGGGAGCCCGGCCTTCGTCGCGGGGATCTTGACGAGGAGGTTCGGACGGTCGACCTTGGCCCAGAGCTGCTTGGCCTGTGCGACCGTGCCCTCGGTGTCGTGCGCGAGATCGGGGGAGACCTCGATCGAGACGCGACCGTCGACGTGGCCGGAAGCCTCCCACACGGGGCGGAAGACGTCGAGTGCTGCCGCGACGTCCTGGGTCGTCGCGGCGAAGACGGCTTCTTCGGCCGTCGCGCCAGAGGCTGCGAGCTCGGTGACCTGAGCGTCGTAGGACGTGTTGTTCTTGTCGGTGATCGCGTTCGCGAAGATCGTCGGGTTGGTGGTGACGCCGACGACGTTGCGGCTCTCGATCAGCTCGGCCAGGTTGCCGGAGGAGATGCGGGTGCGGGACAGGTCGTCGAGCCAGATGCTGACACCGGCTGCTGCGAGGTCTGCGGTGGGGGTGCTCATGCGTTCTCCTTGATGGTCTCGCGTGCGGCCGCGATGACGGCCTCGGTGGTGATGCCGAACTTCTCGAACAGGGTCTTGTAGTCGGCGGAAGCGCCGAAGTGGTCGATGCCGACCGAACGGCCGCGGTCGCCGACGATCCCGCGCCAGCTGAGGACGGAACCCGCCTCGACCGAGACGCGGGCGGTGACGGCCTTCGGCAGGACCGACTCGCGGTACGCCTCGTCCTGCTCGTCGAACCACTCCAGAGACGGAGCGGAGACGACGCGGACGCCCACACCCTCTTCGGCCAGGGCCGCGCGGGCATCGACCGCGAGCTGGACCTCGGAGCCGGTCGCGATGATGATCACGTCGGGGGTGCCGTTCGGCGCCTCGGCGAGCACGTACGCGCCCTTCGAGACACCGTCGGTCGAGGCGAACACATCGCCGTCGGCCGCACCCTGACCGCGCTCGAACACCGGGATGTTCTGACGCGTCAGGGCGATGCCCGCGGGGCCCTCGTGGCGGCGCAGGATCTCGAGCCAGGCGGCCGAGGTCTCGTTGGCGTCGGCGGGGCGCACCAGGGTGAAGTTCGGGATGGCGCGGAGCGTCGCGATCTGCTCGACCGGCTGGTGCGTCGGGCCGTCCTCGCCCAGGGCGACGGAGTCGTGCGTCCAGACGAAGATGCTAGGGACATTCATCAGCGCGGCCAGACGCACCGGCGGGCGCATGTAGTCGCTGAAGATGAGGAAGGTGCCGCCGAAGGCGCGGGTCGGGCCGTGCAGCACGATGCCGTTGACGATCGCACCCATGGCGTGCTCGCGGATGCCGAAGTGCAGCACGCGACCGTAGGGGTCGCCCGACCACTCGTGAGTGGACCACTCGGCCGGGATGAAGGACTTCGAGTCCTTGATCGTGGTGAGGTTCGACTCGGCGAGGTCGGCCGATCCGCCCCAGAGCTCGGGGAGCTCGGCGGCGAGTGCGTTGATGACCTGGCCGGATGCCGCGCGGGTCGAGACGTCCTTGCCGCTGGCGAAGACCGGGAGAGCGGACGTGATGTCGGCCGGGAGCTCCTTGGCCTCGAGGCGGTCGAGGAGCGCCTTGCGCTCGGGGTTGGCCGCGGCCCACGCGTCGAACGACGTCTGCCACGCGGCACGCGCCTCAGCGGCGCGGTCGGCGAGAGCCCGGGTGTGGGCGATCACGTCGTCCGCGACGACGAAGTGCTCCTCGGGGTCGAAGCCGAGGACCTTCTTGGTCGCGGCCAGCTCGTCGCCGCCGAGGGCGGAGCCGTGGATCTTGCCGGAGTTCTGCTTGCCGGGCGACGGCCAGCCGATGATCGTCCGGAGGATGATGAGCGACGGCTTCGAGGTCTCGCCCTTCGCGGCCTCGATGGCGGCGTTCAGCTCGGCGACGTCCTCGACGTACTCGCCCGTCTTCTTCCAGTCGACGGTCTGGACCTGCCAGCCGTAGGCCTCGTAGCGCTTCGCGACGTCCTCGGTGAAGGCGACGTTGGTGTCGTCCTCGATCGAGATCTGGTTGGAGTCGTAGATCGCGATGAGGTTGCCGAGCTCCTGGTGGCCGGCCAGCGAGGATGCCTCGCTGGTCACGCCCTCCTGGAGGTCGCCGTCACCGGCGATCACGTAGACGAAGTGGTCGAACGGGCTCGTGCCCGCAGCCGCCTCCGGGTCGAAGAGGCCGCGCTCGTAGCGGGCGGCGTAGGCGAAGCCGACGGCAGAGGCGAGACCCTGGCCGAGCGGGCCCGTGGTGATCTCGACGCCCTTGGTGTGGCCGTACTCGGGGTGGCCGGGGGTGAGCGAGCCCCAGGTGCGGAGCGCCTTGAGGTCGTCGAGCTCGAGACCGAAGCCGCCCAGGTAGAGCTGCACGTACTGCGTCAGCGAGGAGTGTCCGACCGAGAGGATGAAGCGGTCGCGGCCGAGCCAGTCGGTGTCGGTCGGATCGTGGCGGAGAACCCGCTGGTAGAGCAGATACGCGGCCGGAGCGAGGCTCATCGCGGTGCCGGGGTGGCCGTTCCCGACCTTCTCCACGGCATCCGCTGCCAGAAGACGCGCGGTGTCCACCGCACGTCGGTCGATCTCATCCCACTGCAATTCCGACACTGTTAAGCCCTTCTGCAACTGTTCGAGAGCGTCCGGAGTGCACATTCGCAGACCGCAACGTTACGGAGGGGTGTGTGATGTGCGCCGGGCGCGCGAGTCATTTCAGCATAGCGCCGTGATGTGACCCGTTACCTCGTCTTACAACGCGTCACCGTCCCAGGAATTCCGCGGCGGAACCGGCGTGTCGCCTCCTCGTGGGACCGGGGACCACAGTCATCGATACGCGGTCTCGCGGCCGCCCGGGCGCGTCCGCCGGGCAGGGCGGGCCGGGCCTCCGGTGTGCCCTAGACTGGGAAACGCTGTCGTGACGCGTGTGGAGGAGGCGATCGAGATCTCGACGATGTCTGATCAGACCGTTGTGAAGAAGTCCATCGGTCGTACCGTGAAGGCGTACGTCGCCCTCACCAAGCCGCGCGTCCTCGAACTGCTGCTGGTGTCCACCGTCCCGGTGATGTTCCTCGCCCAGGGCGGACTGCCCGACATGTGGCTGGTGCTCGCCACCGTGATCGGAGGCTCGCTGAGCGCCGGCTCGGCTGCGGCGTTCAACATGTACCTCGATCGCGACATCGACGCGCACATGCACCGCACCGAGAACCGTCCGCTCGTGACGGGAGAGATCACCCCGCGGGGCGCTCTGATCTTCTCCTGGACCCTCGCTGTGCTCTCGACCGTGTGGCTCTGGTTCACGACGAACTGGCTGGCCGCCACGCTGTCGGCCGCGGCGATCTTCTTCTACGTCGTGATCTACACGATGATCCTCAAGCGCCGCACCGAGCAGAACATCATCTGGGGCGGCATCGCCGGATGCTTCCCGGTCCTCATCGGCTGGGCGGCCGTCACCGGCTCGCTCGACTGGCCCGCGTTCATCCTCTTCGCCCTGATCTTCCTCTGGACGCCGCCGCACTACTGGCCGCTGTCGATGAAGTACAAGGACGACTACGACGACGTCGACGTGCCCATGCTCGGGGTGACCCGCAACGCCTCGCAGGTCGGCCTCCAGGTCATCCTGTACGCCTGGGCGACCATCGCCTGCTCGCTGCTGCTGATCCCCATCGCGAACATGGGCCTCGTCTACACCGTCTCCGCGCTGGTGTTCGGCGGCTGGTTCATCTATGAGTCGCATCGCCTCTACAACCAGGCTGTGCGGGGGAACGAGGCGCGGCCGATGCGAGTCTTCCACGCCTCGATCACCTACTTGACGCTGATCTTCGTGGCCGTCGCGGTCGACCCGCTGCTGCCGTTCTGACCCTCGTCGCTCTCGACGACCGCCTCATCCTCCGAGGTGGCAGCGGCCGTGTTCGGATCGGTGGTGGTCTCGATCGCGTCGTCGGCGTCCGCCTCTGACGTCCAGTCGATGGGTTCGACGACGACGGGTGCGGTGGTGGGAATCAGCGCCTGCACCGCAGTGAGCGCGATCGCGACCAGGAATCCGATGACTCCCGCGCCCAGGAGTGCAGCGCCGACCACGACGAGCGACTGGCCGACGTAGACCTCTATACCCGTGGCTGTGCCGTCGAGGAGAGTGCTCGTCATCGTGCCGATCTGCCCGGCGATCAGCCACCCGCCGACGCCCGCCGAGGCGAGCGAGAGCACGAGGAGGAGCCAGAAGCCGATGCTGCGTGTCAGTGACTTGTTCATGTCAGCCACCGTGCATGACGGACTGATGAGCCTCCGATGCCGGAGCTATGCATCCACTGTGCCGGCCGTCCAGCCAGCGGCCGGTCTCACTCCTGAGCGGCGGCAGGCTTCTTCAGATGCAGCACCACGACCGTGTAGGCGGCAGCCGACAGCGACGCGAGCACCATGTGGATGCCGACGAGCAGCGGAGGGAGTCCCTCACGCGCCTGCCAGATTCCGACGCCCACCTGAACAAGGATCGCCAGCACGAGGACGAGAAGCCACTTGCGCGGTTCGAGCCGAAGCGCCCACGCCGAGATCGTCAGCGCGGCGACGAGAGCGGCGAGGATGTATCCGGGCCACGAGTGCACATGGGCGAGGATCGTGGCATCGAATCCGTGCCGCAGCACGTCGGCGTCGCCGGAGTGCGGCCCGGAGCCCGTGGTCAGCACGCCGAAGACGATCGTGACGGCCAGGGCGAGACCGGTGACATGGCTGAGGATCGCGAACCACTTCGGGACGGCGGTCACGCGGGGGCCGGCCGCGGCGTAGAGCCGCACCAGGAAGGCGGCCGTGACGCACACGAGCAGCAGCGACGAGACGTAGTGGAACCCGACGATGAAGGGGTTCAGACCGGTGAGGACGGTGATGCCGCCCACGAGTGCCTGCGCGACCACTCCGACGAGGACGATCCAGGCGAGGACGACGAGATCGCGCCGGTCAGATGCGAGCCTGAGCGAACGGATCATCGCCGCGATCACCGTGACGAGCAGGGCGCCCATGGCGAACGGCGTCGCGGGGAGGGAGAAGAGGGAGGCGAGCCCGAACACGATCGCCGCGGCCACGATGCCGCTCGCGGCGAACCGCAGTGCGGAGAACACGAGACGTCTGCCGCCGACACGCGCCAGCACGAGCAGGAGGACGGCGAGTGCGATGATGCCGACGACGCCCGTCATCACACGGTTGCCGAACTCGATGATGCCGTGTATGCCCTGATCGGCATAGATCGGCACGAGGGACTCAGGAGTGCAGAGCGGCCATTCCGAGCATCCGAGGCCTGACCCGGTGAGACGCACCGCACCACCGGTGCCGATGATGATGGTCTGCGCGAGGAACGAGAGCCAGGCGCATACGCGCAGCATCCGTCCCCAGCGGTGCGCGGCCGTCGAGGGCATCTCTGGTGCATTCGTGGGGGAGGAGATCGTCGTCTCGGGCATAAGTCTCTCCGAACCGCGCCGGACACGGCGAGCGGCCCTGTCTTCAGGCGGAACCTGTAGAATCGGATTGTTGCGATGAGCGCTGACCGCGCTGAAGCATCGCTAACAGTTTAGGCGCGATGGATGCGCCGGTGATGAGGGCCCACCAACGGCACCCGCTCCCGCAGACTCGACGGGGATCAGGTGTGTCGGGGCGGATGACACCGTTTTGGGACCTGTGAGGAGAGTGTGTGATGTCGGATGTGCTGATCGACCGCCCGGAGCTTGACGGCCTGGGGGTGTACGAATTCGGGTGGCATGACGAAGATGCTGCCGGAGCCATCGCCAAGCGCGGTATCTCCGAAGAGGTGGTCCGCGGGATCTCGGCGCTCAAGCACGAGCCCGAATGGATGCTGAAGACCCGTCTCAAGGGATACCAGCTCTTCGGACGCAAGCCGATGCCGACCTGGGGTGCAGATCTCAGCGAGATCGACTTCGACAACATCAAGTACTTCGTGCGCTCGACCGAGAAGCAGGCGCAGTCGTGGGAAGACCTTCCCGCAGAGATCCGTGAGACCTACGAGCGCCTCGGCATCCCCGAGGCCGAGCGTCAGCGTCTCGTGGCCGGAGTCGCAGCTCAGTACGAGTCCGAGGTCGTCTACCACCAGATTCGCGAGGACCTGGAGGAGCAGGGTGTCATCTTCATGGACACCGACACGGCGCTGCGCGAGCACCCCGAGTTCTTCGAGGAGTACTTCGGTTCCGTCATCCCCGCGGGCGACAACAAGTTCGCAGCCCTGAACACCGCCGTATGGTCGGGCGGATCGTTCGTGTACGTCCCCAAGGGAGTGCACGTCGAGATCCCGCTGCAGGCGTACTTCCGCATCAACACCGAGAACATGGGCCAGTTCGAGCGGACCCTGATCATCGCTGACGAGGACAGCTACGTCCACTACATCGAGGGCTGCACGGCGCCGATCTACAAGTCGGATTCCCTGCACTCGGCCGTCGTCGAGATCATCGTGAAGAAGAACGCCCGCGTTCGCTACACGACGATCCAGAACTGGTCGAACAACGTCTACAACCTCGTCACCAAGCGCGCGGTCGCGCACGAGGGCGCGACGATGGAGTGGGTCGACGGCAACATCGGCTCCAAGGTGACGATGAAGTACCCGTCGATCTACCTGATGGGCGAGCACGCCAAGGGCGAGACGCTCTCGGTCGCCTTCGCGGGTCCTGGCCAGCATCAGGATGCCGGCGCCAAGATGATCCACATGGCGCCCTACACGCAGTCGTCGATCGTCTCGAAGTCGATCGCGCGCGGCGGCGGACGTGCCGGATACCGCGGTGAGGTGCGAGTGGACGCCAATGCGCACCACTCCGCGAACACCGTGCGCTGCGATGCTCTGCTCGTCGACACCAAGTCGCGCTCCGACACCTACCCGGCGATCGACATCCGTGTCGACGACGTGCAGCTCGGCCACGAGGCCACGGTCTCGAAGGTCAGCGAGGAGCAGCTCTTCTACCTCCAGTCCCGCGGCATGCCCGAGGACGAGGCGATGGCGATGATCGTGCGCGGCTTCATCGAGCCGATCGCGCGGGAGCTGCCGATGGAGTACGCGATGGAATTGAACAAGCTCATCGAGATGGGCATGGAAGGATCGGTCGGCTGAGATGACGGCCCAGACGACGACGCCGACGGCGTCGCATCATTCGAGCGCGCATGTCGACCCGGCCGCGCAGGTCGCGGACGCCGGATTCGTTCCGGTGCAGACGCGTTCCGAGCGCCCGCACTCGTTCGAGCCGGCGGACTTCGGTGCGCCGACCGGTCGCGAGGTCAACTGGAAGCACACTCCCGTCGCGAAGCTCTCGCCCCTCTTCGAGGTCGCGGGCTCCGCTGAGGGAGTGAGCTACACGTTCGGCGCAGGAGAGCAGTACGTCTCCGCGCCCCTCGCCGCCGGCGACGCTCCTCGCGGCGAGGTCTTCCTCGCCGAGGACATCACCGCGGCCATCGCGTGGCAGGGTTCCCCCGAGGCGCTGCACATCCGCATCCCTCGTGAAGAAGAGGTCGCTGAGCCGATCCTCGTGTCGATCGACGGTCTCGGCGCGGAACTGCGCGCGGATGCCCATATCGTGATCGAGGCGCTCGAGCACAGCTCGGCGACCGTGGTGCTCCAGCACACCGGCGCCGCGCAGTACTCGCAGAACGTCGAGATCATCGTGCGCGACGGAGCGAAGCTCACCGTCATCAGCCTGCAGCAGTGGCAGGATGCGGCCGTGCACACCTCTGCGCACCAGGCTCGCGTCGACGCGGATGCCACCCTCAAGCACTTCGTCATCAGCTTCGGCGGCGGCGTCGTGCGTGTGAACCCGAGCGTCGAGCTCGCGGGTGCCGGATCCGAGGGCTACCTCTACGGTCTGTCGTACGCCGATGCGGGTCAGCACCTCGAGAGTCAGGTGTACCTGCACCACAAGGGCCCGCACACCAAGGGCGACGTGCTCTACAAGGGCGCGCTCCAGGGCGAGGGTGCGCACAGTGTGTGGATCGGCGACGTGCTGATCGGCGCCGATGCGACGGGCACCGACTCGTACGAGGCGAACCGCAACCTGGTGCTCACCGAGGGCGCTCGCGCCGACTCGATCCCGAACCTCGAGATCGAGACCGGAGACATCCTCGGTGCCGGCCACGCCAGCGCCACCGGGCGTTTCGATGACGAGCAGCTGTTCTACCTGCAGGCTCGTGGCATCAGCGAAGAGGAAGCACGCCGCCTCGTCGTGCTCGGATTCCTCACGGACATCGTCCAGCGTCTGGGCATCCCGGCCCTGGAGGCCGAGCTGCTCGACGCGATCGAGACGGAGCTCGCCGAGGTGAACGCGTGAGCGCCGAGCGCGTGTGCGGCGTCGCGGAACTCGAGCAGGACATGCCGATCCGTGTCGAGCCGCACGGCGTGCCGATCACCGTGATCAAGGACTCCGAAGGCGTGATCCACGCCATCGGAGACACCTGCACGCATGGCGACATCTCTCTCGCCGAGGGCTTCGTCGAGGGTGACACCGTGGAATGCTGGGCCCACGGCTCGGCGTTCTCCCTGCTCACCGGCAAGCCCCAGAATCTCCCCGCTTATGAGCCCGTTCCGGTCTACGTCGTCGAGATCGACGGCGACGACGTGCTCATCGACCCGACTGTGACGAAGGAAGTCTGAATGTCTGTTCTTGAAATCCGCGACCTGCATGTGACGGTCGAGACCGAGGCGGGGACCACTCCGATCCTCAACGGCATCAACCTCACCATGAACACAGGTGAGACGCACGCCATCATGGGCCCCAACGGCTCGGGCAAGTCGACCCTCGCGTACACGATCGCCGGACACCCGAAGTACACCGTGACCTCGGGGTCGATCACCTTCGACGGCCAGGACGTGCTCGAGATGAGCGTCGACGAGCGCGCTCGCGCCGGCCTGTTCCTCGCCATGCAGTACCCGGTCGAGATCCCGGGCGTCACGGTGACGAACTTCCTCCGCACCGCCAAGACGGCACTCGACGGCGAAGCCCCCGCGATCCGCGGCTGGACCAAGGACGTCAAGGCGGCCATGGCGAACCTCCGCATGGACCCGAAGTTCGCGCAGCGCAACGTCAACGAGGGCTTCTCGGGTGGCGAGAAGAAGCGTCACGAGATCCTCCAGCTCGAGGTGCTCAAGCCGAAGTTCGCCGTCCTCGACGAGACCGACTCCGGTCTCGACGTCGACGCCCTGAAGATCGTCTCCGAGGGCGTCAACCGCGCCAAGGAGTCCACCGGTCTCGGCGTTCTGCTCATCACGCACTACACGCGCATCCTCCGCTACATCCGTCCCGACTTCGTGCACGTGGTCGTCGCGGGCAAGATCGTCGAAGAGGGCGGCCCGGAGCTCGCAGACCGGCTCGAGGACGAGGGATACGACCGTTTCCTCGACCCCGCAGCCCCCGTCGAGGCGTAGGCTGATTCGCATGACAGCCACCCTCACGGACGAGAAGTACGACGAGGTCACCGAGGCTCTCAAAGACGTCATGGACCCGGAGCTCGGGATCAACGTCGTCGACCTCGGTCTCATCTACGACCTCGCATGGGATGACGAGAACGATGCTCTCGTCATCCACATGACACTGACCAGTGCCGGCTGCCCCCTGACCGACGTCCTCGAAGACCAGACCGCACAGGCTCTGGACAGCGTGGTCGACCGCTTCCGCATCAACTGGGTGTGGATGCCGCCGTGGGGTCCGGAGAAGATCACCGACGACGGCCGCGACATGATGCGCGCCCTCGGCTTCGCGATCTGAGGATGCTCGAGGTCACGGCTCTGCCCCTGGCAGAGCTCCGCGAGCGGAGCAGCGAGAAGTGGCGGGAGTATCCCGCCGACGTGCTTCCGCTGTTCGTCGCGGAGACCGACTTCCCGCTCGCACCCGCGATCTCGACGGCGCTCAGCCGCGCCGTCGAGACGGGGGACACCGGGTACATCGCCTCACGGACGCCGTTGCCGTCCGTGTATGCGGAGTTCGCCCGGCGACGATTCGACTGGCACGTCGACCCTGCACGCGTCCGCAGCACTGCGGACGTGAGCATGGGCATCGTGGAGATACTCCGTCGCGTCACCCAGCCGGGGGAGCGCGTCGTCGTGACCCCTCCCGTGTATCCGCCGTTCTACGATCTGGTCGCCGAGGCCGGCGCCGAGGTCTCGCGTGTTCCGCTGCGTGACACGGGCACGGCATGGGAGCTCGACCTCGACGGCATCCGCGCCGCGTTCGAGGACGGCGCGACCGCGATCCTGCTCTGCAACCCGCACAACCCGACGGGGACGGTCCACAGCCGCGATTCGCTCGCCGCGCTGGCCGAGATCGCCGACGAGTTCGGCGCTTCCGTGATCTCCGACGAGATCCATGCGCCGCTGGCGCAGCCCGGCACCGGTTTCACGCCGTTCCTCGACACCGGTGAGGCCGCCGAGCGGGTCGGATTCGCGGTCGTCAGCGCGAGCAAGGCCTTCAACCTCGCCGGCCTCAAATGCGCCCTGATGGTGACCGCATCCGACGCCACGAGCGAGGTCGTGCGCGGCCTGCCGATCGAGGTCGTCTGGCGCACCGGGCAGTTCGGCCTCCTGGCCGCCGTCGCCGCGTTCTCGGAGGAGAGCGATGAATGGCTCGACGGGCTCCTGAGGACGCTCGATGCGAATCGCGTGCTTCTCGAGGATCTCCTGGCCGCGAAGCTTCCTGAGGCGCTTTACCGGATCCCGGACGCGGGCTACCTCGCCTGGATCGATCTCTCCGGCCTCGGGTGGGGTGATAATCCGGCGCGCCGGATCCTCAAGGAGGCCAGGGTCGCGCTGCACTTCGGGCCGGCATTCGGAGACGAGGGCGCGGGGTATGTGCGTCTGAACTTCGGCACGAGCCCCGAGATCATCACCGAAGCCGTCGAGCGCATCGCGGCGCTTGCGCAGAGATGACTCCGCAGTAGCTGACGGCGTCACCGGAGCCGGTGACCGCGCACTTCATCGTCGACGGCGCCCCCGGCCAGCGCCGCTACGCCGAGGTCGAAGATTCGATCAAGGCCCGCGGTGACGTCGACGACTTCGCCGGCGGGAAGGGCTCCGTGGCTGTCGGCGTGCATGCGCTGCTGCACGAGCGTCGCGTGACCGAGGATGAAGTGCAGCAGCGCGATCGCGCGCTCTCGTGGGTCGGCGTCTCCCCGGTGTCGGAGGGACTCCTCCAGTGCTGACTGCGCGTGCGCGGAGCCGAGCTGCAGCGCATACGTGCTGAGTACCAGCTCCGCGCCGTCGCGATAGGCGAACAGGGCATCGCGGATGCTGCGGGCTGTGGTCAGCACATCGGCGTCGTCGCGGGGGATGGCCGAGGTGATGCGGTCGGCGAGCTCGGCGAGCAGCTCCTGCTTGCTCGTGAAGTGCCAGTAGAGCGCGCTCGGCTGGACGTCGAGCCTGCTCGCGATCCTGCGCATCGAGAGATCGGCGAGCCCGACCTCGTCGAGGAGCGCCAGCGCCGCGCGAGCGACCCCGTCGCGGTCATGACGGGTCGAGTTGTGATCCGGGCTCATGTTCTCACTATAGTGAACACCGTTCAGGTGAACAGTGTTCAGGAAGGTGTCCTACATGACGCAGCAACGAGGCGACCTCGGTCGCGAACTGGCCAGAGTGGCGATCTTCGCCGCCCTCATCGTGGTGCTCGGCATGGTGACGATACCGATTCCCGGCGGGGTGCCAATCACCGCGCAGACTCTCGGGGTGATGCTCGCCGGCGCCGTGCTCGGTCCGCGGCTCGCTCCGCTCTCGATCCTGCTCGTGCTCGCTCTCGCAGCTCTCGGTCTTCCGGTTCTCGCCGGCGGACGAGGTGGCCTCGGGGTGTTCGTCGGCCCCACGGCCGGATACCTTCTCGGGTGGGTCGCCGGAGTCATCGTGATCGGACTGATCGTGCACCGGGGCAGGTTCACATGGTGGCGTATCGCGCTCGGCACCGTGGTCGGGGGCATCCTGGTCGTGTATCTGTGCGGGATCCCCGTCACCGCGCTCGTCCTCGGCCTCGACCTCGCACCGACGGCCGTGGCGGCCCTGGTGTTCCTGCCGGGGGACCTCCTCAAGGCCGCGGCGGCAGTGGCGCTGACGCTCGCGCTGCGGCGCGCGTACCCGAGAGCGTTCGGCTCTCGGGATGCTCTCGTGCCTGCGTCCGCGCGTGCGGTCTGAGACCGGGGTCGCCCGCATCGCGCTCGACGGGGTGACCGTCGAACGCGAGGGCCGGCGGATCCTCCGCGACGTCAGCGTCGACCTCACGGCGTCGCGCATAGCGGTCATCGGCGCCAACGGATCGGGCAAATCGACGTTCGCGCGGCTTCTCAACGGCCTCGTCGTGCCCACGTCGGGGCGGGTGAGCGTGCACGGTCTCGACACGCGCCGAGATGTCGCGGCGCTGCGTCGCCGCGTCGGCTTCGTGTTCACCGACCCGCAGGCCCAGATACTGATGCCGACCGCTGCCGAGGATCTCGCGCTGTCGCTGCGCGGCCTACCCAGGGCGGAGGTCGATGCGCGGGTGGCCGATGCGCTCGCGGAACACGGACTCGCGGATCGGGCGGACATCGCGGCGTCGGACCTCTCCGGCGGTCAGAAGCAGCTTCTCGCTCTCGCATCGGTGCTGATCACCCGACCGGAGCTGATCGTCGCCGACGAGCCGACGACCCTGCTCGATCTGCGCAACGCCGCGCGTATCGCCGGTCTCCTGCTCGCGCAGTCGGCGCAGGTCGTCATCGTCACCCACGATCTCGAACTCGCGGCACGCTGCGATCATGCGGTGCTGTTCGACGACGGAGCTGTCGTGGCCGCCGGTCAGCCCGGTGCCGTGATCGCCGCCTACCGGAACCTGTGCCGATGATCCAGATGTACAGGCCGGGTGCGAGCGTCCTCCATCGGATGCCTGCCGGTGCGAAGCTCACGATCTTCGCCGCGCTGGCGATCGGGCTGTCCGCCTACCCGCACGATGCCTGGAGCATCGGTGTCGCTTTGGTCGGCGTATGCTCCCTCTTCGTTCTCGCCCGTCTTCCGCTGCGCGTGCTGATCGCTGAAGTATGGCGCCTCCGCTGGCTCGTGCTCGTGCTCGGAGCGGCCCTGTGGATCTTCGCCTCGCCTCATGCGGCCTGGATCAGCACCGCTCGGGTCATCTCGCTCGTGCTGCTCGCCTCGCTCCTCACCATCACGACGCGGATGGGCGATCTGCTCGCTGTGCTGCACAGGATGCTCCTGCCGCTCCGACGCCTCGGAGTCGATGCCGACGCCGTCTCGATGACGATCTCGCTCACGATCACGATGATCCCGGTCGTGGCATCGTTCGCCGACGAGGTCAGGGACGCGCAGCGCGCGCGCGGGGTTCGGCTGGGGATGCGGGGTGTCGTGCCCCTTCTCGTCCGCACGCTACGCCACGCGGACGATGTGGGCGACGCTCTCGCCGCTCGCGGTCTGGTGTGACGGCCTCGCCAGTCGCAGGGCCCAGAGCATTCCGATCACGGCGACGGTCGCAGTCAGCACGGTCGTTCCGAGCACCAGCAGCAGGACGACGGCGGTGAGCCCCGCGGCCACGGCGCCGAGTACGCGGCGCGGAGCCTCCGTCGGAGCGGGAGACGACCGGGTCTCGAACCGGGTGAGTGCGACAGCCGCCGCAGCGGTGAGGGCGAGCGCGGTCGCGAGCCAGAGCGGACGAGTGAGCCACCACGCGACGCTGCTCGGCTCGGGGAGGGTCATGCCCGTCGCCAGCGCCGCCACAGCCGAGAGCCCGGCCATGCCGAGAAGAACCGGCATGTGCCAGAGGTAGATCGTCATGGTGCGGCGATTGACGAACGCGGCGAAGGCCGCAGCCCTGGGACGCCGGCTGAACGCGTCGATGCGGTCCCGGAACAGCGAGACGGCGCTCAGATGCACGACGCCGACGAGCAGGAGCGCTCCAGTCGGCGGGTTGATGTTGGCGATGAGGTCGGGGGAGTAGACGCCGCTCGTGAACGTCGCGACGAGGCCGGCCGCTGCCGCCGCGCCGCCGACGACTCTGCAGCGCCTGCTCAGCCGTCCGATCGTCCCGTCCGCGAGAAAGAACCCGATCTGCTGCAGTGCGAGCCACACGAAGGCGAGGTTGAGGAACCCCAGGCCGTCGACACCCGTCATGGCCCGGAGTCCGTCGACAGCGAGCGCAGCCACCACCAGTGCCGCCAGGGTCGTCTTCGGCATCCTGTCGTGCGCACTCGCGAGCATCGGGAGCAGGGACTGGCAGAGAAGGAAGACGCCGAGGAACCAGAGCGGCTGGCCGTAGCGGAACCCCGCGACCACCACGAGCTCTGCGGGTACTCCCGCGAGGCTCAGCATCGCGAGAACTGCGCCCACGATCCCGATCGTGACCACGGCCGGACCGACGAGCCGCTGCACCCGAGCGGCCACGAACGCGGATGCGCTGCCGCCGCGCTCCCGCTGCCTTCTGCGCGCGAGGAATCCCGCGAAGCCGCCGATGATGAAGAACAGCGGCATGACCTGCAGCATCCAGCTCACCGGCACGATCCACCCGGTGCCGTCGCTGGCGTTCTCGAACACAGGCGAGCCGTCGACGACGGTGACACCCACCATGATCGCGTGCAGCAGTACGACGCCCACGACGCAGAGCGCGCGCAGGAAGTCGATCGCACTGTCTCGACCACTCGGCAGCGGAGCATTCTGAACGGTGAGCGGGGGCGACTCGGCGATGGTCATCTTTCCTCCTCGGATGGGTGTCCGAGGAGCGTATGAAGACGATGCAGGGCGGGGGATCAACCCGTGGGGCTGTTCACCCCCCTACTGCGGGGTGATCTCGCCGACAACGTTCACGACGCGGGCTCGACGAGCCCGGTGTCGTAGGCGAGGATCACGGCGTGCACGCGGTCACGCAGCCCGAGCTTGCCGAGCACCTTGCCGACGTGGGTCTTGACCGTCTGCTCGGCGATGAACAGGTCGCCGGCGATCTCGCTGTTCGATCGACCGCGGCCGATCAGCACCAGCACCTCGCGTTCGCGCTCGGTGAGGCCGGCCAGTGCGGCGGCTGCCTTGGGAGTGCGAGGGCGGCGACCGGCGAACTGCTCGATCATCCGCCGCGTGACGCTCGGTGCGAGCAGCGCGTCGCCGCCCGCGACCACGCGCACGGCATGGACGAGCTCCTCGGGGAGAGCATCCTTCAGCAGGAATCCGCTCGCACCGGCTTCCAGGGCGTCGTAGACGTAGTCGTCGATGTCGAAGGTCGTGAGCATGAGGATCCGGGGCACGTGTGCTGCGGGGTAGCCGGGGCCCAGGATGCGCCGCGTCGCCTCGATGCCGTCGATCTCCGGCATCCGCACGTCCATCAGGATGACGTCCGGATCGAGGCGGGCGGCGAGGGTGACGGCTTCGGCCCCGTTCGCCGCCTGACCCGCGACACGGATGCCCTCGTGGGCGTCGAGGAGTGCGGCGAAGCCTGCTCTGACCATGGCCTGGTCGTCCGCGATGAGGACGCTGATGGTCACGGAGCCTCCTTCAGGGATGCGGTGGTGTCGGTGTGCGGATCCGGGTGATGGAGAGGCAGCGACGCCGCCACCTCCCAGCCCCCATCGGTGGTCGGCCCGGCCGTGAAGCTGCCTCCGAGCAGTTCGACGCGCTCACGCATGCCTCGGAGCCCGTATCCGCCGCCCGTCGGTGCCGGAGGAGCGGAGGCGCGGCCGTTGCGCACCCGGATGCGGACCGCATCGGCGTCCGCCTGCACCCGAACGGTCACTGCTGAGCCCGAGGCATGCCGCACCGCGTTGCTCAGAGCCTCCTGAGCGATCCGGAACGCAGCGATCTGCACGGCCTGCGATGCGTCCGCTGCGGCGCCGGTGATCTCCAGTCCGACCGTGACTCCCGCTCGTCGGATGGTGTCGACGAGCGCGGGGATGTCGTCGATGCGCTGCTGCGGAGCGAGCTCAGCGGTCTGATCCTCGGTGCGCAGGACGCCGAGCATCCGTCGCATCTCGGTGAGGGACGCCCGCGCGGTCGCCGCGATGCTGTCGAACTCGGTAGACGCCGCGTCGCCGATCTCGGGAAGCCGGTATCGCGCAGTGGACGCCTGCACCTGGATCACCGACATGCTGTGCGCGATCACGTCGTGGAGCTCCCTGGCGATGCGCGTGCGCTCCTCGACGAGCCCGCGGCGGGATTCCTCGAGGGCGGAGTGCTCGCGCTCGCGGGTGAGCTCGGCCGACACCCGCACCCGGCCAGCGATCAGGACGGCGACGAGGAACATCGCCGCGGCCACGGACGTCGTGACGATGAGGTCGGCTGTCGCGCTGCCGGCCGTGGGTGCGGTGGCGACGATCTCGGGGCGCAGCAGGGGAGCCGTGAGAGAGAGGACGACTCCGATCGCAAGGGGGAACGCGCCGATCCTGGCACCGTGTACGAAGGTCACGACGCCGACCAGGAGCACGAAGGTCAGCAGCGCGGGCACCGACCACGGCCACGGCGATTCGGTCGCGAGCGTCGGGACCACGAGCAGTGGGAGTGTGAAAGCAGACGCGGAGAAGGCCACGATCGCCCATCGAGGGTGTGTCAGCGCCAGCAACGGAGATCCGCAGAGGGCAGCCCCCAGAATGAAGGACAGGGGGAGGGATGTCCCGTAGAGCACGGTCTGGATCGGCACCAGCACGCAGAACAGCACGAAGCACGCAGCGCCAAGTGCCGCCAGAGCGGCGGTGCGGCGGCTGATGCGGGGAGCGCGCTCGGTGCGCGGCCGACGACGTGCCATGACTGTCATCCTGCCAGCTGTGCCACGGGGGCACGTCGTCGACGGGCGGCCGCGACCCGGTCGATGACGAGCCCGATGACGAGTGCCACGACGATCCCGATACCCGCGCTGAGCAGCGGCTGCTCCGTGACCCACGAGCCGGCGAGCAGGCCGATGGCGAGGCTGAGCGCACTCCAGCTGATGCCGGCCACGACGCTCAGGGGCAGGAACCGTCGCCACGAGAAGCGGAGGGCGCCGGCCGACATGTTGACGGCGACCCGTCCTACCGGGATGTAGCGGGCGCCCAGGATGAGAGCGGCGCTGCGCTGCTCGAGTGCGCGTTCGGCGTGAGCGAATGCGGCAGCCACACGGGGGCGACGCATCCACGTCCAGCGGGTGGTGCCCAGGCGCCGTCCGAGCGCGAAAGCGATGTTGTCACCGATCGCGGCGCTCAGCGCGGCGATGAGCCCCAGAGGGATCAGAGCCCACAGCTCGCCCGTCGAGGTCAGCACCGCCGCCGCGGCGACGAGGACGGTCTCGCTCGGCACCGGCGGGAAGAACCCGTCGATGACGGTCACCGCGAGCAGTACGACGTACAGCCAGGGCGACGCGACGGTCTGCAGAATGAGCTCGTTGATAACATCCACCCCAGAAGGCTAGGAAGGAGGTGGCACGTGGGGCATCACCCTGAGGTATCGACCGCATCCCCCCGGAGAGGTAGATCGGCCGACCGTCCGACGCTGGTCGGTGAGACCACGGTGCGCGGGCTCGTGGTCGACGGCGAGACGCGATGCGAGCACCATCGCGGTCCGCTCGACGTCATCGCGATCCGGTTCGCCTGCTGCGGCGATTGGTACCCGTGCCATCTGTGTCACGAAGAGGTGGCCGGTCATGCGGCACGCCAGTGGGGAAGAGACGAGCGCGAGACGCCGGCGGTCCTCTGCGGTGTGTGCGGGTCGGCGCTGAGCATCCACGAATACCTCGACGCGCAAGGGTGCCCAGAGTGCTCCGCCGGGTTCAATCCGGGATGCCGGACGCACCACCATCTCTACTTCGACTGAACACCCAGCTGAGCGATCTATACTGGGAGTTTGGCCGCTCGGCCGATTCCCCTTGAACGAACGGACATCCCGCTGTGCTTGCCGTGCACGAACTCGAGATCCGCGTGGGCGCACGCCTCCTGATGGAGAACGTGTCGTTCCGTGTGAGCGATGGAGACAAGATCGGTCTCGTCGGCCGCAACGGTGCAGGCAAGACCACGCTCACCAAGGTCCTCGCCGGTGACGTCCTCCCGTCGGGCGGCAGCGTGACCCGGTCGGGCGAGCTCGGCTATCTGCCGCAGGACCCTCGTTCGGGCAACCCCGAAGACCTCGCACGCACCCGCATCCTCGACGCCCGCGGACTCGGTCAGCTCAACCTGGGGATGACCGAAGCCGCGCTCGCTATGGGGTCCGACGACCCCGTGGTCGCCGACAAGGCGATGAAGCGCTACGCGCGTCTCACCGAGGAGTTCGAAGGCCAGGGCGGGTACGCGGCCGAAGCCGAGGCCGCCTCCATCGCGAACAACCTGTCGCTGCCCGACCGCATCCTCGACCAGCCGTTGTCGACGCTGTCCGGTGGTCAGCGCCGTCGCATCGAGCTGGCCCGCATCCTCTTCTCCGATGCCGAGACGATGATCCTCGACGAGCCGACGAACCACCTCGACGCCGACAGCGTGGTGTGGCTGCGCGAGTTCCTCAAGAACTACAAGGGCGGCCTGATCGTGATCAGTCACGACGTCGAGCTCGTCGGCGAGACCGTCAACCGGGTCTTCTACCTCGACGCGAACCGCCAGATCATCGACACCTACAACATGAACTGGAAGAACTACCTGCGTCAGCGGGTGGCTGACGAGGAGCGCCGCAAGAAGGAGCGCGCCAACGCCGAGAAGAAGGCCACGACCCTGCAGCTGCAGGCAGCCCGCTTCGGGGCGAAGGCGTCGAAGGCCGCGGCCGCGCATCAGATGATCGCGCGCGCCGACAAGCTGCTCGCCGGCCTCGACGATGTGCGTCAGGAAGACCGCGTCGCCAAGCTGCGCTTCCCGAAGCCGGCCCCCTGCGGCAAGACCCCGATGATGGCGACAGGTCTGTCGAAGTCCTACGGCTCACTCGAGATCTTCACCGACGTCGACCTCGCGATCGACCGAGGATCCAAGGTCGTGGTCCTCGGACTCAACGGTGCGGGCAAGACGACGCTGCTGCGCATGCTCGCGGGCGTCGATCAGCCGGACACCGGCCAGCTCGAGCCCGGTCACGGTTTGAAGGTCGGGTACTACGCGCAGGAGCACGAGAACCTCGATGTGAACCGCTCGGTGCTCGAGAACATGGTGTCGGCCGCTCCGCACATCACAGAGATGGAAGCGCGTCGGGTGCTCGGCTCGTTCCTGTTCACCGGCGATGACGTGCTGAAGCCCGCCGGAGTGCTGTCGGGCGGTGAGAAGACGCGTCTCTCGCTGGCGACCCTCGTGGTCTCGTCGGCGAACCTGCTGCTGCTCGACGAGCCCACCAACAACCTCGACCCCGCGTCGCGAGAGGAGATCCTCGGTGCGCTCGCTCACTACGAGGGGGCGGTCGTGCTCGTCTCGCACGACCCCGGAGCCGTGCAGTCGCTCAACCCCGAGCGCGTGCTGATCCTCCCGGACGGCGTCGAGGACCTCTGGAGCCAGGAGTACCAGGACCTCATCGAGCTCGCCTGACCCGCATCGTCCGTGGTCGGTGGCATAGTCGACAGCGTGACGCACGAACAGGAATCGGACCTTGTCTCTCTCAACGAGTGGTTGAAGGGCAGGCACGCTCTCACCGGGCTCGCTCCGGATTGGGATATCGGTGCGCTGCCTGACGAGCCGAGCGCCCTCTTCGCTTCCTGGTTGCGCGAGGCTGCGGATGCCGGAGTGGCAGAGCCGCACACCGTCACCCTCGCGACCGTGGACGCTGATGGACTTCCCGATGCGCGCACGCTCATCCTGAAGAGGATCGACGACCGCGGGTGGGCGTTCGCCAGCACGAGATCCTCACGCAAGGGTGCGCAGCTCGCCGCCGTCCCTGCGGCGGCGCTGAACTTCTGGTGGCAGCCCCAGGTGCGTGCCGTGCGGGTCCGCGGGCGCGTGGAGGAGGCGACGCCCGACGAGAGCGCCGCCGACCTCGCCGCGCGCTCTGCGTCCGCGCGTGCCGACATAGCGGCCGGTGACTGGACGCTCTGGCGACTGATTCCGACCCGCATCGAGTTCTGGCAGGGATCGAGAGACCGCCGCCACACCCGTGTGGTCTACGACGCGGCGGACGACGGCTGGTCTCGAACGGTCATCGGCGGGCCCGCTGATCGGCTGACGGAAGATCGGGGAGCATGAACGGCTTCCAGGTGGTCGAGATCGGAGCCCCCGGCACCGTGATCCGCGTCGGCCAGGGCGTGGCCCGCACCTGGCGCGCTCGACCTGACAGCACCGGCGAACTGCGCTGGCTCTGCATCCGAGCCGGCGGCACGGAACTCCCGCGCCTTCCCGACGACAGCTCCCGTCTTCCCGAGAAGGCCATGCCGTGGGCGGACTGACTCATGGCTGAGTCCCTGCCACCTGTGCCGTCGCCGGCGCCGGTATTCAGCGACGACTTCTCGAGCGGGCTCGACGACGAGAGGTGGATCGCTCACTACCTCCCGCAGTGGACCGAGCCGGAGCGATCGCAGGCGCGGTATGCGATCGTCGAGGCCGGCCTGCAACTGCGAATCGAAAGCGACCAGCTCGATTGGCGGGAAGAGGATGCGCCGCTCCGAGTGTCGAATGTGCAGACCGCGGTCTTCTCCGGAGTGATCGGCTCGACGCGCGGCACTCATCGCCATCGCCAGGACGGTCTCGAGGTGCGTACCGAGACGCCGTCACGTCTTCTGTTCGCTCCGACGCGTGGACGGATCGATCTGACCGTCGCTGCGAGCACGGACGAGGGGTGCATGCTCGCAGCGTGGCTCGTGGGCATCGAGAATCTCGCTGAGAGGGACGCGGGCGAGATCTGCATCTTCGAGATCGACGCCGATGCCGTCTCGACGACGACGCGGGCGCGGGTCGGCGTCAAAGCTCACCATGATCCGAGGCTCACGACCGACATGGCCGAGGTCGTACTCCCGTTCGATGCGTGTGAGCCGCACACCTGGACCGTGATCTGGGGCGACGGCGAGACCGTCATCGGCTGCGAGGGGAGGGTGCTGCGGCGCATCCCACAGTCTCCGGACTATCCGATGATGCTCCTGATCGATCTCTTCGAGATCGGTGCTCCCTCGGGTGATTATCCCGAGACCGCCGTCGTCTCCGGGGTGACGGCCTGGGACTGAGGCGCGTCAGCGCGCGTCGAGGAGCTCGTCCTCGACATCCGCATCCTTGTCGCGGCGTCGGGACTTCTTGACCGGAGCGGGCACGCCCTCGACCTCCTCACGGTGCTTCACGATCTCGGTGCGGATGATGTAGCCGATGAACACGAAGCCCATGAGCGCGAACAGGATCCACTGGATCGCGTACGACAGATGCGGGCCGGGGTCGTCGGTGGGGGAGTCGAATCCGCCGAGCGTTCCTCCGCCCGCTGGCTCCTCGCTGACGATCTGCCCGTACGCGCTCGTGATCACGTCGCCGCTGACCAGCTCGGCGATCGAGGGGAGGTTGATCGTCGGCACCTGGCCCTCGGGCGCACCTCGGCCCGACGCCGGAAGCTGCTCGCCCGGGCGCAGTCGGACGATGACCTCGACCTCGCCGCTCGGGGGCGAGGGCACCGCGTCGGGCGCATCGCCGTCTCCCGGGGGGACCCACCCCCGGTCGACGATGAACACCCGGCCGTCGACGTCGCGGAACGGGACCAGCACCTCGAAGGCGCTCGTGCCGCCGTGCGGGCGGTTGCGCACCAGAAGCTGCTCGTCGGCGACGTACTCGCCGGTGAGGACGACCGGATGCCACACATCACCGGGATCGAGTGATCCGTCGGCGCCGATGAGCTCGGCGAGCGGTACGGCATCCGCGTCGTAGTTCTTCTCGACCAGGGCGATCTGCTCGGATCTGGTCTCGTTGCGGTCGAACTGCCAGTTGGACAGGAAAGCGCAGGCGATCGCGAAGCCGATCGCGATCAGCACGTACACGGTCCATCGACCCATTCGGGCACTCATGAGGGGACACCATCTCTCACGGTCACGGGGAAATCCCTGGCTGCCAGATAGTCGCGAAGGAAATCGACGTGCTCAGCGCAGGCGAGCCAGATCTTCTCACGGTCGGCGGCGTGGATGCGCGGATTGCGCCACACCACCTGCATGGTCGCTGCGTTCCGGCATCCGGCCCGCGAGCACTCCAGTCCACTCACTCGCGATCCTGGCGGCTTTCGTGAATGGTGAACACACCGGGGACGTCGTCCTGCACGATCGGGAACGTCTCGACCGGCGCTGGAGCTTCGATCTCCTGCACGGGGGACTCTGCGATGGGCTCGGTGCTGTCGCTTCCGGCGTTCGCGAACACCACGGCGATATACGGCAGCACGGCCGCAGCGAGGGCGAAGACCCAGGTGTACCAGCCGTAGGGCTGGATGAACATCATGAGTCCGAAGCACACGATTCTGATCGCCATCGTGAGCACGTACCGGCGCACGCGGTGGTCTGCCTCGTCCTGCGGCGACTGCGGCAGAGAGGTGACAGCAGGGACCGAGTGCTTGCTCTTCACGATGACTCCAGCCTACGCCGGTGCAGGCATGACGGCGCGCCCTGCGGCGCCCGGAAAGGCGAGAGTCAGGAGGAGAAGATGAACGGCAGAGTGAAGGCGCCGAAGAACACGAAGCTGATGATGGTCATGACGATCGTGATCACCAGGAAGCCGACCATGATGTAGCCCATGATCAGACCGGCGAAGGCCATGCCGCGACCTCCGATCGCCGGGTTCGCCTTCGTCTGACGCAGCGCCATGTGGCCCGTGATGACGGCGACGATCGAGGCGAGCAGCGGGATGAGCGCCCAGAAGAGCACGACGCCCGCGATGCCGCAGATGAGAGACGTGACAGCGAGTCCGCTCGCGGGGCGCGAAGGCGGATAGATCGGAGCGGCGTAGGTCGGGTACCCGGCACCGGGCTGACCGGGCGCGGGAGCGCCGTGCTGCTGCGGGGCTGCGCCGTACGGCTGGATGGCCGCGGCGCCATAGGGCTGCTGCGCCGGTGCTGCGCCGTAGGGCTGCTGCGCCGGTGCTGCACCGTACGCCTGCTGGCCGGGAACGAACGACGGCGCGGCACCGGGGTAGGCCTGCGTCGGCGCGGTGCCAGGGTATGACGGTGCGGGGACCGCGCCGGGGTACGCCGGCGTCTGCGGAGTCGAGGGGGCCGACTGGTGGGGCACCGCGGGCGGCGCCGGTGCGAGCGGCGGGGCCGCGGGCGGAGTCGGCTGCTGTCCGCCCGGAGGGGTGGGGATGCTGTTGTTGCTCACGGTGATGCCTTTCGTCGAGATCAGCGTCCCAGTCGGGGCGGGGGCTGTCAAACGCGCGCCCGATCGAGGGACGGCATCATCGGTAGGATCGATGACGACCCGGCCCCGACCCCCACCGGCCAGATCAGGAGTGGAAATGAGTTCTCGCGTCGTCCTCGTCACCGGCGGCAACCGCGGCATCGGTCGTGCGATCGCCGAACGATTCGTCCGCGACGGATACCGCGTCGCCGTCACAGCGCGCAGCGGTGAAGGTCCCGAAGGCACACTGACGGTCCGCGCCGACGTCACGGATGCCGCTGCGCTCGATGCCGCGTTCACCGAGGTCGAGCAGCAGCTCGGACCGGTCGAGGTCGTCGTCGCGAACGCGGGCATCACCAAGGACACTCTTCTGCTGCGGATGAGCGAGGACGACTTCGACAGCGTCGTCGCGACGAATCTCGGCGGTACCTTCCGGGTCGTCAAGCGTGCCTCGAAGGGGATGCTCCGTGCGCGCTTCGGTCGCGTGATCCTGATCTCCAGCGTCGTCGGGCTGTACGGCTCAGCCGGCCAGGTGAACTACTCTGCGTCGAAGAGCGCGCTCGTGGGCTTCGCCCGATCGCTGACGCGCGAGCTGGGCGGACGCGGCATCACCGCCAACGTCGTCGCACCGGGCTTCATCGAGACCGACATGACGGCGGAACTCCCCGAAGAGACACAGAAGCAGTACAAGGCGAACATCCCGGCGGGGCGCTTCGCGACTCCCGACGAGGTCGCGGGAGTCGTCACCTGGCTCGCCGGGGACGACGCGGGCTACATCTCCGGTGCCGTCATCCCGGTGGACGGCGGACTCGGGATGGGTCACTGAGTCGAGCGCAGGGCTGAGCCGAGCCCAGGGCGCGGCCTCAGCGTCGGGTGACGGCCGCATCGATCAGGTCGGCGAGTCTGTGTGGCACCGAGAACTGCGGCCAATGACCTGAGCCGATGCGCACGACCTCCGCGTCGCCTATCGCCCGGAACTCGTCGGCGTACGGGCCCCACTGCTCGAGCTCGGACTCGAGCGTCTCTCGGTCCATGCCGCCCATGAGCAGCGTCACGGGGACGGAATGCCGAGCGCCGGGACCGAGCGTGATGTCGTCGGTGGGTACTCTGGCCGGCACGCTTCGTGCGAGAGGCGCGGTGCGCGCGCGAGTCTCGTCGTCGAGATCGTCGACGTCTTCGGCGGGGAAGAAGTCCCAGCCGGGGAAGGGAACGACGCCGTCGACCACCTCGAACTCGCTGATGCTGAAACCGGAGGGCGGCGGAACGGTGTCGACGAACACAGCTCTGGTCACGACGTCGGGGCGCGCATCCGCGACACCCCAGGCGACATTGCCACCGCCGCTGTGCCCGACCACCACGACCGGCCCGCCGACGGCGTCGACCGCGGCCACGGCGGCGTCGACCCACTCGGAGATGCCGATCTCGGATGAGTCGTCGGCTGAGGCTCCGACGCCGGGCATCGTCAACGGATGCACGGTGTGACCGGCGCGCTGGAGATCTACGGCGACGTCGTTCCAGCTGGAGGCATCGAGCCAGAGGCCCGGGATGAGGATGATGTCCATGGCCCGACGATAGACCGGGCCACCGACATGCGCTACGGGAGCAGTGCGATGACCTCGGACAGGTCCTGGGGGCCGACGACCAGGCTCGCCGCGGCGCGTACGGCCGGCTTCGCGTTGAACGCGAGTCCGAGCCCGGCGACCGACATCATCTGCAGATCGTTGGCGCCGTCACCGATCGCGATCGTCGCGTGACGCGAGACACCGAGCTCGTCCGCCCAGGCCAGCAGCGACGTGGCCTTCGCGGCGGCATCGACGATCTCGCCGTCGACGCGGCCGGAGAGAGCGCCGTCTGCGACCTCGAGGCGGTTCGCGCGCCAGCGGTCGACACCGAGTCCCGGGGCGACGTCGTCGAGGATCTCGTGGAAGCCGCCCGAGACGACGCCGACGACACCGCCGCGTTCATGGACGGCAGCCGTCAGCTCGCGCACGCCGGGGGTCGGTTCGATGCGGGCGAGCACGCGGGCGAAACCGGACACCGGCACGCCTTCGAGAGCGGCCACGCGTGAGCGCAGGCTCGTCGCGAAGTCGATCTCACCGCGCATCGCGGCCTCGGTCGCTGCCTCGACCTCGGAACGGCGTCCGGCCTCGTCGGCGATCAGTTCGATCACCTCGTTGCGGATGAGGGTGGAATCGGCATCGAGTACGACGAGGAAGCGCGCAGAGGTCACGCCTCAGAGCCTATCGACAGCCGTGGTGGTCGACGTGCGGTCCGACCCGTGACGACGCGGTCACCGTTCGATGAACAGGCCCTTGCCGACCACGGTGATGCCGGACTCCGTCACGGTGAAGCCTCTGGCGAGGTCTCGCTCTCTGTCGACGCCCACCGTCGCGCCGTCGGCGAGAACCACGTTCTTGTCGAGGATCGCACGATGCACTCGAGAACCCGCGCCGACTCTCACTCCGTCGAAGACCACGGAGTCGGTGATCGTCGAGCCGCCGCCCGCGAGCGTCCACGGACCCACGACGCTGCGCTCGAGGTGCGTGCCCGACAGCACGGATCCGAGCGACACGATCGAGTCGATCGCGTTTCCGATGCGACCCACCGAATCGCGCACGAACTTGGCGGGCGGCGAGTTCACCGCCTGCGAATGGATCGGCCATTCCATGTTGTAGAGGTTGAAGATCGGGAGCGTCGAGATCAGGTCCATGTGGGCGTCGAAGAAGGAGTCGATCGTACCCACGTCGCGCCAGTACGAGCGGTCGCGGGGAGAGGACCCCGGGACGTCGTTCTGCTTCATGTCGTAGTACCCGGCCTCACCGCGGTCGACGAAGTACGGGACGATGTCGCCGCCCATGTCGTGTCCGGAGGTCGGTGATTCGCCGTCGGCCTCGACAGCCGCGATCAGAGCGTCGGCGTCGAAGATGTAGTTGCCCATGGACGCGAGCACCTCGTGGGGCGAGTCCTCGAGGCCGGCGATGTCGGTCGGCTTCTCGAGGAACTGCTTGATGCGTCCGGTCTCGGTGTCGGCGTCGATCACGCCGAACTGCGAGGCCATCGCGAGGGGCTGGCGGATGCCGGCGACGGTGGCCTTCGCGCCGGATTCGATATGCGCCTCGAGCATCTGGCGGAAGTCCATGCGGTAGACGTGATCGGCGCCGATCACGACAACGATGTCGGGCTTCTCGTCGTTGATCAGGTTGAGGCTCTGGAGGATCGCGTCGGCGGAGCCGGAGAACCAGCGCTTGCCGAGTCTCTGCTGCGCCGGAACGGAGGTGACGTACGAGTCGAGCAGAGCGGACATGCGCCACGTCTGCGAGATGTGGCGGTCGAGGCTGTGCGACTTGTACTGCGTGAGGACCACGATCTGGCGAAGGCCCGAATTTATGAGGTTCGAGATCGCGAAATCGATCAATCGGTACTGTCCGCCGAAGGGCACTGCAGGTTTCGCGCGATCAGCCGTGAGGGGCATGAGACGCTTTCCCTCGCCGCCGGCGAGGATGATGCCGAAGATCTTCTTTGGTGCGGACATGCACCAACCATAGAGGCGAATCGGCCCGGCGAACTAGCATCTGGACAAGTGAGTCACTACCGTCTAGACATGCGCGTCGAGATGATCACGAAGGAATACCCGCCGGAGATCTACGGGGGTGCGGGCGTCCACGTCGCCGAGCTCGTCACAGCCCTCCGGCAGAATATCGATGTACAGGTTCGAGCCTTCGGTGCTCCTCGCGATGAGGCGGGCACTTTCGCCTATCGGACGCCCTCCGAACTCGCCTCCGCGAACGCCGCGCTGCAGACGCTCGGCACCGATCTCGAGATCGTCGCCGCGATCTCCGACGCCGACCTCGTGCACAGTCACACCTGGTACGCGAACTTCGCGGGGCACATCGCCTCCCAGCTGCATGGCATCCCTCACGTGCTCACCGCGCACAGCCTCGAGCCGCTGCGTCCGTGGAAGGCCGAGCAGCTCGGCGGCGGATACGCGGTGTCGAGCGGCATCGAGAAGCTCGCCTACGAGAACGCGGCAGCAGTCATCGCGGTCAGCGCGGGGATGCGCGCCGATATCCTGCGCAGCTACCCGTCGGTCGACCCGGCCAAGGTGCGCGTGATCCACAACGGGATCGACGTCGAACGGTGGCGGCCGGTGCAGAACCCCGCCTTCCTCGAATCCGTCGGGATCGATCCCGCTCGTCCGTCCGTGGTCTTCGTCGGACGCATCACTCGGCAGAAGGGCCTCCCTTATCTGCTCCAGGCCGCTCGGCTGCTCCCGCCCGAGGTGCAGCTCATCCTCTGCGCCGGAGCCCCGGACACCCCAGAGATCATGGCGGAGGTGCAGGAGGGCGTGAAGCTCCTCCAGCAGACCCGCGACGGTGTCGTCTGGATCGAGCGGATGCTGCCGCGCGACGAGCTCTCGGCGATCCTCACCGCAGCGACCACCTTCGTGTGCCCGTCCGTGTACGAGCCGCTGGGCATCGTGAACCTCGAGGCCATGGCCTGCGGCGCCGCGGTCGTCGGCACGGCGACCGGCGGGATCCCCGAGGTCGTCGCCGACGGTGTCACCGGACGGCTCGTGCCGATCGAGCAGCTGCAGGACGGCACGGGCACGCCCGTCGACCCTGAGCGCTACATCGCCGATCTCGCCGGGGTCCTGACCGAGGTGACCTCCGATCCGGAGCGCGCACGAGCGTACGGCGAAGCCGGGCGAGAGCGTGCACGCGACGAGTTCAGCTGGGGCGCGATCGCCGACACCACGCGCGCGCTGTACGCGGAGCTGACCTCCTGAGCCGATAGGCTGGAAGCATGTCGAGCGCTCTGGAATTCACCGACGTCGTCGTGCGCCGTGAGGGCCGCGACATCATCGATCACGTGACCTGGCAGGTCGACGATGATCAGCGATGGGTGATCCTCGGACCGAATGGCGCGGGCAAGACCACCCTGCTCCAGCTGGCCGACACGCTCATGCATCCCACCTCCGGAACCGTGACGGTTCTGGGGGAGACCCTCGGTCGCACCGACGTGTTCGAGCTGCGTCCGCGCATCGGCTTCGCGTCCTCGGCGATGGCGAAGCGCGTGCCCCGCGATGAGACCGTGCTGAACACCGTCCTCACAGCCGCGTACTCGGTGCTCGGTCGGTGGAACGAGAACTACGAGGACATCGACGAGCGTCGCGCGCTGCGCGTGCTCGGCGACTGGCGTCTCGAGCACCTGGCGGACCGCACGTTCGGAACGCTGAGCGACGGCGAGCAGAAGCGCGTCCAGATCGCACGGGCCGTCATGACGGACCCGGAGCTGCTTCTGCTCGACGAGCCGACGGCGTCGCTCGACCTCGGGTCGCGCGAAGAGCTGCTGGCCCTGCTCAGCGGCTACGCCTCGTCGCCGACGACCCCCGCGATGCTGATGGTCACCCATCACGTCGAGGAGATACCCGTGGGCTTCACGCACGTGCTGCTGATGCGCGAGGGGCGCATCGTCTCCGCCGGCCCCGTCGCCGAGACGCTCACGGCCGAGACGCTGACCGAGACATTCGGCATGCCGATCGTGCTCACCAGCGAAGACGGCCGCTATGCCGCGCGCGCGGCATCCTGATCACGATCTGATAGAATCGATCCTTGGTGCTCTCTGCACCGCAGACTTCCCTCGTCCCTGGCACAATCCAGGGCAGCAACTAAGGAATCCCATGAAGACTGACATTCACCCCGAGTACAAGGCTGTCGTGTTCCGCGACCTGGGCTCGGGAGAGACGTTCCTCACCCGTTCGACCGTGACGGGCGACAAGACCATCGAGCTCGACGGCGTCGAGTACCCCGTCATCGACGTCGAGATCTCGTCGGCATCGCACCCGTTCTACACGGGCAAGCAGCGCATCATGGACTCGGCCGGCCGCGTCGAGAAGTTCAACCAGCGCTTCAAGGGCTTCGGCGGCTCGTCCAAGTAACGACCTCCGCACTCGAAGGCCCCGTGTTCCTCGGAACACGGGGCCTTCGTCGTACCTGCGGCGGCCGTCAGATGTCGATCACGATGCGTTCGCCGTCGATCCTGCTGGGAGGGTCGCCGGCGGAGGGAGCGGGAGCGGTGCGCGAGGTCTGTCGGTCCCGCTCCATGCCGGCCTCATGTGCCGAGGGCATCCAGATCGCCTCGAAGGATCCGCCCATGCCGCCGCCGGCACTCTCGTACTTCTTCTCAAGGGGCGCCTTCGCGTAGGTCGCCACGATCACGACGACGACTGCGATCACGATGACGAGAAGGATCGCTATCGTGAGGAGCATCCCGAAAGCCTGGGCCATGAGACCAGGCTATTCGGCGCGTGTTCGTATCGGCATCCGCCTGTAGGAGGATCTCTGGCAGAGGAGTCTCAGCGGATGCGGCGACCGTGCGCGAGGTCGAAGAGGCGGGTCAGCACAGGACCGGAGCGCACGCCGTTGTGCTCGTGCTCACTGGTCACCCAGAGCTTCACGCCAGGCAGCAGACGGGAGGTCTCGAGAGAGAACTCCATCGGCACGTAGACGTCGTTCACGTACACCGCCGCAGCACCCGTCGCCCCGGAGGTGGCGATGGCGACCTCGTCGTAGATCCGCGGCCACTCGAATTCCGCGAGCGCGAGCGTGACGTCGCGCCACGGCTGGAATGCCGGGACCGTCTCGGTCCAGTCGCGGCGGATGTGCTCGCCCGTGAACAGGGTGACGTCGTCGCGGAAGTCCTGGGGCTCGGTGCGCTCCGCCGACCATCGTGTCGCGTGACCGCTCGCGTAGCTCGACTCGTGGAACGCGAAGTAGAGCGGATTGCGGCCGCCGTACGGCATCGCGTGCATGAGATCGTGACGGAAGGCGTTCGACGCGGGATCGCGCTCGAGCAGCGACCAGACGGTCTGCCACCCGTCGTTCGTGCCGAGCGCGGAACCCACGGAGCGCAGCCGTGACGGGGAGACCACTTCACCGTCCGGAAGCACGATGTCACCGGACTCCGCCCGATCGACCAGACGGCGCATGGCGTCGCGGTGCTCGGGGAACCGGCGGTAGTAGTGCTCGGATGCCGAGCGCATCTTGTCGTAGCAGCGCGCGTAGACCTCGTCGGGGTGCCGGGTCACCGTGCTCAGGCCGCCGGTGATGAACACGTCGGCGAGCGAGTCCGCGTCGGTCGACAGGTAGGCCAGTGTCGTGAAGCCCCCGAAGGACTGACCCAGCACGCTCCACGTCTCCGCAGCGAGGTGCTCGCGCATCGCCTCGCAGTCGCGGACGATCGAATCCGCGCGCAGATGGGTGAGGTATTCCGCGACCTCGGTGGAGCCGCGTTCGAGGTCTGCATCGCCGACCGGTGTCGAGAGCCCGGTGCCTCGCTGATCGAGCATCACGACCCGGTAGTGGGCGAGAGCCTCATCGAGCCATGCGGGGGACGTCGACGAGTGGAACGGGCGCGGCGCCTCGTGCCCAGGGCCGCCCTGCAGGAAGACGAGGTAGGGGAGTCGTTCGCCTCCCTCGCGCGTGACGACGCGGGCGAAGACATCGATCGTGCGGGTGTCGGCAGGGTCTCCCCAGACGAGCGGCACGGTGAGCGTGTGCTCCTCGACGGTGAGGTCGAGCAGTCGGCGGATGGTGGTGGTGGTCATGTCACATCACATTCCCGATATAGGAGTACTTGACGAACACCTCGGAGGCGATGCCCGCCTCCGAGAGCACGCCCTGCACCGCGTTCATCATGTAGTTCGAATCCCACCCCATGTACAGATGGTGCGACTCGTCGAGCTGGTCCCACTGGCCCTTCCAGGCCATGCCGTCGTAGATGGGTCCGCCATGCGCGGCGCAGTACGAGACGGCAGCGGCACGCGTGTCGGTCCACGCGCGCCGGAAGACGCGATTGAAGAGGTACCTGACGTCGAAGACCTCCCAGCGCTCGCCTCGGTACTCGACGTATTCGAACTCCCGCTCCCAGCCGGCGGGCCAGCCGCGTCGGCGGACGGCGTCGAGGATGGGTGTCAGTCCGTCGTCGTCGATCTCGGGCAGGGCCGGGCGGGCCCAGATGCGCAGCAGATCGGCGGTGAGGCGCACCGTGCGGTCCGAGATCGCAGCGGTGCTCCAGGTCGCAGTGCGCCCGAGCGCCTTCGTCTCTGTCACCGTGCTGCGCGCATACGCCGAGTCGCGCTTGTCGGCGAACGACTCGCCGAACACGCGCTCCGCGAGGTGCTGCTCGAGCAGGGTGAGGTTGCCGAGGGTGGGAGCGAGAGCCCGGTGGGCGTTGCGCTCGTCATCCGAGTAGTCGATCCATGGGCGTACTCCGTCGCCCGACCAGCTGTCGCTCGGGACGGTCGGGACGATTTGCTCGACGTCGAAGTCGATCACGTCGTCGACGCCCTCCAGGCGCCCGAGCACATAGGCGGGATGCGGCAGCTCGCTGTACTTCAGCACCGCACTCACGCGCTCGTCCGACGGGGTGATGCGCGCGAAGGCTCGGGCCAGGGCATCCCTGCCGTCGGAGCGAGCGCGGCAGAGACGTGCCACGAGGCGCTCGTTGGGAAGGTTGACCAGCGTACGACGCAGGTACATGGCCTGGATCCACTCGAGCGTCTCGAGGAGCTCGTCACGCTCGATGAGGCCTCGCGAATGGTCGCTGTAGACGCTCAGTACCAGGGGGTAGGACGCACGGCCGAAGGTGTTCACGAACCGCAGCTGCTGCGCGATCTCGGGATCGTTCTCGAGAGACGGGTCGAGCAGGATGCCGTAGATCTCGGCGTAGTGCCGCCATACCTCGGCATCCGCCTGCAGGTGATCGAGGTCGACACGGGGAAAGGAGTGCCGGAACGCGCTGTACACGCCGTGCTCGCCGTTGGCGGCGACCTCGCGGCCCGTCGTCATCACCAGGTAGTGCCGCCAGAAGGCGCCGATCGTCTCTCCGGTGTGGCGTTCGATCGGCAGCCAGAACCGGGTCTCGACATCGAGCTGCTCGGCGTGGGTGAGACCCATCAGGATGTAGTTGTGGATCAGCTCGTGATCGCGCAGCGGTTCGCCGGTGGAGTTCAGGCTCTCGAAGATCTGCTGCGCATTCGCTTCGGCGCCGAGGGTGATCGACACGTGCTCGAGTCTCTGCAGCCCCCGCCAGATGAGCGGAGCCTCGTCGGTGTGCACCTGGCTGCGGAAGAACGCGTAGTTGTCGTCGAAGCGCGACTCGCGCTCGGCATGGTCGCCGCGCTCGAGCACCACCGACTCGTACAGCTCGGCCCAGGCATCGTGCGGGCGCAGCTTGGTGCGGGTGGCGTCGTCCGGGCGCACGAGCACGCGGTCCAGCTCTACGGCGAGCTCGGGCGAGGAATCCTGCACCGCGTGTCGCAGCGCTGCCACGAGCAGCATGAGCGTCGTGATGCGCTGCTGGCCGTCGATCAGCACGAGGTCGGTGTCGGCGTCGGAGTCATCGGCCGCCGACAGGATCGATCCGATGAAGTGACGATGGGAGTCGTCTTCTCGGGCGACCGCTCGGACGTCCGAGAGCAGCTGCTCGCATCCGCCGATGTCCCATCGGTACTGACGCTGGTACACCGGCACGACGATGGTGGTGGAGTCCTCTGCGAGCCACTCGATCGTGTTGACAGCTGTCGCCTCGACGTTGGTCGCAGTGCTCATGCTGGTGTCTCGCCCTCCCGTAACGCCCGGCGCCGAGGAGTCGCCAGGCGCCCGATTCAGTCTATTCGCTTATTCACGGCGGCCCCCTGCGGCGCTCCAGAGCCGCCCTGTTAGGCTTGCCTTATCAGGGCCTGTTAAAACGTGCTGGCCCCCGATGAAAGGACATGACCTAGATCATGGGATACATCAAATCGAAGGCACTCGAAGACAAGGGCTTCGTCGTTCTCGACAGCTACGACCAGGAGCTCGACCCCAAGGAGTGGCTCGACATCGAGTACAACGACTGGAAGTCGTCGGGAGACACCCGCTTCGCGCCTCTCGCCAGCGCCAAGGGTGAGATCGAGTGCAACGGCTTCTGGAACCACAAGCCGCCGCGCACCGACAAGGACGGCGTCTGGATCGACGAGCAGACCTCCAAGGCTCCGAACCTGACGCGCCGTGCGCAGGAGCCGGGTGCCAACGTCGGTCGCTGCCGCGTGATCGAGCTGCAGCCGACCCCGTACGGCGAGTGCCTGTACAACCTCCACCAGGACGACAACAACCGTCTGAACCCCGACGGCACCGGCTGGGTCGTCCGCGGTTTCTTCAACCTCAGCGACGACAAGGACAGCTTCTTCGTCCTCCGCGAGAACCGCACCGACCCGAGCATCGAGTACCGCATCGCGCTCCCGGCCGGTGCCCAGCTGATCGTCGACACGCAGCGTCTGTGGCACGCGGCGACCCACGTCGGCACCGAGCCCCGGTACTGCCTCATCACGTCGTGGACGTCGGGTCCCGAGCTCGACGCCTACATCGAGAAGTACAACGGCACGCAGGATGTGCCGAACGTCGATGTTCCGCAGGACGTGCTCGAGGCCGGATACGCCGAGCAGGCTCGCCGCGACGCCGCCCGTGCCGCGTACTACGCCGCCAAGGGCCAGCAGGTCAAGCAGGCGATGAGCGAGGCCTGAGCCTCATCCCATCGAAGACCGGCGACGGTCCGAAGGCCCCGGTCCCTGTGACCGGGGCCTTCTCCGTGGAATCACATGCTTGTGATTTCGCCTGGTCTGGGCGAGAATAGCCCCATAACCGCATATTCACGCCAGTTCTCGTTGTTTCAGGTCGTTGGGGAAGACGCACCTGATGAAACGGAGAGATCATGGCGACGGCTTACGCACGCGGAGTGGTTTTCGTCCACTCTGCACCTCGCGCGCTCTGCCCGCACCTGGAATGGGCGGTAGGACGCGCCATCGGTCGTGCGGTGAACTTCGACTGGAGCGACCAGCCGGTGCTCGACGGCGCACGCCGTGCCGAGTTCTACTGGGACGGCCCGGTCGGCACCGGTGCGGCTCTCGCCACTGCGATCCGCGGCTGGGAGCACCTCCGCTTCGAGGTGACCGAGGATCCCACCCCTCGCAGCGACGGCGGCCGCTGGCTGCACACTCCCGACCTCGGCATCCACTATGCGCAGACGGATGCGGCGGGGAACATCGTCATCGGTGAGGACCGCATCCGCTACGCGATGGAGATCGCCGCCGGAAGCGCGAGCGAACTGCAGCGGGAACTCGACATCGCCCTCGGCTCGGCCTGGGACGAGGAGCTCGAGCCCTTCCGTCACGCGAGCGATGACGCCAGGGTCGTCTGGCTGCACAAGGTGGGCTAGTCGACGACACCGCACAGACCTGGAACGGGAAGGCGCGAGTATCGGATGCCGGTGAGTGATCCCGGACGCTGAGAAGGCGAATCCCTGTTCCACATGACGAGGACCCCGCCCCTGCATCAGGGACGGGGTCCTCGTCTGCATTCAGATGACGGCAGACTTCGGCATCTCCTGACGCGCGGACGATCCGCCGGCCATGACGTCGTCCCAGGCGAGCTGCAGTCGTGCCATCGCATCGGCTGTGCGCTCGGGAGGAAGCGTGATGGGGATCCGCAGGCGTCGCTCCAGGACTCCTCCCGTCGAGAAGCGGGGACCCGGCGGCAGGATGAGACGGTGGTCGCGAGCGGCGAGGGAGAGTGCCGTCGATATCGGCGCCCCGAGATCGAGCCAGGTCGAGAGGCCGCCGGGCGTCGTCGGCGTCGACAGTCCGCCGAGGGATGCGAGGCCCTGCGTGACCGCCTCCCGGCCCGCTCGGAGCCGCGTCGTGACGTGAGCGGTGAGCGCCGGCATGTCCTGCAGGAGCTCGACCGCGATGCACTGCTCGAGAAGCGCGGTGCCCAGCTCGAACGAGGGGCGGGTGGCGAGCAGACGTGTGATGAGGGAGCGCTCGGCGCGGATCCAACCGATGCGGAGCCCACCCCAGGCGATCTTGGACATCGACCCGACCGTGACGATCTGCGGACTGTACGCGGCCATAGGCAGAGGCGACCACCCTCGATCGATGTCGAGCTCGGCGGTGGTCTCGTCGACGATCACGTGCGTGCCCGAGTTCCTGGCGGTCGTCGCGATGCGGGACCGCTCGGCGTCGCTCAGGGTCGCCCCTGTGGGGTTGTGGAAGTCGGGGATGAGATAGGCGACGTGCGGCCGGCTGCGCAGGAGGGTGTCGGTGAGGTGGCGCTCGTCCCACCCCGTGACGTCCACCGGGGTGGGGAGAAGTCGGTACCCGTGCCGGTGAAGGGCCTCCAGAGCATGGGGGAATGTCGGCTGTTCGACGAGGGCTCGTTCGCCGCGTCGGCCGATCGTGGCGAGGACGAGGTGGAACGCGTTGAGTGCGCCCGACGTGATGATGATCTCGTCGGCATCGGTCTCGACGCCGCGTTCCGTGAACCGGCGCGCGACCGCCTCGCGCAGCTCGGGGAGGCCGCGCAGTGAATAGCCGCTCGTCCCTCGAAGCGCGGCGAGTCGGGGGAGCGACCTCACCGTCGCGTCGTACAGGCCTGGAGTGGAGTCCATCGAGGCGATGGAGAGGTCGATGGCGTCGTCGTCGTCGGTGCGCGGGGAAGCGGGTGTCGAGTGCGGCAGGGCGACCCGCGTGCTGCCGCCGTGCAGCCGGGACACGTAGCCGTCTTCTTCGAGGAGCCCGTACACCCGGGTCGTGGTCGATCGTGAGCGGCGCAGCTCGAGCGCGAGAGCCCGCTCGCTGGGCAATCGCTCTCCGACGGTGAGCCGGCCGTCGAGGATCAGCGCGCGGATCTGCTCGGCCAGCGCAGCCGCCGTGGCTCCGGCGACGTTCCGTGCGCCCAGCTGCTCGACCAATCGAGATGTCATCACTCCAGCATGCCCCAAAGTGGACTGTTCAGAGCAGGCCACTTTTCACGGACTGGCCTCCGCATGGAGCAGAGCAGCGGGGCCACGATGGAACAATGCACCTCCGTTCCGTCTTCCTCCCCATCGCAGCCACCAGCCGGCGCGACATCGTCGAGCGCATCGTGCAGCTGCTCGCGGGCCTGTTCCTCTATGGCGTCGCCCTCGGTCTGATGGTGCGCGGCGGTATCGGCGTCGCGCCATGGGATGTGCTCGCCCTCGGGATCTCCGAGCAGGCCGGCATCGGCTACGGAGTCGTCACCGTGCTCGTCTCGGTTCTCGTGCTGGTGCTGTGGATCCCGCTCCGCCAGCGTGTCGGGCTCGGCACGCTGCTGAACGCCCTGCTCGTGGGTCCGAGCGCGGACCTGGCCCTCTTCGTGCTGCCCGCGCCCCCGTCGATCTGGGTCGGCGCGCCGATGTTCGTGGCGGGGCTTCTCCTGCTCGCATTCGCGACGGGTCTCTACATCGCCGCGGACTTCGGCCCGGGGCCGCGCGACGGTCTCATGACCGGTCTCGTGGCGCGCACTGGCAAGCCCGTCTGGCTGGTGCGCACCGTCATCGAGGGCAGCGTGCTGCTGATCGGGTTCCTCCTCGGCGGGCCCGTCGGTGTGGGAACGGTGCTCTTCGCCTTCGGGGTCGGCCCGCTCATCGGCTGGTTCCTGCCCTGGACCACGCGTCTGCGCGCGGCTCGTTCTCTGCAGATCGCCCGGGCATAGTCCCGACACGTCGGAAGACGAGAACGGCCCCCGGGTTTCCCCGGGGGCCGTTCTCACGTGTCTGCGTGTCAGTCGGCGCTCGCGAAGACAGCGACGGCGTTGTGCCCGCCGAAGCCGAACGAGTTGCTGATCGCGTAGAGCTTGCCGTCGCCGAGCGGCTGGGCCTCGCCGGAGAGCTTGAACGGCACGGCCGGGTCGGGCTCGGTCATGTTGATCGTCGGCGGAGCGACGCGGTCGCGAAGCGCGAGGAGCGAGAAGATCGCCTCGAGGGCTCCCGTACCACCGAGCAGGTGACCGGTGGATGCCTTCGTGGCCGACACCGGGATCTCGTCGATGCGGTCGCCGAAGACCTTCTTGAGCGCGACGTACTCGTTGGGGTCGCCTACCGGGGTCGACGTCGCGTGAGCGTTGATGTGGGCGACCTGGTCGGCGGTGATGCCGGCCTCCTCGAGGGCCTGGGTGACAGCGCGCGCGGCGCCGTTGCCCTCGGGGTCGTTGCCCGTGATGTGGTACGCGTCTGCGGTGACTCCGCCCCCGAGGACGTAGCCGTAGATCTTGGCGCCGCGAGCCTTGGCGTGCTCCTCGGTCTCGAGGATCAGCACTGCGGCACCCTCGCCCATGACGAAGCCGTCGCGGTCGATCGCGCCGGGGCGGGATGCGGTGGCAGGGTCGTCGTTGCGACGCGACAGCGCCTGCGCGGAGGCGAAGGAGGCCATGGTGATCGGGTGGATCGCCGATTCGGTGCCACCGGCGATCACGACGTCCGCGAGACCGTCCTGCAGGTGGTGGAACGCGTGGATGATCGACTCGGTGCTGGAGGCGCACGCGCTGACGACGGTCTGGGCGTAGGCGCGAGCCTGGAACTGCAGCGACAGGTTGCCGGCTGCGGCGTTCGGCATCAGCATCGGCACGGTCAGCGGCATCACGCGACGGGGGCCCTTCTCGCGCAGCGTGTCCCACGCGTCGAGGAGGGTCCAGAGGCCGCCGATGCCGGTGGCGAAGTCGATGCCGAGGCGCTCAGGGGCGACCTCGGGCGAACCTGCATCCGCCCAGGCCTCGCGTGCCGCGATGAGGGCGAACTGCGAGGAGGGGTCGAGCCGCTTCGCCTCGTGGCGGGGCAGGACCTCTTCGGGACGGACGATCGCCTCGGCGGCGAAGGTGACGGGCAGCTCGTACTGCTGAACCCAGTCGTGTTCGAGGGTGCGGGTTCCGGACTGTCCTGCGAGCAGGTTGGTCCAGTTGTCGGGAGCTGTCCCGCCGATGGCGGACGTGGCGCCGATGCCGGTGACGACGATGCGCTTGGTCATGTGTGGTTCCTTGTCAGGCGGGTCGAGGAGAAGGCGGGCAAGGCGGAGGATGCCACGCCCCGCATGTGCGGGGGTGGCATCCTGCGTGGATTACTCCTGGCCGGCGACGATGAAGTTGACGGCGTCTCCGACGGTCTTGAGGTTCTTGACCTCGTCGTCGGGGATGGTGACGCCGAACTTCTCCTCGGCGTTGACGACGATCGTCATCATCGAGATCGAGTCGATGTCGAGGTCGTCGGTGAACGACTTCTCGAGGGCGACCTCGGAGGCGTTGATGCCGGTCTCGTCGGTGATCAGCTCTGCGAGGCCAGCGAGGACCTCATCGTTGGTGAAAGCCATGTGGTCTTCCTCTTTCTTACGGGTTGTATATCGGAACCGTGGAACAGTCTAGGGAAAGGTCGGCGCGTTCTCAGGGGAGGACGACGACCTGAGCGGCGAACACGAGGCCCGCGCCGAAGCCGATCTGCAGCGCGAGGCCTCCGGAGAGCTCGGGATGCTCGGCCATGAGCCGGTGACTCGCGAGCGGGATCGAGGCGGCGGAGGTGTTGCCGGTGGTCTCGATGTCGCGCGCGATGACGGTGGACTCAGGCAGCTTGAGCTGCTTGGCGAACTCGTCGATGATGCGCATGTTCGCCTGGTGGGGGATGAACGCGGCGATGTCGGTCGGCTCGACGCCGGCCCGATCGAGTGCCTCTCGAGCGACCTTGGCCATCTCCCACACCGCCCACCGGAAGACCGTCTGGCCCTCCTGGCGGAGGGTCGGCCACGGCACCTCGCCGTCGCGGAACTCGGTGAGCGTGCCGTTCATGCCGACCGCGTCGGCCTTCGAGCCGTCGGAGCCCCAGACCGCAGGAGCGATGCCCGGCGTGTCGCTCGGGCCGATGAGCGCGGCACCCGCGCCGTCGCCGAGCAGGAACGAGATGCTGCGGTCGGCGGGGTCGACGATGTCCGAGAGCTTCTCGGTGCCGATCACGAGGGCGTAGCGTGCGGCACCCGACCTGATCAGCGCATCGGCCTGGGTGACCGCATACGCGTATCCGGCGCAGGCGGCGTTGATGTCGTAGGCTGCCGCGGGGTTGGCGCCCACACGGTCGGCGACGATCGCGGAGACCGACGGCGACTGCTTGGGGTTGCTGATGGTGGCCACGATGACGAGGTCGACCTGGTCGGCCGAGATGCCGGACTTCTCGATCGCCTCGGCCGCCGCGGTGGTCGCGAGATCGATCGCATCCGTGCCCTTGTCGGCTCGCACGCGGGTCACGATGCCGGTGCGCTGGCGGATCCACTCGTCACTCGAGTCGATCGGGCCGATCAGGTCGTCGTTCGGCACCGCGTTCTCGCCGCGGGCCGCGCCGTAGGAGTAGATCCGGGTGTACGCGGGACCGGTGACCTGGTTCAGGGTGGGGCTCATGCGGCTTCTCCGTTCAGCAGCGCGACGGCCGCATCGAGGTCATCGGGGGTCTTGACGGCGACTGTCGGCACGCCGCGCAGGCCACGCTTGGCGAGACCGGTCAGCGCACCCGCAGGAGCGAGCTCGATCAGGCCGGTGATGCCCTGATCGGCGAAGGATGCCATGCACAGGTCCCACCGCACGGGCGAGGAGACCTGGTCGACGAGGTAGCTCAGTGCCTGCGAACCCTCGGTGACGACCGAGCCGTCGCGGTTCGTCCACAGGGTGATGTCGGGGTCCGAGGGGGTGACGGTCGACACGGCGTCGCGCAGTGCGGCGACGGCTGACCCCATGAACGACGTGTGGAAGGCCCCGGCCACCTGAAGGGGGATGACGCGGGTGCCCTTGACGGGCTCGGTGGCGAGGGCGTCGAGCCCTGCGAGCTCGCCGGCCACGACGAGCTGGCCGCCGCCGTTGTAGTTCGCGGGGGAGAGCCCGAGCTCGCTCAGGCGCGTGAGGATCGTCTCCTCATCGCCGCCGAGGACCGCGCTCATACCGGTCGGGGTCTGCGCTGCGGCATCCGCCATCGCACGACCCCGGATGCCGACCAGGCGCATCCCGGTCTCGGCGTCGATCACACCGCTGCCCACGAGGGCCGCGATCTCACCCACCGAGTGGCCGGCGACACCGTCTGCCCGGCGTCCGGCACGGGCCGTCAGTGCGTTCGCGGCGATGAGCGACGCGGCGACGATCAGCGGCTGCGCGACGCGGGTGTCACGGATCGTGTCGGCATCCGACACCGTCCCGTGCTGCTGGAGGTCGACCTCCGCGGCTTCGGAGTAGGTGGCGAGGGTCTCCGTCACGCCGTCCAGCTCGAGCCAGGGGGAGAGGAAACCGGGGGTCTGCGAGCCCTGTCCTGGGCATACGACGACAATCACCACCCCAGTCTGCCAACGATCCGCCGGAAGTGGTGGATGATCCATCACAAGATTCCGAAGAACCCTTGTGTGTGGCGTACAGCAGATCGGGGTCTGCCGTGCGGATCAGCGGGAAGGGCGACGCAGCGGCGCGCGACGGCGGACCTGCTCGGCCGCGCCGATGGAGCCGAGGATGAGTGCCGTCTGCAGGATCAGAGCCTCGCGCGGACCCGTGGCATCCCAGCCGATGACCTCGCTGACGCGCTTCAGGCGGTAGCGGACGGTGTTGGGGTGCACGAACAGCTCCCGTGCGGTGGCCTCGAGCGATCGGCCGTTGTCGAGGTAACTCCACAGCGTCGTCACGAGGTCGGTGGAGTGCGCCTGCAGCGGGCGATAGATCCGCTCGATCAGAGTCTGCTTCGCGAGGGGATCGCCCGCGAGCGCACGCTCGGGCAGGAGGTCGTCCGCGTCGACAGGACGCGGCGCGCTGCGCCAGGCGCGAGCGACGGCGAAACCCGCGAGAGCGGCGCGCGCGCTCTGGCTCGCATCGACGAGGGCAGCGACGGCGGGGCCGAGGACCACGTACCCTGGGCCGAACGAGGGCTCGAGGCGGGTCGCGATCTCCTCGAAGCCGAGCTCTTCCTCTTCGCCTTCGGCGGGTTCCTGGCCCGCGATGCGGGCTCGACCGATGACGAGCACGAGGCGTGACCCCTGGACTCCGATGAGCACGTCCACCGCGAGCTTGCGCGCCGTGCGGCGCACGAGATCGACGTCGAACTGCGGGGGAGTCGTGCCGACCAGAACAGCGACCTCGCCGTGGCCGTGCCAGCCGAGCGCGGCGATACGGCTCGGCAGCTCTTCGTCGGCTTCACCCGTGAGGATCGAGTCGACGACCAGAGCTTCGAGTCGCGCATCCCACAGTCCTCGAGCCTCGGCGGCTCGGGCGTACACGTCGGCGGCGGCGAACGCGACATCGCGCGAGTACAGCAGGATCGCCTCGCGGAGATCTCCGCCTCGGCCGGCGACCCGCTCTTCGGTCACCTCGACCGTGACGCGGATGAGCTGCAGCGTCTGCTGCAGGCTGACGCTGCGCAGAAGCTCGCGCGGTGCCGCGGCGAAGATGTCCGCGGCGATCCAGGGGGTGGAGGTCGGATCCTCGTACCACTGGATGAAGGAGGTGATGCCGGCCTGAGCCACCAGCCCGACCGCAGAGCGGCGGGCCGGTGGCATGTCGGCGTACCAGGGCAGGGTGTCCTCGAGGCGCTTGATCGTCACCGAGGCGATGTCACCGGAGATCCGGCGCAGCCAGGTGAGCGTGGCGGACTTGTCCATGCCGCGCGAAGAGGAACCCGTCACCGATGGCTCAGCTTTCGCCGCCCGCGTTGCCGCTGGTGCCGGCGTTCACGTCGTGCAGGCTGTACTTCTGGATGGCCTGCGCGGCGAGAGAACGGTCGACGACCCCGTCTTCGGCGAGCGACTGCAGCGTGCGGACGACGATCGACGGGCCGTCGATCTTGAAGAAGCGACGAGCAGCGGCGCGTGTGTCGGAGAATCCGAAGCCATCGGCGCCGAGCGTCGCGAAACGCTGCGGAACCCACGGACGGATCTGGTCCTGCACGGCGTGCATGAAGTCGCTCACAGCGACGACCGGACCTTCGGCGCCCTGCAGCTTCTGCGTGAGGTACGCGGTGCGGGGCTCTTCCTCCGGGTGCAGGAAGTTGTGCTCGTCGGCGGCGAGACCGTCGCGGCGCAGCTCGGTCCAGGAGGTGACCGACCAGACATCGGCGATCACGCCCCAGTCGTTCTTCAGCAGCTGCTGCGCCTCGAGGGCCCAGGGGAGTCCGACACCCGATGCGAAGAGCTGGGCGCGGGGGCCCTCGCCCTCGCCGACCGAGATGCGATGGATACCGCGAACGATGCCGTCGACGTCCACATTCTCAGGCTCGGCGGGCATGACCATCGGCTCGTTGTAGAGCGTGATGTAGTACATGACGTTCGGGTCTTCGTGGTTGCCGCCGTACATGCGCTCGAGACCCGAACGCATGATGTGCGCGATCTCGTAGCCGTAGGCCGGGTCGTACGAGACCGTCGCCGGGTTGGTGGCGGCGAGCAGGTGCGAGTGACCGTCGGCGTGCTGCAGGCCCTCACCCGTGAGGGTGGTGCGACCGGCCGTCGCGCCCATGATGAAGCCTCGGGCCATCTGGTCACCCGCGGCCCACTGGGCGTCGCCGGTGCGCTGGAATCCGAACATCGAGTAGAAGAGGTAGATCGGGATCAGCGGCTCGCCGTGGGTGGCGTAGGACGTGCCGGCCGCGGTGAATGCCGCCAGAGCGCCTGCCTCGTTGATGCCGACGTGCACGATCTGGCCCTGCGGGCTCTCCTTGTAGGCGAGGAGGAGCTCACGGTCGACCGACGTGTAGTGCTGGCCGTTCGGGTTGTAGATCTTCGCCGACGGGAAGTACGCGTCCATTCCGAACGTACGGGCCTCGTCCGGGATGATCGGGACGATGCGGTGGCCGAAGTCCTTCGAGCGCAGCAGGTCCTTCAGCAGACGGACGAAGGCCATGGTCGTGGCGATCTCCTGAGTACCGGAGCCCTTCTTGGGCAGCGCGTACGCGGTGTCGTCGGGGAGCGAGAGCCCGACGTGCGTGGAACGACGCTCCGGCAGGTAGCCGCCGAGGGCCTGGCGGCGCTCGAGCATGTACTGGATCGTCTCGTCCTGCGGGCCCGGGTTGTAGTAAGGGGGCAGGTACGGGTTCTCCTCGAGCTGCGAATCCGTGATCGGGATGTGCATCGCGTCGCGGAACGTCTTGAGGTTGTCCAGCGTCATCTTCTTCATCTGGTGGGTCGCGTTGCGGCCCTCGAAGTGCGGACCGAGGCCGTAGCCCTTGACGGTCTTCGCGAGGATGACGGTGGGCTTGCCCTTGTGCTCGGTCGCGGCCTTGAACGCGGCGTAGACCTTGCGGTAGTCGTGTCCACCGCGCTTGAGGTTCCAGATGTCGTCGTCGGAGTAGTCCTTGACGAGGGCCGCGGCACGCTCGTCGCGTCCGAAGAAGTGCTCGCGGACGTACGCGCCGGACTCGGCCTTGTACGTCTGGTAGTCACCGTCGGGGGTGACGTTCATGAGGTTGAGCAGTGCGCCCTCGGTGTCGCGGGCGAGCAGGTCGTCCCATTCGCGACCCCATACGACCTTGATGACGTTCCAGCCCGCGCCGCGGAAGAACGACTCGAGCTCCTGGACGATCTTGCCGTTTCCGCGCACCGGGCCGTCGAGGCGCTGCAGGTTGCAGTTGACGATGAAGGTGAGGTTGTCGAGGCCTTCGTTGGCTGCGACCTGCAGCTGGCCGCGGCTCTCGACCTCGTCCATCTCGCCGTCGCCGAGGAACGCCCAGACGTGCGACTGCGACGTGTCCTTGATGCCGCGGTTCTCGAGGTACTTGTTCGACATCGCCTGGTAGATGGCGTTGATCGGACCGAGACCCATCGAGACCGTCGGGAACTGCCAGTACTCGGGCATCAGACGCGGGTGCGGGTACGACGGGATGCCGTGCGGCGCGTGCGACTTCTCCTGGCGGAAGCCGTCGAGCTGGTCCTCGCTCAGGCGGCCTTCGAGGAACGAGCGCGCGTAGGTTCCGGGGGAGGCGTGGCCCTGGATGAAGATCTGGTCGGCGCCGCCGGGGTTGTCCGCGCCCTTGAAGAAGTGGTTGAAGCCGACCTCGTACAGAGCAGCCGAGGACGCGTAGGTCGAGATGTGGCCGCCGACGCCGATGCCGGGGCGCTGGGCGCGATGCACCGTGATCGCGGCGTTCCAGCGGATCCACGCCCGGTAGCGGCGCTCGATCTCTTCGTCACCCGGGAACTCGGGCTCGTTCTCCGCGGCGATCGTGTTGATGTAGTCGGTGGTCGGGACCATCGGCACGCCCAGGTGCAGCTCCTTCGAGCGCTTGAGCAGGCTGAGCATGATCTCGCGGCCACGCCCGTGGCCCTTGGCGTCGACGAGCTCGTCGAGCGACTGCTGCCACTCGCCCGTCTCTTCCGGATCGCTGTCGAGGGGGCCCTGGGAGTACGGATCCTGGTCGTGCACAGTCACGGGGGAGCCTTTCGTCAAGCTGGCAGGTCATGCCATTGAAACGGGAAGCGACGCGGGCAGCCTTGTCGGCTGTGCACAACGCGTGCCTCCCTCACCCTATCCCCCTTCACGGACGGCCGGATGCCGCAGGTGTCCTTCGAGTCGTCTGTCACATCAGGAGCGTGGCCGGTGTCTTCATGTCGAAGGTCCCAACGACAGGACAGGAGCAACGCGCATGAACAGCAGCAGCACGGGTCGTCTTCCGGCGGCGGAGGTCACGGGTGTCTACGGAGCGATGGTGAAGGTGTTCGCGAAGAAGATGATGGGCCGTGTGCCGGAGTCGGTCGGAGTGCTCTGGAACAACCCTGCGGTGATGAAGGACGCGATGGGCATGGGCCGCAGATCCGAGGGGTGGAAGGAACTCGACCCCGAGCTGGCCTCCTATGCGGCGATGGCGGCGGCGGCCACGGTCGGCTGCAGCTTCTGCCTCGACTTCAACTACTTCATGGGACACAACCGCGGTCTCGACGAGGCGAAGATCCGGCAGGTCCCGCGCTGGCGCGACGCGACGGTCTTCTCTCCGGTCGAGCGGCGGGTCATGGAGTACGCGGAGGCCGCCAGCCAGACTCCGCCGGCGGTGACGGATGAGCTCTCGGACGCGCTGCTCGCGGATCTCGGCGCGGCGGGTCTGGTCGAACTCGCCGCGCGGGTGGCGTTCATGAACATGAGCGCGAGGATGAACGTGGCACTCGGCATCCGCTCGGAGGAGTTCGCCGACGCGTGCGGGCTGCCCCCGCTCGCCCCACCGCCGGCGTCCCGCGACTCGGCTCAGCCTGCCGCGTAGGCTCGCGTCATGGACCGCGTCACGCACGCCGACGACGACCCGTTCGTCGTGCACCGCAACCTGCTGTTCACCGTGGCCTACGAGATGCTCGGGTCTGCGGCGGACGCCGAGGACGTGCTGCAGGAGTCGTGGCTCCGGTGGTCCGCCGTCGATCAGGCGAAAGTCGATGCGCCGAAGGCGTACCTCGTGCGGATCGTGACGCGGCAGGCGCTCAACCACATCCGCTCGTCCTCCCGGCGCAGGGAGGACTACGTCGGAGAGTGGCTGCCCGAGCCCTTGCTCACATCCCCTGATGTCGCGGATGACGTCGAGCTGGCCGAGAGCCTGTCGATGGCGATGCTCACGGTGCTCGAGACGCTCGGCCCGGCCGAGCGCGCCGTGTTCGTACTGCGCGAAGTATTCGACGTGCCCTACGACGAGATCGCCGACGCCGTCGGGAAGACCCCGGCCGCGGTGCGCCAGATCGCGCATCGCGCGAAGGATCATGTCGCGGCGCGGCGCCCGAGGATCCGCGTCGTACCCTCGGAGCACGAGCGTGCGGTCACCCGGCTGGTCGCCGCGCTGGAGAACGGAGACATCCAGGGGCTGATGGACGTGCTCGCCCCGGACGCGGTCTCGGTCGCGGGCAGCGGCGGCAAGGTACGCGGTGCGGCGCGAAAGCCGCTCGTCGGGGCGGACGCCATCGCGCGGTACCTCATCGGCAGTCTCGCCAAGTTCACCCGTGAATTCCGAACCGTGATCACGACGATCAACGGAGAACCCGCGATCCGCGTGGAGATCGACGGACAGCTCGCCGGGATCGTGACGGTCGCAGTCGAGGACGGGCGGATCACGCGGATTTACTCGACGGCGAACCCGGACAAGCTCGGGCGCGTCGACCAGGCAGTGCCGCTGGTGCGCTGACGCACGCACCGTGTGCGCTCTTGGCTAGGATGGTCGGGAAGGGCCTTTAGCTCAGCTGGTAGAGCGCCACGTTTACACCGTGGATGTCGTCGGTTCGATCCCGGCAGGGCCCACTCCATAGTCTGATCCTCCCGCCGGACCGCTGGCGTGCTCACGTCGACGGCGCACCCGGGCGTCGAGCCCGGATGCGCCGTCGAGCGGCTGCGAGGCCGCTTACTGCTGGATGAACGCGAGGATGTCGGGGTTGATCACATCAGCGTGCGTCGTCAGCATGCCGTGCGGGAACCCGCTGTAGATCTTCAGCGTCGAGTCGCTCAGAAGCTCGGCCTGCTTCACCGACGCGTCCTTGTACGGCACGACCTGATCGTCGTCGCCCTGGATGACGAAGACCGGTACCGTGATCGCCTTGAGGTCGTCGGTCTGGTCGGTCTCGGAGAAGGCCTTGATCCCCTCGTAGTGCGCGAGGGCGCTGCCCGTCATCCCCTGGCGCCACCAGTTGTCGACGACAGGCTGCGACAACGTGACACCATCGCGGTTGAACCCGTAGAAGGGTCCTGCGGCGACCGCCTGGAAGAACTCGGCACGGTTCGCTGCCAGAGCCTCGCGGAAGCCGTCGAAGACCGCGATCGGCGTGCCCTCGGGGTTGGCGTCCGTCTGCACCATCAGCGGGGGCACCGACGACACGAGCACCGCCTTGGCGACGCGGCCCTGCGGCTGACCGTATTGCGCGACGTAGCGTGCGACCTGGCCACCACCCGTCGAGTGCCCGATGTGGATCGCGTTGCGCAGGTCGAGATGCTCGACCACCGCCGACGCATCACTCGCGTAGTGGTCCATGTCGTGGCCGGTGCCGATCTGAGACGATCGTCCGTGGCCGCGACGGTCGCTGGCGATGACGCGGTAGCCCTTGTCGAGGAAGTACAGCATCTGGGCGTCCCAGTCGTCCGACGAGAGCGGCCAGCCGTGGTGGAACATGATGGGCTGCGCGTCGGGGCTGCCCCAGTCCTTGTAGTAGATCTCTGCGCCATCATCCGTGGTCACGAACGCCATGATCAGCCTCCAGGTTTCCGTCGTCCCGAACGATGCCGGGCGACTGTCGATCGCCCCACGTGTGCGTCGTGGGAGCGCGACCACGCTAACCCGTGCGCCCGCGCCGCCCGCTCGACATCTGTCCAGGATCCGTCCTGGTCGTCTTCGACATCTGTCCGGTGTCGATCGGCGTTCTCTCGGTAGCCTCTCCACCATGTCGAACTCTCGCATCTCGCACGGTGCGGGATTCTGGGTGGTCGCGGCCGCCTTCCTGCTCGTGATGGCGTACGCGACGGTGCCCACACCGCTCTATCCGCTGTACCAGGAGGCCGACGGCTTCCCGGTCTCGGTGATCACGCTGATCTTCGCGGCCTTCGCCGTCGGCGTCGTGCTCAGCCTGTTCCTGCTCGGGCACGTCAGCGACTGGATGGGTCGGAGACGGATGCTGGTGATCGCGATCCTCATCGCCGCTCTCAGTGCCGTCCTGTTCCTGCTGTGGCACGAGGTGCCCGGTCTTCTCGTCGCGCGGCTGGTGAACGGCGCGAGTGTCGGCATCCTCACCGCCACCGCCACCGCGCATCTCGGCGAACTGCGCGCACATGCCAGACCGACCGAGAACGTCATCGTCGCGGCGTCCGTGGCCGGTGCCGCGAATCTCGGGGGATTGGCGCTCGGGCCACTGATCGGAGGGCTGTTCGCCGAGTTCCTCCCCGCGCCGCTCGTGCTGCCGCACGCGGTCTTCCTCGTCGTGCTCATCGCCGTCGCGATCGCCGTCGCCTGCGTCCCCGAGACCGTGGCGCCCCCGAGTGAGCCACGGCGATACCGGCCCCAGCGGATCGCCGCTCCGCCGAGCTCGAGAACCGCGTTCATCGCCGCCGGGTTCGGCGCCTTCGCGGGGTTCGCCCTCTTCGGGCTCTTCACCTCGCTCGCACCGACGATCCTCATCAGCACGTTCGGCGAACACGACCACCTCCTCGCCGGGGTCACGGCGTGCTCGGTGTTCGCCGCCGCGGCATCGGGGCAGGTGGCTCTCGCTCGCGTCCCGCTGCGCATCCAGCTCACCGTCGCGGCCGTGTGCTGCGCACTGGGCCTCGTCGCGGTCGCGGCAGGAACACTGCTGCCCTCGCTGGGGGTGTTCCTCGGCGGAGGCGTGGTGGCCGGCGTCGGTGTGGGGCTGCTGTTCAAGTCGGCGGTCGCCACGGCATCCGGTCTTGCAGAGCCGGGACGCCGCGGCGAGACGCTCGCGCTGATCTTCCTGATCGCATACTGCGGGCTCGCTCTGCCGGTGCTCGCGATCGGAGTCATCCTCTCCTTCGCGTCGCAGACGACGGTGCTGCTCGTGTTCATCTCGATCGTCCTGGTCGCGACCGTCTCAGCAGCCCTGGTCATGCGTCGCGCGATCGTCCGCCCGGCGTCTCGCGCGCAGGGTTGATCGCCTGTGCCGACCGGTGACGAAACCGCCCCGTAACCGGCGCGCCATCATCGCGAGGAGAAGACCTGCCAAGCTGACATCAGCGAAAGGCGGACGTCGTGACCGAACCCTCACCCTTCGGGCTGCTGCTGCGGTCGCTGCGAGTGGGCCATAATCTGACCCTCGAAGCGCTCGCCGCGCAGTCGGGCGTGAGTGTGCGCACGATCGGCGACCTCGAACGAGGCGCGAGCACCTCTCCGCAACGTCGCACGGTCGACGCACTGGCTGACGGACTCGGCTTGGACGCAGCCGATCAGCATGCCTTCCTGCGTGCGGCGCGCGCCCGCCCCCGAGCCGCCCTGGCCCCCGACGGCCCTGGCGCGATCTCCCCGCACAGGGTGTTCGACTTCTCGGGACGTGATGCCGAGATCGATGAAGCGCTCGAGATCCTCCACGGGCCACGGGCGTCCGACACCCAGCGCCCTGCGCTGATCATCAGCGGGGCTCCGGGAATCGGCAAGACGACCGTCGCGATCGAGATCCTCGAGCGAGATCGGTCGAGCGGCCGCCCTGCGGTCTTCCTCGGGCTGGACGGCTTCAGCTCGTCGCCCCTCAGTGCGCTGCAGGTGATGACCGCGATGTTGCGCCAGCTTCCCGGGGCCGAGCAGAAACCGCCCGCGGATCTCGGCGAGGCGAGAGCACGATGGCGGGCAGCCGTCGACATCGCCCCGGTCACGGTGCTGCTCGACAACGTCGCGAACGAGGCGCAGATCCGTCCCATCCTGTCGATCTGCGCCGGCGATGTCGTCGTCGTGACCTCTCGTCGCAGTCTCGCCGGCCTCGAGGGCGTGCGGCGACTGCGTCTCGGACCGCTCCGCCGGGAGGAGAGCATCGCCTTCCTGCATCGGCTGATCCCGCAGGCGGCGAGCGGAGAGGATGCTCTGGGCGAGGTGGCGGGCCTCTGCGACGACATCCCCCTGGCGCTGCGCGTGGTCGGCAATCGCATCGCCAGTCGGCCCGCATGGACGGTCGATGATCTGCTCGGTCGGATGCGCACGTCGGAGGACCGGCTGCGCCTTCTCGTCGCCGGCGATCTGGCAGTGGAAGCGGCCATCTCGCTCTCCTACGACGAGCTCGACCCGCGCACCGCCGCCCTGTTCCGCTGGATCTCCCTCATCGACGGCAGGACGTTCGGCGCACATCTCGCCGCTGCGGCGGTGCGTTCGTCTGATCTCGCAGAGGTCGAATCGCGCTTGGACGATCTCACAGATCTGGGGATGCTCGAGGCGCGCGGCGGCGATCGCTACCGTCTGCACGACCTGATGCGGCTCTTCGGGCGGAGCAAGCTGCGTGCGTCGGTCGGACCCGATGAGATCGCGCGTCGCGGCGACCACATCCGCTCCTGGCTTCTCGGAACCCTGGAACGCGCGGGCGCCTGGTACGAGCCGCAGAGGGAGCCGACCGCGCTCGGGCGCACCGGCCGCGGGTTCACGAGCGCAGAGGCCGCCGCAGCGTGGATCCGCACCGAGGCCGAGCACTGGTGGCCGGCATACACCGAGGCCGCCGAGGTCGGAGAAGACGAGACGGTCTGCGACGTCGCCGATGCGCTGCACTGGTACTCGGACATCTGGATGACGTGGGGCAACTGGCACCGGTTCTATTCGCTCGCGGCGAGCGCGGCGGAGAGCCTCGGGGACCCGGCGAAAGAAGCCGCGCAGCTCGGCTATGTCGCGTGGGCCGAGATCGTCGAGGTCGGTGATCGGGAGAAGGCGGTGGTGACCGCACGTGCGGCGCTGGCCGCAGCGATGCGGGCCGGCGACGTCGCGCAGCAAGGGTGGGCGCACTATTACATCGGCTGGGCGAGTTGGACACTCGATCGTCTGGTGGAGGCGGATGCGGCCGCGGTCGCCGCGATCGACGCGTTCACCGACGCCCAGGAGACGACGGGTTCGGAGAACGCCCAGTTGCTGTCGTCACTGATCAAGAGCAAGCGCGGTCAGTTCCTCGAATCCATCGAGGAAGCGGAGGCCGCACTCGCGCGGGTGCGGTCCGCCGCGACCGCTGACAGCGTCACCGGGGTCATCACCCAGTACGCGGCATGTCTCGAACTCATCGATGCATACTCCGCCGTCGGGCGGCATGAGGATGCGATGCGGATCGGCGAGCAGGGCCTCGCCCTCGCTCGCGCTCTGAAGGACGACACCCGAGTGCTGTTGATGATGCGTCGGCACATCCGGGTACTCATCCAAGCCGGCGAGGGAGAGGCGGCGATCGCTGAGGCGGATGAGGCGCTGCGCCTTCTCGGGCCGGGCAGCAGCGAGGCGTTCATCTTCGCCAGAGTGCGCCGGGAGGTGTCGCTGATCGGCACACCCGAATCACCCGGCGCGGCCACGGCTTCGGCCTGATCGGCGGATGCAAGACCGACGTCACAGTCGACCGGTGGATTCCCAGAGCCGGATGAGCTTCAGTGCCAGGTGCAGAGTGCTGCGCTTCACACCGTCGTCGAGCGCCTCCTTGACCAGCGGGGGCATGCGCTCGAGCCGGTAGTAGAGGGTCGTGCGGTGGACGAAGAGGATCTGGCACGCGGCGACCACGTTCGCACCGACGTCGAGGTACGTCTCGACGGTGAGGCGCTGGCTGTCGTCGGTCTGGGAGTACAGGACGTGCGCGGCCGGCGAGATGATCCGAAGGGCGTCGGGGTCTGCGGATGCGGAGGCGAGCAGCCGCCAGCCGCCGAGCTCGCTCGCGTCGACGGACGGATGGAACTGGGGGAGGGCTGCGGCGAGAGAGGCGGCGATCGCCGCCTCGTCGGCGGCGCTGCGGAGGTCTGTCGCGCCTCTCGCAGGCGACGCGGATCCGATTCCGAGGATCCTCATCCCGCGTCGGGCGGCTTCCTGCAGCAGGACGTCGGCGAGGTCGCCGTCGGCCGGCTGCCCGACCAGCACGACCACACCGCCCTCGAGCGTGACGAAGTGAGCGGGGACGGGACGAAGATGGGCGAGGTGGCGGCCGAAGGCGATGCGGTCGACGTCTGTGACTGCGGAATCGATCAGGATCGCGCGCACGACCGTGCCCGCTTCGCGGTCCACCCACCTCTGCCGGAGTGCGCGCGAGTAGGCGTCTCGGCGCACCGACTCCTCGGCGTCCAGCAGATCCCGCAGGATCGACTCGCGATCCGCCCGCACGGAACCGGGGCCACGACGAAGGGTGATCCTGACGAGCGCGGACGCCGCATCGACGGCTTCGAACTCGCTCGCCGTGAGGGGGGTGCCGGCGCCCGGATCGACCAGGATGAACGCGATGGCTGCACCGTCGTCCTGCACCGGGACGGAGAGGAGCGACGCCGATGCTTCGTCCGCCGGTGCCGCCGCCCCGGACTCGCGGATGACCACCCAGCGGTTCAGGGACGCCTCGAGCTGGAGGGCGATCTCATGCAGCGCCAGGGAGTTGGCGTCCGTCGTCGTGTCGCTGATCGTCATGGGTTCGCTCCTGTGCGGGGGATGGGCTCACCGTGTCGCTCTGCGTCGATGGAGGGAATCCCGTCATCGAACTCGAGTACGTCTCATGCAACTCTCTCGGGAGCTCGCACACCAGGCGGAAAGCAGGCAGAAGTGGGATGCCCGGTATTCGACTCCTGTCGGATGGTCGTGGACGCCTCGGTTCTTAGATTCGTCTCACACGGACGACGACCGCGAGGTGGCGAGATGATGAGAACCAGCACGGTCGTCCTCGTGCACGGTGCCTTCCTGGATGCCTCGGGGTGGTGGCCGGTCGTTCTCCGTCTGCTCGACGGCGGACACCGGGTGCTCGCCCCTGCGGTGATCGGTCGCAGCTTCCATGGCGACTGCGACTACATCCGCTCGTTCGTCGAGCGCGTCGACGGAGAGGTGCTCCTCGTCGGTCACGGATACGGCGCAGCGGTGATCACCGTGGCGGGCGGGGCGAACAATGTCACCGGACTGCTGTTCATCGCGGGGTACGCGCTCGAGCGGGGCGAGAGCATCGACGAGCTGTGCGGTCGGTTCGCCCCGGCCGAGGCATCAGGGCATCTCGCGTCTGCTCTGTTCCCGGATGGCGACGGAACCTTCCGCACAGAACTCACCGTCACCCCTGATCGTTTCGCCCGTCTGCTCGCCGAGGGCCTGCCCTCCGACGAGTCGGGTGTTCTCGCGGTATCGCAGCGGCCGATCGCCGATTCGGTGTTCGCCGAGCGTGCCATGGAGACCGCCTGGCGGACGAAGCCCAGCTGGGGCGTGGTGGCGACCGAGGATCGCCTGGTCGCCCCGCAGATGCAGCGCTTCGGGTATCGGAGGGCAGGCTGCCGGACGGTGACGGCACTCGACGGGCCGCATCTGGTCACGCAGACCCACGCCACGGACATCGTGCGGATCATCGACGGCATCCTTCGGGAGGTCGCGAGCCATGGCTGAGCCGCAGGTGGCATCGGCCGACGGCCGCACCGGATGGCGTGCGGGTTTCGCTCCTCTCGCCGTGCCGATCTTCCGTCTGGTGTGGCTGGCGTCGATCGTCAGCAACATCGGAAGCTGGATGCAGACGGTCGGCGCTCAATGGCTGCTCGTGCAGGACGACGGATCCCCGCTGCTGGTCGCGCTCGTGCAGACGGCGTCGGCCGCGCCCGTGCTCCTGTTCGCGATCCCCGCCGGTGTGATCGGCGAGTTCCTCAACCGTCGGCGCGTGCTGCTCTGGTCGCAGATCGTGCAGCTCGCGGTCGTTCTCGGGCTGACCTACCTGACGGCGGTCGGTCAGACGACCACGACGATCCTGTTGGCGTCGACGTTCGTGCTGGGGACGGTCTCGGCCATCCAGCTTCCGGCGTTCCAGGCGCTCGTACCCGACATCGTGCCGCCGAAGCTGCTCATCGACGCGGCGAGCCTCTCGTCGATCGGCGTGAACATCGCGAGGGCCGTGGGACCGGCGATCGCCGGCCTCGTGGTCGCGCAGTTCGGGGTCGCGGCGGTCTTCCTCCTCAACGCGCTCTCGTTCCTCGTGTTCCTCGGGGTGCTGTTCTTCTGGAAGACGTACCGTCCACCCGCGACGCGGCCCGAGCCGTTCGTCGACGCGACCAGGGCCGGCATCCGCTACATCCGCCATTCGCGGGTCGTGCGGCTCATCCTGCTGCGCCTCGCCGTCTTCCTGGTCCCCGCGAACGCGCTGTGGGCGCTGCTGCCGACCATCGCCAAGAGCTCGCTCGGATTCAGCGCGAGCGGCTACGGACTGCTGCTGGCCGCCCTGGGCGCCGGGTCGATCGTCGGAGCCTTCGTGCTTCCGTGGGCGCGTCGGGTCGCGGCGGTCAACGGCGTGGTCCTCGCGTCGTCCGTGCTCTTCGGCGCGGGCCTCGTGGCGCTCGTCACCTCGCCCACCCTGTGGATCACCTTCCCGGCGCTGGTGGCGACCGGGCTCGCCTGGATCGGTGTGATCGCCACCATCAACGGAACGATCCAGGCATTCCTGCCCGTCTGGGTGCGCACGCGCGGCCTGTCGTTCTACCAGCTCGTGCTGTTCGGATGCACCGCCGCCGGCTCTGCGGGCGCAGGTGTGCTCGCGGCCATCTGGGATCCGGGACTGGTGGTCGTCGGGGCAGGGGTCCTGTGCGCACTCGGTGGGCTCTCTCTGCTGGTGTGGCCCATGCCCGCGACGGCAGGCATCGGTCGGGGGATCGTCGAAGTGCCCGGAGTCGAGGATCGGCCGCGCGCGGACGGCGACGACGACTCCGCCGTTCTGGTTCTGGTCCGGTATCGGGTTCCGCAGGCGCGGAGACGTGAGTTCCTCGACCTGATGCAGCGCGTGGAGCAGACGCGTCTGCGGACCGGAGCCAGACGGTGGCAGGTGTACGAGGATGCGGACGATCCGGATTCGGTCGTCGAGGCGTACGGGGTCGGCTCATGGCGAGAGCATGTGAGCCAGCACGAGGGGCGGACCACCGAGTTCGATGCAGAGCTCATCTCTCGGGCCCGCGCCATGAGCGACACTGCGCCGGAGATCGAGCACCTGCTCGAGATCCCGCGACCTCACCGCCACCGCCCTTCGACCATCCCCACGCACGAGTAGAGAGAGGCCTTCACATGGTTCCCGACGAGCAGTCCATCCCTCGCCCCGAGGTGCCCTCGCTGGGTGACCCCGATCTGCCGCAGGAGGGCGAGATCAACATCGCCGACCGTCCGCAGAGCAACACGATGACCGGACCGCAGAACGAGGTCATCGAGTCGCAGTTCCCGAACCAGATGCACGCGCCGGCGACCGACATCAGCACGCAGCCGTTCTTCTGGTCCTCGTTCAACATCTCCCCCCGCCGTGTGCAGCGCGGCGGCTGGGCACGGGAACTGACGAAGCAGGACTTCCACATCTCGGACGAGATCGCCGGAGTGAACATGTACCTCGAGCCCGGCGGCATCCGCGAGCTGCATTGGCACCAGACCGCCGAGTGGGCGGTCATGACCCGGGGTAAGGCACGGGTCACGACTCTCAGCCGCTCGGGCCTTCCCGCGGTGGAAGACGTGGAGGAAGGTGACCTGTGGTTCTTCCCCGCCGGCACCCCGCACTCCCTGCAGGGCCTCGGCCCGGACGGCGCCGAGTTCGTGCTCGCGTTCGACGACGGCGACCAGTCGGAGTCGAACACGCTGCTGCTGACAGACTGGTTCGCCCACACCCCGCCCGAGGTGCTCGCGAAGAACTTCGGTGTCGCGCAGTCGGTCTTCTCCGACATCCCGCTGCACAACCTCTGGATCTTCCCCGGGGAAGAACCGCCTGCGCTCGACGTCGACCAGGCCGCCGCGGGCGTGGAATGGGGCATGGAGCCCGTCATCTTCCGCCTGTCGCGGTCGAAGCCTCTGTACGAGAACTCCGGCGGATCCATTCAGATCGCCGACTCGACCAACTACGCGTACTCGAGCACGGTCGCCGCCGCACTCGTCACCGTCGAGCCCGGATCCATGCGCGAACTGCACTGGCACCCGAACGCCGACGAGTGGCAGTACTACCTGCGCGGCTCAGCGCGCATGACCGTCTTCAACACCGGCCCCCATGCGAACACGACCGACTTCCGCGCGGGCGACGTCGGCGTCGTGCGCAAGAACCTCGGCCACTACATCGAGAACACCGGCGACGACGTGCTGCAGTTCCTCGAGGTGTTCCGCACCGACAGGTACGAGGAGATCTCGCTCGCGAACTGGCTCGCGCACGTGCCACCGCAGCTCGTCGCCGCGCACCTGAACATCGACCCCGCGGTGCTGGCGACCTTCCCCCGAGGCGCACAGGGCATCACCCCGCTGCGCTGATCAGAGCGGCGCGACCTCGGCCAGGTAGCGGTGGATGAGGGTGACCGCCATCGCGCCTTCGCCGACCGCCGATGCGACGCGCTTGACGGAGTTGGCCCGGACGTCGCCGGCGGCGAAGACCCCGGGAACAGACGTCTCGAGGTAGTGGGGCGCGCGCTCGAGGGGCCATCGATCCAGGTCGCCGGGGGAGAGGTCGATGCCGGTGAGCACGAAACCGCGCCTGTCGAGCCGCACATCGGTGGTCTGCGCCCATTCGGTGTTGGGCGCTCCGCCGATGCAGACGAACAGGTGGGTGGCCGGCACCCGCGTGGTGGCACCGGCCTGGTCGAGGGTGATCTCGCGCAGGTGGTCGTCTCCGTCGACGGCCACGACCCGGGTATTCACGAGGATGGTGACATTCGGCTGTACGGCGAGTCGGTTGAGCAGGTACGCCGACATGGTGGCGGAGAGCGACGGCCCGCGCACGAGCACTGTGACGTGCGCGGCGTGCGCGGCGAGATTCATCGCGGCCTGCCCGGCGGAGTTCGCGCCGCCGACCACGTAGACGCGAAGACCGATGCAGGCGGAGGCCTCGCTGGTGCCGGCGCCGTAGTAGACGCCCGCGCCCTCGAGATCGTGCGCGCGAGCCAGGTCGAGTCGGCGCCACTGCACCCCCGTCGCGCACAGGGCGGCGTGTGCGTGGATCTCGGAGCCGTCGGCCAGTCGGGCCCGCACGTCGTGGTCGGTGAACGTGCGGTCGACCCCGTGACGCATGAGCACGAGGTCGGCACCGAACGAGACCGCCTGCCGGCGTGCACGTTCGGCGAGCTCTGCCCCGGAGATTCCGCCGGGAAAGCCGAGATAGTTCTCGATCAGGCTGCTGAAGCCCGCCTGTCCGCCCACGGCGTCGCGTTCGACGACCGCGACGGAGAGACCCTCCGACGCCGCGTAGACCGCGGCCGAGAGTCCGGCAGGACCTGCACCGTGGATGATCAGGTCGTACGTCGACCGGGACGGCGGATTGACCCAGCCCAGCGCCGCCGCGACCTGCTCAGGGGTCGGGTCCTCGAGGATGGCGCCGTCTGACAGGATCACGAGAGGCAGAGCCCTGCCGACGAGGTCGACGCCTGCCGCAGACGCGGATCCCGGCGGCACCACGATCGAGAGGAACGGGACCTCGCTGCGGGTCAGATAGTCGCGCAGGGCGTAGGCATCCGGGCCATCGGCATCCGCGACGACGCGGAGAGGCTGCTTGTCGTCTGCGGGCGCGATCATGCGTTCCCGGCGAGCTGCTCTTCCCAGTCCGCCGGCACCCGCTCAGCGGGTCCGGGGGTGGTCTGTGTCAGCGGGTGGCTCCGCGGGGGAGCCAGAGCGGGACCGTCGAAGGCGGTCTCGGTGCCGAAGTCCCAGAACCAGTCCTCGCCGGGCTCGAAGCTCTGGATGACTCGATGGCCGCTCGTGTGCGCGTGCGTGGTCCCATGCTTGTGCAAGGAGTCATCGCAGCATCCGATGTGTCCGCAGAAGGCGCACCGACGCAGATGCAGCCACCAGGAGCCGATCTTCTCGCAGTCCGCGCACCCGGGTCCGGATGGGGGGACGTCCGCACGGATGAAGTCGCTGGCGTCGCTCATGAGCGATCCTCCTGTCGTCGGTGTGTGCTGTCGAGGTCATGATGTCCGGTTTCCTCGTCGTGCTCAAGGGTGCCCGGTGCGACCGGTCTTTTCCTCCGACAGTCGTCGAAGCGCGGCTCGCTGTCATCCTCTAGGTTCGAGAACGTGAGCAGCTCTCCCTCCCGCCGCGTCCCCATCGAGTCGCAGAAAGTCGACGCGCCTCTGACCTCCAGCGCGACCTTCCTGGTACTCGAGGTCGGCCCCGGCACGGACGCGGCCGGTACGGCGCGAGACGTCATCAGCGGCATCGACGACATCGTCAAGAACGTCGGCTTCCGCGACCTCGACGCCGAGCTGTCGTGCACCGTCGGCATCGCATCATCGCTCTGGTCGAGGCTCACGGCCCGGAAGGCTCCGGCCGAGCTGCACCCGTTCGTGACGGTCGGAGGCGCGGTGCACACGGCGCCGAGCACCCCCGGCGACCTGCTGTTCCACATCCGCGCGAACCGTCGGGATCTCGTGTTCGAGTTCGAGCGCCAGCTTCTCGGTGCGCTCGGCGATGCCGTGACGGTGATCGACGAGACCACGGGGTTCCGCTACTTCGACGTCCGCGACCTGCTCGGCTTCGTCGACGGCACCGCGAATCCGGTCGGGAACGCCGTGGCCGATTCGACTCTCGTGGGCGCGGAGGACGGCGACAACGTCGGGGGCAGCTACGTCGTGATCCAGAAGTACCTGCACGACCTCGGTCAGTGGCAGACGCTGACGACCGAGCAGCAGGAGAGCATCATCGGTCGCAAGAAGGCGGACAACATCGAGTTGGACGATGCCGATGTCGGTCAGAAATCGCACAAGACCCTCGCCACCATCGTCGTGGACGGAGTCGAGCACGACATCCTGCGCGACAACATGCCGTTCGGGAGCCCGGGGTCGTCGTCGTTCGGCACCTACTTCATCGGCTACTCCCGGTACCTGTGGGTCATCGAGAAGATGCTCGAGAAGATGTTCATCGGTGACCCGCCCGGCGCGTACGACCGGCTGCTGGACTTCTCATCGGCGACGACCGGCTGCACCTTCTTCGCGCCGTCGGCGGACTTCCTCGCGGGGCTCGCCGACGAGCAGCTGCCCGTTATTTCACCGGGTGCTCACTAGCGCGGATCGGGTGACCACTGCAGCCGGGTGAGACCGCCGATCGTGAGTGTGCGCTCGGCGGTCGACCGCAGATACGTCAGCAGAGTGTGACCGCACCCTCGACAGAGCAGGATGACGCCCGCCGCATCCAGCTCGGCGATCGCATCCGCCAACGCGGCCTCGTGCTCGCAGTGTGCGCAGGCGGCACGGGCGCCTGTCATGTCTCGGCCGAAGATCTCGAGCAGGAGCCCGCCGGCGGCATTGCCGTCGACCCTCTCGCGATGGCCGGGGTGGGCAGAGTCCATCAGGCACCTCCGAAGCGCTCGGTACGGATGCGGTCGGGGGAGTGCCCCGCCGTGACGAGCAGATCTGCGACCGCTTCGACGAAACCGGTCGGCCCGCAGACGAAGACCGAGGGATGCTCCGTGGGAGCGATCGTCGAGGCGGCGATCGTGGCGGCGTCCACTCGTCCGGCGGGCCTCGGGAAGCCGTCGGGAGTCGCTCGGGTATAGGCCCAGTCGAGGAGGAAGGCGTCGTCGACGAGGCCCTGCAGCTCGTCGGCGTAGAACGCGTCGTCGCTCGATCGCACCGAGTACAGCATCCGCATCGGTGCGGGGCTGCCGGAGCGGGCGTGCACCCGGGCCATCGCGAGCAGCGGCACGATGCCGGATCCGCCGGCGATCAGCTGCACGGGTTCGGTGTGGTCGGGAGTCCAGACGAAGTACCCGCCGATCGGACCGCGGACCTCGAGCTCGTCGCCGGGCCGGACGTCTTCGACGAGATAGGGGGAGACCTCTCCGTCGGGCACCTCGTCGACCGCCAGTTCGAGCAGCGCGGCGTCGCCGGAGGAGGCGAGTGAATACGACCGGACCGCCTGGTATCCGTCATCCGCGGTCAGGCGCACGTCGACGTGCTGACCGGCGAGATTGCCCGGCCAGCCGTCGACCCGCAGCTCGAGCACCCGACCGTGCGGCGTGGCCGGTCGTGCCGCGACGACTGTGGCGACGAGCCACAGCGGTGCGGAGGTCACCAGTACCGCTCCTCTTTCCAGGGGTCGCCGTACATGTTGTAGCCGTTCTGCTCCCAGAAGCCGGGTTCGTCCTTCTCGAGCAGATCCAGGCCGTGCACCCATTTCGCCGACTTCCAGAAGTAGAGATGCGGCACCAGCAGTCGGGCAGGGCCTCCGTGCTCGGCTGCGAGGGGCTGGCCGTCGAACTCGAACGCGACCCATGCCTTGCCGCCGGTGAGGTCGGCTCGGGGGACGTTCGTCGTGTAGCCGCCGTAGGAGAAGACCCGGGTGTAATCGCCTCCGCCGGCGTCCGCCAGGAGGTGATCGAGAGACACCCCTCGCCACCGCGTGCCGAGCTTCGACCAGCGGGTCACGCAATGGATGTCGGTGGTGACGTCGTCGATGGGGAGCGCCTGCAGCTGTTCCCATGACCAGGTGCGGCGGATGCCGTCGAGGCCGACGACCGCGAACTCCCAGGTGTCCGTCGCGACACGCGGGGTCGGCCCGGCCGACAGGACCGGGAAGTCCTCCGTCAGGTACTGGCCGGGCGGGAGGCGGTCGTCCGATTCGCGTCGCCGTGCACCGAATCCGCGGGAGATCACACCCATGCTCGTCCTCTTTCGTCGGTCGAACCCATTCCACCCGATCGCGCAGCCACGGCCCTGCTGCACATGTCGAAGCCTGGTGCGCGTATCGCCCTGAGTCTATGGCCGACAGGGTCAGATTGTTATGTGCCTTTTTTACTCATAAACGTGAACTTCGTGCTAGCTTCACTCGTAAAACAGTCGACAGAGCCACGGAGTCACATTGCTGAGTAATTCTGGCGTTTCCGCTGATTCCGGCACCAGTGCCGACATCCCTCCGACCCCCGATCAGCTGGCGCGCGACAACATGCCGCTCGCCACGTTCCTCGCGGTCGAGAAGGCACGCTCGGCCACCCACGTCGATCTCGACGATCTCCTGTCCGCTGCGCGGTTGGGCCTTGCCCGGGCGGCGATGTCGTACGACGCATCCCGGGGCATCCCGTTCGGGGCGTTCGCGAGCAGTCAGATCAACTGGGCGATGCTGTCGGAGATGCGCCGAGCCGACCCTGCGGGGGAACGGGGCCGCGACAAGATCGAACGCCTGCGGGTCGCCGCCGAGACGGTGCTCGCCCGCACAGGGCGCGCCGCGAGCATCGCCGAACTGTCGAGGGAATCCGGGCTCGACGTCGAGGCCGTCTCGGAGATGATGCAGCTCGACGAGATGGTGCGCACCGCCATCAGCTTCGACGAGCACTTCGATGTCGAGACAGGTCGCCAGGCGGTCGATCTCACCGACAGCGTGATCCTCCCCGAGCACGCGGTCGAGCAGTCCGAGACACGCACGATGGTGAACCGCGTGGTCGATGCTCTTCCTGCGGCGATGCAGCAGGTCGTGCGCGGCATCTACCTCGAGGACCGCATGGTCAAGGACATCGCCGAGGAGCTCGCGGTCAGCCACGCCTATGTGTCGAAGCTGCGCTCCCGCGGCCTCGTCCTCATGCGCGAGGCCATGGAGGCCTGGGAGAACGGCACGACGGGTGACCGCTCCACCAAGGCGAAGACCGAGTTCTTCGAGGCGTTGTTCGGCCCCGCCCGCGTCGACACGCGCGACCGATCGGGTGAACTCCTCGTCGCGATCTGAGGCGATGTCAGAATCTTCGCGATCGGTGGTTACGCCGACGTCGCATGTCGCGAATATCGGTTGTGCAGGTCCACGGATGGACCCGCATTCAGTCCCATAACCACGGAGGAACACTCATGGGTCTTCAGATCGCAACCAACGTCGGTGCACTCAACGCGTACCGCAACCTGTCCGTCAACCAGAACGACGTCTCGAAGTCGCTCGAGAAGCTCTCGAGCGGTCTGCGCATCAACCGCGCAGCAGATGACGCCGCCGGCCTCGCCATCTCCGAGGGCCTGCGTTCGCAGGTCAACGGCCTGAACGTCGCAGCCCGCAACGCTCAGGACGGCATCTCGGTCATCCAGACCGCAGAAGGCGCCCTGACCGAGGTCCACTCGATCCTGCAGCGTGTCCGCGACCTCGCGGTCCAGGCGGGTTCCGACTCGAACAACGCCGATTCGCGTGATGCCATCAAGACCGAGATCAACACGCTCGGCGAGGAGCTGACCCGCGTCGCAGCCAGCACGAACTTCAACGGGATCAAGCTGCTCGACAGCGCGAGCACGCTGACGTTCCAGGTGGGCGCAGGCTCCGAGGCCGCCGAGGACCAGATCGCTGTCACCCTCACCAACTTCTCGGGTCTGGGTGCCACGATCAGCGGCCTGACCGTCGATTCCGCCGCAACCGCTCTCGCGTCGATCGCGACGATCGACACGCAGATCACCGGCGTCTCGACGGCTCGCGCCGGTCTCGGTGCGGTGCAGAACCGCTTCGAGTCGACGATCAACTCGCTGCAGGTCTCGGCCGAGAACCTCGCTGCGGCCAAGAGCCGCATCGCGGACACCGACATGGCCGCCGAGATGGTCAAGTACACCGCCTCGAACATCCTGCAGCAGGCCGGTACCGCCATGCTCGCGCAGGCGAACCAGTCGGGCCAGGGCGTCCTGCAGCTTCTCCGTTGAGTCGCTGCGCCTGAGGCGCATCGGGCGCCCGGGCGGATTCATCTCCGCTCGGGCGCCTTCCTGTAGGACACCCTTGACCGCATCGCACGGAAGACGACCGGGATGAAACTCGACGGACTCGTATCAGGGCTCAAGACGGAAGAGCTCATCAAGGCGCTGATGGATGTCTCGGCCATTCCGAAGACGTTGATCACGAACAAGATCGCGGACCGCAACTCGATCATCACGAACCTCCAGTCGCTGAACACCACACTGCAGGAGCTCGTGGCGAAGTCCAAGACCGCCGCCGGTCCGACGTCGCTGGCGTCGTTCACCGCGACGTCTTCCTCCGACACCGTCACTGTCACCGCAGGGGCTAAGGCCACCGCGTTCTCCACGGCGATCGTCGTCGACGCCGTCGCCACCGCGCACTCGGTCGTGACCGCCGCGGGCGGATCGACGGCGTGGGGCGGCACGTTCACCCTCGTCGGATCCGACGGAGAATCCGTGGAGGTGACCCCGCTCGGCACGGGGCCGCAGGATCTCGCCAAGGCCATCAACGCCTCGAAGGCCGGCGTGAGTGCCACCGTGGTCCCCGCGGGCACGGATGCCGACGGCAAGCCGCTCTCGCGCATCCAGCTCACCTCGATCGAGACGGGAACCACCGGCGGCTTCACCGTGCACAGGGGCACGGCCGCCGACGTCGCCTCCGGAACCGCTGCGGATCTCGGCGCCGAGCCGGGCGCCGCGATCATCACGCAGGGCGCCGACGCTCGCATCCGCCTCTTCGCCGGCACCGCCGCGGAGCAGACGCTGAACAGCGCCAGCAACACGATCAGCGTCGGGGAGGGCATCGAGGTCACCGTCACGACCGCGAGTGCCGATCCTGTGACGGTGACCGTGGCACGGGATGCGAAGAAGCAGACCACGACGGCCGAGGCCTTCGTCAAGGAGATCGCCGCACTCCTGACCCGCATCGACAAGGGATCGACGGCGACGGTCGGAGGAGTCGGCGAGACGACCACCCTGGGTGTGTTCACGGGCGACAGCACCGTCCGCAACCTCCGTGGCGCACTCACGAGTGCGATGCAGCATCCGGTCGACGGCGTCTCGCCCTCGACGATCGGCATCGCGATCAGCGACAAGGGAGTGCTCTCCTTCGACGCCGAGAAGTTCGCCAAGGCGCTCGCTGAGGATCCTGAGAAGACGCAGGAGCTGTTCTCGTCCATCGCGGGACGCGTGGAGGGCGTGACGAATCAGTACTCCGACAAGTACGACGGACTCCTCACCCAGCGGATCACCGGTCAGGAGAGCGAGGTCAAGACGCTCAAGACCCAGGTCGAGCGCTGGGACATCCGGCTCGAGCAGCGACAGGCCACGCTCGAGCGCACCTACGCGCAGCTCGAGGTCCAGCTCTCGAAGCTGCAGTCGCAGTCCTCGTGGCTCACCTCTCAGCTCGCCGGTCTCTCCTCGTCGTCGGATTCCTGACGCCTCCGGCATTCACACCCGTCTTCCTGACCCCGCACCGCATCGGAGCTCGCACACATGGCACTCACCTCCCTCGACCGGGCCAAGCAGCAGTACCTCGAGCAGCAGGTGGCATCGGCCACCCCCGAGCGTCTGCTCACCCTGCTCTACGATCGCCTCCTGGTGGACATCGACCGCGCGGCGTCCGCGCAGGATGCCGAGGACTGGCCGGGCGCCGGCACGCATCTGACGCACGCGCAGTGGATCGTGGCCGAGCTCAACGGCTCGCTCACCGATGTCTGGGACGGCGCGGAGGAGCTGCGCGGCGTATACACGTACCTCACCGCCCGCCTGATCACCGCGAACATCTCGCGGGACCGCGCCGCGACAGCGGAATGCCGGGAACTCGTCGCGCCGCTGCGCGACGCCTGGCACGCGGCAGCCGAGATCACGACCGCTTCCGCGCCACGCGCCTCGGCTCTGGGCTGAGACAGACGTGCCCGATAATCTGACCGAGTGGCTCGCGGTGCTCGAGCAGTTCGAGCGCGCGCTCGACGCCGCAGACGAGACGCTCGACCCCCGGGCCTTCGAGCCGCCGTCCGGGCCGATCCCTGACGAGCTCAGGGCGCGCGCCGAAGCGGTGCTCACCCGACAGCAGCTCATGATCGGCGGACTCACGGCGTCGCGCGCCCACGTGGCCCGCGAGATCGCTGCACTGCGCCGCGTCCCCAGCGCACGACAGGACGCCCCCATCTACCTCGACGTCCAAGGGTGAGCACTCGGGGTTACGGCGAGCGCGGACTGTCGCGATAGTCCACACAGAGCACGGATCGCTCGACGATTGGCCAAGGATCGGCCTCTCCACCAATATCCGGAGTGCCCCCGTGCTCGAATCCGTCACCTCCTCCGCGCTGATCAGCGCTCTCGACGGTCTGGCGTTGCGCCAACGCTCGATCGCCGAGAACATCGCCAACGTCAACACCCCCGACTACCAGGCGCAGCGCGTCCGGTTCGAGGACGAGCTGCGATCCGCCGTCGAGAACGGCTCCGGCACCGTCGCAGCCACCGTCGAGCGGTCGCTCGAGCCCACCCGGCTGAACGGCAACAACGTCAACCTCGACACCGAGACGCTGTCGAACATCGACACGGTGCTGCGATTCCAGTTCGCCAGCCAGGCGATCGGCGGTCAAGCCGCATCGATCACCAAGGCGATCGGTCAGGCCTCCGCATGACCTTCGACGCCATCGGCATCGCCGGCACGGGCCTGACTGCGCACCGCAAGTGGCTCGATGCGCTCAGCGACAACATCGCCAACGTCAACACCGCCACTCCCGCAGGCCAGGAGGCCTTCCGCGAGAAGTTCGTCACCGTGCAGGCGGGCACCGACAGCCCCGGGGTCTACGTCGCGGGCGTCGTCGAGTCGGACGCCGAGGGCAAGCTCGTCTACGACCCCGAGCACCCGTACGCGAACGAGGACGGATACGTGCAGTACCCCAACGTCGAGCTCGGCGACCAGATGAGCATGCTCATCCTCGCCCAGCGTGGATACGAGGCGAACGCCGCGGTCGTCGACCGCGCCAAGACGACCTATGAGGCCGCGCTGCAGATCGGACGCAACTGATGAGCGGCGCTGTCGAGGCGGTCTCCGCCGCGGGTGTCACCCCGCTTGCACCCCTCAGCTTCGAGACCGGTCCTGAAGCCACCGGTGCGTCGTCGGCGGGCGCGTTCGCGACCTCCCTCACGGGTGCCGTCGAGAACCTCCAGCAGCTGCAGTCGACGTCGAACGGGCTGGCCGTCCAGGCCGTCACGGGCGACCTGCAGGACATCCACCAGGCGATGATCGCCTCGAGTCGGGCCTCGGTGACGCTCGATCTGGTGGTCGCCGTCCGTGATCGCAGCGTGTCGGCGTTCAACGAGATCATGAGGATGCAGGCCTGATGCCGAAGATGCTCACGGGATACTACGACCGCGCGAAGCAGGTCGTCGGGGGATTCTCGCTCGCCCAGCGCACGATCGCCATCATCGGCCTGGCCCTGCTCGTCATGGGCGCCATCGCTCTGGGATCATGGCTGACCAAGCCGCAGATGAGTCCGCTGTTCACCGGGCTGAGTGCGGGGGATGCCTCGGCTGTCGTCGAGCAGCTGAAGTCCGCCGGCGTCGGCTACGAACTCACAGAGGGCGGCGCCACCATCCTCGTACCGGACGACCAGGTGTACGCGCAGCGGCTCGCTGCGGCATCCGCCGGTCTTCCCGGTGACACCAGCGAGGGATACACGCTGCTCGACAAGATGGGCGTGACCGCGAGCGAGTTCCAGCAGTCGGTCACCTACAAGCGGGCGATCGAGGGGGAGCTTGCGGGCACGATCGGCGCGATGGAGGGAATCTCCACCGCATCCGTGCAGTTGGCGATCCCCGAAGAGAGCGTCTTCGTGTCGGAGCGGCAGAGCCCCACCGCATCGGTCTTCGTGAAGACCCGCAGCGGGGCGACTCTCAGCGACGAGAAGATCGAGGCGATCGTGCACCTGACCAGCGCCGCGGTGCCGGGCATGACGCCCGAGGATGTCGCGGTCACCGACCAGGACGGCAGGGTGCTCTCCGCCGTCGGCACGGGGCTCACGGGCTCGTCGTCGAAGCAGGCGACCGAGCACGAGGCGAAGGTCGCCGCATCCGTCAGCAAGATGCTCGAGACCATCGTGGGTCCGGGGAACGCGACGGTCACGGTGTCGGCCGATGTCGCGAACTCGACCTCTGAGCGCATGGACGAGACGTACTCCGCGCCCGAGGGAGACCTGAGCGCGTCGGAGCAGACCAAGACCGAGACGTACACCGGCGGTCAGGGCGGGGGCACCGGAGTGCTCGGACCCGACAACATCGCGGTGCCCAACGGTGCCGACGGGAACGGCGCCTACGAGTTCGAGGAGACCTCGCGCAGCAACGCCGTGAACAAGTCGACCGAGAAGACGATCACCCCGGCCGGTGAAGTGACCCGACAGACGGTCAGCATCGCGCTGAACCGTGGAACGGTCACGGGCGTGACCGCGAACCAGATCGAGTCGCTCGTCGCATCGGCCGCCGGGATCGACGTCGAACGCGGCGACGAGATCGCGGTCGAGTTCGTCGAGTTCAGCGAGACCGGAGCCACAGCTGCGCAGACCGCTCTCGCGGCTGCGGAGGCCGAGCGCGACTCGCAGTTCCAGCAGGAGCTGCTGAAGTCGGCGATCATCGGCGGCTCTGTGCTTCTCGCCGTGATCATCCTGATCGTCTTCCTGGTCGTGCGTCGTCGGATGAAGCGCCGTGTGCTGTACACGGACGAAGGTCCGATCGAGTACTTCGCCACGGTCACGGAGAGCGAGGAGCAGAAGCTCAAGTCGCTCCGCGGGCTGAAGGATGCCGATGCGATCGTGCCGACGGCACCGACGAAGCTGCTTCCGTCGGCGATGGTCGACCTCGACGACGAGCCGGAGCCGGACAAGGTGCTCGTCGAGCGTCGGCGGCGCGAGATCGACGATCTTGCCAAGCGCGAGCCCGACGCGATCGCCACCGCCCTGGCCGACCTGATGGATGAGGCGAGGGTATGAGCCTGCTCACGGATGTGCTGGACGCTCAGGCCGACACGGTCGAGGTGTCGACCGCCGCCGTCGCCGCTGCCGCACCGGTTGCCGAGATGAGCGGCCTGCGCAAGGCCGCGATCGTGCTGATGAACATGGACCGCGCCGCCAGCGCTGAGGTGCTGCGTCATCTCGGCGAGGAGCGCGCCGAGATGCTGGCCGCGGAACTCACCCAGCTCGGCGGGGTGGACGTCGCCTCGACCGCGCGCGCACTCGGTGAGTTCCGCCGCATCGCCATCGGCGGAGCGGTGCCGTCCCGCGGCGGGCAGGAGTTCGCGACCGGCCTGCTGGAGACCGCCTTCGGGCGTGAGAAGGCCGTCGGGATGGTCGGACGCGTGATGTCCCAGGGGTCGGTCTCGTTCGACTTCCTGAACGCCGCTGACCCCGCACAGCTCGCCACGATCATCGAGGGCGAGCTCCCGACCACGGTCGCGGTCGTGCTGGCGAACCTTCGCGCCGATCGTGCGGCGGCAGTTCTCGCCGCCCTGCAGGATCCGCTGCGCACCGACGTCGCCCAGGCGATCGCCACGATGGGCACGGCCACGCAGGAGGCGATCTCGATCGTCGCCGACTCGCTGCGTTCGCGCACCGGTGTGTTCGCCATGCGCGACAACCACGAGTCGATCGGGGGCGTGCAGCCCCTGGTCGAGATCATCAACCGCTCGGACACCGCACTCGAGAAGTCTCTGCTCGCGAGCCTCGAGGGGCGGGACCTGGCACTGGCTGAGGACATCCGCAGCCGCATGGTGACGTTCGCCGACATCGCCCGCCTCGAGGATCGCGATGCCCAGCGAGTGCTGCGCGGCATCGACCTGCGCATGCTCGCGCTCGCTCTGAAGGGCGCGGACGAGCAGATCACCGACAAGGTGAAGGGCAATATGACCGAGCGCAACCAGGAGAACCTGGCGGAGGAGACGCGCGTGCTGGGCCCTGTGCGGATGCGTCAGGTCGACGAGGCCCGCGCCGAGATCGTACGCATCATCCGCGAGCTCGAAGCCGCGGAGGAGATCACGATCTCACGCGAGGACGAGGATGAGCTCATCGAGTGAGCCCGCGCACCCGCGTGATTCGGTGCACATGGTTACGGCCGCACACCACTGTCGCGATAGTCGGCAGAGAGCACGGATAGCTCGCCCTTCGGGCCACGGACAGGCCTCGTCATCTGACCCCGAGGTGTCCACCGTGCTCGATTCCGCCTTCACGCCCCTCGTGGTGCCGCGCGTGGGCGAGACTCCGATCGACATCCGCAGCGAGGCCGATCGCGCACGCACCCGCGGATACGCCGACGGGTTCGCGGAGGGGCGGCGGCTCGCGCTCGACGAGGCCGATCTGGCGCAGCACGCGCAGCAGCAGCGGATGCAGGAGCTCCAGGAGCTGTACCTGCACGAGCGCGGCTCCGCGCTGCGCGCGCTGGAAGCCGCGCAGTCGCTTCTCGACCAGCGGATCGATGAGCTGAGCATGCTCACGACGGATCGGATCGAGGAGCTCGCCGTCGGTCTCGCGACGACCATCCTCGGAGCAGAGCTCTCGGACCCGGCGCGATCGGCGGCACACGCCGTGCGACGCGCCATCGCGGAGATGCCCGTGGACCGATGGACCCGGGTGTCGTTCAGCGAGCAGGACGCGCGGATCCTCCGGTCGGACGCTCCGTCGATCGACCCGCTGCGGGGGATCGACATCGTCGCCTCCCACGCCGTGGACGCGGGAGGCGCGATCGTCGAGATCGAGGACGGCGCCGTCGACACGAGGATCACCGAAGCGCTCGCCCGCGCCGCGGCAGCGCATCGCGGAGACGGCGAACTCAGCGCCGAGGTGATCGTGTGACCGTCGCGACGAGCTCCTGGCAGCGGGTCCTCGACGCCGCGAAGCCCGAACGCTCCGGCACCGTCAAGGCCGTACGAGGACTGGGTGTCGAGGTGCTCGGCATCGATGCCGCCGTCGGCGACCGGATCCGCATCGATGCGGCGCACGGTCGGTCGGTCGATGCCGAGATCGTCGCCGTGGACGGGGCCTCCGCACGGTGCATGCCGCTCGGCCGCCTCGACGGAATCACGGCCCGCGCCCGCGTGCGTCACGGGGGAGCGCCGCTGCTGGTGCCGACCGGACGAGGTCTGCTCGGACGCGTGCTGGACGGTCTCGGTCGCCCGATCGACGGCAAGGGATCGTTGGACTCGTCCACGACGCTCGTCCCCCTCGACCACGACGCTCCGAGCATCATGGATCGTCAGCGCATCGACAGCCAGCTCGGCCTCGGCGTGCGGGTGCTCGACACCATGACGCCCGTGGGCACCGGACAGCGTCTCGGCCTCTTCGCCGGTTCCGGTGTGGGAAAGTCGTCGCTCATGTCGATGATCGCGCGCGGCTCGACGGCAGACGTCAACGTCATCGCGCTGGTGGGCGAGCGAGGCCGCGAGGTGCGGGAGTTCCTCGAAGACGATCTGGGCCCTGCAGGGCTCGCCCGCTCGGTCGTGGTGGTGGCGACGTCGGACCAGCCGGCCATGGCGCGACTGCGTTCCGCGTTCGTCGCGACGCGTATCGCCGAGGGGTTCCGAGACGACGGGCTCGACGTCGTCCTCATGATGGATTCCTTGACCCGCGTCGCGATGGCGCAGCGCGAGATCGGGCTGAGCGCCGGCGAACCGCCCGCGACCCGCGGCTACCCGCCGTCGACGTTCTCGGTCCTCGCCCGTCTGCTGGAGCGCGCCGGAACAGGGCCCGTGGGCTCCATCACCGGTCTCTACACGGTGCTCGTCGACGGCGACGACCACAACGAGCCGATCGCTGACGCCGCGAGGGGAATCCTCGACGGACACGTCGTGCTCGACCGAGCGCTGGCCATCCGCGGACACTTCCCGGCCGTCGACGTGCTCGGCTCCGTGTCGCGTGTGGTCTCGAAGATCACCACCGCCGAGCAGCGGCAGGACGCCGTGACCCTGCGGAGCGTGCTGGCCGCTCGTCGCAGCGCGAACGACCTGATCGACATCGGCGCCTATCGGCCCGGCGCGAATCCCCTGGTGGATGCCGCGCTCACGCACGAAGCCGCCATCGCGAGGTTCCTCATGCAGCGGATGGACGACCTCACGGCATCCGACGACTCCTGGCGGCAGCTCGCCGCCCTCACCACCGATTTCGGAGGACTCACCCCATGACCTTCCCCCTGGCCGGTCTTCTCCGGGTACGCGGCGCCCAGGAGCGTGTCGCCGCTGAGATGCTCTCCCGCGCGAGCGCCGAGCGCGCGCAGGCCGAGGCTGCCGAGCAGACCGCGATCTCGAGCCTCGCCGACATCAGCGCGCAGATCGATGACCCCCGCGCACTGATGGCCATGGCAGCTGCCAGAGCCGCCGGCCGCAGCACCCTCAGCGACCTGCAGGCCCTCGTCGACATGCGGCGGGGCGCGGAGTCCGACGCGAAGTCCGCGCACGTCGATGCCCGCCGTGAGCTCAAGGGCCTCGAGCGCCTCGAGAGCACTCACCGGGTCGAGTCCGCGAAGGCGGAGCTCGCCGCGGAGCAGACGGCTCTCGACGAGATCGCCGTGGTGCGCACCTCACGCCGAGAGGGGAGCGCCGCATGAGCGGCCTCGCATCCGTGATCGCGCGCGTCGACGCGATCGAGAGTCAGATCGTCTCACTCGATCCGGTGGCTCGGGCAGCGGCGGCGACCGCGACCGCGTCGACTGCTGAGGCAGGCGCGACGAGTGCGGCCAGCGCGGCGACGTTCTCGGGCGTGCTCGAGGCCGCGAAGGCGGCCGCATCCACCGAGACCACGACCCTCGCTTCTGCGGCGGGCGCGGCGGCGGATGCCACCACGAGCGCGAAGAACGCCGAGCTCGTCTCGGCTCTGCAGACGCTGTTCTCGGCGAACACGTCGGGCTCGGCAGGATCCGCTGCGTCTATGCAGAAGCTCATCGAGATGCTCGGATGACCGCGGTGAGCCTGTTCGCAGTGTCGCTCGGCACCTCGACCGACGGGGATGCCGCCGGGCGCACGTCCGGACACTCGGGATCGTTGTTCGGAGAAGCGCTGACCACCGCGGGGCAGATGCTCGCCGCTCCTGATGGCGAATCCGCGACGTCGCCCGGTGCAGAGGGGGAGAGCGAAGCCGGTGCCGTCGACGGGCGACCCGGCTCGGCAGCCGTCGCCGACCTCGAAGGGGATGCCGCGTCCACCGCTCTGATCCAGCTCGCGGCGCACCTGCGTCCCGCGGCGCCGGGCGAAGAGCCGACTGCGGATTCCGATGTGACGGAGGGCGGCTCCGACGATGCACCGCTCGCAGTGGTCGGCAGCGTCGGGATCTCGGCGACAGCGACAGAGACAGAGACAGTGGCACCGGAGTCGGCAGACGCCTCGGCCATCGTCTCAGCGCAGCCGGAGGGCGAGCGCGTTCCCATGGCAGCGGGCACGATGCTTCCCGCAGCCGCCGCGCCGGTCGACGGGTCGGACGGCGACGCGGCCTCCTCGGCTCCGGCACTCGCCTCCTCGGCATCGGCAGTCGCATCCTCGGCATCGGTCGCATCGGGGGCTCAGCTCTCGTCCGGACCGGAGTCCCCGGGCGTCGAGTCCGCCGGGCGACCTGCTCCGGTCTCAGCCTCCGGCACCACGGCTTCGTCTTCCGGGCTCGCCCTCGGTGCGTCGCACACGAACCCGTCGTCGAACGAGACAGCGGTACGGGTCGAGTCCGGCGAGCGGGCACCGAGCGCGTCGACCCCTCAGACCTCGCCGAGCGCCGCGCCCGTCGCTCCACCCCAGAACTCCGTCACACCTGCGGCGCCCGTGTCGGCCCCGGAGACCGCACCCGCCAATCGTGCCGTCGCGGCCCAGGTCTCGCCGGTGGTCGTGAGCGTCGCCCAGCGACCGATGGGCACCCACCACCTCACCATGACGGTGAACCCCGACAGCCTCGGGCCGGTCACCGTGCGCGCGCACATCAGCGCGAGCGGCGAGGTGCAGGTCGAGCTCAGCGGTGCCACGGATGCCGGACGCGATGCCCTGCGCGGCATCCTCGTCGACCTCCGCCGAGACCTCGCCGCAGTGATGCCGCACGCCACGCTGAGCGTCACCCAGAGCTCCGCGGCGGATGCGAACGGTGACCGCAGCGGCCAGACGGCGGGCGATGCCGCCGCGCGGGAGCAGGGCAGCGGCGACCGCGACGCGAGTCGCGGGCGTTCGGAACAGCGCCCCGGTGCCGAGCGCGCCTCCGACCTTCCCCGCCTCATCCAGACCACACCCCACGCCGGCATCGGCGCGGGGCTCGACATCTTCGCCTGAGAGGACGACCGCATGACCGTCGATGCAGTGAGCGCTCCGAGCTCGATCTACACAGGAGGCACGACCGACCCCGCCGCGCGCAAGCAGGTGCTGGACGGCGAGGTCTTCCTCAAGCTCCTGGTGACCCAGCTGACCCACCAGGATCCGTCGAGCCCGATGGACACCAACGAGATGATCTCGCAGACGACCCAGCTCGCCATGATGGAGCAGCTCACCGCTCTCGCCGACAACGGTGCCGAGGCGTTCGCGCTGAACATGCGCCAGGCGGCGAGCGCCCTCATCGGCCAGGAGGCGAGCTACAAGGATGCCGACGGCAAGACCCTCTCCGGCGTCGTGACCAAGGTGTCGTTCGACGGCCCCGTCCCCCAGGTGACGATCGGCGACAAGACCATCGCCCTCGACGCCATCACCGGCGTCACCTCCAAGACCACCACTGCCGTGCCGAACCCGGCCGCAGCCTGACCTCCGTCTCACACAGGAAGAGAGAATCACATGCTTCGCTCGCTCTACTCCGGCATCTCCGGACTCCGCTCGCACCAGACCATGCTGGATGTGACCGGCAACAACATCGCCAACGTCAACACGGCGGGCTTCAAGGGCTCGTCCGTGCTGTTCCAGGACTCGCTGTCCCAGCTCATCGGCAACCCGGGCATCCCGGACGACGAGGTCGGCGGACGCAACCCCGCTCAGGTCGGCCTCGGGGTGCAGGTCGCCGGAGTGCGCACGAACTTCGCACAGGGCTCTGCTCAGGCGACTGGGCGCGGGGGAGACCTGATGATCTCGGGCGACGGTTTCTTCGCGGTCCGTTCGGGCGGAGAGACGCTGTACACGCGTGCAGGCGGCTTCTCGTTCGATCCGACGGGCAAGATGGTCACCGCCGACGGTGCTGTCGTGCAGGGCTGGTCGGCGCAGAACGGCGTCGTCAACACTGGTCAGGCGACGGGGAACATCGTGCTGCCGCTCGACGCGGTCTCGCCGGCGAAGGCGACGACCGGTGCCACGGTCACCGGCAACCTGCCCTCGACCGCGGCCGACGGTGACGAGCTCGTCCGCGACGTGACCGTGTACGACGCGCAGGGCACTCCGTCGACCCTGAGCCTGACGTTCACGAAGACCGCGACCGGCTGGGACGTCACAGAGCCGGTGAGTGGAGCGACCGGCTCGCTGACCTTCACCGACGGCAAGCAGGCGGGAGCCGGTCTCACGCTCGCGGCGGGGGCCGTGAGCGTGAACCTCGGTGCGGTCACCGGCTACGCGAACATGTCGACCGTCGCCGTCTCGGAGCAGAACGGCTCGGCGGCGGGCTCACTGAAGTCGTACAGCATCACGGGTGACGGATCGATCGTCGGCACGTTCAGCAACGGTGCCACCCAGACGCTCGGCAAGATCGCGATGGCGACGTTCGCGAACCCCGAGGGACTCGAGAAGGCCGGCGGCACCGCCTACCGGGTCTCGGTGAACTCGGGTGCTGCCCGCATGGGCGAGCCCGGTCAGGCGGGCTTCGGCAACCTGGTGTCCGGCGCGCTGGAGATGAGCAACGTGGATCTCTCGCAGGAGTTCACGAACCTCATCGTCGCGCAGCGCGGCTTCCAGGCCAACGCGCGCATCATCACCACCAGCGACGAGGTCCTGCAGGAGCTCACCCAGCTGAAGCGCTGATCGGAGGCTCGAGTTCGAGCGCATCCGCCCGTCGACGCGGCCCGCCCCTGGTTACCGGGGGTGGGCCGCGTCGCGATAGTCGGGGCAGACTTCCCCCTCTCGTCCGAAGCCCGGAGACCCCGCGATGATCATCGTCACCCGCCTCGACCGCACCCGGTTCGCGGTGAACCCCGACCTGATCGAGCGCATCCTCTCTTCGCCGGACACGACTCTGCACATGGTCGACGGCAAGGTCTATGTGATCGAGGAGACGCTGGACGCCGTCATCGACCTGGTCGTCGCCTACCGGGCGCGCGTCCTCGGCGCCGCCCATGCACTGACCCCGCAGACGGGGGCGTGAGCGTGGATCCCGCATTCATCATCGGCGTCATCCTGGCGTTCGGTGCTCTCGTCGCGATGATCACCATGGAGGGCGCGAGCTTCGAGGCTCTGCTCATCCCCGCTCCGATGATTCTCGTGCTCGGCTCGACCATCGGCGTCGGTATCGCGAGCCACACGCTGCGCGACACGATCCTCGCCGTGAAGAGCCTCGGACGCATGGTGCGAGGGCCGAAGATGACTCCCGAGGCGGTGATCCCGTTCCTGGTCGGCTACGCCGAGAAGGCACGTGGTGAGGGCCTCCTCGCGCTCGAACAGGAGCTCGACAGCGCACCTGACGCGTTCACCCGCCAGGCGCTGCAGGCGCTCGCTGACGGCACGGATGCCGAGGACCTGCAGATGGTGATGGACGACGAGATCGCCGCCACCTCCTCGCGCAACCGCGTCGCCTCCAAGTTCTTCGGCTCCCTGGGCGGCTACGCGCCGACGATCGGCATCGTCGGCACGGTCGTCTCCCTCACGCACGTGCTCGAGAAGCTCGACGAGCCCGACCACCTCGGCCCCATGATCGCCGCCGCGTTCGTGGCCACGCTGTGGGGTCTGCTGTCGGCGAACTTCATCTGGAACCCGATCGCCGGTCGCCTCAACCGCATCGGAGCCGTCGAGCTCGAGCGGATGACACTCGTCTCGGAGGGCATGCTGGCCATCCAGGCGGGAAGCGCGCCGCACCTGTTGCAGGAGCGCCTCGAGGCGCTTTCGGGCGTGAAGACGAAGGCCAAGAAGCAGAAGCGGGAGCAGGAGTCTTCCGTGGAGGACATCCTGTGAGCCCGGCCCGCCGCGCCCGCGGCCGAGGACACGAGGACGACTCGCACGACGAGCCGGACGAGCGCTGGGCCGTGTCGTACGCCGACATGGTGACGGTGCTGATGTGTCTGTTCATCGTGCTGTTCGCCGTGTCGAACGTCGACAAGACGAAGTTCGAGCTGCTCGCCAACAGCCTTGCGACGGGCTTCGGCCAGGAGAGCACCGAGGGCGGGGCGGACAGCGCTGAGGGCCTGATCGTGCCGCCCGAGCTGCAGGATGACGACGGCGTGGTGGATCTCGCCGCCCGCGCCGAGGCCGAGTACGAGTCCTTGGAGGAGCTGCGTGATCGCATGAGCGCCGCGCTCGCCTCCCAGGGACTCCAGGACACCGTCTCGTTCGTCATCGACGACCGAGGCCTGCAGGTCGGGCTGGTCGGCGCCGAGACGTTCTTCGCCGACAACAGCACCGAGCTCTCGGCGAAGGCGGATGCCGTGCTCAACGCGATCGGCGACGTGCTCGTCACCGTCGACAACCAGGTCAGCGTCGAAGGACATGCCGATCACCGCGTGTCGGCCTCCCCGTTCCCCACCAACTGGGAGCTCTCCGGAGGGCGTGCCACCCAGGTGGCCCGTTTCCTCGTCGAGCACGAGGGCATCGTCGGGCCGAGGGTGAAGGCGACCGCGTTCTCGGACACGCGCCCGATCGTGCAGGGCGACAGCCCGCAGGCGCTGGCCAGCAACAGACGCGTCGACATCGTCGTCGAGTCCACAGAAGAAGAGCAGGTGCGAGCGCTGATCCCGGCCCTCGCAGCCGCCGCACCAGCGAGCTGAGCACACGTGAACACCACCGTCGAGGAGACCCCCATGACCGCATCAGCCGTGCTCGAGGACCCGGTCGCGCGCTACCCCGCCTACGACTTCGGCCGCCCCGCGCAGCTGGGACGGGAGAGCACGCGTCATCTGGAGGCGGCGTTCGAGTCGTTCGCGCGCCTGTGGTCGTCGCAGCTGACGGCGAAGATCCGCGTGCGCGCCCACCTGACGCTCGAGTCCGTCGACCTGGTGTCGTACGAGGAGTACGCCGATACGCTGCCCGGCACGACCGCCATGGTGGTGGGCGCCTTCGCGGATCGCGAAGAGCCCTGTGTGGTGCAGTTCGGTCTCGACAGCGCGCTCCTGTGGGTCGTGCAGATGATGGGAGGTCGCAGCACCTCACTGCCGGAGGCGCGCACATTCACTCCCATCGAGCTGGCTCTCGTGCGCAACCTGATGGAGGGCACGTTCGAGCACCTCCATGCGAGCCTCGACGCGCTGCTCCCCGGGGCGCCGCGATTCAGCGCCGTGCACTACAACCCGCAGTACATGCAGGTGATCGCAGCGACCGCCGCGGTGATCGTCGCTCGATACACGATGCGTCTGGGTGACGCCGAGACGACGGCGACGGTCATGCTCCCCGCCTCCGCGGTCGTCGACCGCCTCGCCGCGACGGGCTCGGATGCGGGTGCCGCTCACACGGCGGAGCAGACCCTGGAGCAGCTGCGCAGCACTCCGATGGAGATCACACTGCGCCTGGCGCCCATCACGATCGGCACGGGTGAGGTGCTCGACCTCGCGCCCGGCGATCTTCTGCGTCTGCCGCATCCGGAGACCAGACCGTACGAACTCGTGGCAGGGGAGACTCCGATCGCCCTCGCCACCCCTGGGAGCAGAGGCTCACGCCTCACCTGCAAGATCACGACCACACCTGAGGAGACCCACTGATGAGCACTTTCCACGAGACCGCCATCGCCGCGGCTATCGCCGGCAAGCTGCCGTTCGGATACCCCGTCATCCCCGCGCCGTCCACAGACCCTGGGGCTTCCGGGGAGGCCGTCGCGGTCACGTTCGCTGGCAGCCCGGGTGCCCGCCTCGCGATCCAGGTCGCCGATCCGTCGCAGCTCGAGGACGGCTCGAAGAACGCACTCCTGGCCGATCGACTGCATCCGATCTTCGAGGCGGCAGTCGCCGTGCTCGGCAGCGGTGCCCTCGGCGACGGTGAGCTGGTCGCCGCCGCCGACGTCTTCACCGACGCCGGCACCCAGGTGTTCGACATGGTCGACGCGGCGGGCACCGTCGTCGCGCGGGCGGCGGTGCGCATCGACGGCGCACGGGCAGCGGCAAGCTCCGGACCGCAGCGTCTGAGCCGTATCGCCGGCGTCGAGATGGAGCTCGTGGTCGAGATCGGTCGCACACGGATGCCGGTGCGCGACGTGCTGTCCCTCGAACCCGGCCGTGTCGTCGAACTCGACCGTGCGGCGGGCTCGCCTGCCGACATCAAGCTCAACGGCCGCCTGATCGGGCACGGCACCGTCGTGGTCGCGGAGGGCGACTTCGCCATCCGCGTCGAGCGCATCCTCGACGGCGCAGAGGCCGTCTGACCCATGGACGACATCCTCGTCGCGCTGCGTGCGATCGTCGCCCTGGGGGCGGTGCTCGGCCTGCTGCTGTTCCTCAGCCGTCGACTGCAGAAGTCGCAGGCGAAGGGCGTGAGCCCGCTCGCGGGGCTGATGCCGAAGAGACTCGCGCGACTCACCGAGATCAGGCCGTCGCGCCCGGCGGCGGGTCCGAAGCCGCGCCCCGAGAAGATCACGGTCGTCGCGCGGTCGGGCATCGGCGGGAAGGCACAGCTCGTGGTCGCCGAGTTCGGGGGCATCCGTTACGTCCTCGGTGTGACCGAGCACGGGATCAACGTCGTCGACACCCAGGAGGCACCTCCCGTCGAGGAGGAATCGACGACGGAGGAGTCGCCGGTCACGGACGACCTGTCGAACGACATCGTCGACCGGGCACTGAAGTCCGTCGCCTGACGCCGACGGGCTCTGCGCGACCGCACCACGGTTACGCGCACGCTGTCGTGTCGCGATAGTCGACTTCGAGCACGGATCGCTCGCCCCCCTGGCTACGGATCGGCCACGTCACCCATCTTCGGAGTGCCGCCGTGCCCGTATCCGCCGCCGCTGCCACCGCGCCGCTCGCGCGTGTGCCGCGCCTCCCGCGGCGTGCCTGGATCCTGATCGCGGCAGCCCTCGGCGTCGCGGCCGTGCTGGTGGTGCTCGACGCGACGGGCGCGCACGCGGCATCCGCTCTGCTCCCCACGGAGACGGGTGACGGTGAGGGCGTGACCATCAACGGCATCAACGGCACGCCGTCCGACAGCATCATGACGCTGCTCGGGATCACGGTCCTCAGCGTCGCTCCCGCGCTGCTGCTGATGATGTCGAGCTTCACGAAGATCTTCGTGGTGCTGGCTCTCACCCGCAATGCGCTCTCGCTGCCCTCGATCCCCCCGAACCAGGTGCTGGCAGGACTCAGCCTCTTCCTGACCCTGTTCATCATGTGGCCGGTGCTGACCGACATCAACGTGGTGGCCGTCAGCCCGTTCACCGAGGGGCAGATCGACTTCGGCCGCGCGTTCGAGCTCGCCCAGGAACCGCTGCGCGAGTGGATGCTCTCCTACACGCGCGAAGAGGACATCGCCCTGATGTACCGGGCCGCGCAGATGGACAACCCCACCGACCCTGCCAGCATCCCGCTGCAGACCCTCGTGCCGGCCTTCATGATCAGCGAGCTGCGGGCCGCCTTCCTGATCGGGTTCATCATCTTCGTGCCGTTCCTCGTCATCGATCTGGTCGTCGCCAGTGCGCTCATGTCGATGGGCATGATGATGCTCCCGCCGGTGATGATCTCGCTGCCGTTCAAGATCCTGCTGTTCCTGCTCATCGACGGCTGGGGCATGGTCATCACCGCCCTCGTGCAGTCCTACAACGGGGGTGGCTGATGAACCCGGAAGCGGTCATCGACATCGGACAGGCGGCGCTCATCGTCGGCGCCAAGCTCTGCGCCCCCCTGTTGATCACGGCGCTCGTGGTCGGGTTCGCGATCTCGCTGCTGCAGTCGATCACCCAGGTGCAGGAGATGACCATCTCGTTCGTGCCCAAGCTCGTCGCCGTGGGCATCGCGCTGCTGATCAGCGGGCACTGGATGATCGCCGAGATGATCGCCTTCTCGAACGAGATGTTCGCCCGGATACCGTCGCTGCTGAACGGCGGCGGATGAACATCCCCATCGACTTCACCTGGCTCGAGGCCACGTCGCTCGCGTGCGTGCGCATCACGGCCTTCTTGGTGCTCGCGCCGCCGTTCAGCCACGGCACGATCCCGATGCGGGTCAGGGCGATGCTGGGCGTCGGGCTCGCCTTGGCCGTCTCGCCCGTGGTGACCGTGGGCTACGAGCGTCTCGACACCGGCGGATTCATGCTCGCTCTGGCAGGGCAGGCGCTCACGGGTGCGCTGCTCGGATTCCTCGTGATGGTGCTCTTCAGCGCCATTCAGGGCGCCGGCCACCTGGTCGACACGTTCGGCGGATTCCAGATGGCTCAGGCGTTCGATCCGGGGATGGCGATCAACGGTGCCCAGTTCACGCGCCTCTTCCAGATGACCGCGATCATGCTGCTGTTCGCGTCCGACGGCTACCAGCTCGTGCTCGGCGGTCTGTTCCGCTCGTTCGACGCCGTGCCGGTGACCGGCATGATCGACCTGGGCAAGCCCGCGGAGGCGCTGGTGGGAGCAGCCGGGCAGATGATGCTCAGCGCCGTGCAGATCGCGGGGCCGCTGCTGATCGTGCTGTTCCTCGCCGACGTCGGGCTCGGTCTCGTCAGCCGGGTCGCACCGGCCCTGAACGCGTTCGCGATGGGCTTCCCCATCAAGATCGGCCTGACCCTGCTGCTCGTGGGCTTCGTCTACGCCGCGCTTCCCAGCGTCGTCGCGGTCATCGCCGAGGACGCGGCACGGCTCTTGCTGGGGGTGACCCGATGAGCGAGACCGACAGCGGCGAACGCACCGAGAAGGCGACCGAGCGCCGCCTCAAGGAGGCGCGCAGGAAGGGTCAGATCGGCCGCAGCCAGGACTTCACGGCGTGGGTGTGCATCGCCGCTGCCGCCGTGATGATGGTGCCGACGATCGCGTCGGGCACCCAGGTGCTCACCGAGCTGTTCCTGGCCGTCACCCCGGTGGCGAAGAATCCCACCGACGGTGCCGCGCTGGATGTTCTGGGGTCTGCGATCTCGTCACTCGGGGGTGTTCTGCTGCCGATGCTGGTGGTCGTGCTGCTCGCCACCACCGCGACGGCGGTGGCCCAGGGCGGCATCCATCTGCGGGGTGTGACGATGCGCACCGAGCAGTTCAACATCGTGTCGGGGCTCAAGCGCGTGTTCGGGCAGCAGGCGCTGTGGGAGGGCGCGAAGGCGCTGCTCAAGACGGCCGCCATCGGCGTCGCTCTGTGGATCGTGGTGTCGGGTCTCGTGCCCGTGCTGATGGCGAGCGGCAGCCACAACATCACCTGGCTTCTCGAACAGGCCGCCGGGGGAGCCGTCGCGCTGCTGCAGGTCGCCGTGGCCGTGGGCATCCTGCTGGCGGCGATCGATGTGGCCGTGGTCATGCGACGCAATCGCAAGCACACGCACATGACCAAGAACGAGGCGAAAGACGAGCACAAGAAGAGCGAGGGCGACCCGCTCGTGCGTTCCCAGCGCCGTTCGCGGCAGCTCGCCATGAGCCGCAACCGGATGATCGCCGCGGTCGGTGACAGCGACGTCGTGCTCGTGAACCCCACGCACGTGGCTGTCGCGCTGCGCTACGAGCCGGGCAAGTCCGCGCCGAGGGTCGTGGCGAAGGGCGCCGGCGTCGTGGCGCAGAAGATCCGTGAGAAGGCCGAGGAGACAGGAGTCCCAATGGTCCGAGACATCCCGCTCGCTCGCGCGCTGCACTCGGCGTGCGACATCGGCCGCGAGATCCCCGAGGAGCTCTACACCGCCGTGGCGCAGGTGCTCGCGTTCATCGAGCACCTGAAGCGCCGCGGTTCGGCGCGGGGCACCCACACGATGCCTTTCGACAGCACCAGGGATCGCGGCCTCTGAGCCGCCGGATCCGCACCTGAACGAGTAGAGAGAACGAGAAGGCGAGACGCATGTTCGGTCAGATCCTGTCCAAGGGCGCGGTGCCCGTCGGCGTGGTGGGCATCATCCTGCTCCTCATCGTCCCGATCCCCACGCCGCTGCTCGACGTGCTCATCGTTCTGAACATCTCGTTCGCACTCCTGATCCTCCTCACCGCGATGTTCGTGAAGAAGCCGCTCGACTTCTCGGTCTTCCCCAGCCTGCTGCTGGTCGCGACCCTGTTCCGACTCGGCCTCAACGTCGCCTCCACCCGCCTCGTGCTCAGCGAGGCGCATGCGGGTCAGGTGATCCAGGCGTTCGGGCAGATCACGATCAGCGGGTCGCTCGTCATCGGTGCCGTGATCTTCCTCATCCTCACCGTCATCCAGTTCGTCGTGGTGACGAAGGGCGCCGAGCGAGTCGCCGAGGTCGGCGCGCGGTTCACCCTCGATGCCATGCCGGGCAAGCAGATGGCGATCGACGCCGACCTCAATGCCGGGCTCATCACCGACACCGAGGCGCGCAGGCGCCGCGCCGAGGTCGCAGCCGAGGCCGACTTCTACGGCGCCATGGACGGTGCATCGAAGTTCGTCAAGGGTGACGCGATCGCCGGCATCGTGATCGTCGTCATCAACTTCGTCGGCGGCATCATCATCGGCATGGTTCAACACGGCATGGAGATGGGGGATGCGCTCGAGACCTACAGCATCCTCACGATCGGCGACGGCCTGGTCACGCAGATCCCCGCGCTGCTGATGGCCGTGTCCACCGGCATGATCGTGACCCGCGAGAACGCCGAGACCGAGATGGGGCAGGCGGCAGGCCGCCAGCTCATGCAGTCGCGCAACGCGCTCGTGATCACGGGACTCGCAGCGATCGCGATGGGATTCATCCCGGGGATGCCGCTGCTGGTGTTCCTGGTGATCGGTTCGATCCTGCTGTTCGCCGCATCCCGGGTCAAGGCGAACGAGGACCGCGACGCCGCGCTCGAGGCCGATGCGCTGCAGCAGGAGGCCGTCGAGGCGGGTGTCGAGGGGCCCGAAGAGCTGATGGACCGGATGCGGGTGCACGCCCTCGAGATCTCGCTCTCGCCCGACATCGTCGATCTGGCTTCCGGGGGAGCGGGTGACCTGCTCACCAGGGTGAAGTCGCTGCGGCGAAAGCTCGCCCTCGACATCGGCATCCTGATGCCTCCGGTGCGCACGAGGGACAACATCGACCTGCCCGCTCAGACCTACTCGATCCTGATCGCCGGGGTCGAGGCGGGGCGCGGATCCGTGCCGCGGGGCCACGTGCTCGCGATCGGCACGGGGTTGGAGCAGCTCCCCGGGTCTGCGGTGGTCGATCCGGTCTTCGGTCTCGAGGGCAAATGGGTGCCCGCCGAGATGTCGCACGCCGCCGACATGGCCGGCGCCACCGTGATCGACCGTGCGAGCGTGATCATCACCCACCTCTCCGACATCGTGCAGAGTCAGGCCGACCGGCTGCTCTCGCTCGAGGACGTGCGTCAGCTGACCGAGCACCTCAAGCAGTCGAGCCCTGCGACCGTCGAGGAGCTGACGCCGGCCGTGCTGTCGCTCGCCGGCATCCAGCGGGTCCTCGCAGGCCTTCTGGCAGAGCGGGTGCCGATCAACGACCTCGCCCGCATCTATGAGGCTCTCGCTCTGCGCGGAAAGACATCGACCGAGACGGCGGGCCTGATCGATGCGGCGCGAGCAGCTCTGGGCCCCGCGATCGCCGCACGATTCGCCGAGGACGGACGCATTCGCGTGGTGATGTTCGAGCCGATGCTCGAGCAGCAGATGCTCGAGGGGATGCGCGTGATCGACGGGAACCCGCAGATCGTGCTGACGCCGGAGGCGACGATGCACGTGCTCGAGAACGTCCGCCGAACGGTCGCAGACCTCGAGCAGGTCGGGCCGGAACCGGTGCTCGTGTGCGCGCAGTCGCTGCGCCAGGCCGTGCGCCGGATGGTCTCTTCGCAGGTGAGTGGACTCCCGGTGCTCTCCTACGACGAGGCTGCAGCCGGAGGACTCGCGACCGACGTGGTCGGGGTGGTCCGGATGACGCAGTCCGCTCTGCCCAGCCCCGCGGTGTAGCGCCAGGATCTGCTCATTTACGAGTCGAGTGCGATACGTTTGTGAGCAGAGGGCGCATCGGCGCTCACGCCATGGAAGGCAGACGACGCATGCTGGTACTCACGAGACGCGCCAATGAGAGCATCGTGATCGGCGATGACATCACCGTGACGATCCTGGCGGTGACGCCGAGCGGAGTCCGCGTCGGCATCGACGCCCCGCGAGACAAGCGCATCAATCGTGCCGAGATCGTCATCGCGGTGAGCGACGCGAACCAGGAAGCCGTCCAGGCGTCGTCGGACGAGTCGGCCGAGTCACAGCTGTTGGGCGCGCTAGGGCGCGCCGGCACCGCGTCCTGAGCCGTACTCTCGCCGTTCTCCCTCGCGCTCGGAGTTACTGTCCTGGGGGTTGTCGCGATAGTCGTGGATGTGACGGGCGATCCCGTCACGGAAACCGTGACATGACGAGGTGACGAATCGTGGCCGCTCACGACCTGAGCATGCAACTGATGCGAGAGCGCGATCTGCTGGAGGTGCTGCTCTTCAAGCTCGACGAACAGCAGATGCTGCTGGCGACCGGGCGCAACCGCTGGATCCACCATGCGGCGAACGAGATCGAGCGCGTGCTCGCTGCGATGCCGACGGTGGCCCTCTCGCGCGACACACTCGTCATCTCGGTGGCGGACGAATGGGGAGTGCCCGAGGCGACGACGCTTCGTGAGCTGATCGACGCCGCGCCGACCGATGCCTGGCGCGAGGTCCTCTCCGGCCATCTGGATGCCATGACCGCCCTCGCCGACGAGATCGGCGACATGAAGAAGGTCAACGAGCAGCGCCTGCGCACCGCAATCCGGGTCACACAGGAGACCATCGCAGGCCTCGGCGTGCCCACCGGCGAATACGACCCCCAGGGCGGCGTCGTCCGCGACGGTGACGCCCGACTCCTCGACACGAGGGTGTGAGACGCCATGTCTTCGTTCGCAGGGCTCCGTCTCGCCGAATCCGCTCTCTCCGCCGCCCGCGCGGGGATGACCGTCACCGGTCAGAACATAGCCAACCAGACCACCCCCGGCTACACCCGTCAGCGGGTCGACCAGGTTCCGATCTCGGCTCCCGGTCAGACCGGACTGTGGCCCTCAGGGCTCGGCATCGGCGGCGGTGTCGGCGTCACCGGCATCGCCCGGCTCGGCGACGACATCCTCGACGCCCGAGTGCGCGACGCGCTGTCGACCTCCGGTTTCTGGGCGGCAAGGGCGACGGCCGCCGGCCAGGCGGAGGCCGTGATGGCCGAACCGACGAAAGACGGTCTCGCTGCGAACCTGAACCGGTTCTGGGCGGGCTGGTCGGACCTCACCAACACCCCGGATTCGGCGGCTGCGCAGGTCGTGCTCACCAACGCGAACGTCCTGATCGGGCAGATCGCGGCTGGGTACCAGTCGATCGCAGGGCAGTGGACCGACCTCCGTGGTCAGGTCGACAGCCAGATCGCCGACGTCAACGCCATGGCGGGGCAGGTGGCCACACTCAACGGGCAGATCCGAGACGCCCTGCAGTCGGGCCGCAACGCCAATGAGCTGATCGATCAGCGCAACGTCCTCGCTCAGCAGCTGTCGAGCGCGGTCGGAGCCAAGGGCAACGTCGAAGCCGATGGGACCCTCACGCTCCGCGTCGACGGGAACGCGCTCGTCACCGCCGACAGCAGCCGTGCCCTCGTCGCGAGCGGACCGCGGGACATCGCGGACGCCGGACGCATCAGGGTCGCGTGGGCGGACCGTCCCGGCCTGCCCGTGACGATCACCGGCGGGCTGGTAGGCGGCACCATCAGCGCGCTGGCGCCCGCCGCCGACGGTGGGACTCTGGCCGGAGTCGCCGCCGCCTACAACGAGACTGCGACCGCTCTCGCGACAGCCGTCAACGACGTCCACCGCACGGGTGTCACACCGTCGGGCGCTGTAGGCGGAGACTTCTTCTCGATGAGCGGCACCGGGCCGGCAGCCCTCGGGCTGGGCGTCGTTCCCACGGGACTGGACGACCTCGCTCTCGCCGCACCGGGCGCGGGCGCCAAGGACACCACGATCGCCGATCGCATCAGCGCGCTGGGTGCATCGGCGACGGGGCCGAGCAAGACGTGGTCGAGCTTCGTCACGGGCTTCGCGGTCGCGGTCGCCGGTGACGTGCAGCGCGCCGACATCGCCGACATGGGGGCCGTGGCCGCCGTCACCGCGCAGCAGTCGAACGCCTCGGTCGACGGCGACGAGGAGACGATCAACCTCCTGACCTACCAGACCGCCTACCAGGCAGCGGCGCGCGTGCTGACCGCCGTGGATGAGGCGCTGGACGTTCTGATCAACCGCACCGGCCTCGTCGGCCGCTGACTCTGGGGAGAGCCATCATGATCGGCCGCATCACGAGCAACACCATGACGCAGCAGTCGCTGCGGACGCTGCAGACGAACCTCGCGGATCGCGAGCGGCTGCAGAACCAGGCCGCCTCGCAGCGTGCCTTCCGCTCGCCGAGCGAGGACCCGGCCGCGGCCGCGACAGCGCTCGGCGTGCACGGCGACCAGTCGCGCGTCGCGCAGTTCGCGCGCAACCTCAGCGACGGGATGGCGTGGGTGACCACGGTCGACACCGCTCTCGGGGCGAGCGTCGACCTGCTCAACCGCGCCAGGGATCTCACCGCCCAGGGCGCGAACTCGGGTGCGCTCAGCCCCACGGCCCGCGAGTCCATCGCGCAGGAGCTGGAGTCGATCAGCGCCGAGCTGCTGGCGAAGGCCGACACCACCGTCCTCGGTCGCAGTGTCTTCGCCGGCACCAGTGATTCGGGCGCGGCGTTCGATCCGGGAACCTTCACCTTCAACGGCAGCCCGGGAGCCGGAGTGCAGCGCCGCATCAGCGACAATGAGACGGTTCGCGTCGACTTCGACGGCTCGCAGGCGTTCGGCGACGGGGCGAACAGCGCGTTCGCGCTGCTCAACGACATCGCTGCCGAGCTGCGCGGCGGCGGCGAGGTCGGTGCCCGCATCGCCGACATCGACGGGCGTCTGAAGGATGTCATCGCGGCGCGGGGCGCGACCGGCGCGCGCCAGGTGCAGCTCGAGCGGGCCTCGTCTCAGAACCTCTCGACCTCGATCGATCTCGAAGCGCGACGCGCGGAGGTCGAGAACGTGGACAGCCTCGAGGTTCTCGTGCGTCTGCAGTCGGCCGAGCTCGTCTTCCAATCCGCTCTGCAGGTGACCGCGAAGTCTCTGCAGACCAACCTCCTGGAGTTCATCCGATGACCGCGACGTCCGCTGAGACGACGGGTTTCGCCGTCGAGTTCACCACGCCGATGCTCGGCCTGAGCCCGCACAGGAAGTTCACGCTCGAGCAGATCGCTGGCGCGGAAGGGCTGTACGCGCTGCGTGCCGCGGATGCCGACGTGCGGCTGTTCCTCCTGGATCCGCTCTCGGGCGACTACGGCTATGCGCCTGCCCTGCCTGCGGACGTGCGGTCCGAGCTCGGCGCTTCCGAGGAGTCGGAGGTCCGTGTGTTCGTGGTGGCGAATCCCGCCGACGACGGCGTGTACATCAATCTCCGCGCCCCCGTCCTGGTCCATCGCGAGACCGGTCGGGCCGTGCAGGTCATCCTGGACGACCAGGCGTACCCGATCCGCGCGCTTCTCGGCAGCTGAGACCGACGCAGCGCGAACACCCAGTGATCGGCGTGCCACGACGAGCCGCTGACCAGAACGCACAGGAGAGATGACGTGGTCGATCTGCGATCGAAGATCCATGGTGCCGGCGCGACCCAGGCGGTGAACCTCGTGGTGATGGCCTATCACGACCGCGTCGCCTCCGACGCCGACGGCGTGGTCACCACGCACTATCTCGACGCCCGGGTGCATCCGGGCGATCGGCGGGCACCAGGGCAGACGAGTCTCGCGCTCGTGTCGAAGAAGGAGGCGAGGTCGACGACGGGCTTCGCGAACTCGGCACGGTACACACCGGTGCAGCTGGCGTCGATCGAGCAGGCGGCGGCCGACAACGTCACCGATCTGACCGATGAATCGGGGAGGGTGGTCGGGCGAGCGTTCGGTGTCAGGGCGGACCTGCTCATCAACAGCGGAGAGGTCGTCGTGAACACCAGGACGTTGGCGCCCACCGAGCTCTCCGTCGGCGAGGACACGGACGGTCGCGACATCCGCGCGCAGATCGTCGAGTCGGTGACGGCAGCGAGGCGGGCGCGCGACGCGGCGCGCGCCCTCGTGAGCGAGACCGTGGGCAGCGCGGTCCCGCGGGGATAGCCGGGAGCGCAGTGAGCTGGTGAAAAGCAAAGAAAACCGAGATTCACCGCATATACCAAGGAAGAGCCTCTAGGCTCTGAGAGCACAGGCTGGGGTACTGGCAGATCCCGGCGTCGTCGCAGGAGATGGGAAACCTGCGCGCGCTGCGGATGCGGCTGGTAGGGGTACAGCGCAAAGAAGCCCGGTGACGGGCGACATTCCATGGGACGGAAGACGACATGAGCACATCAAGGACGCTCGAGACGAACAGGGTGAGCAAGCGCGAGTTCGTGCAGCGATTCGCGCGACGAGGGGGCATCTCGGTCCCGGCCGCGCAGACGGCCTACAACGCGATGATCGACGAGCTGCTCGACCTGGTCGGCCGGGGGAACACGGTGACTCTCACCAACTTCGGCAAGTTCTACCCGCAGACGCACAAGGGACATCGCGTGCAGTTCGCGAAGGATGAGGGCGACGCCGAGGTCAACGACTACACGGTGCTGAAGTTCTCCGCGACGCGCGAAGTGAACCGACGCGTGAAGGTGAACGATTAGCCATCGTTATCTGAACGTAAACGAGAATCCCCGAAGGTTTCGACCTTCGGGGATCTTTCTTGCCCGTTGCGCCCCTAGCATGTAGTTGAATGTAGTTCTGGCCGCTGGGGAGGGGCCTCGCTGTGAGTCGCTGGGGAGGGCTTGCACTTACAGTGAAAGAGACGGAACTCGATGCCGATGCGCGCACGGAACCAGCTCGTGGTCGAACACCTGCACATCGTCGGTGCGGCGACGGCGTATGTGGCGTCCCGCCTCACACAGGTCTCCCGCGATGACCTCGCCTCGGCGGGTGCGTTCGCGCTGGTCCGCGCGGCCGAGAAGTTCGATGCGACTCTCGGTGTGCCCTTCGGAGCCTTCGCGCGCGGACGCATCAACTGGGCGCTGAAGGACGAGCTGCGGTCGATGGACTGGGCCCCTCGCGACATCCGGGTGCGGGCCAGGGAGACGACGAAGGTGCGGCAGACGTTGTCGGCGGCTCTCGGGCGCACTCCCACCGTCGCCGAGATCGCGGCGGCGATGGGGGTCGACACCGGATCTGTGCGGGAGGGGCTGGCCGATGCCGAGCGTATGCTCCTGAGCCTCGACGCCCCGGATGCGCCCGAGATCGTCTGGACCGGATATCTCCCCGAGGAGCAGGCGATCGCATCCGAGCGTGACGAGTTCCTCCGCCGAGCCGTCGACGCGCTCCCGGAGCGCAAGCGCGAGATCATCCGCGCGATCTACTTCGAGGACCGCAGCGTGAAGGAGCTGGCGGACGAGTTCGGCGTCTCGCACGCTGCCGTGTCGCAGCAGCGCGCCGAGGCGGTGCGGATGCTCCGCGATGCCCTCGACCGTCACTACGCCGATGCGCCTCTCGGTGAGACCGCGCCGACGTCGCGCTCCTCCGCATCCGCTCTCGAGGCGTACTTCGAGCGGCTCGCGAGCGGAGGTCAGCGTTTCACGCGGGCGATCCTGTCGCACGCTGTCGGCGCCTGACCGCACGCGCCGCGCGGCCCTCGGCATCGGCCCTTCGGTACCCGCTCAGAGACCGAAGCCGTAGCTGGCCTGCCCGACCAGGATCAGGCTGACCGTGGTGGGGTAGACCTCCGGCTCTTCGTCTTCGTCATCGAGCAGGTCGAGCTTGTGGATCGGCACGAAGATGCTGCCGTCCGGCTCGAAGATGAGATCCTTCGGCACGAACGAGGCGAAGATCGAGCGCGTCGAATTGCGCAGCTCGTAGGTGCGCCCCACATCGCCGCGCTCGAAGAGGTTCATCTCGACCTCGTCCGACCAGACCTTGCCGTCGGGGAACCGGGCCTCGATGCGGTAGGTGCTCGGCTCGACCGACTTGATGTTCAGGTCTTCGACGATCTCCGAGAACAGCGTGTCCGGCTGCTCGAGCTCGAACGCGATGGCGCGGAGGTGGTCGTAGTTCAGTCGCGCGCGTCGTGAGAACAGCGCCACGTTCTCGATCTCGTCCGGGTTGGCGTTCGGCGCCTGGTCGATCAGGTACTGCCTGACCTCGTCCGGCCCCGGGTACTCGAAGCGCATGTGGTAGTGGAATCGTCCTGGCCGGTTGACGATATAGGTGCTGACGTCGGCGATGTCGTTCACCGTGAGGCAGTAGATGCGCTTCACGGACGAGAGTCCATCGAACAGCGACAGGAACTGGTTCTGCCGGTTGCTTCCGTCTCCGCCGCCGCGGCGGCCGGCGGGGAAGATCTTCTCGAACTCGTCGAAGATGATCAGGCACTCGTCGAGCGTGTCGAGGAACTCGACGATGCCGTCGTTGTCCTCCGAGACGATCACGACCGGAAGGCACTGCTCACGGGCCTCCTCGGCGACCATGCGCAGGAAGAGCGTCTTGCCGATGCCCTTGTCGCCTGACAGCATCACGCCCAGACTGCGGTCGGTGAGGGCATAGGAGCGGAAGATCTTGTCGACCTTCCTGTCGCGACCGCCGTAGATGCGCTCAGTGCCGACGGTGAGGTCGTCGATCTTGATGAGGCTGAAGCCCTCTTTCGAGGTGAAATGCACCCGGTAGGTGCCGAGAGGGAACACCTGATGCGTGCGGACGGCGTCGTCGTAGACACGGACGTGTCCACCCGTCTCGATGTAGGTGCTGGTCAAGGTCCTCCTCCTTCGCTCCCCGTTGTAGATATCGGTCGAGATCTGCGCGCCGTAAGTCGATCGTGAAGGGATTTTCGCAGTAACCTGAGCGGATAACGGGCGTGGGGACGTCCGGGGTCTGGGGGCCGTCATGGGTGGGTACGCAGGTGTGGAGCAGCCGGTCGACGGTTCGATCGTCATCATGGTCGAGGCGGCGCCTCAGGGGCTGATGCAGTACACGCTCGATCCGGACGCCAGACAACCCGTGTGGCGCGCCGTCCTCATCGCGCACGACGACGCGGTGATCGGTACCGCGACGTCTCCCGAGCAGACCGCCGATCTGCTCGTGCGCGGCAGTGTCGAGTGCATCCGGCGGAGCATTCCCAGCCTGGATGTGGGCGGGCTGACGATGCGCCCCGAGGTCGGACCGAACGACAACGCCCAGATCGTGGCCGCGGGGGACGCGAGGTTCCTGCGATCCGAGTGGGATGCGGTCGTCCGCGAGGCGGAGCAAGAGCTCGACGGGGCGTAGCGGGCGCCCCTCAGCCGTCGACGAGGTAGGCGTCGACCATCAGTGATCCGCGGACGTCACGCAGAGCCTCGATCACGCGGTCGATGCCGCGCGCCGTGACGGACGGCATCTGCAGATCGTGTGGCCCCAGCGGTTCGAGCGTGCCCGTGCGGATGCGGATGACCTCCCAGCCGGCGGCTCGCAGGGCCCGATCCTTGCGCAGGTCGGCGTCCTGGCGCTTGCCGACGTGCTCGAGTCCGTATCGGCCCACCGTGTCGTACTCGAGCGCGACCCGGAGCTCGGGCACGAGGATGTCGGGCCAGACCTCGGTGTGGCGGAAGAACGGCCGCGAGACCTTGACGGCATTGACGCCTGTGGTGAAGCGGAGCCGGGACTCGAGCGCCGCGCGCAGCTTCGCCTCGGCGGCGGACGCCGGTGCCGGTGCGCACACGCTCAGAAACGCCTCGCCGACGGGGAGGTCGGGGGTCTTCGCGCACAGCGTCGTGGGCGGCTTGGGGCGCCTCGGGATCGCGCGGGCTTCGCCGAGGATCACGGGCTGCGGTCGCGCGAGAGACGAGCACTCCGGGCACCAGGATGACTGTCTGCGCACCCGCCCAGGGCGCTCGCGCTGTTCGGTGGGCGTGGCAGCGAAGCGGTGACCCATCCGGCATTCCCAGCACAGCAGCACGTCGGCCGCGAGCGGCACCTGCGACAGCGCGATCCCATGGTTGAGCTCAGGGTGGTACTGGCGGACCAGCTCGGGATACGCGGCCCAGGCCGCACGGTAGGTGCCCTTCGCATAGGGCACGTCGCGTCCGCGCGAGAACTGGCGTCTCGCCCACCACGACTGCACGGGTTCGGTCACGCGAGGACGCTACCTGCGGCCGCCGACATCGCGGGGAGGCACCGGACATGACAGACTCGCGGAGACGGACGAGTCCGGGACACGGACAGAGGGAGCAGCAGTCATGGCGCAGCGGATCGTGATCAGCGGTGCATCGGGTCTGATCGGAACGGCGCTCGCTTCATCGCTGCGCGCCGACGGCGTGGAGGTGACGACTCTCGTGCGCCGGACGCCTCGGGTGCCGTCCGAGGTCGAGTGGTCGCCCGGTGAGCGTGAGCTCGACCCCGACGTGCTCGCGGGCGCTGACGCCGTCGTCTCTCTCAGCGGCGCGAGTGTCGGCCGGCTTCCGTGGACCCGCCGGTATCGCCGCGAGCTCGTCGAGTCCCGCCTCACGACGACCCGCACCCTCGCGACGGCCGTGCGCACGCTGCGCGACGACGCACCGGCGTTCATCTCGGCCTCCGCGGTCGGCTATTACGGCTCGGCGCCGGGGGAGACCCTGACCGAGGAATCGCTCGCAGGAGACACCTTCCTCGCGCAGCTCTGCGTCCGCTGGGAGCAGGAGGCGCAGCGCGCGGGAGAGCAGACCAGGGTCGCGCTGCTGCGCACCGCGCCGATCATCCACCGTGAGGGGGTGCTCAAGCCGATGATCCAACTGACCCGGTTCGGGCTGGCAGGGCCCCTGGGCCCCGGTACCCAGATCTGGCCCTGGATCTCCCTCGACGACGAGGTCCGCGGCATCCGTCATGTGATCGACGCCCGTCTCGAGGGCCCCGTCAACTTCACCGGTCCCACGCGGGCGTCGGCGAATGACATCGGTCGGGCGCTCGCGAAGAGGATGCGTCGCCCGTTCTGGATCCCCGCGCCCGGTTTCGCGCTCCGTCTCGCGCTCAGCAGATCCGCCGCCGACTCGCTGCTCCTGTCGGATGCGGATGTGCGACCGACGGCGCTCGAGAGGTCGGGCTTCGAGTTCACGCATACGACTGCGCAGCAGGCGGTCGACGCGGCGATCTGATCGCGTCCGATCGACCGCCCTGCCCGGTCAGTTCCCGTGCGGGTCGCGTCGGTTGAGTGTCTCCACGACCTGGGCGTAGTCGCCCCGCGCTTCGCCGTAGCGCAGGAACTTCACGTTCTCGACCTGGATCTCGGTCGCGTCGGGCTGGGTCTCGATCAGCCCGACGACCTCGTCGACGAAGTCGTCGAGAGGCATCGCGAAATCACTCGACTCCTGGCCGGGCATGAGAGACGTGCGCACGGCCGGCGGCTCGAGCTCGAGCACCTTCACGGTGCTGCCCTCGAGCTGCAGGCGCAGCGACTCGCTGAGCATGTGGATCGCCGCCTTCGTGGCGTTGTACGTCGGCGTCACCCGCAGCGGCGCGAAGGCCAGGCCTGACGAGACTGTCATGATCGTCGCGTCGGGAACGGTGCGCAGGTGCTCGATGAATGCCGCGATCAGACGGATCGGGCCGAGCAGATTGGTGCTGACCGTCGCCTCTGCGGTCTCGAGGAACCCTGCTGGCGTCGTCCAGTCCTCGGCACGCATGATGCCCGCCATGGTGATCACGACGTTGAGGTCGGGATGAGCGGCGATCACGGTCTGCGCCGCGGCACGGATGCTGTCGGCATCCGTCGTATCGATCGTGACCGTGTCGATACCGGGGTTCTCGGCGGCGATCCGATCGAGCAGCTCGGTGCGGCGTCCGCCGACGATGACCGTGTTGCCGCGCTCGGCGAACTTCTGGGCGAGAGCGAGCCCGATGCCGCTGGTCGCCCCGGGGATGAAGATGGTGTTTCCGCTGATGTTCATGCCTCCACTCTTCGTCCGACGGGGTCGGCCCACCAGAGAGCGCTCATCCAGGGAGCCGCGATCCCTGGATCGCCCCCGTCGCGCACGGGATACTCGAGAGGTGGACAGAGAAGCACTGGCAGAATTCCTCGTGCGTCGCAGAGAGCAGCTGAAGCCGTCGGACGTCGGTCTCGGCGCCGGAGCGCGGCGCCGCACACCCGGCCTCCGCCGAGAAGAGGTCGCGCAGTTGGCGGCGATGTCGACCGACTACTACGCCCGTCTCGAACAGCAGCGAGGGCCGCAGCCGAGTGTGCAGATCCTCGCGTCACTGGCGAGGGCGCTGCGACTGACCCCCGATGAGCGGGACTACCTGCATCGCATCTGCGGGCACAGTGCACCCGACCGCACGATGTTCACCGACTACGTGCACCCCGGCATGCTTCGGGTGCTGGACCGCCTCGACGACACACCGGCCTTCGTGGTGTCGGTGCTCGACGAGGTGCTCATCCAGAACGACGCCGCGCGTGCTCTGCTCGGCGACTCGAGCGGACTGGAGGGACTCGAGCGCAGCGGCATCTACCGCTGGTTCGCGCGCCCCGACGACGAGCGCGGGCGATACCCGCTGGCCGACCATGCGCGGCATGGCCGCGCGCTCGTCGCCTCGCTGCGCGCCGCCCACGGAGCGCTCGGCGAGCACTCGCGGGCAGGGGACATCGTGCGGGAGCTCTCCTCCCGGAGCGCGGAGTTCGCGGAGCTCTGGGACGTGCACGAGGTCCGCAGGCGCTTCGAGGATCACAAGGTGCTCATCCACCCGGAGATCGGACCCATCGAGGTCGACTGCCAGGCATTGTTCACCGAGGACGAGTCGCAGGCTCTCATCGTGCTGACCGCCGCGCCGGGCAGCGATGCCGAGAGTAAGCTCGAACTTCTCAGAGTGCTCGGGACTCAACGGGTCTGACGGGCACCCAGCACGCCACGCGGCTGCGGTAGGCGGCGAACTCGGATCCGAAACGGGACTCCAGGCCGGCCTCCTCGAGCGGTCGGACGACCGTGTTCCAGAGGATCGAGCCGAACATCGAGTAGGCGACGACCATCCACGATCCGAGCAGCAGACCGACAGCCACCCCCTGAGCGATGCCGGCCACGGCCATCGGGTTGCGCACGTAGCGGTAGGGGCCGGTGATCACGAGTCGGTGGGCCATCTGCGACGGAAGCGGCGTTCCCTCGCCCTTCACCGACATCGACACGGCCGACCAGATCCCGAGTGCCGTCGCGCAGACGAGCAGCACACACCCGGCGATCCGCACGCCGAGGGGGACCTCGATGCGGAGCATCCAGCGCGCCTCGACCAGCGAGACCACGACGGGGATCACCAGCAGGAACGTTCCCCAGAAGAAGAGCGTCTGCAGGCCGGTGCGGGCGAGCAGCCGCCCTGTACCGACGCGATCGGCGGACCGGAACGCGAGCGGGCCGATGACCATCCACTCCACCGGAGCCCTGCCGAGGAGCAGGATGATCGCCGACACGATGCTCGCTCCGGCGGCGACGACCATCAGCAGGGCGCCCCACCCGGCGAGCGAGGTGAGCGTGGCATAGACGCACATCGCCGCCGCCACCAGTGCCGTCCAGGGTGCGACCACCCAGAGCGCCCAGCGGAACCCGGCGGCCACCAAAGCGGACGCGACGACGAAGAGCGGGATGTCGAGCATCGCCACGGGTGCGACCGGAAGGTCTCCGAGCGTGGCACGACGGACCGCGTCCGACAGCGGGACCGCGATCCACCAGAGCGCTCCGGCGAGGGCCTGGAGGGCGAAATACACCCGTGCCGTCACCGGAGTGATGCGGATACCTGCGATGACGGGCATGGCTGCCAGTCTACGAGCGAGAGCCGATCACGACTCCTCATGCGTGGCCGGGTCGGCGTCGAAGAGGCGCCCGTCGGGGCGTCCGAGCGCGGTGATCGCCTCGACCTCGGCGGCGGAGAGCACGACCTCGCCGGCCGCGAGGTTCGATGCCTGATGCTCGAGCGTCGACGCCTTGGGGATCGCGACCGTCTCGCGGGCGACGTGCCACGCGAGCACGGTCTGCGCGGGGGAGATTCCGTGCGCGGCGGCGACCTCGCCGATCACTCGCTCCTGGATCAGCTCCTTCGCTCGGCCCAGCGGGCTCCAGGCCTCGGTGATGATCCCGTGTTCGCGGTGATACGCGAGCTGCTCGTCCTGCGGGAAGTACGGGTGGACCTCGATCTGGTTCACGACCGGGCGCACTCCGGTCTCGCGTTCGATGCGCTCCAGATGCTCGGGGAGGAAGTTCGAGACGCCGATCTGAGTGACCGTCCCGCGCTGCTGTGCCTCGACCAGCGCCTCCCAGGCCTGCACGTACTCGTCCTGGCGAGGGTTCGGCCAGTGGATCAGGTGCAGATCGATCGCGTCGACGCCGAGACGCGAGCGGCTCTCCTCGATGCTCGTGCGCGCCTTCTCGCGCGGGTGATGGCGACCGGGGAGTTTCGTCGTGATGATGATCTCCGCACGGTCGACCTCGGCCGCGCGCACTCCGCGGCCGACGGATCCCTCGTTCTCGTAGTTGAAGGCCGAATCGAGAAGGCGGTAGCCCGCACCGATCGCCGTGGCCACGGAGTCTGCCCCCGCATCGCCGTTGAGGGCGTAGGTGCCGAAGCCGAGCGCGGGAAGAGCGAAGCCGTTATGTGCGGTGAACCGAGGAAGAGCCGTCATGCCGCCAGCGTACGCTTGTGGCATGACGGGAGCGCGAAGTATGGCGGTCGATGACGGCGGTGTCCCGGGTGACGCGAGCCGGTGTCCGTGCGGGTCGGGTGACGTCTTCGGCGGATGCTGCGGGCCGCTGCTCGCCGGGTCTTCCGCCCCGACGGCCGAGCGTCTGATGCGGTCGCGATTCACGGCCTTCGCGCTGCACGATGCGTCGTATCTCCGTGCCAGTTGGCATCCGTCGACACGCCCGGCGACGATCGACGTCGACGACGACCTGGTCTGGACGCGGCTCGTGATCGTCGATCGTGTCGCAGGCGGCCCCTTCGACCGCGAGGGCGTCGTCGAGTTCGAGGCGTTCTTCCGAGAGGGCGCGGAGCGCGGTTCGCTGCGTGAGCGCAGCCGCTTCGTGCGGGAGGGGCGATCGTGGCTGTACCTCGACGGGCAGGTCGGGTGATGCACGCGACCGGGCAGCGACTAGATTTGAGAGTGTGAACGCCAGCCCAGAACACCAGCGCATCCTGCTCGACGTCGCCGACCTGGACCGGCGCATCGCGCAGGCGGAGCGCGCACGCACCAAACCCGCGCAGGCGGCTCGGATCACCGAACTCGTCGCCATCCGCCAGGAGCAGCTCCGCGAGCTGACCAGCCTGACCGGCACGCGTGACGACGTCCGCACCGAGCTGACTCGACTCGAGTCCGACGTCAAGCTCGTCGAGCAGCGCCGCGCCCGCGACGCGGACCGTCTCGCCGTCGCGACCAACCCCAAGGACGCGCAGGCGCTCGAGCACGAGATCGCCAGCCTCACGAAGCGTCAGAGCGACCTCGAGGACATCGAGCTCGACGTGATGGGACGGGTCGAGGATGCCGATGCGGCAGTCGCCGCCCAGCAGGCGCTGCTCGCGACGACCACTGCCGAGGGCTCGGAACTCACCGCGCAGGCCAAGGCCGACGTCGCGGCGGCCACCGAGCTCGGTGCCCAGCTGACGCGCGACCGTGAGGCCGTGACAGCGGTTCTCCCCGCACCGCTGCTCGCCGAATACACGCGCCGTGCCGCCAACAGCGCGGGCGCCGCTCGTCTCTCGCGCGGCACTTGCGAGGGCTGCCGCATGCTTCTTCCCGGCACCGACCTGAACGACATCCGCAACGCGGCGGACGACCTCGTGGTCTCGTGCCCCGAGTGCGGCTGCATTCTCGTCCGCACAGAGGAATCCGGGCTGTGATCTCCGCGCCGCGTGCGCGCCGGCGGTGAGCTCGCGGCAGCAGACCGAACGCCGTGTCGCGTTGCTGGCCCGGGCCGGCGGGTACACGGCGGTGGAACTCGCCGCAGACGATTCCGAGGCCGGACGAGTCGAGCTCACCGCTGCCGAGATGCCGGCGTGGGTGTCTGAGCAGGAGGCGTCGAACGCGCCGCGCTGGGTGATCCGCAGCGCGCGGGAGATCTATCCCGCGCTGCTCGATGCGGGTGTGCTGCTCGGCCGCTCGCATGACCTGCTGCTCTGCCACGCCATCCTCCGCGACACCGACAAGGTGGCGAGGCCGCTCGCGCCCTCCCCATCGTGGGTGCGACGTGAACCCGTCGACGAAGCGCCGGCTCTCTTCGACGTCGTCGAGGAGAGCGAATCCGGCGACCCCGTGGGCGACGCGCTCGAGCAGTATCGAGAGCAGCGCCGCGTGCTCCGAGACGGCAAGGACGGGCGGCTGACGCTGCTCACCTCCGCGGAATCGGCGGGGGGACTGATCGCTGAGGAGATGCGGGCCGCGGGAGTACCGTGGAACGAGGCGGTGCACGACGCGATCCTCACCGAGATTCTCGGCACGCGCCCCGCCGCAGGGGGTCTGCCCAGCCGGATGGTGGCGCAGGGTGAGCGGGTGCGTGCCATCCTCAGCGACCCGACGTTGAACCTCGAGAGCCAGCCGAAGCTCCTCCGTGCACTGCACCGGGTGGGGGTGCAGGTCGAGTCCACCGGCCGATGGGAGCTCGGCCAGCACAGCCACGCGGTCGTCGAACCTCTGCTGGCGTACAAGAAGCTGTCGCGCCTGCTCAGCGCCAACGGGTGGGCGTGGCTCGCCGAGTGGGTGCACGAGGGGCGCTTCCGACCGATCTACATCACCGGCGGCGTCGTGACCGGACGCTGGGCGTCCGCGGGCGGCGGTGCACTCCAGCTGCCGCGCAACCTGCGCGCGGCCGTGCGTGCGGACGAGGGGTGGACGCTCGTCGTCGCCGACGTCGCGCAGCTGGAACCGCGGATGCTGGCGGGCATGGCGGGCGACCGGGCGATGGCCAAGGCCGCCCAGGGCAAAGACCTCTATGCCGGCGTCGTGGAGTCCGGGGCCGTCGCCACCCGCGAAGAGGCGAAGTACGCGGTGCTCGGCGCGATGTACGGAGCGACCACCGGCGACAGCGGCCGCCTCGTTCCACGGCTGCGCAAGGTGTATCCACGGGCGATGGCACTCGTCGACAAGGCCGCGCGCTTCGGAGAGGACGGGGGAGTCGTCTCGACCTGGCTCGGACGCTCCTCTCCTCGTCCATCCACCGAGTGGGAGGAGATGCAAGCGCGGGCGAGCGATGCCGACGCCGATCCCGCAGACGTCGCCCTCGCGCGGCGACGAGCGAGGGACTGGGGCCGGTTCACCCGCAACTTCGTGGTGCAGGGGACGGCTGCGGAGTGGTCGCTGATCTGGCTGGCCGAGATCAGGCACCGCCTGCAGGCGCTGCCCGATGCGGAACGGCCGGCGACGGCATCCGGAGTATTCCGCTCCCGCGCGCACCTCGCCTTCTTCCTGCACGACGAGGTGATCCTGCATGTTCCGGCCGATCAGGCGGAGGCGGCGGCGGATGCCGTTCGCGACGCCGCAGCGGTCGCGACCCGGCGGCTCTTCGGCGGCTTTCCGATCGACGTGCCGCTGGATCTGCGCATCGCGGAGTCGGCCGAGAAGTAGTCGCGCGCCGACGTAGACTGGGAGAGCGAATGGGTCGGCTGGACGGCCGCGTGGCGGGCAACCGCACCGAGGAACGTCCGGGCTCCTCAGGGCAGGACGGTGGGTAACGCCCACCCGGAGCAATCCGCGAGAAAGTGCCACAGAGAGCAGACCGCCCCGCAAGGGGTAAGGGTGAAAGGGTGGTGTAAGAGACCACCGGGGGCCATGGTGACATGGCCCGCCAGGTAAACCTCGTCCGGAGCAAGGTCAGACAGAGGATGTTGACGCGGCTCGCCGAGTCCTCGGGTAGACCGCTAGAGTGCCACGGCAACGTGTCGCCGAGAGAGATGGCCGTCGAAGGGGCGAAGAACCCCGGAACAGAACCCGGCGTACAGGTCGGCCCATTCGCCCAGACATGCAGAAGGCCCCGCTGATCCAGCGGGGCCTTCTCTGTGGTGTCGAAGGAGTGTGATCAGTCGCCGGCGAGGGACGCCGCGCCGATGATGCCCGAGTTGTTGCGGTGGATCGCCGGGACGATCGGGGTCTTGAGGTCGAGCAGTGGCAGGAAGTCTCCTGCGTTCTTCGACACGCCGCCGCCGACCACGAACAGGTCGGGGCTGAACAGGAACTCGATGTGCGAGTAGAACGCCTGCAGACGCTCGGCCCAGTCGGCCCAGCTGAGACCTTCACGCTCGCGTGCCGAGGTCGCCGCGAACGTCTCGACCGACTCGTACTTGCCGAAGTTCAGGTGGCCGAGCTCGGTGTTCGGAAGAAGAACGCCGTCGTAGAGGAAGGCCGATCCGATGCCCGTGCCGAGGGTCGTGAGGAGGGTGAAGCCGCGCACGTCGCGCGCCGCGCCGTGGCGAGCCTCGGCGACGCCGGCGGCATCCGCGTCGTTCACGAAGACGATGTTGCGCCCGAGACCGTCGCGGAAGAACCGCTCGGCGTCGAAGTCGATCCACTCCTTCGAGACGTTGGCGGCCGAGAGCGTCTTGCCGCGCTTGACGATCGCCGGGAACGCCACGCCGAGGGGGAGAGTCGTGTCCTTCACGTCGAGCGTCTTCAGAACCGTCTGCACGGCCTGCAGGACGTCCTGCGGTGATGCGCCCTCAGGAGTGGGCACACGCACCCTGTCCGAGGCCATGGTGCCGTGCTCGAGGTCGACCAGACCTGCCTTGATACCCGTGCCGCCGATGTCGACGCCGATCGCTTTTGCCATGGTGGTTAGCTTAGCGACCGCGCTCAGCGCCAGTAGGATCGATGACACCACGTGATGAAGGGGATCTGCCATGTCGAACGGCGATGAGAAGTACTGGTACAACCTGGAGACCGGTCAGGTGGAGTTCGGCATGATCTCCGCATCCGCCGATCGTGTCGGGCCCTTCGACACGGAGGCCGAGGCCTCCCGTGCTCCTGAGAAGCTCAAGGAGCGCTCGCGCGCCTGGGCCGACGAGGAAGCAGCCGAGAGCGGCTGGGACTCCGGCATCGGCAAGGGCGCAGAGTAACCGTGGACAAGCAGAGGGATTTCGTCCTCCGGACGATCGAGGAGCGCGGCGTCAAGTTCGTGCGTCTGTGGTTCACCGATGTCATCGGCACGCTCAAGTCGGTCGCGATCGCTCCGGCCGAGGTCGAGGGAGCATTCGCCGAGGGGATCGGCTTCGACGGCTCTGCGATCGAGGGCCTCACCCGCAGCTACGAGTCCGACCTGCTGGCGCAGCCCGACCCCACCACTTTCCAGACCCTGCCGTGGCGCGGCGAGATCGACCCCACCGCGCGCATGTTCTGCGACATCACCACGCCCGACGGTCGTCCGGCGGTCTCCGACCCCCGCCACGTCCTCAAGCGCACGCTCGCCAAGGCGGCGGACGCCGGGTTCACGTTCTACACGCATCCCGAGATCGAGTTCTACCTGCTGAAGTCCTCGTCGTTCGGCCCTGAGGGGCCCGTGCCCGTCGACTCGGCCGGCTACTTCGACAACGTCCCCGGCGGCACGGCGCACGACTTCCGTCGTCGCTCGGTGCGGATGCTCGAGGACCTCGGCATCTCGGTCGAGTTCAGCCACCACGAGGGCGGCCCCGGCCAGAACGAGATCGATCTCCGTTACGCGGACGCGCTGACCATGGCCGACAACGTGATGACGTTCCGCACCGTCATCAAAGAGGTCGCGATCGAGCAGGGCGTCTACGCGACGTTCATGCCGAAGCCGCTGAGCGGTCACCCGGGAAGCGGCATGCACACTCACATGTCGCTGTTCGAGGGCGAGCGCAACGCGTTCTACGAAGAGGGCGCCAAGTACCAGCTCTCGAAGACCGGACGACACTTCATCGCGGGCCTCCTGCGGCACGCCAACGAGATGGCCGCGGTGACGAACCAGTTCGTGAACTCCTACAAGCGTCTCTGGGGCGGCGACGAGGCCCCGAGCTTCGTGACGTGGGGCCACAACAACCGCTCGGCTCTCGTACGCGTACCGATGTACAAGCCGAACAAGGGTGGCTCGTCTCGCGTCGAGTACCGCGCGCTCGACTCCGCGGCCAACCCCTACCTCGCCTACGCGCTCATGCTCGCGGCCGGCCTCAAGGGCATCGAGGAGGAGTACGAACTGCCTCCCGAGGCCGAGGACAACGTGTGGTCGCTCAGCGACGCCGAGCGACGCGCTCTGGGCTACTCGGCGCTGCCGGCGAGCCTCGACCACGCGCTGGAGTACATGGAGAGCTCCGAGCTCGTCGCCGAGACCCTCGGCGAATCGGTCTTCAACTACGTGCTGCTCAACAAGCGCAAGGAGTGGGAGGCCTACCGTGGCCAGGTCACGCCGCTGGAGCTGAAGAACAACCTCGAGCTGCTCTGAGCGTCGCGCATGGCCCGTTCGGACGACTCCGTCTCTCTCTCCGCGCTGGCCAGGCTCGGTTTCGCCGAGCTCAGCGAGGCTGCCGCCAACCTCGCTGAGCTGGCGACCCTTCTGGGGGTCGAGAGATCACTCCTCCTCGGTGAGGCCGACGGCGCCGACCCCGATGCCGCGGTCGAGGGGATGCTGCGCGTGGCGCGCCGCGATCCGGCCCCGCTCGCCACATTGTTCGGCGATGCGGTGTCGCGTCGACGGGTCTGGCGGGTGTTCGGCGCATCGCAGGGTTTCGCGGACTTCTTCCTGAGGCACCCGGATGAGATCACGGTGCTGGGAGAGGTGTCGAGCGAGCTGCCTTCGGCACACGAGCTACGCGAGCGGCTGCTGGACGCGGTGGGGGCGCGGGACGGTTTCGCCGAGTCCGCGGGCGATGCGGCGGTGGTGGCCTTGCGCGTCGCCTACCGGCGCAATCTCGCCGAGATCGCCGCGTTCGACCTCACAGCGCACAGCCCCGTGCGCATTGTGGGTGACGTCGCAGCGGCGCTGGCCGACATCGCGGGAGCAGCGCTCGAGGCCGCACTCGCGATCGCCCGTCGGCGGCTCGCCGACACCCTGAGTCGGGAGCAGGTCGCGGCGACGCAGCTCGCGATCATCGGCATGGGAAAGGCGGGTGCGCGCGAGCTGAACTACGTCAGCGATGTGGACGTCATCTTCGTCGGCGGCACGACCGACGAAGAGGTCGTGTCCGAGGCGCGGGCGATCGACATCGCGACGCGCCTTGCCCGAGAGACGATGCGCGGGCTCAGCGGGATCGAGGTCGAGCCGCCGCTGTGGGAGGTCGACGCGGCGCTCCGTCCCGAGGGCAAGCAGGGCGCTCTGGTGCGGTCGCTCGCCTCGCACCTCGCGTACTACGACCGCTGGGCCAAGAGCTGGGAGTTCCAGGCCCTGTTGAAGGCACGGCCCCTCGCGGGCGACCCCGACCTCGGTGCGGAGTACATCGCCGCCGTGCAGCCGAAGGTCTTCTCGAGCGCCGCTCGCGAGAACTTCGTCGACAGCGTGCAGCGCATGCGCGAGCGCGTCATGGAGCACATCGATCCGGAGGATGCCCCGTACCAGCTCAAGTTGGGCTCGGGCGGGCTGAGGGACATCGAGTTCACCGTGCAGCTCCTGCAGCTCGTCCACGGCCTCACAGACCCCCGGTTACGGACGAGGGGCACCCTCGAGAGCATCGATGCCCTGGTCGAGGGCGGCTACATCGGCAGGGCCGAGGCCGCGTCGTTCGCCGACGATTACTGCATCCTGCGGTTGATGGAGCACCGTCTTCAGCTGAAGGAGCTCAGTCGTACCCACCTGATGCCGCGAACGCCCGCAGGGCTTCGCGTGCTCGCGCGCAGCACGGGCCTGGGCGAATCGGGAGAGGCGATCTGGGCGCGGTGGGAGAGCGTGCGTCGCGAGGTGCGCGACATCCACACCCGGCTGTTCTACCGCCCCCTGCTCAGCGCCGTGGCCGCACTCCCCGAAGAGGAGCGCACGCTGTCGACGGCGCAGGCGCACGACCGCCTCATGGCGATCGGCTTCCGCGACCCCGCCGGAGCCCTCCGTCACATCGGCGCGCTGACCACCGGCCTCAGCCGGAAGGCGACCATCCAGCGTCACCTGATGCCGGTCATGGTGCGCTGGTTCGCCGACGGCAGTGATCCCGACTACGCCCTCATCGCGTTCCGCCGGATCAGCGAGCGACTTGGCGACACGCCCTGGTTCCTCCGGATGCTCCGCGACTCCTCTGGTGCCGCGGAGAGTCTGACGCGGCTCCTGTCGTCGTCCCGGTACGTCGGCGAGCTCATGGAATGGATCCCCGAATCCGTCGCATGGCTCGACAGCAGCGATCTGCTGCGCCCGCGCAGTGGTGCCGCGATCGACGAGGAGGCGCGGGCGATCCAGACCCGCCACAAGAGCGTCGGCGATGCTCTGCAGGCTGTCCGCGCTCTCCGTCGCCGCGAGCTGCTGCGCACGGCCATGGGCGGCGTGCTCGATGTGCTCTCGATCGAGCAGGTCGCCACCTCGCTCACCGAGATCACCGACGCCACCATCCAGGCCGCACTCCGTGCCGTGCGCCGTGAGCTCGTCCCGCCGGAGGACGAGGCGCTCGACTTCGCCGTGATCGGCATGGGGCGTTTCGGCGGTGCGGAGCTGGGTTTCGGCTCGGATGCCGACATCCTCTACGTGTACGACGCGAACGGCGTCGACCCGCAGCGTGCCCAGAGTCTCGCCACCCGCATCGTCTCCGGGCTGCGCGAACACCTCACGGATCATCGGGTGCCGTTGGACCTCGATGCGGATCTGCGCCCGGAAGGACGCAATGGGCCCGTCGTGCGAACGATCGACGCCTACGCGGAGTACTACCGGCGCTGGTCGTTGTCGTGGGAGGCGCAGGCACTGTTGCGCGCACGCGGCGTGGCCGGCAGCACGACGCTCATCGAGAAGTTCACCGCCCTCGCCGACAGCATCCGGTATCCCACCGAGATCGATCTGCAGGGCACCAGGGAGATCAAGCGCATCAAGGCCCGCGTCGAGGGGGAGCGGCTGCCCCAGGGCGTCGATCCGCGGCGCCACCTCAAGCTGGGCCCCGGCACTCTGAGCGACGTCGAGTGGTTGGTCCAGCTGCTTCAGCTGCAGCACGCCCACGAGGTGCCCGAGTTGCGCACGACATCGACGCTCGGGGCACTCGAGGCGACAGTCGCCGCGGGGTACGTCCCGGCAGAGTCGGCTGCTCTGCTGCGCGATGCGTGGCTCCTGTCGAGCCGACTGCGTTCGGCGATCACGCTGTACACGGGCAAGACGAGCGACGTGCTCCCGACCGACCCCCGCGAGCTCGACGCGATCGGCCGGCTGCTCGGCTACCCCGACCGCTCGGCGAGTGTGCTCGACGACGACTACCTCGGTGTCACTCGTCGTGCGCGGCGGGCGTTCGAGCACCTCTTCTACGGGTAGGTAGTGCGGTGCGAGTCAAGGGCGGGCGCGTCATTTGCTTTTCGCCTGCTCGTCGCTCAGGCTGAGCGCATGACGATCTCGAAGCTCGGTGTGATCTGGAACCCCTCGAAAATCGATGAGGGCAAGCTGCGCGCCGCCGTGTCCGACACATTCACCTCGGACGTCGAGTGGTGGGAGACCAGCGTCGATGACCCGGGTCGCGGAATGGCCACCGAGGCTGTCGAGGCCGGCTGCGACGTCGTCGTCGCGGTCGGGGGCGACGGCACGGTGCGCGCAGTTGCCGAAGCACTCGCAGGCACTGAGACGGCTCTCGGAATCGTCCCGCAGGGCACCGGCAACCTGCTGGCCCGCAACCTCGAGATCCCCCTCAACAACATCCCTGCGGCTCTGAAGCGCGTCCGCGACGGACAACCGCGCAAGATCGACATCGGCTGGGTCGAGCTCGACGGAACCGAACACGGATTCGTCGTGATGGTCGGCTTCGGGATCGACGCGCAGATGCTCGTCGAGACGGACGACGACCTCAAGGACAAGGCGGGCTGGCTCGCCTACGTCGAAGCGATGGGCCGCGCACTCGCCGGCACCGAGATGACTGACATCACGGTGACTCTGGACGATGGCGAGGCTCAGGAGCTGCGCGGTCACACCATGCTGATCGGAAACTGCGGAATGGTGCAGGGCGGCATCCGTCTGCTTCCCGATGCGGTCCTCGACGACGGTCTGCTGGACATTCTGCTGGTGAGCGCCGATGGACCGCTGCAGTGGCTCGACACGGTGCGGACGTTCGTCTGGGAGAACGGCATCCGTCGCATCCTCGGAGGCGTCGACGAAGCTGTCAGCAGCGAGTCCACGCGACACATCTCCGCCGAGAAGGCGACGATCGAGCTGTCGTCGCCACTGGCCTTCGAGATCGACGGCGAAGAGGTCGGCGAGGTCTCGAAGTTCTCGGTGCGGGTTCAGCCCGCGGCACTCATCGTTCGCTGAGCGTCCCTGGGGGCACGACCTTGCGGTCCTGCGTCGGGAAGACGACCTTCTGCACGATGATGATGACGCTGGCCGCGACCGGGATGGCGACCAGTGCGCCCAGGATGCCGCCGAGCGCTCCACCGGCGACCGCCGCGATGACGACGAGGGCGCCGGGCACGGCCACAGCCTTGTTCATGATGCGGGGCGACAGGATGTATGCCTCGATCTGCATGTAGACCAGGTAGTAGATGAAGGCGATCAGTGCGGTGACCGGGCTCACGATGAGACAGATCAGCGAGTTGATGATCGAGGCGCTCAGAGTTCCGACGAGGGGGATCATCGAGCCGATGAAGGCGATCAGGGCGAGTAGCGCCGGCACCGGCGCGCCGATGATGCTCAGCACGATCAGGCTCAGGACGCCGTTGACGAGGGCGAGGCTCGCCTGACCGATCACGTAGCGACCGACAGCACCTGACACATCGTCGAGGAGACCGCTGAACGTGTCGCGCTGGTAGGCGGGGACGAAGCGCGCGGCCACCTTCTTCATGCTGCGCAGCGATGCCATGAAGTACAGCGTGAGGATGAGCACGATAGTCACCCCGGTGAAGCCACCGGCGATGCCGGCGCCGACGGCGAAGACCCCGCCGCCGATGTCTGCCAGGTTGCCCGGATCCTGCAGGAACGACAGGATGCCGTTCGCGGCATCCTCGAAGGTAGAGCCGAACTGGTCGTTGAGGTCCTTGAACCAGTCCGAGGCCATGATGTCCTTGACCATCTGCGGACCGTTCTCGATCAGGTTCGCGACCTGCTCCACGAGGATCGGGACGATCGCGAGGATGATGCCTGCGAACGCGAGCACGACTCCTGCCACCACGATGGCGACGGCTGCGGGCCGGGGGAGCTTGCGCTCGAGGAACGAGACGATCGGATCGAGGCCGAGTGCGAGGAAGATCGCGACTCCGATGTAGACGAGTACCGTCGCGAGCTGATTGACGATGCCGCCGAGCATGAGTGCGACGAGAACGCCGAGTGCTCCGAGCAGGCCGTACATGAACGGATTGATGCGAGCGATGGCGGCGGCGGCGGTCTTCGGCTGCGCCGGGGGAGTCTCGGTCGTGTGCCTGAGCTGATGCTTCTCGGTCTTCCGGCGCATGGCGTCGTCCCCTCTGTAGTTTCCGACCTCTCAGTGCACCACCCGTAGCCCTTCGACGCAAGCGCGACACGGTCGCCGGAGGTCGCGACGTCGACGGGAACAGCGGCGGACACCCGAACAGGCGTGGTCGCGAGGGCGTCGATGAGAGTCTTACGCGGCGCCGGGCGTCGGATCCGGAGGACGCGGCACGGTCGGTGCCGTCTCCGAAGGAGCGATCGGGGCGGCAGCTGCGTCGTCGGCGTCAGCAGGCGCATCCCTCGTCGTGCCGTGGAGTGCTGCGTCCAGTCTCGCGGCCTTCTCGGCGACGAAACGCGGCTGCCGGCGTCGGCCCACGAAGACGCCGAGCAGGACGACACCCAGCGTGAGCACGTGGAGAAGCATCGCTGCGAGATAGTACGGGATCAGATCCGCAGCGCCGATCGATGTGAGGGTGACCGCGAGGATCACGACACGAGCGGCGAGCATTCCCACGACGGCCAGCGTCGCCATCGCGTAGGGGTTGGTACCCAGGTAATGACCCGCGTACATGGCCATCACGAAGGCGCCCGCGTAGGTCACGAGCATCGCGATCCAGGACAGCGCTTCGATCCCGGCCACGGCAGCGGCGCTCCCGAAGATCGCACCGGTGAGCGAATCCCACGCAAGCAGACCCACAGCCAGGATCACGACCACGAGAGCGACGGGGCGTCGCAGCTCGCCGTCCCTCAGCCGAGCGAGGTCGGCGGCCCTGTCGCGATTCTTCCGGCTCCGATAGAGGCCGATGCCCGCAGGGATCGCGCCCGTCGCGCTGACCAGAGTGCCCGATATCTCCGGTGACACGGCGGCGAACGAGCAGGCGAGGCCGACGACTACCGCCGCGATCACCGCGACGAGGGCGAGCTGATTGGCCGCTGCTTGCGAGGACGTCACTGTCACTCATTGCTATCACCCCCAGTGATGATCAGTCGTGCTCGCGCTGTCGAGGCGTCTTGTCAAGAACCGATATTCCGCAGGTTCGGCGGATCTTGACGCGCGATGCGAGGAGGAGGACCATGGGGCGCACAGCCAAGCTGTTCGGGTGGACAAGGGTCTGGGGGCCTCGTCACTTGGTGTCTCAGCGAGGAGAGATCATGGGCGGACAGCACAGCACGGATGTGGTCAACAGCGTCATGGACGGTGAGATCATCGATCGGATACCGATCCCTGCACCACGGGAGGCGCGTGAGCGGCTGGGCTTCGAGGACACCGTCGCATGGCTCCGCGACGACACGAAGACACAGTCGCCCGTCAGCTTGCTGGGGCGCGTCTACTACAAGTTCGAGGGTGACGAGGAACTGCGAAGTCACGCCTACAGCATGGAGCTCGAGATCGATCCGGAGTCGGTGCTGAAGAAGCCGGTCACCCGGCAGGAGCTCCTCGTCAATCACGAGACCGCTGCCGAGGCGGGTTTCCTCTCCTTCGTGTCCGCGAAGGTCGGCGCGACCGAGATGCTCGAGATGAGGGTCGTCGACAATGCCGCGGCATCGGCGAGAGTCGTCGGCACGCAGTGGATGGGGGAACTGGACAAGTGGTTCGCGCGGCAGAAGAAGCAGCCCATCGCCGGGGGGGGAGAAAGCTGCTCTTCTGCGCAGTCGTCACCGGCGTCGTCCAGAAGTACGTCTCCACGAAGCGATTCAGTGAATTCGAAGCGTCGGGCAAGGGCGGGGGATACGGCGTCAACGTGGGCGGACGGCTGTACGTGAGTTCATCGGGGTTCGAGTTGGACATCGTTCATGGGCTGTCGCTGCAGGACCTGTTGCCGTTCATCCAGTCCGCGGACGACGTCGACGAAGACGCGGTCGAGATGGCACGAAAAGCGGCGGAGGGCAGCATCGACCTCGACGTCGATCTGAAGGACTTCGGTGTCACCCCCGGTCCCGTCGTATCGAGGATGTTCGAAGACGAGGTACTGGCGGCACCGAGCTTCGAGTTCTGAGCCGTCGGTCGCGCGAGGTCTCGACAGTCTAGAGGTCGACAGATCGAGCACGCGCTGGGATCGTGTGAGCATGGAGACTCTCACTCTCAGACGCTGGTCCGCCGGGGATCTCGACCTGCTCCGACTCGCGAACACCGCCGAGATGACCGCGCACCTGAATGGCGTCGAGACCGAGCAGCAGCTCATCGACCGCAGTGAGCGCTATCTGCGGCTGTGGAGAGCAGGTGAGGCCCGGATGTTCGTCGTCGAAGACGAGCATGATCGCCCGGTGGGATCGATCGGGTTCTGGTACGCCGACTGGCGCGGAGAGGGGGCTCTCGAAGCCGGGTGGTTCGTCGTGCCCGAAGCGCAGGGCAGGGGAATCGCCTCGGGAGCGCTGCGGCTTCTGATCGACGACGCTCGGGATCACCGTGGCGTGCGACGATTCCTCGTCGCCTTCCCGTCGGTCACCAACCCCGGATCGAACGGCGTCTGCAGACGAGCCGGGTTCGAGCTGGTGGGCACGTTCACCGAGCAGTTCCGCGGTGCCGAACTGGTGATGAACGAATGGGTACTCGACCTCAGGAAGTCCAGTAGTTCTTCCTGACCGATACGCCGGTCAGCGTGACGCCGCTGTTGAGGGCCATGACCTGCACGAAGAGGCGCATCGGACCGACCAGTTGATACGACTGGGAATGTTGCCCCTGGGTCGGGCTGCCTGCGGCGGCGGTGGCCCGGATCTCGGTCACCGGCTGGACCTGTGTCGAGACGACAGGCCCCGAGTTGGAGGCGAGCTTCTCCGCGACGAGTCTCACCTGGAGGCCCGTCGTGAGGCCGTTGGCTTTGAGATTGAGGGACACGTCGCCGGTCTCGACGATGCCCACGCCGGCGATCCCGAGGTAGACCTGCCCGTAGGAGACGGCGATGGTGGTCCACGCGTTCGCGGGGAGAGAGACGTTGTTGGCGAAGTCGGTCGACTGATGGGTGGGCACGGGGTCGTCCTCCGGGTAGATGGGTAGGGGGCCCCCTTCGACGAAGTTCTCGAAGTTGACGGTGTTGGTGAACCCCAGCTGGTTCGGCGTGCCGCCGATCCAGAGGGAGACATGGACGTGGGAGCCGTATCCGGTCTCGCTGCCGAAGCCGGACGCGCCCGAGTAGGCGATGATCTGACCTCGGCTGACCCGGGTTCCGTTGGGGACGGAGCTGGAGGTGAGGTGGAGGTATCGGATGTAGTTGCCGTCGTCCGCGCGCAGGGCGATGTACCGCCCGGTGGCAGAGTCCGTCGTGTCCTTGCGGCCGACGATGACGCCGGCGGTCGCTGCACGGATCGGCGTGCCGCGGGGGACCGCGTAGTCGGTTCCGGGTTCTCCCGAAGGGGGCTTCCGATTGCGGTGTCCCGTCCACGTGCTGGAGATGGGGACGTCGCCGCACGGGCGGAGGTAGCTGCCCGCTGCAGACGCGCGCAGGGGCGAGGAGAACATGTCCACGCTGAGCGCGGTCGCTCCGAACGCCAGCCCCGTCGCGAGGAGGACCGTCCGACGCGAGAGACCCCGTCGCGGCTCGCGGTCCGGTGGGGATGCATCCCCGTCGGTGTCGCACATCAGGGATTGGTCCCTTCGTTCTCTCCCCGGATCAGCCTCTGGATCTGCTCCTCCGGCAGGACATCGATCGACCCTGAGGCCATCTCGACCACGGGGGAGTCGGGTGTCCCGCCGATCGTGCACAGCGATCGCGCGTCCAGACCGCCGGTCCGCGCCGGGACGATGACGAGCCATTCCGGAGTCACGGTGCGTCGTTCGATGCGTGTGCTCCCCGCGTCGAAGGTCACATCCGTGCTGAACGTCGAACGCGTCTGGTCGATGCAGATCTGCGCCAACTGGTCACCGGAGAAGTCGCCGAACGCGGGAGGCATGGCTGAGGGGGTCGGTGTCGTGGTGGGGGCGGGGTCGGTGGGTGAGGCGATGGGCGTCGCGGTGGACGTGGGCGCCGGTGCGGCTCCGGGCATTGTCGCGCAGCCGGACACCACGAGTGCGACAGCCATCGCTGCGGTGCTCGCGAGCAGTCGCGAGACGAAGTGGGGACTCATAAGTCCGACGGTACCGCGTGGAGTCCGCCTCGCCCCGGACCGCGGCGCGATGGCGCAAGCGTGTTTCTCGGAGGCGCGTGTGCGGTCAATCGTTCCACGCGCCGGATGTGGCCGGACAGCGAGACGAAAAGCCCCCAGCAGGGTGACCTGCTGGGGGCTTTCTAGATTTCTCTGCGCACTCGACGCGGACGAGACGCGGGAATCCCGCGTCATCCGATCAGACGCCGAAGTACAGCTCGTACTCGAACGGGTGCGGGCGCTGAGCCATCGGCAGGATCTCGTTCTCGTACTTGTAGGAGATCCAGGTCTCGATGAGCTCCTCGGTGAAGACGCCGCCCTCGAGGAGGAACTGGTGGTCTTCCTTCAGAGCCTCGAGCGAATCCAGCAGGGAGTTCGGAACCTGCGGGATGTTCTTGGCCTCCTCGGGGGGAAGCTCGTAAAGGTCCTTGTCGACCGGCTCGTGCGGCTCGATGCGGTTCTTGATGCCGTCGAGGCCGGCCATGAGCTGCGCGGCGAAGGCGAGGTACGGGTTGCCTGATGCGTCGGGCGCACGGAACTCGATGCGCTTGGCCTTGGGGTTCGAGCCCGTGATCGGGATGCGGATCGCAGCCGAGCGGTTTCCTGCCGAGTAGACCAGGTTGACCGGAGCCTCGAAGCCCTTGACCAGACGGTGGTAGCTGTTCAGGGTCGGGTTCGTGAAGGCGAGCACCGCCGGGGCGTGCGCGAGCAGGCCGCCGATGTACCAGCGAGCGATGTCGCTGAGCTGGCCGTAGCCGGCCTCGTCGTAGAACAGCGGCTTGCCGTCGTTCCACAGCGACTGGTGCGTGTGCATGCCCGAGCCGTTGTCGCCGTACAGCGGCTTCGGCATGAAGGTGGCGACCTTGCCCCACTCTTCGGCGGTGTTCTTGACGATGTACTTGAACTTCAGGATGTCGTCCGCCGAGTGCACCATGGTGTCGAAGCGGTAGTTGATCTCCTGCTGGCCGGCGGTGCCGACCTCGTGGTGCGAGCGCTCGAGGATGAACCCGGCGTCGATCAGCTTCAGGGTGATGTCGTCACGCAGGTCAGCGGTCTTGTCGACCGGGCTGACGGGGAAGTAGCCGCCCTTGTACGGGGTCTTGTTGGCGAGGTTTCCGCCTTCTTCCTCACGCCCGGTGTTCCAGGCGGCCTCTTCCGAGTCGACCTTGTAGAAGCTCTCGCCGGCGGTGACCGAGTAGCGGACGTCGTCGAAGATGTAGAACTCGGCCTCGGGGGCGAAGACCGCGGTGTCGGCGATGCCGGTCGAGGCGAGGTACTTCTCCGCCTTCTTGGCGACCTGACGCGGGTCCTTCGAGTAGATCTCACCCGTGCGCGGGTTGTAGATGTCGAAGACCATCACGAGGGTGCTCGCCTCACGGAAGGGGTCGACGTAGGCCGTGGTCACGTCCGGGATGAGCTGCATGTCGGATTCGTGGATGCTCGCGAAGCCTCGGATCGAGGAGCCGTCGAACAGCTGACCGTTGACGAAGAAGTCCTCATCGACGGTGGAGGCGGGGATGTTGAAGTGCTGCTGGACACCGGGGAGATCAGTGAATCGGATGTCAAGGAACTTGACGTCGTTCTCCTGGATGTAGGACAGCACCTCGGACGAATCTTTGAACATGTACGACTCCTGGATTGCGGATCGATGGCTTCACGGCCATTGTGCACAGTACGTGCGGGGCGTTACTCCACGGTATCCGCTTTGTTTCCGGCATGTTACGCGCCGGTAGGCTTGATACGTGACGGACGCTGTGAACACGTACCCCGGAGAACGACTCGGAATGCCGCAGACGGGGACCGGCAGCATCGCCCGCCCCGGCCGGCGGATCGGTGCTCTGCTGATCGACTATCTCGCGGCGACGATCATCGCGACCGGCTTCCTCGGATACGACCAGTTCGCGCTTCCCAGTGAGGCGGGACTCACGCAGTTCGCCCCGATGGCGGTCTTCGCCGTGCTGCAGATCCTGTTCATCCCGACAGCCGGCGGAAGCCCCGGGCACCGAATCCTCGGCATGCGGGTCGTGCGTCTCGACGGCGGATGGGTGGGGCTGTGGCGTCCACTCGTGCGCACGCTGCTTCTCGTGGTCGTGATCCCGGCAGTCATCTGGGATGCCGACCAGCGCGGTCTTCACGACAAGGCAGCGGGGCTCGTGCTCATCCGCGCCTGAGCGCAGTCACTCCTTGCCGCGGTTGCGGCGTCTGGCCTCGCGAGGCGCTCGTCCGCCGAGGAACGACCGGGCCGGATCCACCGTGTACCCCTGGCGCAGGGCTTCGCGGCCGATGAGCATCCGGAATCCCATTTCGTCCCGATTGCTCAGAGTGACCTCCGCGAGCACCTCGCGGTCGTGAAGTCGGATGAGCATCTCGACCACGAGTCGTTCCTGCGCGTGCCCTGACGAGCTGCGGATCGCGCGGCGATCGTGCACAGGGGATTCGACGACCACCGCGTCCTCCTGGCTGTCCTGCCAGGGCTTCACCCGGAAGCGCACCCACGACACGCCGTCGCGCTCGAACTCCTGGATCTCGAATGCGTGCAGCGAGGAGGTTCGCGCACCGGTGTCGATCTTGGCTTTGAGCCAATCGACGCCGAGATCGGGCAGGCTCACCCATTCTCGCCACCCGATAAGAGTGTTTGAATGGGATGACTTACTCACCCGACCATCCTGGCAGGAAATCCCCCGTGAAGATCGCAGTGCTCTCTCGCGCGCCGCAGGCGTACTCCACCCAACGACTGCGTGCCGCCGCGCTCCAGCGTGGTCACACCGTCAAGGTGCTGAACACGCTGCGCTTCGCGATCGATCTCACGTCCGACGAACCGGATCTGCACTACCGCGGGCGTCAGCTCAGCGACTACGACGCGATCCTGCCGCGCATCGGCAACTCGATCACCTACTTCGGCACGGCTGTAGTCCGGCAGTTCGAGCAGATGGACGTGTACACGCCCAACACGGCGAACGGCATCTCGAGTGCGCGTGACAAGCTCCGCGCCAATCAGATCCTCTCCCGTCACAACATCGCGATGCCGCCCACCGCGTTCGTCCGCAACCGCGCCGATGTGCGTCCGGCGATCGAGCGTGTCGGCGGCGCCCCCGTGGTCATCAAGTTGCTCGAGGGCACGCAGGGTATCGGCGTGATCCTCGCGCCGCAGGTCAAGGTGGCCGAGGCGATCATCGAAACGCTGCACTCGACGAAGCAGAACGTGCTCATCCAGAAGTTCATCTCCGAGAGCCGCGGACGCGACATCCGTGCACTCGTCGTCGGAGATCGAGTCGTGGCGGCGATGCGCCGTTCGGCTGCGGGAGACGAGTTCCGCTCCAACGTCCATCGCGGCGGATCCGTCGAGGCCGTCGAGCTCGATCCGATCTACGAGCGGGCAGCTGTGCGCTCCGCCCAGATAATGGGACTGCGGGTCGCCGGCGTCGACATGCTGGAAGGCGACGACGGGCCTCTGGTGATGGAGGTCAACTCGTCGCCGGGGCTGCAGGGCATCGAGATGGCGACGAAGCTCGACGTGGCCGGCGCCATCATCGACTACATCGCCGGGCAGGTCGCCTTCCCCGAGATCGACGTGCGTCAGCGCCTCACCGTCTCCACGGGCTACGGCGTCGCGGAGCTCATGGTGCACGGCGCGGTCGACCTCGTCGGCAAGACGCTCGGCGAAGCGGGTCTCTGGGAGCGCGACATCACGGTTCTCACCCTGCACCGGGGGGTCTCGGTCATTCCGAACCCCCGTAAGCACGTCGTCCTCGAAGCGGACGATCGGCTGTTCTGCTTCGGCAAGCTCGACGAGATGCGTTCGATGGTTCCCGAGCGTCGCCGTCGCCGCGCCAAGGTGCGCCGACTTCCGCGCCAGCCGCTCTCAGAGTGAACGAAGAAGCGCGGCCGCTCCTCATCCGAGGTGCGGCCGCGCTTCTTCGTATGCAGGCTGGATCAGCGCGGGCGCTGCGCCCTGACCTTGGTCGGGTCGATCCCCTTGGGGATCGGCAGCGACGAGATCGACTGCGACACGGACTCGATGCGTCGGATGACGGCACCCATCGTCGCCTTGTCGATCACCTTGGGAAGCTTCTTGATGGTCTTGGCGAGGTCGGCGATCGCCACGTCGTCGTCGCCGTGTCCGACGTAGATCACGGTCACGGGAACACCGTGGGCCACGCGGGCGGCCTTGCTGCGCTCGTCGTTGACCAGGCGGGTCAGGCGTCCGCGAGAGCCTTCGCCGACCACCACGACGCCGCCACGGCCGACAGTGCGGTACACCGCATCCTGCGTCTTCGGGTTGATGCCGACCGGCGTCTCAGAACCCTGCCAGTTGCGTCCGAGGCTCGTGCTGATCACGTGGCCGGTGGCGCCGGGCATGCCGTCGATCTTCTGGTACATCGCAGAGGTCGACAGCCGGGTCATCAGGAACATCGCGCCGAGGATGCCGAGCATCAGGCCGGAGATGCCCCAGAGGATGAGTGTCCACACCTGGAACGGCGGGATGAGGTAGCCGACGATGAGTCCGATCAGGACGCCGAGAACCAGCAGCGCGATCTGTGCCCAGGGAAGCCAAGGGTAGATCTCCCTCGTGAACTTGAAGAGGGACTTGATCTGGGAGAAGAACCCCGGACGCTTCTCGGGCGCGGACGAACGGTTTGCCATGTCCATAAGAATACCGACTCCCGGCCGCGCTCACGTCGTCGTTCGCGTCAGGCGGATTCATGCACAAGGCACCCGTCCTGCACAGCGTGGAAAGGACTCGGATCCGTTCACATCGCCCGGTTCGAGACCACAGCGGTCGAGCGATGCGATGACATGGGCGCATGACAGTCGGAGAAGTGCCCGTTCGCGGTGCGTCGCTGGTACCCGGAGCGCACCGCGTGATCAGACAGCTCGACGCCGAGGAAGGCCCGTATGCGGGAGCGCTCGTCACGCGCGGGGAGTCCGTGGCGGTTCAGATCGACTGCGAGACGCTGGCCGGATGGACGGGCTGGGAGCACGCGGGTGACGAGCACGTCGCGGGTCCGATCGACGTCGTGCGGCGCCACGACGGCCACGACGTCCTGCTTCCCTGGTGCACGGAGCGGGTCGGTGCCTTTCTCGGACGCCGATCAGCCGCCGACGTCGCGTTCGCCGCGGGTGAGCTGACCACCATGGTGGCGAGTCTTCTGAGAGGTCTGGGTGAACTCGCTCGCGCAGACGGCCCCGCCGTCACCGGGGACTGGTGGTTGACGGACGACGGGCGCCCGACGTTCGTGATCGGCGCAGGCGATGATGCGCGGTCGGCCACGCGGCGTCTGATCGAGAGGATGCAGCGGGACTGCAGCGATCGTTCGTTGGGCCGCTTGCTCGGGGAGATCAGAGACGGGCTGCAGAAGAGCGGTGAGCGTCCGTGGATGCCGGTTCGGCAGCTCGAGCGGTGGGAGTCGGAGCTGTTAGCGACCGCGGCCTCGCGGCCGCTCAGGCGCGACGTGCATGCGTCGGAGAATGCACGGGATATCGACGTCGCCCGCCGCGTCGTACCGGTGCCCGGGACGAGACGTGAGGCGCGGGGAGGGGGATCGGATCGCTGGACGGATCGGGGACTCCGGGGTGCGATCGATCGAGCGATCGAGTGGGCGAGGCATCGGTCGGAGGAGTGCAGGACTGCTTTCGAGGGACGATGGAGCCGGCGGGGTCTCAAGACCGGCAGAGACAGGCCACCCAGGCGCGAGAAGAAGCTCTCAGACGTCGTCGCCGGTGATGTCGGTCCGGTGCCTCGGCGCCGTGGACGCAGACTGGTCGTGGCTGGCGCTGCGGCAGCGGTCGTGCTCGGTGGGGGCCTGCTCTGGCCGGGTGGTGCGACCGGGGAGCCCGCGGCGGGGAAGGGCCGACCGTCGCCTGCGGTGAGTCGGAGTGCTGCAGCTCCGCCGACGGCCGCGCCGACGGCGCCGGCATCTCCGATCCCGGCCGCAGAGCCGACAGATCAGTCGACCGGCTCCGAGGACCCGGTCGTGGCGGCGCGGGCGCTTCTGCTCGCCATCCGGCACTGCGCCGAGACGGGGGACCTGGCGTGCTCCGTCGCGGTGGCTCCCGGCGCATCTGGAATCGTGGAGGCGCTCGCGGGGGCGGCATCGGGGGAGAAGGAAGCGGAGCTGGCCGAGGTCGACGAGTACGGCGATGTCGCGGTCATCCGCGTCTCGTCGATCGCGGTGATCGGTGAGGGGCCGGCTCCGCAGCGGATCGAGCAGATGGTCGTGGTCGTGCAGGTCAATGAGAAATGGCTGGTCCGCGACGCCTACGACGTCGCGGACCAGCCAGGGTGATGCTGTGGTCAGGCTCCGAGCTGAGCGGCGAACTGGGCCGACTCGAGGCGGGCCTTGACAGCGCCCAGGAAGCGGGCGGCGTCGGCGCCATCGATGATGCGGTGGTCGTACGAGAGTGCGAGGTACACGTACGAGCGGACGGCGATCGCGTCTGCGCCGCCGACCTTGACGAGACCGGGGCGCTTGACGACCGTTCCGGTGCCGAGGATCGCGGACTGCGGCAGGAACACGACGGGGGTGTCGAACAGTGCGCCACGCGAACCGGTGTTGGTCAGCGTGAAGGTTCCGCCGGCGAGCTCGTCGGGCTTCAGCTTGTTGTCACGCGTGCGCGCTGCGAGGTCGGCGATCTCGTGGGCGATCTCCGCGATGTTCTTCGATGCGGCGTCGCGCAGGACCGGCGTGAGCAGACCGCGCTCGGTGTCGACGGCGATCGACACGTTCTCGGAGTCCGGGTAGACGATGTTCTCTCCGTCGACCGTGGCGTTCACGATCGGGAAGGCGCGCAGCGCCTCAGCGGCAGCCAGAGCGAAGAACGGCAGGAACGACAGCTTGTCGCCGGTCTTCTCGAGGAACGATCCCTTGACGCTGTCGCGGTACTCCGCGAGAGCGGTGACATCGACCTCGACCACGGTGGTGAGCTGAGCGGTCTGCTGCATCGACTCGACGGCGCGCTTCGCGAGGACCTTGCGCAGACGCGACATCGGCTGCGTGGTGCCACGCAGCGGCGAGACCTCGAGCGGAGCCGGTGCGGCAGGAGCGGCGGCTGCAGCGGGTGCAGACGACGCGCTCTCGGCGGCCTTGAGGACGTCTTCCTTGCGGATGCGTCCGCCCACGCCGGTGCCGGTGACGCTGGCGAGGTCGACACCCTGCTGTGAGGCCAGGCGGCGCACGAGCGGGGTCACGTACAGGTTGTCGCTCTCCGTGGGGAGGGACAGCTTCGGCTCGGCCGGAGCAGGAGCAGCGGCCGGAGCAGGAGCAGCGGCGGGTGCCGGAGCAGCGGCGGGTGCCGGGGCGGCAGCGGGAGCCGGAGCAGCGGGAGCCGGAGCAGCGGGAGCCGGAGCAGCGGGTGCCGGAGCTTCTGCCGCCGGAGCGGGAGCTTCTGCCGGAGCCGCGGGAGCAGCACCGGAGCCGACACGGGCGAGCACGGCGCCGACGGCGACGGTCTCGTCTTCAGCGGCCACGATCTCCTGCAGCACGCCGGCGACGGGCGACGGGATCTCGGTGTCGACCTTGTCGGTCGAGATCTCGAGCAGAGCCTCGTCGACCTCGACGGTGTCGCCGATCTGCTTGAGCCAGCGCGTGACGGTGCCCTCGGTGACACTCTCGCCCAGCTCGGGGAGGACGATGTCGGTGGCATCGCCGGCCGGAGCGGCGGCGGGCGCGGCCTCAGCGGGAGCGGCAGCCTCAGGCTCTGCCGGTGCGGCGGGTGCCTCGGCCTGCGCTGCGGCCGGCTCGGGCGCCTGTTCGGCGGCCGGAGCCGCTGCAGCAGGAGCATCGTCGGCAGGGGCCGGGTTGCTGCCGTCGCCGATGCGCGCGAGCAGCGCGCCGACCTCGACGGTCTCGTCCTCGGCGACGAGGATCTCCTCGATCACACCGGTGATGGGCGAGGGGATCTCGGTGTCGACCTTGTCGGTCGAGATCTCGAGCAGGCCCTCATCCGCCTGAACGGTGTCTCCCACCTGCTTGAGCCAGCGGGTGACCGTACCCTCTGTGACGCTCTCGCCGAGAGGAGGGAGGACGACGGATGTGCTCATGACTGAGTCTCCTTCAAGAAGTTAAATGACGCGTGTCTAGCTTAGTGAACTGTTCACCGGTTGGTGTTCAGAGGGCGTGCAGTGGCTTTCCGGCGAGCGCGAGGAAGGCTTCGCCGAGTGCCTCGCTCTGAGTCGGGTGAGCGTGGATCAGGGGTGCGATGTCCTCGGGGTGAGCCTCCCACGCGACGGCCAGCTGGCCCTCGGTGATGAGTTCGCCCACGCGGTCGCCGAGCAGGTGGACACCGATCACGGGTCCGTCCTTGAAGCGGACTACCTTCACGAGCCCGCCCGTGCCGATGATCTCGCTCTTGCCGTTTCCGGCGAGGTTGTACTCGTAGGCGACGACGGCATCCGCGCCGTGCTCGGCGATGGCCGCCTCTTCGGTGACGCCGACCGACGCGACCTCGGGGCTCGAATAGGTGACCTTGGGGATCTGGATGTCGGGGATGTTCGTGGGGGAGAGTCCGGCGATCCGCTCCGCGACCGCGATGCCCTGCTGGAAGCCGCGATGTGCGAGCTGCAGACCCGGGGTGATGTCTCCGACGGCCCACACTCCGGGGACGCCGGCGCGGAGGTCCTGATCGACAGCGACGAAACCACGATCGAGGGCGACGCCCGCCTCCTCGAAGCCCAGGTCGGAGGTGACCGGACCGCGTCCGACAGCGACGAGGAGATAGTCGGCGGAGAACTCCTTGCCGTCCTCGAGGGTGACGGTGACGGAGGTGTCGTCCTGCGTGGCGGTCTGGAACCGGATTCCGAGCGAGTACTGGATGCCGCGGCGGCGGAAGGCGCGCTCGAGGCCCTTGCTCATCGCGATGTCCTCGTTCGGGACGAGATGCGGGAGGGCTTCGATGATCGTGACCTCGGCGCCGAACGAGCGCCAGACGCTCGCGAACTCGACGCCGATCACGCCGCCGCCGAGGATCAGCAAGCGCTCGGGGATGACGTCCAGAGCCAGCGCCTGCTCACTCGTCAGGATCCGCCCGCCGATCTCGAGGCCGGGAAGGGTCCGGCTGTACGACCCTGTCGCGAGGATCACGTCCGTGCCGACGTAGACGTCGTCTCCCACGCTGACCGAGCGGTCGGCGTTCAGGTGACCGGTACCGGCGACAGTCGTGATGCCTCGGGCCTTGACGAGGCCTTCGAGGCCCTTGTACTTCTTCGCGACGATGCCCTCCCGGTAGGCGCGCACGCCGGCGGGGTCGATGCCCTCGAGCGTCGCGGAGATGCCGACATGAGCTGCGCCACGCACATGCTCCGCCACCTCTGCGGCGTGCAGGAGCGCCTTGGTGGGGATGCATCCCCGATGCAGGCAGGTGCCGCCGACCTTGTCCTTCTCGATCAGCGCGACGGACTTGCCGAGCTCGCTCGCTCGCAGCGCTGCGGCGTATCCGCCGCTTCCGCCGCCCAGGACGACGATGTCGAAGGTGTGCGTGGTCATGGTCATGCCTCCGTGTGGGATGCTTCGGCGAACGCGATGATCGATCGGACCATCGCGCCCGTGGGGCCCTTGTCGGTGAAGCCGTAGGGCGCACCGTTGTGCTCGCCGGATCCGGCGATGTCGAGGTGCACCCAGGGGATGCGAGGGGCGTCCTTCTCGTCGGAGACACGTCCGACGAAGCGTCGCAGGAAGAGCCCTGCATACGACGCACCGCCCATGCGGTCGCTCATGTTCGCGTTCTGCATGTCGGCGATGGGGGAGTCGAGCGAGTCCTCCATGTGCTCGGGCAGAGGCATGTGCCAGGCGAGCTCGTCCGCGGTCCGCGCTGCGGTCAGGAACTCGGCGACCGCGTCATCGGCGCCGAACACGCCCGTGTGACGGTGGCCCAGCGCCATGACGATCGCACCGGTGAGGGTCGCGACGTCGATGATCACGTCGGGATTCTCCCGGCTCGCGGCGACCAGGCCGTCCGCCATGACCAGACGGCCCTCGGCATCCGTGTTCGGGACTTCGACGGTGGTGCCGTCGAGCATCCGGATGACGTCACCGGGGCGCAGCGCGCGACCTGAGGGCATGTTGTCGGTGATGCAGAGCCAGGCAGTGACGTGCACGGAAAGACCGAGCGCGGCGATCGCACGCAGTGCGGCGACACTCGTCGCGGCGCCGGCCATGTCGAACTTCATCCCCACCATCGATGCCGCGGGCTTGAGCGAGAGTCCGCCGGTGTCGAACGTGATCCCCTTGCCGACCAGCGCGATGTGGCGGGTGGCGTCCGCGGGTGCGTAGTCGAGTCGCACGAGACGCGGAGGACGGTCCGAGCCCTGGGCGACTCCGAGGATTCCGCCGAACCCCTGCTCGGCGAGGGCAGCCTCATCGAGGATCTCGACCGTGACGTCGAGGCCCTCGACGCTGTCCGCCGCGCTCTGCGCGAGCTGTGCGGGGCTCTGCCACTCGGCAGGAACGAACACGAGGTCCTTCACGAGAGCGACGGCCTCGCCGACCGCGACGGCTCGAGAGAGCTCCTGGTCATCGAGATCCGCATGCAGCACCACCGACGTGGCACGGCTCTTGCCGGGCTCGCGGCGGTAGCTGTCGAATCGGTAGCCGCCGAGGACGGCACCTTCGGCCGCCGCGGAGGCGAACTCCTCGAGTCCGGGGGCGAGTCCGAGCGAGACGTTCTCGAAACCGGTGAGCGAACGAAGAGCCGCGCCGACCGCGTTGCGCACGGCTGCGGCATCGGGTGTGCGTCCGACCCCGACGACGGCGAACGGCAGCTCCGTGACCTCCGGGGCGTACACGCGGGTGAACGCCGACGGCGAGCCCGTGAAGCCGATGCCCTTCAGGGAGGCGGCGAGTCCTGGGTGGTCCGACAACGACTCTGTGGAGTCGGCGATTTCGGGGATGACGAGCACTGCGGCGTCTGCAGCGCTTCCGGGGAACTGATCTGAGGTGCGCGAGAGCGCGGGAAGCGTCATGCCTCCATCCTAGGGAAGCCTGCAGGGGGAGACGCGGAGCGAGTGTTCGCTCTCAGCATGACGGCCACCGCCCGCCCGTCGGAACCTGCTCGTAGCATGGACTCATGCCCTTCTCCGGAGAGATCCATGAACGTGTAGCGAACGCGCCGGCGGTGCCGCGCGGGCTGCCCCTTGTCCTGCTCCTGACGGGTTTCACCGACGCGGGCAACGCTGTCTCAGGGCTCATCGAGCACCTCCGCGAGACGACCTCCCCCGAGCCGATCGCGGTCTTCGACAACGACGTGCTCCTCGACTACCGCGCGCGTCGTCCCGTGATCTCGTTCGATCAGGATCACCTCACGGAGTTCCGTCCTGCGCGGCTCGAGCTCTCACTCGCGACCGACGCCCTCGGCCAGAAGTTCCTGCTCCTCGCGGGCTACGAGCCCGACTTCGCCTGGAACGAGTTCGCGCGCACGGTGCTCGACCTCGCCGACGAGTTCGAGGTCTCCGGCCTCAACTGGGTCCACTCCATCGCGATGCCCGTGCCCCACACCCGTCCGATCGGCACCACGGTCAGCGGCAACCGTCGCGAGCTCACGGTCGCGCACTCCGTGTGGCGTCCGCGTACGCAGGTGCCGGCGACCGCAGGGCATCTGCTCGAGTTCCGGTTCGCCGAGCATGGCGCCCGCGTCGTCGGCTTCGTCCTGCTCGTGCCGCACTACCTCGCAGAGACCGAGAATCCGGAAGCCGTGATCGCGGCCGCCGAGAAGCTCATGGCCGCCACCGGCCTCGTGATCCTGCTCGACGAGGTGCAGGAGCGCCGCCAGGACTATCTGACGCGGGTCGACGAGCAGGTGCTCGGCAACGACGAGCTGCAGCAGATGGTGCAGGGTCTCGAGCGTCGCTACGACGCCTACATGGCCGGCCGCGATCCCGAGGACGGCTCGTACGACGAGGGCGGGTTCAACGAGCGCGATCTCCCGAGCGCCGACGAACTGGCTGCCGAGCTCGAGCGCTATCTCGCCTCACGTCCCAGCGGCGACGAGGACAAGCCCGGCCGAGGCTGACGCCCGGGGTTGACATCCGGGTCGTGAACTTCGGCCGAATGCACCTGCATGCCCACACGTGTGCGATACTAGGACTCTGACCCGTTGTCAATCGATCTTTCCGGAGATCTGACTTGACAAGGGTCTTACTAGTGTCCGAAATGCTCCGGGGCCTGCGAGCGGCCCCGTGAAAGGCGAAACGTGACTCCTGCCACGACGAAGAAGACCCGGACGACGAAGAAGACCGCCGACGCTCCCGAGGTCGACGCCCCGGTCGAGGAGGCCGCTGAGAAGCCGGTTCCCAAGACCGCAGCGCAGCGGGCCGCTGCCAAGCGCGCGCCCGCCAAGAAGAAGAAGGCCGATGACATCGTCGAAGACGACGAGACTCCTCCGCCCGCAGAACCCGACGAGGACGACGAGGACTCCAAGCCCAAGTTCACCGAGCCTCTGCCGACCGGCGCCATCGTCATCTCGTCGAACGACGACGAAGACGTGCCGGTCTACTCGACGCAGATCACCGGTGCGACGGCCGACCCCGTCAAGGATTACCTGAAGCAGATCGGAAAGGTCGCACTGCTGAACGCGGCCGAAGAGGTCGAGCTCGCGATGCGCATCGAAGCCGGTCTGTTCGCCGAAGAGAAGCTCTCGACGATGACCGCCGCTGAGAAGGCCGGTCAGCTCGGACTCGACCTGCAGTGGGTCGCCCGCGACGGTCAGCGTGCCAAGAGCCACCTGCTCGGCGCCAACCTGCGTCTCGTCGTCTCTCTCGCCAAGCGCTACACCGGCCGCGGCATGCAGTTCCTGGATCTGATCCAGGAGGGCAACCTCGGTCTGATCCGTGCTGTCGAGAAGTTCGACTACACCAAGGGCTTCAAGTTCTCGACGTACGCCACCTGGTGGATCCGTCAGGCGATCACGCGCGCCATGGCCGACCAGGCCCGCACCATCCGCATCCCGGTGCACATGGTCGAGGTCATCAACAAGCTGGCCCGTGTGCAGCGCCAGATGCTGCAGGACCTGGGCCGCGAGCCCACGCCGGAAGAGCTCAGCCGCGAACTGGACATGACGCCCGAGAAGGTCGTCGAGGTCCAGAAGTACGGTCGCGAGCCCATCTCGCTGCACACGCCCCTCGGTGAAGACGGCGACAGCGAGTTCGGTGACCTCATCGAGGACACCGAGGCCGTCGTCCCCGCGGACGCGGTCGGCTTCACGATGCTGCAGCGTCAGCTCGAGCAGCTGCTCGACTCGCTCTCCGAGCGTGAGGCCGGAGTCATCCGGATGCGCTTCGGACTCGGCGACGGACAGCCCAAGACTCTCGACCAGATCGGTGACACGTTCGGCGTGACGCGTGAGCGCATCCGTCAGATCGAGTCGAAGACGATGGCGAAGCTGCGACACCCGAGCCGCTCGCAGTCGCTGCGGGACTACCTCGAGTGATGCAGGCGAACGAGGGCAAGGCGCTCGAGACGAGCGTCGATGGCAAGAGCTACGCACGTATTCCGCTGCGCACCCGCGTCGTCATGCCTGACGACGACCTCGACTCCGTCATCACCGAGTACGCGAAGGATGCCGTGCAGCCGGGAGACCTGCTGTTCGTGACAGAGAAGATCGTGGCGATCACCCAGGGACGCTCGTACCGTCTCGACGAGATCACCCCGCGTCCGCTCGCGCGCTTCCTCTCTCGCTACGTAGTGCGCACGTCCTACGGCATCGGTCTCGGCATGCCGGAGACGATGGAGATGGCGCTGCGCGAGTGCGGCACCCTGCGTATCCTCTTCGCGGCCGGCGTCTCGGTGATCACGAAGGCCTTCGGCCGCCGCGGAGACTTCTATCGCATCGCGGGCGACAAGGCCCGCGCGATCGACGGACCCACGAAGAACACGATCCCGCCTTACAACCAGGCGGTCGTGCTCGGGCCGAAGAACCCGCGCGAGGTCGCTCTCCGCATCCAGAAGCTGGTCGGCGGACAGGTTGATGTCGCGGTCGTCGACATCAACGACATCGGCGGCAACATCCTCGGCTCGACCCTCGACAAGACCGGTGAGCGCCGGCTCGTGCAGATCCTGGGCGACAACCCGCTCGGACAGGCGACGCAGTCGACGCCGATGGGAATCGTCCGCGAGGTCTGAACCGCCCGCTCACGCTCGAATCACACGAAGAAGGCCCGGATGCTCAGCATCCGGGCCTTCTCTGTATCTGCGTCGAGGGGTCAGAACCCGATCGCGGCCTGGTAGCGAGGCTTGTGACCGGTGCGGATGCCCGTGACGCTCGGCTTGTTCTCGTACACGCCGGCTCCCCAGTTCCCCTCGACCAGGACAGGCCCCTCGGGGGTGACCACGACGTCCCAGCCGACGTACTGCACCTGGGGTACGACGCGGGCCACCTGGTCGACGAACTCCCGGACCTCGTCCATCATCGGCAGCTGGAAGTCGGCGATCGGAAAGCCCGAGTCGGGGTGCGTCACGTGCACGTGACCATGCGAGTCGTAGCCCGAACCGACGGCGTGTCCGTCCTCGTCGAGCATGGTGTAGAAACCGCCGAAGCTCATCTGATCGCTCACAGCTCCGCGCCCGAACTTCTGCGCCATGGCGAGGATGTGCGTCTTCTCACCGTCGAAGAACGCGGTGATGCGGGTGGTGTTCACCGTGCCGGGGCAGACGGCGGCGAGGTCGGCGTGCTGACGGATGACCTCTTCGACCAGCACCTGCTTCTTCGACAGCAGCTCCGAGTGGAAGGCATCCCAGTCGGTCACGTCGGCCGCGTGGTAGCGGTGCACGCCCGTGCCGGCCTGACCGTGCGTCTCCTTGACGACGATCGTGCCCTGGCGTTCCGTGAAGGCGCGCAGCTCCTCGGCGTTGCCCTCGGTGATGAGCATCCACTCGCGCTTGAGGAACGCGTCGAAGACGGCGTTGAACTCGGCCTTGTCGTGGAAGAGGTGCCGGTAATCGGGGTGGTCGTACTTCTGCGAGATCTCGTTGGAGACCGGGTGCGTCATGAAGGTGTCGCGCTCGGCCTTGGTGAGGATCGCGAAGTCATAGTCGATGTAGTCCTGGAACCCGACGTTGTGTCGACCCGCCGACCACAGCATGTCGACCACCACGAGAGGCACGGCCTTGCCGTGCTGGGCGGATGACTCCTTGGCCCTCTCGATCACCGAGGCGACGTCGATGCGGCGGGCGCGCGTCAGCAGATAGCGGACGCGGGGCACGAGGGAAAAGCGTGACATGGATCTCCAAGGTCGGGGTCCCATCCAGTCTACGGGGGGCACGCACGGCATCCTGAGAAGGCGGAGCTAGGCTGGAACCGTGTGTGAGAAGACATCCAGCTCCCGTCCGCGGGCGATGATCTCGCGGTCGGCTCTGGCCGCGTCCGCGTCCGCAGCTGTCGACGCGGGAGGTCGCATCGCGGATCTCCGCAGGGATGCCTGGGGCCATGGAGTGCTCGCGATCGCACACGCCGTGACGGGTGCCGGCGCTGCCGCCGTGCTCGTGGACTACGCCGAAGAGGCCGAGATGCTGCGACTCGAGGGCATCGAGGCGGTCACCGAGGGCGCGGCCGACATCGATCCGTCACTGCTCTACGGACTGCCCGACGTCGAGGGGACGCTGCGCACGACCCCCGTGATGCGCCTCGCCGGACGGATCCTCTCGACGAAGCCGCTGAAGGCCGGAGATGCGGTCTCGTACGGCTACACGCATCGAGCAGCGCGCGACACCACAGCGGCACTCATCACCGGCGGATACGCGCAGGGGATCGTTCGGGCGCTCGGCAACGCGGCCCACGTCGAGATCGACGGCGTGCAACGGCCGATCGTCGGGCGCGTGGCGATGGATGTCTGCGTGATCGATCTGCAGGATGCCGCCGATGCTCAGCCGGGTGTCGACGCCACCTATTTCGGCGGGCCGGGACCTGCCGGCCCCGGGCTCGCACGATGGAGCGCTCTGACCGGACTCACGATCGCCGAGCTCATCACCGTGGCCGGGTCGCACGCGGAGCGGGGGTGGGAGGCATGAGCCGCCCGGAACTCCGCATCCGCACCGATCGGTTCGTGGCGAACATCGCCGCCGTGCGCGAGCGCATCTCTCCGTCGGCCCTGATGGTGGTCCTCAAGGACGACGCGTACGGACACGGGCTCCGCTGGGCGGTCGAGGCAGCCCAGAGCGCCGGCGTCGAATGGTACGGCTCCTACGACGTCGGCAGCGGTGTCGAAGCACGGAGCGTGCTGGGCGAGAGCGGACGCGTGCTCGCCTGGGTGACATCGACCGATCCCGAGATCGACGAGGCGCTGCGTCAGCGGATCGACCTCGGCGTCGGCAGCGCCGAGTACCTCGACCGGATCGTCGCGCGTGCGCAGCACCTCGGCCTCCGCGCACGGATCCATCTCAAGATCGACACGGGGCTGCACCGCAACGGACTGCTTCCGGAGGAGTGGGCGCAGACGATCGCAGACGTCCGTGCCGGCGAGACCGCGGGGCAGCTCGAGCTCGTCGGGATCTGGAGCCATCTGGCCGAAGCCAGCGACGACGAGGACGACGAGGCCCAGGCGGCGTTCCTCGAGGCCGTCCGCGTGGTCGAGGAATCCGGGGACGCCCCCGAGGCGCTGCATCTGACGGCATCCGCAGCATCCTGGTGGCGCCCCGAGCTGCGCGGTTCCGTCTCTCGGATCGGTGCGTTCTGCTACGGCGTCCGCTCGGCCGACGGCCCGGACCCGGAAGGGATCCTGCCTGTGGCGGAGCTCGTCGCCACGGTGATCGAAATCCGCGACGACGGCGCGGTGATCGCGATCGGCTCTTTCGACGGCATCCCGTCCACTCTTGCGGGCGCGCAGGTCGGCACGCCGGCGGGAGCGCGCGAGCTGGTCCGCATCGACATGACGACGTCCGTGGTCGCCTCGTGGCCGGACATGCGGGTCGGCGACGCCGTCCGGCTCTTCGGCGCGGGGGAGCACGGAGAGTCCAGCGCGACCACCATCGCCGAGAGGATCGACACGGTCGGGGAGGAGATCCTCACCCGACTGACACCTCGCGTGCGCCGTGTCGTCATCGAGTGACGGCGAGCGCCACTGAACGAGAGCGGAGCCCGTCGCATGACGGGCTCCGAGGCGGATCAGACCGAGTGACTCAGTCGATCAGACGAGCGGTCTCATCGTGCCAGCTCGTGGCGATGCTGCGGAGCTTCTCTTCGTACTTGCGTCCGTGGTGGGCGCAGAAGAGCAGCTCGGAGCCGTTGACCTCGGCCGCGATGTAGGCCTGAGCGCCACACGAATCACAGCGATCCATGGCGGTCAGGCGGAACTCGACGGCGGAGGTCTCACGTTCAGTCGTTGCGTTCATCTCGGTGCCTCCTTGAGAGTGTCGGGTTCGCTGGTTGGGCGTGCTCAATGTAACCACGCTGTGGCTGTAGTAATGCCCGGTTTGCGGCGTGTTTCGCTCAGCGCGTACGCGCAGCGGTCGTAGTGGTCGCTCCAGGGGAGTGTCTGCGGGCCCGGAGGAGGCATCGCGAATAGACTCGGAGATTGTGACCGCCGAGTATTCCGCCCATCATCTCCAGGTGCTCGAAGGGCTCGAGGCCGTCCGCAAGCGTCCCGGTATGTACATCGGTTCGAACGGATCCCCGGGCCTGATGCACTGCCTCTGGGAGATCATCGACAACGCCGTCGACGAGGCCGTCGCGGGCAACGGCTCGAAGATCGACATCATCCTGCACGACGACGGCAGCGTCGAGGTCCATGACCGCGGCCGCGGCATCCCCGTCGACGTCGAGCCCCGCACGGGTCTCACGGGCGTCGAGGTCGTGTTCACGAAACTGCACGCCGGAGGCAAGTTCGGCGGTGGATCGTACGCCGCATCCGGTGGTCTGCACGGTGTCGGCGCCTCGGTGGTCAACGCGCTGTCCGAGCGCCTCGACGTCGAGGTCGACCGTGGCGGCAAGACGTACGCGATGTCGTTCCATCGTGGCGAGCCGGGACTCTTCGCCGACTCCGGCGAGAAGCGACCGGACGCGAAGTTCACTCCGTTCCAGGACAAGAGCGAGCTGCGGGTCGTCGGCAAGGCGCCGCGCGGCACCAGCGGCACGCGAATCCGCTACTGGGCTGACCACCAGATCTTCACCAAGGATGCGGCGTTTCAGCTCAACGATCTGGTGAACCGCGCTCGACAGACGGCGTTCCTCGTCCCCGGCCTCGAACTCGTGATCCGCGATGAGCGCGCAGCGAACGGATCCGAGGTCGAAGGCCAGGCGATCGAGACCTCCTACCGGTACGACGGCGGCATCTCGGAGTTCGTCGAGTACCTCGCGAACGACGCTCCTGTCACCGACACCTGGCGCATCCAGGGCGAGGGCACCTTCAAGGAGACCGTTCCCGTTCTGCAGGCCGACGGCCACATGATCGCGACTGAGGTCGAGCGGGTCTGCGCCGTCGACATCGCGATGCGCTGGGGCACGGGCTACGACACGACCACGCGGTCGTTCGTCAACATCATCGCCACGCCCAAGGGCGGCACGCACCAGCAGGGCTTCGAGCAGGAGCTGCTCAAGGTACTGAGATCGCAGGTCGATCAGAACGCACGCCGTCTGAAGGTCGGCAGCAACGACAAGCTCGAGAAGGACGATGTCCTCGCCGGCCTCACTGCGGTGCTCACGGTGAACGTCCCCGAGCCGCAGTTCGAGGGGCAGACGAAGGAGATCCTCGGCACACCGGCCGTGCGCCAGATCGTGGCCCAGGTGATCCGCAAGGATCTCGCGGCTCGCTTCAGCTCGACCAAGCGAGACGACAAGAGTCAGGCGACGCAGCTGCTCGACAAGATCGTCGCCGAGATGAAGGCCCGCGTCTCGGCTCGCGCACACAAGGAGACGCAGCGACGCAAGAACGCGCTGGAGTCGTCGACCCTTCCGACCAAGCTGGTCGATTGCCGTACGAACGAGGTCGAGCGCAGCGAGCTGTTCATCGTCGAGGGGGATTCCGCCCTCGGCACAGCCAAGAACGCGCGCAACAGTGAGTTCCAGGCCCTGCTGCCGATCCGCGGAAAGATCCTCAACGTGCAGAAGGCATCCGTCGGCGACATGCTGTCGAACACCGAGTGCGCGTCGATCATCCAGGTGATCGGTGCGGGGTCCGGTCGGAGCTTCGACATCGACGCCGCGCGATACGGCAAGGTGATCCTGATGAGCGACGCCGATGTCGACGGCGCGCACATCCGCACGCTGCTCCTCACGCTCTTCTACCGGTACATGCGTCCGCTCATCGAGCACGGACGCGTGTTCGCCGCGGTGCCGCCGCTGCACAGGGTGATCGTGATGAACCCCGGCTCCAAGCCGAACGAGACGATCTACACCTACAGCGAGCAGGAGATGCACACGCTCCTGGCCAAGCTCCGCAAGGCCGGCAAGCGCTGGCACGAGCCGATCCAGCGCTACAAGGGTCTGGGCGAGATGGATGCCGAGCAGCTCGCGAACACCACGATGGATCGTGGCGGGCGGCTTCTGCGCCGAGTGCGCATGGAGGATGCCGAGGCGGCGGGTCGCGTCTTCGAGCTGCTGATGGGCAATGAGGTCGCTCCGCGTCGCGAGTTCATCATCGATTCCTCCGATCGCCTCTCGCGGGAATCGATCGACGCCTGATCGTCACCGCGCGAGCGACAGCGCGGCACGGTAGACATCGATCAGAGCATCCCGGTGGGTGTCCTGCGAGACGTGCTCGCGGTGCGAGATCGCGGCCGTGCTCATCGACCTGACGGCGGCCGGGTCGTCGCGCAGCGCGCGGAGTGCACGGGTGAGCCCGTCGGCATCCGGGGTCGCGGTCACGATGCCGCCGCCGTCGGGGAGCATCTCGGCGAGGTCAGGGTCGGTGACGATCACCGGCAGCCCCGACGCGATCGCCTCGAGGATGACCATCGGCTGGTTGTCGAAGTCGAGCGAGGTCGACACCAGCACGTGCGCCTGGCGCATCCCGTCGAGCACCTGGGACTGGGGGACGCCACCGTGCACCGTGAGGCGGCCCGGCGGCAGGTCCACAGCGGCGGCGGCGACAGCGCGACGCGCGACACCGTCGCCGAACATCTCGGCGCGGACTCCCGGCGACTGCCGCAGAGCGTCGACGAAGACCTGAGGCCGTTTCTCGGGCGACAGTCGGCCGCACCATACGACGCGGAGCTCTTCGTCCGGCGTGACGATCCGCGGCGTCGGCGAGCCGACCCGGTCGAGCACACTCGATTCGAGCCCGTTGGACAGCACGGTCAGCGGGGTCTGCACGCCCTGGGCGACAAGCTTCGCCGCGAAATGCGCCGACGGCACGATCACCTGATCGGCATGATTCGCCTGACTCACCATGAGCCGCCACATCCGCTGGGCCATCCGCGTCTTCGCGTACGCGGCGGTCGAGTCGATGCGCGCCCGGTCGTGGCTCAGGCGACGTCGATGCATGGCCGCGAGCAGCGCCGTCGTGACGGAGGGAAGCGGAAGCACGGATCTCGTGTACACGTCGATGCGCCCGTGCATGGTCTGCACGATCGGGATGCCGAGGGCCCGCGCGGCCTCGAAGCCGGCGAGCGCCGCGAACATCTCGGTGTGCACGTGGACGATCTCGATCCCGCGCGCGCTCAGACCGTCTCGAAGCGCCGTTGCCGCAGCCGTCGGCGTCCAGGTGAACGGATAGCCGTCCGGTGCGAAGCCGCGGGCCGTGGGCAGCCGCACGATGTGCGGATCCCTGCTGGGCTCGGCCAGCGGCGCGAACACGAACACCTCGTGCCCGGCGTGCTCCAGGGCCTCCCTGTGCGCCTTGATCACGGTCTGCACACCGCCCAGAGTCGGCAGGTAGTAGTCGGTGACCATGGCGATGCGCACTCGACCACAATAGGACGGCTAGGGTGATGTGCATGTCCGGAGCCCGTGTGCTGGTGACGGGGGCGAGCGGGTTCCTCGGCGGCTACGTGGTGCCCGAGCTGCAGCGCCACGGGCACGAGGTCTTCGCGGCGGGGCGCGACACGGCGGCACTCGCCCGGGTCGCCGACACGGAGCATCGCGTTCCCGGCGATCTCGTCTCGCTCCGCAGTCGTGACCTCCCTGTGGATGCGGTGATCCACTGCGCGGCGCTGTCGACGCCCTGGGGACCGTGGAAGGACTTCCGCGAGGCGAACATCGAGGGCACGGCTCACGTCGCCGAGTTCGCCCGCCGCAACGGCGTCCGCCGCATCGTGCACGTGTCTTCGCCGAGCGTGTACGCCGCGGCCCGCGACCGCGTCGCCATCCGCGAGCCCGACGTCGATCGCAGCAACCGTCTCAACGGCTACATCCGCTCGAAGATCGCTTCTGAGGACCTGCTGCTCGAAGCGCTGGATGCCGGAACAATCCCCGAGCTCGTGATCGTGCGCCCTCGAGGCCTCATCGGCGTGGGGGACCCGAGCCTCGTGCCGAGGCTGCTCGATGTGCACGCCAGGATCGGCGTGCCGCTCTTCGACGGCGGAGACAACCTCATCGACGTGACCGCGGTCGAGAACGTCGCTGCGGCGCTGCGACTCGCGGTGACCGAGGGGAACGGCGGCGGAGGGGTCTACAACATCTCGAACGGCGACCCTCGGCCGTTCCGCGAGCTGTTGACGATGCTGCTCGAGCTCATGGGGCAGACGCCTCGATTCCGCCCGATGAGCAGACGGATCGCGTGGGCCCTCGCGTCTGCTCTGGAGAGTGTGTGCGCCGTGCTTCCGGGTCGACCAGAGCCCCCGCTCACCCGCTACACGTTGAGCACCATCGCCTACTCGCAGACCCTCGACATCACACGAGCGCGCGAGGAGCTCGGATACCGCCCCGAGGTGACCTTGCATGATGCCCTCGCCGCCGTCGCCGCCCACCTGAGGAAGAACGCGTGACCGCCCGACTCCGCCACTACCTGTGCGGGAGCACATCGCATGATGTCGGTGCGATGTTCCACGGCGCGTCCCCCGGAGTCCGCGAGTTCCCGTCCGGGGTGTTCCTGTACGACGGCGGGGACGGGCGGCGTGTGCTGTTCGACACCGGCTATGCGACGGGCGAGTGGCATACCGGCTGGCGCGGCGCCGTCTACCGGCGGCTGCTCCCGCCGACCGTCGACGACGCGGATGACGTGGCCGCCCGCCTCGGCGCTGACGGCGTCGATCCGGCGACCGTCACGCACGTCGTGCTGTCCCACCTGCATCCGGACCATGTCGGGGGAGTCCGTCGGTTTCCGCACGCCACCTTCGTCCTGAGCGCCGGACACGCGCGGACGCTCGCCGCACCACGTCTGCGCACGGGTGTGCTCCCCGGGCTGTTCCCCGAGTGGTTCCCGGGAGCAGGTCGGATCGTGCTCGACGTCGACGCATTCCCGACGGTCGACATCCGCGGTGTGGCACTGCGCGCTCACGACCTCTTCGGAGACGGCTCCTACCTGGTCGTCGATCTCCCCGGGCATGCCGATGGCCATCTGGGCGCACTGGTCGAGGGCCGCGTGCTGCTGGCGGGGGATGCGGCGTGGGGAAGCGATCTGATCGAGGCATCCGCGGGTCTGAGGACGCTGCCCCGGCTCGTCCAGCACGATGCGGATCGTTACGCCGACACAGCGCGCACTCTCGGCGACCTCGTGTCCGTCGGCATCCGGGTCGTGTGCAGTCATGATCCGCTCGGTACGAAGGAGCTGCTGGACTGATGTCGAAGTTCGCGATCCTGCGCGAGTTCGTCGCTGTGCGGTGGCTCCGTCCGCTGCGCACGAGGTCCGCGGTCGAACGACGCCAACGGCGCCTGCTGCGGTCGCACCTCAGGTTTCTGAGGCAGCGATCACCGTACTTCCGCGAGCAGCTCGCGACCCGGTCGTTCTCCGAACTTCCACTCATGGACAAGAGCGTCATGATGAGCCGCTTCGACGAGATCAACACCGTGGGTGTCGGACGCGACGCAGCGCTCGCCCTCGCGATCGAGAACGAGCGCTCCCGAGACTTCGAGGCGGATCTGGGTTCGAACTCGGTCGGGCTCTCGAGCGGGACCAGTGGGCACCGCGGCCTCTTCGTGGTCAGCAGCTCCGAGCGCGACGCATGGGTGGGGGCGGTGCTCGCCCGCACACTCCCTCGCGGGCGGCTTCTCGGACATCGGATCGCGCTGTTCCTCCGCGCGGACAACAGCCTCTACGAATCGGTCGGTTCGCGAGCCGTGTCGTTCCGCTACTTCGACGTGTACTCCGACATGGAAGACAACATCGCCCGGCTGCAGGCGTACCGCCCGACCATCCTCGTCGCCCCGCCGTCGGTCCTGAGACTGATCGCGCGTGCGGCAGACGTCGGTGCGTTCGATGTCGTGCCGCAGCGGGTGTACTCGGTGGCCGAGGTGCTGGAGATCGCCGACGAGCAGCGCATCAGGGAGTCGCTCGGACAGCCTCTTCTGCATCAGCTGTACCAGTGCACGGAGGGCCTTCTCGCGCACACCTGCGAGCGCGGAGTCATCCACCTGAACGAGGACAACATCTTCGTCGAGCGCGAGACGCTGGATGCCGAGCGGTTCACGCCGATCATCACTGACCTCCGCCGACGTGCGCAGCCGATCGTGCGGTATCGGCTGGGCGATGTCCTCCGAGAGCGGGGTCGACGCTGCCCCTGTGGCAGCGCGCTCACGGCGATCGAGCGCATCGAGGGCAGAGAGGGAGACACGCTGGTCTTCCGTGGACTCGACGGCCGCGATGTCCCGGTCTTCGCCGATGTGATCACGCGGGCGCTGCTCTATGCCGACGGGTTCGACGAGTACCGCATCACTCAGATCGGCGCGTCGCGCCTGCAGATCGCCTTGGACACGGTCGATGATCGGTCTCGGCGCCGCGTCGAGGACGAGGTGGACGCACTGGCCGACCGGCTCGGATGCGAACGCCCCGACCTCACGTTCGTGGAGTACACGAGAGACGGTTCGGTGAAGCTGCGCCGGGTGGTGCAGGAATGGGGGGACCGGAGATGGTGAGGAACTGCGAGATCGTCGGGTGGGGCACGTCGCTTCCCGGACGGACGGTGCGATTCGACGACGAGACGCGGTATCGCATCGAGGACGATGTGTCGCATCTCGACATGCTGACCGAGGCGTGCGAACGTGCGCTCGTTCACGCGGGCGTCACGGCGGATCAGATTGACCTCGTGCTCGGTGCCTCGGCAGCCGGCATCCAGCCGATCCCGTGCACGGCCGCGCTCGTGCTCGAGCGACTGACGCTCACCGGTCACGCGGCCGCCTTCGATGTGAACTCGACCTGCACGAGCTTCATCACGGCTCTCGACGTCGCGTCGCGGTACCTGGACGCCGGCGACCACGAGACGATCCTCGTGTTCGCGGGCGACGTGGGAACGCGCTTCCTGAACCCCGAGCAGCGCGAGAGCTTCGAGCTCTTCAGCGATGCCGGCGCGGCCGTCGTGCTCCGCCGCTCCGCAGACCCCGCCCGGGGCGTGATCGCGAGCGCGCAGCGCACGTGGCCCGCCTATGCGCACGACACCGAGATCAGAGGAGGGCTCTCGAGATCGCCCGCACAGGCTTATGCCACGGCGGATCCCGCCGACTACCTGTTCGACATGAACGGACGACGTGCGCTGCTGGGGATGATGCGCGTGCTCCCCGAGTTCTTCGACGGCTTCCACCGCAAGTCGGGGATCTCGTACGACGATGTCGCGCTCTGGGTGCCCCATCAGGCGTCGGCCGCGCTCGGACCGATGCTCGATCGCCTCGGCATCCCGGTCGAACGCCGGATCGACGAGGTGAAGGAGTTCGGCAATATGGTCTCGTCGTCGGTGCCGTTCATGCTCGCACGCGCGCTCGAGAGCGGTCGGGTCGGCGCCGGCGACACCGTGATCCTCTGCGGCACAGCAGCGGGTCTGACAGCCAACATCCTCGCGCTCCGACTCTGAGTCCTTTCCGGGCTGCGAGGATGAAGTGATGATCGCACTCGTCTCGGCGCCCTCGAACCTGGGCCTTCGGCCTCCTGCGCCTGGAGCGGTTCCCGGCACGTCGAAGGCGCCCGAGGCGTTGCGCGAGGCAGGGCTGTATGACGCTCTGGCCGCACGCGGGGCCGTGGATGCAGGTGCGGTGCTGCCCGGACGCTATGTCGATGATCCCGAGCGCGGAGAGCGCACGCTGCGCAACCAGGATGCGATCATCGACCACGCGCGTCGCCTGGCGGCTCGCCTCGTCGACCTGCGCCGTCGGGGGTTCGCACCGCTCGTGCTCGGGGGTGACTGCAGCCTCGTCATCGCCGCGGGTCTCGCGTCTCGCGTCACCGGCGCGGGCGGTCTGGTTCACGTCGACGGTCACACCGACTTCCGGCACCCCGGGAACAGCGGTTCGTTCGGATCCCTCGCGGGTGAAGACCTCGCGGCAGCGATCGGCGAGCACCTGCCGGAGATCGCCGACATCGATGGGCTCGGCCCCTACTTCGACTCCGCATCGACGGCGCACATCGGATGCCGACGAGACGACGAGGAGCTCGCGGAGGTCGCCGAGCGGATCGCCGTCACGATCCCCGCCGACCAGATCATCCTGCACGGAGCCACACGCGCGGCGTCGCGCATTCTCGCCGAGCCGGGGCTCGAACGCGGCTTCTGGATCCAGGTCGACGTGGACGTGCTCGACCCGGAACACATGCCGGCGGTCGACAGTCCCGATGCGGGCGGAATCGAGCCCGATGACCTGGTGCGCCTGCTCCGTGAGTTGGCGCCTCGGGCATGGGGCGCGTCCATCACCGTGTTCGACCCCGATCTCGATCCCACCGGCGTTCATGCGGCGCTGCTGGCCCGGATCCTCACAGAGGGGCTGGATCGCCTGGGGGAGGACGCCGGGCAGGCCTGACGCCCGGCCCGCCCGCGCTCACACCAGGGTGCGGCCGATGCTCCCGATCACTCCGTCGATCGGCTGCCCCGAGGCGTCACGTCGCGCCCCGGAGTCGGGGAGCTTGCGCACGGCACCCGTCGGATCGACCGCCTGTGCCGGGCTCGGTCCCACCCAGGCGACCGTGAGACGGTCTTCGCCCTTGAGGAACGCGTGAGCGCGCACACCGCCGGTCGCCCGGCCCTTCGCGGGGTACTCGGAGAACGGCGAGACCTTCGCGCGACCGGGTTCCGTCCCAGGCAGGCTGCTGTCGCCCCCGGACACCGTGGCCACGACAGCATCCGACTCGGGGTTCACCGCACCGAAGAAGAGTACAGAGGAACCCGCACCCAGCTTGATGCCGGCCATGCCACCCGCCGGTGCCCCCTGTGGACGCACGGTGGACGCGGAGAAACGGAGCAGCTGGGCGTCGGTCGTCACGAAGACGAGGTCGTCATCGTCCCGCGCAGCCACTGCGCCGACCACCGTGTCGCCGGGCTTCATGCCGATGACCTCGAGATCGGGGCGCACGGGCAATGTCGACGGAACGATCCGCTTCACGGTGCCCTGTGCCGTGCCGAGCGCGATCGGCACCTCGCTGTCGAAGCGGACGAAGCCCAGGATGCGCTCTCCGCGGGTGGTGATCCCGAGGTAGTCGCGCAGAGGGGCTCCTGCGGCCAGCTGCACCGACGAAGACGGCACCGACGGCAGGTCGACGGGGGAGAACCGCAGCACGCGACCCTCCGTGGTCAGCGCGCCGATCTCGGCACGGACCGTGGTCTCGATCGTCGTCAGGATCGCGTCGTGCTTGCTGCGGCGAGGCGGCAGCGAGAGCTCCTGGCCTTCGCCGAGATCCACCCGCACGGCTCGACCGGTCGTCGAGAGGACGAGCACGGTCGGCGCGTCCGCGATCTGGAGATCGACCGCGGCGCCCTTCGTCGCACGGGGCTTCGGGGGAGCGGCGTTCATCAGGAGAGTGCGGCGAGGAGTGCCGTACGCGTCTGCCGCGGCATCCAGCTCCTTCGCGACCGCAGCCCGGAGGAGCACATCGCTGCCGAGCAGCTCACGCAGCGCCGCGATCTCGGCGAGCAAGGCGTCGCGCTCGGTCTCGAGTTCGATGCGCGAGAACTTCGTCAGTCGGCGCAGACGCAGCTCGAGGATGTACTCGGCCTGCAGCTCGCTGAGGTCGAAGACGGAGCGAAGACGTGCACGCGCCTGCTCGGAGTCGTCGGACGAACGAATGACCTGGATGACCTCGTCGATGTCGAGGATCGCGATGAGCAGACCCTCGACGAGGTGCAGTCGCTCTTCGCGCCGTGCGAGCCGATACCGGCTGCGTCGTGTGATGACCTCGAGGCGGTGAGCCACGTAGACCCGCAGCATCTCCTTGAGGCCGAGCGTGCGGGGCTGTCCGTCGACCAGCGCCACATTGTTGATGCTGAAGGAATCCTCGAGCGGCGTCAGCCGGTAGAGCTGCTCGAGCACCGCGTTGGGGTCGAACCCGGTCTTGATGCCGATCGCGACGCGCAGACCATGGTTACGGTCCGTGAGGTCGGTCACGTCACTGATGCCCTGCAGCTTCTTCGCCTGCACCGCATCGCGGATCTTCTCGATCAGTCGCTCGGGGCCGACCATGTACGGCAGCTCCGACACGATGATGCCGGTCCGGCGCGGCCCGAGAGGTTCGACGGAGACCTTGCCTCGTACCTTGAGCGCGCCGCGCCCGTTCGTGTACGCATCCTTGACACCGTCGAGACCCATCAGGATTCCGCCGGAGGGGAAGTCGGGCCCTGGCACGAACTCCATGAGCTCTTCGGTCGTGGCGTCGGGGTTCTCGAGCAGGTGCGTGGCGGCGGCGACGACCTCGATCAGGTTGTGCGGGGCCATGTTGGTGGCCATGCCGACAGCGATGCCGCTCGCTCCGTTGACGAGGAGGTTGGGGAAGGCGGCCGGAAGCACGGAGGGCTGCTGGAACTGGCCGTCGTAGTTCGGGATGAAGTCGACGACGTCTTCGTCGAGGTTCTCGGTGAGCGCCATCGCCGGCGACGCCAGGCGCGCCTCGGTGTAGCGCGCCGCCGCGGGACCGTCGTCGAGTGAGCCGAAGTTGCCGTGGCCGTCGACGAGCGGAACGCGCAGCGCCCATTCCTGGGCGAGTCGCACGAGGGCGTCGTAGATCGCGGTGTCGCCGTGCGGATGCAGCTTCCCCATCACCTCGCCGACGACACGGGCGCTCTTCACATGGCCGCGGTCGGGGCGGAGGCCCATCTCTGCCATCTGGTAGAGGATGCGGCGCTGAACGGGCTTCAGCCCGTCTCGGGCGTCGGGGAGTGCCCGCGAGTAGATGACCGAGTAGGCGTACTCGAGGAAGGATCCCTGCATCTCGGTTTCGAGATCGATGTCCTGGATTCTCTCCGGGGCGAGCTCGGGAGGCGGGGTCTTCGGCATGGCCATCCTGAATGGGTGCGAGGCTGAGGGCGTACGGGAGCCTGTGTCAGACTGGCTCGGATGCCGATCATTCTACCGTCCGAGTCGTCCGCTGCCCGGAGCGTCGTCGGGGTGGCGGACGACGTGTTCGCCGCTCTCCGCGGCGAATCCGCGACCCTGCCGCGGGCCGAATCCGTCGTGCTCGTGCTGATCGACGGCCTCGGCGCTATCAGCCTGCGCGCCCATGCCGGGCACGCCCGCACGCTGACGGCGGGAATGGCGAAGAAGGATGTGGCCCATTCGGTCTTTCCCTCGACCACCGCGGCGGCGCTCACGAGCATCCTCACGGGCGTGTGGCCAGGGGAGCACGGGCTCGTCGGATACAGCGTCCTCGACCCCGCACAGGATGCTCTGGTCAATCAGCTCACCGGCTGGGAGTCCGAAGGGATCGACCCCGCGACCTGGCAGGCTGCGTCGACGATCTTCGAACGCGCCCGTGCCGAGGGGCGACCGACCTTCGCGGTCGGTGTCGCCGCCTACGCCGGAAGCGGGTTCACGCGAGCGACGCTTCGCGGTGCAGACTTCGTCGCCGCGCAGACGCCGGCAGAGCGGGTCCAGGTCGCCTACGACCTGGCGGAACGCCATCCAGGGTCACTGGTGTACTGCTATCTGCCGGAGGCGGACAAGGCAGGCCACCGATACGGCCTCGATTCGGTGCAGTGGGTGTCAGCGCTCGAGGAGATCGACGCCGCGATGTCTCGGCGGGTGCCGCCGGGAGTCGGAGTGCTCGTCACCTCGGACCACGGCATGGTCGATGTGCCTGCCCACCGGCAGGTCGTGCTCGAGACCGAGCATCTGGCCGGCGTGCGTCACATCGGCGGGGAACCGCGGATGCTGCACGTCTACGTCGAGCCCGATGTCGACGCCGCGGCTGTCGCGGTTCGATGGACGCGCGATCTCGACGGGCGCGCCGATGTCGGCATCCGTCAGGAGGCGATCACAGCGGGCCTGTTCGGCCCTGAGGTCACTGTCGCCGCCGCGTCGCGGATCGGCGACGTCCTCGTCATCGCGCGCGGTAACGGTGCGGTCTATGACGGGACCGCGCACGATCAGCGCAGCCGGGGGATGATCGGTCAGCACGGCGGCCTCACTCCGGAGGAGCGTCAGGTGCCCCTGCTCCGCTTCGGTGCGTTCGCCCGCTGAGCCGACCCTGAGCCGACCGGTCGAGCGGCGCAGAGCCTTCCCGACCCGCGGACTCTATTCGTCGGTGCGCGCCCCGAAGACGATCTCGTCCCACGACGGCATGGCGTTGCGTCGCTTGCGTCGACCGGAGTTGTCGTTCGTCGGCTCGGGAGTGACCTCGGGCTCGTCGTCCTCCTCGGGCGCGGAACTGTCGAAGGCGTCGAAAAGCGCGATCGGATTGCGATCGTCCTGGTCGTCTTCGGGCGTCTCCAGGATCGGCGCCGTCTCCCGCTGTCCGCGACGACGACGAAGGGCTTCGAGCAGGTCGGCGGTCTCGGGGCTCGTCGTCGCCGATTCCGGTGCACGCTTGATCGCGGCATCCTGTACCGCCGCGGGGGAGCGCTCGGGGGCGGCCACGTCCTCGACATCGGCCTCGGGGGCAGCGATCAGTCTCGGTCCGAAGGCACCGGAGTCGAAGCGGCTGTCGTCCTTGTAGGGCGAGGCCTGGCGCTCGGCCTCGACCGCGCGCAGTCGTGGGATGAGACCTTCGGGGAGCGAGCCCTGGCGCGAGAGCTGGGTCGCATCGGCGTTGAGCGGCGACAGAGCGCTGCGCCGCGGATCGAAGCTCCACCGGGCGTCGTGGTCGACCTCGTTCGCCGCGAACTCGAGCTTGATGATCCAGCCGCTGTCGTCCTTCCAGCTCGCCCAGCGTTCGGCGGAGGCCTCGATCTCGGAGAGCTTGGAGCGGATGGCGGTGCCGAACGTCGGCTGTGCGTCCGGCTCGACATCGCTTCCGATCAGCACGGGAACGGCGAGAGCCTGGCCGATGACGTGCTCGCGCTCAGCCAGCACCGGGCCTTCGAATCGGATGACGTCGTCGACGCTGATGCCGAGAAGCTCTGCCACCTCGGGGGCAGTGAGACCGGCGCGGATCTGCGCCTGGATGTCGCGGGGGCTGGCGGCGAGTCGCTGAGCCGTCGGCTCGCTCTGTCGCGTCGCCCGTCGGATCTCGCGGTGCAGGACGTCGTCGATGGGCAGCGCGAAACGCTCGCCCGACTCGGTCGCGAGTACGAGCAGACCTGCTTCTGTGCCGACGATGGTGACGTTTTCCATGCGAATGCCCCTCTGATGGGTGTGCGTTCATGGTGTCACGCGGGGCGCCTCTCAGCCGGGAATACTCTGGGCGTGCCGTGAGTTTGATCTGTCGCACGCACCGGCATTTGCTTATTGCTTCGCAGTCGTGCAAACTATGGCCGCCGATTACCCCGACGGCGCACCACCCACTCGCATGAAAGTGGAGATTCACCACATGGCAACCGACTACGACGCTCCCCGCAAGAGTGAAGACGACTCCGAGTCGATCGAAGCCCTCAAGGAGCGTGTGCCGGACAAGAGCTCCGGCTCTTCGGGAGACGAAGATGCGGACAACCCGTCCAGCTTCGATCTTCCCGGAGCCGATCTTTCCGACCTCGAGCTCGATGTCGTCGTGCTGCCCGCGCAGCAGGACGAATTCACCTGCATGAACTGCTTCCTCGTGAAGCACCGTTCACAGCTCGATCACGAGGGCTCCTCCGGCCCCATCTGCAAGGAGTGCGCCGCCTGAGCGCACCAGAGCGATAATTCACGCGCCCCCGACCTTCTGGTCAGGGGCGCGTCGTTTTTGTGTCCGTGGGGCGGCTGTCGTCAGCCCCGGGAGGCGAGGATCGCCGCCGCGAGGCGGTCGGGCGTCCTGGTCGAGACGGTCCAGGTGTCGACCGGGTCGTCCGGGTCGATGTTGGACACCACGACGACGCCGTCGACGCCGCCGCGGATGAGGTGCCACCCGCGGGCCGGCAGGCCGGGTCCGCGTGCCTGGCGCGCCTCTTCGCCGCTCAGCGCCCTCGGCGTGCCGAGGTGTCGAGTCTCGATGTGCGCCCGTCCGGCGCGGAGCACATCGCCGTCGACCGACACGACCGGCGTGAGGGCGATGAAGGCGATCACGAGCAGGGCCGAGACCGCGGCACCGACGATCAGCGCGATCGTGGAGCCGACGGGGACGAAGATGAGGGCGACCATCGGGCCCGCGAGTGCGACCGTCACCAGCAGCCACAGGCTGGGGGACAGTCTCTCGCGGTAGCGGGTCCGCGCGTCAGGAGCGATGTTCTGCATTAGCCTCGTGGGGTGACTGATTCCGTTGATGTCCCCATTATCGCCTCTGTGGTGCCCGGTTACGCCCACCCCGGCGATGCCGGAGCCGATCTGGTGGCGGCGGAGGCCGTTCATCTGGGCCCGGGGGAGCGCGCCCTCGTGGCGACGGGCGTGCGAATCGCGCTGCCTGAGGGATACGCGGCATTCGTGGTGCCGCGCAGCGGCCTCGCGGCCAAGCACGGTATCTCGATCGTCAACTCTCCTGGCACGGTGGATGCCGGATACCGCGGCGAGATCAAGGTGAGCCTGATCAACACCGACATCCGCAGCGCGTACGATGTGGCCGTCGGCGACCGCATCGCGCAGCTGATCGTCATGCCCGTGACGCGAGCCACGTTCATCCCGGTCGAGGAGCTGTCCGACAGCGTCCGCGGCGAAGGTGGCTTCGGCTCGACCGGCTACCAGGCAGGATCCCATTCCCCTTCGGCAGGACAGACCAATGACTGACAACAACGCGACTCCCTCGAAGTCGGCCCCGGACGACCGTGCTACCCAGGGTCCCTTCGACGACTCCGAGGCGAACCCCGTGCGCCCCTACATCGACCTCGGCGGGATCAAGATCCTTCCGCGCGAAGGCCTGAACCTCCGTCTGGAGGTCGAGGAGCAGTCCAAGCGCATCGTCGCCGTCGGCCTCGACTACGCCGATTCCTCGCTGCAGGTGCAGCCGTTCGCCGCACCGCGCTCGGGCGGGCTGTGGGACGAGACGCGAGTGCAGCTGCGCGATCAGGTCCGCGGCCAGGGCGGTCGCGTCGAGGAGCGGGACGGCCCTCTCGGCAAGGAGCTGCTCGCCGAGGTGCCGGCCGCCGCGAACGAGGGCTCGGAGCTTCGGCTCGCCCGGTTCATCGGCATCGACGGCCCGCGCTGGTTCCTCCGCGGCGTGATCGGCGGCGCCGCTGCATCCGATCTCGAGGCGGCTGCGAAGGTCGAGGACCTCTTCCGGTCGATCGTGGTCGTCCGCGGTGGGGCTCCGATGCCCCCGCGCGACCTGATCCCGCTGAAGATGCCCGCGACTCCCGGCTCCGCGTGAGCACCCCGGCCCCCGAGCCCGAGCGCGAGCAGAGCGCATCGGACATCGTCGGCGCCGCGCTCGGTGGCGCCGCCCGGCGTGCAGGACTCGACCCGAACGAGAGCGGCGCGACCCACAAGGTGGTCTGGTCCGCGATCGGCGGATGGCGTGGGATCCTCGAATCCGTCCTGCCGAGCCTCGCGTTCGTCGTCCTCTTCACGATCCGCCCGGAGCCGCTGATACTTCCGCTGGGGGTCTCGGTCGGACTCGCGGCTGTGTTCACCATCGTGCGGCTGGTACAGAAGTCTCCGCCGTCCGCGGCCATCAGTGGTCTGGTGGCTGCGGCAGCAGCCGCGGCACTCGCCCTGTGGACAGGACGAGGTGAGGACAACTTCGTCCCCGGTCTGATCACGAACGCGGCGTACGGCACGGCGATGCTGGTCTCCGCGCTCATCGGCTGGTCACTCATCGGCCTCGCGGTCGGTTTTCTGATGGGGGAGGGTACGGCCTGGCGCGGCGACCGCCGCAAGCGCAGGGCCTTCTTCTGGCTCGGGATCGCCTGGGCCGCCCTGTTCTTCGCTCGGCTCGCGGTGCAGCTCCCGCTGTATCTCGCCGGCGATGTCACGGCGCTCGGCACGCTCAAGCTCATCATGGGTCTTCCGCTGTTCGCACCGCTGATCGCGGTCACGTGGCTCGTCGTGCGCGCACTCTACCCGCGCGCGTCGGATGCCGAGGCGCCTGCCCAGTCGTGATAGATTTATCTTGACATCAAGATAAATTGCAGGCTTTCGCCCGGAGGCCGAGCAGAGCAGACTGGTTAGGTCTGCCTTGCTAGCCGCAGGGGCTCGCTGGCGAGCAAGATGGAGGCGCCTGTCGCTCCCATCCGAATAGAAGGAGACGGATTCGTGTCCACGGTGAACAGCTTCGGTGCCAAGAGCACCCTGACGGTCGGCAGCACCGACTACGAGATCTTCCGCATCGACACGGTGCCCGGTTTCGACAAGCTCCCCTTCAGCCTCAAGGTTCTCCTTGAGAACCTGCTTCGCACCGAGGACGGCGCGAATGTGACGAAGGCGCAGATCGAGGCCCTGGGTTCGTGGGATGCTGCGGCAGAGCCGAGCACCGAGATCCAGTTCACGCCGGCCCGCGTGGTCATGCAGGACTTCACCGGTGTTCCCTGCATCGTCGACCTCGCCACCATGCGCGAGGCCGTGACGGCGCTCGGCGGCGATGCGAACAAGATCAACCCGCTCTCGCCCGCCGAGATGGTCATCGACCATTCGGTGATCGCCGATCTCTTCGGTTCCGAGAATGCGCTCGAGCGCAACGTCGAGATCGAGTACGAGCGCAACGGCGAGCGCTACCAGTTCCTGCGCTGGGGTCAGACGGCCTTCAGCGACTTCAAGGTCGTCCCGCCCGGAACAGGCATCGTGCACCAGGTCAACATCGAGCACCTGGCCAAGGTCATCTACGACCGCGACGTCGACGGCGTGCTGCGCGCCTACCCCGACACCTGCGTCGGCACCGACTCGCACACCACGATGGTCAACGGCCTGGGAGTGCTCGGCTGGGGCGTCGGCGGCATCGAGGCCGAGGCCGCGATGCTCGGCCAGCCCGTGTCGATGCTCATCCCGCGCGTCGTCGGCTTCAAGCTGTCCGGCGAGATCCCTGCCGGTGTCACGGCGACCGACGTCGTGCTCACCATCACCGACCTGCTGCGCAAGCACGGCGTCGTCGGCAAGTTCGTCGAGTTCTACGGCGAGGGCGTTGCATCCGTACCGCTGGCCAACCGTGCCACGATCGGCAACATGTCGCCCGAGTTCGGCTCCACCGCCGCGATCTTCCCGATCGACGACGTGACGCTCGACTACCTGCGCCTGACCGGGCGCAGCGATGAGGCCGTCGCACTCGTCGAGGCCTACGCCAAGACGCAGAAGCTGTGGCACGACGAGAACGCCGAGCCCACCTTCAGCGAGTACCTCGAGCTCGACCTCGGCACCGTCGTGCCCTCCATCGCCGGCCCGAAGCGTCCGCAGGACCGCATCCTCCTCTCCGAGGCCAAGTCGCAGTTCGAGCACGACATCCTCTCGTACGCCTCGGCATCGACCTCGGACTCCGTCGTCGATCTCGAGTCGAAGCACTCGTTCCCGGCATCAGACCCGGGTTCCGTGCCCGGCGAAGAGGAGCCCACGACGACCCGACCCGTGCACATCAACAGCGGTGCACCGGCCAACGCGTCCAAGCCCGTGCCGGTCACCACCCCGTCGGGCGAGAAGTACATCCTCGACAACGGTGCCGTCACGCTGGCGGCCATCACGTCGTGCACGAACACCTCGAACCCGTCGGTCATGATCGCCGCAGGTCTCGTCGCCCGCAAGGCGCTCGAGAAGGGCCTCAAGCAGAAGCCGTGGGTCAAGACGACGCTCGGCCCCGGCTCGAAGGTCGTCACGGACTACTACGAGAAGTCCGGACTCGACAAGGACCTCGAGGGTCTCGGCTTCTACACCGTCGGCTACGGCTGCACGATCTGCATCGGCAACTCGGGACCGCTGATCGAAGAGGTCTCCGCGGCCATCAACGACCACGACCTCGCCGTGACCGCGGTGCTCTCGGGCAACCGCAACTTCGAGGGGCGCATCAGCCCCGACGTGAAGATGAACTACCTGGCCAGCCCGCCGCTGGTCATCGCCTACGCGCTCGCGGGGTCGATGCACTTCGACTTCGAGAACGACGCGCTCGGCAAGGGAACCGACGGCGAAGACGTCTTCCTCAAGGACATCTGGCCCACCCCGGCCGAGGTCCAGGAGTTGGTCGACTCGTCGATCTCCCGTGAGCAGTTCATCAAGCAGTACGCGACCGTCTTCGACGGTGACGAGCGCTGGCGCAGCCTGCCCACCCCGGACGACGACATCTTCCAGTGGGACGAGAACTCGACGTACGTGCGCAAGGCGCCCTACTTCGACGGCATGACGATGGAGCTGACCCCGGTGCGCGACATCGAGGGCGCGCGCGTCATGGCGACCCTGGGCGACTCGGTCACCACCGACCACATCTCGCCCGCCGGAAACATCAAGGCCGGCACGCCCGCCGCTCAGTACCTCACCGAGCACGGCGTCGACCGCAAGGACTTCAACTCCTTCGGTTCGCGTCGAGGCAACCATGAGGTCATGATCCGCGGAACGTTCGCGAACATCCGTCTGAAGAACATGATGGTCTCGGCTGTCAACGACGGCCAGGTCGTCGAGGGTGGATACACCCGCGACTTCACCCAGGAGGGCGGCCCGCAGTCGTACATCTACGACGCGAGCATGAACTACCAGGAGCAGGGCACCCCGCTCGTCATCTTCGGCGGCAAGGAGTACGGCTCCGGCTCGTCGCGTGACTGGGCGGCCAAGGGCACGAGCCTGCTGGGCGTCAAGGCGGTCATCACCGAGAGCTTCGAGCGCATCCACCGCTCGAACCTGATCGGCATGGGCGTCGTCCCGCTGCAGTTCCCGGCCGGCGAGAGCTGGGAGTCGCTGGGTCTCGACGGTACCGAGGTCGTCTCGATCACGGGTCTCGAGGAGCTCAACAACGGCACCACCCCGAAGACGGTCCGTGTGACTGCCACCCCGACCGACGACTCGCCCGAGGGCAAGCAGGTCGTGGAGTTCGATGCGGTCGTCCGCATCGACACCCCCGGTGAGGCGGACTACTACCGCAACGGCGGCATCCTGCAGTACGTGCTGCGTTCGCTGGTCTGATCGCACAGTCGGAAAGGGCTCGGTTCTTCGGAACCGGGCCCTTTCCGCGTGTCAGGGCCCGTGTCAAGGGGGAGTCGCTCTCCGAGCTTTCCCGGATGCCCGGGGTAGGATCGAGCAGGCCTCCGTACCGGAATCGGATGCCGCGAACGGTGCCTATGAGGAGGTGCAGATGCCGATTCTTCCGAGCATCTCAGGACCCCGTGACCTCGACTCGCTGTCCGAGGACCAGCTCATCGAACTCGCGGGGGAGATCCGTGAGTTCCTCGTCGAGAACGTGTCGCGCACCGGCGGGCATCTGGGCCCGAACCTCGGTGTCGTCGAACTGACGATCGCCCTGCACCGCGTCTTCTCGTCTCCCGACGACCCGTTCATCTTCGACACCGGTCACCAGTCGTACGTGCACAAGCTGCTCACGGGCCGTCAGGACTTCTCCTCGCTCCGCGTGCGCGGAGGCCTCGCCGGCTACCCGCAACGCTCCGAGAGCCCACACGACGTCGTCGAGTCGTCCCACGCATCAAGCTCGCTGAGCTGGGCCGACGGCGTCTCGCGCGCATTGACCGCGACCGGGCGTGCAGACCGCCATGTGGTCGCCGTCGTCGGTGACGGCGCCCTCACCGGGGGCATGACGTGGGAGGCGCTCAACAACATCTCCGACGACAACGACCGCAATCTCGTCATCGTGGTCAACGACAACGGGCGATCGTACGCGCCGACCATCGGCGGGATGTCGCGTTACCTGAACCGTGTGCGCACCGCCGCGGCGTACAAGGAGCTGCACCACAAGTCGGATCGCCTCTTCCGCGCCTTCGGACCCGTCGGCCGCGCCGTCTTCCGCGGTGTGAGGGGCGGGACCCACGGATTCCTCTCCCGGTTCACGAACAACGAAGCGCTGTATTCGAATCTGGACATCAAGTACCTCGGCCCCGTCGACGGACACGATCTTCCCGCGCTTCTCGAGACGCTCGAACTCGCGAAGTCGTTCGGCGCGCCCGTGATCGTGCACACCATCACCGAGAAGGGACGCGGCTACCAGCCCGCCCGCGACGATGAGGCCGATCAGTTCCATGCCGTCGGGCGTATCGATCCGACGACCGGCGAGACCCTCTCGTCGGGAGGGACCGGCTGGACGGACGTCTTCTCCGACGCGCTCGTGTCGGTCGGAGAGCGCCGCCCCGACGTGATCGCGATGACGGCGGCGATGCTGCGCCCGACAGGGCTCGCACCGTTCGCCGAGCGGTTCCCGGACCGCGTGTACGACGTGGGGATCGCCGAGCAGCACGCCGTGGCATCGGCTGCAGGTCTCGCGTTCGGGGGCCTGCACCCGGTCGTGGCGCTGTATGCGACCTTCATGGGCCGCGCCTTCGATCAGGTGCTCATGGATGTCGCCCTGCATCGCGCAGGCGTCACCTTCGTCCTCGACCGCGCGGGGGTGACCGGTCCCGACGGACCCAGCCACCACGGCATGTGGGACCTCGCGATGCTGCAGATCGTTCCGCACATCCGCATCGCCGCTCCACGAGACGGCGCGCGTCTGCAGGAAGCCCTGGACGAAGCTGTACTCGTCGAGGACGCCCCGACCGTGATCCGTTTCCCCAAGGGCGATGTCGCGCCTGAACTGCCCGCACTCGAGCGCCTGCACGACGGAGTCGATGTGCTCGCCCGCGGCGAGTCCGAAGACGTGCTGCTCGTGGCGATCGGGCCGTTCGCGGCGCTGGCGATGGACGTCGCCGAGCGTCTCCGTGCCCAGGGCATCGGCGCGACTGTCATCGACCCCCGCTGGGCGATCCCTGTGCAGCCCTCGATCGTCAGCATGGCGGCCCGCCATCGCCTCGTCATCACGCTCGAAGACGGAATCCGTGTGGGAGGCATCGGCACGCGCGTGCGTCAGGTGCTTCGCGAGGCGGGCATCGACACGGCGGTCGACGAGCTGGGCCTGCCGGACGAGTTCATCGATCACGCCTCGCGCGATCAGATCCTCGCGGATGCCGGACTCACGGCGTCGAAGATCGCGCAGGACGTCGTCGCCCAGGTGCTCGGCACTCGTATTCCGGTCGCCCGCCAGCCGGGGGAGACCGGCACCGTCGATCTTCCGCTGCACGAGCGGAGCTGATCCCGGCCAGCCCGACCGAGATCCCGCCTGCGCCGTCAGTTGAGGGCGTGGAGCGCCGCGACGGCCTCGGCACCGCGGTCCGTGTCGCGGAGGGCGGTCGAGAGCAGGTAGCCGTCGGTCAGGGCGTCGCCCGTGACCATGACGCGGACGAGTTCGACGCCGCAGGAGCGGCGCACCTCCTCGGCGCTGGCGGCGATGACCCGCGTGTTGATCTCGTCGTTGTGTGGCAGCTCGGCGCCGTCGAGGCCCCGGATGACGTCTCGCAGGGCCGCCCCGACGATGTTCGACGCGCGCTCGTTCACGTTCACGACGTCGAGCTCGAACACCCGTAGATCTCGGCCGGTCGGCAGCGGTCTCCACTCGAACGACGCATGCACGCGATGCTGATGCCCGCTCGCTCCGGTCATCTCGCGGGCGGGCAGGTCCGTCGCGCGGCAGCGGACGTCGATGAGCTTGTACCAGTAGAACAGCGGGAAGGCCCCGTGCGAACCGGGATCGAGCACGACGACCTCGCCGACCGCGCCCCCGCGCGAGGTGGGCCGCCGCTGCGGCCTGTTGCGGATGATCGGCTTGCCGTTGCGCGTACGGATGGCCGCCCACCCCTCATCGACCGTGACGACGAAGATCTTCAGGAGGGCCGGGACGACCAGCAGGATCGTGAGGATCGCCGTGCCGGTCTTGAACAGACCCGACATTCCCTTGCCGCCGAGCATCGTGAGGAGCATGTCCATGACACCACTGTGCCGCGTCACGCCTCAGCGCGCGGCCATTCGCCGCTCTCCGATGCCGGTGTTCACATGCTGTTCCGTCGGCGTTACCCGCGACGCCGCGAGGTGGATACGCCACAGGCGAGGACAGGCTCGGTGCGCCTCAGTCGAGGTCGGCCAGCGCCTCGGCGAGCAGGGCTTCGGTCGTGGCCCTCTCTCGCTCGCGGTCGGCGTCGACGAGGCCGACCCGGGTGCGACGGTCGAGGATGTCGTCGACTGTCATCGCACCCTCGGCGCGCACCGCGAACTCGACCTGCGCACGGAACACCGCATCGTCGTCTGCGCCGGAGTGGGATCGCTTCGGCGCGGTATCGGTGAGCCGGAGGGTCGCCGTCCGACTCGGCGCGGCATCCAGGCCATTCGCGCGTGCTGCGAGGTCGACGGCGTCCTCCGCCATTCGCCGATACGTCGTCAGCTTGCCGCCGAGGACGTTGACGAACCCGGTCTCGGAGACAGCGACCAGATGGCGGCGGGAGATGTCCGCGGTTGAGTCGGCGCCCATGTCGACCAGGGGGCGAAGGCCCGCGAAGGCTCCGCGCACCCGGTCCCGCCCCAGGGGCTCCGCGAGCACCCGATTGAGCGTCGAGAGCAGGAAGCGGATCTCGCCCTCCGTCGGCGTGGGGATCCGCGGAACGGGGCCTGGAGCATCCTCGTCGGTCAGGCCGACGATCACCCGGCCGCTCTGCTGCGGCAGGGCGAACACATAGCGGCTGATCGACCCCTCGTGCGGAATCGTCAGGGCTGCCGACGGGTGTCCGAGGTCCGCGGCGTCCAGCACGATGTGGGTTCCGCGACTGGGGCGCATCGTGATCGACTCGTCGAGGTCTCCGGCCCACACCCCGGTGGCGTTGATCACGCTGCGGGCACGGACGTGCAGGGTCTCGCCGGTCAGGACGTCTTCCGCGATCGCCCCGTCACTGTGCAGCGCGCGTGCGCGGACGCGGGTGAGGATGCGCGCGCCGAAAGCCGCGGCCGTGCGTGCGACCGTCACGACCAGTCGCGCATCATCCACCAGCTGTCCGTCGTACGAGAGCATGCCGCCGCCAAGTCCTCGCCGCGCGAGCGCAGGAACCAGATCGTGGGCGGCGCGCGCGGAGATCAGCCGTGGTGCGGGCAGCACCGATCGTGGCGTGCGCGCCCGCATCCGCAGCAGATCACCCATCGCCATGCCTGCGATGGCGGCCGTGCGCTGTCCGGTGGTCACTCCGACGGTGAAGGGCAGCAGCTGGCCGAGTGGCCGGATGAGGTGCGGCGCGATGACCGTCATCAGCAGGTGCCGCTCGAGCGCACTCTCCTTCGCAGTCGCGACATCACCGGTGGCGAGATAGCGGAGACCGCCGTGCACGAGCTTCGAGCTGAATCGGCTCGTGCCGAACGCGAGGTCATCCGCTTCGAGCAGTGTGACGGTGAACCCTCGGGATGCGGCGTCGAGAGCGACTCCCACGCCGGTGATCCCGCCGCCGATCACGAGTATGTCGGCGACCTCCTCGGCGGCCCTGGCGAGTTCGGACGCCCGACGCGCGACGTTGAGGTCGGGGGAGTGCATGCTCACGGCCGGAGCAGCCCGTCGAGTGCGGCGCGCAGCTCCCGTTCCCACGATGCCTCGGAGATGAGCTCTGAGACGGTGCCGTGCGAGAGCACCGCCGACTGCGCGATGAGCAGCAGCATCACCGCCATCTCATCGGGCTCTCCCACCCTGACGCTCCCGCCCTGCTGTGCGGTGCCGATCGCCGCGGCGAGCCACTGCAGGATCAGCCGCTGGCTCGATCCGACTCGCTGCAGCGTGTAGCGGGTGAAGACTTCGGGCTCATCCGCGAGCAGTCGCTCGTAGACCTCGTCGGAGCGGAAGGACGCCGAGAAGCGGAGCACGTCGTCGACGAGATCGTGTCGGGTGAGGGGGGCGTCCGGGAACTGGGAGACGATGCCCGCGACCCTACGGAGAAGAGCGGCACGCACGACGTCGTCGGCGTCGTTCCAGCTGCGGTAGATCGTCGGACGGCTGTGTCCGGCGCGACGTGCGAGCTCCGCGATGGTGACTCCATGCACCCCTCGGCGGCTGATCAGCTCATCGGCCGCGTCGAGGATGCGCGCCTGGGTGGCGTCCCAGAGCGGATGCTGCGCGAACCGCGCCCCTGCAATTACTTGACGTTCTTCCATGATCTGTCACACTGTAACGCATGGGTCAGGAGAACGGCAGAGTCGCCGCACGATCGGAGATGCGGTGGAACGGATGGGGCGACCCCGAGAAGGCCGATGACCTTCCCCGCGCCGTGCGGGCGCTTCTCCCGCTGCTGCTCGGGCGCATCCGCAAGCCGGCCGCATCCGTCGAACTCGAAGACGTGCTCGTCGACGCCTCCGCGCTGACGGCCGACGACATCTCGGCATTCACCGGCGTCGTCGGCGCCGACCAGGTCGAGGTCGCGGACGAGGCTCGGATCCGGCACGCAGGCGGTCGCTCGACACCCGACCTGCTGAGACGACGACGAGTGCATCAGATCGCTCCGGATGCCGTCGTCCTGCCCGCCGATCATGACGAGGTCTCCGCCGTGCTGGCGGTCGCCGCCGAGCGCGGAGTCGCGGTGATCCCGTTCGGGGGCGGGACCAGCGTGGTCGGCGCCCTCGACCCCGAGCGCGGCGTCCACCATGCGGTGATCAGTCTGGATCTGCGGCGACTCAGCGGTCTTCTCCGCCTCGACGAGGTGAGTGGAGAGGCGGTCCTCGCCGCCGGGACCACCGGTCCTGAGGCGGAGACGCTGCTCACCGAGCACGGCTACGAGCTCGGCCACTACCCGCAGAGCTTCCGCTACGCGACGATCGGCGGGTTCGCGGCAGCGCGTTCGTCGGGGCAGAACTCCGCGGGGCACGGCCGGTTCGACACGATGGTCACGGGCATCCGGGTGGCGACCCCGACGGGTGACATCGAGCTCGGGCGGTCACCGGGGTCGGCCGCCGGTCCCGACCTCATCCGCGTGTTCCTGGGTTCCGAAGGCATCTTCGGGGTGATCACGGAGGTACGCGTCCGCGTCCATCCGATTCCGCGCGAGCGTGTGCTCGAGTCCTGGACCTTCCCGAGTTTCGCGGCGGGTGCAGATGCCCTCAGGGCCGTGGCCCAGCACGGCGGTGGGCCGACGGTCATCCGCCTGTCCGACGAGGCCGAGACCGCGGTGAGCCTCGCCCAGGTCGGCCGGATCGGCAAGGCGCTCTCGAAAGGCGCCGCTGTCGTCACCGTGTACGAGGGTGAGGGCATCGTCGAGCGGCGGGCACGCGCATCGGCGCATCTGGTCGCTGCGGGTGGCATCTCCTCCGGCGAGGGAGCGGCGGGGGACTGGCTCGACGGGCGATTCGACGGTCCGTATCTACGCGACGCTCTGCTCGACGCGGGAGTGTTCTGCGAGACCCTCGAGACGGCGACGACCTGGGCGAACCTCCATACTCTGAAGGCCGCGGTCACGGCGGCCCTTCGGGACGGACTGTCGGATGCCGGAGCGAAGCCCTATGTGATGTGCCATGTCTCCCACATCTATCCGACGGGAGCATCGCTGTACTTCACGGTGCTGGCCGGCATCCGGTCCGACCCGCTGGATGTGTGGGCACTGGTCAAGGCGCGCGTGAACGATGCGATCATCGCGAGCGGCGGCACGATCAGTCACCACCATGCCGTCGGTCGGGACCACGCTCCGTGGCTGGAGGAGGAGATCGGCGAGACCGGCGTGCGGATACTCGCCGCGATCAAGCGGGAGCTCGACCCCGCGGGGATCCTCAACCCCGGTGCCGTGATCTCCTCCGACCGGACGCGCTGACGTGGGCGACCACATCGCGGTGCTGTCGAATCCGTTCGCGGGCAAGGGGCGCGCCGGGCGCGAGGCCGACGCGGCCCTCGCCCACCTGCGGGACCGCGGCGCGGACGTGCACGTGTTCACCGGTGACTCGGCGGCATCGAGCGTCGTCTTGGCGGCGCAGGCTCTCGCGGAAGCACCCCGGGTGCTGGTGGTCGTCGGGGGAGACGGGACGCTGTCGGGCATCCTCGACCTGCTCTGCGAGACCTCTGTCCCCGTCGCGCTGGTGCCGGCCGGCACGGGGAACGATCTCGCACGGGCTCTGGGGCTCCCTCGCCACGACCCGATCGCTGCGGCGGAGCTCGCACTCTCCGGAGTCGCCAGAGCGATCGACGTCGGAGAGATCGTCAGCGAGGGGCGAGTGACGCCGTTCCTCACGATCGCCGCCCTCGGCTTCGACGCCAAAGTCAGTGATCGTACGAACCGGCTGCGCTGGCCGCACGGCGTGCTGCGCTATTACCTCGCCCTCGTGATCGAGCTCCTGCGGCTGCGGCCGATGGAGTTCACGGTGTCCGTCGACGGCTCGGCCGCCGTCTCGGCACCGGGTACGCTCGTCGCCGTCGGCAACACCGAGAGCTATGGAGGCGGCATGCCACTGTGCATCGGCGCGGCGGCCGATGACGGTCTCCTCGATCTCGTACAGGTGGCGCCGCTGAGTCGCCTCCGCCTGCTGCGCCTCTTCCCGCTGCTGCTTCGAGGCACTCACCTGTCGCGTCGCGAGGTGGCGCACACGCGCGCCCGCATGGTCACGGTGAGCGCACCGGGGCTCGTCGTGTACGCCGACGGTGAGCGGATCGGCGAGGACCGCTGCACGATCGGGATCCGCCCGGCGGCTCTCACGGTGCTGGTCCCGGCAGAGAAGGGTGCTGATCATGACTGACGTCGATGGGAAGACACGAGCGAGCACCGCGTTCGATCATGATGTGATCGTGATCGGCTCGGGATTCGGCGGATCCGTCTCCGCTCTGCGGCTTGTCGAGAAGGGTTACCGCGTGATGGTCTACGAGGCGGGGCGCCGCTTCGAGGACGAGGACTTCGCGAAGACCAGCTGGGATGTGCGTCGCTACCTGTGGGCACCGGCGTTCGGCTGCTACGGCATCCAGCGCATCCATCGCCTGCCGCACGTGATGATCCTCGCAGGCGCGGGCGTCGGCGGAGGATCGTTGAACTACGCCAACACCCTCTATCAACCCGGCGGCGCCTTCTTCACCGACCCGCAATGGAGCGCACTCGCGAACTGGGATGCCGAGCTGTCACCGCACTACGCGACGGCGAAGCGGATGCTCGGCGTGGTCGAGAGATACCCCCACTCCGGACCCGTCGAGCGCATCATGGCGGGTGCCGCCGATGATCTCGGCGTCGGCAGCACGTTCCGACGCGCCCCGGTGGGAGTGTGGTTCGGCACGCCGGGGGAGCGAACATCCGATCCGTTCTTCGACGGGGAAGGCCCCGATCGCACCGGCTGCACCCTCTGCGGCAACTGCATGGTCGGATGCCGGGTGGGCGCGAAGAACACGCTGATGAAGAACTACCTCGCGCTCGCGGAGCGCCGCGGCGCGGTGATCGAGCCGCTCCGCACGGTCACCGAGGTGCGCGAGCTCGCGGGTGGGGGATTCGCCGTGACGACCGAGCGCAGCGGAGCGTGGCTTCGTCGTGATCGTCGGACTGTGTGCGCCCAGCAGGTCGTGCTGGCCGCAGGCACCTGGGGCACGCAGCAGCTGCTGCATCGGATGAAGCGCTCCGGTGCCCTTCCCCGTGTCTCCGACGCCGTCGGGCGCCTCACGAGGACCAACTCCGAAGCACTCGACGGCGCGATCGCGACCCGGGTTCCGGCCTCCCTCGACCTCGCGAGGGGCGTCGCCATCACGACCTCCTTCCACGTCGACGAGCGCACCCATGTCGAGAACGTGCGTTACGGTGCAGGCTCCAACCTGATGGGCGCGCTGGCCTCGATCATGGTGCCAGGAGACCTGCCCCTCGGCCGCCGACTGGGCGCTCTCGCCAGACGGTTCCTTCGGGCGCCGATCCGTCAGCTGCGCCTGGGCTCCCTCCGGCGCTGGAGCGAACGCGGCATCATCGCTCTCGTCATGCAGACGGTAGACAACTCGCTCACGCTGTCTCTGCGACGGCGATTCGGCCGCCTGGTGATGACGAGCAGGCAGGGGCATGGCGTGCCGAACCCGAGCCATCTGCCCCAAGCGCACCGTGCGGCCGCTGCCATCGCCGCGCGCATGCAGAAGGAGGGTGGTGTGCCCGCAGAGGCGCGGGGTTCGTGGCCGGAGGTCTTCGGCATCCCCCTCACCGCGCACTTCCTCGGCGGCGCCGTGATCTCGGCATCGTCCGCGACCGGGGTCGTCGACAGATATCACCGCGTGTGGGGTCATCCAGGATTGCACGTCGTCGACGGTGCCGCGGTACCCGCGAATCCGGGTGTGAACCCCTCGTTGACGATCACGGCGCTCGCAGAGCGGGCCATGTCGCTCTGGCCGCGCTCCGGCGACGTCGACGGACGCCCCATTCAGCGGACATGACGAAGGGGGCCGCGCCGGGCGCGACCCCCTTCGATGCATCTGATCAGCGGCTCTCGATACCGCGGATCTGCGGCGTGTGGAACTCTCCGCCGAAGGCGCGCTCCGAGGCGCCCTCGCGGTCGAGGTAGGGCGAGGCCCCACCGTCGATGAACGGCCAGCCGGCGCCGAGGATGAGGCACAGATCGATGTCCTCGACCTCGGGAACGACCCCCTCGTCGAGCATGAGCTTGATCTCACTCGCGAGACCGTCCTGCACCCGCTGCAGGATCGCCTGCGCCGACGCGGGCGTCGTGCCGACGGCGGGCTTCAGCAGCTTCTCGGCCTGCTTCGTCCAGCCGGTCACGCGGCCGCCCTTGTCCTTCTCGATCACCGCGTCGAGCTCGGCGAGAGCATGGAAGTTCTCGTTCGCGTAGAAGCGCTCAGGGAACGCGTGCGCCATCGTGTCCTGCACGTGGGCGGCGACCTTCCATCCGACGAGGTCGATGAGCTGGAAGGGTCCCATCGGCAGGCCGAGGGGCGCGAACGCCTTCTCGACATCCGTGAGGGGAGTGCCCTCGTACACCGCGCGAGCAGCCTCGCCCATGACCTTGGCCAGCAGGCGGTTGACGACGAAGCCGGGGGCGTCCGCAGTGAGCACCGCGTTCTTGCCCAGGTTCTTCGCGACGACGAAAGCGGTCGAGAGCGCCGCCTCCGAGGTCGTCGGCGTCTTCACGATCTCGATCAGCGGCATCACCGCGACCGGGTTGAAGAAGTGGAAGCCGACGAGGCGCTCGGGGTGAGCGAGCTTCGCGCCGATCTCCTCGACCGAGAGCGACGAGGTGTTGGTGGCCAGGATCGCGTCCTCGGCGATGACCTTCTCGATCTCGCCGAACACCTGCTGCTTGACGCCGACCTCTTCGAACACGGCTTCGATGACGAAGTCGCAGTCCGCGTACAGGCTCTTGTCGGTGGTTCCCGTGACGAGCGCGCGCAGCTTGTTCGCGGAGTCGGAGTCCAGGCGCCCCTTGCCCTCGAGCTTGCCGATCTCCTCGTGGATGTAGGCGACACCCTTGTCGACGCGCGCCTGGTCGAGATCGGTGATCAGCACCGGCACCTGCAGCTTGCGCACGAACAGCAGCGCGAACTGGCTCGCCATGAGCCCCGCGCCGATGATGCCGACCTTGGTGACCTTCTTGGCGAGCGCCTTGTCAGGTGCACCGACGGGACGCTTCGCCCGCTTCTGCACGAGATCGAACGCGTACATGGATGCCGCGAACTGGTCGCCCGTCACGAGCTCGGCGAGAGCCTCGTCCTCGCGAGCGAAGCCCTCGGCCTTGGTGCCGCTCTTCGCCTTGTCGAGCAGTTCGAGCGCCGCGTACGGCGACTTCGGCACGTTGCCGATCTTCGACTCGAGCATGCCGCGTGCCATCTTGATGGCGATCGGCCACTTGGTGAGTCGCTCGATCTTGCCCGGCTCGTTCTTGCGCTCGACCTTCTTGCCGCCGAGGACCGCATCCGCCCAGGCGAGCGAGTTCTCGAGGTAGTTCGCCGCGGGGAAGATCGCGTCGACGATCCCGAGGTCGAAGGCCTGCTGCGGCTTCAGCATCCGGTTCTGCTTGAGAGGGTTCGAGATCACGACCTCGAGGGCGTTCTCGATGCCGATCAGGTTCGGCAGCAGGTAGGCGCCACCCCAACCGGGGATGATGCCGAGGAAGACCTCGGGGAGCGCGATCGCCGCCGCGGATGCGTCGACCGTGCGGTAGCTGGAGTTGAGCGCGATCTCGAGGCCGCCGCCGAGCGCGAGCCCGTTCACGAAGGCGAACGACGGAACGCCGAGCTCACCGAACTTTCCCAGCACCTTGTGGCCGAGCTGCGCGATCAGGCGGGCGTTGTCGCGCGAGCCGACCTTGCTGATGTCGGAGAGGTCGGCCCCGGCGGCCAGGATGTACTGCTTGCCGGTGATGCCGACGGCCTGGATCTCGCCGGCGGCGGCGCGGGCGGCGAGACCGTCGAGCGTGTCACCGAGCGCCGTGAGCGTCGCCGGACCCAGCGTGTTCGGCCGGGTGTGGTCCCGTCCGTTGTCGAGGGTGATCAACGCGAGGACCTTGCCCGATGCGAGGCGGATGTCGCGTACGGGGGAGTGCGTGATCACCTCGCCGTCGGTGAGGGTCTGGATGGGGGAGAAGTCGACGTTCGCGTACTGTTCGGAAATCGAGTGTGCCATCGGCGCTTACTTCCTCTTCTTGCCGTCGAAGTGCGGGTTCTCCCAGATGACGGAGCCGCCCTGTCCGAGACCGACGCACATGGCCGTCAGGCCGTAGCGCACGTCGGGGCGCTCGGCGAACTGCGCCGCGAGCTGGATCATCAGACGCACACCGGATGCCGCGAGCGGGTGTCCGAGTGCGATGGCGCCGCCCCACTGGTTGACGCGGGGGTCGTCGTCGGCGATCCCGAAGTGGTCGAGCAGCGAGATGACCTGGATCGCGAAGGCCTCGTTGAGCTCGAACAGGCCGATGTCGGCGATCGTGAGCCCGGCCTTCTTCAGCGCCTTCTCGGTCGAGGGGATCGGGCCGATGCCCATGATCTCGGGCTGGACGCCCGCGAACGCGAACGACACCATGCGCATCTTCGGGGCGAGACCGAACTCCTTCACCGCACCGCCTCCGGCGAGCAGCGACATGGTCGCGCCGTCGGTGAGGGGCGACGACGTGCCGGCCGTCACGCGACCGTGCGGTCGGAACGGCGTCTTGAGCGCGGCGAGGTCCTCCATCGTCGTCTGCGGGCGTCGGCCCTCATCCTCCGTGGCGAGGCCCCAGGCTCCGTCGGCGCTCTTGGTCGCGACCGACACGAGATCGGGCTGGATCTTGCCGGCGTCGTACGCGGCCTGCACCTTGTGCTGGCTGAGCATGCCGAACCGGTCGGAGCGCTCCTTGGTGAGGTGCGGGAAGCGATCGAAGATGCGCTCCGCCGTGACACCCATGTTCAGGGCGCCGGGGTCGACCATGCGCTCCGCGACGAACCGCGGGTTGGGGTCGGCGTTGCCGCCGATCGGGTGGTGGCCCATGTGCTCGACGCCGCCGGCGAGGGCGAAGTCGTACATCCCCACACCGATGGAGGCGCCCATTGTCGTGACGCTGGTCATCGCTCCCGCGCACATGCGCTCCACGGCGAGGCCGGGAACCGTCTGCGGAAGCCCCGCGAGGATCGCCACCGAGCGGCCCAGGGTGAGGCCCTGGTCTCCCGTCTGGCTGGTCGCCGCGATCGCGACGTCGTCGATGCGATCAGCAGGGACTGCTGCGTTCCGCTCCATCAGGCCGATGGTCGCCTTCACGGCGAGGTCATCTGCGCGGGTGTTCCAGTACATGCCCTTTTCGCCGGCGCGCCCGAAGGGGGTGCGCACTCCATCGACGAAGAAGACGTCCGAGATCTCGGCCACTCTGCCTCCAAGTTTGTGCGGTGGCCTCAGTCTAGGGAGGGCCGGAAACCGGGAGGAATCGGTTGGATCGAACCTACGAAGCGGGTGTGGGGGCCTCGTCGGGGGTTTGCGCGGCTTCTACAAAGGCGTCGGCGATCTTCTGTGCAGTCTGTGCAATCTGCCATGGTCGCGCACCGAGGGCTGCGAGCGCGTCTCCGATGGCCTCAGGCGTCGTACCCGGCACATCCCACGCCACGCGGCGCAGGTAGTCGGGGGTCAGCAGGTTCTCCGTCGGCATCCCCAGTTCCTCAGCCGTCGCCTCGATCACGGGGCGCGCGGCCTTGAGGCGAGAATCGGCTTCGGGGTTGCGGTCGGACCAGGCCCGAGGCGGCGGAAGGGCATCGCTGGGAACACGCTCGCGCGGAAGCTCGTCCGTCGCACGCCCGTCGACGAACGCCTGCCACCAGCGGTCGAGCTGCGTGCGGCTGGCGCGCCCCTGGAAGTCCTTGACACCGGCGAGCGCCTGCTTGCTCTGTGGATTCGCCAGAACCGCTGCGATCAGCGAGCGGTCGGGCACGAGGCGACCGGGAGAGACGTCCTGATCCTGTGCGAATGCCTCCCTGGCCTGCCAGAGCGATCGCGCGACAGCGAGATTGCGGGCGCCGCGCACCTGGTGGAGCCCGCTCAGTCGACGCCACGGGTCCTCCCGAGGCGGCTTGGGGAGCCGTGTGAGCGTCGCGGCGAACTCCTCGGCCGCGTACTCGGTCTTGCCCTGCTCCTCGAGCTCGGCTTCGAGCGCCTCGTACACGTCGATCAGGTGCAGCACGTCGAGAGCCGCGTACTCGAGCCAGCTCGCAGGGAGCGGCCTGGTCGACCAGTCAGCGGCCGAGTGCTCCTTCTTCAGCGTGATGCCCAGCGTGTTCTCCACGACGGCGGCGAGACCGACGCGTTCGTGTCCGAGCAGACGCGACGCGAGCTCGGTGTCGAAGATCGAGGGAGGGAGCAGATCGAGCTCGCGCAGCGAGGGGAGGTCCTGACTCGCGGCGTGGAAGATCCACTGCACGTCGCCGATCGCCTCCTGGAGCGGGCTGAAGTCGCCGAGCGGCGGCGGATCGAAGAGGAAGACCCCCGCATTTCTGCGGAACACCTGCACGAGGTAGGCGCGCTGGGAGTATCGGAATCCGGATGCCCGCTCGACGTCGACGGCGACAGGACCTGTGCCTGCGGCCAATGCGGCGCATGCCGCACGGAACTCCGAGACGTCGGAGATCACGGAGTATTCAGTCACGTGCTGCCTTTCGCGCGCCGATCACGGCGATGCCCTCGGAACCCGGCGGAAGACCCGCCAGCATTCCGACCAGTTCGACCCATGCTTCGACGTGGGGTGTGAAGGGGCCTTCGGGTGTCCAGGACGCCCTCAATTCTATCTGGGCGCCGTCGCCTTCGTCCGCGAGGCCGCCGAAGCCCTTCGAGAGCGTCTTGGTCGAGGTTCCCGATGCGGAGTGGTATCCGGCGCCTCGGGAGTCCAGCGCGTCGACGAGCCACGACCACGTCACGTCCGCGAGCAGCGGATCGGTTCCGATCTCGGTCTCGAGCGGCGCCTGGGCGAAGATCACGATCCGCCATGCTCCATCCCAGGCGGACGGGGTGTCCGGATCGTGCAGCAGCACGAACCGGCCGGTTCCGTATGCGGACTCTCCCTCGTCGTCCGGGCGGACGTCGGCGGCGAGCGCGAGGGCATGCGGAGCGAGGCCTTGAGGGGTGGGGATCTCACGGATCGTGATGTCCGCGCGGAACGCGATATCACGCAGCTCGGCCACTGCGGCGTCGAAGATCGTCCCGGCATCGGGGTGTGCGGTCACGGCAACAGGCTAGAGTCAGGAAGCGATGAAGAGTCTCAGGCACGCCGTTGCGCTCCTTGTCCCTGCACTGCTCGCACTCGGGGCGGCGATGGCCCTGCTCGTGCTCAGCATCGCCAGACGGGTGGTGATCCCGGCGAAGCGCCCCGCAGATGCCGAGATCCTCGCTGTCGACACGGGCGCCCAGACGATCGAGCTCACGCGCACGCCCGACACCGAACTGCCGGGCCGCTACGGGCTGTTCACGTCGGGCACCTACGGCTACGTGAAGCTGGGCGCGGTGCTGAGCGCCGACGCGACCACCGTGCGCCGCAAGCTCTTGACGCAGATCGAACCAGGCGCACGCGTCGACCGCGACGCCGCGTTCAGCGGCTGGTACTACTCCACCCCGAGCGAGCTGCACCTGCGGTGGGAGAACGTGCTCATCGGATCGCCGGCCGGACCGTGCCCCGCCTGGTTCTTCCCGGCGGAGTCGTCGACCTGGGTCATCCAGGTGCACGGACGGGGCGTCACACGCGCCGAATGCCTGCGCGCCGTGCCGGTGCTGCATGCGGCAGGCTTCCCGAACCTCGTCGTGTCCTACCGCAACGACGGCGAGGCGCCCCGCAGCCGCAGCGGTGCATACGCCCTGGGCGCATCGGAGTGGCGAGATGTCGATGCCGCCATCTCCTACGCACTGCGCCACGGCGCCGACCGTGTGATCCTGATGGGCTGGTCGATGGGTGGCGCGGTCGCGTTGCAGACCGCCGTCTCCTCGGGCAACAGAGACCGCATCGCGGGTCTCATCCTGGAGTCGCCGGTGGTGGAATGGCGCACAGTCCTGCGTTTCCAGGCACGGGCGGCAGGCATGCGCGCGCCCCTGCCGGACCTCGCGATGAGCGCTCTCTCCGTACCGCTCACGGCGCGGCTCAGCGGTGCGGACGATGCGATCCCGTTCGATCGGCTCGACATGGTCGCGCGCGCCGAGGAGCTGGCGGTGCCGATCCTCATCCTGCACAGCGACGACGACGGATTCGTCCCCGCCGATGCCTCGCACGCATTGCAGGAGGCCAGGCCCGACCTCGTGACGATGCCACGGTTCTCGGTGGCTCGCCACACCAAGCTGTGGAACTACGACCAGGTGGGGTGGAGCGACGCGATAACCGGGTGGCTCCGGGCGCAGGGGTTCAGCGCTTCTGCGTGACCTGCTTCTTCGCCCGCATCAGCATCCCGGTCATTCCGCCGATGCGCAACGGTGAGACAGCCCTCGTGAGTCCGATCGACTGCGGATAGTCGTCGGGGATCGCCAGCACCTCGTCTGCCGTGAGCCCCGAGATGCCCTGCACGAGGATGCTCGCGAAACCGCGGGTCGTCGGCGCCTCCGGCGGAGCCGTGGCGTGCATGGTGACGATCCCGTCGTTCACCTCGACGTAGATGTAGACGGGCGACTGGCACTCGGCCACGCGCTCGCACATCTCGGGATGGTTCGCGACCTCCTCGGAGACCTCGGGCAGCTCGTCCGAGTACTCCAGCAGGAGCAGCAGACGATCTGCCTCGGGGGTCTCGAGGAATCCGTCTCGGATCTCGGCGAGGGTGTCGGGAACTTCGCTGGTGCTCATCCCTGTCATTCTCACACGGTCAGAGCGAACCGGGCTCCGCACCGGTCACGATCGGGACGCGCACGGCGCTGCCCCACTCCGTCCACGATCCGTCGTAGTTGCGCACGTTCTCGAACCCCAGCAGGTGCTTGAGAACGAACCAGGTGTGGCTGGAACGCTCGCCGATGCGGCAGTAGGCGACGACGTCGTCACCGTCGGCGAGGCCCGCGCCGTCGCGGTAGATGGCGTCGAGTTCGGCACGCGAGCGGAATCCGCCGTCCTCGGCGACCGCCTTGGCCCACGGCACGCTCTGCGCGGTCGGGATGTGACCGGCGCGCAGCGTCCCCTCCTCCGGGTAGGCCGGTGCCGTGGTGCGCTCTCCGCTGTACTCCTCGGGCGAGCGGACGTCGATCAGGGGGCTGCCGATATGGGCGAGCACATCCTCCTTGTAGGCGCGGATGACGGAGTCGTCGCGCTCCACGACCGGGTAGTCGGTCGGCGTGGGCGTCGGCGCATCGCGCGTGATCTCGCGCCCCTCGGAGATCCAGCGGTCACGGCCTCCGTCGAGCAGGCGCACGTCCTCGTGGCCGAAGAGCGAGAACACCCAGAGCGCGTAGGCCGCCCACCAGTTGTTCTTGTCGCCGTAGATCACGACGGTGTCGTCGCGGGAGATGCCCTTGCTGCTCAGCAGCTTCGCGAAGCCTTCGCCGTCGACGTAGTCGCGCACGACCGGGTCGTTGAGCTCGGTGTGCCAGTCGACCTTCACGGCGCCGGGGATGTGACCTGTCTCGTACAGCAGCACGTCCTCGTCGGATTCGACGACGACCAGACCCGGGTCTCCGAGACGTTCCGCGAGCCACTCGGTGGTCACGAGGCGGCCGGGCTCGGCGTACTCGGCGAACTTGGACGAAGTGGTGTCGAACTCGATGGCCACAGGGATCTCCTCAGACGGTGAGCGGCGATGATGCAGGGCGTTGACGGCGTAATGTGGAGCCGATACTTCGACGATAGATCCACGCCGTGCGCCCTGCACCCGATTCGTAAGACTTCGACACAGGTGCGCCCCCGATACAGGACCGTGATGACCGACACGCCCAGCCGCACGGGCATCGTGCACCTGACCGATCGCCAGCCGACCGTCACCGGTCCCGAGATGCTCGCGAGCCTCGTTCCGCCGCCGCAGTTCGACGGAGCCACATTCGACAGCTACCGGGCGGATGAGGCATACCCCTCGCAGGAGGAGGCCAAGGAGACGCTCATCCGCTTCGCCGGGCGTGGTGCCCCGGTCAAGCGGGGCGGGTTCTTCAGTCGCGCGAAGAAGGAGCCCGAGGTCAAGCCGGGCGTCTACCTCGACGGCGGTTTCGGCGTCGGCAAGACTCACCTGCTCGCGTCGATCTATCACGCGATGCCGGCGCGGAGGAAGTACTTCGGGTCATTCATCGAGTACACGGCTCTCGTGGGTGCGCTGGGGTACAAGAACACCGTCGACCTCCTGAAGGGCGCGGATCTGCTCTGCATCGACGAGTTCGAACTCGACGATCCGGGCGACACGATGGTGATGACCCGTCTCATCGGCGAGCTCGTGCCGACCGGCACCAAGCTCGCCGCGACCTCCAACACCCCGCCCAACGCCCTCGGCGAGGGGCGCTTCGCCGCGCAGGACTTCCTGCGCGAGATCCATGCCATGTCCGACAGCTTCCAGACGATCCGCATCGACGGGGTCGACTTCCGGCAGCGCGCGCTCGACGGACACGCCGTGGTCAGCGATGCCGGGGAGTACGAGAAGGCCGTCGAGACGGGCGCCGGCGCCGGAACGGCATCCGACGATTCCTTCGCCGACGTCATCCGCCACCTCGCACGCGTGCACCCGTCTCGATATCTGCGTGTGATCGCAGGCCTCGATCTCGTGGGGCTCCGGGACGTGCACGTGCTGACCGATCAGTCCGAGGCGCTGCGCTTCGTGGCATTCGTCGACCGCGTCTACGATGCGCAGATTCCCATCGTCGCCACCGGTGTGAGCCTCGACCAGGTCTTCGCCGAGGAGATGCTCGGAGGGGGATATCGCAAGAAGTACCTGCGCGCTATCTCCAGACTCAATGCACTTACACACGCTGATCGCAGTGTCGCGTAACGCGATGTTCACACACGGAGCCGCTCTGTAACGTCGGCGCAACAAACCTCACGCATCCCGGAAATCGGGCCTCGTCACACTGAAGCTCTCAGTTTCCCGAATGTGAGGTTTGACTATGGATGCTCCAGGCAACATCTCCTGGGCGATCACCGCGACCGCCCTCGTACTGCTCATGACGCCCGGCGTCGCCTTCTTCTACGGCGGCCTCGTCAAGGCCAAGAGCGTCGTCAGCATGATGATGATGAGCTTCGGCTCGATCGGCCTCGTCGCAGTGCTCTGGATCCTCTTCGGATTCTCGATGAGCGCTGTCGACAGCCCCACCGCCTTCGCAGGCAACCCCTTCGCCGACTTCGGGCTCTCGAGCCTCGCAGCCGGTGAGGGCTCGAACGTCGCACTCCTCGGTGTCGCCTACGGCGCCACCTTCGCGATCATCACGGTCGCACTGATCTCGGGTGCGATCGCAGACCGCGCCAAGTTCGGCAGCTGGCTGATCTTCGCCGGTGTGTTCGCGACCGTCGGATACTTCCCGGTCGCCGCATGGGTCTGGGGCGGCGGTTGGATCATGAACCTCGGCACCACGCTCTTCGGCGAGGACAGCGGAATCGGCGTGATCGACTACGCCGGTGGTACCGCGGTGCACATCAACGCGGGTGCCGCGGCTCTCGCTCTCGCGATCGTCCTCGGCAAGCGCATCGGCTTCCAGAAGGGCATCCTCAAGCCGCACAACGTGCCGCTGACGCTCCTCGGCGCGGCGCTCCTGTGGTTCGGCTGGTTCGGTTTCAACGCCGGTGCGGAGTGGCTCGCGGAGGACATGGGCGGCGTCGGACTCATCGGTCTGAACACCCTCGGTGCCACGGCTGCCGCGATCCTCGGCTGGATCCTGATCGAGCGCATCAAGGACGGCAAGGCCACCTCGGTGGGTGCAGCATCCGGAGCGGTCGCGGGTCTCGTCGCCATCACCCCGGCGTGCGCCAACCTCACCCCCGGCTGGTCGCTGCTGCTCGGTGCCGTCGCCGGTATCGTCTGCGCACTCGCCGTCGAGATGAAGTTCCGTCTCGGTTTCGACGACTCGCTCGACGTCGTCGGCATCCACCTCGTCGGTGGCCTCATCGGTACGCTCTACCTCGGCTTCTTCGCCACCGGCACCGGCCTGTTCGTCGGCGGTGACTTCCGTCAGCTCGCCGTCCAGGCGATCGCAGCCCTCGGCGTGCTGATCTACTCCTTCGTGGTCGCCTTCATCATCGGCTTCGCGATCGAGAAGACGATCGGCTTCCGGATCACGAGCGAAGACGAGATCGCCGGCGTCGACCAGGTCGTCCACGGCGAGGAGGGCTACGCGCTCGCTGACGCCTGACCTGCCGTTAGGGTGACCGTGTGAGCAACACGAACGGCATCCTGGCACGACTCGCGGAGATCCTCTTCACAGCACTGGGATCTGACCGGGCGTCTCGGACGAGAACTCGTCCGAGACGCCCGGTCTCGCGTCTGCGGACCTCCGAGGAGGTCCATGACTCGGCGCCGCGCGCCGAGCAGGGTCGGGGGCGGGGGGTCGAGACCGTGCGCGTGGACCCCGACCGCATCGACGACCTCCGCATCGGGTACGCACCCGACCGCGACGGCGCACCCGATGCGGGCGAGATCATCTGGACCTGGGTCCCCTACAAGGAGAACGACGGCCGGGGCAAGGACCGGCCGGTGCTGGTGATCGGACGGGAATCCGCAGACCGCGTCTTCGCGGTGCGGATGACGAGCAAGGCGCACGACGGCGACCGCGACTACCTGTCGATCGGCTCGGGCGACTGGGACTCGCAGGGACGCGAGTCGTGGGTCGACATCGAGCAGCTCTACAGCGTGCACGAGACGGGGCTCCGCCGCGAGGCCGCGGTGCTCGACCGGTCACGCTACGGTCGGGTCGCCTCCGCGCTCGCGCGGCGATACGGCTGGGCGAGCTCCTGACGACCGGGAGGGCCTCGGGAGTCGAACCCGGCTGATCGCCCACACGAGCGCGCCCGACGCGAGAAGTGCCACGAGCAGACCCGCGGCGTGGGCCGCAAGCGACGCTACGCCATGCTCGGGAAGCAGGAATCCGTACGGGACCCATCCGTCGGTTGCACCGCGCACGAGCACGACGCCCAGCCAGAGCACCGGGTAGGGGAGCACCATCCAGAGCCGTCGCCAGGGCAGCGGAGAACGGTCGGCGACGAAGATCCAGTCGAGCACGAGAAGGAGCGGGAAGATCGTGTGCAGGGTCGCGCTCACCCAGGGCGGCGCGCTCCCCGTGCCGGGGACCAGGACGTTGTAGACGACACCCACGATGATCATGCATGCCACGGCCACCGCGCGTGCTGATGTCAATGCTGACGGCACTGTCCTCGCCCGCAGGGAGATCACACCCGACGTGATGAGGATGCCCGCGGTGAGCAGACTCGTGAGGTTCGTGAAGTACCCGAAATAGTCGATCAGGCTCGCGCCCTGTCGGGGGATTCCGAGCACGTATGTGTAGAGCAGGATGCCGGCCACAGCCCCTCCGACGAGGAGCCGCAGAGCGGAGATCGCACGCGGAGGGCGTGGCGTCGTCGTCATCCGCCCAGCGTACGAGAGGTCGGCCGCCAATCCGTTTCGCCGGGCGCTGCGAACCATCTGTGAGTCACAGCACGCGACGACACCACAGGAGGAATCATGCGTTTCATCCCCACCAAGGTCCACGGAATTCTCGACTACATCGTCGGAGTGGCGCTGATCGCTGCTCCGTGGCTGTTCGGCTTCGCGAGCGTCGGCGGGCCCGCCGTGATCATCCCGATCGTGCTCGGCGTCGGACTCATCGTCTACAGCCTGTTCACGAAGTACGAATGGGGCCCCTTCGGCTTCATCCCGATGCCCGTCCACCTCGTCTTCGACATCGTCGCGAGCCTGTTCCTGGCGCTGTCGCCGTGGATCTTCGGGTTCTCGACCGAGGCGCCGAACGTCTGGGTGCCGCACGTCGTCGTCGGCGTCGCCGTGATCATCGTGGTGCTGTTCTCGCAGCCGCAGCCCGCGAAGGTGAAGGCCGCACGCGCCTGACCCGCTGAACTCTGAAGCCCCGCACGGAACGTCGGCCTCGTGCGGGGCTTCAGTTCTGCAATGCCAGGCTCACCCAGCGCGCGTAGAGCTGCCAGGGGTCGGCCAGCGTGCGAAGCCCGGTGATGTGGGCCTGGAGCTGCGGGGTCAGCGTGAACCACTCGCCACCCTCGCGGATGTCGGCGAACTCCCGATGTCTCGCCTGTTCCACCGCACGCCCTCCCCGCTCGAAGGCGAGGAGCTCTTCGTGACGGATGCTCGCGAGACGCTGACGAGGGCGTCGACTCGTGCCGATCTTCACCCGTCGGTCGTACCGGATGTAGTAGACGACCTCGACCACGGGGCGCGGGAGGTCGGGGTCGGGGGCGTCGCCATAGCGCCACCCGCACCAGTCGCAGATCAGAGCGGCAGCCACCCGCACCGCGTCGACGCGTCCGCAGAGTGCGCACGGGCTCGGGAGCGGGATCGTCATCACCGTCGGCACATTACCGGCGGCCACGGACGTCAGACTTCGCCGCGGCGTCGCTTCAGTCCGCGGGGCACCCAGTTCCACCAGGTGAAATGGTGGTCGCCCTGCTCGATGTCGAACTGTCGCCCGCAGACGGTGCACTCGCAGAGGTAGGTCATCGACCAACCGGGCTCACTCGTCGAGATGACCCTGATGTGGTCGGCTGCTTCCTCCTTGCGGGGATCGGTCGTGAGGATGCCCGGGTACGCGGCGCACCAGCATTTGCCCGCGCGGTACTGCTCGAGCTTCGCGAACGCGTGCTCGAGATGGCCGTTGTTCGAGTAGATGGCGCCACCCAGATCGAGGTGCGCGGCGGCGTGGCGAAGTCGCGGAAGCGCTGCGACCAGCGGATCGAGTGTCTCGGGATCCCGTGAACGGATCGTCTCCCACACCGCATGCATCACGCGGCCGCGTTCCCCTGAGAGGAAGTCGTCGAGCAGCGCGGTCATCCCGCCAGGCTAACAACTCTCGAGGCCCTCCGATCAGCCACGGCTCGGCTAGCATGAGGCCGACTGCCCGAACTCACGAGGGGACCCGTGTGAACGCCGAAGCCATCGCCGTCGCCTCCGCGCGTCTCGACACCATGCTGCGCACGGAGCCCGATCGGCTGCGCCGGCGCAGCATCTCGCTCGGTGTGCCCCTGGCGGATGCGGATGATGCCGCGCAGAACGCGGCCCTCCGCGCCTGGCGTTCGCTTGCAGCCCTCCGCTCGGCGGATGCCGGCCCGATGTGCGCCTGGCTCGACATGATCGTGAGAACGACAGCCATCGACATGAACCGTGCTCGCAGAGACGATCTCGGCGAGGTCCTGTGCGACCGGCTCGCGTCTGCGCAGGACGTCGAGGCCGAGGCGGAGCTGCGGGATCGCCTCGAGGCCGCTTTCCGCGCGATCGACGCACTGCCGGACGACCTTCGCCAGCCACTTCGGATGAGCGTCGTCGACGGCCTGACGGCGCGGGAGATCGCGGAGAAGCTCTCGATCACCTCGGCCGCAGCACGCCAGCGCGTATCCCGCGCACGACGTGCGCTGCGTGCCTGATCCGCGGCTCTGTCACATCCGTCGCTCCTGAACGTCCTTCTCGATGGGCCGCTCTCCGCGGCTTCGCATACGACGAAGGAGCACATCATGTCCACGACCCCGGTCACCTCGCTCGACCAGCTCAACCTCGCATTCGCTGAGCGCTTCAACGCCCGCGACGTCGAGGGCCTGCTGGCACTGAACCTGCCGAACGCGGTATTCGCGCCGGCGCCGGGGCACCCCGTCGAGGGTGAGGACTCGATCCGCGGCGCGCTCGAGCAGTTCCTCGCGCTCGGTCTGCCCATAACCATGAACGTCCGGCACGTGTTCGAGGCGGGTTCCGTCGGCCTCGCCATCGCTGATTGGACGCTCGAGGGCACGGGCCCCGACGGTTCGGAGGTGAAGCTCGGCGGCAGCACGGCCGACGTCGCCGTGCACGACGAAGAGCACGGCTGGCGCTACGCGATCGACAACCCCTTCGGCACTGCCTGAGGACCGCTCTTGGGCGGCGCTCCGGAATGCGGGCGCCGCCCACGACGGGCGTCAGCGCGGAACGACGAGCGGTGTGCCCGTATGCGGATCGGGGATGATCGAGCACTCCAGCCCGAACACCTCCTGGACGCGGTCGGATGTCACGATCGAGGACGGGTCGCCGGCGGCGACGATCCGTCCGTCGCGCATCATGATCATGTGATCGGCGAACCGCGCCGCTTGATTGAGATCGTGCAGAACGGCGACGATCGTCCGCCCCTGCTGATGGAGGCCATGGAAGAGCCGCAGCAGGTCGTACTGGTGTGCGATGTCGAGGAAGGTCGTCGGCTCGTCGAGCAGCATGGTCGGCGACTCCTGCGCGAGCAGCATCGCGACCCACACGCGCTGGCGCTGTCCTCCGGAGAGCTCGTCCACGAGCCGTCCGGCGAGCTCCGTGGTTCCGGTGGCGGCGAGTGCTGCTGCCACTGCCGTCTGGTCGTCATGGGACCACTGTCGAAGGATCGTCTGGTGCGGATGACGCCCCCGCGCCACGAGGTCGGAGACGCGGATGCCGTCGGGGGCGATCGATGTCTGCGGCAGCAGGCCGAGGCGTCGGGCGATCTCCTTGGTGGGGAGTTCGGTGATCGCCCGACCGTCCAGCAGCACCTGCCCGGCTCCTGGGCTTCAGGAGCCGGGCGAAGGCGCGCAGCAGAGTCGACTTGCCGCAGGCGTTCGGCCCGACGATGACGGTGAAGCCTCCTGCGGGGATGTCGACGCCGAGGTGCTCCGACACGACACGGCCGTCGTAGCCGATCGTGAGATCGTCGGCGCGCAATCGCGCGATGGTGGTGTCGGTGAGAGTCATCGTCTTCTCGCTTCCTGAATGAGCAGCCAGACCAGGTAGACGCCGCCGAGGCACACGGTGACGATCCCGACGGGGATCTGGGTGGGTGCGAACAGCCGCTGCGCCAGGACGTCGCTGGACACGAGCAGCAGTGCGCCGATCGCCGCCGAGGCGGTGAGGGTCACGCTCGCGGATCCGGTCAGACGTCGGGCTATCTGCGGAGCGGCCAGGGAGATGAACGCGATCGGGCCCGCCATCGCGGTCACTGCGGCGGTGAGGCAGACCCCGAGGATGATCAGGGTCAGCCGCGTGCCGCCGGTGCGGACGCCGAGCGCCGACGCCGTGTCGTCTCCGAGCTCGAGCAGATGCATCCGATCGGCGAACGTGGCCACGGCGATTCCGATCGGGACGATGACGCACGCGGCGATGGCGACCTGTTCGGCGGTGATGACATTGAGCGATCCTGCGCCCCATGCACTGGCGAGCATGGCGATCCGCAGGTCGGCGTTGAGGATGATCCAGGTGTTCACCGAAGCGAGCATGGATGCGACGCCGATGCCCACGATGATGAGGCGGAACCCCGTGAACCCTCGACGGAATGCGAGCAGGTAGACGAGCAGAGCTGTCGCTGCGCCGCCCGCCAGCGCTGCTGCGGCGGTCGACGCGACGCTGATGCCCATGGTGGTGATCACGATGAGCGCACCGGTATAGGCACCGGCGTCGAATCCGATGACGTCTGGGCTTCCCAGCGGATTGCGGGTCAGCGATTGGAAGATCGCGCCGCCGGTGCCGAGTGCGATGCCGAACACCAGTGCGGCGAGCACCCGGGGGAGTCGCCACTCGATGATCACGAGCTCGGCGCGCGGATCGCCGAAGCCGAGGAGAGTCGTGAGAACCTCCCCGGGGGAGAACGGGGCGTCGCCGAGAGTGAGGGCGAAGACCCCCACGGCCACGGCGGCGAGAAGAGCGGCCACCGTGACAATGGTGGCGCGGACCCCGATGCGACGCGAGAAGACATCTGTCCGGGGCGCGAAGATCCGACGACCCGCGTCGACCTCGGTCGATCGAGACAGCAGAGCGGTCACAGTCCGCTCACCTTCTTCCTGCGGACGAGGGCGATGAGCACGGGCGCGCCGATCAGCGCGGTGACCACCGAGACCGGCAGCTCGCCGGTCGGGAGGACCAGGCGACCGACGACATCCGCGGTCAACAGCAGCAGCGGAGCGGCGAAGACGGTGCCCAGGAGGATCCACCCCTGATGCGGTCCGACGAACCAGCGGACGGCGTGCGGCACCATCAGACCGACGAAGGCGATGGGGCCGGCCGCGGCGGTGGCGGCTCCGCAGAGGAGCGTGACCGCGAGGATCGACAGCACCCGGGTGAGCACGACGCGCGAGCCGAGAGCGGTCGCCAGGTCATCGTCCAGCGCCAGGGCGTTGAGCGAGGGCGCGAGAGAGAAGGCGAGCAGGAGTCCGATCAGGAGGAAGGGGAGCACCGCGTAGACATCCGGGGTCAGCGCCGACAGCGATCCTGCATTCCAGGAGCGGATCGAGTCGAAGGCCTTCGGATTCAGCAGTCCGATCGCCGCGACCACGCCGCCCATGACGGCGCCCAGCGCGACGCCGGAGAGCGTCATTCGCATCGGGTCCGGCGCCATGCGGCCAGCCGATCCGATCAGGTAGACGAGCACCGTCGCGATGATCGCTCCCGCGAAGGCGAACCAGATGTAACCGCTCGCGGCGGTGAGCCCGAAGAAGGCCACGCCGATCGTGACCCCGAGGCTGGCGCCCGCGTTGACGCCCAGGATCCCTGGGTCCGCGAGCGGATTGCGGGTGAACCCCTGGATCAGTGCGCCGGCGATCCCGAGAGCGGCGCCGACTGCCAGGCCGATGAGGGTGCGCGGGATGCGCATTCCGTGCACGATCGCGCCGGGATCGCCCGCCCCCGTCGTGAGACCGATCCACACCTCGTCGACGGTGATGCGCTGGGAACCGAGGAAGATGCTGGCGACGCAGGCGATCGCCAATGCGATGGCGAGGACGAGCACGACCAGGCCTCGGCGCGTGGCCGAGACCCGGGTCGCCTGCGCCAGATGACGGACTCTTCGGAGGGCTGTCCGATCAGCGACATCGTCTCTCCGCCTGTCGTCTCGCGGTCGTAGTTAGGTCACCCTAAGTTACCACGTCAGGCGGGGCTGCTCAGCGCGCTGTGAACGACGCTCCGGCGCTGAGCAGCTTCAGTCGGGCGGCGAGCAGTTCGGCATCGAGAGTCGCGCCGGAGATCTGGAACTCGGCGGCGAGCTCCTCGGCGACCGTGGGCGCGCTGATGACGCCGATGAAGTCGACGAGCGCGATCTGATTGCCAGGCGCGGTCGCTGCGGACGCCTCCCTGGTCCACGCCGCGAACTCCTCGGCGGCGGGGTCGGAGAGCGTCACGGCGACGGCGTCGCCGCTCACCTCGACCTCCGCGATGGCGTTTCCGACCAGGCGTGCGGAGGAGGGGAGGAGCAGCTGCGTCAGCATCGCTTCGTCGCAGGCGAGGACGTGCTCTTCGACGGCGATCGGACCGAACCGCAGCGCGTCGCACGGAGGAGTCATCGAACCGTCGCCGAGGTCGGCACCCCCGGTCGCGGGATGCGCGGCGTCCACCGCGTAGAACCCTTCGGCCGCGGGCGCCGAGATGGCGCGCGCGAACGCGTCGATGTCGGCGCTGGAGACATCCGCGCCGAAGGTCACGGTGAGAGCGTCGGCATCCGTCTCGGTGACGTCGACCACCTCGATGCCCGCGTTCTCCCCGTAGAAGGCGAGTGCGGTACGGGCAGCTGCGAGCGTCGTGGAGTCCACCTCGCGCTCTGCCGTGACCTCGATGACGAGTTCGTCGCCGGATTCCGAGCCTGACGCGGGTGCCGACTCGGAGGGTGCCGGGGTGCCCGGAGTCGTCGGCGTGGTCTCGCCGGAGAGCACGCCTCCGATACTGAGCAGGAGCACGATCGCGACCGTCCACACGACACTGAGGATCGCGCCGATCGCGACGGCAGTGGTCGCCACCACCGTCGGAGCGCCGGAGGCCTTCGATCTCACCCGTGCGACGAGCCCGAGGATGAAGCCCGCAAGCGGGAGGATGAAGGCGAGGGCCAGTGCCACGATCGACAGGGTGCTGGATCGTGTGTCCCTGGTCGAGGTGAGCGGGGAGTCGGTCATGGGGGCTCTCTTTCTTCGCGGGGAAGGCGGACGGCGGCCACATGCGGACCCGTGGAGCGGCTCGTGGATACGAGAAAGCCCCGCACAACTCTAGTTATGCGGGGCCTGTGTCTGTGGGCGATACCGGACTCGAACCGATGACCTCTTCCGTGTGAAGGAAGCGCGCTACCAACTGCGCCAATCGCCCATACCCGTGGGGTGCGTCAACCGATACTACCGGACGGTCGGAGGGCCTGCTGACCACCCTGGGAGACACGCGCGAGATTCGCTTCCGGTTTGGACAGTCGGGAATCATCGGCTAATGTTTCATAAGTACCCGGGACAACAACCGGGAACAACGCGGATGTAGCGCAGTTGGTAGCGCACAACCTTGCCAAGGTTGGGGTCGCGAGTTCGAGTCTCGTCATCCGCTCAAGTGCAGGGGCCTTCTTCGGAAGGCCTTCGGCACGTGGGGTCAATCCACACGGTGGCGTGGCCGAGCGGCTAGGCACCGGCCTGCAAAGCCGTTTACACGGGTTCGAATCCCGTCGCCACCTCTCACAAACTGAATAGCCCACTTGGGCGCGATTGGCGCAGCGGTAGCGCGCTTCCCTGACACGGAAGAGGTCACTGGTTCGATCCCAGTATCGCGCACAGACGAAAACCCCTGGTTCTCCAGGGGTTTTTTTGTTGTCCGGCGACTGCGTGCACGTGCTCGGGCACAGATGGAGGGCCGAGCGGAAGCATCCGCTCGGCCCTCCGTCTGCATGCGACGATCAGTCGGCCTGCACGAGAATCTTCGCGCCGGCACCGCCGCGCAGCGAGTGGATGGCGTCGACGACCTGCTCGAGCGCGACCTCCTGCACCCAGCCCGTGGTGTCGTAGACGCCGCGGGACATCGCCTCGATCACGGCGTCGAAGTCCTCGGGAAGGTAGGCGAGCGCACCCGCGATCTCGGTCTCGGCCATGACGAGCTGCGTGGGCAGGAACTCCATGGGGCGCTCGTGGATCGCGACGACGACGACGCGTCCGCCGGGTACGAGGCTGGCGAGCGACGAGGTGACGGCGGGTCCCGCGCCGGCCGCGTCGAACGCGACATCCACGCCGTTCCCGTCGCTCAGCGTCGCGACGGCGGCGGCGAGATCCTCGTTCACAGGGTCGACGACCGTCGCACCGAGTGCGGCGATGATGGCCCGACGGTCTGCGCTCGGCTCTGAGACGAGCACCTTCGCGATCCCGCGCGCCTTGAGAGCGAACCAGACACCGATGCCGATGGGGCCGGCGCCGGCGATCAATGCGGTGCCTCCGGATTCGACGCCGCTGCGGGAGACGGCGTGCCAGGCGACCGACATCGGCTCGACGAGTGCGCCCATGCCCAGGTCGACGTTCTCGGGAAGCACGTGCAGCTTCGTGGCATCCACCGTCGTGAACTCCGCCATTCCGCCGCCGTGCGAGCTCAGCCCATGGAAGCCGATCTTCTGGCAGGCGTTGAACATCCCCCGCAGGCAGGCCGGGCACTCACCGCAGTAGTAGATGGGCCACACGGCGACGCGGTCGCCCACGGAGACGTCGTCGACGCCCTCGCCGAGCTCGACGATCGTGCCGGAGAACTCGTGGCCGAGGATCTGGGGAAGCGTCGACCCGGTGACGGGGTGCGGGTGATCGAAGTCGAGGCCTGCCGCCTCGGGGCTGTAGTACACGTGCAGGTCGGATCCGCAGATGCCGGCGAAGGCGTTCCGCAGCTTCACCTGTCCGGGGCCGGGGGTGGGCTCGGGAACCTCCTCGATCCGGAGGTCCTCCTGGGCGTGGAACTGTGCGGCCTTCATCTTCTTCTCCTCTTCCGGGTGGCTGTCAGCGCAGCCACCATTCCGGTGACGCCGCGAGGATCAGCCTCACGGCACGTTCGATGTCGTCGTCCTCACTGCGCAACCACTCCTCGACGGCTCCCACGGTGCCGGCCGCCGCATAGGCGATGGCGATCCGCATGGCGGCCGCATCGGCGGCGAACTCGGGCGGGATGATCTCGGGGTGCAGCTCTGCCCACAGCACGAGACCCGCGCTGATCGATCTTTCGAGATTGCTGCGCACGGGAGCTGCGAGCAGCGGATGCATCGCGCCGCGATACACGTCCGCTCGCCGATGCACGTGCTCGAGCAGCGCGCGCTCCGCGTCGCCGATCGCATCGGCCCGGGGGAGGACCTCCATCGCCTCGTCGATCTCGGCGGACAGCGCGTCGGCGAGCAGGCCCGTCGGGCTGTCGGCGTGGCGGTAGAAAGTGTCGCGCGTCACACCCGCCTGCAGGCAGATCGCGGATGCCGTCACCTCGGAGATCGGGGTGGGCCCCGCCAGTGTGAGGACTGCCGCGCGAAGGCTCTCGCGCGAACGTCGCGACCGTGCGTCCATGCCTTCGACTCTATCTGACAGTCGTCAGGTAAGTACCGTTCACACATTTCGCACCTGTAACAACTGCACCATTGTCAACAAAGGAAGGTTTCGCATAGGGTCGAATGACATCGCTATCCCACAACGGATCTCGGTGGACTCTGAGGGGGGTCAGTGATGGACGGGGGAGGTGTTCGTCGTGGTTGGCGCAGATCCGCCATCGCCATGACCACCGCCATCGCCGTGATCGCCGCAGGCTTCACCCTCGGCGCCCCGCAGGTCGCAGAGGCCGCCGTCGTGCAGTGGGGAACCAACTCCGGTACCGCCCCGAACTACCAGGCGAACGTCAACGGCGACTTCATCATGGCCGGAAACGGTGTGCTCGCCTGCTCGGCGACGACGGCCACCACGAACGGCACCTGCGCCGATCTGCACGCCGCCTCCAGCACCAACGCGAACAACGTCAACGACAACTTCGTGATGAGCCAGAACAACTCGGTCGCGGGTTTCACCGCGAACTCGAGCAGCGCGACGATGACGATCCCCGCCGGCGCCACGGTCGTGAAGGCGTTCCTCACCTGGAGCGCGAACACCGGTGTCTACACGGGAGACACGCGCCGCCTCTGCGCTCAGTACTCTGCCGCGCGCGGCGTGGCCACCATGCCGTCCGGCAGCGCCACCGGCTACACGTCTCGCGCCATCCAGCTCAAGGTCGCAGGCAGCTCGGTCACCAACGTCGCACCGCAGAGCATGCTCGCCGATCCCGCATCGCAGGCGACGGCGCTGTACTACTCCGCGAGCGCCGATGTGACCGCGGCATTCGCCGCCGTGCCGACCGGATCCGAGATCACGATCTCGGCCGGGAACATCTGGACCCCCACCGGCGCCGGCTGCTACGCGGGCTGGTCGATAAACGTCGTCTACGACTACGGCACCTTCATCCCGGACAACCCCGCATCCGTGCCGCACAACATCATCTACTACGAGGGCCACGTGCGGCAGGGCGCGAACGACGCCGACCTCACCGTCGCGTTCAACGGCTTCACGGCGGTGGCCGCGGGAACGCGCGCCGGATTCACGCTCTTCGAGGGCGATCGGAACATCACCGGCGACACGGCGTCGTACTCGCGTGGAGGTTCGACGCCCTACACCGAGATCGCGAACGCCGCGGGTGCGACCGGCAACATCGGCATCTCGCGGGCGGTGGGATCGGTCAGATACACGGGGACCGCGGGAACGGCGTTCACCAACCAGAACGTCGACGTCGCGACCGTTCCGCTGACCAACGTGATCGCGGGCGATTCGACCGTGAACCTGCGTCTGGGCACCTCGGGTGACTCCTACCTGCTCCGCAACGCGATGCTGTCGGTGCCGACGGCCGGCCTCCAGCTCGTGAAGACGTTCGACGGCACGGTCGACACCCAGTCGCGCACCGCCGGCGAGCTCGCGACCTTCACGATCCGCATCACGAACACCGGCGCCGGAACCCTGCGCAACATCGTGGTGACCGACGACCAGGCCAACTGCGCCCGCAGCCTGGGCGCGCTGACCCTCGCACCGCTTCAGTCGACCACCTACACCTGTACGGCGACGGCACCGTCGGCGACGGGATACGTCTCGACAGCCGAGGCCACGGCGAGGACGGTCGTGGGAGACTTCCTCGCCCAGGACAACGACAGCACGACGGTGCTGCTCAGTGCGATCGCCCTCGCCAAGACGAGCGCGCTCGCTCCCGGCGGCACAGGTCGCGCCGGAGACGTCGTGATCTACTCCTTCACCGTGACGAACACGGGGCAGTCGACGCTCACGGACATCGTCATCAGCGACCCGCTCTCGGGCCTGTCGGCGATCACGTTCGGCACCTGGCCGGGAACCGTCGGAACACTGACGCCCGGCCAGTCGGTCACCGCCACAGCCAACTACACGCTGAAGCAGAGCGATGTGGATGCCGGTTCTGTGGCGAACACGGCGACGGTCAGCGCGGCCGATGATGACGGCGGCATCCGTCCCTCCGGATCGGCGAACCGGGTGACGCCGATCGCCGCCGCCGGCGCCGTCACGGTCACCAAGACCGGAGCGCTCGCGAGCGGGACGACCGGGCGTGTGGGCGATCGCATCAACTACACCTTCACCATCCGCAACACCGGCAACGTGACGCTCGAGAACGCGTCGCTCGTGGATCCGCTGCCGGGTCTGTCTCCACCGGTGGTCACCTGGCCCACAGCGACCGCGCGAGTCATCCCCGTCGGCCAAGCAGCGACCGCGACAGCCTTCTACACGATCACGCAGGCAGATGTCGACGCAGGCAGCGTCCGCAACATCGCCACCGCCACAGCCCGCACCCCGGGCGGCACCACAGTCTCTGGTTCCTCTCCGCAGGTCACCGTCCCCACCATCGCTTCGGCCCCCGGACTCACGACAACGAAGTCGGGATCACTCACCCAGGGCACCGGGGGAGTGGGCAGCACGATCACCTACACCTTCACCGCCCGCAACGCCGGCAACACGACGCTCACGAACGTCGCGATCAGCGATCCGCTCGCTGGCCTCTCGGCTCTCACCTATTCGTGGCCAGGAGTCGCCGGCACTCTCGCTCCGGCACAGTCCGTGACCGCGACGGCCACGTACACCGTGACCCAGGCCGATGTGGATGCCGGCGCGGTGCGCAACACAGCCACCGGCACGGCCCGCACTCTGGCAGGGGCTGTCCTCACGGTTCCGAGCAGCCAGTCGGTCGTCTCGACCGCGGCATCCGCTCCGGCGGTGAACCTCACGAAGACCGGCGCTCTCGCGCCTGGAAGCACGGGCAAGGCGGGTGACGTCGTCACATACTCGTTCCGTCTGGCGAACAGCGGAAACGTCACGCTCACCGAGGTCACGATCACCGACCCGCTGGCGGGACTCTCCGCCCTGGCCTATACGTGGCCGGGCACTGCGGGCACGCTGGCTCCCGGGCAGGCCGTCACCGCGACCGCGACCTACAAGCTGAAGCAGACGGATGTCGACGCAGGATCCGTGGCGAACACCGCGACAGCCTCGGCTCTCCCACCGAGCGGTGCCCGTCTCTCGCAGACGAGGGCGTTCACGTTGCCCGTCACCCCCACCGGCGCGCTGACCGTGCTGAAATCGGGATCCGTCACCACGGGGAACGGCGGGGTCGGCAGCACCGTCACGTACAACTTCTCGGCCACGAACAACGGAAACGTCACACTGACGCAGGTCGCGATCGCTGACCCCCTTCCCGGTCTCTCCGTCATCACGTACACCTGGCCCGGCACGGCGGGAAACCTCGCGCCGGGGCAGACGGTTCAGGGACGCGCGACCTACACCGTGCGTCAGGCGGACGTCGACGCCGGTGCCGTGACGAACACGGCCACAGCGTCCGCGCGCACACCCGGTGGCGCATCGGTGACCGGGACGTCGCCCACGACCAGGGTGAACACGGTGACGGCGGCTCCCGCGAGCACGACGGCGAAGAGCGCCACGGTGTCGGGCACCGCCGCGGTCGGCGACGTCATCACATACACCGTGCGCACCACCAACACCGGGAACGTCACGCTGACGGACGTGGCCGTGACCGACACGCTTGCGGGTCTGTCGGCCTTCACCTACACCTGGCCGGGATCCTCGGGGCGGCTCGCACCCGGGCAGACGGTGACAGCTGTCGCGACCTACACGATCAAACAGGCGGATGTGAATGCGGGGTCGGTGCGCAACGTGGCATCGTCCACAGCCGTCTACGGCACGACGCCCGTCACCAGCACCTCTGGCACCGTCACGACCAACACCGTGGCCGCATCGGCCGGGATCGTGACGACCAAATCGGGCGCCCTGCAGAGCGGATCATCCGGACGCGCGGGCGACACGATCGTCTGGTCGATCACGCTGCGCAACTCCGGCAACGTGACCCTGAACGGTGTCGCTGTCTCCGATTCGCTCCCCGGCATCTCGGCGCCGAGCTACGGTACGTGGCCGAGCGGCACGGCGGGTGTGCTGCAGCCCGGGCAGACCGTCACCGCCACCGCTACCTCTGTCATTTCGCAGACCGACGTCAACTCGGGCGCCGTGAGCAACTCCGCCACCGGCTCCGGCACACCGCCCACGGGTGCTGCGGTCACGAGCACTGCTCCGGCGACGGTGTCCCTCGCCGCAGCTCCGGGTCTCGTGCTCACCAAGACCGGTGCGGTGACCTCGGGCAACGGCTCCGTCGGCAGCACGATCACGTACTCGTTCTCGGCGCGCAACACCGGCAACGTCACCCTCACGGGCGTCGCGATCACCGACCCACATGCGGGCCTGTCGACGATCGCCTACACCTGGCCGGGGACCGCCGGCACGCTCCAGCCCAACCAGACGGTGACCGCGACGGCCACCTACACCGTGCGCCAGTCTGACGTCGACGCGGGCTCGGCCAAGAACACGGCGACTGCGAGCGGCACTCCGCCGACGGGAGCAGCGATCACCGCATCCTCCGGTGAAGTGACGGTCGCGACGATCGCCGCGTCGCCCGGCATCGCGATCACCAAAAGCGCCTCGGGCGGCGGTGGCGGCGTGGGCAGCGTCATCACCTACACCTTCCGCGCCAGCAACACCGGAAACGTCACACTGACGGGCGTCGGCGTCGTCGATCCGCTGGCCGGCCTCGGAACGCTGCAGTATCAGTGGCCTGGAGCATCGGGAACACTCGCACCGGGGCAGACGGTCGTGGCCACCGCGTCGTACACCGTGACGCAGGCCGATGTGAACGCCGGGTCCGTGACGAACACCGCCTCGGTGACAGGAACCGGCGGAGGCGCGACCGCGACGGCGTCTTCCGGGGCTGTGACCACGCAGACAGCCACGAGCGCCCCCGCAGTCTCGGTCACCAAGACCGGAACGCTGGCGGGAAGCGGCGCTGCGGGCGACACCATCACGTATGCCTTCACCGTGCGCAACTCGGGCAATGTCACCCTCACAGGGGTCTCGCTCGTCGACCCGCTGATCGGCGCGGCAGCCGTGCCGCTGTCCGGCTGGCCTGCGGTCGCCGGCACGCTCCAGCCGGGCCAGAGCGTCACAGGCACCGCCACCTATACGGTCAAGCAGTCCGATGTGGATGCGGGTGCGGTGGCGAACACCGCGACAGCCACGGGCGCACCGCCGCGCGGCGCCGCGGTGACCGGGACCGCTCCCTCCACGGTGCGGATCGCTGCGGTGCCGTCTATCGCCGTGCAGAAGACCGGTTCCGTCACCGCCGGCTCCGGCGAGGTCGGCAGCACGGTGACGTTCGCGTTCACCATCCGCAACTCCGGGAACGTCACGCTCAGCGGGATCACGCTCACCGACACCCTTGCGGGCCTCAGCGCCCCGACGATCACCTGGCCCGGGTCTCCGAACATCCTGACCCCGGGGCAGACGGCGACGGGAACGGCGACGTATACCGTGAGGCAGGCCGACGTCGACGCCGGATCCGTGCGCAACACGGCGAGCGTCAGCGGTCGACCGCCGACGGGTGCCGTGGTGAGCGCGACATCGACCGAGGCCGTGGTGCCGACGACGGCGCCCTCTCCGGCGCTGACCGTGGCGAAGACGGCGGACACGGCGGCAGGGAACCGGGTGGGCGACGTCGTCACCTACACGATCACAGCGACCAACAGCGGCAACCAGACCCTGACCGGCGTGACGCTGAGCGATCCGCTCCCGGGGCTCTCCGCGCTCTCGGTCACGTGGCCGGGGGCGAACGGTGTGCTCGCGCCAGGGCAGACCGCGACCGCTCGCGCCACCTACGTCATCACCCAGGCCGATGTGAACTCGGGATCGATCCGCAACCGCGCGTCCGCCGCGGGCACGGCGCCGGGTGGCGTCGCGGTCAGCTCCTCGTCCGCCGACGTCGTGACAGCGACGGCGACCGCCGCACCGCGGCTGACTCTCGACAAGACCGCGAGCCTCGCGCCGGGCGCGACGGGTCGAGCAGGGGACGTCGTCACATACAGCTTCACGGTGCGCAACGCCGGCAACGTCACGCTGACCGGTGTCGGCATCGCTGATGCGCTGCCAGGACTCTCGACCATCGCCTACACGGGCTGGCCCGGTGCCACGGGCACTCTGCAGCCGGGGCAGAGCGTCACGGCGACCGCGACGAGGGCGCTCACGCAATCGGATGTCGATGCCGGCTCCGTCGCCAACACCGCGACCGCCACAGGCACGCCGCCGAGTGGTGACGCGGTGCAGGCGACGGCCGCTGCGACCCTGCCCCTGATCGCCGGCCCGCTCCTCACACTCGGCAAGACCGGTGTGTACACCCAGGGGAACGGCGCTGTCGGCAGCGTCATCACCTACACGTTCACAGCCCGGAACGCCGGAAACGTCACACTGACCGGCGTCGCGATCAGCGACCCGCACGTGGGCCTCAGCCCGATCGCCCTCACGTGGCCCGGCGCGACGGGAACCCTCGCGCCGGGCGCCCAGGTCGTCGGCACGGCGACGTACACGGTGACGCAGGCCGACGTCGACGCGGGCACCGTGCGCAACACCGCACGGGTGAACGGAACGCCTCCCAGCGGTCCCGCCGTCGGCGCCGACTCCCCGACGGTCTCCCTCGCGACCGTCGCCGCGGGCCCCGCGCTGACGACGACGAAGTCGGCATCCGTCGGCGGAACCGGTGCGGTGGGCGACGTCGTCGACTACACGGTGCGCGTGACCAACACGGGTAACGTGACGCTCCGGGGCGTCACGGTGAACGACCCGATGACGGGCCTGACGCCGTTCGCGTACACATGGCCCGGTGAGGCGGGAGCACTCGCACCCGGTACCCAGGTCGTCGCCCGGGCGAGCCACACGATCACGCAGGCGGATGTCGACGCGGGGTCGATCGTCAACGTCGCCACCGGAAGCGGCTCGTCGCCGAACGGCACACCGGTGAGCGCGGCATCGAGCACCGTCACGACTCCGACAGCCGCAGGAGATCCGCGGCTCCAGGTGGTCAAGTCCGGCACGCTCCCCGCAGGCGCCACGGGGGTGGCAGGGGAGACCATCACGTGGACGGTGTCGATCCGGAACACCGGAAACGTGACGCTCTCGGGCATCAGCGCCACCGACTCGCTCCCGGGGATCAGCGATCTCACCTACGGAACGTGGCCGTCGGGCATCGCGGGCGTGCTCGCACCGGATGAAGCGGTGACGGCGACGGCGTCCTCCACGGTGCGTCAGACCGACGTCGATGCGGGAGCCGTGTCGAATGCGGCGACGGCGGCAGGCACTCCTTCCCGAGGTCAGGCCACCTCGGCGGTGGGCTCGGCGACGGTTCCGCTGACGTCGGCACCTGCGCTCACGATCCAGAAGGCCGGCGCCTACACCGCCGGCACCGGGTCGGTCGGCGACACGATCACCTACTCGTACACCGTGCGCAACGCCGGGAACGTGACGCTCACCGGCGTCGCGGTGAGCGACCCCCACAGCGGACTCTCCGCGATCACCTACGGCACCTGGGCATCGGGCACGCCAGGGACCCTCGCGCCGAACCAGACGATCACCGCGTCGGCGACCTACCAGGTGCGTCAGAGCGATGTGAACGCGGGCTCCATCACCGATGTGGCGACCGCATCCGGGCGTCCGCCGACGGGCGCCGCCGTGTCGGCGACCTCGCAGACCGTGGTGCTCGGCACAGCGACTCCTGCTCCGGCGATCTTGACGACGAAGACCGCATCGGTCGGGGGCTCCGGACAGCTCGGCGACCTCATCACCTACACGCTCCGCGCGACCAACTCGGGCAACGTCACCCTCACGGGAGTCGCTCTGTCCGATCCCGCTCCAGGGCTGAGCACCTTGGCCTACGGGCCGTGGCCGGGCGCCAGCGGCACCCTTCAGCCGGGCGAGTCCGTCACAGCGACCGCGACGCACCGCATCACTCAGGCCGATCTCGATGCGGGGTCGGTGTCGAACACGGCGACGTCGACGGGCACGCCCCCGACGGGCCCGGCGGTGACGGATCCGTCCGACACCGTCGTGACCGCGACGGCGACCCAGACCCCCGACATCGAGGTGACAAAGACAGGCACCCTCGCCGGCGGGTCGACGGCTCGGGCGGGAGACGCGGTCGCCTACTCGTTCTCGCTGCGCAACACCGGCAACGTCACGCTCACCGGCGTCGCGCTCACCGACCTCGAGCCCGGAGTCTCTGCGCTCGTCTACTCGTGGCCGGGGGCGGAGGGCATCCTCGCGCCCAACCAGGTCGTCACAGCGACGGCGACGTACACGCTCACGCAGGCCGACATCGACGCCGGCGGCGTCGACAATGTCGTGAGTGGCTCGGGCACCGCGCCGGGTGGCGCGACGATCACCGAGAACGACGACGTCACCGTCCCGCTGGCTCCTGTGGGTTCCATAGACGTGTCGAAGACCGGAACGGTGCTCGGCGACGGAGTGGGCGACGGCGAAGCGGGCGATCAGATCCGCTTCGACTTCGTGGTCGTCAACACCGGCAACGTCACTCTCACGGATGTCGAGCTCGCCGACAGCATCCCCGGTCTCGTCCCGACCATCACCTGGCCGGATGCCGACGCGGCCGGTGTCCTCGCTCCGGGCGCCACTGCCACGGCCACGGCCGTCTACGAGATCACCCAGGCCGACGTGAACAGCGGATCCGTGCCGAACTCCGTGACCGCGTCGGGTGCGCCGCCGACCGGGGCCGTCGTGACCGCCACCGATTCCGTCGAGGTCGCGACGGGAGCGCAGCGTTCCGAGCTCCGGCTCAGCAAGTCCGGCACGACCCTGCCGAACGAGGCGGGACTCGGCGACGACATCACTTACACGTTCGTACTCAGCAACACCGGAAACGTCACCGTCACCGGGGTCGTCATCGCGGATCCGCTGGTCGGCCTGTCCGCCATCGTTCCGGACTGGCCCGGCACCGACGGCGTGCTCGATCCCGGTCAGAGCGTGACCGCCACCGCGACACTCGAGATCACCCAGGCGCACATCGACGCCGGGCGTGTGCTGAACACCGCGACGGCGTCGGGGACCGCGCCTGCGGGCGCCGTCTCGACGACCTCGCCGCAGAGCATCGTGCCTGTGGAGGCTGCCGCGCCGTCCGCCGCGGTCACGAACAGCGGCTCGCTCCCGCCCGGGTCCGCGGCCGGGTCGACGGTGACCTGGACCTACACGCTCAAGAACACCGGCAACGTGACCCTGAGCGGTTCTGCGCTGTCTGACGCTCTCGCGGGCACGACGTCACCCGTCTACCAGTGGGACGGCCCGGTGGGCGTCCTCGCCCCGGGGGCGACGGTGACCGCGACAGCGACGACCGTGCTGACCCGGGCCGACGTCGATGCCGGCTCGATCATCAGCCTCGTCACCGCGCGAGGATCCGCGCCATCCGGAGCGGTCGTCACCGCGACCGCGCCGGCCACTGTCACCATCGCCTCTACTGCGGGGCTGACGCTGGACAAGTCCGCATCCCAGACCGAGGACCTGGCCGTCGGCGACCTCGTGACGTTCACGTTCGACATCACGAATGCGGGCACGGCGACGATCGACGCCATCGCGCTGAGCGACCCGCTGCCCGGTCTGTCGGCGATCACGTTCGGTCCCTGGCCCGCGGCATCGGGCATCCTCGCACCGGGTGCCACCGTGAGGGCATCGGCGCAGTACACCGTCACCCAGGCGGACGTGGATGCCGGGGGCATCCGCAACACCGCGACGGCGACGGGACTCACCCCGGCCGACGTCGCCGTCTCCGCATCCGACATCGCGACGCTCGCCACAGAGACGAGGGCCCCCGCGATCGAGCTGGTGAAGACCGACGACCTCGCCGGCGACGGCGTGCTCGGCGACTCGATCGCGTACTCGTTCACGGTGCGCAACGCCGGGAACACGACGCTCACCGACATCGCGATCGCCGATGATCTCGAGGGCATCTCCGGCCTCGTCTTCGGAACGTGGCCGAGCGGGGAGACCGGACGCCTCGCTCCCGGTCAGGTGGTGACGGCCACAGCGCAGTACACGATCGGCCAGGCCGACGTCGATGCCGGCGAGGTCGTCAACACCGCCGCCGCGACCGGAACAGCCCCGAACGCGGTCGATGTCTCATCGACCGAAGCCGAGGTCACGACCGAGCTCGCTGCGGCGCGTCCCGCGCTGACGGCGACCAAGCGGGGCACGCTCGCCGCCGGCTCGACCGGCCGGGCGGGAGACACCGTCGAGTTCCGCTTCTCGGTCGTCAACACGGGTGACGTCACGGTCAGCGAGGTCGCCTTCGACGACGCACTCACCGGACTGAGTCCTCTGGCGATCACCTGGCCGGATGCGGCGCGACCGGGCATCCTCGTTCCCGGCGCCGAGGCGACTGCGACCGCGACGTACGTTCTGCTGCAGTCCGACGTGGACGCGGGTGCGGTGTCGAACGCCGTCACCGTGACGGGTACGCCGGTGCGAGGGACACTCGCGCCTGCGCCTGCCGCCGCGACCGTTCCGATCACCCCCGGTGCAGCGCTGTCTGCGGTGAAGACGGGTGTGCTCGCTGCGGGGGACATCGGCGCGGTCGGCGACACGGTGGAGTATGCGGTGGTGGTCACGAACGCGGGCAACGTGACGGTCACCGGTGGTGTGCTGGTCGACCCGATGGAGGGTCTGTACGACGTGTCGATCGTGTGGCCGAACCCTGCGGTCCCTGGCCGTGTGGGTGTGGGTGAGCAGGCCGTCGGTCGGGGGAAGTACGACCTGACGCAGGCGGATGTGGATGCGGGGTTTGTGGAGAATACGGCGTCGGTGGCGGCGTTCGCTCCTGGTGGGGTGCGGGTGTCGGCGGATACGAACACGGTGCGGGTGAGCACGGTGTTGCCTGCTGCGGGGTTGTCGGTGTCGAAGTCGGGTGTGGCGTCGGGATCGGGTGCGGTGGGCGATGTGGTGTCGTATGAGTTCGGGGTGACGAACACGGGCAATGTGACGGTGTCGGGTGTGGTGCTCTCTGATGCGGTTCCTGGTGTGGTGTTGTCGGGTGTGGTGTGGCCGGATGCGGGGGCTCCTGGGGTGATCGCTCCGGGGGAGACGGCGACGGCGACCGGGTCGTATGTGATCGTGCAGGCGGATGTGGATGCGGGTCGTGTGGTGAACACGGCGTCGGCGTCGGGTGTGCCGGCGCGGAGTGAGCCGATCACGGTGGTGTCGCCGGAGAGTGTGGTGGCGACGGTCGCTGCGGCTCCGGCGGTGTCGGTGACCGACAGTGGGGCGTTGGCTCCGGGGGCGACGGGCCGGGCCGGTGATGTCGTGACCTGGTCGTATGTCCTCACGAACGACGGCAACGTGACTCTGACCGGCGCCGCCCTCGCAGACGCCCTGCCCGGTGCATCCGCGCCTGCGTACACCTGGACGACCCCGGTCGGGATCCTCGGCCCTGGTCAGTCGGTCACCGCGACTGCGACCTATGTCCTGACCCAGGCGGATGTCGACGCGGGCAGCGTCACCAGCCTCGTCACCGGAACCGGCACACCCTCCAACGGCGGAGCACCGGTCTCGGCGACCACTCCGGCGACCGTGCCGATCGTGAGCTCTGCGCAGCTCGTCGTCACGAAGGACGACGCGGCGACCGGCGGCAGCGTCGGCGACACGATCGACTACTCCTTCACGATCGAGAACCGCGGCAATGTCACGCTCTCGGGCGTGGTCCTGTCCGACACTCTCGCCGGGCTCAGCACGCCGACGATCACCTGGCCGACGACGAATCGCGTGCTGGCTCCGGGCGAGGTCGCCACGGCCACGGCGACCTACGTCATCACCCAGAGCGATGTCGACGCCGGCAGCGTCTCGAACACCGCCACGGCGAACGCCTCCGTTCCCGGCGGAGCGCCGATCTCGGCATCCTCCGACGAGGTCGTGACACCGCTCGACGCCTCAGCCCCCGCGGTCGTCACGACGAAGTCCGCGGTCATCGCGAACGGCGCAGGCGGAGCGGTCGGAGATGTCATCGAGTACACCGTCACCGTCCGCAACTCCGGAAACGTGACGCTGAACGACGTCGGCATCGTCGACGAGCTCGACGATCTCTCAGACATCTCGGTCGTGTGGCCCGGCGTCGCGGGCATTCTCACGCCGGAGCAGACGCTGGTCGGCACCGCGCGATACGTGATCACCCAGGCCGACGTCGACCGCGGCTCGGTGTCGAACATCGCAGAGGGCTCGGGCACAGATCCCGCCGGCACCATCGTCGACGACCCCTCGGACCAGGTCGTGGTGCCCACCGTCACGGCGAGCCCTGACGCGACCGTCACGAAGAGCGGAGTGCTCGAGCCGGGCGCGACCGGTCGTGCAGGCGACACGGTGCAGTACTCGTTCCGCATCGCGAACACGGGCAACGTCACACTGTCGGCGGTCACCCTCGACGACGCGCTCGTCGGCCTCTCGGACATCGCGGTCACCTGGCCCGGAGCAGACGGCGTTCTCGCGCCCGGTGCGACAGCCGACGCCACAGCCGAGTACGAACTCACCCAGGCCGATGTCGACCGAGGGCGTGTGGACAACACGGTCACTCTGACGGCATCCGCTCCCGGTGGGGCGACGCTCAACCGCACGGCCTCCGCGACCGTGCCGATCACGGAGGCTGCGGAACTCACGACGGTGAAGAGCGGACAGCTGCTCGAGCCGGGCATCGGAGCGGTCGGCGACGTCATCGAGTACCGTCTCGTGGTGACCAACACGGGCAACGTGACGGTGCAGGACGGCCGTCTCATCGATCGCCTCGCCGGTCTCTCGCTTCCCGAGATCGCCTGGCCCGGTCCTGAGGGCGAGCTCCTCGTCGGCGACACCGTGGTCGGCGTCGCGCGGTACACGCTGACCCAGGCCGACATCGACCGAGGGTTCGTGCGCAACGTGGCCGGCGTCGAGGCGGTCACCGAGCAGGGGACGATCGTCGTCGCCGACTCCAACCCGGTCGTGATCAACACCGTGCAGCCCGCCGCTGCTCTGACGGTCGTGAAGGACGGCGTCGTCGACGGCGACGGCGGTGCGGGTGGGGCCGTCGACTACACCTTCCGCATCACGAACGCCGGAAACGTGACCGTCAGCGCGATCACGCTCGCCGACCCGATGCCGGGACTCAGCGTGCCGCAGATCAGCTGGCCGGGTGCCGAGGGCGTGCTCGCACCAGGACAGACGGCGATCGCGACGGCTGACTACACGATCACTCAGACCGATGTGGATGCCGGATCGATCGCCAACGCCGCGACGGCGAGCGGAAGCTCGCGCGGTGGTCCCGTCACGAGCCCCGCAGGCATCGAGACCGTGGACACGCAGGGAATCCAGGCCTCGATCGTGGTGGACAAGACCGCGGCACTCGATCCCGATGCCACCGGTGTCGCCGGTGACGTCGTTACGTGGAGCTACTCGCTGCAGAACACGAGCAACGTCACGCTCACAGGCGTCGCACTGACCGAACGCCTCAGCGGTTCCACGGCCCCCACGTACACGTGGCCCGACCCTGCTCGCCCGGGAGTGCTGCTCCCCGGCCAGACCGTGACGGCCGTCTCGACCTATGAACTCACCCAGGCCGACATCGATCGCGGTGGCGTCTCGAGCGCCGTCGACGGCGTCGGCACCCCGCCGCGTGGCGCTGATGTCACCGGCACCTCCACTGCTTCGGTCCAGATCACCGCACGACCAGGCATCGCTGCGACGAAGTCCGGACTCGTCGACGGTGCCGGTGATGTCGGCGACCGGATCGACTACACGTTCGGCATCACGAACACGGGCAACGTCACCCTGACGCTCGTCGACCTGGTGGACGCGCTGGTCGGCGTGAGCTCGCCGACCTTCGACTGGCCCGGTGAGCCCGGAATCCTGCTCCCGGGTGAGACCGTCGACGCCACCGCCGAGTACACGATCACCCAGGCGGACGTGGATCGCGGTTCGGTCACGAACATCGCCACAGCGAGCGGCAAGCCGCCGGTGGGCGACACGATCACGGCCAGCACTCCGCCGACGAACACGAGCGTCGCCGCAGCGACCCCCGAGCTCCTCACCGGCAAGACGGCCGCCGTTCGCGGAGACGGCGCGGTCGGCGACATCATCGACTACGCCTTCACGATCGAGAACACCGGTAACGTCACGGTGTCCGCGATCACGCTGACGGACCCGCTCCCGGGGCTCGCCGTCCCGGCTGTGCGGTGGCCCGGCGAGCCCGGAGTTCTCGCTCCGGGTGAGATCGCGACGGCGGTCGCCAGTTATGCGATCGTCCAGGCTGATGTGGATGCCGGCGAGGTGGTCAACACTGCGACCGCTGCAGGATCCGCGTCGAACGGCGCCGCCGTGCAGGACGCCTCCGACCGGATCAGCACGCCGACGGTCGCTGCCGATGCCGGGATCACGATCGACAAGACCGGAGCACTGGCACCGGGCTCCACCGGACAGGTGGGCGACGTCGTGCAGTTCGGCTTCACGATCGCGAACAGCGGCAACCAGACGCTGAGCGGTGTCGAGCTCTCCGACGCACTTCCCGGACTCAGCGCCATCGATGTGGTCTGGCCGAGCGACGATCCCGCAGCGGCGGGCGTCCTCCCCGTCGGCTCCGCAGCGCGCGGCACCGCGTCATACGCGCTCACCCAGGCGGATATCGATGCAGGGTCGGTCGCGAACGCGGTCGAGGTGGTCGCGACCACACCGGCCGGCACCCCGGTCGACGCCGCGGATGCCGCGACGGTCACCGTTCCTCGGACTCCCGCGCTGTCTGCGGTGAAGACGGGTGTGCTCGCCGCGGGGGACATCGGTGAGGTGGGCGACACTGTCGAGTACGCGGTGGTGGTCACGAACACGGGCAACGTGACGGTCACCGGTGGTGTGCTGGTCGACCCGATGGTGGGTCTGTACGACGTGTCGATCGTGTGGCCGAACCCTGCCGCGCCCGGGCGTGTGGGTGTCGGCGAGCAGGCCATCGGTCGGGGCAAGTACGACCTGACGCAGGCGGATGTGGATGCGGGGTTTGTGGAGAATACGGCGTCGGTGGCGGCGTTCGCTCCTGGTGGGGTGCGGGTGTCGGCGGATACGAACACGGTGCGGGTGAGCACGGTGTTGCCTGTTGCGGGGTTGTCGGTGTCGAAGTCGGGTGTGGCGTCGGGATCGGGTGCGGTGGGCGATGTGGTGTCGTATGAGTTCGGGGTGACGAACACGGGCAATGTGACGGTGTCGGGTGTGGTGCTCTCTGATGCGGTTCCTGGTGTGGTGTTGTCGGGTGTGGTGTGGCCGGATGCGGGGGCTCCTGGGGTGATCGCTCCGGGGGAGACGGCGACGGCGACCGGGTCGTATGTGATCGTGCAGGCGGATGTGGATGCGGGTCGTGTGGTGAACACGGCGTCGGCGTCGGGTGTGCCGGCGCGGAGTGAGCCGATCACGGTGGTGTCGCCGGAGAGTGTGGTGGCGACGGTCGCTGCGGCTCCGGCGGTGTCGGTGTCTGATTCGGGTGCGTTGGCGCCGGGGGCGACGGGCCGGGCCGGTGATGTCGTGACCTGGTCGTATGTCCTCACGAACGACGGCAACGTGACTCTGACCGGCGCCGCCCTCGCAGACGCCCTGCCCGGTGCATCCGCGCCTGCGTATGTGTGGCAGGGTGCGGAGGGTGTCCTCGTGCCGGGTCAGTCGGTCACCGCGACTGCGACCTATGTCCTGACCCAGGCGGATGTCGACGCGGGCAGCGTCACCAGCCTCGTCACCGGAACCGGCACACCGCCGACCGGCGCTCGCGCCGCGGCCACCACTCCGGCGACGGTCTCGCTCGTCGCCGCTCCCGATCTCGTGTTCACGAAGACGGGTGGACTGGATGCCGCTGGCGCGAACAGCGCAGGCGACGGCGTGACCTTCGACTTCCGCATCGAGAACACCGGCACCGTGACGCTCTCGGGCGTGGCGATCACGGATGAGCTCGTCGGCATCGGACCGATCACGGTCGACTGGCCGGCTGCCGCAGGAGTGCTCGCACCCGGGCAGATCGCACGCGGCACGGCGCCGTACGACATCAGCCAGGAGGACGTCGATCGGGGGTCCGTGCAGAACACGGCGTCCGTCCGCGGCACGACTCCGGCAGGCGAGGTGCTCTCGATCCGCTCGACGATCGAGCCCATCCCGACGGCCGCGCACGCTCCGTCTATCCAGACGGTCAAGGGCGGCTCGTACGTCAGCGGCACGGGCGGTGTCGGCAGCATCATCGAGTACACGTTCGACATCACGAACACCGGAAACGTGACGCTGCGCCTCATCCGCCTGCAGGACGACCTGGAGGGTCTGGGCACCCCGCAGATCGAGTTCCCGTCGGCCACCGGCATCCTTCCGCCCGGAGGAACCGCGACCGGCGTTGCCCGATACACGGTTACCCAGGATGACGTCGATGCCGGCTCGATCACGAACGTCGCGACGTCCTTCGGAACCTCTCCGCGTGGAGTCGTCGTCTCCGACAGCTCCGCCCCGTTCACGATCGCCACGGATACCCCGACGAATCCTGACCAGGCGATCCGCGCGACACAGTCCGCCGCACTCGCCGCCGGAGATGTCGGCGTGCTCGGAGACTCGGTCGAGTACACCTTCACGATCCAGAACACCGGCAACACGACACTCAACGGGGTGACTCTCAGCAACACGGTTCCGGGCCTCACAGGCTTCGTCTACACCTGGCCGGATGCGGCGAATCCGGGGCGTCTGCTGCCCGGACAGACAGTGACGATCACGGCATCGCATCAGATCACTCAGGCCGATGTGGATGCGGGCACCGTCCGCAACACGGCGTCGGGGACCGGTACGCCCCCGACGGGTGCCGACGTCAGCAGTCGGACCCCGATGACGATCGTGCCGTTGGTGGGAGGCACCGGATCGCTCGACGTCTCGAAGGTCGGAACGCGCCTCGGAGACGGCGGCGTCGGCACCGAGATCAGGTACGACTTCGCCATCACCAACACGGGCACGTTCTCGCTCTCCTCCGTCGCGCTCAGCGACTCGCTCGAGGGGCTGTCGGACATCTCTTACGGCGCATGGCCCGGAGCGGCCGGAAACCTCGCGCCGGGAGGATCCGTCACCGCGACGGCGACGTACACGCTGCAGCAGTCGGACATCGACGCGGGTGAGGTGCGGAACACCGCGTCGGCCGGTGGGCTGACGCCCGGTGGTGACTCGGTGACGGCCGATTCCCCGGAGTCGATCGTCACGACCGCCGCTCCGGTTCCGGCGGTCGACATCGAGAAGACGCAGACGCTCGCACCGGGCGCCACCGGTCGCCCCGGCGACGTCGTCGAGTACATGTTCACGTTCAGCAACACCGGCAACACCACCCTCCGCGGTGTCACGCTCGCCGATGGCCAGGCAGGGCTCACCGGGCTCGGCATCGCATGGCCGGGCGAGATCGGTGTGCTGGCTCCCGGGCAGTCGGCGACCGCGACCGCGAGCTACGCCCTGACCCAGGCGGACGTCGACGCCGGCGGGATCACATCGGTGGCCGTCACCACCGGAGACGCGGGCGGCATGATCGTGCGCGACGAGTCCGTCGGCGAGACGCTCATCGCGGCGGCACCCGCTCTCGCTCTCGACAAGACGGCCGAGCTCACTGGTGCAGCGCAGCAGGGCGGAATCATCCGCTACGTCGTGTCGGTGACCAACACCGGCAACGTCACGCTGTCGGATGTCGCGGTCACGGACGACCTCGCCGGACTCGGCGCTCCGACCGTCACCTGGCCGGGCACACCCGGTGTCCTGGCAGCCGGTCAGAGCGCGACCGTGACCGCCGACTACGTGATCACGGCTGCGGATGTCGTGCGCCAGCACGTCGAGAACACCGCCTCCGTGGTGGGCACCGCTCCCGACGGCTCGACGGTCGACGCATCCGACTCCGTGCGCGTGGAGGTGCCAGACGCCCCGAGCATCAGTCTCGGCATGAGCATCTCGGTCAAGGATGGCCAGCAGGGCTTCGCAGGCGACACGCTCGTCTTCCGCTACACCGCGACCAACACCGGGACGACGACTCTCACCGGCGTGCGCATCACCGACCCGTACCCGGGGCTCTCGGCGATCACCTACGTGTGGCCGGGGGAGCCCGGCGTGCTGCTTCCCGGCCAGAGCGTCACAGCGACCGCGACTGTGATCATCACCCCGGCGATGGAGGGCACCGTGGTGACCTCCCGTGCCGTGGTGACGAGCGTCGAGGCGGAGTCCGGCGTGCAGGTGCTCGATGTCGCCTCCGACGCGGTGAACCTTCCGCAGCCGACGCCGGTGGGTCTCCTGCCCTTCACCGGTGGCGGCGACCCGCTGCCCCTGGTCGGCGGCTCCGCACTGCTGCTGCTCGCCGGCCTCGTGCTGATGCTCGCCGCACGCCGTCGTCGCTCGATGCGATCCCAGAACCTCTCCTCGTAGCAATCCGCACTGAAAGGCCACACGATGCTGAACCTGAGCTCAACCTCCCCGTCCACCGCAGGACGCCGCACGGCGACCAAGGGGGTGGTCGTGGCCGGCATCGCCGTGGCCCTCGGCCTCGTCCTGGCCGGGTGCACGGACTCTGCCCCCGAGCCGAAGCCCACGCCGACCGCGACGGAACAGGCCGAAGCGGGCGTCACGGACATCACGGACACGCCCGGCTCCGGTGAAGGGCTCGAGGGTGCGCTCTCGGACGCCGAGGTCAAGACGTGCGAGCTCGCGGGTGACCACTGGGAGGTCGCCGGGTCGGTGACGAACTCGAGCGAGGCCGCGGCGTCCTATCGGATCTACGTCTCGCTGCTCACCGAGGGCGGTGACACTCGGTCGCTCACCCAGGTCGACGTCGCGTCGATCGACGCTGGTGCGAGCGCCGACTGGGCGACGTCGGTGGCCGTCGAGGACGAAGCGCTCGACTGCGTGCTCCGCGTCGAGCGCTACGCCTCCTGAGGCGAGGGCGCAGCGCTCAGGACGCGGGCTGCGCGGATCGCTTGACGACGTCGTAGGCGGCGAGGGCCGCCTTGCGCGTGGCGGCGAGGTCGACGATCGGCTCGGTAGGAGCATCCGATGCCCACTCCGAGATGTAGAGGCCGTGCGGATCGAACTTCTTGGCCTGGAGCTCGGGGTTGAACACCCGGAAGTAGGGTGCCGCATCGGCTCCCGATCCAGCGACCCACTGCCAATTGAACGGGTTGCTGGCCCCGTCGGCGTCGACGAGCGTGTCCCAGAACCATTCCTCGCCGCGCCGCCAGTCGATCAGCAGGTTCTTGACCAGGAACGATGCGGTGACCATGCGCACGCGGTTGTGCATGAAGCCGGTGTGCCAGAGCTCGCGCATTCCGGCATCCACCAGAGGCACACCGGTGTCGCCGTGCTGCCACGCAGCGAGCTGGGCCGGGTCGAGGCGCGGCCAGGGGAACGCATCGAACTGACGGCGAAGGTTCACCGTCGCCAGATCAGGGGAGTGGAACACGGTGTGCCACGCGAACTCGCGCCAGCCCAACTCCGAGAGGAATCCCGCTGCGCCGTGCGCGTCGACCGCCTCATGCCAGACGGTGAAAGGACTCAGCTCGCCCCAGCGCAGTCGGGGCGAGAGCAGCGAGGTCGCCCCAGCGGACGGCTCGTCCCTTGCTCGGTCGTACGTGCCGATGTCGTCGTGGAGGAAGGATCTCAGCCGGGCTCGTGCGGCAGGCTCGCCGGGCTCCCACGTCTCGCGGAGGCCCCCGGCCCAATCCGGTCGCGTCGGCAGCAGGCCCCAGTCGTCGAGGTCGTCGGAGGCGGGGCGGGGCGACGCCCCGTCGAGGCTCCGCGGTGCGGGGAGAGGCGCGCGGGGCGCGGGGAGAGCGAGGCAGGCTCGCCAGAACGGCGTGAACACTGAGAAGTGGGTGCCGCCCCCGGTCTTCACCGTCCATGGTTCGTGCAGCAGAGAGCCGGCGAAGGAGGCGACCTCGAGTCCCTCGTCACGCAGCGACGCCTTCAACGCAGCGTCGATGTCGCGCTCCGCACCTCCGTAGCGGCGATTCCAGAACACGGCGCTCGCTCCCGTGTCCGCCACGGCCTCGCGGACGACGCGCTCGGCGGGCCCCCGACGGAGCGTCAACGTCGCCCCGAGCTCGCGCAGTCGACCGCTCAGCGAGGCGAGCGAGTGGTGCAGCCACCAGCGCGCTGCGCCGCCCAGCGGACGGATGCCGGGGGACTCCTCGTCGAGGACGTAGAGCACGACGACCGGCTCGTCACGATCGATGGCCGCCCGCAGCGCCGGGTTGTCGGCGAGGCGGAGGTCGTCACGGAGCCACACGATCGAAGGGGAGGACATGGCTCCATTCTCGCCCGCGCCGCGGAATCGGCGGACAGGGGTTGCGTGGCGCCCGCCTCAGCGGCTACGACGCCGCGCGCGACCCGCCGGAACAGGATCGGGAACAGTCGCCCACAGTGCCCACAGCACGAGCAGCGGCTGGAGGAACAGCCGGCCGAAGCGTCGTGCCTCGGTGTCGAGACCGGGGGTGGAGCGGTGCGTGCGCCACTGATGCACGTTGCCCGGCAGCACGGCGACGAAGAACGCGGCGGTCGCGATGCCGATGCGTCGCCTCTCCTTCGGAAGTGCGACGAGCCCGACCGCGAGCGCGATCTCCGCGGCACCGGAGGCGATCACGATCGCGTCCTTGTCGAGGCGGGTGGCTTTCGTCGCCCAGTCGGGAACGACGACCCGGAAGCCACGGGTGCTGACGAAGTGCACGATGCCGACAGCCCCCAGGGCGAGTGCGAGGATCCAACGCGCCAGTGCTCTGATCATCCGCTCACGCTACCCCGGCGGCATCCGAGGGTCCGGGGTTCGTCGGGGCGCGTCGCGCCGGTTCAGCTGGCACCGAGGAGACGGTCGGCTTCCCACCGCCGGAGTCCGTCTGCGATCGCGGGGGAGCGCGTGTGATGCAGATAGTGTTCGCCGTCGAGGGGCATCACGGTTCCGTCGTCGACCTCCGCAGCCTGACGCTCGTGCAGGGCGATCCAGTCCGGATTGCCGGCGTTGTCGGCGACCACGAACAGCAGGAGGGGGAGGCCCGCGGGAAACGCCGTGTCGACGGCGTCCGCGAAGTTGGTCCTGATGTGCGTCATCTCGTCGAGGTAGGTGGAGGTGAGGGAGTTCCGATTGCTGAGGAGCGACATCTGTTCGCGCGTCTCGTCGTCGTATTCGAGGCCGTCGAGGCCGTCGCCGGTCGCACCCGCGACGAGGCGGATCAGGCCGAGGTTCTTCACTGCGGCCAGCAGGCCGGTCGGGAAGACCGTGTCCATGTTCGGCTGCCCAGGCACGCTGGTGTCGATGCCGACGAATGCCTTCACCTCATCGGCGTACCTGTTCGTGTACTCGATCGCATAGAGGCCCGCGATCGAGTGCCCCATCAGCACGTAGCTGTCGACATCGAGCGCCTGCAGCGCCCCGTGGATCTCGTCCACGATGTTGTCGGTCGTCCGCGCCCGGTCGGTGCCGTCGCTCAGGCCGTAGCCGAACGGCTCGACGACGATGACGCGGTGATCCTGCGCGAGTTCTGCGACCAGCGGCCCGAAATCGAGGGCCGGGGACGCCGTGCCGAAGCCTGGGAGCAGCACGACGTCCTGGTCGCCCTCGCCGGTGATGACCACGTTCATCGACCGCCCGTCGACGGTCACCGTCTGGCCGTATGTCGCGATCCGGCTCTTCTCCGTCTCGGTCGACACGGCGTTCACCACGGTCGTGGTCGTCAGCCCGACCGCCAACACGGTGCCGATGGCCCCCACGACGATGAGGGCTCTTCTCAGGGACTTGCGCACGATAGCCTTCCCGGCGCACACGGGTGTCGGAGGGGTGGTGCGCGCCTGTCCTCCCAGCCTGGATCGTGAGATCTCCGGGCGCATCAGCCCGCCGCGGACACCTCGGTACCGCGTTCGCAGTACGAGGGAGTCATCCGGCGGGTGGATCCGCAGCGGTGGCAGACACGAAATACTGGATGCATGTCGATCACCCGTGCCACCCGAGACGGGTTCCGGATGAGCGACGTCCTCTCGGCCGCGCTGATCGTGGCGGTGGCCGTCCTGCCGTTCCCGGTCGAGACCTTCCGTGCCACGGGGATGCTTCTGATCCCGGCTCTCGCCCCCGCGGTGGTCATGCCGCTCAGGCGGCGGTGGCCGCTGCCAGCGCTCGGCGTCAGCCTGGCGTGTGTGGTGGCCGTCGCCGCGGCCGGGTCGATCTCTCCGAGTGCGCTCCTCGCCGTCGCGATCGCCTGCTACGCGGTGCTCGATCATCTCGGCCGACGGATCGGTCTGCTCGCCCTCGGCGCGTCGGTCGTGGTCGCCTTCTTCGCCGGGGGATGGGCGCTCGGAGGCGATCTCTTCGATTCGACGGCTCTCCAGTTCATCCTGATCATCGTCCTGGGCGGAGCGCTGGGCGACACCGCACGCTCACGGCGGGAGTTCGCCGCGGCGATGACCGAGCGCGCGGAGCGGGCCGAACGGAGCCGCGACGACGAGGCGCGCAGGCGGGTCGCGGAAGACAGGGTGCGGATCGCCCGCGACCTGCACGACGTGGTCGCGCATCAGATCGCCGTGATCAGCCTGAACGCGGGAGTCGCCTCGTCGTCTCTCGAGACTCGACCCGAGCGTGCACGTGAGGCCCTGACGACCGTGCGGAGCGCATCACGGACGGTTCTCGCCGACATCGGCGGACTCATGACGCTGCTGCGCGCCGACACCGACACCGACACCGACGAGCGTGAGGTCGAGCTCCGCCCGCAGAGTGGGTTGGCCGACCTGGATGTGCTCCTCGCCGGTTTCCGTGGGGCCGGACTCCGTGTCGATCTGCGGGGCCCTGACCACGGTCTGGCTCTGTCGCCGGCCGGCGATCACGTCGCCTACCTGGTGCTCCAAGAGGCCCTCACCAATGCGCACAAGCACGGCCGCGGCGGCACGGCGACCGGCGCCATCCGCACCGAAGGGGCCGCGGTGCGGATGACGATCGTGAACCCGACCGCGAACGAGTCGTCAGAACCTCCCCGTGCGGGCCACGGGCTGCGCGGACTGCAGGAGCGCATCGCCGCCGTCGGAGGCGCCGTGCACTTCGGCAGCGAGGGCGGAGTCTTCTCACTCGAGGCCTGGATCCCGACCGAGGCGGCGACGAAGCCTTGACGATCTCGGTGCTCGTGGTCGACGACCAGCCTCTGGTGCGGCATGCCGTGCGGGACATCCTCAGCGACGGCGGTCTTCTCGTGGTCGGAGAGGCATCCGACGGACGTGAAGCGGTGAATGCGGTCATCGATACCGCGCCGGACGTCGTACTGATGGACATCCGGATGCCGGAACTCGACGGGATCGCCGCCACCGCTCTGATCTGCGCGGATGCCCCCGCCTCCGCGGGCGCGGATGCGTCGCACCGCCCGCGGGTGCTCATCCTGACCACTTTCGAGGACGACGAGAACGTCGTCGCAGCGCTGCGCGCGGGCGCGAGCGGTTTCATCGGCAAGGGTGCCGAACCCGACGAGATCGTCCGCGCCGTGCGCACCGTGCACCAGGGTGAGGCACTTCTCTCATCATCCGCGACCCGGGCGCTGATCGAGCGGGCGGTGCGTCGTGGCGGAGCACCGCGTTCCGAGCGGTGGGTGGACGTGCTCGCTCCGCTGACGCCACGGGAGCGCGAGGTTCTCGAGCTCGTCGCCGAGGGACTCACGAATCACGACATCGCCATTCGGCTGACGATCTCACCGCACACCGCCAAGACCCACGTGAACCGGATCATGGCGAAGGTCTCGGCGAGCGACAGGGCGCAACTCGTGATCCTCGCGTACGAGTCGGGCTTGGTGACGGCCGGCAGCTGACACGCGGGTCGCGGGTCTTTGCCACACTGAGTGCATGACCGTCCTGCGCATCAGCATCCTCTTCGTGCTCGCCGCCGTCGCCGAGATCGGCGGGGCGTGGCTGATCTGGCAGGCGGTCAAGGAGAACCGGGGGTGGCTGTTCGCGGTGCTCGGGGTCATGGCGCTCGGCGCGTATGGATTCATCGCGGCGCTGCAGCCCGACGCGAACTTCGGACGCGTGCTCGCCTCGTACGGCGGCGTGTTCATCGCGGGATCCCTGGCGTGGGGGATCATCATCGACGGCTTCAAGCCCACGATCTGGGACTGGGTCGGCTCCGCGCTCGCGCTGGTCGGTGCGGCGATCATCATCCTGGCGCCGACGGCCGCGAACACCGCGACCGAGGCGGTGTCGTAGCGGTCAGCAGCCCCCGGGCATGCGAGTAGCCTAGATCCAGACCCAGATGGAGTGTGCAGTGCCTGAAAATGCTCAGCCGAAAGACGGCTTCGCCCTGTTCTCTAACCGTTCAGTCGTCGCGATGCGCGTCAACGGGACCCTCAAGGACCTCGCCGCGACAGTGACCGATGCCGACGAGGTCGAGCCGGTCACGATCGACAGCCCCGACGGACTCAACATCCTCCGTCACTCGGCGGCGCACGTGCTCGCGCAGGCGGTGCAGCGGATCAACCCGCAGGCCAACCTCGGCATCGGCCCGCCCATCACCGACGGCTTCTACTACGACTTCGGCGTCGACACTCCGTTCACGCCCGAAGACATCAAGGCCATCACGAAAGAGATGCAGCGCATCGTCCGTGAGGGTCAGCGCTTCGTGCGCCGCGTCGTCACCGACGACGAGGCACGGGCGGAGCTCGCGGACGAGCCGTTCAAGCTCGAGCTCATCGGTCTCAAGGGCGGCAAGGAGGCGGCAGAGGGCGCATCCGTCGAGGTCGGCGAGGGCGAGCTGACGATCTATGACAACACGACCCGCGATGGCGAGGTCGTCTGGAAGGATCTCTGCCGCGGGCCGCACCTGCCCAACACCCGCATGATCGGCAACGGCTGGGATCTCACCCGCATCGCCGCGGCCTACTGGCGCGGAAGTGAGAAGAACCCGCAGCTGCAGCGCATCTACGGCACGGCCTGGCCGTCGAAGGACGAACTGCGCGAGTACCAGCACCGTCTCGAAGAGGCCGCCAAGCGCGACCACCGGCGACTCGGCAAGGAGCTCGACCTGTTCTCGTTCCCCGAGGAGATCGGCTCGGGTCTCTCGGTCTGGCACCCTCGCGGCGGCGTCGTCCGCGGCGAGATGGAGCAGCACGCGCGCAAGCGCCACATCGAGGGCGGGTACACCTACGTGTACACGCCGCACATCTCGAAGGAAGACCTCTTCCTCACCTCGAACCACCTCGTCACGTACAAGGAGGGCATGTACCCGCCGATCGTCATGGACGAGGAGCGCGATGACGAGGGCAACATCACCAAGCAGGGCCAGGACTACTACCTGAAGCCCATGAACTGCCCGATGCACATCCTGATCTACAAGGAGCGCGCGCGCAGCTACCGCGACCTGCCTTTGCGGTTCGCCGAGAACGGCACCGTCTATCGCAACGAGCTGTCGGGCGCACTGCACGGCCTCACCCGCGTGCGCGGCTTCACCCAGGACGACTCGCACCTCTTCGTCACCCCCGACCAGCTCGAGGGCGAGGTCGCGAAGGTCCTCGAGTTCATCCTCTCGATGCTCCGCGACTTCGGTCTCACCGACTTCGAGCTCGAGCTGTCGATGAAGGACGACGAGAAGTCCAAGTGGATCGGATCCGACGAGTTCTGGGACTCGTCAACGGATGCTCTGCGTCGCGTCGCCGTGGCGTCCGGCCTCAAGCTCACCGAGGTCCCCGGCGAGGCTGCTTTCTACGGCCCGAAGATCGACCTCAAGACGCGCGATGCGATCGGCCGCACGTGGCAGCTCTCCACCGTGCAGGTCGACCCGAACCTGCCGGAGCGCTTCGAGCTCGAGTACATGGACAAGGACGGCCAGAAGAAGCGTCCGATCATGATCCACCGCGCGCTGTTCGGCTCGATCGAGCGGTTCTTCGCCATTCTGCTCGAGCACTACGCGGGCGACTTCCCCGTGTGGCTGTCTCCCGTGCAGGTCGTGGGCATCCCTGTTGCCGACGAGTTCGCCGACCACCTGGGTGAGATCGTCCAGACGCTCCGCACGCAGGGCGTGCGCGCCGAGCTCGACGCCTCCGACGACCGCATGCAGAAGAAGATCCGCACGCACACGACCGGCAAGGTCCCGCTGCTGCTGATCGCGGGCGAGAAGGACCGCGATGCCGGCACCGTCTCGTTCCGCTACCGCGACGGCACCCAGGAGAACGGCGTGCCGATCGCCGACGCCGTGGCGCGCATCCGCGAGGCGATCGACGCGCACACGCTCGTGCAGACAGCAGGGGATCTGGCGTGACCACACCCTCCGAGCCGTGGGAGGACGCCGGCGAATTCGCCGGCGTCCCCGACGAGTTCCAGCGGCTGTGGACTCCGCACCGGATGGCGTACATCCAGGCGGGCCCAGAGCCGCTGCGCGAGGAGTGCCCTTTCTGCGAGGCGCCGAAGTTCCCGGATGCCGAGCGACTGATCGTCGCACGGGGCGAGACGGCTTACGTGCTGCTCAACCTCTTCCCGTACAACTCGGGGCACCTTCTGGTCTGCCCGTACCGCCACATCGGCACCTACGACCAGGCCACGCCCGAAGAGGTCGCCGAGATCGGTGCGCTGACGCAGATCGGCATGCGCGTCCTCCGGGAGGTATCACGCTGCGACGGGTTCAACCTCGGGATGAATCAGGGCGCCGTCGCCGGTGCCGGCGTCGACGGCCACCTGCACCAGCACATCGTGCCGCGGTGGACGTCTGACGCCAACTTCTTCCCGATCATCGCCAAGACCAAGGCGCTGCCCCAGCTGCTCGGCGAAGTGCGAGAAGCTGTGGCGAACGCCTGGCCGAAGCCGTGACGCGGCGGTTCAGCGCACCTGGCGTGCGGTGAACTGCATCCGCGGGTTCGCATAGAACTCCTGCGCCTCGACGAGCTGCAGCTCGCGCGCACCGGACTCGAGGGTCGCGGCGAGCAGGTCGAACACGCTCGACGCCGTGCGCTCGAGCGCAGCCTTCGCGTCGCCGGTCTCGACGTAGTGCGCGGTGAAGAGCGCAGCGGTCACGTCGCCCGAGCCGTTCGCCTTCATGGGCAGCCGAGGCGTCTGCACGATCCAGGCGCCCGCCGAGTCGGCGACGAGCATCTCGATGGTGCCCTCTTCGCGGTCGGGGCGCTCGACGCTCGTGACGAGCACGGTACGCGGTCCCATGGCCATCGCCAGGTCGACAGAGGCGAGCGTGGACTCGAGTGTGTCCGGTTCGGTCCCGGTGAGGAACCCGAGCTCGAACTGGTTCGGAGTGATGATGTCGGCGGCAGGCACGACCTTCTCACGCAACAGGATCGGGATCGCCGGCGCGACGAAGCATCCGGACTTCGCGTTCCCCATCACCGGGTCGCACGCGTAGACCGCGTCGGGGTTCGCCGCCTTGACGCGGGCGACGGCGTCGATGATGACGTCTCCGATGCCCTCGCCGCCCTGGTAGCCGCTGAGCACGGCGTCGATCTCGCCGAACACGCCGCGCTCCTCGATGCCCGTCAGGACCTCGCGCACATCGTTCGGATCGATCATCGGGCCGCGCCAGGCGCCGTAGCCGGTGTGGTTCGAGAAGTTCACCGTGTACACCGGGAGAACCTCGACGCCGATGCGCTGCAGCGGGAAGACCGCGGCCGAGTTGCCGACGTGGCCGTATGCGACGGCGGACTGGATGGAGAGGACCTTCATTCCCCGATCCTTTCAGTGAGGGCGGGAGTGCTCCCGCGGCGTGTGGTGATCGTGCGGTGGGTCATGGTGCGGTGGGTCATCGTGCGGCCGAGACCAGGTCGGCGACCAGCGTCGCGGTGTCGTCTTCGGACAGATCGTGCACCGTGAGGCGAAGGTGGCGCGACGGGTCGGCGCGCTCATCGAGGGCGAAGTCGTCGCCGGTGCGTGCGAGCCAGCCTCGGCGCATGAGCCGCTCTGCGACGAGGCGCGCGGGCTGGGGCAACTCGATCCACAGACTCAAGCCGTCGGTGGTGGGGGAGTCGAGGCCATGCTCGCGCAGGCGCGAGGCGAAGGCCTCGTTGCGCGCGGCGTAGTGCTCACGGGCGTCTGCGATGCGTGAAAGCACCGCGTCGTCGGTCAGCTGTGTGAGCGTGAGACGCTGAAGCAGATGGCTGACCCAGGTGGTCCCGGGGCTCAAGCGCATCGCTAGGCGCTCGGCCGTGGTCGCGTCCGTCGCCGCGATCGCGAGGCACATGTCGGGCCCCAGGAACTTCGACACCGAGCGCACCAGTGCGAACCGGCGGTGATCGGGGCCGATCAGCGATTCGTAGGTGCGCTGCGACAGCATCGAGAAATGGTCGTCCTCGATGATCAGCACATACGGATGCTCGGCGAGCACGGTACGCAGTTCCGACGCCCGGGCTGCCGTGAGGCTCGCGCCGGTCGGGTTCTGAGCTCTGGGGGTGCAGATCACGGCTCGCACACCGGCGTCCAGGGCGGCGCGCAGCCCGTCGACAGTCATCCCCTGCTCGTCGACCGGCACGGGCACGGCCCGATACCCGCCGAGACGGACCGTGTGGATGCTCGCCAGGAAGCAGGGATCCTCGAGGGCGACGGCGTCGTCGCGCATCAACGCCTGAGCGAGCAGCCGTTCGACGGCGTCGACGGCTCCGCTGGTGACGGTGATGCCGAAGTCGAGGTCACCGAGATCCTGCGCGATCCATTCGCGCGCCCAGTCGTCGAGTCCGCGGTCGATCACAGGCTCGCCGTACAGCACCGGACGTCCGGCCACCGTCGCCAGCGCCGGTGACGGGTCGGGGATCAGACGGGGGTCGGGGTTGCCCGTGCCGACGTCGCGCAGGACGGTGTCCGAGGCATAGCCCTCCTGGGCGACGGATTCGAGACCGGCGATGACGGTACCGGCGCGCCCTCGCGAGATGACGAGCCCGGCCTGGGCGAGCTGTCGGTAGGCGGCGACCGCGGTGTTGCGGTTGACGCCGAGGAGGGTGGCGAGCTCGCGCACGGGAGGCAGGGGGCTGCCGGCGCGCAGCACACCGCGGTCGCGCAGGCCGCGCACGCTGTCGGCGATGTCCGCTGCGGTCGTTCCGGTGATCTGGTCGCTCATGTCTCCTCACCACCGATTCTAGGTCGTTCCGGACAGTGCTACTGTTTGGCCTAGATCAAACGAGACATCGTTCGACACACTCATGCACATCGTGCTTCCCCGACAGGAGCTCTCATGACCGAACAGACCACCACCGGATCCTCGCGCGTCAAGCGCGGTCTCGCCGAGATGCTCAAGGGCGGTGTGATCATGGACGTGGTCACCGCCGACCAGGCGAAGATCGCCGAAGACGCGGGTGCCGTCGCCGTCATGGCACTCGAGCGGGTTCCCGCCGACATCCGCGCGCAGGGCGGCGTCTCGCGCATGAGCGACCCCGACATGATCGACAGCATCATCGCGTCCGTGTCGATCCCGGTCATGGCCAAGGCCCGCATCGGCCACTTCGTCGAAGCGCAGGTGCTGCAGGAGCTCGGCGTCGACTACATCGACGAGTCCGAGGTGCTGTCGCCCGCCGACTACGTGAACCACATCGACAAATACGGCTTCACGGTCCCGTTCGTCTGCGGCGCGACCAACCTCGGCGAGGCTCTCCGCCGCATCAACGAGGGCGCGGCGATGATCCGCTCCAAGGGTGAGGCCGGCACGGGTGACGTCTCGGAGGCGATGAAGCACATCCGCAGGATCCGCGGCGAGATCGCGGCTCTCACGGCCCTTCCGAAGGACGAGCTGTTCGTCGCGGCGAAGGAGCTGCAGGCGCCCTACGAGCTCGTCGCGGAGATCGCCGAGACCGGCACGCTCCCGGTCGTGCTCTTCGTCGCGGGTGGCGTCGCCACTCCGGCGGACGCCGCGATGATGATGCAGCTCGGCGCCGACGGCGTGTTCGTGGGATCCGGGATCTTCAAGTCGGGAAACCCCGCGGAGCGGGCCAAGGCGATCGTCAAGGCGACGACGTTCTTCGACGACGCCAAGGTGATCGCCGAGGTCTCGCGCGGACTCGGAGAGGCGATGGTCGGCATCAACGTGTCCGACCTCCCGGCCCCGCACCGCCTGGCCGAGCGTGGCTGGTAGTCCACGGGTCGGCGTCCTCGCTCTGCAGGGCGACGTGCGCGAGCATGCCGCCGTGCTCGCGGGACTCGGAGCCGAGGTCGCGCTGGTGCGCCGCCCGGAGGAGCTGGTGGCCGTCGACGGCCTCGTCATCCCCGGCGGTGAGTCCAGCGTGATCGACAAGCTGTCGCGTGTCTTCGGGATGCAGGAGCCGATCCGCGTTGCGATCGCTGCGGGGCTTCCCGTGTACGGCACGTGCGCCGGGCTGATCCTCCTCGCGGACGAGGTGCTCGACGGCATCGACGGGCAGCAGTCGTTCGGCGGCATGGATGTGAGTGTCCGCCGCAACGCGTTCGGCCGTCAGACAGAGTCGTTCGAGATCGGCCTCGACGTTCCGCTCCTCGGCGGCATGCCGGTGCACGCGACGTTCATCCGAGCGCCGATCGTCGAGCGCACGGGCGACGGGGTCGAGGTGCTCGCCTCGCTGCCGGGCGGCGGAATCGTGGCGGTGCGGCAGGGGACGCTTCTCGGAACCAGCTTCCACCCCGAGGTCGATGGCGAGACCCGGTTCCACGAGCTGTTCCTCGAGAGCGTCCGTGAGCACGCCTCCGAGCGCTGACCTCCTGCCGCGCGACCCGCCACGAACGAGGGCATCACAGGCGGGGCCCCGAGGTCGGACTATTCTCGTTCGAGTGACTGGATCCAGGGCTGAGGCCGCGTATGCGCGTGCCGTCACCGCATTCGGCACCCCGACCCTCGATCTCCTGCACGGGCGGTTCGCCCCGTTCGTGGTGGCGTCGCTCACTCTCCTGTTCAACGCCGACCGGGCCTCGGTCGCGGTCGCGGATGCCCACGCCGAACTGGCCGAGGTGCTCGACGAGCTCCGCGCGGCGGGTTACGACGAGGATGACCGGAAGCTCCCCTCGGGGAGCGGACGCGACGTGTGCCGCAACTGGGTGCGTCTCGGCTGGCTGATCCAGCAGATCGACGATGACGTCGAGGTCTATCGTCTGTCGGCCCACGCGGTCGCCGCACTCGAGATCTCGGGCCGCACCGGCGGAGGGCGCACTCGGGTCTCCAACTCCCGCGTCCGCACACTGTTGGACGCCGTGGATCATCTGTCGGTCAGCGCCGAGGTGGACCCGGTTCGCCGCCTGTCGCGATTGCATGCCGAGCGCGAGCTGCTCGACGCCGAGATCGCGCGCATCGAGGAGTCCGGGCACGCGGACCCTGCGGACGACGAGGAGCTCCTCGAAGAGGCGGAGAATGTGCTGCACCTGGCACGCGAACTCCCCGCGGACTTCACGCGGGTCGCCGAGTCGCTCAGAGCGATGCAGCGCGATGTCGTCGCCCACCTCCGGCGGGACGAGAGGCCGACGAGCGAGGTGCTGCGCGAGTATCTCCAGCGTGCGCAGGACGTGATGCAGTCGACCCCGGAGGGGCGCGCTTTCGCAGGGGCGCTGCGCCTGATCGGCGACCCCGACCGCATCGACGCCCTCACCGAACAGCTCCGTGGCCTTCTCGACCAGCCCTTCGCCCGCATGCTCGACAGCACGCAGCGTGCCGAGCTCGACGCGATCGCACGACGCGTGGAGCTCGGAGTCGAAGAGGTGCTGGCCGCACAGCGCCGGGCCTCGCATGTCATCACCGGTCAGGTGAAGACCCACGATCCACTGCGTGATCGTCAGATCGACGACCTCCTCCGTGACGTCATCGCAGGGCTCCACGGGTGGTCGGGTCCGGCCACGGTCGTCGATCCGGTCCGAAGCATGCCGCTAATCGACCTGGGGCATCTGCGCCAGACCACCAGCGACATCCGACCTCCGCGCGCTCCGGCGCCCCTCACCGACGCCGACGACGTCGACTTCCTCGATCACGACACACGGGCATGGGGTGGCCCGAGGTATGCCGAGCTCGAGGCGTACGTCGCGGGCCTCGGGCCGGACTTCGACCTCGCCGAGGCATTCCGCGAGGTGCCGGATGCCAGTCGACGCCCCGTGGATCTCCTCGGTCTGCTCGAGATCGCCCACCGGAACGGTCTCACCGACGGCGACGGGATATCGACGGTCGAAGCTCTGAGACCGGACGGGACGACTCGCCGGTTCGCCTTCGGCACCGTGACCGCCCGCAGCACGAAAGAAGATGCAGATGAGTGACGACGACCTCACCACAGCCGGCGCGAACCAGGGTTTCATCGCCCCGACGGCGATGGAGGATGACCTCGAGGCGCACTTCCCGGGTGACCGCGGCACTCTCGACCCCGAGATCAGGCGGGTGCTCGTGCATCTTCTGCAGCGCCGCTTCATCTCGATGGAGCGCAACCGCCGGGAGTGGACCCTGCTCCTCGAGCACCAGCAGGTGATCGAGTCGCGACTCAACGACGTCTACCTGCGTCTCATCATCGATCACGCCCGAGGGTTCGCATACAAGCAGCAGTTGCGCTCCGACGAGGTCGAGATGCCCGTGCTGCTGAAGGATTCTCCGTATTCTCGTGCTGAGACGCTCGTCCTCGTGCACCTGCGAACGGTGTATCAGCGCGAGTCGGCGTCCGGCGAGGGCTCCGTGCGGATCGACATCGAGGACGTCGAGCAGACGGTCCTCAGTTACTTCGCCGACGTCGACGGCGGAACCGCGAAGCAGCAGCGGGCGATCCGCAGTGCGCTGGACCGCTTGGACCGGGAGGGAATCGTGCAAGAGGAGACCAGCGGACGGTATCGGATCACCGCTCTTGTCGAGGTGGTGCTCAGCGCCGAGACGCTCAGAGAGCTGCGCGAGTGGCTGCGATCCCAGGCGGTGGTGACACGATGACGATGATGGACACGCTCTTCGGGATGATCCCCGCGAAGTCCCGAGGCCAGCAGTGGGTCGCCGAGGAGCTGCAGCTCATCAACTGGGGCGGCTACGACGGCGGGCCGCATCGGGTGCGGTTCTCTCCGGATGCGACTCTGCTGTGCGGTGGGTCGGGGTCCGGCAAGTCCACTCTCATGGACGGCTACATCGCCCTGATGATGCCGCATACGACCCCGTTCAACGGCGCTTCCAACGGCGGGGTCACGGGGCGTCCGCGCGGTGAGGAGCAGCGGAACATCCTGTCCTACGGTCGGGGGAAGATCGACGAGTCCCGCACCGACGAGGGAACGAAGCTCCGCGTCCTCCGCGGTGACGGCGAGGACACCTGGAGCGCCGTGTCCATGACCTGGCTCGACCACGACGGCTCGCGCTTCACGGCGGTGCGCGGGTGGTACATCCCCGCGGACGCCCGAACGCTCGAGGACACCACGAGGCTGCGCGCCACGATCGATGGACCCTTCGACCTCACGCAGCTGGAACGTGCCGCGACTCTGCGACTCAGCGACGCGTCGGTGCGCGCCGTCGGGCTCGATCCCGTCGCGACCGATCGCGAGTTCTCGGCCCGCCTGCACGCCGTGCTCGGCATCGGCGCTGCAGGTTCCGGGGCGAAGGCGATCAGCCTTCTCGCCCGCATCCAGGCCGGTCAGCAGATCACCACCGTCGACGACCTGTACAAGAAGCTCGTGCTCGAGGAGCCCGAGACGATGGCGACCGCGGACGCGGTGGTCGCGCACTTCGACGAGCTCGAGAGCACGCGCACCAGGATGCTGGTCGCCAAGCAGCAGGTGGCGGCGCTCGAGCCGATCCGCGGCATCGCACAGCGCATCGAGGCGGCGTCGGAGCGGATGCGAGTCGTGGACGAGGTCGGGGTGTTCTCCGAGTCGACCTCGCTCGCGGCGCTGTGGAGCGCCGAGCGTCGCCTCGACCTGCTGCGCGAGGTGGAGACCGACCTGCGCGATCGGACCCAGGCTCTCCAGCTGGCGGTCAGAGAGAAGAACGCCCTCATCTCCGCTGCCGAGGTCGAGCGCGAGGGGCTTCTCGATGTGCTGCGACAGTCGGGAGGCGATCGCCTGGAGACCGCTCAGCGCGAGCTGCGCGGCGTCGAGCGTCGACTGGAGGACGTCCAGCGCGAGCGCGCCCGTTTCGACGCCGTCGCAGGCGAGCTCGGCGCTGAGGTGCACGATGCGGCCGGGTTCGAGGACCTGATCGCCCGCCTCCGTCGCGAACTCCCGCATACGGGTATCCGGGGTGCGCGTGCGGCCTTCGCGGACGCCGAGACAGCGCGCCGAACGGCTGCGACAGAGCTCGCCCGGGTTGAGGCCGAGCGGGACCGCACCCGGGAGCTGCGGGGGAGCATTCCCGCGCACCTGCACGAGTCGCGGGCCCTCCTCGCGCAGGCCGCCGGGCTCGCTCCGACGGATCTGCCGTTCGTCGGCGAGCTGATCGAGGTGCGCACCGAGTTCGAGCCGTGGCGGGACGCGTTCAACCTCGCGCTCGGCGGTTTCGCGCGGACCCTGCTCATCGACGCCTCGAACCTCGGACGCTTCCGCGCCGCCATCGATTCCGTCCGCACCGCAGAGCGGATCAGCTACGAAGGCGTGCACACCGGTCTCGCCGAGTCGGCCACCGCCGACCCGCGAACCCTTCCGGGTCGTCTCGATCATCGGTCCACACCGTTCACCGGGTGGCTGCAGCAGCGACTCCGCGAACGGTTCGAGTACGTGTGCGTCGACTCGTCGGCAGAGCTCGCCGATCATCCTCGGGCGCTGACGATCGCGGGGCAGGTGTCCCAGGGCGACCGCGGGTCCCACGGCGGTCACGGCCGCGCGAACATGCTCGGATTCTCGAACGCGCGTCGTCTGCGTGAGCTCGACGAGCAGATCAGCGAGCTACAGAGCCGTCGGGATGCTGCGGCATCGGCGGCTGTCGAGGCAGAGGCCGGCCTCGACAGGATCGAGGCCACAGCCAAGGCGCACGCGAAGATCGAGGACCTCACCTGGGATCAGATCGACGTCGAGGCCGTCGCTGCGGAGCGCGCCCGTTGGCTCGCGGTCGAAGCCGAGGTCACTGACGAGAACCCCAAGATCGCCGAGCTGCGTGCGCAGGCCGAGGAGCTCCGCAAGCGCGCGGGCCGCCTGCGGGATGAGAACTCCCGCCTGGGCGGCGATCTCACGGTCGCTCAGGATCGATGGGTCGAAGTGACCGACCAGGTCGACGCGTGTCAGCGAATCGTCGACGCGGCGGAGGCAGCCGAGGTCGCCCTCGAGGAGCGGCACCGTTCCTTCCTCGACGCGCGCTTCCTCGGGGCGGATGCGGCCGTCAGCATCACCGCGTCGGAGCGCCTCGCGCACCTCGACTCGGCACTGCGCACCGCGGCGACGAGGCTGCTCGAGGACCGCACGTCGGCAGCCGCGGCACACGCCGACCAGCGCGAGCAGATGCGGCGCCTGATGACGGGATTCCTCGAGCGCTGGGACACCCTCACGATCGTGCCCGACCCCGACGAATCGGTCGCCGAGTTCGAGAGCATCCTCGAGGCGCTCGAGACCAACGGCCTGCATGAGCTCGAGTCCGAGTGGCGCGACAGCCTGCTCAAGCTCTCCGGAAACGACCTGACGAGCCTGGACTCGACGCTCGGGCGGTCGTTGCGTGAGATCAAGAACCGCATCGACCCGATCAACCGGATCATGGAGGAGCTGCCGTTCTACGACGACGAGCACCGCCTGCAGATCACGCCGCGTGAGAACCAGTCCGAGGCGCGCAGACGATTCCGCAAGGAGCTGCGCGAGGTGCGGGGTCTCATCGAGGCAGCGACGACGGATGCGGATCGCGAGAGCGTCTACCGGAGGATGAGCCGTCTGATCGGTCGGATGCGACGGACGGCGCCCGACTTCGCTGAACTCATCGACGTGCGCAACCACGTCAGGGTGAGCGCTGAGCGGATCCATGCCACGACGCGGGAGCACGTCGCGCTCTACGACCACATCGGCGAGAAGTCGGGTGGAGAGTCGCAGGAGCTCGTCGCATTCATCGTCGGCGCCGCGCTGCGATATCAGCTCGGTGACGCGGGGGCTGAGCGTCCGCGATATGCGCCTGTGTTCATGGATGAGGCTCTCATCAAGGCGGACGCGCACTTCACGAAGCGTGCGATCGGTGCATGGCGTGGACTCGGCTTCCAGCTGGTGATCGGTGCACCGAACGACAAGTACAGCGCGATCGAGCCGCACGTCGACGTGGAGTACGACATCCTGAAGGACACGCGCGGTCGCTCGTGGGCTCGTCCGAAGGTGGGGCTGCCGGCCGGGGACGCGTGATCGGGCGCCGCACGGCTCAGCCGGCCACGAGGGTCCTGATCGCGCCGACCGTGCGGTCGATGTCATCTCGGGTCGTCGCCCACGACGACATCGAGCAGCGCAGCGCTGCATGGCCTCGCCACTCGGCGCCGGTCAGAGCGGCCGTGCCCTCGAGAAGAACCGCGGCACCAAGGGCGCGGGTCGCATCGTCCTCGTCGAGGCGGAACATGACCTGCGTGTAGTCGACGTCGTTGAGGATCCGGATGCCGTCGATCGTGGCGAGTCCCTCGGCCATCGCGACCGCGTTCCCGTGCAGGCCGTCGATCAGATCGGCGATGCCGTTCCGTCCGAGACTCCGCATCGCCGCCCAAGCGGGGACGCCGCGCGCGCGGCGTGACAGCTCGGGGGTGACATCCCACGGATCCAGGCTCGTGTAGACCAGGTAGTCGCCGCCGGTGCGGAAGGCCGCGATCGAGTCTGCAGAGTCGCGGACGATGGCCATGCCGCAGTCATAGGGCACGTTGAGGGTCTTGTGCGCATCCGTCGCCCAGGAATCGGCATCCGACATACCCGCCGTGAGAGGCCGCAGCGACTCGGATGCCGCGGCCCACAGGCCGAACGCCCCGTCGACGTGCACCCAGGCGCCGTGCTCATGTGCGATCGGCACGAGGGCTGCGAAGTCGTCGAACGCCCCGGTGTGCACTTCGCCGGCTTGAAAGCAGACGATGGTCGGTCCCGAGCCGGTCGCCAGGGCGCTGCGCAGTGCGTCGGGGGACATGCGTCCCGCGTCGTCGGATTCGACGATCGTGATCTCACGGCGCCCGATCCCGAGGAAACGAGCCGCTCGATCGATCGACCCGTGACGGTCGGCGCCCACGACGAAGCGGATCGGCGGAGATTCCCGCAGGCCCTGCTCGCTGAGGTTCCAGCCCGCTCGGGCGAGCACGGCGTTGCGTGCCGTCGCGAGGCACGTGAAGTTCGCCATCTGGCCGCCCGTGACGAAGCCGACGCTCGCCGACTCGGGCAGACCGAGGATGTCGAGCATCCATCGCCCGGCCACGCGCTCCAGCGCCACGGTGGTCGGTGTGAGCAGCGCCGAACCCGAGTTCTGGTCCCACGCCGAGACGAGCCAGTCGGCGGCGAGAGCGGCGGGATGCGTGCCTCCGATCACGAATCCGAAGAAACGCCCGCCGGGGATCGCGACGAGGCCGGGGTCCGCCCGCGACACGATCCGATCGACGACCTCCTCGGCGCTCATGCCTTCTGCAGGCAGCGGCCCGCCGAAGGCCTCGAGCATCTCCGCAAGAGTCGCACGCGGCCACACCGGTCTGTCCTCCAGCGATCCGAGGAACTCGAGTGCCGCGCGGTGGGCGGCGTCCAATCCGCGGATCCTGTCGTCGCCGACGCTGTCGTCCATGAGTCAGGACTACACCCGTGGTCATCGTCACGCCAGAGGGCTGCCGTCCGGCGGTCCTGTCAGCAGGCTCGTCAGCCACCGGAGCGCGGGAACGGCCTGCTGTCTCTGGAACGCGCGCAGCCCCGGCAGCTGGGGGATCTCGGGCTGCGCCTGGTTGAACCAGAGGAAGGATGCGAACCCCGAGATGACGGGGAGCAGAGCCTGCTGCGTCGGTGCGCCGTGCGCCTCGAAGATCCGCCACGCATCCTCGCATCGCGGACCGCCTGATGCCTCGACGCTGGGGAGCAGGCAAGGGAGATCGACCCGGGCCGCGCCGCGACGCGCGTGCGGCCAGTCGAGAAGACGCGCCTCACCGTCGCTGATCAGGATGTTGTCGGCTCGGAGATCGTCGTGGACGACGACGTCGCCGTGCAGCGCATCGCGGAACCCGCTCTCGATCTCCCTCAGCTCCGGTATCCGCGCGCACAGGGGCATCGGCAGCCCGGCCAGCAATCGCGGGTCCTCCGCGATCTCTGCCCATCGCGTGAAGCCGGGGATCATCCGATCCTCAGCCCGCTCCATCCCCACTGGCGCGGGAGTGCGCGACAGGCGCGCCATGGTCGCAGCGATGGCGTCGAGATCGCCTGCGGTCCAGGGCGCACCGGGATGCCGGCCGTCGATCGCCTCCAGCACGAGCGCCACACCGGCGTCCGTATCGAACGCCGCGCGCACTGACGGCCCGAGGTGCGGGGGGAGCATCGCGACGGCGCGGATCTCCTCGCGCAGGAAATGCAGCGAGTCGTGTGCCAGTCCGCACCGCACGCCTTGACGAAGGCGCGCCCGTGGGTGGTCACGACGACGCCGGCGTACGAGGCGCTGAAGCCGCCATGGGCGGGGGAGTCGGAGACGAATCGACCACCGATCGCTCCGACGATCGCCGAGCGAACGGCAGCGGGCAGCGTCGCCCACTCCGGGCGGAGGCGGTCGGCACCGGGGATCATGATCGTGTGCGTCCTCTGTGGTCAGCTGATCCGATCGACGCTATCAGCGCTCGAGCGGAGTCCGCCGACACGTGTGCCACCGCATGGAGCTGACATGGTTCGATAGAATGGACGATGCCCTGGGCCGAGCCCCCGGGCGGATACGACGAGCGGAGACTTATGTCCGGGCATTCCAAGTGGGCCACCACGAAGCACAAGAAGGCCATCATCGACTCCAGGCGCGCCAAGTCCTGGGCCAAGCTCATCAAGAACATCGAGGTCGCCGCCAAGCTCGGCGGGGCCGACCTGCAGGGCAACCCGACGCTGTTCGACGCCGTGCAGAAGGCGAAGAAGACGTCCGTCCCGAAGGACAACATCGACCGCGCGGTGAAGCGCGGAGCGGGCATCGGCGGCGAAGCCGTCGAGTACACCTCGATCATGTACGAGGGCTACGGACCCAACGGCGTCGCGATGATGATCGAGTGTCTGACCGACAACAAGAACCGCGCGGCGGCCGAGGTGCGCACGGCGCTCAGCCGTAACGGCGGCACTCTCGCCGATCCCGGCAGCGTGGCGTACAACTTCAGCCGCAAGGGTGTCATCGTCGTCGGCTCCGAAGGAACGACAGAGGATGACGTCATGATGGCCGCCCTCGAAGCGGGCGCCGAGGAGATCGAGCCTCACGCAGAGGGCTTCGAGATCATCACCGAGGCGACTGACCTCGTCACGGTCCGCAGCGCTCTGCAGGAGGCCGGCATCGATTACGAGTCGGCCGATGTCGAGTTCGTGCCGAACCTCAAGGTCGAGATCGACGCCGACACCGCGCGGAAGATCTTCCGCCTGATCGACGCGCTCGAAGACAGCGAGGACGTGCAGAACGTCTTCACCAACTTCGATCTCACGGCCGACGTGCAGGCCGAACTCGAGAACGACGACGCGTAGGCGCGGCGAGCGTCCGGAGGCGATGACGGCGAATAGCCTGGGGGAGTGACCTCCTCGCTTCGCGTGCTCGGCATCGACCCCGGCCTCACCCGCTGCGGTGTCGGGGTCGTCGACGTCGACGGTTCGCGCCGCGGCACGCTCGTGCACGTCGGTGTCATCCGTTCGGCGCCTGACCTGCCGATCGGCGAAAGGCTGGCGCTCGTCGCAGCCGGCATCCGCGAGGTCATCGCGGCGCACAACCCGGATGCGGTGGCCGTCGAGCGCGTCTTCGCTCAGCAGAACACCCACACCGTGATGGGCACCGCGCAGGCGAGCGGTGTGGCGCTGCTGCTCGCGGCCGAGGCGGGGCTTCCCGCTGCGACCCACACGCCGAGCGAGGTGAAGGCGGCCGTCACCGGCTACGGCTCGGCGGACAAGCGGCAGGTGCAGTCGATGATCGCGCGCATCCTGCGTCTGGATGCTCCTCCTCAGCCCGCCGACGCCGCGGATGCCCTCGCCATCGCGCTGTGCCACGCCTGGCGTCGAGGGGCCGCCGGAGCGCCGGGGCAGGGGGCTCTCACGCCAGCCCAGCGCGCCTGGGCCGACGCGGAGCGTGTCGCTCGAACATATATACGACCGGGTGCGTAGGCTGAGGGGATGATCTCCTCGCTGCACGGCGCCGTCCTCCACTCGACCGCCGATCAGGTCATCATCGATGTCGGAGGCGTCGGGTTCTCGGTCGCTGTGCCTGCGGACGTCGCTCACACCGCGACCGTCGGTGAGAAGTTGCTTCTGCACACGAGCCTGATCGTGCGGGAGGACTCGCTGTCGCTCTTCGGCTTCGCGGACCGCAGCGAGCTCGAGATCTTCGGTCTGCTGATCAGCGTGACGGGCGTCGGGCCGAAGTCCGCGCTCGGTGTGCTCTCGCACCTCACCGTGGATCAGATCGCCGACGCGGTGACCGCCGAGGACGATGCGCCGTTCCGACGAGTCTCCGGGATCGGGCCGAAGACGGCCAAGCTCATCGTCCTGCAGCTCGCAGGCAAGGTGCACCCGGTGGGATCGCCGACGAAGCAGACGGTGAGCGGACCCGTCGACGTGGTGGATCAGGTGACGGCAGCCCTGGTCGGTCTCGGCTGGTCCGAGAAGGTCGCCGCCGAGGCCGCCGCGCAGACGGCAGCAGAGGCCACGGATGCCGAACGGGCGACCGTCGCGCCGCTGCTGCGTCGCACGCTGGCGCTTCTGGGGCCTGCGCGTGTCTGACGCCCTCGACGCCACGGAGCCCGCCGACGACACCGAGCTCGCGATCGAAGGCGCACTGCGCCCGACGAGTCTCGGTGAGTTCGTCGGGCAGCAGAAGGTGCGCGGTCAGCTGCAGCTGCTGCTCGACGCGGCACGCATCCAGAACCGTCCTCCCGACCACATCCTGCTCGCGGGTCCTCCGGGGCTCGGCAAGACGACGCTCGCGATGATCGTGGCCCACGAGAGCGAGCGCCCCCTTCGCCTCTCGAGCGGTCCCGCCATCCAGCACGCCGGCGATCTCGCGGCGCTGCTGTCGAGCCTCGTGCCCGGCGAGGTTCTGTTCATCGACGAGATCCATCGCATGGCGCGCTCGGCGGAAGAGATGCTCTACCTCGCCATGGAGGACTTCCGCATCGACATCATGGTGGGCAAGGGGGCAGGAGCGACGAGCATCCCGCTCGACCTCTCGCCGTTCACGCTGGTCGGCGCGACCACCCGCTCGGGCCTGCTCCCGAACCCCCTGCGCGACCGATTCGGCTTCACTGGCCACCTCGAGTTCTACGACGAGTCCGAGCTCGAGCGGGTCATCGCCCGTTCGGCGCAGATGCTGGGCGTCGATGTGCCCCGCGACTCGCTCTCCGAGATCGCGCGTCGTTCGAGGGGAACACCCCGTATCGCGAACCGTCTTCTGCGGCGCGTACGGGATTACGCGCTCGTGCACGGGGGAGGAGCGGCCTCGCTCGAAGGCGTGCAGGCGGCCCTGGAGCTCTACGACGTCGATCCCATCGGACTCGACCGTCTCGACAGGGCCGTTCTCGAGGCCCTCGTGCGACGCTTCCGAGGAGGCCCCGTGGGGCTGAGCACTCTCGCGGTGGCGGTCGGAGAAGAGGCCGAGACTGTCGAGAGCGTCGTCGAGCCGTATCTGGTGCGGATCGGTTTCCTCGGGCGCACCCCCCGCGGCCGCGTCGCGATGCCCGAGGCGTATGCGCACCTCGGTGTGGCGCATCCGGACGGGGCGCTTCGCCTCGATGACCTATAATCGCTGAAGACTTCCCCCGATAGAACTGCGCGCCCGTCTTCTGGTGCGCGCACCTGAGAAAGGCCCCCTGACACCATGCCCATGGAAATCCTCCTCTTCGGCCTTCTCGCCGTGCTCGTCGTCTTCATGTTCGTCAACGGACGCAAGCGCCAGAAGCAGATGAAGGCGGAGCAGGAAGAGAAGGCCACCAAGACGGTCCCCGGTGTCAAGGTCCTGCTCCAGGGCGGCATCTACGGCACGATCGTGGCCTACGACCACGACGACCTCGACTCGCCCGCGCTCGTGGAGATCGCTCCCGGCACGGTCATCGAGGTGCACAGCCAGGCGATCCTCCGCATCGTGGAGCCCAAGGACGCCGTCATCGACGAGGCCGACGATTCGGTCGTCGTCGTCGACGACGCACCTCTCGACGACGCTCCGGCGATCGAGACCACCGAGGAGACCCGTCGTCGTCTCGAGCGCGACGCCGACGACAAGTAGTCTTCACCGCTGCACCACCTCGGCACTCCGGCATCTAAGAAAGCTGATCACACGTGGCCACTTCTTCCCCGGTCCGTCACGCCTGGCGAGTCCTTCTCGGTCTCGTCCTGGTGACGGGCCTCCTCTTCGGCATCAACGCACTGGGCGTCTACGTCTTCAAGCAGAGCTCGTGGGCACCTGAGCTCGCGCTCGATCTCCAGGGCGGAACGCAGATCGTGCTCAGCGCCGAGACCGAGGACGGAGCGGCGCCCTCGTCGGAGCAGCTCGACCAGGCAGCCGCCATCATCCGTCAGCGCGTCGACGCGTCGGGTGTGGCCGAGGCGGATATCACCACCGAGGGCGGCCGCAACATCGTCGTCCAGATCCCGGGCGTCGCCGACCAGCAGACCCGAGAGCGCATCCAGTCCAGCGCCCAGCTCGAGTTCCGCCCGGTACTCGCCACGACCGCCGGGGCGAACACCTTCGTGGGCGAAGACGGCAACGAGACCGCCTTCCCGACGCCGGACGATTCGCTCAGCGACACTCCGACCGCCGAGCCGACCGATGCGAGCGACCTGTCCTGGGTGACCGACAGGCTCGCCGCCGAGTTCCAGGCCTACGACTGCGCCAACCCCGAGAACGACCCGTCCCGCGCCCCGCAGGACAAACCGCTGATCGCGTGCGATCCGACCGGACAGGCGAAGTACCTGCTCGGCCCGACGGAGCTCACCGGCACGGCGATCACGGACGCCACGGCGGGCCGTGACCCGAAGTCCGGCGCGTGGCTCGTGCAGCTCACCATGAACGGCGACGGCACCGAGGCGTTCGGCAAGGTCAGCACGCGCCTCAACCAGAACCGCCTCGACAGCCTCTCGCCCCGGGACCAGTTCGCGTTCGTCCTCGACGGCTCCGTGATCAGCGCACCGCGGATGAACGGGCAGATCCTCGACGGTCGCCCCAGCATCTCGGGCGACTTCACGCAGGAGACGGCCACCACCCTCGCCGATCAGCTCAAGTTCGGTGCCCTGCCGTTGAGCTTCACGGTGCAGAGCTCCGACACGATCTCCGCGACCCTCGGCACTCAGCAGCTGCAGATCGGTCTGATCGCAGGACTCATCGGGCTCGCCCTCGTCGCGATCTACTCGCTCATCGTCTATCGGGCGCTCGGTTCGGTGATCATCGCATCGATCGCCGTGATGGCCGTGCTCACCTACGTGATCATCTGCATCCTGGCCTGGCGACTCGGCTTCCGCCTCTCGCTCGCCGGTGTCGCGGGTCTGATCGTCTCGATCGGCTTCACGGCGGACTCGTTCATCGTGTACTTCGAGCGAATCCGAGACGAGCTCCGTGACGGCAAGTCGATCACCTCGGCAGTCGAAGACGGCTGGGGCAGAGCCAAGCGCACGATCTACATCTCGAAGTCGATCAACATCCTCGCGGCCGTGGTGCTGTACATCCTCGCGGACGCCACTGTGAAGGGCTTCGCGTTCACGCTGGGTCTCACCACGCTCATCGACGTGTTCATCTTCGTGATCTTCACGCACCCGGTGATGCAGCTGCTCGCGAGGACGAAGTTCTTCGGCGGCGGCCATAAGCTCTCGGGTCTCGACCCCGAGTCGCTCGGCGCCGTGTACCGCAGCCGTTCGCAGTTCCGGCAGGTCTCGACGGCTACTGCCGGCCGCGGAGCGAAGAACGCACGTTCACGCGGCGAGGCAGATCGCCGTCAGACCATCGCAGAGCGCAAGCGCGCCGAAGCACTCGCCGGTGACAGATCCACCAGCACCGGAAGTGAGGGGGACGCGTGATGGCTTCCATGAACGAATTCGGAAACAACCTCTACTCGGGCAAGACGTCCTTCCCGTTCGTCGCGAAGCGTCGTCTGTGGTTCATCATCGCGATCATCCTCGTGGTGGGCTCCGCCCTCGTGCCGCTGATCCGCCCGATCCAGTTCTCGATCGAGTTCACCGGTGGATCGCAGTTCACGGTCCAGGCGCCCGACTCGACCGAGCAGCAGACCGCGACGGATGCCGTCCAGTCCGTCGTGCCGGGGGCTGCGACCAAGGTCGTCGTGATCAGCGGCAGCGACATCCGTGTGCAGACCGACCAGATGAGCGCGGACGAGACCCAGCAGGTCTCCGAGGCTCTGGCTGAGGCGTACGGAGTCGAGCCCGAAAGCGTCACCTCGTCGTTCATCGGCCCCGCCTGGGGTGAGAACGTCACGAAGCAGTCGCTGTGGGGTCTCGCGATCTTCCTCGCGCTGACCTTCCTGATCCTCGCGATCTACTTCCGCACCTGGAAGATGTCGGCCGCCGCGATCATCGGCCTGCTCGACGTGCTCGTCATCACGGTGGGCGTCTACGCCCTGGCAGGCTTCGAGATCTCGCCCGCAGCTGTGATCGGTTTCCTGACGATCCTCGCGTACTCGCTGTACGACACCACCGTCGTCTTCGACAAGATCCGCGAGAACACCACGGAAGACGGTGAGAACTCGTCCCGGACGTTCGGTGAATCGGTCAACCTCGCGGTGAACCAGACTCTCATCCGGTCCATCAACACCTCGGTCGTGGCCGCGCTGCCCGTTGGCGCGGTGCTGTTCATCGGTGCCTTCTGGCTCGGCGCCGAGTCGCTGACCGACATCTCGCTGTCGATCTTCGTCGGCATCCTGGTGGCCACGTATTCGACCCTGTTCGTCGCCGCACCGCTGTACTCGCTCTTCCGTGAGAACGAGCCGCAGATCAAGGCCCGTGACGAGAAGGTGCGCGAGTCCCGCGAGAAGGCCGCCGTAGAGGTCTGATCGTCCCCGCTCAGCGGGGCCGCACCCCGCAGAGCACGCGTAAGCTGTTGTGATTCGGAGGTGAGCGGATGGCGGAACCGCAGACGGCGTCGCAGGGATCCAGCCTGAGACGACTGGTTCCCCGCATCTTCTCCCGCGCGCCCAGGGTCAACGACCTCGACAACCTCATCCGCACGGTGCGGGCGAATCATCCGAAGGGTGATCTCGCGGTCATCGAGCGCGCCTACACCGTTGCGAAGGACAAGCACACGGGTCAGCAGCGCCAGAGCGGTGAGCCGTACATCACGCACCCGCTCGCGGTCGCCCAGATCCTCGCCGAGATGGGTCTCGGTCCTCGGGCGATCGCCGCGGCACTCCTGCACGACACGGTGGAGGACACCGGCTACGCGCTCACCGACCTCACCGCCGAGTTCGGCGACGAGGTTGCCATGCTCGTCGACGGCGTGACCAAGCTCGACAAGGTCAAGTACGGCGAAAGCGCTCAGGCAGAGACGGTCCGCAAGATGATCGTCGCGATGTCGAAGGACATCCGCGTCCTGCTCATCAAGCTCGCCGACCGTCTGCACAACGCGCGCACCTGGGGTTTCGTGCCGCCGGAGAAGGCCGCGAAGAAGGCGAAGGAGACGCTCGAGATCTACGCGCCGCTGGCCAACCGCCTCGGCATCCAGGCGATCAAGTCGGAGCTCGAGGATCTCTCGTTCGCCGTCCTGCACCCGAAGATCTACAACGAGATCCACAACCTGATCGCTCAGCGCACCCCGCAGCGAGAGAAGTACCTGGCCCAGGTCGTCGAGGAGATAGACGAGGACCTGCGGGATCTGCGCATCCGCGGCAAGGTCGTCGGTCGTCCGAAGCAGCTGTACTCCGTCTATCAGAAGATGGTCGTCCGAGGCCGCGAGTTCGACGACATCTACGACCTCATCGGCATCCGCGTGCTCGTCGCGTCGGTGCGCGACTGCTACGCCGTTCTCGGCGCGATCCACGCGCGCTGGACGCCGCTGCCCGGTCGGTTCAAGGATTACATCGCGACCCCGAAGTTCAACCTCTACCAGTCGTTGCACACGACCGTGATCGGTCCGTCGGGGCGTACGGTCGAGATCCAGATCCGCACGCACGAGATGCACCAGCAGGCCGAGTACGGCGTCGCGGCGCACTGGATGTACAAGGAGCGCATGAACGGCGGCAAGGCCGAGGTCCGTGCGTCGGACAGCGACATGGCCTGGCTCGCGCACATCTCTGACTGGCAGGCCGAGACCGCCGATCCCGGCGAGTTCCTCGATTCGCTCCGCTTCGAGATCGGAGCGAAGGAGGTCTACGTCTTCACGCCGAAGGGCCGTGTGGTCGGGCTTCCCGCGGGCGCGACCCCTGTCGACTTCGCCTACGCCGTGCACACCGAGATCGGCCACCGCACGATGGGCTCCAAGGTCAACGGTCGCCTCGTGCCGCTGGAGTCCGAGCTCAAGAGCGGTGATGTCGTCGAGGTCTTCACGTCGAAGAACCCCGACGCCGGCCCGAGCCAGGACTGGCTCGGCTTCGTCAAGAGCACGCGCGCCAGGAACAAGATCCGCGGGTGGTTCACGAAGGAGCGCCGCGAAGAGGCGATCGAGCAGGGCAAGGAGGCCATCGCCCGCGCGATGCGCCGTCAGAACATGCCTCTGCAGCGCCTGATGAGCCAGGACTCCTTCGCCGAGGTCGCTCACCAGCTCCGCTATGAAGACGTCTCCGCGCTCTATGCCGCGGTCGGCGAAGGCCACGTGTCGACACAGTCGGTGCTCGAGAAGGTCACGGCGCTCGTCGCCGCGACGGACCCGGCCACCGGGCCGATCGATCTCCCTGGCAGCATGCCGTCGCGAGAGCCGCGTGCCGGCGACTCGGGTGTGCTGGTGCGAGGAGCCTCCGACATCCTCGTCAAGGTCGCCAAATGCTGCACACCCGTGCCCGGCGACGAGATCGTGGGCTTCGTCACCCGCGGAAGCGGCGTCTCGGTGCACCGCACGGACTGTCCGAACGTCAAGGCACTCGCCGGCGAGGAGGATCGCTTCGTCGAGGTGTCGTGGGCGCCCACGACGAAGAGCGTCTTCCGGGTGCAGATCCAGGTCGAGGCACTGGACCGGTCGGGCCTGCTCTCGGATGTCACCCGTGTGCTCAGCGAGCACCATGTGAACATCCTCTCGGCGACGGTCAGCACGACGGACGAGCGCCTCGCGATCAGCCGTTTCGTGTTCGAGATGGGTGACGCCGTGCACCTCGATCGGGTGCTCAACGCCGTGCGGCGCATCGACGCCGTCTACGACGTGTACCGCGTCACGTCGTCCTGACCCGCAGCCTCTCGAGGGCGCCCCGCCCGGCGCGCTTTCCCGGTACCCGTGACAGCGCGTCGAGGTAGGTGATCGCTTCGCAGACGAGATGCGGGTCGACGTCGGCGAGCAGTACCATCCATCGCCGCAGCGACTCGTCTCGGTAGAGGCCGAGCGCCAGATCGGTCATGGTGCGCGCGGGCGTCATGACCGGCACTCCACCGATCCAGACGAGATCGGATGCGGGCAGTGCGGTGTCGTGCAGGGTGACGCGAGCGGGGACGGCGGGCCTGATCCGCCTCTGCACCGCCCGTCTGATGTGGTGACGCGCCGGGGGAGCGTCACCGGCACCGTGGATCCAGGCGGCCGTCGGCCCAGACGCCGCCGTGTCCGCGGGGATGAGAATCGCGACCGCCGCCGCTCGTGCGCTCCGACTCTCGACAAGATCGGCAGGGATGTACCCTTCACCGAGTTCCACCAGGTGACCGTCGAGTCTTGCGGCGCTGAGCTCGGGAGCGGTCAGCCGCCCACCGGGCAGATACAAGAACGCGGGATGCATCCCGCCAGTCTGGCGCGATGCATCCCGCGTTCCGCGTCGATCCGAGGATCTGTGGAGAGAGTCAGCCTCCGAGCGCGCTGAGCCAGGTGCGGCGCGCCTCGAGGGCATCCGCTGCGGTCTTGGCGGCTTTCTTGTCGCCCGACTTCTCTGCCGCGGCGAGCTCGGCCTCGAGCTTCTCGATGGCCTCGAGCAGCTGCGAGCTCATGTCGTTGGCGCGCGCCTTGGTCTCGGGGTTGTTCTTCTTCCAGTCGACTTCTTCGCGAGCCTTGAGCGCCTGCTCGATCGTCCGGAGGCGATCGTCGAGTGCACGCTCCTTCTCGCGGGGGAAAACGCGGCCGAGCTCGTCCCACTGGCGCTGGATGCCGGTGAGCAGCGAGCGGGCGCGCTTGATGTTCGGCTCGTCGGCGACCGCCTTGGCCTCTTCGAGGAGGGCCTGGCGAGCTTCGATCTTCGGACCGGATTCGGCCTCTTCCGCGGCGGACTGCTCGGCGCGTGCCGCGTACAGTGCGTCGCCGGCAGCCTTGAACCGAGCCCAGAGAGCGTCGTCGGCCTTGCGGCCTGCGCGGCCTGCGGCCTTCCACTCATCGAGGAGGTTGCGGTACGACGGGATCCCGTCGACGCCGCGCGGAGCGAGGGCCTCGGCGCGCTCGACCAGACGGGTCTTCGCATCGCGGGCGGTCTTGTGCGTGTCGTCCAGCTCGGAGTAGAAGGCGCGGCGGGCCTTGTCGACGGTGCCGCGGGCGTCCCTGAACCGCTTCCAAAGCTGCTGCGACACGCTCTTCGACAGGCGAGGACCGTTCTGCTGATGTGCCTGCCAGGCGTCGAAGAGCTCTCCGAGCTCGGCCGTGACCTGCTTCCACTGCACCTTCGAGAGATCGCGTGCGGCGATCGCCTCGGCGCGCTCGACCAATGCCGTGCGCTCGGCGACGGCCTGGTCGACGAGCTCCTTGGCCTGCTGCGCTTCCTGCGCGGTCGCCTCCGACAGTGACGCGGTCAGAGTGTTCAGTCGCTCGCGGAGTCCGGCCAGGTCGCCGACCGCTGCGGCATCCGTCGCCTCATCGAGCAGATGACCCGCCTGCTTGACCAGGTCGCCGGCGGATGCGCCGCCCGACTGGTGCCGCTGCTCGAGGGCATGGACCTTGAAGGCGATGTCGTCGTACTTGCGCACGAAGTACGCGAGAGCCTCGTCGGGAGTTCCGTCGGGATACTGCCCGACGACGCGCCAGTCCTCACCCTCGCGGACCTCGACCGTGCCGTCTTCGGACACGCGACCCCACTTGGCGGCATCTGCCGCCGACGAGGCGCTGACAGGGGTGACAGCGGCAGCGGCCGGAGTGGCGGCTGCGGGCTTGGGCAGCTTGCGCGGCAGCGGTGCGGCCGGGCGTGTGGGAACGGGGGGAGTCGGCTTCGACGGCTCTGTGGCAGACACGGTGATTCTCCTTGCGCGGTAGGGCCCGCGGGAGGCGGAAAGGACGATCTTCAGCCTAGTACGCCAGGGAGCATCCGATGTGGTGGCCGCTTCTCACAATGGTCGTTACCGATCTGTGAGCAGAACGTTCGACGCAGGAAACACTGCGCGTCACATCCGGGAAACACCGTGCTCCTATCGTCGCCTTCACGACGTCACCCGGCGAATGGAGCAGCATGAATGAGGCCATCCTCACCACGGAGGAGATCGTGGTCGTCGGAGCAGGCATGGTGGCGCACCGATTCGTGGAGAGTCTCATCAGCAGAGCCGAGAAGCCGATGCATGTCACGGTGATCGGTGATGAGGGGCTCCACCCATACGACCGCACGGAGCTGACCGGCTTCGTCCGCGGTGGGACGCCGCAGGGGCTGGAGCTCGACCGTTCGGTCTTCGACGACTTCCGTGTGCGGTTTCTCGCCGACGACCGCGTCCTTCGCATCGACACCACGGGACGCACGGTGACGACGCGATCCCGTCAGGTGATTCGCTACGACACCCTGGTGCTCGCGACAGGTTCCTACGCGGCCATCCCCGAGGACATCGACGGCTCGGATCTCGTCGGGTGCTTCGTGTATCGCACTCTCGACGACCTGGAGCGACTCGAGCGCTATGCCGCCGCGCGTGGGCGGGTGACCGGCCGGCCTCTTCGCGGCGCGATCATCGGAGGTGGACTGCTCGGGCTCGACGCTGCTGATGCGCTGGTCGCGATGGGCATCGAGCCTCGCGTCTTCCCGCACTCAGAACACCTCACCTCCCCGCAGCTGGGTCCGTCCGACGAGAGCGAGGTCGCCGCGCTGATGGAGGCGAGGGGCATCGAGGTGCGTTCCGGCGCACGCCCCACCCGCATCACTACGGAGTCGTCCGCCGGCGTGAGTGCGCTCGAACTCGACGACGGGTCGATCGAACCGGTCGACGTCGTCCTGTTCGCAGTGGGAGTGCGGCCGCGGGACGAGCTCGCGCGCAACGCATCGATCGAGGTCGCGCCGGCAGGCGGCATAGTGATCGATGAGCGCTGCCGCACCTCCGAGCCGCACATCCTGGCGATCGGCGAGGTCGCCTGGTTCGAGGGGCGCTGCGTCGGTCTCCTTGCTCCTGGCCTCGTGATGGCCGAGGTGGCGACGACGCGGGTCCTCGGAGGGGACGCCATGCTCCGCAGCCACGCGGACCCGTCGAGCCTCGGTCTTCGCAGCGCTCGCATCGCGGACGTCGGCGAGTCGGGGAGGGGCGATCGCGAGGCACATGAATGGAATGTGTCGTCGTCCCGCGCCGGTGGCAGCGACATCACCGCAGGTCGGACGCCGCGAGTGCGCGCGCTCCAGGCGATCTGATGTGGACGGCCGTGATGTGCGTCGAGCGCGGGTCGCTTCGGTGACACGGCCGGACTCGCCCCTGATCGGCTGCACTGTCATCGTGGTGGGCGACGAGCATCGCGCCGATGTCGCAGCGATGCTCGCGGGCGGGGGCGCCGTCGTCCGCGGTGTCCGTGTCTCGGAGGGCGCCGCACGGACGGGAGAGAAGGAGAGACTCATCGGCACGGTCTCAGGCGCCGAACGCGGTGAAGCCGATGCCGTGCTGTTCCTGTCGGCCGCGGCAGCCGCATCGTGGGCAGCGGTCGCCGAGCGGACAGGCTCACTCGGCCGCATCCGGCGCCGGATCGACACGGGGCGACTGCTCGTGGTGGTCGGCGGGGCGAGCGGCGCGGCGGCGATGGACCGGATGCAGGTACGGACCGCGATCGCGAACGCCGATCAGGTCGGAACCTTCGCGTGCCGCGTCATCGAGCATTTCGACGGCGGCGGCGCTCCGTCGCTGTCTACCGACTCGGGGCGGATGCAGGTCAGAAGCAGAGGCGTCGTAGTCGATGACGGGTTCATCCCGCTCACACGATCCGCCGCCGCGCTGATCGACGCACTGGCAGCGGCAGGCGGGAGCGTTCTCTCACGTTCGGACCTCGGCGACGTCCTCCCCGGGGCGGAGCGCACCGATCACGCGGTGGAGGTTGCGGTCGCACGCCTGCGTGAGGCGCTGGGAGACAGGGCGCTCGTGCACACGGTCGTGAAGCGCGGGTATCGGCTCGCCGTCATCGATGCCTGATCGTTCGGAAAGCGGCAGGCGTCGAGACCGGAGATCCGCACGGATGCGGGATCGGCCTGCCTCTGCTACTCGACGGGGGCGTCGGTGGGAACGGGCTCGGGGATCGTCGTGTCCGACGGCAACGGAGCCTCGGTCGGCTCGACGCTCGGAGTCGGCTCGGGTGCCGGCGGATTCGCCTGCGCGTAGGCCACCTGACTGCCGACGGCCGCCAGCACGATCAGGGATCCGACGATGCTCGCGATCGTGTTGTCACGCACGCGGCGGCGGATCTGCCCGTCATGCCAGGCCCTGCGGGCGGTGTGGAGACGCACGCGCTCCGCTTCGGTGCGCGACTGCGCGCTCTTCGACCCGCGTCCGGCCATTGCGTGCTCCCTTACTGGACGTGAATGTGCACCGCCGCCTGAGAGCCTACCGGGGCGATGGGTGCGCGCTGATCCTGCCCGCAGTGTCGGTGCGCCGCGTTAGCCTGGACGGATGACATCCGCCGCCGCACTGCTCTCCGGGCAGACGCCCCTCGCGGTGCGCATGCGCCCCGTCTCCCTCGATGAGGTGGCCGGCCAGAAGCATCTGCTGCGGGCGGGTTCGCCGATCGTGGCCCTCGCCGATCCGGAAGCGACGTCGCCCGGGGCCGTGTCGATCATCCTCTGGGGCCCACCGGGCACCGGCAAGACCACGCTGGCCCAGGCCATCGCACGGTCGTCGGGTCGGCGGTTCGTCGAGCTCTCCGCCATCACCGCCGGTGTGAAGGACGTGCGCGAGGTGATGCAGGAGGCGATCACGCAACGCGACCTGTACGGGCAGACGACGATCCTGTTCCTCGACGAGATCCATCGCTTCACCAAGGCTCAGCAGGACGCCTTGCTGCCCGGCGTCGAGAACGGATGGGTGCTGCTGATCGCCGCGACCACCGAGAACCCCTCGTTCTCGGTGATCTCTCCGTTGCTCTCCCGATCACTGCTGCTGACCCTGCAGCCGCTCACGGACGACGACATCGGGATCCTCGTCGACCGGGCCGTCACCGATGCGCGCGGGCTCAACGGCGCGGTCACCCTCGCCGACGACGCGCGCGCCGCGCTGATCAGGCTCGCCTCGGGCGATGCCCGCCGGGCGCTCACCGGCCTCGAGGCGGCGGCCGCGGTGGCACTGTCCAACGGTGACGACGGCGCAGTGCCCGCTGCGACGGCCGACGACGTGGCACAGGCCGTCGACAAGGCGCTGCTCCGCTACGACCGGCAGGGCGACGAGCACTACGACGTGATCAGCGCGTTCATCAAGTCGATCCGCGGATCGGATCCGGATGCGGCGCTCCACTATCTGGCCCGCATGATCGAAGCGGGGGAGGACCCGCGCTTCATCGCGAGGCGCCTGGTGATCTCGGCCTCCGAAGACGTGGGGCTCGCCGACCCGCAGGCTCTCACGATCGCGGTCGCGGCAGCCGACGCGGTCGCCTTCATCGGCATGCCCGAAGGGCGGATCCCGCTCGCGGAGGCGACGGTCTATCTCGCGACGACGGCGAAGTCCAACGCCGCCTACACAGGCATCGACGCGGCGATCGCGGACATCCGCTCCGGCGGGTTCGGCCGGGTGCCGCTGCATCTGCGCGATGCGCACTATCCGGGGGCCAAGCGACTCGGCCACGGGCGCGGCTACGTCTATCCCCACGACAGCGAGTTCGGCATCCTCCCGCAGCAGTACCTGCCGGACGAACTGCAGGGCAAGCGCTACTACGAACCCAAGAACCTCGGCGCGGAACGGGACATCTCGGCACGTCTCGAGCGCATCCGTCGCATCCTCGACGGGCGCTGAGTCGGGATCTGTTAGACTGGATCGGCTCGAAACCGAGTTTTCGGGCATCTCCTCGTTCACACCACACCTTGCTGGCGCCCCGGCGTGCGCTCCAAGGCAGAACGCGGACGATACGTCCGTGAGTCGTGAAAGACGCGACCACGTCATCGGAAGGAAAACTTCGTGACCACGAAGTCCCAGGACCGCCGCAAGGTTCGTCTGAGCCGTGCCCTCGGCATCCCGCTCACCCCGAAGGCCGCCCGCTACCTCGAGAAGCGTCCCTACGCTCCGGGTGAGCACGGCCGCACCAAGCGCAAGGCTGACAGCGACTACGCCGTCCGTCTGCGTGAGAAGCAGCGTCTGCGCGAGCAGTACGGCATCCGCGAGAAGCAGATGCGCAACACGTTCAACGAGGCTCGTCGTCAGGATGGCCTGACCGGTGAGAACCTGGTCGAGCTCCTCGAGATGCGTCTCGACGCTCTCGTCGTGCGTTCGGGCTTCGCCCGCACCACCGCGCAGGCCCGCCAGCTCGTCGTGCACCGTCACATCCTCGTCGACGGCCAGCTCGTCGACCGCCCGTCCTTCCGCGTGAAGCCGGGTCAGCTCATCCACGTCAAGGCCAAGAGCGAGGGCACCGAGCCCTTCCAGGTCGCAGCAGCCGGCGGTCACGCCGAGGTCCTGCCTCCCGTTCCCGGCTACCTCGAGGTCGAGCTCGACAAGCTCCAGGCTCGCCTGGTTCGTCGTCCGAAGCGCGCAGAGGTCCCCGTGACCTGTGAAGTGCAGCTCGTCGTCGAGTACTACGCAGCTCGCTGAGTTCAGCTTTTCCGCAGAAGGCGTCGGGGTTCACCCGACGCCTTCTGTCGTTTCCGCATACGATGGTGGCACCGCGCCTTCGCGGGTCAAGGGCAAGGATGGCGACATGAAGAACGTGCTGTGGTTCCTGATCGGAGTGATCGGCGGCTTCGTCGCGGCTCATTTCATGAACAAGGACCCGCGCGGTCACGACATCCTCGCCGAGGTCGACGCTCGGATCAACGAGTTCACCGCGATCATCGGCGACGCCTACCGCGACGAGAAGGCACGTCTCACCGACCCCGCTGACGACTGAGCACCGCACCTCATCTGACGCGTTCCCGTCGCCTCTTCCACACTCAGCACGCAAGGACACCTGGCACCCCTATGAAAACTGCGGAGATCGCGCAGCGCTACCTCGATTACTTCGAGAAGAACGACCACGTCATCGTCCCCTCGGCCTCCCTGGTCAGCGACGACCCGTCCCTGCTGTTCACGGTCGCCGGAATGGTGCCGATGATCCCGTATCTCACGGGTGTCGTCCCCGCACCGCATCCGCGCATCGCGGACCTGCAGAAGTGCATCCGCACCAACGACATCGAAGAGGTCGGCAAGACCGCGCGTCACGGCACGTTCTTCCAGATGATGGGCAACTGGTCATTCGGCGACTACTTCAAAGAGGGCGCGATCCGTTACGCCTGGGAGCTGCTGACGAGCTCCGAGGCCGACGGCGGCATGGGCTTCGACGAGAAGGATCTCTGGGTCACCGTCTACGAGACGGATGATGAGGCGGAGTCCATCTGGCGCGACATCATCGGCTTGAAGCCCGAGCGGATCCAGCGTCTCGGACGCGCGGACAACTACTGGAACACCGGGCAGCCCGGCCCCGGTGGCCCGGACTCCGAGATCTTCTTCGACCGAGGACCCGCGTACGGCAAGGACGGCGGTCCTGCGGCCGACGACTCGAGGTTCCTGGAGATCTGGAACCTCGTGTTCATGCAGGACTTCATCGAGAACATCCGCGGCAAGACCGAGTTCGACATCGTGGGGGAGCTGCCCCAGAAGAACATCGACACCGGCATGGGACTCGAGCGCGTCGCGTTCCTCAAGCAGGGCGTCGAGAACATGTATGAGACGGACCAGGTGCGTCCGGTGCTCGACCGGGCCGTCGAGCTCTCCGGTCGCCGGTACGGGGCCGTGCACGAAGACGACGTCCGCTTCCGCGTCGTCGCCGACCACGTCCGCTCTTCACTGATGCTGCTGTCCGACGGCGTCCGACCGTCCAACGAGGGTCGCGGGTACATCCTGCGACGCCTGATGCGCCGCACGGTGCGGTCGATGCGTCTGCTCGGCGTCGACGAGCCGGTGTTCCCCGAGCTCTTCGCCACGTCGCGTGACGCCATGAAGTCGGCGTACCCCGAGCTCGAGAGGGACTGGTCGACCCTTTCAGGGGCGGCCTTCGCCGAGGAGGAGACGTTCCGGCGCACGCTCGCTGCCGGGTCGACGATCCTCGACCTCGCGCTCGACGAGACGAAGAAGGGCGGCGCGACGACCCTGAGCGGCCCCGAGGCGTTCCTCCTGCACGACACCTACGGCTTCCCGATCGACCTCACGCTCGAGGTGGCGGAAGAGGCCGGACTCGACGTCGACCGCGCGGCCTTCGACAGCCTGATGCAGGAGCAGCGCTCCCGCGCCAAGGCCGATGCACGCAACCGCAAGCGTCAGCTCGCCGATGTCTCGGTCTACCGCGATCTGCGCGCGCTCGGCGAGACGGGGTTCGACGGATACTCCGAGCTCGAGGTCGACTCGCGCATCCTCGGCATCCTCGTCGACGGCCAGCCGGCCCGCAGCGCGGTTGAGGGCCAGATCGCCGAGGTCGTGCTCGCCGAGACGACGCTCTACGCGGAGTCGGGTGGACAGGTCGCCGACAAGGGTGTGATCGTCGGACCCGGGTTCGAACTCGAGGTGCTCGACGTGCAGCGCCCGGTTCCCGGTCTCATCAGCCACACCGTCGAGGTCACGCGTGGCGTCGTCGCAGTCGATGACGCCGCCACCACCGTCGTCGACGCCGCGAACCGCCGCGCTGCTCGCCAGGCGCACTCCGCGACGCACCTCGTGCATGCAGCGCTCCGCGACACGCTCGGCCCGACCGCCACGCAGGCGGGCTCGCTCAACCGTGCCGGGTACATGCGTTTCGACTTCTCGTGGTCCCAGCCGCTCTCGGCTGACACGCGCGTGGAGATCGAGGAGATCACCAACCGCGCTGTCAACGACGCCCTCGAGGTCTCGACTCGCATCCTGACCCTCGACGAGGCGAAGGAAGCAGGCGCCATGGCGCTTTTCGGAGAGAAGTACGGCGACGTCGTTCGCATGGTCGATATCGGTGGCCCCTGGTCGCGTGAGCTCTGCGCGGGCACCCATGTGAGCTCGAGCGCCGAGATCGGTCTCGTCAGCGTCGTCGGCGAGTCTTCGGTCGGCGCATCGAACCGTCGCATCGAGGCTCTGGTCGGCCAGGACGCGTTCCGCGAGCTCGCTGCCGAGCGTGCGCTGGTCTCGCAGCTGACCACCTCGCTCAAGACCCCGCGCGATCAGCTCGCCGAGCGCATCGCCGACCTCTCCGCCAGCCTGAAGGCGGCAGAGAAGCGCATCGCGCAGTTCGAATCCAAGGAGCGCGCAGGTCGGGTCCCGGCCATCGCGGAGTCCGCCGGCCGTATCGGAGCCTTCCGGGTCGCCGCGCAGTCGCTCGGCGAGGTCGCCTCGGCCGACGACGTGCGTGAGCTTGTGCTCGGGGTGCGCGATCGCCTCGGATCCGATGCCGCGGTCGTCGCACTCGGCGCCGTGGTGAACGGTCGCCCGGTGGTGGTCGTCGCGACGAACGATGCCGCCCGCGCGGCAGGCGCGAAGGCGGGAGCGCTCGCGAAGCGCGCTGCCTCCGTGCTCGGCGGCGGCGGCGGCGGACGTGACGATGTCGCCCAGGGCGGCGGCACGAATGCCGACGCGCTTCCGGCTGCTCTCGAAGCCGTTTCGCAGGAGCTGCAGTCAGCGTGAGCGGGTTCCGCCGCGGCGTGCGGCTCGGTATCGACGTCGGACGCGCTCGTGTCGGGGTCGCTCGCTGCGACCCCGACGGCATGCTCGCCGTGCCGGTGGAGACGGTCCAGCGCACCGACTCGGCGATCGATCGGATCGCCGAGATCGCGCAGGACTTCGACCTGCTCGAGTTCGTGGTCGGGCTTCCGGTCAACCTGCAGGGTGCGGACACGGCATCGACCACCGATGCTCGGGAGTTCGCGGCCGCGCTGCAGTCGCGAACGGGCACACCGATCCGGTTGGTCGACGAGCGACTGAGCACGGTGACCGCACACGCCGCATTGCGATCTTCGGGCAGATCCCAGAAGAAGTCTCGTAGCATTGTGGATCAGATCGCCGCGGTGGTCCTGCTGCAGCAGGCGATCGACACGGAGAAGAGCACCGGAAACCCGCCCGGTGACACGATTCCGCTCGACGAGGAGTCCCCACGCTAATGCCCGAACGTGAGAGTTCTTCACCTCAGCACGATCCGGACGCCCGCCTCGGCGACCTGTTCGAGAACCTTCCCGATCCGATGCAGCAGAGCCCGACGGTCGACAACACGCCGCCCGCTCCCGGTTCGCGCCGAGCCGCCCGCGAGGCGGCAGCGGCGCAGACGCCCGGTGGCGACGCGACTGTGCCAGAACCGCAGGAGCCGCGTGCGCACGACGAGTCGGCGACCCGCGCACTTCCCGTGACCGGTCCCGACCAGCCGTCCGAGGCGCGCCCCGACTCGGCGACACGCAGCGGTGACCAGGCCTCTGCAGCTCGCGTCGAGGTTCCCGCATCCGACGCGGATCGTGACGGAGCACCCGCGCCGGTCGTCGCGGGCACGGCTGTGTCCGCGAGCGGAGCCGCCACAGGCGCCGCGGGTTCCGGTGGACGCCTCGAGGACCTCTTCCACGCGCACACCGACGACGACTCGGGCAGCCGACCGCCGAAGAAGAAGAAGCGCCGCACCGGATGCCTCGTCGCGCTCATCATCGTGCTCGCGGTGATCGGCGGCATCGTCGGCACCGGCTTCTGGGCCTGGAACACGTACGGTGACAAGATCAGCGACGCCCTCGGCTGGGGCGAGCCGGCCGACTGGGAGCCCGGTATCGCGTCCGGCGAGGTGCTCGTCACCATCCAGGAGGGCGACACCGGTTCCCCCGTCTCGACGGCGCTGCACGAAGCGGGCGTGACCCGCACCGACGAGGTCTTCTACGACTACCTCGTCAAGGAGAACATCGCCGTCACGTTCTACCCCGGCATCTACCGAATGCAGGAGAAGATGACGGCCGAGGCCGCGCTCGAGGCTCTCCAGGATCCCGCGAACAAGCTCGAGAACTCGGCCAGCGTCGGAGAGGGCGCGACGATCGAGTCGTCGCTGCCCGGCATGGCGGAGTCGCTCGGGATGCCGATCGAAGACCTCCAGGCCGCTGTCGACGCGGACCCGGCGACCTATGGCGTGACCGCGCAGACCCTCGAGGGGTGGCTCTTCCCGGCGGTCTACACGTTCGATCCCGGCGTCACCGCGACGCAGGTCATCCAGCGCATGGTCGATCGCACCAAGGAGTCGCTGGATGCCGCCGGCGTTCCCGCTGAAGACGCTCAGCGTGTGCTGACGATCGCATCGATCATCCAGCGCGAGGGGCTCACGGCGGACTTCCCGAAGGTGTCGCGGGTGATCCAGAACCGCCTGGACATCGACATGAAGCTCCAGATGGACTCGACCGCACAGTACGGCTACGGTTCGCTGCACGAGGGCGTCGTCTCGAGCTCGGCAGAGGCGCTCGAGGATCCCAACGACTGGAACACCTACGTGCACACGGGGTTGCCGATCACACCGATCGCCAGCCCGAGCGATGCGGCGATCGATGCGGCGATGCACCCGGCCGACGGTCCGTGGCTCTACTTCGTCACCATCAACCTCGCCACGGGCGAGACCCAGTTCTCGGTGACTTACGAGGAGCACCTCCAGGGCGTCGAGAAGTGGGAGAAGTGGTGCCAGGAGAACCCCGACGGGGGATGCTCGGCCGGATGACCCCTCGGCATCTCGCGGTGTGGGGCGACCCGATCGCGCACTCGAAGTCGCCGCGGCTGCACGCGGCCGCGTACGACGTGCTCGGCCTCGACTGGGACTACACGCGGCGGCAGGTCGACGAGGGCGGCTTCGGCGATGCCCTCGCGTCGCTGGACGGCTCCTGGCTCGGCCTCTCGCTGACGATGCCGCTGAAGGAGCGGGCACACCGGGTCGCAGCCACTCTGGACGGGCACGCCGAACTCACTGGCGCAGTCAACACACTGCTCCTGACGGACGTTGCGCAGGGCTTCAACACCGATGTCGGCGGGATCATCGACGCCCTCGGCGAGCACGACCTCGTCGATCTGGAACGGGTGCGTGTCCTCGGGGCCGGTGCGACCGCGGCATCCGCAGTCGTCGCGTGCGTCGAACTCGGCGCCCGGTCGATCGAGGTGCGCGCGCGTCGCCCCGAGCGCGCTGCGGTGCTCATCGCACTCGGTCAGCGACTCGGAGTCGATGTGACCGCAGACGCGTTCGCCGCGGACGCCGACCAGGTCGATCTCACCGTGGCGACCCTTCCGAGCGGATCGGCCCTGGACGACGTGACGGCGGCACGTCTGAGCGAGCGCGGGGGAGCGCTGTTCGACGTCGCCTACTCGCCATGGCCCTCCGCACTCGCCACCGCCTGGACGGGCGAGCAGGCGATCTCCGGCGAGGGGATGCTGCTCTGGCAGGCCGTGCGGCAGATCCGGATCTTCATGCACGGCGATCCGACCGTCACGCTTCCCGACGAAGACGCGGTGGTCGCCGCGATGAGAGCTGTTCTGTAACCGACGACGACACGCGGCACGAGTCGGGTCGAAACGCGTGGGAGACTAGAGCAATGCTCCGCGTGCTCACGGCCGGCGAATCGCACGGCCCAGAACTCATTGCCGTCATGGAGGGTCTGCCCTCGGGCGTCCCCGTGTCCTCCGAGGCGATCCAGGCCGATCTCGCACGTCGCAAGCTCGGCTATGGCCGCGGCTCGCGCATGAAGTTCGAGCAGGACGAGCTCACGATCTCCGGCGGCGTCCGCCACGGCAAGACGCTCGGCAGCCCGATCGCCCTGCGCATCGGCAACACCGAGTGGCCGAAGTGGATCGAGGTCATGAGCCCCGAGCCCATCGAGCTCACCGACAAGTCCCGGGGTCGCAGCGCGCCGCTCACCCGACCTCGCCCCGGCCATGCGGACCTCGTGGGCATGCAGAAGTACGACTTCGACGAGGCGCGCCCGATCCTCGAGCGCGCCAGTGCCCGTGAGACCGCAGCCCGTGTCGCGCTCGGTGCGATCGCCCGGTCGTTCCTGGGCGAGCTCGGCATCCGTCTCGTGAGCCACACGCTGTCGATCGGTCCCGTGCAGGTGCCGGCCGGTTCTGCGCTTCCGACGCCCGATGACGTCGAGGCGCTCGACGCCGACCCGCTGCGCTGCTTCGATCCGGCGACGTCCGCACTCATGGTCGCCGAGGTCGACGATGCCAAGAAGGACGGCGACACCCTCGGCGGCATCGTCGAGGTCCTCGCCTACGGCCTCCCGCCTGGGCTGGGCTCGCACGTGCACTGGGACCGCCGTCTCGACGCGCGTCTCGCGCAGGCGCTGATGAGCATCCAAGCGATCAAGGGCGTCGAGGTCGGCGACGGCTTCGAGACGACCCGTCGGCGTGGTTCTGCAGCTCACGACGAGCTGTTCGCCACGGCAGACGGCATCTCTCGCGGCTCGGACCGTGCGGGAGGCACCGAGGGCGGCATGTCGACCGGCACGGTGCTGCGCGTTCGCGCCGGTATGAAGCCCATCGCGACCGTGCCGCACGCCCTCCGCACGATCGACATCGCCTCCGGCGAGGATGCCACGGCCCACCACCAGCGCTCGGACGTGTGCGCAGTGCCCGCGGCCGGCGTCGTTGCGGAGGCCATGGTCGCCGTCGAGCTGGCCAACGCCGTGCTCGAGAAGTTCGGCGGCGACAGCATCCGTGAGACGCGCCGCAACCTCGACGGGTACCTGGCCGGCATCCCGGCCGAGTTGCGGACGACCCCGGCGTCCGAGGCGGCGCTCATCGCGCATGACGAGCGAGGCTGAGCAGCTGACGCTGGTGCTCGTCGGTCCGATGGCGGCGGGCAAGACCAGCGTCGGTCGCCGCGTCGCCAAGAAGCTCGGTGTGCCGTTCATCGACACCGACAAGCGCGTCGTGGCCGCCCACGGCCCGATCCCCGCGATCTTCGCCGATCACGGCGAGGCGCACTTCCGCGCGCTCGAACGGGCGGAGGTCGCCAGCGCATTGGGCGCGGGCGGGGTGATCTCGCTCGGAGGCGGCGCGGTGACGGATCCCGGAACGCGGGCGCTGCTGCGCGAGCACCCCGTGGTCTTCCTGACCGTGTCGCCGGAGGTGGTCGTGCACCGCATCAACGCGGGTGGCCGACCGCTGCTCGCGGGTGACGATCCGGTCGGGCGCTGGACGCAGATCTTCGAAGAACGTCGAGGCTGGTACGACGAGGTGGCATCAGTGACATTCGACACGTCGCGCCGCCCGATGCAGCGCATCGCCGACGACATCGTGGCATGGAGGAGAGAACGAGCATGAGCACCACCACCATCAGTGTGACGGGGGAGACCCCCTACGACATCGCCATCGGACGGGGGATCCTCGATCAGGTCTCCGCAGCCCTCGATCCTGGCGTGCGCAAGATCCTCGTCGTGCACCCGCCCACGCTCGCGGCCCGCGCCGCGGAGCTGCGCGATCGGCTGCTCGCAGACGTCGAGAACGGCCCGCGCGAGGTGCTTCTGGCCGAGGTGCCGGATGCCGAGCAGGGCAAGCGCATCGAGGTCGCGGCGTTCTGCTGGCAGGTGATGGGCCAGGCCGACTTCACCCGCACGGATGCGGTCGTGGGATACGGCGGCGGCGCGGTCACCGACCTCGCCGGCTTCGTCGCGGCGACGTGGCTGCGCGGCGTTCAGGTCGTCCAGGTGCCGACGACCGTGCTCGGACTGGTCGACGCATCGGTCGGCGGCAAGACGGGGATCAACACCGCCGAGGGCAAGAACCTCGTCGGCGCGTTCTGGGCTCCGCGCGCGGTGATCGGAGACCTCGACGAGCTCTCGAGCCTCAGCCCCAACGAGGCGACGGCCGGATTCGCCGAGGTCGCCAAGGCCGGTTTCATCTGGGCGCCCGAGATCCTCGACATCATCGAAGCCGACCCCGCACGCGCCGTAGACACCACGACCCCGGAGTTCCGGCGCGCGGTCGAACTCGCGATCGACATGAAGGCGAAGGTCGTCTCCGACGACTTCCGCGAGGCGGGGCAGCGCGAGATCCTCAACTACGGTCACACCCTCGGTCATGCGATCGAGCACGCGGAGCGCTACCGCTGGCGCCATGGCGCAGCGGTCTCGATCGGGATGCTGTACGCGGCCGAGCTGTCACGACTCGCCGGGCGCCTCTCCGATGACGCTGCTGAGCGCCACCGCACGATCCTCGAGTCGCTGGGTCTTCCGACCGGCTACCGCGCCGGTGCCTGGCCGCAGCTCCTGGCCACGATGCAGCGCGACAAGAAGAGCCGCGGCGGCATGCTGCGATTCATCCTGCTCGACGACATCGCGAAGCCCACCGTTCTGCAGGCACCGGACGAATCGCTGCTGTTCGCCGCGTACCAGGAGATCGGCGAATGACGCGCCGCATCCTCCTCGTCAACGGACCGAACCTCAATCTGCTCGGCAGCCGTGAACCCGAGGTCTACGGCACGGCGACGCTCGCCGATGTGGAGCGCCTGACCGCCGAGGCCGCCGCAGCCGTGGGCTTCGAGGTGCGCGCCGTCCAGAGCAACCACGAGGGTGTGCTGATCGACGCGATCCATGCCGCCCGGGAGGACTGCGCGGCGATCATCATCAATCCGGGGGGCCTCACCCACACCTCGGTGTCGCTGCGGGACGCGCTCACCGGGGTCGCGCTGCCGTTCGCCGAAGTGCACATCTCAGACGTGTACGCCCGCGAGGAGTTCCGGCATCATTCCTACCTCCACGACGTCGCCGCCGTGCGAGTGATCGGCGAGGGCGTCGACGGGTACGCGAGCGCTGTGCGGCAGCTCGCAGCGCTCATCCCGTAGAATCGACTGTCGGCCCACCCAGTCCACCGGGACGAGAACGGCCCCCAGACTCTAGAAACGGAAAGTCCAGCGCATGGCATCTACCGCAGACATCAAGAACGGCGTCGTCCTCAACATCGAGCGCCAGCTCTGGAGCGTTGTCGAGTTCCAGCACGTCAAGCCCGGCAAGGGCGGCGCATTCGTCCGCACCAAGCTCAAGAACGTGATGAGCGGCAAGGTCGTCGACAAGACGTTCAACGCCGGGGCGAAGATCGAGATCGAGAACGTCGACCGTCGCGATTACACCTACCTGTACACCGACGGCGACGGCTACGTGTTCATGGACCAGACCGACTTCGACCAGATCACCGTGAGCGCGGCGACGGTCGGCGACGCGAAGAACTTCCTGCTCGAGAACCAGCAGGTCACGATCGCCCTCAACAACGGCAACCCGCTCTACATCGACCTGCCGGCATCCGTGATCCTCGAGATCACGTACACCGAGCCGGGTCTGCAGGGCGACCGCTCGTCGGCGGGCACGAAGCCGGCGACGCTCGAGACCGGCTACGAGATCCAGGTTCCGCTGTTCGTCGAGACCAACACCAAGGTCAAGGTCGACACGCGCACGGGCGACTACCTCGGTCGCGAGAAGTAAGGCGTGAGCGCCCGTACGAAGGCGCGCAAGCGCGCACTCGACATCCTGTTCTCCGCCGACGTCCGTGGCGACGAGGTCGCGGTGACTCTGGCCGCCGAAGCCCAGCGCGCCGCGAGCGAGCCTGCCCGTGAGGCCTCCTGGCTGTACGCCCGCGAGGTCGTCGACGGCATCATCGATCATCGTGACGAGATCGACGAGCAGATCACCACGCACAGCCGCGACTGGAAGATCGAGCGCATGCCGGCCGTCGATCGCGCTCTGCTGCGCATCGGCGTCTGGGAGATCCTCTTCAACGACGCGGTGCCCACCGCGGTCGCCATCGATGAGGCGGTCGAACTCGCCAAGGAGTTCTCGACCGACGATTCGGGTGCGTTCGTGCACGGCGTGCTCGCACGCGTCTCTCGCGCAGCCTGAGCGAGGCATCAGGCGGCGGCGACCTCGATGTCCGCGGCCGCGGGAAGGATGGGGCCATGCCCGCGCCGCACGTCGACCTCCGCGACCTCATGCAGATCACGGATGTGGGCGGATATCAGCGCGGTCTGGCCTACTTCCGCGAGGGCAATGTGCTCGATGTGGTCTGGCATGAAGATCTCCTCGAGCTCGAGGGCCACGTCAGCGGCAGCGGCGACGCCCAGTACCAGACCGAGATCGTCTTCCTGTCGTCGAACGGCACGCGGCGGGTCCGCACGACGCGCTGCTCGTGCCCGGTACGCAGCGGATGCAAGCACGTCGTCGCGACGCTGCTGGCATCGAACGTCCACGAGTACACCGAGCAGGCCGCAGCGCTGAAGAGGCCCGCCGAGCCGATCGACCTGCCCGCGGCGACGCCTGCCGCGGCGACGCCGTCGTGGCGCAGCCTGCTCGACCCGGCCGTCTCCCGGCATCCTCAACCACTGGCGCTCGGAATCGAGCTGCGTCATCGGGAGTCCAGATCGGAGAACCACTGGGGTCCGCGCCCGGTGCGCGCAGCGACCGCGCGGGACCTCGCCCGGCCGAGTGGTGAGCTGCTGCTCGCGATCCGTCCGCTGATGCGCAGCGCGCAGACGGGATCCTGGATCCAGGGCGGTGCGGGGTGGGATGCGGTGCGGCGGGATGCGGCCCAGTTCGGACGCATGCAGAATCGCTGGTTCGGCGATCTGCTGAGCATCTCCCGCGACTCGCTGCTCTCCGGCAATGCCGGGGACTGGCTGGTGCTCGACCAGGTCGAGTCGCCCCTGCTGTGGGGCCAGCTCCGCTCCGGTGCAGAGCTCGGCATCCCGCTCGTCGCGAGCCAGAAGAACGCATCCGTCCGCCTCGCCACGTCGGCTGAGGTGTCGGCGCGCATCACGCGGGTCGAGGACGGTTCGCTGTCCGTGGCCGCCGAGGTGCAGATCGACGGTGCCCCCGTCGCCGCCCCCGCCGTGCATCCGATCGGTCGAACCGGCGTGTACTCGGCCGGCCTGATCGGGGCGCGCATCGAGATCCTGCTCGCAGAAGTTCCCCTGAGCGACCAGATCCGCGCGCTGCTCGCCGCGCCTGACGAGATCGTCGTCCCGACGTCCGATGAGCAGGCGTTCATCTCCGATGCTTACCCCCTGCTCGCGCGGCGTGGTGCGGTGCACACGGTCGGTGCCGTATCTCTGCCGGAGGTGCCCGACCCGAAGCCCATGCTGACGATCACCTACGAACGCGGCGACGTCGTCAGCTACACGTTCGAGTGGTCGTACGGCCGGTTCGGGCGGGTGCCGTTCGCCTGGACCGACGCCGCGGTGCGCGATGCCGCCGCCGAGACCACCTCGCGAGCACGGATCGAGGAGGCCTGGCAGGAGTTCAGGGCGACGAACTTCCGGCCTGCGGGCTCGTTCCACGACATCGACGCCGCGGCGTTCGTCGCCGAAGGCGTGCCCGTCCTCGAGGCCGTGGGTGTGACGGTCGAGTCGATCGGCGCCCCCAAGGAGTATCGCGAGCTGACCGGTGCCCCGGAGGTGAAGGTCACGACAGTCGAGACGACGGACTCGGACTGGTTCGATCTCGGCATCCTCGTGACGATCGACGGCCGCCGCATTCCCTTCGGTCCGCTGTTCACCGCGCTCAGCAAGGGCCGCAAGAAGCTGCTGCTCGCCGACGGCGGGTACTTCTCGCTCAGCCATCCGGCTCTGGATCGCCTCCGCGACCTGATCGAAGAGGCCGGCGAGCTGCAGGAATGGGAGACAGGCCCGCGGATCAGCCGGTACCAGACCGATCTGTGGGAGGAGTTCGAGGACCTCGCAGACGAGGCCGAGCCCGCGGTCAACTGGCGTGCCACGGCCGAGGGGCTCCGTCAGGCCACGGGGGTTCCCGAGACCCCTGTGCCTGCGGGAGTCCACGCGGAGCTGCGTCCGTATCAGAAGACCGGTTTCGACTGGCTCGCTTTCCTCTGGCGGCACCGGATGGGCGGCATCCTCGCGGACGATATGGGCCTCGGCAAGACGCTGCAGCTGCTGACCTTCATCCAGCACGCGAAGGATCAGGGCGAGACGCGCCCGTTCCTGGTTCTCGCGCCCACGTCGGTGCTGAGCACATGGCGGTCGGAGGCAGCGAGGTTCACGCCGGGGCTCCGGGTGTCGATCGTCGACAGCACCAGCGGCAGGCGCGCGGACGCGCTCCGCACCGCGGCGGAGACGGCCGACCTCGTCGTGAGCTCCTACACCGTGGCCCGGCTCGACGAGGAGGAGTTCCGCACCGTCGAATGGGCGGCGCTGATCCTCGACGAGGCCCAGTTCGTCAAGAACCCGAAGACGCGTCTGCACCGGGCCATCGCGACGTTCCGATCCGACGTGACGTACGCGGTGACCGGCACTCCCATGGAGAACAGCCTGTCGGAGCTCTGGTCGCTGCTGTCTCTGGCGGCTCCCGGACTGTTCCCGTCTGCACGGAAGTTCCGGGATCGCTACATCCAGCCGATCGAGAAGGGCAAGGTCCCCGAGAACGAGGAGGGCGGTGACTACCGCGCTCGGCGCCTCGCCCAGCTCCGTCGTCGTGTCCGACCCCTCATGCTGCGGCGCACGAAGGAGCTCGTCGCCTCCGACCTTCCGGCGAAGCAGGAGCAGCTGCTCGAGGTGGAGCTGAGCCCCGAGCATCGCGCGCTCTACGACGTGGTGCTGCAACGGGAGCGTCAGAAGGTGCTGGGCCTGCTCGACGATCTCGACCGCAACAGGTTCATCGTCTTCCGCTCGCTGACTCTGCTGAGGATGCTGAGTCTCGCTCCCGGTCTGGTCGACGAGGCGGACGCGGAGATCGGCTCCAGCAAGCTCGACACGCTGCTGGAGCGGGTGATCGAGCTGCAGGCGGAGGGCCACCGGGCGCTCGTCTTCAGCCAGTTCACGTCGTTCCTCGATCTCGCAGCCGCCCGCCTCGAGGCTGCGGGCATCCCGTACGCGCATCTCGACGGATCGACGCGGCATCGGGAGCAGGTCATCGACGCGTTCAAGGCGGGGGAGCAGCCGGTCTTCCTGATCAGCCTGAAGGCCGGAGGCTTCGGTCTGACGCTCACCGAGGCTGACTACGTCTTCCTGCTCGATCCGTGGTGGAACCCGGCTGCGGAGGAGCAGGCGATCGACCGCACGCACCGGATCGGGCAGACGAGTCAGGTGTTCGTCTACCGGATGATCTCGACCGGCACGATCGAGGAGAAGGTCCTGCAGCTGCAGCAGCGCAAGGCCCGCCTCTTCACCGCTGTCATGGACGACGACGAGCTGTTCGCGCAGTCGATCACGGCCGACGACATCAAGGGCCTGTTCGAGGATCGGTGATTTGTTCCGGCCCGGTCACCGCGTCCGCTCAGGGGCGCGTCGGTAGAATCGAACGGTTCACTTCAGGAGGAATGCATGCGGATCACGGGACTCGGCCACGCCGGGATGTTCATCGAGACGGTCGGCGGGAACATCATCTGCGACCCCGTTCTCGGGCCCTCCTTCTTCGGCTCGTGGTTCCCGTTCCCCGACAACCGTGGCCTCGACTGGGAGCGATTCGGCCGTGAGGCGGACTTCCTCTACATCTCGCACCGCCACCGCGACCACTTCGACCCGAAGCTGCTCGAGCGGTACATCCGCAAGGACATCGAGGTGCTCCTGCCCGAGTACCCGATCGATGACCTCGAGCAGGACATCAGGGCGCTCGGTTACACGAACATCACCTATGCCCCCGCCGGAGAGATCATCCAGCGCGGCGAGCTGAAGATCATGATCACGCCGCTGCGCGCCCCGAGCGACGGCCCGATCGGCGATTCGTCGCTGAACGTCGACGACGGAACGGCGTCGATCCTCAATCAGAACGACTCGCACCCTCTCGACCTCGACACGCTTCTGCACTTCGGCAAGCCCGACGCCTACTTCACGCAGGTCTCCGGGGCGATCTGGTGGCCCATGGTCTACGACCTGCCGCTGGACGCGAAGCAGAACTTCGCGAAGCTCAAGCGCGACGCCCAGAACAAGCGCGCGATGTACTACATCGACAAGGTGGACGCCCCGCACGTCTTCCCGATGGCAGGGCCGCCCATGTTCTTGCGCGACGACCTCTTCGACTTCAACGGGATCGGCCGCAACGGCGAGTCGATCTTCACGGATCAGAAGCAGTTCCTCGCTCACATGAACGAGCTGTCGCCGCAGTACGACGGTCACCTGTTCGTCCCCGGCACGGTCGTCACGGTCGCCGGGGGAGAAGTGGCCACGGAGCAGTCGCTCTACACCGAGGCGGAACTCGCCCACATCTTCGACGAGAAGTGGGACTACCTCGAGGATCAGCGGTCGTCGCGGCAGCAGGAGATCCGCGACGAGGAGGCGTCGCGAGCCGAGGTGCTTCCCGCCGCCGAGATCCTCGAAGCCCTCAAGGGCTGGTGGGAGCCGCTGCTGAAGAAGTCGCGCACCATCCGCCTCGGTGTCGGTGGGTGCGTCCGGTTCAAGATCGGCGACCTCGACATGGTCGTCGACTTCCCCCGCGCCAAGGTGCGGGAGTACGCGGGCGAGGAATGCATCTACTGGTACACGATCCCCGCCGATCTCGTCTCCACGAATATCCGCGACCATGAGATCGACTGGTCGAACTCGATCTTCCTGTCGATGCAGTTCCAGGTCGGACGCAGCGGCAAGTTCAACGAGTTCCTCACGACCTTCCTCAAGTGCCTCTCGGTCGACCGCATCGAGTACGTCGAGAACTGGTACCAGGAGCAGACCGACCAGACCGAGGACGCTGAAGTCGGCGACTGGGTCGTGCAGCGTCGCTGCCCGCATCTGCGCGCAGACCTCACGAAGACCGGAAAGGTCGACGAAGACGGCATCCTGACGTGCAGCATGCACGACTGGAAGTGGGACCTCAAGACCGGTCGCTGCCTCTCGACCAGTGGTCACCCCATCCGCTCGACCAAGATCGACGAGGTCTCCGACGCCGTGCTCAGCGAGGCCGGCTGACGTGCCGCGCTTCGCGCACCCGCAGGGTTCCGGTCGTGACGCACGCACGTCGCGGCTCGAGTACAAGGGACCGTGGCGGGGTGCGCGATGGATCGTGCGCTCTGATTCGGAGCGACTCGTGCGGATCGCTGCCGACTTCCTCATGGAGGAGGGATTCGAGGCGAGAGACGACGGTTTCGCCGACGGCCTGCGCGAGTGCGGCTCGGAGTGGACGGCGGCAGCCCTCGAGATCGGTGATGAGAGGCGTTCGCGACGCAGCTGGTGGCGCGGCCTTCTGACCGACGAGCTGCCTTTCCCGATGCCGCATGCGCTCCAGCACGTTCTTCCACCGACGCTGGTCGTCGCCGCCGCACGCCCGGTGGCCGCGGGGGTGGCCGAGCTCGTCGTCTTCCCTCACACCTCCTCACGCGGCGACGCCACCCATTCGCGGGCCGCGGCGCCACGGGTCGCCGCAGCCCTCGAGCAGATCACGGCGGCGGCGGGAGCCGAGGGCGCGATGCTCTCGCACGAGTCCCTGCGCGGGATCGCGAACGACGGATCGCCCGCCTCCCAGGCGGTCGTCCGCGACGTTCTCGGCTGGCACTGACGGCGCGCTAGACTGGATGCATCAAGCAACCTTTAACACCGTCCTGTGAGGCGGAGAAGGGAGCGGCTGATGAGTGCACGCACCGTTCTGCACGAAGCCGATATCTCGCGGGCTCTGACCCGTATCGCACACGAGATCCTCGAATCCAACCGAGGGGCTGAGAACCTCGTTCTGCTGGGCATTCCGACCCGCGGCGTCACTCTCGCCCGTCGCCTCGCCGCCGTCATCGGCGAGATCGCACAGACCTCGGTGCCGGTCGGAGCACTCGACGTCACGATGTTCCGTGACGATCTCGCCAAGCACCCCACAAGGTCGCCGCGTCCGACGGACATCCCGGTCGGCGGCATCGACGGACGCACCGTGGTCCTCGTCGACGACGTCCTCTTCTCTGGACGCAGCATCCGTGCAGCTCTGGACGCGCTGCAGTCGATCGGCCGCCCTGCGGTCGTGCGCCTGGCGATCCTCGTCGACCGCGGCCACCGCGAGCTGCCGATCCGCCCCGACTTCGTCGGCAAGAACATCCCCTCGTCCCGGCAGGAGCGCGTCAACGTGCGCCTCACCGAAGACGACGGCGCCGAAGAGGTGACGATCGAAGCATGAGACATCTCCTCGACACCCGCACCCTCGACCGCGAGACCGCTCTGCGCATCCTCGACGTCGCCGAGGACATGTCCGACACGCAGTCGCGCGAGGTCAAGAAGCTCCCGACGCTCCGGGGCAAGACCGTCGTCAACCTCTTCTTCGAGGACTCGACGCGCACTCGCATCTCGTTCGAGGCGGCGGCGAAGCGCCTCTCGGCCGATGTGATCAACTTCGCGGCCAAAGGCTCCAGCGTCTCCAAGGGCGAGAGCCTGAAGGACACGGCCCAGACGCTGCAGGCGATGGGCGCCGATGCGGTCGTCATCCGCCATCCCGCCTCCGGTGCTCCGCAGACACTCGCCACGAGCGGCTGGATCTCCGCAGGCGTCGTGAACGCCGGTGACGGCACGCACGAGCATCCGACGCAGGCGCTGCTCGACGCGTTCACGATCCGCAAGCGGCGGTTCGGCGCCGACAGCCGCGGTCGAGACCTCGCCGGCGTCCGCGTCGTCATCGTCGGCGACGTGCTGCACTCGCGGGTCGCGCGCTCCAACGTCTGGCTGCTCTCGACGCTCGGTGCCGAGGTCACTCTGGTGTCCCCGCCGACCCTCGTGCCGCAGAACGTCTCGCTCTGGCCGGCCAAGGTCGTCTACGACCTCGATCAGGCGCTGGCGGAAGGCCCGGACGCGGTGATGATGCTGCGCATCCAGCTCGAGCGGATGAACGCCGCGTATTTCCCCACTGAGCGGGAGTATTCCAGAAGGTGGGGTCTTGACGCACTGCGAGTCGCAGGCCTCCCGGACGGTAGCATTGTGATGCACCCCGGACCCATGAACCGGGGGTTGGAGATCTCCTCCGAAGCCGCCGATTCCCCGCGCTCCACCGTGCTGGAACAGGTGACGAACGGGGTGTCCATCCGGATGGCAGTGCTGTACCTGCTTCTTGCAGGAGAACGAGACGACGAACGAGGGGGAGACCAGTGAACGAGACCCTCGTCATCACCGGCGCACAGCTTCTCGGTGCGAAGAGCGCCGACATCATGGTCGAGAACGGGGTGATCTCCGAGATCGGCGCCGGGCTCGGTCGCGCGGGCGCGCGCGTCATCGACGCGGCGGGTCTGGTCGCCCTCCCGGGGCTGGTCGATCTGCACACGCATCTGCGCGAACCCGGGTACGAGGCGTCCGAGACGATCCTCACCGGAACCCGCGCTGCGGCGGCCGGTGGATTCACCGCCGTCTTCGCGATGCCGAACACGTCGCCGGTCGCCGACACGGCCGGAGTCGTCGAGCAGGAGCTCGCGCTCGGGGAGGCCGCAGGCTACGCCACGGTCCAGCCGATCGGCGCCGTCACCGTCGGGCAGAAGGGCGAACGCCTCGCCGAGCTGGGCGCGATGGCGACATCGCGCGCACAGGTGCGCGTCTTCAGCGACGACGGCTTCTGCGTCTTCGATCCGCTGATCATGCGCCGTGCGCTCGAGTACGTGAAGTCCTTCGACGGCGTCATCGCCCAGCACGCGCAGGATCCCCGTCTCACCGAGGGTGCCCAGATGAACGAGGGCACCGTCTCGGCAGAACTCGGACTCGCCGGCTGGCCCGCCGTGGCGGAGGAGTCGATCATCGCCCGCGATGTGCTCCTCGCCGAGCACGTGGGCTCCCGCCTGCACGTCTGCCACCTCTCGACCGCCGGCTCGGTCGACATCATCCGCTGGGCCAAGAAGCGCGGCATCAACGTGACCGCCGAGGTCACCCCTCATCACCTGCTGCTGACCGACGAGCTCGTGCGCGGGTACGACGCCCGGTACAAGGTCAACCCGCCTCTGCGACGCGAAGAGGATGTGCTCGCGGTGCGCGAGGGCCTCGCCGACGGCACGATCGACATCGTCGCGACCGACCATGCACCGCACCCGAGCGAGCACAAGGCATGCGAGTGGCAGGCCGCCGCGAACGGCATGGTGGGCCTCGAGAGCGCGCTGCGCGTCGTGCACCAGTCGATGGTGGAGACCGGTCTCATCGGCTGGGAGGACGTGGCACGCGTGATGAGTGCGGCACCCGCGCGGATCGGTCGCCTCTCAGGCCACGGCACGCCTCTCGAGGTCGGCGCACCCGCGCAGATCGCGCTCTACGACGCCTCGGTCGCCGGGGTGTTCACGGAATCCGACCTGCATGGCCGCAGCGTGAACTCGCCCTACCTCGGGCGTGACCTGCCCGGACGGGTCGAGTACACCGTGCATCGCGGGATCCTGACGGTCGACGGCGGCGCCGTCGTCGAGGAGCTGAACGCATGAGCACCAGGGACATCGCCATCGCGATCACGATCGCCGTGGCCGCGCTCGTCCTGCTCGCGATGTTCACCGCCTGGCGACGACGACTCCGACGCGACTCCGGCCTCACCGCACCGCTCGGAGTTCCCGAGCATGCCGAGGTCCTCGACCGCCACGAGGTGCTGTACGTGTCGACCACGAAGCACGACCAGCCGCTCGAGCGACTGACGCTGTCTCCTCTCGCATACCGCGCCCGAGGAGAGGTCGCGGTCACGGATCGCGGTCTCGCGCTGTGCCTCGACGGGGCGCCGACGGTCTTCCTGGCCTCGGCCCGTCTCGCGAGCGTCGACCGTGCGACGGTCACGATCGATCGCGTGGTCGAGCCCGGCGGCCTCGTCCGCGTGGCCTGGAGCGCCGACGACGACACGATCGTCGACTCCTACCTCCGTCTCACCGACGGGGATCCCCAGAACTTCATCTCAGAACTGCAGCGACTCGTCCCCGCCTCCGGCGCTTCCGACGACACCGCCGCCCCCGACACAGGAGCAACGTCATGACAGCCCTCCCCGAACCCGCCGTCCTCGTCCTCGAAGACGGAACCCGCCACACCGGCCGCGCATACGGCGCGCTGGGAACCACGATCGGCGAGGTCGTCTTCGCCACCGGCATGTCCGGCTACCAGGAGACGCTCACCGATCCGTCGTACGCCGGACAGATCGTCCTGCAGACCGCGCCGCACATCGGCAACACCGGAATGAACGACGAGGACCCCGAGTCCCGACGCATCTGGGTGGCCGGCTACATCGTGCGCGACCCCTCGCGCGTCGTCTCGAACTGGCGCGCGAACGCCTCACTCGACGAGGTGCTCGTGCAGGACGGCATCGTCGGCATCAGCGGCATCGACACCCGGTCGATCACGCGCCACATCCGGTCGGCCGGCTCCATGCGCGGCGGCATCTTCTCGGGAGAGGCCGCACGGCTCGACGCCGAGGAGCAGCTGCGCATCGTGCGTGAAGCGCCGCAGATGGCCGGTCAGAACCTCTCGGCGCAGGTGTCCGTCGACGTCGCCACGGTGACGACCGCGATGGGGGAGAGGGTCGGCAATCTCGCGGTCCTCGACCTCGGCGTGAAGCAGGCCACGATCGACAACCTCGCAGCCCGCGGGTTCGAGGTGCACGTGCTGCCGCAGAACGTCACGATCGACGACATCCGCTCGATCGATCCGGTCGCGGTCTTCTACTCGAACGGCCCCGGCGACCCGGCGGCTTCCGGTGACCACGTCGAGCTGCTGCGCGCAGTCCTCGACGACGGCCTTCCCTTCTTCGGCATCTGCTTCGGCAACCAACTGCTCGGTCGGGCCCTGGGCCTCGGCACCTACAAGCTCCCGTTCGGTCACCGCGGCATCAACCAGCCCGTGCTCGACAAGTCCACGGGACGCGTCGAGATCACCGCGCACAACCACGGGTTCGCCGTGGACGCCCCGCTCGAGGGATCCTTCGACAGCCCGAACGGCTACGGCAAGGTCGAGGTCAGCCACGTCGGACTGAACGACAACGTGGTGGAGGGCCTCCGCGCCCTCGACATCCCCGCGTTCTCGGTGCAGTACCACCCGGAGGCGGCCGCAGGCCCCCACGACGCCAACTACCTCTTCGACCGGTTCCGCGACATGGTCATCGCCAGCAAGAAGGACGCCAAGTAATGCCCAAGCGCGACGACATCAACTCCGTTCTCGTCATCGGCTCCGGCCCGATCGTCATCGGTCAGGCCTGCGAGTTCGACTACTCCGGCACCCAGGCGTGCCGCGTCCTCCGCGAGGAGGGCGTGCGGGTCATCCTGGTCAACTCCAACCCGGCCACGATCATGACCGACCCCGACTTCGCCGATGCGACGTACATCGAGCCGATCACCTGGCAGGTCATCGAGACCATCATCGCCAAGGAGCGTCCGGATGCCATCCTGCCGACCCTCGGCGGTCAGACCGCGCTCAACGCCGCGATCGAACTGCACAACCACGGCATCCTCGAAAAGTACGACGTCGAGCTGATCGGTGCGAGCTTCGAGGCGATCAACAAGGGCGAGGACCGTCAGATCTTCAAGCAGCTGGTGCTGGATGCCGGCGCAGACGTGGCGCGCAGCATCATCGCGCACACCATGGACGATCTGCTCGAGGGCGCTGCTGAGCTCGGCTACCCGCTCGTCGTCCGTCCGTCGTTCACCATGGGCGGCCTCGGCTCCGGCTTCGCGTACGACGAGGAGGACCTGCGCCGCATCGGTGGCGCGGGGCTCCGCGACTCGCCGACCACCGAGGTGCTCCTGGAGGAGTCCATCCTCGGCTGGAAGGAGTACGAGCTCGAGCTCATGCGCGACACCGCCGACAACACGGTGGTCGTCTGCTCGATCGAGAACGTCGACCCCGTCGGCGTGCACACGGGCGACTCGATCACCGTGGCTCCCGCGCTGACGCTCACCGACCGCGAGTACCAGAAGCTCCGTGACATCGGCATCGACATCATCCGCGCCGTCGGCGTCGACACCGGCGGATGCAACATCCAGTTCGCCGTCGACCCCAGCAACGGCCGCATCATCGTGATCGAGATGAACCCGCGCGTCTCGCGTTCGAGCGCCCTGGCCTCGAAGGCGACCGGGTTCCCGATCGCCAAGCTCGCCGCCAAGCTCGCGCTCGGTTACCGCCTCGACGAGATCCCGAACGACATCACGGGTGTGACGCCTGCGAGCTTCGAGCCCACGCTCGACTACGTCGTCGTCAAGGTGCCCCGATTCGCGTTCGAGAAGTTCCCCGCCGCGGACGCCACGCTCACCACGACCATGAAGTCCGTCGGCGAGGCCATGGCGATCGGACGCAACTATGCGACCGCCCTGCAGAAGGCGCTCCGCTCGCTCGAGAAGCGCGGCTCCAGCTTCCACTGGGGCGCCGAAGAGCGCTCGGTCGAAGAGCTGCTCGAGACCTCGAAGGTGCCGACCGACGGGCGGATCGTCACGCTGCAGCAGGCGCTGCGCAAGGGCGCGACCGTCGAGCAGGCCTTCGATGCCACGGCGATCGACCCGTGGTTCATCGATCAGATCGTGCTGATCAACGAGGTCGCCGAGATCGTGGCCGCAGCGCCGGAACTCGATGCCGCGACGCTCCGCTACGCGAAGGAGCACGGCTTCTCCGACGCGCAGATCGCCGAACTGCGAGGCGAGAAGGAGGCGGAGATCCGCGGCGTGCGCCACGGCCTCGGCATCCGCCCGGTGTTCAAGACCGTCGACACCTGCGCCGGCGAGTTCCCGGCTCTCACGCCGTACCACTACTCGAGCTACGACTTCGAGACGGAGGTCACGGCGTCGGATCGCACCAAGGTCGTGATCATCGGATCGGGTCCGAACCGCATCGGCCAGGGGGTCGAGTTCGACTACTCCTGCGTCCACGCGTCGTTCGCCCTCTCGGATGCCGGCTTCGAGACCATCATGGTCAACTGCAACCCCGAGACGGTGTCCACCGACTACGACACGTCGGACCGGCTCTACTTCGAGCCGCTCACGCTCGAGGACGTGCTGGAGGTCCTCGATGCGGAAGCCGCCAGCGGCACCATCCTCGGTGTCGTCTGCCAGCTCGGCGGCCAGACCCCTCTGGGGCTCGCGAAGGGCATCGAGGCGGCCGGCTACCAGGTGCTGGGCACCAGTCCTGAGGCCATCGACATCGCCGAAGAGCGCGAGCTGTTCTCGCAGCTTCTCGACACTGCGGGCCTCATCGCCCCCCGCCACGGCACCGCTGTGGACGCGGATGGCGCGGTGGCGGTCGCGGAGGAGATCGGGTATCCGGTGCTCGTGCGCCCCAGCTTCGTGCTCGGCGGACGCGGGATGGAGATCGTCTACAGCTCGGATTCGCTGCGCGAGTACTTCGTACGCACGGCGGGCGAGGTCATCATCGAGGAGGGCAAGCCCCTGCTCGTCGACCGGTTCCTCGATGACGCGATCGAGCTCGATGTCGATGCCCTCTACGACGGCACCGAACTGTTCATCGGTGGCGTGATGGAGCACCTCGAAGAGGCTGGCATCCACTCCGGCGATTCGAGCTGCACCCTTCCTCCCGTCTCGCTCGGACGCACCGACATCGACCGCGTCCGTGAGGCGACGCTGGCGATCGCGAAGGGCGTGGGCGTCCGTGGCCTGCTGAACGTGCAGTTCGCGATCAGCGCCGGCGTGCTCTACGTGATCGAGGCGAACCCGCGCGCGAGCCGCACGGTGCCCTTCGTCTCGAAGGCGCTGGGCATCCCGATGGCCAAGGCCGCGAGCCGTGTGATGGTGGGTTCGACGATCGCGGAGCTGCGCGCCGAGGGAATGCTGCCCGAGCAGGACGGTTCGCGCGTGCCCCTCGACGCGCCCGTGTCGGTCAAGGAGGCCGTGCTGCCCTTCAAGCGGTTCCGCACCGCAGACGGCAAGACGGTCGACTCGATCCTCGGACCGGAGATGCGCTCGACCGGTGAGGTCATGGGCATCGACCGCGACTTCCCGACGGCGTTCGCGAAGAGCCAGGCTGCAGCCTACGGCGGGATGCCGACCTCCGGCACGGTGTTCATCTCGGTCGCCGACTCCGACAAGAGAGCGGTCATCCTTCCGGCGCACCGCCTGCAGCAGCTCGGGTTCACGATCGTGGCCACCGAGGGCACGGCCGAGATCCTGTCGCGCAACGGCATCGCCGTGACAGTCGTCGAGAAGTACAGCGAGACCCAGGAGTCGGGCGCGACGAACATCGTCGACCTGATCAACGAGGGTGCGATCGACATCGTCGTGAACACCCCCTCGGGTGGGGCAGCACGTGCGGATGGCTACGAGATCCGCGCGGCCGCCGTCGCAGCCGACAAGGCGCTGTTCACCACGATGGCCGTGCTGGGCGCAGCGGTGAGCGGAATGGATGCGGCGCACGAGGGCTTCCAGGTCAAGAGCCTGCAGGAGTATGCCCTCGACCGGAAGGCCGCTTTGTGAGCGCACGCTTCGGTGAGCGGGTCCGTGCCGCCCTGTCGGCGCACGGCCCGCTCTGCGTGGGCATCGACCCGCATGCGTCGCTCCTGCGGTCCTGGGGACTCACGGATGACGCTCGCGGGGTCCGCGACTTCGGGCTGCGGACGATCGAGGCCGCCGCAGGCCGGGTCGGGGTCGTGAAGCCGCAGGTGTCGTTCTTCGAACGGTTCGGTTCCGTAGGGATCGCCGCCCTCGAAGACATCCTCGCGGCGGCGCGCGCCGCGGGCCTGATCGTGATCGCCGACGCGAAGCGCGGCGACATCGGATCCACCATGGATGCGTACGCCGAAGCCTGGCTCACGCCGGGGTCGCCTTTGGAGGCCGATGCGCTCACGGTGAACCCATTCCTCGGCGTCGGCGCGCTGGACGGCGCCTTCGCCCTGGCGCAGCAGCACGACAAAGGGCTGTTCGTCCTCGCGGCGACCAGCAACCCCGAGGCTGAGGGCCTGCAGCGCGCGGTCTCCGAGACGGGGCGCGCGGTGTCGGCCGACATCATCGCGGTGGTCTCGTCGCGCAACGCGGAGCACTCGAACGCGGGGGAGTGGGGGAGCTTCGGCTTCGTCATCGGTGCCACGGTCGACTGGGCCGATGCCGGCATCGCCGCATTCACGCCGACGGCGCCCATCCTCGCGCCCGGGTTCGGGACGCAGGGAGCGACCCCCGCAGACCTCCACCGCCGCTTCGGCGCGATCAGCGATGCTGTCATCGCCAGCGAGAGTCGCAGCATCCTCTCGGCAGGGCCCGCCGGCCTCGCCGCCGCCATCGACGCCCGCGTCGCAGAGTACAGGGAGGCCGGCCGTGGCTGAGTCTCGTCCGGTTCCCGAGGTCGATCGTGCCGCCGCCGCTCGCAAAGCGGTCGAGCGACGGCGCGCACGTGCCTCGCTCAAGCGCGACCTGACCATGCGGGTCGTGACCCCGCAGGCCGTCCTCGACCGAGCGACGGCCGATCCGGACTCGGTCGAGGGGTCGATGCGGATCACCGACTTCCTGCTCGCCCTCCCGGCGATCGGTGCAGGAAAGCGCGACCGCATCCTCGACGAGCTGCACATCTCGCCGGTCAAGAGACTGGGTGGTCTGGGCGTGCGTCAACGGGTCGCCCTCTCGCAGTGGCTCGACTCGCGTTTCCCCCTGCTCGAGCCGCGCGGAGCGCGCAGTCGCCTGCTCGTCCTGGCCGGGCCCACCGCGGTGGGCAAGGGGACCGTGGCCGCCCACATCCGCGAGCACAATCCCGAGATCCACCTGTCGGTCTCGGCCACCACACGTCAGGCTCGACCGGGCGAGGTCGACGGGGTGCACTACTTCTTCGTCGACGACGCCGAGTTCGACCGACTGATCGCCGAGGACGAGCTCCTCGAGTACGCCGTCGTGCACAACCGCTCGCGCTACGGCACACCCCGCGCGCCGATCGATGCCGCGCTGGCCGAGGGCAAGACGGTTCTGCTCGAGATCGATCTGCAGGGCGCGCGTCAGGTGCGCAAGGCCGAGCCCGCCGCTACCCTGATCTTCCTGCTGCCGCCGACGTGGGACGAACTCGTCCAGCGACTGGTCGGACGAGGCACCGAGGGCGCCGAGGAACGGGCTCGTCGACTGCGCACCGCCAAGGTCGAACTGGCCGCGCAGAACGAGTTCGACCACCTGATCGTGAACGAGGACGTCGCCACCGCTGCCGCAGAGGTCGTAGAATTGTCTTCGAGCTCTGCGCGCTGAGCATCTTCGCGCGCCCGCTGCACCGTCTTCGCGACGATCCCGTCGCCTGATCAGGAGGTCCCACCATGGCCGGACACCACACCAACGGAATCATCGATCCCCCCATCGACAACCTTCTCGACCGTGTCGACTCGAAGTACGAGCTCGTGATCTACGCCGCCAAGCGCGCGCGTCAGATCAACGACTACTACTCCGACCTGCACGAGGGAAACCTCTTCGACAACGTCGGTCCTCTGGTCGACTCCTCGGTCGAGGACAAGCCGCTGACCATCGCTCTGCACGAGATCAACGAGGACAAGCTCCGTCTCCGTCACGCCGAGTGACGTCCGATGACCGCACCGCCGGCTGATGTCGGCGGTGCGGTCCATCATGGGAGCCACCCCCTTCTTTCCGTCCGACCCCGTTCTGGAGCCCTGATGAGCGCCCTGCGTCTGTTCACGTCCGAGTCCGTCACCGAAGGGCACCCGGACAAGATCTGCGACCAGATCTCGGACAGCATCCTCGACGGGCTCATCGCGAAGGACCGGGATTCTCGCGTCGCGGTCGAGACCCTCGTCACCACGGGGCTCGTGCACGTCGCGGGCGAGATCCGCACCGAGGCGTACGTCGACATCCCGACCATCGTGCGCCAGGTCGTGAACCGCATCGGGTACACCTCGAGCGAGACCGGCTTCGACGGTGATTCCTGCGGCGTCAGCATCTCGGTCGGCGAGCAGTCGACAGACATTGCGCACGGCGTCGACAGTGCCCAGGAGCACCGCGACGGCGGATCGATCGATCCCCTCGACGGGCTCGGAGCGGGCGACCAGGGCATCATGTTCGGGTTCGCCACCAACGAGACGCCGCAGCTCATGCCGATGGCCGCGTGGACCGCGCACCGCATCGCCGAGCGGCTCACCGAGGTCCGACGCTCAGGGGTCCTTCCCTTCCTGCGTCCCGACGGCAAGACGCAGGTCACGCTCGGATACGACGGCTTCACGCCGAAGACCGTCGATGCCGTCGTCCTCTCGACGCAGCACCACCCCGACATCTCCCAGGACGAGCTCAAAGCGCAGGTGCGTGAGCATGTGATCGCCCCTGTCCTCGAGTCCACGGGGCTCGATCTCGACGACATCACGTACTACATCAACCCCGCAGGCCCGTTCGTCACCGGTGGCCCCAAGGGTGACGCAGGTCTCACCGGACGCAAGATCATCATCGACACGTACGGCGGCGCAGCTCGTCACGGTGGAGGCGCGTTCAGCGGCAAGGACCCGTCCAAAGTCGACCGCTCGGGTGCCTACGCGACCCGGTGGGTCGCGAAGAACGCGGTCGCCGCTGGTCTCGCCGACCGCCTCGAGGTCCAGGTCGCCTACGCGATCGGCGTGGCACGTCCCGTCGGCCTGTACGTCGAGACCTTCGGCACCGGCAAGGTCTCGGACGAGGTCATCACGCGGGCGATCAGCGAGGTCTTCGACCTGCGCCCGCAGGCGATCATCGAGCAGCTCGACCTGCTCCGCCCGATCTACGCGCAGACCGCTGCTTACGGACACTTCGGGCGCGAACTGCCGGAGTTCACGTGGGAGCGCACCGACCGCGCTGAAGAGCTGCGGCGCGCTGCCGGCCTCTGACGGGTGGCCTGATGCCATCTGATGGGCCGGAGCCGATTCGTTCCGACGGCGCGGTGGAGATTCCCGCCGAGGGCTCCGTGCCTGATGACAGCGCTCCGCAGCTGACGACGCAGAGCCGACGCATCGCACGGGTGCTCCTGGATTCGCCGCTCCCGCAGCTCGACCGGCTCTTCGACTACGCGCTGCCGGACGAGCTCGGCGACGTCCCGCCGGGAGTCCGCGTGCGCGTGCCCCTGCGCACGGCAGGTCGGGTGATCGATGGCTACGTCATCGAGGTCGACACCGAAGACGACGCAGACCGCCCGCTGTCCGAAGTCGACGGCATCGTGTCGGAGGTGCCGGTGCTGCCCGACCGGCTGTACCGTCTCGCGCGCCGTGCCGCAGACCGCGCGGCGGGTTCGGCATCCGATGTGCTCCGACTCGTCATCCCGAAGAGACAGGTGCGCGTCGAGAAGGCCTGGAAGGCTGACTCGCCCGCGGTCGTCCCGACCGACGATGCGCTCGCGGGCGCCGTCAGGCTGATCGCGTCTTACGACGGTCTCGACGAGGTGCTGGAGTCGGGAGGACGCGCCGCCGTCGAGGCGATCCCGGTGCACCACGACGGCGCACCGGGCTGGGCTGCGCTGCTGGCGTCGGCCGCGGCGAGGATGCTCGCTGACGGCCGGTCGAGCATCCTGGTCGTTCCGGATCACCGCGATCTCGATCAGCTCCTCGCCGTGCTCGCCACCGCTGTCCCGGCCGAAGCCGTCGCCCGGTACGACTCCCGGCAGACCAACCCCGATCGCTATCGATCCTTCCTCCGCTCGCTCGAAGACGCACCGAGCGTCGTCGTGGGCAACCGCTCCGCCGTGTATGCGCCCGTGCGTGCAGGACTCGTCGCCCTGTGGGACGACGGGGATCCTCTGCTCGGGGAGCCGCTCGCACCGTACATCAACGCCAGGGATGCGGCGCTTCTGCGTCAGGAGCAGGAGGACTCAGCACTCCTCTTCGTCGGGCACACTCGCACGACCGACGTCGAGCGTCTCGTCGCGCACGGCTGGTTGCAGGACATCAGGGCGGCCCGTCGGGTGCTGCCGAGAGTGGTTCTGAGCACACCCCAGGAGATGGATGCGCCCACAGCGCAGCGGATGCCGTCGTCCGCGTTCCTCTCGGCACGCAATGCCGCCGCAGAGGGACCGGTGCTGGTGCAGGTCTCGCGCCCCGGGTTCGCGCCCTCGTTGGTCTGCGCCGAGTGCCGGGCTCCTGCCCGCTGCGCCCACTGCGGCGGTCCGCTGGGTGCGAAGCATCGCGGTGCCGTCCCCGTGTGCGCCTGGTGCGGGCGCGGCGCTCGCGCCTGGACCTGCCCGGCGTGCTCCTCGACGAAGCTGCGGCTCGCCTCGTCGGGAAGCGAACGCACGGCCGATGAGCTCGGCAAGGCGTTCCCCGGCATTCGCGTGATCGTGGCCGACAGCGCTCACCCTGTGGAGCACGTCGCGGACAAGCCGTCGCTCGTGGTCGCGACACGCGGCGCGGAACCGCTGGCTGACGGCGGCTACCGAGCGGTCGTCTTGCTCGACGGACCGCGGATGCTGCAGGCCCCCGATCTCCGCATCGGAGAGGCGTGTCTGCGCTGGTGGTCCAATGCCGCAGCCCTCGCGGCTCCCGGAGCCCCCATCCACCTCGTCGGAGTCGACGGCTCCATCGCGCGGGCACTCGCCACGTGGAACCAGTCCGGTTATGCGAGAGCCGAGCTCGCCGAGCGTGCGCCGCTGCATATGCCGCCGGCCACTCGTGTGGCGCTGGTCGAAGGAACCACGGCGGCCGTCGCCCGCGCACTGGCGTCGCTTCAGGAACTCGCGCTCCCCGCCGATGCGGTCCTCGGCCCCGTGCCGATCGAGTCCGACGACCACCCACCCCGTGTCCGCGCGCTCGTGCGCTTCGAGTACGGCTCAGGGGCCAAGGTCGCGACGACGCTTCGCGCCTCGGTCGTCGCCGAAGCCGTGAGCGCACGTCGGGGCAAGGGCAAGTCGACTCGGAGCGCGCTCTCGGTTCGGCTCGATATCCTCGACCCAGAGCTCTGATCGCGAAGAATCCGTCAGTCGCCACCCGATCCACCCCTCCGGAGCACCTTCATGCGTCTCGTCTTCGCCGGCACACCGTCGGCAGCCGTCCCCACCCTCCGTCGCCTCGCGGCAGAGCACGACATCGCCGCGGTCGTCACGCGGCCCGACGCGCCACTGGGACGCAAGCGGGTGCTGACGCCGTCGCCGGTCGCGCAAGTCGCCGCCGAACTCGGGCTGCCGGTCATCAAGGCCGCGCGCCTGGATGCCGAGGCCACGGATGCGATCGCCGCCCTCGCCGTCGACCTCGGGGTCATCGTCGCCTATGGCGGGCTCGTCCGCGAACCGCTGCTCTCGACGCCGGCGCAGGGCTGGATCAACCTGCACTTCTCGCTCCTGCCGGAGTGGCGCGGGGCAGCCCCGGTGCAGCGAGCCCTGATCGCCGGCGACGACCAGCTCGGCGCGAGCGTCTTCCAGCTCGTCCCTGCGCTCGATGCGGGTGACGTCTTCGCCACACGCGTCGTCGACGTCGCATCGGAGGCGACGGCGGATGCGGCGCTCGAGACCCTCGCGATCGACGGCGCTGATCTGACGTCCGAGGTCGTCGCCGCGATCGCCGACGGCACGGCTCGGGCGGTCCCGCAGCAAGGCGAACCGTCGCTCGCTCCGAAGCTCACCCTCGACGACGGACAGCTCGACTGGAACGAGCCTCTCGCGAAGGTCTTCGCGCGCTTCCGCGGAGTGACCCCCGAGCCCGGCGCCCACACGACCGTCGACGGTCTGCGGCTGAAAGTCCTCGAGGCCGCGCCCGCCGGAGACGGTCCGGACCTGGAGCCGGGTGAGATCGCCGCGACCAAGACAGCGTTGCTGATCGGCACGGCGTCGGCCCCGCTGTCGGTCACGCGGGTGCAGCCCGCAGGAAAGGGCGCCATGAACGCCGTCGACTGGTGGCGTGGTCAGCGCGACACCGAGAATGTGAGGGCCGGAGCATGAGCGGCGAGCAGAGCGACCGTCCGCGCCGCACCGGGCGCACCGGAGAGTCCCGCGGACACTCGCAAGGACGACGTGGTTCGTCGAAGGGCCAGCGGGATCAGTCCTCTTCGGGTGCCACGCAGCACCGCGGGGGACAGCGCCCGGGCCCGCAGCGCACGGTGCAACCGGCCCGACGGGTCGCCTACGACGTTCTCCGTGCGGTGTCCGAGTCGGATGCCTACGCGAACCTGATCCTGCCTCCGGCGATCGCCGAAGCGGGGCTGAACCCCCAGGATGCGGCGCTGGCCACCGAGCTCGCCTACGGCACGCTGCGCCGTCGCGGCACCTACGACGCGATCATCTCGGCCGCCGCCGATCGTCAGGCGGACGAGATCGATCCGGCGGTGCTGGACGCCCTGCGGCTCGCGACGCATCAGCTCCTCGCGACCCGCGTCGCCTCGCACGCCGCCGTCAACGAGTCCGTGAACCTGGTCGCCGCGGCGCACGGCCGTGGTGCCTCGAGCTTCGCGAACGCGGTCCTGCGCCGGATCTCTCGTGAGACGCCGGGGGAGTGGGAACAGCGCATCGAGAGCTCCGCCCGCTCGGACGATGAGCGGCTCGCCTTGCGATCGGCCCACCCGGTGTGGGTCATCCGGGCGCTGCGCCGTGCACTGGCCGCCGAGGGCAGGGTCGATGAGCTCGAGGACCTCCTCGAGGCCGACAACGCCTCGCCCGAGGTGACGCTGGTGGCGCTGCCCGGCCTCGCCGAGCCGGGCGAGCCGAGGCGACCATACGCCCCGACGGCATACGGCTCGCCGGGCGGAGACCCTCATCGGGTGATCTCCGAGTCCGGCGGCACCGTGCGGGTGCAGGACGAGGGGTCCCAGCTGGTCGCCCTCGCCCTGGCTGAGGCCGCGCCGATCGCCGCGGGCGAACGCTGGCTCGACCTCTGTGCCGGCCCCGGAGGCAAGACCGCGTTGCTCGCGTCGATCGCCCGTGAGCACGACGTCACTCTCGAGGCCAACGAGGTCGTCCCGACGCGCGCGCGACTCGTCCGCAACGCCCTGCGCGCCGTGCCCGGCGACGTGGTGGTGCACGAGGAGGACGGCCGGTCCTTCGGCGCCTCGCACAGCGGCGTGTTCGATCGCATCCTCGTCGATGCCCCGTGCACGGGCCTCGGTGCCCTGAGAAGGCGCCCTGAGGCGCGGTGGCGCAAGAGCCCGGCCGACGTCGCCGAGTTGGTTCCGCTGCAGGTCGAGCTCCTGAGCTCTGCGCTCGACGCGCTCGCCCCCGGTGGCATCGTCGCCTACGCGACCTGCTCGCCGCATCTCGCCGAGACCACAGGCGTGGTTCAGGAGGTGCTGCGCGGACGCAGCGACATCACAGAACTCGACGCGCGAGCCGTGGTCGCGAACGTCGCCGAATCGCCGATCGACCTCGGGAGCGACGGGTCGGGTCGCGTGCAGCTGTGGCCGCACCGTCACGGCACCGACGCGATGTTCCTCGCGCTCCTGCAGCGCACAGCGACCGAGCCGAGCGGCGCGAACGCCGAAGAAGGAGACTAGAGACGTGGACCTTCCCCGCGCACCGCGCATCAACCCCAGCATCCTCGCCGCCGACTTCGTGAACATGCAGCGTGATCTCGCGAAGATCGCGACGGCCGACTTCGCGCACGTCGACGTCATGGACAACCATTTCGTTCCGAACCTCACCTTCGGGCCGCAGATGGTCGAGAGGATCCAGGCGACCAGCCCGATCCCGCTCGACGTTCACCTGATGATCACCGACCCCGAGCGATGGGCCCCCGGCTACGCCGAGCTGGGAGCGGCGAGCGTCACGTTCCACCTCGAGGCGGCCGCCGACCCGATCTCGCTCGCCCGCACGCTTCGCAGTATGGGCGCCCGCGCGGGAGTCGCAATCAAGCCCGACACTCCCGCAGACGGCCTGTACAGCGTGCTCGAGGAGTTCGACCAGATCCTCGTCATGACCGTCGAACCGGGCTTCGGCGGCCAGGGCTTCATGCCCGAGACGATGCCCAAGCTGCGCGCCCTCGCGGACGAGGCGAAGCGGCGAGGCTCGAACGTCTGGCTGCAGGTCGACGGCGGCATCTCGGATGCGACCATCGAGGCGGCAGCGGCCGCAGGTGCCGACACTTTCGTCGCCGGGTCCGCGGTGTACGGCGCGGATGACGTCGAAGCGGCCGTCACTCGGCTCAGGGACCGCGCCAGAGCCGCTAGCCTGGAATCGTGAAGACTTTCGACGAGCTGTTCGCCGAGCTCAGCCTCAAGGCCGAGACCCGACCCGAGGGATCGGGGACGGTCGCAGAGCTCGACGGCGGCGTGCACACGATCGGCAAGAAGATCGTCGAAGAGGCCGCCGAGGTATGGATGGCCTCCGAGTACGAATCCGACGAGGACGCGGCCGAAGAGATCTCGCAGCTGCTCTACCACGTGCAGGTGATGATGATCGCGAAGGGCCTGAGCCTGCAGGACGTCTACCGACATCTGTGAAGCGCTCCGCCCCACTCGCTTCGATCTGAAGGCATCCCATGCTGCGCATTGCTGTTCCCAACAAGGGCTCTCTCTCCGAGACGGCCGCCGACATGCTCGCGGAGGCCGGCTACGCCGGTCGTCGTGACCCCAAGACCCTCCACGTCGTCGATACCGACAACGACGTCGAGTTCTTCTACCTCCGCCCCAAGGACATCGCCACCTACGTCGGCTCGGGAGCCATCGACGTCGGCATCACGGGTCGCGATCTGCTACTCGATGCCCGGATGCCGGGTGCCCGCGAGATCGAGGCGCTCGGCTTCGCCGGATCCACGTTCCGCTTCGCTGCGCCCTCCGGCCGCTACACCGACGTCTCCGAGCTCGACGGGCTCCGCATCGCCACGTCGTACCCCGGTCTGGTCGATGCGTTCCTCGACGAGCGCGGCATCGCAGTCGATCTGGTCCCGCTCGACGGAGCCGTGGAGTCGGCCGTGCGCCTCGGCGTCGCGGACGCCGTCGCGGATGTCGTCGAGACCGGCACGACCCTGCGTCAGGCGGGGCTGGACGTCTTCGGTCCCGTGATCCTGCAGTCCGAGGCGGTTCTGATCGCCGGGCCGCAGGACGCCGAGGGTTCCGAGACGCTGCTGCGTCGCCTGCGCGGAGTGATGGTCGCCCGCCGATTCGTGATGATCGACTACGACCTGCCGCTGGCGCTGCTCGACGACGCGGTGAAGATCGCCGGGGGCATCGAGTCACCCACGGTCTCGCCGCTGCGCGACCCCGAGTGGGTGGCAGTTCGCGTGATGGTGGCGCGGGCACGCGTGAACCCGGTGATGGACGCGCTGTACGCGCTCGGCGCCCGGGCGATCCTCGTGACGGCGATCCACAACGCGAGGCTCTGATGACGCTCGCGAGTCGCGTCATCCCGTGTCTCGACGTGGCCGACGGGCGCGTCGTGAAGGGCGTCAACTTCGAGAATCTCCGCGACATGGGCGACCCGGTCGAGCTGGCACGGCACTATGCGGCGCAGGGCGCAGACGAGATCACGTTCCTCGATGTCACCGCGACCGTCGATGCCCGCGCCACGACCTATGACGTGGTGCAGCGCACGGCGGAGCAGGTCTTCGTGCCGCTGACGGTCGGCGGGGGAGTGCGCAGCGTCGACGACGTGGCGCGACTTCTCTCGGTCGGCGCCGACAAGGTCGGCGTCAATTCCGCCGCGATCGCGCGACCGGAGCTCATCGGCGAGATCGCCGACCGCTTCGGCGCGCAGGTGCTCGTGCTCTCGCTCGATGTCAAGCGCGCGGACACGACCCCCTCCGGGTTCGTCGTCACCACGCACGGCGGGCGCACACAGACGACGCTCGACGCCCTCGACTGGGCACGGGAGGCTGCAGAGCGCGGTGCCGGAGAACTCCTGGTCAACTCGATCGACGCCGACGGCACCCGCGACGGCTTCGACCTCGAACTCGTGAAGCTCATGCGCGAGGCCGCATCCGTCCCGGTCATCGCCTCGGGTGGCGCCGGCAAGGCGTCCGATTTCGCTCCTGCCATCAAGGCGGGCGCGGATGCCGTGCTCGCAGCCAGTGTGTTCCACACCGGCGCTCTCACCGTCGGAGACGTGAAGGACGCGCTGCGCGCCGAAGGAGTGATCGTCCGATGACCGACATCGAGGAGCGCATCGCTCAGGTCGCCTTCAACGCCGACGGGCTCGCCCCCGTCATCGTGCAGCAGTGGGACACCGCAGAGGTCCTCATGCTCGCGTGGGTCGATGCCGAGGCGCTGCGCAGGACCCTCACATCGGGTCGCGCCGTCTACTGGTCGCGGTCGCGGCAGGAGTACTGGCGCAAGGGCGACACCTCCGGCCACATCCAGGTCGTGCACGAGGCCCGCCTCGACTGCGACGGCGACGCGATCCTGCTCCGCGTCGACCAGACCGGGCCCGCCTGCCACACCGGCACGCGCACCTGCTTCGACTCGAACGATCTCGAGGCCGTCGAAGGGGGCGCATCCGCATGACGTTCGCCCGTCGAGGCCGCTCCATCGCCGTCTCCGGCTTCCTTCTGTCGGGGGCGATCGGGATCATCTCGTCGACTCAGACCTGGCTGACCGTCGAGCGCGCGGACGCCGGCGAGGCGATCCTGGTTCCGGGAGCCTCCGCGCTGCCGCTTCTCGCACCGCTGAGCCTGGCCGTGCTCGCACTCGGCATCGCCCTGTCGATCGTGGGCCCCGTGGTCCGCCTCGTGTTCGGCGTGCTCGGCGCTGCCAGCGCTCTGTTCCTCGGGTGGACGACCTTCCAGCTGCTGCTCTCCGAGCCGTTGGGCGCCGTCGGACCGACGGTGACCGAGACCACCGGACTCGCGGGGAGCTCGGCGATCGCCGACGTCGTCGCGGGCATCGAGCTCTCGGCCTGGCCGGTCATGACGCTGATCGGGTGGGTCGTGCTGCTGGTCGCCTCCCTCGTGGTCCTGCTGACCTGGCGTCGCTGGAAGAAGGGCGGACGCCGCTATCGCACCGATGCCGCGCACGTCCAGGCCGCCGCGGGCCCTGTGGACGCGATCGATTCGTGGGACGACCTGTCCCGCGGAACCGACCCCACACGATGACCCCGATAGACTTGAACCGACCCACCACGTCGTCCCCCGGAGGAGACCATGACCAACCCGATCGCTGACCCCGGCCACGGACACTCGCCGGCAGCATGGACCGCCGTGATCATCATGCTCGCGGGCTTCACGATCGGCACGCTGGCATTCTGCCTCGCCGAGTTCAGCCCCGTGTGGGTCGCCCTGATCTGGGTCGGCGCCGCCATCGTCCCGATCGGCGCACTCGTGGGCTGGCTGCTCGCGAAGGCCGGTTACGGCGTGAAGGGCCCCAAGTACTCGCCGAAGGCGCACTAATGGTCCTCGCCGACCTCACGGCCGGCGCAGTCGCTGACGCAGAACGTCGCGCACTCACCCGGCCCCTGGCCGAGGTCGAGCGCGATGCTCTGGCGCGCCCCGCCGCCAAAGACGCACTCTCCTTCCTCGCTCCTGCCGAGCGGGTCAAGATCATCGCCGAGGTCAAGCGCGCGAGCCCGTCTCGTGGCGCCCTCGCCGAGATCCCCGACCCGGCGCTGCAGGCGTCGCTGTACGAGACCGGGGGAGCCTCCGCGATCAGCGTCCTCACCGAGGAGCGCCGATTCGGCGGCAGTCTGGCCGACCTCGAGGCGGTCACAGCGCGGGTCTCTCTTCCGGTGCTCCGCAAGGACTTCATCGCGAACCGCTACCAGGTGCTCGAGGCGCGCGCCGCAGGTGCCGACCTCGTGCTGCTGATCGTCGCCGGACTCGAGCGGCCAGTGCTCGACGACCTCTTCGGCTTCATCACCGAGCTCGGCATGACCCCCCTGGTCGAGACGCATTCGGCAGACGAGCTCGAGGTCGCGATCGACCTCGGCGCGCCGCTGATCGGGGTCAACGCTCGCGACCTGAAGACCCTCGAGCTCGATCGCGACCTGTTCGGCCGTCTGGTCGAGCGCATCCCGGACTCCGCAGTCAAGATCGCCGAGTCCGCGGTGCTCACTCCCGCAGACGTCACTCACTACCGCTCTGCGGGTGCCGACGTCGTCCTGATCGGTGAGGCGCTCGTCACGGGCGACCCGGTCGCCACTCTCAAGAGCTTCCTGGAGGCGTGATGAGCCTGCGTGATCAGCATGGTCCATTGTTCGGCGACTACGGCGGACGGTACATGCCCGAATCGCTGATCGCCGCGATCGACGAGCTCTCGGCGGCGTACGCCGACGCGATCGCCGACCCGGCCTTCCGCTCCGAGCTGGCGTCTCTGCTCAGCTCGTACGCGGGACGCCCGTCACCGCTGACCGAGGTCGTGCGGTTCGCCGAGCACGCCGGCGGCGCGCGGGTCTTCCTCAAGCGCGAAGATCTCAACCACACCGGCTCGCACAAGATCAACAACGTGCTGGGTCAGGCGCTGCTGACCAAGCGCCTCGGCAAGACGCGCGTGATCGCCGAGACGGGTGCAGGCCAGCACGGCGTCGCCACGGCCACCGCCGCCGCGCTCTTCGGGCTCGAGTGCACGATCTACATGGGCGAGGTCGACACGGAGCGCCAGGCGCTCAACGTCGCCCGGATGCGTCTGCTGGGAGCCGAGGTCATCGCCGTCACATCGGGATCCCGCACGCTGAAGGACGCCATCAACGACGCATATCGCGACTGGGTCGCGACCGTCGAGAACACCAACTACATCTTCGGCACTGCCGCGGGTCCGCATCCGTTCCCCGCGATGGTGCGCGACTTCCAGAAGATCATCGGCGAGGAGGCCCGTCAGCAGCTGCTCGACGAGGTCGGCCGTCTTCCCGACGCGGTGGTCGCATGCGTCGGTGGAGGGTCGAACGCTATCGGCATGTTCGATGCGTTCCTCGACGACGAGGGAGTGAAGCTCTACGGCGTCGAGGCCGCAGGCGACGGCGTCGACACGCCCCGTCACGCCGCATCCATCGAGCGCGGACGCCCGGGCATCCTGCACGGCGCGAAGACCTACGTGCTGCAGGACGAGGACGGACAGACGATCGAGTCGCACTCGATCTCGGCCGGGCTCGACTACCCGGGTGTGGGCCCGGAGCACTCCTGGCTCGCCGACATCGGGCGAGCCGAGTACATCCCCGCCACAGACGACGAGGCCATGCAGTCGCTGCGACTGCTGAGTCGCACCGAGGGCATCATCCCCGCGATCGAGTCGGCACACGCGCTGGCCGGTGCGCTGCGCATCGGGCGTGAGCTCGGGCCGGATGCCGTGATCGCGATCTGCCTCTCGGGCCGGGGCGACAAGGACATGGACACCGCTGCACGCTACTTCGACCTCTACGACGCCGAGGCGCTGGCGCACGACGTCTCCGAGGAGAGCGCCGAAGAGCAGTCGGCGTCGAAGGGGGAGCCGGAGCTGTGAGCCGCGTGGAACAGGCGATCGCCGCCGCACACGAAGCGGGTCGCAGCGCATTCGTCGGGTATCTCCCCGTGGGCTTCCCCGATCTCGAGACCAGCATCCAGGCCGCGATCGCCCTCGCCGAGAACGGCGTGGACATCATCGAGCTCGGCCCGCCCTACAGCGACCCTGTCATGGACGGCGCCGTGATCCAGGAGGCCACCACCGCTGCGCTCGCGAACGGGTTCAAGATGAAGGACCTCTTCACGGCGGTCAGGGCGATCACCGCCGCCACCGATGTCCCCGTGCTGGTGATGACGTACTGGAATCCGGTGTTCCAGTACGGCGTCGATCGATACGCCGACGATCTGCTGGCGGCCGGTGGAGCGGGGCTCATCACTCCCGACATCACTCCCGACGTCGCAGGCGAGTGGATCGCCGCGAGCGAGCGGACCGGTCTCGACCGCGTCTTCCTCGCCGCCCCCACATCGACCGATGAGCGTCTCGAGCTCGTCGTGAAGTCGTCGACGGGCTTCGTCTACACCGTCTCGACCATGGGCATCACGGGGGAGCGCACCGAGCTCGATCGGGCGGCGCGCACCCTGGTCGGTCGCCTCCGTGAACACGGCAGCATCCGCGCCTGCGTCGGCATCGGCATCTCGACCGCCGAGCAGATCGCCGGCGTCTCCGAGTACGCCGACGGCGCCATCGTCGGCACCGCACTCGTCCGAGCCCTTCGCGACGGGGGCATCCCCGCCCTCGCAGAGGTCACCCGAAACCTGGCCATCGGCACGTCGTCGTCGCGCCCCGCACACGAGAACTAGAATCGCAACCATGTCCCTCGCGCTCCACAGCACCTTCAGCGGCGTGCTCGCCAGCATCCCGAGCCCTCCGGTCTCGTACATCGACCTCGGCCCGCTCCGGATCCACTTCTATGCGCTCTGCATCATCGCCGGCATCATCGCCGCCGTGCTGCTGACCAACCACCGCCTCACCAAGCGCGGGGCAGAGCCGTGGGTCGTGATCGACATCTCGATCCTCGCCGTTCCGATCGCGATCATCGGCGCACGCATCTTCCACGTGCTCACGCACCCGAACTTCTACTTCGGCGAGGGCAAGAACACCTGGAACCCGTTCGAGCCGGGCTCCGTGTGGGCGATCTGGGAGGGCGGCATCGCCATCTTCGGAGCGCTCATCGGTGGCGCCGTCGGCGCGTACCTCGGCTGCCGATGGACCGGCATCCGCTTCTGGACCTTCGCCGACGCACTGGCACCCGGCCTCCTGCTCGCGCAGGCCATGGGTCGGTTCGGCAACTGGTTCAACAAGGAGCTCTACGGACTCCCGACCGATCTGCCGTGGGGTCTCGAGATCCCCTCCGACAACTCGGCGTTCCCCCCGGGCCTTCCCGAGGGCACGCTGTTCCACCCGACCTTCCTCTACGAAGTGATCTGGAACGTCCTCGGCGTCATCGTGCTCCTGTGGCTCAGCCGCAAGGCGACCGCGTTCCAGTGGGGAAAGCTCTTCGCGATCTACCTCATCTGGTACAGCGCCGGCCGTGTCGTGTGGGAATCGATCCGCATCGATCCGAGCGAGATCATCCTGGGGCTCCGCAGCAACGTCTGGGCTGCGATCATCGGCATCGTGGTGGGTCTCGCGATCCTCGTGGTGCAGTCCCGCCGTCACCCCGGACTCGAGCCTTCGCCGTACCAGCCCGGTCGCGGCCGGAAGGACCTGGACGCTGATGTAGAATCGCAGGACAATCCCTCCGATTTCGTGGACGTGAGTGAGCCTCCATCCGAAGAAGTCGCCGCAGGAGCCAGCGCCACAAGCACCGCTCCCACGGACACGGAAGGCCCTCGATAGCCGACCGGTCCGTGCGGACCCCATCGCATCCACCCGGCCAATGACGTCCCCGGGTCATCTGAAGATCTGAGGACGGTACTGGTGTATTTTCAGCCTCCCTACGGCGCCTCCGGCGCTTACCCGCCGAAGCAGGGCATGTACAACCCGGCGTTCGAGAAGGACGCCTGCGGCCTGGCCATGGTCGCGACTCTGCGTGGCGAAGCCGGCCACGACATCATCGCGCTGGCGCTCGAAGCGCTGCGCAACCTCGAGCACCGCGGTGCGATCGGCTCCGACGCCGGCACCGGAGACGGTGCGGGCATCCTGACGCAGATGCCCGACGCGTTCCTGCGAGCAGTCACCGATTTCGAACTGCCCCCGGTCGGCGAGTACGCCGCGGGTCTGGCATTCCTCCCGCGTGACTCCAGCGAACGCCGCCAGCAGAAGGCCGGCATCGAGAAGATCGCCCGCGCCGAGGGCCTGCGCGTCCTCGGATGGCGCGAGGTGCCCACGGTCAACGACAACCTCGGAAAGCTCGCCGACGAGGCGCGCCCCGCGTTCGAGCAGCTCTTCGTGAGCGCCGGGGGAGCGACGCATTCGCAGGCCCCTCTGACGGGGATCGCCCTCGACCGCATCGCCTATCGTCTGCGCAAGCGCGCCGGACACGAGCTCGGCGCCTATTTCGTATCGCTGTCGGCCCGCACCCTCGGATACAAGGGCATGGTCACGACCCTGCAGCTCGAGCCGTTCTACCCCGACCTGCAGGACGAGCGCTTCATGTCCGAGCTCGCGGTCGTGCACTCGCGCTACTCGACCAACACGTTCCCGTCGTGGCCGCTCGCGCAGCCGCTGCGGATGCTCGCGCACAACGGCGAGATCAACACGGTCGGCGGAAACCGCAACTGGATGCGCGCCCGTCAGTCCCAGCTCGAGTCCGAGCTGCTCGGCGACGTCGCGCCCCTGCTGCCGATCTGCACCGACGGGGCCAGCGACTCGGCGTCCTTCGACGAGGTGCTCGAGCTGCTGACCCTCACCGGACGCAGCCTCCCGCACGCCATCATGATGATGGTCCCGGAGGCCTACGAGAAGCAGTCCGACATCTCGCCGGAGCTGCGCTCGTTCTACGAGTACCACTCGAACCAGATGGAGCCGTGGGACGGTCCCGCAGCCCTCATCTTCACCGACGGCACGGTCGTCGGTGCGACGCTCGACCGCAACGGACTGCGCCCGGGGCGCTGGACCGAGACCACCGACGGCCTGATCGTGATCGGCTCCGAGACCGGTGTGCTCACGTTCGAGCCCGAGCGCATCAAGCGCCGCGGGCGCCTGCAGCCCGGCAAGATGTTCCTCGTCGACACGGCGCAGAAGCGCATCATCGAGGACGAAGAGGTCAAGCATGACCTCGCCACCATGCACCCCTGGCAGGAGTGGCTGGATGCCGGATCGGTGCGTCTCGCCGATCTCCCCGAGCGTGAGCACATCGTGCACCCGCCGGCATCGATCACCCGTCGTCAGCGCACCTTCGGCTACACCGAGGAAGAGGTGCGGATCCTCCTCACCCCGATGGGGCAGACCGGGATGGAGCCGCTGGGCGCCATGGGATCGGACACCCCTATCGCCGTGCTCAGCAAGCGTCCGCGCCTGCTCTTCGACTACTTCACGCAGCAGTTCGCGCAGGTCACCAACCCGCCGCTGGACTCGATCCGCGAAGAGGTCGTCACCAGCCTGAAGCTCGGCCTCGGCCCCGAGAGCAACCTGCTCACCTGGGGACCCGACCACACCCGCACGGTGTCGCTCGACTTCCCGGTGATCGACAACGACGAGCTGGCGAAGATCCGCCACATCGACAAGGCGATGCCCGATCGCTCCAGCGTGACGATCAAGGGCCTGTATCACTTCGACGCGGGGTCGAACACGCTCGAGAAGCGTCTGACAGAGATGTGCGACGAGGTCGACGAGGCCATCGAGCAGGGTGCCGAGTTCATCATCCTGTCCGACCGCGACTCGAACAAGGATCTGACCCCGATCCCGTCGCTGCTCATGGTCTCGGCCGTGCACCACCACCTGATCCGTCGTGAGAACCGTATGAAGGTCGGTCTGATCGTCGAGGCCGGTGACGTCCGCGAGGTCCACCATGTCGCGACCCTGATCGGCTACGGTGCCTCGGCGGTGAACCCGTACCTCGCGATGGAGACGGTGGAGCACCTCGTGCGCACCGGCTACATCACGGGCATCAGCCCCGAGAAGGCCGTCCGCAACCTGATCTACGCGCTCGGCAAGGGCGTGCTGAAGATCATGTCGAAGATGGGCATCTCCACGGTGTCCTCGTACGCGGGTGCCCAGGTGTTCGAGGCCGTCGGTCTGAGCGAGGAGTTCATCGACCGCTACTTCACGCGCACCGAGTCGAAGCTCGGCGGGATCGGCATCCAAGAGATCTTCATCGAGAACCAGGCGCGTCACGACTACGCCTATCCCGAAGACGAGGCCGCTCGTGCCCACGAGCGTCTGTGGACCGGCGGCGAGTACCAGTGGCGTCGTGACGGCTCGCCGCACCTCTTCAACCCCGAGACCGTGTTCAAGCTGCAGCACGCCACGCGCGAGCGCCGCTTCGACATCTTCCGCGAGTACACCAAGCTCGTCGACGACCAGGCCGCCGAGCTCAAGACGCTGCGTGGACTGTTCACGCTGCGCACAGGCACCCGCAAGGCGGTTCCGCTCGACGAGGTCGAGCCTGTGTCCGCGATCGTCAAGCGCTTCTCCACGGGGGCCATGAGCTACGGCTCGATCTCCAAGGAGGCGCACGAGACCCTCGCGATCGCCATGAACCGGATCGGCGGCAAGTCGAACACCGGTGAAGGCGGCGAGGACGCCGACCGTCTGCTCGACCCCGAGCGTCGCAGCGCCATCAAGCAGGTCGCATCGGGGCGCTTCGGCGTCACGAGCCTGTACCTCACCGAGGCCGACGACATCCAGATCAAGCTCGCTCAGGGCGCCAAGCCCGGCGAAGGCGGTCAGCTGCCCCCGCAGAAGGTCTACCCCTGGGTCGCCCGCACGCGTGGCGGAACGCCGGGTGTCGGTCTGATCTCGCCCCCTCCGCACCACGACATCTATTCGATCGAAGATCTCAAGCAGCTCATCTTCGACCTGAAGCGGGCGAACCCCGAGGCGCGCATCCACACCAAGCTCGTCAGCCAGTCCGGCATCGGAGCGGTCTCCGCGGGCGTCGCCAAGGCGCTCAGCGACGTCATCCTCGTGTCCGGTCACGACGGAGGCACGGGTGCGAGCCCGATGAACTCCCTCAAGCACGCGGGAACCCCGTGGGAGCTCGGTCTTGCCGAGACGCAGCAGACGCTCATGCTCAACGGCATGCGCGACCGCGTCGTGGTGCAGGTCGACGGTCAGCTGAAGACGGGCCGCGACGTCATCATCGGCGCGCTGCTCGGCGCGGAGGAGTTCGGTTTCGCCACCGCACCCCTCGTCGTCAGCGGTTGCATCATGATGCGCGTCTGCCATCTCGACACCTGCCCCGTGGGCGTGGCCACCCAGAACCCGGTTCTTCGTGAGCGTTTCACGGGCAAGCCGGAGTTCGTGGTGAACTTCATGGAGTTCATCGCTGAAGAGGTGCGCGAGCTGCTCGCAGAGCTCGGCTTCCGCTCGATCGACGAGATCGTCGGACGCGCAGAGCTGATCGAGGCGAACGCGGCCCTGGAGCACTGGAAGGCCGAGGGCCTCGACCTGAGCCCGGTGCTCGAAGGACCGGCGTTCCCGGCGAGCGAGCCGCGTCGCAGCCGCCGCACCCAGGACCACGAGCTCGAGAAGCACTTCGACGTGCAGCTGATCGACATCGCGAAGCCCGCTCTCCTGAACGGCGAGCCGGTGGTCGTCGAGCTGCCGATCGCCAACACCGAGCGTGCGGTCGGCACCATGTTGGGCCACCAGGTCACGTCTCGTCACGGCGCCGCAGGGCTCCCCAGCGGCACGATCGACGTCACTCTGCACGGCACCGCCGGTCAGTCGCTCGGTGCGTTCCTGCCCTCGGGCATCGTGCTTCGTCTCGAAGGCGACGCGAACGACTACGTCGGCAAGGGGCTGTCGGGTGGTGACATCACGATCCGTCCGGCACGGGGCTCGGCCATCGCGCCGCATGAGAACGTGATCGCCGGCAACGTCATCGGATACGGCGCGACGGCGGGAACCATGTTCCTCTCGGGCGTCGTGGGCGAGCGGTTCCTGGTGCGCAACTCGGGTGCGACCGCGGTCGTCGAAGGCGTGGGCGACCACGCGCTCGAGTACATGACCGGCGGTGTCGCGGTGATCCTCGGCTCGACGGGTCGCAACCTCGGAGCCGGCATGTCCGGGGGAGTGGCCTACATCCACTCGCTCGACACCGGCAAGGTGAACGCCCAATCGCTCGGCAGTGGCGAATTGCGTCTCGAGCCCCTCGACCGGGCCGACCTCGAGGTCCTGCGCAGCCTGATCGTCGCTCACGTGGAGAAGACGGCGTCGCCGCTCGGATCCGACATCCTGGCGCGGTTCGATGAGACCGCCGGCCAGTTCACGAAGGTGCTTCCGCGGGATTACGCCGCCGTACGCAGCATGCGCGAGGAAGCAGTCGCCGAGGGCATCGACCCCGACGGCGACATCGTCTGGAACCGCATCCTGGAGGTGACCGGTGGCTGACCCCAAAGGCTTTCTGAAGACCACGGAGCGTGAGCTCCCGAAGCGTCGCCCCGTGCCGGTGCGCATCATGGACTGGAAAGAGGTCTACGAGGCGGGCGATCAGGCGGTGCTCAAGCGCCAGGCCGGTCGCTGCATGGACTGCGGTGTGCCGTTCTGCCACCAGGGCTGCCCGCTCGGCAACCTGATCCCCGAGTGGAACGACCTGACCTGGCGCGGCGAGGGACGAGCGGCGATCGATCGCCTGCACGCCACGAACAACTTCCCGGAGTTCACCGGCCGTCTGTGCCCCGCCCCGTGCGAGAGCTCGTGCGTGCTCGGCATCAACCAGCCCGCGGTCACGATCAAGCAGATCGAGGTCTCGATCATCGACGAGGCCTTCGCCAAGGGCTGGGTCGAGCCGCAGCCTCCTGCTCGGCTGACCGGCAAGACGGTCGCCGTCGTCGGCTCCGGCCCCGCAGGTCTCGCCGCCGCTCAGCAGCTGACCCGCGCCGGCCACACCGTCGCGGTCTTCGAGCGCGACGACCGTATCGGCGGCCTCCTGCGCTACGGCATCCCCGACTTCAAGATGGAGAAGGGGCAGCTGGAATCGCGCCTTCGCCAGATGCAGGAAGAGGGCACCCGCTTCCGCGCCGGCGTCGAGATCGGCAAGGACATCTCGTGGGCCGATCTCCGGGCGCGCTATGACGCGATCGTGATCGCCACCGGATCGACGGTTCCCCGCGACCTGTCCATTCCCGGCCGCGATCTCGACGGCGTGCACTTCGCCATGGAGTACCTCGTCGAGTCCAACCACGCTGTGGCCGGTGACAAGGTCCCCGAGCAGATCACGGCCGAGGGCAAGCACGTCATCGTCATCGGCGGTGGAGACACCGGTGCGGACTGCATCGGCACGGCTCACCGTCAGGGCGCGCTGAGTGTCACCAACCTCGCGATCGGCAAGCAGCCTGGCACCGAGCGTCCGGGGCACCAGCCCTGGCCGATGATGCCGACGCTGTTCGAGGTCGCCTCCGCTCACGAAGAGGGTGGTGAGCGCGTCTTCCTCGCCTCCACCGTCGAGTTCCTCTCGAACGACGTGGGAGAGGTCCGTGCGCTGCGCGTCGCCGAGACCGAGTTCATCGACGGCCGTCGCGTGCCCAAGAGCGGCACTGAGCGCGAGATCCCCGCGGACCTCGTCCTCATCGCGATGGGCTTCACCGGCCCCGAGCAGGACGGCTACACCGAAGACACTCTTCCGCAGCTGACCGACCGCGGCGCGTTCCGCCGCGACGACAGCTACGAGTCCACCGTTCCCGGCGTCTTCGTCGCCGGAGACGCGGGCCGCGGGCAGTCGCTCATCGTCTGGGCGATCGCCGAAGGCCGTGCGGCCGCGGCGAACGTCGACCGGTTCCTCATGGGAACCACCGTGCTGCCCGAGCCGGTGCGTCCGCATGAAGTCGCTATCGGCCTTCAGCCCGCGTAGGCTGAGCCGCGGCACCGTCGCCTGATTTCCATCCCCCACTACCCTGGAGCAATCTTTGAGACGCGCGAAAATCGTCGCCACCCTGGGCCCCGCCACATCCACGTATGAGACCGTCCGTGCACTCATCGACGCCGGCGTGGACGTCGCCCGTCTGAACCTCAGCCACGGTGACTACTCCGTGCACGAGAACAACTACGCCAACGTGCGTCGGGCAGCCGACGACGCGGGCCGCGCCGTCGCCATCCTCGTCGACCTGCAGGGACCGAAGATCCGCCTGGGCAAGTTCGAGGCCGGCCCCTACGAGCTCGCCAAGGGCGACATCTTCAAGATCACGACCGAAGACATCATCGGCAACAAGGACATCTGCGGCACGACGTTCAAGGGCCTACCCCAGGATGTCAAGCCGGGCGACTTCCTGCTGATCGACGACGGCAAGGTCCGCGTCGAGGTCGTCGAGACCGACGGCGTCACCGTCACCACGCGCGTCATCGTCGCCGGAGCCGTGTCCAACAACAAGGGCATCAACCTCCCCGGTGTCGCGGTCAACGTCCCCGCTCTGAGCGAGAAGGACGAGGACGACCTCCGCTGGGGTCTGCGCATCGGCGCCGACCTCATCGCCCTGTCGTTCGTCCGCAACGCGGAGGACGTCAGCCGCGTGCACGAGATCATGGCCGAGGAGGGCGTCAAGGTCCCCGTCATCGCCAAGGTCGAGAAGCCGCAGGCCGTCGACGCGCTCGAGGGGATCGTCGACGCGTTCGACGCGATCATGGTCGCCCGCGGTGACCTCGGCGTCGAGCTCCCGCTCGAGGCCGTGCCGATCGTGCAGAAGCGCGCCGTCGAGCTGGCGCGCCGCATGGCGAAGCCGGTCATCGTCGCGACGCAGATGCTCGAGTCGATGATCAACAGCCCCGTGCCCACGCGCGCCGAGACCTCGGACGTCGCGAACGCGGTTCTCGACGGTGCCGATGCCGTGATGCTCTCGGGCGAGACCAGCGTGGGCGACTACCCGATCGTCGTGGTCGAGACCATGGCCCGCATCATCGAGTCGACCGAGGAGCATGGCCTGGAGCGCATCGCGCCCCTGACGACCAAGCCCCGCACGCAGGGAGGCGCGATCACCCTCGCCGCCCTCGAGGTAGCCGAGTTCGTCGAAGCGAAGTACCTCTGCGTCTTCACCCAGTCCGGCGATTCGGCGCGTCGTCTGTCGCGGCTGCGCTCGCGCATCCCGATGATCGCGTTCACTCCTGAGCCGAACATCCGTCGCCGTATGGCACTGACCTGGGGCATCCAGTCGAAGCTCGTGGACATGGTCCAGCACACCGACCTGATGTACCTGCAGGTCGACGACTACCTGCTCTCGAGCGGCCTCGCCGTCGAGGGAGACAAGGTCGTCGTCATCTCCGGTTCCCCTCCCGGAATCGTGGGGTCGACCAACGACATCCGCGTGCACAAGGTCGGGGACGCCGTGAACGGCGCGGCTCCGATCTACAAGGAAGCCACGGTCTGACCGGATTTCACAGCGAAGGGGGCGGAGCGATTGTTCCGCCCCTTCGTCGTACCCCGGGGCGGCGCCGCGCCGACCATCGCCTCGGGCGTATCGTCGAGCGGGACGCACCTGCGTCGGCGGGAGTGGCAGGGGAGTGGATCATCTTTCTCGTGAAGAGAGCCGGCTGGTGGATCGCCGATTACGCGTACGCCGTCTACTGGCAGTTCCGGGCGGCGTTCGATCGACAGGATGCGAAAGCATTCGAGACCGGTGATGCTGCACCGCTGCTCATCCTTCCGGGGGTCTACGAGACCTGGAGGTTCATGCAGCCGCTGATCACCGCGCTGCACGATCGCGGTCATCCCGTTCACGTCCTCGACGGTCTCGAACGCAATCAGCGGCCGGTGCACGACGCCGCGCGGGTCGTGGAGGAGTTCCTCGAGACGAACCGGATGACCGATGTGATCCTCGTCGCTCACAGCAAGGGCGGGCTTGCGGGAAAGCTCGCGATGGCCGGTGTCTCCGGAGGCCGCATCCGTGCCATGCTCGCGGTCGCCACGCCGTTCGGCGGTTCCCGTTACGCGCGGCTCCTCCCAGTCCGCTCGCTGTGGGCGTTCTCGCCTTCGGACCCGTCGATCGTCGAGCTCGCGAAGCATCTCGAGGTGAACGAGAGGATCGTGTCGGTGTATGCCGCCTTCGACCCGCACATCCCCGAGGGGAGCGAGCTGGTCGGTGCACGCAAGAACGTGCGCATCGAGACCGGTGGGCACTTCCGGATCCTGGCGGACCCTCGCGTCCTCGCCGAGGTAGCCGGCCTCGCCGAGGGCTGATCCGCGCTAGGGGCAGTCGCTCGTCGGAGCGGCGCCCGACGTCACGCCGGAGAGCCAGATCAGCATCTCGGGCAACGCCGCGTACGCGGCGAGACCGTGATCGACGTCCGGATACCGATGGGAGCTGACATCGACCCCCTGCGAGCAGAGGAGCGTCACGTAGTCCTCGGTGGCTGCCGGCTTCACGAGTTCGTCTGCCAGCCCCTGTCCGACGAACACGGGAACCGTGATGGGTGTCGAGCCCGCGCTGTTCTCCGTCAGCAGAGTCTTCCAGGGTTCGGTTGTAGACGGGTCGCTCGTCACGTAGCCCCCGATGAGCGGGTCGGCTATCGCGTGGATCTCCTTGTTCTCGGAGAGCAGGCAGAGCGCCGCCATGTCGGGGGTGGCCGCGATACCCGCGGGTGTGAGAATGCCCGCGAGCTCATCGGCGGAGTACCTGTCCGCGTACGCCGCCTCGTAGGCCGGGATCGCGTAGGAGGCGATCGTGACGCCGGAGACGTCCACGATGTCGTCGCTCATCAGCTCGGTGAGGTCAGCGGCGGGAGCGGCGACTGCCACCCCGAGAAGGGTCAGCTCGGGAGCGTACTCTTCGGCGCGCTCGGCGGCGAAGAGCACCGCCTGCCCACCCTGCGAGTGTCCCCAGAGCAGGAACCGCTCGCCGATCTGTGCGTCCTTGATCGCCCGTGCCGCGCGCACCGCATCGAGGACGCTGTTCGACTCGGGGATGCCGAGCAGATACGACGAAGCCCCCTGCACACCGAGCCCTGGATAGTCGGTGGCGACCACGGCGTATCCCTCGAGAAGGAGCTCGTGGACGCCTTCGATCAGTTGGAACGGATCGACGCCGAGCGATGGCGCGCACTTCTGCGCGGCACCCGTCGTGGGGTGCCCCCAGGAGACGACGGTCCGTCCTTGCGCAGGAGCCGGCGTATCGGGGATGATCACGACCGCGGAGACCGGGATGTCCGTTCCGGAGACGTCACGCGAGTGATAGATCACGCGCCAGGCGGTCGACCCGAGGGGAGCGCTGGCGATCGCCTCGACGCGGATGATCTCTCCTGGGTCGCCTGCAGGAAGCGGATCCGGAACGGTGTAGAAGGCAGGGTCGGTCTGCAGATCGGCCTCGCCCTCGACGTGTCGCCGGACGGCATCGACGGCGAAGACACCGGCGATCAGCGCGACGACCAGCAGAACGATGAGGAACCCACGGCGCCGAGCTCTGGTGCGGTACCAGATGTCGGCGGATCGGCGCGAGTGCATGGGATCTGTCTAGCGCATCGCTCCGGCGCGCGACAGATGCACGACCGACGGCAGGACGGCTACTCTGGTCGAGGTGCTGCCGTGGCCGACACGTCTTCGCCCCACCTATGGATGACGTGACCTTCGAACCCGACACGCGCGAACGCCTCGACGGCGCCCCGCTCCTCCTCAGCGCGCCCGGGGGAGCTCTCTCGGGGACATCCGCCGACTCGGCGGACGAGCCGCTGCCGCCGATGAAGCCGGGGAGCATCGGAGTCCGCTATCGGCTCAAGCGAAGGTTCCGCTCGTGCGATGCGTTCGCGTGCGTGCCGACCTACGTCGCGCAGACACGCGGGGCGGATACGGTCCTCGGAACGGGCGGCGAGCGGATCCACGGCGGTCGCGCGTACGGACCAGTGCTGGTGGACGGCGCTGCGGTCGAGGCGTCGGACGAGAACCTCGACGCTCTGATCCAGAGCCTCGTCCCCATCGGCATGCTTCAAGCTGACAGCCCTGCAGCCGCGGAGCGCGAACTGCTCCGTGCCATGCGTCCTTCGCTGGACCGGTATCTGCTGATCGACGGAGAGATCTGGGTCCGGGTCGGGTCCGCTCCGGGGGAGTGATCTCGACCGGAGTCGGCTCAGCCGGGCATCCGGCACCGCACCCGGTTCGATCACGTTGTATGTGCCGGCGGTGGGACTCGAACCCACACGCCCTTTCGGACAAAGCATTTTGAGTGCTCCGCGTCTGCCATTCCGCCACGCCGGCTCGTGTATCGCGTCTTCGACTGTAGCGCAGAGCGCGCACGATCACGGGCGCGCGCCGCGCCCATCGGGACCTCGGAGACCGACTCCACTAGGATGGATCTGTGACCGAGCAAGAACAGGCAGCTGAGCAGCCCACGTCATCCGCACCCCGACGCGTCGTCGTCGCCGAGGACGAGTCGCTGATCCGTCTCGACATCGTCGAGATCCTCCGCGACAACGGCTTCGATGTGGTCGGAGAGGCCGGTGACGGTGAGACCGCCGTCGCGCTCGCGACCGAGCTGCGCCCCGACCTCGTCATCATGGATGTCAAGATGCCGCAGCTCGATGGCATCAGCGCCGCCGAGAAGCTGCACAAGGGCAACATCGCCCCCGTCGTTCTCCTCACGGCCTTCAGCCAGAAAGAGCTCGTGGAGCGCGCGAGCGAGGCCGGAGCACTGGCTTACGTCGTCAAACCCTTCACCCCGAACGACCTGCTGCCGGCGATCGAGATCGCTCTCGCACGCCACGAGCAGATCATCACGCTCGAGGCCGAGGTCGCCGACATGGTCGAGCGCTTCGAGACCCGCAAGCTCGTCGACCGGGCGAAGGGTCTGCTCAACGAGAAGATGGGCCTTTCTGAGCCCGAGGCGTTCCGCTGGATCCAGAAGGCGTCGATGGATCGCCGTCTCACGATGCAGGACGTCGCGAAGGCGATCATCGAGCAGCTCGCGCCTAAGAAGTAGTCCGTGTTTCCGCTCGACGCGGAGCACGTTCTGCGGCCGGTCAAGACCGGCGACGGCTCTGCGCTGGCGCGGGCATACTCCGCCAATCATGAGCATCTCGCACCCTGGGAACCGCTCAGGGAGCCGGAGTTCTTCACGCCGGAATGGCAGGAGTTCCACGCCGAGCAGTGCGTGATCGAGGCCGACGCCGGTCGGAACATCCGGTTCGTGATCGAGTCTTCCGACGGCGAGATCCGTGGACGGATCAACATCAACAACATCGTCCGCGGCGCGTTCTGGAGCGCGGATCTGGGCTATTGGATCGACAGGACGCGACTTCGTCGTGGTCTCGCATCCGCAGGTGTTCGTCACGTCGCCGAGTACGCACGGGACGAAGTGCGACTGCACAGGCTGCAGGCGGCGACTCTGCTGCACAACATCGGATCACAGCATGTTCTGACTCAGGCCGGCTTCGAGCGCATCGGCATCGCGCCGCAGTATCTGCGGATCGCGGGGGAGTGGCAGGACCACCTGCTGTTCCAGCTGCTGCTCGATGAGCCGGTCAGCGTGCCTCGGGAACGTCCTTGATCATGTTGGTGATGCGGATCGTCGAGCACCGACGTCCCTGATCGTCGGAGACGACGATCTCGTGCACCGTGATGCTGCGTCCGAGGTGCACCGGCGTGCACACCCCCGTCACGACGCCCGACGTGGCCGAGCGCGTGTGAGTGGCGTTGATGTCGACGCCCACCGCGAGACGGCCGGGGCCCGCGTGCAGGTTCGCCGCCATCGAGCCGAGCGACTCTCCGAGCACCACGTAGGCACCGCCGTGCATGAGGCCGACGGGCTGCGTGTTGCCCTCGACCGGGAGCGTCGCGACGCAGCGCTCGGTGGTGAACTCGAGGAACTCCATGCCCATCTTCTGGGCGAGTGCGCCCATCCCACGGGCTGTCGCCCAGTCGAGTCCTGCGCTCGTCGCGGTCTCGGTCATGGATCCTCCTCAGCGGGTGTCTGTCGTCCTCGTTAGGCTGACAGGGTGACGGACTCCGCAAAGCCTACCCTCATGGTCGTCGACGGCCATTCGCTCGCCTACCGTGCCTTCTTCGCCCTTCCGGTCGAGAACTTCACGACCAAGGACAACCAGCACACGAACGCCATCTACGGCTTCCTGTCGATGCTGGTGAACCTCATCAAGGCCGAGCAGCCCACGCATATGGCGATCGCATTCGACACCTCGCGTCATTCGTTCCGCACCGACCAGTATCCCGAGTACAAGGCGACCCGGTCCGAGTCGCCCCAGGAATTCCGCGGCCAGATCCCGCTGCTGCAGGACTGCCTCGCCGCGATGTCGATACCGGTGCTCACGAAAGAGGGCTTCGAGGCCGACGACATCCTTGCCACCCTGTCGACCCAGGGCGCTGAGCAGGGATACGACGTCCTCGTCGTCTCCGGAGACCGAGACACGATCCAGCTCGTCACCGATGACGTGACGCTGCTCTACCCCTCGGTGCAGGGAGTCTCGCAGCTCAAGCGCTATGACCCGGCTACCGTGCAGGAGCGCTACGGAGTACGGCCCGAGCAGTACCCCGACATCGCCGCCCTGGTGGGCGAGACCAGCGACAACCTGCCCGGTGTGCCCAAGGTCGGCGAGAAGACCGCCGTCAAGTGGCTCACGCAGTTCGGGTCTCTCGACGATCTGCTCGAGCGAGCCGAGGAGATCAAGGGCGTGGTGGGAGGAAACCTCCGCGACCATATCGAGGACGTCCGGCGCAACCGTCGACTCAACCGACTGCTGACGGATGTCGAGCTCCCCGTCGCTCCCGACGACCTCGCGGTGGCGCCTATCGACGCTCAGGCAGTCCGCGACATCTTCGCCCGTCTCGAGTTCCGCACGCTCCTGCCACGCGTCTTCGAGGCCGTCGGAGCCGGCGAGGTCGCCGACGATCCGGCCGCGGCAGTCGTACTGCCGGAGCCCGTTCAGGTCACGCCTGCCGAGTTCGTCACCTGGGCGGACGCCCAGACAGGCGATGTCGCGGTGCGGATCCTGGTGCAGGGCGGGGCACCCACCCGCATCGGTGCTGCGACGGAGAAGGAGCTCCGCGAACTCGACTGGACCGATGACGCCGTCGAGGTGCTGAGCCCGTGGTTCGAGTCGACGAGCCCCAAGGTGCTCCACGACGCGAAGCCCCAGGTCAAGGCGCTGCTGCGAAAGGGCGTCCGCGTGCACGGACTCGCGTACGACACCAGCCTCGCCGGCTGGCTGCTGCGCCCGAGCTTCCCCGACAAGACTCTCGGCGACCTCGTCGAGAGGTACCTCGGCGAGAAGCTCCCCGAGGCGGATCCGTCTCAGCTGGTCCCCGAGACAGAAGGCGCCACTCCCTCGCAGGAGGCCTGGTTCGCCCTGCGCGTCGCCACTGCGCTGCGCGAGGACATCCCCGAGTCGGTGGCCGCCGTCCTGACCGACATCGAGCTTCCCACGCTGCTGACTCTCGCCGACATGGAGGTGGCCGGCGTCGCCGTGTCGCACGAGGTGCTCTCGACGTTCTCGGGCGAACTCGCCACGCGCGCCGAGGGGCTCGCGCAGGAGGCGTTCGGAATCGTCGGCCGCGAGTTCAATCTCGGCTCGCCGAAGCAGCTGCAGGAGGTGCTCTTCGACGACCTGCAGCTTCCGAAGACCCGCAAGACGAAGACGGGGTACTCGACGGATGCCGCGGTGCTGGCCGATCTGCAGGAGTCGCACCCGCATCCGTTCCTCGGACTCCTGCTCCAGCACCGCGAGGCCACGAAGCTGCGGCAGATCATCGAGTCGCTCGACACGGCGATCGGGGACGACGACCGAGTGCACACCACCTACGTGCAGACGGGTAGTCAGACCGGCCGGCTCTCGAGCACCGATCCGAACCTCCAGAACATCCCTGTGCGCACGGAGGAATCGCGCCGCATCCGCAGTGCGTTCCAGGTCGGGGAAGGCTACGAGTCACTGCTCACCGCGGACTACTCGCAGATCGAGATGCGCATCATGGCGCACCTCTCCGGAGACGAGGGCCTCATCGAGGCGTTCAACAGCGGCGAGGACCTGCACCGGTTCGTCGGGGCGCGCGTGTTCGGTGTAGAGCCGGGCGATGTGACCGCGGCCATGCGCACCAAGGTCAAGGCGATGTCGTACGGGCTCGTCTACGGCCTGTCGGCGTTCGGCCTGTCGAAGCAGCTCCGCATCGAGCAGTCCGAGGCGAAGCAGCTGATGGTCGAGTACTTCGCGCGGTTCGGTGCGGTGCGCGACTATCTCCGTGCGTCGGTGATGAGGGCCAAGGAGGTCGGGTACACCGAGACGATCTTCGGACGCCGCCGTCCGTTCCCCGACCTCGCGAGCCCGAACCGCGTGCTGCGGGAGAACGCCGAGCGAGCAGCGCTCAACGCTCCCATTCAGGGAAGCGCCGCGGACATCATGAAGATCGCCCTCCTGCACATCCACGAGGATCTGCGCACCGAGGGCCTCAGCTCGCGCGCCCTTCTGCAGATCCACGACGAGCTCGTGGTCGAAGTGGCTCCGGGGGAGTGGGATGCGACCGAGCGGATCGTCCGCGCCCGCATGGGCGATGCGGCCGATCTCACGGTGCCACTCGACGTGCAGGTCGGACGAGGACACGACTGGAACGAGGCCGCGCACTGACCCTCGGGCACGCGCACCAGACCGATATCCTGCGTCGAGGGTGCGGGGCTACGCTGGAGGGATGACCTCATCACCCCGCACCCCGTCTGCCATCGACAAAGTCGCCGATGAGTGGGTCGACACCATCGCGGTGCTCGCCCCGACGCTCGGCACCTACATCGGTCGGGACGAGGTCAACGACCGGTTCGGCGACCTGAGCCCCGCCGGTCACGAGGAGATCGCGTCGGCCACCCGTGCAACGCTCGCGAAGCTCGACGCCCTCGAGCCGGTCGACGCGATCGACGAGGTGACCAAGACCGACCTCTCGGCTGAGCTCGGCCTCGATCTCGAGCTGCACGACGCGAAGTGGCACCTGCGAGACCTCAATGTGATCGCCTCGGCGGCGCAGGACGTCCGCTCGGCGTTCGACCTGATGCCCACCGCGACCGCAGACGACTGGTCGGTCATCGCCACGCGACTCGCTGCGGTGCCCGATGCGCTCCGCGGCTACACCGAGACGCTGCGAGCCGGTATCGCCGCCGGCGTCACGCCCGCGCGTCGTCAGGTCGTCGAGGTCGCCACTCAGATCGATCGCTACACGGCCGATGACGGATTCTTCGCCGCCTTCGTCGCGGACGCCGCTCCCCAGGAGGGCAACCTCCCGGCATCCCTCGCCCGCACCCTGGCCGACAACTCGGCGGAGGCACGCGTGGCCTACGACGAGCTGCGGAGCTTCCTCGCAGAGGAGCTGGCTCCTGCCGCGACCGAGGTCGACGCCGTGGGCCGCGAGCTCTACGCCCTGAACTCGCGCCGCTTCCTCGGCGCGACGATCGATCTCGACGAGACCTACGAGTGGGGACGCGAGGAACTCGCGCGCATGGTCGCGGAACAGACCGCGATCGCGAACGAGATCCTTCCCGGGTCCACGGTCGAGGAGGCCGTCGCCCACCTCGAGGCAGATCCGGCCCGCAAGCTCGTCGGCACAGAGGCGCTGCAGCGCTGGATGCAGGAGACAAGCGACCGAGCGGTCGCCGAGCTCGGAGCCACGCACTTCGACATTCCCGAAGCGATCCGCACGCTCGAGTGCATGATCGCCCCCACCCAGGAGGGTGGCATCTACTACACGGGCCCGACAGACGACTTCTCGCGCCCCGGGCGCATGTGGTGGTCCGTCCCGGAGGGTGTCACCGAGTTCGACACGTGGCGCGAGCTCACGACCGTCTACCACGAGGGCGTTCCGGGACATCACCTGCAGATCGCCCAGGCGGTCTACAACCGGGCTGAACTCAACTCATGGCGGCGCCTGCTCGCCGGCACGTCGGGCCATGCCGAGGGCTGGGCCCTCTACGCGGAGCGTCTCATGCAGCAGCTCGGCTACCTCGACGACCCAGCCGATCGACTCGGCATGCTCGACGGTCAGCGCATGCGCGCGGCTCGCGTGGTGCTGGACATCGGGGTGCACCTCGGCAAGCCCCGTCTCGAAGGCGAAGGCATCTGGGATGCGGACTACGCACTCGACTTCATGCGCAAGAACGTGAACATGTCCGACCAGTTCGTGCAGTTCGAGGTCAACCGCTACCTGGGGTGGCCAGGGCAAGCGCCGTCGTACAAGGTCGGTCAGCGCATCTGGGAGCAGGTGCGCGACGCCTACCAGGCGGAACGCGGAGCCGACTTCGACGTCAAGGAGTTCCACAAGCGCGCCCTCGACATGGGCGGGGTCGGCCTTGACACGCTTCGGACAGCTCTTCTCGCACGGTGAGGGAATGCGTCCAGCCCGGCCTGTGTTCATTCAGTTGAATAGAAAGGGCTGACATGAGCATCGAGTTCGGGCTGGACACCTTCGGCGACATCACGAGGGGCGCCGACGGCGAGCTCCTCACAGGAGCGCAGACGATCCGCAACATCGTCGAGCAGGCGGAGCGGGCCGACAGCGTCGGTGTCGACTTCTTCGGAGTGGGGGAGCACCACCGCACCGAGTTCGCCGTCTCGGCTCCCGAGATGGTTCTGGCCACCATCGCCGGGCGCACGAAGGACATCCGTCTCGGAACCGCCGTGACCGTGCTGTCGTCGGATGACCCGGTGCGCGTGTTCGAACGGTTCTCGACCCTCGACGCACTCTCGAACGGTCGCGCCGAGGTCGTCCTCGGCCGTGGATCGTTCATCGAGTCGTTCCCCCTGTTCGGCTACGACCTCCGCGACTACGACGCGCTGTTCGAGCAGAAGCTCGAGCTGTTCGTCGAGCTGCTCAAGGAAGAGCCCGTGACCTGGTCGGGGACCATGCGCGCCGCGCTCGAGAATGCGAACGTCTTCCCCAAAAGCGAGAAGGGCCTGCGCACCTGGGTCGGCGTGGGCGGCAGCCCCGAGTCGGTCGTGCGCGTCGCCAGGCACGGGCTCGGTCTGATGCTCGCAATCATCGGAGGACCCGCGGGTCGATTCCGTCAGTTCGTCGACCTCTACCACCGGTCGGTGGCATCGTTCGACACGACCTCGCACCCGATCGCCGTGCACTCGCCTGGCCACATCGCCGACACCGACGATGAGGCGTGGGAGGCCGCGTACTCCGGTTTCGAGGCGATGAACAACACCATCGGTCGCGAGCGCGGGTGGCCTCCGTACAGCCGCGCGCGGTTCCAGAACGACATCGGACCGGCCGGCGCGCTCTACGTCGGCTCGCCCGATCGCGTCGCCGCGAAGATCGCCGACACGGTCACGACGCTGGGACTCGGCCGCTTCGACATGAAGTACGCCACCGGCACTCTGTCGCACGAGGCGATGATGCGTAGCGTGGAGCTCTACGGCTCCGAGGTCATCCCGCGCGTGCGCAGGTTGCTCGCAGACCGCGACTGACCCGCGGGCTCGGCAGCGCGGTGCGCGCCCCTACGATGTAGGCATGGCAAACACCGCGCTGCCGAGCCGGGCATCGATCGCCGGGCGTCTCGACGACCTCCCCTTCACGCGTCGCCATCTGCGACTCCTGACGGGCTCCGGAGTCGGCTGGGCGCTCGATGCGATGGATGTCGGCCTCATCTCGTTCATCCTCGCGGCCCTCACGCAGCAGTGGGGTCTCACGAAGACGGATGCAGGGTGGATCGCCTCCGTCGGATTCATCGGCATGGCGCTCGGTGCGACCCTCGGCGGCCTCCTCGCCGACCGGCTGGGGCGACGCCAGGTCTTCGCGCTCACGCTCCTCATCTACGGGGTCGCCACGGGGGCGAGCGCCCTCGTCGGCGGATTGGCCGCACTGCTGGTGCTGCGGTTCCTCGTCGGCCTCGGTCTCGGCGCCGAGCTTCCCGTGGCCTCGACGTATGTGAGCGAGTTCGCTCCCGCCCGGATCCGCGGCCGCCTCATCGTGATCCTCGAGGCATTCTGGGCACTGGGTTGGACGGCTGCCGCTCTCATCGGCTTCTTCGTGATCCCCGCATCCGACGACGGATGGCGCTGGGCCTTCGCTCTCGGCGCGATCCCCGCCGTCTACGCGCTGATCGTGCGGTGGGGTCTCCCGGAATCGCCCCGGTGGCTCGCATCCCGCGGGCGCATCGCCGAGGCCGACCGGATCGTCTCGACCTTCGAGGCAGATGCCGGCGTGGAACCGGGGCCCGCCATCAGACGTGAGCCGGTGTCACGCGCGATCGCCATCACCACCAGGGCACGGCTCACGACCCTCTGGAACGCCGAGTTCCGCGTCCGCACGCTGTGCCTGTGGATCGTCTGGCTCTGCGTGAACTTCGCCTACTACGGCGCGTTCATATGGATCCCCAGCATCCTCGTGGACGCGGGGTTCGATCTCGTCCGCTCGTTCGGCTTCACGTTGATCATCACACTCGCGCAGCTGCCCGGATACGCCGTCGCAGCCTGGCTGATCGAAGTCTGGGGGCGCCGCACGACCCTGTCGGTGTTCCTGATCGGCTCCGCAGTATCGGCGGTCTTCTTCGGCACGTCGACGACAGAAGCCGCGATCATCGCCTCCGGCATGGCGCTCTCGTTCTTCAACCTCGGGGCATGGGGCGCTCTCTACGCCGTCACGCCCGAGATCTACCCGACGTCACTCCGAGGCACAGGCGCCGGCTGGGCCGCCGGCGTGGGACGCCTCGCCTCGATCGCTGCTCCGCTCGCCGTCCCCGTGATCCTCGTCGCCGGGGGAGCGCCCGTGCTCTTCGCGGTGTTCGGTGCGTGTTTCGTGGCCGCGGCCGCCGCGTCGTGGGGCCTGGTCGACCGCGGGGGAGTTGCACTCGACGACCGCTGATGAAGCCGCATGTCGGCGGGCGGGAATAGGCTGTCGTGGTGACAGACGTGCGCTATGTGGCCATCGGCGATTCCTTCACCGAGGGAGTGGGTGATGTGCTGCCGGACGGCCGCGAGCGAGGCTGGGCAGACCTGGTCGCCCAGGGCTGGGCGGATGCCGCAGGGCAGTCGATCAGCTATGCGAACCTCGCGATCCGCGGAAAGCTCGCCTGGCCGATCGTCGAGCAGCAGCTCGAGCCGGCACTGGCGCTGCGGCCCACGCACCTCTCCTTCAACGGCGGCGGCAACGACATGCTGCGTCCGCGCACCGACCTCGAGCACATCGCCGACGCGTTCAGCCGAGTGCTCCGACGGTGTGACGAGGAAGGCGTGACGCTGATCCTGCTGTCGGGTGCGAATCCGAGCGGTCAGCTGCCGATGGGGTCGCTCGTGCAGCGCCGCGGCGACCAGCTGTCCGATGCCGTGCTGCGCAGGGTCGAGGGGCGCGATGACGTGGTGCGAGCGCTCAACTGGCCGGATCGCGAGCTCGCCGGCGCGAAATACTGGTCGGAGGACCGCCTGCACATGAACGCGGCCGGCCATCATCGGGTCGCCGCGCGCGTGCTGCACGGATTGGGCTTCGAGCCGCCGTCGACGTGGTGGTCGCCGACGTCGCTCACCGCAGCCGGTCCGGCCGGCATCGCCTACTATCGGGAGTTCGTCGGCCCCTGGGTGAAGCGCCGAGTCATGCGCACGTCTTCCGGCGACGGCCGAGCCGCGAAGTACCCGGACTGGGTGGAGCGGGCACCTCAGACATGACCGACATCGAGATGCGGCGCATCGGCGGAGGCACTGTGACGCTGCACGACGCGCGGCGCAAGGTCGAGCGCACGGTGGACGTCGAAGATTTCGAGATCGGCGTGTTCCCGATCACCGAGGAGCAGCTCGCCGAAGTGCTGCCGATCCCCTCGAGACACCCCCGCCGACCGGCCGCGGATCTGAGCTGGCTGCGCGCGGTGCACTTCTGCAACGCGGCATCGGAGTGGGAAGGGCTCGATCCGGTATATCGATTCGACGGAGAGGACGTCTCCTGGGACGTCACGGCCGACGGCTACAGACTCCCCACCGAGGCCGAATGGGAATACGCCTGCAGAGCCGGTTCGACCGGGCCGCACTACGCTCCACTGGCGGACGCGGCCTGGACGAGCGCAGACGCGATGTCGGCACCGCAGGATGTCGGAGGCAAGCTGCCCAACCTCCACGGGCTGTTCGACACTCTCGGCAACGTGTGGGAGTGGTGTTGGGACCTGCTGGATCCTGCCCGCTACGACGACTACCGAGTGTTTCGCGGAGGCGGATTCGCAGATGATTCCTGGAGCGTCCGGGCGTCGGTGCGACGCGGGGGAGCCCCGCGTATGCATCACGAGGACGTCGGACTCCGCGTGGCCCGCGGCGCCTTCGACACACCGGGTGAGGCACAGGGATGGTCTGACAACGCGGACCGTGAACGGGCCGCGTTCGACGGACCGGTGCCGTTCGGCTGGACGCCGTTGCGACGTCCAGGGCGCTGATTCGACCGCGATGAGCTGAACGCGTCGCGACCTCGACGCGCGCGTGCGACCTTGTTTTGCCGAGGCTCTGTGCGGGTGGAAAGCTGAAGGCATGACCTCCCGATTCTCGCTCATCGTCTCCCAGGGCCGGGTGGCCGACCGCACGGACGGCGCCCTCATCGGCGCCCGTCGTGTCGGCGCCGCTCTCTCGGACCTTCTCGGTGTGGAACAGAAAGTCATCGGATCGCCGTCCCCGGCGGTCACAGACGACTGGTCGGACGCTCTGCCCCAGGCCGAGAGCACGCTGCTCGGGCTGCGCGACGCCGTGCGGGACGCACTCGATGCCGGGTCGATCCCTCTCCTCGCGACCAACACGTGCGCCGCAAGCCTCGGTACACTCCCGACGGTCGCCGAACGGCATCCGGATGCCGTCGTGCTCTGGATCGACGCGCACGGCGACTTCAACACACCGGTGACGACCGACTCCGGCTACCTCGGTGGCATGGTGGTCGCCGCGGCATGTGGGCTGTGGGAGAGCGGGCACGGCGCAGGACTCGATCCCGCACAGGTCATCGTGGTCGGAGGTCGCGACATCGACGTCGCAGAGGGCGAGCTGCTCGCCGCCGCAGGCGTCACAGTGCTCGCCCCGTCGGAGAGCACGCCCGAGCGGGTGACGGAACTCGTCGCCGGCCGCCCCGTCTGGATCCACGTGGACTGGGACGTTCTCGAACCCGGCTATATCCCGGCTGCCTACCGCGTGCCTGAAGGCCTGCTGCCGCACCAGATCGCGGCGATCTTCGCGGCCCTGCCCACCGACTCCGTGAGGGGAGTGGAGCTCGCCGAGTTCGAAGCCGGCGACCCCGAGGTCCCGGAGCGGATGAGCATCGAGCTCATCCTCGAGACCTTCCAGCACCTCGCGCTCTGAGGCTGAGCGGCCTCAGTCGCGCGGCATCTGTTTGATCATGTAGCGGTTCGGTCCCGGAGACTCGGCGAAACCGTACTGCGCGTACAGGCCGTCGGCGGTGCTCGTGGCGAGAACGATACGCTTCACCGTCGACGTGTCCTGCAGGTTCTGGATGACGCCCTCTACGATCATCCGCCCGAGCCCCTTGCCCCGAGACGATTCATCCACGAACACGTCGCACAGCCACGCGAACGTCACCCCGTCGGTGACGACACGGGCGTAGGCGACCTGCTGGCCGTCGGAATCGCGCACCGAGTAGTTCCTCGACGCATCGATCGCGGCATCCTGGGTCTCTCTTGTTCGCCCCTGCGCCCAGTAGGACTCGACGCTGAGCCAGTGGTGCACCAGGTCCCGATCGATGAGAGACGGGTCGCTGGAGAATGTGAACGCTGCGGGCATGCGCTTGAGCCTAGACGCTGTCAGCGTCTCTTGTCGGGATCCAGGCCCATCCGGATGCGGGTGCGCTTGCGCTCGATCACGATGAACGTCACGCCGAGGATCCAGAGCGGGATCGGCATCAGGAACGCGACGCGGAAAGCCTCGAACGAGTAGGTCTCTGGCGTCCCGGCACCCTGGATGTCGAGCGCGAGGCCGATCAGCCAGATCGCGATGAGCGCGGCGATGAAGCCGCCGGCATTGGTCACCCCTGTCGCCGTGCTCAGACGGTGCGAGGGGTTGTGCGTGCGGGCGTGGTCGAAGGCGATCATGCTTGCGGGTCCACCCGTGGCGAGAGCCACCGCGAGCACGTACAGAAGCCAGATCGGCGCAGGCTCCGGCATGGCGATGACGGCGACCCAGGCGACCAGCTGCACCCCGACCGCGGGGAGCACGAGCGCGACCGAGCGCTGATTCGGAAGACGTCTCGAGAGGTCGCCGATGATGGGCCCCAACGCCATACCCGCGACCACATAGACCGAGATGATCCCGGCCGCGTGGGCGGTGTCGAGCCCCTGAGCCGCTGTGAGGAACGGCATGCCCCAGAGCAGGATGAAGGCGGTGCCGGCGAAAGGCGTCGTGAAGTGAGACCAGAAGGCGAGTCGCGTGCCCGGGTGGGCCCAGGCCGCGCGGATGCCGACGCCTGTGTCGATCGCGGAGGTGACGACCCGGATCACGCCCGTGTCGGTGTCGACCGAGACATCCGCCCCACGTTCGGCCGGGTGGTTGCGGATGAGGAGTGCGACGAGGATGGTGAACAGCACGCCGAGTCCTGCGATGCTCCCGAACGTGATCGTCCACGTCGTCGCGTGCAGGAGTGCGGCGAGCGGCACGAGCGCGATGAGCTGTCCACCCTGTCCGATGATTCCGGTGAACTGCACCATGATCGGGCCCCGCTGGGCGGGGAACCAGGTGGCCACGAGACGCAGCACTGCGGGGAAGATCGCTGCGTCGCCTGCGCCGAGGAGGATGCGGGCGAACACCGCGACCCCGATGCTGGGGGAGAGTGCCATCGTGAGTTGACCGGCCGCCATGAGCAGCATGCCGACCGTCATGATCGGGCGTGACCCGAAACGGTCGAGGAGGATCCCGATGGGTATCTGCATGCCCCCGTAGACCGCGAGCTGCACCACGGCGAACAGCGCGAGCGTGGAGGCATCGGCCTGGAACCGGTCGGCCGCTTCGATTCCGACGGCGCCCAGCGAGGTGCGGTTGGTGATCGCGAGAACATAGGCGGCGACACCCACACCCCAGATGAGCCAGGCCCTCCACCCCGGGTCGGTCACGGGGGAGCGGGGAACCTGTTGCACCCTTCCACGCTACTCCTGGTGCGGCGACGATCCCGTCGCGCGCCGCACCGCGGCATCGCCTTCCGGACGTCGGATGCGGTCGCTAGCGTGGCCGCATGACACCTGACCCCGTGCACCACTCCATCGACTACGTCGAGCTCGTCGTGAACGACCTCGAGACCGCGAAGCGCTTCTACGGCGACACCTTCGGATGGGTCTTCGTCGACTACGGTCCCGCGTACGCGGGCATCGCCTCGCCGACCGGCGACGGAACCGAGGTGGGTGGCCTGCTCCTCTCCGACCAGGCTCGTCCCGCGGGAGGTCCGCTCGTGCTGCTCTTCTCCGATGACCTCGACGCCACGCACACGGCGATCACAGACGCGGGTGGCGCAGTGACGCAGGGGCCGTACGACTTCCCCGGCGGTCGACGACTGCATTTCGTGGACCCGAGCGGCAACGAGCTGGGAGTGTGGGCAGCGCAGTGAGGGCAGAACAGCGGTTGTGAACTCAGCTCTTTCGCACTCGTCGTCCGGGGAGCTCGGGCTCTCGATCCATGTGCGGGAATCCCGGTGGGACGAGTCCGACACGAATGCGGTGGGTGCGCTCGTCCGCTCGTACCTCCTGCAGACCGAGGCCGAGAAGCACGAGCACGGTCGAGCCGAATCGGTTGTGCCTTCACCGGCGCCGATGCGGGCGTTGCCGCCACGGTACGAGCGGGAGGCGGCGGATCCGCGCGCGTCCTACGCCGACTGCACGACGCTGCTCGCCGTGATTCAGCAGCAGCCTGTCGGAGTCGTCATCATCAGGATCGACGGGGGAGAGGCCGCGATCACGCGCCTTTGGGCAGATCCGAACCATCGAGGGGTTGGACTCGGATCCGCTTTGCTGGATGCGGCGCTGGCACTGACCTCTGACAACGTCCGCCTGTCCGTCTGGGACTGGCGAGGTCCGGCGATCGGGCTGTACGAATCCCGTGGATTCGTACGTGTCGATTCGTGGGATGACCGGGAGGGACTCGTCTGCATGGTGAGGCCGGCGAATACTTTGCCCTTGCGCTAACCGTCCTTCTGAGTAATACTTTTCCACATGGCTAACCATGACGGGGCGAACGAGGTCTTCCTCGCGCTCGCCGACCCGACGCGGCGCGAGGTCATCCGATCGCTCGGGAGTGGTCCCGCGAGCGTGGGGGAGCTTGCCCAGCCTTTCGCGATCACGCTTCCGTCTTTCATGAAGCACATTCGCACCCTGGAGGACAGCGGACTCATCCGCACCTCGAAGAGCGGACGCGTGCGCACCTGCACACTGAATCACGACCGCCTCGCGATCGTGGGGGACTGGCTGAAAGAGCAGCGCCGGGTGTGGGATCAGCGGACCGACCGGCTCGAAGCCCTCGTGAACGACCAGGAGGAGACCCGATGACCGATACCGCCCTCGACCCGCGACTCGACCTGACCCTGGAGAGGACGATCCGGGCGTCGCCGTCGGCAGTGTGGCGCGCGTGGACAGACCCGGACCTTCTTGCCCAGTGGTGGATTCCCGCCCCCATGCAGGCACGCGTCGACCACCTCGACGTAAAGCCCGGCGGCAGCTTCGTCACCAGCATGCGAGAGGGGGCGGGGGAGTACAGCCCGCATACGGATGGGATCTTCCTGGTCGTGGACCCCGAGCGGCGACTCGTCTTCACCAATGTGATCGACAGCTCCTGGCGGCCGGCGAAGCCCGAACCCGTCTCGATGACGGCGGAGATCATCCTCGACGACCACCCCGAGGGCACGATGTACCGTGTGATCGTGCGGCACGGAGATCCAGCCGCGCGGAACCTGCACGAGGACCTCGGCTTCTTCGAAGGCTGGGGCTCCGTGACATCCGCACTGGCCGACCTCGCCGAGCGCATGCCCGCCGGGTCGTGAGCACCCGCCACATGAATGGAGAGCCCGCAGAGCGCATGAGTGAGCACGTCGTCCTCGTCGACCACTCAATGCTGTCCGAAGCGCAGTCGACGGCGCTGCGCGACCTGTTCGACACCGAGTATCGGGCAGAGCACGGGGAATGGGATCCTGACCGCCCGTACGGGTATTCACCCGCAGATGTGCACACCATCGTCTTCCGCGACGACGCCGCCGTCGCACACGTCGGATTTCAGCGACGCGTGATACGTGTAGGTGCCACCGAGATTCGTGTCGCGGGAACCGGGGGAGTCTTGGTCCATCCGGACTGGCGCTCTGACGGGGTCGGCCGTCGAGTGATGAGCCACGCGCAGCGAGCGATGCGTGACGACCCACACGTCGAGTTCGGCTATCTCGGTTGCCGAGAAGACGTCGTGCCGTTCTACGAGCGCACCGGTTGGTCACGGGTGGACGCCGTGGAACGCCACGTGTCGATGATCGATGCGAACGTCACGGTGACGTCGGCTGCGGGACCGATACTCGTCTTCGCCGCCGACGTGCCGGACGGCTCTGACCTGGGCCGGGCCCGGTGGCCGGAAGGGGACATCGACCTTCGAGGTACCCCCTGGTGATCTGCGGGAAGCCACCGCTGGGCCGCGCTCGGGGAAGTGTCTTCTCACTTGAGCTGACATAATGTGCATTATCGGCTTTACTGCGATCACAGCAATCGGGGCTGTCGGTAAGCTCGACGCGTGAACGGAAGCAACGTCGAGATCGACTGGGAAGCCGCACGCACCGCGAATCTGCAGAACTGGGACGACCGCGTGCCACTGCATGAAGCGGCGTACGGCCTGGATGCGTTCGATGACCCGAACCACATCAGCGACGTCGTCAGCGACGACCTGCCAGTGCTCCGTCGCTTCGTGACCGGCGGAAGCTTGTCGGGACTCGACCTGTGCCATCTGCAGTGCCATATCGGCACGGACACGATCTCTCTGGCACGTTCCGGTGCCCGAGTGACCGGGGTGGATTTCTCTGAGCCTGCACTGCGGGCCGCGGCGGATCTCGCCGACCGCACCGGAGCCGCCGCGACCTGGGTCCACACCGATGTCCTCGATGCCAGGAACGCGGTGTCCGGTGACTTCGACGTCGTGTACACGAGCATCGGCACGATCTGCTGGCTGCAGGATCTCGATCGCTGGGCTGCTCAGGTCGTCGCGCTGCTGCGTCCGGGCGGGACCTTCTTCATCAGAGACGGTCATCCGGCGCTGCTTGCTCTGGACGAGGATGCGGATGGCCTCACCACTCGCTATTCGTACTTCGGCGACGGCCGCGCGCAGCAGTGGGACGACGAGTCCACCTATGCCGGCGACGGGACGGTGGCGCATCCTCGGACCTATGAGTGGCCGCATCCGCTGTCCGAGATACTCGGTGCGCTGCTGCACGCCGGGCTCCGCCTCGTCCATTTCGACGAGGGTCGCACACTGCCCTGGCGATTCAGCCCAAGAATGGTCGAGGTTCCACGCGGTTACGCCTGGCCGGAGGCCGAGCGCAACCTCATCCCGTGCACCTTCACGATCGTCGCGCGCAAGGACTGATACGCCGCCGATCACCGCCGCTCCGACGTCTCCTGAGTGAACTCCGCACTAGGCCCCGACGTACGCGGCGAGGTGCTCCCCCGTCACCGTCGACTTCGCCGCCACGAGATCGGCAGGGCTTCCTTCGAAGACGACCCGCCCGCCGTCGTGCCCGGCTCCCGGCCCGATGTCGATGATCCAGTCGGCGTGGGCCATCACCGCCTGGTGGTGCTCGATGACGATCACGGTCTTGCCCGATTCCACGAGCCGGTCGAGCAGCCCGAGGATGTTCTGCACGTCGGCGAGGTGAAGCCCAGTGGTCGGCTCGTCGAGGACGTAGGTGTCGCCCTTCTCCCCCATCTGGATCGCCAGCTTGATCCGCTGACGCTCACCACCGGAGAGTGTCGACAGCGGCTGCCCGAGCGAGAGGTAGCCGAGCCCGACGTCCTCGAGGCGCCCGAGAATGGCAGCCGCCGCCGGCAGCTTCGCATCGCCCTCAGAGAAGAAGACCCGTGCCTCCGACACCGGCAGATCCAGCACCTGGGTGATGTCCTTGTCCGCGAGCTTGTACTCGAGCACAGCCGCCTGGAAGCGCTTGCCGCCGCAGTCCTCACAGGGCGTCTCGATCGTGTCCATGAATCCGAGCTCGGTGATGATGACACCCGCACCCTTGCATGTCGGGCAGGCGCCCTCGGAGTTCGCGCTGAAGAGGGCGGGCTTGACCCCGTTGGCCTTCGCGAACGCCTTGCGGATGGGTTCGAGCAGACCGGTGTATGTGGCAGGGTTGCTGCGGCGTGAACCCTTGATCGCTCCCTGGTCGATCGCGACGACGCCGTCGCGCTTCGACACCGAGCCGTGGATGAGCGAGCTCTTGCCCGAACCTGCGACGCCGGTGACGACGGTGAGCACCCCGGTGGGGATGTCGACATCGACATCCTGCAGGTTGTTCGCCGTGGCGCCGCGCACCTCGATCGCCCCGTTGCTCGCGCGCACGGCGGGCTTGAGGGCCGCTCGATCGTCCAGGTGCTTTCCCGTGCGAGTGCCGCTGGCCTTGAGCCCTTCGACGGTGCCCTCGAAGCAGATCTCGCCACCCGCGCTTCCCGCGCCAGGGCCGAGGTCGACCACGTGGTCGCCGATCGCGATGGTCTCGGGCTTGTGCTCGACCACGAGCACCGTGTTCCCCTTGTCGCGCAGCCGCAGCAGCAGGGTGTTCATGCGCTGGATGTCGTGCGGGTGCAGCCCGATCGTGGGCTCGTCGAAGACATAGGTCACATCCGTCAGCGAGGAGCCGAGGTGGCGAAGCATCTTGATGCGCTGCGCCTCTCCCCCGGACAGCGTGCCCGACGGGCGTTCGAGACTCAGGTAGCCGAGGCCGAGCGTGACGAAAGCATCGAGGTTCGCGCTCAGCGCCTCGAGGAGCGGCGCAGCACCGGGAAGCTCGAGGCCGCGCACCCACGCCGCGAGGTCGGTGACCTGCATCCGGCACGCGTCGGCGATGCTGATCCCGTCGATCTTCGACGAGCGCGCGCCCTCGGTGAGTCGGGTGCCGTCGCACTCAGGGCAGGTCGCGAAGGTCGCGACGCGTTCGACGAACGCGCGGATGTGGGGCTGCAGCGCGTCGAGATCCTTCGAGAGCATCGACTTCGTGATCTTCGGGATCAGGCCCTCATAGGTCATGTTGATGCCCGAGATCTTGACCTTCGTGACCTCTCCGTACAGGAACAGCTGCCGCTGCTTCTCGGTGAACTCGGCGACCGGCTTGTCGGCCGGGTAGAAGCCGGAGGCCGAGAAGCCCTTCACCATCCACCCGTCCGCCGTGTATCCGGGCACCATGATCGCGCCCTCGTCGAGCGACTTCGACTCGTCGACGATCTGAGCCAGGTCGAGGTCGGAGACCGCTCCCCTGCCCTCGCATCTGGGGCACATGCCGCCGAGGTAGATCGCGTCCTTGACGATCTTCTTCTCGCCGCCCGGACCCGTCATCACGCCGCTGGCCTTCTGAGTGGGAATGTTGAACGAGAACGCCGTCGGTCCGCCGATGTAGGGCTGGCCCAGCTTGCTGAAGAGGATGCGCAGCATGGCGTTCGCGTCTGTCACCGTGCCGACGGTCGAGCGAGGGTTCGCCCCGAGGCGCTCCTGGTCGACGATGATCGAGGTGGTGAGCCCCTCGAGGACGTCGACGTCCGGCCGGGGTACTGACGGCATGAATCCCTGCACGAAAGCGCTGTAGGTCTCGTCGATCATGCGCCTCGATTCGGCGGCGATCGTGTCGAAGACGAGAGAGCTCTTGCCGGATCCCGAGACGCCCGTGAACACCGTCAGCCGACGCTTCGGGATGTCGACGCTGACCTCTTTGAGGTTGTTCTCGCGGGCACCCTGAACGCGGATCAGGTCGTGGCCGTCTGCAGCGTGTGTCATGGTCGTCCTCGGGTTTCTCGGCCTGCTCAGCCGGCCTGGTTGATACGGAGAAGATTGCCCGCGGGGTCGCGGAAGGCGCAGTCGCGCACGCCGTACGGCTGGTCCATGGGTTCCTGCACGACATCGGCCCCCTGCGCGACCAGTCGCTCGAACAGGCCGTCGAGGTCGTCGCTCGCGAGCGTCAGTGCGGTGTAGCTGCCCTTCGCGATGAGTTCGAGGATCGTCTGCCGCTCGGCATCCGTGATCCCCGGATCCGTCGCCGGCGGGTGCAGCACGATCGAGGTCCCCGGCTGGCCCTCAGGGCCGACCGTCAGCCAACGGAGACCGTCGTAGCCGACGTCGTTGCGCACCTCGAATCCGAGGGCGTCACGATAGAAGCCGAGGGCTGCCTCGGCGTCCGTGTGCGGAAGGAATGCGTAGTGGATGCTGATGTTCATGGGTTCAGGTTAGGTGTGCGTCCGTGCGCGGTGCTTCTTGATTCCTGATCGGTCTGATGACGTGCTTCGCATGGATGGTCGGAATCCCTTCGACGTTGCTCGCGCGTTCACGGTACACGCGGGGTGAGACACCGACGAGCTCGGTGAACCGCGTGCTGAAGGTGCCGAGCGACGAGCTGCCGACCTCGAAGCACACCTCGGTCACGGAGAGATCGCCTCGCCGCAGCAACGCCATCGCCCGTTCGATCCGACGGGTCATCAGGTACGAGTACGGAGATTCGCCGTACGCGTCCCGGAAGCGTCGGCTCAGATGACCGGCACTCATGTGCACGCCCTTAGCGAGGGCTTCGACGTCGAGCGGCTTCGCGTACTCGCGATCGATCCTGTCGCGCACCTTGCGCATGACGACGAGCTCACGCAGCCGGGCGTCATCGTCAGGAGTCACGCCTAGATTTTGCCATGACGCACGGGGGCGAACTGTGAAGACGTGCGACATATCGATACTGCCCTCCCCCACTTCCTGCTCGGACAGCGCTACTCTGGCAGCATCCCTCACAGGGATTTCTCAGAAAGGGTCCCCAACCATGTCTGATCCACTCGGTACCGAAGCGAAGTCATTGTTCAAGTCCATCCGTGTCGTGCTCGCGATCTCCGGCGTCATCGCGCTGATCGCGGGCATCATCCTGCTCGTGTGGCCGGTCAAGTCGGCGGTCATCGTCACCGGCATCTTCGCGTCCTATCTCGTGGTCGCCGGCCTCGTCTATATCGGCCTGGGCATCTTCTCCCACGCGAAGGGCGGCTGGGCCCGAGTGGGACACATCGTCCTCGGCCTTGTCTACATCGTCGCCGGTGTCATCGCGTTCGCGAACCTGGGCGTCGCCGCGGCGACCCTCGCGCTCGTCGTCGTGATCTTCATCGGCATCAGCTGGATCGTCGACGGCGTGGTCGCCCTGTCGCTGCTCGGGCAGGACGGCTCCCGTGTCTGGACACTCCTGTACGCGCTGCTCAGCATCGTCGCCGGAATCGTGGTGCTCTTCTCGCCGCTCTACGCCGCAGCCGTGCTGTGGCTGGTGCTCGGCATCTCGCTCGTCGTTCTGGGCATCGTGCAGATCGTTCGTGCGATCACGCTCGGCAAGGACGCGAAGGGCTTCGTCGCCTCGGTCGAGGCCGACGCGGTGCGCTGACGCCTCCACAACGAGAAGGGGCCCCGTCCACTCGGACGGGGCCCCTTCTCGTTGATGCAGATCAGTCGCGGGTGACGCAGATCACTCGGCGGCGAATGCGCTCACATCGCCCACGAGACGCGTGTTGTCGGCCGGCACGGCGTCGACCGCGGCGCGAGCGACCTCGGCGGCGAACTCCGACACGTTGTAGAGCTTGCCAGCCGACTCGCGGCGTTCCGCGATGGCACCGGGGTTCGCGCGCTCGAGCAGCGTCGCGGTGATGGTGCCCTCGATCATGTCGCCGGAGACGACGGTGAAGCCGATCCCCTTCTCGGCGAGGCCGGGGATGCGCTCACGGAGGGCATCCTCGCCCGCGCGCTTTGACAGCGCCACCGGCTCGTACTCCGGCATCGTGGGCGTCGTGCGGATGAAATGCGCCTGGTGGCTGGTGACGAAGACCACGCGCGCGTCGTCGCCGAGCAGAGGCGTGGCCGCGTCGAGAACGCTGAGCTGCGCGTCGCGGTTCAGAAGGAGAGCGTAGTCCTCGGCCATCCCCGACTCCATGCCACCGGAGGCGTTGAGCACCAGCACGTCCAGACGACCGAACTCGGCCTTGACGGCGTCGAACATCTCGCCGACCGACGCCGGATCGGTCAGATCGGCACCGACGACGAGCACGCGGCGTCCGAGCTCGCGCAGCTGAGTGGCGAGCTTCTCGGCACGAGGCGCCTTGTTCCTGAAGTTGATGACGACGTCCGCGCCGGCCTCGGCGAGGTAGCGGACCGTGTCGGCGCCGATACCCCGGGACGAGCCGGTGACAAGGGCTACCTTGCCGTCGAGAGAACCTGCGGGAAGAACGTCGGTCACGGTGACTCCTTGAATGCGCGGATCGCCGTGATCGCACGGCCGTTCCAGACTACCAAGCGGGCGCTGCGGCACCCGAAGCACGGCGAGACCGCGTGATAGGTTGACCGCAAAGGAGGCCGCATGGACAACTTCCCCGTTTTCATAGAACTGGTCGAGAACTGGGCGTGGATCGGCTGGCTGGTCCTCATCGCGCTGTTCCTCGTGATCGAGATGCTCACGCTCGATTTCACGTTCCTCATGCTCAGTTTCGGCAGCACCGTGGGACTCGTGACGGATCTCATGGGCCTCCCGGTCTGGGCGCAGGTCATCATCGCGGCGGTGGCCGCGGCGGCCTTCATCCTCTTCCTCCGTCCTCCTCTGCTGCGGCGCCTGCGGCGCGGCGAAGACCCCACCAAGTCGAACGTCGACGCCCTGCTCGATCTCCGGGGCATCGCCCTGCAGGACGTCACCCAGATCTCCGGCCAGGTGAAGCTCAGCAACGGCGACACCTGGACCGCACGATCGGGTTCGGTCGTCGCCATTCCCCAGGGCTCCCCCGTCGCGATCACCGCGATCAACGGAGCCACCGCCATCGTCCGTCCCGTCAACGACTAGGTAGGAGAGTTCCGTGAACGATTCCTCGTTCATCCCGACCGCGATCCTGTGGATCCTCGTGATCGCGATCATCATCTTCGTGGTGGTCACACTGGCGCGAGCCATCCGCATCATTCCGCAGGCGACAGCCGGTGTGGTCGAGCGGCTCGGCCGCTATCACAAGACCCTCATGCCCGGTCTCAACATCCTCGTGCCGTTCATCGATCGGCTCCGGCCGCTCATCGACATGCGCGAGCAGGTCGTCTCGTTCCCGCCGCAGCCCGTCATCACCGAGGACAACCTCGTCGTCTCGATCGACACGGTGGTGTACTTCCAGGTGACGGATGCCCGCGCCGCGACGTACGAGATCGCGAACTACCTCGGTGCCGTCGAGCAGCTCACCACGACCACGCTCCGTAACGTCGTAGGTGGCCTGAACCTCGAAGAGGCGCTGACCAGCCGCGACAACATCAACGGGCAGCTCCGTGTCGTGCTCGACGAGGCGACCGGCAAGTGGGGAATCCGCGTCGGCCGTGTCGAGCTGAAAGCGATCGACCCGCCCATCTCCATCCAGGACTCGATGGAGAAGCAGATGCGCGCAGAGCGTGACCGTCGTGCGGCGATCCTCACGGCAGAGGGTACGAAGCAGTCTGCGATCCTCGAAGCCGAGGGCGCACGACAGGCCGAGATCCTTCGCGCAGAGGGTGACAAGCAGGCCGCGGTGCTTCGCGCACAGGGTGAGGCCGAGGCGATCCAGAACGTCTTCACCGCCATCCACCAGGGTGAGCCGGACGACAAGCTCCTCGCGTACCAGTACCTCCAGATGCTTCCGAAGATCAGTGAGGGACAGTCGAACAAGCTCTGGATCATCCCGAGCGAGCTGACCGAGGCGCTCAAGGGAATCGGCAGTGCCTTCACTCCGAAGCCCGGGCAGCCTCCGACGAACTATCCGGGCGCGTGACGCACCCGTATTTCGAGAAGGCGCGACACCCTCGAGTCCTCGCTCACCGTGGTCTGGTCACCGCGGCGGGCGAGGACTCCGGTGTGTGGGAGAACTCCGCCGCCGCCTTCGCCGCCGCGCACGCGGCCGGCGCCGAGTACATCGAGACGGACTGCCAGGTCACGGCCGACGGCGACGTCGTGCTCTTCCACGACGAGACCCTGCAGCGACTCACCGGCGACCCCCGGGCGGTTCGCGAGGTGCGCACGCGCGAGCTCGCGCGCATCTTCGCCGACCATGGCGGGCTGCTGACGGTCGCTGATGCACTGTCGTCGTTTCCCACCTCCCGCTTCAACATCGACGTCAAGACGGCGGAGGCCCCCGACCTCATCGGACCGCTTCTCGTCGACCACACCCACCGCGTCCTCGTGACCAGCTTCTCTGACGCCAACCGTCGCGCCGCGATCGCCTCTACGCTGCGCGCCGGTGCGGCCCTGCGCCCGGCCACATCCGGCGGCAGCCGCACGATCGCCGCGCTCCGCTCACTCTCCGCGCTGCGCTTCTCCCCCGCTCGCGTACTGCGAGAGATCGACGCTCTGCAGATCCCGGAGAGGCACTCGAGACTCAGGATCCTCACGCCGGCCCTGCTCCGGGCCGCGCACCGACACGACGTCGAAGTGCACGTCTGGACCGTGAACGACGCCGACGACATGCGGCGGCTGGCCGCCTTCGGTGTGGACGGGATCGTGTCGGACAGAGCAGACCTCGCGCTGGCCACTCTCGCGGGCTGAGCGCGCCACGCCGCCCATACGCTCTCGCGCTGGGATTCCGCTGTGAATAGCACCGAGAACCCGCCTGCGTGGATGAAGCGCACAGGCTGGAGCGTTATACCTGACAGCGACGAGAGGACCACACAATGGCAGATCGCAGCCTACGCGGCATCCGACTCGGCGCCCAGAGCCTACAGAGCGAAGAGGGCGTCGTTTTCATGGAGCGCCGTGAAACCACCTATACCTGTGACGCCTGCGGCCATGTCACGAACCTGATGTTCGCGGCGGACGCCGAACCGCCTCAGACCTGGGAATGCCGCGCTTGTGGCGCTGACGCACGTCTGAACGTCGACGGCCAAGCCGTCACGCTCGACGCGAGCGACGAGAAGGCCGCACGCACGCACTGGGACATGCTGATGGAGCGCCGCACGCGCGCCGAGCTCGAGGAGCTCCTCGAAGAGCGTCTCGCGTTCATCCGTGCACGCCGCGGAGCCGGCGAAGACCCGACCCGCGAGAAGATCGGCGCCTAGCGCTTCCTGGCGCGCAGCCACCCGAAGGCCAGCGCGCCCAGCCCGCCCCACAGCAGAATCTGCTGGATCCAGGGGCCGAGAACCACTCCCGCTGTGAGGCCGGAGCGCAGCTCGACATCCTCGAGCAGCGCTCCGGCCTTTCCCGCATCCAGGCTCGCGACGGTGGAGCCGTCCGGGCGGATGATCTGGCTGGTACCCACGGTCGAGATGTTGACCACGCTGCGGCCCGTCTCGATGGCACGCATGCGGGCGAAGGCCAGCTGCTGGAGGTTCTCGTCGGTGCCGCGGAAGTCGGCGTTGTTTGTCTGGAGCACGAGCACCTCGGCGCCGGCGCCAAGCCCCTCATTGATCACGTCGTCGTAGATCACATCGAAGCAGATGGCGAGTCCTACCTTCACGCCGTCGACATCGACCACCGGAGGGTTCGATCCCGGAGTGTACTCACGCTGGATGAGACCAATCAGATCAGGGGCGAGAGCGTTGAAGAAGGCGCGGTCAGGCACGTACTCCCCGAAGGGCACGGGGTGCCGCTTGTCATGCAGCTGCTCGGCGGTCCCCTCTTCGGTCCAGAGCAGGGACGTGTTGTAGTAAAGCCCGTCGCGCTCCGTCGCGGCGTTCGCGAGCAGAGGCGCCCCCATACGCGTGGCGACCAGGGTCATGCGCCGCGCGAGCGACTCCGACTGGAACGGGTCGTAGTCGAGTGATCCTTCCGGCCACACCACCAGATCCGCATCCTCTCCGTACAGCGGCGCTGTCGCATCCGTCTGCGCCTGCACGATGGAGTACTGCTCGCGCTCGTCGAAGTAGCCGCTCGGGCCGTTGCCCTGCACGGCGGCGATGCGCATGGACCCGCTGACGGTCGTCGGGAAGAGCGGAGTGACCAGCAGCGCGATCGTCACGACCACCGGAGCGATCAATGCGGTCGGACGTCTCCACTCCCGCGTGCGCACGATCTCGATGGCCAACGCGACGAAGAACACCATGAGGAAGCTGAGACCACTCACACCGATCCAGGAGGTGACCGGCGCCAGCGGACTCTCTGCCTGGGTCATGCCTAGGCGAGCCCAGGGGAAGCCGCCGTAGGGCCAGGAACCCACGAAGAGCTCGCGCCCGACCCAGAGGGCCGCGACCACCGCGGGAAGCAGCAGAAGGCGCGCCCAGCGCCCGGAGAACGCCTTCGGGACCCACCGGTACGCGAGGGTGATGAGAATGAGCGCCAGCGCCGAGAGCGCTCCTTCGAGGATGCTCAGCGCCGCCCATGGCACGGGGCCGAGGTAGCGGGAGGTCCACGACACGAGAAGAGCGAAGAAGAGGATGCCGTAGACCGCGCCCACCAGCAGCGCTCCCCCGGCCCGGCGGCCGATCAGAGCGATGAGCAGCAGAGCGGTCGAGGGAAAGGCGAGAGCCCAGACCGCCGCGTCCGGATACGAGAGATCCATCAGGAGCGCCGCCATCGCCGCAGCGGGAAGAGCGAGCGAGAGCGGCAGAAGAGGGCGCTGTCGCGCGCGAGGTTCAGACATCCGTCCTATTCTCACATCGACGAATAGGCGACGATGCCACGGCGCACGCCGTCGAGCGCGACTCGCGCGTTGCGAGCGAGTGCGCCGTCCTCTGCGACGATCGACAGCTGGTCGAGCAGATCGATGGTCTGCTTCGCCCAGCGGACGAAGTCGCCCGCCGCCATGTCGGCATCGATCAGGACGCGATCGAGCATCCCCCCGCGCGCCCACGAGTGCATGGCGCCCGCAAGGCCGGCCGCGAGTGGCTCACTGCCGGCCAGATGATGATCCTTCTCGAGGTCGTCGAGCTCCGCCCAGAGCGTCGTGGTCTTCTCGTACGCGGCTCGGAACGCACCGCGAGGCAGGTCCCTCTCGCCCGAGTTCGCCTCGTCCCTGCGCGGTTCGTACACGAGGCAGCAGGCCATCGCCGCGAGCGACGGCGCGTCGAGACCGTTCCAGAGTCCCTGCCGCAGCGATTCGGCGACCAGAAGGTCACGTTCGCCGTAGATCCGGCGCATCGTGCGCCCGGCATCCGTCAGCGTGGTGACGTCGTCGGCGTCGCGATGCAGGTAATCGAGTGTCTCGAGAACCTCGACCACACGGTCGAAGACCCGCGCGACCGTTCCTGTCCTCGTCTCGATCTGGCGGCGGATGCGGTCGTTCTGACGCTTGAGCTTCCAATACCGCTCCGCCCAGCGCGCATGCGCCTCGCGATCGGGGCACCGATGACATCCGTGCCGCTGCATGCGTGTGCGCAGACTCTGGATCTGCTTCATGCGCTTGTCGCGCGAGACACGGGGAGCGTTCGAATCCTGACGGTTCTTCTTCTCGAGGTCGCTGAGCTCTCGGCGAATCGCCGCATAGTCGAGGAAGTCCCCGTGATCGCAGACCATGGCGGCCTTGTAGCCCTCGAGGGACTCCTCGGCCTCTCGGACCTGGCGTGCGAGTCCCACGACGGCCCGGTCTGCCTGGAACTGCGCGAAAGACGACTCGAGCACCTCACGGGCACGCGCCTTGCCGAACAGATCGATCAGGTTCACCGCCATGTTGTACGTCGGCCGGAAGCTGGAGTTCAGCGGATAGGTGCGTCGCGAGGCGAGTGCGGCGACAGCCTGCGGATCCATCCCCTCGGTCCACTGGACGACCGCATGCCCCTCGACGTCGATGCCGCGGCGGCCCGCGCGGCCTGTCAGCTGGGTGTACTCGCCGGAGGTGATGGCGACACGGGCTTCGCCGTTGAACTTCTCCATCTTCTCGAGCACGACGGTGCGCGCCGGCATGTTGATGCCGAGCGCGAGAGTCTCGGTCGCGAACACGACCTTCACGAGCTTGCGCTTGTAGAGCTCCTCCACGACCTCCTTGAAGGCCGGCAGCAGTCCCGCATGGTGGGCGGCGACGCCCCGCTCGAGGTTCTCCAGCCAGTCCCAATAGCCGAGCACGCCGAGGTCCTCGTCCTGCAGCGACCGCGTGCGATCCTCGACGATCGCGCGGATCTCGGCCTTCTCCTCCGTCGTCGTCAGCCGCACGCCCGACCGCCGCACCTGCTGGACAGCCGCATCGCAGCCGACGCGGCTGAAGATGAAGAAGATCGCCGGAAGCAGGTTCGAACGTTCGAGCAGACGGATCACGTCCGGTCGATCCATTCGCTCGATCCGATGCACGTTCGCCGCACGGACCGGGCGCCGTCCGCCCCGCGGCGGGCGCTGAGCCTGCCTTCCGGCATGGCGATTGCTGCGGTACGACTGCGCGTCTCGATTGTTCTCGTAGTTCGAGCCCGTGAACGAGCGGATGCGCATCAGCTCCTGGTTGACCTGCGCCGTGGCGATGCCCGCGCGGTCGTCGAACAGCGGCAGCAGGTCGTCACGCACCAACACATGCTGCTCCAGCGGAACGGGTCGGATCTCCGAGACGATCACCTCGGTGTCACCCCGAACGGTGTCGAGCCAATCGCCGAACTCCTCGGCGTTCGACACCGTGGCGCTCAGCGACACGAGCCGCACGTGCTGCGGGAGGTGGATGATCACCTCTTCCCAGACTGCCCCGCGGAAGCGATCGGCGAGGTAGTGCACCTCGTCCATCACCACGAATCGCAGGTCGCGCAGCGCAGCCGAGTCCGCGTAGATCATGTTGCGCAGCACCTCGGTCGTCATGACGACGATCCGGGCGTTGCCGTTGATGTTCGTGTCGCCGGTGAGCAGCCCCACCTCGTCCGGACCGTACACGTCGACCAGCTCGCGGAACTTCTGGTTCGACAGCGCCTTCATCGGCGTCGTGTAGAACGCCTTGTCACTGGGGGTCTGCATCGCGAGGTTGATCGCGAACTCTCCGACGATCGTCTTCCCCGCACCCGTGGGAGCGGCGACGAGCACGCTGCTCCCGTCTTCGAGCGCGTGACAGCCTTCGATCTGGAAGGGATCCAGCGCGAACTTCTGAGCGGCGGCGAAGGCGACCGTCGCCGGATGCCCGGCGGCCTCACGGGCGGCGGCGTACCGCTCGGAGGGCGAGCTCATGCGCTCACGGGTTCGATGCCTGCTGCCTCATCGCGCTTGCGCTTGCGTCGATCGAAGAGCATCGAGATGAAGGTCGCGGCGAAGTACAGCACGATCATGGATCCCATCAGCAGCAGCATCGAGAAGACATCAGCGGGCGGCGTGGTGACCGCCGCGAAGATCGTGCAGACCAGGATCGCGACCCGCCACCCCTTGAGGATGTCGCGCCCGGAGACGATCCCCGCGACGTTCAACGCGACGAGGAAGACCGGGAGCACGAAGGCGATGCCGAGCACCAGCAGGAACTTGAAGACGAAGTCGTAGTACGTCGAATAGTCGAAGAACTGCGCCATCCCCTTCGGCACGAAGCCCGCCATGATCTCGATGACATGCGGGAGCACGAAGAACGCGACCGTGCAGCCGCCGAAGAACAGCGGAATGGCCGCCCCGAGGAATCCCCAGGTGTACTGGGTCTCCTTCTTGGTGAGGCCAGGCATCACGAAGGCCCACACCTGCCAGAGCCACACGGGCGCCGAGAGCAGCAGACCGATGGCGAACGCGATCCGCATGCGCAGATCGAACCCGCTCGTGACGGTCGTGAAGTTGAGACCCGTGTACTCACGCCCGGCTTCCGCGGCGATCGTGCGGATCGGCACCGAGAGGAGCTCGATGATCGGCTCCGTCACGATGAACGCGATGATCATCCCGACCACGAGTGCGCCAGCAGCGATGAAGAGCCGCTTGCGCAGCTCCACCAGGTGGGCGCCGAGAGACATCCGCCTGTCGCGACCGGGGACCTCCTGGTCGGCGGATTCGAGAGCCGACACGGACTATGCGGATCGAGGAGGCTGACCCGGATCCGTGTCGCGGGCCGTCACCGAGGTGTCCGCGACAGAAGCCGTGGGCGTCGGAGCACCCGGCTCTGCGACGTCACTCGCGTCTTCGTTCTTCATCGCCTTCATCTCGCCCTTGAACACGCGGGCGGACTGTCCGAGGCTCTTCGCCAGTGCCGGCAGCTTCGCCGCACCGAAGAGCAGCAGGATGACGGCGAGGATGATCAGCAGATGTGGCCAACCGAAAGCGCCCATGATTCTCCTTCGTGGTTTGTAGAAGTCTAACCGTCGTTGGAGCTGTCCGGGTGGCGATACAGGGCGAGTCCGGCCTCGGCCCATTCACGGGTCGCCGTTCGCGCGATGCCGGGGTCGACGACCTCGAGCGCTCCGCCGAACCGAGCGGCCAGTCTCTTGATGCCACGCGGGTCCGCCAGATGCAGACGTGCACTGACGATTCCGCCCTCGACCTCGACGTTGTCGGAGGTGAGGAAGTCCCCCAGAAGCGGTGCCACGCGCTCGGGAACGCGCACCTGTACCTCGCCCTCGTCATCGACAGCCGAGAAGGCCTCCGGCACTTGATCGCCCGCATGCGTGATCGGGATGTCGGTCAGGCGGGCATCGCTCACCCTGTCGAGGTGGAAGGTGCGCATCGCCTGCCTCGTATGGCACCAGCCCTGGAGATACCACTGCGCGTTGGTGATGATCACCTGGACGGGGTCGACGGTGCGAGTGGTCGGAGCCGCATCCGGCGCCTGGTACGTGAATGCGACGGCCACGCCGTCCTGCACCCCGCGCGACACCACCTGGCGGACCTCATCGACGGCGCTCGGCGCCACCACGACCTCTGCGGGCGCATCGGCCGCTCCACGCGAGAGCTTGGAGATGAGACCGCTGACCAGTCCGGAATCCGAGACCGCCGGGACTGCGGCGACCATCTGCAGGCCGGCCAGCAGGGCCGCAGCTTCGCGTGCCGTGAAGCGCGGCACTCGTCGGAGGGCCACGTCGTTCGTGATCTCGATGACGTCTTCATCGTCGAGCAGATCCCAGTTGATGTCGAACATCTCCTGCGGCTGCTGCCAGAATCCCGAGTCGCCGGGGAGACCGATCACCGTGAGCTTCTCCACCATCTGCCGCATCTCGTCCGGAGTGACTCCGAACTCCTCGGACGCCTCGGCGAGAGACACCTGTCCGTGCTCGAGCAGGTACGGCACCAGGGTGAGATAGACGCGCACGCGGTCAGCGGCGAGCAACGGCTTCGGCTGAGCGCTCACGATGACTCCCCCACATCCGAGTTGGTCGCCACGACCGCCGTCAGCCGGTCGACCACGGCATCTCGGAGGGCGGCCGGTTCGACCACTCGCACCTCCGGACCGTAGGAAGCGAGCTCGTCGGCGAGGATGTGCAGGTCGACGAACGGCACGAGGATCCCCTGGGTCGCAGCGGGCGTCGCGCGTCGGCCGAGGCGCAACGACGCCTCAGTGCCCGGCGTGACCTCGAGGAGGGCCGAGTTCTGCGCAGCGACGTTCTCCAGACCCGCCAGCGCACGTTCCCCCGCTCCGTCACGGAGCTCCGGAGCGAAGCTCTTGGGCGAGATCTTCACGTCACCGACGATTCGGCTCAGCAGGAACATCCGGTCGGCCTCGATGTCGACGTCCACGCCGAACACATGCCAGCGCGCCTCGTAGTCGACGAGAGCCAGGGGGCGGATGCTGCGGCGGCGCGGCGAGTCCTCTCCCGGCTTGAGGTAGTCGAACAGCACCACGCGGCTCTTCTCGATGGCTTCCTGCAGCTGCGGGAACGCCGCGTCGCGGGCCGTGATGCGGGGCGCGAAGCCGATGATCGGCTCGTCGCCGTCGATCCCGAGCGCGCGGATCTTTCGTACCCCGGCCTTGGCGTCGCCCGACGCGGACTCCGCGCTCCACACGCTGCCTGCCAGCTGCAGCACGGCGAGCTCGGCAGCAGTGAACTCGATGTCGCTGGGCAGGTCGTATTCCGCCTGCGGAATGCGATACCGCGCCTCACGGAGATCATTGGGATCGGCCTGATCGCCGATCGTCTCGACGGGAACTCCGAGCGTGCGCAGCTCGTCCTTGTCGCGCTCGAACATCTTCTCGAGGGCATCCGAGCGCACACCGGCATCCGCTCGCTGACGGTACCCGGACACATTGTCGAGGATCTGCTGCTTCGTGAGCCCGATCTCCGTCGCCATGAGCGCCACGACGAGGTTCGTCAGACGCTCTTCCGCCGGGATACGGGCTGCCATCAGTTCTCCGGCGCGGGAACGATGCCCAGGATGTCGACGACGATCACGGTCGCCGGGTTGCCGTCTGCAGCGGGTACGACGACCAGCAGCTGAGACCCGACGGTCGCACCCACGAGCTCCTTCGCGGCGGGGCCGATGTTCGGCTCCGCGCCCCACGTGCTCGAGGTGACGGTCTTGTCGTCCCAGCCGAGCGCCATGATGTTCGTCACGATGGTCGATTCCTTCTCGACCTTCGCGCCGTCGCCCTTGATGAGGGTCTGGGTCACGGCGGATTCGGGCGCTGCACTGTCGGGGATGATGACGCCCGGCGTACCGTCGGGTGCGCGCACGACGGTCGGCAGGCCCCGTGCGTCGTTGAACTGCGACGCGCCTTCGGCACGTGCGAGGTAGACGTCGAGGACGTCGACGACGGCGACGATGTTCTCGTCCTTCGCGAGGCCGAAGGCCTCGACGTTCGCCTCGCCGAAGTCCTCAGGGGTGAGCACCGCCACGACGCGGCTGCCGCCGGTGGCGCACTCGAGGACGGACTCGAGACCCGGAGAGCGCTGGGCCCAGTACGAGATGTTGTGCACGCGGCTCGTGTCGCCGTTGTACTCGGACTCGTAGAGCTTCTCGCCGCTCTCGCCGCCGTAGAAGGCGATGTCGAGCACCATCGGCTGCACCGTCGAGGTCAGCGTCTCACCCTTGCCCGTGATGATGTCCGCGAACGCGGTCTCATCGGTCTTGACCGGAGTGTACACGGTGACATCCGGCGCCTCGCCGAGGTCTCCCTCGACGGTCACCGAGTCCTCGACGGAGCCTGCGTGGGAGGTCCTGTCGCAGACCTCGCCCGCGAACGTCGGACCCGCGGCGCATCCGGTCAGAGTGAGGACGGCGAGGCTGAGAGTGGCCAGAACGGCGGACGTTTTACGCACGCGCTCCAGTCTATTCCGTAGACGGCTCGGATTCGCGCGAACCGGATGCAAGACGCGCGCCCTCGGCTGCCTTGGCAGCCTCACGGGCACGCTTTCGGAGGTTCTTGTCGTTGATCTCGCGATCCCCGACGGCACCGGGGGTCCACTGCTCGACATCGGCATCGCCGTAGCTGCTCTTCGACGCCCGACGCTTGACCTGGGGCGCGACCGCACCAGGAGCGAGTCGTCGCGCGGTGAGCAGGAAGCCCGTGTGGGCCACCATGCGGTGGTCCGGTCGCACCGCGAGCCCTTCGACGTGCCAGCCGCGCACCATCGTCTCGGAGGCTTCAGGGTCGGTGAACAGCCCCGTGCTACGGATGTACTCCGCGACACGCGACAGCTGGGTGGCTGTGGCGACGTAGCAGAGCACGACTCCACCGGGCGTCAGCGCGTCGGCGACGACGTCCATGCACTCCCAGGGAGCCAGCATGTCGAGGACGACCCGATCGACCGAGCCTGCGGGGAACGCGCCGGGCAGGGCCTCGGCCAGATCTCCGACGACGACGTCCCAGGTGTCGGGAGTCACGCCGAAGAACGTCTCGACGTTGCCACGCGCGACCTGTGCGAAGTCCTCGCGCCGCTCGAACGACACCAGACGGCCGACGGGTCCGATCGCGCGGAGCAGCGACAACGACAGCGCTCCCGAACCCACCCCCGCCTCGACGACGACGGCGCCTGGGAAGATGTCGGCCTGCATCACGATCTGAGCCGCATCCTTCGGATAGACGATCGCCGCGCCGCGGGGCATGGACATCGCGAAGTCACGCAGCAGCGGACGCAGCGCGAGGTAGTCGTGCCCCGAGCTGTTCGCGACGACGGAGCCGTCCGGAAGGCCAATCAGGTCGCGGTGCCGCAGCACGCCCTGGTGGGTGTGGAGTTCACCGTCCTCACGGAGGGTCACGGTGTGCAAGCGCCCCTTGGGCCCGGTCAACTGCACTCGGTCGCCCTCTCGGAACGGCCCGCTCGGCCGCTGTGAGGTGGTGGAGGTCATCGGGTGGCTCCCGTCATGGAGTTCTTGCGATCGAACAGGTCGATCAGGTCTTGGGCGGTGCGGCCCTCGAGCGTCGGCCAGAGCTCGTGCGCTCCGACATGGTCGAGCGGCACGATGTGCGGGACGCCGAGCGCGACTGCTCCGGAGGCGATACCAGCGCGGAGCCCGGTCGGCGAGTCCTCGATCACGACAGCATCCGCGATGTCGATCTCGAGCAGACCTGCCGCGTGAAGGTACGGCTCGGGATGCGGTTTGGGGTTGGTCACATCGTCGCCGGCGACGACGATGTCGAACGCATCGAACTCGATCAGATCGACGACGCTGAGGGCCATCCGACGCAGTGACATGGTCACGAGTCCCGTCGGGATCCCCGCTGATCGCAGGTCCTGGAGCAGCTCGCGCGCACCAGGACGGAACGGCACGCCCTGAGTGCGCAGCGACTCCTGCACCCCGTCGGTGAGAAGGGCGACGATCGCCTCGGCATCCATGTCGACACCGGCGTTCTGGAGGATGATCGCGCTGTCGATCAGACCGTTGCCGACGAGCTGGAGGGCGTCTTCGTGGCTCCAGGAACCACCGAAGGATTCGACGAGAGCCGTCTCAGCGGCCATCCAATACGGTTCCGTGTCGACGAGTGTTCCGTCCATGTCCCAGAGGATCGCGCGGGGCTGTCTGCTCACTGGACCATGTTAGCCGTGGCTCCGCGCCCTCCCCGCGCAGTCGGACTAGCCTGGAGGGATACCGATCCGGATATCGCGAAGGGAGCCCATGATGGATGTCCTCGGTTCACGCATCGTCATCGTCGCCTTCGACGGCTGGAACGACGCGGGTGAGGCGGCGAGCGGGGCGATCGCCGCATTGCGCGAGACCACCGACTACGATCTCGTGCACTCGATCGATCCCGAGCTGTACTTCGACTACCAGTACACGCGCCCGGCGACGAAGATGGACGCCGAGGGGCGCCGTCAGCTCACCTGGCCGGAAGCCGGCCTGTGGCGTCCGCGAGACCCGGGTCCGGGTCCGGAATTCTGGGTGCTGACCGGTGTCGAGCCGGCACGCACCTGGCAGTCGTTCGCCTCGGAGTTCATCGACATCGCCCTCCGCGACGACATCACAGGCTTCGTGACGCTCGGTGCGATGCTGTCAGACGTCCCCCACACCCGACCGATCTCGATCTTCGCCTCGAGCCAGAACGAGCAGGTCCGCGAAGCCCACGGACTCGAGCGCTCCCTGTATGAAGGGCCCGTCGGCATCCTGAGCGTCATCGAGCACTTCGCCGAGAGCGCGGGTATCCCGACCGCGAGCCTCTGGGCCAGCGTGCCGCACTACGTCGCCTCGGCCACGCCGTCGCCCAAGGTGACCCTCGCGCTCCTCGATCGACTCGAGGAGCTGACCGGTGTCGACGTGCCGCGCGATCACCTGCGCACCGAGGCCGCGGCATGGGAGGCCTCTATCGACGCCGCAGCCGCGGACGACGAGGACATGACGGAGTACATCCAGCAGCTCGAGCGCACCAGAGACACGTGGGACTCCCCCGATGCCTCAGGCGATGCGATCGCCCAGGCCTTCGAGCGCTACCTCAAGCGCCGCGGCGACGGCCCCGGAGACCACAAGCGCTGATCCCCGGCGGTCCGTCCGCACTCAGGCGGCGATGACGCCCGTGCCGAGCAGGACCAGCAGGACGGTTCCGAGCAGGATGCGGTAGATCACGAACGGCAGGAAGCTGCGCTTCGAGATGTAGTTCATGAAGAACGCGATGACTCCGAGCGCCACGACGAACGCGATGCCTGTCGCCGCCAGCGTGTCGCCGAACGAGAAGAACGAGGGCTCGTCCCAGCTCTTGAACACCTGGTAGAAACCGCTTCCGAAGACCGCGGGGATCGCGAGCAGGAACGCGTAGCGGGCGGCAGCGGCGCGTTCGTAGCCGAGGAACAGGCCCATCGTGATCGTTCCGCCCGAGCGGGAGACGCCGGGGATCAGCGCGAGTGCCTGTGCGAATCCGTAGGCGATGCCGTGCGGGTACGTCAGCTGGTCGAGCTTGCGGCGCTTGGCGCCGACGTGGTCGGCAACGCCGAGCAGGATGCCGAACACGATCAGCATGATCGCGACGATCCACAGCGACCGGAAGACGGTCTCGATCTGGTCCTGGAAGAGAAGTCCGAGCACCACGATCGGGATGCTGCCGATGATGATCATCCACCCCATGCGGGCATCGGGATCGCTGCGCGGAACCCGGCCGGTCAGCGAGCGGAACCACTGCGCGATGATGCGCACGATGTCGCGCCAGAAGAACACCACGACCGCTGCCTCGGTGCCGATCTGGGTGATCGCGGTGAACGCCGCACCCGGGTCCTCACCCGAGGGCAGGAACGTTCCGAGGATGCGCAGATGGGCGCTGGAGGAGATCGGCAGGAACTCGGTGAGTCCCTGGACGATGCCGAGGATGAGCGCTTCGAGCAGGTGCATGGAGGAGCTTTCTGAATCGTGGAGCGCGGACGACGAGCCGAGGGCTCAGTACGTGCGCAGCAGATCGGCCAGCACCCGCTGACCGAAGACAAGCGATTCTACGGGTACGCGCTCATCGACTCCGTGGAACATGCCCGTGAAGTCGAGGTCTGCAGGAAGCCGCAGCGGAGCGAAACCGTATCCGGTGATGTCCAGGTAAGCGAGCGCCTTGTTGTCCGTGCCCGCTCCCAGCAGATACGGGATCACCGGCACCCCCGGGTCATGACGACCCAGGCTCGCGACCATCGCCTCGACCAGTTCTCCCGCGAAAGGCGTCTCCATGCCGATGTCGCGCACGACGATCTCGATCTCGATGTCGTCACCGACGATCTGCTGCAGCTCGGCGAGCACGTCATCCTCCGTCCCGGGGATGACTCGCACGTCGATCAGCGCCTCGGCCCGTTCGGGGATCACGTTGTGCTTGTAACCGCCAGTGAGAGCCGTCGGGTTCGTGGTGGTGCGGAACGAGGAACGCAGGAATGCCTCCGCAGGACCCGCGGCGGCCGCGAGGGCATCCGGATCCTCGACCGATCGTCCGGTGAGGTCGCTCAGCCCCTGCAGCAGGGCCTCAGTGGTCGAGGTCAACCGCAACGGCCACCGGGTCCGTCCGATGGCCGCGACGGCCTCGGCGAGCTTCGTGACGGCGTTGTCGTCGTGCAGGCGGCTGCCGTGGCCGGCACGCCCCTTCGCGACGAGACGGATCCAGATCAGCGCCTTCTCGCCCACCTGCAGCAGATAAGCACGTCGGTCGTCGACGGTGATCGAGTACCCGCCGACCTCGCTGATCGCCTCGGTGGCTCCGGCGAACCACTCAGGCCTGTCCTGCACGACCAGAGCCGAACCCTCGACACCGCCGTTCTCCTCGTCGGCGAAGAACGCCAGAACGAGGTCTCGCTCAGGCTGCTCCCCCGCGCGCAGGATGTCGGCGACGGCCGTGAGGATCATCGCGTTCATGTTCTTCATGTCGACGGCGCCGCGGCCCCACAGCATCCCGTCCTTGACGATCCCGGCGAACGGGTCGACCGTCCAGTCCTCGGCCATCGCCGGCACGACGTCGAGATGTCCGTGCACGACCAGCGCCGGCTTGCTCGAATCCCGGCCGGGCACGCGCGCCATCACGTTCGTGCGCCGCGGGATCGGCTCGTAGTACTCGACTTCGAGGCCCAGCTCCTCCAGATACGCACCCACGTACTCGGCGGCTTCGCGCTCGCCCATCGCATTGCCTCCGCCGAAGTTGGAGGTGTCGAAGCGGATCAGGTCGCTCGCGATGCGAGCGACCTCGGGAAGGGACGGATCGGTCATATGCCCAGGCTATCGAAACGCCGTGGCGCGCCCGGGCGTCGCCGTCGGTTTCAGGGAGCCTCGAAGCTCGTGCTAATGTAAATCTTCGTTCGGCAACGAACATCCAACACCTGCGCGGGTGGCGGAATGGTAGACGCGCTACGTTGAGGTCGTAGTGCCCGTAAGGGCGTGGGGGTTCAAGTCCCCCTCCGCGCACAGACAGGCCCCGGATATCTTCACGATATCCGGGGCCTTCTTCGTTTCTGGAAGACGTTCCTCTTCGCGACGGTTGCGGGGGCCCTTCGCCCGCGATACGTTTCGGCGGTCGGGTCGTGTCAGGCGGTTCCCACCCCGAACACGAGTCCGAGCACGTATGTGATCGCCGCGGCTCCGAAGCCGATCGCGAGCTGCCGCAGGGCCCGACGCAGGGGCGGTCCGCCCGACAGGATTCCGACCATGGCGCCGGTGGTCAGCAGAGCGACCCCGACGAGGACCAGCGCGACGATGACGGCCGTGGTGCCGTCCAGGCCGAAGATCCACGGCAGGACCGGGATGATCGCACCGGATGCGAACAGCAGGAAGCTCGAGATCGCCGCCGTCCAGTCGCTGCCGACGATCTCGTGGTCATCGCCCGCGTGGATGTTGACGGGACCCGTCGTGGTGCGTTCAACGCCCGCTCGGGCTGCAGCGACGATGCGTCCCGCGCGGGCCAGAGCCTCTTCCTGGCCTATCCCCCGCGCGCGGTACACCAGCGCCAGCTCGTTCTCGTCGATGTCGAGGTCTGCCGCAGATGCAGCGGCATCCTCATTGGCTTCGGTGGCCGCGAGGAGCTCCCTCTGGGATCGCACGGAGACGAACTCCCCCGCTCCCATCGACAGCGCGCCGGCGAGCAGCCCGGCGATCCCACTGAAGAGCACGAATCCGGAGCTCACCCCCGTCGCCCCGATGCCGAGCACGAGGGCAAGGTTGCTCACCAGGCCGTCGTTCGCGCCGAACACCGCCGCGCGGAACGATCCGGACAACCGCCGTCTGCCTCGTGCAGCGAGTCCGCGCACGACCTCGTAGTGCACCTTCTCGTCGGCACGCATCGCGGGCGTCGCGTACTGCTCCGAGTCGTACGGAGAGCGCGCCTCAGCGCTCTGGGCGAGAGCCAGCACGAAGATCGATCCGAACCGACCGGCCATCCAGCCGAGAAGTCGGGAGCGGATGCCGGCTCGGGGCAGCCTCGAGGGCTCAGTGCCCAGCAGATCGAGCCAGTGCTGCTCGTGGCGGCGCTCGGCGTCGGCGAGGTTGAGGAGGATCTCGCGCTCCTCGCCGGTGCGTCGATTCGCGAGTCTCTGATAGACCGTGCCCTCGGCACGCTCCTCGACGAGATAACGCGCCCAACGGCGGCGGTCTGCGGCGGTGGGTTCTGCAGCGGCGGGCTCGGCGGCAGCGGGGGCTGTCATGACGTCTCCTGATCGACGGAGCCCCAAGCGGGGCAACCGTTCAACGCTAGCTTCGAGAGACCTCAGCGACGGCGGGGAGGCCGTGATTGTCAGCTTTTCGGGAATCCGAACCGGGCGTTTTCCCGGTGTCGAACCGGCCGGGTGTCGAATCGGACCAGTGTCAGGTGCGTACGCGCTTGCGCAGCACTTCGATGCGCGACTGCAGCTGCGTGACGGTGGCCTGCGCGACGGCGGGACCGCCGCAGATGCGCCGCAGCTCGGCGTGGACCGACCCGTGAGGCTCGCCTTTCTGCCGGGCGTACAGCCCCACGAGGCTGTTCAGCAGCTGTCGCTGTTCGCGCAGAGTGCGGTGCAGCGGCGCGGGCAGCGTCGTGGTCTCGGTAGGACCTGCCGCCGCCTCGCGGACCTCTCGCAGGCGCGACTGCCGCGCCTGGCGTTGCATGAGCAGCTCGTGCACGTGCTCGGGTTCGAGGAGCCCCGGGAACCCGATGAACTCCTCTTCCTCAGGCGTTCCCGGTTCGGCGAGCTGACCGAACTCCTGTCCCTCGAACACGACGCGGTCGAAGTGCGCCACCGACGACAGCGCCTGATAGCTGAACTCCTGCGTCAGCGCGTCTGAGGTCTCCTCTTCGCGGTTCGCGGCCTCGAGCAGCGAATCCTCGAGGCCGTCGTCATCTTTCGACTGTCGGTCGAGCGCGTGCTCGCGCTGCTTGTCCATCTCGTTCGCGAGCCCCATGAGCACCGGGACCTGGGGCAGGAACACACTCGCCGCCTCGCCGCGGCGCCGGGCACGCACGAAGCGGCCGATCGCCTGGGCGAAGAAGAGCGGAGTCGACGATGAGGTCGCGTAGACACCGACCGCGAGGCGAGGTACGTCGACCCCCTCGGACACCATGCGCACCGCGACCATCCAGCGATCCTCGCTGGCGCTGAACTTCTCGATGCGCTCCGATGCGGTCGCATCGTCCGACAGCACCACGGTGGGCCGCTGACCGGTGATGCTGTGCAGGATCTTGGCGTACGCGCGGGCGACGGTCTGATCCGTGGCGAGGACCAGTCCCCCGGCGTCCGGCACATGGTTGCGGATCTCGGTGAGGCGCCGGTCGGCGGCGGACAGCACCGCCGGCATCCACTCGCCCTCGGGGTCGAGCGCCGTGCGCCAGGCCTGCGACGTGACGTCCTTCGTGTTGTCCTGCCCGAGGTGGGTCTCGAGCTCGTCACCGGTGCTCGTGCGCCAGCGCATCTTGCCCGCGTACATATGGAACAGGACCGGTCGGACGACACCGTCGGCGAGGGCGCGCCCGTAGCCGTAGTTGTAGTCGGTGCGGGAGATGCGCGCGCCGGATTCATCGGGGTGGTACTCGACGAACGGGATGGGTGCGGTGTCGCTGCGGAACGGTGTGCCCGAGAGCAGCAGACGGCGTTTCGCGGGCCCGTAGGCATCGCGGATCGCGTCGCCCCAGCTGAGTGCGTCGCCGCCGTGGTGCACCTCGTCGAGGACCACGAGTGTCTTGGCGTCCTCCGTGAGATGCCGGTGGACGGAGGACTTGGCAGCGACCTGCGCGTACGTCACCACGGCGCCGTGATAATGCCGGGCCGGTGCCCAGTCGCTGTTACGGAATCGGGGGTCGAGCCGGATGTGCACGCGCGCCGCGGCGTCGGCCCACTGCGTCTTGAGGTGCTCGGTGGGAGCGACCACGATGATGCGGTTCACCTCGCCCATGCGCATGAGCTCGACAGCGAGGGTGAGGGCGAAAGTTGTCTTTCCGGCGCCGGGCGTCGCGGCCACGAGGAAGTCCCGCTGGTCGGCCTGGAAGTACTGCTCGAGCGCCTCCTGCTGCCAGGCGCGCAGCTTGTTGGCGGTGCCCCAGGGGGCGCGCTGTGGGAAGGACGGAGAGAGCATCGAGACAACGATAATCGCTGCCGCCGACACTCGGCTCACTGACGGACTCCCCCGCGCGCGTCCTCGCCGAGGATGCTCGCACCCGAGTAGGCTCGGTCACTGCGCAGCCGCCATCGATGTGCTGCGTCCGTTCGCGAAGGAGAGCTGGATGACAGACCAGGATTCGACCCGGACCCCGCATCTCGACAACGAGAGCCCGCACCCGTGGCGACGGTTCGTCGCGATCGGCGATTCGTTCACCGAGGGCATCGGGGACCCCGATCCCTCACACCCCGGCAATCATCGAGGCTGGGCAGATCGGGTCGCCGAGGTGCTGTCGCAGCAGGTCGACGACTTCGCCTACGCGAACCTCGCGGTGCGCGGCAAGCTCATCTCGCAGATCGTGCGCGACCAGATCGAACCGGCGATCGAGCTGCATCCCGATCTCATCTCGATCTGCGCCGGCGGAAACGACGTGATCCGCCCCGGCACCGATCCGGACGCCATCGCGGTCCAGCTCGAGGATGCCGTCGCGCGCCTCTCCTCCACCGGGGCGGCCGTGCTGCTCTTCACGGGCGTCGACACCGCGTTCACTCCCGTCTTCCGCGCTTTCCGCGGCAAGGTCGCGATCTACAACGAGAACATCCGCGCGATCGCCGAGCGCCACGACTGCATCGTCGCGGATCAGTGGGCGCTCAAGGTCGTGCAGGACATGCGCTTCTTCGACGATGACCGGCTGCACTACAACGCGCTCGGGCACCACGAGGTCGCGCGGATGGCGCTGCGCGCCCTCAACGTCCCCAATGATCTCGAGTCGATGCAGCCCGAGCCGCTGCCTATCCGCACCTGGCGCGAGGCACGCTCGGAAGACCTGGGCTGGGCGCGGGAGCACCTCGTTCCCTGGGTCCTTCGCCGTCTGCGCCACGAGTCGTCGGGCGATCACATCATGGCGAAGCGGCCGGAGCCCTCCCCGGTCGTGTTCCCCGGCCTCGACTGACGACGACTCTCAGCAGGTCACCCCGTCGTGAGCGCCCACAGCGTCACCGCCGCAGCGGACGCGACGTTCAACGAGTCCACTCCGCCCGACATCGGGATCGTCACGACGGTGTCAGCGATCTCCAGCGCCGTGCGAGAGAGTCCGTCGCCCTCCGCTCCCATGACGACGGCGACGTGTGCCGGGCGCGCGGCGGCATAGGCGTCGAGGGTCACCGCGTCGTCGCGCAGAGCCAGCGCCGCGACGTCGAACCCCGCCGCATGGAGGTCTGCCACCGCCGACTCCCAATCTGTGATGCGGGTCCACGGCACCTGGAACACGGTGCCCATGCTGACACGGACGCTGCGTCGGTACAGCGGGTCCGCTCCCCCGGGCGACACCAGCACGGCGTCCGCGCCCAACCCGGCCGCCGCCCGGAAGGCTGCGCCGACGTTGGTGTGATCTCCGATGTTCTCGAGGATCAGCACCAGGGTCGCGCCGTCGATCACCTCGCGCACGGTCGGCAGTTCCGGACGGTGCATCGACGCGATCGTGCCGCGATGCACGGCGAACCCGGTGACCGCTTCGGCGACCTCGTCCGGAACCACGTACACCGGCACATCGAGATCGCCGACGATCGCCCTGATGTCATCCACGCGACGCTCCTGAACGAGGACGGAGCGCGGGCGGTGACCGGCGGCGACCGCGCGAGCGATCACCTTGGTCGACTCTGCGATGTACAGCCCTCCGGCGGGGTCCTTCACGGTTCGGAGCGCGGTGTCGGTGAGCGCCCGGTAGTCGTCGAGTCGTCGATCGTCCGGATTCGTCACGCGCAGCAGTTCCACGCGCCCCAGTCTGCCATCGCTCGCTCCGCCTGCTGCCCGGCCGCCGCGGAAGCCTCGGTCACGCCGCACGCCGTTAGACTCGCAGGAGGAGGTCCTGTGAGCGCATCGAGTCCGGTCGAGCTGTCGGCCACCATCGCTCGCACCGCCGAACTCCTTCGAGGACGGAAGATCGCACTGCTCACCGGAGCGGGCATCTCGACGGATTCCGGGATTCCCGCCTACCGCGGCGAGGGCTCCCGAAACCGGACCGACCCGATGACCATCCAGCGGTATCTGGCGGATGAAGCCGCTCGGCGTCGCTACTGGGTCGGCGGCCATCTCGGATGGCGCGCGTTCGCCAGGGCGCAGCCGAACCCGGGTCATCTCGCTCTCGCGGCGATGGAGTCATCGGGGCTGGTCAGTGGCGTCATCACGCAGAACGTCGACGGACTTCACCTGCGGGCAGGTAGTTCGCACGTCATCGAGGTGCACGGCACGATGCGCAGGGTGCTCTGCCTGAAGTGCGGGCAGGTGTTCGACCGTCGAGACATCGCGATGCAGATCGAAGAGCGCAATCCGTGGATCTCGGTGCCCGAGAACGTCGCGCTGGCGCCCGACGGCGACGTGCTGCCCGAGAGCACCGACGGCTTCATCGTTCCGGTCTGCACGGTGTGCGAGGGGATGCTCAAGCCGGACGTCGTGTTCTTCGGCGAGTACGTCCCTCAGGATCGCTTCAAGGCCGCCGAATCACTGCTCCGTGCGAGCGACGCGATGATCGTCGCCGGCTCCTCCCTCGTCGTCAACTCCGGGGTGCGGCTCGTCGAACGCGCGCGCCGCCGAAGCATCCCCCTCATCATCATCAACCGCGAGCCGACGCGTGCAGATGTCTGGGCCGATGCCACCATCGCCGCGGGCACCAGCGACGTGCTCCCCGCCATCCAGGAGCTTCTCGAATGACCCTGCTCACCCTCGTACGCCACGGACAGACCGACTGGAACCTCGCTCGACGGATCCAGGGTTCGACCGACATCCCCCTGAATGAGACGGGCCGCGCCGACGCACGGACAGCCGCAGAGCGTCTCGAGGGGACCACGCATCACTCGATCTACAGCAGTCCGCTTCTGCGGGCGCGGGAGACCGCAGAGATCATCGCGGCACGTCTCGGTCTCGGCGCGCCCGTGCTGGTTCCCGACATCCGGGAGCGCGAGTTCGGCGAAGGAGAGGGCATGCTCGTCTCCGAGTACATGAAGACCTACGGCGACTGGCTGGCACCGGTACCCGGCGCGGAGACGCTCGATGAGGTGGCCGTGCGGGCGATGGATGCTCTGGACGCGATCGCCCGTGATTCTCGGCGACGCTCGACGCCCGTCGCCGAATCCGTGATCGTCGTGGCCCACGGTGGCGTGATCCGCTCGCTCATCTCGCACGTGTCCGGTGGCACGCTCCCCCGTGACGGTGACCCGATCGTCAACGGATCCGCCTACCGCTTCGAGGCGTCACCGGGGATGCTGCGCCTGCTGGACCAGTCCGTCCTCATCTGACTCGCTGGCGGCGAAGCGACGTCGCCCTCCGAGCCGCCTCAGCGGGCTCGGGAGAGCAGCGAACGCGCATGCCGGAGGACAGGCTCATCGATCATCCGTCCTTCGAAACGGAAGACCCCGCGCTCGGACTCGGCCGCCCGGAGCACGGCGTGCGCCCAGTCGAGAGCAGCTCCTGCCGGCACATACGCGTCGCGGATCACCGCGACCTGACTCGGGTGGATGCACGCGGTCGCCGCGAAGCCTGACGCCGCAGCATCCTCAGCCTCAGCCTGCTGCCCGGCGATGTCTTCGATGTCGATGTGCACCGCGTCAATCGCACGCTTGCCGTGGGCGCCGGCTTCGAGAAGCACCCGAGACCGCGCATAGCGGGCGACGTCGCGATAGCCACCGCTCGGAACACGGCTCGACGTCCCTCCGAGAGACGCCACGAGGTCTTCCGCGCCCCACATCATCGCGACGATCTGCGGATGCGCCGCGATCCGGTCGGCCGCGTGAACGCCCCGCGCCGTCTCGCACAGCGCGATCAGCGAGAACCTCTCGTCGAAGGCGCTGAGGCTCTCGGGGCTCTCGGTCTTGGCGACCATGACAGTGCGGAAGTCCGTCTGGGAGAGCGTCGACAGATCCGAGACGAACGCTTCGGACCCTGGCGCGTTGACCCGCACGATCACCCGATCGGGATCGAGGTCGGCATCGATGAGATTGCCCCGAGCAGCCGCTTTCGCGTCGGGGAGCACTGCATCCTCGAGGTCGAGGATGACGGCATCCGCCTTGTCCAGGGCCCCGCTGAAGCGCTCGGGACGATCAGCCGGACAGAAGAGCAACGCCGGTCCGAGATCGAAGGTCATCGGGATCCCCTTTCGGGAAGGCAGCGCACGAGCACCGAACGCGTGGCCGTGGCGACGACCCTCTCATCCTGGTTGCGTCCGGTGTGCGCGATGGTCACGATCCCCTGCCCGGGGCGTGACGCCGAGAGACGCTTCTCGGTGATCACGCTCTCGGTGTAGAGGGTGTCGCCTGCGAACAGCGGGTGCGGGAACACGACGTCGCCGAATCCGAGCTGCGCGACGAGCGTCCCCTGCGTGAGCTGGGCCACCGATGCGCCGACCATCGTCGACAGCGTCCACATCGAGTTGATCAGACGAGCGCCGAAGGGCTCCTGCGCGTCAGCGAACGCCGCATCGAGATGCAGCGCCTGCGTGTTCATCGTGAGCGTCGTGAAGAGCACGTTGTCGGCTTCGGTGGCGGTTCGCCCTGGACGATGGAGATACCGGGCATCCAGGTCGAGCTCCTCGAAGTAGAGCCCCCGCTGGACAACGTCGTGTGCGCTCATGCTGCCACGCTACCCGGCGAGCCCGAGCGCCCGCGCGATCACCAGCAACTGGACCTCGGTGGTGCCCTCGCCGATCTCGAGGATCTTCGAGTCACGGTAGTGACGGGCCACGGGGAACTCGTTCATGAAGCCGTTGCCGCCGAAGATCTGCGTCGCGTCTCTGGCGTTGTCCATGGCGGCTTCGCCCGCGACGAGCTTGGCGATGGCCGCCGGCTCGGCGAACGGCCGCCCCTCGTCGCGCAGCCTCGCTGCATGATGCCAGGCCAACCGTGCCGTGTGCACCCTGGCGCGCATCCGGGCCAGCGTGAACTGGGCGTTCTGGCGGGTGCTGAGCGCACTTCCGAAGATCGTGCGGCTCTTCGCGTAGTCGACGGCCGCCTCGAGGCAGCCCTCGGCTGCGCCGGTCGAGAGCGCGGCGATCGCGATGCGCCCCTCGTCCAGGATGCTGAGGAAGTTGCGGAAGCCGCTCCCCCGCTCTCCGAGAAGGTTGCCCGCCGGGACGCGCGCACCGTCGAAGGTCAGCGGATGCGTGTCGGAGGCGTTCCACCCCACCTTGTCGTACGGCGCCTCCACGGTGAAGCCCGGGGTGCCGTTCGGGACGATGATCGTGGAGATCTCCTTGCGGCCGCCCTCGTTCCCCGTGACGGCGGTGATCGTGACGAATCGGGTGATCGGCGTCCCGGAGTTGGTGATGAACTGCTTCGATCCCTCGATCACCCACTCGTCGTTCTCGAGCCGCGCCGTCGTGCGGGTCGCCCCCGCGTCGCTTCCCGCCTCGGGCTCCGTCAGACCGAATCCCGCGAGAGCCCGGCCCGCGAGCAGATCCGGAAGCAACTCGCGCTTCTGGTCTTCGGTGCCGAATCGGAACACGGGCATGGCACCGAGGCTCACCCCCGCCTCGAGAGTGATCGCGATCGACTGGTCGACGCGACCGAGAGCCTCGATGGCGATGCCGAGGGCCATGTAGTCGCCACCCTGTCCGCCGTACTGCTCGGGGAACGGCAACCCGAACAGCCCGAGGTCACCCATCTGCCTCACGACCTCCATCGAGAGGGTGTGCGTGCGGTCGGCCTCATACGACTGCGGCGCGACGACGCTGTCGGCGAAGTCGCGCACCATCGCTGCGAGCTCGCGCTCCTCGTCGGTCAGATCTTCCATCATCGGTTCTCCTCCGTCGTCACGCGAGCGACCGGCTGGTCGCGCCGCACCTGGTCGCCCACGGCGACCAGCAGGCTCACGACCCCGTCATGCGGGGCGAGCACCGGGTGCTCCATCTTCATCGCCTCGATCGAGATGATCGGCGTTCCCGCCGTCACCGCGGCACCGTCCGCGACATGCACGGCGACGATGCTTCCCGGCATCGGGGCACGGGCCTCGGGGCTCGTGGCCTCGGCACGCTCATCGCGTGCCTGCAGACGACGCTGCATCCGCTGACGGCGGTCGATCGGACGAAGCCGTGCTGTTCGTCCGTCCTCGCTGACCCAGACCGCGCCGTCGGTGGCGACGGCCACCTCCGGGTGTCGAGCGGCAGGCGATTCCGTCACGACGAGGACCTCGTCCAGATCGGTGAGGAACGCGACCTCGCGCGGCGCGACATCGCTGAGAGACTCCCACACCGCGCCGGCACTGCGGGCGATGCGCGCGGCTGTGCGTGGAGCGCTGTCCTGCAGCACCATGGCGCGTGCCGCCGCCAGCATCGCCGTCGTCGGCTGCTCGACCTGCAGTGGCAGCAGAGTCTCGATCAGGCCGGTGTCGAGATCGCCGGCGACGACCCTCGCGTCACGACACAGCGTGCGCAGGAACGCGATGTTCGTGTCCACCCCGAGCACCACGGTGCGCGCGAGAGCCTCATCCAGTCGGCGGAGGGCTGTGACTCGGTCGTCGGCGACCGCGATGACCTTCGCGATCATCGGGTCGTAGAAACCGGTGACCTCTGAGCCGGTCTCGACAGCGGCATCCACCCGCACCCCCTGCGGCGGCTCGAACAGCAGCACGCGGCCGGTGGACGGCAGGAATCCTCGCTCCGGCGACTCGGCGTACACGCGGGCCTCGACCGCGTGTCCGCGCACCGGAGGAGCCTGGTCGAGTCGTCCGCCTGCGGCGACCCGGATCTGCAGGGCCACGAGGTCGAGACCGGTCACCTCTTCGGTGACGGGGTGCTCGACCTGCAGACGCGTGTTCATCTCGATGAAGAAGACCTGCTCCGGCGCATCCGCATCGATGAGGAACTCCACCGTGCCGGCGCCCACGTACGACACGCTCTCCGCCGCCTGGACCGCCGCGGTGAGAAGCCGACTCCTGGTCGCCTCCGGGATGCCCGCCGACGGCGCCTCTTCGATGACCTTCTGATGACGACGCTGCAGGGTGCACTCGCGCTCGCCGAGTGCGATCACCGTCCCGTGGGCGTCTCCGAAGACCTGGACCTCGATGTGTCGTGGACGTCGGATGAGTCGTTCGAGGATCAACGCGTCATCGCCGAACGCCGACGCGGCGACCCGGCGCGCCGACGCCAGCGCGGACGCGAGCGCCGCCTCATCGGCGACGACCTCCATGCCCTTGCCGCCGCCTCCGGCGCTCGGTTTCACCAGCAGGGGGAATCCGACGGCCGTGGCCTCTTCGGCGATCTCCGCGTCGGACAGCCCGCGGGCGTCGAATCCGGGAACGACCGGCACGCCTGATCGCACCACGTGATCCCGCGCTTTCGCCTTGTCGCCCATGATCTGGAGCGCGTCGACCGACGGGCCGATGAAGACGATGCCGCTCTCCGCGCAGGCCTCGGCGAGCCCGACGCTCTCGGAGAGGAAGCCGTACCCGGGATGGATCGCCTGAGCACCGGCAGCGCGCGCGGCGCCGACCACCGCATCGATGTCGAGATAGGACTCCGCTGCGGGAGCGGCGCCGATCCGCACGGCCTCGTCTGCCTCCCGTACGTGGGGGGCATCCGTGTCGGCGTCGCTGTACACCGCGATGCTGCGGATGCCGAGGTCTCGGAGGGTCCGGATGATCCGGCGGGCGATCTCACCTCGGTTCGCGACGAGGACGGTGTCGAAGGTGTGCGAGGTCTGGGAAGTCATGGTGGTCACATCCGGAAGAGGCCGAAGCGAGGTTCGGGCAGCGGACTGCGGGCGACCACGTCGAGAGCGAGGCCGAGGAGATCTCGGGTCTCTGCTGGGTCGATGATCCCGTCGTCCCACAGTCGGGCTGTCGCGTAATAGGGCTCGCCCTGCGTCTCGTACTGCTCGCGGATGGGAGTCTCGAAGGAGTCCCGTTCGTCGGCGCTCCAGCTGTCTCCACGAGCGGCGAGCTGATCCCCTTTGACGGTGGAGAGGACGGAGGCGGCCTGCGCCCCGCCCATCACCGAGATCCGGCTGGCGGGCCATGTCCAGAGGAATCTCGGAGAGTAGGCCCTGCCGCACATCGAGTAGTTGCCTGCGCCGAAAGAGCCGCCGATGATCACGGTGAGCTTGGGTACTCGAGTGCTCGCCACGGCCGTCACCATCTTGGCGCCGTCCTTCGCGATCCCGCCGGCCTCCGCATCCGATCCGACCATGAAGCCGGTGATGTTCTGCAGGAACAGGAGCGGGATGCCGCGCTGGTCGCAGAGCTCGATGAAGTGCGCACCCTTGAGGGCCGATTCGCTGAAGAGCACGCCGTTGTTCGCGACGATCCCGACCGGGTGACCGTGAAGCCTGGCGAATCCCGTCACCAGGGTCGTCCCGTACTCCGCCTTGAACTCGCGGAAGCTGTCGGCGTCGATGAGCCGATCGATGACCTCGTGCACGTCGTATGCCGCGTTGACATCGACCGGGACGACGTCGTAGAGCGATCCGAGTTCTGCCGGGCCACGGCTGTCGTGCACCTCCCACGCGGGCTGATGCGGAGCCGGGAGGGTGGCGACGATGTCCCGCAGGATCTCGAGAGCGTGCTCGTCATCTTCTGCGAGGTGGTCGACGACACCGCTGCGGCGGGCATGCAGTTCGCCGCCACCGAGTTCTTCGGCCGACACGACCTCTCCGATCGCCGCCTTCACGAGGGGTGGCCCGCCGAGGAAGATCGTGCCCTGGTCACGGACGATCACCGTCTCGTCGCTCATCGCGGGGACGTACGCCCCGCCGGCCGTGCACGAGCCGAGCACCGCTGCGAGCTGCGGGATGCCCTCGGCGGACATCCGCGCCTGATTGAAGAAGATCCGACCGAAGTGCTCACGGTCGGGGAACACCTCGTCCTGCTTGGGGAGGAACGCCCCACCCGAGTCGACCAGGTACAGACAGGGCAGGCGGTTCTCCAGGGCGATCTCCTGCGCACGCAGGTGCTTCTTCACGGTCAGCGGGTAGTAGGTGCCGCCCTTGACCGTGGCATCGTTGCAGACGACCATCACATGCCGCCCGTGCACGAGACCGATGCCGGCGATCACGCCCGCTGCGGGCGCTTCTCCCCCGTACAGGCCGTCGGCAGCCAGCGGAGCGACCTCGATGAAGGGGCTCCCCTCATCGAGAAGACGGGTCACGCGCTCGCGCGGCAGGAGCTTTCCGCGCGCGACATGCCGCTCGCGGGATGCCTCCGGCCCACCCTGCGCGACCACATTGAGCCGGTGGTGCAGGTCGGCCGCGAGAGACTGCTGGGTTGCGGGCATCGTGTTGTCCTCCTCGACCCACGTGGCGCCGGCCACTTCGCTCTGGCGCACTCGATGCATTCTCGGTTAGTGTTCACTAACCGATTGCATCAGGTTAGCGAGGATTAACTGAGATGACAAGCCCCGTCACCGCGCGAGACCGCGCCAAAGCAGAGCGCTCCGACGCGATCCTCCGCGAGGCCGCGCGACTCTTCGCCGACAGCGGGTACAACGGTGTGAGCCTCGAGGACATCGGAGCCGCGGTCGGGGTGTCCGGTCCCGCCGTCTACCGTCATTTCGCGGGAAAACAGGCTCTGCTGGGTGCCGTTCTCGTCAAGGTCAGCGACGACCTCGTCGCGGGCGGCACCAGAGTGGCAGCCGAAGGCGCGACGCCGGAGGAGCGGATGCGCGCCCTGGTCGCCTTCCACGTGGACTTCGCACTCGGTCATGCCGACGTGATCCGCGTGCACGACAGGGACGTCGCGCAACTCGACGCCCGCGATCACGCCGAGGTGCGCCGACTGCAGCGCGCCTACATCGAGCTGTGGATCAGCACTCTGGCGCCCCTCGTCGACGCAGACGCCGACGAGCTGCGTCTGCGCGTGCAGGCGTGCTTCGGCCTCATCAACTCGACCCCGCACAGCACGCGCGCCGCTGCCCGTCAGCGCTCCGCCACCGCGACAGTGCTCGCCGCGATGGCGGAGTCGGCGTTGCGCGCGACTATCTGAGCAGCATCGCCCGCCCTGGCTCTTCGAGCACGTCGGCGACGTCCTTGAGGAACCGCGCCCCTTCCGCACCGTCGACGAGACGGTGGTCGAACGACAGGCTGAGCGTCATCATCCGACGCAGCGCGATCTCGCCGCGGTACTCCCAGGGCTGACGCCGGACAGCGCCGACCGCGAGGATTCCGGACTGCCCTGGCGGAAGGATCGGGGTGCCCGCGTCGATTCCGAACACCCCGATGTTCGAGATCGAGAATGTGCCTCCCGACAGCTCCGCGGGCGAGGTCTTCCCCGACCGCGCGGTCTCGGCGAGTGCCGTCAGCGCATCTGCGAGCTCGACGAGGGTGAGCGCCTCGGCGTCGCGGATGTTCGGCACGATGAGCCCGCGCTCGGTGGCTGCGGCGATCCCGAGATCGACGTAGTGGTGGTGCACGATCTCCCCGGCGGACTCGTCCCACCGAGCGTTCAAGCCCGGCGTTCGGGTGAGCGCGATGCAGACGGCCTTCGCGACCACGGCGAGGGGACCGATCCGATGCGCCGACAGACCACGATCCTCCTTGAGCGATGCGAGGAGGTCCATCGTCGCCGTGACGTCGACCGTATGGAACACGGTCACATGGGGCGCCGTGAACGCGCTCTCGACCATCGCGGCCGCAGTGTGCTTGCGCACGCCGCGGATCGGGATCCGGGTCTCGCGGACGCCCTCGTGCAGCGCTCCCGCCGTGTCCGGGAGCGGGATGCTGCTCGGCGCCACGGTCTCATCGGAGCGGATGCCGACACGCGCCGCATACTCGTCGATGTCGTCGCGCGTGATCACGCGGTCTCCCACCGATGCCGCGACCAGGACGAGATCGATACCCCTGCGCTTGGCGTAGGCACGGACGGGCGGAGTCGAGCGGGGGCGTTCGACGACCGTCTCGACGCTCACGGTCGGCGAGGCATCATGCGGCGCCGCTTCGAGCACCGCCGTGTCCGTGACGGGAGCCACCCCTCCGGCCCGCCGAGCACGCCGAGCCGGGCGTCCGGATGCCGACGGCGCGGCGCCGTATCCGACGAGGTTGGGCTGCGCCTTCTCCTCCGCGGGAGAATCCGCCACCGGCGGCTCCTCCGCTCCCGCGACGTCGAACGCGATCAGGGGCGAGCCGACGGCGACGGTCTCCCCCGCCTCGGCGTGCAGTGTCGAGACGACGCCCTCGTAGGGCGAAGGCAGCTCGACGATGGCCTTGGCGGTCTCCACCTCGGCGAGGGTCTGATTCAGTGCGACGGCGTCGCCGGGAGCGACCAGCCACTGGACCACCTCCGCCTCGGTCAGACCTTCGCCCAGGTCGGGCAGACGGAACTCGGCGATCATGCGTCGGCTCCCGTCAGGCTGTTCGGACGGTCGAGCACCCGATCGACCGCGTCCATCAGACGATCGAGATCCGGCAGGTGGTACTTCTCCAGTTTCGCGGGCGGGTAGGGCACGTCATGACCCGTGACTCGGAGCGGTGCGGATTCGAGGTACTCGAAGCAGAGCTCGGTGATGCTCGCGACGACCTCCGCCGCCATGCCGGCCTCGCGCGACGCCTCATGAGCGACAACCACGCGTCCGGTCTTGCGGACCGATGCTGAGACCGTGTCGTAGTCGACGGGCGAGAGCGAGCGCAGGTCGATGACCTCCAGCGAGATCCCCTCGTCCTCGGCGGCTTCCGCTGCCTGGAGCGCCGTGGCGACCATGGCACCGTAGGTGATCAGAGTGGCATCCGTGCCGGAGCGGATCACCCGGGCGAGACCCATGGGCGCAGCATCCGCCAGCGGTGCATCGAGGTCGACGTCGCCCTTGTGATGGTAGAGCCGCTTCGGCTCGAAGAAGATCACCGGGTCATCGGAGGCGATCGCCTGGCGCAGGCTCCGATAGGCATCCTCGGGGTTCGACACCGCGATCACGCGAAGTCCCGCCGTGTGCACGAAGTACGCCTCGGGCGACTCCGAGTGGTGCTCAGCCGCGCCGATGCCGCCGGCCCACGGGATGCGGATGGTGATCGGCATCTTCACTCGACCCTGCGTGCGGTAGTGGAGCTTCGCGACCTGGGCCACTATCTGGTCGAAGGCGGGATAGACGAAGCCGTCGAACTGGATCTCGACGACAGGACGGTAGCCGCGGAAGGCGAGACCGACGGCAGTGCCGACGATGCCCGACTCCGCGAGCGGCGTGTCGATGACGCGCGAGGCTCCGAACTCGTCGAGAAGCCCGTCGGTGATGCGGAAGACGCCGCCGAGCTTGCCGATATCCTCTCCGAGCAGGACGACCTTCTCATCGTCGCGCATCGCCTGGCGGAGACCGGCGCCCAGGGCCTTTCCGAGGGTGAGTTCCGTCATGTCACACCTCGCCTTCGAAGGATGCCAGGTATGCGGCATACTCGCCGCGCTGCCGCTCGAGGCCTGTGTGCGGTTCGGCGTACACGCCGTCGAACACGGCGAGCGGAGGACGCGTGACCATACCCAGGCACTCCGCACGCATCTCGCGGGCGACCACGTCTGCGGCGGCCTGGGTCTCTGCGACCTGCTCGTCGCTCAGCTCTCCGATCGCGCGCAGGTGGGCTTCGAGTCGCGTGATCGGATCGCGGCGGCGCCACGCGTCGAGTTCATCCTGGTTCCGGTACCGGGTCGGGTCGTCGGCCGTCGTATGCGGCCCCATCCGGTATGTCACGGCCTCGATGTAGGCGGGACCCTTGCCCGAGCGGGCGTGCGCGAGCGCCCAGCGCATCGCGGCCATGCAGGCGAGGACGTCATTGCCGTCGACCCTGAGGCTCGGGATCCCGAACCCGGGAGCTCGACCGGCGATCGGGTACTGCGACTGCACCGACACGGGCTCCGAGATGGCCCAGTGGTTGTTCTGACACACGAAGACCACGGGCGCCTGGTACGACGACGCGAAGATCATCGCCTCGTTCACGTCTCCCTGGCTGGTGGCACCGTCGCCGAAGTAGGTGACGGCGACCTCGTCGGCTCCGTCGTGACGGATGCCGAGGGCGTAGCCCACAGCATGCAGCGTCTGCGCGCCGATGATGATCTGCAGTGGTGCGACCCGCAGTGCGGCAGGATCGTGGCCCGCGCCCTCCTCGCCTCGCCACATGCGCACGTAATCGCCGGGCTTCGCGCCTCGCGCGTAGATCACACCGGTCTCCCGGTAGCTCGGGAAGACGTAGTCCTGAGGCGCGAGCGCCCTGGCGGTGCCGATCTGCGTCGCCTCCTGTCCCTGGCAGGGCGCCCACAGTCCCAGCTGCCCCTGCCGCTGCAGCGCGACACCCTCCGCGTCGATCCGGCGGAGGATGACCATGTCCCTGTGCAGCGCCCGCAGCGATGCCGCGTCGACGTCGGCGACGAACGCGTCGAGCTGGGGGTTCGCGATACGCGTGCCGTCGGGGGCGAGGATGCGCTCTGCGAGTTCGAGATCCTGTGCGGTGTCGGCGATAGGGGTGATCTGCGGTGACATCATCGTCCTCCTCATCAGTGGCCGTCGTCACGGGTTCTACGCGCGGCCCCGGCTTCTTCGCCGGTTCACTCGAGAGTACGTCCGCTCAACACCTCGCTCAAGCAACCGCGATCGGCTTGAGCATGTTGCCCAATTCGAGCTCGGTGCGCCCTGCTATCGTTTGGCACTATGGCTGGACTTGACCGCATCGATCTGGAACTTCTCGCCGCTCTCGCCGATGACCCGCGGGTCACGATCGTCGCGCTGGCGGAGAACCTCGGCCTGTCACGCAACACCATCCAGGCCCGCATGGCACGGCTGGAGCAGACGGGCGTGTTCATGTCCTATGAGCGCTCGTTCTCCACCGATGTCCTCGGTTTCCCGCTGCAGGCGTTCGTCAGCATCGGGGTCCGTCAGACCGAGCTGCCGCGCATCATCAACGAACTCGCGCGCATCCCGGAGGTCGTCCAGGCCCACGGGCTCAGCGGCTCGATCGATCTGCTCGCGCGGGTCGCCTGTCGCGACGCTCGGCATCTGTTCGACACAGATGCCCGGATCCTGTCGATCGACGGCGTCGAACGCACCGAGACGTCGCTCGCGATGGGCGAGGTCATCCCGTTCCGGGTCGCCGGGCTCATCGGCCTCGCGCGGCGGGAATCCTGAGGAAGCGGCGGATGGCCCCTGCCGCCTCGGCGGGCGTCTCGTAGTGGATCAGGTGGCCGACGTGCGCGATCTCCACCAGCGTCCCCTCCTCGAAGCGCCTCACCAGTTCGCGTTCCACCTCGATCGGCGTGATGTCGTCGCGCTGCGCAGCGATCAGCAGCGTCGGCACGTCGATCGCGGAGGCGAACTCACTCACATCGTGTGAGACGCTCGCGACGAACGCGTCACGGAGCACATCACGGTCTGCGAAGCGCGAGAAGTAGGTGTCGTGCTGGTCATGGATGAACCGGCGGAGCTCCCGGTCCGAGGTCTTGGCCATCGTCACGCTCATGACCCTGACGATGAGTCGGTTGCGCAGCAGCGCGGTCCCCACCTTCTCGGGCAGCCGAGCACCCAGGGCGTAGTACATGACCGCGAGACGGGTCATGATGCCCTTCGGCCCCTCGAGCGCCGGAGCGCCGATCGGGTTGATCAGGATGAGGCGAGGAGTGTCGAGTCCGCTCGCGACCGCGGCGGACGCCACGATCGATCCGAAGGAGTGCCCGAGGATGACCGCACCCGGCGCGACGGCTGCGGCGAACTCCGTGAGCCAGGCGACGTATTCCGCCAGGTCGTATGTGCGCCCAGGCACAGGAGCGGTCTCGCCGAATCCGGGGAGATCGGGCGCGATCACACGCGCCTCCGGAAGGAAGGCGAGGACCGACTCGAGACCGTGGTGCTCGCCCCGGAAGCCATGCACGGCGATCACGGTGACCTCGGCGTCTGCGGGGCCGTACTCCCAGTAAGCCGTGGTGCCTCCGCGCACATCCGCCTCGCGCCGTTCGACCGGGAGTCGTTCGAGGCGGTCGGCGTAGGGCGATGGCACGGTCATGATCCGATTCTAGGGTCGCCGAATGGATGCTCCCCGTGTGCCTCCGCTCGGATGTCCGTGCCCGGATCTACGGTGAAATCATGCCGCCGGCTCCTCCACTCCCGCATTGGATCACTCGCGTGGGCGTGTTCGATCTCGAGACGACGGGAGTCGATGTCGAGAACGACCGCGTCGTGACAGCGCATGTGGGACTGCTCGATGCGAACGGCCGCGAGATCGCCGCGCGCGACTGGCTCGCAGATCCAGGCGTCGTGATTCCCGATGGGGCGACGGCAGTGCACGGCGTGACGACCGAGCACGCTCGCCGACACGGGCGCCCCGTCGGCGAGGTCGTCGCGGAGGTGACGGCCGCTCTTCGTTCCCTGCTGTCGCAGGGCGTGCCGGTGGTGGCGTACAACGCTGCGTACGATTTCTCCCTCCTGGCGCATGAAGCGCACCGTCATGGGATCAGCCCCCTCGAGAATCCCTCCCCGATCATCGATCCGCTCGTCATCGACAAGGCGTATGACCGCTACCGTCCGGGCAAGCGCACGCTTCAAGTGGTCGCGTCGCTCTACGCGGTGCAGCTCGAGGATGCGCATGAGGCCGCGGCCGATGCCGTCGCAGCCGGCCGCGTGGCGCAGGCCCTTGCCCGCCAGTTCACCCTGCCCGAGACCCTCGAGGAGCTACACACGCGGCAGGTGGGGTGGGCGCGGTCCCAGGCCGCGAGCCTTACCGAGTACTTCATCCGCATCGGTCGCCTCGATCCCGAGGATCGCCTCGACGGCACCTGGCCGGTTCGCGCCCGCCGCACCTCCGAGGGGGTGGATGCGGATGCGGTTCCGAACGACTGATGTCGCGCGCGTCGAGAGCACCTGGAAGCAGTTCGTGCCCTCGGCAGTCCTGCATGACGTGGATCCCCATCGCCTCTACTTCGATTGGAAGTCCGCCGATCTCGGCGAGGTGACTCTGGTCCGATACGACCTCGCGGCCAAGGTGCGCACGACAGCAGAACCCGAGGATCAGTTCATCGCGTGCCGGGTCGAGGGTCCTGACGCCCAGGTGCGCTCCGACAGGTCCGAGCTGGTCCCGAGTCGCCCCTGGTTGTCCGACGGGCCGCGTGTGCAAGCACAGTGGGAACGTGGCGCCAGGGTCTCCGCGCTGATCTTCGAACGCGCCTCCCTGCAGAACCTCGCCCGTCAGATCAGCGGCGATGACACGATGTCGCTGCATGTGACGGACCTCGCCCCGCGGTCGGAGCACGCCGCCGTAGCGTGGTCACGGATGTTCGCCTATCTCGAGCAGAGCGTCGACTCCCTCGGCGACGGCGACGAGCTGCTCAGGAGCGAGCTCGCTCGACATGCCGCGGCGACGACGCTGACCATGTTCTCGACGACGGGCCGACTGCACAGACATCGGCCAGCTCAGACGGCCGCCGCGCCCATGACTGTGCGTCGAGCCCTGGATTTCATCGCAGAGAACGCGCATCGCGCTGTCACCGTCGACGACATCGCGTCCGCGGTCCACATCTCGACCAGGGGGCTGCAGTACGCCTTCCGGCGCGCGCTCGACACCACTCCGGCCGAGTGCCTGAGGCGGGCGCGTCTCGACGGCGCGCACCGTGATCTGTGCTCCGGAACTCCGACGACCGTCGCGGCCATCGCCCGAAAGTGGGGTTTCTCGCATCCGTCGAGGTTCGCGGTCGCCTACCGGGAGAGCTTCGGTGTGCTTCCCTCCGTGACGGCGGCGGCGCACCGTCGATGACACCACGCGAACAGAGTGTTCGCATGGTTCGCGCGCCGGGGCGGTCCTGTCTGATCCGTTCGCCGGAGCGACATAGATTCCGGAATATGGGTTCCCTCTACTACGGCGGCTCGGAGCCGATCCAGATCGACGATCGAGCGCTCGCCCACCTCAAGGTCGTCGTCGCGACCAAGTTGCGTCGCAACGAGAGTTTCACTTTGACGTGGAAGCACCAGGACGGTCAGTCCGACGGGCGTTCGACCGTCTGGCTGCATCCGTCCATCCCGCTCCGATTCGTCTTCGACGAGACCGAGGCTCCCGAACTGAGCCGTCGGTGGATCGAAGACCTCGCGCACTCCGCGAATTCGAGCGGAGGGATCACGCTCGTCGATGAGCTCCTGGACCCGTCGGAGCAGCTCGAGGGCTCCAAGACCCACTGAGGCGTATGAGCGTGCACCGGCATCGACGACACGTCGGAGCACGCACGGAGAGTAGGGCGGGCGGGACTTGAACCCGCGATCGTTGGGTTATGAGCCCACTGCCTTAACCAGCTTGGCCACCGCCCCGTGAGCACCAGCCTACCGGTCGGCCTCGGTCAGATCGGCGTCGCCTGGGCGTGCGTCTGCAGGTGCCCCAGGTAGATGTCAGCGTTCGCGATCAGTCCTGCGCGTTCCTCGTCGCTGAGCGTGCGCCGCACCTTCGCCGGCACCCCCGCCACCAGCGAGCCGTCGGGCACCTCGGTTCCGCCGAGCACCACAGCACCGCCGGCGATGAGGCACCCCGCACCGATGACCGCGCCGCTGAGGACGACCGCGCCCATGCCGACGAGCGATCCGTCTCCGATCGTGCACCCGTGGACCACGGCGTTGTGACCGATCGAGACCTTCGCTCCGACGACGACGGGATGACCGGAGTCGACATGAACCGACACGTTGTCCTGCACGTTGCTTCCGGGGCCGATGACGATGCCGGCCGAATCACCGCGGAGCACCGCGTTGTACCAGACGCTCGCTCCGGCGGCCAGCGAGACGTCGCCGACGAGACGAGCGCCGTCGGCGACGAATGCCCCCGCGTCGACGGACGGAGTCTTTCCGGGGAGTGCGAGAACGGAGGCTCCGACTGAGATGCTCATGAGGCGAGACTAGCCTCACCTCCCCCGATTTCCGCGTGATTCCGCGCCACTAAGCCGAGCCTTCGCTTGCTTGCGGAATGTTCTCAACTGAGTAGCGTTGTCTTCATCAGGTACGAGAAGAGCACTTCAGAGGAGCCGAAGATGAGCAAGGTACAGACCGTTTCCACCACCGCCAGCGACCCGACCGTGGCAGCTGCAGCGGCACAGTTCCTTTCGCCCGTCGTCCTCGGACTTCAGGCCCTCACGGTCAACGGCAAGCAGGCGCACTGGCACGTCCGCGGTGCGAACTTCGTCGGCGTCCACGAGCTGCTCGACACGATCGTCGCCCACGCCGGTGACTTCGCAGACACCGCAGCTGAGCGCATCGTCGCCCTGGGCCTGCCGATCGACGCACGCGTCAGCGCCGTCGCCACCAAGGGCAGCGCGACCTCCGTCCCCGCAGGCTTCACGCAGTCCGACGAGCTCGTCAGAGCCGTCATCTCCGACATCGACGCGATCCTCGTCGACACCAAGGCCGCGATCGACGGCCTCGACGAGGTCGACCTGACCAGCCAGGACGTCGCCATCGAGATCATGCGCGGCCTCGAGAAGGACCGCTGGTTCCTTGTGTCGCACATCGCCGCGTAAGAAGCACCTCGTGAGATCGGGCACCGGGTCATCCCGGTGCCCGATCTCATTCGCGCTCGACGTCAGGCTCCGTGTGTGACGCGACCGGCGACCATCGTCGCGACGACCGGCATGCCCCGCAAGTCGCTTCCGGACGCGGTCAGAGGGTCGAGGCCGCACAACACGATGTCAGCGACCTCCCCCGGCCGCAGCGCGGTGCGCACACTCGCCTGTAGCGCCTGCTCCCGTGTCAGTCTCTCCTCGGGATGCCACGGGTCGCGGTCGTCATCCGTGCGAGTCACGGCCGCGGCGATCGCCTGCCATGGGTCGAGGGGGGCGACAGGGGCGTCAGACCCGAACCTCAGTTCGACGCCCGCGTCGCGCAGGGCACCGAGGGGATATCCGATGGATGTCTGACCGGCCCAGTGCTTCCCGACCAGGTCGCGGTCGTCCAGCGCGTGCTGCGGCTGGACACTGGCGATCACACCGAGGCGACCGAAGCGGGCGAGATCCGCGTGCCGCACGAGTTGCGCATGCTCGATCGTCCCCACGGCACCCGACACGGTGAAGGCGTCGAGAGCGCCGGTGACCGCACGATCTCCGATCGCGTGCACGGCCACCGAGAGGCCGGCACCGGTGGCGACGGTGAGCAGCTCGGTGAGTTCTGCGGGCGGGACCGTGAGCACTCCGAAGTTCTCGGGATCTCCCGGGTAGGAGTGCGAGCACGCCGCCGTACGTGTTCCCAGCGATCCGTCGCTGATGATCTTGAGCGGCCCGACGTGCACGAGACCGCGCCCGTCTTCCGGCGCGTCCGGCGTCTCGTGAAGCTCCCCTGTCCGCAGACCCGCGGCGATGGCGCGGGTCAGGTCGAACGGATAGACGGCGAACTCGACGCGGTGTGCCGCGAAGCCTGCCGCCACCCGTCGCGGCCAGGCATCCGCGTTCCAGGCCATGTCGAAGTCGACCAGGCCGGTGACGCCGCGGGACGCCGCCCGCTCCCCTGCCGCCCCCACCGCGACATCGCCCCGAGCGGGATCCACGGCGTTGAGCCTGCGGGAGATCTCGAACGCATCCTGTTCGCGCAGCATCCCGTCGGAACTCGTGAAACCTTCGAGCGACAGCGCGGCCGAGTTGAGCCACGTGCTGTGCACGTCGGCATTGATCAGGTACGTGGGTATCGATCCGGTGGCACCGTCGAGGAGCGCGAGCGTCGGCGCGTCCGGCCACATCGCGTCCCGGAATCCGCTGCCGACCTTGCGACCGTCGGGCAGCGGCGCGGATGCGGCCATGATCGCGGCGGCCTCCGCCGCGGATGCCGCTCCCCCCAGGGTGACCCGCTCGGTCGCGAGGGCCCACTGCACCGTGTGGACGTGGTTGTCCCAGAGGCCCGGCACGGCCCAGGCACCGCCTCCGTCGAGCACGTGACCCTGCGGGGCGATCGCGCCGGTCGGAGCGATGTCACTGATGCGGCCGCCCTCGATGAAGATGTCGACCGGCTCGTCGTCGACCAGGAACTCCCGCCCCGGGCCGGCGATCCGCACGCCGGTGATGGTCCCGACGCGGGAATCCACGCCGCTCACCTGGATCCTCCTGCGCGGGCCGCCTGGGCTCGCCTCATCTCGGCGGCGAGTTCCGGCTGGGCGTACGGTCCGTCGCCCTCGAGCTCGGCGATGACGGTCTCGACCGTCTCGGCCGGCTTGTTCTGGCTGAGCTTGCGCTTAGCGACCACGCGGGTCGGGGTGAGCCGGAAGCCGACCGTCCCCGCCGCGAGACGGGAGACGAAAGAAGGATCGTTCGGGCGCTCCCACATACCCCGAGGCGCGGGCATCCGACCCTCGAAGCGGTCGACGAGTCGATCGAGCACCGCGAGGTTCTCCTCGTCAGTGAGGATCTCGGGGACTCCGGCCAGGTGCACCGCGGTGTAGTTCCAGGTCGGCACGGCCTGGACATCGCCGTACCAACCCGGCGAGATGTAGCCGTGGGGTCCCTGGAAGACGACGAGGAGCTCCCGCTCCCCCATCCCGTGGATCAGGTCGTCTGGGCGACCGACATGTCCGACGATGGTCAGGTCGTCGCGATCATCGTCGAGCAGAGCCACGTAGTGCGACGACACGAGACCGTCCGGACCGTTGCTCACGATCGTGGTCCATGGATTCGCATCGATGACTCGCCGGATCTCGGCGACATCCGCGAGCGTGAAGCTGGGGTTCTGACGCATAGTCCCAGCCTATGGCCGACCGCTCACGCCTGGCAGCGCGGACACCAGTACAGCTTGCGCGCACCGATCTCCTCGAGTGCGATCTCCGTGCCGCAGACACGGCACGGGAGGCCGGCGCGGTGATAGACCCAATGACGGTCCTCGCGGCTGGCCATCGCTGCACGATACTGATCGGGCGAGAGATCGTCCATCGTCATCATCTGACCGGTCTCGACTCCGATCGCGAGCAGGTTCACCCAGTCGTGCCACAGTGCACGGACGACGTCCTCCGGCACATCGCGTCCGGGGGTGTGGGGGTTCAACCGCTGACGGAAGAGCATCTCCGCGCGGTACACGTTGCCGATGCCGCTCACCACAGCCTGGTCCATGAGCAGAAGCGCGATCACCGTCTGCTTCTTGCGCACTGCCTGGACGAAGCGTTCCTCGTTCTGCGCCGGATCGCCCACGAGCGGATCAGGGCCCAGCTTGGCGACGCTGGCGAGCATCTCCTCCGGGGTCTGCAGCACGCACGCGGTCGGCCCGCGCAGATCGGCGGCTGTGATGTCGGTCATCAGGCGCAGTCGCACCTGCCCCACGATCGGAGGCGGCCACTCCAATCCCTCATCGGCGAGGCCCTTCGTCTGCTCGGACATGCGCACGTGCACCCGGGTGCGTCGTGGTGCGCCGATCGATGCGAGGGAGTTCTCCCCCGCATCGTCGAGGATCTCGTCGTCGACCACGGTGCCCCGCTGGTTCGTCTGCCCCATGCGCCCGTTCGCGGACGCGATCGTGGGGTCGACCAGGATCTCCCCGGCGAAGTCCCATGCCCCGTAGAGGCCGAGATGCACTCGCAGCCACAGGTCGCCCTCCGCCTCGAGGAACATCTGCTTGCCGACGGCCTGGACGCCGAGCGCCTCGCGGCCGTCGAGCACCGCCGCGCCTTCAGCGAACCGCCCCTGGGGGCTCGATGCGCTCATCGTCTTGCCGACGAAGTTCCGCTCGAACTGGCGCGCGATGCGGTGGACGGAATGGCCCTCGGGCATGTCAGACTCGCGGGTCCGGGAGAAGGGAGCCGTCGCGTTCGAAGTCAGCGATCTGACCGATGCGGCGGACGTGGCGCTCGTCGTGCGAGAACGGCGTCGAGATGAAGGTGTCGATGAAGGAGGTGACCTCGTCGAACGTGTGCTGACGCGCTCCGATCGAGATCACGTTGGCATCGTTGTGCTCGCGGGCGAGCTCCGCCGTCGAGGTGTTCCATACCAGAGCAGCGCGGATGCCCTCGACCTTGTTCGCCGCGATCTGCTCTCCGTTTCCCGATCCTCCGAAGACGACGCCGAGCGTCTCGATCCCGGATGCCTGATCGGCGACCACGGCCTGCGCCGCGCGGATGCAGAAGGCGGGGTAGTCGTCGACGGCGTCGTACTCCACCGGCCCGTGATCCACGACCTCGTGACCTGCGCCGCGCAGGTGATCCTGCAGCTGCGTGGAGAAGCCGAGACCGGCGTGATCGGTGGCGATATGGATGCGCATGGCATCCATCCTAGAAGCGCTGAGAGTCAGCGGGTGATCACGGGGCGACACCGGCGGCAGCCGGCTTGAACCCCGCACGCACGTTCTCACAGCATCCGGGCCGGCACACGTCGAAGGCCCCCGGAAGCGCGGTCACATGCGGTCGCTCGTCATTAGGTCGTCCTTCGAGACGCTCGACGATCAGATCCACGATGCCCGACACGAACGACGGGGCAACTCCGGGGGTCGGCGTCCGCGTGAACGCGAGCCCCGCCTCTTCTGCAGCCTCCGCGGCCTCCGTGTCGAGGTCCCAGAGGACCTCCATGTGGTCGCTCATGAATCCGACCGGAACCACGGCGACGGCCTTCCGGCCACGCTCGGGCAGCTCACCGATCACATCGCACACGTCGGGCTCGAGCCACGGCTGCGACGCGGGACCGGAGCGGGACTGGTATACGAGCTCCCACGAGACGTCCGCGGCCGCGGGAATGCTCGTGCGCACCCGATCCATGACCCACGCGGCGACGGCGAGGTGCTGGGCCGCGTACGCGCCGCCCTCTCCCCAGTCGATGTCGCGGGCGCCCGAGCGCTCGGCGTCGGCGGTCGGGATGCTGTGAGTGGAGAAGAGGATCTGGATATCCGCGGCGGCGATGCCCTCACCGAGGAACGTCTCGACAGCTTCCCGGACGCCGGTCTCGAAGGACTCGACGAACCCCGGGTGGTCGTAGAACGGACGGATCTTGTCGATCGTCACGGTCTCGCCGAGCTTCGTGTCCTCGAGGACGCGCGCGAAGTCCTCCCGGTACTGGCGGCAGCTCGAGAAGGAGCTGTACGCGCTGGTTGCGAACGCGAGGAGTGTCGTCCTGCCGTCAGCCGCAGCTTCCGTCACGACCTCCTCGAGGTAAGGGCTCCAGTTGCGGTTGCCCCAGTAGACGGGAAGATCGATCCCGCGGCGCGCGAGCTCACCCTCGAGTGCCTCTTTGAGGATGCGGTTCTGTCCGTTGATCGGGCTCACTCCGCCGAAGTGGCGGTAATGGTGGGCGACCTCCTCGAGACGCTCGTCGGGGATTCCCCGGCCCCGTGTCACATTGCGGAGGAAGGGAATGACGTCGTCCTGGCCCTCGGGTCCTCCGAACCCGGCGAGGAGGATGCCGTCATAGGCGACGGGCGTCGTCACATAGGGCGCACCGGAGGCGGCGGCAGCAGAGGCAAAGGGTACGGTGTTCGGCTCGATCGCGGTCACGTCTCCATCCTTTCACCTTCAGAGAGTGAGACAGGCCGCCGTGCTGGCGTAGGCTGTCATGGTTGCCGTGGGCGCCAACTGCGCTGGGTTGCGGCAGCATCCCCTCACCCCTGGGAGTACCGCTGTGCCTGGAGAGAACCTCACCCGCATCGAAGCGCAGGAGCGCCGCGACGTCGTCGACACCCAGTCGTACGAGGTCTCGCTCGACCTGACGAAGGGTGCCGAGGTCTTCGGCTCCCGCAGCGTCGTGCGCTTCACCGCGACGCCGGAGAGCTTCACCTTCATCGACCTGATCGCCCGCGAGGTCCGCGAGATCTCGCTGAACGGCGAGCAGCTCGATCCCGACGAGGTCTTCGCCGACTCGCGCATCGCGCTCTCCGGTCTGCAGGCCGAGAACGTCCTCGTGGTCGACGCCGACTGCGAGTACACGAACACCGGCGAGGGTCTGCACAGATTCGTCGACCCGGTCGACGGCGAGGTCTACCTCTACTCGCAGTTCGAGGTGCCCGACTCCCGTCGGGTCTTCGCGGTGTTCGAGCAGCCCGACCTCAAGGCCACATTCCAGTTCACGGTGACGGCACCCGCATCGTGGAAGGTCGTCTCCAACTCCCCCACCCCCGAGCCGATCGTGCACGACGACGACACCGTCGCCACGTGGGGCTTCGAGCCCACTCCTCGGATCTCCTCGTACATCACGGCCCTCGTCGCAGGTCCCTACGAGTCGACGTTCTCGGAGCTCACCAGCGCGTCCGGCCGCGTGATCCCCCTCGGCGTCTACGGTCGCAAGAGCCTGTGGCAGCACCTCGATGCCGACTACATCTTCGACAAGACCCGTGAGGGCTTCGCCTACTACGAGTCGAAGTTCGACGTTCCCTATCCGTTCGCCAAGTACGACCAGCTCTTCGTCCCCGAGTTCAACGCGGGCGCCATGGAGAACGCGGGCGCCGTGACCTTCACCGAGACGTACGTCTTCCGCAGCAAGGTGACCGACGCCGTCAAGGAGCGTCGCGTCGTCACGATCCTGCACGAGCTCGCGCACATGTGGTTCGGCGACCTGGTCACGATGAAGTGGTGGAACGATCTCTGGCTGAACGAGTCGTTCGCCGAGTGGGCGTCGACGATCGCCACCGCCGAGGCCACCGAGTGGACCGAGGCCTGGACGACGTTCAACGCGATGGAGAAGACCTGGGCGTACCGCCAGGATCAGCTGCCGTCGACCCACCCGATCACCGCGGTCATCAACGACCTCGAAGACGTGCAGGTCAACTTCGACGGCATCACCTACGCGAAGGGCGGCTCGGTCCTCAAGCAGCTCGCCGCATGGGTGGGCATCGAGGAGTTCTTCGCGGGCGTCTCGCAGTACTTCAAGAAGCACTCCTGGGGCAACACCGAGCTGAGCGACCTGCTCGTGGAGCTCGAAGCGACCAGCGGTCGCGACCTCAGCACCTGGTCGAAGAAGTGGCTCGAGACCGCGGGCGTCAACACGCTGGAGCCGGTCATCGCCGAAGACTCCGACGGGACGATCTCGCGCTTCGCCGTCACCCAGACGGCACCGGCCGACTACCCGACGATCCGTCCGCACCGCCTCGGCATCGGCTTCTACACCCTCACCGACGGTGCGCTCGTGCGCACCCACTACGCCGAGGTCGACGTCGACGGCGACCGCACCGAGGTCCCCGAGCTGCACGGCCACAAGCGCCCCGACCTCGTCCTGCTCAACGACAACGACCTCGCCTACGCGAAGATCCGCCTTGACGAGCGCTCGCTCGCGACGGCGATCGCCCACCTCGCTGACATCAGCGACCCTCTCGCTCGATCCCTCGTGTGGGGCGCCGCCTGGGATCAGACCCGCGACGCCGAGACCGCCGCAACCGCCTACATCGATCTCGTGCTCGGCAACATCGGTCGCGAGTCCGAGTCGACCACGGTGCGCACGACGCTCGCACAGCTCCGCACGGCCGCGACCCTCTACGTGACGCCCGAGACGCGTCTCGCGGCGCGTCAGAAGGTCGCAGACGGTCTCTGGGCACTCGCCGAGGCGGCGGAGTCCGGCAGCGACAGCCAGCTGCAGTTCGTCACGGCCTTCGCGAACGCGCTGGTCACCCCCGAGCACGCCGGCATCATCGGTCGACTGCGGTCGGGTGAGGAGACCCTCCCCGGGCTCGAGATCGACGCCGACCTCAGCTGGCAGCTTCTCGTCGGCCTCGCCACCATCGGCGCCACCGATGCGGCCTCCATCGACGCGGCACTCTCGGCTGACAACACCGCGAAGGGCGGCGAGTTCGCCGCTCAGGCCCGTGCCGCACTGCCGGATGCGGCATCGAAGAAGGCCGCCTGGGCGTCGCTGATCGAGCGCGACGACGCTCCGAACACGATCGTCCGCTCCGCGGCCCTCGGATTCGTGCACCCCGCTGGCGCCGAGTCGCTGCGCGCGTTCGTCCCCGCGTACTTCGACATGCTGATCCCGATCTGGGAGTCCCGCACGTACCAGATCGCCCAGTACCTGATCGTCGGCCTGTTCCCGACCGCGATCGCCGACATCGAGCTCCGCGACTCCACACGCGCGTGGCTCTCGGCTCACCAGGACGCCGCCCCCGCGCTGCGTCGCCTCGTGCTCGAGAACCTCGCAGACGTCGAGCGTGCTCTCGCGGCGCAGTCTCGCGACGCCGAGGACTGAGACACATCTCCCGATCAGGCCTCTGCGCGGTGCGTCCAGCCCGCGCAGAGGCCTGATCGCTACTCTGGAGGGGATGATGCAGCCATTCGAAGTCGACCCAGATCCCGCGGAAGTCACCCTCCCCGACTGGTGGTTGGACGCTGTCACGGTGCTTCGCGACATCGGCCTGCAGGCGCTCGGCGTCGTCGCGATCATCGCCGGATGCGTCCTGATCGCGTTGGTGCTCCGCGTCGTCATCCGACGCATCGTGCACCGCATCGTCGACAGCGCCAAGAACAAGGCCGCCGTCGATGACACACAGGCTCTCGAACGGTCGCCTCTGGCCGACATGCGCCTCGTTCAGCGCACCCGTACTCTCGGGACGATCCTGCAGAACATCGTCAACGTGATGCTCGTGGTGATCGCGATCGTCCTCGTGGTCAATCACCTGGCACCGACGCTCCTCGGTTCCCTGACGCTTCTCACGGCAGCCGTCGGCGCAGGTCTCGGTTTCGGCGCGCAGAACATCGTCAAGGACGTCCTGAACGGCATGTTCATCGTCGCGGAGGATCAGATCGGCATCGGCGACGTCGTCGATCTCGGCCTCGCGTCCGGTGTGGTCGAGTACGTCAGCGTGCGCATCACCCAGGTGCGCGATGTCAACGGCACGCTCTGGTATGTGCGCAACGGCGAGGTCACCCGCATCGGCAACATGTCGCAGGGCTGGGCCCGAGCGATCATCGATCTCGGCGTTCCGGTGGATTCCGATCTCGAGAACGTCGAGAAGATCATGCTCGACACCGCATTGAGCCTTTCGAAGGACCCGAAGTGGCGCACGCGCATCATCGAGAAGCCGGAGCTGTGGGGCTTGGAATCGATCGACGGTGACGCCCTGGTCGTGCGACTCGTCATCAAGGCGCGAGCCAACGCGAAGGATGACGTCGCCCAGGAGCTGCGCAAGCGCCTGCGCGCCGCCCTCCTCGAGAACGAGATCTCCTTCCCGAGCATGACCACGGTGATTCCCACAGGGCTCGACGGCGCTCGTCGTGTGCGCGGCGCCAATCCGCCCAAGACGCGTCCGAACGCCGTGACCGGGGTGCCGGTGATCCCTGACCGCGGAATCTGGCGGCGCAAGAAGACCAACGACGACGGGAGCCCCCAGAAGTGACGTTCTACGACGAGGTCGGCGGTCGCGAGACGTTCGCGAAGATCGTGTCGGTGTTCTACCGCGAGGTGGCCCTCGACCCGGTCCTGAAGCCGATGTACCCCGAGGAGGACCTCGGACCTGCCGAAGAGCGCCTGCTGATGTTCCTCGAGCAGTACTGGGGCGGCCCGACCACCTACGGCGAGACGCGGGGCCATCCTCGTCTGCGGATGCGACACATGCCGTTCCATGTCGATCCCGACGCCCGCGATCGGTGGCTTCGTCACATGCGGACCGCGGTGGACGAGGCGCAGTTGTCGCCGCTCCACGAATCCACGCTGTGGGACTATCTCGAGCGCGCCGCATATGCCATGGTGAACACATTCGAGCCGTCCGGCATCGGCACGCCCTCGGCCGGGCGCCCCACGCTCGAGACGCGATCACGTCAGGAATCAACGGAGAGCACATGACGAACACGCCCCTGTCTGCAGACGTCCTGGTCATCGGATGGGGGCTCGCCGGGCTCGTCGCCGCCGGGGAGGCGCTGGATGCCGGCCGACGCGTGATCCTGATCGATCAGGAGCCGCGCACGAACCTCGGCGGTCAGGCGTGGTGGTCGTTCGGCGGACTGTTCTTCATCGACTCGCCCGAGCAGCGGCGGATGGGCATCCGCGACTCGCTGGCTCTCGCCACCCAGGACTGGTTCGGCACGGCGGCGTTTGACCGGCCCGAGGACGACTGGCCTCGACGCTGGGCCGAGGCCTATCTGCAGTTCGCAGCGGGTGAGAAGCGGGCCTGGCTGCGCGAAAGGGGCGTCAGCTTCTTCCCGGTGGTCGGCTGGGCGGAACGCGGCGGATACGGCGCTCTGGGGCCTGGCAACTCGGTGCCACGCTTCCACATCACCTGGGGCACGGGCCCAGGTGTCGTCGCCCCGTTCGCCGCCGCCGTCGAGCAGGGCGAGCGCGAAGGTCACCTCACGGTCCTCCCCCGCCACCGGGTGACGGAACTCGTCGTGACGGATGGCGCCGTGACCGGAGCACGCGGCTCGATCCTCGAATCCACCCCGGCCGCTCGGGGGGTCGAGACGTCTCGCGCGGTCGTCGGAGACTTCGAGATCAGCGCCGGGGCGACGATCGTCTCGTCCGGAGGCATCGGAGGCAACCACGACCTCGTCCGGGCGGCCTGGCCCTCGAGTCTGGGCGTTCCGCCCGAGCAGATGCTGACGGGCGTGCCCGCTTACGTCGACGGATCGATGCATGCCGTCTCAGAAGCCGCCGGAGCGCGTCTCATCAACGGCGACCGCATGTGGCACTACGTCGAGGGGATCAAGAACTGGGATCCGGTGTGGCCGTCGCACGGCATCCGGATCCTCCCTGGACCGTCGTCTCTGTGGCTCGATGCGACGGGAAAGAGACTGCCTGTCCCGCTGTTTCCCGGTTTCGACACTCTGGGCACGCTGGCCCACCTGCGAACGACGGGGCACGACCACTCGTGGTTCGTGACGTCCCGCCAGATCATCGAGAAGGAGTTCGCACTCTCGGGCAGCGAGCAGAATCCGGATCTGACGGGCAAGGACGTGGGGCTGCTGCTGAAGTCTCGGCTGGCCAAGGGGCCGACTGGGCCGGTGCAGGCGTTCCTCGACGAGGGCGAGGACTTCATCGTCGAGAACGATCTGGAGTCGTTGCTGGAGCAGATGCGCCGCCACCCGGGCGGAGAGGCTCTCGACATCGATCACGTCCGCCGTGAGGTCGTGGCGCGCGACAGGGAGATGGACAACGAGTTCACCAAGGACGCGCAGATCGGGATGCTGCGCTCGATGCGCGGCTACCGGGGCGACAGGTTGATCCGTACGGCTGCGCCGCACCGGTTGCAGGACCCGGCGGCGGGTCCCCTCGTCGCCGTGAAGCTTCATGTTCTGACGAGGAAGTCGCTCGGCGGCATCACTACCGATCTCGACGGCCGTGCGCTCGGCGCGAACGGTGAACCGATCCCTGGGCTTTTCGCCGCCGGTGAGGCCAGCGGCTTCGGCGGAGGCGGTGTGCACGGGTATCGCGCTCTCGAGGGCACGTTCCTCGGCGGATGCCTGTTCTCGGGTCGCCAGGCGGGCCGCGCCGCAGCGCGCTGACCGGACCGACGGCGCGCGGCGTCGAGGCGTGCTAGTCCGCTGCGCCGGTGCCGCGAACGGCCGTGAGACCGGTGGCGACGGGGCCGCGAGCGAGGACATGACCGCGGCGGAAGGCCAGACGGGTCCATCGCCCCGACGTCATGACAGGCACATCCTCTTCACCGGAGATGAATCCGAACGCATCCGCAGCGAATGCCACGCCCCGCGGCAGTCCGCCGAGATCCTCGTCGGGCTCGCCCCAGATCGCCGCGCGCAGCGCACGGACGGCTTCCTCTCCTGATCCGGGCGTAGCCCCTCGAGCTACTGCGCTGATGCCCCATTGCGCCCTCTGCGCGATCACGGATGCCGCCAGGCTCGAGGTCGCCTGCCACTGCCCTCGGGGCGGGGCGACTCCGGCCCACGCCGGCGAGAGGCCGGTCTCGGGAAAGGTGAGCACGCGCTCATCGTCGGTCGGGCTGAGCGATGCCACCACGACGTCGCATTCGAGCTCGGGGTCGACCTGCACGATGCGCATCGCGAGCACGGTCGGGGTCTGGTCGAACAGCCCGTGGGGTGCGAGAGCGGCTCCGGTCAGGGCGAGAACCCCGTTCGCCGCCTGGAGTCGCACGCCTTCATCCGAGATGCGGGTCGCTCGTCCGAGAAAGGTCAGGACGTCTTTCGACGTGGCGGAATCGGCGAGAAGGAGCTGGTGCGGCACACCCTCTAAACTAGCAACGCCAGCGGCATCCGCAGTCGCGGGAAGGAAGTCATGACCGCCGACGCACACGCGATCCGCACTGTCGAACAGCTCCTGGAGGTGCTGGATCTCGACTCGACGCAGGCCCGTACGACAGAGGACATCTTCACAGGGTCGTCGCACGCGATGCCGTCCGGCCGCATCTACGGGGGCCAGGTGCTCGCGCAGAGCCTGCTCGCCGCAGAGAGGACTCTCCCCGAGGATCGAGCGGTGCATTCGATGCACGGATACTTCCTGCGCCCCGGAGACGCGAGCCAGGGCATCACGATCGCCGTCGACCGCATCCATGACGGTCGTTCGTTCTCGACCCGTCGTTCGCAGGCGTATCAGAACGGTGTTCCGATCTTCTCGATGATCGCGTCGTTCCAGGACGACGACCCCGGCGTCGAGCACGCCGTATCGATGCCCGACGATGTGCCGTCTCCGGATTCCTTGCTTCCCGATGAGCAGCGTGTCGAGGGGTTGCCCCGGGGCACCGCCCGCATGCTGAGTGACCGAGCCGCCGACGTCCGTCACATCGACTCGCCGCTGTTCCTGCCGAGCGATGACGCGCGCGTTCCTCAGCAAGCGGTGTGGATGCGGCTGCGCGCTCCGCTGCCCGACGATCAGCGCATCCATCGTGCGGCTCTCGCATACCTGAGCGACATGACCATTCAGGAGTCCATCCTGCGCGCGCATGGCGTGTACTGGGCGCTCCCTGGTCTGAAGGTCGCGAGCCTCGATCATGCGATGTGGTGGCACCGGCCGGCTCGCGTGGACGAATGGCTCCTGTACGTGCAGGAGTCACCCAACGCCCGGGGCGGGCGCGGCCTCGCACAGGGACGGATCTACGCGCAGACCGGCGAGCTGGTCGCATCCGTCGCGCAGGAGATCATGGTCAGGATCCCGTCGCAGGACTGACGTCGCGCGTTCCACTCGGGGTGAGCGTCTGAGCAGTGTGTGTCCGCCGCTTCAGGTCGCGCGCTCGATCAGCTCCGGCCGGCGATTCACGGGGTGCCCTCGGTCGGCTCTGACCGGCGATTCACATCGACCGGTGCACGCCACGTCCCGCTCAGCGGTGCGCGTACTCGATCGACGGGCCGACGAAGGGCTCCCACGCATCTCGCATCTCCTGAGTGAGGCGCGTCGGTCGACCTGTCGCGGCATCGACGAGGACGATGATCGCCGTGGATCGTGCGTAGATCGTTCGAGGCACGGCTTCGGGATCGTTGTGCACCTCGTAGCAGACCTCGACGCTCGAACCACCGAGCTTGCCGAACCACATCTGCACCTCGAGCGGACGGCGCTGATACGGCACCGGGGCGAGGTACTCGATCTCCTGGCGTGCGATGAGCGTCAGGATGCCCTCGTCGAGCCCCGAGTCGAGGACCGCTGTGGACGGCGCCTGTTCACCGGGGCCCGCACGCCAGAACGCGCGCACGCGCGCTTCCTCGAGAAGCTTGAGCATCGAGGTGTTGTTGACGTGATTGAACGCATCCAGATCGCCCCAGCGCAGGTGGATCGGGATGTGCAGGCGTGGCCCCGGTGTCAGGTCGGACATCGTCGGCTCAGTCGCGCGTGAGCTTGCGGTGCGTCGAACGATGCGGCTTGGCGGCGTCGGCACCGAGTCGCTGGATCTTGTTCTCCTCGTAGGCCTCGAAGTTGCCCTCGAACCAATACCACTGGGCGGGATTCTCGTCGGTGCCCTCGTAGGCGAGGATGTGCGTCGCGATGCGGTCGAGGAACCACCGGTCGTGAGTGATGACCACGGCGCAGCCGGGGAACTCGAGGAGCGCATTCTCGAGCGAGCTCAGGGTCTCGACATCGAGGTCGTTGGTCGGCTCGTCGAGGAGCAGCAGGTTGCCGCCCTCCTTGAGGGTGAGGGCGAGGTTTAGCCGGTTGCGCTCACCACCGGAGAGCACACCCGCCTTCTTCTGCTGATCCGGACCCTTGAAGCCGAACTTCGAGACGTATGCCCGCGACGGGATCTCGATCTTGCCGACCGTGATGAAGTCGAGCCCGTCGGATACGACCTCCCACAGCGTCTTATCGGGGTCGATGTTCGAGCGCGACTGGTCGACGTAGCTGATCTTGACCGTCTCGCCGATCTTGAGGTCACCACCGTCGAGGGGCTCGAGGCCGACGATCGTCTTGAACAGAGTGGTCTTACCGACACCGTTCGGGCCGATGACGCCGACGATGCCGTTCGGCGGCAGGCTGAAGCTGAGACCGTCGATGAGCGCGCGTCCGTCGAAACCCTTCTGCAGCTTCTTGGCGTCGATCACGATGCTTCCGAGGCGCGGACCCGCGGGGATCTGGATCTCCTCGAAATCGAGCTTTCTGGTCCGCTCGGCCTCCGTCGCCATCTCCTCGTAGCGGGCGAGACGAGCCTTGGACTTCGTCTGACGACCCTTCGCGCTGGACCGGACCCACTCCAGCTCTTCCTTGAGGCGCTTGGCGAGCTTCGCGTCCTTCTTGCCCTGGATCTCGAGGCGTTCGCCCTTCTTCTCCAGATAGGTCGAGTAGTTGCCCTCGTATCCGATCAGGCGACCGCGGTCGACCTCTGCGATCCACTCGGCGACGTGATCGAGGAAGTACCGGTCGTGGGTGATGGCGATGACGGCACCCTTGTAAGCCTGCAGGTGCTGCTCGAGCCAGAGCACACTCTCGGCGTCGAGGTGGTTGGTCGGCTCGTCGAGAAGAAGCAGGTCAGGCTTCTGGAGAAGGAGCTTCGCCAGCGCGACACGGCGCTTCTCTCCACCGGAGAGCGGCGCGATCGCGGCGTCTCCCGGAGGGGTGCGCAGCGCATCCATGGCCTGCTCCAGCTGCGAATCGAGGTCCCAGCCGTCGGCTGCGTCGATCTCCTCCTGCAGCGTGCCCATCTCTGCGAGCAGCGAATCGAAGTCCGCGTCGGGGTCGGCCATCAGCATCGAGATCTCGTTGAACCGATCGACCTTCGCCTTGATCGCGATGCCATCCTGGATGTTCTCCAGCACGGTCTTGGTCTCATCGAGCTCCGGCTCCTGCATGAGGATTCCGACCGAGAAACCCGGGGATAGCTTCGCCTCGCCGTTCGACGGCGTGTCCATGCCCGCCATGATCTTGAGGATCGTCGACTTACCGGCGCCGTTCGGGCCCACCATGCCGATCTTGGCACCGGGGAGGAAAGCCATAGTGACGTCGTCGAGGATGAGTTTGTCACCCACGGCCTTGCGCGCACGAACCATCGAGTAGATGTACTCAGCCACCGAAAAACGCTCCTTCTGTTGGCGTCGAAGATCGACACTCCAGCCTACCGGCCTCTGTGCCTGCCGCCGTCGAGACGAGCACAGGCACGGCGAACCGTCAGAATCGGACGCGAAGGTCCGTGATCACCAGTCGATCGCGCGCGTCGCGCCGACCAGACAGCGGCCCTCCGCGAGCTGTGGCATGACCGCCGTCACCGGCGCACCCGTCGACGGGCCCACCTGCCCGACGAGGCACTCCTCGTCCCCCCAGCGCACCGAGAACTGGATGCTCTCGGCCGGATTGCCGACGGTCGACACATCCTGAGTCACCTGCATGGCTGCCCTGTCGAAACCTGCAGCGATGAGCGCATCGATGTAGGCGCGTCCCGATACGTTCTGATCGGAGCCCCACACCTGAGCCGTCACCGCCGCGAACAGAGGCAGGTTGTCCTCCGCTGTGCCGTCCGCGACGTATGCGGGTGCCGCGGGGCTCTCCGTCGGGCCCGGCGACGCGCCGGCGTCCGTCGGTGCGGGGGTCGGGGAGGCGGTGGGACCGCACGAGGTCAGCAGCAGGATCAGCGTGACCGCCGCGCCTGACACGATCGCTACACGCGTTGCGGAGGAGTCCGGTCTTCGAAGCACGCCCCGAGTCTACGGTCGGACTCCCCCACACAGGTGAACGTCGGCATCGCCGCTCACCCCAGCGGCGCTCACGGATTGCCGAGTCAGTACGTGAGGCTCCCGGAATCAGCCGTGTGCTCCGTGGGCACGGCGTCGGACGACGGCGGTGCATCCCGGTCGGCCCATGACGTGTCGATATCGACTGCCTCGCCTGACGACTCCCCCGACTGATCGTCGTCCGCGGTGTCCGAACCCCTGCTCCGCGAGGGCGGCTCCTGCGTCGAGCGTGTGCTCCGGCGGTACGCGGTGGTGCCCCAGCGGAGATCATGACCGATCGCGTCCGCGTCAATGTCGACGCTCGTGCCCTGTTTGCCGTTGTTCTCCCAGGCCCGGATCTTCATCCTCCCCGTGACGATCACGCTGTCGCCAGAACGCAGCGATGTTTTCGCGTGCTCCCCGAGCTGGCGGAACGCCGCAACGGAATACCAGTTGGTCGCGACGTCGACCCATGTCTGGGTCGCGTCGTCGAAGCGCCGATGAGTGCTCGCCAATCGGAAGTTGGTGACGCTGATTCCACTGGCGGTCCGCCCCTGAGTGGGGTCGGTGGCGACGTTGCCGACGATGGTCACTGTGTCATGCATGTTCTCTCCTCTGCGGCCCGGGACGCGCCCGGATCGCTCAAGAGTGGGCCCCACGACGACATGGCCGAGACACGCAGACCGGTGGTGGTGCACAACTCCGCGCCCGAAGCCGTCGTGCAGACGCAGTGGCCATCTCCGGGCGACGCCCCTGGATCGCAATGTCGGTGGTCGGTCATATGTTCGAACCACGAAAGGAGACACCGATGTCCGACACCCTGATCACGTCCCTGCCCGAGGTCCCGTATGCCACGCCCCGCCTGTCATCGCCGAAGGAGCACCTCGTGCGCGCCTCGGCCCATCTGTGGCGGGTGCAGGACACCCGAGGCCGTGTTCTCGGTCACCTCCGCCTGCTGCCCGATCCCCTCGGCATGAGATATCGAGCGGAGAGACTGCATCTCGCCACAGCCTCATTCCGACTGGTCGGGGACTTCTGGCGGGCGGACGACGCCGTCGCCGCCCTGCGGAACGGGTGACGACGGACGTCGTCCGGCTGTGGTGCCCCCGGCAGGATTCGAACCTGCGACCAAGAGATTAGAAGGCTCCTGCTCTATCCCCTGAGCTACGGAGGCGGGCAGTTCTACCGTACCGCGCCGGGCTCGAATGTCGGTGCCGTCGATAGTATGTCCACATGGTATCTGCGTCAGAGAACGACCGCCTCGTCTGGATCGATTGCGAGATGACCGGGCTGGACCTCTCGGTCGATGAGCTGGTCGAGATCGCGGTCGTCGTCACCGATTTCGAGCTGCGTCCCGTCGATCCGGGTTTCCAGGTCGTCATCCGCCCCAATGATGCGGCACTCGAGAACATGAACGACTTCGTCACGAAGATGCATGAGACATCGGGGCTCATCACGGAGATCCCCGGCGGGATCTCGCTCGCCGAGGCTGAAGAGCAGACCCTCGCCTACATCAAGCGCTTCGCTCCTCTCGAGCGCAAGGCGCCGCTCGCCGGCAACACCATCGGCACCGATCGGATGTTCCTCGCGAAGTACATGCCTCAGGTCGACCAGTGGCTCCACTATCGCAACGTCGATGTCTCGAGCATCAAGGAGCTCTCCCGCAGGTGGTACCCGCGGGTGTTCTTCCAGGCACCCGCCAAGGATGGCGGCCACCGAGCCCTGGCCGACATCCTCGAATCGATCCGCGAGCTGCGCTACTACCGCGAGGCCGTCTTCGTCGACGAGCCAGGACCGTCGAGCGACGACGCTCGCGACATCGCGACGCGCACCGTGTCAGAGTTCACTCCGAACATGTAATAGACTCATCTGGTCGCCAACTCCGGTTGGCGCATGGTGGGTATAGCTCAGCTGGTAGAGCGCTGGCTTGTGGTGCCGGATGTCGCGGGTTCGAGTCCCGTTACTCACCCCATACAGAAAAGGTCCGAGTCGAGAGATTCGGGCCTTTTCTGCATCCCCGAGAACTCGTCACGGAATACCCCCTGGGGGTATTCCGTTGTCTTCGGTGAACTCATCGAAGGGACAGGCAGATGAAACACTCGGACGGATCGACACCGATCGACCACGCCTCGCACGGAATGACGCGGCATGCGGCGGCTCCTGCCGAGCCCGATGCCCACGCGGGGCACGACGGGCACTCTGGGCACGCCGACCACGTCTCTCGTTTCCGGCGACTGTTCTGGATCATGCTCGTCGTCGCGATCCCCGTCGTCCTGACTTCCCCGATGTTCGGCATGATCATCGGGTATGAAGTCCAGGGATGGGCGCGGTGGCTGGCCCCCGCACTCGGCACGGTGATGTACGTAAGGGGTGGAGCACCTTTCCTCACCGGCGCCGTGAGCGAGCTCCGTGCTCGCAAGCCAGGAATGATGCTGCTGATCGGACTGGCGATCACAGTCGCCTTCGTCGCGTCATGGGGAGCGAGTCTGGGCGCGCTGCATCATGAACTGGAGTTCTGGTGGGAGTTGGCACTGCTGATCGTGATCATGCTCCTGGGCCACTGGATAGAGATGCGATCGCTGGCTCAGACGACCTCGGCGCTCGATTCCCTCGCAGCCCTTCTGCCGGACGAAGCCGAGCGCATCGAGCACGGCGAGACCGTGCGGGTCTCCCCTGCGGAACTCAGGATCGGAGATGTCATCGTCATCCGTCCTGGCGGACGCCTGCCCGCAGATGGGCGCATCATCCAGGGAGCAGCGAGCGTCGACGAGTCCATGATCACCGGAGAGTCCAGGGCAGTCGCGCGGACCATCGGCGACCCCGTCATCGCGGGGACAGTGGCCACCGACTCGGGATTGCGGGTCGAGATCACGGCCGCGGGCACGGACACCGCACTCGCCGGCATCCAACGACTCGTCGCCGACGCACAGGCATCCTCGTCTCGTGCGCAGCGGATCGCCGACCGAGCGGCAGCAGGGCTGTTCTGGTTCGCGCTCGCATCCGCCGCGATCACCGCCGTCATCTGGTCGTCCGTGGGACTGCCCGACGAAGCCGTCATCCGCACGATCACCGTCCTGGTCATCGCGTGCCCGCATGCTCTGGGCCTCGCGATCCCCCTGGTCGTCTCGATCGCCACCGAGCGTGCAGCGCGCGCAGGCATTCTCGTGAAGGATCGACTGGCTCTCGAGACCATGCGCACGATCGACACCGTCCTATTCGACAAGACGGGAACGCTCACGAAGGGCACTCCCGCTGTCACCGCCGTCGAGCCCGTCGCTCCGTTCACTGCCGACGACGTCATCTCGCTCGCCGCGGCGGCCGAGCAGGACTCCGAGCATCCGCTGGCGAAGGCCATCGTGAACGCCGCGGGTGAGCGACGACTCGAGATACGTCCTGCCGAGGACTTCCGGTCGTCTCCCGCCGTCGGTGTGAGCGCACGCGTCGACGGTCGGCTCGTGAAGGTCGGCGGACCGGACCTGCTCGCAGAGACCCACACCGCGGAGCTTCCGATCGCCGATGCGTGGCGAGCGGAAGGCGCGATCATCCTGCATGTGCTCCTCGGCGACCGCGTCATCGGTGCCCTGAGACTCGCCGACGACATCCGAGCCGAATCGATCTCGGCCGTCGAAGCGCTGCGCGCACGCGGGATCGACGTGGTGATGATCACGGGCGACGCATCGTCGGTCGCGGAGACCGTCGCGGCGCGGGTCGGGATCGACCGGGTGTTCGCCGGCGTGCGCCCGGAGGACAAAGCGTCCAGAGTCCGAGCGTTGCAGGCAGAGGGACGCCGTGTCGCGATGGTGGGCGACGGCGTGAACGACGCCCCCGCACTCGCCCAGGCGGATGTGGGCCTGGCCATCGGCGCCGGCACAGACGTGGCCATCGCATCCGCCGGTGTGATCCTCGCGGGAGACGACCCGCGCGCCGTCATCTCGGTGATCGACCTCTCGAAGGCCGGCTACCGCAAGATGACCCAGAACCTGTGGTGGGCGGCTGGCTACAACCTGCTCTCCGTGCCTCTCGCGGCCGGCGTCCTCGCGCCGGTCGGGTTCGTGCTCCCCATGTCGGTGGGTGCCGTCCTGATGTCCCTGTCGACCATCGTCGTGGCTCTGAACGCACAGCTGCTCCGTCGACTGGATCTGCGGATGCCGAGCGGCGCCCCGACCGACTGAACGCCGCGACGGAGCGAGAGCCCTAGTATTGCGAGGTGTCACTCGCCGTATGGTTCTCGCTCCTGACCGCCTGCGTGGTGATCAGCTTCACTCCGGGCGCCGGTGCCATCAACACGATGTCGAACGCGCTCAGCCAGGGATGGCGTCGATCGATCTGGGGAATCATCGGCCAGCAGCTCGCGCTGATCGTCCACGTCGTGATCGTGGCAGCCGGGCTCGGACTCGTCGTGTCGCAGTCCGAGGTGCTGTTCAACGTCATCCGATACGCCGGAGCCGCCTACCTGGTCCTCCTCGGAATTCGGCTGATCTTGACGAAGCCAGCTCCCGCGGACCTCGAGGACGAGACCGGCGCCGACCTGCGCGAAGGCCACTGGTCGATGATCAGACGGGGCTTCTGGGTGAACCTCCTCAACCCGAAGGCGATCGTCTTCTTCCTCGCGTTCATCCCCCAGTTCATCCGTCTGGACCAGCCTCAGCTGCCGCAGTACCTCACCCTGATCGTCACCGTCATGGTGGTAGACATCCTGGTGATGTGGGGATTCTTCGCGACTGCGGCCCGCCCTTTCCGTCGCCTGACCCGGTCGGTGAAGGGGCAGCGGATCCTGAACAGCGTCTTCGGTGCGCTCTTCATCGCGGTCGCCGCACTCCTGGTCTTCCTCCACTGACGCCGCGGCCGCGCTCGCGGCAATAGGCTGGAACCGATGGAGATGGATGCTGCGCCCTTCGAGGAACTCGTGATCGACGAGCTCGACCGGCTGCCCGATGAGATGGTCGACGGACTCGAGAACGTCGTCTTCGTCGTCGAGGACCGTCCGGAAGACGGGAGCCTCGACCTTCTCGGGCTCTACGACGGCCTGGCACTGACCGAGCGCACTCAGTACGGCTCCGGAGAGCTGCCCGACCGCATCGTCGTCTACCGCGAACCGCACCTCGCAGCCTGCGCGGACGAGGATGAGCTCCGGGACGAGGTCCACACGACGCTCGTGCACGAGATCGCCCATTTCTACGGCATCGATGACGCGCAGCTGCACGAGCTGGGGTGGGCATGACTCCCCTCGCCACGCCTGACGTCGAGGAGATCGTCGAGCTCACGGCCGCGCCGCTCGAACCCTGGGAGGTCGTCGTGTGGAACGACCCGGTCAATCTGATGAGCTATGTCGTGCGGGTGTTCCGCACCTACTTCGGGTACTCACTGGACCGCGCGACGCAGCTGATGCGCGCAGTGCACCACGAAGGTCAGGCCATCGTCGCCACGGGGCCCCGCGAGACGATGGAGGTGCACGCCCAGGCGATGCACGACTACGGCCTCTGGGCGACGGTGCGAAAGGCCGCACGATGAGCGAGCAGATGGTGCACGTCCGGATGGCGAGAGTGGAAGGCGCCCAGCTCGCACAGCTCGTCGACGACTTCCGCGAGCTGGTGGGGACCGACCGCGATGCCACCGATCCGGCCATCGGGCGTCTGGCTCCCGCCCCGTACCCCGACGATGACGACGCCTCGCGCTCCTTCCACGACGCGACGCGCGAGGACCTGCTCGACAGGCGCGCGCTCGACGCCGATGTGGTTCGGGCGGCGCTCGCCGAGCTCCGCGGCGACCTCGACTCCATGTCCCAGGGCGAGGCGTTCACAGAGCATGACCTGGCGATCCGGCAGTCCGATGTCGATGCCTGGCTGCGAACGCTCACTGCGATCCGTCTGGTGATCGCTGAGCGTCTGGGTATCGAGAGCGACGAAGACCATGATCCTGAGGACGCGAGGTTCGGCGTCTACGACTGGCTCGGATACCGCCTCGAACTCACCATCGAGGCGGCAGACGAACTGCTGTGAGGCGTCAGGGGATCTCGACGACCCTCGTCGCGAGGGCTCGAGGCTCGTCCCGCGCGATGTGCGCCTTCTCCTGAGCGGCCCACCGGTCCCAGTGCGGGCGATAGGTCTCACCGTCGCGATTCAGCGCTCGTGCCTTGCGCCCGGGCTCTGCGGACTCGAGCCAGACGCGCACATCGGCGATCGCGGCTGTGGCGGGCGTCAGGATTCCGCTGCCTTCGATCAGCACCCCGAGCGCCGGGTCCACGGCGTGGCTCTCGGCCTCTTCCTCCCGGTCCCAGTCCCAGCGGCGCCATTCACCGAGGTATCCGCGGCCGTGCGGACGGAGGATGCCGTCGAGGGCATGCTCGACTCCGCTCTGGAGCCCGTCCCAGCCGGGATAGATCGAGTCGAGGGCGACCAGCTGCACCCTGCCGACGATCGGCCAGCGCTCGACCAGCATACGCGCGAGCGTCGTCTTGCCGGCTCCGCTTCGACCGTCGATGATGACGACAGGGTTCGCCGCCGCGAGGGCACGGATGTCCTCGACGATCAGCGCCGCGGCGCGCGCGAGCGCTGCCCCGACGGGGTCGTCACTTCTTGAGGGCACGGATGATGCGGGAGATAGCTCGTCCGGCGACCCAGACGAACGGCACAGCGACGACCAGCAGGGTCACGATGTTGGGCTCGAACCGAAGTCCCTCCTCGCGACGCACGTAGACGCCGACCGGCACGGACACTCCGCCGCCGCCACCGCCTTCTGCACCGTCACCGCTTCCGCCGCCGAATCCCGAGTACGTGAACGCCACCGGGGTGATGCTCACGCCGTCGACGTCCTGCGGCTCTCCGTACGCGCTCTTCACGCCGAACGACGCGGCCTGCTTTCCGAGTTCCAGTGCAATGTTGGGCATGGCTCCACGCTAGCTCAGGAAACGAGCGGCCGAGAGGTCAATCGAGACCGTGCGCCTTCGGATGCTGCGCCGCACCGCGTCCGTCGCCTCGGCCGATGTGCCTGGCCCGACCGATCATGGCCGATCCGAAACGCGCGACCGCATCGTCGAGAGCCCCTTCGACCCGCCGCCAGTCCTCGTCGTCGTCCCACAGACCGATGCCTCCACCACCCGCCGGCCGGAGCTTCTCGGCACGCACACCGACGAGCCGCACGGGGTCGCGGCGGTCGATCTGCTCGAACAGCGCCTGAGCCGCCTCACCGATCCGCTGGCCGACGGCGGTCGGCTCGGCAAGCGTCTGCGACCGGCTCACCGTGCGGAAGTCGTCGAATCGGATCTTGATCGCAACCGTCGAGGTCTCCCATTCAGCCTTCCGCAGTCGTGCGGCGACGCGATCGGCGAGCCTGAGCAGCTCGGCTCGCAGATAGGTGCGATCCGAGATGTCCGTGTCGAAAGTCTCCTCGTGGCCGATGCTCTTCTCGACGCGCTCGGTCTCGACCGCCCGTGCATCCTCACCCCGAGACAGCTGCACGAGACGCGCACTCAGCGCCGGGCCGACCGCGCGATCGAGCATGTCTGTAGACGACGTGCGGATGTCGCGGATCGTGCGGATGCCGCGCCCTTCCAGAGCCTCGGCCGCTTTCGGCCCCACGCCCCACATCGCCCGAACCGGTCGAGGATCGAGGAACGCCTGCGTGTCGGATGCGGCGATGACGAGCATGCCGTCCGGCTTCGAGATGGTCGATGCCATCTTCGCGACGTGCTTGGTCGACGCCACTCCGACGCTGCAGGTGATGCCGACCTCGTCGCTCACCCGCTCTCTGACGAGCTGGGCGATCTGCGCGGGGGTCCCCCACAGCCGCCGGACGCCACGGACGTCGAGGAACGCCTCGTCGACCGACAGCGGCTCGACCAGCGGAGTGATCGACTCGAAGATCGCCATCACCTGGCGGGACACCGCCTGGTAGCGATGGAAGTGCGGCGGCACGATCCTCGCCGACGGACACAGGCGGATCGCCTGGGACACCGGCATCGCCGCACGGACCCCGTAGCGACGGGCCTCGTATGACGCGCTCGAGACGACGGAGCGACCGTCGGGCGCCCCGATGATCAGCGGGAGGCCACGAAGACTCGGGTCGTCGAGCACCTCGACCGCCGCGTAGAACGCGTCCATGTCGACGTGCAGGATGCTGGTGCCGGTGTCGTCAGCATCGGCGGACGACACGATGCGCCCTCTGCCGTCACCGTGTCCCATGAGACCATTCTCCCCCGGACCTCCGACATGAGGCCCGGGGGATGCGGTTACTGCGCAGCGCGCTCGAGGACGAGTTCGCGGACCCTGGCGGCATCCGCCTGGCCCTTCATCGCCTTCATCACAGCGCCGATGACGGCGCCGGCCGCCTGGACCTTGCCGTCCTTGATCTTGGCGAGCACATCGGGCTGCGCAGCGAGAGCCTCGTCGATCGCAGCGATCAACGCGCCGTCGTCAGAGACGACGGCGAGTCCGCGGCTGTCCACGACCTCCTGCGGTGTGCCCTCGCCGGCGATGACGCCCTCGAGCACCTGACGAGCCAGCTTGTCCGTGAGTGTTCCGGCATCCACGAGCTTCTGCAGCGCCGCGACGTTCGCGGGCGACACCAGCTCGGTGACGTCTTTCTCCTGCGCGTTGGCCTGGCGGGTGATCTCGCCCGTCCACCACTTGCGGGCCGTGGCAGGGGTGGCTCCGGCGCTGATGGTCTCTTCGACGACATCGAGCAGGCCGCCGTTGCGCACATCCTGGAACTCCAGGTCGGTGAAACCCCACTCCGTCATCAGTCGGCGGCGCCGGGCGACCGGCTGCTCGGGGAGTTCCGCACGCAGTGCTTCGATCAGCTCGGCGGCGGGCTCCACGGGAACCAGGTCCGGCTCCGGGAAGTAGCGGTAGTCGTCGGCATCCGACTTCGGACGACCGGGCGAGGTCGTTCCGGTGTCCTCGTGCCAGTGCCGCGTCTCCTGCGTGATCGTCCCGCCGTCGGCGAGGATCTGCGCCTGACGCTGGATCTCGTACCGCACCGCGCGCTCGACGGAGCGCATGGAGTTGACGTTCTTCGTCTCGGTGCGCGTCCCGAGCTTCTCCTGGCCGCGGGGACGCAGCGACACGTTCGCATCGCAGCGGAGGTTCCCGCGCTCCAGACGGGCCTCGGAGATGCCCAGGCTGCGCACGATGTCACGGATCGTCGCGACATAGGCCTTGGCGACCTCGGGAGCACGGTGCTCGGTGCCGAAGATGACCTTCGTCACGATCTCGACCAGCGGAACGCCCGCGCGGTTGTAGTCGACGAGCGAGTACTCGGCGCCCTGGATGCGACCGGTCGCGCCACCCATGTGGGTGAGCTTGCCCGCATCCTCTTCCATGTGAGCGCGCTCGATCGGGATCTGCACGATCGTTCCGTCTTCGAGCTCGACCTCGACGGATCCCTCGAAGGCGATCGGCTCGTCGAACTGCGAGATCTGGTAGTTCTTGCCGAGGTCCGGGTAGAAGTAGTTCTTCCTCGCGAATCGGCTCGAGGGAGCGATCGAGCAGCCGAGTGCGAGACCCAGACTGATCGACGACCTGATCGCCGTCTCGTTGACCACGGGGAGCGCGCCCGGAAGACCGAGGTCGACGGGTGCGATCAGCGTGTTCGGCTCGGCAGCATGGTACAGCTCGTTGGCCGGGTTCGGCGCGTCCGAGAACATCTTGGTGTGGGTGTTGAGCTCGACGTGCACCTCGAAGCCGAGTACGGGCTCGAACAGCTCGAGAGCCTTGTCGAAGTCCATGAGCTTGGCGGTGGCCATCAGCGGTTCCCTCCTGCGAGCTGCGGTGCACGGGTGAGGAGCGGCGCACCCCACGAGTCGACCAGCAGAGTCTCGACGGCGGCGCCGACCTTGTAGAGTCGCGCGTCCTCCCGTGCCGGTGCGATGAACTGGATGCCGACCGGAAGACCGTCCTCTGCAGCCAGGCCGCTGGGGATCGAGATTCCGGGGACCCCTGCGAGGTTCACCGGGATCGTCGTGATGTCGTTGAGGTACATCTGCAACGGGTCGTCGATCTTCTCGCCGATCTTGAATGCGGTCGTCGGAGCCGACGGCGTCGCTATGACGTCCACCTCTGCGAACGCGTTCGCGAAGTCCTGCTGGATGAGCGTGCGGACCTTCTGCGCGCTGCCGTAGTAGGCGTCGTAGTATCCGGCCGACAGTGCGTAGGTGCCGAGGATGATGCGGCGCTTGACCTCATCCCCGAAGCCGGCGTCACGCGTCGCCGACATGACGTCCTCGACCGTCGGGTTGCCGTCGGGGGTCACGCGGAGGCCGAAGCGCACCGAGTCGAACTTCGCCAGGTTGCTGGAGGCCTCGGCGGGGAGGATCAGGTAGTACGCGGCGACGCCGTACTCGAAGTGCGGAGCGCCGATCTCGACGATCTCCGCTCCCTGCGCCTCCATCAGTGCGAGTGCGCTATGGAACGACTCCGCCACACCGGCCTGGAATCCGCTGTCGGGCAGCTCGCGGATCACTCCGACCTTGAGCCCCTTGAGCACGTCTCCGCGGGCGCCCTCACGAGCCGCATCCGCGAACGAAGGCCACTCGTCACGCAGCGACGTGGAGTCCTTCGGGTCGTGGCCGCCGATGGCGTCGTGCAGCAGACCGGCGTCGAGCACCGTGCGGCTCACAGGTCCGACCTGGTCGAGGCTCGAGGCGAGGGCGATCGCGCCGTAGCGGCTCACGCCGCCGTAGGTCGGCTTCACACCCACCGTGCCGGTCACGTGCGCGGGCTGGCGGATCGACCCGCCCGTGTCGGACCCGAGAGCGAGGGGTGCCTCGAATGCGGCGACCGCAGCTGCGGATCCACCGCCCGAGCCGCCGGGGATCCGATCGAGATCCCACGGGTTGCGGGTGGGACCGTACGCGGAGTGCTCGGTGGAGGAGCCCATCGCGAACTCGTCCATGTTGGTCTTGCCGAGCGGGATCAGTCCGGCTGCACGAGAGCGGGCGACGACGGTGGCGTCGTACGGCGAGCGGTAGCCCTCGAGGATCCGCGAACCGCTCGTGGTCGGCTGGTCGGTCGTGACGAGAACGTCCTTGATCGCCAGCGGCACACCGGCGATCGGTCCGAGCTGCTCGCCGGCCGCACGCCGCGCATCGACGGCCGCGGCGGCGTCGAGCGCGCCCTCGTTGACATGCAGGAAGGCGTGGACATCGCCGTCGACGGCGGCGATGCGGTCGAGGTGAGCGCGAGTGGCCTCGACGCTCGAGATCTCGCGGCTGGCGAGCTTGTCCGCAAGCTCCGCCGCGGTCATGCGGATGATGTCGCTCACTGCTCTTCTCCCAGGATCGCGGTGACGCGGAACCGGCCGTCGGCCTGGTCCGGCGCGTTCTGGAGCACCTGCTCATGCGTGAGGGTCTCGCCCACCACGTCGGGGCGGTAGACGTTGCTCAGCGGGATCGGATGACTCGTCGCGGCGATGTCGGGGCTTGCGACCTCCGACACCTTGGCGATGTTGTCGACGATGGCGTCGAGCTGGCCCGTGAGCCTCGTCACCTCGTCGTCGTTGAGCTGGATGCGCGCGAGCACGCCGAGATGGCGCACAAGATCAGGGGTGATTTCAGACACACCCCGAGTCTAGTTGCCGTGCCCGCCGAGTCCCTGCAGTCCGGCGAAGCCAGCCCTATGCTGGGCGGGTGAGCTCGTATCAGCCTCCTCGTCCGTGGGTCGCCAGCTACGCCGAAGGCGTCCCGGAAGACCTCTCCCCCGTGACCGGATCCCTGGTCGACATCGTCGCCGCATCCGCTCGCGACTACCCGGATGCCCCCGCCCTGCAGTTCTTCGGTCGCGAGACGACCTATTCGGAGCTGCAGGAGGCGATCGACCGTGCGGCCTCGGGCCTGCGCGATCTCGGCGTGCGGGCGGGCGACCCGGTCGCGATCGTCCTTCCGAACTGCCCGCAGCACATCGTGGCGTTCTACGCCGCGCTGCGCCTCGGCGCCGTCGTGGTCGAGCACAACCCGCTCTACACGCCGCGAGAGCTGCGCAAGCAGTTCGAGGACCATGGTGCGAAGCACGCGATCGTGTGGAACAAAGTCGTCTCCACGGTGCAGGAGTTCCCCGCCGACCTCTCGGTCACGAACCTGATCTCGGTGGACGTCACTCGCGCGATGCCGCTCCTCACGCGGGTCGCGCTACGGCTTCCGGTCGCCAAGGCGCGTGAGTCGCGCGCGGCTCTCACGGAGAAGGTGCGGGGAACCGTCACCTGGGATTCGCTGGTTCAGTCCGCGCCTCTCCCCGCCTCGCACCCGAAGCCGGCCACCGACGACCTCGCCATCATCCAGTACACCTCCGGCACCACGGGCACGCCGAAGGGTGCGGCTCTGACGCACCACAACCTCCTGGCGAACGCCGCGCAGTCGCAGGCGTGGGTGCCGTCGATCCAGCGCGGCAAAGGATGCGTCGTCTACGCGGTGCTGCCGATGTTCCACGCGTACGGCCTCACGCTCTGCCTGACCTTCGCGATGTCCATGGGCGCACGGCTCGTGCTCTTCCCGAAGTTCGACCCCGACCTCGTGCTCGATGTCATGAAGAAGCACCCGGCGACCTTCCTGCCTCTGGTACCCCCGATCGCCGACCGGCTGCTGACGGCCGCGAATGCCAAGGGCGTGTCGCTCGACGGCATCGAGGTCGCGATCTCGGGTGCGATGGCGCTGCCGCACGAGCTCGTCGTCCCGTTCGAGGCGGCGACCCGTGGATTCCTCGTCGAGGGCTACGGGCTGAGCGAGTGCTCCCCGGTGCTGATGGCGAACCCCGTCGCGGACAACCGCGTGCCTGGCACAGTCGGACTCCCGCTGCCCGGTACGGAATGCCGTGTCGTCGATCCCGAGAACCCGACCGTCGACGTCCCTGCCGGCTCCGCGGGCGAGCTCCTGGTGCGAGGCCCCCAGGTGTTCTCCGGCTACTACGGCAAGCCGGAGGAGACCGAGGCCGTCTTCGTCGACGGGTGGTTCCGCACCGGCGACATCGTCACGGTCGACGACGCAGGTTTCATCCGCATCGTCGACCGCATCAAGGAGCTCATCATCACGGGCGGCTTCAATGTCGCGCCCACCGAGGTCGAGAGCGCACTGCGTCAGCATCCTCAGGTCTCGGACGCCGCCGTCGTCGGACTCCCGAGCGATCACTCCGGCGAGGAGGTCGTCGCGGCGATCGTCGTCGACGGCGATTCCGATGTCGATGTCGAAGCGATCCGCGAGTACGCGCGCAGCATCCTCACCCCGTACAAGGTGCCCCGCCGCATCTTCATCGTCGACGAGCTGCCGAAGTCGCTCATCGGCAAGGTGCTGCGCCGACAGGTCAAGGAGAGGCTGCTCGCCCTCACATCCGGCACCTGAGGGCGCCCTCACAGGCGCGGAATCCCGTGAAGCGCTACCCTTGGTCAGTGACTCCTGAAGACGCTGTGCCCACCGACGCCCCCGAGACCCCTGGATTCGAGGAGCTCGGCATCACCGGCCCCGTCCTCAAGGCCATCAAGGACCTCGGCTACGAGACCCCCTCCCCCATCCAAGCCGCGACGATCCCGACCCTGCTGTCCGGTCGCGATGTCGTCGGCATGGCGCAGACCGGAACGGGAAAGACCGCGGCCTTCGCGCTCCCCGTGCTCGAGCGCCTCGACGTATCGCAGAAGACCCCGCAGGCCCTCGTGCTCGCACCGACCCGCGAACTCGCCCTGCAGGTCTGCGAGGCATTCGAGTCGTACGCCTCGAAGATGAAGGGCGTCCACGTCCTCCCCGTCTACGGCGGACAGGGCTACGGTGTGCAGCTGTCGGCACTCCGCCGTGGCGTGCACGTGATCGTCGGAACCCCCGGCCGCATCATGGACCACCTCGCCAAGGGAACGCTCGACCTGTCCCAGCTGCAGTACCTGGTGCTCGACGAGGCCGACGAGATGCTGAAGATGGGCTTCGCTGAAGACGTCGAGCAGATCCTCGCTCAGACGCCTGAAGAGAAGCAGGTCGCCCTGTTCTCGGCCACCATGCCGCCGCAGATCCGTCGTCTGGCGCAGAAGTACCTGCGCGAGCCCGAAGAGATCAGCATCAAGTCGAAGACCGCGACCGGCACGAACATCACCCAGCGCTACCTCGTGGTGTCGTACGCGCAGAAGGTCGACGCGCTCACCCGCATCCTCGAGGTCGAGAACTTCGACGGGATGATCGTGTTCGTCCGCACGAAGAACGAGACCGAGACGCTCGCTGAGAAGCTCCGCGCCCGCGGGTACTCCGCTGCGGCGATCAACGGCGATGTCCCCCAGGTGCAGCGCGAGCGCAGCGTCAACCAGCTCAAGGCGAGCAAGCTCGACATCCTCGTCGCGACCGATGTCGCAGCGCGTGGTCTCGACGTCGAGCGCATCAGCCACGTCGTCAACTTCGACATCCCGACGGACACCGAGTCCTACGTGCACCGCATCGGTCGGACGGGACGTGCAGGCCGCAGCGGAGACGCGATCAGCTTCATCACGCCGCGCGAGCGCTACCTGCTGAAGTCCATCGAGAAGGCCACTCGTCAGCAGCCCACACAGATGCAGCTGCCGACTCTGGACGACGTGAACACCACGCGTCTCACCAGGTTCGACGACGCGATCACGGCGGCTCTCGGCGATGCCGCACGGATCGAGAAGTTCCGCGACGTCATCGACCACTACGTGCGCAATCACGATGTGCCCGAGGCCGATGTGGCTGCTGCTCTCGCGGTCGTCGCGCAGGGCGACACTCCGCTGCTGCTCGACCCGGCCGACGACCCGCTGTCGAAGGCCGTCGAGTACGACAATCGTCCGCCGCGTGAGAACAGCAAGGGCGATCGTCGTGAGAGTCGTGAGCCTCGCGAGCGTCGTGGGCGCGGCGACTACAAGCCGTACCGCATCGAGGTCGGTCGTCGTCACCGTGTCGAGCCCCGCCAGATCGTCGGCGCGCTCGCGAACGAGGGCGGTCTCGGCCGCGACGACTTCGGCGCCATCAACATCCGCCCGGACTTCACCGTCGTCGAACTGCCCGCGAACCTCGACTCATCGGTGCTGGACAAGCTGAAGGACACCCGCATCTCGGGTCGCCTGATCGAGATCAAGCCCGACCGTGGACCGGGAGCCCGTCGCAACGACGGTCCTCGTGACGGCGCCCGTGGTGGGTTCGACCGCCGCGACGACCGCCCGCGATACGACCGCGACGAGCGCCCGGCTCGCAATGACGAGCGAGGCGAGAAGCCGTTCCGCAAGCCGCGGCACAAGGACTGACTGGCACGCACGTGCACATCGACCGCGCAGGCCCCGACGATGTTCGGGGCCTGGCGCGCGTGAAGTGGATCGACAGAGCCGCCGACGATGCCGCGGACGCGGAGTTCGAATCGTTCGTGACGGCTCTCGCATCCTGGTGGGACCATCATCGGGCCACGCACGCCGCGTTCGTCGCGCGGACGATCGATGACGAGATCGTCGGCGCCGCATGGGTCGCACTTCTCCCCCGAGTCCCGAGCCCTGGTGCGAGCAATCGCCTGTCGGCAGACATCCAGAGCGTCTTCGTGCTGCCCGAGCACCGTGGTGGCGGTGTGGGAACCGCTCTCGTCGACGCGGCGGCAGCCCACGCTCACGGTGCCGGCGCATCCAGGGTCACCGTGCACTCGAGCGAACGCGCTGTCACGGTCTATCAGAGGCTCGGGTTCAGCGGTTCGCCGAAGCTGCTCCAGCGCATCTCGGATGCGTAGGCGGGTCAGGAGCCTGACGGGCCTGTCGCCGAACTGCGGGCGAGGCGGGCCGCCACGTCGATGAGCGGTTCGGGTCGAGTCAGCAGCGATCGCTGCTCCGGGTGGTCGATGAGGTGCTGCAGCAGCCTATGGGCGCCGTCGATGGTGGGAGCCCAGTACCCGCCGACATGATGGCGGCTCAGCGGTGCAGTGGTCGCCTCGCCATCGATGACCACGTCGACCGTGCCGTCCTCCGGGTCCATTCCGAGGTCTGCGAGAGCGAGGAAGGTCAGGGCACCGATCACGACCGTGCTGACGAGACCCGGCAACCGGAATCGCGTCACAGGAACGTCCAGAACGACACGCTCGACCTGGTTCCAGGGAACGATCCCTCGGTTCTGGGTGCCCTCGCGGAACAGCACGGCGTCCGGCGTGAGACGCAGATGGTGCCTACCAGGGTCGCCGATGGCCAGTGCACCGGGCACGACGATCAGCGGCCCGTAGCGCTTCATCCGAGCGCGTCCGGCCCTTCGGTGACGAGGACATGGAACTGTGCCGCGTCGAGGATGCGGATGCCGAGCTCCTCCGCCTTGCCGAGCTTCGATCCGGCCCCCGGCCCCGCCGCGACGAAGTCGGTCTTCTTCGAGACGCTCGACGCCGCCTTGCCACCGGCCTTGATGATGGCCTCCTGCGCTCCGTCGCGCGTGTAGCCGTCTAGTGAGCCGGTCGCCACGATGGTGAGACCGTCGAGCACACCGCCCTCGACGACCGCAGCGCCGGGGCCCGGGTGTCCGGGGGTCGCCCACTGCACGCCGGCGTCCGCCCACTGCCGCACGATCTCCTGATGCCAGTCCACGTCGAACCAGGCCAGCAGCGAATCGGCGATGATGCCGCCCACTCCCTCGACCGCCGCGAGCTCTTCACGGGATGCCGCGCGGATCGCATCGAGCGAACCGAACCATTGCGCGAGGGCTCGGGCGGCGACAGGCCCGACGTGGCGGATGTTCAACGACACGAGAAGACGCCAGAGATCCTTGGTCTTGGCCTTCTCGAGCTCCGCCAGAAGCGTGAGCGCCTGAGAGGACGGCTGAGGACCCGTGAGACCGGACTTCTTTTCCGCCGCGCTGGGATTCCGGCGAAAGGGTGCTCGCGTCTTGACGAGACCGTCGTCGTCTTCCTTCGGCAGGCCGGTCTCGGCGTCGCGCACGAAGAGCTCGATCGGCACGATCTCGTCCAGGGTCAGCGCGAACAGACCGGCCTCTGTCTCGAGAGGAGGAACCTCGGGGAACGTCGGCTGCGTCAGAGCCGCGGCCGTGACCTCGCCCAGCGCCTCGACGTCGAGTGCCCCGCGCGATCCGATGTGCTCGACGCGCCCGCGCACCTGTGCGGGGCATGATCGCGCGTTCGGGCAGCGCAGATCGATGTCGCCCTCCTTCATCGCACGCAGAGGTGTGCCGCACTCGGGGCACTCCACCGGCATCACGAACTCCCGTTCGGTGCCGTCGCGCTTCTCGACGACCGGGCCGAGAACCTCGGGAATCACGTCGCCCGCCTTGCGCAGTACGACCGTGTCGCCGATCAGCACGCCCTTCGCCTTCACGACGTCCTTGTTGTGCAGGGTCGCCTGTCGGACGACGGAGCCGGCGACGTGTGCGGGTGCCATCACCGCGAAGGGTGTCGCCCGACCTGTGCGTCCGACGGAGACGACGATGTCGAGGAGCTTCGTCTGCACCTCTTCGGGCGGGTACTTGTAAGCGATCGCCCACCGCGGGGCTCGGCTCGTGGCGCCCAGCTCGTCATGCAGCGAGAGTTCGTCGACCTTGACGACGATGCCGTCCAGCTCATGCTCGATGTCGTGGCGGTGCTCACCGAAGTATTCGACGAACGCCGCGACCTCGTCGATGCTCGTGCAGACCTTGGTGTGCGGACTCGTGGGCAGCCCCCACTCGGCCAACTGCTCATACACCTGGCTCTGCGCGGCGACCGGCGGGTTCTCCCAGGCACCGATGCCATGCACGTAGAGAGCGAGGGACTCGATCCGCAGCATCCCCGCCTTAAGCTCGAGCCCATCCTTCTTGTCGATCTGCTGACGCAGACCGCCGCTCGCCGCGTTGCGCGGATTGGCGAAGGAGGGGAAACGGCGGGCCGCCGCCGTGCGCGCCTTCTCTTCGTCGAAGGGCTTCTTCACGCCGCCACGCGCCTCCCAGCGCGCCAGCGCATCGGCATACGCCCGGTCGCGGAACGACGCCTGTGCGGCGTTGAGACGCTCGAAGGCGGCCACGGGGATGAACACCTCGCCTCGGACCTCGACGATCGGAGGATGTCCGTCGCCGCTGAGCTCCAGCGGGATCTCAGGAAGACGCAGTGCGTTCTCGGTGACGATCTCGCCGACGCGTCCGTCGCCCCGGGTCGCCGCCGACGTCAGGCGCCCGTTCTCATAGCGCAGATTGATCGCGAGGCCGTCGATCTTGAGCTCGGTGAGCCAGTCGACGTCTCGCCCCGCAGCGGCGCGCGTCTTCGCGGCCCACTCGCGGAGTTCGTCGATCGAGAACACGTTATCGAGACTGAGCATCCGCTCGGCGTGCTCGATGGTCGCGAGCCCAGTCGCCTCGGCCGCGCCCACCATCTGCGTGGGCGAATCCTGGCCCTGGAGCTCAGGATGCAGCCGCTCGAGCTCCTCGAGCCGGTGCATCCACCCGTCATAGGTGAAGTCGTCGACGACGGACGTGTCTCGCCCGTAGTACGCGTCCTTCGCCTCGAGGATGCGAGTGGTCAGCCCGTCGGCTTCGATACGGGCGTCTTCCAACGAGATGTTCTCCGGCACTCCGCCAGTCTACGAGCGCCCTCCGACATCCCGAGGGAGGCGCTACGCGTCTACCGGTACCGCAGACACCGTGCGATCGATCGTGAACTGACCGAGCACGCGCGTGCCGACGTAGAGCACCGCCGTCTGGCCCGGAGCGACACCGTTGAGCGGCTCATCGGGCACGACGCGCACGCCCTCGGATGTGACGAAGGCACGAGCGACCTCGGGCTCGGCGTGAGCGCGGATCTGCACCTCGCAGTCGAACTCCGAATCGACGGGCGCGGCTCCCGCCCAGCTGAACCGCTCGCCGGCGATCTCGCGGATCGCGAGCGCCTCCTTCGGGCCGACCACGACCGTGTTCGAGACGGGGCGCACTTCGAGCACGAATCGCGGCTTGCCGTCAGCGGCCGGAACCCCGAGCTTGAGTCCGCGCCGCTGGCCCACGGTGAACGCGTGCGCACCCTCGTGCGAGCCCACGACCTCACCCGTGCGGTCGAGGATCTCGCCGGTCGCCGTGCCGACCTTCTCGGCCAGCCAGCCACGGGTGTCGCCGTCGGGGATGAAGCAGATGTCGTGGCTGTCGGGCTTCTGAGCGACGGTCAATCCGCGCTCTGCGGCCTCTGCCCGGACGACGGCCTTCGAAGGCGTCGTGCCGAGCGGGAAGTAGGTGTGGGCGAGCTGCTCGGCCGTCAGCACTCCGAGCACGTAGGACTGGTCCTTCGCGTTGTCGGCTGCGCGATGCAGCTCGAGCCCGGCATCGGTCGGGATCAGAGTGGCGTAGTGCCCTGTGCACACCGCGTCGAAGCCGAGTTCGATCGCGCGCTCGAGGAGGGCCGCGAACTTGATCTTCTCGTTGCAGCGCATGCAGGGGTTCGGGGTGCGACCTGCCTGGTACTCCGACACGAAGTCGGCGATCACGTCTTCGCGGAACCGCTCCGAGAAGTCCCAGACGTAGAACGGGATGCCGAGGAGGTCGGCTGCACGTCGGGCATCGAGTGCGTCCTCGATCGTGCAGCATCCTCTGCTGCCCGTGCGCAGGGTTCCCCCGGCGCGGGACAGCGCGAGGTGCACGCCGACGACGTCGTGACCGGCATCGACCGCGCGCGCGGCGGCGACGGCGGAGTCCACCCCACCGCTCATGGCCGCAAGAATCCTCATGGAACCAGTCTACGAGCGTGCGGCTGAGCCGGAGCCGGATGCGCGCGAGTACGCGTCGGCGATCGATGCGAGGACCGCATCGACGTCTGCATCCGTGGATGTGCGTCCCAGCGAGAAGCGGAGCACGCTGCGCGCATCCTGCTCGCTGCGTCCCATTGCCATCACCACGTGCGAAGGCTCTGCCACACCCGCCTGGCATGCGGATCCGGTGGATGCCGCGATCCCCGCCATGTCGAGCAGGAAGAGCAGGCTCTCCCCCACTGCGCCGGGGAACAGGATGTGCGCGTTGCCCGCCAGCCGCTCGACGCGATCCCCGAGGACTTCGGCTGTCGGAACACGGGTGAGGATGCCCTCGACCAGTCGGTCGCGCATCTCGCTCAGTCGGGTGTTCTCCGTCAGCCGCTCCGACTCGGCGAGTTCCAGGGCGACGGCGAACGCAGCGGCGCCCGCGACGTCCTGGGTCCCCGCGCGGAGGCCGCGCTGCTGTGCGCCTCCTCGGAGGATGGCGGCCAGACGCGCGGTGCGCGATGTGACGAGGGCGCCGACACCGACGGGAGCGCCGATCTTGTGGCCGGCGACGCTCATCGCGACCAGTCCGACGGCGTCCGCGGCGTCACCTCGCAGTGCGCGGAAGGAGAGTGGAACATGACCGAGCGCCGACACCGCGTCGAGGTGAAGGGGAACCTGCGCTGACGCGGCGGATGAGGTGAGGGCCATGGCGTCGTTGATGGTGCCCGCCTCGTTGTTGGCGACGAGGGCTGTGGCCAGCGCCGCACCCGGAAGCTGGGCTTCGAATGCGGTCACGTCGATCTCCGCCGTGCGATATACCGGAACAGCGCGAAGGAGCGCACCCGCCCCGACGAGCGCCTCCACCGTGTCCATGGTCGCGTGATGCTCGGCATCCGGCATCACGATCGCGTCGGTCCCCGCGGGGCGCGCCTGCCACAGCCCCTGCAGTGCGAGATTGATCGACTCCGTTCCCCCGGACGTGAAGACGACCTCGATGGGATCGGACCCGAGCACTGCGGCGGCACGCTCTCGCGATTCCTCGAGCAGGCGCCTGGCGTCCTGCCCCGCTCCGTGAGTCGACGACGCGTTGCCGACGATCGCGCTCGCGTCGAGCCACGCCTCGCGCGCCTCGGGGCGCAGCGGGGTCGTGGCCGCGTGATCGAGATAGTGCTGCATCCCTCAACTCTCCCCCATTTTCGCTCGCTGGAGCGCACATGGAACTGAGTGCATGGTGTCCTGAGACCCGAGCGCAGACCCCTATGGTGTATTCATGCCCGCGATCCGAGACATCACCGTGCCCGGCGGTACTGCACTCGACAACCTCGGCGTTCGCCTTCACGACGGCGTCGGAACCCTCCGCGTCTGGTCGCAGAACGCGTCGTCCATCGAGCTCGTCGTCTTCGATGCCACAGACCTGGACTGGGTGACCGATCAGGTCGACCTCGAACGACTCCCCGGCGGTGTCTGGGAGGTCACGACCGAGCTGCTGCAACCAGGCACCCGCTACGCGATCCGCGTCGGCGGACCGCACGGCCCCGGCAACACCTTCAACCCCGAGACGCTCCTGCTCGACCCGTATGCGCGCGGGCTCGCCCAGGGCGACGGTTACGAGGAATGGCGATCCGTCGTGATCGTCGACGGCTTCGACTGGGGCGACTCGGTCAAGCCGCGCATCCCGCTCGATCGCACGGTCATCTACGAAGGGCATCTCAAGGGCCTCACCAAGCGTCATCCCGACGTGCCGCCGGCGCTGCACGGAACGTACGCCGGCCTCGCACACCCCGCGATGATCGAGTACTTCCACGAGCTCGGCATCACCTCGATCGAGCTGCTTCCCGTGCACGCGTTCGTGCCGGAGCCCCGGCTGCTCGAGCGCGGCCTCACCAATTACTGGGGGTACAACACCCTCAACTTCTTCACCCCGCACAACGCGTATGCGACCGAAGACGCGCGAAAGGGCGGCCCAGAGGCCGTGCTCGCGGAGTTCAAGGGGATGGTGCGTCTGCTTCACGAGGCCGGGCTCGAGGTCATTCTCGACGTCGTCTACAACCACACCTCGGAGGAGGGCCTCGGCGGCCCCCGCTCGAGCCTGCGCGGCATCGACAACGCCGGCTACTACCGTCAGGACTCGTCCGGGGCGTATATCGACACCACAGGGTGCGGCAACACGCTCGACACCTCGACGGATGCCGGCGCCCGCCTCGTCCTCGACTCACTGCGCTACTGGGCCCAGGAGATGCAGATCGACGGGTTCCGATTCGATCTCGCCGCCGCCATCGCGCGCGACGGCTCGCACACGTACACCCCCGAGCACCCGCTGCTCGCGGCGATCGCCGACGATCCGATCCTGAAAGAGACCAAGCTCATCGCCGAGCCGTGGGACGTCGGGATGGGCGGCTGGCAGACCGGTAACTTCCCGAAGGGCTGGCTGGAGTGGAACGACCGCTACCGCGACCGCGTGCGCAACTTCTGGTTGAGTGACATCGACTATGCGCGCAGGGCGTCGGCTCCGGTCGGCATCGGTGGCTTCGCGACGCGTCTCGCCGGATCCTCCAACACCTTCGCCGACGAGCGCGGGCCGCTCGCGAGCATCAATTTCGTCACGGCGCACGACGGCTTCACCCTGCACGACCTCGTCTCCTACGACGTCAAGCACAACGAGGCGAACGGCGAGCACAACCGCGACGGCGCCGACATGAACCGCGCGTTCAACCACGGGATCGAGGGCCCGACCGACGACCCGGCCATCCTCGCGGCTCGGCGCAAGGCGATGCGGAACCTGCTGGGCACCCTCCTGCTGTCCGCCGGAATTCCGATGCTCACCGCAGGTGACGAGGTCGGGCGCACGCAGCGGGGCAACAACAACGCCTACGCCCAGGACTCCGCGATGACCTGGCTCGGCTGGGAGCCCGAGCCGTGGCAGGAGGACCTCAGGGCCCATGTCAGCCGACTGATCGAGCTGCGCTCCGAGAACCCCGCGTTGCGACCGAGCCGGTACGCGCGACTGGGCGAACACATCCCGAACGCCTCCGTCATGGACTGGTTCGACCAGAACGGCGACACGATGGAGAGCGAGCAATGGACCGACCCGGGCAACCGCACACTGCAGTATGTGGCCGCCTCCACTCCGGACCGTGAAGCGGCCAATCGCATCCTCCTGATCGTGCACGGCACGGAGTCGCCGATCGACGTGCGACTGCCCGAGGAACTCGAGGATGCGACCCGGTTCGTGTCGCTGTGGTCGAGCGCCGACGAACGCCCCGGCGTCGACGGCGAGACGTTCGCGCCCGGCGACATCCTGCCGATCCCCGGCACCTCGATGAGGCTCTTCCGCGTCGAATGACGTGCGGCGCGCCGAAGCCGTCCGCTCGCTACCCGCGGTGCGTCGGTAGCGGTACATTCGGGGGGTGGCCGCACGAATGAGCAGCACCAGTCCTCAGGCTCTCCGGAGTCCCGCTCAGATCCCTCTGCGTCCGCTGGGCGTCGTGTCGGACGGCGACTCGCTCCGCGCCACGCGTATTCCGCTGGTGGACGTGAGACCTGCTGTTCCCGGCGGGTTCTCACCCAAGGCGTTCGTGGGAGAAGTCGTGCCTTTCAGCGTCGTCGCCTTCCGCGAGGGTCACGACCTGATCGGTGTGCAGCTGCGGCTGACGTCGCCTGACGGTGAGGAGTCGCTCCATCGCCTCTCTCCGCTCCTCGACGGAACCGACCGGTGGAGTGCCGAGGTCGCGCTCGACGCCCAGGGCAGATGGACGTTCCGCTTCGAGGGGTTCTCCGACGACTTCGCGACCTGGGCCCATGCCGCCGAGCTGAAGGTGGCGGCCGGCGTCGACGTGCCCGTCATGGCCGCACTCGGCGCCGAGCTCCTCACCCGGGCCGCCGCAGAGAAGGACCGCCCTCTCGCGCAGCGCAAGCGTCTCGCCGCAGACTCCGCCGCGCTTCTGGCAGGAGGCGCAGACACCACGATCGCGCTGTCGACAGATGCCGAGCTCGCCCGGGTGTTCCTCGAGCGACCGCTGACGACGCTGCGGTCCACGTCCGCGGCCCACACGCTGCTCGTCGAGCGAACCGCAGCGGGGGTAGGCGCCTGGTATGAGTTCTTCCCCCGGTCAGAGGGAGCCAAGCGCCTGAAGGACGGCTCGATCAAGAGCGGCACCTTCCGCACCGCGACGAAGCGACTTCCGGCGGTCGCCGCGATGGGGTTCGACGTGATCTACCTCGTCCCGATCCACCCGATCGGGATCACCAACCGCAAGGGGCGCAACAACACGCTGACCACCGAGCCCGAAGACCCAGGCTCCCCCTACGCGATCGGCGCGACGGAGGGCGGCCATGACGCCATCCACCCCGATCTCGGCAAGCCTGCCGACTTCCGCGCCTTCGTACGTGCGGCGCGGAGCGAGGGCCTGGAGGTCGCCCTCGATCTCGCTCTGCAGGCTTCGCCCGACCATCCGTGGGTCGCCGAGCACCCGGAGTGGTTCACGACTCTTCCCGACGGAACGATTGCCTACGCGGAGAATCCGCCGAAGAAGTACCAGGACATCTACCCCCTGAACTTCGACAACGACCCGGCCGGCATCTACCAGGAGATGCTCCGCATAGTGCAGCACTGGGTGCGCGAAGGCGTGAAGATCTTCCGTGTCGACAACCCGCACACCAAACCGCTGCAGTTCTGGGAGTGGCTGATCGCCACCGTGAACGCCGCCGACCCCGATGTCATCTTCCTCGCCGAGGCCTTCACCCGCCCCGCTGTCATGCGAGCGCTGGCCGCCGTCGGGTTCCAGCAGAGCTACAGCTACTTCACGTGGCGCAACACCAAGGCCGAACTCGAGGAGTTCCTCACCACCGTGTCGCAGGAGACCAGCGACTACATGCGGCCGAACCTCTTCGTGAACACCCACGACATCCTCACCGAGTACCTGCAGTTCGGTGGGCGCGCCGCGTACCGCATCCGCGCCTGCATCGGTGCGACCGCCGCCCCCGTATACGGCGTGTACGCCGGTTACGAGCTCTTCGAGAACGTGGCCCGCCCGGGGTCCGAGGAGAACATCGACAACGAGAAGTACGAGTACAAGCTTCGCGACTGGGAGGGAGCCGAAGCCGCCGGCGACTCACTCGCCCCTCTGCTCCGTCGTCTGAACGAGATCCGACGCGCACACCCTGCTCTCCGTCAACTGCGCAACCTCTCGGTCCACTGGAGCGATGACGACTCGGTACTCGTCTACAGCAAGCATCTGGACGCCGCGTTCACGGGCACGGGCGTCGCGGACACCCTCATCGTGGTCGCCAACGTCGATCCCCACTCGGTGCGGGAGACCACGGTCCACCTCGACACGACGATCTGGGGCGTTCCTCTGGGCGAGCACTTCGACGTCGAGGACCTCCTCACCGGAGCCGTCTGGACATGGGCAGACCACAACTACGTGCGGCTCGACGCCTTCGCCGAGCCGGTGCACATCCTGAAGGTGAGGAAGCGTTCATGAGCTACCTGGAAGATGCGACGACGTCGTCGGAATGGGCGGCGGTGGCGGCAGGATCCCATCACGACCCACATTCGGTGCTCGGATCGCACCCGGTCACCGACGCGAGCGACCGCACCGTCACCGTGATCCGCGCTCGTCGTCCGCTTGCGGCTTCGGTGGCAGCTGTTTTCCGCGACGGCACCCGCCTCGGGCTGCACCACGTCGCGCACGGCATCTGGGAGGGGCATCACGACGGCCCCCCGGTGCCCTACCGGATCGCGACGGCCTACGGCGAGGACGCCGAGACGGTCAACGGCGACCCTTACCGGCATCTCCCGACGCTGGGCGACATCGACGTGCATCTGATCGCAGAGGGGCGTCACGAGCGCCTCTGGCAGGTGCTCGGCGCCCATCCGCGGGTCGTGGAGGGTGACGCAGGCGTCGCCTTCGCCGTGTGGGCTCCCAACGCCACCGCCGTTCGCGTGGTCGGTGACCACAACGGGTGGAACGGCGAGGCCCATGCCATGCGCTCGATGGGTGTGAGTGGGATCTGGGAACTGTTCATCCCCGATCTCCCGGTCGGCACGACCTATAAGTACGAGATCAGGACGCGCGAGGGTGCGTGGATCTTCAAAGCGGATCCGATGGCGCAGGCCGCGCAGCTCCCGCCGGAGACCGCGTCCGTCGTCACCGAGTCGACCTACGCGTGGTCGGACGGCGCGTGGATGACCCGCAGGGCGGCGACTCACGCCGTCGCGCAGCCCCTGTCGGTGTACGAGGTGCACCTGGGATCGTGGCGAGGCGGACTGAGCTATCGGGATGCAGCCGAGCCTCTCATCGCGCACGTCGAAGAGGCCGGCTTCACCCATGTGGAGTTCATGCCGCTCGCTGAGCACCCGTTCGGCGGCTCCTGGGGCTATCAGGTGAGTGGCTACTACGCGGCGACGAGCCGCTTCGGCAGCCCGGACGACCTGCGCTATCTGATCGACCGCCTGCACCAGGCGGGCATCGGCGTCATCATGGACTGGGTCCCGGGCCATTTCCCGAAGGATGCGTTCGCGCTGGCGCGATTCGACGGCCAGCCGCTCTACGAGCACCCCGACCCCCGGCGGGGCGAGCACCAGGACTGGGGCACGCTCATCTTCGACTACGGCCGTCCGGAGGTGCGTGGCTTCCTCGTCGCGAACGCGCTGTTCTGGCTGAGCGAGTTCCATGTCGACGGGCTTCGCGTCGACGCCGTCGCCTCGATGCTCTACCTCGACTATTCCCGCAACGACGGCGAGTGGGAACCCAACATCCACGGCGGGCGCGAGAACCTCGAGGCGATCCGATTCCTGCAGGAGGTCAACGCGACGGCCTACCGTGTGCACCCCGGCGTGCTGATGATCGCGGAGGAGTCCACCAGTTTCCCCGGTGTCACCGCTCCGACCGATCATGCCGGTCTCGGCTTCGGTTTCAAGTGGAACATGGGCTGGATGAACGACTCGCTGCAGTACATCGAGCGAGACCCGATGTACCGCGCGCATCATGAAGGCGAGATGACGTTCTCCTTCGTGTACGCGTTCGGCGAGAACTACCTGCTGCCGATCAGCCATGACGAGGTCGTGCACGGCAAGGGCAGCCTGCTCGCAAAGATGCCTGGGGATCACTGGCACAAGCTCGCCAACGTGCGCGCCTACCTGGGATACATGTGGGGGCACCCCGGAAAGAAGCTGCTGTTCATGGGACAGGAGTTCGGGCAGCTCGCAGAGTGGTCCGAGTCCCGTGAGCTGGACTGGTGGCTGCTCGAGCAACCGTCCCATGCGCAGCTGCAGAGCTTCGTCGGGCAGCTCAACCGCACCTATCGAGCGCAGGCACCGCTCTGGGAGCGCGACAACGACGGCTCGTCGTTCTCGCGCCTCGGTGCGCCCAGCTGGGATCCGAACGTGATCGCGTTCGAGCGCCGCGACGCCCACGGCGGCCGGCTCGTGGTGATCAGCAACTTCGCCGGCGTCGAGCGCAGCGGATATCGCCTCGCTCTGCCCAGCGCGGGAATCTGGCAGGAGATCCTCAACACGGATGCTGCGGAATACGGCGGACGCGGTTCAGGCAACCTGGGCGTGGTCGTCGCCGACGCCGTAGACGGCGGCACCCCGACGGCGACGATGACGATCCCTGCGCTGTCGACGATCTGGCTCCGCCATCAGAGCGACCCGCACGTGCCGACGATCAGCAACGGCTGACCGCGGCGCGCTACGCGGTCAGAACAACAGCGACGAGAGCCGGTTGCGTGCCGCGATGACACGCGGATCGGCCGCGCCGATGAGACCGAAAAGTTCGATGAGCCGCTCACGAACCGGCGTGCGCTGGTCCGAGGGAAGCTGAGCGAACAGGTCGAGCAGGCGTCCGAACGCGTCGTCGACATGCCCGCCCGCGAGATCGAGATCCGCGACATCGAACTGCGCCTGCACGTCGAGCGGACCGGCTGCGGCGGCTGCCCGGGCGTCCTGCAGATCGAGCTTCTGCACACGATCAAGCAGACGCACCTGGCCGAGACCGGCGATCGCGTCCTCGTCACGAGGATTCTCGGCGAGGGCCTTCTCGTAGGCGACGATCGCTGCAGCGTAGTCGCCGAGCTCGATCGCGGCGAAGGCCTCCGCGTGCAGCGGCGGCAGCGGCGGTTCCTCAGCGGCCTCCTCGGTTGCAGGGGCCTCGCCGACGTCCAGCGAGCCCGTGACGCCGTTCTGGGCGGCGAGCTGAAGCAGCTGCGCGAAGACTTCGCGCACCTGCTGCTCGGGGACCGCTCCGGTGAACATCGGAACAGGCTGGCCCGCGATGAGAGCGACCACCATCGGAATCGACTGCGCACGGAAGCTCTGCGCGAGTTGAGGATTGGCATCGACGTCGACCTTGGCGAGAAGCACCTTGCCGCCGAGCTCGCGTGTCACCTTCTCGATGATCGGGCTCAGCTGCTTGCAGGGCCCGCACCACTCGGCCCACAGGTCGACGACCACGGGAACGGTGCGCGAGACCTCGAGGATCTGCCCGAACGTCTCATCAGTCGCATCGACGACAACATCGGCGACACCCGCCGCGGGCGCGGGCGCTCCGGCCGGGGGCGTCGTCGGCCGGTTGCGGAGAGTGGAGAGGTCGACGGCTCCTCGGAGCGCGGCAGGAGAGATATCGGTCACTTGATCACCTCGACGGAGAGAAGGTCCTGGCGCACGGCCAGGAGTCGGATCTGCTCCGTCGAGCCCTGGGCGGGGACGGAGAAGAACAACTGGAATTCGTACTTGGTCGTCACGCCCTTGGCGGACTCGGTGACACCGGTCAGCGCTTTCGCCTGGGCGTTGTCGCCGAAACGGATCACCGCATCCGCGGAGGTCGGCGTGACCGTCTCGGTGTCGACCAGAGAGACGGCGACGATGGCACCGCTTCCCAGAGTGGTCATCGACACGGGGGCGGATTCCGCCGGTGCGATGTCGAAGGCTGTCTGCGATGTCGCGGCCGCGCCGTTGTCCGCGAGGTTCTGCACCACGGCCTGGCGACTGTCGCGGATCGACTTCGCGAGGTTCTGCGAGATCTCGTCGAACATCCCGTATGACGCGCTCTGCTCGCCGGCGTCGACGACGTCCGAGAACGTCGCGGCGAGTTCACTCGGCGGCAGGCTGAGGAAGGCGGAGTCGTCTGGGACGAGAGAGGTTCCGAGCCACGGGGCAGCCACCTCGGGGAAGACGGCGTCGGCCGACATCTCGGCCATGTTGTTGACCTTGTAGTTGGACCAGGGATCCTGCTGGGTCATCGTCAGGACGACCGGGGGAACCGTGTCATCGCCGTCGCTCTTCGAGAGGAGGAGGACGGTGCGAGGCCAGCGGTCGGTGGCCTCGGGCAGCATCACTTCGACGTCATCGGTCGGGATGGCTGCAGGCACGGCGGTGTCGGGAAGAGCGGTGCGGAGGGCATACTCGGTCTTCCGTGCCGTCAGCGCCGGACCGTCGAGGCGGGTTCCCGCCATATCGATGTCCATCGCGGCATCGGCGTCCGAGAGAGTCGTCGAGACCTCCTGAAGGATGCGCTTGGCCTGCGCCTCGGTCACTGCCGGGGGCTTCTGGTTCTCGGGGGCGATCACCGTCGCGCTGGGCGAAGGACTGGGCGTCCCCTCACCGAACTGCGGCCAGGAGTCCGCCGAGCATCCGGTCGCCAGAAGCGCGGTCAACGCGAGGGCCGGGATCGCGAGCATCCGGCGCCTGCGTGCCGGCGGGGTGGCGCGCATCTCGGACTTGCGGTCGCCGGGCGAGTCGCCGTCATTCACCGAGCGCTCCTCTTCGATGCCGCTTCCGGTCTCGCCGTCGACGGCGTGATCGGCCGAAGCGGATCCCTTCGCGGTCTCACTGGTCGAGGTCTCCTCGATCGCCTTCCGCTCCGACGGCGGCAGCTGGCCCACATCGATCGGCTCGGTCGCGGGAAGAGGCCCTGGTCCCTTCCGCCGAGGACCGCGTCCGCGGCGCTGGTGGCGGATGCCGAGCACGTACAGGACGAGACCCACCAGCAGCACGGCGGCGCCGGCTGCCATCAACGGACCCGCCAGAGGCGTCGACGTGTCGAGCGGCCAGGAGACGACGATGTCGTCAGGCGCGTCGGCGGTGCCGTCGTGCGCGATGAGAAGGCTGACGCCTTCGGGAAGCTGCATGTCCGCGATCAGCGCGTCGGTGTCGGTGAAGGAGTCGAGCCAGAGATCAGATCCGACAGGACTGCGGCCGGTCTCGGCTGCCGCTCCGTCCTCAGCGGGTGTCTCCTCGGGAGCGGGCGTCGTCTCGGGGGCATCCGTACTCGTGTCGTCGTCGCCTGCCGCGGCCGGGTCCACGAGCTCGACATCGAGCTCGCCGTCCTTGCCGACGGTGACGTGGTTGTACGAGGCGTCAGCCAGCCACGCCTCCATGTCAGCGGTCCGACCGTAGGCGGCGAAGATGTCGCCGTCGCCACGGACGAGCAGGGTCTGAGCGCCCGGGTGCTCCCTCAGGACGTCGCCGTCCAGGAGCACATAGGGCGCAGGTTCTTCCACGGCGACCGAGGTCTCCTGGGTCGACGGACCCATGAAAACGGTTCGCTGCGCGATGCCCGCAGCGATCAGTCCCGCAGCCAGCACGAAGGCCACGACGGCCCATACGAAACGCACGAATAGTCTCCTCACACGACCCGGACGAGCGCCCGAGTCGCAACACTCGACATTTCAGACTAGCGAAATCACCTGTGTGTTGCCCACGAGGGCATGCCTGATCGTCCCGGCACGTCGTGACGATCAGGCATCGCCCGGTCGATAACCTTGCATCATCCGCATCTCCGAGGAGCCCTGATGAAGATCCACAACCCGTTCCGCACCGCCCTCGTGGCGACGCTCGGCGTGGGGCTGGGAATCCTGCTGATCGGAAGCGTCGAGAGCCTGTCCACCGTGCTGCTCTACGTCGGCACTGCCCTGTTCCTCAGCCTCGGTCTCGACCCGCTCGTGTCATTCCTCGAACGCAAGCGACTCCCCCGCTGGCTCGCGGTGCTGATCACGATCCTGGGTGTGCTCGGTATCTTCGCGGGGATCATCCTGATCGTCATCCCGGTGCTCGTCGACCAGATCTCCCAGCTCATCGCGCAGATCACTGCCATCGTCCAACGCGACACATTCCTCGCCGACCTCCGAGAGTGGATGGTCGACACCTTCCCGAATCTGAAGGTGGACGACGTGTTCGCCTACGTGACGAACTGGCTCGAGACGAATCTCACCCAGATCGGGGGGTCCATCGGCCAGAGCGTCCTCGCAGCCAGCGGCGCCGTCGTCAGCGGCCTCTTCGGGGCGTTCATCGTCCTGATCCTGACGATCTATCTGACGGCCTCCACGCCCTCGCTGAAGCGAGCCGTGTATCAACTCGCCCCCGCGTCGAAACGCGAGCGCTTCATCGACCTCGCCGAGCAGATCACGGACTCGGTCGGCTACTACGTCATGGGTCAGGTGACCCAGGGTGTCATCAACGGCGTCCTGAGCATGATCTTCCTGACGATCATCGATGCGCCGTTCCCGGCCGTGCTCGCGGTCGTCGCCTTCTTCTTCTCGCTGATCCCGCTCGTGGGAACCCTCACAGGCTCGACGATCATCGTGCTCGTCTGCCTCATCCCCGGTCTCGGTTCCCCCGCCACCGCGATCGCGGCGGCGATCTACTACCTGATCTACATGCAGATCGAGGCGTACGTGATCTCGCCGAGGATCATGAGCCGCGCTGTATCTGTCCCTGGAGCAGTCGTCGTGGTCGCGGCACTCGCGGGAGGAAGCCTTCTGGGGCTCCTGGGCGCGCTCATCGCGATCCCGGTCGCGGCCAGCATCCTGATCCTCTACCGCCAGGTGCTGATCCCGCGGATGAACGAGCTCTAAGCCGCCGGCCACTCGTTCGGCAGCGGCAGTGCCGCAGGATTCACCGCAGCGACGATCTCGGTGAGGACGCGCCTGGTCTGGCTCTCCCCCACCCAGAGGTGCTTGCCGCCCTCGACGGCGATCAGGTTCGCATGCGGGATCGCCGCGAACCGCTCTCGCGCCTCGGCCGGACGGAGGTAGTCGTCGAGCTCAGGAACCAGGATGACGACCTCGACATCCTCTCCCGCCCATGCGGCGACCTCGGCTTCGGTCGCGCGATGGAGCGGCGGCGACAGGAGGATGATCCCCTCGACGTCGTGCTCTCGCCCGTATTTGAGGGCGAGCTCCGTGCCAAAGGACCAGCCGAGCAACCACGGGCGCGGAAGGCCGCGCTCATGGACGAAATCCATCGCCGCGGCGACGTCGAACTGCTCCGCCGCTCCCCCGTCGAACGCACCATCGCTGGTGCCCCGAGGCGACGTGGTGCCGCGCGTGTTGAATCGCAGGACCGCGATGTCGGCCAACGCCGGAAGCCGTGCAGCAGCCTTTCGGATGATGTGCGAGTCCATGAAGCCACCCGCCGTGGGCAGCGGGTGGAGTGTCACGAGAGTGGCGACCGGGTCGGATGACTCCGGAACCGCCAGTTCACCCACGAGCGTCAGCTCATCCGCCGTCTCCAGCACGATGTCCTCGCGCCGGGCAGGAAGCTCGAGTGGTCCACGGATCTCGATGCTCACGCAATCCTCCAACAGTGTGTGTGCCAATGCCGCCGGGCGGCGAGATCTGCGGCGTCACCGAGCACGCCGTCCGCGCGCCAGATCACGAGATGAGCGGTGCCGGGCGCGACGGTGCGTCCGCAACCGGGGCAGATGTAGTCCTTGAGCGCCTGTGCCGCCGATACCGGCTGCACGGTCCACTCGGAGCCGCGGCGCACCTCAGTGCGTTTCCAGGACGCCAGAAGACGATCGAGTGAGTCCTCGGTGTCAGGGCGCGCCGGACGGCGTCTGCGGGAGCGGGCCATGACGGCCGCTCACCACCAGTGGTTGTTCGTCCAGAAGGCGTGCGCGCCTGCCCAGCTGCCGTATCGCCCGGTCGCATATCCCGTCGCCCAGCGCAGGTTGTCGACCGGGTCGTATCCGTTGCCGGGCACCTTGCTGCAGGGCAGCGCCTGGACGAGACCGCAGGCACCCGACGACTTGTTCGTCGCGTTAGGGTTCCATCCGCTCTCACGCGAGACGATGTAGTCGACGTAACCCCAGTCGGACTCGGCGATGCCCGCAGCAGCCATCCACTCGGCAGGAGCGCCGCCACCGGTGTAGAAGAGCGGTGCAGAGCTGGTGGACTTCGACGAGGAGCCGGAAGACGCCGTCGTCGGCGTCGGGGTCGGTGTGGGCTTCGGGGTCACGTAGACCGAGAATGTTCCTCGCTGGATGGGCGCGATGGCCGCGCCCTCGACCGAGACGGTGAGGTTCTGGGTCTCCGTGAGCGCCACGGAGTACGCCGACTCGGGGCTCGCCTCGGCGGGCTGCTCTGCGAGGGCGACACCTGTCGGAGCGACTATCGCCGCCGCGAAGCCCACGACGGCGAGTGCGCTGAAGAAGCCCACGACGCCGCGGCGGCGGCTGCCCTTGCGCGCCGAAAGAGTCGCCGATGCGGGCACAGGCGTGACGTCGTTTCGCTGGGGAGTCATGTCGTTTCGGGAGTTCACGATGAGAGGCAGTCTACCCGCTGCGGTCTGAGACGGCCATCGGAACGCTCAGCGAACAGCCAGGATCACGTCCACGGCCGCATCGAGCAGGGCATCGACCTGCTCTTCGCGATAGCCGCCACGCTGCATCCGGAACGCCGCAGCGCGCAGCTGCTCGGCCGTCAGGGGCTCGCCATCGCGCAGATAGCGGGCGATGCGCGTGCCCACGTGATCGACCTCGTCGATGCGGTAGCCGAAGGTGAGGACGCCGGTGCGCGCGAAACGGTGACGCTTCGGGCGGGCCAGGTGATCGAGGATCACCTGCGCGTCGTCACGTGCCTGCTCGACCCATGCACCCGCTCCACGAGAGCGGACCACTCGATCTCGAGCGCGCGCGGCCAGCGCGTCCTCGACCCGGCCCAGCGCTGCATCGACCTCTGCCACGACATAGCCGTTCTTGACGAGGGGGAACGATGCCACCCGCACATCCGCCGCGCCCAGATCGTCGGCGTCGCTCTCGAAAGCCGTTCGCGCAGCCGCGAGGAAGGTGTCGACCGCGGCGCGGTGATAGCCGCGCACACGGCCGCTCGTGAGCGAGAAGGCGGGAGGCGCCTCGACGGCATCGTTCGCTACCTGCACGTCGTCGGAGACCATCACAGCACCACCCAGGAGGAGAAGAGGAAATAGAGGCACAGCGCGGGCACCGTGGACGGCAGGATGCTGTCCAACCGGTCGAGGAGCCCGCCGTGCCCCGGAAGCCAGGAGCTCATGTCCTTGATGCCGAGGTCGCGCTTCAGCATCGACTCACCGAGGTCGCCCAGCGTCGCGGACAGCAGGATCGCGACGCCGAAGATCACTCCGATCCACCACGGGATATGAAGCAGGAAGATCGCGAGGAGAACACCGGCCGCGATCGACCCGACCACCGCACCTCCGAAGCCCTCCCACGTCTTCTTGGGGCTGATCTTGGGAGCCATCGGATGCCGTCCGAAGGCGAGACCTGCGGCGTATGCGCCGGTGTCGGCGACGACGGCGATCGCGATGAAGCTCAGCACCCACCACTGACCGCCCTCCTGCTTCAGCAGGATGAGGGCGACGGCGGCGAGGAACGGGACGTAGATCTGCACGAAACCGCTGATGACGGCATCGGTGAGCACGTCGCCGTACGTTCTGCCGTCCTTGGCGATCATCTGCGCGACGAGTCGCCAGACGATCACGAACGCGACGGCGAGGAACAGCATGACCCAGACGAGCCAGAGATCGAGGAAGAAGGCGGAGAGCACGAGAAGGGTCGCGGCGATGAACTGCGGCACCACGTCGATCCGTCGTCCCGACGCGCGAAGGGCGAGCGAGAGCTCGTAGACGCCCAACAGGGCGGCCGCCAACGCGAAAGGCACGAACAGGACCTTGATGAAGAGCAGCGAAGCGAGCAGCGCTGCACCGAACGCGAGACCGATCAGCGTCGCGAGGATCAGGTCGCGCCCAGTGCGCTCCTTGATGCGCTCATTGGCTTGATCGAGCTGGCCCCGAGCGTGCGAGACATGGTTGCCCAGCTCGTCCCTGGCCGCTCTCCACTGCTCGCGGATGGCGTTGTGATCGGCGGTGTCCAGTGTGGACGCCGTGACCACGGGCACCTCTGCGGGCAACGGAGGCCGCGGCGGGATGCTCGTGGTGTCGAATGCGGGGAAAGCATCGTCGACCAGGGGGATGCCGCCGGTCGGGGTCGACGAGTCGCGCGCCTCACGACGCGTCTGCGGCTTGTCGGTACCGTCACCGGTGGAGTCGTCGGACATGCCGCCTACACCTCGAGGAGTTCGGCCTCTTTGCGCTTGAGTGCGTCGTCGATCAGGTCGACGTGCTGGCGCGTGAGGGCGTCGAGTTCCTTCTCTCCCCTGGCGATCTCGTCTTCGCCGAGCTCGCTCTTCAGGGCATCGAGCTCATCCTTGCCCTTGCGGCGGATGCCTCGGACGTGGACCTTGGCGTCCTCCGCCTTGGTCTTGACGAGCTTCACGTACTCCTTGCGACGCTCGGCAGTGAGCTCGGGCATCGTGACCCGAACGAGATTGCCGTCGTTGGTGGGGTTCGCGCCGAGGTTCGGCATATCGCGAATGGCCTGCTCGATGCCCTTCAGCGCCGACTTGTCGTACGGCGTGATGATGAGCGTGCGCGCTTCCTGGTTCGCGAGTGAGGCGAGCTGCGCGAGCGGAGTCGGCGTTCCGTAGTAGTCGACCAGGACCTTCTGGAAGAGCTGCGGGTTCGCACGACCCGTGCGCACCGTGGAGAAGTCCTCCTTGGCGGCCTCGACGGCTCGTGCCATGCGGGAGGTGGTTTCAGCGAGGACATCCGCGATCACGGTGACTCCTATCGTCGGGGTGTTCTGAAATTCTATCGGGCCGGGCCCTCGAGCACCGGCAGGCGCTCAGGCCGTGACCAGAGTGCCGATGTGCTCGCCGAGGAGAGCACGCGTGACGTTGCCCGCGGGTTCCATGCCGAAGACGCGCATGTCCATGTTGTTGTCCATGCACAGGCTGAACGCCGTCGAGTCGACGACCTTGAGTCCGCGCTGGAGGGCGTCGCGATACGTGACGCGCTCGATGCGCTCAGCATCCGCGTGCTTGTTCGGGTCGGCGGTATAGATGGCGTCGACGCCGTTCTTGGCGACGAGGACCTCCTCCGCGCCGATCTCGAGAGCACGCTGCGCGGCGACCGTGTCGGTCGAGAAGTACGGCAGGCCGGCGCCGGCGCCGAAGATCACCACGCGACCCTTCTCCATGTGACGCTCCGCGCGCAACGGGATGTAAGGCTCGGCCACCTGCGTCATCGAGATCGCTGACTGCACGCGTGTGGGGGCCCCTGCCTGCTCGAGGAAGTCCTGGAGAGCGAGAGCGTTCATCACCGTGCCGAGCATGCCCATGTAGTCGGCGCGCCCGCGGTCCATGCCGCGCTGGCTGAGCTCCGCGCCACGGAAGAAGTTGCCACCACCGACGACGATGGCGATCTCGACGCGGTCGACCGCTGCGGCGATGTCGCGAGCGATCTGGCTGACGACGTCGGGGTTGACACCGAGCTGGCCGGCGCCGAACGCCTCACCGGAGAGCTTGAGAAGAACGCGGCGGCGTCCTGTGCGGTCGGTCATGGGGTGATCCTCTCGTCCCGATTCAAGATAGTGCCTTCTGGGCATGAAGAAGGGGTCCGGATCGCGTTGATCCGAACCCCTTCGACGATGTTACGCGCCGACCTTGAAGCGCGCGAAGTCCGTCACGGTGATACCGGCGTCCTTCGCCACCTGGGCGACAGAGAGCTTGTTGTCCTTCGCGTAGTCCTGCTCGAGCAGGGCGACCTGCTTGATGAACGCGGAGACACGGCCCTCGACGATCTTGGGCAGAGCCGCTTCCGGCTTGCCCTCGTTGCGGGAGATCTCGGTGACGATCTCGCGCTCCTTCTCCACAGCGTCGGACGGAACGTCCTCGCGGGAGAGGTACGACGGGTTCGCGAACGAGATGTGCTGCGCGATGCTGCGAGCGGTCTCGGCATCGTCACCCGAGTAGGCGACGACGACACCGATCTGCGGCGGCAGGTCCTTGCTCGTGCGGTGCAGGTAGACCTCGACCTTGTCGCCCGAGACCGTGCGCACGCGACGCAGTTCGACCTTCTCGCCGATGATCGCAGCCTCTTCCGAGATGACCTGCTCGACGCTCTTGTCGCCCGCCTGGGCGGCGAGACCGGACTCGACCGAGTCCGCCTTGACCGCTGCAACGGCGTCTGCGACCTTGTCGGCCAGTGCGATGAAGCGCTCGTTCTTCGCGACGAAGTCCGTCTCGCAGGCGAGCTCGATCAGCGTCACTGCGCCGTCCTGCTCGCGAGCGACGATGAGGCCCTCGCTGGTGGAACGGTCAGCACGCTTCGCGTTGCCCTTGGCACCCTTCAGGCGCAGGATCTCGGTGGCCTTCTCGACGTCTCCGTCAGCCTCCTCGAGCGCCTTCTTGGTGTCGACCATTCCCGTGCCGAGCTGCTCACGCAGCGCCTTGAGGTCGGCGATGGTGAAGTTGGCCATGTGTGGTGGCTCCTTGCTTCGTGATGTGTGTGGTGGTCGCGGAATTACTTGGCGTCTGCTGCCTCGGCGGCGGCGACCTCAGCGGTCTCCTCACCGGAAGCGGCGGCGATCGCCTCGTCGTGTGCCTCAGCACCGGCCTCGTCGGCAGCGGTCTCATCGGCAGCAGGCGTCTCGACGACAGCAGCCTCGTCGGCAGCGGTCTCGACGACCTCTGCTGCGTCAGCAGACTCCTGAACGGGAGCCTCGAGAAGCTCCTTCTCCCAGTCGGCGAGCGGCTCAGCGTCGCCCGTCTCGGGGTTGTGCTTCTGCTGCAGGCCCTCTGCCGCGGCGTCCGCGATGATGCGGGTGAGCAGCGAGACCGAGCGGATCGCGTCGTCGTTGCCGGGGATCGGGTACTGGAAGTCGTCCGGATCGGCGTTCGTGTCGAGGATGCCGATCACGGGGATACCGAGCTTCTTGGCCTCGTCGATGGCGAGGTGCTCACGCTTGGCGTCGACGACCCAGATGGCGGACGGCGTCTTGGTGAGGTTGCGGATACCGCCGAGCGACTTGTGCAGCTTGTCGAGCTCGCGCTTCTTGAGAAGCAGCTCCTTCTTCGTGAAGCCGCTGTTCGCCGGGGTCTCGTAGTCGAGTTCCTCGAGCTCCTTCATGCGTGCGAGACGCTTGGAGATCGTCTGGAAGTTGGTGAGGAGCCCACCGAGCCAGCGCTGGTTGACGAAGGGCTGACCCACGCGGGTCGCCTGCTCGGCGAGGATCTCCTGAGCCTGCTTCTTCGTGCCGACGAAGAGGATCGTGCCACCGTGGGCGACGGTCTCCTTGACGAAGTCGTAGGCCTTGTCGATGTAGCCGAGCGACTGCTGCAGATCGATGATGTGGATGCCGCTGCGCTCGGTGAGGATGAAGCGCTTGACCTTCGGGTTCCACCGACGGGTCTGGTGTCCGAAGTGCACGCCGCTGTCGAGCAGCTGGCGGATGGTGACCACAGCCATGGTCGTCTCCTTGTTCCGGCGCGGTTCTGCGCCATTGAGGTTGTCAAGTCGATCGGACGATCGAACTTCCTGGTGCCCGGCGCACACCCGCCTGCTCGGAAGCAGGACCTGTGGGAGTGGATGCCACGACCGGAGTCGCTCTGGGCACGCGTAGTCACCCCGAGATCGAGGTGCTCCCCCAGCATACAGGATGCTCGGACGCCACTGGCCCTGCACCGCGAAGCGCGCCCGGGGGTTCTGCGCACTTTCTGCGACGATTCGCCCGACGTCCGCTCGAGCGCGGCGGGACACCCGGATGATGGCCCGATGGCCATCCGTCGTCGCATCCTCGCCATCATCCTGTTCGTCGCCCTGCTGAGCGTCGGCTCGTATGTCCCTGCGAACGCTCGCACGCCATCCGCCACCACAGCGTCCACCTCCCCGCCCTGGACGTGGCCGTTCGACGCAGCGCGCGCGGTCGCGAAGCCGTATCGGGCGCCGGCGCACGAGTACGGAACCGGACACCGCGGCGTCGACATCGTCTCAGCACAGAGCGGTACCGTCCGCGCACCGGCTGACGGAGTCATAGCGTTCCGCGGAACCGTGGTGGACCGTCCGCTGATCACGATCGAACACCCGGGCGGGTACGTGTCGACGTTCGAGCCGGTGACCTCCGATCTCTCCCCCGGAGACATCGTGGCCGCCGGTGACGAGATCGGCATCGTCGCATCGGGCGGCCATGCGTCGCCGGGCACGATGCATCTCGGCGTGCGATTCGATGGCGATTACGTCAACCCCATGCTCCTGTTCGGAGAGGTGCCGCGCGCCGTGCTCCTCCCCTGCTGCGATCCCCTGTGAGCCACGCCGGCTCGTCGCGGTAGGTCGCTTCCAACGTCCTCGTGACGTCCCGGCGACGCCTCCCTCAAGAGGCCTCACGCTCGCGGATGCGCCAGTCGATAGGTGGCCGTGAGCCGTTCAGCGGATACGTGCGTGTAGATCTGGGTGGTGCCGAGGCTGGCGTGTCCCAGAATCTCCTGCACCGCCCGCAGGTCGGCACCGCCGTCGAGCAGGTGCGTCGCCGCGGTGTGCCTGAGGGCGTGCGGCCCGACCGTGTCGGCCCCGACGTAGGGCGCGAGCACCTCTGCGACGAGCGAGTACACGGCTCGGGGGCCCACCCGCGCACCCCGCGTACCCAGGAACAGGGCGGGAGTAGGGCGTGCGGCCCGCGCGACGTGCACGGGCCGACCACGGGTGAGGTAGGCGCCGATCGCGTCTCTCGCCGGGGCGCCGAACGGGACCACGCGCTCCTTGGATCCTTTGCCGAGGACGCGGGCGGTGCCGCGGTCGAGGTCGAGATCGTCGACGTCAAGTCCACAGAGCTCGGAGACACGGATGCCAGCGCCGTAGAGGAGCTCGAGGATCGCATGGTCCCGCAGCTGGCCCGGCTCCCCTGTCGACGCTGCCGTCCGTTGCACGTCGAGGAGGGTGGTCATTGCATCCTGGGAGGCGATCGTCGGCAGAGTACGTCCGCGCTTCGGTGCGACGAGACGCAGGCTCGGATCGTGAGGGATGAGCTCGTGTTCGTGCGCCCAGGCGAAGAACGACCGGGCTGCGGCCGCTCGTCGCGCGAGAGTCGAGCGGGCGTCACCGCGCTGGGTAGCCCGCCAGAGCCAGTCCCGCAGAGTCTCGAGCGACATGTCTTCCACGCCGAGCTCCCCGATCGTCAGGGCGAGATCGTGCAGGTCCGACCGGTATGCCCGAACCGTCGCGGGCGACAGCCTCCGCACCTGCTCGAGGTGATCGGTGAAGGCCTGCGCCGCAGCCGCGAACTCCATGGATCCAGCTTGCAGGAGCGGGCAGCAGCATCGCGTCAGCCGCGCCGCCCGACTTCACCTGCCTTGCGCCACCCGCCTTCGACGCGTCTGACCACGCCGTCCAGCTCAAGGACTCCGAGCATCGCACTCACCTTGTCGGGCGCGAGTCCCGAGCGCCGACAGATCTCGAGAACCGGTAGCGACGAGCGACCGGTGATCGCATCGAGCAACCGCACTTGATCGGGGTCGGATCGTTCACGGTCTTCCACCGCCGGCAGTGTGCCTCCCCAGAGTTCGCGGATCTCCGCAGGAGTGGTCACGCAGCGCGCGTCATACTCGCGCAGAAGGCGGTGACATCCGGCGGATGCCGCAGACGTGACAGGACCCGGCACTGCCCCGAGCGGGCGACCCAGCGCTGCCGCGTGCCCTGCGGTGTTGAGCGATCCACTGCGCCAGCCCGCCTCGACGACGACCGTCGCCTGGCTTACTGCGGCTATGAGCCGATTCCTCGCCAGGAATCGCCATTTGGTCGGCGCAGTGCCGCACGGCACCTCACTCGCCACGGCGCCCGTGTCGACGATGCGTCGTAGCAGCTCCCTATGTCCTTGGGGGTAGGCGCGATCGACTCCGCCGGCCAGGAACGCGACTGTGCGGCCATCCACGCCGAGCGCCGCCCGGTGGGCGGCGCCGTCGATGCCGTAGGCACCACCTGAGACGACGACCGCGCCGCTCATGGCGAGGTCACCTGCGAACTCTGCGGCGAGCATCTCCCCGTAGCCGCTCGCCGCACGAGCACCGATGATCGCGACGCGAGGCTCGGCGGAGAGGAGCATCGGGTCGCCTCGCACCCAGAGCAGTGTGGGCGCGTGCTCGCCGAGGTCGTCAAGAGCGATCGGCCAGCTCGCGTCGCCAGGAAGGAGAAGTCTCGCTCCGACATCGCGCGCACCTCGAATCGCCTCCGCGACGGCTCGCGTATCAGCACGCGCCCTCCATCTCGCGCGTCCCTCAGCGAGTGCCCGTCCGCCCGCCCCCGACGGCGCACTATTTCGATCTGCAAGTGCGAGATCCAGGGCATCGTGAGCGCCGAGCTCTGCGATGAGAGCGCCCGCCACGCCGTCGCCCGGTTCCGCGAGAACCGACCATGCGACCCTCTCGAGCGCTTCCGCATGCTCCCCGCGGGGCCGCATCTCGTCGAGCGCCGCACGGACATCGGGGTCTTGCCTCAGCGATTCGATCATGATGTGTATCCCCTCTTCAGAAACAACGCACGTCCGACCTCGTCGCGCCCGGGCTTGTCGATCCCCTCCAGGTCCGCCATCGTCCACGCCAGTCTCAGAACGCGGTCGTAGCCCCGAAGGGTGAGCGCGCCCCGTTCCAACGCACGGTCGAGCGGTGCTCGGGCAGACGCCGCGAGTCGCAGATCGGGCTGACGCAACCGCGCACCGGGCACTTCGCCGTTGCGACGCCACGATGTTCCTTGCCAGCGTGCGACGGCCCGTTCTCGGGCCCCGACGACGCGTTCGCCGGCCAGGGCAGTCGTTACGGGAGTCCGTTCGGCCATCGCCTGGACTGCGGATACACGCGCCACGTGCAGTTCGATGTCGACGCGGTCGCGCAACGGGCCCGAAAGCCTCGTGGCGTATCTGCGGATCGCCAATGACGGGCACACGCACTCGGAACCCCGGACCCCGTAATTGCCGCACGGGCACGGATTCATGGCGAGGACCAGCTGGAACCGTGCCGGGAACAGCGCAGTCACCCCTGATCGACTCACCTCGATCGAGCCGGATTCGAGTGGCTGTCTCAGTGCGTCGAGTGCGACACGTGAGAACTCTGCGGCTTCGTCGAGGAAGAGCACCCCGCGGTGCGCTCGCGAGATGGCGCCGGGCCTGACCGCGCGCGATCCTCCACCCACGAGCGCAGCCACCGACGCGCTGTGATGCGGCGATTCGATCGGCGGAGTGACATCCAGTCGCCGCACGGAGTCACCGGTGAGGGAGCGGATCGACGCCACCTCCAGCGCTTCCTCCTCGGTGAGGCTCGGCAGAATGCCGGGGAGACGCCTTGCGAGCATCGTCTTGCCCGCACCCGGTGGCCCGCTGAGGAGCATGTGGTGGCCGCCGGCAGCCGCGACGATGAGTGCCTGGACAGCGTCCTCCTGACCCACGACCTCGGACAGGTCCAACGACTCGACAGGCTCGTGGGCGGCGGCGGTCATGACGACCGGGTCGACCTCGAGCACGGCGACTTCGGCTCCGTGCCACACAGCCACCTGCGAGAGCGTCGTGGCGGCGCGCACCTCGATATCAGGCACGAGCGCTGCCTCTGCCTCGTTCGCGGAGGGGACGATCACCGTGTCGAACCCCGCCCGGGCTGCCGCGAACACAGCGGGCAGGACGCCGGGTACCGGGCGAAGCCTTCCGTCCAATCCGAGCTCGCCGAGATGCACGGTTCGAGCGATGGAACGCGGTGACAACGAGCCGCCGGCCGCGAGTGCCGCCACAGCGATGCTCAGGTCGAAGCCGGAGCCCTGTTTGGGAAGGCTCGCCGGTGAGAGGTTGACCGTCAGTCGGCGGCGTGGAAGATCGAGCGCGCTGTTCTTGCACGCATTGTGCACGCGCTGCACGGCTTCTGCGAGCGACTTGTCGGGGAGACCGATGATCTTGAAGTCAGGGGTCTGTTTCGACAGGTCCGCTTCCACCTCGACCATGTGGCCGTCGACACCCGTCAGGGCGACGGCCCAGGTTCGCGCCGTCGTCACGACAGTGCCACGAGATGCTCGAGTGTGGCACACGAGGGGTCCGCGCCGATGATCCCGATCGCATCGATCCGGATGGTCATCCCTTGCGCGCTCTCGGCATGGTCCGCAGCCCAGGCGTGAGCCAGTTGCCACAGGCGGCGCAGCTTGCGAGCGTCCACCGCCTCGAACGGATGACCGAAGGAATCGCTTCGTCTCGTCTTCACTTCGACGACGGCGAGGTGCGCGCCGTGGGATGCGACGATGTCGATCTCTCCCTGAGCACACCGCCAGTTGCGATCGAGGATCCTGTACCCGAGAGTCTTCAGGTACCGAACCGCCTGCTCTTCACCGGCTCTGCCGAGGTCGTCTTTCGCTGCCATGACGACAGACTGCCGACCGCAGTCGATGATCTTCGCGGCGGATGTGCCGTTCGCCCGGCGTGCAGGGAGAGCCCGTCAGAACGAGCGACTGTGCAGAAGGGGTCATTCCCCGTCGAGCGACAGCTCCTGCGGCAGCTCGAACTCGCGGCGCTGGAGTTCTTCGACGTTGACGTCCTTGAAGGTGAGCACGCGCACGGCCTTCACGAAGCGGTCGGCGCGGTAGATGTCCCACACCCACACGTCGCTCATCGAGATCTCGAAGTAGAAGTCGTGCTCGGTGTCGCGGCGCACGACATTGACCTCGTTGGCCAGATAGAACCGGCGCTCGGTCTCGACCACGTACTGGAACTGCGCGACGACGTCACGGTATTCGCGGAACAGCGCGAGCTCGAGCTCGCGGTCGTAGTCGTCGAAGGCTTCCTCATCCATGATGTCTCCATCCTAGAGTCGGCGGCGCATCGATGCCGCACGGAGCCTCAGAACAGCGTCGGAGCATCGGCGATCGCCCAGGAGGAACGATGATGCGGGGACAGCCCGAGAGCGCGGATCGCACCACGGTGCTCCAGACTCGCGTAGCCCTTGTTCCTGTCCCATTGGTAGGCCGGATGGCCTTCGTGAAGCTCAGCCATGTAGGTGTCCCGCGCGACCTTCGCGATCACGGACGCCGCGGAGACCGACGCGCAGTCCCTGTCCGCCTTGATCACCGGACGGACGCGAAGCGGCACGGGATGGACGGCAGACACGTAGTCGTGGTTGCCATCCAGGAGCACGACTGCGCTCTCGATCGCGATGCCCTGGTCGACGATGCTCTGCACGGCTCGAGACGCCGCGAGTCCCAGCGCACGCATGATGCCGACTTCGTCGACCTCCGACGAACTCGCCCACCCGACGCCGGACGCCTGGACCCAGGCGGCCGCTCTCGCGGCGACGTCGGGCCGGCGTTTCTCCGTGACGAGCTTCGAGTCACGGAGACCCTCGGGGACTCGGCGGCGTGATCCGGCGGCGTCCATCGCCGCGGCTCCGACCGCCACGGGACCGGCCAGCGCCCCACGTCCCACCTCGTCGAGGGAGATGATGAGGTCGCACTCGGTCAGCAGTCGACGCTCCAGGGTGAGCTTGGGTGCGACGACGGTCATTCTGAGTCCGGAACGCCGTTGAAGCTGTCGTGATGTCCGTCGATGGTCCCCATGCGGTCGAAGGGCCAGGTCGTGAGGAACGCCTTGCCCACGAGATTCTCGAGGGGGACGAAGCCGCCGCTGGGAAGGTCCTGGTGCGCGCGCGAATCGCGCGATCGATCGCGATTGTCGCCCAGCACCCAGATCGATCCTTCCGGCACGACGACGTCGAACGGCTCGTTCGAGGCTGCCGTGTCGCCGTCAGGAAGGTTGAGATAGCTCAACTCGTCGATCGGGGCCCCGTTGATGGTGAGCTGGCCGAGTGCGTTGCAGCAGACGACATGATCGCCGGGAAGCCCGATCACGCGCTTGACCAGATGGTCCTGCGAGTCGGTCGCGGAGATGCCGACCATGTTCAGGACCCAGTCGAATGCCTGGATGAGCGGGGGCTGCGCGGGAGTCTGCACCTGCCCGTCGAGCCAGCCACCCGGGTCTTTGAACACCACGACGTCGCCACGCTCATACGAGGTCCAGCGCGGTGTGAGCTCATCGACGAGGATCCGGTCGTTGACGAGCAGTGTGCGCTCCATGGATGCCGACGGGATGTAGAAAGAGCGGACGACGAACGTCTTGACCACGAAGGAGACGAGCGCGGCGATGACGATGATCACGAGCACGTCGCGCAGGAACACGAGGAATCCACGACGACGTTTGATCGGTGGCGTGGACGCAGGCGCGGAGTCAGTCGTCATCAAGGTTCCTTCACAGTCTCACACCGCTCGGAGACGGCAGTAACTAGGGTCGCACACCCGGCGGAAAACACAGCACCCCGGGACATCGTGTCCCGGGGTGCTGTGGAGAACATGCGCGTCAGTTGAAGCGCTTCTCCTTGATCTTCGCCTTCTTGCCACGCAGCTGGCGGAGGTAGTAGAGCTTCGCGCGACGCACGTCACCGCGGGTGACGACCTCGATGTGGTCGATCACCGGGGAGTGCACCGGGAACGTACGCTCGACGCCGACCTGGAAGCTGATCTTGCGAACGGTGAAGGTCTCGCGCACACCATCGCCCTGGCGGCCGATGACGACGCCCTTGAAGACCTGGATACGCGAGCGGGTGCCCTCGGTGATGTTCACGTGCACGTTGACCGTGTCACCGGGGTTGAATACGGGAACGTCGGAACGCAGCGATGCTGCGTCGACGGCGTCGAGGATCTGCATGATCGTCTCTCTCTGCACTCGCCTCAGGACGGATGCATGATGTAGGAAGGAACAAGAAGGGGTGTGTGCTGAACGGCGCCTAAGCGTCCGCGGGCTCCCCTGAGGCAGAACCGGTCACGGCACAAACATTCATTCTGCCATGGATGCCGCGCACGGCCAAAACAACGCGAAGTGCGGTGTCACTCCCTGGCGTCGCGCTCCCGCACCACGATGACCTCGTGCGCACGCGTCGCGGGCGCCGGCTCATCGACGCCGGGGACGGTGGACCAGGCGATGGTCTCGCGGAATCGCGCACCGCTGCCCTTGGCCTCGTTCCACAGCTGCCACAGCTGCAGCCACACGAGGCCGATGCCGACGACGATCGCGGCGGCGAGCAGCCAGCCGAATGCGCCGTCGATGAAGCACCCGACGGCGATCGTCAGACCATGCCAGAGGGTGAATCCTCCGACGTCCCACCAGGACACGGCACGATCGGCGCGCACCGAAGGGCGGGATCGTGTGAGGAGAGTGAGCAGAAGCTGCCCAACGAACACGGACGGGATCGCGATGAAGAGGACCCAGAGGATCGTCCACCCGCCCTGGAGGACTCCCCAGCCGATCAGGAGCCAGAGCGGCAGGAGGAACGCGGCCGGAACCAACCACCGGAAGAACGCCTGACGCAACCACATGTCACAGATCGTACGACGCCCCCTTCGCCCCTGCCCCGGTGTTCGCTGTGAGCGCGCGGACGCCGGAGGTGCACGCATCGGCGAGAATGGAGAGGACGAGAGGACACCCGATGATCGAACTGCGCACCCCTGCCGAGATCGATGAGATGCGCGCCGCGGGGCGCTTCGTGGCTGAGACCCTGGCGACCCTGCGCGACGAGACGAAGGTCGGCACCAACCTGCTGTCGATCGATCGACGAGCGCACGACATGATCCGGAAGGCGGGAGCGGAGTCGTGCTACATCGACTACCACCCCTCGTTCGGCGCGAGCCCGTTCGGCAAGGTGATCTGCACATCGATCAACGACGCGGTGCTCCACGGACTCCCCCACGACTACACACTGCGCGACGGGGACCTGGTCTCGCTCGACTTCGCCGTGTCCGTCGACGGGTGGGTCGCCGACTCGGCCGTCTCCTTCATCGTCGGCACTCCCCGCGACGAGGACCTCAGACTCATCGACACGACCGAGCGCGCCCTCGATGCCGCGATCGCGGCTGCCGTCGTGGGCAACCGGATCGGCGACATCTCGGCCGCGATCGCCGCCGTGTCACACGGCGAGGGGTACTCGATCAACACCGACTTCGGCGGGCACGGCGTCGGCCGAATCATGCACGGTGACCCGCATGTCCCGAACGACGGGCGCGCAGGGCGCGGCTTCCCGCTGCGCGAGGGACTCGTGTTCGCACTCGAGCCCTGGCTGCTCCAGACGACCGACGAGCTCATCACCGACCCCGACGGCTGGACGCTTCGCAGCGTCGACGGCTCCCGAGGTGCTCATTCGGAGCACACGGTAGCCGTCACGGCCGACGGCCCGATCATCCTCACCGACCGCACATTCCTCGGGGTCGACTGATCACACGCCCTCGCGTCAGGCGCGTCGGTAGAGGAACACGTCCGTCACGAGGGAAAGGTCGAACTCGTCGCGCCCACGAGTTTCAGGATCGGCGTCCAGGACGGCCTCGATCTCGGCGAACATGCGCGCGCGTTCGTCGTCATCCGCCACGAGGAAGCTGCTCACCGTCGACCATCGCCGAAGATAGCCCTCCCGCCGGATTCGCTCCGTCCAGTGGATCTGCTCGTGTCGGACGTGGACGAAGCCGGGCAGCTCGTCGGCGGCCGAGCTCGTGGTGCCGTCCTCCTCGGCCACCGCGGGGTGTGCGATGCGATGCGCCGCTCTGTCCCAGGCGCTCTCCGGGTCGGAGTGGTTCCAGACCAACCCGAGGGCACCGCCGGGCACGAGCACTCGAGCGATCTCCGCACACGCGGCCACTCGATCGAACCAGTGGAGGGCCTGAGCGACGGTCACGACGTCCACGCTGCTGTCACCGACCGGGATCCGCTCGGCACTTCCCTGCAGCGCCTCGACGGCGGGGAGCTTGACCGTCAGGACGTCCAGCATCGCCGACGACGGTTCGACAGCGACGACGCGCTCGGCCCGCCCCTGGAGCAGTTCCGTGAACTTCCCGGTGCCGGCTCCGAGATCGAGCGCAGCACGCACGGGCGTAGGCATGATCAGGTCTGCCGAAGCCTGCGGGAAACCCGGCCGGTAGCGGTCGTAATCCGCGCCGATGCGTTCGAATGACTTCGCGAGAACCTCGTCGACCATGCTCCGACGGTATCAGCCGAGGGTGAGATCGCTCCGCCGCGATCGGTGCGACTATGCCATCCTGAGTGCATGATTCCGCAGGACCGCCGCGTGCCTGAGCACCTGTTCCTGGTGAGGCACGGGCAGACCCGGTGGAACCTGGAACACCGTCTGCAGGGGCAACTGGATTCGCCGCTGACAGACGACGGCGTACGCCAGGCGAGGAGCATCGCCGAGCGCCTCTCCGGACGAGGGATCACGACGGTGTGCTCGAGCCCGCTCGGCCGGGCGCTGCGAACCGCCGTCATCATCGCCGATCGCCTCGGTGCCGATCTCGTCGAGGTCCCTGAGCTCGCGGAGGTCCACCACGGCGACATGGCCGGCCTGACCTGGGATGAGATCGATCGACGATTCCCCACCGCGCGCGAGGACCGCGCAGCGAACCGCTATGGATGGGCCTTCCCCGGAGGGGAGAGCTATGCGCAGGCGCGGGCGCGAGCACGCCGGGCGCTGTCATCGTGCGGATGGGCGACGGCCGGCATCCCGCTCCTGGTGAGCCACGAGATGCTCGGCAGGATGCTCCGGGGCGACCTCCGAGGCCTGGATGCGGCATCCGCCCTGTCCCTCCGGCATCCGCAGGACGTCGTGTTCGAGATCGACCACGGCATCGAGACGATGCTCTAGGCGTCGTCTTCCGCAAGCAGGTCGGGACGACGGCGACGCGTGCGCTCGAGCTGCTGCTCGCGCCGCCACGCGGCGATGACCGCGTGGTTGCCGCTCAGCAGCACGTCGGGCACCGAGCGATCGCGCCAGACCGACGGCTTCGTGTACGACGGGTACTCGAGCAGGCCGTCCTCGTGGGACTCCTCGACCAGGCTCTCGGGATTGCCGACCACTCCGGGGATCAGGCGTCCGATGGCCTCGATCATCGCCATGGTCGCCACCTCGCCGCCGTTGAGGACGTAGTCTCCCAGGCTGACGAGACGGACCTCACCCAGCGACGCCGCGTACTCGAAGACCCGCTCGTCGATGCCCTCGTACCGGCCGCAGCCGAAGATCAGGTGATCGCGGGTGCTCAGGTCGCGTGCGGTGGCCTGAGTGAAGACCTCACCGGCCGGCGAGGGGAAGATGATCGTGGGTCGAGTCTGCGTCGCCTCGTCGCTCGATGACGCGAGCTCGTCGAGCGCGAGGCCCCAGGGCTCGGGCTTCATGACCATCCCGGCACCACCGCCGTACGGGGTGTCGTCGACGGTGCGGTGACGATCGGACGTCCACTCGCGTAGATCGCGCACGCGGAGATCGAGGATGCCGGCGCTCTGCGCCCTCCCGAGGAGGGAGAGCGTCAATCCGTCGAAGTACGACGGGAAGATGGAGAGGACGTCGATGCGCACGGGAGGAACCGTCCCGGCGGTCACTCGGAAGCGTCGGAGTCCGAGGACTCTCCCGCATCCGCTGTGTCGGTCGGGTCCGGGAGCTCTTCGAAGAGGCCGGGAGGCGGAGTCACGATGACGCGCCCCGCTCGGACGTCGACGCTGGGGACGATCGCCTGGACGAAGGGCACCATGATGTCCTGATCGCCGGATCGGACGATCAGGAGATCCTGGGCGGGGAAATGCTCCACGCGCACGACCTTGCCGACGACGACCTCGTCGCGGACCACGTCGAGACCGACGAGCTGGTGGTCGAACCATGCGTCGTCCTCGACCTCGTCGTCGTCCTGATCGATCCAGAGGATCGCGCGGACGAGTGTCTCGGCACCCTCGCGGTCGTCGACGTCCTCGAGGAACACGACCGGGTTGCCGTTCATCACCCGGTACTCGCGGACGACGACAGTCTTGCCGTGCCACGGAGATGCCTCGGGCACCTGCAACGTGAACTCGGCTCCCGGAGTGAAACGGCGCTCCGGGTTGTCGGTATAGAGCTCCAGCTTGAGCGCGCCCTTGAGGCCGTGGGCCTTGACGAGACGCCCTACGCGCAGCTGGTTCTTGCCCTGGTTGCGATCTTTCGCCACCACGTCAGTCGTCCGCGACGTCGACGCGGACACGACGCCCATCAGCCAGCGCGGAGATGAGCGTACGCAGTGCCTTGGCGGTGCGGCCGCCGCGCCCGATCACGCGTCCACGATCATCGGGGTGCACACGCACCTCGAGGAGATCGCCTCGCGGCGAGGTGGACGAGTTGATACGCACATCATCCGGGTGATCGACGATCCCCTTGACGATGTGTTCGAGCGCGGCGGCGAGCACGACGGATTACTCCGAGTCGGCTGCGGGAGCCTCAGAGGCCTCCGCGTCGGCCTTGGCGGGAGCCTCCTCAGCGGGAGCCTCCACCTTCTTCTCAGCCTTGGGCTTGACGACGGACTTCTTGGACGCGTCGATCTCGAACGGAACCTTGGGCTCCTTGACCTTGAGCGTGGACTTCGCGTCCTTGTCGCCCTTGAACTTGCCCCAGTCGCCCGTGATCTTGAGAAGGGCGGCGACCTGCTCGGTCGGCTGCGCGCCGACGGAGAGCCAGTACTGCGCACGCTCGGAGTCGATCTCGATGAACGAGGGCTCCTCAGTGGGGTGGTACTTGCCGATCTCCTCGATCACGCGACCATCGCGCTTGGTCTTCGAGTCGGCGACGACGATGCGGTAGTACGGCGCACGGATCTTGCCCAGGCGCTTGAGACGAATCTTGACAGCCACGATTCTCCTGAATTGTGTGGAAGTTGACGAACCGGTCGCCTGGAGAGTGGGGTGCACACCCGGCGGAAGCTCAAAGAGGGAGGACGAATGCTGGATAGAGGGTCGAGCAGGTCGTCCGACCTTCTATTCTGCCAGATGCGCGGCCCAGGCGCGAAACGCGGCGACATGGCGGTTGCCGTGTCGCCGACAGCGCGTGTCAGACTGTGCTCGTGAAGCTCGATTTCGCGCCATCCGCGCGGTCCACCGTCGGCCTGGAGTGGGAGATCATGCTCGCCGATCCGGTGAGCGGTGATCTGGTGGGTCGTGCGCCGGAGCTGCTCTCGGCACTGGAAGCAGAGAGTGAGGATGAGCGGCACACCGTGACCGGCGAGCTGCTCACCAACACCATCGAGGTCACCAGCGGCATCGGCGACTCCGTCGCGCACGCGGTCGACGACATCGCCAATGCGATCGCAGCCGTGCGAACCGCCACCGACCCCGCGGGCATCGAGCTGCTCTCCGCCGGCAGCCACCCGTTCGCCCAGTGGTACGACCAGGAGGTGACCGACAAGACCCGCTATCACACCCTGATCGAGCGGACCCAGTGGTGGGGTCGCAACATGATGATCTGGGGCATCCACGTGCACATCGGGGTCGAGGATCAGCGCAAGGTCATCCCGATCATCAACGCCCTTTCGGGTTACCTCCCCCACCTTCAGGCGCTCGCGGCGTCGAGCCCGTTCTGGGCCGGAGAGCGCACAGGATACGCTTCTAACCGCGCACTCGTCTTCCAGCAGCTGCCCACCGCAGGACTCCCCTGGCCCCTTCAGGACTGGTCGGAGTACGAGGCCTACCTCGACGACATGGTCCGCACCGGTGTCATGGCCGACGCCACGGAGGTGCGGTGGGACATCCGTCCTGCGCCACGCTGGGGCACCATCGAGATCCGCGCGTGCGACGGCCTGTCGACCCTGCCGGAGCTCGCCGCCGTCGCTGCTCTGGTCCAGGTGCTCGTCGAACACCTCTCACGAGAGCTCGACGAGGGCCGGACCCTGCCGCAGATGCCGGCGTGGTACCACCGCGAGAACAAGTGGCGTGCAGCGCGCTACGGCCTCGATGCTCGCGTGATCGTCGACGCTGCCGGCACGCAGCGCCCTGTCCGCGACCATCTCGCTCAGGTGATCGAGGACCTGGCCCCGGTCGCCGTGGAGCTCGGATGCGTGCGCGAGTTCGGCAGCATCGGGACCATCCTGAACGACGGTGCGAGCTACGAACGTCAGTTGACGATCGCGAATGCGACCGGCGGAGATCTGGGGGCTGTCGTGCAGCATCTCATCCGCGAGTTCCGCTCGGGCCCCGAGGCCTCGACGGAAGAAGACTGAGCTCAGTCCTCGACGAGTCGCCGCGCCAGGCCCTCGTCGAGCACCACGTCCGTGATCAGCTCGGCGGCGATCGCCGCGCGCAGGCTCACGAGCTTCGGCACGCCCGAGACCACGCACACTCGTCTGGGCACGCGGCGCAGCCGGTCGAGCCCCGGGCCGGTGGCCCGCGCGTTCACGCGGATGTCCCTCCATGAACCGTCCGCCCGGAAGAACACCGTCGCCACGTCGCCGATCGCGTGGTCCTCACGCAGGCTCCGGTAGTCGTCGCGACCGAGGTACCCGCCGACGTAGACCCGGCTGGGCACCTCCGCGGCAGGCGAGCCGAGGCTGAACACGGCGATGTCCATCTTCGACTGCAGATCGAGCACACGACGCGTGCTGCGCTCCCGCCACATCGCCTCGCGCGTCGACGGGTCATCGAAGAACGCCGGCACCGGGAACTGCTGCACCTGCGCGCCGAATGCACTGCCGAACCGCTGCAGGATGTCGCTCGAGTACTCGACGCCACTGGTCTGGGTGTTGCCCGCGCCGTTGAGCTGCACGAACGTCGTGTTGTGCGTCTCCTTCTGCGTGAGACCACGACTGACGGCGCTGATCGTCGACCCCCAGGCGACGCCGACGATCATGTTCGAGTCGACGAACTGCGACAGCAGCCGCCCGGCGGTGAGCGCGACGCGCTCGAGGCGCTCCACTTCACTGACGATCTCGGGAATCGGAACGACGTGCGCGACGACCCGGTAGCGATCCCTGATGTGCTGCTCCAGCATCCCGAGCCGTTCCAGCGGCGAATTGATCCGGATGTCGACGAGACCGCTCTCCCTGGCGAAGCTGAGGAGTCGCGAAACCGACGACCTCGAGGTCTTGAGCTCCTGCGCGATGACCTCCATCGTCTTGTCCTGCATGTAGTAGAGCTGCGCTGCAGTGAGCGCGGCGATCAGCTTCGAGTCGCGTGATCCTGCGTCAGAGTGGCTCATGACGACCTCCTCGCCTCGATCTTTGCACATATGTGCAACGGGCTTGCGCGCGCTGGCCACATGGGTCGAAGCTGGGGGCACGCACAGAGAAGGGTCGAAGATGATCGAGTCGACACACTCATCACCGGAACGCGCCGAAGTCCGCGCAGTCCGTGAATCGGGACGCACGACCGTCCTTGTCATCGGAGCGGGGATCAACGGCATCTCCACGTTCCGTGACCTCGCACTGCAGGGCGTGGATGTCCTGCTCGTCGAACGCGGAGACTTCGCCTCGGGCGCGTCGGCGGCGTCGAGCCACATGATCCACGGCGGCATCCGCTACCTCGAGAACGGCGAGTTCCGACTGGTCCGCGAATCCGTCGAGGAGCGCAACGGTCTGCTCAAGATCGCGCCTCACTACGTGAAGCCGCTCGAGACGACGATCCCGATCTACTCGACCTTCTCGGGCATCCTGTCCGCTCCCCTGCGCTTCCTCACGCACAAGAGCGGCAAGCCCCAGGAGCGCGGCGCCTTCCTCATCAAGGTCGGCCTCACGATCTACGACACGTTCTCGCGCGACGGCGGGATGGTCCCCCGTCACCGGTTCCTCGGTCGCAAGCGCTCCCTGGCCGAACTCCCCTCGCTCGACCCGAACATCAAGTACACGGCGACGTACTACGACGCGTCGATGCACGACCCCGAGCGTCTCGCGCTCGATGTCCTGCAGGACGGACGAGCCGCACATCCGGGCGGCGCCGTTGCCCTGAACTACGTCGAGGCCGTCGCGCGCGACGGCGCGAATGTCGTGCTCCGCGACCGCGAGAGCGGCACCGAGTTCACCGTCACCGCCGACGTCGTCGTCAACGCCTCCGGCCCCTGGACCGACCTCACGAACGACGCCCTCGGCACCGACACCCGCTTCATGGGCGGCACCAAGGGCTCGCACATCGTGCTCGACCACCCCGAGCTCCTCGAGGCGACCCGCGGACGCGAGATCTTCTTCGAGCACTCCGACGGCCGCATCGTGCTGATCTATCCGCTCAAGGGACGCGTTCTGGTCGGCACGACCGACATCGACGCCGACCCTCGCGAGGTTCCGGTCTGCACCGAGGAGGAGATCGATTACTTCTTCGACCTCATCCACCACGTCTTCCCGCAGATCGACGTGACGCGCGAGCAGATCGTCTACAACTTCTCCGGCATCCGCCCGCTTCCCCGCCACGAGGACACCGCTCCTGGCTTCGTGTCGCGCGACTACCGCATCGAGGTCGACGAGAAGGGTGCAGCGCCTCTCGTGAGCCTGGTCGGCGGCAAGTGGACGACGTTCCGCGCCCTCGGCGAGTCCCTCTCCGACGTCGTGCTCGGGCTGCTCGGCCGCACCCGCACGGTCTCGACGGCAGGACGAGCGATCGGTGGAGGCCGCGACTTCCCGCGCACGGAGAAGGCCCGTCGCATCTGGATCCAGGAGAACCTCTCTGGAGCCGGTGAGCGCGCCGAGCGCCTGCTCGCCCGCTACGGAACCCGCGCAGCGCAGGTCTGGGAGTACATCGAGCAGGGCGACGACGCTCCCCTCGCCGGTGGCGACCTCTCGACGCGCGAGCTCGCCTGGATGGTGGAGAACGAGATGGTCGCGCGCCTCCAGGACGTGATCCTGCGCCGAACCAGCATCGCGTTCACCGGACACGCCGACGCGGATGTGCTCGAAGAGCTTGCCGATGCACTGGCTCCTCTGCTCGACTGGGACCGCGCACGCCACGATGCCGAACTGGATCAGACGCGCACGCTGCTGAACGAACGACATGGACTGAAGATCTCGTCCCGCACACGCGGCTGACGAGACATCCGAACACCGCCCTCCACGCGGTGTAAATCCCAACAAGTGCCAGGGCTAAGGGGCCCTGGCACTCAAGAAAGGTCAATGAAGACATGACTGATGTGAATCTCGGTCTCTACTTCCTCTCGGAGTTCGTCGGCACAGCGATGCTGATCCTCCTCGGATGTGGTGTGGTCGCCAACGTCGCCCTCGCGAAGAACAAGGGCTTCGGCGGTGGCTTCCTGATGGTCAACTGGGGATGGGGTCTCGCGGTCTTCGTGGGTGTCCTCGCCTCCGCATACTCCGGCGCGATCCTGAACCCGGCTGTCGGCATCGGCCTGCTGGTCGGAGGGAAGATCGACTTCTCGCAGTTCGCCGTCGCGACCGGCGCCGAACTCCTCGGAGCGATCGTCGGTGCGGTCCTCACCTGGCTCGCTTACAAGCAGCACTTCGATGAGGAGCCGGAGGCCGCCAACAAGCTCGGCGTGTTCTCGACCGGCCCCGCGATCCGTTCCTACGGCTGGAACCTCGTCACCGAGGTCATCGGAACCTTCGTCCTGGTGTTCGCGGTCTTCGCCTTCGCGGACTACGGCGTCGCAGACATCGGCACCCCCGGAGGCCTCGGACCGCTCAGCGCGCTCCCGGTCGCACTCGTCGTGGTCGCCATCGGCGCCTCGCTCGGTGGGCCGACCGGCTACGCGATCAACCCTGCGCGTGACCTCGGACCGCGTATCGCCCACGCCATCCTGCCGATCAAGGGCAAGGGTTCCAGTGACTGGTCCTACTCGTGGGTCCCGGTCGTCGGTCCGCTCATCGGTGGTGTCCTCGCCGCCGTCGCCGCACCCGTCCTTCTGAACCTCGCCTGAACCCGAACCTGACTTCAAAGGAGAACACAATGGCCGACTACATCATCGCCATCGATCAGGGCACCACCTCCAGCCGCGCGATCATCTTCGACAAGAAGGGCAGCATCGTCGCGACCGGACAGAAGGAGCACGAGCAGATCCTGCCGAAGGCCGGCTGGGTCGAGCATGACCCCGCCGAGATCTGGCGCAACGTGCAGGAGGTCATCGGTCTCGCCCTGAGCCGCGCCGACCTGACGCGTCACGACATCGCAGCCGTCGGCATCACCAACCAGCGTGAGACCGCTGTCGTCTGGGACAAGACGACCGGGAAGGCCGTCTACAACGCCATCGTCTGGCAGGACACCCGTACCCAGGAGATCGTCGACCGCCTCGCGGCGGACGGCGGCGTCGAGCGGTTCAAGCCCGTCGTGGGCCTCCCGCTCGCCACCTACTTCTCCGGCACCAAGATCGCGTGGATCCTCGAGAACGTCGAGGGTGCACGCGAGAAGGCCGAGGCGGGCGACCTCGTCTTCGGCACGACCGACAGCTGGGTGCTGTGGAACCTCACCGGTGGCGTCGACGGCGGTGTGCACGTGACCGACGTCACCAACGCCTCGCGCACGATGTTCATGGACCTCGAGACGCTCGAGTGGCGCGACGACATCCTCGAGGCGTTCGGCGTGCCGCGCTCGATGATGCCGGAGATCCGTTCCTCTTCCGAGGTGTACGGCGCCGCGGAGGACTCGTCGCTGCTGCGCGAGACCCCGATCGCCGGCATCCTGGGTGACCAGCAGGCCGCGACGTTCGGCCAGGCCGCCTTCAACAAGGGTGAGAGCAAGAACACCTACGGCACCGGATGCTTCCTCATCTTCAACACGGGCGAGGAGATCGTCCACTCGAAGAACGGGCTGCTCACCACCGTCGGCTACAAGCTCGGCGACGGACCGACGCACTACGCGCTCGAGGGCTCGATCGCCGTCACCGGATCCCTGATCCAGTGGCTCCGCGACCAGCTCGGCATCATCGGATCCGCTCCCGAGGTCGAAGAGCTCGCGAAGCAGGTCGACGACAACGGCGGCGTGTACATCGTGCCGGCCTTCTCGGGCCTGTTCGCTCCGTACTGGCGTCCTGACGCACGTGGTGCGATCGTCGGCCTCACCCGCTACGCGAACAAGAACCACATCGCTCGCGCGGCACTCGAGGCAGTCGCATTCCAGACCCGCGACGTGCTCGACGCGGTCAACGCCGACGCAGGCGTCGACCTGACCGAGCTCAAGGTCGACGGTGGCATGGTCGCGAACGACGCGCTGATGCAGTTCCAGGCCGATGTCCTGGGCGTTCCGGTCGTTCGTCCGGTCGTCGCCGAGACGACCGCACTCGGCGCCGCGTACGCCGCAGGGCTCGCTGTGGGCTTCTGGAACGGTCTGGACGACCTGTCCGCCAACTGGCAGGAGGACCGCCGCTGGGAGCCGTCGATGGAGGACGCCGAGCGCGACCGCCAGCTGCGCCTGTGGCGCAAGGCCGTCAGCAAGTCGATGGACTGGGTCGACGAGGACGTGAAGTGACCTCAGAGTTCTGAGGAGGCGGGCCCGGAGGATTCCTCCGGGCCCGTTTCGTCTCCCCCGGGACGCATCACGGATTCGACGACGCGAAGGAAGGCGGTCGCGACGCTGCGCGGCGCACGGTCGTCCCACGCGACGTACTGGACACGGACAGGGCCGTCGGCCAGCTCGATGGCGATCGCCTCCGCAGAGGATGCGGCGATCACACCCCTCGCCAGCAGCGCGACCGCGAGCCCCTCCGAGACGAGTCCGAGCAGCAGTTCCGACGAATCGGCCTCGAATGCCACGTCGCGCGAGATGCCGGATGCGGCGAACGCGGCGTCTCCCTGCGCACGACCCGACGTGCCGGCAGGGAAGTCCGCGAAGACCTCGTCGGCGAGGTCCGAGAGCCGGACACGTGTCCGACCTACAAGGCGATGCGTCGGCGGCACCGCGAGGACCAGTCGCTCGCGACCGAGTTCCCGGGCCGCGACGCCCCTCGGCACGGCCTCCTCCCGCAGTCCGAGCAGTGCGACATCGAGGTCGCCCCTCCGCACCGCATCGGCGAGGGTGTCGCTGTTGCCGACAGAGAGCTCGATCCGAGCATCAGGATGCTCTTCGCGGAAGCGAGCGATGGCCCGCGGCACTGAGACCGCACTGGCCGTGGGGATGACGCCGAGGCGGAGGGTGCCCACCACTCGCCCGGCAGAGGCTGCAGCGGCTTCACGGGCGTCGTCGGCCGCCATCACCGCCGACTTCGCGTGAATCAGGAAGGCCTCCCCCGCCTCGGTCGTCCGCACGCTGCGGCTGGAGCGGACGAAGAGACGCTGTCCGAGCTCGCGCTCGAGGGCGGCGATCTGATGGCTGAGTGCGGACTGTGTCACGAAGCACCGTTCCGCCGCGCGCGTGAAGCTCGACGCTGATGCCACCTCGACGACGTACCTCAGCTGCTGAAGATCCACACCTCCATGATCTCTCTTCATGAAAGCGGTGACAACCATGCCTTGGACTCATCCCGGTGAAAGGTTCAGGCTGAAGGTATGAAAAGAGTGTCCGTCCTGCTCCTCACTGCGCTGGCTCCCCTCTCCTGGGGAACGACCTACCTCGTGACCACCGAGCTGCTTCCCGCCGGTCACCCCCTGTTGGCGGGGCTCCTGCGCGCACTCCCCGCGGGGCTCATCGCCCTGGCGATCGGCAGGACCCTGCCGTCCGGCGGCTGGTGGCTGAAGTCTCTGGTGCTCGGAGGCCTCAACATCGGGGCGTTCTTCCCCCTGCTCTTCCTGGCCGCCGAACGGCTGCCCGGCGGAGTCGCCGCGGCCGTCGCGGGAGCGCAGCCCCTGATCATCCTCGGCATGAGCGCGCTCGTGCTCCGCGACCGGATCCGCCCACTCACCGCCGCCGCTGCCGTCGTGGGAACGGGCGGCGTCGCTCTCGTCGTACTGGGTCCGGCCGCACAGTTGGACGCCCTCGGCATCCTCGCAGCGGTCGGTGGCGTGACCGCGACCGCTCTCGGCATGATCCTCACCAAACGCTGGGGGCGTCCTGCCGGCGTCGGACCGATCGCCTATGCGGGGTGGCAGCTGACCGCGGGCGGTCTCGTGCTCCTGCCTCTCACTCTTCTCTTCGAAGGCGTTCCCACCGCCATCGACGGTGAAGCCGTGCTCGGATACGTATGGCTGGGCTCGGTCGGCGGGTTGCTCGCCTATACGCTGTGGTTCCGGGGCATCCAGCTGCTTCCGGTCATCGCCCCCGGGCTGCTCGCCCTGCTCTCCCCCGTGGTCGCGACGCTGCTGGGAGCATTCGTGGCCGGCGAGACGTTCACGCCGCTTCAGGCGCTCGGAATCGCACTGGTGCTCGTCGCCCTCATCGTGGGACAGCTGACGGCGCTCAGGATGTCACGCCGGTCACGGCCCCCTGCTCGGGAGCACTTGTTGCAGGCGTCCCGTTCCTGACGATCGTCAGTTCTTGCCGAAGAGCTTCTGTATCTCGGCAAGGTCCGCCTCGGTGGGAGCCTTGGCCCCGCCGAGACCGAATCCTGAACCGGTCGGGGTGGTCGCGGTCGCGATCCCCGCGTTCTCGGCCGCGCGCTTCGCAGGGTTGCCCGAGCGGGAACCGCCCGACGACTTGCCCTTCTTGCCGCGCTTCGACGAAGCCCCCGGCTTGCCCATGCCGGGCATCGATCCCATACCGGGGATGTTCGGGGTGCCACCGCGGGCGACGGTCTTCATCATCTTGGCGGCCTGGTCGAAGCGCTGCACGAGCTGGTTGACATCGGTGACCGTCATGCCGGAACCGCGCGCGATGCGCAGACGACGTGATCCGTTGAGCACCTTGGGGTTGCGGCGCTCACCGGGGGTCATCGAGCGGATGATCGCCTCGGTGCGATCGATCTCCCGCTCGTCGAAGTCCTCGAGCTGCTGCTTCATCTGGCCCATGCCGGGGAGCATCCCCAGCATCTTCTTCATCGACCCCATCTTCTTCATCTGCTGAAGCTGGTCGAGGAAGTCCTCGAGCGTGAACTGCTCGGTCGCGAGCTTCTCGGCCATCTTGATGGCCTCGTCCTCGTCGAAGGCCTGCTGGGCCTGCTCGATGAGGGTGAGGATGTCGCCGAGGTCGAGGATTCGGCTGGCCATGCGGTCGGGGTGGAAGGGCTCGAGATCCTCGAGACGTTCTCCGGTCGACGCGAAGATGATCGGGCGACCGGTGACCGACGCCACCGACAGCGCGGCACCACCGCGCGCGTCACCGTCGAGCTTCGACAGGACGACGCCGGTGAAGTCGACGCCCTCCTGGAATGCCTTTGCCGTGTTGACCGCATCCTGACCGATCATGGCATCGATGACGAACAGGACCTCATCAGGGTCGGTCGCCTTGCGGATGTCGGATGCCTGCTTCATGAGCTCTGCATCGACTCCCAGACGACCGGCGGTGTCGATGATGACCACGTCGTGCTGCTGGCGACGGGCGTACTCCACACCGTCGCGGGAGACCTTGACCGGGTCGCCGACGCCGTTGCCCGGCTCGGGAGCGTAGACGGTGGCACCGGCCTGCTCGGCCACGACCTGGAGCTGATTGACGGCGTTCGGGCGCTGGAGGTCGGCGGCGACGAGGAGAGGTGTGTGCCCCTCACCCTCGAGCTGCTTCGCGAGCTTGCCCGCGAACGTGGTCTTACCCGAACCCTGGAGGCCCGCGAGCATGATGACGGTCGGCGCGGTCTTGGCGAACTGCAGACGACGCTGCTCGCCGCCGAGGATCTGGACCAGCTCCTCGTTGACGATCTGCACGACCTGCTGCGCCGGGTTGAGCGCCTTGTTGACCTCGTCGCCGAGGGCACGCTCGCGCACCTTGGCAGTGAACTCCTTCACGACGGAGAGCGCGACGTCCGCGTCGAGCAGAGCGCGACGGATCTCGCGTACGGTGCCGTCGACATCGGCCGCGGTGAGCTTTCCCTTCGTGCGCAGATTGCGGAAGGTCTCGGTGAGCCGATCGGAGAGCGTGCCAAAGGTAGCCATGGTGAGACCGAGTTTACGCGAATCTCGCCGCTTCTCCGCGCTCACGACGCACTCAGGCGGTTTGATCCGGACCGTCGATCACGCCGGCGCGGAACCCCAGGGCAGACGGCCGATCATGCGCACGGCGTCGGCGAACCTGTCTCCGACCGATCCGCGCCCGGCTCCGCCCTCCGCCCAGGCCCGCACGGCGGCGAGAACCGCGGCAGCCCAGGTTGCTGCCACGATGTCTGCAGGGAGAGGGGCAACGCCCGATCGACGCGCGAGATCCGCCAGAGCGGCCGCCAGTCGCGCCTGGCGCAGCGCGGCATCCTGTTCGAGCTCATCGTCGAGTCCCATCGCCGAGGAGTTCGTCATGGCCAGTGCGAGGCTGTCGGGAGCGAAGCCGTCCACGAGGCCTGCGAGGATGCGTCTGACCTCCACCCCGTCACGATCATCGCCGACGGCGGCCAGGTCCTCGACCGCACTCGAGATGCGGTCGTCCAGTCCGGACCACAGCACGTCGCTCTTGGACGAGAAGTAGTTGAAGAAGCTCGAGCGGCTCACGCCCGCGCGCTGTGTGATGTCGGCGACGGATGTGGCGTCGTACCCGCGCTCGAGGAACAGCTCGCAGGCAGCCTCGGCGAGGGTCTCGCGCGAGGATGCCTTGGGGCGCCCTGCTCGGCTCGTGCTCCTCATGCTCTCACGCTACCGCGCGTCGGTGCAGCGTGCCGCGGATCACGAGGAGGAGTATTCTTAGACGCAATCCATTTATTGAATGAGAGCGACCTGATCATGCTCGACATCCTCACTCCCGGACTCGCTCCGGCCTACATCCCCTACACGGACGGGTGGGATCTGCAGCGCCGCACCCACGCCGATGTCGTCGACGGCACGCGCCCGGACACCCTCATCCTGCTCGAGCACGAAGCCGTGTACACCGCCGGAAAGCGCACGGAACCGCAGGAGAGACCGCAGGACGGCACTCCGGTGATCGACGTCGACCGGGGTGGCAAGATCACCTGGCACGGACCGGGACAGCTGGTCGGGTATCCGATCGTCCGACTGCCGGAGCCCATGGACGTCGTCGCACACGTCCGTCGGCTCGAGCGCATCCTCATCGAGGTGCTTCGTCCTCTCGGCGTCGACGGGTACCAGGTCGAGGGCCGCAGCGGGGTGTGGGTCCGTCGCCCGCTCTCCGAGGACAAGGTCGCGGCCATCGGAGTGCGCGTGCAACAGGGAGTCACGATGCACGGCTTCGCGATCAACTGCGACAACAGCCTCTCGGGATTCCGGGGCATCATCCCCTGCGGCATCACCGATGCCGGAGTGACGACCGTGAGCGAGGTCGTCGCCGCCGACGTCTCCCCCCGTGACATCCTCGGCGCAGTCTCCGCCGCCTTCCTCGCCGAATACTCGCCCGCCGACCACGCAGGAGTCCCCGCATGACCGCCGCACCTGAGGGACGCAAGCTCCTCCGCCTCGAGATCCGCAACGCCGAGACCCCGATCGAGCGCAAGCCCGAATGGATCAAGACGAAGGCGAAGATGGGGCCCGAGTACACGGCTCTGCACTCGCTCGTGAAGAGCGAGGATCTCCACACCGTCTGCCAGGAGGCCGGCTGCCCCAACATCTTCGAGTGCTGGGAGGACCGTGAAGCGACGTTCCTCATCGGCGGCTCGCAGTGCACACGGCGCTGCGACTTCTGCCAGATCGACACCGGGAAGCCCGACGCCTACGACACCGACGAGCCTCGCCGGGTCGCGGAGAGCGTCGTGCGGATGAACCTGCGCTACGCGACGGTGACGAGCGTCGCTCGCGACGACCTGCCGGACACCGGTGCCTGGCTCAACGCCGAGACTGTCCGCAAGATCCACGAGCTCAACCCGAACACCGGCGTCGAACTGCTCGCCAACGAGCACAACGCCGACCCGGCGTTCCTCGGGCAGATCTTCGATGCCCGCCCCGAGGTGTTCGCCCACAACGTCGAGACCGTGCCGCGCATCTTCAAGCGCATCCGCCCGGCTTTCCGCTACGAGCGCTCGCTAGACGTGATCACGCAGGGGCGGAACGCCGGACTCATCACCAAGTCGAACCTGATCCTCGGAATGGGCGAAGAGCCCGAGGAGGTCGTCCAGGCTCTCAACGACCTGCACGACGCAGGCTGCGACATCATCACCATCACGCAGTACCTGAGGCCGTCGCCTCGCCATCTGCCGGTCGCCCGATGGGTCAAGCCGACGGAGTTCGTGGAGTTCAAGGAAGAAGCCGAGCGGATCGGCTTCCTCGGTGTCCTCGCAGGACCCCTGGTGCGCTCCTCGTACCGCGCAGGCCGGCTCTGGGCGCAGTCGATGGTGTCGAAGGGACGCGAGATCCCCGCGCACCTGGCGCACATCGCCGACAGCGCCGACCTCGGTTTCGCTCAGGCGGTCTGAGCCGCCCGATCGGTCATGGGCGTCAGTCGGCGCTCATGACCGATTGCACGCTGCCGTCGGAACCGAGGTTCACCAGCAGCACGTCGTCGGTGGTACCGGCGTCGAGCGCGTACTCGAGGACGGCGAAAGGCTCGGATCCTCCGTGCTCGTCGGCCAGAATCGTCATGCTCATCAGCCGTAGCGAGCGGATGATGTCGACGGCGGCGTCGCCGCTCACATCGACCAGGACGTCTTCGAGCTCGTCGCCGTAGGCCTCCTGCTGCTGCAGGATGTACTCGGTCACCTCGCTCGTGCGGTCGTCGACTTCCGAGAGCATGCCGCGCCGCGAGGTCGCGTCGACGTTCTCCAGCCCCGCGATGAGAGACGCCGCGATGTCGAGGGCATCAGCGGAGACGTCGTCCTGGTCAGGGGCCGTGAGATCGACGGTGACACTCTGGTCGCCGAGCTCCACCGTCTCAGACCAGAAGATCGAGCCGTCCGGTCCCGAGGACAGGAGTCCGAAGTAGTCGTGTTCGATCGCCATAACGCTATGAAACCAGCCTCGTGCTCGCGGCGGTAGTCCTGTGCTCAGCCGACGAGCGACTGGACGAAGACATGGGGGGTGAATCCGGTGAGATCGTCGATGCCCTCGCCCTGCCCGAGAAGCTTGACAGGGATACCGGTACGTTCCTGCACCGCCAGCACGAAGCCGCCCTTGGCTGAGCCGTCGAGCTTGGTGAGGACGAGGCCGGTGACGCCGGCGTGCTCGAGGAACGCCTCGGCCTGCATGACGCCGTTCTGGCCCGTGGTGGCGTCGAGGACGAGCAGGACCTCGCTGATCGGCGCCTGCTTCTCGATGACGCGGCGGATCTTGGTGAGCTCGTCCATCAGACCGCCCTTGGTGTGCAGCCGGCCGGCAGTGTCGATGATCGCGATCTCGATGCCTTCGCGCTGCGCGTACTCGATGGTCTGATACGCGACGGATGCCGGATCCTGACCCTCCTGCTGAGGACGGACGATGGCCGCTCCCCCGCGCTGAGCCCACGTGGCGAGCTGATCGACGGCTGCCGCACGGAAGGTGTCTGCGGCTCCGACGACGACGCTGCGCTGGAAGCCGCGCAGGAACTTGGTGAACTTGCCGATGGTTGTGGTCTTGCCCACCCCGTTGACCCCGACGACCAGCACAACGGCCGGGCGTTCGGTGAGCTTCAGAGTCGTGTCGAACTTGGCGAAGTGCTCCTCGAGGGTCTCACGGAGCATCCGCTGCAGGTCCTGAGGGTCGGTCGTTCGGAACCGCTCCACCTTCTCGCGGAGCTCCTCGACGACGCGTTCGCTGATGTCGGGGCCGAAGTCGGCCGTGATGAGCGCCGTCTCGAGGTCCTCCCATGTCGTCTCGTCGATGGTGGGCTTGACGAACATCCCGCGCAGCGCACGGGTGAGGGACCAGGACTTCTCCGCCATGACTCCAGCCTACGGGTAGCGTCGCAAGCGCTTGCGGCCCACGCCTACGCTCTGAGCACAACTTCGGAGCCCTCAGGCGGTAAGCCCGCTTCTCGGGTCAGCCGGCAGCCGCGGCGCGGTCCCCGACACGCTGACCGACGACAGCGGATACGCCGTCCTGCCGCATCGAGACGCCGTACAGGGCGTCGGCGATCTCCATCGTGCGCTTCTGATGCGTGATCACGAGCAGCTGCGAGCTCTCGCGGAGCTGCTCGAAGACCGTGAGCAGTCGGCCGAGGTTGGCGTCATCGAGCGCAGCCTCCACCTCGTCGAGGATGTAGAACGGGCTCGGACGGGCCTTGAAGATGGCGACCAGCAGGGCGACGGCCGCGAGCGAGCGCTCCCCGCCCGAGAGCAGCGACAGACGCTCGATCTTCTTGCCTACGGGACGAACCGAGACCTCGATGCCCGTCGTGAGCATGTTGTCGGGATCGGTGAGCGAGATGCTTCCCGATCCACCGGGAAACAGCAGCGGGAAGACCTCGCCGAATGCCACCCTCGTGTCCTCGAACGCGCTCGCGAAGATCGTCTGCATGCGCTCGTCGAGGTCGGCGATGATCGTCAGCAGATCCTGCCGCGTCTGCGTCAGGTCGGCGAGTTGCTCGGTCAGGAATGCATGACGCTGTTCGAGGGCGGCGAACTCCTCCAGCGCGAGCGGGTTGACACGTCCGAGCTGTGCCAGCTTGCGCTCAGCATCGGCCAGGCGTCGCTGCTGGATGCGTCGATCGAACGGAATGGCGGTGTCGTCTGCGAGGTCGTCAGCGGTGTGGTCCACGCCGGGATCTCGGGGAACGAGCTGATCGGGTCCATATTCCGCAACGAGAATATCTTCGTCGAGCGCGAGTTCGGAAGCGACGCGTTCGAGCAGGCTGTTCAGGTGGAGCTTCTTCTCGTGGATCTGCAGCTCGAGCCCGTGCACGCTCTCGGTGAGACCGGCGAGCCGCTCGCGCAGAGACGTCTCCTGAGACCGAAGAGCGGTGAGCTCCTGGCTCTGAGCGGACCGCGCGGCCTCGGCCTCGGCCAGAGCGACCCGCGCCTCTGTGACCGATCGGTCGATCGAGTCCAGGATGCGCGGAAGCTCGCCGGCGACACCGGATGCCGCCTCTCGCTGTGCACGGCGGATCACCGCGCGGCGCGCCGCCTCGGCTGCTGCGTCCCGCTCCTGTTCGCGCTGGCGTTCGAGGCTTGCGACACGCGCCTGCGCTGCGCGCACCCGTTCGCGCAGGGTCTCGATCTCGAGCCGTGCCCGGACCTCCCCCTCGCGTGCGACTTCGAGGGCATCGAGCAGCCCGTCGCGCGCCGAGGCGTCCAGCACCGGACGAGGCGCCGACACCGCAGCCTCGAGCTCGGCCTTCGCCGCCTCGGCCTTCGCCTCGGCATCCTCGACCGCGGACTGCGCCTGAGCGAGGCCGGTCTCCAGCCGCTCGCACTCCGCGACAGCGGACTCGTGCGTCACGGTGATGCGGTTGACCTGCTCAGCGTGGCTCGCGAGAGCAGCATCGTGCTCGCGAAGCGATCGAAGGGCGTCCTTCGCGTGGCGACGGGTGCTCTCGACGGTCTCGTTCGCATCTTCGCGCGCTTCCCGCAGCGAATCGACGATGACCTGCACCTCTGCGAGACGATCGTTCGCGGCATCGCGCTCGGCCGCGAGCTCGAGACGTGATCGCTCTCCTCCGGAGCCGGTGCGCAGCGTCTGGGCCGTCACGACATCTCCCCCGGTCGTGACGATCGTCGTCGTGGTGTCGCTGATCGCGTCGAGCGACGCACGGGCTGTGCGCGCAGCGTCCAGCCCTTCGGCGATCAAGACGTGAGACAGGATGCCCATCACTCCGTCAGGAGCGGTCACCGTGTCGATCGCGGACGTCACTCCTTCGAGCGAGGGCAGATCGACGGTCGGTCGCAGGGCATCTGCGACCACGAAGTCGACGACGCCTCTGCGCTGCTGCGCAGCCTCGTGCGCGAGTGCGAACGCGTCGGATGCCCGGTCCACGAGCACCCCCTCGGCGAGAGAGCCGAGCACTGCCGCGATCGCGGCTTCGAAACCGGCTCTGACCTGGACGGAGTCACCGACAAGCCCCCGGATGCCTGCACCGCCGGTCTTCACGATCTCGGCAGCGCCTCCCGAGATCGCGAGCGCGCTGCCGAGTGCCGCCGACTTCGCCGTGAGCGAGTCGACCTCGCGCTCTGCGGCATGCAGTCGCTCCCTGAGCGTCTCGCGCTCGGTCTCTGCGACTGTCGCCGCCCGCTGCGCGGTCTCGTACGCGGCCGAGTGCTCCGCCGCCGTACCCTCGGGCGCTTCGGCCTCGTCGATCGACTCGAGTGCCTCAGCGGCCTCGCGACGACGCGCATTCGCGGCTTCGAGAGCGTTCTCCTGACGCAACACCGCGCCGCGCACCGCGGCGAGGGCGGACGCTGCAGCATCGGCCGTTCCGCGGAGCGCGCTGAGCCGCATGTCGTACTCGGAGACCAGGGCGCTCTGCTCGGCGATGTCCACATCGAGGGTGTCGAGCTCGGCTCGGGCATTCACGACCTCGCGGCTCGCGACGGTCGCTGCGTCCTGGGCATCGCCGAGGCCGGCTGATATCTCGGTGATCTCGTCCTTCGCCTCGTCGATCGTGCTCTGCGTCACCGTCACGGCGGTCACCGCGGCGTCGTCCTCATCGGATCCGAGGAGCGCGAGCCGCTGGTTCGCGAGGGTGTAGAGCCCCCGCATCCGCTCCTGCACCTGCTCGAGGCCGAAGGCCACTCCCCTCGCCTGGTCGACGGCGACCGAGTTCTGGTCCTGCTCGAGGCGCGCGATGCTCCCGCGTACCGCCTCTGCCTGGTCCGACAGCACCAGACGCTCGGTGTGCCGTTCATGCTCGGTGCGCGTGTGATCGGCGAGAGCAGTGCGAAGCGCCACGACGTCGTCGGCGAAGATACGCGCCTTGGCGTCGCGGACCACGGCTGCGATGGTCTGCGCTTCGCGCGCGATCTCGGCCTGCCTGCCGAGCGGCTTCAGTTGACGCCGGATCTCTCCGGCGAGGTCGCTCAAGCGCGTGAGATTCGTCTCCATCGCATCGAGCTTGCGGAGGGTCTTCTCCTTGCGGCGCCGGTGCTTGAGGATTCCGGCCGCTTCCTCGATGAAGCCCCGACGATCCTCGGGCGACGCCTGGAGCACCGTGTCGAGACGTCCCTGACCGACGATCACATGCATCTCACGACCGAGTCCCGAGTCGCTGAGCAGCTCCTGCAGATCGAGCAGTCGGCAGTTCTCGCCGTTGATCGCGTACTCGCTCGCCCCGTTGCGGAACAGCGTCCTGCTGATCGTCACCTCGGCGAACTCGATGGGCAGCGCCCCGTCGCTGTTGTCGATCGTGAGCTGCACCTCTGCGCGGCCGAGCGGGCCCCTGGTCGAGGTACCGGCGAAGATGACGTCCTCCATCTTGCCGCCGCGGAGAGTCTTGGCGCCCTGTTCACCCATGACCCAGGCCAGAGCGTCGACGACGTTGGACTTGCCCGACCCGTTGGGTCCGACGATGCAGGTGACACCCGGTTCGAACACGAAACTCGTGGGCTGCGCGAAGGACTTGAACCCCTTGAGGGTCAGGCTCTTCAGATGCATGCGCGTGCCGCGCTTCGGGGGTGAATCACGCCCATACGCTACCGGAATGACGGCTCAGAACCGGCATCCCGCGCGGGTCCCGATCGAACCGGGACACGGCGCGACACGCCGGTCCACGCCTACGGTGCTTGACGGACACGCCCGGGTTTCGCTACCGTAACCTCCGGATCGCCACACGAAAGGAGGTTACCGATGATGATCACACTCAACGCACAGGCCACTGGCCTCGCCGCGCCTTTCGCGCCGCGTCTTGCGCACTCGGTAACCGCCGGCGTCCGCACCACTGCGCTCTCGTAGAACCGCAGCTCGAGGACTGTGTCCTGCGCCAGCCGCAGGTCGTCGCCCCGTGAGGGGCATCCCTCAGACGCGTGTCACCGCGCCCACCCTCTGATCCGCTCTCGGATCACGGATTCCCGCCGACCCCGGCGATCGCCTTCTCGCGACCCGGGCTCTCGACTCTCCGCACCCGTTCGGGCACCTGTCGGTGATCTGCGCAGGTGCTCGCCTCACCCATCCACACCATTCATCTCGAAGGATCATCGTGAACACCACGCTGTACCGCAGCATCACCCACCCTCCGGATACGGAGGGCCAACAGGTCCTCCACATCCCCGCACCCGACGAACTGCGGCGCCTCGCGCTCGCGGACCGTCTCTCCCTCCGGATCGGCCTGTGGCTGCTCCAGAGGGCTCAGCGTCCTCGCCGGGAACGCCGCACCGCGTCTCCCGTCTATTCGGACGGCTCGCCTCTCGAGAGACGAGAGCGCGCGGCCGGCGAGACGCTGGCACTGCTCACGTACGACCTGCAGCGTCAGCTGCGCTGACCTGGAGATCACAATGAGCATTGCTCTCACCGACGGTGCATCGTTGCATCCGCTCGTGCTGCCGGCACGGGCGGATGCGGCGGACGCGGGCGAGTTCCGCGAACTCGCCCGCGTCCGCAACGCCATCTACCGCGAACTCACCGGCCGCACCGAGCAGGACCTCACACCTGAAGCGCTGCTGCCTCTCCTGCGTTCCCGCAAGGAGCGCACCACCGTGGTGTGGGCCGTCAGGCTCGGCGACGAGATGGTCGGCCGCGCCGTCGTCGACATCCCGCATGAGGAGGGTTCGCGCGTGGCCATCGCGTCGATCGAGATCCATCCGCGGGTATGGGGGCGCGGCATCGGCTCGGCCGCGCTGCCCCACATCGAGGCGGTCGCACGAGAGCACGGTCGCACGATCATCCAGAACTGGACGGAGCAGCCTGCGAGCGACGGGCCCCATATGGAGGCGCGTACCGGATTCGGCAGCGTGCCGGACGACCATGTGGCCCGATTCCTGACGCGTCACGGCTTCACGCTCGAGCAGGTGTACCGCGTGAGCCGCCTCGATGTCACACCGGAGACGCGCGATCGCGCGAGAGCACTGCACAAGGAGGCCCGGGCGTTCTCGACGGACTACCGCGTGGTCCAGTGGATGCTCCCCACCCCGCCCGAGCACGCCGCCGGCTACGCCTGGTTGAAATCCCGCATGTCGACGGACGCTCCGTCCGGCGATCTCGAGACCGATGAGGAGTCGTGGGACGCCGAGCGCCTGATCGAGGGCGAGAAGCGCATCGAGGAGATGGGCCAGACCATGCAGGTCACGGTCGCCCAGCACATCGCCTCCGGTGAGCTGACAGCCTTCACCGAACTCGGAATCGGACCTGATCCGACGGCGACGACCATCCAGCACGACACGCTCGTGCTGGTCGAGCATCGAGGGCACCGTCTCGGGCAGCTCGTGAAGTGCGCCGCACTGCTCTCCTGGGGCGATGTCGCTCCGGAGTCGCACACGGTGATCACTTACAACGCCGAGGAGAACCGTCCCATGCTCTCCATCAACGAAGCCATGGGCTTCACCGCCATCGCCTACGAAGGCGCCTGGAAGAAGGAACTGACATGACGACCATCGCGCTGACGATCTCTGCGCTGACCGTCCCGAAGTCGCTGGGCGATGCCGACGGCGCGGACTTCCGCGCCTACGGGGAGCTCAACCGGCAGATCTGCGATGAGCTGGTCGGCCTGCCCGACATCGCGCCCGACGCCGCGCAGCTGCTTGCCGGGTGGCAGGACAGCACTGACACTCTGCACACCGGGTTCGTCGCCCGTCTCGGAGACGACATCGTGGGGATGATCACGATCGACTACGCACAGGAAGAGGACGCGCATGCGGCGGAGGTCGACCTGATGGTGCCGGAGCGTCATTGGGGGCGCGGTGTCGAGGATGCCCTGCTCTCCCTCGCGGAGACGGAGGCACGCGCGCACGGTCGCTCACTCGTGCAGATCTGGACGCTTCACCGCCCGCTCGAGACCGAGCGGATGATCGTTCCGCGAACCGGATGGGGCCGCATCCCGGCGATCCCGCTGTCGGACGCCCTCGAGGCCCGTGGTTACGATTTCGAACAGGTCGAGCGCAACAGCGAGTTCGATCTGCGCTCGGACCCCGCTCCCCTCCGCAAGGCGATGGAGACCGCGCAGACCGCGGCAGGACCCGACTATCGGGTGCTGCAGTGGCTCGCTCCGACGCCGCCCGAACACCGCGAGGGCTACGCGGCGATCCTCGCCCGTCTCTCGACGGATGCGCCGAGCGGCGAGATGGACTTCGTCGCCGAGGTTTGGGACGCCGAGCGCGTCGTCCGACGGGAGAAGCGTCTCACCGGTGCGGGTCAGGCGCTGTCGGTCGTCGCGGTGCAGCACATCCCCACCGGTGACCTCGTCGCCTACAACGAGCTCCTGATCGCGTCGGACCGCACAGGGGTCACGCACCAGCTCGGCACGCTCGTCTCGAGCGACCACAGAGGGCACCGTCTCGGAGCACTCGTCAAGTGCGCCAATCTCCTGCACTGGCGCGAGCTGATGCCCCTCTCCCCGGTGGTCTCGACATTCAACGCCGAGGAGAACCGTCCGATGCTCGGGATCAACGAGGCGATCGGGTTCACCGCGGTCTCCTACGCGGGTGCGTGGCAGAAGAGGATCTGACGGAGATCATCCGATCGGTGTATGCGACACGGCGGGGATCATCCGCCGGGCCGATGCACCGATCGGAGCCCCTCGCGAGGCTGGAAGCATGAACGCATCCGTCCTCGAAGCCCGATCCCTCACGAAGTCCTACGGCACCACCCGCGCACTCGCCGGGGTGGATCTTGCCATCCATCTTGGTGAGTCCGTGGCGATCATGGGTGCATCCGGATCCGGGAAGACAACACTCCTCCACGTGCTCGCTGGGATCATCACCCCCGACACCGGCACGGTGAGCTTCCAGCCGTCCAGCGGCGGCCCGGTCGAGCTCACCGGCCTCGGCGAATCGGCACGGTCGCGGCTGCGACGCGAGCGGTTCGGGTTCGTCTTCCAGCAGGGCCTGCTGATCCCCGAGCTCACCGCCGTGGAGAACGTGGCGTTGGCATCGATGATCAACGGAGTGAAACGGGCGGATGCCGTGGCGCACGCGGCGTCATGGCTCGCCGCTCTCGGGCTTGCGGGGATGGAGGACCGGCGGATCGGTGAGCTGTCGGGCGGGCAGGCGCAGCGCGTCGCGATCGCTCGTGCCCAGGCCACCGGCGCCGATCTCGTGTTCGCCGACGAGCCGACCGGTGCACTGGACTCGCACACGTCGCAGGAGGTGATGAACGCGCTGCTCTGGTCGACCACCGGACAGGGCCGGACGCTGCTCGTCGTCACTCATGATCCGGAGGTCGCCGCGCGCTGCTCGCGGATCGTCTCGGTACGCGACGGCCAGATCACAGCATCGGCGGTGCAGGCATGAACCCGTCAGTACTCGGTCTCCTCCTCCGTCCCGCCAAGGGGCAGAACGCCGTGATCGCCCTCCCCGCCATCGCCTTCGCGATCGTCACCGCCCTGGTGCTCACCGTCGTCGGTGGAGCCCAGTCCTTCTGGACCTGGACCGACGGCTACGGTCCTCTCTATCAAGCCCTCGCCGCCATCGCGCTGGTGCTGCTGGTCGTCCCGCTCGCGAATCTCGGCGGTGCCGCAGCGCGCCTCTCCGCACGGAGACGGGACGAGCGGCTCTCGACCCTCCGTCTTCTCGGCGTCACTCCGGTGGGTGTGGGCGTGGCCACCGTGATCGAGTCCGTTCTCGTCGCGGCCGCGGGTGCGCTCGTGGGGATCATCGCGTATCTCGCGATCTCCCCCCTCATCGGACTCATCCCGTTCCGTGGAGCGGCGCTCGGCCTCGACTCAGTGCTGCTGCCACCGGTCGGCGTCGCCGCGGTCGTCGGCGGAATCCTGCTCGTCGCCGCCGGCAGCGCCGCACTCGGACTCCGGAGGGTGATCATCTCGCCCCTCGGGGTGCGGCTTCGCGCGACCACCTCGTCTGTGCACTGGTTCCGTGCGGTCATCGGCGTGTCAGTGATCGCGATCGTCTTCGCGCTCGTGAAGGTCTTCCCCTCGATCGCCGGACTGACGACCACGATCGTCGTGCTGGCGGTCCTGTTCGCGGTCGCACTCGCGATCCTCAATGTGATCGGCCCGTGGGTGCTCAAGGTCGCCGCATCCCGTCAGCTGCGGCGCGCCGAGAGGGCCGATCGACTGTTGGCGGCTCGCATGGTGCTCGACTCTCCGAAAGCCGCATGGCGCCAGGTCAGCGGAATCGCGATGGCCAGCTTCATGGCGGTGTTCGCCGGCACAGGCGTCTCGCTGATGAACGTGATGGGCAGCGAGGCACTCGACGGCGCGGATGCCGCCCTCGCGGCCGACATGCGCACCGGCCTCCTCATCACTCTCGTCGGCTCGTTCCTCATGGTCGCGGCATCGGTCGGCGTCAACCAGGCGGCGTCGGTGCTGGATCAGCGTGACCTGCACCGGAGTCTGCACCACCTCGGGATGCCGCTGGAGACAGTCGACAGCGCACGGCGGCGGGCAATCATGTCACCGCTGCTGGTCACCGCACTCGGTTCAGCACTCTGCGCCGCGGTGCTGGTTTTCCCGCTGCTCGGCATCGCTCTCATCACCGCGCCCGAGTCGCTGCTCACCATCGCAGTCGTCGTGAGCGTGGGCATCGCCGTGGTCTGGACGAGCACCCGCATCACCAGGCCGCTGCTCGCGCAGTCCTTCCGCGCCGCCTGAGCGTGCGGTCGGAGCCAGCGTCATCGTCGGCGCTGGCACCGGGGGCAGTAGTGACTCGATCGGTTCATGAATGCCTCACGCCTGATGAGTCCGCCGCACCGAGGGCACGGCTGCCCACCACGCCCGTAGGCGTTGAGCGAGTGCGCGAAATAGCCCGCCTGGCCGTTCACGTTCACGTACTGGGCGTCGAAGCTGGTGCCGCCCTCGGCGAGGGCCTTCGCGAGAACCGTCCGGACCTCGATGAGGAGGCGTTTCGCCGCCTGCGCGGAGAGCGAGCTCGCCGGCGTCTCCGGGTGGATCCGTGCCGCCCACAGCGATTCGTCGGCATAGATGTTGCCGACCCCGCTGATGACCTGCTGGTCCAGGAGCACCCGCTTGATCGCACTGCCTCGCCGCCCCAGCGCGAGGAGGAACCCGGTGTCGTCGAAGTGGGGGTCCATCGGGTCGCGAGCGATGTGCGCGACCTGGGTGGGAACGGGAGTCGGCCCGTCGAGCACGAGACGGTCGACCGCGAGCGACCCGAACGTGCGCTGATCGGCGAGGACGATCGCGAGCTCACCGTGCCGAGGATGCTCGATGTTCATCCGGATCCGCTCGTGCCGCTCTGCAGGGGCATCCGGGGAGCGGAGCAGCATCTGACCGCTCATCCCGAGATGCGCGATGAGTGCGGTGTCGTCGGAGTCGAGCGGGAGCCAGAGGAACTTGCCTCGGCGGGAGGCATCGGTGAACGCGCGCCCCTCAAGACGCGAGACGAAGTCGGCGGGCCCGGCTGCATGCCGCGTCAGAGCCCGCTCATCGAGGACGGTCACCGCGGTGATGACGGAACCGATCGCGGCAGGAGCGAGTCCCACCCGGACGACCTCGACCTCGGGGAGCTCAGGCACGCTCGTTGAGGAAGCGCCAGGCGCTGAGCGCCGCAGCCATCTCGGCCGTCTTCTTGCTGCTGCCCTTGCCGGTCATCGCGACGTCTCCGACCGCGACGGTCGCGACGAAACGGCGGTCGTGGTCGGGGCCGCTCGCCTCGATCGAGTATGCGGGCGGAGTCGCACCGAGCTTCGCGGCCAGCTCCTGAAGACTCGTCTTCGGGTCCATGGCCGCACCGTACCGCTCGGGGTCGGCGAGCAGCGGCTCGGTGAGTCGCAGCACGAGGTCGGTGGCAGCATCGGGCCCTGCCGACAGGTAGGTCGCCCCGATCACCGCTTCCATGGTGTCCGCGAGGATCGAGTCCTTGTTGCGACCGCCGGTCTGCTCTTCTCCGCGGCCGAGCAGCAGATGACTGCCCAGATCGAGGCCGCGAGCGACCTCCGCGAGAGCGACCGTCGACACGACGCTCGCGCGCCGCTTGGCGAGTTCGCCCTCGTCGAGCCCCGGATGGGTCGTGAAGAGCATCACGGTCACGGCCTGACCGAGAACGGAGTCTCCGAGGAACTCGAGACGTTCGTTATGCGGGATCCCGCCGTGCTCGTACGCGTAGGAGCGATGGGTGAGCGCCAACTCCAGAAGCTCCGCGTCGATATCGACGCGGAGCTTCTCTGGGAGCGGTCTCGTCCCCCCAGGGACCTTCGTCACAGTCGTGAAGTCGCGACTCAGACGTCGGCGACCTTGCGGCCCTTGTACTCGAGGAACAGCTCGGTACCCTGCGAGTCGGTGACGACCTTCGCCTGGTGAGGACGGCTGTAGACGACCTGTCCGTTCTCGATCGTCTTGACGAGCGCGATGGGCGCCGCCTTCCACTGCGCACGGCGCGAGCGGGTGTTCGAACGGGATACCTTGCGCTTCGGGGGGTTACCAGCCATGACTAGCTCTCTTCTTTCTCGACGGCACGAGATTCTTCCGTGCCGTCTTGGTCTGTGATGTTCTGGAGCGCACTCCACCGAGGATCGATGGGAGCGGCCTGCTCCGTTCCGGTGCTCGCGGTCAGTCTCTCGCCCGTTTCCGGGTCGAGCCCGGGGCAATCCGGCTGACACACCGGTTGAAATGGAAGCGACAACACGGCCGCATCCCTGACTAGAGTTTCAAGATCCACGTGGTCGTCTTGAACCTCGAAGTCAGTTTCTTCCTCACCAGGATACGCGAAAAGCTCCTGGAACTCGACTTCGACGGGCCGAGCGATGTCGATCAGGCATCTTCCGCACACTCCGGAGTACTCCGCATCGGCCACTCCGGACACGAGAATGCCCTCATGGACCGACTCCAGACGCACATCGAGGTCGAGTTCGGATCCTGCTTCATACGCCACGATCCCCTCGCCCCACGCTTCGCGCAGGGTCACGGAGAACTCATGCTCGCGCATCTCGCCGGGCTTGCGGACGATGTCGCGGACGGGGAGGACGAAAGGGCCACTCATTCGGGAACGCACCCCGCAATGGTACCGGCTCTGCGTCGTGCGGGGCTGGTTCCACGCTGTGCGCGACACCTCGGCCGGCACGCTCAGATTCCGCGCGACCCCGTGTCGAGGAACGCCGCGACCGCTGGCGGGACGAACGGCGAGACATCGCCGCCGAGCCCGGCGACCTGACGCACAAGCGAGCTCGACACCAGTGCATGAGCAGGATCGGGCAGCAGGAAGACCGTCTCGATGTCGGCGAGGTGACGATTGACGATGGCCATCGGCGATTCGTAGGCGACGTCGATCTGCGAACGGATTCCCTTGACCAGGACCCCTGCGCCGACGTCTCGCGCATAGTCGACCAGCAGGCCCATGCTCCAGGAGCCCACGACGACGTTGTCCCCGATGCCCTCCTCGGCGATCGACTGCTCGATCAACGACATCCGCTGCGCGATCGGCAGCATCGCCTCCTTGCCGGGGTTGTGCACGACGAGCACATGAAGCTCGTCATACAGCTTGGCCGCACGACGGATGACGTCGAGGTGACCAAGGGTCGGCGGGTCGAAGGAACCCGGGACGACGGCGATCCGGCTGCTCATGCCACCAGCCTAGGCCACGTCGTCTGCAGGTCAGTTCTTCGCCAGGGCCGCACGATCGTCGTCGCTCACCCGTCGCTCGATCGCCGATCGCAGGCCGGGATTGGCTTGGAGATCCGGATCTGCGGCGAGGATCCCCTCAGCCAGCTCGCGCGCCCTGACGATCAGACCCGAGTCCTTCACCACCCGGAGCAGCTTGAGAGACGAGCGGACGCCCGCCTGCGCGGAGCCGAGAACGTCGCCTTCACCGCGCAGATCGAGGTCGACCTCGGCCAGCGCGAAGCCGTCGAGGGTGGCAGCCACCGCGTCGACCCTCTCGCGTGCGACGGACCCGGCTTCGGCCTCGGTGACCAGCAGACACAGGCCAGGGACTCCGCCTCGGCCGACACGACCGCGCAGCTGGTGCAGCTGCGAGACTCCGAATCGATCGGCGTCGAGCACGATCATCGTCGAGGCGTTGGGAACGTCGACGCCGACCTCGATCACGGTCGTCGCGATCAGCAGGTCGATCTCGCCGCGGGCGAACGCCTGCATGATCGCGTCCTTCTCGTCCGACGGCATACGCCCGTGCAGGACCGCCCTTCGCAGAGCTCCCAGCTTGGGGTGCGTCTCGAGCGCCTCGTCGAGCTGCACCACGCCCCATCGGGGACCGGATGCACCCTCGGGCTGGACGAGCGGCTGCTCCCCCACCTCCGCCGTCTTCTTCGTCGTGTCGATCGCGGCGCACACCGCGAACACCTGGCGTCCCTGAGCGATCTCCTCGGCCGCGCGCTCCCACACCCGGTTGAACCACCCTGGATGTTCAGCCAAAGGCGCGACGAACGACTCGATGCCCGCTCTGCCCTTCGGCATCGTGCGGATGACGGATGTGTCGAGGTCACCGAACACGGTCATGGCCACTGTGCGAGGGATCGGTGTCGCGGTGAGCACCAGCGCATGCGGGCTCGACCCCTTCGCCCGCAACGCCTCACGCTGCTCGACTCCGAACCTGTGCTGCTCGTCGACGACGACGAGGCCGAGATCGGCGAAGGTCGTCTTCTCACCGAGCAGCGCATGGGTTCCGACGACGATCAGCGCCTGGCCGGACGCCACTCGGAGCGCGGCCTTGCGACGCTCCGCCGCCGGCATCTGCCCTGTGAGCAACGTCGGCATGACGAGTGGCCCCAGCTGTGGCCCGAGCATCTTCGCGATCGATCGCAGGTGCTGCCCGGCGAGCACCTCGGTCGGTGCGATGAGGGCCGCCTGTCCCCCGGACTCGGCGACCTGCAGCATGGCCCGGAGCGCCACCAGCGTCTTTCCCGAGCCGACCTCACCCTGCACGAGCCGGTTCATCGGCCACGATCCGATGAGATCCTCGGCGACCTGCGCGCCGACCGTCTGCTGGTCCGGAGTCAGCTCGTACGGCAGCGAGGCGTCGAATCGGTCGAGCAGTCCGTCCGGTGTCGCGGGTCGCGCCGTGGCAGACAGCGACCGGACGGCATCACGTTGCTGCAGGAGGGCGGTCTGCAGCGTCAGCGCCTCGTGCATGCGCAGGGTGCGGACGGCCGGGTCGATGTCGTTGCGCGTCTGAGGCCGGTGGATCTGTTCGAGCGCCTCGCGCGCGGTCAGCAGCTCCTCACGGGTGCGGACCTCCGCGGTCAGCGGTTCCGGGACCTCCCCGAGCCCATCGAGCACGCGCGTGATGAACTTCGCGATCTGCCAGGTCTGCAGGCTCGCGGTGGCGGGGTAGATGGGGATCAACACGGCCGCCCGAGCATCGGCTCGACGCCGCGCGGCATCCTCGTCGTCGAAGAGCTCGTATTCCGGGTGCGCGAACTGCGTCATGCCGTTGAACTCGCCGACCTTGCCCGAGAAGACGCCGCGTCGCCCGACGGCGAGGTCTTCCGAACGCCATTTGGCGGCGCCGAGGTTCTTCGCGAAGAAGGTGAGGGACATCTTGCCGATGCCGTCGCCGATGACGACGTCGACCATCGCGCCGCGGCGGTTGCGCATCGCTCGAGCGCTCGAGGACAGCACCTCGGCGACGATCGTCACCGTCTCACCCAGAGGGAGTTCGCGGATCGGGGTCAACTCGCCGGGATCGGCGTACCGCCGCGGGTAATGCGAGAGCAGATCACCGACCGTCTTCATGCTGAACGCCCGATCGAGGGTCTTCGCAGGGGTGACGCCGAGCGCCTCCTCCAGAGACGAATCGAGCGTGAGCGACATGCTCCGAGTCTAGGAGGCAGCACGGACACGGCGTGCGCCGCAGCTGTCGTATCGTGAACGGGTGACGAGGATCATCGCCGGAAAGGCACGCGGAGCGCGACTGGAAGTACCGCACGCAGGCACACGACCGACCAGCGACCGCGTGAGGGAGTCCCTGTTCGGCGCGCTGGAGTCGGTGGATGCGATCGCCGGCGCCCGCGTGCTCGACCTCTATGCCGGATCGGGCGCGCTCGGCCTGGAGACTCTCAGCCGCGGGGCGGCCAGCGCCGATCTCGTCGAGAAGGGCCGGGAGGCGGCAGCCGTCGTGCGCCGCAATGCCGCAGTCCTCGTCAAAGCCGGGTTGCCCGCCGCCAGGGTGCATCAGAGCGCGGTGCGAGCCTTTCTGCAGCATGCGACAGGGCCGTATGACCTCGTCTTCTCAGACCCGCCCTACGACATCGACGACGACGCGATGAGCGCCGACCTCGTGGCTCTCGCTCCACTGCTCTCCTCCGACGCTCTGGTCGTCATCGAACGGGCGCGCCGCTCCACGCCGCCCGATCTCGTCGCGGCGGGACTCGACCTGATCCGTGAGAAGACGTATGGCGACACGGCGCTGTGGTGGGCTGAGCCCGCACAGTCTGCGGAGGGCGCTCAGCCCGACGTCGAGTCCCAGTCCCGATAGGGATCCCAGCCGGACACATCGGCGGGAGCACCGTCGACCAGCAGATCATGGTCGCCCCTGGGGGTTACCGCACCGATGATCCGGAAACCCGGGGGCAGCACCCCCGGCGGGAACGTCGCGAGCAGGGCATGGTCCTCACCGCCGGCGAGGGCACGCAGCGGGTCTCCTCCGAGCGAAGCGCCGTCGAGGGCGATCGTGACCTCGGATGCGGCAGCCAGGCGCCGGGCATCGAGAGCGAGCCCGTCCGAGATGTCCATCATCGCGGTGGCGCCGGCCGTGGCGGCGAACGGGCCGAGGCCGATCGGGGGCGAAGGCCTCAGCTGCGCCACGAGGGCGGCTCTCTCCCCCGGGGCCAGCGCATCGGCATCCACCGGTACCGGCTGGTCTCCGTCGCGGAACCTGCCGAAGAGCACCGAGAGTCCGTGCGCAGCGTGGCCGAGCTCTCCCGCGACCGCCACGACGTCGCCGACGTGCGCTCCCGAACGGGTCACGGGCTGACGGCCTTCGAGGTCGCCGAGCGCGGTGACGGCGACGGTGAGCACGTCGGACACCGTCAGATCGCCTCCGACGACCGCGCACCCTGGTGCGAGAGCGGCGCATGCGTCGCGGAACCCGTCGGCCAGTCGCTCGACGAACGAGAGCCGGAGGTCGCGAGGGACGGCCAGCGCCACAAGCAGAGCCGTCGGTCGAGCGCCCATCGCTGCGACATCGGCGAGATTCACCGCGGCGGCCTTCCAGCCGAGGTCGTACCCCGACGACCACGCGAGTCGGAAATCGGGTCCGTGCACGAGAGTGTCCGTCGTCGCGACCACGGAACCCGATGGAGCCGCGATCACCGCCGCGTCGTCTCCGGGGCCGATCAGCGTGTGCGTGGCCTGCGCGGTCCGGGCGAGGATCGCCCGGAGGATCTCCCCCTCGGACAGTTCGCCGAGGGTCGGATCGTCATCGCGAGGTCGGGAGGGCATGCAGTCAAAGGTAGCCTGGAAGCATGCCCCGTTCTCGCCGTCTCGCCGTCGTCGCGGGCTCGCTGGCCCTTGTCGCGGCTCTCTCCGGATGCTCCACCACCGTCCATCTGGAACCGGCCGACGATGCGAACAACCCCGCGTGCGCCGAGGTCTCCGTGCTGCTCCCGGACGCCGTCGGTGACCTCGACCGTGTCTGGACCGATGCCCAGGCGACCGGGGCTTGGGGAGACCCGACCGTCGTGCTCCGCTGCGGCGTCGAGCCCCCTGCGCCGTCCACTGAAGTGTGCACCACGATCGGGAGCGTCGACTGGCTCGTCCTCGACCAGGAAGAGGAACGCCAGCGGCTGGTGACCTACGGTCGCGACCCCGCAGTCGAGGTGATCATCCGGCGCGGTGAGGAGATCGACTTCCGCACCGTGGTCGAGAGTCTCTCCACCAGCATCCAGTCCGGTCTCGAGCCCGCCACCGCGCGTTGCACGGACCGGGTTCCCACCGCCGACGAGTCCGCCGAGGGCTGAGCGGACTCCACCGGCCGAACAGACGACGCGCGGAGCGTGCCGCTCTGGCACTGCCGCGAGGCCCCTAGACTCGCCGCATGAACCCCAACCCCGCACGCAGAACCTCCATCGTCGCAGCGATCCTGGTCGGGGTGGGGGCGCTGCTGAGCAGCTTCATCACCTATCTCACCCTGCTGTGGGGGCTCCCGAACGTCCCTCGCGTGTTCGTCCTGCAGGATCCCATCGGCTTCGCGCTGCGACCGAACGCGCAGCCCATGGCGCTCGTCGCGATGTTCGTCGCACTCCTCGTGCTCACCGGACTGACCTGGCTCTTCGTCCGCGCCGTCGCGCGCGCGGCTCTGCCCGGCCGAAGCGCCGCCGTGTTCTTCGGCACCTGGGGTGCAGTGATCGTCGCAGCAGCCATCGCCGGGGCCGTGCGCGCGCCACTCGTGATCATCGCGCTGAGACTGCCGACGGACCAGGCGGAGTACGCGATGACGCAGTACTACCAGATCGCCACGGCAGGCGTGTCGTGGGCACTGACCTGGGGATGGCTGGCCGCGCTCGTCGTGGCCCTGATCCATCGAGCGGCGCCCGCTCCGACAGCGCTCGACCGGACCGCCCAGGTCGCAGCGACCGGCCACGCGGCGACCGGCTCCTACGCGTACCCGCCGCAAGCGGGCTTGGCTGCGCCGACGAACGGCACGTACCCTCCCCAGCCCCCGCACGCCGGCTAGTCGACGCGGCTCCGCACGCAGCGTGGCCGCTGACGACCGCACGCTGAAGGTCAGCGGCGGAGCCCTGCCTCGATCAGCTCGGAGATCAGGTCGCCGTAGCTGAGGCCCGACGCGACCCAGCACTTCGGGAACATCGAGATCGGCGTGAACCCCGGCATGGTGTTCAGCTCGTTGACGACGAGTTCACCCGTAGATGTGAGGAACATGTCCACCCGGGCAAGGCCACGGCCGTCCACGGCCTCGAACGCGCGGATCGCGGCGTCCTGGATCGCGGCGATCTCGGACTCCTCGAGCTCGGCGGGGCAGACCACATCGACACCGTCGCCACCGAGGTACTTGCCCTCGAAGTCATAGAATCCGCGCGAGGTGAGCACGATCTCTCCCGGGAGCGATGCACGCACGCCATCTGCGCCCTCGAGCACAGCGACCTCGATCTCGCGGCCGACCACGCCGGTCTCGATCAGGACCTTGTCGTCCTCTGCGAAAGCGATCGCAAGAGCGGCATCGAGCTCGTCGGACTTTTCGACCTTCGAGACGCCGACACTCGACCCTGCCCTCGCCGGCTTGACGAACAGCGGCAGCCCGAGCTCCGCGGCAGATGCCCGGACGGCAGAGGCGTCCTGCGCCCACTGCCGCGCACGAACCGTCAGCCCCGCAGCCACCGAGAGACCGGCGGCGCGCAGGGCGATCTTCATGAAGTGCTTGTCCATGCACAGGGCGGAGTCGAGCACGCCGCCGCCGGCGTAGGGAACCTCGAGCGTGTCGAAATACCCCTGGATCGTGCCGTCCTCGCCGTGCGGACCGTGCAGGATGGGCAGCACGATGTCGATCTCGCCGAAGCTCTCGGTTCCGCCGTCGGGGCGCACCACACGCAGCGTCCGGTCGCCTCCCGGCTCGGGCCAGAGCACGCGACTCCCGTTGTCCGCCACCTCGGGAAGGTGGGCGGCATCCAGAGGGAACTTCGCGGGATCGTCGTCTTCGAGGACGAACGCGCCCTCGCGGGTGATCCCCACGGGGATCACCGCGTAGCGGTCGCGGTCAATCGCGCCCAGCACTCCGCCCGCCGTTGCGGAACTGATCGAATGCTCGCTGGAGCGCCCTCCGAAGAGCACCACCACCGTCTGCTTGTCCATGGTTGGTCCTCTCACCCTGGGGGGTGTCGTCGTCCGTCGTCAGGTGGGGTGCGATGTCGCGCGGGTTCATCTTCCCGTCGAGCACCATCTTCACCTGTTCGACGATGGGCATGTCCACTTCGGACTCGCGGGCGAGCTGCAGCACCGGCGCGACGGACGCGAGGCCCTCGGCGGTCTGCTGCATCTGCTTCACGACATCCTGGAAGCTGTATCCCTGACCGAGCAGGCGCCCGGCGGTGTTGTTGCGGCTGAGCGGCGACTGGCAGGTCGCGATGAGGTCGCCGAGGCCCGCGAGGCCCTGCAGGGTCTCGGGGTGGGCGCCGTTCGCGACCGCGAAGTCGGTCATCTCGACGAGACCGCGCGTGATGATCGATGCCTTCGTGTTCTCGCCGTACCCGACGCCGTCGACGATCCCGATCGCCACGGCGATGAGGTTCTTCAGCACCCCACCGAACTCCGTGCCGATCACGTCGGTGTTCACGAAGGTGCGGAAGTAGCTGTTGCGCGCGGCTCTCGCCACCTCTTCGGCCGTCTCCTGGCTGCGCGACGAGATCACGGCGGCCGTCGGCTGCTCACGGGCGATCTCGAGGGCGAGGTTCGGTCCCGATGCGACGGCGATGCGGTCGGGGTCGCAGCGCAGCTCCTGTTCGATCACCTGGCTCATGCGGAGACCGGTGGTGCGTTCGACGCCCTTCATCAGGCTGACGATCTTGGTGTCGCTGTCGTCGAGCAGCGGGCGCAGAGCCTTCAGGTTCTCGCGCAGCGACTGACTCGGCACCGAGAGGTAGACCTGATCGACGTCGCGCATGGCGATCGCGAGCTCGTGCGTCGCCGCCATCGTCCGAGGCAGGTTGATCCCGGGCAGATAGCGCGAGTTCCGCTTGGCCTCGTCGATCTCATGGGCGAGTTCGGCACGGCGCGCCCACATCGTGACCTGCGCCCCGCCGTCGGCGAGGATCTTGCCGAATGTGGTGCCCCAGCTGCCTGCGCCGATGACGGCGACCCGCGGGCCCGTGGCGACGTTGCGTTTAGGAGTCAAGGCGACCCGTCTCCTTCTGTCCGTGAGTCGAGGGATTCCAGCGCTCGGCGGGCGCCTTTTCGTCTCGCAGATCTTCGAGAAGCGCCGTGATGGCGTTCATCAGTCGGTTCGTCGCCTCGTTCAGCGCCGATGCCTCGCCCGCCCGTCCCCGCAGGTCGGAGACGTCGACGGGATCGCCGATGATCACATCGACGGGCTTGCGCAGCGGCCAGAGGCTCAGCCCCTTCTGGTAGCGCCCCATGATCTCCTGAGTGCCCCAGTGCGCCATCGGGATCAGCGGGATGCCGTCGGCGAGAGCGAGCCGGACCGCGCCGGACTTGCCCCGCATGGGCCAGAGATCGGGATCGCGGGTGAGCGTGCCCTCCGGGTACACGATCACACCGCGACCGTGTTCGACGAGCTCGGCCGACTGCTTCAGCGTCTGCTTCGCAGCGGATGCCGAAGACGAGCGTGCCACCGGGATCATCCCGGTGCTCCGCAGCACCCACCCGAGCACGGGGACCTTGAACAGGCTCTCCTTCGCCATGAATCGCGGAGCACGACCGATGCGCCACACCGCGAGGGCGACGACCAGAGGATCGAACTCCGAATAATGGTTCGGTGCGAGCACGTAGGCACCGTCACGCGGAAGCTTCTCGGCCCCCGTGATCCGCACCTTCGCCACCAGCGAGATCAAGGGCACGGCAATCGCCGCGACGGGCCAGAAGAAGCTCGGCCGCGTGGTCTCCGTCGAACGGGAACCCATCGGCGTCACCGGATGACGTCGAAGTCGGCACCCACGGCATCGAGCTTGGCGAGGAACTTCTCGTACCCGCGGCTGAGGATGTCGACTCCGGACACCCTCGACTCGCCCTCGGCGGTCAGCGCCGCGATCACGTGGCTGTAACCGCCCCGCAGATCGGGCACGACGATGTCTGCGGCGTGCAGCGGAGTCGGTCCGGTGATGACAGCGGCCTGTTCGAGGTCCCGGCGCGGGACGCGACGAGCGCCGTCCTGCAGCCCGCGTGGGTGCACGACGATGTCGGCGCCCATCTTGACGAGAGCCTCGGTGAATCCGAGACGGTTCTCATAGACCGTCTCGTGCACGACCGAGCGCCCCTTGGCCTGGGTGAGCGCCACGACGAGAGGCTGCTGCCAGTCGGTCATGAATCCGGGGTGCACGTCGGTCTCGACGATGACGGGCTTGAGCTCACCATCCCGGCGGAACAGGATCCCGTCCTCCTGGATGTCGAACCATCCGCCCGCCTTGCGGAACACGTTGAGGAACGTGAGCATCTCCTGCTGCTTCGCTCCGCCGACGAAGATCTCGCCGTCGGTCGCCAGCGCGGCCGATGCCCAGGACGCGGCCTCGTTGCGGTCGAAGATCGACCGGTGGTCGTACCCGCGAAGCGTCTCGACGCCCTCGATGAGGATGACGCGGTTCGGCTCGTACGAGATGATCGCGCCCATCTTCTGCAGGACCGCGATCAGGTCCATGATCTCCGGCTCGATGGCGGCGTTCCGCAGCTCCGTGGTGCCCTCGGCGCGGACGGCGGTGAGCAGCACCTGCTCGGTCGCTCCGACGCTCGGGTACGGGAGGTGGATGTTGGCTCCGTGCAGGCGGGCTCCGCCGGTCGAGAGGCGGATGCCGCTCGGGAGCTTCTCGACGATGGCGCCGAACTTGCGGAGCGCATCGAGATGGAAGTCGATCGGACGGTCGCCGATGCGGCAGCCGCCGAGATCGGGGATGAAAGCCTGGCCGAGACGATGCAGCAGCGGTCCGCAGAAGAGGATCGGGATGCGGGAGGCGCCGGCGTGGGCGTCGATCTCCTCGAAGTGGGCAGATTCGACGTCGCTCGGGTCGAAGACGAGAGCACCGGGCTCATCGCCATCCGAGACGCGCACGCCGTGGACCTCGAGCAGCGAGCGGACGACCGCGACGTCGCTGATGGCCGGGACGTCGCGCAGCACGCTGACGGTCTCACCGAGCAGCGAGGCCACCATCGCCTTGGTCGCGAGGTTCTTCGCGCCCTTGACGTCGACGCGGCCGCGCAGCGGGCGCCCTCCGCGAATGGCGAGGACGTCTCCGGTGAGTGGGGGAACTCCGTCCGGAAGAGCGTCGCGCACAGGTGTCGTCATTCGGAGCCTCACTTCATTCAACGGAATTCGGGGCGGGGTCGCCCTCGGCTCCCCCGCCTCGCCGTTCACTGCTGAACGGGAAGGGTCCGGGGCCGCCACGACTCGCGACGGGCCTCGAACTGCGCGATCTTGTCTTCGTTGCGCAGCGTGAGCCCGATGTCATCGAGCCCTTCGAGGAGCCGCCATCTAGTGTAATCGTCGATCCCGATGTCAGCCTGGATCTCACCGATCGACGCGGTGCGCGCCTCGAGGTCGACGGTGATGGATGCCCCGGGATTCCGGTCGATCTCGGCCCAGATCCGCTCGAGATCCTCTTCGGAGATCGTCGCGGCGAGGAGCCCTTGCTTGCCCGAGTTGCCCCGGAAGATATCCGCGAAACGCGGGCTCAGGACCACCGCGAAGCCGAAGTCGCGCAACGCCCAGACGGCATGCTCGCGGCTCGATCCCGTGCCGAAATCGGGGCCTGCGACCAGGACGGATGCCCCCTGGAAGGCGGCCTGGTTGAGCACGAACTCCGGATCCTGACGCCAGCCGTGGAACAGTGCGTCCTCGAACCCGGTCTTGGTGACCCGCTTGAGGAACACCGCGGGGATGATCTGGTCGGTGTCGACGTTCGACCGCTTCAGCGGAGCGGCGATTCCGGTGTGGGTGGTGAACTTCTCCATGGTCAGACCTCCGCCATCTCGTTCAGGTCGCTGGGGCTCGAAAGGGTGCCGCGGATCGCGGTCGCGGCCGCGACGAGCGGGGAGACCAGGTGCGTGCGTCCGCCCTTGCCCTGTCGACCCTCGAAGTTGCGGTTGGAGGTCGACGCGCAGCGCTCGCCCGGAGCGAGCTGGTCGGGATTCATCCCGAGGCACATCGAGCAGCCGGCGAATCGCCACTCCGCGCCGAAGTCCTTGATGATCTTGTCGAGCCCTTCGGCCTCCGCCTCCAACCGCACCCGGGCGGAGCCGGGAACGACCATCACGCGCACTCCGTCGGCCTTCTTCTTGCCTTCGACGATCGATGCGAAGGCGCGGAGATCCTCGATGCGGCTGTTCGTGCACGAGCCCATGAAGACGGCATCCACCGGCACCTCTTTGAGCGGCGTGCCCGGTGTCAGTGCCATGTACTCGAGTGCCCGCTCGGCTGCCGCGCGCTCGTTCGCGTCTGCGATCTCGGCGGGGTCGGGTACGGATGCCGACAGCGAGCTGCCCTGGCCCGGGTTCGTCCCCCAGGTGACGAACGGCTCGAGCTCGTCGGCGTCGATGAACACCTCGGCGTCGAACGTCGCGCCCTCGTCGGTGGGGAGCGTGCGCCAGTAGGCGACCGCGTCGTCCCAGTCCTGACCCTTGGGGGCGTGCGGGCGACCCTTCAAGTACTCGAACGTCGTCTCGTCGGGGGCGACCATACCCGCGCGGGCACCGGCCTCGATCGACATGTTGCAGATCGTCATCCGGCCCTCCATCGACAGCGCGCGGATCGCACTGCCGCGGAACTCCAAGACGTAGCCCTGGCCGCCGCCGGTGGTGATCTTCGCGATGACCGCGAGGATGATGTCCTTCGCCGTGACGCCGGGGCGCAGAGTGCCCTCGACGTTGATCGCCATCGTCTTGAACGGCTTCAGCGGCAGCGTCTGGGTCGCCATCACGTGCTCGACCTCGCTCGTGCCGATGCCGAACGCCATGGCTCCGAAAGCGCCGTGGGTGGACGTGTGCGAGTCTCCGCAGACCACGGTGATGCCGGGCATCGTGAGTCCGAGCTGCGGGCCGACGACGTGAACGATGCCCTGCTCGGCGTCGCCGAGCGAGTGCAGACGCACGCCGAACTCGGCGGCGTTGCGGCGCAGCGTCTCGATCTGCGTGCGACTGGTGAGATCGGCGATGGGCTTGTCGATGTCCCACGTCGGGGTGTTGTGGTCTTCGGTGGCGATCGTGAGATCGAGTCGGCGCAGCGGGCGCCCCTCGGAGCGCAAGCCGTCGAAGGCCTGCGGGCTCGTCACCTCGTGCACGAGATGCAGGTCGATGTAGATGAGGTCCGGCTCGCCGTTCTCGCCCTTGACGACGAGGTGGTCGTCCCAGACCTTCTCGGCGAGGGTCCTGCGGCGTGCGGGAGCAGAGTCTGCTGCGGGCATGTTCATTGCTTTTCTCCTGAAGCTGGCGGGTCGGCCCACGTTGGACTCCGCGACGAGGAGGGGCTCAGAACGAGGTCTCGTCGCGGCCGCTAAGAAGGAGCACGATCCGCATGACGTCAGATTACCACCGCTTCAGCGGGGGGAGTCGCCGCGTGACACGCTACTGTCACCCGCACCTTCGAGAGGCACCCGCATGACCGACGACACCACCGGCTTCGCCACCAGGGCCGTCCACGCCGCCAGGAATCAGGGTGCCGCCTCTTCTCGGGCGACCCCCATCTACCTGACGGCGGGCTTCGAGTTCGACGACTTCGACCAGGCGGCGAACCACTTCGGCACGGGCGCGGGCTTCGGGTACACCCGCACCGGCAATCCCACGATCCATGCGGTCGAGCGCCAGCTCGCCGCGCTCGAGTCGGGAGCGGACGCAGTTCTCGTCGCCAGCGGCCAGGCGGCGGTCGTCACCGCCCTCCTGACGGTGGCAGGAGCAGGCGACCACATCGTCTCGTCTACGCACATCTACGAGGGGACCCGCGGGCTCCTGCTCGACAACCTCGCCCGCCTCGGCATCGACGCCACCTTCATCGACGACATCGGGAACCCCGAGGCATGGCGGCAGGCCATCCGTCCGAACACCCGGGCGCTGTTCGCCGAGTCGATCGCGAACGCCCGGAACGACATCCTCGACATCGCGGCGGTGAGCGCCGTCGCCGACGACGCGGCGATCCCGCTCATCGTCGACAACACGCTCGCCACGCCGTTCCTCGTCCGCCCGCTGGAGCATGGTGCCGCGATCGTGGTGCACTCCGCGTCGAAGTTCCTCGCCGGCCATGGTTCCGTGCTCGGCGGGGTCGTCATCGACGACGGGCGCTTCGACGCCGAGAAGGCCGGCCACAACGCGCCGCACCTGGTTCTCCCCGGCCGCGGCGGCTTTCCGAGCGTCGCGTCCCGGCACGGCGGGAAGGCGCGGATCGCCTATGCGCGCGAATCCGTCGCACCCCGCTTCGGAGCGTCGCCGTCTCCTCTCAACGCCTTCCTGATCGGGCAGGGCGCCGAGACGCTCGGTCTGCGGGTCGAGCGCCAGTCCCGCAACGCCCTCGAGGTCGCCCGGTGGCTGGCGGCGCAGGATGCGGTCGAGAGCGTCGACTACGTGGGCCTCGAGACCCACCCCGACCACGCACTCGCTCAGAAGTACCTCCACGGCGGGTACGGCTCGATCTTCACGTTCACCCTTCGCGGCGGACTCGACGCGGCACGGGACCTCGTCGAGAGCGTCGATGTCTTCACGCACATGACGCACATCGGCGATGTGCGCTCGCTCGTGTTGCATCCCGGGACGACGAGCCACGCGCACCGCACGCAGGAAGAGCGGGATCTCCTGGGCGTCCGGCCCGGGACCCTGCGCCTCTCGATCGGCATCGAGGACGTCGCCGACCTCATCTCGGACCTCACCCGGGTGCTCGAGCCCGCACGGGAGGCCGTCGCATGAGCAGGCCCCAGCACTTCGGCTGGTTCCTGGCGCGCGGCTTCGGACCGCAGGGATGGGGATACCCGTCGCTGGACTGGGACTACGACTGGACCCGTCCCGAGATCTATCAGGAGGCCGCTCGCACGCTGGAGCAGGCCGGTTTCGACCTCGTCATCATCGAGGATGCGCCCTCTCTCGGTTCCGCGGAGACGATCGATCTGCGCGTGCGGCACGCGTTCGGCGGTCCGAAGCACGATCCGCTCCTGCTCGCCCCCTACCTCTTCCAGGCCACCCGGCATCTCGGGGTCGTGCCGACCGTCAACCCCGCGGCCTATCTGCCCTACACCGCGGCCAGGCAGTTCTCCACGCTGCAGCACCTCAGCGACCACCGGCTCGGACTCAACGTCGTCACCGACACCGGGAGCGCGCGTCACTTCTCCGCCGCGGACCAGCTCGGCCACGACGCCGCCTACGACCGCGCCGAGGAGTGGCTCGACGGCATCCGATCGCTGTGGCGGAGCTGGGGCCAGGACGCCCTGGTGCAGGACCGTGAGACGGGCGTGTTCGCCGACGGGTCGAAGCTGCGCGCAGTCAGACACCGTGGAGAGCACTTCGCGTTCGACGGCCCCCTGAACGCGGTTCCCTTCACGGAAGGCGAACCGGCGATCGTCTCCCCCGGGGGTTCCGGACGCGGTCTCGGCTTCGCGGGCGCCAACTCCGACGTGCAGCTCGCACTCGCGCCGCTGGACGAAGCGTCGGTCCGCGCGTACCGGGCGAAGATCCATGAGGCGGCGATCGCTGCGGGCCGCTCCCCCGCCGACATCACCATCCTGTTCGCGATCCAGCCGGTCATCACGTCGTCGCCGGAGGAGGCGGATCGCCTCGTCGCCGCATCCGCCCATCCCGACGACGCGGCCCTCGTGCAGATCGCTCGCAAGCAGTCGAGCGATCTCGAGACAGATCTGACGGCTCTCGATCTCGATCGCCCGCTCGACCTGTCGATCTTCGGAGAGCACGTCTCCCAGGGCAGCATCCGGCGCCTGGTCGGAGACCGCGGGAATGATGCCCCGCTGCGCGCGCACCTCACGGCTCTCGCACGAACCGGTCGCATCGCCGACCGCTCGGGGTTCGTCGGAACGGCCGAGGAGTTCGCCGACCTCATCGAAGAGCTCGGCGACTGGGGCAACGACGGTGTGCTGCTGTGGGGCGACTTCCACCCCGTGTCCCTGCACCGCACGCTCGACGAGCTCGTGCCGGTGCTCCGGCGCCGCGGACTCCTGCGCCGTGAGTACGTCGACGGCGGGCTGCAGGCGAATCTGCGCGCGTTCTGAGCGGACGGCGCTGCAGCGACTACCAGCCCATGGAGCCGGGCACGCCTTTGAAGGGACCGACGACGGTAGACGTCACCCACCCTCCGTAGAATCCTCCCGGCTGCGGAACGACGGTCTCGCCTCCGACCGTGCACTCGTCCATCGGACCCGCGTACACGGCGACGCTGTCCGCCAGCATCTCGTACCCGGGCGTGGGGTTCGGATAGTTCCAGGCCGCTCCCGCTGCCACCAGGCCTCCGCCCCGCACATCGAGATATCGAGCGGCTCCCTTGAATTCGCAGAAGGACGAGCCGGGAGCATCCACGAGCGCTCCTTCGACGAAGTCGACGATCGGCAGATAGAACACGGGAGGATGACTCGTCTCGAGCACCCTCACGGCGTTCGTGGTGTCAGCGATCAGTTCACCGCCCAAGCGGATCGTGACGCGCTCCGGCACCCGCTCGACCCTCGGCGGCCGGGGGTAGTCCCACACGGACTCCTGTCCGGGAGCGGGGGTGATCGGGTCGGGTCTGCGCATGACTTCACTGTACGGCGCTGTTCCCGATCCCGCGCTGTTCAGACGGGGACCTGCGGTGTTGACTGGGGCCATGGTCGCTCTCCCCATGTTCCCGCTCGGCTCGGTGCTCTTTCCTCACACGCCGCTGCTTCTCCGAGTGTTCGAGCCGCGGTACCTGACCATGATCGGACAGCTCCTCGACCAGGACGATCCGCAGTTCGGCGTGGTGCTCATCGAGCGCGGCCACGAAGTCGGCGGAGGCGATCGCCGAAGCAGCGTCGGCACGACGGCCAGGCTGGCGAGCGTCTCGGCGGATGCCGACGTGCTGCACATCGTCGCCGTCGGCACAGAGCGCTTCACGGTCGATCAGTGGATGGATGACGAGCCCTATCCGCGTGCCGAGGTGTCGCCGCTCCCGGAGCTGATCTGGAACGATGCGCTCACCCTGCTGCGCACCGAAGCCGAGGCGATCGTGCGGCGCGTCCTCGCTCGTGTCGAAGGGCCGTGGGACCCCGAGACAGAGCTGTCGGACGACCCGCTCGCGGCGTCATGGCAGCTCGCCGCCATCGCACCGCTCGGAGAGTACGACCAGCACGTGCTGCTGAGGTCGACGACCGTCGGCGCGTTGCTGCGTCAGGTCATCGACCTCACGCTCGAGGCCGAGCTGCTCTGGTCAGCCGAGTGAGCAGCTCCGCTCCTACTCGACGATCGCCGCCTTCTTCGCGGACGACTTCTCGCGCGACGCCGCGATGAGGCTCGCCACGGTCGCGACCGTCATCGAGACGACGATCACGCCGAGAGAGACGAGGTTGTCGATATCGGGCACCCATTCGACGTGCTGACCGCCGTTGATGAACGGCAGCTCGTTCTCATGAAGCGCGTGCAGGATGAGCTTGATGCCGATGAAGCCGAGGATCACCGCGATGCCGTAGTGCAGGTAGCGCAGGCGGTCGAGCAGGTCCCCCAGCAGGAAGTAGAGCTGACGGAGACCCATCAGAGCGAAGATGTTCGCCGCGAAGACGAGGAATCCGTTGGTCGTGATCTCGAAGATCGCGGGGATCGAGTCGATCGCGAAGATCAGGTCGGTGACGCCGATCGTGATGAACACGATGACCATCGGCGTCCACATGCGCTTGCCGTCGACCGTCGTACGGAGCTTCGATCCGTCGTACTCCTCGCTGATGTCGATCCTGCGACGGAGCAGCCGCACGATGAAGTTCTCGCGTTTGACGTCGTCTTCATGCTCTCCCTCCGGCATCGCCTGCTTGATGGCGGTGTAGATGAGGAAGGCGCCGAAGATGTAGAAGATCGGCGAGAAGTGCTCGATGACCGCCACACCGACGAGGATGAACGCCCCGCGCAGCACGAGAGCGATGATGATGCCCACCATCAGCACCTGCTGCTGCAGACGTCGCGGCACCGCGAACTGGGCCATGATCAGCACGAACACGAACAGGTTGTCGATCGAGAGGCTGTATTCCAGAGCCCACCCGGTGATGAAGTCGCCGGCATTGCGCCAGCCCGCGACATTCCCGAGCAGCACCGCGAAGAGCAGCGCGAGACCGACGTAGAACACGACCCACAGCGTCGACTCCTTGGTCGAGGGGATATGCGGCCGGAGTCGGATCAGGAGCAGGTCGCCGATCAGGATGATCGACAGCACGACCATCGAGGTGATCTCGAACCAGACAGGAATATCCACGGGTGCTCGGCACCTTTCGGGAGGGGTCGGAAAACAGCCGAAAGTCTCTCCCACGCACGAATGCGTCGCACGACCGGAGCAGCGATGACGGTGCTCGTGATGACGGTGGGTGCGCTTGCGGGATACTCCCTCTCGCGTCACCGATTGTAGCGCCAGTCTCGCCCCTGAGGTGACATGTGCGGATGACCGCGGCGATTCATCTGAGACGATGGGGCATCCTTCGACACTTCCCAGGTGAGAGACACCGAACGGAAACAGGATTCCCGTGCAGACGAGTGATCAGAAATGGGTGGCGCAGGCCGCGACAGGTGACGAGAGCGCCTTCCGCGAGCTGTACCGCGCACATGTCAGACCGGTCTACTGGATCGCCCACGGCCTGCTCGGCTCACCCGCCGATGCCGAGGACGTGACCCAGGAGACATTCGTCACCGCGTGGCGCAAGCTGCCGGGGCTCGAGTTGCACGGCGAGTCCCTGCTGCCGTGGCTCGCGACGATCTGCCGTTTCCAGGCCGCGAATCGGCTGCGACAACGCAGACGAGACCGGGCGAACACGACGGATGCCGTCGACGACACCATCCCGTCGACGATCAGCGTCGAGGAGCAGGTGATCACCGCAGCCTTGGCGACGCGGATCGCGGCAGAGGTGGGCACCCTGAGCGATCTGGATCGCGAGATCTTCCGCCTCTGCGCCGCAGAGGGGTACGCATACCAGGCCGCGGCCGACGAGCTGGGCGTGAGCCACGCGATCGTCCGGAACCGTCTCTCCCGAGTCCGCACCCGACTGCGCGGTGCCGTGAAGGAAGCGAGCGACGCATGAACGACAAGAACACTCCCGACGACCTCCCCGAGCTCTCGGACGCTGCAGTGACCCGCATCGAGCGCGCGGTGTTCGCGGAGATCGCGACCGAGCGCCCCGGTGAGACCCCCGCCGCAGCCCGCTCGCGGGCGCGCCGCCGACGCTGGCTGACAGGCACCGGGATAGCTGCTGCGTTCGTGGTGGGCGTGCTGGTCACTCCCCCGATCCTGGGCATCGTGGGCGGCAGCGCCATGAGCACCGCGGAAGGCGGAGGGATGCCCGCCGGCGTCGCCCTGGAGGACTCGCGATCCGGATCCGTCGATCAGAGCGCGCCCGGAGCCGCATCAGACTCGGCGGAGTCGTCGAGCCTGCTGCCGGGCGCCGTCGACGTCACCGACCGCGAGATCATCGCGACGGCGAACGCCACGGTCCAGGTGAAGGACATCGGTGACGCCGCCGCCGCGATCTCCGCACTCGCCGAATCGCGCGGCGGTTATGTCGAGAGCACCGAGATCGGGCAGAGCGTCACCGTCGACGGCACCTCGGAGCCTGCGCCCACCGACCCCGGGTACGGCTGGATCAGCATCCGCGTGCCTTCGGCCGATCTCGCCGCCGTCATCGACGACCTCGCCGACTCGGGCGAAGTGCTCTCCTCGTCGATCTCGAAGCAGGATGTCACCTCCACGGCGATCGATCTGCGTGCGCGCGTGGACGCCACCAGGGCATCGGTGCAGCGACTCACCGAGTTGATGTCGCAGACCGGCACGGTCGCGGAGCTGATCGAGGCCGAGGTCGCGCTCACGGATCGCCAAGCGCAGCTCGAGTCCTACGAGCAGCAGCTCGCCTCTCTCGACGACCAGGTCGCCATGTCGAGCCTGCAGGTGCAGCTGACCCGCACCACGCCACCGACGACGGCCGATCCGGCCGGCTTCGCAGACGGCCTCCTCGCCGGGTGGAACGGCCTCGTGGTGTCGTTGAACGCGCTGGTCGTGGCAGTCGGCTTCATCCTGCCGTGGCTCGCTCTCGCCGGAGCGGTCGTGCTGGTGATCTGGCTCATCCGGCGCGCACGGCGCACTCGTCGGGCAGCCGGCGAACCGTCCGCCGAGGACTGACGAGCATCCTCCGAAAGGGCCGCCACCCCCCCCAGGGAGTGGCGGCCCTTTCGCTGTTTTCCGCGGTATACAAGAAGTCTTGTGGGAACTCGGAACCGGTTCTACCGTTGCGTCCATGGAAGACATCTCGGTGATCACGGCTGTGCACCATCCTCTGCGCCGCCGCATCTACGACTACCTGCTGCTCTACGGCACCTCGCAGGTCACCACGCTCGCACGATCGCTCGGGAGCCAGGTCGGGAGCATCAGCCATCACCTGAGGATGCTCGAACGAGCCGGGCTCGTCGAGCGCGTCGAAGACCCCTCCGGCGACCGTCGTACCAGCTGGTGGAAGCTCGCTCGACGCGGCCTCACCTGGTCGGCGGAGGACTACGTCGACTCCCCCGCCGACGCTCTGCTGGCACGCGAGGCACAGCGCCAGGGCATTCGGATGCAGATCGATCGCCTTCAGCGGTGGCAGCGACGCCATGGTGACCCCGCCTACGCCGCGTACGACGCCTCGAACACCGAGACGACCGCCTGGGCGTCTCCTGACGAGCTCCGGGATCTGAGCGCGCGCCTTCTGCGCACGATGGAGGAATGGCGGGCGTCCGTCGACCTCGAGGACGGGCAGGAGCGCACGCCGATCTTCTTCTTCGCGCACGCGTTCCCGACGACGCCATGACCACCGCGGTCGACGCCGTGCAGCTGACGGAGCCTCCGCTCTTTCGGCGGGACCACCGTGTGCACGCCTGGATCGGCGTCAAGGCGCTCTCCGACGCCGGGGATGCCCTGTGGACCATCGCTCTCGCCTGGACTGCCGTGCAGACGGCTTCGCCCGCGATCGCCGGGCTCATCGTCGCCGCAGGGACGATTCCTCGGGCTCTCGTGCTGCTCTTCGGCGGTGTGATCGCCGACCGCTCCGATGCCCGGCGAGTGATAATGCTCTTCACCGTGCTGCGAGTCGGCGTGCTTGTCGCTGTGGCTGTCTGGGTCGTCGCGACCCCACCGACCGTCGGCGTCCTGCTGTTCGCGGCGATAGCCTTCGGAATCTGCGACGCGTTCTACGAGCCTTCGGCCGGAACCGTCGCCCGCCAGCTCGTGCGCCCGGGCGACCTCCCCTCCTACGGTGCGCTCGCGCAGACCGCATCGCGCCTCGGCACCATGGCCGGTGCGGCGATCGGCGGCGTACTCATCGCATACACGGGGCTCGTGGGCAGCGCGGCCGTCAACGCCCTCACATTCAGTCTCGTTCTCGCCTTCATCGCGATCTGGCTCCGGCCGCGCTTCCTGCTCGCCCGTGCGGCGAAGGAGTCCGCCCTGCACGGCATCGCCCGCGGATTCACCCATCTCGGCAGCCACCCGACGACCCGCACCCTCGTCATCGCGCTCTCAGGACTCAACCTCGCTGTCGGTCCGGCTGTGGGGATCGGCCTCGCTCTGCGCGCGCACGACGAGGGATGGGGCGCCCAGGCGGTAGGACTGTTCGAAGCGCTGCTCGGACTGGGTGCGGCGCTCGGCGCCGTCTCGGTCGTGAAGTGGCGCCCACGGAGGGAGGCATTCGCGGGCTTCTGGGCGCTCGCCGTGCAGGGGGCCGGGATCATCGCCCTCGGCTGGGGCCCTGTCTGGACGGTCGCGACCGCGGCCTTCGTCATCGGCGCGACCGCGGGATACGCCTCTGTCCTTCTGAGCGCCACCTTCGCCGGGACCGTCGACACGGCCTACCTCGGGCGTATGGGCTCGATCACCCGTCTCGGCGACGACTGCCTCATGCCCCTCGCCATGGCCGGGTTCGGCCTGCTCGCTTCGATCACGGCGGTCTGGGTACCTTTCGCTCTCTTCGGCGGCGCGATGATGGCGCTCATGGCCCTGCCACTGAGCAACCGCGTGTTCCGGCAGCTCGCCCTCGCGCCGACGACCTGACCCAGCTGCATCGACGCTCCCGTCCGACAGCGACCGTCGCCGCTAGAGTCATCGGCATGAGCAGTGCCGCCACCGATTCTCCGACCCGCACCGTCCCTGTGGGTCGCGATCTCACCCTCGATCTGGCGCGGGTCGTCTGCGTCGTCCTGGTCGTCTTCGTGCACATCCTGTTCACGGGCGTCGGGCGAGCGCCGGATGGAACGCTGTTGATCGAGCGCACCGTCGAAGCGCAGCCCTGGTTCACTGCGGCGTCCTGGATCGCGAACATCATGCCGCTGTTCTTCGTCGTCGGCGGATACGCGGCCCGTGCGGGATGGCGATCGGCGTCGGCACGCGGAGACTCCGCGGAGGACTTCGTGCGCGTGCGTCTCCTGCGGCTCGCGCGCCCCGCGCTCCCGCTGTTCGTCTTCTTCGCCGTCGTTCTCGGCGCGACGCGGTTGATCGGCGTCGACCCCGCCCTCGTCGACACGGTCGCGATCGGCGTCGGCTCTCCGCTGTGGTTCCTCGCCGCATACATGATCGTCCAGGCGCTCGCTCCGGCGATGATGCGACTGCACGAGAGATACGGCGCCTGGGTGCTTCTCGGCCTCCTGGCGGGCGCCGTGCTCGTGGACACGTTCCGGTTCACCGTCATCGGCGGATTCCTCGGCATCCAGCCTGTCGCCGGAACGGGCTACGGTCTCGGCCAGGAGCTCTTCGGCATCCCGAACATCGTGTTCGTCTGGCTGTTCGCGCAGCAGATCGGGTTCTTCCTGTTCGACGGCTGGTTCGGGGCGCGCCGCTGGTGGCAGCTGATGCTGCTCATCGGCGCCGGCTACGCGGCGCTCTGGGGCCTCGTCTCGATGGGCGGCTACTCGTGGAACATGCTGGGAAACCAGTGGCCTCCGACCACAGCCATGGTCATGCTCGCCGTCATCCAGGCCGCCGCCCTCACGCTGCTGCACGCACCCCTGACGGCGCTCATGAGGCGTCGAGCGGCCCAGGGCGTGGTCTTCCTGATCGGCTCACGACTCATGACCATCTACCTGTGGCATCTGCCGATGATCATGGTGCTCATCGGCATCCAGCTCGCACTTCCCTTCCCGCTCCCGGCCCCGGGAAGCGCGATCTGGTGGTGGACCCGACCGTTGTTCCTCGTCGTCGTCCTCGCCGCCGTCTGGGCGCTGTCGCTCTGGCTGATCAGGTTCGAGAAGGCCCCGGCAGCGGGCCCGACACGGTTCACCTCGAAGGCTGCTGTGATCGCCGCCGTGCTGGTGTTCATCGCGCCGATCATCGCCATCACCGCGTACGGCCTCGACTTCCCGCTCGCCGCGATCGCGCTCGGGTGCACCGCTCTCGCGCTGTGGCTGACGGGGGCCCGCAGGAACGCGGCCTGATCTCCGCGCCGGCGGCGATGCGCCGCCGATACGACGAAAGCCCTCGGCGAACCGAGGGCTTTCGTGTGTTGTGTGACCCCAGCGGGATTCGAACCCGCGTTACCGCCGTGAGAGGGCAGCGTACTAGGCCGCTATACGATGGGGCCGTCTGGCGGAACGTTTCCGTGCCGCGACAACTGTTCAAGTATGCCACGACGATTCTCGCGTCGCCAAATCGAGCCGGGCCGTCGTCGATTCCCGGGCGTGGCGCAGCCCAGCGGACGTTTGCCAGGGAGGCTCGGAAGGAGTTGACTCGTCTCATGCGCGTCACGAAATTCGAACATGCGGCTCTTCGTATCCAGCAGGGGGACGACATCCTCCTGATCGATCCGGGTTCATTCACCGCACCCCTGACCGATCTGGCCGGCCTCGTCGCCGTGGTGATCACCCATGAGCACCCGGACCACTGGACCCCCGAGCACCTCGACCGCATCCTGCGTGCAGCTCCGGGCACGCCGATCTACGCACCGGCCGGCGTCGCGCGCGTGGCCGACGGGTACGAGATCTCGGTCGTCGCGCCGGGCGACACCGTGGAGGTCGGAGCATTCTCCCTCCGCTTCTTCGGCGGCACGCATGAGGTGATCCACTCGTCTCTACCGACCGTCGACAATGTCGGTGTTCTGGTGAACGAGGAGTTCTACTATCCCGGAGACTCGTACGCCGTCCCCGAGGGCATCGAGGTCGGCACCCTTGCCGCTCCCCTGGGTGCTCCGTGGCTCAAGGTCGGCGAGGCGATGGACTACGTCCTGGCCGTGAAGCCGCGTCGCGCGTTCGGCACGCACGACATGACGCTCTCCGTCGCGGGCAAGACGATGCACCGTCAGCGACTGCAGTGGGCGACCGAGCAGGGTGGGGGCGAGTTCTCGGTGCTCGAGCCGGGCGAGTCGCTCGACATCTGAGCATGGCCGACTCCCCCTCGGCCGAGTACTCGCTCGACGAGGACGGCCTGCGCGCGCTGCTTCGCACCGCGGCGCCGCAGCTGGCCGATCTTCCGCTCAGGCTCTTCGCCGAAGGATGGGACAACGCGATGTGGCGCCTGGGTGCCGATCTCGTCGTGCGGCTGCCCAGGCGCGCTCTCGCGGTGCCGCTCATCGCGAACGAGCAACGCGCCCTGCCCGAGATCGGGCCGGCGCTGGCGGTGCTCGGCATCCGTACTCCTGTCCCCGTGCTCGCCGGAGCCCCGAGCGACGTCTTCCCGCGACCGTGGTCGGTGATCCCCTGGATCGACGGGTCGAGCGCCCTCGCATCGTCGCGGGTCGAGAACTCCTCCTGGGCACCACGGCTCGCCGAGGTGCTTCGGGCCCTGCACGCTCCGGCCCCCGACGATGCGCCGGTCAATCCCGTGCGCGGTCAGGAGCTGGCCACCCGAGACGAGGCCATGCGTCCTCGCCTCGATGCCCTCCCACCCCGGTCTGCGTTGCGCGATGCCTGGGCCGCGGGGCTGGCGGCGACGCCGAGTGTCGAACAGGTCTGGATCCACGGCGACCTCCACCCCGGCAACATCCTGGTTCACGAGGGCTCGCTCGCTGCGCTCATCGACTTCGGCGACGTCACCGTCGGCGACCCCGCCTACGACCTCGCGTCGGCATGGATGCTCTTCGATGCCCCGGGGCGCGAGGTGTTCCGGGCTGCGACAGGCTCTCGGTACGACGACGCGACCTGGGTGCGCGCGCGAGCGTGGGCCGCCTACATCGCGCTCGTGCTGCTGACGCAGAGCGACGACCGACCCGACCACTTCGCCGTGGGTCAGAGCACCGCCGCAGAGCTCGACGCAGACTGAGCCTGCGCTGCTCGCACGCGAAGGTCACGCGCGAGATGATCGCGCTGCTCGACGACGAGACGTCGCAGAGCGGCAGGTGCCGAGGGGTTGTCGGCGATCCAGGCATCCACCGACTCGAGGCTCGGCGCGGCCGGGAACAGCCCCACAACCAGGCGCCGGGCCAGCTCGATGCTCCGCTCCGACCAGGCGTCGCCGATCCTCGCGAAGTACTCGTCGTCGAAGCCCGCGATCAGGTCGCGTCGTCCGCCTGCACGGAATCCGCTGATGACCGCGTCGAGATGATCGTTGCTGAGCGACTCGTCGTTCCACGCCTGCTCCCAGGCGTCGGCACGCACGGCGATATCCGGGATCGATGCGAGGGCACGGCGCGCGGCGGTACGGCCGCTCCCGGTGTCGTCGACCTGCTGCTCCGCCGTGATCTCGTCCACGCCGGCATGACCCGTCGTCACGAGAGCGGTCAGCAGCTGCCACCGGAGGTCCGGGTCGACGACGAGCCCGTCGGGCGTCTCTCCGTCGAGGATCGCGCGGATGTCGTTGGCGCGTGCGTCATCGAAGGCGGATGCCGCCGCGAGAGCGCGTGCCCACGAGAGCTGCCCATCGCTGCCGGAATCCGCTGACTGGAGCGCGCTCCATGCCGCCTCCACCCACTGCCTCTGCTCGTGCGCCCGGTTCTCCTCGGCGACGTAGTGCCGGATCGCGAAGAGCGCGTTCGCGAGCACGCCGCTCAGGAGACCGATGTTCGACTCACCAGGCGCATGCGCACGGACGATCGACGTGTACCGGGTCGCCGCGAGCTCTCCGTCCCTGGTGGCGTTCCAGAGAGACGACCAGATGACGGCTCGCGCGAGCGGATCTTCGACGGCGGAGAGCGAGTTCTGCACGGTCGTCAGCGATGCCTCATCGAGGCGCACCTTGGCGTAGGTGAGGTCATCGTCGTTGAGCAGTACGAGGGCAGCGTCGGGCAGCTCCACCGGAGTGCGCTCGTCGTGGATGTCGAGCGCGATCTGGTCACGGCGCACGACGCGGCCGTCGATGTCGTCGTACAGTCCGATGCGCAGGCGATGAGGGCGCGGATCGGACTGCACGAGCACGGATGCTCCATCTGCATCCTTCTCGATCCAGAGCGTCGAGACTCCCGTGGTCTGCAGCCAGGCGCGCGACCACTCGGACATGTCGCGACCCGAGACCGCGCTGAGCTGCACGAGGAAGTCGTCGAGCGTCGTGTTCCCGAACGCGTTCTGCGCGAAGTACCTGCGAGCACCGTCGAAGAACGCGTCATCGCCGACGAAGGCCACCAGCTGCTTGAGCACGGCTGCGCCCTTGGCGTACGTGATCCCGTCGAAGTTCAGTTTGGCCGCTTCGAGGTCGGTGATGTCCGCGACGATCGGATGGGTCGTCGGCAACTGGTCCTGCTGGTACGCCCAGGCCTTGCGGTTGGCGGCGAACTTCACCCACGCGTCGTGGAAGCGCGTCGCGACCGCGGACGCGTGCGAACCCATGTAGTCGGCGAAGGACTCCTTGAGCCACAGGTCATCCCACCACTTCATCGTCACGAGGTCGCCGAACCACATGTGGGCCATCTCGTGCAGGATCGTGTTCGCGCGAGCCGCCCGCTGGGCATCCGTCGCGGCGCCCCGCGAGAGGTACGCCTCGGTGAAGGTGACGAGCCCCGGGTTCTCCATCGCGCCGAGGTTGTACTCGGGGACGAAGATCTGGTCGTACTTTCCCCACGGATACGGGTACGCGAAGGCATCCGTGAAGAAGTCCAGACCCTGACGCGTGACCTCGAGGATCTCATCCGACTCCAGATACTGCGCCAGTGACTGCCGCACGAACACGCCCAGCGCGATGTGCTGATCGTCGCGCCGCCACTCGCCGTCGACGCGGGCATAGGGCCCCGCGGCGACGGCGGTGATGTAGCTCGAGATCGGCAGCGTCGGGGCGAACTCGACGCGCTGCACGCCGACACCGACGTCGACGGCCGCGGCGGACTGGTTCGAGAGAAGCTCCCACCCCGCCGGCGCATCGATCACGAACGTGTAGGGAGCCTTGATGTCCGGCTGCTCGAAGCACGCCATGACACGCCGCGAGTCTGCGGGCTCGTACTGCGTGTAGAGGTAGGTGCGCTCATCGACGGGATCGTGGAAGCGGTGCAGCCCCTCGCCCGACCGACTGTAGACCCCGACCGCCTCGACTCGGACCGTGTTCACATCCGCGAGGCCTCGCAGGGCGATCCGGGCGCCGTCGTAGACGATCTCCTGGTCGACGCCGTTGACGACGAGCCGCTCCACGCTCTCGCCGATGAAGTCGAGCCAGGTCGACGAGGTCGTCGATGCGAATTCGAGCGTCGTGACCGTCGGGAACCCACTGCGATTCCGCTCGGGCGCTCCGGTCAGATCGAGTTCGACGCGGATGCTGCGAACGGAGATGGCGGCGGATCGCGCCGCGGTCTCCTCTCGCGTGAGGTTGGCGGTGTGCATGTCTCCATCCTTTCATCCGACGCCGAAGCTCATGGCCCACCCCGCGCCTGCGTTGCGTTATGCAACAGACAGGTCTAGAGTTGCAGTATGCAACAAATCGACGAGGCGGACGCACGAGGTCAGGACAGCGCGACGGTGCTGCGGTCCCTGCTGGCGATCACCCGCCGGGGTCTGGTCGATGCCCGGTCCGGCGAGACGCGACTCTCGATCACAGACCAGTCGATCGTGATGGCCATCGCCGATGAGCCGGGCATCCGCTCGACGGACATCGCGCAGATGTTCCGGCTCAACCGTTCGACGGTGTCCCGGCAGCTGTCGTCCCTCATCGCCCTCGGGCTCGTGCAGGAGATGCCTGCGACGGCGGGACGCGGGCGCCCACTGGCACTCACGCCCGAGGGCGAGGAAGCCTTCCGCGGAACGCTCGACACGCTCCAGCACGTGATCGACGCACATCTCGCGCAGTGGTCGGATGCGGAGGTGTCGCGCTTCGCGCACGACCTGCAGCGCTTCGACCGCGGCGACGCCGCATCATGACCCCGGCCCACAAGGCCATCAGAGAAGGAAGAGAAATGAAGAACATCACCGTTCTCGGCACCGGCGTCCTCGGATCGCAGATCGCGTTCCAGACCGCCTTCCACGGATTCGACGTCGTCGCGTACGACATCGATCAGGCTGCGCTCGACCGCGCAGCCGAGCGCTTCGAAGCGCTCGCGGCGCGCTACGTCGCAGACGGCGTCGAGAACGCGGCTGACGGGGGCGCGCAGTCGGCCGTCGGTCGCATCCGCCTCACCTCCGACCTCGCGGATGCCGCTGGCAACGCCGATCTCGTGATCGAGGCCGTCCCGGAGAGCCTCGAGCTCAAGCAGGGCATCTACCGCACGCTCGCGGACGCGGCACCCGCCACGACGATCTTCGCGACGAACTCCTCGACTCTGCTGCCGAGCGCCCTGTCGAAGTCCACCGGACGCCCCGATCGCTTCCTCGCGCTGCACTTCGCGAATGAGATCTGGTCGCACAACACCGCCGAGGTGATGGGCACGCCCGACACCGACCCCGCCGTCTATGAGACGGTCGTGGAGTTCGCCACGCAGATCGGCATGGTCCCGATCCAGATCAAGAAGGAGAAGGCAGGGTACCTGCTGAACTCCCTCCTCGTGCCGTTCCTCGAGGCGGGCGCCGAACTCCTCGTCGACGGGATCGCCGAGCCTGAGGCGATCGACGCGACCTGGCGCATCGGCACCGGTGCTCCCGCCGGCCCGTTCGAGATCTACGACATCGTGGGTCTGACCACGGCCTACAACATCTCGCGCATGGGCGGGGAGAAGCAGCAGCGCTTCGCCGATCTGCTCAAGGAGCAGTACATCGACAAGGGCAAGCTCGGCGTCGCCACCGGAGAGGGCTTCTACACCTACCCGCGCGAGAGCTGAGCCCTCTGCTCTCGCGCTCCGACCGGGTCGCCGGGTTCATCCGCGCGACCTGGTCGCTCCATCCGTGGAGCAAGCCGATGGCCGATCATCGCGTAGAGCGCGCGCGATGCCGATTCGAGCCGCGCCGCATCCTCGCCGTTCCCCCTGGCCTCGGCGATCCGCGCGAGGATTCCGTCGCTGCGGGCGATCTCGGCCCGATCTCCCGTAGCCTCCGCGATGCTCCTGGCCTCACTGGCCTGAATCTCAGCTTCAGCCAGGCCATGCTCGTCGGGCACCGGGAGCATCGCAAGCAGAAGGATCTCTGCGAGCGAGTTCGCCGCCTCTGTGGCGATCAGAGGGGACCCGGCGAGCTCGGCATCGTGCAGGACATCGCGCGCCGTTGCCGCCGCCCTCGCGTGCGCACCCGACCGCGCATCGATACGCGCCCCCAGCAGCACGAGGTCGGCTGAGGTCCCGAACTCAGCCGACGCTTCGGTGACCCCGATCGCCTCGCCCAGCCGCTCTCGGGCGAGTCCGTCGTCACCCCGCGCCTCGGCGATGAGCGCTCGCGTGCGCCGCACGAAGGGCAGCGACGCGCCACTCGACAGAGCAAGGAGGTCGCCGAGCTCGTTCTCCGCATCGTCGAGGCGACCGACCGCGAGCAGACACAGTGCCCGGTTCCCCCGGACGATCACCGTGTTGAGTTCGTCCGCCTCACTCTCGGCCATAGCCAGAGCATCGGAGTACTGTGCCTGCGCCTCGTCGTAGCGCGCGAGAATTCGCAGGGTATCGGCGTGGTTTCCTGTCGCTCGACCTTCGATCACGCGGTCGCCAGCAGACTGCGCATGCTCGATCGCGGCACGATACGACGTCAGCGCCTCGTCGAGATGACTCATCCACCGCTGCACGTTCCCGATCTGATTCCACGTGCGGGCGAGCGCTGCTCCCTCGGCGACGCGACGGACTCTGTGCAGTGTGACGAGCGCCTCGTCGAAGCGGCCCAGCTTCTCGGCGCAGTATGCGACGCCGAGCGCCAGTTCGGGGATCAGATGGAGTCCCGCTCCCCTCGTGGCGAGATCGTGGAGGCGGAGCGACTCGTTCCACATCGACCAGCGCGACAGTGCGGGGTGCGCATCGAGGGCGAGGCTTTCGACCAGGTCGTCGACCCCGTGGTCGCGCGCCGCCGTCGCGACCGCGAGCACGGTGGCGACCTCTCTCGCTGCATAGTCCCGGTCGCCCACCACACGATCGAGCACGGCGCGACCTGCTCGCGTGACGAACGAGCGCCTGACCGACTCGGGCCGCAACGACCTCGAGCGCTCCCGGGCGAAAGCGAACACGGTGGCGTGCATCACCACGCGACCGTCACGGCGCTCGATCAGGTGGCGGGAGCGGAGACGGTCGAGACCGGCGGACGCCTGAGATCCGGCGGCAGCGAGGAGCACACTCTCATCGAAATCTCGATCGATCAACGCCGCGTCCGCGAGGAGATCGGCGTCATCGCTCCCGAGCGCGCGGGTGGCTGCTTCGAGCACAGGCCGCATTCTCGCGTCCCTCGGTTCGTTCTCGAAACGCGAGGCGAGGTCCTCGAAAGTCCATCCCGACTGCTCACGGACGATGCCGGCGAGCATCGCTATGTCCACGGGAAGCCCGCCGCTCACCGCGACGACCCGGTCGACGTCCGGCGCGGTGAAGGACTGCGGGGGCGCCGTCCCGCTCTCCTCGCGCGTGAGGAGGTGCACGAGGAGTCGCGCGGCGTCATCTGCCTCGAGCGGCGCGATCGCGATGTGACGGGCTCGGATTCCGTCTGCCTGCAGCTGCTCGGCGAAAGAGGCGAGGTCGACGCGCGAGGTGACCAGGTAACGCACCCCGGGCACGATCAGCGGGAGCAGACGCTGAGCCCCGCCGGCGTCCTCGAGAACGCACGTCACACCGTGGGCGACGGCGGCTAGGCGCGCGCGCAAGAGCCCGATCTCGTAGGGCAGGGACCGTTCCCCGAGCGCCGCGAGCATGCGTCGCAGCACATCCACGGGGTCAGCAGACGGCCAGCCGATGTAAGACTCGCGCAGGTCGACGCTGAGTACCCGATCGCCCTGCGCCAGCGCCGTCGCCAGTGTGCTCTTGCCCACCCCAGGCAGCCCGGTGAGCAGCATGACGTCGGCTGCCGGCAGCGACGCGAGCAGCCTCTCGCGCCCGATCTCGGCGCCGTCGACAGCTCTCGTCTCGAACTCGACCGGGATGTGGACCCCGGATCGGTCGCCGTTCAGTGAACGCGCTGATGCGCTCCACCCGGACGCCTCCTCATCGGACGTGCCGAGCGCCCGCAGGATGTCACCGACCAGCCGATCGTCGACCCTGCGCCGTCCTGGGCGGAAGCAGTCGTACACGGTGACCTTCGCGGGCCCCTCGCCGCCGCGGATCGCCCCGATCCTGCGAGCGATCTCCGCATAAGACGGGGATCCCGCCGCGGCGCGAATCGTCCCCAGCAATGCACACAGCTCGTCGAGGGTGCGCGGATCGGGCATGTCATGAGCCTAGGACAGCGCACGGCGCCAGGTCGTCGTCTCGCCGTTCGGGGTCGTTCGGAGTCGCCACGGACGGCGATCCGTCTTCCTACGATTCAGGGCGCAGGGCCGAACCGCGCCCTCCGGACAAGGAGACGACACCACGATGACCAGCCGCACCGAGATCGCTGCGAAGCTCGACGACTTCGCCTTCCAGAAGATCAACTTCGGCGGGTTCCTGATGAACAAGCGGGCGAAGAACTCGCACTCACTGTGGACGAGGAGCAGCGACAAGGGCGTCACGGAGCTGACCATCCTCGCGACCCGTGATTACGGCGACGGCAATGTCTACGATGTCGCCGCCTTCGCGACGGACGCAACGGTGCCCTCGGACGTCATCGCCGACATCACCCCTCAGGCGGAGGCGCTCGCGGACAGCATCAACCTGCGCGAGCACGGCTACGTGTACTCGAGCCTCGAGCCCTGGGACGGCGGCGGCACCATCTGGATCTCGAAGAAGCCGGAGTTCCGAGCGCTGGGGCGGCCGGACGAGGGCATCCACGTGATACCGATCCAGCGACTGAGCGCACTCAACGAACCGCGGTGGCTCGCCTGGGCTCGCGAGAACGGGCAGCTGCACATCGCGATCGTCTACAAGCCCTGAGCGTGCCCATGGTCCCCGGAGGGAGGGCCGCACGAGTGCGCAGCAGCGCGCTCGTCGCGGCCTGCTCCGTCGGCTACCTGGCTCTCGCCGCTGCGGTCTGCCTCTACGTCCTGCCCGTCGGGTGGGGGGTCGATGGAGTCGAGCTGCTCGCGGCGCAGTGCGCGGTCGTCGCCTTCGGCGCGGGCGCCGTGGCGTGGACCGCGATCTCGATCCGCCGGCATGCTCGCCGCCGAGGCATGCTCGCCGCTGTCACTCACGATGCGGGGTGGACGTATCGGGACGATGTGAGCGACTGGATCTGGGGTGGATCTCTGGATGAGCAGATCGAGCGATCCGGACGCACGGCGCGCGATCACCTGGACGCGAGACGAAGCGCTGTTCCTTTCGACTCCGCCGAGCACACCTACGTCGTCGGGTACGGCGAGGGGTCGACGATCCACTCGATCCGTTCGGTGCGGATCCCTCTCCCCGCCGAGGCACCGAGGATCACCCTGCGATCCCGCTCCGGCCGCGGGGCGCTCAGCACTCTGCCTCGTCGAGGTGCGCAGCTGCGCCTCGAGGGCGACTTCAGCGACGTCTTCGAGCTCTCAGTTCCGTCCGGCTACGAGACGGATGCCCTGTACGTGCTGACGCCCGATCTGATGGCGACCCTGATGGATGCGAGCAGCGACCTCGACCTCGAGGTGGTGGACAGCAGTCTGTACGTGTACTTTCCCGCGGTGGATCTGACGGACGCCGATCAGCTCGCGCGCTTCGTCTCGGTCATCGCTGCGCTGCACGACCGCTTCGGCCGGCGGACGCTGCTGTACCGCGACGACAATGCGCCTTCTCTGGATGCCGCCGCATACCGGCGCTCGGGCGACATGCTGGCCGCGTCTGCACGGGTGATCGACTCTCGCGTTCGCATCTCGCCGGTCGTCGTCGCAGTGCTCGCCCCGCTCGTGCCACTCGTCATCGCCATCGTCCTGACGAGGTTCGTGTGACCAGGATCATCAGCGCCCGAGCAGCCGGCGGATCGCGGTCTCGGGCGACACGGTGAGATCGAGGGTGCGACCCCGCGCGTAGAGACGGAAAACGCGGGGGTCGATGTAGCTCCCTCGCGCCACCGCGAGGGTGTTGCCGAGCGCCGAGGCCGTGGCCTGCACGGCCAGGCGCTCGGCCCGGCGCCGCTCGTTCTTCGTCTCGAGGCGACCGATACGCGCCAGCGCGTCCGCCGCGAGGATGGTGCCGTGCAGCGTACGGAAGTCCTTCGCGGTGAAGGCGGCTCCCGCCACCTCGCGCAGATAGTCGTTGACCTCGCTTGAGGTCAGCCGCACCCGACGCCGGCCCTTCCGGTACGCCAGTAGCGGCGCGCGGGGGGATCCGACAGCGAACTCCGACAGGGCCTCGGCCAGCGGAGCATCGCTGATCTCGATCGACGCCAGTTGCTTGCTCTTCGCGGGGAAGCTCAGGGCGACTGTGCTTCCGTCGATGCGGACGTCGCGGCGTCGAAGCGTGCTGAGGCCACGACTGCCGTGCTTCACGAGGTATCGTTCCGAACCGATCCGCAGAGCGGCATCGTCGAGCAGCCGGAAGGACACCGCCAGTGCGCGTTCACGCGTGAGACCGGATCCCCCGATCGCACGCGTCACCTTCGCTCTGGCCGTAGGCAGCGCCTCGGCCAGTCGCAGCGCGCGGGCGAACTTGCGCTGGTCCCTCCCCGTCCGCCACAGCGGATGGTAGAGGTACTGCCGCCTTCCCGCGTCGTCGGTGCCGACGGCCTGGATGTGCGCCAGCGGGTCGGCGGCGATCCAGACATCCGTCCATGCCGGCGGGATCGCGAGGTCGCGGATCCGCTCACGATCGGCCTCGGCGACCGTCTCGTCGCCGGCGTCGAGGTACCGGAACCCCGAGCCCGAGCGTCGACGACGGATACCGGGTTCCTCCCCGGGCACGACTCTTCTGAGTGCCATTCGTATGACTCCTGTCGGCATCGTGGGTACGCGTGCGACCACGATGCCGCGAGCGAACGGGCGCGTGAAGGGCATGGCGCTGCGGGGATGCGACCTGCTAGGCGAAGGCCGTGCGGATTGTCGACCGGTACAAAGGTCTGCCATCCTCTTGACTATGACGATGTCACTCGAGGAATTCCGTGAGTCCCTGACGAGACCAGATCTGCGCGGCGCCCTCGGGTTACAGCTCACCGACGTCGAGGCGCAGCAGGTCGCAGCCGACCCCGCGTCGACGCAGAGCTGGTACTCCTACTGGCTCACGACGATCCCGACTCCCCCGCCGCCCGCGCCCTCGTCGGGCGAGACGCCGCCTCCGGCATACGACTCGCCGCCCCCGGCATACGACGCACCGCCTCCCGCATACGACGCACCACCACCCGCATACGGAGGTGCTCCGAGTTCCGAGCAGGCTCAAGATCCTGCGTACGCCGCGACCGCTCCGTATCCGGGCTACGAGAGCGCCGCAGGCGCCACAGCGGTCTACCCCGGACACGCTCCGGCCCCCGACACCGAACCGCGCAAGAAGAGCAGGGTCGGACTGTGGGTCACGCTCTCGATCCTCGGCGCTCTGCTGCTCATCGCGGCCGTCGTTGTCATCGTCGCCTTCACCACCGCCCGACACTGGACCAAGACGGACGTCCCCGAGAAGCCGGAGACGTTCCACAGCGAGGAGTACGAGACCGGACGCTACGACGTCTCGATGGACGCCGTGAACCCGTGCACTGTCAACCAGGACTGGACGGACTGCACGAACCTGATGGTCGCGACCTACACGGCCGCCTGCGTCGGTGTCGAGCTCACCGAGACGGCCACGCTGCTCTGCACCGACTACAGCGGGGCGATCGACGAGATGAAAGCGCTGGACGGCGACGGGTACTACGTGGCGACGCTCGGCACCTACGGCAGCCTGACCCGTACGCCGGAGATGAACACGCGCCAGGTCTCGAACGACGACTACGAGCCCGCGGTCACCCACGAAGCCGTGTGCTACCTCGAGTTCATCGGGGAGTGCGAGTAGTAACGCTCCCGGATACGACAAAACCCCCGCTCGCGCGGGGGTTTTTGTCTTGCTGGGGTACCTGGACTCGAACCAAGAACAACGGAACCAGAAACCGCCGTGTTGCCAATTACACCATACCCCAAGGGCGAAACCGGAGCCTCGCACCGAGAGTCAAGCCTACCCGAGCCTCGGCCCGAATGCCAAAACGCCTCGCTCCGTCCGGGCGCGTCGCGCGGGATCGCCGCTCCTGTGCAAGGCACGCGACCGATGACGCGAAGAGGGAGAGCACCCGTCGGATGCTCTCCCTCTTCGCTGTCGCTCGGCCTCAGTTCGCGAGGAACTCCGAGAGCGCACGAAGCCGCCTCAGCGACTCGTCCTTGCCCAGCAGCTCCATCGACTCGAACAGCGGCGGGGAGATCCGGCGGCCGGTGATCGCGACGCGCGGAGGACCGTAGGCGATGCGCGGCTTCAGCTCGAGCTTGTCGACCAGAGCCCCGGCGAGAGCCTCCTGGACCTTCTCCGGAGTGAACTCGGTCACCGGCTCGAGAGCCGCGACACAGGCGTCGAGCACCTCTGCCGCGTTGGCGGGGAGACCTTTGAGCGCGTCGGCGTCATAGGAGACGTCGTCGCTGAACAGGAAGCCCACCATCCCGGGCACCTCGCCCAGCAGCTGGACGCGCTCCTGCACCAACGGCGCGACGCGGAACGCCATCACGAGCTGCTCGTGCGTGGGCTCGTCGAAGAGACCCGCGGCCGCGAGGTAGGGAATCGTCCGCTCGGCGAAGTCCTTCTCCCCCAGCGTGCGGATGTGGTCGCCGTTGATGGACTCGGCCTTCTTCTGGTCGAAGCGGGCCGGGTTCGGGTTGACGTTCACGATGTCGAACGCCTCGGTGAACTCCTCGAGCGAGAACACGTCGCGGTCGGGACCGATCGACCAGCCCAGGAGGGCCAGGTAGTTCAGCAGCCCCTCATGGATGAAGCCGCGGTCGCGGTGCAGGAAGAGGTCCGCCTGCGGGTCGCGCTTGGAAAGCTTCTTGTTGCCGGTCTCCCCCAGCACCAGCGGCATGTGGGCGAAGCGGGGCACGAACGTGGTGACGCCCGCCTCGATGAGAGCCGCATAGAGCGCGAGCTGACGCGCCGTGGACGGCATCAGGTCTTCACCGCGGAGCACGTGCGTGATGCCCATGAGAGCGTCGTCGACCGGATTCACGAAGGTGTACAGCGGGATGCCGTTGGGGCGTACGACCACGAAGTCGGGGAACGACCCGGCCGGGAAGGTCACCTCGTCGCGGATGAGGTCGACGTAGGTGAGGTCTTCTTCGGGTACACGGAGTCGAAGCGCAGGCTGACGTCCCTCGGCCCGGAAGGCAGCCTTCTGCTCGTCGGTCAGAGTGCGATCGAAGTTGTCATAACCGAGCTGCTTCGCACGGCCGGCGGCCTCGTTGCGGGCGTCGATCTCCTCGGCCGTCGAGTAGCTCTCGTAGAGAGCACCGGTCGCGAGCAGCTTGTCGATGACGCCGCGGTAGATGTCGTGACGCTCGGACTGCCGATACGGGGCGTGCGGTCCGCCGACCTCGACGCCCTCGTCCCAGTCGATCTTGAGCCACGTGAGCGCGTCGACGAGCTGGCGGAAGCTCTCCTCGCTGTCGCGGGCGGCGTCGGTGTCCTCGATGCGGAACACCATCTTCCCGCCCGTGTGGCGGGCGTAGGCCCAGTTGAAGAGCGCGGTGCGGACCATGCCGACATGCGGCAGTCCGGTCGGCGAGGGGCAGAAGCGGACGCGGACGTCGGCGCCACTGGCGGTCGTGGTGAGGGGGTGCGGAGTAGCCATATCCCTCCGATTCTAGTTGCCGCTGCGGCACTCCACAGGGGCTCGCAGTGCGGCGCCGGACGAGACCGGGGTCGCACCGCATCGCGACGGGCGGGTCTCAACGGCGCGAGCGGATCGCCATGGCGGCAGAGTGCTCCAGTGGGACGCGACCGTCGACGGTCCGCTCGGAGCACACCGTGTCGAACGCCGCTCGGAACGCGGCGCGGTCCGACTCGTCGAGCGCACGGTAGAACTGCCCGGCTCCCCCGACACCGCCTTCTGCAGACGCCCACAGTGCCTCGACAGCCGCGGACCAGCTCCAGGTGATCTCCGACACTCGAGTGCCCCTCCAGCCCGCATCGTCCAGCATCCGAGCGAAGCCGTCGACCGTCCGCTCGAAGTCCTGCTCCGGGGGCAGTCGCTCCCCCGCCGACGGTGCGAGCCCAGCCCGGTCGCAGACCTCACGCCACAGCCAGGTCGGCGAGTTCGTCCAGACGGTCGCCACCACGACGTCGGCCGACACTCGCGAGAGCTCTCGAGCGGCCATCCGAGGGTCGGCGACGTGATTCAGCACGAAGTTGGCGACGACCGCGTCGAAGACCCCGTCCTGGAACGGCAGCTGCGGCAGCGCACCGTCGACCACGGGGATCCCCGGGTGCTCTTGAACCGCGATCTCCCGCATCGTCGGCTCCGGCTCGCATCCGGTGACGTTCCAGCCGGCGCCCGCGAACGCCGCGGAGAGCGATCCTGTGCCGGAGCCCACATCGAGCAGGGAGCGTCCACGCGCTTCCCCGAGCTCGTCGAGCATGAAGCCTGCGGTCCCGACACACAACGCGGCGTACGAGTCTGCGTATGCGCGCCCCGTGCCCGCCCAGTCCTTCATCGCGCTCGGGAGCGGGCGAGAGGCGAGAGCGCGACGATCGCGATCACCAGCACGGATGCCGCGATGCCCAGCCCCGCGTACTGGTAGTTCGACAGGATCACTCCGGCGAGCACCGCGCCCGCCGCAGCCGACAGGCTCATCAGCGAGTCGCTCCGACCCTGTCGTCGTGTGCGCAGCTCGGGCGCGCTCGATTCGGTGAGCAGCGCCGCCCCGGCGACGGTGGCCGCACTCCATCCCAGGCCCAGCAGGATCAGCGCGACCATCACGCCCCACTCCTGATCGTTCACGAAGACGGCGAAGGCGAGCGCTCCGCCGAGGAGCACCTGTCCCAGCAGCACCACGCGCAACCGTCCCCAGCGGTCCGCGAGGATGCCGAAGAGTGGAGAGAGAGCGTACATGCCGCCGACGTGCAGAGCGATCGTGATGCCGACGAGTGCCGACACATCGGCCGGCGTGGGCGCCATGCCCTCGCTGCCGTGCGCCATGTGCGCGAGGTGCACGGGAGTCATCGCCATGACCGATGCCATCACGACGTGTGACCCTGCGATCGCGAAGATCGCGTATCGAGCCACCACCGGACGATCGACCGACACCTGCCCGGTCACCGCTGCTGCTGCCCTGGCGAGGCCTTGAGCTGCGAGAAGCGGATCGGGCCGCAGCGCGATCAGGTAGAGGATGAGCGCCGCGCACTGGGCGACGAACGAGAACACGTAGGAGCCGGTCTGCGGCGGCATGCCGACGGCCTCGCCGACGATCTCCCCCGGCCCCAGCAGCAGTGGTCCTGCCACGCCTCCGATCGTCGTCGCCCACACGACGATCGAGAGATCGCGTCCGCGGTGCTGCGGGGCGGCGAGATCCGTGGCGGCGAACCGGGACTGCAGGTTGCCGGCATTCCCCGCACCGATCATCAGGATGCCGACCAGCAGCAGAGGGAACACCCGCAGCGACGCGGCCAGGATCACGACGGCGATGCCGACGAGCGCGAAGAGGTTCCCGAGTGTCAGCGCGCGCCGCCTGCCGACCCTGGCGGCGAGACGTGCGAGCGGGATCGCGCACAGCGCCGCACCGAGGGTGACCGACGCCGTGGCAAGGCCCGAGAGCGCGTCACTTCCCGAGAGGTCGGCGGCGAGCAGCGCTCCGAGCGACACCGTCGCTCCGAAGGCGATCCCGCCGAGCACCTGTCCGAGTGACAGCACCAGGACGGTGCGTCGCTGGACGGCTGCCTGCTGGGTCGCCGTCAGAGCGACGACGGTCATGAAGCGCGCACGGCGTCACGCACGGTGTTGCGCAGGATCCCCAGTCCGGTGATCTCGACCTCGACCGTGTCACCGGCGTCGAAGGTGCCGACACCCGCAGGCGTGCCCGTCAGGATGACGTCGCCGGGCAGCAGGGTGAACACGGCCGACGCATGCTCGATGATCGCCGCGACGGAGTGGATCATGTCGGTCAGCGGCGCCTTCTGCCGTACCTCTCCGTTGACCCGGGTCTCGATCGTGGCGACCGACGGGTCGAAGTCCGTGCTGATGGTGGGGCCGAGCGGGCAGAATGTGTCGAAGCCCTTCGCGCGCGACCACTGGCCGTCCTTGCGCTGCAGGTCACGAGCGGTGACGTCGTTGGCGATCGTGTACCCGAGCACATGGTCGAGGGCATCCGCCTGTGTCACGTTCTTGGCGACCTTGCCGATCACGACGGCGAGCTCGCCCTCGTACTCGGTCTGATCCGAGATCGACGGACGTACGATCGCATCGCCGGGGCCGATCACCGCGGTGTTGGGCTTGAGGAACAGCAGCGGCTCCTCGGGGGCCACTCCCCCCATCTCGGCGGCATGATCGTGGTAGTTCTTGCCGACGCAGACGATCTTCGAGCGCGGGATCACCGGCGCCAGGATGACCGCGTCCGCGATCGGCACACGATCGCCCGTCGGCTCGTACCCGGCGAAGAGCGGATCGCCCGAGAGGACGACGAGGTCGGTGTCATCGACGATCCCGAAGAGGATGGCGTCGTCATGGCTGAATCGGGCGATCTTCATGCCCTCAGCCTATCCAGGGCCGCACACGAGCAGACCCCGCCGTGCGGATTTCGCGCGGCGGGGTCTGGGAAGTCCGTCGACCTCAGGCGTCGAGGCGCAGGAGCCAGCCGTGCCTGTCTTCGCGACGGCCGTACTGGATGTCGGTGAGCTCTTCACGCAGCGACAGAGCGAGCTCGCCCAGCGGCTGCGGCTCGTCGAATCCGTCGCCCACCAGCGCGCCGATCGGCGTCACGACGGCGGCGGTGCCGCAGGCGAAGACCTCGACGATGTCACCGGATGCCACACCGTCGCGCCACTCGTCGATCGAGATCGGTCGCTTCTCGACCGTGTAGCCGCGGTCCTCCGCGAGCTGCAGCAGGGAGTCGCGCGTGATGCCCTCGAGGATGCTGTCCGACTCTGGCGTGACGACGCGGCCGTCCTTGAACACGAACACGACATTCATGCCGCCGAGCTCCTCGACGTTGCGCTCCTCGTTGAGGAACACGACCTGATCGCATCCCTTCGAGGAGGCCTCGCTCTGGGCGAGCAGGCTCGATGCGTAGTTGCCACCGGTCTTGGCCTTGCCGGTGCCACCCTTGCCTGCGCGCGCGTAGTCCTCGGAGAGCCAGATGCGCACGGGCTTCACGCCGCCGCTGAAGTAGGCGCCTGCGGGGCTCGCGATCACGTAGTAGGCGACCTTCTGCGCCGCGCGGACACCGAGGAAGGCCTCCTTGGCGAACATGAAGGGGCGGAGGTACAGGCTCTGGTCCTCACCGGACGGCACCCAACGCCCATCGACCTTGACGATCTCGCGCAGCGACTGGATGAAGTACTCGGTCGGCAGCTCCGGCAGCGCGAGACGGCGGGCGCTGGCCTGCAGACGGGCTGCGTTGCGGTCCGGGCGGAAGGTGTGGATCGACCCGTCGGCGTGACGATAGGCCTTGATGCCCTCGAAGATCTCCTGCGCGTAGTGCAGAACGGATGCTGCGGGGTCGAGCGGAATCGGTCCGTACGGCTGCACGCGGGGACGGTGCCATCCGCCCTTGACCGACCAGCAGATGTCGACCATGTGGTCGGTGAAGACCACACCGAATCCGGGGTTCTCGTGGACCTCGGCGACCCGACCGGGGGTCGCGGCGGCCAGGTTCTTGGTCACCGCGAACTCCAGCGGAGCCACGGTGGTCTCGGCGTCGATGGTCGTCATCTCGTCATCCATTCCTCGTGCGGCGCGCAACCTCGCGCCATCCCAGCCTACGCCTGTCGCTCAGAGCAGAGCGGTGATCGCGGAGCCGACCTCCGCGGTGGTGCGCGCCCTCGTGCGGGACGCGATGTCGGACTCGACGGCGGCGCTCACGCGAGCAGCCTCTTCTGTGAGCCCGAGGTGGTCGAGCAGCAGCGCGACCGAGAGGATCGCGGCGGTGGGGTCGGCCTTCTGCTGCCCCGCGATGTCGGGCGCGGATCCGTGCACCGGCTCGAACATCGACGGGAACGCTCCGGCGGGGTTGATGTTTCCCGAGGCGGCGAGCCCGATTCCTCCGGTGACCGCACCGGCGAGGTCGGTGAGGATGTCACCGAACAGGTTGTCCGTCACGATCACGTCGAAGCGGGAGGGGTCGGTGACCAGGAAGATCGTCGCGGCATCCACGTGCAGGTAGTCGACGGTGACATCGGGGTGTTCTGCCGCGATCTCGTTCACGATGCGCTGCCAGATCGCGCCGGCGTGCACGAGCACGTTGGTCTTGTGCACGAGGGTGAGCTTCTTGCTCCGCCGCTCGGCGAGGTCGAAGGCGTAGCGCACGACCCGCTCGACGCCGAAGGCGGTGTTGACCGAAGTCTCGTTCGCGACCTCGTGCGGCGTGCCCTTGCGGATCGCTCCACCGTTTCCGACGTACGGCCCCTCCGTGCCCTCGCGGACGACGACGAAATCGATGTCTCCCGGGTTCGCGAGCGGACCGGCGGCCCCGGTGAAGAGCTTCGACGGACGCAGGTTCACGTAGTGGTCGAGCGTGAAGCGGAGCTTGAGCAGCAGCCCGCGCTCGATGTTCGCGTCCTTGAGCCGGGGGTCGCCGGGCGTGCCCCCGACGGCTCCGAGCAGGATGGCGTCGTGCTCCGAGATCGCCGCAAGGTCATCGTCGGTGAGGGTGTCGCCCGTCTCGAGATAACGAGCGGCGCCGAGCGAGAAGCGGGTCTTGTCGAACGACACGTCGCTCGATGCGGTGACCGCATCGAGGACCTTCTCGGCCTCTGCGACGACCTCGGGGCCGATTCCGTCACCGGGGATGACGGCCAGCTTCACGACACGCGACATGACACTCCTTGCATCGGGATGAACCGGCCCGCACTCGGACGGATGCCGAGCGGGCCGGTTCTCCCAGCGTACTGGTCAGTGCGAGGGGGTCTTGCGCAGTGTGACGGCCGCGATCAGGCCTGCCAGCACGACGAGCCCCGCACCGATGAGCGAGGTCACCAGGACACCGGATCCGAAGGCGGCGGATGCGGCATCCCAGAGCGTCTCGCCGAGCTGTGTCGGCAGCTCCTGGGCGGCTGTGTAGGCGCCGGCGAGGGTCTCCTTCGCCGCGTGTGCGGCATCTGCGGGAATGCCTGACGGAATGACCAGCGCCCCGCGGTAGAACGCGGTGATCAGGCCGCCGAGCACGGCTGTGCCGAGAACCGCGCCGAGCTCGTAGGCCGTCTCGGACACCGCGCTCGCGGCTCCCGCCTTCTCGGCGGGAGCCGAGGAGAGGATCAGCTCGTTCGAGATGGTCTCGGCCGCTCCGATGCCGATGCCGAGCACCACGAAGGCGATGATCAGCGGTGCGACACCGTGATCGGAGGTCGTGAACGCGACGAGCAGGTATCCGGCGAGGGAGAACACGAGTCCTGCCGGCACCAGGATGTGCGGGCGCACCCGACGCGAGATCGGGACGACCGAGAGTCCGGCCACGATCATCGCGATCATGCCGGGCACCAGCGCCGCCCCTGCGGTCATCGGCGACAGGCCGAGGACCAGCTGGAGGTGCTGCGACACGAAGTAGAGGAAGCCCACGAGCGCGACGACGCTGAGCAGGTTGACGAGAATCGCTCCCGAGAAGGATCCCCGGCGGAACAGCGCCATGTCGAGCATCGGCACCTCGGCATGCAGCTGTCGCCGCACGAACAGGTAGCCCATCACGATGCCGAGCAGCGCCCAGCCGCCGGCAGTGAGGCTCGGCCCTTCGACGGCGAGCGACTTGATCGCGTACACCACGGGGATCATCGCGGCCATCGACAGCACGATGCTGACGATGTCGATGCGACCGGGGTTCGGGTCACGGCTCTCGGGAACGAGCAGCGGCGCGCCGACCAGCAGTGGGATGAGCACGGGGACGGCGATCAGGAACACCGACCCCCAGACGAAGTGCTCGAGCAGGAACCCGCCCACGATCGGCCCGAGAGCGGAACCGGCGGAGAATGCGGACGCCCAGACGGCGATCGCGAGGCGACGCTGATCACGGTTCTGGAAGATCGAGCGCAGGAGCGACAGGGTCGACGGCATCAGCATCGCACCGAAGAAGCCGAGCAGGGCGCGGGCCGCGATCAGCAGACCGGCGGTGGGAGCGAAGGCCGCGAGGGCCGACACCGCCGCGAACCCGGTCGCACCGATCAGCAGCATCCGCCGGCGTCCGAAGCGGTCGCCGAGGGTGCCCATGGTCACGAGGAGTCCCGCAAGCACGAGCGGGTAGACGTCGATGATCCACAGCTGCTCGGCACCGGTGGGCGCGAGCGCGATGGATATCTCGGGGAGCGCGAAGCTCAGCACCGTGTTGTCCACCGATACCAGGAGCACGGGCAGCATGAGGACGACGAGCGCCGCCCAGCCTCGGGCTCCGACGCGGGGAGCATCCGTCTCTGTCGTCGGGATCGACGCAGTACGGGTCATGGAACACCTCTCAAGATCATGACGGCATCGTTACTAAACCGTCCAGATGGTATAGTAACAGAATCGTCACACTGCCGCGCTACTGTGATGCAAGACGAACAGAGGACCCCGATGCCCCGACCTCCCCTGGCCCGAGAACGCGTTCTCGACGCCTTCGAAGCGATCGTCATCGAAGACGGTGAGCGCGCGGCCACCCTCGACGCGACGGCCAGGGCCGCCGGCGTCTCGAAGGGCGGGCTGCTCTACCACTTCGGTTCGAAGGAGGACCTCGCCGCAGGTCTGATCGAGCGTCTCGACGCGCTCACGACGGCGGATCTCGAACGCATGACGACAGCCGAAGAGGGACCGGTGGCGTACTACGTGCGCACCTCCGTCATGGAGGACGACGCGCTGGATCGCGTGCTGATCGCTGCGACACGACTCGCGCAGGGCGGTTCGGCGCCGGCAGCCGATGCGCTCCGCCGGAATCGGGACCGATGGGAGGACACGATCCGCCCCCATGTGCGGGATGCAGCAAGCCTCGATCTCGTGATGCTGCTGAGCGACGGGCTCTATTTCAACAACTCGCTCGATGTGCACGGACCTGAGCGACTGGTCCCCCGCAGCGACGAGCTCTCGGACCTGATCGCTCTCGTACTGCGCGCGACCGCACCCTGACCGCCGGCCTCGCATGCAGAAAGCGGGAGGGCGACCCTTCGGCCTGCCCTCCCGCTCTGCTGATCCGGGTGCCCCCGCTCAGACCTCGGTGATCTCGATCTGACGGAAGAGATCCGCATCGATGGATCCGCGCAGGTCGTCGAGCAGGTCGTCCGGCACCGGCGAGTCCAGCGTGAGGACGCTGAGCGCCTGGTCCCCGGCACCGAGGCGCGAGATCTGCATGCCGGCGATGTTGATGCCCGCTTCACCGAACTTCTGACCGTAGACCGCGACGATGCCGGGGCGGTCGGTGTAGAGCATCACGACGTGGTGCTTCTCGATCGGCAGCTCGAGCGCGTGGTTGTTGATGGCGACCAGCTTCTCGGCCTGCTTCGGGCCGGTGAGCGTGCCGGACACCGAGAGCTGCGAGCCGTCGGAGAGGGCGCCGCTGAGGGTGATGACGTTGCGGTACTCGTCGCTGACGTCATCCTTGAGCAGGCGCACGGCGATGCCGCGCTGGTCGGCGAGCAGCGGCGCGTTGACGTACGAGACCGTCTCGCTGACGATGTTCGTGAAGACGCCCTTGAGGGCCGCGAGCTTGAGAACGCTGACGTCGTATTCATTCAACTCGCCGTGCACCTCGACGTCGAGGCTCGTGAGCGGCGACGTCGAGAGAGCGGCGAAGATCTGGCCGAGCTTCTCGACGAGCGAGATACCGGGGCGGACGTAGGGGTCGATCACGCCACCCGCCACGTTGACGGCATCCGGCACGAGATCTCCGCCGAGGGCCAGGCGCACCGAACGCGCCACGGACACGCCGGCCTTCTCCTGCGCCTCCTCGGTGCTCGCTCCGAGGTGCGGGGTGACGACGACGTTCGGAAGGTCGAGGAGCGGACGAGCAGTGCCGCCCTCTGCCGGGGGCTCCGAGGTGAAGACGTCGAGACCAGCTCCGGCGATCTCGCCGGCGACAAGGGCTGCGTGCAGCGCCTCCTCATCGATCAGCCCGCCACGAGCGACGTTGACGACGAACGCCGTCGGCTTCATGGCCTTGAACTGTTCGGCACCGATCATTCCGGTGGTCTCGGGCGTCTTCGGCATGTGGATCGTGAGGAAGTCGGACTCGGCGACGAGCTCGTCGAGCGTCAGCAGCTGCACGCCCAGCTGCTGAGCGCGCGCCGAGGTGACGTAGGGGTCATAGGCGACGACGCGCATGTCGAAAGCGGCGAGGCGCGCGGCGACGAGAGCACCGATCCGGCCGAGGCCGACGATGCCGACGGTCTTCTCGAAGAGCTCGGCCCCGGTGAAGGAGCTGCGCTTCCACTGACCTGCCGACAGCGACGCGTGCGCGGCGGGGATGCGACGAGCGAGGCTCAGGATGTGACCGACCGTGAGCTCTGCCGCGGAGACGATGTTCGACGTCGGCGCGTTGACGACCATGACGCCGGCCGTCGTGGCCGCCTTGATGTCGACGTTGTCGAGGCCCACACCCGCACGGGCGACGACCTTCAGCTTCGGCGCGTGGGTCAGCGCCTCCTCGTCGATCTGCGTCGCCGACCGGATCAACACGGCGTCGGCATCCGCGAGCGACGCGAAAAGCGCCTCGCGATCAGTGCCGTCGACGTTGCGAACGTCGAAGTCGGGGCCGAGGGCCTCGATCGTGGCAGGTGAGAGAACTTCGGCGAGGAGCACGACGGGCTTCGGCACAGGGATCCTTCGGGGCAGCGCGACAGGGGGCCGATGCGCCGCACACCGTGGGGGCGCGATCACTCCAACTGTACCCGAGCGACTCCGCTGCTCCGTGCCGTGTGACGTCGAGCGACTGCGGAATCGCTAGGACCCCGCGAGGGTCAGGCTGTATGCGAGCAGACTCAACCAGAACACCGCGACGACGCCGAGGCCCGCCAGGAGCACGAGTCCGAGCTCCCCTGCGGACCGCCGCCTTCCGATCAGGTAGGCGAAGACGAAGACGATCGCGGGAAAGACGACGCCGAACAGAAGGGTGGCCCAGCCGACGCCGCTCAGCCCGACCTGAGCCATGGTGATCAGGTGCGCCACGGCGTTCCAGATCGCGTAGGCGTAGAAGAGCCCCGCCAGCCCGAGGACGAGCCCGGTGAGCCATCGAGACGATGCTGCCGGGGTCGACTGTGACATCTGCATCTCGCTCATAGTCCGATCGCTCCCACCGTCACGAAGGGCCAGGGCACGAGGAGCACGACGCCGAGGAGGAGTGCGGACACCCGGATCCACCCGGCCTTACCACGCGTGAGCACCCAGCTCGCGAGGAACCACAGCAGCGGTGCCGCCACCGCGAGGACGAACCAGGGCAGGAACATCGCGTCGGCGACGAAGAAGTTCGCGAGCGGCTTGAGGCGCAGTCCGCCGACGACCCAGCCGACGCTGTACAGGAGATAGACCCCGCCGACGATGCCGAGGATCAGTAGCATCGCGGTGCTCAACGGCTGCTGATCCTCGTCGTCCTCGTTCTCGATACGCCCGACCGCAGCGCTCCCCTTGCCTACGGCGTTCCAGCCCTCGGGCAACGCGGGGTCGTTCGCCTCGCCCTGGGTCTGTGCAGACTCAGCCCGCTCCCTGCTCGCCTTCGCGGGCTTCTTGGGAGCAGGCCTCGTCGGAGAACCGCCCTCGTCGCCGTCCCAGCTCAGGGCGTCGTCGGAATCGGAAGTCATGTCCCCAGCGTAGGACACGGCGTCCACTATGCTCGGGGGCATCTGGGCCAGAAGCGGCCCCGGCCTGGAGGGACCACCGTGGCAGAGCAGAACGAGAACGTCGACAAGAGCACACCGAGCGGCTCTGTCGACGAGCCCGCCGCAGGGTGGAAGCCGACCGCCGCCGCGAAGTCGAAGGCGACCACCTTCCGCTGGATCGCCGTCGCGCTGTGGGTCATCGCGATCGCCGCCGAGGCCGTCGGCATCTTCTGGCTGCTCCGCCAGCGCGAGTACGTGGGCGAGGACGGCACCCTCGTGCGCGACCCCGACACCGGACTCCTCGAGGAGCAGGGTGTCACTGCCCAGTTCCCGCAGTGGGCGTTCATCACGCTTCTCGTGCTGCTCGTCGTCATCGCCGCGCTCGCCATCACCGGATCGATCCTCTGGAAGAAGGCCAACCGCCTGGATCCGGCCCGGAAGTCCGAGACTCTGCGGTTCTTCGTGCAGAACCAGTTGGGCGCGATCATCGCGATCATCGCCTTCCTCCCGCTGATCATCCTGATCTTCCTCAACAAGGACATGGACAAGGGGCAGAAGGCGACCGCCGGCATCGTCGGCATCGCCCTCGCCGTCCTCGCCACGGTCATCGGCGTGGACTTCACCCCGCCGTCCGTCGAGCAGTACACCGCCGACCAGTCCGCGGTGATCCAGTTGCTCGGCAAGGACGAGGTCGTATGGGTCGATGGGGGCGCGGTCTACCACGTGTGCGACGAGGTCTCCGATATCCAGACCGGCAGCGAGAAGCGCACCGGCACCACAGCGGAGGCCGTGGAAGCAGGCAAGAGCCGCCTCACCCTGAAGTTCGCTTCGGAGCTGAAGGCCTGCGGTCTAGCAGTTCCCGAGAACGCGGATGAGATCGAAGACGCGCTGCGCGAGATCCAGGGTGGCGCCGTCGACACCCTGCTTCCTGCGCCGGTGTGGGCGGACCCCACGGACGCGCCCATCGAGGTCGAGGACGCCGCTCCGTCGGAGTGATTCCTCGCGGATCCGGAAGGGGGCCCGGTGCGATTCGCACCGGGCCCCTTCTTCGTCTGTGAGTCAGCGCGCGGCGCTGCCGTCGACGTAGTCCTCGTCCTGCTGCTTCCATGCGAAGAGCGAACGCAGCTCCTTGCCGGTGGCCTCGATGGGGTGCGTCTCCTCCTTGGCACGCAGCGCGAGGAACTCCTCGGCGCCGTTGTCCTGGTCATCGATGAAACGCTTCGCGAAGGCGCCGTTCTGGATGTCGGCGAGGATCGCCTTCATCGACTCCTTGACCTCGGGGGTGACGACGCGGGGGCCCGAGACGTAGTCGCCGTACTCGGCCGTGTCGGACACCGACCAGCGCTGCTTGGCGATGCCGCCCTCCCACATGAGGTCGACGATGAGCTTGAGCTCGTGCAGAACCTCGAAGTAGGCGATCTGCGGCTGGTAGCCCGCCTCGGTCAGCGTCTCGAAGCCGGCCTGCACGAGGTGGCTGACGCCACCGCAGAGCACTGCCTGCTCGCCGAACAGGTCGGTCTCGGTCTCTTCGGTGAACGTCGTCTTGATGACGCCGGCGCGCGTGCCACCGATGGCCTTGGCGTACGAGAGGGCGGTCGCCCAGGCGTTGCCCGATGCGTCGCGCTCGACCGCGATGATGTCCGGGATGCCGCGACCGGCCACGAACTCACGACGCACGGTGTGACCGGGGGCCTTCGGAGCGACGAGGATGACGTCGACGCCCTCGGGTGCGTCGATGTAGCCGAAGCGGATGTTGAAGCCGTGCGCGAAGGCGAGCGTCTTGCCCTCGGTGAGGTTCGGAGCGATCGACTCGCTGTAGATGGTGCGCTGGTGCTGGTCCGGCGCCAGGATCATGATGAGGTCTGCCCACTGCGTCGCCTCGGCGACGGTCTTGACCGCGAATCCGGCCTCCTCCGCCTTCGGCGCCGACTTCGAGCCCTCCTTGAGGGCGATCGCGACCTCGACACCCGAGTCGCGAAGGTTCTGCGCGTGCGCGTGACCCTGCGAGCCGTAGCCGACGATGGCGACCTTCTTGCCCTGGATGATCGACAGATCGGCGTCTGCGTCGTAGAAGATCTCGGTGCTCACTGGTTTTCTCCTTGATTGGTGTTCGTGTACGTGTGTGATGTCTGGGTTCAGCCGCGCAGGACGCGCTCGGTGATGCTCTTGCCGCCGCGACCGATGGCGAGGAGGCCCGACTGCGCGATCTCCTTGATGCCGAAGGGCTCGAGGGCGCGCAGCATGGCGTCCACCTTGCCTCGGTCTCCCGTGACCTCGATCACGAGCGCGTCTGACGCGTAGTCGACGACCGAGGCGCGGAACAGGTTCGCGACCTCGATGACGTTCGAGCGGGTGGCGTTGTCGGTGCGCACCTTGACGAGCATGTGCTCGCGCTGCACCGACGTCGGGAAATCGAGCTCGACGATCTTGATGACGTTGATCAGCTTGTTGAGCTGCTTGGTCACCTGCTCGAGAGGAAGGTCCTCGAGGTCGACGACCACAGTGATGCGCGAGATGCCCGGCACCTCGGTCACGCCCACCGCGAGCGAGTCGATGTTGAAGCCGCGGCGGGCGAAGAGCCCGGCGACTCGGGTCAGCAGACCCGGGGTGTTCTCCACGAGGAGGCTCAGTACGTGAGTCGACATGGTCAGTCCTCCTCGTCGAATGCGGGCGCGTGGTCGCGGGCGTACTGGACGTAGCTGTTGCTCACGCCCTGGGGGACCATCGGCCAGACCATCGAGTCCGCGCTGACGACGAAGTCGATGACCACGGGGCGGTCGTTCGTCTCGAGAGCGAGCTTGATCGCGGCATCCACCTCCTCTTCCTTCTCCACACGGATGGCGAGGCAGCCGTAGGCCTCCGCCAGCTTCACGAAGTCGGGGATGCGCACGGTTCCGTGCCCCGTGTTGAGGTCGGTGTTCGAGTGGCGTCCGTCGTAGAACAGCGTCTGCCACTGGCGCACCATGCCCAGCGAGGAGTTGTTGATGATCGCGACCTTGATCGGGATGTTGTTGATCGTGCAGGTGGCGAGCTCCTGATTGGTCATCTGGAAGCATCCGTCACCGTCGATGGCCCACACGACGCGGTCGGGCTCAGCCACCTTCGCACCCATGGCAGCCGGGACGGAGTAGCCCATCGTGCCCGCTCCCCCGGAGTTCAGCCAGGCGTTGGGACGCTCGTACTTGATGAACTGCGCGGCCCACATCTGGTGCTGGCCGACGCCGGATGCGTAGATGCCCTCCGGGCCGGTGAGCTCGCCGATCCGCTGGATCACATGCTGCGGAGCGAGCAGACCGTCGGTCGTCGGGGCGTAGCCGAGGGGGAACTCGTTGCGGAGCCCGTCGAGGTACGACCACCATTCCTCGGTGTCCGGCGACGTCGTCGCGACGGCATTGCGGAACGCCGACTCGAGATCGATCAGCACGTCCTTGAGGTCGCCGACGATCGGCACATCGGCGGTGCGGATCTTCGAGATCTCGGCGGGATCGATGTCGACGTGCACGACCTTCGCGTTCGGAGCGAACAGCGCGGCCTTGCCGGTGACGCGATCATCGAAACGAGCGCCGAGCGACACGATGAGGTCGGCCTCCTGCAGCGCGAGCACCGCGGGGACGGTGCCGTGCATTCCCGGCATGCCGAGGTGCTGCTGGTGCGAGTCGGGGAAGGCGCCCCGAGCCATGAGTGTGGTCACGACGGGCGCGTTCGTCGTCTCGGCGAGAGCGAGCAGCTCGGCCGCGGCACGGCCACGGATGACACCGCCACCCACGTAGAGGACCGGCTTCTTGGCGTCGGCGAGGAGTGCGGCGGCCGCTTGGATCTGCTTGCCGTGAGCCTTCGTCACCGGGCGATAGCCAGGAAGGTCGTACTTCGCGGGCCAGACGAACGGCGCCATGGCCTGCTGGGCGTCCTTCGTGATGTCGACGAGCACGGGGCCCGGACGACCCGTCGAGGCGATCTCGTACGCGGCGGCGATGGCGCCGGGGATCTCGGCGGCATCCTTCACGAGGAAGGAGTGCTTCGTGACCGGCATCGTGATGCCGACGATATCCGCCTCCTGGAACGCATCCGTGCCCATCAGCGTCGAGAACACCTGGCCGGTGATCGCGAGCAGCGGCACCGAGTCCATGTAGGCATCGGCGATCGCGGTGACGAGGTTGGTGGCGCCGGGACCGGACGTCGCGATGCAGACGCCGACCTTGCCGGACGCAGAGGCGTACCCCTCGGCGGCGTGACCGGCGCCCTGCTCGTGCCGCACGAGGATGTGCCGAAGCTCGGCCGCATCCATGAGCGGGTCGTAGACGGGCAGGATCGCGCCGCCGGGCAGACCGAAGACGTCCTTGACGCCGAGGAGCTCGAGCGTGCGGACAACGGCTTCGGCTCCGGAGATCTCCGGTGCGGCGGACTTGGGTGCGGGCGGCCTCGGCACAGCCGAGACGGTGTCAGCAGTCATGACACTCCTTCTGATGGTCTGCAGGCGACGTCGGAGGCGGGATGCCGGAGCCGACGCGGATCAGCCGGTCGTCGCGCCCTCGGCGGCGGACCGCACGAGACGCGAGTACTTGGCAAGAACGCCACGGGTATAGCGCGGGGGTAGCGGCTCCCAGCCAGAACGGCGGGAGGCGAGCTCCGCCTCGTCGACGAGTAGGTCGAGAGAGCGAGCTGCGATATCGACCCGTATCAGATCACCATCGCGCACGAAGGCGATAGGACCTGCGTCCACCGCTTCGGGTGCTATGTGGCCGATGCACAGGCCGGTTGTGCCGCCTGAGAATCGTCCGTCAGTCAAGAGTAGTACATCTTTTCCGAGACCCGCGCCCTTGATGGCCGCGGTGATCGCGAGCATCTCGCGCATACCCGGGCCACCCTTGGGGCCCTCGTAGCGGATCACGATGACGGTGCCCGCCTCGATCTCGCCGTTGGCGACGGCATCCATGGCCGCGCGCTCGCGCTCGAACACGCGGGCCGGGCCCTCGAAGACCGCAGCGTCGAAGCCGGCGGTCTTGACGACGGCACCCTCGGGAGCCAGCGATCCGTGCAGGATCGTCAGGCCGCCGGTCGCGTGGATGGGGTTGTCGAACGTGTGGATGACCTCGCCGTCGATCGGCTGAGGATCGAGGTCCGCGAGGTTCTCGGCGAGCGTCTTGCCTGTGACGGTGAGCGCGTCGCCGTGCAGGAGACCCTCGTCGAGCATCGCCTTCATGATGACCGGGATGCCGCCGTGGCGGTCGACGTCGTTCATGACGTACTTGCCGAACGGCTTCATGTCCGCGACGTGCGGGACCTTGTCGCCGATGCGGTTGAAGTCGTGCAGGCTCAGCTCGACATCGGCCTCGCGAGCGATGGCGAGGAGGTGCAGCACGACGTTCGTCGAACCGCCGAGAGCCATCGCGAGCGCGATCGCGTTCTCGAACGCCTCCTTGGTGAGGATGTCGCGAGTCGTGATGCCCTGACGGAGCAGGTTGACCACGGCCTCACCCGAGCGGTGGGCGAAGTAGTCACGACGACGGTCCGCCGCGGGCGGAGCAGCCGAGCCCGGAAGGCTCAGCCCCAGGGCCTCGGCGACCGATGCCATCGTGTTGGCGGTGTACATGCCACCGCATGCGCCCTCGCCCGGGGCGATCGCGCACTCGATGCGCTTGAGGTCCTCTTCGCTCATGAGGCCCGCGCGGCAGGCACCCACGGCCTCGAAGGAGTCGATGATCGTGACGTCCTTCTCGGTGCCGTCGGAGAGCTTGACCCAACCCGGCGCGATGGAGCCGGCGTAGAGGAACACGCTCGACAGGTCGAGTCGCGCGCTGGCCATCAGCATTCCGGGGATCGACTTGTCGCATCCGGCGAGCAGCACGGAGCCATCGAGGCGCTCGGCCATCATGACCGTCTCGACCGAGTCGGCGATGACCTCTCGCGAGACGAGCGAGAAGTGCATGCCCTCGTGGCCCATCGAGATGCCGTCCGAGACCGAGATCGTGCCGAACTGCAGCGGGTATCCGCCACCGGAGTGCACGCCCTCCTTCGCGCCCTGCGCGAGCCTGTCGAGGCTCAGGTTGCAGGGCGTGATCTCGTTCCAGCTGGAGGCGATGCCGATCTGGGGCTTGTCCCAGTCGGCGTCGCCCATGCCGACGGCACGGAGCATGCCTCGGGAGGTCGTCGCCTCGATGCCGTCGGTGACGACGCGGCTGCGGGGCTTGATGTCGATGGGCGCGCTGGTGGAGGGATCATGCGAGGACATGACGGAAGTCTATTCCCGCTGAGAGGTGCGCTCGTCCGCGAGGGCCTCCAGAAGCTGCGCCATCTCTTGTGGATTCTCCACACGGAGCACGGCGGCGCTCTCCCCCGGCCCCACCCGCACGCCGAGATCGCCATCGGTGAGCACCCGCATCGCGTCCTCATCCGTGACGTCGTCGCCCGCGAACAGGATGCCGGTCGCGTCGAAATGCTTCCGGAGCGCCGCCATCGCGGCATCCTTGCCCTCGTTCCTCGATGAGAACTCGAGCACACGGTGCCCTGCCCGTCGACGCCAGTGCGGGAAGCGGTCGGCGACGAGAGCGTCGATCTCGGCGAAGACCTCCTTCTCGACCTCGCGGGTGGCTGTGCGCGTGTGCACGCCCATTCCGAAGGTCTTGGGCTCGAACTCCGCACCCTCGTGACGGTCGATGATCGGTCGCGCCGCTGCCCAAAGCTCCTCGCGATCGCCCTCGGCCGTGTCGGGTCCGGTGGAGTCCGCTTCGCCGATTCCGGGGTACCAGTACTGGGCGCCGTGCGAACCCGCCAGGGCGATCGGTGAATCGTCGGTGTGCTCTGTGATCACGCGGAGGTCGTGCATGCTGCGCCCGGAGACGTATGCGACGACCGTGTCCGGCAGAGCCGCCAGGCGGGCGACCTGAGCCGCCACCTCGGGCAGAGCGCGTGCGGCCATGGGATCCGGAACGAGCGGAGACGCCGTGCCGTCGAAGTCGAGGGCGACGACCAGTCTCGGGGTCGCAGCGATGGCGCTCAGCGCCGCGTCAGCTGATCCGGGGGTCCAGGTGCGGGTCACAGGGTCTCCAATCGAGGCGGGTTCCCTCCCAGTATGACCGCCCCGATCAGCGCTTGCGGACCTCGTCGAGAGCGCGGAGGAACGACGACGACCACGCATTCACGTCGTTCTCGAGCACCCGACGACGCAACGACCGCATCCGCTTGCCCTGCTCCGCCGGCGGCATCGCGACTGCCGTCATGATCGCGTCCTTGAGCCCGGCGATGTCGTGCGGATTCACCCGCACCGCCTGGCGCAGTTCGTCCGCGGCACCTGTGAACTCGCTCAGCACGAGCACCCCGCGGTTGTCCGCGCGGGTGGCGACGTACTCCTTCGCGACGAGGTTCATGCCGTCGCGGAGAGCCGTGACGAGCATCACGTCCGCGGCGAGGTACAGCGCGACCATCTCCTCGCGCGGGTAGCCCTGGTGCAGGTACCGGATCGCGGTGTGCCCCATGGTGTCGTGGTCGCCGTTGATGCGGCCGACCGCCAGCTCGATCTCATCGCGGAGGTGCACATAGGCGTCCACGCGCTCGCGGCTCGGACTCGCGACCTGCACGAACGTGACGTCCTCGACGCTCAGCTGGCCGTCTTCGAGAAGCTCTCCGTACGCCTTGATGCGATGACGGATGCCCTTGGTGTAGTCGAGACGGTCGACGCCCAGGAGGATCTTCTTCGGGTTGCCGAGGCTCTCCCTGATCTCGGCTGCACGCGCACGCACATCCGGCCTGGCTGCGAGCTCGAGGTAGGGGGCGGTGTCGATCGAGATCGGGAACGCCCGCGCCACCGCGATCCGCGTGCCGCCGTCGTCGGTCGGGATCGTGACCGCGGAGCCCTTGATGTCGTGGCGCAGGCGACGGCGCACGGCGGTCAGGAAGTACGTGGCGTCCTGAGCACGCTGGAATCCGATGACGTCGGCGCCGAGAAGCCCTCGGAGCACCTGATCGCGCCAGGGCAGCTGCGCGTACAGGCCGTGCGCCGGGAACGGGATGTGATGGAAGTAGCCGATCGTCACGTCGGGGCGCAGCTCGCGGATCATCTGCGGGACGAGCTGGAGCTGGTAGTCGTGCACCCAGACCGTGCCGTTCGGAGCGGCGACCGCCGCGGCCGCTTCGGCGAACCGCCGATTCACCTTGACGTACGCCTCCCACCACTCGCGGTGATACTGCGGAGGCGCGATGACGTCGTGGTACAGCGGCCAGATGGTGTCGTTGGCGAAGCCCTCGTAGTAGTCCTCGACCTCGTCGGCGCTCAGCGGCACCGGCACCAGGTCGATGCCGTTGATCTCGAACGGTTCGAGCTCGACGCCGGGCTGCCCCGGCCATCCCACCCATGCACCGCGTGCGCTGCGCATCATGGGTTCGAGAGCCGCGACCAGTCCGCCGGGCGAGGTCCGCCACTCCTCTTCGCCGTCGGGGCCCACGACGCGGTCGACCGGGAGTCGATTGGCGACGACGACGAAATCTGCGTCCGACATGGGTGGGTGCTCCTGACGCTGCGGTGGTGGTGCTCCTCAGGCTACAGAAGCTCAGTTCGAGGCTACGCGACGTGCGGGAGTACTCAGACGCCAGTTGACAAGCCCGGCGGCGAACGCTACTGCCGCGGCGATGATCGGCAGGATCAGTGCGCTTGCGGTGCCGACGTTCTCGGCGAGCTCCCCGGCGACAGCGGCTCCGAGCGACTGGCCGACCACGATGCCCGAACCGAGCATGGTCATCACCGTGGCCGAGCGTCCGAGTGGGCTGCGCGCCGCACCGAAGCTGTACTGGGTGACCAGCGTCGGCCCGATGCCGATGCCCATGATCGCCAGCGCCACCATCATCATCGCCGGTGAGTCGACGAACAGGAGCAGCACGCTTCCGGAGAGCAGGATGCCGGAGAACACGAGCCACCGCGCGCGCAGCGAGAAGCGCGCGGGAAGCCAGGCGACGCCGAGAGCGAGTATCGCCGACCCCACGCCCATGACCCCGTAGAGGAGTCCTGCCTGCTCAGGTGCACCCCGGTCGGCCATGAAGGACGTCAGCGAGGTGAGCATCGTGCCGAAGAACATCCCCACGCCGAGGATGCCGACGACGACGATCATGATCTTCGGCGTGAAGAGCTCGGAGACCGATGACGGTGCGCGACCGTCGCTGCCTCGGTGCACGGACACGGCCCGCGCGCTCGGGTGCAGGGCGAACGCTCCGACGAACACCACGGTGAGAACCGCGGCGCCCACGAGCGGGGCCCAGGGCGAGAGAGCCGATGCCAGGATGCCGACGATGAAGGGTCCGAAGACGAACACGGTCTCATCCGCGGCCGACTCGTAGGCCATCGTGCCCGAGAGCGTGCGGCCCCGGACTGCTTCGGGCATCCGGTCGGTGATCATCGTCACGAGTCGGGAACGCGACATCGGCGCGACCTGCGGCGCCGTGGCTCCGATGCCGAATGCGGCGACCAGGACGAGCGCATCCGCGGCATCCGCATAGACGACGACGGTGAAGAGCACGAGCATCGCGCCGTTGGCGATCGCGAGGATCAGCAGGACCATGCGCTGTCCGAAGCGGTCCGCTGCCGCGCCCAGCAGCGGGCCGAAGCAGGCCGTGCCGAGACCGACGGCGGCGGAGGTGAGTCCTCCGAGAGAAAGCGAGCCTCGCGCCGAGACGACGACCGTGAGGACGCCCACGACCATCATCGCGAACGGCAGCCGCGCGATGAAGGCGATGAGGAAGTATGGCAGCCCCGCGATGCGGAGGAGACCGGGCCCGTCCGGTGCGGGAATCGCGGACTGATGCTCTGGTGTGGGAGTGGTTGCGTGCGTCATGGCTCTCGCGCGTCCCGAGGACGCGGGGTCGGGTGCCGCCGCTGTCCGCCGGAAAGCCGGCGGCCGGTAGATACACGGAGTGCGGCCGCGGACCAGCCGCGACGACTCCATCGTACCGCGCCTGCCGCATCGGCGCCTGGGCATCGGCAGTACTGTGGTGGCACCCCGACCTACGAGGAGGATCCCTTGCCCGTCCCCGAGACCCTCATCGCTCTCCCCGAGCGCGGCTGTCCTTCACCACGTATGCCCCTGACAGAATCCGCACCGGGTTGTCAAGGCTGGGCGCGGCATGGCCGACGCCGGGTAGCGTGAGGGCATGAACTACCTCTCGGGTACCGGACTCATCGGCGCGATCATGACCGGGGTCACCCTGCTCCGTGGGTCCCGCGAGACGAAGATCACGTGGCGATCCGCCCTCGCATGGGTCAGCTGGGGCATCAGCCTCGCGCTCGCAATCGGCGCCGTCATCGACACGCGGCGAGCCAGGCACGGACGTCCTGTGTCGCCCGACTCGCCCGTCTATGCGAAGCAGCAGCGGGCCTTCGAGAAGGAAGCGAAGAAGAACCCGCGGGACTTCACGCCCTCGAAGCGCTGACACCGCGGCGGCGCTCAACGCGTGAGGATCAGCGCCTCTCCCTGACCGCCGCCGCCGCACAGTCCGACGGCCGCAGTCCCTGCACCCCGGCGGGCGAGCTCGTGCGCCACGTGCACGACGAGGCGGGTGCCGGATGCGCCGATCGGATGTCCGATCGCGATACCGCCGCCGTGAATGTTGACGACGTCGCTCGACAGCCCCAATTCGACCTGTGACCGCGCCACGACAGCGCCAAATGCTTCATTGATCTCGACCAGGTCGAGATCTGACGGTGAGATCCCCTGCTTGCGGCAGGCCTTCTGGATGGCCCGCGCCGGCTGCGCCTGCAACGAGTTGTCCGGCCCCGCCGTCTGCCCGCTGGCACCGACCGCCACGAGTACCGGCCAGCCCTTTTCCTCTGCCACTGCTCGGGTCGTCACGATGACTGCCGAGGCGCCGTCCGAGATCTGTGACGAGTTGCCGGCGGTGATGGACCCACCCTCCGCGAAAGCCGCCCGAAGGCCGCCCAGCGACTCGACTGTCGTGTCAGGTCGGATGCCCTCGTCGGCGGACACCGTGAGGTCCTCGCCGCGACGCTGAGGCACCGAGACCGCGACGATCTCGTCGTCGAACACCCCGGCCTCCTGTGCTGCGGCCGCTCGCTGATGAGACAGCGCGGCGACCGCATCCTGCGCCTCGCGCGTCAGCTCGTAGCGGGAGTTGTGTCGCTCGGTCGAGGCTCCCATGCTCTCGCGGTCGTACGCGTCGGTGAGGCCGTCGTACGCCATGTGGTCGAGCACTTCGACGCTGCCGTACGTCCAGCCGTCGCGAGAGCCCATCAGCAGATGAGGAGCGCGGGTCATGGACTCCATCCCGGCGGCGACGACGACCTCGGCGTCGCCCGTGCGGATCATCCGGGCCGCATCGATGATCGCGGTGAGCCCCGAGAGGCAGACCTTGTTCACCGAGTGCGCGGGGACGTCCCAGCCGATCCCCGCACCGATCGACGCTTGACGTGCGGCGTTCTGTCCCGAGCCCGCGGCGAGGACCTGACCGACGATCACCGCGTCGACATCGGCGGGGTCGACGGACGCCTGCTCGAGCGCGCCGCGGATCGCGAACGCTCCGAGCTGCGGCGCGGTGAAGCTCGCCAGCTGGCCCTTCAGCCTTCCCTGCGGAGTGCGGGCTGCGGCGACGATGACGACATCGTCCCTGTCGGTGTGATCGTGTGCGGTCATCTCTGTCCCTCTGTCCTGTCGTTCACGCTGGCCTGTCGTTCACGCCGTGCGCAGCACGTCGGCGATGATGAGCGGCGGTTCGGTCGCTGCCACGACCTGCTCCACGGCGACTCCCGGCGCCAGCTCGACGAGCACGAGTCCCTCGTGCGTGACGTCGATCACGGCGATGTCGGTGATGATCCGGTCCACGACTCCTCGCCCGGTGAGCGGCAGAGAGCAGTCGTGGACGATCTTCGCCGAGCCGTCCTTGGCGACGTGCTCCATGAGCACGATCACGCGGGCCGCGCCGTGCACGAGATCCATCGCTCCGCCCGGACCCTTCACCATCTTGCCCGGGATCATCCAGTTCGCGAGATCGCCTGTCGCCGACACCTGCATCGCTCCGAGGATCGCAGCATCGATCTTGCCGCCGCGGATCATCCCGAAGCTCAGAGCCGAGTCGAAGAAGGCTGCGCCGGGAAGGACCGTGACCGTCTCCTTGCCCGCATTGATGAGGTCGGGGTCCACCGAATCCTCATGAGGGTACGGGCCGACGCCCAGTATTCCGTTCTCCGACTGCAGCACCACGGTGACGCCCTGCGGCACATGATTGGGCACGAGTGTCGGCAGGCCGATCCCCAGGTTGACGTACGAGCCGTCCTGCAGCTCGGCAGCCGCGCGGGCGGCCATCTCGTCACGCGTGAGCGCCATGTCAGGCTCCTTCCGCGGCGACCGTGCGCCGTTCGATGCGCTTCGCGATGTCGCCACCCACCTCGACGATCCGGTGCACGAAGACGCCGGGCAGGTGGACTCGATCGGGATCGAGCTCGCCGGGGTCGACCAGCTGCTCGACCTGGGCGATGCAGATCCGCCCGGCCATCGCGGCGAGCGGGTTGAAGTTGCGCGCGGCCTTGTTGAAGATCAGATTGCCGTGCCGATCGCCGGCGCGAGCATGCACGAGAGCGAAGTCGGTCGTGATCGCCTCTTCGAGCACGAATTCACGCGCCTCTCCGGCAGCCTCGAAACTGCGCACGTCTTTGGGAGTGGATGCCACGGCGACCGTGCCATCCGGGTTGTACCGTCGAGGCAGCCCGCCCTCGGCGACCTGCGTCCCCACTCCGGTCTGCGTGTAGAAGGCGGCGATCCCGGATCCTCCCGCGCGGAGCTTCTCGGCGAGCGTCCCCTGGGGCGTCAGCTCGAGCTCCAGCTCGCCCGAGAGGAACTGGCGTTCGAACTCCTTGTTCTCACCGACGTAGGACGACGTCATCTTGCGGATGCGCTGAGCGGCGAGGAGAACCCCCAACCCCCAGTCATCGACACCGCAGTTGTTGCTCACGATGCTGAGATCGCGAGTTCCCTGCGCGAGCAGGGCCTCGATCAGCGCGATCGGGTTGCCGGAGAGCCCGAACCCGCCCACCGCAAGCGAAGAGCCGTCCTCGATGTCCGCGACGGCCTCTGAGGCCGATGCCCACTGCTTGTCGATCACGCGTGCTCCTTCGAAGACGTGCCTGAGTCCAGCATCCGCCCGCAAGCCCTCGCATCGATAGACATCTCTTGCGATGTGGACGCTTCAGCACGTAGCGTCCACATTATGGAATCGGCATCTCGCAGCGTCCCTGGCGCCCAGGCCATCGCTCGCGCCGCTGCGCTCCTGCGACTCGTCACCGCGAGCGGCCACGAGGGCGCCTCGCTGCAGGAACTCGCCCGCTCCGCGGATCTGACCCGATCGACGGCCCATCGACTCCTGTCGGCGCTGCGGGCCGAGGGCCTCGTCGACCGCGATGCCGACAGCACGAGGTGGATGCCGGGGCCGGAGCTCTTCCTCATGGGCTCGGTCGCCGCAGCACGCTACGACGTGACGGCACTGGCTCGCGACATCGTCCGCTCGCTCGCGGTCAAAACCGAGGAGAGCGCGTTCCTCTCGGTGCGGCGCGCGGACGAGACGGTCTGCCTGCTGCGCGAGGAAGGGTCCTTCCCGATCCGCTCCTTCGTGCTGAGCGAGGGCGTGCGCTTCCCCCTCGGCGTCGCCAGCGCAGGCCTCGCGATCCTGTCGTTCCTGCCTGACCACGATGTGGACGCGTACCTGGAGCGACATCCTGACCTCGAGACCATCTGGGGGCTTCCGCACGGGGAGCGCCCGCTCCGCGGCAGGCTCGCCGAGACGAAGGAACGCGGGTACGCCGTCAACCCCGGGCTGATCGTCGAGGGCAGCTGGGGTCTGGGGGCCGCAGTGTTCGACAGGTCGGGCCGCCCCGAGTGGGCACTGAGCCTGACGGGCGTCGGCTTCCGATTCGGCCCGGATCGGATCGCAGGCCTGGGACGAACCCTGCTTGCTCATGCTCACCAGCTCTCGGCGCGGATCGCAAACGCCAGACGCTGAGCTCGTCCAGTTTGCATACCATCGGGTATATACTTAATGGTATGCAACGTCAGGATGTCATCCCCTCCCTCGTACTCTCCGGGTACGCGCTGGGCCGAATAGCCGCCAAGGACGCCGGGAACGACGCTCCAGCAGCCCAGTGGCGCGTGCTGAACCTCCTCGAGCAGTCAGGCCCGAAACGCGTGGGCGAGCTCGCGGCCGCGGCACGGACGACACAGCCGGGTATGACACGGCTGATCGGCAATCTGGAGCGCGAGGGCCTCGTGCTCCGCTCCCCCGTCGCCGAGGATTCCCGCGCGATCGCCGTGGCGATCACCTCGAGTGGATCGGAAGCGCTGACAGCCTGGCGGGCGGAGTTCCGCGACATCCTGGCCCCCCGCTTCGCCGGCCTCGACGACGACGAGTGGAGCACCCTCACCCGCGCTGCGGAGATCCTCGCAGCGCACACCGAAACCGAATCGACAGGAGTATCAGAGTGAGCACCACCACCACCTCAGTGTGGAAGCAGCCAGCGCAGGTGTGGGCGGTCGCCTTCGCGTGCGTCGTCGCCTTCATGGGCATCGGCCTGGTGGATCCGATCCTGCCGGCCATCGCCGAATCCCTCCAGGCGAGCCCGTTCGAGACCGAGTTGCTGTTCACGAGCTATCTCGCGGTGACCGGCCTCGCGATGCTCGTCACCAGCTGGATCTCGTCTCGCATCGGAGCGAAGAAGACGCTGCTGATCGGTCTCGCACTCATCGTGGTGTTCGCCCTCTTCTGCGCTCTCAGCGGCAGCGTCGATGCCGTGATCGGCTTCCGCGCCGGCTGGGGGCTCGGCAACGCGCTGTTCATCTCCACGGCGCTCGCGACCATCGTGGGCGCCGCCTCGGGCGGCAGCTCTGCGGCGATCATCCTCTACGAGGCAGCCCTGGGCCTCGGCATCGCGATCGGACCGCTGCTCGGCGGCCTCCTGGGAGAGCAGAGCTGGCGTGCACCGTTCTTCGGCGTCGTGGTGCTGATGGCGATCGCCTTCCTGGCGGTCCTCGTCCTCCTCCGCGGTCCCGGTGAGAAGCGCACCCCCGTCCCGTTCTCGGCTCCATTCAAGGCTCTCGGTCGTCCTGCGCTCGCGATTCTCGCCGTGGCAGCGTTCTTCTACAACATCGGGTTCTTCATCCTGCTCGCCTTCTCGCCGTTCCCTCTCGGCTTCGGCGCGATGGGCATCGGCTTCACCTTCTTCGGCTGGGGACTCGCTCTCGCCGTCACCAGCGTGTGGGTCGCTCCCCTGCTCATGCGCCGGATGTCGCGCACGAGTGTCATCCTCACCGTCCTTCCGCTCCTGGCGGTCGATCTGATCATCGCTGGGTTCCTGGTCGAGTCCGCGACCGCGCTGGTCGTGTGCATCGTCATCGGCGGACTGCTTCTCGGTGTCATGAACACCGTCCTCACTGAAGCGGTGATGGAGGCGACGGATCTGCCGCGTTCGGTCGCGTCGTCCGCGTACTCTTCGGTGCGGTTCCTCGGCGGCGCGATCGCCCCGCCGCTCGCGGCAGCCCTCTGGCACGCGTTCAACGCCACGATCCCCTACGTCGTCGCCGCGGTCGCCGTCCTCATCGCAGCCCTCACCGTCTTCTTGGGACGGAAGGTCCTCTCGCACATCGACGACGAGCCCCAGGATGCCGCGCTCGAGGACGCCGAGGCGATCCTGTTGGGCGACGCCGCCTGATCCGCGGCTCTGCTGCGTTCGGTACCGTGGGCCCATGAGCGCCCTCCCCGAACGCAGCAGACTCGTCCAGCAGCACCTCGTAGAAGCGGGCGTCGAGTCCGAGATCCGCATTCTCCCCGACTCCGCTCGCACGGCCGCCGAAGCCGCGTCGGCCATCGGATGCGACGTCGCCGCGATCGCGAACAGCCTCGTCTTCGTCGTGGACGGAGCCCCCGTGCTCGTCATGACGAGCGGCGGGCACCGGGTGGATCTCGAGGTCCTCGCCCGGAGCATCGGCGCGGACGCCATCGGGATGGCACCCGCATCCATCGTCCGCGAATCGACCGGGCAGGCGATCGGTGGCGTCGCACCGGTCGGACACCCCGCGCGGCTGCGGACCTACATCGACGAGGCGCTCCGCGATCACCCGGAGATCTGGGCGGCCGCCGGCCACCCCCACACGGTCATGCCGCTCACCTTCGAGAGCCTGAAGACGCTCACCGACGGCGAGGTCATCGCCGTCGCTTGAGCACGTCACTTGACGGTGACGGTGATCTCCGCGGTCTCCTGATCACTCACCTCGTCGGGAACCGAGCCACGGAACTGGTACTCGAACTGGATCACCGTCGTGCCATCGCCGACCGGCGCGAAGCGATAGGACAGCTCGCTCGGAGCGCCGGCCTCGCCCTCCTCACCGAGGTAACGGGAGCGTTCGTCTCCGGGCCCGAGCACCTCCGGGTCGGGCTCCTGGGTGATGATCCATTCGTCGCCGACGGTGTGATTCACCTCGCCGAAATCGACGACGAGCGTCTCACCCGGAGCCAGCGTCACGGAGGACGTCGTGTAGTCGACGGTCTTCTCGATCACCGCAGAACAGCCGCTGAGCCCCAGCCCGAAGACCGCCGTGACAGCCACGACGGCGCACCTCGCCACCAGTATCCGCATCGCCATCCCCTTAGCGTTTGCATCAAACTAGCGCACGGGACGCGATCAGGGCAGTAGCACCGCAGACGCGAAAAAGCCCCGATGACTGGCGAGAGTCATCGAGGCTGATCCGTGCACCCCCTCGGACTTGAACCGAGAACCCACTGATTAAGAGTCAGTTGCTCTGCCGATTGAGCTAGAGGTGCGTGGCCCGGTGAATCCCCCGGCCGAGGAATTACATTACCAGCCGATGGCCGCCGTGCGAAATCGAGGCGGGTACATCGCGTCCGCCGCGCGTGTCGCCCCGAGTCCGCCCCTCTCTGAGGCCGCTATCGGGCCGGTTATCCTAAGAGAGTGACCGCCTCCCCCAGCGCCGACGACCTCTCCCGCGACCTCGAGCTCGCCCTCCGGCTGGCCGACGCCGCCGATGCGCAGTCGCTGCCTCGATTCGACAGCCCCGACCTCGAGGTATCGACCAAGGCCGACCACTCGCACGTGACCGATGCCGACCTCGCGACGGAACGGGCGATCCGCGAGGTACTCTCGGCGGAGCGGCCGGAAGACGGGATCTTCGGCGAGGAGTTCGGCGCACAGGGCAGCACGCATCGCCAGTGGATCATCGATCCGATCGATGGCACGGCGAACTTCCTCCGCGGCGTCCCCCTCTGGGGCACGATGATCGCGCTCGCGGTCGACGGAGTCCCGCAGGTCGGAGTCGTCAGCATGCCGGCGCTCGGCCGGCGCTGGTGGGCAGCCGCAGGATCCGGCGCGTGGACGGCGACGGATGCCGAGCCCCGCCGGATCCGCGCATCCTCGGTGTCTTCTCTCGACGACGCGAGCGTGAGCTTCCAGAGCATCGCGCAGTGGGCGGAGTCCGGCCACCTCGATCAACTTCTGAAGCTCGCCGACCGCGTCTGGCGGGACCGCGCATACGGAGACATCTATGCCTACATGCTGCTGGCAGAGGGACGCATCGACATGGTCGCCGAGTTCGGCGTCAAGGAGTACGACGTCGCAGCGGCCGTGCCGATCGTGCGGGAGGCCGGAGGCCGCATGACCGGGTTCGACGGCACCGAGACGATCTCGGACCTGTCGACACTCGCCAGCAACGGCGTCCTCCATGACGCCTTCCTCGAACTTCTCCACGATTGACGAAGGCACCGCGATGATCACACGCACGACCTCCGCCGCATTCGGCGCACTGCTGCTCGCAGTGGCGCTCACCTCCTGCGCCGGCACACCTGACGCCGAGGCGACCCCGACTCCGAAGGCTCCGAAGCCGTCCCCCACTGCGACCACTGAGCCGGTCGCGACGCAGACCCCGGAGACCGCGACGGAGCCGACCTGCGACACGATCGTGTCCGCCGGTACCGTGCAGGCACTCACGGACGCCGGGTGGACCTTCGAGGAGAAGGAGTTCGTGATCGGCGATGTCACGCTCTCCGACGGACTGCTCTGCTTCTGGGCGGACTACACGGTCGCCTCGGACCACGGTCAGCTCTACGGGTGGTCGGAGATCTCTGCCGACGACGCGACGCAAGCGCAGTCGTCGCTGCTCTCACAGGGGTGGACGCGAGAAGACGGCTCCGACGGCATCTACATCACCGAGAACCCGCAGTTCTCCATGGGCACGGACGAAGACGGCTACGGCATGACGTACCTCTTCGGGGACGGCTGGGTGAAGTTCGCCGACACCCGTCAGGGGCTCATCCTCATCGAGTGGGCCGGCTGACCCCGCATACCCCTCCTGGGGCGCACGGTCCTCGGTCGACTCAGCGAGCGATCACGGCGTCGGCGCGTCGATGACCTCGTCGACCAGAAGGATGCCACCCGTCGAGTTCACGGACTGCATGAGATCCTCGATCCACCGCGCGTTCAGCTGGGGCTGCTCCGGCTCGTCGAACGTGAAGCGGAGCGGGATGGACGGGTGGATCCAGATCGTGGATCGACCGCCGGGCTCACCCTCGGGATGACGCCAGGACAGGGTGAAGCTCTCCTGCCTGCGGAGCTTTGTCGCGATGACGATCTTCAGGTGCGCGAGGGCGCGATCCTCGATATGGATCGGAACATCGGATGCTCCATAGAACAGCGTGGCCATCCGCCCAGAATACTGGCTGCCGACCGGCGTCCCGAGCAGATATCGCACGCCTGAGACCCTGATTCCCGCGGTGTATCGTCTCTCGCATGGAGCCCTCCCTCGCCGACATCGCTGCCGAGCTCTACGTCGGGCCTCCGGCGGACTTCGTGGCCGCACGCAATGCCCGCGCAGCCGAGACCGCAGATTCCGCCCTGGCGGCCCGGATCCGCGCCCTGAAGAAGCCCTCCGTCGCCGCCTGGGTGGTCAATGTGTTCGCGCACGAGCGCGCCGCCCAGCTGGGCGAGGCATTGCAGCTCGCCCAGGAACTGCGAGAGGCGCAGGAGGATCTGGATGCTCGGGCGCTCTCCCAGCTCGGCCGCGATCGTCGTGCGCTGACGAACAGGCTCGCGACTGCAGCCACCGAGCTCGCCGAAGAACGCGGAGAGCGGATCACGACTTCGACACGGGAAGCAGTCCAGCAGACCATCACGGCCGCGTTCTTCGATCCGACGGCCGCCGCCGCGGTCGCCTCTCGGCGACTCGTCCGCGAACTGGCCCCCTCGGGCGAATTCGCCGAGATCGCGGACAGCCTCGTCGGCGGAGGTGCGCCCGTCCTGCCCGAGGCCACGGCCAGACCTGTCGACGAGGTCAAGGCGCGCCGTGATCGTCGAGATGCGGAACGAGCTGTGCGCGACGCGGACAGGGCGCATGAGCGCGCTGTGCGTGACGCCGCTGCGGCGGACCGCGCTCTGCGCGTCGCCTCGCTGCGGGTCGAAGAGCTCGAGCGACGCGAGCGGGACCTGGAGGCGGAGTTGACGACCGTCCGGAACGACGCGAAGCGCGCTCGCGCCGAGGTCCAGCACGCCGACGAGGAGCAGCGGGAGCTCGCTCAGCGGATCGGTGACTCCGAGGCTACCCTGCAGGCCGCGCAGGCGGCTCTGGATGACCTCGGCCGTTCCTGAGCCGAGGCGCCATCGCAGTGTCCCGACATAGAAGAACCCCGAGGTCGGCACCTGCGTGCCGGCCTCGGGGTTCTCTCTCGTGACAGCGACCTGGTGGAGCTGGGGGGAATCGAACCCCCGTCCAACGCTGAGTCTCCACGCCTTCTCCGGGCGCAGTCTGTGCAGACGTTCTACTCGGCTCCGACCTTTGTCACAGACACCTAAGTCGACAAGCCCAGCCTGGGAAGAGTCCCACGTGACGTCCAGACGCCATCACGCAGCAAGATTCCTAGATGACGCCAGGATCCGTATCGGAATCACATACGGCCTGACGGACTATCGGGCTCGCTTATGCAGCGAGGGCGAAGTCGTTGCGCTTGGTTTCGGCAACTATTGTTTTGCAGAGAGCGTTTACGAGATAACTCTGCATCCTCGGCCCGCTTCTCGTGGATTCACAGGCGCTGTCGAAACCGATCAGCCCCGTGGTCCTTCTCTCGAAGGAGCCGCTGTCACTCTGTGGAATTTCCAACTCGGGAACCGTAGTGCCCGAGCATCACAGACTACAACGTTCGTCGCGGCTTCGCCATTCCGCGCACGCGCCGGACGCTGGCGTAGAGTCGCCCCATGAGCGAAGTCACCGTCACCGTCCGCGGCGAGCACGAGGCGCGGGTCGCGCCTGAGCGCGCCACCATCCGTGTGAGTGTGCGCGCCGAGGGGCCGGAGCGCGCCTCTGTGGTAGATCGAGTGATGAGACTGGCGGAACCTGTCCGCGAGAGCATCACCGCGCGCACAGACGCCGGATCGGTGGTTGAGTGGACGAGCAAGCGCCTGTCGGTGCGCGCCGAACGCCCATGGAACAACGAGGGCAAGCGGCTGGCTCCGGTCTACTATGCGAGCATCGATCTGACCGCGACCTTCGCCGAGGCATCAGAGCTGTCGATCTGGGTGTCCGACGTGTCCCCCTGGGACGGCGTGGAGCTCGGCTGGGTGAACTGGCACCTCACCCCTGAGACCCACTCCCGGATCGAGCGCGAGGTCGCCGCCGAGGCGGTCGGGGTGGCCGTCGCGCGAGCTCAGGCGTACGCGACCGCCCTCGGACTCGGCGAGGTCGTGCCGATCGAGATCGCGGATGTCGGACTGATCGCCCCGACGCCCGCGCCGCCGTTCGCGGGCATGGCGAAGGCTCGAGGATCCGCGCTCGCCTCCGCCGATGCCGGCAGCGCATCGATGGAGTACGAGCCGGATGAGATCGTCATCTCCGCCACCGTCGAGGCACGCTTCCTCGCCCGGTGAGCGGCTCAGGCGTCCGCTGTGTACGGGGCGAGGTCAGCCGCCAGACGCTCGGACACCCGAGCATGCACGGCGGTGCCGTTCTCTTGGTGCTCCACCGACAGCAGCATCCCGGTCTCGTGGATGGCGGCGACGAGATCCCCTCGATCGTAGGGGACCACCGCGTGCACCTCGACCGCAGGCTTCGGAAGAGCCTCCTCGATGGCTGCTCGGAGCTCCTCGACGCCTTCGCCTGATCGCGATGAGACGAAGTGCGCCTTCGGCTCGAGTCCGCGCAGCACGAGTCGTTCGCTGTCGTCGATGAGGTCGGCCTTGTTGAACACGACCAGTTCGGGCATGTCCCGCACACCCACGTCGCCCATCACGTCACGGACGGTCTGCAGCTGACCGGCGGGATCCGGGTGCGCGCCGTCGACCACGTGCAGCACGACATCGGCGTCACCGACCTCTTCGAGCGTCGACCGGAAGGCCTCGACGAGCTGATGCGGGAGGTTGCGCACGAACCCGACAGTGTCCGTGAGGGTGTAGACGCGGCCGTCCGAGGTCTCGGAACGGCGTACGGTCGCGTCGAGCGTCGCGAACAGAGCGTTCTCGACCAGCACGCCTGCGCTCGTGAGCGCGTTGAGCAGACTCGACTTGCCCGCGTTCGTGTAACCGGCGATCGCGACGGACGGGATCGTGTTGCGCTTGCGTTCGGCGCGCTTCGCCTCGCGCGCGGGACCGAAGTCGCGGATCTGGCGGCGCAGCAGCGCCATCTTGGTGCGGATGCGGCGGCGGTCGAGCTCGATCTTGGTCTCACCGGGACCACGGGAGCCCATACCGGCTCCGCCGGCACCGACCTGGCCACCGGCCTGACGGCTCATCGAGTCGCCCCAGCCGCGCAGACGCGGCAGCAGGTACTCGAGCTGAGCGAGCTCGACCTGCGCCTTGCCCTCACGGCTCTTGGCGTGCTGGCTGAAGATGTCGAGGATCACGGTGGTCCGGTCGATGACCTTGACCTTGACGACGTCCTCGAGGGCGCGCCTCTGGCTGGGCGCGAGTTCGGTGTCGGCGATCACCGTGTCGGCACCCGTGGCGGCGACTATGTCCTTGAGCTCCTGGGCCTTGCCACGTCCGATGTAGGTCGCGGCATCCGGGTGCGGGCGGCGCTGCAGAACGCCGTCGAGCACGACAGCTCCCGCGGTCTCAGCAAGAGCGGCGAGCTCCCGGAGCGAGTTCTCGGCATCCTCCTGAGCGCCCTGCGGGTACACGCCGACGAGCACCACGTTCTCGAGCCGCAGCTGGCGGTACTCGACCTCGGTGACGTCTTCGAGCTCGGTCGAGAGACCGCCCACGCGCCGCAGCGCATGACGATCCTCGAGATCCCACTGATCGCCGTCCGACGACGCGTGAGACGCCGTCGATCGATCCTGCAGCGCCTGCGCGTCACCGAAGACACGCGCTTCGGTGCGCTTCTCCGCATTCGCGAGCACGCGATCGACTGCTTCGTCACCGGTGGAGTGTGTGGTGGTCTCCGTCATCCGTCCCTTATCTCTGGGTTTTGTTGCGAGCCTTAACCTTAGCCCGCGCTGTCCGCTACGCTCACGGTATGGGGTCCGACCATTACTTCACCGCGGCCCCGGCAAGCCCCGAGAACCTGCGATCGATCCGTGTGACGCTCGCAGGCCGTGAGCTGGATGTCACCACCGCTGGTGGCGTCTTCAGCCCGGATCGGCTGGATGCCGGTACTGCCGTCCTTCTCGCAAACATGCCTCCCGTCCCGCCAGGAGGTCATCTTCTCGACCTCGGAAGCGGGTGGGGGCCGATCACGCTGTCGATGGCACTCGCTGCACCCCATGCGACGGTGTGGGCCGTGGACGTGAACGAACGAGCGCTCGACCTGGTTCGCCGCAATGCCTCGGCTCTCGGTCTCACTAACGTCAACGCATCCCTGCCTCAGGATGTTCCCGCCGACGTGACGTTCCGGTCGATCCGCTCGAACCCGCCGATTCGCGTGGGCAAGAACGAGCTGCACGGACTGCTCGAGAAGTGGATCCCCCGACTCGATGAGCGCAGCGACGCTTGGCTCGTCGTGCAGCGCAATCTCGGCGCGGATTCGCTGCAGCGCTGGATCGGCGCGACGTTCCACCCCGGCTTCAGCGTTCACCGGACGGCGACGGGCAAGGGGTATCGGGTGTTGAAGGTGCGCAAGCACGGCACCCCTCCGACGGAGCCCATCACGCTCGTCTGACCGGATGCGTCGTCCGACTCACCGTGACATCAGTGCTGGCAGGTCGACCATGTCCGTGAAAACGAACGCGCCCTCTCTCTCCAGCCACTCGGCCGGGGTGAGTCCGCCGGCATAGCCGAAGACCCTCATCCCCGCCGCACGCGCCGCCTGGACTCCGTACCGACTGTCCTCGACAACCGCGCAACGCTCCGGTACGACGCCGAGCTGATCTGCCGCATGCAGGAAGAGGTCCGGAGCGGGCTTGCCGTTCTCGACGTCGTCTGCGCTGAAGATCCGTGCCTCGAAGCGCGGGAGAAGCCCGGTCAGTCCCAGCGTGCGGCGGATCTTCGAATGGGTCCCGCTCGATGCGACGCACGTCGCGATCAGGATCTCATCGAGCGCGGCCTCGACTCCCGGCACTGGCGTCAGATCGCGCTCGAACGCGTCGACGTACCAGGGCTGATAGGGCGTCTCCCAATCGTCCGGAAGCGGTCGGCCGAGGTATGCCTCGACCTCGGCGCGGAAATACGCGGACGAGCGTCCCACGAAGCGGTGCAGGATCTGCTCGCGCGTCAGCGGCCAGCCGAGATCGGCGAGGACCCGGCGGTCGACGTCGATCGAGAGCCTCTCGCTGTCGACGAGGACTCCGTCGCAGTCGAAGATGACCAGGTCGATCGGTTCGATCGGCCGCATCAGATCAGGTCGACCTCGCCGCTGAACACGAGCTGCGCGGGCCCTGACAGCGCGACGTGCTCACCGTCCTCCGCGGGGAACATCCGGACTCCGAGCGTGCCTCCCGGCACCTCGACACGCCAGTTGTGGGGGGCCTTCTCCCCCGCCCAGTGACGGACGGCGAGAGCCGTGGCCGCGACACCGGTCCCGCAGCTGAGGGTCTCACCGACGCCGCGTTCGGACACGCGCATGCTGACGTGACCGATCCCGTCGCGCACGAGCGGCTCTCCCGGGACGACGAACTCGACGTTGGCCCCTGCAGGAAGCACCGGCTCGAGTTCCGGGGCGCGGTGCAGCTCCAGCGAGGCCAATTCCGCTTCGGATGCGAGAGCGACCACCACATGCGGGTTGCCGACGTCGATGCCCAGTCCGGGGCGTGTCACCGCGAGCCCGTCAGCAGTGACCAGCGGGTCGTCACCGGAGAGCTTCCACAGCCCGAGATCGACCTGATAGCCGGTCTCGCTGCGTGTCACGTCGCGGACTCCCGCGCGCGTGCCGATCGGAAGCGTAGATCCGGGCTCGATGGTGGCGAGGCCGGATCGCACGAGGTAGTGCGCGAAGACGCGAATCCCGTTGCCGCACATCTCGGCGATGGACCCGTCGGCATTCCGGTAGTCCATGAACCACTCGGCGTCGGGTTCCTCAGCGAGCGCCGCCTGGCCGTCGGCGATCGAGGCGGAGCGCACGACGCGGAGGATGCCATCCGCGCCGATGCCGAAGTGTCGGTCGCACAGCACGGCGACCTGCTCAGCGCTCAGTTCGAGAGCGCCGTCGGGGTCGGCGATGATGACGAAATCGTTGCCCGTGCCGTGTCCTTTGGTGAATGCGACCATTCGACCAGTCTAGGGATCCCTGCTATGCGTCGACGATCAGACGTTTTCCGGTGTTCGAGACGGAGAACCGCTCATACCCGAGGGCGTCGTAGAGCCCGAGGACGGTGTCGTTGCCCTCGCGGACCATGAGCTGCACCTTCGGGCACCCCATCGCGTGAAGAAGGCGCTCTGCCTCTCCGACGAGCGTGCGGGCGATCCCGCGGTTGCGGTGCGACGTCGCGGTCGCCAGATAGTAGAGCCACCCACGGTGGCCGTCGTATCCGGCCATGACGGAGCCCACGATCGCCGGCTTCCCCTCCTCTGACTCGGAGTCTTCGACGACGAGGAAGAGCTCGGGCTGCACCGTGAGCTTGCGCTCGATGTCGAGTCGCGGGTCGTTCCACGGCCGCGTGAGACCCGCCTCGTCCCACAGCGCGACCACCGATTCCGTGTCGGCGCGTTCGAACGCCCGTACAGCCCAGTTCATGCCTGCAAGTCTAGGATCGATGCCGCATCAGCCACGCACGACGCGATATCGCCCGCACATGAAGCTGCGGTTCCGCGCGACGTCGACGAGCTCGAGATCCAGGCTTCTGGAGAGCAGCGGCGCCCCGGATCCGAGCGTGACGGGTGCGTACTGCACCCACACCTCGTCGAGCAGCCCCGCGTCCGCGAACTGCCCCGCCAGGTCTCCCCCACCGACGACCCAGAGGTCCTTGCCGTCCGCCGCGTCGACCATCTCGCCGTGGACCTCGGCGACGTCTCCCTGTGCGATGCGGATCGCGGCCCCCTCCGGGACATCGAGATCACGGTGCGTGAACACCCAGGTGGGCTGCGTGTACCCCCAGCGCCCCTCTTCGTGTCGCATGACCCACTCGTAGGTCGACGCCCCCATCGCGAGAGCGCCGATGTTCTTCTCGAAGGCGGCGTAGGCCATCGGGCCGTCGTGGTCGATGTCCTGTTTCAGGAGCCAGTCGAGCGAATGCTGGTCGGTCGCGATGAAGCCGTCGAGGCTGCTCGCCGTGTAGAAGTGGGTGGCCATGCCCTCACCCTCCCAGAGACCACCGACATCAGGCTGTCGCTGAGTCCGAGTCCGAGTCCGAGTCCGAGTCCGTGGCTGCGGCCACCCGAGCGCATCAGGGCTCGAGAAGCTCGGCCGCCTCGACCGGCGGTTCGTGCCAGGTCAATCCGGGGTATCTCTTGAACCACGAGACCTGGCGGCGCGCATATCGGCGCGTGAGCGCCTGCGTCTCCTCGATCGCCTCGGCCCGGGTCAGGCGCCCATCGAGCTGCCCGAGAGCCTGGGCGTACCCGATGGCCCGAGGCGCCGTCGCGCCACGTTCGAGGCCGTGCTCCCGCAGCGTGCGCACCTCGTCGAGGAGACCGGCCTCCCACATGATGTCGACTCTGGCATCGAGTCGGCCGACGAGGGTGCCGCGGTCGACGTGCAGACCGATCAGTCGTGTGTCGTTCTGCCAGAGAGGCGGCTGTTCGGGAAGCGCCGCGCCGTGCGTCGCACTCCCCTGTTCCAGGACTTCGAGCGCGCGGATGACGCGCCGGCCGTTCCGAGGGTCCACCTTCGAGGCTGCCGCAGGATCGAGGGTTCTCAGCCGCTCGAGCAGCACGGTGACTCCCTCGATCTCGAGCTCACGCTCGAGACGTTCGCGGATCACGGGGTCGCGCGGGGGGAAGTTGAAGTCGAAGACGACGCTGGACACGTACAGCCCCGAGCCGCCGACGAGGATCGCATCTCCACCGCGTTCCTGGATGTCCATGACCGCAGCACGGGCCAGAGGCTGGTACCAGGCCACCGCGGCCTCTTCATCGACCTCGCGGACGTCGAAGAGATGGTGCGGGATCCCTCGGCGGTCGCCAGGCGCGAGCTTCGCCGTTCCGATGTCCATGCCGCGGTAGAGCTGCATCGCGTCCGCATTCACTATCTCTGCGGGGTTGCCTCTCTCGCGGAGTGTCTCGGCGAGGTCGAGAGCGAGATCGCTCTTGCCTGTGCCCGTCGCGCCGACGATCGCCCATAACCGTGGCGAACGGGGAGCTCCAGGCGCCTCCGGATCGCTCAGTCGAAGAGCTGTGGTCACACGCCGACCCGCAGCGTCGGCAGGCCGAGGGAGACCGCGCGGGGACCGTCTGCGCTGCTGGGTGCCGGAACGGCGCAGGAGTCCGCCTGCGCCCGATCCCAGGCGTCTCCGCCTCGGGTACGTCGGATCCGCAGGGGCGCCCCGCTCGGATCGTCTGCGAGAAGATGGAAGGGTGCGGCATGGGTGATCGTCACCGACACCACATCGCCCGGTCGCGGCACTGCCGAGCCCGGAGTGATCTCGAAGTGGACGAGCCTGTTGTCCTCGCCTCGACCGGTCAGGCGGTGGGTCTCGGCATCCTTCTTGCCCTCACCCGTGGAGACGAGCACCTCGACCTCACGGCCCACCTGCTGCTGGTTCTCCTCGAGCGAGATCCGCTCCTGAAGCGCGATGAGTCGGTTGTAACGCTCCTGTACGACGGCCTTCGGGACCTGATCCTCCATCGTCGCCGCCGGGGTGCCCTCGCGAATCGAGTACTGGAAGGTGAATGCACTCGAGAAGCGAGCCTTCTCGACGACGCGCATCGTGTCCTCGAAGTCTTCGTCAGTCTCGCCGGGGAATCCGACAATGATGTCCGTGGTGATCGCGGCGTTCGGGATGCGGTCACGCACCCGATCGAGGATCCCGAGGAACTTCTCACTCCGGTAGGAGCGGCGCATGGCCTTGAGGATCCTGTCGCTGCCCGACTGCAGCGGCATGTGCAGCTGGGGCATGACGTTGGAAGTCTCCGCCATGGCGTCGATCACATCATCGGTGAAGGCCGCGGGATGCGGGCTCGTGAAGCGGATGCGCTCCAGCCCCTCGATCTCGCCCGCGGCGCGGAGCAGCTTGCCGAACGCCTGCCTGTCGCCGAACTCGACTCCGTAGGAGTTGACGTTCTGTCCGAGCAGCGTGACCTCGATGGCGCCGTCCTCGACGAGCAGACGAATCTCGTTCAGGATGTCACCCGGGCGGCGATCCTTCTCCTTGCCTCGGAGGCTGGGGACGATGCAGAAGGTGCACGTGTTGTTGCATCCGACCGAGATGGAGACCCAGCCGCTGTGTGCGGAGTCACGCTTGGTCGGGAGAGTCGAGGGGAACACCTCGAGTGATTCCAGGATCTCGAGCTCGGCATCGCCGTTGTGACGCGCACGCTCGAGGAGCCCCGGAAGAGAGCCCATGTTGTGGGTGCCGAAGACGACGTCGACCCACGGCGCCTTGTCGAGCACAGCCTGCTTGTCCATCTGAGCGAGGCATCCGCCGACGGCGATCTGCATGCCGTCTTTGCGGCGCTTGACCCCTGCGAGCTGGCCGAGGGTTCCGTAGAGCTTCCCCGCAGCGTTGTCGCGCACCGCGCACGTGTTGATGATCACGACATCGGCCTCGGCTCCCTCGGAAGCACGGACGTATCCTGCGCTCTCGAGGGACCCTGAAAGCCGCTCGGAATCGTGGACGTTCATCTGGCACCCGAAGGTGCGCACTTCGTACGAGCGGCTGCGCCCGTCGGCGTCGATTGCTGCCGACGACGAACTGATGATCGTCGGCTCACTGCGCGGGATAGTCATGGTCCCACCATTCTACGAGCGCATCCGCGCACCGTCCGCGGTCCGTCGATGTGTCGCCCCGGCGCGCGTACTCTCCTCGTGAGGCGACTCCTGGTCATCCCCGGTGGGAGGGGAACCTCTCAGTCGGAGTCCACGAAACGGACGCCGGATGATGGCCGCCCGAACGATGCCTCCGCAAGAGCCGTCTTCGCCGCGGTCATCGCGACCGAGCCGTTGTAGCCGCGTCGGGAGAGCTGACCGACGAGACGCCGTAGCGCTGTGTCACCGTCGAGACGAGACAGCCCCCGCGCCTTGGTGCGCGCGTACTCGAGAGCACGCTCGGCGTCGTCGTCCGGCAACTCGTCGAGCGCCGCGTCGACCACGTCACGCGGAATACCTCGCTGCGCCAGCGCACGCGACAGGGCGACGCGACCTTGACCTTTGCGTTCGACACCCGACGTGACGAGCTGACCGGCGAGCAGAGCATCGTCGAGATAGCCCCTTCGGCAGAAGTCGTCGAGGATGTCATCCACAGCCCCGGAATCGAGCCTGGTGCCGTCGTGCTCGTACCCCTTGAGAACCGTCCGTGACTCCGAGATCGAGAGCGATCGAGAGCGCAGCTTTCGCACCAGGAGTTCTTCTGCGGCTTCTCGCACACGTGTCGGATCGACTCCTCCGATGTCACCGTCGAGGCCGCCCTGCGGCTGCAACGCCCGCAACCGCGGTGCAGATCGTGCCACCCCACCGCGCGCCGGATGTCGGTCGCTCGGATCGCGAGAATCGATCGACGCGGCTGGGGTCACAGGCGTCTTCGGGCCGGCGTCACCCCAGGTCGAGTTCCACGCCGGGGCGTCAACAACTGGGGCGGGCCCGTCTCCACCGAGTCGCTCAGAGCCTGTGAGCCCGGCGTCCGCGGAAGCGTGCCGCTCGGAGCGACCGCCCTCCGGCGACTCGGGCACCGTTGGCTCCGTCGCTCCCGCCGAGCCGCGGCCTGCCGACGTCTCGCCTGAGGCCTTCCGTCCGAACAGCGGAATGACGGGGGCGAGCTGATCCTGCCCGCCCCCGTCATCACTCATGGCCTACTCCGGTCACGGAACGACCTCGAACCGTCATGATCACGCCGGGCGACGCTCGGCGAGCTCGTCCGCGGGAGCCTCGACGGCGCCACCGATTCCGAGCTTCTGCTTGATCTGAGTCTCGATGGCGAGAGCGATGTCCGGGTTCTTGAGCAGGAACGTGCGAGCGTTCTCCTTGCCCTGGCCGAGCTGATCACCGTCGTAGGTGTACCAGGAACCCGACTTCTTCACGATGCCGTGCTCGACGCCGAAGTCGATCAGGCTGCCTTCTCGCGAGATGCCGACGCCGTACAGGATGTCGAACTCCGCCTGCTTGAACGGCGGGGCCATCTTGTTCTTGACCACCTTGACCCTGGTGCGGTTTCCGACTGCATCGGTGCCGTCCTTCAGGGTCTCGATGCGACGGATGTCCATGCGGACGGACGCGTAGAACTTCAGCGCCTTTCCACCGGCCGTGGTCTCCGGCGACCCGAAGAAGACGCCGATCTTCTCGCGCAGCTGGTTGATGAAGATCATCGTGGTGTTCGTCTGGTTGAGCCCACCGGTCAGCTTTCGCAGAGCCTGCGACATGAGTCGAGCCTGCAGACCCACGTGCGAATCACCCATCTCGCCCTCGATCTCAGCGCGCGGAACGAGAGCCGCCACGGAGTCGATGACGATCAGGTCGATTGCGCCGGAGCGCACGAGCATGTCGGCGATCTCGAGGGCCTGCTCACCGGTGTCCGGCTGCGAGACGAGGAGGGCATCGATGTCGACACCGAGCTTGGCTGCGTAATCCGGGTCGAGCGCGTGCTCGGCGTCGATGAAGGCGGCGATTCCACCGGCACGCTGGGCGTTGGCGATCGCGTGCAGCGTGAGGGTCGTCTTACCCGAGGACTCCGGCCCGTAGATCTCGACGATACGGCCACGCGGGAGGCCGCCGACGCCGAGTGCGACGTCGAGGGCGATGGAGCCGGTCGGGATGACCGCGACGGGGGCGCGCTCATCGCTGCCCAGCCGCATGACGGAACCCTTTCCGAACTGGCGATCGATCTGAGCGAGTGCGGTCTCGAGGGACTTCTCGCGGTCAGCGGGTGATGGCATGACGGGCTCCTTATGCTCGCGTGGTGCCGCCTGTAGGCTGTCGCGGTCCTCCCGGCTGGGCGGAACTCTCCGACAAGGCGTATGGCTCTTCGGCTTGTCTTCACCGTACGAGGCACCTCGGACATTGAGTCATCAGCACCAGGAATCAGGGAGAACAAGATCTCTGAACCACTTGTGCAGAAGACTACGCCCGTTTCGAACACATCTTCGACAACACGCCGGATCGGCGTGTCGGGAGACCGAACGCGTCGAACGCGTCAGACGGTCACTTCTTGCGAGGTTCCAGGCGACCAGCGCCATGCCGGCGCTCGATCGGAACGTCCGTCTCGGCACACAGCGCGAGCCAGATGTCGCGCGGCGGCACTCCCGCATCCAGAGCCTCGTGGGCGGTGCGACCGGAGATCTGCGTCAGGACCAGATCACTGACGAGAGACGAACCCCGGCCACCGAATTCCGCATCGACGGCGCGGAGGAATTCACTGCGACGCATGAAGAGCGGGAACCCTCGACGTTCAGTGGAGCGAGAGCTCGGGCTCGATCGAGGCGACCAGATCGTCGGGAACGACGTCCGGGAACACCTGGATGCCTTCGAGGACGGAGATACGGTCTCCGACCTCTCGCATGATGATCGAGATCGGAACGTCGAGCGCATCGGCCACAGAGGCGAGGATCTCGCTCGATGCCTCTTTCTGACCTCGCTCCACCTCACTGAGGTAGCCGAGTGCCACAGAGGCCTTGCTTGCGACCTGCCGGAGCGTGCGCCCCTTCTGCAGGCGGAAGTCCCTCAGCACATCGCCGATTTCCTGTCGTACAAGAATCATCGGAACCTCCTCCCAGATCGTCTTCCCGAGGTCTCCCTCGAGGAGATCGCCAGTCTAGTCCTACCGACCTTCACAAAATCTACCTTCGCACGCTGTGCTTTCGGTGTGAGCACATCCATGACAACGGAAGTCATCGCCCACCTATTCCCGGACGAGTCGAACAAGAAGAGAGAGCGCCGCGTCGACGGCCTGCGCGCGGATCTCCGCGCGATCGCCGGGGAACACGTGCGGCTCCATCACGGTCGCCGTCGGCGTCACGACGGCGATGTGCACCGTTCCGACCGGTTGACCGTCGGGCGACTCCGGCCCGGCGATCCCCGTGGTCGCGACTCCGACGTCTGCAGGACGACCGTCGACGGTCACCGCGCGCCGCACCCCGTCAGCCATCTGTCGGGCGACCTCGGGGTGCACCGCTCCGTGCGTGGCGAGAAGATCCGCGTCGACGCCGAGCAGGCTGTGCTTCAGAGGAGTCGCATACGCCACGACCGCACCCAGCAACACCGCGGACGCTCCGGCGACGGAGACGAGCTCGGATGCGACGGCACCGCCGGTGAGGGACTCTGCCACCCCGAGCGTCCACCCGCGGCTCACCAGTCCTTCGAGAGCCTCCGACGCCGAGGTCACGACGACTGCCGAGAGCCTCGCACCTGCGCGACGATGTAATCGATCCCGCTCGCCACCGTGAGGATCAGCACGACGATCATCAGCAACGCCGTCACGATGACCCAGGGGCCGAGTCCGATGAGCACGTGCAGCGGCAGAAGTGCCCAGGAGAGAGCGACTCCCTGAACCGCCGTCTTCACCTTGCCCATCCACGCCGCCGCGACCACGTGCTCTTTCGCGACGATGAGGCGATGAACGGTGATACCGACCTCACGGACCAGGATCACGATGACGAGCCACCAGTTCAGCTCGCCCAACACCGCGAGACCGACGAAGCCCGCGCCGGTGAGCAGCTTGTCGGCGATCGGATCCCAGAGCTTGCCGAAGTCGCTGACGATGTCGTATCGACGAGCGAGGTAGCCGTCGACCCAGTCGGTCGAGATCGCGACGATGAAGAGCACCGCCGAGATCCACCGCATCACGAGGTCGTCGAGGCCGTATGTTCCGCCGATGAGGAGCAGGACGAAGAAGATGCCCGCGAGCGGGATGCGCGCGACGGTGATCGCATTGGGAAGCTGCCGGGGAATCGCCATCAGTCGCGCCCCGTCAATCCCCAGGCGTCTTCGTCGCCGTCTCCGTCAGCCTCGACGACCGGCAGCCCCTGGAACTGGGCTTCGACCGGATCGTGCGGCGCTCCCGCGGCAGTGGCCGACTGAGGGGCAGGCGCCGCCGGCTTCGCCGGGACGTCGTCACCTCGGAGTTTCGCCATGACCTGCGGGAGCTGCTCGGCCGTCGCCAGCACATCGCGTGCCTTCGATCCCTCGGAGGGGCCGACGATCTCGCGCGACTCCAGCAGGTCCATCAGTCGACCGGCCTTTGCGAAGCCGACCCGCAGCTTGCGCTGCAGCATCGAGGTCGACCCGAACTGCGACGACACGATCAGCTCGGCGGCCGCGAGAAGGAGCTCGAGGTCGTCTCCGATGTCCTCGTCGACCTCCTTCTTCTTGGCGGGCTCCATCGCCTCCTGCACGTCCGCACGGTAGTCGGGGCGCGCCTGGCGGGTCACGTGCTTGACGACCGCGTCGATCTCCTTCTCGTCGACCCACGCTCCCTGCAGACGGAACGGCTTCGATGAGCCCATCGGCGAGAACAGGGCGTCACCCTGACCGATCAGCTTGTCGGCGCCGGGGCTGTCGAGGATCACGCGACTGTCGGTGACGCTGGTCACCGCGAAGGCGAGACGCGAGGGCACGTTGGCCTTGATGAGACCGGTGACGACGTCGACGCTCGGTCGCTGAGTGGCGAGCACCAGATGGATGCCGGACGCACGTGCCAGCTGCGTGATGCGCACGATCGAATCCTCGACGTCGCGCGGGGCGACCATCATCAGGTCGGCGAGCTCGTCGACGACCACCAAGAGGTATGGGTAGGGCTTGAGCACGCGCTCGCTCCCGACCGGGAGCTCGACCTCGCCGGCGCGGACTGCGCGGTTGAAGTCGTCGATGTGGCGGAAGCCGAACGACGCGAGGTCGTCGTACCGCATGTCCATCTCCTTCACGACCCACTGCAGCGCCTCGGCCGCCTTCTTCGGGTTCGTGATGATGGGCGTGATCAGGTGTGGAACGCCCGCATAGCTCGTGAGCTCGACGCGCTTCGGGTCGATGAGGACCATCCGGACGTCCGTCGGGCGTGCCCGCATGAGCAGGCTCGTGATCATCGAGTTCACGAAGCTCGACTTGCCGGAGCCGGTCGAACCCGCGACGAGCAGGTGGGGCATCTTCGCGAGGTTCGCGATGACGATGTTGCCACCGACGTCTTTGCCGACGCCGATCGTCATCGGATGGGTGCTCTTGTGCGCAGCCGGCGACCTCAGCACGTCGCCGAGCGCGACCATCTCTTTGTCGGCGTTGGGGATCTCGATGCCGATGGCACTCTTGCCGGGGATCGGCGAGAGGATGCGCACGTCGTTGGAGGCGACGGCATAGGCGAAGTTGTTGCTCAGCTGGAGGATCTTCTCGACCTTGACGCCGTGTCCGACCTCGACCTCGTACTGCGTGACCGTCGGCCCCCGCGAGAAGCCGGTCACCTTCGCGTCGACCTTGAACTGCGTCAGCACGCTCGTGATCTGCTCGATCACCTTGTCCGTGGCCTCGGACCTGGCGACCGGAGGCGGCCCCTCGACCAGCAGCCCTGGCGACGGCAGGATGTACGGAGCCACGGGCGCCTGAGGGCCCCGCTCCCCCGGTCCGGCGGTTCCGAAGCCGTCGAGTCCCGGCAGCTCGGGAACCTCGCCGGTATCGGACTCGTCGTCGAGGAGGGCGGTCGTCTGCTGCCCCGCCAGCGACTCCGTCACCGACCGGACGTCGGAGAGCACCTCGGTCGCGGCGTCCGAAGGGTTCTCCACGACGACGGCCTGGTCGTAGGCCGGCGTCGGCTCGGACGTCGTGAGCAGAGCGGTGATGTCGTCGGAGCCGAGAGTGCCCTCGTCGGGGTCTTCTTCACGGCCCGTCTTGTTGCGCCGCCACCAGGGCAGGACATCCGGATCGTCGACCTTGTCGGCCTCGTCGATCGCGGCGGCATCCTTCGCAGGCTTCTCGGTGCGCTCGGCATCGAACATCCACGCGTACAGGTCACCCAGTCGCTGGCCGATCCGGTTCGGCGGCGTCTTGGTGAGGATCAGCACGCTGAGCCCCGCGAGGAGGGCGAGCACGATGTATGCACCCACCGGGGTGAGATATGAGAGGGGCTCGCCGACCATCCACCCGAACAGACCGCCGGCCTCGCTCAGAGCCGGCATGCCATCCTTGGGCTGCGCGCGCACGAGCAGTCCTGCCGAATCGGCACGGCCGGCGGCGATGTGGCAGAAGCCCGCAAGCGTCAGCACGAAGAGGCCGAATCCGATTCCGATGCGGCCGTTGTCGTGCACCGAGGACGGATGCCGGAACAGCCACCCCGCGAGCAGCAGGAGCAGCACCGGCATCACGAAGGCGACGCGACCGACCAGCAGACCGACCGAGTAAGCGCTGATGTTGGCAGCGACCTCGTTGCCGATGAAAAACCATTCGTTGACCGCGCCGGCGATCGCGAGCAGAACCAGCAGGAACGGGAAGCCGTCGCGCCGATCATCCTTCTCGAGGGTCTCGGGACCGAACGCGCGGAAGAGCCCGCCGACGCCGTGGGCGAGACCGACCCACGCGCGCACAGCGACGGGAGGCTTATCGAGTTCGTCGATGTACTTCTTCGGCGCAGCCTGAGCCTTCGGAGCGGTCTGCCTCTTGGGGCGAGGCGTGGCGTTCTGGGACGCGCGCGCTGACTTCGTGGTACTCCTGGCCATACTCTCACGTTACGACCAGAGGCCGACATTCCCCGTAATGACGCGGCTTTCCGGAGTCTTCGCCCGAGCCCGACGGTGGCGCTCAGGACATCCGATGAACCATCGTGTCGCGGACCTCTCCGATGTCCGTGACCACGAATCCCTCTGACCGATAAAGGGTCCGCGCGAAGTTGTCGCGTTCCACACTCAGACTCAGCCGCGGATGCCCCTGCTCACGGGCGTGGACGACGAGCCTGCGGAGCAACGCGCGACCGACTCCGTGCGCGCGCCAGATGGGCTGCACGCCGATGATGAGTTCCGGCACGGCCGTTCCGACGAAACCGAACCCCGGATCGTCCTGCGACAGCATCCGATACCAGGTTGCCCCGATCGGCCTGTCATCCGAGTCGACCGCGACGAAGCCCGCATCCGCGGGGCGCATCCACCCGGCGACGTAGCGTCGGTGCTCGGGGGCGGTGAGTATCTCGTGACGGGCCCGCGCCCCACCCGAACGCCAGTTCGCAGCCTCCACGACCATGTCGCCGAGGAAGCTCCCGTCCGCCTGGGCGGCGGGCCTGATCGAGAAGGCGTCCGACATGTCCAGAGCATACGGTGCGCGCGTTACAGCCGGGTGTCGTCCGACTGTGAACGCGCGACCACTGTGGTCAGGCCTCGATGACGAGGGGGACGATCATCGGCCGACGGCGGAGCTTCTGGTTGACCCAGCGTCCGATTGTCCGGCGGATGACCTGCGACAGCGCATGGGTGTCACGAACTCCGTTGCCGGAGGCCTCCTTGAGCGCCGCGATGATCTTGGGGGTCACGTCGTCGAACACCGAGTCGTCTTCCGCGATGCCCCGTGCGTGGATCTCGGGGCCGGAGATGATCCGCCCGGTCTGCGCATCGACCACGACGATGATGGAGACGAAGCCCTCCTCGGCGAGGATGCGACGGTCCTTGAGGTCGGCGTCCGTGATCGCTCCGACGGTGGAGCCGTCGACGTAGACGAAGCCGAGGTCGAGCTGGCCGACCACGCGGGCGTCGCCGTCCTTCAGGTCGATCACCGTGCCGTTCGACGCGATGATCGTGCGCTCGGGCTCGACTCCCGTGTCCTGGGCCAGCTTCGCGTTGGCGATCAGGTGCCGGTACTCGCCGTGGACAGGGAGGACGTTCTTCGGCTTGAGGATGTTGTAGCAGTAGATCAGCTCGCCGGCGGCGGCGTGCCCCGAGACGTGGACCTTGGCGTTCGCCTTGTGCACGACGTTCGCGCCGAGCTTGGTCAGTCCGTCGATCACGCGGTAGACGGCGTTCTCGTTTCCGGGGATCAGGCTCGACGCCAGGATGACGGTGTCGCCCGGGCCAGGCTCGATCGCGTGATCGAGGTTGGCCATGCGGCTGAGCACGGCCATCGGCTCGCCCTGCGACCCCGTGGACATGTAGACGATCTTGTCGTCGGGGAGATCCTTCGCCTTCTTGTAGTCGATCAGCAGGCCGCTCGGCACCTTGAGGTAGCCGAGGTCTTCGGCGATGGTCATGTTGCGCAGCATGCTCCGCCCGAGCAGCGCGACACGGCGTCCGTGTGCGTGAGCCGCATCGAGGACCTGCTGCACGCGATGGACGTGGCTCGAGAAGCTCGCGACGATCACGCGGCGCGGAGCCTTGCCGATCACCTGATCGAGCACCGGTCCGATCGAGCGCTCGGTCGGCGTGAAGCCGGGTACGTCCGCGTTCGTGGAGTCGACGAGGAACAGGTCGACTCCCTCTTCGCCGAGGCGCGCGAACGCCCGGAGGTCGGTGATACGACCGTCGAGCGGCAGCTGGTCCATCTTGAAGTCACCGGTCGCCAGAACGAGCCCGGCGGGCGTGCGGATCGCGACGGCCAGCGCATCAGGGATCGAGTGGTTGACCGCCACGAACTCGAGATCGAAGGGTCCGACCTGTTCGCGCTGTCCCTCCTTCACGGTGAGGGTGAAGGCCTTGATGCGGTGCTCCTTGAGCTTCGCCTCGACCAGCGCGAGCGTGAGACCCGATCCGATCACGGGAATATCGCTCTTCAGACGCAGCAGGTAGGGAACCGCGCCGATGTGATCCTCATGACCGTGCGTGAGCACGACGCCGACGATGTCGTCGAGACGCCCCTTGATCGGCTCGAAGTCGGGAAGGATCAGGTCGACACCCGGCTGGTGCTCCTCGGGGAACAGCACACCGCAGTCGACGATCAGGATCTTGCCGTCGAACTCGAAGATCGTCATGTTGCGGCCGATCTCGCCGAGGCCGCCGAGCGGAGTGACCCGCAGCGTCCCCTCGTCGAGTGCTGCGGGTTCTGCGAGCGGGATGGACATGGTGTCTCCTCAGTCGGACACTCGACGCGTCCGTTCGTTCATGGTGACGCGGCTCACCGCGCCGGGTGTCAGCGAGTCGTGCCGTGCACCTTGGGCAGGGCACCGCCCGCGGCCGCGTTGCGGTCGGGGCGGAAGTTGGAGAAGTCGGCGCCGGGGACGTCTTTCACGAGATCGAGCTCGTCCTCGATGAGGGCGGCCTCCCACTCTTCGGGACCGACCAGCGGCAGACGGACGCGCGGGCTCGAGATACGTCCGAGTCCGTGCAGGATGTACTTGGCCGCGACGGTGCCGGGCACGTGCGTCATGACGGCGCGCACGAGCGGCTCCAGCCGCTTGTGCTCCGCGGTCGCGGTCGTGAGGTCGCCGCGGTTCACGGCGTCGATGATCGTGCGGTACGGAGTCGCCGCGATGTTCGCGGTCACACCGATCAGACCGGTCGCGCCGATCGCGAGGTGCGGCAGCACGTTCGCGTCGTCGCCCGAGAAGTACATGAGGTCGGTCTGGTTGAGCACGCGGCTCACCTCGGAGAAGTCGCCCTTGGCGTCCTTCACGGCGAGGATGTTCGGGTGCTTGGCGAGTCTCAGGATCGTCTCGTACTTGATGGGCACGCCCGTTCGCCCCGGGATGTCGTAGAGGATCACCGGGAGGTCGGTGGCATCGGCCACCAGACGGAAGTGGGTCAGGATGCCGGCCTGCGTGGGCTTGTTGTAATAGGGCGTGACGATCATGATGCCGTCGGCGCCGGCCTTCTCGCTGGCCTTGTACAGTTCGATCGCATGCGCGGTCTCGTTGGACCCGCCACCCGTGATGATCTTGGCGCGACCGGCCGAGACCGACTTGCCGATCTCGACGAGCTTGAGCTTCTCGGGGTCCGTCAGAGTCGAGGTCTCGCCGGTCGTTCCCGTCACGACGATTCCGTCAGCACCGGCGGTGATGACGTCATCGATGTGCTTCTCGACGGCGGGCCAATCGACTTCACCGTCGGCCGTCATCGGAGTGACGAGCGCGACGAGAACCTGTCCGAAAGGGTTGCCCGAGTGCGTCATGCCCCCAAGCGTATCGGTTCGCGTGCCGCTCACCCAGACGAGGTGCGACGGATGACATCTCCGCGGGCGATCGCGATCTTCTCTCGGAGGACCAGGCCCGCCAGCTCACCGACGGCGACCTCGTCCACGTGCTTCCGGAACATCTCGATCCCGGTGATCCGAGTGCGCGCCTGCGGAGCACTGTCACGCAGCACCACGATGTCGTCGTCCACCCTCAGCACCCCCGACCTGACCGTGCCTGTCGCGACTGTTCCCCGCCCGGTGATGGTGAAGACGTCCTCCACCAGGAACTCGGTCGACCCCGAAGACACCGACAGCGGAGTCGACGCCGGAACGGGAGTTCCGTCGCCGCTCTCCGTCTCCCCCGCGGCTCCGGAGGTCATCGCAGCCAAGCGCGCGGCTTCCGCATCGTTGTATCGCCGGAGCACCTCGTTGGCGTCGTCTGAGTCACGCTTCCTGCCGAACAACCATCCCATGCCGTCGATCCTAGGGATCCGCATAGGCTCGACTCCATGGCATGGGTCACACGCGAGTCGTCGACGGTGTACGAGAACCGGTGGATCGAGGTTCGGGAGGACCAGGTCACCGGGCCCGGGGGCGACGGGATCTACGGCGTGGTGACCATGCGGCATCCAGCGGTCTTCGTGGTCGCGCTCGATGACGAGGACCGTGTCTGCCTCATCACGCTCGAGCGCTACACGACCGGCGTCTCGATCGAGGTGCCTGCCGGAGGAAGCGACGGCGAGGACCCGCTCGCGGCCGCGCAGCGCGAGCTGCTCGAGGAGACGGGCTTCGTCGCCGAGGACTGGACGTCGCTCGGAACCATGAACGCGCTGAACGGGATCGCCCACGCCCCCGAGCACGTGTTCCTCGCCCGCGGCCTGACTCCGGTTGACGACTCGACGCACACCCAGGAGGAAGAGGGCATCGACGCCGTCGCCTGGGTGCCGTTCTCCGAGGTGCTCGCAATGATCGCCGACGGCCTGATCACCGATGGGGAGACCGTGGCGGCGATCGCCTACGCCGGCATCCGTCTGGGCAGATTCCGCTGATCTCGTAGCGCCCTGGTACGCGCACCACGCGTCCGCACCGGGGCGCGAGCGGCGTTCGGCTCAGACGCGCCCTCGTCTTGCGACGCCGGAGGTCACGGCGCTCGGCAGCAGACTCGCGATCGCGACGATCGCCTTGTAGCGCAGCGACGGGATCGATACGGCCCTGCCTCGCGCCGCATCGCGGAGTCCTTCGCGGACGACATCACGTGCATCCAGCCACATGAACGCCGGGACGCCCTCGTGCCCCGGCGCGAGCCCCATCCGCTCGTGGAAGGTCGTGTGCGTGAAACCGGCACAGACCGCGGTCACGCTGACCCTGTCGGCGGCGTACTCGACGTTCGCCCAACGACTGAACCCGATGAGCCAGCTCTTGCAGGCCGAGTACGTCGAGCGGGAGATGAATCCGGCGACCGAGGCCACATTGATGATCCGGCCACCGCGGCCGCGCATCGACCCGAGCGCCGCATGCATGAGACGCATCGATGCCTCGACATGGACGCGAAGATGCCGCACCTCGTCGTCGACGTCGTTGTCGGCGAACTGCAGCGGCAGCCCGAAGCCGGCGTTGTTGATCAGGAGATCCACCGGGTCGGAGGCGTCGCGGAGGCGGTCGGCGACGCGGCGCACATCGGCATCCTCGGAGAGATCCGCGACGAGGATCTCGACCGCGACGCCGTATTCGCTGCGCAGCTCCGCCGCGACGCTCTCTAGAGCATCCGTCGACCGGGCGACGAGCACGAGGTCGGCGCGGCGACGGGCGAGCTGGCGGGCGAACTCGACGCCGAGCCCTGCGCTCGCGCCGGTGATCAGTGCGGTGGGCATCAGCGCTCGTATCCCAGGAAACGGAAGCGGACTCCGGATCGGGAGGTCTGCCACTCCCCCTCGTCGACCAGTCGCCACCCGGTCTTCGATGGGGCGTAGGCATCGCCCGCGACGTCGAGGTCGAGCTCAGTGACTTCGAGACGGTCGGCATCGGCGATCACGAGCCGGAAGATCTCGGCTCCTCCGATGATCCAGACCCTCTCGTGTCCGCGCACCGCATCGGTGACTGTGGCTGCGCGCCTGACGCCCTCTTCGGTCCAGTCCTGCTGGCGCGTGATGACGATGTTCTCGCGTCCGGGGAGCGGGCGGAACCGTTCAGGCAGCGAGTCCCACGTCTTGCGCCCCATGATCACGGGCGCCCCGAAGGTCTTCTCCTTGAAGTGCGCGAGATCTTCGGGGACGTTCCACGGCATTCCGCCTTCGGCTCCGATGACACCGCCCTGCGCTTCGGCCCAGATCAGGCCGACCCACGTCACACCGCCACCGCCGCCCTGATCGGGGCGTGGTGCTGGTAGTCCTCGACGATGAAGTCGTCGTAGGTGTAGTCGAAGACCGACTCCGGCTTCCGGGCGAAGCGCAGCGACGGGTAGGGATACGCCTCGCGACTCAGCTGCTCGCGCACCTGCTCGAGGTGGTTGTCGTAGATGTGGCAGTCGCCACCCGTCCAGACGAAGTCGCCCGGCTCGAGCCCGACCTGCTGCGCGACCATCAGAGTCAGCAGGGCGTAGGAGGCGATGTTGAACGGGACGCCGAGGAACAGATCGGCGCTGCGCTGGTAGAGCTGGCAGGAGAGCTTGCCGTCTGCGACGTAGAACTGGAAGAGCGCGTGGCACGGGGCGAGTGCCATGTCGGGGATGTCCGCGGGGTTCCACGCCGAGACGATCAGGCGTCGGGAGTCCGGCGCCTTGCGGATCTGATCGATCACCTCGCTCAACTGGTCGATGCTCTCGCCGTCGGGCGTCGGCCAGGACCGCCACTGCACGCCGTAGACGGGTCCGAGATCACCCGACGCGTCGGCCCACTCGTCCCAGATCGTGACGCCGTTGTCCTGGAGCCACTTGACGTTGGAGTCACCCCTGAGGAACCAGAGGAGCTCGTAGGCGATCGACTTGAAGTGCACGCGCTTCGTCGTGATCAGCGGGAAGCCCTGCGAGAGGTCGAAGCGGATCTGCCGACCGAAGACGCTGGTGGTCCCCGTGCCCGTGCGATCCGACTTGTGGGTGCCGGACTCCAGCACGTCGCGGAGCAGGTCTTCATACGGCGTCGGGACGGCTGCGCTCATGTCTGCCAGACTACCCGCCCACGAGGACCGAGAGTCCGTTCGTCACGATGCGACACATCGGCCCCGGCGTCTCCGAACGGCCCTTATCCTCTATCCATGTCGCCCGGAATCGCCCTCGCCGTGATCGGTGCGCTCCTCGTGATCGCCGCCGTCGTCGGGATCGTGCTGCGGCTCCTCGACGGACGACGGCGAGGTGGTGGCCATCTCCTGTTCGATCCCACCGATGCGAATGCCGATCGACTCGGCTCGCGCGCCACGCTTGTGCAGTTCAGCACGGAGATGTGCGCGCGGTGCCCTCAAGTGCGCAGGATGCTGTCGAGCTACGTCGCAGACGCCGACGGCCTGCATCACCTCGAGGTCGACCTCACGCATCGGCCAGACCTCTCGGCGAGGTACAAGGTCCTGCAGACCCCGACGACGTTCGTCGTCGACGGCTCAGGCGCCGTCCGCGCACGATTCCACGGCGTACCACACCGCCACGCGATCACCGAAGCACTCGCCGCCGTCTGAGGCGGAAATGACTGGAGCAGAGATGACCACTCCCGCAGGTATCGACCCCCGTGGACCGCGCTTCGCCGCGACGATCACGACCGTGCTGCTGCTCGTCGCGACGTTCCTCGGGCTCATCGGCATCTCGACGGCGAGGTCCTTCGGCTGGTTCGCCTACCAGCCGCTCGCGGCGACGGACTTCACCTCGGACACCTGGGCGATCGTCGCGGCATCCCCCGCCCAGCGCGCACTCGATCCCGGCTTCCTCCTCACGGTGGTCATCGCCCTGCTCTTCCTCTGGAGCGTGCTGTCCCCCGCGACGGCACCGTGGGGCGCCGTGTTCCGCCGGTTCGTGCGGCCGCGGCTCGCACCGCCCACCGAGCTCGAGGACCCTCGCCCTCCACGCTTCGCTCAGGGCGTCGGGCTCTTCGTGGTCACGATCGGGCTCGTCCTGCATGTCGTCGGCGTGCCGTGGGCGCTGCCGATCGCGACGGCCGCCGCGTTCATCGCCGCCTTCCTCAACGCCGCGTTCTCGTTCTGCCTCGGCTGCCAGATCTACCTGCTGCTGCAGCGTGCCGGCATCCTCGGACGGACGCCATCCGCTGCCTGAGCATGGTTCCGCCGAGCGCACCCGGTCGATAGGCTGGCCACACACGCGAGCGCATCTCCCGCGGCGCGAGAACCGGAGGAATCATGCCCGTCACCAGTGAAGCCACCACCACCTGGACCGGATCCCTCGCGGAGGGCTCGGGCACCGTCGCCTTCTCCTCGTCGAAGCTCGGCACCTTCCCGATCAACTGGAAGGCCCGCAGCGAAGGCAGCGACACCACCACCACGCCGGAAGAGCTGATCGCCGCGGCTCACGCCTCCTGCTTCAGCATGGCCCTCTCGCACGCTCTCTCCGAGAACGGCACCCCGCCTGAGCGCGTCAACACCAGCGCGTCGGTCACCTTCAAGCCGGGTGTCGGAATCACCGGAAGCCACCTCAACGTCAACGCGGTCGTTCCCGGACTCACTCCCGAGGCGTTCCAGACGATCGCGGCCGAGGCCAAGGTCGGCTGCCCGGTGTCTCAGGCTCTCGCCGGGATCGAGATCACCCTCGAGGCCACGCTCGCCTGAACCGGGTCAGTCCCGAGCGAGGCGGATCGCCTCGCGGATGCTGGCGCGAGCGTCCTTGCGACGGCCCGCCGCATCCTGCACGACGCCCAGGCGATAGCGTGCCCGCCAATCCCCCGGTGCCGCATCCGCGTCCGCGGCATACCGCTGAATCATCGGATCGGCGTCCGCGCGGGCGATCCGCCCGCTGGGGGTGAGCTCGGTCTCCGCCTCGGGCATGCCACCCTCGGCATCGAGCTGACGCCCCAGCCGATCAGCCCCGAAGCCGAACTGCATCTCACGCACGAGAGCCCATGCGCCGATGGGGGCGAGCACGATGAGCGCGACCCCCATTCCGATCGACACGGCGGTCCCGACGGCGAAGAACATCACGGCCAGCCAGACCGCGACGGCCAGATAGACGAGCAGCGCCGCGCCCATCAGGGCCACGCCGATCCGCGACATCACGAGCGGAGGCCGATGTCGATCATGCTCTCCAGACCGACGAACACGCCGGATGCACTGGCTGCGAAGGGGACGGCGAGACGGATGCCTGGCGCGTATGCGAGGGCGGGATCCACGGTGTCGTGAGTGAAGGTCAGCGACTCCCCGGGGCCGGAGAGGATCACCTCCTGCTTGGCGATCACGCCGGGGCGACGCAGCGAATGGATCGGTACGCTGCCGACCTGCTGGCCTCGCGCGCGCTGATCGGCATGCGGGGCGCTCACCGGTCCCTGCTCCGCACGTGCGGCCGCGATCAGCTCTGCGGTGCGAACCGCCGTGCCGCTCGGCGAATCGACCTTGGCCTCGTGGTGCGCCTCGATGATCTCGGCAGAGCCGAAGAAGGGTGCCGCGGCCGCTGCGAGGGCGGACCCGAGCACGGACCCGAGCGAGAAGTTCGGGATGAAGACGACGCCTGTGCCGGCATTGTCGACGAGCGGGCGCACGAGAGCGATACGCTCCGACGACCAGCCGGACGTGGCGACCAGCACATTGATCTGCCGTTCGACCGCAGCCCGCACCACGTCGACGCTCACCTGAGGCGTGGTCGCATCGATCACCAGACCCGCGCCCTCCAATTCGGAGAGGTCGCTTCGAGAGGTGAGCACACGACTCACCTCGAAGCCCTCGAGCTCATCGATCACCGCGTGGATGATCGAGCCGAGCTTTCCGGTGCCGCCGACGAGTGCTACCTGCGTGGTCATACGTTCAGTCTATTTCGCAGGTGCGCCTCGGCCCTTGCGGCGGGCCGGGCACCGCCCGATCAGACCGGCATGGCGTCGGGGATGCCCGTTCTGAGCTCGACCGGGAGATGCCCGGTGTCGTTGTGCGTGAGCAGAGTCCAGGGACGTCCCTGCTTCTGCGCGATGACGGTCAGCCCGCAATGCGCCTGGTTGAGAGTCATCCATCGCCATTCGGGTGCTCCGAGCACCTCACGTACGAACCACGAGATCACGAAGTTGTGCGTGATGAGCACCTCGTGCACGTCACCCGGCTTGCGCACGAGGAACTCGTTGACGGCGTCGAACATCTGGGCTCGGCCTGCATCGAGCTCTGCCTCGGTGATCGAGCCGAAGAACGGCTCGTAGGCTGCAGGCGTCTCCTCGGTCATGCCGGTGGGAACGCAGTCGAACAGCAGAGCGGTCGGCGCGGGGTCGACCGACGGGAGTCGGGCGGCGATCGCGCGCGCCGTCTCGTTCGCACGCAGCAGGGGCGAATGCCACACGGCATCGAGGGGCAGGCCGGAGAGGCGGTCTGCGATCAGCTCGGCCTGGCGCTGGCCCCGTGGCGACAGGGGCCCGTCGGCGAGACCGTGCTCGGCGTCCTGATGTTCACCATGTCGGACCAGATATATGTAATGCGTCACAAACTCGCTCGCTTCATCGACAGCGCTTGCCGGGATTCACTCCACCCTATGCCAGGTCTGTGACAGGGGCGTTATGACGCTCAGTTGCCGGCGCGAGTGAGTTCGGCGACCTGTGTGCGCGAGAGCGTGACGCCCGCGCCCTGCATGAGCTCGTCGACATGATCGGTCGCGAACGCGTTGACGATCGGTGCGGCGATCGTGCGCTGCGCGAGCAACCAGGCGATCGAGACGGCAGCCACCGGCACCTCGAGCTCGGTGGCCACCTGGTCGAGCGCGCGGAGGATCTTGGTCCCTCGACGATTGAGATGACCGCGGAGCTGCTCGCCACGCACCCCTCGCGACGTCAGAGCCTTGCTGCGGTGCCTGCCGGAGAGGAATCCGTGCTCGAGGGCGTGGGACGGCGTGACGGCGAGGCTCTGCGCACCTGCCACGAGTCGCAGATCACCTTCGAACGGCTGGCGGCGGATGAGGTTGTACGGGGAATCGATGACCTCGATGCGCGGGTACCCGGCGGAGGCGAGGATGCGCGCCTCGACGAGTCGCTCCGGAGCGAATCCGAACGCTCCGAGAGCGCCGATCTTGCCCGCATCGACCATCCACTCGACGGTCGCGAGCGTGTCTTCGAGGTTCGTGGTCTTGTCGAGGGTCGCGTCGAGGTACAGCACGTCGATGCGTTCGACTCCCAGCCGTGTGAGCGAGCCTTCGACCGCGCGCACCAGGTTGACGGATCCGAGACCGGGGTTGTCGGCGTGCGCGCCGATCCTCACGCTGAGTACCGAGCGCTCGCGCTGTCCGCGCGACTGCAGCCACTGGCCGATGATGTGCTCGCTGCGTCCACCGGAGAAACCGTCGGCCGTGTGGATCGCGTTGCCGCCGAATTCCACGTAGCGGTCGAGGATCCCGTGGCTCGTCTCGAGATCGACGTTCCAGCCGAACTCCGCCGCGCCGAGCATGAGGGGGAACGTGTCGAGGCCGGTCTCGCCGAGTGGGACGCGGATGCTCTCCCCTATTCCGGGTCCGACGATCGGGATGGGTGCGGACGGGTGCTCTGCCGCGCCCTGCTGCGCGCGTTCGGGCGACGTGCCTGCGCCTACGCTGAACAACCGCATATCCTCACCCCCGCGTCAGTCGGTGCGTACCGACCTGCGTCACTGCCTGTAATTGCACCCCCCGGTGCGTACTTCGAGAGTAAGCGACATCCGCGAACTCGCCGACCAATCCGGGGAACGGCGCAAGAACTTCCCATAACGGTTTGGTCACATCGGATACGACGACGCCCGGGCCGTCCGTGAGGACGAACCCGGGCGTCGTGTCGAAGCGCTCCGATTACTCGGCTGCGGCCTCTTCAGCAGGAGCGGCGTCCGCTGCGGGAGCGTCGTCGAGCACGGGCTCGAGCGACAGCTTGCCGCGGTCGTCGATCTTCGTGATCTTCACGAGGATCTTCTGACCGACGGAGAGCACGTCGTCGACGTTCTCGACGCGCTTGCCACCGGCGAGCTTGCGCACCTCGGTGACGTGCAGCAGGCCGTCCTTGCCCGGGAGCAGGGAGACGAACGCGCCGAACGTCGCGATCTTGACGACGGTTCCGAGGAACTGCTCGCCCACCTCGGGGTTGGTCGGGTTCGCGATCGCGTTGACCTGGGCGCGGGCGGCCTCGGCCGAGGGGCCGTCGGTCGCGCCGATGTAGACCGTGCCGTCCTCCTCGATGGAGATCTGCGCACCGGTCTCGTCCTGGATCGCGTTGATCGTCTTGCCCTTCGGGCCGATCAGCTCACCGATCTTGTCAACCGGGATCTGCACGCTGATGACGCGAGGCGCGGTCGGCGCCATCTCGTCAGGAGCGTCGATCGCGGCGTTCAGGACGTTGAGGATCGTCAGACGCGCGTCGCGTGCCTGGGTCAGCGCGCCTGCGAGCACTGACGACGGGATGCCGTCGAGCTTCGTGTCGAGCTGGATCGCCGTGACGAACTCGCTGGTACCGGCGACCTTGAAGTCCATGTCGCCGAGGGCGTCCTCGGCACCGAGGATGTCGGTGAGTGCGGCGTAGCGCGTCTCACCGTTGACCTCGTCGGAGACGAGACCCATCGCGATACCGGCGACGGCTGCGCGCAGCGGCACACCCGCGTTCAGGAGCGACAGGGTCGACGCGCAGACGGAGCCCATCGACGTCGAGCCGTTGGAGCTCAGCGCCTCGGAGACCTGACGGATCGCGTAGGGGAACTCCTCGCGGCTCGGCAGCACCGGCACGAGTGCGCGCTCGGCGAGGAAGCCGTGCCCGATCTCGCGACGCTTCGGCGAACCGACCCGGCCGGTCTCACCGGTCGAGTAGGGCGGGAAGTTGTAGTGGTGCATGTAGCGCTTGCTCGTCGTGGGCGACAGCGAGTCGATCTGCTGCTCCATCTTGAGCATGTTCAGCGTGGTGATACCCATGATCTGGGTCTCGCCGCGCTGGAAGATCGCCGAGCCGTGGACGCGCGGGATGACCTGCACCTCGGCGTCGAGCGGACGGATGTCCGCCAGACCACGGCCGTCCATGCGCACGCTCTCCGTGAGGATGCGGCCGCGGACGATCTTCTTCGTGACCGACTTGTACGCCGCGGAGAACTCGAGCGGGGCTCCGGCGGGCAGGTTGCCGGCCTCGACCACTTCGATGAGCTGCGCCTTGACGCGGTCCTTGACCTCGTCGTCCTTGCCCTGGCGCTCCAGCTTGTCGGCGATCTGGTAGACGTTCACCAGGTCGTCGTAGGAGCGCTCGGCCACGAAGTCGTAGACCTCGCTGGAGTACGGCGGGAACACCGGGTACACGCCCGGCTCCTTCGCAGCGGTGGCTGCGAGCTCGGCCTGAGCCTTGACGAGCTGCGCGATGAAGGGCTTCGATGCTTCGAGACCCTGCGCGACGACGGCCTCGTCGGGCTTCGTGGCGCCGGCCTTGATCAGGTTCCAGCTGCCCTCGGTGGCCTCAGCCTCGACCATCATGATCGCGACGTCTTCGGTTCCGTCGGACTTGGTGACGACACGACCGGCGACGATCAGATCGAACACGGCCTCGCTGACCTGCTCGGCGGTCGGGAACGCGACCCACTGGTCGGCGTGCTCGCCCTGACCGGGGATGAACGCGAGGCGCACACCGGCGACCGGGCCCGAGAACGGAAGACCCGAGATCTGCGTCGACGCGGAGGCCGCGTTGATCGCGAGAGCGTCGTAGAACTCGCCAGGAGCGATCGAGAGCACGGTGATGACGATCTGGACCTCGTTGCGCAGGCCGTCGACGAACGACGGACGCAGCGGACGGTCGATCAGACGGCAGACGAGGATCGCCTCGGTCGAGGGACGGCCCTCACGACGGAAGAACGAGCCGGGGATCTTGCCTGCCGCGTACGAACGCTCTTCGACGTCGACCGTCAGCGGGAAGAAGTCGAAGCCCTCGCGCGGGTGCTTGCCTGCGCTCGTGGCCGAGAGGAGCATGGTCTCGCCGTCGAGGTAGGCGGCGACTGCGCCCTGAGCCTGCTGCGCGAGGCGGCCGGTCTCGAAGCGGATGGTGCGGGTGCCGAAGCGGCCGTTGTCGAGAACGGCCTCGGTGGCGGTGATTTCAGGACCTTCCAAGAGGTCTCTCCTTCTTTGTTTAGACTCGCGAATCCGTATGACGCGCGAGCGTGTTCATGAAGGAGCGGATGCAGCCGGATACGGGCGCGCGGGCAATCCCGCGAATGTCACCTGCGCTGGCCACCAGTAGAAAGCCACCCGACGACGCGCCGAGGAACCCACCACAGGGGACCAGCTCTCCGCCGATCGCTCCATGAGTCGATATGAAGTTGTGCGGCCGACAGACGTCGACCTCGTCCAGCGTACCAGCGGCACCCCGGAAACCCCCGCGACCGTGCGATCCGAATGTTCGGACACGCGTCGTCCACGCGTCGTTCACCGACCGGATGCCGGCTCGTGAGGAGCATCCGCTGTCCTGGCACCATGCGCATGTCAGTGATCGGATGCGGGTACCTCGGTGCCGTGCACGCCGCAGCGATGGCCTCGATCGGACACGACGTCGTCGGGATCGACGTCGACGCACAGAAAGTCGCGGCGCTGTCGAGCGGCACCGCGCCGTTCTTCGAGCCGCAGCTCGCTGAGCTCCTGCAGGAAGGCCTCACCTCAGGTCGATTGCGATTCAGCACCGAGATATCGGATGCGAGCGGTGCGGCGATCCACTTCGTCGCCGTCGGCACCCCGCAGATCGCGGGCGGACATGCCGCGGATCTGCGGTTCGTCGACGCTGCTGTGGCCGCGCTGCTCCCCCACCTGCGCCCAGGAGACGTGGTCGCCGGCAAGTCGACGGTGCCCGTGGGGACGGCCGAGCGGCTGAGCGCGGCTGTCGCCGACGCCGGTGCGACCTTGGTGTGGAACCCCGAGTTCCTCCGCGAGGGATGGGCGGTGCACGACACGATCTCGCCCGACCGCCTCGTGGTGGGTGTGCCGTCCGGGAGCGACGGCGAACGTGCCGCGGATGCGCTGCGGGACGCCTATCGCCCCGCGGTGGCGGCCGGCACACCGTTCCTCGTGACGGATCTGGCGACGGCCGAGCTGGTGAAGGGCGCCGCAAACGCCTACCTCGCCACCAAGATCTCGTTCATCAACGCCATGGCCGAGATTGCCGAAGCCTCAGGGGCTGACGTCACCCTCCTCGCGGACGCCCTCGGACACGACACCCGCATCGGGCGCCGGTATCTGGGCTCGGGCATCGGGTTCGGCGGAGGCTGCCTCCCCAAGGACATCCGCGCCTTCGCCGCCCGCGCCGAGGAGCTCGGACGCGGAGAGGCCGTGGGGTTCCTCCGCGAGGTCGACTCGATCAACCTCCGGCGACGCGAGAGAGCCGTGGAGCTCGTCGTCGACGCCCTCGGCGGTCTGGTGTTCGGACGCCGGATCGCGGTGCTCGGCGCCGCGTTCAAGCCGTTCAGCGACGACATCCGCGACTCCCCCGCTCTCGACGTCGCAGTGCGGTTGCGCGGTCTCGGCGCGGACGTGGTCGTCACCGACCCCGCCGCTCTCGACAACGCCAGAGCGGCCCACCCCCAGCTCGGCTACGCGACCGAACGCGACGACGCGCTCCGCGACGCGGACGCCGTGGTGATCGTCACCGAGTGGGACCTCTACCGCCGCGAGATGACTCCCGAGCACGCCGGGTCGCTCGTCGCCGGCCGGGTCATCGTCGACGGCCGGAACTGCCTCGACGCCGCCGCCTGGCGTGGGGCCGGCTGGACCTACCGCGGCATGGGACGCCGCTGATCGAGCCCCATCGCTCAGTCGCCTGAGCCGCCGGGCGCGTCGAGCCCGGGCGCGTCAGCTCACCCGCACCCCGCGTCGCGAGGTCGACCGCCCCAGGTACACGTAGTCGTCGTGCTTCGCGCTGCGCCCATCGCCCGCGGCACGACCGTGCATCCGACGCCAGACCCACGGCAGTGCGTGTCGCCGCCACCACAGACCGGCACCGATCGGCTCGTTCTCGTGCAGTGCGGCATCGAGAGCGCCGAGAGTGTCCGCGTGCGGGACGGCCAACATCTCGCCCGCCCGGTAGGCGAGGAAGCGGTGACCGCGACTGCTGAGATGCACGAGGTCCTCCCCCCAGTTCGGTCGGTCGGGAAGGGAGGGATGCAGGTCGGTGTCGATGAGGATCGCGCCCGTACGGGTGGCGACGCCCGCGAGCGCCGTCGCGAAGGCCGCGAACCGGCGGGAGTAGATCCCCGCCGCCCGTCGGCGAGGGAGGAACGGCGTGACCAGCACGACATCCGCTCCGATGCTGCGGAGTCGCCGCACCGCGCCCTCGACCTCTGCGGCGAGCGCGGGCACGTCGACGGTCGGCTTCACCAGGTCGTTCGCGCCGATGAGGATCGACACGAGGTCCGGTTCGAGCTCGAGGGCTCGCGGGAGCTGGATCTCGCAGACGTCCCGGACCCGCTTCGATCTGATCGCGAGGTTCGCGTAGTGCAGTCCACCGCGAGCGGCGAGCAGCAGTGCGAGGCGGTCCGCCCATCCGCGCAGGGCCCCGTCCGGCGCCGGGTCGCACAGCCCTTCGGTGAGGGAATCGCCCATCGCGACGTAGCGGTGCCAGCGACGCGTGTCGACGGGAGCAGCGATCTCGGGGCGGGTCAGGCGACGCGCGCGGAGACCCGAATCCACGGCGCGGAGCGTCCGTGCCTCGTCGAAGTGGCCGAGCAGCTGGTCGCACACGCTCGACCAGCTTCGCCCCTGGACTGCCTGGTGTCCCGCCTCACCGAACGCCCGGCGCTTGCGCCCGTCTCCGGCCAGGTCGGCGACCCTCATCCGCAGGTCCATCAGGTCACCAGGGCGGTACAGCCATCCGTCGATTCCCATCCGCACGAGATCCAGGGGGCCGCCACGTCCGGTGGCGACGACGGGGACGCCGCTCGCGTGGGCCTCCTGCAGGGTCTGACCGAATGTCTCGCTCTCCCCCGGGTGCACGAACACGTCGAACGATGCGGTCGCTGCGGCGAGCGCTTCTCCTTCGAGATGGCCGAGGAAGAGGGCTTCGGGCATCACGGCCTCGAGCTTCGACCGGCTGGGCCCGTCCCCGACGATCACGAGTCTGGCCCCGGGGATGCTCTGCAGCACGGCGAGGTCCTCGACCTGCTTCTCGGGTGCGAGCCGGCCGACGTATCCGATGACGACATCGCCACCCCACTGCGCTCGCAGCTCGTCACTGCGGCGAGAGGGCTGGAACCGTTCGGAGTCCACACCTCTGCCCCACCGACGCACCCGATCGACTCCGAGGGAGGCGAGGCGCTGCGCGGAGTCGGCCGACGGCGCGAGCGACAGGGTCGAGCGACGGTGGAGCCTGGCGATGTGCGCATGCGCGACACCCGTCGTCACCGGCACCCGGTATCTCTCGGTGTACGCGGCGACGTCGGTCTGGTACGCGGCGACCGCGGCGATGTCGAGACGCTCTGCGGCGAGCGCTCCCCGCCAGCCCAGCGCGAAGGGCGAGGCGAGGTGCACGACGTCGGGCTGGAAGCGACGGAGTGATGCGGCGATGCGGTGGGCCGACGAGGTACCCACCCGCACGTTGCGGTACCCGGGGAGGGCGACACTCGGGATGGGCTCGATGACCGCACTGTCGATCTCGGTGGGCATGCCGACGGCATCCGGCGCGATCACATGCGCCTCATGGCCCGTGCGCTCGAGGTGCTTCAGGATCTGCAGGACGGATCCGGTGACACCGTTCATGTGCGGAAGGAAGGACTCTGTCACGATCGCGACTCTCACAAGTCCAGGATGTCGTCGACGACGGGCGCCGACCGCCCGAAACCCCTCGGAGCACCAGAAGTTCACCGGATGCTGGATCGCGCGTCACCGGCTATCCGGACGTTGGTTCCCGTTCACCTGCGCCGAGCACTCTGGAGCCGTGCCCGATCTGCTCGCCGGCCCCTGGGCCCTCGCCGTCATGAGCCTGCTGGTCCTCGGAGATTCGTTCTTCGTCGTCGTACCAGGGGAGATCGCGGTCACCGCTCTCGGGGCGGTGTCCTCATCTTCGGGGGTGCCACCACTGTGGATGGTGATCGTCTGTGCCGGGGTCGCGGCCGCGGCAGGAGACGCCGCCTGCTATCTGATCGGTCGCACGGTCGGGACGGAACGCTGGCAGTGGATGCGGGCGCCTCGCGTACGTCAGGCTCTCACCTGGGCGCGACACCGACTCGACGGCGGAACGGCCACCGTGCTCTTCACGGCCCGCTTCGTTCCATTCGCGCGTCTGGCCATCAACCTCGTCGCCGGCGCCTCGCGCATACATCCCGGTCGGTATCTGTGTCTGGTGACCGTGGCGGCATTCGGATGGGCGGCCTATCAGGCCTTCGTGGGGGCCGTCGTCGCCGCTCTCGTCCCCGGAGGCCCGGTGGTGGCGGTCGGGGTGTCCGTGGCGGTCGCACTCGGTCTGGGTGCGGTGATCGACCTCGTCTCCCGCAGAGCACGGCGGTAATCCTCCCCACCCATCAGAGGCGTGCCCTAGGCTGGCGATCATGAGCACCGAAGAAGGCGCCTCCTCCAACGAGGACATGAAGCGCAAGTTCAAGGAAGCGCTCGAGAAGAAGAACGCGCACCACCGGCAGGGCGAGGCCCACCTGGATGGCGACTCCGCCGTCCACGGCGCGCCCGCCCCGCAGACGCGGCGCGAGTTCCGACGCAAGAGCGGTTGACCATACGGATGCGGGAGCCGGCAGCAGCCGACTCCCGCATCCTTCTTCTCCGCCCGGTGCTCAGACCTGCGACGCGCGGTTCCGGGCCCGCTCTTCTTTCGCTGCCATCTCATCGAGGGCGGAATCCTTCAGGCCCTGGACGTCGACGGCCTTCCGCTCATCTGCCATCCCGTGCTCGTCGACCCCGTCGAGCTGCGACTCCTCGAAGGGGATCGCGCCGCTCAGCACCTGCTGCACCCGATCGCGATCGATCTGCCGGGTCCACGTGCCGATCAGAAGCGTGGCGACCGCGTTGCCGGTGAAGTTGGTGAGCGCTCGCCCCTCGGACATGAACCGGTCGATGCCCACGATCACGCCGACACCGTCGACCAGATCGGGACGGTAGGCCTGCAGTCCACCTGCGAGTGTCGCGAGTCCCGCACCTGTGACGCCGGCGGCTCCCTTGCTCGCGATGATCATGAACACCAGCAGTCCGATCTGCTCGCCGATCGACATCGGCTGCCCCATTCCGGTGGCGATGAAGAGCGACGCCATGGTCAGGTAGATCGCGGTGCCGTCGAGGTTGAACGAGTAGCCGGTCGGCACGGTGATGCCGACGACCGGCTTCGAGACGCCGATGTGCTCCATCTTCGCGATGAGGCGCGGCAGAGCGGACTCCGACGACGAGGTGCCGACGATGAGCAGGTACTCGCGGGCCAGGTACTTCACCAGGCTGAAGATGTTCACCCGGGTGACGGCGAACAGCAGCGTCCCGAGCACCACGACGATGAACAGGAAGCAGGTGATGTAGAACGCGATCATGAGCACCCCGAGGCTCCAGATCGCCGCGATGCCCGTCTTGCCCACGACTGCCGCGATGGCGCCGAATGCACCGAGGGGGGCGAGCCACAGGATCATGCCGAGGATGCGGAACACCAGCTTCTGGAGGTTCTTGACCGCCTCCATGATCGGGGCGCCCTTCTCACCGAGTCCCTGGAGGGCGAAGCCCACGAGCAGGGCGATGAACAGCACCTGCAGGACGCTCTCACCCGTGAAGGCCGAGAAGAAGGTCGTCGGGATGATCCCGAGGATGAACTCGGTCGTGGTCTTCGCCTCGGCATCGGTCGCGTCGTAGCTCGAGTTCGCCATGTCGAGACCTGCACCCGGGTGGATGATGTTGCCGACGACCAGTCCGATCGCGAGAGCGAACGTGGACATGACCATGAAGTAGAGCAGCGCCAGGCCGCCGATCTTGCCGACGGTCGCCGCCTTCGCGATCGAGCCGACGCCCACCACGATCGTGCAGAAGATGATCGGCGCGATCATCATCTTGATCAGCGACACGAAGCCCTTGCCGATCGGCTCGAGACTCTGCCCGACCTCCGGCCAGATCAGGCCGACCGCCGCCCCGAGCACGACGGCGATGATCACCGACACGTACAGCCAGGTGTGCCGATCCCAGGCCTGCTTGCCGCGCCGCCAATGGAATCCGGGAAGCGAGAACCCTGTGGTGATGGCCATGTTTTCCTCCTTGATCATGAACGTCTTCGTCTCATGCCCGCCGGCGTCCTCGCCTTCGGTAAGCTCACCGTCGCGGACTTCCCCCGGCAGCACCATTTGTGGTCGTATTGGTCACCACCGATATCCGGACTCCGCGATCACCGACGATCGGAAGGACGCGATGAGACACGCGCGCGATACGAGGAGCACCGCTTCCCGGGTCTTCCTGGTGCTCCTGGCGGCCGCGGTCGTGGTCGGAGCCCTCGTGGCGGTCTTCCTCGTCGTGGATGCGCAGCGCGCCACGCATGCGGAAGCGGAGCGGGTCACGGCGGCGACAGCGGTGACGCTCGCATCGTCTCCCCTCGTCGTCGAGGCTCTCGCCGCGGACGATCAGGCGGACGCGACCCGCACTCTCGAGCCCTATGCGCTCGATGTCATCGCGGACGCCGGCCTCGACTTCGTGACGATCATGACGCCCGACGGCACGCGCCTCACGCACCCCGACCTCGATCAGATCGGTGGGGAGTACCTCGGCACCATCCCCGACTCGCCGCGCACACTCACAGAAGTCTTCACCGGCACCCTGGGCCCGTCGGTGAGGACCATCGTGCCGGTGATCGCATCAGGCGGCGAGCTGCTCGGCTGGGTGTCATCCGGGGTGACGATCGAATCGATCTCCGAGACCCTCGTGCGTCGGCTGCCGCTCTCGATCGGCATCACGGTAGGGCTCGTGGCTCTCGGCGCACTCGGCGCATGGGTGGCTCGTCGGTTCACACGCGGCATCGCAGGGGATCTGCCACCCGGACAGATCAGGGACGCCGTGTCGTCGTACGAGTCGCTGCGCACCCTGGGCGATGCGCTGCGCGCTCAGACGCACGAGCACGGGAACCGCATGCACACGGCGGTCGCGCTTCTCGAGCTGGGGCGCAGCGACGAGGCGATCGAGATCCTCACCGAAACCTCGCGCCAAAGCCAATCGCTCGTCGATCAGGTCACCGCACGACAGGCCGGCGACCCGGCCGTCGGTGCTCTGCTTCTCGGCAAGGCATCGCAGGCCAAGGAGCGCGGGATCGACTGGCGGGTCCGCATCGACCCGGACACACCCGCCTCTCCCCTCTCCCCCGTCGACAGCGTCGCTGTGCTCGGCAACCTCATCGACAACGCCATGGATGCCGCCGCCACCGGCGCCGAGCGCTGGGTGGAGGTCTCGCTGCAACCCTCGAAAGAGAGCGGAATCGTCCTCGAGGTGTCCGACGGCGGAGACGGCATACCCTCGGAGCTGCGCGAGCGCGTCTTCGCCCACGGCTTCTCGACGAAGCCCGCAGGCGCCCAGGGACGCGGAGTGGGACTCGCCCTCGTCCGAGCGGTGGTGGTCGGCGCAGGCGGCACAGTCGAGCTCTCCGCTCACCCGACCACGTTCACCGTCGTCCTTCCGCCGGCGAGAGGACGCAGGAGCGCATGATCCGCACCCTGATCGTCGATGACGACGCTCTGACGCTCGAACTCCATCGCTCGTACCTCGAGAGGATCGACGGGTTCTTCGTCGGTGGGGAGTGCACCGGCGCCCGGGCCGCGCTCACCGCCGTGCTCGAGCAGCCGCACGACGAGCCCTTCGACCTCGTCCTTCTCGACATCACGATGCCGGACGGCTCGGGCATCGATGTGCTCCGCGGTCTCCGCTCGCGAGCCGCGGCCGTGGATGTGATCGCGATCACCGGGGTGCGCGACGCGGACACCGTCAGGCAGATGGCGGCTCTCGGGGTCTACCAGTACCTCGTCAAGCCGTTCCCCTTCGCCGTGTTCCACGAGCGCCTCACGGCATACCGCACGTATCGGGAGCAGGCCCGGTCGACGGCCGGCGAGGCGACCCAGGCGGAGATCGATGCGCTTCTCGGACGCACGACCGGGACGATCCCGATTCCCAAGGGACTGTCGGCCACGACACTGCAGAAGGTGACCGCCGAGCTGCGTTCCTCCGGAGCCGCTGTGTCGGCGAGCGAGGCGGCTGTGCGGCTCGGGATGTCACGAGTGTCCGTGCGGAGGTACCTGGAGCATCTCGCCGACTCCGGGATCATCGGCCGCAGCGCCCGCTACGGCTCGAGAGGGCGCCCCGAGACGGAGTATCGCTGGATCCGACGGGCGAGCGGAGACGACTGACCCCGGCGCGCAAGACGCGGGCTCTGGCTTCCGCATTCGTCCCGCTGTCAGCGCGGGAGCCGGCCCTCGTGGATCAGCGAGTCAGGATCGACCGCAGCCCTGACGGTTCGCAGGCGATCGATCGCCGCCGGATCACCGCAGCGCTCGAGAATCTCGCCAGGCCCGAGGAACGTCGGGACCGTGTGCGAGGCGAGCGCGGACGCCACGACCCCGCGGAAACCCGCCATGCTCGCATCTCCCGGTTCGCTCGGCACCCCGGGGAAGACGGGCACCAGCGCATGGAGCAGCCAGCCGACGCCCTGAAGTGTCGCGAACCCCGCTCGTCGTGGTTCATCCAGCGCGCCACCCAGCATCCGGATGTCGATGCCCATGATCGGCCACTGCTCCGGCAGTGCGCGGAAGCGGAAGAGATCGTCGATCGTCGCGTCGTCGAGCGACGAGAGCGCAGCAGACACGCCCTTGCCCGGCGTCGGTTCTGTCGGCTCACCACTGGACGCGGCGACGGTCTTCGGCGACGTGGTCCCCGACACCTCACGACGAACCGTGCCGGCTCGCCGAACCCGTTCGATCATCTCGTCAGCGGCTCCGACCGTGGACAGCGCCTGCACGGTGAGGAAGCTGCGCCCACGGATCTCCTCGGGAAGCTGCGGCGCGTCGGGCATGCGCATCGAGTTCACGAACACGTTGAGCGATGCCGGGGCCACTGCGGACAGGTCTCGTACGGCCCGCATCACCTCACCGGCGTCTGCGGCTCGAAGGTGAGCTCGGTGCCCCATAGCGTCGGCGCGGGAACCAGGTCGATCTCGAGGGCCGTCACGATTCCGACGACGCCGCCCGCTCCGCGAAGCGCCCACATCAGCTCGGGGTCGCTCTCGTCGTCGACCCGCTCGTGGGCCCCGTCGCTTCGCAGCACCCACGCGGCCCTGAGGTTGTCGGACCCGAGGCCCGCCGTGCGGCTGAACCAGGAATGGCCGCCGCCCAGGGTGTACCCCGCGACGGCGACGACCGGGCTCGTGCCGGCAGGAGCCACCCAGCCGGTTCCTTCGAGAGCCTCGACGACGGCACCCCAGCGAACTCCGCTGCCGACCCGGACGACGCCGGAACCGAGATCGAGCGACAGCTCGTCGAAGGCGGACATCCGGAGGATGACGGCCCCTGCCAGGTCTCCGCCGGCACCGTGCCCGGTGGGCTGCACCGCGAGCGTCACGCCTCCGTCGCGCGCTGCGTCGAGAAGCGTGCGCAGGTCGCGCAGATCGGCCGGTGCGGCAACGCCGGCCGGATGCTGGTCGATCGCCAGGTTCCACGGACGGCGAGCCATGTCGAAGGAATCGTCGCCGGGGAGGATGAGGGAGCCGCTCAGGGCATCCCGCGCGGATTCGAGCACAGAACGAAGGGCCATGAGGTCACCGTACGACGCCCCTCGGACATCGTCTACTGCCTCATGGCCCTGCACTCGTTCCCCGTCGAGCCGGGGGGCCGGTCACTCTCCGGCGAGACCGCCGAGCATGTGACCGAACGAACGCCCTTCACCGAGGTAGGTGGCCGGATCGTAGGGATCGGCGATCGCGGTCGTCTCGCGCCGCGCGACAGCGTCGGCCAGCTCCCTGGCGCCCTTCTCGACCCGCTTCGCGAGCGGTGCGACGTCGTCTCCGGCTCCACCCCAGTCGCTGGACGCCGCGAACACGCCCGTCGAGACGGCGTCCGCGTGCAGGTAGGCGAACAGCGGGCGGATCGCGTAGTCGATCGCGAGCGAGTGCCTCGCCGTACCGGCGTTGGCGCCGATCAGCACCGGCGTGCCGGTGAGCGCGTCGGGATCGAGCACATCGATGAACGACTTGAACAGTCCGTTGTAGCTCGTCGAGAAGATCGGCGTGACGGCGATCAGGGCGTCCGCCGACACGACCGTGTTGATCGCAGTCTCGAGTGCCGGCGGAGCGAACCCGGTGAGCAGGTTGTTCGTGATGTCGTGCGCGTAGTCGCGCAGCTCGATCACGTCGACGCTGGCGTCGATGTCGTGCGTGGCGAGCGCCTTCACGGTCTCGGCCGCGAGACGATCCGCGAGCATCCGCGTCGACGAGGGGTTGGAGAGCCCCGCAGAGACGACGGCGATCCGGCGAGTGGCCATCTCAGGCCTCCTTCCGGCTGAGTCCGAACGCGGCACCGGCGGGAGCCGGGGTGTCCTGGTACGGCGAGTCTCCGGTCAGGTTGTCGCCGCGGTTCGCGCCGGGGCGGGCCTGGCGGGTGGGGCCGTCACCGAACTCGGCCTTCACCCGCGAGGCGTGGGTCGGCGCGTCGGGAACAGCGGCAGGGCGATCCTTGGCGAGCTCCTTTCGGAGCACCGGCACGACCTCGGAGCCGAGGATGTCGAGCTGCTCGAGCACCGTCTTCAGCGGCAGACCCGCGTGGTCGATCAGGAACAGCTGGCGCTGGTAGTCGCCGTAGTGCTCGCGCATAGCGGCGTACCGGTCGATGACCTGCTGAGGCGATCCCACCGTGAGCGGGGTCATCTCGGTGAAGTCCTCCATGCTCGGCCCGTGGCCGTAGACCGGGGCGTTGTCGAAGTACGGACGGAACTGGTTCACGGCATCCTGCGACTTCGCAGCCATGAACACCTGACCGCCGAGACCGACGATCGCCTGCTCGGGCGTGCCGTGGCCGTAGTGCGCGTAGCGCTGGCGGTAGAGCTCGATCAGGCGCTGGTAGTGCTCCTTGGGCCAGAAGATGTTGTTCGCGAAGAAGCCGTCGCCGTAGTACGCGGCCTGCTCGGCGATCTCGGGCGTGCGGATGGATCCGTGCCAGACGAAGGGAGCGACGCCGTCGAGCGGGCGGGGAGTCGAGGTGAAGCCCTGCAGCGGAGTGCGGAACTTGCCCTCCCAGTCGACGACGTCCTCACGCCACAGCTTGTGCAGCAGCGCGTAGTTCTCGATCGCGAGTGGGAGACCCTGACGGATGTCCTGTCCGAACCAGGGGTAGACCGGCCCGGTGTTGCCGCGGCCGAGCATGAGGTCCATGCGTCCGTCCGAGACGTGCTGCAGCATCGCGTACTCCTCGGCGATGCGCACCGGGTCGTTCGTCGTGATGAGCGTCGTCGAGGTCGACACGATGAGTCGCTCGGTCTGGGCGGCGAGCGCCGCCAGGAAGGTCGTGGGGCTCGAGGACCAGAACGGAGGGTTGTGGTGCTCGCCGATCGCGAAGACGTCGAGACCGACCTCTTCACTGTGCTTGGCGATCGCCAGGGTCGCCTTGATCCGCTCCTGCTCACTCGGCGTCACGCCGGTGGTGGGGTCGCGGGTGATGTCGCTGACCGACATGATGCCGAACTGCACCGGGACGCCTGCCTGCTCACTCATGATTGCTCCGTCTTCTCCGAACCGATGTCGTGCATCCGGTTCTATTCATTTGAATGTATCTGAGTCAACGCGATGCGAGCAACTTTATTCCCCGAGTAGCCTCAGAGGATGAACACCGCCGGAGCCGACACGACGAACCCCGCCACCGGATCCGTCCCGAAGCCCCGCAAGCGTGTTCCCTTCTGGGACAACGCGCGCTACGCGTGCATCGTGCTGGTCGTCCTCGGCCACGCCATCCAGCGACTCACGTACGACTCCGACATCGCGCTCGCGGCATACCTGGCGCTGTACGCCTTCCATATGCCCGCGTTCGCGATCATCTCCGGGTATTTCTCGAAGTCGGGCTCCCCCACCCGCGTGCAGATGGCCCGTGTCATCACGGATATCCTCCTCCCCTACGTCATCTTCGAGTTCCTCTGGACCCTCACGAAGTGGCTGGTCGAAGGGCAGGCCGACCCGAACTTCACCAAGCCGTCGTGGACGCTCTGGTTCCTGCTGGCCCTCGGGATCTTCCGCCTCGTCCTCCCCTACCTGGCGCTGCTGCGCTGGCCTCTGCTGTGGACCGTCATCATCTCGATCGGAGTGGGATACCTCCCGAACGTCGACAGCACGTTCTCGCTGTCGCGGACGCTCGGCCTGCTGCCGTTCTTCGCGCTCGGCTGGTGGCTGCGCGAGCGCGACATCGTCGCCCGCCTGCGTCTCCTCGACGTCCGCCCCTGGTGGATCCGCATCGCCAGCATCCTGGTACTCGCGGCGGCGGGCTTCGCCGCGTGGAACTGGATCGACGTCTGGAAGGAATTCGACCTCCGTCATTGGCTCTTCTACGAGGACGCGTATGCGGATCTCGGCGGGGAGCAGTGGTGGGCCGGCGGCGTGCGCATCGCGCTGATGCTCCTCGCGGTGCTCCTGAGCGCGGCGTTCTTCACGCTCATCCCCCGCGGAACCTATTGGTGGACTCGTTTCGGCCAGTACACGATGTACGTCTTCCTGCTGCACTCGTTCGTGCTGTATCCCTTCCGCGAGTCCGGTGCACTGCGCGATCTCGATCCGACCTGGCTCTGGCTGCCCCTCGTCACGCTCCTCTCGGTGGCTCTCGCCCTGGCACTGGCCACCAAGCCCGTGCGATGGGTGTTCCGCCCTCTCGTCGAACCGCGCCCTCGGTGGCTCTTCCGGGACCCCGAGCTCGCGGGCCGCGAGGGGCACCGCAGCGATCCCACCGGATCCCGCCGGCCGCGTCAGACGGCACCCGCTAGCCTGAAGGAGTGACCCGAGCCGAGCAGATCCGCGACCGGATCGTGGACCACGCGGAGGCATCGGCGTTCGGCGCCCACGGACTCCACGTCCGCGTCGGCAGCGATGTCGCAGAGCACCGATGGACCCCCGACGTCCGCGAGGAGATCCACTCCGTCGCGAAGGGCGTGTGCGTGCTCGCCACAGGTCTCGCCGCCGACGAGGGCCTGATCTCGTTGGATGCGCCGGTGGCCGAGTACCTGCCGGACTTCGCCCTCGGTGGCGGCGTCGATCAGGTCACTCTCCGACACCTGCTGTCCATGTCGAGCGGCATCGACCTCCCCTGGTCCGAGACGCTGATGACGGACTGGCCGGATCTCGCGCGCGAGTTCCTGTCCCGCCCGTCGCGCGGGCGCGTCTTCCAGTACTCCAACGCCAGCACCTACACCGCCATGACCGCAATCGCCACGAGGGTCGGCGACGTCGTCGACTTCCTGCGCCCGAGGCTGTTCGAACCTCTCGGCATCGACGACGTGGAGTGGGAGCGGTGCCCTCGGGGACGGATCGTCGCCGGGAGTGGCATCGCCCTGCGCACCGAGGAGCTCTCACGCCTGGGACGACTCGTCCGCGACCGCGGCGAGTGGGAGGGGCGACGCCTCGTGCCCGCGTCGGTGATCGACGCGATGCACTCCGATTGGGTCGTGGCGGGCGCGAATCCCGCCTACGAGCGCTACGCGCTGTCGGGGTGGGACGGCCCAGGCACTGCGTGGCGTCTGCACGGCGCCTACGGGCAGCTGCTGATCTTCTGCGATGACGCGGTCGTCACCATCACGGCGGACGATCACTTCGGCGCGGACGCGATGTCCGCGTTCGTGGTGGACACCCTCCGCACCTGACTGCGATCTCTCGTCAGGAGAAGAGCTCGGAACCGACGTACGACCCCGGCGTCGCACCAGCGGGGATCGCCCAGATCCCCGACCCCACATGCCGGATGTACTCGTTCATGAGATCCGTCGACAGCCGTCGCTGCAGGGTGATGAACTGCGCCGGATCGCGCTGATACGACAGGAAGAACAGCCCGGCGTCGAGGCGCCCGAGGTCGTTGTTGCCGTTGACGTAGTTGAACCCACGGCGGAGGATGCGGATGCCGTCGTTCTGGTCGGGATGCGCCAGGCGCACGTGCGCGTTGCGGTCGATGGCCGAGCCGCCGAAGTCGGGGGCGGCGAACTCGTCACCGCCCGACAGCGGCGCCCCTACGCCCTTGTCCCGCCCGATGATCGCATCCTGCTCGGAGAGCCGTACGCGGTCCCACGTCTCGATCAGCATCGCGATCTTGCGGGCCACCAGGTACGAGCCGCCCGTCATCCATGCGGGCTCGTCGGACGCCCCCACCCAGACGTTCTCGTCGAGAGCGGCGGAGTCATCGGCGAGGATGTTCGCGGTGCCGTCCTTGAACCCGAAGAGGTTTCGCGGGGTCGCCTGATCCGATGTCGTGCGGGAGGTCTTGCCGAAGCCGAGCTGCGACCAGCGCAGCTTCGCGCGCCCGAAGGCGATGCGGCTGAGGTTCCGGATCGCGTGAACGGCAACCTGAGGATCATCCGCGCAGGCCTGGATGCAGAGATCGCCGTGCGACGCCTGCGGATCCAGGTCGTCGCCGAGGAAGGCGGGGAGACGCTCGAGGGAGGCAGGGCGTCTCGTCGCGATGCCGTACCGGTCGCCGTCTTCGTTCTCGAACAGTCCGGGACCGAAGCCGATCGTGATGGTGAGACCTGCCGCAGGGAGCCCGAGCGCCTCTCCGGTGTCATCAGGCGGGACCTCGGCATCGCCGCCGACCGCACCGGTCGCGCTCACCTCGAGCCCCTGGGTCATCCGGGAGGCGGCGTACGTCCAGTCCTGCAGCAGTGTGATCAGGTCATCGCGATCGGTGCGGGGCATCATGTCGAACGATGCGAAGTGCAGGTGCTCCTGCACGGGGGTGGTGATGCCGGCCTGATGCGCGCCGAAGAAGTCGTATGCGTGTTCGGCATCGGCATGGGCCCTGGCACGGCCGAGAGCGACTCCGCCGGTCAGCCCGGCTCCCACCCCGACCGCCAGAGAGGCCACTCCGCCGCCGAGCGCCAGGCCGAGCAGCCCTCGCCTGCTGAGACCTGTCGGCGGGGTCGCCGCGGCCGCCTCCCCCGTCACGGAGTCGGCGGCCACGGCATCCTTCGAGCTTTCTTCCACCTGCGAGATCGTACCCGTCGGATCAGTCGAGCACTGTGCCGGTGAGCTGCGACAGCGGCTCGGCCAGGGCGTTGATGAGGTCGGTGAACTCGCGCTTGTCGGCGTCTGTCAGCTCGGCGTATCCGACGAAGCCGTCAGCGAGGGAACCGTGAGCCGCCAGGGACGCCTCGAGCGCCGCGTAGCCGTCCTCGATCTCGGTGACCAGCGCCTCTCCGTCATCGCCCTGCGCGGTGGCGAAGTCCTGCACGAGCGAGAATGCCATCTTGGAGCCTTCGACGTTCGCAGCGAAGTCGTAGAGGTCGGTGCCGGACCACCAGTCCTCTTCGCCGGAGATCTTTCCGGTCGCGACCTCATCGAGCAGTGCGATCGCACCGTTCGAGATGCCGCCGATGCCCTGGTCGTCGAGCGCCGTGGTGAAGTCGTCCGAGTGCACGTAGTCGTACAGCTCCTGCACGTCGGCGAGCAGCTGGTCGCCGTACTCTGCCCGCTCCTCGGTCGTCGACGGCGCCCAGTCCTGCCAGGCGGGCGTCTCGCCGTCGGCGTTGAGCGCGTCCTGCGCGGGCACCCAGAGGTCCTTCTCGATGCGATGGAAGCCCGTCCAGTCCAGCCCCTCGGCCACGGCGTCCACCTCGCGGTAGTCGATTCGCGGGTCGAGTGTGCCGAGAGCCTCGGCGACGGGCTCGATGCGCTCGTAGAAGGCGCGGGTCTGCGGGAAGAGGGCGCGTGCCGTCTCGTCGTCACCCGATTCATAGGCGGCGACGAGCTCGTCGACCGACGGCACGAGCTGCCCGACCTGGTCCTTCACGAACGCGGCGTACAGATCGACGGCCTGCTGCTTCTGCTCGGCATCCTCGCCTGCGACAGCGACGCGGTCGCCCGTCACGGTGAACTCGGACTTGCCGACGCCTTCACCGATCATGCCCGGCTTGCAGAGCGTGAAGTACGTGCCGGGCTGGGCCACGACCGTCAGGGTCCGCGATGCGGACGGTGCGATGTTCTCGACCTCTCCGACGATCCGCAGACCGTCGTCCGCGAGCAGATAGAACTCGGACGTCTGACCGCTGTCGTTCGTGACGTCGAACGTGAGCGTTCCGCTCTTCGCGGTCGCGCCCGACACGGCGCACTCCGAGTCGGTCGACGAGACGTCGAAAGCCGCGCCGGCCGAGACGTCGCTCTTGGCGACGCAGCCGCTCAGGAGGAGTGCGGCAGCTCCGGCGGCTGCGACGGCACCGAGGATTCGGCGAGAGGTGGTCATGCTGCTCCTTGCTGGGTGAGTGTGGATGCCGACGCGTCCTGTTCCGCGGAGGTCGACGTAGGAGGTGTGACGGCTCTGCGGGTGCGAAGCCCGCGGACGAAGCAGAATCCGACGACGGCCATGTAGAGCGCCCACGCGGAGACCTGGAGCCAGGTCATGCGCGGCATGAAGCCGATGGTCGCCTGGAGGATCGTCGCCCAGGCGCTGTCGGGCGCGATGACGTTCGTGACATCGAACGCCCACCCGAACGGGAACGCCGCCCATCCGAGTGCCACAGCCCCTGTCGCGGCATCGATCGGGGCCGCTGCGGTGAAGGGTCCCGGGAGCGCACCGGCCTCCTGCAGGTCCATGATCGCGTAGGCGAGCACGCCTGCAGCGACGATGACGAGGAAGCCGCTCGTCCAGGTGAAGAAGCGACGGAGATCCAGACGCACGGCGCCGCGAGCGAGCAGCCAGCCGATCACGACGGCGGCGAGAAGACCCAGGACGGCTCCGAGCAGTGCCGATGGCGCGTCCCCGAAGGACTGGACCATCGACCACAGCAGGAGCGTCGTCTCGATCCCCTCTCGTGCGACGGAGACGAAGCCGATCGCGATGAGGGCCCAGATGCCGCCCTGCGTGAGCGCTCGATCGAGTCCCCCCTCGAGGGTCGCCTTCATCGTGCGGCCGGCCTTCTGCATCCAGAAGATCATCCAGGTGACCATCCCGACGGCGAGCAGCGACAGCAATCCTCCGATGAGCTCCTGCGCCTCGAACGTCAGCGAGTACGCGCCGAACGTGAGGACCGCTCCGATACCCAGAGCGAGCGCGATCGCGAGCGCGACACCTGCCCAGAGCCTCGGCAGCGCGTCGCCTCGACCGAGGCGCCGGAGATAGGCGACGAGGATGCCGACGACGAGCGCGGCTTCAAGGCCTTCGCGGAGACCGATGAGAAAAGTGGCGAGCACGGAGGGAGACTCTCTGAGAAAGAATGAGGTAAGGCATCCCTTACCTCAAAGAGGTTAGCACCCCGTCCACACTGCCCTTTCACACGCACGTGCGACCGGTGGTAATTCGGCGCAATACTCGACCGCACTCCCCCGCGCCCGATCTACGCTCGGTGGATGGCTGATCTCTCGCTTCCCATCCTCGACCTGTCCCAGCTCGATGCCGGCCCCGAGGCCGCCGCGAGGTTCCGCGATGACCTGCGGGCAGCCACCCACGACGTGGGCTTCTTCTATCTCACCGGCACGGGCATCTCCCCGGAGCTCGAAGCGCGCCTGCATCGGGCCGCGCTCGACTTCTTCGCTCTGCCGGACGAAGACAAGCTCGCGATCGAGAACGTCAACAGCCCGCACTTCCGCGGGTACACCCGCATCGGCGGCGAAAGGACCCAGGGCAAGGTCGACTGGCGCGAGCAGATCGACATCGGTCCCGAGCGCGAGCCCATCGAAGGCGGACCCGCGTTCAACCGCCTGGTGGGCCCGAACCTGTGGCCCGCCGCGCAGCCCGAACTCAAAGCCGTCGTCACCGAGTGGCACGACACGCTGACCGAGATCGCGCAGAAGCTGCTGCGTGCCTGGGCCACGACCCTCGGAGCCGAGGAGACGTATTTCGACGAGCCGTTCCGCGACCCGTCGACCCTCATCAAGATCGTCCGCTACCCGGGCACCCATCAGCCGGAGCCCCAGCAGGGCGTCGGTGCGCACAAGGACTCCGGCGTGCTCACCCTGCTCTGGGTCGAGCCGGGTAAGGGCGGACTGCAGGTGGAGCGCAACGGCGAATGGGTGTCGGCTCCCCCTGTGCCCGGCGCGTTCGTGGTCAACATCGGGGAGCTGCTGGAGTACGCGACCGGCGGCTACCTCAAGGCGACGAATCATCGCGTGATCTCCCCCCGGGCGCCGGAAGAGCGCATCTCGATCCCGTTCTTCTTCAACCCGGCGCTCGATCAGCAGCTGCCGCTTCTCGAGCTGCCGGCCGACCTGGCCGCCGAGGCGACCGGCATCACCGAGGATCCGAGCAACCCGATCCACGCCACCTACGGCGAGAACGCCATGAAGTCGCGGCTGCGTGCGCATCCCGACGTGGCTGCGATCCACCACCCCGATCTGGTCGGCACGAACGCCTGACCCCGGTCACAACGCCGGACCCCGGCCACAGCGCCGGACCGCGGTCACAGCGCCGGACCGCCCCCGAGCGCGACGATCTCGCGCAGAGCCTGGAGATGTCCGGCGAAGGCCGCGCGTCCGGCCGCCGTCGAATGCACCCACGTGCGAGGGCGACTGCCGAGGCTGCCCTTGCGCGCCACGACGTACCCCGCGGCCTGAAGATGCGAGATGGCCTTGCTCAGCGGCGAATCACCGCACTGGAGGACTTCGCGGAGCGTCGCGAAGTCGAGCTCGACGCCGTCGCCGAGCGACGCGAGGAGCGAGAAACGGATCGGCGACGCGAAGTTGTCGTCGAGCCGGGTCCGCGGGTGCGGCACCGATGGAGTGTCAGTCACGGAGATCACGACCGGGGACGAACGACACGGCGACGAACAGCGCGATGATGCCCAGGCCGCCCACGAATCCGAGGCCGATCGGAACGCCGTCGAGCAGCACGAGCACAGTCATCGCACCGGCAGCCGCGGCGAAAGCGAGCAGGTGCGGCCAGCGCCACGAGGCACCGACGGCGGGAAGGCCCATCTCACTGCGAGCGGCCACGAGCCATACGAAGGCCATGAGCACGACGAGCAGAAGGAGCGTGCTCGCGAGCACCCCGTCCGGCGCGGAGCCGAGCATGGCCATCGCTCCGAGCACGACTCCCACGCAGATTGTTCCCCACCGCATCGCCCGCGGAAGCGGCTTCGGCATGGATCGCGGGGGGCGCGGGTCACCCGATGCCCGAGCGAGCTGCACTGCGCCGTAGCCACCGAATCCGACCAGCACGAGGACGGACGGGATCCACACGCCGATGGCTGGGAACCCCGGATCGAAGATCGCGAAGCCGAACACGACGAGCGCCGCGACCGCCGGCACACCAACGGCCAGGAGTGCGGGCCAGCGCGACCAGGTCAGACGCAGCTGCATCCCGCTCCGCTGAGCCATGCCTGTCGAGAGCTGCCCCCACAGGAGAAAGCTGAAGACGAAGATCTGCGGCGTCAGACCGCCGTGACCACGTATCGCCGTGGCCAGGGCAACGAGGTACACCGCGGTGACGGCCGCACCGGCGATCTGCAGCCACGCCAGTGCGCGCCGGTCGACGACGTGCCCACGTCGATGCTTCACGGCATCCGCCTCGTCGAGGTAGTGCTGCGCGATGTCCGCGCTGGGCGGCGCGAGCGCCTCGTGCCCGTGGACCGGCTTCTGCTCCATCGCGTGACCCCCTTCGCTTTCCATCTGGAAAGCTCACTACTTTCCTAATGGAAAGCTTTCGCGAGATCAACCCCCGGACATGACGAAGGCCGCCCCACACCTGGGACGGCCTTCTCAAGAATGTTCTGCGCGATTGTACGCTGGCTCGCTTCGCCTTATCGGCGGAGACCCAGGCGAGCGATCAGCGAGCGGTAACGCTCGATGTCGACGCTCTGGAGGTAGCCGAGCAGACGACGGCGCTGACCCACGAGCAGGAACAGGCCACGACGCGAGTGGTGGTCGTGCTTGTGCTCCTTCAGGTGCTCGGTGAGGTCCTTGATGCGCTGCGTCAGCATCGCGGCCTGCACCTCGGGGGATCCGGTGTCACCGGGGTGCGTCGCGTACTCTTCGATGATCGCCTTCTTGACGTCTGCTTCCAGTGCCATAGATTCGATCCCCTCTCTGCTTGTTGCGCGGCGCCCGACGCCTGATGCGAGGGCTCTCTTTATCCGCGGCCGATCGAACGGCAACCTGAAGAGTCTACCAGGACTCGATGGCGCTGCGTGACCGCCGGCGGCCTCCGCTTCGCGCACCTCGGATACGCTCGGACCATGCACGACAGGCACGCGGCGTGAGCACGGCTCGCAGTCATCTGATCGATCTCAGCCCACTGAAGGCCAGCCCGGCGTTCGCCCGCATGTGGACCGGGTCCGTGCTCGCCGGCATCGGCGGTCAGCTCACGATCGTGACCGTGATGCTGCACGTGTTCGCACTCACCGGAAGCACCTTCGCGGTCTCGATGATCGCCGTGGCGGGTCTCGTGCCGATGATCCTCGCCGGCCTCTACGGCGGGATGCTCGCCGATTCGTTCGACCGGCGCCGCGTCGCGCTGGTCGCCGCGACCGTGACCTTCGCCTCGACCGCCCTGCTCGCCGCTCTCACCTGGACGGGCGCCGAGACGATCTGGTGGCTGTACATCCTGAGCATCGTCAACTCGGCCGCGAACTCCGTCGGGATGGCGACCCGCACTGCCATCGTGCCGCGCCTCATCCCCCGGGACCTGCTGGCCGCGGCATCTGCGCTCAACGGCGTCGCCTTCGGACTCACCGTGATGGCGGGCCCCGCCCTGGCGGGCGTCCTCGTCGCCCTCACGGGATACGGATGGACCTACACGATCGACGTCGTCCTGATGCTCTCGATGTTCCTCGGCCTCTGGACCCTTCCGGCGCTGCGCCCTGAGGGCGAGATCGTGCGCCCAGGACTCGCGTCCCTGGTCGACGGATGGAGATTCCTGAAGCGAGCGAGCAACATCCGCACGCAGTACGTCATGGACATCATCGCGATGACCTTCGGACAGCCGCTCGTGCTGTTCCCGGCCCTCGGCACCGTGCTGCTCGGCGGCGGGGCGGTGACCACAGGCATCCTCACGGCGGCGGTCGCCGTCGGGACGTTCGCCTCGAGCCTGTTCTCGGGCCGCGTGGTGCAGTACCGCTGGCACGGTCGAGGGATCGAGCGGGCGGTCGAGGCGTACGGCGCATCGATCCTCGCCTTCGGCGTGGTGCTGCTGATCGGCGCGTTCTCGAACCCCGCGACGGAGAAGATCCCGAACGTGATGCTGAGCGTCGCCGCCTGCATCGCTCTCGCGCTGTCCGGCGCCTCAGACAACGTCAGCTCGATCTATCGGAACACGATGATGCAGGCAGCGGTACCGGACACGATGCGCGGACGGCTGCAGGGCGTCTTCATCATCGTCGTCGCCGGCGGACCACGGATCGGTGCGCTGTACGCCGGAACGCTCGCCTCGATCACGACGCTGTGGTTCCCGCCTCTGCTCGGAGGATTCCTGGTGATCACCCTCGTCGCGATGCTCGCTCGACGCAGCTCACGGTTCCGCACCTACGATGCAGAGAACCCCGAGCCCTGAGGGCCCGGGGTTCTCGAGATCACCTGGTGATCAGTCCTGCTGCAGAGCGCCCTGCAGGTCGAGGCTGATCGTGACATCCTTGCCGACGAGCACGCCGCCGGTCTCGAGCGCCGCGTTCCAGGTCAGACCGAAGTCCTCGCGGTTGATGACGGTCTTCGCCGAGGCGCCGGCCTTGTAGTTGCCCCACGGGTCGGAGCCGAAGCCACCGAAGTCGAGTTCGAAGCTGACCGGCTTGGTGATGCCGCGGATCGTCAGGTCCCCGTCGACGAAGAGCTCGCCACCCTCGGCGCGCGCGCCGGTGGAGACGAACTCCATGGTCGGGAAGTTCTCGGTGTCGAAGAAGTCGCCGGAGCGGAGGTGTGTGTCGCGGCCTTCGTCCTTCGTGTCGATCGAGGTGACGTCGACGCTCGCCTCGACGCGGGCCTCGAGGGGGTTCTCGGGAGCGATGAGCGTCGCGCTCTTCACGCCGAAGGTGCCGCGCACCTTGGAGATCATCATGTGACGGACGCTGAAGGTGACCTCGCTGTGCGACGGGTCGAGCACCCAGGTGCCTGCGCGGTAGCCGGGAATGTCGATGGTGGTCATGGTTTCTCCTCTGGAGACATCAGCCGCACTGTGCGGCAACGGATGAGGGGCCGTGTTCACGGCGTCACGGGTTACAACTTACATGCAGATGCATGTATTCCCCTGAATGCGGAAGTTCTTCGTCGTCGTACGACGAAGGCGCCGGACCCTCAAGGGCACGGCGCCTTCCTGTGTCGAGCGGCTCAGCCGACGGCGACGAGGTCGATGATGAAGATGAGGGTCTTGCCGGACAGGAAGTGTCCACCTCCGACGGGGCCGTAGGCCAGGTGCGGCGGGATGACGAGCTCGCGACGACCGCCGACCTTCATGCCGGGGATGCCGTCCTGCCAGCCCTGGATCAGGCCACGGAGCGGGAACTGGATGGTCTCGCCGCGACCCCACGAGGAGTCGAACTCCTCGCCGGATTCGAACTCGACACCGGCGTAGTGCACGGTGACGGTGTCGCCGGGCTTCGCCTCGGTGCCGTCTCCTTCGATGATGTCGCGGATCACGAGCTCCGCGGGAGCGGGACCGGTGGGGGCGTCGAACTCAGGCTTTGTGCGATCAGTCATGTTTCCATCCAACCCGAGTCCTCGGGCACGGGTCAACGCGGTGACGACTGCTCAGAGCGAACACCAGGCTTCGAGGGAAGCGGAAGTCGGCCGCCGGCTTACGCGAAGGTCTTGACACTCGCGCACACCGGGTGCACCCTGTTTACAGATCAACTCAGCGCCCGGTAGACATGCAGGCATCGCCGCAGCACCGGGCGCTGAGTCTGTCACCGGACGATGTGCCGGGCCGACGTCAGATTCCGGCGGGATCGACCTGGTCCGCGTATCCGATGAGGATGGATGCGAGCTCCTCAGGCCGACTCAGAGCGACGCAGTGACTCCCCCGGATCTCATCCGCGACGACGCCGAGGCGTGTCCGCGCGAGCTCACGCAGGAAGGCCGGTGGGAAGAATCTGTCCTCCGTGCACACGACGACATGTGTCGGCACGCTAGGCCACGACGTCAGCGGCCAGACAGCGGCCATCGCGGCTGCGGAGGGATGCGCACGTTCTCGCCGCATCGCCTCCTCCGCCAGCGGGTGGGGAACGTCGTGATAGAACCCCACGAACGGATCGCTGTTTCCGGTGAGTCCGCCGTCGACAGCGGCCTGCGCGTCAGCGGCCTCGCCGAAACCGGTGTTCTGCCACCACTCATCGGGTGACTCCCCAGGGTCGGGGATCATCGCCGCGAGCATCACGAGGGCGTCAGCCGACAGCCTCTCGGCGACGATCGGGGCCGTGAATCCGCCGAACGAGTGGCCGACCACGATCCCGCCGCGGAGCCCGTCCACCGCCGACACCACGGCATCCGCGTAGTCGTCGAGCGTGAGCGACTCATCATCGCCGGGCAGGTCAGGGGCGAAGACCTCGTGCCCGCGCTCCCGCAGCACCGCCGCGACCAGATGCCATGACCACGCCGTGTCTCCTGCACCGTGCACGAGGACGAAGGCGGCCATGGCGGTTCTCCTGTCTCAGTAGGCCAGCAGCGCAGCTCTGGTGGCTCGTGTCCGTGCGAGCAGGGCCTGCTCATCCGCCGGAGCCATCGGATCGCGCCCAGTGATGGCGCGCTGGCGGACGGATGCGAGCGTCGTCGCGTCCTTGATGAACTCCCGCATGAGCGGGCGGCGGTCTCCCCGCAGCTGCGAGGCCCAGCCGAGCCCCGTCTTGCGCCCGGCAGGCGTCGCCAGCATGGTGACCTCTTCGGGCGTGAACCACCCGGCTGCGGCGTAGTCGCCGAGGCGCGCCCTGGTGAGACGAGACTCCTCACGTCGGAGAGCGATGATCCCGAAGATGAAGCCGACGAAAAGCGGCACCTGGAGCACGAAGTACAGCAGGAAGAAGTTCGCGAACGACGAGCCGTTCCACAGACCGTGCAGGAACATCGCGCCGAGCATCCCGAGCAGACCGAATCCGAGTACGGCCCCCGTGGACGCATGACGCCGGGCCGCCAGGCCGATCGCGAGGCCGGTCAACGAGGTGAACATGGCATGCGCGAACGGCGACATGATCGCGCGCAGGATGAAGGTCACCGTCAGCTGCTCGCCGCCGCCCTCGATCAGACTGATCGCGAAGTACTGGATGTTCTCGGTGAATGCGAACCCCGCGCCCACGAGAGCGCCGTACACGACGCCGTCGACCGGACCGTCGAAGGCGCGACGGGCGATGAGGAAGATCAGGAAGACGCCGAAGCCCTTCCAGAACTCCTCGACGACGGGCGCCTGGATGACGGCACCTGCGACCTCTCCCCTGAACCCGAAGACCGCGGTCAGCCCGAGATCGACGAGGAGGGTGAGTCCCACGGCCGCGATCGCTCCCCACGCGATCGCGAAGAACACGAGGGACTTCGGCTCGGGTTCCCACCGGTCGATCATCCGGACGACGAAGAAGACGATCGCGAGCGGGACGAGGGCGAGAACCAGACCGATGATCGATGCGAGCGGGCCGAGGAACAGTCCGAAGTACGCGATCAGGGCGAGCAGCAACAGTCCGAGGAAGCCGAACAGCGAGTACAGGGCGATGCGACCACCGCGGCGGGCGGCGGGGAGCGCGGGCAGCCCCTGCGCGGGAGAAGGTGCGGCGGGCGCGGGCGGGGAGTAAGGAGTGGGCTGAGCGAGCACGGACGCATACGCGGGACGCTGCGAGAACTGCGCGGGCATGTAGTTCGACTGCGCGTACTGCTGGGCGGAGTACTGCTGCGGTGCCGACGGCTGATATCCCGGCTGCTGCTGTGCGTATCCGGGCTGCTGCTGTGCGTATCCCGGCTGCTGCTGTGCGTATCCCGGCTGCTGCGGCGGGTGTGCCTGCTGCTGCGGCGGGTGCGCCTGCTGCTGCGGCGCGACCGGAGGCTGTTGCGGCGCGGGCGGCGGCGTGTACGGCGATGGCTGGGACGGTCCTCCGGAACTCATAGGCAAAAGCATAGGGTGAACAACCAACTTCCCCGCGGTATGGCGACTTCCTCCAGCAATTCCCGCGCCTCACCGGATAGCGTAGAAGCATGCGGTTCGCTCATCTGCGTCGTGCCGACTCTCCCGCTGCGCATCTCGCAGTGGTGGAGGGTGCCGACGCCATCCTCGTCTCCGATCTCCTTCCCGACCCCCCTGCCTCTCTGCAGCAGCTGATCGAAGGCGGAGAGCAGATGCTCGCCGCACTGCGATCGGCTCTCACGGGCAGCGGCGCACCTCGGCATCCGCTCGACGCCTGGGAGTTCGCCTCCGCCGTGATCGCTCCCCCCGCAGTCCTCGCGGTCGGGCTCAACTACGCGGCCCACTCGAGCGAGCTCGGCCTGAAGACCGACGCGGCGCCGACTGTCTTCACCCTCTGGCCGAACTCCCTCACCGGGCACGAACAGACCACATCGTGGCCGCGCGCGCTGAGCGAGGCCGTCGACTACGAGGCCGAGCTCGGGGTCCTGATCGGCACGCCGGCCAAGGACGTCACCGAAGCAGAGGCTCTCTCGCACGTGTGGGGCTACACGGTCGTCAATGACATCACCGCACGTAACGTCCAGTTCTCCGAGGCGCAGTGGTCTCGCTGCAAGTCGTTCGACGGATTCACACCGACCGGTCCTTTCGCCGTCACGGCCGACGAGATCGCCGACCCGCAGGACCTGCACATCTGGGCCGTCGTCGACGGTCAGACCGTGCAGGACGCGAGCACGGATCAGATGGTGCGCTCGGTCGCGAAGCTCATCGCGCACCTCTCGCAGTCTCTGACGCTGCTGCCTGGCACGCTGATCTCGACCGGAAGCCCCGGCGGTGCCGGCTACTCCCGTGATCCGCAGATCTTCCTCCGCGATCGTTCGACGGTGACCGTCGGCATCGATGGCATCGGCGAGCTGACCACCCACTGCCGCGTCGAGGGCTGAACACCTCGCACGCATACGGAACGTGGAAGGGGCCCCGGCGGATATCCGCCGGGGCCCCTTCTGCGTGTGTCGTCAGATCTCGATGAGGTCCTCGGGGGCGATCACCGGGATCGCCGCAGTGATCGCCTCGAGCCCGGAGAGGCGCGCGGGTGACAGCTGCTTGATGACCTCTTCACGCGACATCAGACCGGCCTCGACGACCAGGTCGGCGACGTTGCGGTTCGTGAGAAGCGCGGTCTTGGCCAGCGCCGCCGCCGCCGCGTAGCCGATGAACGGAGTGAGTGCGGTGATGACGCCGACCGACGCTCCGACCATCGCTCCGAGGCGGTCGCGGTTCGCGGTGATGCCGTCGACGCAGTTCACGCGCAGCGTCCACATCGCCTGGCGCATCCAGGTGATCGACTGGAAGATCGAGTGCGCGATGACCGGCTCGAAGGCGTTGAGCTGCAGCTGGCCTGCCTCTGCCGCCATCGTCACGGTCATGTCCGCACCGGCGACGGCGAAGGCGACCTGGTTGACGACCTCGGGGATCACGGGGTTGACCTTGCCGGGCATGATGCTCGAACCCGCCTGCATCGCGGGCAGGTTGATCTCACCGAAACCGGCCTGCGGCCCCGACGACAGCAGACGCAGATCGTTGCAGATCTTCGACAGCTTCATCGCGTTGCGCTTCAGCGTCGACGAGAACGACATGAACGAGCCGGTGTCGCTGGTGGCCTCGACGAGGTCCGCGGAGGTCACCAGATCGAGCGAGGTGATCTCGCGCAGGTGCTTCAGCACCGCGGGCGCGTAGTCGACGTGGGTCGTGATGCCGGTGCCGATCGCCGTGGCGCCCATGTTGATCTCGAACATGAGCGACGCGTTCTCGGTGAGGCGCGTGTGGTCGAAGCCGAGCGTCGAGGCGAAACCGTGGAACTCCTGGCCGAGCGTCATCGGCACGGCGTCCTGCAGCTGCGTGCGCCCGACCTTGAGCACATCGTGGAACTCGTGCGACTTGTTGAGGAAGGACACGCGCAGCAGGTCGAGTTCCTCGAGCAGCGAGCGCAGGGTCAGCGACAGGCCGATCTTCACGGCGGTCGGGTACACGTCGTTGGTGGACTGGCTGCGGTTCGTGTGGTCGATCGGCGACAGGAACGCGTAGTCGCCCTTCTCATGGCCGGCGAGCTCGAGGGCGATGTTGGTGATGACCTCATTGGCGTTCATGTTGGTCGACGTACCGGCGCCGCCCTGGATGACGCCGACGGTGAACTGGTCGTGGAACTCCCCGTCGATCACGCGCTGCGCCGCACGGTCGATCAGGTCCGCCCGCTCGGCATCGAGGACGCCGATCTCGCGGTTCGCCCGCGCACTCGCCTGCTTGACCATCGCGAGAGCGACGATCAGGTCGGGGTAGACCGAGATCGGACGCTTGGTGATCGGGAAGTTCGCGTCGGCGCGAGCGGTGTGGATCCCCCAGTACGCGTCGGCGGGAATCTCCATGCTCCCGAGCGAATCGGTCTCGGTACGGGTGAGGGCAGGCGCGGCAGAAGCCATGTCACATCCTTGTGGGTAGTGGCGAGTGTGTGATGCGGGGGATGCACCCAGTCTACGCCCGAGTGCATGCGCCGACAGGGATACGACGGCGCGTCAGCGTTTGCGCGAGAAGGCTTGGAGCCGCTCTTCCGGGCTGAGCCTCGCCATCCGCTCGAGCCACGCGGGCGAGAAATGGTCACCGGTCGGGGCATCGGTCACCGGAACGACGGTGTGCGTGATCGTGTCGGGTCGCACATGCACGATCTGGAACGCCTGCGCCGCGTCCATCCCGTTCACGTCGGCCGCTGGCCCGGCGACGTTCATCGTGTAGCACGTCGCCGACGAGACGCTCACCGGCACCCCGGCGAAGGTTCCATGCGCGGAGTAGTGCAGATGGCCGGCGAGGATGCCGCGCACGTCACTCCCCCGGATGACCTCGGCGAGTTCGTCCTGATGCCGCAGCTCCAGGATGTCGAACAGCGGGACATGGCTCGGGAGGGGCGGATGATGCATCGCGAGCAGCGTGCCGTGCGGTGCGGGTTCACTGAGCACGTCGGCGAGCCACGCGAGCTGGCCGTCGTCGAGGTCGCCGTGATGCCAGCCGGGGACGCTCGTGTCCAGGGCGATCAGGCGCAGCCCGTTCAGGTCCCAGACACCGGTGATCGGCTCCTGGGTCGGTTCCTGGTCGAGCAGTCCTTCGCGCAGCGCCGGACGTTCGTCGTGGTTGCCCGCGACCCAGACGACCGGCGCGCCGAGCTCGCGCGCCACCGGTTCGACGGCGGCGCGCAGGCGCCGATAGGCATCGGGCTCCCCGAGGTCCGTGAGATCGCCCGTGATGACGATCGCTGAGGGATGCGGGTGCACGATCCGGATCGCATCGAGCGTGCGGGCGAAGTTCGACTCGACGTCGTAGCGGCCGCCGAGACTCGCGCCACCGGCGAGGAAATGCGGATCGCTCACGTGGATGATCACGTGGGACGCCGGCTCGTGACGGCCGAAGACGAACTCGGAGTCGGAGTGCGCTGACATGACATCAGCCTAGGTGCGACGCCGACATCGGAACGAGCAGCGGCACCACATCAGCTGTAGTAGTCGAGATAGGGTTCCTGCATGGCGAAGAACCAGACCAGACGACGACTGATCGCGGATGCCGGGCTCACGGTGCTCGCGACGGAGGGTTCCCGCGGCCTCACGCATCGAGCCGTCGACCTCGTCGCCGGCGTCCCCGTCGGCACGACGTCGAACTACTTCCGGAGTCGCGATTCGCTGGTGGAAGGGCTCGTCGAGCGCATCGGAGAGCGTCTCTCCCCCAGTGAGGACGATCTCGCTCGACGGTCATCCGAAGCGCCGAGCAGGGAGCTGTTCGCGGACTACATCCGCGACATCGTCCGACGTCTCACCGAGGATCGGGATGTGACGCTCGCCCTCTTCGAGCTACGACTCGAGAGCAGCCGCCGACCAGAGGTCGCGGCGCTGCTCGGCGCATGGCAGCGGGCCGGCTTCGCGGGAGACGTCGAGTTCAACTCATCTGCGGGACTCCCGGGCGGACGCCGTGAGATCGCGCTGTTCCACTACGCGATCGACGGACTCATGCTCGATCGGCTCACCACTCCGATCGACCCTGACACCTCGACGGATGACATCGTCGACGACCTCGTCGCAGGGCTGCTGCGCTGAGGAGACCGGCTCTCGGCGGCCGGGTCAGTGCCCGACGACGATGATGAGGATGCCGGCCACGACCGCCACCGCGCACAGTGCGAAGCATCCGTAGGCGCCGAAGAGCGCCACGCGCCGCTGCCCGTCGGTCAGAGGGCTCTTCTTCGCAGCCTTGGCTGCCTGCTTCGCGGCGCGCTTGAGCTCTTTCTCGGTGATCACGGTGATCGCATCGGTGAACTCGGCAGGGCTCACGACAGGCGCACGACCGCTGCGGACCAGCAGACGGAGCCCGAAGGCGTAGAACGTCACGACGGCGCAGGCGCCGACGAGCGCCGCGATGAACACCTGGATGAACGCGCTCCAGTCGATGTCGACGCTCACTTCGACTCCTCGCTGCTCGCCGTCTCGGCGTCTTCGATCTTCGTCGCGGGCTCCCCGCTCTTCGCCGCCTTCTTGGCGGCCTTCGCCCTCGCATCGGCCTTCGCGTCGGCCTTCGCCTTGGCATCGGCCTTCGCCTGGACCTTGAGCTGCTCTCGCGCCTCAGCGCGAGCCTTCGCCTCGGCCTTGGCATCGGCGATGCGCTGCTGACGGCGGGTGAGAGGGGTGGTGTCGGGGTGCTCGATCGCGAGCCCCGATTCCGCCACATCGCTCATCGCGTTCGCGGGGGTCACCGCGTCCTTGCGCGAACGCAGGAAGAGTCCGATGATGACCGCGAGAGCCAGCACGGTGTCGATCGCGATGCCCCAGTTGCCGAGCCACGTGATCAGGAGCGCAGCGAGGGCGCCGACGGCACCGGCGGCCGGAAGCGTGAGCAGCCAGCCGATCGCGATGCGACCGGCAGTGCGCCACCGCACAGTCGAACCACGACGGCCGAGACCGGATCCGATCACGGATCCCGATGCGACCTGCGTCGTCGAGAGAGCGAAGCCGAAGGCGCTGGACGCGAGGATCGTCGCGGCGGTCGAGCTCTCGGCCGAGAAGCCCTGTGCGGGCTTGACCTCGGTGAGGCCCTTGCCGAGCGTGCGGATGATGCGCCAGCCGCCGAGGTAGGTGCCGAGCGCGATCGTGACCGCGCAGGCGATGATGACCCAGAGATGCGGGTCGGCCTGCGAGCTGCTCTGCCAGCCGACGGTGATGAGCGCGAGGGTGATGACGCCCATGGTCTTCTGCGCGTCGTTCGTGCCGTGCGCGAGCGCCACCAGCGAGGACGTGAAGATCTGGCCCCAGCGGAAGCCGTCACGCCCGTCGGGCTTGCCGTCGTAGCGTCGCGTGATCGAGTACGCGAGCTTCGTGGCGGCGAACGCGATGATGCCTGCGGTCAGCGGGGCGATGAGAGCGGGGAGGATGATCTTCGACAGCACCATGCCGAAGTCGATTCCGCCGACACCGACTCCGATCAGGGTGGCCCCGATGAGGCCGCCGAAGAGCGCGTGGGAGGAGCTCGACGGCAGCCCGAGCAGCCAGGTGAGCATGTTCCAGGTGATCGCGCCGATGAGACCGGCGAAGATCATCGGCAGGAACACATCGCCTTGGATGGTGTCCTCGCGGATGATCCCGTGCGACACGGTCTTGGAGACCTCAGTCGAGAGGAACGCACCGACCAGGTTCAGGACCGCAGCGAGAAGCACCGCGGTCTTGGGCTTGAGAGCACCCGTCGCGATGGGCGTCGCCATCGCGTTCGCGGTGTCGTGGAACCCGTTGGTGAAATCGAAGAAGAGTGCCAGCAGGATAACCAGCACGACGATGAGGGCTGCGGTTTCCACCGTTCGCTTTCGGTCGTTGAGGAAGAAGGAGGTGTCGACGTGATCGACGTGACGAACGAAGAGTTCACCGTGGGTTTGACTTCCGTTAACCGGCCCCGGGCAATCCTCCCACCCTGTCGGGTGCCGGTCAACTCGACCTGGGCTAGCGTGGAAGCCGTGACTGATGCCCCGATCGCAGACCGCCGCTCGACACTCCGCACTCACCACGGAGACACCTTCGACGATCCGTACGAATGGCTGCGGGAGAAGGACTCACCCGAGGTGATCGCGCATCTCGAAGCCGAGAACGCGCACACCGAGTCCGAGCTCTCGCACCTCGCCGAACTGCGCGAAACGCTGTTCCAGGAGATCAAGGGCCGAGTACAGGAGACGGACCTCTCCGTGCCGACTCGGCGCGGAGACTGGTGGTACTACAGCCGCACCGAAGAAGGCGCCCAGTACGGCATCCACTGCCGCACCGCGGCTGCTGAGGGCGACTGGACTCCCCCGATGCTCGAACCGGGGGTGCCGGTGCCCGGTGAGACCGTGCTGCTCGACGGCAACGTCGAGGCGGAGGGCCACGAGTTCTTCTCGCTCGGCGCGTTCGACACCTCCGACGACGCCACGAAGCTGCTCTGGGCGACGGATTTCGAGGGCGACGAGCTCTACACGGTCCACGTCCGCGATCTCGTCACCGGAGAGACCCTCGCCGACGAGATCCCCGACACGGGCGGCGCGTTCTTCACCCCGGACGGCACCGGGATCCTCTACACGACCAGGGACGACGCCTGGCGCCCCGACACCCTGTGGCTGCACCGCCTCGGCACGCCCGTGGCCGAGGATGTGAAGCTCTTCCACGAGCCCGATGAGAAGTATTGGCTGGGCGCCGGCATCACCCGCAGCCGCAGGTACCTGGTGATCGCCGTCGGCTCCAGCATCACGAGCGAGGAGTACCTCGTCGATCTCTCGGGCGATCTGACCGCGCCGCCGGAGATCATCTGGCCCCGGCGTGAGGGCGTCGAGTACTCGCTCGAGCACGCGGTCGTCGACGGAGAGGATCGCCTGTACATCCTCCACAACGACGGCGCTCTGGACTTCGAGCTCGTCTCGGTCGCCGCATCCGCCCCTCAGGGCGAGCGCCGTGTCGTCCTGGCGCACGAACCGGGGCGCCGACTACTCGGCATGGATGCGTTCCGCGACTTCGCCACGGTCGAGTACCGCCGTGAAGGACTCGAGCGCGTCGGGCTGCTCGACTACTCGACGGATGCCGTGGAGGACATCGTCTTCGACGAGCCGCTGTACTCGGCCGGTGTCAGCGGCAACCCGGAATGGCACTCGCCGTACCTGCGCCTCGGCTACACCTCGTTCGTCACACCCGGCACCGTATACGAGTTGAACCTCGCGACGCGCGAGCTCGAACTCCGCAAGCAGGTAGCCGTCCTCGGCGGGTACGACCCGATCGACTACGGTCAGCAGCGCGCCTGGGCCACCGCATCCGACGGCACCCGGGTGCCGATCTCTCTCGTCTGGAAGCGCTCCTTCGGCGATCCGGGCTCCGAAGCCCGCCCCGTGCACCTCTACGGCTACGGGTCGTACGAGCACTCGATCGACCCCGGCTTCTCGGTCGCCCGGCTGTCGGAACTCGATCGGGGCATTGTCTTCGCCGTCGCCCACGTGCGCGGTGGCGGCGAGATGGGACGACAGTGGTACGAGGATGGCAAGCTGCTGAGCAAGCGCAACACGTTCACCGACTTCGTCGCGTGCGCGGAGCACCTCATCGCACAGGGCATCACGACGCCTGAGACGCTGGTCGCGGAGGGCGGCAGCGCCGGCGGTCTGCTCATGGGAGCCGTCACGAACCTCGCGCCCGAGCTCTTCGCCGGAGTCCTGGCCGCCGTTCCGTTCGTCGACGCGCTCACGACGATCCTCGACCCCTCGCTCCCGCTGACGGTGATCGAGTGGGACGAATGGGGCGACCCGCTGCACGGCGCCGACGTCTACGAGTACATGAAGTCGTACTCGCCGTACGAGAACGTGCGCGACGGCGTCGAGTATCCCCGCATCCTTGCCGTCACGTCGCTCAACGACACCCGCGTGCTCTACGTCGAGCCGGCCAAGTGGATCGCGGCGCTGCGCGTCGCAGGAGCCTCGGACGCACTGCTCAAATGCGAGATGGTCGCCGGTCACGGTGGAGTGAGCGGGCGGTACAACTCGTGGAAGGAACGCGCCTTCGAGCTGGCCTGGATCCTCGACACGGTCGGGCTCGCCTCGCACTGACCGGCCTCAGCGACGAGAACGGGCCGATCCGGTGAGGATCGGCCCGTTCTCGCGAGTGAAGTCGGCTCAGCCGAACAGGGCCGCGGCTTCGTCGTAACGGCTGCGGGGAACCGTGTTCAGCTCGCCGAGGGCCTCAGCGAACGGGACCCGCACGATGTCGGTCCCCTGCATGGCGACCATCTGGCCCCACGCGCCGTCGACCAGTGCATCGGCGGCGTGCAGTCCGAGTCGCGTGGCGAGCACGCGGTCGAACGCCGAGGGCGATCCGCCGCGCTGGATGTGACCGAGGATCGTGGCGCGAGTCTCGATTCCGGTGATCCGCTCGATCGCCGGTGCGAGCTGGTCGCCGATGCCACCGAGACGAGGGCGGTTGAACGCGTCCAGCCCCTTGTCGCTGTATGCCTCGTCCATGCCGAGCAGCTTGAAGCCCTCGGAGACGACGACGAGCGGCGCGCGACCGCGATCGTGGGCGCTCGAGACGAGTTCGGTGATGTCGTCGATCGACATCGGGACCTCGGGGATGCAGATGGCGTGCGCGCCTGCCGCCATACCGGCGTGCAGCGCGATCCAGCCGACATGACGCCCCATGACCTCGGCGACCATGCACCGCTGGTGCGAGTCTCCGGTGGTGCGCAGCCGGTCCATCGCGTCGGTGGCGATGTTGACGGCCGTGTCGAAGCCGAACGAGTAGTCGGTGGCACGAAGGTCGTTGTCGATGGTCTTCGGCACACCGATGACGTTGATGCCGTCCTTCGCGAGACGATCGGCTGCAGCGAGCGTCCCCTCGCCGCCGATCGCGATGATGCCGTCGATCTTGTGACCGTAGAGCGTCTTGGCGATGTTCTCCGCGCCACCGCGCTCACCCTCGTACGGGTTGGTGCGGCTGGTGCCGAGGATCGTTCCGCCGACCTTGGACAGACCCTTCACCTCGTGCCGGGTGAGGGGGAAGAAATCTCCGTCGACGACTCCTCGCCATCCGTCGCGGATGCCGACGAACTCGAGGTCATACGTCGTGGTGCCCTTGAGCACGATGCCGCGGATCACCGCGTTGAGTCCGGGGCAGTCGCCACCGCTCGTCAGAATGCCGATCTTCATGCTTGCCTCAGACGGGTTCAGGGGAAGGGGGAAAGGCGACGCTGCCTGCGATCGACACTAGTGCCCCGATGCGCGCACGCGCCATTCGAGACGACGAAAACCGAGGATCTTGCGGCCGCCTCCGGACGATTCGCAAGAAATGCCTCGAGCGGACGAAGAGAACGAGAAATCGGCGCCAAGAATCAAGATTCTTAACGCCGATCTTTCGAGAGCCTCTACGGTCAGGCCGCTCCGAGAGCTTCCCGCAGCAGATGCATGAGCGCCCCGAGCTGCACGGGCTCCGCAGCCGCGTCGTCCATGGCCTCGCCGTCGAGCGCGCGCGCCGCGAGCCCCTGCTTCTGGTCGATGAGTTCGGCGATCTTCGCGTCGACGGTGTGAGCCGCGATGATCCGCCACGCCGTGACCGGCTCGTCCTGACCGATGCGGTGAACACGGTCGATCGCCTGAGTCTGCTCCGCAGCGGTCCACGAGAGCTCTGCGAGGACCACGTTGGATGCCGCCTGCAGGTTGAGGCCCACGCCGGCTGCCGTCAGCGAGCACACTGCGATGCCGACGTCGGGATCGCTGTTGAAGTCGTCGATCGCCTGCTGACGCGCGGTCGACGTCTGGTCGCCACGGATGGACACCGAGCGGATGCCGGCCGATGCGAAGTGCGCCTCGGCCTGATCCATCACGTCGATGTGCTTCGCGAAGAACACGACCTTGCCCACCGAGCGCTGCAGCTGCGCCGCGTAGTCGGCCGCGAGCTGTGCCTTCGCCTGTCCGATGCGGCGCACCATGGTGAAGACGTTGTCGCCTCCGGTGCCCGCGGCCTTCGACTCCTCGAGCTCGTTCTGAGCGACCAGGCGAACGATGTCCTCGTCGATCTCGCCCGGCGCGAGTCCGCGGTCACCGCGAGCCTCGATGATCCTGCGGTAGCGCGCTGCAAGCCGCTCTCCGAGCTCGCGCTCGGCCTGACGGATGCTGCGCCCGAACTCGTCGTCCAGCTGGACCGGCAGATCGGCGATGAGCTTGTCGGGGAGATCGGCCGCGACGTCCTTCTTCTTGCGGCGGACGATGCCCATCGAGATGACCGCTTCACGGGCTTCGGGATAGAAAGCCTTGTCCGCAGGTGTGAATCCGGTCGCGTCGAGCTTCTCCATCAGCTCGGGGCCGGGCTTCTCACCCGTCGTCCAGCCGAGGAAGCGCCAGATCGCGTCGAAGTCCTCGACGTCGTTGATCAGGGGGGTTCCGGTGAGGGCGAGCATCAGCGGGTTGCCGCCCGGCGTGCGCTCGCGCACGCGATTGGCCAGTGACAGCACATTCTGGGAACGCTGCGAGCTGAGGTTCTTGATGAAGTGCGCCTCGTCTACGACCATGCCCCGGAGGCCGATCGATGCGAGCCACGACATGTGACGATCGAGGATCTCGTAGTTCACGATGAAGATGTCGGCGAACGCGTCGATGTCGGCGCCATCACCCTGGATGACCGTCGCTCGGCGCTGCGGCGTCCATCGCTCGACCTCGCGCGCCCAGTTCATCTTCACGACATTGGGCACCACCACGAGAAGGGGGTACGCGCCTGCGACGGACGCGGCGAGCAGGGACTGAGCCGTCTTGCCGAGGCCGGGTTCGTCGGCGAGGAGGAAGCTCCTGTGTCCCTCGCGCACAGCCTCGAGGAACCGGGACTGGTGCACCATCACCTCAAGACCCTTCGGCGAGAGGTGGTCGTACTCGGGTGCGGGCGGGAGATCCATGCTCGCCGCGCCACCCCCTGCGCCCGTCTCGAACGCCTTGTAGAGGGGCCCCATGAGCTCCCAGCCGTCGAGGCGGCGGCGAGGGGTCGTGCTGGCCCGCGGGGTGAGGTCAGGAGCGAGGAACGGGTTCGCGAGCTGGCGCGATTCGACCGACGGCGGCGTCACCTGACGCTCGGCGATCGCAGCGGACACGACCGACGTCTGCACGGGCGCGATGTCGGCGATGATGAGTTCTTCGGGGGCGAGTTCCGCACCCGACTCGAGCAGCCAGTCGCGACGCATCCGCTTCGCAACCGGCGACGTCGCCTGATCGGCTTCGAGCAGCTGGATCAGCGACGTGTCACGAGCAGCGGTCTTGGCGAGGATCGTCGCGACGCCGTCGAGCCGCTTGAGGAGCTCCGCACGAGCAGCATCGGCGATCTCGGTGTCGGCCTTGACCCTGGCGCGCTCCTCGCGCACGAGGAACGCGATCACCTGGAACTTCACACGGTTCGTCGGGCCCAGCTTTCCCCGCTGCGACTTCGCCTCGATCTCGCGCACCTTGCGCGCGAGGATCGGGATGAGGGGCGCCTCATCGTCGCGACGAGACGTCTTCTTGCGCCGCGTTGCGGCAGTCGCCGTGGTCGGCATGCTCCTCCTGAGCGTGAAGGCCGAGCATCCACAGGATGCGGCAGCCGTTCTCGATGTCCGCGTGTGGCGTGAGCCAGGACCGTACGAACAGTAGTTCCGGTGGTCATCGACGCACGACTCGGTCGCGAGATTCGCCGACCACCGTGCCCCATTCTACGCTATGGCGACCAGCGGACCGAGCTCACGTCACGGAGAGTTGGGGCGTAGTTCAGCTTCTCGGAGCTGCGAGGACCCGTTCGGCATCGGTGACGTCGGCGGCCATCTGCGCCTTGAGCTTCTCGATGCCCTCGAAGGCGACCATGCCGCGCAGACGCTCGACGAACTCGACCGTGACATCGTGGCCGTAGAGATCGAGGTCGGTCTCACCGAGCACATGCGCTTCGACCTGGCGCTCGAGGACGTCGTCGAAGGTCGGGTTTGTGCCCACCGAGATCGCAGCCCGATGACGGATCCCGGTATCGTGGTCGACGAGCCATCCGGCGTACACCCCGTCGCCAGGCACGAACGAGTCGACCGAGGCCGAGAGGTTCGCTGTCGGGAATCCGAGTTCCCTGCCGCGCTTGAGGCCGTGCACGACCTCGCCCCGTACATCGACGTGGCGGTCGAGCACGCGCGCAGCCGTCGTGACGTCGCCGTCCATCAGCAGTTCGCGGATCCAGGTCGATGAGACCCGTCGATCGGAGCCGTCCAGGAAGACGTCGTCGACGACTTCGACGGTGAAGCCGTGCTTCGGCCCCAGCTCCCGCAGCAGCGCAGGCGTTCCCGCTCCCCCGCGCCCGAACCGGAAGTCCTCGCCCACGAGCACCGTCGACACGTCGAGCGCTCCGACCAGGATGCTCGTGACGAACTCCTCGGCGCTGCGCGCGGCGAACTCGGCGTCGAAGGTGAGAAGCAGAGTCGCGTCGAGCTCGAGCTCGCTCAACAGCTCGAGCTTCCGCTCGACGGTGACGACGTTCTCGGGGCAGCGATCTGGCCGCAGCACGGCGAGCGGATTCCGGTCGAACGTCACCGCGACGGTACGGAGGCCGGACTCTTCGGCGACCTGCTTCAACCGGCGGATGACCGCCCGATGCCCGGCATGGACGCCGTCGAACTTTCCGATCGCGACGACGGAGGGACCGAAGTCCTCCGGCACCTCCTGAGGGTCGCGGAAGACGATCATGCGGACACCTCGGCGGCGGGCGCCTCCTGCACAGTGCGGGTCGGTCTGTGGGTGCGCAGCCACCAGATCCCGAAGACCGGCAGCACGAGCGGGATGAACACGTAGCCCCGCCCGAACATCGACCACACGGTGTCATGCGGGAAGAGGTCCGGGAAGAAGATGCTGAGCGCGCCGATCACCAGGACGCCGGTGAGTTCGAACACGATCGCGATCCACGCCACGACGTACCAGCCACGCCTGTCAGCGAGCACGAGCGCCAGGGTCGCGAGGATGTAGACGACGGCTGCCAGCGCCGAGAGCGAGTACGCCAGCGGCGCCTCCTCGAACTGCCGGAGGATCTGCACGAAGCTTCGGCCGGTCGCCGCCAGCGCCATGACGGCGTAGACGATCACGAGGACACGGCCGATGCCGGTCATCCGGGAGGTGGGGACGGTGGTGCTCATAGCTCCACCCATTCTAGGTCCGGGCCGGGGATCCCGGATGCGCACGAGGGCGCTCAGGCGACCTGGATCGTCCAGATGACGTGCATCCGCCAGACCATGATCGCGACGGCGAGACCTGCGACGCCGAGGATGACCGTGCTCCACCTGCTTCTCTCCATGAGCGCCCACAGCACGGCGCCGATCGGCAGCAGCACCGCGGAGACGAGATAGACCCAGTACTCGAGAAGGTCACCGGTCGGGGGGTTGCCGACGAGCGGCGCCACGATCGCGACGACGACCTGGATGACCAGGAGCAGCTCGACGAGCGCGAGAGCACCGACCGAGAAGTCGCTCGGACGCCGCCCGGCGAGACCGAGGATGATGCAGAAGAGCCCTGCGGCGGTCGCGACAGCGATCTGCGCGATCGTCAGCCACAGGATCATCGGGGCACCTCGGGCATGTTCATCGCGCTCTTCAAGTCAGCTCCCCGTCGCTCGACGACGCCGACGAGCACGCCGTCCTCGTCGATCGCGGCGGCCAGGACACCGCTCAGTCGAGATGCCTGATCGGTGAGCCGTTTACCGTGCCGGAGATCCCTGGCATCCGCCGTCGAGACGGGGAGCGGATCGAGCACCCGTGCTGCCGCAGCGGCCGGAGCCAGAAGCGCCGTCTCGACGATGTCCTCGATCGTCACGGCATCCGCGACGTCGAAGTCGCCGACACGGGTGCGGCGCAGAGCCGTGAGGTGGCCTCCGACGCCGAGGTCTGCGCCGAGATCGCGGGCCAGTGATCGGATGTAGGTTCCGGACGAGCAGTCGACCACGACGTCGAGGTCCAGGAAGCCGTCGCCCGAGCGCTCGGCGACGATCTCGAACCGGGAGACCGTGACATCGCGCGCGGCGAGCACGACCTCCTCCCCCGCCCGCACCCGGTCGTAGGCTCGTCGGCCGTCGACCTTGATCGCTGACACCGAGCTCGGCACCTGCGAGATCTCTCCCGTCAGCGCCGTGACACCCGCCGCAACCCGCTCCGGTGTCACCGCATCCCACGCCTGCTCGGGCGCGCGTGTGAGGATCTCGCCGTCGGCGTCGTCCGTGCCGGTCGTCTGCCCGAGGCGGATCGTCGCCTCGTACGTCTTGTCCGCGCCGACGATGTAGGTCAGCAGGCGTGTCGCGCCCTCGACGCCGATCACGAGCAGGCCGGTGGCCATCGGATCGAGAGTCCCCGCGTGCCCGACCTTGCGGGTTCCGAGCGCACGACGCGTGCGGGCGACCACGTCGTGGCTGGTCAGCCCAGCGGGCTTGTCGACGAGGAGGATGCCGGGCGAGACCATCCCTCAAGCCTACGGTGCGACCGAATGCTCAGCCGCACACCTCGTACGAGGGCTCGTCGCGGGTCGTGACGACGACATCGGATGCCACGTCCGCGCCATCCCTGAACTCGAAGAAGACATGAGCCGCGCCGTCGCCCGCGAGCCTGAGCCAGGTGCCGCTGCCGATCTGCGCAGTCCCCTCCTGCGCATCCGGGTACGCCGCGAGGACCTGAGCCTTCGTCGCTCCGAGCCCGATCCCCTCTGCCGTGACGGGACTCGGGACCGCTGTCGGTGTCTCGGCGGCGGTGTAGACCGAGATCTCTCCTATCGGAGCGGTGGCGCTCTCCGTCCCCCGCACGAAGTAGAGCCCGTAGCTCGAGTCCGGCGCATTCCACCATGCGGTCCACGCGCAGCTCTCGGTGTCGTTCGTCCACGTCTCGGGCAGGCCGGAGAGAGTGGTGGCGAGGTCGCCGCCGATGGCGATGGGACCGACGCCTTCGTCGCTGATGATCCACGTCGTCGGATCGGCGGGGTCGGCGGTCGGCACCGCGCTGGGCGAGGGCGAGGGGGTCAGAGTCGCTGTGGCGGACGGCGAAGGTGCCGATGTCGGTGCCTTATCGGGCTCGGGTGCGCACCCGGCCATGGCCCCCACGAGGACCATCCCCGACATGATCGTGATCGCCGTCTTCATGTTCATGTGTCCCGCCTACGGTATGAGCTTCGGTTCGCCTAGGCTGTCGAGGTGCCCTCGCCGTCTCATCCCGCCGCTGCGACGATGGCGCCTCTGGCTGCATGGTATCGAGATGCCGCCCGCGATCTTCCGTGGCGACGCCGTGAATTCCACGAAAAGTTCGGCGCCTGGGGCACGCTCGTCAGCGAGTTCATGCTGCAGCAGACGCCGGTAACGCGGGTGATCCCGCATCTTGAGGCCTGGCTCGCGCGATGGCCGACACCGCGTGCTCTGGCAGGCGCCACACCCGCCGAGGTCGTTCAGCAGTGGGCGAACCTCGGTTATCCCCGGCGTGCTCTCTGGCTGCACAGGGCCGCGATCGAGATCACCGATCGTCACGAGGGCGTCGTCCCCAGGGACATCGAGCCACTCCTGCTCCTCTCGGGCATCGGCGACTACACCGCCAGGGCGGTTGCCGTCTTCGCGTACGGCGACCGGCATCCCGTCGTCGACACGAACACGCGTCGAGTGCTCGCCCGGGCGATCCTCGGGCAGGCACAGCCCGGTTCGCCGTCTCGTCGGGATCTCGACCTCATGGACTCGCTGCTCCCCGTGGGCGGCGCCGAGTCCGCCGTGTTCAACGCGGCCGCGATGGAGCTCGGCGCGACCGTCTGCACGTCGCGTTCACCTCGATGCGAGATCTGTCCGCTGATCGACGACTGCGCCTGGGTCGCCGCCGGGCGCCCCGACACCGGTGACACTCGCCGGCGCCAGGCGACTTTCGAGGGCTCCGACCGTCAAGCCAGAGGCGCCGTCCTGCGGGTCCTTCGCACCGCCGCCCCGGAGCCGGTGCTGTTGCAGGGCGTGCTGCCTGACTGGCCTGATCCGCTTCAGCGCGACCGAGCGATCGATTCGCTCATCGCCGACGGTCTCGCCGAAGCCGACGGCGAGACGCTCTCCCTCCCCCGGTGAGACCTTCTCCCTCGGGGCGACACCGGTCAGACGTACTGCCCGATCCGGTGTGCGAGCACGGTGAGCTCGACCCTCGTTCGCACCTCAAGCTTCGCGAAGACGCGTCCCAGGTGCACCTCGACGGTGCGAACCGAGACATGGAGCGAATCGGCGATGTCTCGATTGGATGCACCTCCGACGACGAGCATCGCGACCTCGAGTTCCCGGGCTGTCACTATCGACTCCCAGACGCGTCGGCACGAGGAGAGCGGGTCGCCTGCCGATGTGGACAGACGGTCCTCCGAGGCGAGCCGCGCGGCGATCGCGCGTGACCACGCAGCGGCGCCTGACACGTCCAGAAGACTGACAGCGGTCGCGAGATGCTCCCGCCCGATCTCCAGGTCGCCCCTGATGAGCGAGCGTGTTCCGATCATGGCCTCGACCCGCCCTCTGGAGAACGGCGAGGTGAGCGTCCGCGCTGCATCGACCACTCGTGGCCTTTCGACACGCCAGTCCTCGTCCGAACAACTCGTGATGCGAACCCTCAGCTGCTGAGCGAGGGTGATCTCCGGCGGTTCGATCCGCTGCGTGCTCCACGAAGCGATGTTCGCGACCACGATCGCCTCCTCCAGGCCCGGCACCGACATCGTCGTCTGGGGCGCTCCGCGATCCCGCCAGACGCGCATGCACGCTGCCGCCTCAGCGGAAGCACCTGCGAGGAAGGCCTCGATTCCCCGATCGACGAGCCGGTCGATACGGACGGGCGAAGGGAGCGCGGAAGTCAGCGCCCTGGCGAAGGGGCCGAGACTGCCGAGCACAGCGAGGTCCAGCCGTCGAGCGATGACCACGCCGAGGCCCGCGAAGGGGACCGCGATCGGCAACTCGAGTGAAGCGCGGAGCATCGTCTCGCGCGCGGCGCCGATGTCTCCGCGCCACATGAGCAAGAGCACCTCCACGACCGCCCGGTAGGCGCCGACGAGCGGACTGGACTCGAACCCGGCGACGAACGGATCGACCTCGACGTCTATGCCGGAGTCGCCCACGGCCAGCAGCCTGAGTCCTCTGTCGACATCTCCTTCGATAGCCGCATGGAGCGCCCGCAGCATCCCACCTGTGAGGGGTCCTGCTCCGTGCACATCCTCCGCGCCGCGGTCACCCCCGACGAGCCAGGCGAGCGCGACGACGGGATCACGCAGCGATCGCTCCGCTCCCGATCTCGTGCACCCCTCTCGGAGCTCGTCGAGCCACAGGCGCATTCCGGTGCGGTCTCCGCGTTCGGCACACAGCACTGCGGCGAAGGCGGCGGCACGCGCCCAGGAGTACCAGAGCCCGGCGTCATCGCTGCGGGGTCGAAAAGCCTCGGCATCGAACTGCGGTACCGCGCCTCGAAGGTGGGCTTGGGCGACGAGCAGACCACCCAGTCCCTGCAGGCGCTGATGTTCATCGCCGTCGGGGAACAGCTTCGCGAGTCTGTTCGCCGCTTCGACCGCGTGACCGGCGGCGATCGCTGCGACACCCGCGACCAGGTTCGCCTCGTCCCTGGTCGTGCCGTTCGCGTGAGCCGCGGCCTCCGCGGCGAGGTGGAAGGCCCTCTCACTGCGCCCAGCCTCGGAGAGCTCCCTCGCTATTCGAGTCAGCTCTCCTGCCGCGACAGGCTCCCCATGCATCGATGCACGAGCCTTGTGCCAGTCCGCGTCGACCTCTTCCCCGCGTTCGCGGAAGACACGGTGCAGTCGCGCGTGGACGGCGACCGCCACCGATTGCGAGGTCGTCGCTCTCAGCCAGATGGCCAGACGCGGCTCGACGAGGCGGACGCGCCCCGCATGCATGTCCAGATGTGCACCGACGGCGCCTCTGTGCAACTCGGCGGCGCTCTCGCCTGCGAAATCGAGGAGCGGAGCGAGCCGGTCGTCGAGACGCAGGGACACCGCCACGAGGAGCTCGCGATCGGCAGGGGCGAGTTCCAGGTGCGCGAACAGCGCCTCGATCGAGGGGACAATGGGCAGCGGGGACGGCAACGCCCTCAACCCCTGGCGTTGAGCGTCATCGAGCCTGGCAGCAACCGCCCTGATGGTCGGGCCGTCTGACGCGAGCTCGGAAGCGAGGCGGGCGGCCACATGCGGCGCACAGCTCAGCTCATGCGCCAGGAGGTCGTCGAGGATCTCCTCCATCACCGCCGATGCGACCGAAGTCACCCCGTGCGCACGCAAAGCGTCGATGCCGAACCCCCCAGTCCCCACGGGCGACCGCCCATGCGGACTGAGGTTATCAAGACGCGCGGACCCTCAGACGAGGGCGCCGATATTCAGGACTGCGTGTCGTCGTCGTCCTGGTGGATGTAGGGGTCTGCGTCGCCCGCGTGTGACGCCGACGACGCGAGCTTCGCCACATCGGCGTCGCGCTGCTGAGCCTCACGGAGGAGAGCCGAGATGTGGTCGGCGTTCTCCGGCAGCGCGTCGGGGATGAACTCGAGAGTCGGGACGAGTCGAGTGCTCAGCTGCTTGCCGACCTCGCTGCGCAGCATCCCGGTCGCCGACGTCAGAGCCGCCCCGCTGGAGAGACGCTCCTCTTCCGTGCCGAGCACCGTGTAGAACACCGAGGCGTGCTGCAGGTCCCCGCTCACGCGGACGTCGGTGATCGTCACGAAGCCGAGGCGCGGGTCGCGCAGCCCCTTCTCGAGTCGCTCAGCGAGGATCACACGAATGCGATCGGCCAGACGTGCCTGTCGTTCACCAGCCATTGTTCTCTCCCTCTACGTACCCTTCGGGCGAGGATGCATGACGCATCCTCGCCCGAAGACATATATCTGACGTGATCAGCCGCGAGGCTTCTCGACCAGCTCAGTGGTCTCGATCTCGTCACCGATCTGGATGTCGTTGAACTTGCCGAGGCCGATACCGGCCTCGTAGTCCGTGCGCACCTCGGTGACGTCGTCCTTGAAGCGACGCAGCGACTCGATGGCGAGGCCATCGGCGATCACCACACCGTCGCGGATGACACGAGCCTTGGCGTTTCGCGTGATCGTTCCCGACCGCACGATGACACCGGCGATGTTGCCGAACTTCGAGGAGCGGAACACCTCGCGGATCTCGGCCACACCCGACTGGATCTCTTCGTACTCCGGCTTGAGCATGCCCTTGAGCGAGCTCTCGATCTCGTCGATCGCGTTGTAGATCACCGAGTAGAACCGGATGTCCACGCCTTCACGCTGAGCGCGCTCGCGCGCCTTCGTGTCGGGGCGGACGTTGAAGCCCACGATGATCGCGTTGTCGATCGTCGCCAGGTTGACGTCGGACTCCGTGATCGCACCGACACCGCGGTGGATGATGCGGAGCTGAACCGAGTCGTCGACCTCGATCTTGAGGAGCGACTCCTCGAGTGCCTCGACAGCACCGGAGACGTCACCCTTGATGATGAGGTTGAGCGACTCGACCTTGCCGTCTTCGAGAGCACGAGTGAAGTCCTCGAGCGAGATGCGCTTGCGGGCCTTGGCCAGCTGAGCGTTGCGCTCGACCGCTTCACGCTTCTCAGCGATCTGGCGAGCCATGCGGTCCTCTTCGGTGACGATGAAGACGTCGCCGGCGCGGGGCACGGAGTTGAGGCCCTGCACCTGCACGGGGCGCGACGGGTAGGCCTCGAGGACCTGCTCGCCGTTCTCGTCCGCCATGGCACGCACGCGGCCATAGGCCGTACCGGCGACGATCGCGTCTCCGACGCGAAGCGTTCCGGACTGGATCAGCACCGTGGCGACCGAACCGCGACCCTTGTCGAGCTTCGCCTCGATCGCGACACCACGGGCGCCCTTGTTCGGGTTGGCCGTGAGGTCGAGACCGGCATCAGCCGTGAGCAGCACTGCATCCAGAAGCTCCTGGATGCCGGTGTTGGCACGAGCCGACACGTCGACGAACAGGACGTCTCCGCCGTACTCCTCGGCGACCAGACCGTATTCGGTGAGCTGCTGACGAACCTTGGCCGGGTTGGCGTCGGGCTTGTCGACCTTGTTCACCGCGACCACGATCGGCACGTTCGCCGCCTGGGCGTGGTTCAGCGCCTCGACCGTCTGCGGCATGATGCCGTCGTCGGCTGCGACCACGAGGATCGCGAGGTCGGTGACCTGCGCTCCACGTGCACGCATGGCGGTGAAGGCCTCGTGACCCGGGGTGTCGATGAAGGTGATGGCACGCTCGATGCCCTCGTGCTCCGTCCACACCTGGTACGCACCGATGTGCTGGGTGATGCCGCCGGCTTCGCCCTCGATGACATTGGTCTGTCGGATCGCGTCGAGGAGTCGCGTCTTACCGTGGTCGACGTGACCCATGACGGTGACCACCGGAGGACGGATCTCGAGGTCGTCCTCGCTCTCCTCCTCGAGCTCCTGCTCGAGGTTGAGACCGAAGCCCTCGAGGAGCTCCTTGTCCTCGTCCTCGGGCGAGACCATCTGGATCTTGTAGCCGAGCTCGGCACCCAGGACCTCGAACGTCGCCTCGTCCAGCGACTCGGTGGCCGTGGCCATCTCGCCGAGGTTGAAGAGGATCGTCACGAGGGTTCCGGGCTGGACCGTGTAACCGGTCAGCGTCTCGATCTTGTCGGCGAAGTCCGCGATGGACGCGCCACGACGCATGCGGATGGTCTCCCCGTTACCGCGGGTGACGTTGACGCCACCGACGACCGGGGCGCTCCGCATCTCGAATTCCTGCCGCTTCGCCCGCCGCGACTTGCGCTGCTTGCTCTTGCCGCCGCCCTTGCCGAAGGCACCTGCAGTACCTCCGCCGGGGCCGCGACCGCGACCGCCACCGCCACCGGGACGGCCTGCGAAGCCACCACCGGGACGAGCACCGGGACCAGCACCGGGTCCACCGGCACCGCCGGGACGACCGGGTCCACCCGGACGCTGCTGGAACGGTGCGCCACCGGGACGGCCACCCTGACCGCCGCGCGGAGCGCCGGGACGAGGGGAACCGGGGCGAGGTGCACCCGGACGCGGGGCGCCGGGACGCGGAGCCTGCGGACGCGGGATGTTACCCGGCGTCGGGCGCTGGCCCATGCCCTGCGCCGAGGCGAAGGGGTTGTTTCCCGGACGCGGGCCGGTGGGACGCTGTCCCATGCCCTGCGCGGTGGAGAACGGATTGTTGCCGGGGCGCGGGGCGCCGGGCTTCGGAGCTCCGCCGTCGTTCGACTTCGGGGCCGCGGGGCCGGGAGTCGCCGCTGCCGGAGCAGCAGTCTCGGCCGGAGCCTCGGCTGCCGGAGCAGCGACAGGCGCTTCCGGAGCAGGTGCCGGCTTGGGTCCGGGCTTCGGACCGGGAGTCGGTGCACCGGAACCGGGCTTCGCAGCACCGGGCGTCGCAGCGTCGGGCGTTGCCCCTGCCGACTTCGCAGCGGGCTTGGCGGCACCGGGCTTGGCAGCAGCACCGGGCTTGGCAGCACCGGGCTTGGCAGCAGCAGGCTTCGCTGCGGCGGGTGCGGCGTCGCCGGACGACTTCAGCGAGGCGTCCGACTCGATGGCAGCGCGCAGCTTGCGCGCCACCGGAGGTTCTATGGTCGAAGAGGGGCTCTTGACGAACTCTCCGAGTTCCTTGAGCTTTGCAAGTGCGATCTTGCTGTCGACGCCGAGTTCAGCGGCGATCTCGTGTACGCGTGGTTTACCAGCCACAATTCTCCTGTCTGGGGTCGGTCCACCCAGACAGGGCAGACCACTAGTCGCGGACGGGTCTCATTTCGAGCCGTTCACTTTGTTTCCATAGCCGTTCAGCCTTTGTTTCTTGGTGGGTGCTGTTCGATGTTCCGTGTGTCCAGATCGCTGGACACACGCAGTGCTCTTCCGAAAGCCCGACGCCGCAGAGCGACATCGATGCATTCCGGTGTCGGATGAACCCACGCGCCTCGCCCCGGCAGGACAGCACGCTCATCGATGACGAGCGTTTCATTCTGGGACACCACTCTGAGAAGAGCGGCGCGGGGAGCACGCGTGCGACAACCGACGCACATTCGTACGGGTTCCATCTTACACCTGTGTTCCCGTCCGACTCACGCGAAGGGCGCGAGTCGGACGTGACGAGCGGTCAGTCCAGGACGCTGTCGGGCTGAATGTCGATCTTCGCGCCGGTGAGCTTGGCGGCGAGGCGGGCGTTCTGCCCCTCCTTGCCGATCGCGAGCGAGAGCTGGTAGTCGGGGACCAGGGCGCGCACCGCCTTGGTGTTCGCGTCCAGGATGAAGGCGCTGGTCACCTTGGCCGGCGAGAGGGCGTTCGCGACGAAGGGCGCGAGTTCCGGATCGAAGTCGACGATGTCGATCTTCTCCCCCGCGAGCTCTTCGGTGACGGCACGTACGCGACGGCCCATCTCACCGATGCAGGCACCCTTGGCGTTGATGGCCGGGTCGTTCGCACGGACCGCGATCTTCGTGCGGTGGCCGGCCTCGCGGGCCAGTGAGACGATCTCGACGAGTCCGGCGGCGATCTCGGGGACCTCCAGTGCGAACAGCTTGCGCACGAGCCCGGGGTGCGTGCGCGAGACGGTGATCTGCGGCCCCTTGAGCCCCTTCGCGACGCTGGTCACGTACACCCGGAGGCGCGACCCGTGGGTGTACTCCTCGCCCGGCACCTGCTCCTCGGGAGGAAGGATCGCCTCGACGGCTCCGAGGTCGACGTGGATCATGCGGGGATTCGGCCCCTGCTGGATCACACCGGCGACGATGTCGCCTTCCTTGTCCTTGAAGTCGCCGAGCACGACGTCGTCCGCGATGTCCCGCAGTCGCTGGCTGATGACCTGCTTGGCGGCGAAGGCCGCGATGCGTCCGAAGTCGTCGGGCGTGGCATCCTCTTCGCCGATGATCGCGCCCTCTTCGTCCTTGACGACCTGCAGCACGGCGACGTGCCCGGTCCGACGGTCGAGTTCGACGCGAACACCCTCGGGGGTGGCTCCGTCTGCGGAGACGTGCTTCGAGTACGCGGTCAGGATGGCCTGTTCGATGATCGAGACGAGTTCATCGAAGGGAATCGCCTTCTCCTTCTCGATCCCACGCAGCAGACTCAGTTCGATATCCATGACGACTCCCTATTCAGCTCTCGTCGCGCGGGTGTGCTCGCACGACATCCGTACCACGATACCCTGTGCCCACCGCCCCATGCCACGGCGGCCGCCGCACCGTCGCGGTGCCAGGATCGCAGGAGGACCCAGTGAGCACGTACGACACCATCGTCATCGGAGCCGGGATGTCGGGAGTGACGGCCGCACGCATGCTCGCCGATGCCGGCCAGCGGGTCCTGGTGCTCGAGGCTCGCGATCGCGTCGGCGGTCGGATGAACACCGACCGGACCGCCGGTTTCCCCGTCGATCTCGGAGCATCCTGGGTGCACGGCATCGAGGGGTCTCGTCTGTGGGACCTCGTCCAGGTCCTGGACATCCCCACGCTCGAGTACACGGTGGGCAGCTTCCAGGCCGGTGGCCGCCCGATCGAGAACTTCGACGGGAACGGCACGCCGATGGATGCTGCGAGTGCGGCGCAGTGGATCGAAGACGTCGCGGCAGCCGACCGTCTGCTGGTCGAGGAGATCGCCGCGTCATCCACCGGAGACACGTACCTGGATGTGACCGAGCGCGCTCTCGACCGCTCCGGGTTCGACCCGGAGCGCATCGACGAGGTCCGTGAATTCTTCCGACACCGCGTCGAGGAGCAGTGCGGAGCATGGATCGGCGACCTCGACGCACACGGACTCGATGAGGATGCGATCGACGGCGACGAGGTGATCTTCCCGCGGGGGTACGACGAACTCCCCCGTCGTATCGCCGACGGGCTCGACATCCGGCTCGAGCACATCGTGACGCGGGTCGCTCGGACGCCGGACGGGGTCGTCGTCACGACCGACGCCGGCGACTTCTCCGCCCGCAGCGGGCTGGTCACGGTGCCGCTGGGCGTACTCAAGGCCGGTGCGATCGACTTCAGCCCACCCCTGCCGGACGCCGTCGCGGGCCCGGTCGAGCGTCTGGGAATGGGCGTCTTCAACAAGATCTTCATCCAGTTCCCAGAGCGCTTCTGGGACGAGGAGACCTATGTCATTCGTGCGCTCGGCGAGGCCGGTGAGCACTGGCACTCCTGGTACGACGTGTCGGCGGTCAGCGGACTGCCGACCCTTCTGACCTTCGCCGCAGGCCCGTTCGGACGTCGGATGCAGGAACTCGCCGACGAGGAGATCGTCGCGGACGTGCTCGCCGCGCTGCACGCACTGTACGGCGACGCCATCGGTGCGCCCACAGCGCACTGGATCACCCGATGGGGACACGACCCGTTCTCGAACGGCTCGTACTCGCACCTGGCCACGGGGTCATCGCATCACGATCACGATGACGCGGCCGGTCCCGTCGACGGCGTGCTGCATTTCGCGGGTGAGGCGACGTGGGGAGACGAACCCGCCACGGTGGGTGCCGCCTACTATTCAGGCCACCGCGCCGCCGAGCGCATCCTGGGGCACGAGGTCGACCTCGTCTCGTTCGCGGCGGGGATCAGAGCGCGGGAGCAGAATCCAGCGAGTTGATCGCACCGATCAGCCGGAACAGGTTGCCGACCTGGCGCTGGTCGAGGTGAAGCGCGAGCCGTGGCAGATGCAGCACATCATCATCGGCGACCTCGGGTGACCGGGGCACAGACCGCTCGATACGGCCGCTCACCAGCATTCCGGCGAACTGCTCGTTGAGCCGATCGAGCTCGGCATCCGTCGGTTCGGCGCGGAGGCGGAGCACGAGGGTGTCCCCCACCCAGCGCAGTGAATCGTAGTTGCGCCAGAATCCGGCGATCACCGCGGCCGCCGACTCGACCGAGTCCGTGATGACGACGCGGTCGAAGTCGCCTTCGGAGATCACACCCGTCGGCGCGAGATCCTCATCGATGAAACGCTTGAGCCCGTTCCAGAACGTGCCGCCTGGTTCGTCGAGCAGCACGATGGGAGTCGGTTCGGCCTTGCCCGTCTGCTGCAGGGTCAGGAGCTCGAACATCTCGTCCAGAGTGCCGAATCCGCCAGGAAGGCAGATGAAGCCGATGGACTCCTTGATGAGCATGAGCTTGCGGGTGAAGAAGTACTTCATCGCGACCACGTGGTCGCTTCCCGCGACGAGGCTGTTCGCCTTCTCCTCGAACGGCAGGCGGATCGACACGCCCAGCGAGAGCGCGGGACCCGCCCCTTCGGCAGCCGCCTGCATGATCCCGGGGCCTGCGCCCGTCACGACCATCCAGCCGTCCGCCGCCAGGGCCTCGGCGACAGCCCGCGCCTGGACATAGAGCGGGTCATCCTGCCGCGTCCTGGCCGACCCGAAGACGGTGACCTTGGGCACGCCCTCGAAGGGCGCGAAGAGCCGGAAGGCGTCGCGCATCTCGGCCAGCGCCGCAGACGCGATCTTGAGGTCGAGCCGGTCGGTGCCGTCCTCACCGAGCAGGATCGCCGTGCGCATCATGCGCATCACCAGCCGCCGATCCGTCTTGACGCCGGCTCCATCCAGCACGGCATTGATCTCGGCGCTCAACGATTCCGGCAACGGTTCCTCGGTCATGTCTCCAGACTGTCACGCGCGGCCGGACGCGTATGCGGCGCAACGCCGCTCGCGATCATGTGGTGGTCTTCCTGTCAATCCCCGTGCCTCCCCGTCGCACCCGTACGAAGCTGACGACATGACAGAGATCACCGGACCTGAAGCCCTCGCACGCGTCGCCGAGCTCGTGGAGGACATCGACTTCACGATGCTGACGACGACCGACGATGACGGCAACCTCGTGAGCAGACCCATGTCGACGCGGCAGATGGACGACGCCGGCGACATCTGGTTCTTCACCGCGGAAGACACCGAGAAGGTCGACGAAGCGCGCAAGCACCACGACGTCGGGCTGTCGTACTGCGACGCCAAGGGAATGCGCTACGTCTCTGTCGCCGGCAAGGCGACGCTCGTGCACGACCGCGCCAAGATGGAGCAGCTCTACTCCCCTTCTCTGGAGATCTGGTTCGCCGACGGCCTCGACACCCCCGGCATCGCCCTTCTTAGGGTGACGCCCACCGTGACCGAGTTCTGGGAGCCCGCGAAGGGGAAGATCGCCATGGCAGCGGGGGCGCTGAAGTCGCTGGTCACCCGCGACACACCGGATGACGACATCATGAACCACGGTCGCATCGTCCGCTGAGCTCGACCCACGAAGGAGAATGCCGCGCACCCCTGGATGGGGATGCGCGGCATTCTCATGAGCACGGTCAGCGGTTGCTGAGCCTTTCGATCGCCTCGGCCACCGAGACAGCGTCGCGCTCACCCGTGCCGCGATCCCACAGCTCGACCTGGCCCTCGGCGGCGCCGCGGCCCACGATGACGATCTTCGGGACACCCACGAGTTCAGCGTCGCCGAACTTGACTCCCGGCGAGACCTTGGGGCGGTCGTCGTAGAGCACGTCGAGTCCGGCCGACTCGAGCTGTGCCGACAGGTCGGCGGCCACATCGAACGCGACCTGATCGCGACCCGCGGCGACGACCTGCACGTCGAACGGCGCGACGGACGCGGGCCAGATGAGGCCCTTCTCGTCGTTGTTCAGTTCGGCGATGATCGCGAGGATGCGGGTCACGCCGATGCCGTACGACCCCATCGTGACCGTGACGAGCTTGCCGTTCTCGTTCAGAACCTTGAGCCCGAGGGCCTCGGCGTACTTGCGTCCGAGCTGGAACACGTGGCCGATCTCCATGCCGCGTGCGAGCTCGACCGGACCGGAGCCGTCAGGAGCCGGATCGCCCGCACGGACGTTCGCGATCTCGACGATGCCGTCCGCGAAGAAGTCGCGACCGGCGACGACCGAGTGCGCGTGCTTCTCGTCGAGGTTCGCACCGGTGATCCAGCTCGTGCCCTCGCTGACGCGGGGATCGACCAGATACCGGATGCCGGTCGCCGATTCCTCACCGAGAACAGCACCCGTGGGCGACCAGGGGCCGATGTAGCCCTTGACGAGCAGCGGGTTCTTCTCGAAGTCGTCTGCCGTGGCCGTCTCGACCTCTGCGGGTGCGAACGCCACCTCGGCGCGCTTCTCGTCGACCTCGCGGTCGCCCGGGATGCCGACGACGACGAGCTCACGGGTGCCGTCGAGGTGCGTGAGCGCGAGCACGACGTTCTTCAGCGTGTCCGCAGCGGTGTAGTCGCCATCCAGATGCGCGTTCGAGTGAGCGACGAGCGTCTCGATCGTCGGGGTGTTCGGGGAGTCGAAGACCACCGGTGCCGCATCCGCGTCGAACGCGATCGCGTCGGGGACCGCCGTCGTGAACGCCTCCACGTTGGCGGCGTAGCCCCCGGCGCTGCGGACGAACGTGTCTTCGCCGACAGGAGTCGGGTGCAGGAACTCCTCGCTGCGCGAGCCGCCCATCGCTCCGGCATCCGCCTGGACGATGACGTACTCGAGCCCCAGGCGCTGGAAGATGCGCTCGTAGGCATCGCGCTGAGCCTGGTAGCTCACGTCGAGGCCCTCGTCCGACGAGTCGAACGAGTAGGCGTCCTTCATCGTGAACTCGCGCCCACGGAGCAGTCCGGCACGGGGACGAGCCTCGTCGCGGTACTTGTCCTGGATCTGGTAGATCGTGAGGGGAAGATCCTTGTACGACGAGTACAGGTCCTTCACGAGCAAGGTGAAGGCCTCTTCGTGCGTCGGGGCGAGCAGGTAGTCGCCGCCCTTGCGGTCCTGGAGACGGAACAGCAGGTCACCGTACTCGTCCCAGCGCCCGGTCGCCTCATACGACTCGCGGGGCATCAGGGCCGGGAAGTGCACCTCCTGCGCGCCTGCCTCGGCCATCTCCTCGCGGACGACGGTCTCGATCTTGGCCTTCACGCGAAGTCCGAGCGGGAGCCACGCGAAGATGCCGGCAGCCTGCGGTCGGATGTACCCGGCGCGGATCAGCAGCTTGTGGCTCGCGACCTCTGCGCCTGCAGGGTCTTCACGGAGCGTGCGGAGGAAGAAGTTCGAAAGACGAGTGACCACGGGCCAAGTCTACTGACCGGTGGTCACTCGTTTCGCGATGCGTCAGTTGAGGGCGGGCAGGCCGTTGGGGATCACGCCACCGGCGTACAGGCTCGCCGCGAGATCCTGGACGGCGGTGAGCGCCACGCGCTGGGGAAGAGGCCCGTAGGAGATGCGAGCGACGCCGAGCTTCTCGTACTCCGACGCCGCGAGCGTGCCGGGAAGCCCGATCACGCTGAGCTTGCCCTCTCCGAGACCCTCGACGAGCTGACGTGTGATGTTGGCGTCGAGCATGCCGGGTACGAAGACAGCGGTGGCACCGGCATCGAGGAACGCACGCCCGCGCTGGATCGCGTCTGCGATGCTCTCGGCGACCGGTCGGTGGCCGGCACGCACGAACGCGTCGGTGCGGGCGTTGAGGGCGAACGGCACGCCTTCGGCCTCGGCCGCCTTGACGATGGCCTCCACCACGGCGACGGACTCGTCGAGGGGCTTGAGGCGGTCCTCGACGTTGGCGCCGACGACACCTGCGCCGATCGCGAGGCGGGTGGTCTCCCCCGCGTCGTCGTATCCGTCGTCCAGGTCGGCGGTCACCGGCACGGAGACGGATGCCGCGATGCGCCCGACCATGTCGATCATGATGTCGCGGGTGATCGTGCCGTCCTCGAATCCGAACGACGCGGCGATGCCGTGGCCGGCGGTGGCGATCGCCTTGGTCTCCGGGAGCTTCGCGACCGCTCGCGCGGATACGACGTCCCACACATTGACGACGCGGAGGATCTCCGGTGCTTCGTAGAGTCCGATCAGGGTCTGGGCTTTCGCAGCAGTGGTCATGCCCCCACGCTAACGCCCGGTATTCAGGTCGGGGCCGGACGGACACGGAAATCACAGGTTCCGAGTCGTGCACCGAACGGGTTCGACGCTCATCCCCGATCCCCTCCGCGCCGTCATATCCGGGATCCGCCGTCATGATCCGGCACGCCCCGACGCCTAGTGTGGGGTCATGCCTCAGCGCCGATCCCACGTTGCACCGTCCGCCGCGCAGACGGAACTCGCCGCGGCGCTGGCCGCCCTCAAGGAATCTCTGGAAGCTCCCACTGATTTCCCCGCCTCAGTGCTGGCCGAGGCTGCGGCATCGGATGCTGCGGCTCCCGAACTCGACATGCGGGACATCCCGTTCGCCACACTCGATCCACGCGGGTCTCGTGACCTCGACCAGGCCTTCCACCTCGAACGGCGGGAGTCCGGATACACCGTTCGCTATGCGATCGCCGACGTGCCGGGATTCGTGACCCCCGGCGGGGCGGTCGACGCGGAGGCCCGCCGCCGCGGCCAGACGTTGTACGCGGCGGACGGCACGGTTCCCCTGCATCCGAAGGTTCTGAGCGAGGATCGAGCGTCGCTGCTGGCAGATGTCGACCGACCCGCGCTCGTGTGGACCTTCGCTCTCGATGCTGCGGGAGTCGTCGAGGACTTCCGGCTCGAGCGGGCGCTGATCCGTTCGCGCGCCCAGCTCGATTACGTCAGCACCCAGGCGGCGCTCGACCGGGGTGAGGAAGGCCCGGCCATGCTGCTTCCGGAGATCGGCGCTCTGCGGATCGCCCAGGAGAAGCTCCGAGGCGGTGCGAGCCTGAACCTCCCCGACGAAGAGGTCGTGCGAGCGATGGACGGGACCTACTCGATCGAACGTCGGCACCCGCTTCCCGTCGAGGAATGGAACGCTCAGCTGTCCCTCATGACGGGTATGGCGGCAGCTTCTCTGATGATCGAGGCAGGCATCGGCATCCTGCGGACGATGCCTCAGCCCGACGAGAAGTCCTTCGATGCGTTCCGTCATCAGACAGAGGCGCTCGGCCGCCCCTGGACGACGGGCCGCTACGGCGACTACCTGCGCGAACTGGATCGCGCCGACCCCATGACCCTCCCGATCCTCGAGGCAGCGGCATCGCTCTTCCGCGGAGCTGGCTACGTGACCTTCGACGGCTCGGTGCCGCCCGACATCGATCAGGCGGCGATCGCCGCACCGTACGCACACGCGACAGCACCGCTTCGTCGCCTGGTCGATCGCTGGTCGCTCGCGATCTGCCTCGCCGTATCCGAGGGCCGTGAGGTTCCGGCCTGGGTCCGCGAGTCCCTCGCCGACCTTCCCGCACTGATGCAGGACTCCGGTCAGCGCGCGTCCAGGCTCGATTCCGCGACGATCAACTGCGTCGAGGCCGCTCTGATGACTCCCCTGGTCGGCTCGACGATCGATGCGACCGTGATCGAGATCCGCGGCGAGCGGGCGACTGTGCAGATCGCCGATCCTGCCGTCACCGCCTCGGCCCCGATTCCGGACGGCGCCGTCCCCGGATCAGTCGTGCAGCTCCACGTCCTGCGCGCCGACATCACCCGTGGCGAGGTCGAGTTCGCGGTGTGACCGCCTAGGCTCTGGGCCATGCCGATCTCGCCATACCTGAGAGACCTCCGTGGACGCGTGGGTCATGCTCTCCTTCTGCTCCCCGCCGTCACGGCGGTCATCCGGCGGGACGATCGATTTCTGCTTTGCCGGCAAGCGCACTCGCGCGAGTGGGGACTCCTCGGCGGCGGAATCGAGCCACTCGAAAAGCCGGAGGACGCCGTCCTCAGGGAAGTGCTGGAGGAGATCGGCGTCGCTCCCACCGTTCACGGAATCGTGGGGGCCTACGGAGGCGAGGGTCTGCTCGTGAGCTATCCGAACGGCGATCGTGTCGGATACACGACGATCGCCTACTCGTGTTCGATCTCGGTCGACGCCGAGTTGCTGTTCACAGACGGCGAGCTCATCGAGACGGGATGGTTCACGACGGCGGAGATCGCACGGCTTCCGCGCGATCGATGGGTGGACAGGATCATCGGCGATGCCGAGCATCTCTCGGGGGTGCTGGTTGCGGATCAGATGAGCGTTGTCGAGAAAGCCGTGTGCTACGTCATCGCCGAGGATCGTCTGCTCGTCTTCACCCACGATGACACCGACATACTCGCCACCGGCGTTCAGGTTCCTGCGGGAACCGTTCGCGACGACGAGAGCGCCGTACAGGCCGCTGAGAGAGAGTTGTTCGAGGAGACCGGATTGCGCGGCACTGTGACGCGCAGCCTCGGCACCGAGTTCTACGACCTCGCCCCGCTCCGCGATCAAGTGGCACTCCGACACTTCTTCCGGATGGAGGTCGTCGATCCCGAGGCCTCTGCCGTCTGGCAGGCCGGCGAAGCCGATCCGGCGACCGGCGTCTCGCCGGTCTCGTGGACATGCCGGTGGATCCCGCTCGCTCAGGCGCATGTGCTCGCCGGTGGCCTCGGCGCTCGACTCGGCGCAGCGCTCCGCTGACACGGAACGCGCACAGACGGTCGTTACTCTTGCGGCATGGACCACCTCGCCGTCGCTGAACGATTCGTCGCTGCTCGCTATCCGCGAGCAGACGTCGCCATCATGGCAGGGAGCACCGCACGCGGCGCGCGCACCCCGACGAGCGACATCGACCTGCTGCTCCTCGGAGAAGAGCTCTTCGACGCCGACACGCAGACGAGCGAGGCCTCGACTCAGGAGTTCGAGGGTGAGATCTTCGAGGTCTTCGCGTACACGCCGGCGGGTTTTGACGAGTGGGCCAGCCGAGGCATCGCGCAGCACCGACCGGTGACCGTGCACATGCTCGTCGAAGGCACCGCGATCCGAGACGACGGCCGCCTCGCCGCTCTCCGCCGTCGCTGGCAGACGGTCCTCGATGCGGGCCCCTCACTCAGCGCGCAGGAATCCGCCTTCCGTCGCTACGTCGTCACCGATGTGCTCGACGACCTCAGGGATGCCACAGACCCCCTCGAGCAGCATGTCGAGGCGTCGATCCTGTTCGAGAGGATCGCAGAACTCATGCTCCTCAGCGAGGGACGCTGGATCGCGACGGGCAAATGGCTTCCGAGGCGGCTCCGGGACTTCAGCAGCGAGCGCGCCGAGCTGCTGAGCACCCCACTGCTCGACTGCGATTACGCGACGTTCGCCGCCCGTGTCGACCACGAGCTCGACCGTGCAGGCGGCCGGATGCAGGGCGGCTTCGTGCGCTGAGCAGTCTCGTGTGCTGACCTGCCTCAGGACGCGGGTACGGCCCGCGTCGTCATGACCAGAAGCTGCGGATCCGTCAGGTCGAGCGTCACCGAGATCGAGACGAACTCGGTGAGGGATGCCACGTGCGTGCCGCCGCACAGGATCTCCGCGGTGCCTTCGGGCAGCTCGCAGTGCCAGCTGCGACGATCCACGATCGTCGGGCCCTCGGCCACCACTCGGCTCGACGCGCCCGACGCGACCCAGTCGGCCAGCCGGGCGTTGATCGACGCCTCTCGGTCCGCGAGTGTCGCTGCGAACGTCTCGGTGTCGAAGCCGGCCCTGCGCAGGCTCTTGCCCAGCCGGTACTCATCGACCGCACCGTCTGCATGGATCCGGCTGGACTGATTCGCCTTGCCCTCGAAGTTCGGCGCGCCCAGAGCATCCTCACCCGGATCCTTGCGCCACAGGTCCGCAAGTGCCAGATCGAGCGCCAGCGACGCGAGGTGGCAGACGGTGTGCCCTCGGCTGAGACCGGCGCGACGGGACGAGTCGACCGACAGTTCCACGCGGGCGCCCTCGACAAGCCAGGACGGGGTATCGCCCTCGAGCGGATGGCCGACGAGCCAGGTCCACCCCTCGGCACCGCGCTTCGCAGGGATGTCGGAGCCGACCGCGAACTCACCCTCGTCTGACACCGCGGCCATCACAGCCTCGGAGACGCGGACGGCAGACCCGTCGAGAACGATCTCACCGCTGTCGCCCGGCTGATCCGGCCACGTGTGATCGACCGGGTGGAACGGTGTCGCGTCCACGATGACGACGGCGCCTGCGGATGTCGGCTCGACCCGGGCGACGGTACTCGAACCCGCGACATCGCCGCCGGCGAAGGACACGACAGTGGACGAGGGCATGGGACTCCTATGGATGATGCTCAGGACGAGCGCCGCCCCTCGCAGGACGGACAGCGCGAACGAATCGGTGGGAGCACGGACCCCGAGATCAGACCGTGACGACCTGCGCGGTGCCGAGTGGCGCCTCGGGTCCCATGTCTGCGGCGATCCGATTGGCCTCTTCGATCAGCGTCGCGACGATGTCTGCCTCGGGCACGGTCTTGATGACCTCGCCCTTGACGAAGATCTGGCCCTTGCCGTTGCCGGAGGCGACGCCGAGGTCTGCCTCGCGAGCCTCGCCCGGTCCGTTCACGACGCAGCCCATCACCGCGACGCGCAGCGGCACCGTCATGTCCTTGAGGCCCTCGGTCACGTTCTCGGCGAGCGTGTACACGTCGACCTGCGCGCGTCCGCACGACGGGCACGAGACGATCTCGAGCTTGCGCTCGCGAAGGTTCAGCGACTGCAGGATCTGGTGCCCGACCTTGACCTCTTCGGCGGGAGGAGCCGAGAGGGACACGCGGATCGTGTCGCCGATGCCCTCGCCGAGCAGGATGCCGAACGCCGTGGCGCTCTTGATCGTGCCCTGGAACGCGGGCCCGGCCTCGGTCACGCCGAGGTGCAGGGGCCAGTCGCCTCGCTCGGCGAGCAGGCGGTAGGCCTTCACCATCACGATGGGGTCGTTGTGCTTGACCGAGATCTTGAAGTCGTGGAAGTCGTGCTCCTCGAACAGCGAAGCCTCCCAGACAGCGCTCTCGACGAGCGCCTCTGCCGTGGCCTTGCCGTACTTGGTGAGGATGCGACGGTCGAGCGATCCGGCGTTCACGCCGATGCGCAGCGAGACGCCGGCGGCCTTCGCGGCCTCGGCGATCTTGCCGACGTTGCCGTCGAACTCGCGGATGTTGCCCGGGTTCACGCGCACGGCGCCGCATCCGGCGTCGATCGCGGTGTAGATGTAGCGCGGCTGGAAGTGGATGTCCGCGATCACCGGGATCTGACTCTTCATCGCGATGATCTTCAACGCGTCGGCGTCGTCCTGATGGGGAACCGCCACACGGACGATCTCGCATCCGGATGCGGTCAGCTCGGCGATCTGCTGGAGAGTCGCGTTGATGTCCGTCGTCTTCGTGGTCGTCATGGACTGCACGGTGACGGGGGCGTCACCGCCCACGAGCACCTTGCCCACCTTGATCTGGCGAGACTTGCGGCGAGGGGCGAGGACTTCGGGGATCTTCGGCATCCCAAGATTCACGGCTGGCACAACCCCCAGCCTACGCCGCCTGGATGCACGCAGGCTGGATGTCGCGCGGCTCGGACGCGCGTCATCCGGCCGGGGCGACAGTGCGCGGTGTGATAGTTTTCAGCCCATGCTCGCGAACTTCACCTGGTGGCCCGCCTCTTAGGCGGTGTGTTCGCGTTCCCACGAATCCAGACCGCCTCCGGGGCGGTCTTTTCGTTGAGCCGAGCCGGAGCCACGCACAGGAGACACCGATGACCCTCTCACGTCTTGCCGAGCTCACCGCAGATCCCACGGCCTCGTTCGTGCTGATCGCGCGCGACGGCGCCGACACCGTCGAGCTGCTCACGGGCGAGGTCGTCGACGTCGACCTGCTCGCCGACATCCCGCTCACGATCGACGGGACTCCGCGCGAGATCTTCGCCATGGTGCCTTACCGCCAGGTGCGCGAGCGCGGATTCGTCGCCCAGGACGACGGAGCGCCGCTGCGCTGCATCGTGGTCGACGAGCACCTGCATCTCCCGGCGCCTGCGCTGGTCGCCTATCTGCCGTCCGCCGCCATCCCCCTCCGCGACGGCGGATTCGACATCGCCGACGAGGAGTACGCCGCGATCGTCGAGACGGTGATCGCCGACGAGATCGGCCGGGGCGAGGGCGCCAACTTCGTGATCCGGCGCGACTTCACCGCCGAGATCGACGTCGACGACCGCACGGCTGCCCTCACGTGGTTCCGTGCCCTTCTGACGCACGAGCGCGGTGCCTACTGGACTTTCGCCGTCGTCACGCCCGGGCACATCGCCGTCGGCGCGAGCCCGGAAGCGCACGTCGTCGCCCGCGGCGGCGTCGTCACGATGAATCCGATCTCGGGCACCTTCCGGCACCCCGCCGGCGGTGCCACGAAGGAGACGCTGGTCGACTTCCTCTCCTCCACGAAGGAGACAGAAGAGCTGTTCATGGTCGTCGACGAGGAGCTCAAGATGATGAGCGCCGTCTGCTCCGACGGCGGACGCATCACGGGGCCGCACCTCAAGGAGATGTCGCGCCTCACGCACACCGAGTACATGCTCCGCGGACGCAGCGCGCTCGACCCCCGCGACATCCTCCGCGAGACCATGTTCGCGCCGACTGTCACCGGCTCGCCGATGCAGAATGCGTGCGCGGTGATCCGTCGCCACGAGAAGAAGCCGCGCGGGTACTACTCCGGCGTCGCAGCGCTCTTCACCCCGAATGCCGAAGGCGGGCACGATCTCGACGCCCCCATCCTCATCCGCACCGTCTATCTGAAGGACGGCTCGCTCAGCGTGCCCGTGGGGGCGACGCTCGTGCGGCACTCCGACCCTCACGGAGAGGTGTCCGAGACCCACGGCAAGGCGGCGGGAGTGCTCGGCGCGATCGGCGCGATCGACCGAGACAGTGCCGCTGAGGCCCGCGAGGACGCGGATGCTCCGGGCGCACCGCAGTCCCTCGCCGCCGACCCCACGGTCACCGCGCTCCTCTCGTCGCGCAACGCACGACTCGCAGACTTCTGGTTGAACCCGCAGAGCGACGACCTCACGGGCCCGTTCGCGGGGAAGACGTCGATCGTGGTCGACGCCGAAGACCGTTTCACGACGATGCTCGCCCACCAGCTCCGCCACCTGGGACTGGACGTCACCATCCGGGCATGGAGCGAGGTGACCGACGCGGAGCTCGACTCCGCCGACCTCGTCGTCGCCGGCCCCGGCCCCGGCGACCCTCGCGACACCGACAGCGAGCGCATCGCCCGGATGCGACAGGTCGTCTCGGGGCGCGTCGACGCGGGCGCACCGCTGCTCGCGGTCTGCCTGAGCCACCAGATCCTCAGCGACAGCCTCGGCATCGACCTCGCCCCGCTCGGCGCACCGCATCAAGGGTTGCAGAAGGCTGTGCCAGTCTTCGGCGAGGATGCGTCGATCGGCTTCTACAACACGTTCACCGCCAGGGTCGCAGCGGGAACCACATCTTTGGGTGCCACCGAGGTGTCCGCGGACCCCGAGTCAGGAGACGTCTACGCACTGCGCGGCGAGCACTTCGCATCGGTGCAGGGCCACCTGGAGTCGATCCTCTCCCGCGACGGCATCCGCACTCTGGAGCGTCTGGTCTCGCACGCGCTCGCCTGAGCGGCGTGCCGGCTGATCCGCGATCGGCTGGCCCGCTCAGCCTCCGAAGAGCTTCACGGGGTTGAACACGTCGGCGAGCAGCAGCACGGCGCCCATGGCGATGAGCAGAGTGGCGACGACGACGGTCAGTGGCACGAGCCTGGTGGCGTCGACGGGCGCGGGCGGCGGACGACGGAACAGCTTCGCCCAGGCGCGACGGATGCCGTCCCACAGCGCGACGACGACGTGGCCTCCGTCGAGCGGCAGCAGCGGGATCAGGTTGAACACGAACAGAGCCACGTTCAGCGAGCCGAGGAGGCTCAGCAGAATGGAGAAGCGATTGAGGATCGGCGCGTCCGTGGCTGCGACCTCGCCGGCGATACGACCGACGCCCACGACGCTCAGCGGTCCGTTCGGATCCCGCTCGCTTCCCGTCACCAGAGACACGCCGGTCTCCCAGATGCGGACGGGGAGGGTCAGGATCATCGAGCCGACCCGCGCGACGGTGTCGCCGGCCATCTGCGGGCCGGCTGACAACGGCTGCTGCACGAAGCCCATCTGCGCGCCCATCCCGACATAGCCGACCTCCTTGACGACGGGTTGGCCGTCGTCCCCGATGACCGGCTGTCCGCTCGCATCGGTGATCGTACGCTCGGCCTCGATCGGCGTGATGCTCAGCGTCTTCTCCACGCCGTCACGGAGGACGACGAGGTCGAGAGTCTCGCCGGGAGCGGCCTGCACGATCGCGGTCGCCTCCGCGAAGGTCGACACCGGCTGACCGGCCACCGACACCAACACGTCGCGAGGCTTGATCCCCGCCTCCGCGGCCGGCGTCGCCGGGTCGTCGGCCGAGCACTCTGTCGCCGTGGAGCCGGCCGGTAGCACGCACTCGCTGACGGATGCGATCGTGGTCGTCCCCTGCTGGACTCCGATGCCCGACAACAGGACGGTGAAGATGACGATCGCGAGGAGGAGGTTCATCAGCGGGCCGCCGAGCATCACGATGACGCGCTTCCACACGGGCAGGCGGTAGAAGACCCGGTCCTCTGCGCCCTCCGCGATCGTCTCGTCGTTCGCGGATCGCGCGTCCTGCACGAGTGCCCGGAAGACTCCCTTCGCAGGTCCCGATGCGGTGGATGCCGGGTACATCCCCGACATCGAGATGAAGCCGCCCAGAGGCAGGAGTTTGAAGCCGTACTCCGTCTCCCCGATGCGCTTGGACCAGAGTCGCGGTCCGAAGCCGATCATGTACTGGCCGACGCGAACGCCGAACAGCTTCGCGGGCAGGAGGTGGCCGACCTCGTGCAGGCCGATCGAGAGGCCGAGGCCGATCAGCATGAACACGAGGCCACCCAGATAGAGCAGTGCTTCCACTCCCCCAAGCTAGTGCTCGCAGCCTAGGAATAAGCCCCACGCCGCGACGGGGCTCGTCGCGCGCCCCACTAGGCTTGTCCGGTGACCTCCCGCCAGCTGCGACTCCTGCGCGCGGCTTCGGCATCGGCGGTCGCCACGCTCCTCGCGGCGACGTCCCACACGGTCGCCGGCGGCGCCGCGCCGCATCCGCTTCTCGTCGTCGCCGTCATGACGCTCGTCACACCGATCGCCGCTCTGATCATCGGCGGGCGCGCTTCACGGCTCCGAGTCGCGGCGACCGTGTTGGTCAGCCAGGCTGCCTTCCACACCGTGTTCCAATTGCTGGGCGCTCCGACGGGAACCGCCGTGCTCTCCGGGCACCAGCATCACCTCGATCTCTCAGCCCTCGGCCCGATGGCTGAGGCGACCGCCCCCGACCTGCTCATGGTCATCGGCCACCTGGGCGCAGCGGTGATGACGACTGCACTGGTCTGTCACGGCGAATCGATGGTGCGTGCCGTCGCCGGGTGGATGCAGGCGCAGCTGCGCCGCGCGGTCACCGCCTTCCGCGCGAGCCACCGGCGCCCGACCCCTCCGGTCTTCGCCCTGCCGCTGCTGGTCGATCGCGCTCTTTCCCTGTCCTTGGCGCGGCGAGGACCCCCGACGATCATCTGATCGTCACGTCGCCTCATCGAGGCGTTCCTCACCCCGCGGATGCCGCGCTCACCTCTGCGCGCCCGCTCGACAGCATTCAGGAGTTCCACCATGCGTTCCACCACCCGTCGTAACATCACCACTCGCCGCAACCTCGCCACCGGACTCATCGGAGGCGCCGTACTGGCCCTCGCGATCCCCGCGATGGCCAGTGCGCATGTCAGCGTCAGCCCCGATGAGCTCACTGCGGGAGACCACGGCGTGCTCACCTTCTCGTTCGCCCACGGCTGTGACAACTCACCCACCACCTCGCTGAAGGTGACGATGCCCGAGGGGCTCGCCTCTGTCGCACCCACCATGGACAGTGACTGGACGATCGACGTCGAGAAGGGCGACGACGGCCTCGTCAGCGCCGTGACCTACACCGCCGTGACACCGGTGCCGAACGAGCTGCGCGGCGCCGTCAGCATGTCGGTGGGGCTCGACGAGAAGACCCCCGAATCGCTCGCGTTCCCCGTCATCCAGACCTGCGTCGAGGGCAGCAGCGAATGGACGCAGCTCGCAGAGGACGGCGAGGACCCGCACAGCCTCGACGCGCCCGCTCCCGTGGTCGAGGTCGCCGACGCGTCCGCAGACGGGCACGGCGAGCACGACTCTGCTGCCGAAGCCGGAGATGCGGACGACGCCGATTCCGTTGCCGCCGATGAGTCAGGGGCTTCGAACGCGCTCGGCACTGCGCTGGGCGCGGGCGGCCTCGCCGCCGGCATCGCCGCACTCATCGTCTCCGTGCTGGCCTACCGCCGCAAGGCGTGACGTCCTGGCGCGTCTCCTCGGCTCGATGGGGCCGAGGAGACGTGCCGCACCCCGTGATCTCTCCGGAGCCGTGAGATCATGGATGCGACATGTCGATTGAACAACAACCGAGCCTGCCTCCCGTGCTCCGCCCCGCGAACCCGCCCCGGCGCGAGCTGTCCGAACTCGCCTCTCGATTCGCACGCGACGTCCGCGGGGAGGTGAGCGGTGTCACCCTGTCGGGGATCACGCTCGCCACCGCCGACCTCCGCCCCGGCGAGGCCTTCGTCGCGATCCGAGGCGTGAACCGACACGGCGCCGAATTCTCGATCACCGCCGCCGAGAAGGGCGCCGTCGCGATCATCACCGACGAGGCCGGCGCCGAGATCGCCGAGTCCGCGGGCCTGCCCGTGCTCGTCGTCGATGACCCGCGCGCAGTCCTCGGCGCGTTGAGCGCCTGGGTCTACGGCACCGGAGCAGGCGAGCCTCTCCCGCTGCTGTTCGCGACCACCGGGACGAACGGCAAGACGAGCGTCTCGCACCTGCTCGAGGGCATCCTCGACCAGCTCGGCGTCGTCACCGGGCTCTCTTCGACGGCCGAGCGGCACATCGCCGGAGAGGTCATCGTCTCGAGACTCACCACCCCCGAGGCATCCGAGATGCACGCCCTGCTCGCGCTGATGCGCGAGCGCGACGTCGAAGCAGTAGCCGTCGAGGTCAGCGCTCAGGCGCTCTCGCGTCACCGCGTCGACGGCATCCGCTTCGATGTCGCCGGTTTCACGAACCTCAGCCACGACCACCTCGACGACTACGCCGACATGGAGGAGTACTTCGAGGCGAAGCTTCCGCTCTTCCGCCCCGACCGCGCGACGCGTGGTGTGGTCTGCCTCGACTCCGCCAACGGGGCGATCGTGGTGGAGCGCGCGGAGATCCCGGTCGTCACCGTCGGGACGCCTTCCATCGCGGCCGACCCCGATGCCGCCGCGCACGCCGACTGGGTCGTCGAGATCGACGACGAACGCGCGTCAGGAACGACCTTCACGCTGACGGGTCCTGCCGGATCCCTCACGACCACCGTTCCGGTGATCGGCCCTCACATGGCCGCGAACGCCGCTCTGGCGATCGTGATGCTGCTCGAGGGCGGCTACGCGTGGGACCGCATCGTCGCAGCCCTCGAGCGCGACGGCGGCATCGACGCCCACCTGCCCGGTCGCACGCAGCTCGTGTCCGGCGACACGGGCCCCGTCGTCTTCGTCGACTTCGGGCACTCCCCCGACGCCTTCGAGAAGACTCTCGCAGCCGTGCGCCGCGTGACCCCCGGCAAGGTGCTCATGCTCTTCGGCGCAGACGGCGATCGCGACGCCAGCAAGCGCTACGACATGGCTCGCACGGCCGTCGAAGGCAGCGATATCCTCGTCGTCACAGACCACCACCCTCGCTTCGAGGATGCGGAGTCGATCAGGGCCACTCTGGTGGCTGGAGCCCGCGCAGCACGCCCAGACGCCGAGATCCACGAGTACTCGCCGCCCGAGGCGGCCATCGTCGCGGCCGTCGGCCTCGTCGGCGAGGGCGACTCGATCCTGTGGGCCGGCCCCGGACATCAGGACTACCGCGACATCCGCGGGGTGCGCACCCCCTATTCGGCTCGCGAGCTCGCTCGCCGCGCTCTGCGCGCAGCAGGATGGCCGGTTCCGGACTCGCACTGGCCCGTGCCCTATCCCGACGAAGACTGATTCGATCGACGGCCGCAGCGATCCGCTGCGGCCGTCGTCGCGTCAGACCTTCGCGATCAGCTGATCGGCCTTGCGTCGAGCCCAGGCCTCGGCCTCCGCCAGCGACTCGACGGTCAGCGTCTGCGGCGGCTCATGGGCGTCGACCACCCGCGAGATCGTGTCGACGATCCCGAGGAACGGCAGCCGTCCTTCGTGGAACGCGTCGACCGCCTGCTCGTTCGCGGCGTTGTAGACGGCGGGGAACGTGGCCCCCGCACGGCCCACGGCTTTGGCGAGGGCGACGGAGGGGAAGGCCTTGTCATCGAGGGGCTCGAAGGTCCAGGACGTCGCCTGGGTCCAGTCGAGTGGGCGCCCCACGCCGCCGACGCGATTCGGCCAGTCGAGTCCGAGCGAGATGGGCAGACGCATGTCGGGCGGAGACGCCTGGGCGATCGTCGATCCGTCGATGAACTCGACCATCGAGTGCACGATCGACTGCGGATGCACGACGACCTCGATGTCGTCGTAGGCGACGTCGAACAACAGGTGGGCCTCGATGACCTCGAGCCCCTTGTTCACGAGCGTCGAGGAGTTCGTGGTGACCACCCGGCCCATGTCCCAGGTGGGGTGGGCGAGGGCCTCCTGCGGAGTCACCTCGGCCATCTCGTCACGCGAGCGTCCGCGGAATGGTCCGCCGGAAGCCGTCACGACGAGACGCCGCACCTCGGCATGGGTTCCGCTGCGCAGCGCCTGCGCGATCGCGGAGTGCTCCGAGTCGACGGGGACGATCTGATCGGGGGCCGCAGCCGCGAGAACGAGCTCGCCGCCCACGATGAGCGACTCCTTGTTCGCGAGAGCGAGAGTCCGCCCCGCCTTCAGCGCCGCGAGAGTGGATCCGAGCCCGATGGATCCGGTGATCGCGTTGAGCACGACGTCGGCATCGACGTCCCGCACCAACTGTTCGGCCTCCGCGGCGCCGAGCGCTGTGCTCTCGACCTGGAACGTCTGCGCCTGCTCAGCCAGCATCTCCGCGTTCGAACCGGCGGCGAGGCCGACGAGTTCGAATCGACGCGGATTGGCGCGGATGACGTCGAGCGCCTGCGTGCCGATGGAACCTGTGGAGCCGAGGACGATGATGCGACGCATGCCGCCAGCCTATGGCAAGCCCTCGGCCCCTCAACCCTTACGGGGCCTGCTCGATGGGCGTGGTCGCGAGGATGTCGACGACGAAGACCAGCGTCTCGTTCTGCAGTTCGTTGCCTTCGGATGCGCCGTAGCCGTCCTTCGGGGGCATCACGACGACGACCTGGGATCCGACCTGCTGGCCTTCGAGCGCCATCTTGAAGCCGGTCACGACGCCGCTCGTCTGGAACTGCGAGGGCTCCGCGTCGCGGCTCCAGCTCGAGTCGAACTCGGTGCCGTCCGACCATTTGACTCCGCGATACTGCACGGTGACCAGGTCACCGGCGCCGACGACGGCTCCGTCACCCTGCTTGAGGACAGCGACCTCGGTCTCGGTGGGGGCCTCGGAATCAGGGATGGTGATGGTGGGAGAACCGGCGTCGTCGAGCTCGACGGTGGGCATGCCCTCGGTCGCATCGACATCCGAGCCGGAGGCGGTCTTCGGGAGCTGCTCGATGGTCTCGACGTAGAGGACGCTGGGGTTCATGCCCTCCTGTGCGGCCGGTAGCGTCAGCACGATGCTCGAGCCGATCGGGAGGCACTCCGCGGCGACGGTGAAGACGGTCGACTGGGTGGGGTCCACGATCTGCTGCGGCTGCTGCACCGCGAGAAGAGCGGACAGCACGCCGTCGGGGCCGCGCTCCGAGGTGCTGAGCACCTCGTTGGTGGTGGCATCCACGAGCTGGTACCTCAGTGAGACGAGATCGCCGGGCATGACGTCGTCGCCGTCGCCCTCGACCACGACGGAGCGCTGGGCTTCGGCGAGATCGGCATCTGCGGGAACCGTGACCTTCGCATCGGCTCCGGTCCCCTCGACGGACACGGCATCGGAGCCTGCGCCCGAGGCGAGGTCGGCGAGGCAGGAGCTCTGCGCCGACGGATCGGACGTTCCTGTCGATTCCGGTGCCGCATCACCGGAGCACCCGGCGAGGAACAGGGTCGCCGCAGCGACGGTGGACAGGACGATGAGCGGACGCTTGCGCACAGTGAGACCTCAGGATCGCGGGCGGGATACCCCATCATCCCCCATACCCCTTTGTCGATGCTGGGAGGCGCGCTCTGGCGCTTCATTCCCACCGCGGCATGGATCCGGGGGTAATCTGCTCTGATGACGTCAGAGCAGTCCGTGGAGCCCGAATCCTCGCCCGCAGAGACTGAGAAGCCTCGTCACGCCGGTTTTGCTTACGCGCTAGGCCGCAGTCTCATCACGCCTCTCGCCCGCACGATCTACCGTCCTCGCATCGAGGGCAGGGAGAACGTCCCGAAAGACGGCCCCGTCATCTTCGCGAGCAATCACCTCTCTTTCATCGACTCGATCGCGATTCCAGTCGCGGCTCCGCGCCCCGTGCACTTCCTCGCGAAGTCGAGCTACTTCGAGGGGCCTGGGCTCAAAGGCTGGTTCAGCAAGACCTTCTTCGAGTCCATCGGGGCGATCTCGGTGCGCCGTGGCGCAGGCAAGGCCGCTCTCGATGCGCTCGAGGTGCAGCGTCAGCTGCTCGACGAAGGGCTCGCGGTCGCGCTCTACCCCGAGGGAACGCGCTCGACCGACGGACGTCTGTACAAGGGACGCACAGGGGTCGCCTTCCTCGCGCTGCAGACCGGTGCACCGGTCGTCCCCGTGGGGCTGATCGGCACCGACAAGGTGATGCCGGTCGGCGCCAAGGTGCCGACGCTCAAGGAGCGCATCACCGTACGGTTCGGTGAGCCGCTGGATCTCTCCCCTCACGGACCCGCCACGAGCGGTCGCGCGCGTCGGCTCGCCACCGACGAGATCATGGCGGCGATCCATGCGCTGTCCGGGCAGGAGCTTGCAGACGCATACAACGAGGCTCCGGCTCAAGGCACGATCGAGAAGATCAAGCAGGCGCTCCCGCACGAGCGCCGCTGATCCGAGCGGGTCCCCCTCCGCAGCGAGACGTCACTCCTGGGCGCGCACCGTGGCTTCGTGCCGTACTGGGAAGTTCATCGAGTTCGCGATGAAGCACCATGCATTCGCCTGTGCGTGTGCACGCTCGGCGGCGTCGATCATGGACGCATCGGCGACCACGACCTCAGGGCGGAGCATCACCTCGACGAAGGCGCCGCCACCCGTGCCGTCCTCGCGCATCATGCCCGACGCGGTGTCGCGGTACGAGACGACCACGACGCCGGCGGTGACACAGGCGTGCAGGTACGAGAGCAGATGGCATTCCGAGAGTGAGGCGAGCAGGAGGTCCTCGGGATTCCAGCGCGACGGGTCGCCGCGGAACGGCTTGTCGGCGGATGCCAGGACGTCGGGCTTGCCCTCGACCTCGAGCGTCACGTCGCGGCGATAGTCGCGGTAACCGCTGGTCCCCGTGCCGGAGTTCCCGGTCCAGGTCGACGTGAGTGAGTAGCGGTGCTCGCCGAGAGGCGCGGGACGATCTGCCATGCCGACAGTCTGCCAGCCGCAGCGAACCTCGGGGACCGCTCCGCCCTGGCACAGCCCCATGCCGAACCGACGATATCCTGGGGAGGTGCTGGAGACTCTCACCGTTCAGGATGCCGTAGAACTCGCCGTGGTCGAACGGAGCGGGTTCGTCGAATCCCGCCATGCCGGCGCGGCCGTGGTCCTCTCCCCCGACGGCGACGTCATCGCCCGCTACGGCAATGCGGATGCGCTGATTCTTCCGCGATCGAGCCTCAAGCCGCTCCAAGCGGTGGCGTGCATCACGGCCGGCGCCTCTCTCGAAGGCGAGCAGCTCGCCATGTCGACCGCGAGCCACAGCGGCACGGATCGGCATGCGTCCGTCGTGCGCGACGTGCTCACCGAAGGCGGACTCACCGAAGACCACCTCGCCTGCCCACCCGCCTGGCCCGGAGACACGTCCGCCCGCGACGAGCTGGTGCGCGAGCACGGGGCACAGACCCGGATCCGTATGAACTGCTCCGGAAAGCACGCGGCGATGCTGCGGGCCTGTGTCGCCACGGGCTGGCCCACCGACGGGTACCTCGATCCCGCGCATCCACTCCAGGTGCACATCCGCGATGTCATCGAACGCCTCACGGGCGAGAAGGTGGCCCACACGGCGATCGACGGATGCGGCGCGCCGGTGTACGCGCTCACCTTGACCGGCCTCGCCCGGTCGATCCACCGCATCGGGACCGCCTCCGACCGCTCCCCCTTCGCTCTGCACCGTGTCGCGGGCTCGCTGGTGCGCGCGGTCCGCGAACACCCCTGGACGATCGACGGCCCCGGTCGCCCTGACACGATCGCCATCGAGAAGCTCGGAGTCTTCGCGAAGGGTGGCGCCGAGGGCGTCATGGTCATGGTCGCCCCGAACGGCACCACCGTCGCCCTGAAGATGCTCGACGGCGGCGCCCGCGCCTCCACGATCGTCGCTGCGACGCTCCTCGCACGCGCCGGCGGACTGACCGACGCCGAGGTCGCGACGCTCGGTGCCGCGCTGTCGCTCGAGGTGCTCGGCGGAGGCGCGGACGTCGGAGTCATCCGACCCGGCAGCGGCATCTGAAGCCACGCACCCCCGGCGGATCCCTGTCAGGGAACGCGTGACCGTCCTCATGTGAGCCGATATCACCGCGGGCCGACGAGCGCAGGAATGACCACGCGTCGCGGAGCGGAGTCTCCCGACAGCGACCAGGCGCGCCCGGCATGAGGGTGGGCATACGGAGGGAGTTCCCGCACGCCCGCCAGCTGCCGCAGGTCCGTCGGGTTCTCGACTCTCACGAGCACCTCGCCTTCGCCGCGAATCCGCTGCCACAGAACCCAGTGACGCTGCCAGGCGTCCGACTCGCCGACCAGGATCACCGGACGACCTGAGTTCGCCGCCTCGGACGGCTCGCCCGAGACCGACAGGACATCGCACTCGGAATACGCCCGAGCCAATGTCTCGGCGACCACGGAGGCGCCGGGTGTGACGAGCGCATTCACTGCTGACCGTGGAATCCACGGGGCATCCTCGTCGGCGTGCGCCGTCGCCCGCCGCAGGCCCGTCGAGCGGAGTCCTTCCTCCTGAACCCATACGATCTGCAACTCACGGTCCCCCATTCGCAGGCGACCAGGTGGCCGATCGCGATCGTAGCCGTCGGATTCGCCGCCGGCGGCCAGATGGTCGACACGGCTCGGCATGCGCAGCAGCCCCCGTCTCGGCAGCGAGTCGAGCAACCTCCCGACCTGTCCTGCCGCCCGCGTCGCCGTCACCACGAAGGTGGTCCCCGCACCACTCCGCAGAATCTGCTCCCACAGCTGCGTCAGGTGCTGACCGTACTCGATCGGCAGGTCGTTGATCTGCGCGTCGATGTCGTCGCAGAGCACGAGTCCGCACCTCGGCGCACGACCCGACACGAGCGCGATGACCGCATCCCAGGCGCGCTCCGAATCTCGAGGAATCCACAGCGCCTCCGGATGCTGGCTCGCCAGAGCACGCAAGGCTGCGGTGCGCCCGGAGCCGGGACCGCCGATCAGGGCGATGCCACGATCCGAGCCGACCATCAGGACCTCGAGCGGCTGAGTCTGTTGCTTCGGGTCGTCGACCCGCCCGAGGATCAGCTCTCCTCGCGCGAGCATCTCACGGCTCAGATCGGCCAGAGGAAGGACCGCCGGCAGCGCGGGAAGCCAGGGGCTCTGCGGCGTCTCGACCCCTGCCCAGGTCGCTGCGACAGCACGGAGATCTGCAGCACCGGTGAGTGCGACCCTCAGAGGAACCGGGTCCGAGTCCTGAGGGCGACGGGCGAGGGCGAGCCCCCGCGACTCCACGCCACCCGGGAGATCGGCGGCCGCGTCCGTGCCGATCACCGCACGACTGTCTGCGGCCTCACCCACGCGCAGACTCACCCGCAGCGGGCAGTTCGCCGCGAGCGCATCCCGGATCACACCGGATGCGCGCTGGGTTCCGAGGATGAGATGCATGCCGAGCGCTCTGCCGCGAGCTGCGATGTCCGTGAACACGACACCGAGATCGGCGTGCTCCTGCAACAGCGCGGCGAACTCATCGACGACGATCACCAGCCTCGGCATCACGATCTCTCCGATGTCTCGCGCGCCGGCCGCCGCAAGCACCGTCTCCCGTCGACGCAGCTCCGCCGTCAGGCTCGAGACGCCGCGCCGTGCTCCCAGTTCATCGAGATCGGTGATCACTGCCGCGACCTGCGGAAGTGCCCGCAGCGGCTCGAACGCGGTTCCGCCCTTGAAGTCCGCAAGCACGAAGATCACGCGCTCCGGGCCGTGCACGCTCGCTATGGCCGTCACCCAGGACACCAGAAGCTCGCTCTTGCCGCTGCCGGTCGTTCCCGTGACGATGGCGTGGGGCCCGTCGTCGACGATGTCGAGAATCACGTCGTCACGCTCACCCCTGCCGATCGCGGCCGGCAGCCCACTCCGAGACACCGGTTGGGTGAGGTCCTCGAGCCGCACTCCAGCGGGGAGAACGTCGAGATCCTCGGCGTCGTCGGAACGGGACTCGCCGACGGCGACCGTCTGCGCGCGGGACAGACATTCCGCGGTGACCTCGACGACGCCCTCGGGCGTTCTGACCGTCGCGCGATGCGGTTCGACGATGTCGATCACCGTTGTGATGCCCTCCGGCACGTCGTCGTCGCGGGCAAGCAGCCAGAACATCGCATCCGCCGTCGGTTGCGTCTGGCCGGTCCGCGCGATGCCCAGCCGGAACGCCCTGCGGCGCACGGCCCCGGCATGAGGGAAAGCAGACACACCCCATTCATCGAGGCGATCTCCCACGACGGCGAGCTGCGCGGCGCCGAAACGGAGACACAGTTGGACGACCAGTGCTCGTGCCGCGGCATCGACGATCGGCGCAGCACCGCGCAGCGCGACGCCACTGCCGAGAGCCACGGCGATCGGCACCTTCTCGAGCCGTCCACACCTCGAGCGGAACTCCCGCTCGCGCTCTCCATCCCCTCCCGCCGCCCTGACCGTGCTCCGGGTGATTCCGCTACCGACGACGATGTCGGTGCCCGCCTCGGGCGCATCCAGTCCGCGCAGCGGTGGCTGTTCCAGGCACGACGCGGCGTCCGGTTGCCGGTGCCAGCGGATCTGACGCTCTTCATCGTGAAGCCGGGCGAGCTGGGCCTCTGCCGCTGACCAGGCCACGGCGCTCTCCGCTTCGGCCAGCCGATGCGCCTTGCGTCGGGAGCGCGCACCGTCGATCAGCGAAGCGAAGATCATCAGTGGTCCAAGCGCCGCGAAGCACAACGAGAAGAGCGAACCGGTCACGAGCCAGAGGACCACGCCGGCGACCACCGGCACGAGCGCCGCGATGAACGGGGTCGGCGGTCGGCGCGGCGGGGCGGGGGCAGCAGGGATCGTGATCGGCAGGGAGTCCATGCCGATCAGTCGACACCATCGAGGGGCCGCGTCGGGCGCCCTCCACAGCAGTCGAGACTTATTCGGTGGGAGCGTCCGATGTGGAGGAAGAATCGTCCGCGACCTGCACGATGACGAGCGTCACGTTGTCGCGCCCGCCGTTCTCGAGAGCTGCAGCCAGCATGGCGTCGACGGCTGCCGCAGGATCGGCGTGCTCACGGAGGAAGTGCTGGATCCCGTAGTCCGTCAGCTCTTTCGTGAGGCCGTCCGAGCAGATCACGAAGCGATCTCCGGCGCGTACCTCGAGAGTGACGTAGTCGGGAGCGGTCAGCTCACTCGCACCGACAGCGCGAGTGATGACGTTGCTGTACGGGTGCCCCTCGGCCTCTTCCGGGCTGATCTTGCCCGCGGCGATCAGCTCCTGGACGACCGAGTGGTCGGTGGTCACCTGCACGAGACGGTCGTCGCGAAGAAGATAGACCCGTGAATCGCCGATGTTGAGTGCAGCCCAGTGCGGCTCGCCGTTCTCGAACTCGAGGAAAACTCCGGTGAGTGTCGTTCCCGTGCCCTCGTCGGTCGTCTCCGGATGGTCGGCGATGTCGCCGACAGCGAGCTGGAGAGCACCCTCGATGGAGTCCCGCTCGACGGATCCGGAAGCGACGACGGCCTCAAGTCGGTCGACCGTGCTTCTGCTCGCGATCTCGCCACCGGCATGGCCGCCCATGCCGTCGGCGACGATGAACAGGGGGTAGTCCGCGAAGAACGCGTCCTGGTTCGTCTCGCGTCTCTTGCCGACGTCGGTGACTCCTGCCCAGGAGAGCAGCAGCGTGCGCTGCGCAACCGTGACGCTTCGCGTCTTCGTCGTCGTGTCAGACACTCGTCGCCTCCGAAATTCCTGCGGGTCGGGCCGCGCCGGGATACTCACACATCGTAGTGGACACAACGACGCTCGCACCCGCGCGCCCGGGTCTCGGCAACGCGAGAAGAACGGTGGCGCCGACCCGGCGCTGCGACGTGAGCATTACCCCACGCTATCGTCTCCACCCGACACGCCTGGAATCGGCGAACACGATCCCTACATGCAACAGAGCCCCCGACCGGAGTCGGGGGCTCTGCATCACGTGATCAGGCCGGAGGCTGCGTGGGGTTCGTCGGCGGCACGGGCGGTGCTGCCGGCGGTGCCGGCGGAACCTGCGGTGCGGCAGGAGGTGCCGACGGTGCTGCCGGGGGCACGCCGGGAGCCGACGGCGCCGACGGAGCAGCGGGAGGCGCATAGCCGGGCTGAGCGGGCGGCGCGTAGCCGGGCTGAGCGGGCGGCGCGTAGTCGGGCTGAGCCGGGGGCGCGTAACCCTGAGGAGCAGGAGGTGCGTAGCCCTGGGGAGCGCCGTAGCCCTGCGGGGCGCCGTAGCCGGGGCCGGCCGCCGGACGCGGCTGCACGGGAATGCCCTGCCAGACGGTGCGGTCGGCGAGGAAGCCGTTGTTCGCCCACGATGCCGGAGCGATGTTCGGGTTCCAGCGCGACTTGTCGAAGGCGTTGATTCCGAGCCACACGAGAGAGAGGAAGACGTACAGGATGACCCACACGGAGTCCTTCTGCAGCTTGAGACCGACGCGCCACGCGGCGAGGACCGCGACGATCGCGAATCCGATGCCGACCAACCAGCCGAGAACCGGGATCCAGGTCAGCAGGCTGGCGAAGACGAGCCACGGGCTCACATCGCCGAGCTTGAAGAAGATCATGAGGTTGTAATACGGAACCCAGGCACGCCACTTGCCCTCGACGCCGGCCTTCTCGAAGATCTTCATGAGGAAGAGAGCGCTGAGCACGTAGCCGCCGACGGCGAACACGAAGATGAAGATGGCGTAGATCGCCCAGAAGGCGGCCGCTGCGGCTCCGCCTCCGTCGTAGTTATACGATGACGCGATCGCCGCGCTTACGTCGCCGATAAATGAGAACATGAACCCCTCCGGATCCGATGGAGCAGACGCCTTGCGCGCCGCGACACCCACCATAGCGGGGTCGCGATATACGGGGCAACGACACACGCAGGAGAGCCCGCTGTGTGACGCTGTGTCACTCAGCGACGACGAACTCCAGGATTCCGGGCTCCGGCGTGTCTCGGAGAACGAGACCCCGCGACTCGGCCCACGTACGCAGGGTGCGCACCGACCGCACACGCGGGCGGTCTTCGGCAAGCGCCCGGGTCAGCAGTCCCTTGGACTTCTTGTTGAAGTGGTTGAGTGCCCGTCCATGCTCGGTCACCACCCGCACGTACGCGGAGGGGACGGAATCAGGCACAGGCCCGAGCGCGACGTAGGCCTCGCTTCGCAGGTCGAGGACGAACGCCGGCTCCTCCCCCGCGATCGCCTCGGTGGTCGCTTCTGCCCAGTGACGGCGCAGCGCCGACAGCCCGGGCAGCGACGTGCCGGCCGCGAGTCGGTAGGACGGGATTGCGTCGAGCGCGCCGATGGGGCCGAGCGGCGCCGAATGGATCCACGCATGCGATCCGAGCCAGCGGCGGGATGCCGACGACAGCGTCTGCGCGTCGAGCGCGTCGTAGAGCACTCCCGTGTAGCGATCCACAGCAGGCATCGTCGCGGCGGAGCGCAGCATCCGGTTGTGGACCACGTCAGCCGCCTGCTTCGGGCTCAACTTGAGTACCTTGAGCGCAGCCGCCTCGTCGGCTGCGAGGTCGACGAGCGCGTCGATCACGGCATGACGTTCGCCGCGCAGACCGGGAAGCGCCAGTGCGCTGACATCGAGCGGGGCGCCGTTCCCGCCGGGGCGCTTCGTCTCTGACGGCGGAAGCAGGATCTTCATGGGACCTCGGGAATACAGACGCGTCCGCCCCGGCACCCACTGGGGGCGCCGAGGCGGACGCGATGAACTGAACTGATCAGGCGATGAGAGCCGCGTTGCCCGCCACGATCGTCAGGACGTCGCTCTCCATGGAGAGGAAGCCGTCCTGTGCGTTGGCGAGCACCTTGGTGCCATCCGTCTGCGTGATGCGGACCTCGCCCTGGGCGAGGATCGCCAGAACCGGCTCGTGGCCGCTCATGAAGCCGATCTCACCCTCGACGGTCTTGGCGACCACGAGGCTCGCCTCTCCCGTCCAGACCTCCGCGTCCGCGGAGACGAGGCTGACATGCAGCGCCATGGTCAGCCGTTCTCCTTCTGGATCTTCGCCCACTGCTCTTCGACGTCGGAGATGCCACCGACGTTGAAGAAGGCCTGCTCGGCGACGTGGTCGAAGTCACCGCGCGTGATCGCATCGAAGGACTCGATGGTCTCCTTGAGCGGGACGGTCGAACCCTCGACACCCGTGAACTTCTTGGCCATGTAGGTGTTCTGCGAGAGGAACTGCTGGATGCGACGTGCACGCGACACGACGATCTTGTCCTCTTCGGAGAGCTCGTCGACACCGAGGATGGCGATGATCTCCTGCAGTTCCTTGTTCTTCTGGAGGATCTGCTTGACCGTCGTCGCGACGCGGTAGTGGTCCTCGCCCAAGTAGCGGGGATCCATGATGCGCGACGTCGAGGTCAGCGGGTCGATGGCCGGGTACAGACCCTTCGACGCGATCTCACGCGAGAGCTCCGTGGTGGCGTCGAGGTGGGCGAACGTCGTCGCCGGTGCCGGGTCGGTGTAGTCATCGGCAGGCACGTAGATCGCCTGCAGCGAGGTGATCGAGTGGCCACGGGTCGAGGTGATGCGCTCCTGGAGGAGACCCATCTCGTCGGCGAGGTTCGGCTGGTAACCCACGGCGGAGGGCATGCGGCCCAGCAGCGTGGAGACCTCGGAACCGGCCTGCGTGAAGCGGAAGATGTTGTCGATGAAGAGCAGCACGTCCTGCTTCTGCACGTCACGGAAGTACTCCGCCATCGTCAGAGCCGAGAGGGCGACGCGCAGACGCGTTCCCGGCGGCTCGTCCATCTGGCCGAACACGAGGGCCGTCTTGTCGAAGACACCCGCCTCTTCCATCTCGTGGATGAGGTCGTTGCCCTCACGGGTGCGCTCACCGACACCGGCGAACACCGACACACCACCGTGGTCCTGCGCGACGCGCTGGATCATCTCCTGGATGAGGACGGTCTTTCCGACACCGGCGCCACCGAACAGACCGATCTTTCCACCGAGCACGTACGGCGTCAGAAGGTCGATCGACTTGATGCCGGTCTCGAACATGGTGGTCTTCGACTCGAGCTGGTCGAAGTTCGGAGCCTTGCGGTGGATCGGCCAGCGCTCGGTGACTTCGATCGTCTCGCCGGGCTCGAGGTTCAGGACCTCGCCGATCACGTTGAAGACCTTGCCCTTGGTGACGTCGCCGACGGGGACCGAGATGGCCTCACCGGAGTCGCGCACCTCCTGGCCGCGGACGATGCCATCGGTCGGCTTCAGTGCGATGGCGCGAACAAGGTCGTCGCCGAGGTGCTGCGCGACCTCGAGCGTGATCTCGACGGACTCGTCGCCGATCGTGATCGTGGTCTTCAGTGCGTTGTAGATGTCGGGGATCGAGTCGTGCGGGAACTCGATGTCGACAACCGGACCGTTGACGCGTGCGACGCGCCCGACGACCGCGGTCGCCGGCTGGTCAGCCGTGGCGGTGGTGGTCATTTTCGTCTCTTTCCTGATGGTCTATTTGCTCGACGAGAGTGCGTCGGCGCCGCCGACGATCTCCGCGATCTGCTGCGTGATCTCCGCCTGACGCGCGTTGTTGCGCAGACGGGTGTAGTCGGTGATGAGCTTGTCGGCGTTGTCGCTGGCCGACTTCATCGCCTTCTGCGTCGCAGCCTGCTTGGCAGCAGACGACTGCAGGAGAGCGTTGAAGACGCGGCTCTGGATGTACACCGGCAGGATCGCGTCGAGGACTGTCTCGGCATCCGGCTCGAACTCGTACAGCGGGTAGACAGCGCTTCCCGCTTCCGAGTCATCGGCTTCCGCGATCTCCAGCGGAAGCAGACGCACGGATTCCGGCGACTGCGTCATCATGCTGACGAAGCGGTTGTACACGAGGTGGATCTCGTCGACGCCGCCCTCGTCCGCACCGCGTGAGAAGTCCTCGAGCAGCGTGGCCGAGATCTCCTCCGCCGTGTGGAACGACGGGGTGTCGGTGTCGCCGGTCCACTCCGCGGCCGCCGCGATGCGGCGGAACTGGAAGTAGCCGACGGCCTTGCGACCGACGAGGTAGAACACCGGCTCCTTGCCCTGACTGCGCAGGAGCTCCGCAACCTCGAGACCCTCTCGGAGGATCTGCGAGTTGAAGGCTCCGGCAAGGCCACGGTCCGACGAGAAGATCACGACCGCGGAGCGGCGGATCGTCTCGGGCTCGCGGGTGAGCGGGTGGTCGACGTTCGAGTGCGTCGCGACGGCGGACACGGCCCTCGTCACGGCACGCGCGAAGGGACTGGACGCTTTGACACGTCCCATCGCCTTCTGGATGCGCGAAGCCGCGATGAGTTCCATCGCCTTCGTGATCTTCTTGGTCGTCTGAGCAGAAGAGATCTTCTGCTTGTAGACCCTGAGTTGAGCGCCCATGAAATCAGTTCCTCACGCGATTACGCGCGACGACCCTTGACGATCTTCTCCTGGTTGACGTCGTCAGCCTCGGCCGCACCGTGCTCCTCGTGGCCGGGGGCGCCGATGGCCTGCCCCTTGCCGCCCTGGAATTCCAGGAGGAACGCATCCGTGTGCTTCTCGAGCTCGGCGACGGTGTCGTCGTCGAGGACGTTGGTCTCACGCAGGGTGTCGAGCACCTTGGTGTTGCGACGAAGGTAGTCGAGGAGCTCGCGCTCGAAGCGGAGGACATCCGCGACCTCGATCGTGTCGAGCTTGCCCTTGGTTCCGGCCCAGATCGAGACGACCTGCTCCTCGACGGGGTACGGCGAGTACTGCGGCTGCTTGAGCAGCTCGGTCAGACGCGCGCCACGGGAGAGCTGACGACGCGACGCCTGGTCGAGGTCGGATGCGAACATCGCGAAGGCCTCGAGCGAGCGGTACTGAGCGAGCTCCAGCTTCAACGTTCCGGAGACCTTCTTGATCGACTTGACCTGAGCGTCACCACCGACTCGCGACACCGAGATACCCACGTCGACCGCAGGACGCTGGTTGGCGTTGAAGAGGTCGGACTGCAGGAAGATCTGGCCGTCGGTGATCGAGATCACGTTGGTCGGGATGTATGCCGAGACGTCATTGGCCTTGGTCTCGATGATCGGGAGACCGGTCATCGACCCTGCGCCGAGCTCGTCGGACAGCTTCGCGCAACGCTCCAGCAGACGGGAGTGCAGGTAGAAGACGTCACCCGGGTATGCCTCGCGGCCCGGCGGACGACGCAGCAGCAGCGACACGGCACGGTAGGCCTCGGCCTGCTTCGACAGGTCGTCGAAGATGATCAGGACGTGCTTGCCGCCGTACATCCAGTGCTGGCCGATGGCCGAACCGGTGTAGGGAGCCAGGTACTTGAAGCCGGCGGGGTCGGATGCCGGAGCTGCCACGATCGTGGTGTACTCCAGGGCGCCGGCCTCTTCGAGCGCGCCCTTCACCGAGGCGATGGTCGAGCCCTTCTGGCCGATCGCGACGTAGATGCAGCGCACCTGCTTGTTGACGTCGCCCGACTCCCAGTTGTCCTTCTGGTTGATGATCGTGTCGATCGCGATCGCGGTCTTGCCGGTCTGGCGGTCGCCGATGATCAGCTGACGCTGGCCGCGGCCGACGGGGATCATGGCGTCGATCGCCTTGATACCGGTCTGCATCGGCTCGTGCACCGACTTGCGCTGCATGACGCCGGGCGCCTGCAGCTCGAGCTCACGCGAGCCCTCGGTGGCGATCGAGCCGAGGCCGTCGATCGGGTTTCCGAGCGGGTCGACGACGCGACCCAGGTAGCCGTCACCCACGGGCACGGAGAGGACCTCACCCGTGCGGGTGACTTCCTGTCCTGCTTCGACGCCGGTGAAGTCGCCGAGGACGACCACACCGATCTGGTCCTGGTCGAGGCTCAGCGCGAGGCCCTTGGTGCCGTTCGCGAAGGCCACGAGCTCGTTGGCCATGACGCCGGGCAGGCCCTCGACGTGCGCGATTCCATCCGCTGCGTCGATGACGGTGCCGACCTCGGTCGCCGCGGCCCCGGTGGGCTCGTAGGCGGCGGCGAAGTCCTTCAGCGCGTCACGGATGACGTCGGGGCTGATCGATAGTTCTGCCATTGTCTTCCCTTTGTATCTGGGTGCGCGGTTCCCCGCGCGAAGTCGTGTTAGCCCGCGAGCTTCTGGCGAAGGTCGGCGAGTCGAGCGGAGATGCTGCCGTCGATGACGTCATCGGCGATCTGCACGCGCAGGCCTCCGACGACGGCGGGGTCGAAGACCTCGTTGAGGGATACGTTGCCGTCGTAGCGACGCGAGAGAGCGGCGCTCAGGCGGGTGCGCTGCGCGTCGGTCAGCGGCTTCGCGGTGTGCACCGTCGCCACCACCCGATCGCCCTGATCAGCGACGATGCGGGTCGCCCGCGACAGCATCTGCCGGATGCGACGCTCACGCGGCTGGCGGACCAGCGACGAGACGATCAGCGCGGCGGCGTCGCTGACGCCCCCGGCGAGAAGCCTTTCGACGAGAGCACCCTTGGCGTCTTCTCCTCCGAGGCGGGTTCCGAGCGCGAGCTCGAGATCCGCGTTCGCGGCGATGACCCGGGAGAAGCCGAACAGCTCTCCCCCGATGTCGGCCTGGGGAGTGGAGATCGCTGCGGCACGGATGGCCAGCTCCTCGACGCCGTCGACGAGCTGCGACGAGGAGGACCAGCGCTGGGCCACGACGGTCTTCAGGATGTTCTGCACGTCCTGAGAGAATCCGCCGAAGATCGCCGACACGACGTTCTGTCGCGCCTCGGCCGGAGCCGAGGGATCGGTGAGCGCGCCGCTCAGCTGAGACGACTCCGCCACGGTCCTGGCAGCTGCGAACAGCTCCCTGGCCGAGTCGAGAGTGACGTCCTTCGCTGCGGCAAGCGCCTGAGTGGATGCCGCGAGTGCCTGAGTGGTCGCGCTGCCCATTACTGAGCCGCCTTCTCGGATGCCTCGAGGTCGGCGAGGAAGCGGTCGACGACCGCCGTCGCGCGAGCATCGTCCGAGAGCGTCTCGCCGACCACGCCACCGGCGAGGTCGATGGCGAGCGAGCCCACCTCGCTGCGCAGCGAGACGAGAGCGGTCTGACGCTCTGCCTCGATCTGCGTGTGCGCGGTCGCCGTGATGCGAGCAGCCTCACTCGACGCGGCATCCTTGGCCTCGGAGACGATCTTCTTGCCGTCCTCACGGGCGGCCTCACGGATCTCTCCGGCCTCGGTGCGTGCCTCGGCGAGCTGCCGGGTGTACTCCTCGAGCGCGGCCTCAGCCTGCTTCTGGGCCTCGTCGGCCTTGGCGATGTTGCCCTCGATGGCGGCGGACCGCTTGTCGAGCATCGCCGTGAACTTCGGAAGGGCGACCTTCCACACGACGACGAGGATGACGAGGAACCACAGGCCCGACCAGATGATGTCGTACCACGCAGGGATCAGAGGGTTGTGTGTTTCACCCTCTGCTGCGAGGTTCGTGACAAGAGCGTTCAGCATCCTGTCTCCTTCAGAAGTCGGTAGAGATTACGGGAAGGGGATGAATCCGACGGCGATGCCGACGAACGCAAGCGCCTCGGTGAAGGCGATACCGATCCACATGAGGACCTGGAGGCGGCCGGCCAGCTCGGGCTGACGAGCGACACCCTCGATGGTCTTGCCGACGACGATGCCCACACCGATGGCCGGGCCGATTGCGGCGAGGCCGTAGCCGACCGAAGCGAGGTGACCGTTGATGTCTGCGAGAACCGTAGTAGCGTCCACGGGTTTTTCCTTTCGTTGGGTGGGACGGCAGTTGCCGACCCGCTCAGTGCTCTTCTGCGACCGCGAGCTGGATGTAGACCGCGGTGAGGACGGTGAAGACGTATGCCTGGAGGACGGCGACCAGAATCTCGAAGAGAGTGAAGGCGCCGCCGAAGGCGAGGGTTCCGACACCGAGGGCGGCCCAGCCGCCACCTGCGGTGAAGAAGAAGAACTGGGTGGCCGCGAAGCACAGCACCAGGAGCATGTGACCGACAACCATGTTCATCAGCAGTCGGAGCATCAGCGTGACGGGCCGGATGATGAAGGTCGAGAGGAACTCGATCGGCGTCACGATGATGTAGACCGGCCAGGGCACGCCCGCCGGGAACAGCGCGTTCTTGAAGAAGCCCAGCGGACTCTTCTTGATACCCGCGTAGATGAAGGTGATGTAGCTCACCAGGGCCAGCGTCAGCGGCACAGCCGCGATGCTCGTTCCCGCGATGTTCAGGAACGGGATGATTCCCGTGATGTTCATGAACAGCACCATGAAGAAGATCGTGGTGAGGATCGGCAGGAATCGGTTTCCGTCCTTGCGCCCGAGGAGGTCGTGCGCGATGTTGGAGCGGACGAAGTCCAGCCCCATCTCGACGACGCTCTGGAAGCGGCCGGGAACGATCTTCATCCGTCGGGTTCCGAGAACCAGGATCAGCACGACGGCGACCACTGCGATGAACTGGACGAGGTGGATTCGATGGACGGGGATACCCGCCACAGTGAAGAGGATCTCCGGGAAGAACTCGTCGATCGAAGGTCCGTGGAACTCGCCGTCAGAGGCGAGTTTGGGCATCAGGGTCGCAGCAAGATTGAACAGCGCGGGCTCCAGCTTCGGGGCACCGGTCAGAACCGGGGCGACGATGGTCGGTGTGCTTCAAGCGCAAGCGCTCGCGGGCGAGCGGCGGGCACATGTCAACACTATCAGAATAAGAGGGTGCCCTAAGACCGCGGGGCGTCTTCGCCCGACCCCTCGTGCTCCCGCTCCTCGGGCACGATGTGGTGCCGTCCTGGCGCGCGATCCTCGGGCACCACGGTCGGCAGCTGCACGCCGGGGGCCTGGTCGGCCGGCGCCTGCGTGGGCAGTGACGCGTCGCTCACGTTCGGCAGTCGCATCTTCGTGATGACGATCACGTCGATGACCAGAGTGGCCACGACACCGGTGACGATCGAGAGGAAGAACACCATCGGACTGACCCACGGCTGACCGCTCAGGACGATCATGATCACCACGAACAGTCCGAGCTTGAGCAGCCAGCCGCCCAGGACGATCGCGAAGAACAGCTGCACGTAGAGCGGGTCACCGAACCAGCGGTTGGCGATCAGGATGCTGAGCGCGGTGATCCCGAGGAACAGCATGGCGAGCACGACCCCGAGCAGGCCGCTCACGAGGCCCTCCACGCCGTCGACGAGAAGGCCGATGCCGCCGGCCACCAGTGCGAGGACCACCATCGAGACAGCGGACCAGAGCAGAGTCCTCCGCAGGATCGGATTGCTGGAAACAGGGCTCGGGCTCACGGGGACTCCACGGGTGTCGGGTCGGGTTCAGCAGACGCCGCGGACTTCCGTCGGCGCAGAGGATTCAGGGTGATGACGAGGCAGGCGGCGATTCCGATGACCCCGAAGGCGACGCCGGGGATGTACTGGCCGGGCCAGTCCTCACGGGCGCCGACGTACATGAGGAGGACGGCGAGGGAGATCACTGCCGTCCAGGCGTAGAAGATCAGGACGGCATCGCGGTCGCGGTGCCCGAGGTCGAGCATGCGGTGGTGCAGGTGCTTGCGGTCGGGAGAGAACGGCGACTTGCCGGCGTTCATGCGGCGGAGCACCGCGAGGCCGAAGTCGAGCAGCGGCAGCAGCACGACCAGCAGCGGCAGCAGGATCGGGATGAAGGCCCCGAGGAGCTGGGAGCGTCCGAGGCGCTCAGGGTCGAGCGCCGAGGGCTCGAGCTGACCGGTCACCGCGATCGCGGAGGTGGCCATCAGCAATCCGAGGACCAGAGCGCCCGAGTCCCCCATGAACAGCTTCGCCGGGCTCCAGTTGAACGGCAGGAATCCGAGGCACGCGCCGATCAGGACCGCCGCGAGGAAGGAGGCGAGGTTGAAGTAGCTGGAGGCACCGGTGTCGCGGGTCAGGATGTAGGAGTAGGCGAAGAAGACACCGTTCGCGATCAGGCACACCCCCGCGACGAGGCCGTCCAGACCGTCGATGAAGTTGACCGCGTTCATCACGATGACGATCGCGAACATCGTGATCGTGATGCTCAACCAGCTGGAGAACACGATCAGATCGCCGAACGGCAGAGACAGGATCTGCAGCCCGCCGCCCACCGTGATGATCCCTGCGGCGAGGAACTGCGCGCCGAGCTTGATCATCCAGTCGAGATCCCAGAGGTCGTCGACCACGCCGATGATCGCGATCAGCAGCGACGCGGCGAGGATCGACCACATGGTCTGCGGAGGCATCCACATGTTCACGAAGAACGGGTTCGCCGCAGACACCCCGATCGCCGCCGCGATGCCGAGGAAGATGGCGACTCCACCGAGACGCGGGGTCGGCGTGGTGTGCACATCCCGCTCACGGATGCTCGGGTAGAGCTTGAACCGCAGGCTCAGCCGCCAGACCGCCCAGGTCAGTGCGAACGTGATCGCGGCGGTCAGGATGATCGTGAAGAGATACTGCTTCACGAATCCCCGTCCGATTCCGCAGGCTCCTCAGCGGGCTCGAGCAGATCGCCGAGCACCTCCTCGAGCCGCTCGCGGCTGACAGCGCCGGCGCGGAGGATGCGTACGCCGCCCGTGGTCGGCTCGGCTCCACGAGGGACGAGAGATGTCGCATCGACGATGGTCGAGGCGACGCCGTCGCGGCTCATGCCGTCGGCGAGGTAGACGGAGACGCTGTCACCGAGCATCCGCTCGGCATCGAACGCCGAGATCGCCGCATCGCGACCGGTGAGGTTCGCGCTCGACACCGCGAGCGGACCGGTCTCGGCGAGCAGTTCGAGAGCGACACGCCCTTCGGGCATGCGCACGGCGACGGTGCCCTGGGTCTCCCCAAGGTCCCAGACGAGCGACGGCTGGGCCGGCAGCACGATCGTCAGGCCGCCGGGCCAGAAGGCGTCGACGAGTCGCTGCACGGGCTCCGGCACCGACTCCGCGAGCGCGTGCAGGGTCTCTTTCGTGCCGACGAGGACGGGCGGCGGCTGGTCGCGACCTCGGCCCTTCGCATCGAGGAGTCGCTGCACCGCGGCGGGCGAGAAGGCATCGGCGGCGACGCCGTAGACAGTGTCGGTGGGCATCACGATGAGTTCGCCGCGGGCGATGGCCTGGCGGGCGTGGCGCATGCCAGCGAGGAGCTGGGACTCGTCGCCGCAATCGAAGATGGAGGACATGACGATCCGATTCTAGTTGGGGATGCCTGGGCGCATCGTGTCCGCTTTCAGGGGCGCAGAGCGGTCGTGGCCCGCTCACGCAGGGTGAGGTCGCGATGCGTCGCCGCCGCACGCCATCCGTCACGGGTGAGGATGCTGCGGATCTCCTCCCCCTGCAGCTCTCCGTGCTCGATCACGAGGAGTCCGCCCGGATGCAGGAGCTCGAGGGCGCGGACGCTGAGGACACGCACGATGTCGAGGCCGTCCTCTCCCCCGTACAGTGCCATCGACGGGTCGTACAGTCGCACCTCGGGGTCGCGCGGCACCGCCGCGTCCGGCACGTACGGAGGGTTGGAGATCACCACAGACGCCGTGCCGTCGAGATCGCCGAACGCGTGGGCGAGGTCCTCGTTGACGAGCGTCAGGTTTTCGACGCCTGCGGTGTTGCGCACCGCCCACGGATAGGCATCGGAAGACAGCTCCGTCGCGAAGATCCGGGAGTGGGGCACCTCGGTCGCCATGGCGAGTGCGATGGCCCCGCTCCCGGTGCCGAGGTCGACGCCGATGGGCTCAGGCGACGGCGATCCCAGAAGGGCGTCGATCGCGTACTGCACCACGGTCTCCGTCTCGGGCCGGGGGACGAAGACGCCGGGTCCGACCGCGAGCTCGAGGTGCCGGAACGGCGCCGTCCCGGTGATGTGCTGCAGCGGCTCCCTCGCCGAGCGGCGGGTGACGAGCGCGTCGAAGGCGAGCGCCGCGTCGTCGGCGATCGCATCTCCCCTGATCACGGCGGCCTGCACCTCGCCTCTCCGCGCACCGAGGATGTGCCCCGCCAGGAGCTCCGCATCGACGAGAGGATCCGGGACGCCGGCCTCCGCGAGTCGACGGGCGGCGGCGTCCACCACGGATGCGAGGGAGATGTCAGGCATGAGCACAAGCGTAGAGCGCGGGAAGGTGTCATATTGCCCGACCCCCGAGGGTGCTCGCCTAGGCTGGAGCCGCAGTCACCCCGCACAGGAAGGCTCTCCCCATGCCCGGTATCCACTCCGACATCACCAGCGCATTCGGCAACACTCCTCTGGTTCGCCTCAACCGGGTCACCGAGGGTCTCGACGCGACCGTGCTCGCCAAGCTCGAGTTCTACAATCCGGCGTCGAGCGTCAAGGACCGGCTCGGCATCGCGATCGTCGACGCTGCTGAGGCGTCCGGCGAGCTGAAGCCCGGGGGCACGATCGTCGAGGCGACGAGCGGCAACACCGGTATCGCGCTGGCGATGGTCGGCGCAGCGCGCGGCTACAAGGTGATCCTGACGATGCCCGCGTCGATGTCGAAGGAGCGGCGCATGCTCCTCAAGGCTTTCGGGGCCGAGCTCGTCCTCACCGACCCCACGAAGGGCATGACGCACGCGATCGCCGAGGCGGAGGCCATCGCCGCCCGGACGCCGGGTGCCGTGCTGGCGAAGCAGTTCGCCAATGAGGCGAACCCCGCCATCCACCGCCGGACGACGGCCGAGGAGATCCTCCGTGACACGGAGGGCGTCGTCGACTACCTCGTCGCGGGCATCGGCACCGGTGGCACCATCACCGGCGTCGGACAGGTGCTGAAGGAACGCGTCCCCGGTGTGCAGATCGTGGCCGTCGAGCCCAAGGACTCCCCCATCCTCACCGAGGGACACCCCGGACCCCACAAGATCCAGGGCATCGGACCGAACTTCGTGCCACCCATCCTCGACCGCGACGTCCTCGACGAGGTGATCGACGTCACCTTCGACGACGCCATCCGCGTCGCACGCGAGACGGCGAGCAGAGAGGGCATCCTCGTGGGCATGTCCAGCGGTGCCGCGATCTGGGCCGCTCTGCAGGTCGCCCAGCGTCCTGAGGCCGCAGGGAAGACCATCGTCGTCATCATCCCCTCGTTCGGTGAGCGCTACCTCTCGACCGCTCTCTACGAGCACCTTCGCGAATCCTGACCCCTCCGATGGGCATGATCGGCCGAATGCGCGAGGATATCGCGGCAGCTCGACTCCGCGACCCCGCCGCCCGCAGCGCTGCGGAGGTGGCTCTCCTCTACCCCGGGCTGCACGCCATCTGGGCGCATCGCGTGTCGCATGCGCTCTGGCGCCGGAACCTCCGGCTGCTGGCACGTGCGACATCGCAGGTCTCGCGCTGGCTGACCGGAGTCGAGATCCACCCCGGAGCACGGATCGGGCGGCGATTCTTCATCGATCACGGTATGGGCGTGGTCATCGGCGAGACCGCCGAGGTCGGCGACGATGTGATGCTGTATCACGGTGTCACGCTCGGCGGCCGCACCAGGGACTCCGGTAAACGGCACCCGACCCTCCGCGACGGCGTCGCCGTGGGCGCGGGGGCCAAGATCCTCGGCCCGATCACGATCGGCGAGGGATCGGTGGTCGGCGCGAATGCCGTGGTCACGCGCGACGCTCCCGCCGACAGCATCCTGGTCGGGATTCCGGCGAAGGCTCGGGCACGCATCCTCGGCGAGGACACCAAGGCGATGCTCACGGCCCCCGACTACTCCATCTGAGAGTCCGTCGGGCGCCGGTCAGGATGCCTCAGCGACCGCGCGACTTCTCGACCTTCTTGCGCAGGAAGATCAGCGGCAGCAGTACGCTGCCGAGTGCCGTGATCAGCCACACGATCACGGCTCCGAGCAGCCACCCGGCGAGATCGACGATGCGCAGGCCGCCGATCGGCAGCAGCACGACGACCACCAGGGCGATCAGGGTCGACACGATTCCGATCCCGCCCATCAGTACCGGCGCGTAGCGGTCGGCGATCTTGCTGACCCAGGGGGCGAGCACGCTCTGCACGATCGCGAAGATCAGGATGCAGATGACGAAGCCCCACCACTTGTCCCACTGGATCTGGAATCCGTCGAGCGCGAGATCGGCGACGATGAGGCCGAGACCTGCGGACACGACATACAGGAGCGCGCGGAAGAGGAACGTGATCACGGCCCGAGCCTAGCGCCACGGCACGGAGCCACGGGGAACCGCAGTGTGATCGTGACGCGTCCACGGAACACCTCGGAGCACGACCGCGGGGTGCCGGAGCGTCCGGCACCCCGCGGCCTGCGTGTCACTGCGCCACGAAGAACGGGATGGCACCGGACAGGATGCCGACTCCGAGCATGACGAGCGACACGACCGTCGCACGCCACAGGACCTTGCGATGGTGATCGCCGAGGTTGACGCTCGCCAGCGAGACGAGCAGCAGGATCGCCGGCACGAGCGGGCTCTGCAGGTGCACGGGCTGCCCGATGATCGACGCGCGCGCCATCTCGACAGGGTCGATGCCGAACGCCGCGGCGCTCTGTGAGAGCACGGGGAGGATGCCGAAGTAGAACGCGTCGTTCGACATGAAGAACGTGAACGGGATCGACAGGAGTCCGGTGATGGGCGCGAGGAACGGGCCGAGTGCCGGCGGGAGGACGTCGGTGATCCATGTCGCCATGGCGTCGACCATCCCGGTGCCCGAGAGGACCCCGACCAGCACGCCGGCGGCGATCACCATCGAGACGACCCCCACGATGCTCGGCGCGTGAGCGACGATCTCGGACGCTTGATCCTTGATCCCGCGGAAGTTGACCAGGAGGGCCACGGCGGCACCGACCATGAAGACGTACGGCAGCGGCATGATGTCGAGCACGAGCAGCACCATCACGGCGACTGTGAGCGCCAGGTTGAACCAGATCAGCTTCGGTCGGAGCGTCGGCCGCGCCGGGTCGAGCATGGTGTCGGCCATCGCGGTGTCCGCGAGGTCGACGCTCGCGGCGGCGACGGGACCGCGTCCACCGGAGACCACGACGATGTTGCCGGTGCGCAGCGCAGCGCGGGCGCCCGGGGTCGCGTCAGAGCCGCGGAAGAGCTTCGGAAGCGTCGAGAGCGCCCCGCCGTCGGCTCCGGTGAGCCGCCCGTCGGAGTCGAGTCGTCCGAGCCGTCGGCGCTCCTGCAGCCCGAGCATCCAGGCGAAGCCCAGCGTCACGAGGATGCCGACGCCGAGTGCGGGGAGCATCGGGACGAAGATCTCCGTGGGCTGCAGGCCGAGGGCTGTCGCTGCGCGCACGGTCGGACCGCCCCAGGGCACGATGTTCAACGTGCCGTTCATGAGTCCGGCCACGCAGGTGAGCACCACGGGGCTCATGCCCAGCCGCAGGTAGATGGGGAGCATGGCGGACGTCGTGATGATGAACGTCGTGGACCCGTCTCCGTCGAGCGAGACCGCACCCGCGAGGATCGCCGTGCCGAGCACGACCTTCGCCGGGTCGTCGCCGAGAAGACGTGTGATCATCCGGATGAGCGGATCGAACAGGCCGACGTCGATCATGATGCCGAAGAACATGATCGCGAACATCAGCAGCGCGGCGGTCGGCGCCATGGTCGCGATCGAATCGAGGATCATGTCGCCGAGGCCGAGGCCTGCGCCGGCGAAGAGGCCGAAGACGGTGGGGACCAGGATCAGCGCCACCATGGGCGTCAGGCGCTTCGTCATGATGAGCGTCATGAACGCCAGCACCATGGTGAAGCCGAGGAGGACGAGAACCCACTCCGGCGGCACGAACGCCACGTCGTACGTGGGTGCCTCTTCTGCGGCCGCGGGCAGGCCGGTGAGAATGTCGGGCATACGGTGACTCCTTCGTCGTCGCTCCGTCATCTGCGACGGATTCTGACGAGACTAGGCAATGCGCCGTCTGCGGGTGCGGTATCCCGCATTCCCGGACGTTGTGCGCGTAGCGTGGGTTCTGCGCATATTGCGCGAAGGGAGAACTGTGTCGAGGACGACGACGAGCAGGCCGCGGTTCGCGACGCGCGCACTGCTGCTGCATCTCGCCACCGTCGCGCTCGTGGTCGCACTGTGCACGGGCGTGTACCTCGCTGTCGCCGTCCAACAGCTGCGTGCAGAGGCCGAGTCCACTGCGCTCGGCATCGCCAGGACGTTGGCGGAGGATCCGCAGGTGCGGGCAGAGGTCGCCCTGATCTCCGCCGCGAACGACGCACCGGACGTCGAATCGCTCAGAGACGGGGATCTGCAGCGCATCGCGATGGACGTGTCGGCCCGCACGGGTGCGCTGTTCGTCGTTATCACCGATGAGGACGGCATCCGCCTCGCCCACCCGATCAGCTCCCGCATCGGCGAAGTCGTCAGCACGCCCTTTGAAGAGGTCCTCGAGGGGAACGAGATCGTGGACTGGCAGACCGGCACGCTCGGCGAATCGGCGCGCGCGAAGGTCCCCGTCCGCGACGACGCAGGCACGCCCGTCGGCGAGATCAGCGTCGGCTTCGAGCGGACAGGGGTCTTCGACGACCTGCCCCCGCTGCTCGCCGTAATCGGCCTCACCGCGCTCGGAGCACTCGCCCTGGCCGGCCTCGCATTCCTCCTTCTCCGCCGGCGCTGGGAGCGCCTCACTCTCGGCGTCCAGCCGGAGGAGCTCGTAGCGTTCGTGCAGAACCAGACAGCGGTCCTGAACGGTGTGGACGACGGAGTGCTCGCCGTCGACGCCGCCGGGATCGTCAGGGTGAGCAACGACGCCGCAGATCGGATGCTGGGGCTCGACGCCCCTGTGGGCCGCCCCTTCACCGACCTCGGACTCCCCGCTTCCGTGCTCGAGACAGTGACGGGTGACCGATCACGCTCAAGCGCCGTGGTCGACGACCGCGTGCTGTACCTCGACTCGAGGCCAGTCGTGCGTGACGGACGGGCGCTCGGCGATGTGCTGATCGTCCGCGATCGCACCGACCTCATCGCCCTGACCGAGCGGCTGGAGACGGTGCGCACCATGACGGCCGCGCTGCGCGTGCAGCGGCACGAGTTCGCCAACCGCATGCACGTCGCCGCAGGGCTCATCGACGCAGAGCGGGTCGATGATGCCCGGGCCTTCCTCGGCGAGCTGGTCGAGCGCGGCTCCGTGGCCTTTCCCGTCGCGGGCCTCGACCTGCTCGGCGATCCCTTCCTGCACTCGTTCCTCGGTGCCAAGGGCGTCGAGGCGGGTGAGCGCGGCGTCGCGCTGCGCATCGCAGACGAGACGCAGTTGATCGGCAGTGTGGCAGCACCGGAGGACGTCGCGGCTGTGCTGGGCAACCTGGTGGACAACGCCGTGACGGCTGCGGTCTCGGGCCAGAGGTCGCCCCGCTGGGTCGAGGTCGCCGTGCTCGGCGACGGCGATGCGCTCGTGGTCACGGTGTCGGACTCGGGAGCGGGCCTCGGAGACATCGATCCCCTGTCGCCGCGAGCTGCCGCCGATGACACCGGCACAGGCACAGCCACCGACGCTGCCGTGCACGGTCACGGCATCGGGCTTCCGCTCGCGCGGGAGATCGCACGGCGGAACGGCGGGGAGCTCTGGATCATCGACCCCGGAGGAGCGCAGCACGGCGCCGTGTTCGCCGCGCGCCTCAACGGCGCCGTCTCCCCCGTCGCGACACCGCCAGCTCAGAAGGAGAATCCATGATCGATCCCGTGCGCGTCCTCATCCTCGACGACGACTTCCGCGTCGGACAGCTGCATCGGGGGATCATCGACGAGCAACCCGGCTTCATCGCTCTCGAGCCCGCACGATCGATCGCCGAAGCGCGGGAAAGCATCCGTTCCTCACGTCCCGACCTGCTGTTGGCCGATGTCTTCCTGCCGGACGGCGACGGCATCGCACTGGTGCAGGATGCCGGGGTCGACGCGATCCTCATCTCGGCGGCCGACGACGCCCCGACGGTACGCCGCGCGCTGAAGTCGGGCGCCGTGGGGTATCTGCTCAAACCGTTCGATCGACGCGCGCTCACCGGGCTGCTCGACCGCTACACGCGCTATCGCAACCTCCTCGCCGGGGACCGCCCCCTGCGACAGGACGACGTCGATCGGGCGCTGGCGATCCTGCACGGCTCGGGAGAACCCGTCTCGGTCTCCCGCTCGGCCACAGAGCAGCTTGTGCTCGCCGCGCTCGGCGACGGAGAGGCCTCGGCGGCAGAGGTCGGAGAGCGCGTCGGGATCTCCCGCGCCACAGCGCAGCGTCATCTCGCTGCGCTCGCTGCTCGTACGGTGGTCGAGGTGAGCCTGCGGTACGGCGCCACCGGACGACCCGAGCACCGTTACGCAGCTCGGATCTGAGGACGCGCGAGACGCGAACGTCGACGGCGCTGGGCTCCGGTCAGGACTCCGAGCCCACGGCGGCGAGACGCGCCTCTTCGTCCGCCTGGATCGCGCTCTCGATGATCGGCTCGAGCGCGCCGTCCATCACCTGATCGAGGTTGTACGCCTTGAATCCGGTGCGGTGGTCGGCGATGCGGTTCTCGGGGAAGTTGTAGGTGCGGATGCGCTCGGAGCGATCCATGCCGCGGATCTGCGACTTGCGGGCGTCGGATGCCGCGGCATCCAGCTCTTCCTGCTGCTTCGCCAGCAGTCGTGCACGCAGCACGCGCATCGCGGCCTCGCGGTTCTGCAGCTGCGACTTCTCGTTCTGCATCGACACGACGATGCCGCTCGGAAGGTGCGTGATGCGCACGGCCGAGTCGGTCGTGTTCACCGACTGACCGCCGGGGCCCGAGGAGCGGAAGACGTCGATCTTGAGATCGTTCTGGTTGATCGCGATCTCGTCGGGCTCATCCACCTCGGGGAACACCAGCACGCCCGTGGTCGAGGTGTGGATGCGACCCTGCGACTCGGTCGCGGGCACACGCTGCACCCGATGCACGCCGCCCTCGTACTTGAGGTGCGCCCAGACGCCCTGAGCGGGGTCCGTGGATGAGCCCTTGATCGCGACCTGGACGTCCTTGTAGCCGCCGAGGTCGGACTCATTGCGCTCGAGGAGCTCGGTCTTCCACCCCTTGGATGCCGCGTACTGGATGTACATGCGCAGCAGATCGGCGGCGAAGAGAGCCGACTCGGCACCGCCCTCCCCCGCCTTGATCTCCATGATCACGTCGCGCGCATCATCGGGATCCCTCGGGATCAGCAGGCGTCGGAGCTTCTCCTGCGTCGCCTGAACGCTCTCTTCGAGGCTCGGCACCTCGTCGGCGAACGCGTCGTCCTCGCGGGCGAGTTCGCGCGCCGCGTCCAGATCATCGGATGCCGCCACCCACGCCTCGTGGGCGGCGACGATCCTGGACAGCTCCGCGTAGCGGCGGTTGACGCGCTTCGCACGAGCAGCGTCGGCGTGCACCGCCGGGTCGGAGAGTTCCTCCTGCACCCGGCGATGCTCGTCGATCAGAGTCTGGACGGACTCGAACACAGTGGCTCCGCTCAGCGGATGTTGTTGTCGTGACCGTGCGCGCCCGAGGGGAGCGTCGGAATCGACTTCTGCATCTGCACCAGGAACTCGACGTTCGAGTGCGTCTCCTTGAGCTTGCCGAGCACGACCTCGAGGGCCTGCTGCTGGTCGAGGCCCGCGAGGGCCCGGCGCAGCTTCCAGGTGATCTTGACCTCATCGTTCGACAGCAGCATCTCTTCGCGGCGAGTGCTCGACGCATTCACGTCGACGGCCGGGAAGATGCGCTTGTCGGCGAGCTGACGCGACAGGCGCAGTTCGCTGTTGCCGGTGCCCTTGAACTCCTCGAAGATGACCTCGTCCATCTTGGAACCGGTCTCGACGAGAGCCGTGGCGAGGATCGTGAGGGATCCGCCGTTCTCGATGTTGCGCGCCGCGCCGAAGAAGCGCTTGGGCGGGTACAGCGCCGACGCGTCGACGCCGCCCGAGAGCACGCGTCCGGAAGCCGGAGCCGCGAGGTTGTACGCACGGCCGAGGCGGGTGATCGAGTCGAGCAGCACGACGACGTCGCGGCCCAGCTCGACGAGACGCTTGGCGCGCTCGATGGCGAGCTCGGCGACCGTGGTGTGGTCTTCCGCGGGGCGGTCGAAGGTCGAGGCGATGACCTCGCCCTTGACGGTGCGCTCCATGTCGGTGACCTCTTCGGGGCGCTCGTCGACGAGCACGACCATGAGGTGGACCTCGGGGTTGTTCTGCGCGATCGCGTTGGCGATCTGCTGCAGGACGATCGTCTTGCCGGCCTTGGGCGGCGCGACGATGAGGCCACGCTGGCCCTTGCCGATCGGGGCGACGAGGTCGATGATGCGCTGGGTCAGCTTCTCGGGAGCCGTCTCGAGACGCAGACGCTCCTGCGGGTAGAGCGGGGTGAGCTTGCCGAACTCGACGCGGGTGGCCGCGTCGTCGATCGACAGACCGTTGATCGAGTCGACCTTGACCAGCGCGTTGTACTTCTGACGACCCTGCTGCTCGCCTTCGCGGGGCTGCTTGATGGAGCCGACGATCGCGTCGCCCTTGCGCAGGTTGTACTTCTTGACCTGGCCGAGCGAGACGTAGACGTCGCTCGGGCCGGCGAGGTAGCCGGTCGTCCGAACGAAGGCGTAGTTGTCGAGCACGTCGAGGATTCCGGCGATCGGGATGAGGACGTCGTCCTCGCCGATCTCGGTGTCGAACTCGTCGGTGGGCGCGGCGCCGCGGCGCTTGTTGCGCTGACGGTTGCGGCCGTTGCCGCCCTCGTCATCAGCGGAGTTCTGCTGCTGCTGAGGCTGCTGCGACTGCTGCTGCTCGCCGGCCTGACCGTTGCCGTTCTGGCCACGTCCACGGTTGCGGCTGCGGTTGCGGTTGCGACCGCGTCCACCCTGCTCGTCCCCGCCGTCAGCGGAGTCGGAGGAGGAATCGCTCGCAGGTGCGGAGTCTGCCGGGGCGGACTCGGCGGGCTTCTCGGCGGTCGGAGCCGGCGCGTCGACTGCGGGCTTCTTGGCGGTGCGACGACCGCGACCGGTCTTCTTCGGCTCGTCGGACGAGTCGGCGGCAGGAGCCGCATCGGCAGCCGGGGCGACGTCAGCTGCAGGAGCGGCAGGAGCGGCAGGAGCGGCAGACGACTCGGCTGCGGGCGCCTCGGCGGCGGGCTCGGCGTCGGCCTTCTTCGCGCGGCTGCGACGAGGAGCCTTCGCCTTGGGTGCGGCCTCGGCGGCAGAGGCGTCAGCGGCGGGCGCCTCGGACTTCGCAGGTGCCTCGGACTTCGCGGGCGCCTCGGACTTCGCGGGCGCCTCGGTCTTCGCAGGTGCGCTGTCGGTTGCGGCGTCGGCGGCAGCGGCCTTGTCAGCCTTGGCGGACGCCGTCGCGGTGGTCGCACGGCGCGGCGCGCGCTTGCGTGCCGGGGCGACTTCGGTCGCAGCGGTGGTCGCGGCGTCGGAGCTCGCGGCCTTGGCCGGAGCAGCGGCGGCGGGTGCCGCCTGGTCGTTCTGGGTCTCGGAGAAATTCTCCACGAGTACTCCCTCTTTGGTCTCGGAGACATGAGCGGTACGCGCACAACGGGTGCTGCGCGCGGTCGCACGGGCTGACGCTCGGCGTCAGCCAGCCTCGGCACTGGGTTCTCGAAAAGAACGAGTTCTCGGTGAGAGCAGTACCACAGGGGTTTGCGTGCGGGTCTTGCAGAGTTGCAATGGGGCCAGATTCACGCAGTTACGTGGAGCCCTCCGCTCGATTCCCCACTGTACCACCACGCACGTCGACCGCGAGCAGCAGCGCTTCCCACGGGGTGTCGGTGGTGGATTCGGCGAGTTCCACGGCATCCTGACGGCTGCCGGGCCCGTCTGCGAGCACGAGTACACTCGGCCCGGCGCCCGAGACCACAGCGGCGAATCCTGCGGCACGCAGAGCCTGCACGAGGCGCTGCGTCTCGGGCATCGCCTCGGCGCGGTAGTCCTGATGAAGACGGTCGGCCGTCGCGTCCAACAGCAGCTCGGGGCTCTGGGTGAGAGCCGCGATGAGGAGCGCGGAGCGCGAGACGTTGAACACGGCATCGGCCGTCGAGACCTGAGGCGGCTGCAGCGACCGGGCCTTGGAGGTCGACATCGTGTACGACGGCACGAGCACGAGAGGAGAGACACCGCGGTGCACGAGCAGCTTCTTGTGCTGCGCGCCCCGCTCGCCCATCCACGCGATCGTGAGCCCACCGAACAGGGCGGGTGCCACGTTGTCGGGGTGCCCTTCGATCTCGGTCGCGAGGCGCAGCATGTCAGCGTCGCTGATTTCGACGTCACCCTCGAGCAGGCCCTTCGCCGTGAGGATGCCCGCGGCCACCGCCGCGCCGGAGGAGCCGAGACCGCGACCGTGCGGAACACCGTTCTCGGCCACGATACGCAGACCGGGAAGTGGACGATCGACGTCGGCATAGACATGCGCGATCGTGCGCACGATCAGGTTGGATGCGTCACGCGGAATCTCGGCCGCACCGGAACCGGCGACCTCGATCTCGAGCTCCCCCGCCGGCAGCTCCGTGACCACGAGGGTGTCGTAGACGCTCAGCGCAAGACCGAGCGTGTCGAAACCCGGGCCCAGGTTCGCGCTCGTGGCGGGGACGGTCACCTCGACCGTGCGTCCTGCTGACACCGTCATTCGCCTTCCACGCGCAGCACCGACACGACGCGCTCGACGACGGAGCTGTCGGCGAGTGCGTCGACGGTCGCGCTGAGGGCCGCATCCGTGGCGCGGTGCGTGCCGATGACGAGACGGGCGGTGGGCTCGTCTTCGCCCTCGACGGTCTGGACGACTGTGGCGACGGAGACGGCACCGTCGCTCAGGATGCCGGCGACGGTCGCGAGGACGCCGGGGGCGTCCGCGACCTCGAGAGTGATCTGGTAGCGCGTGGTGACGTGACCGATCGGCACGACGGGGAGGTTCGCCCTGGTGGACTCCCCCACGCCGACACCGCCGGCGATGTGGCGGCGGGCCGCCGAGACGACGTCGCCGAGAACGGCGGATGCGGTCTGCACGCCGCCGGCGCCTGCGCCGTAGAACATGAGGGAGCCTGCCGCCTCCGCTTCGACGAACACCGCGTTGTTCGCGCCGTGGACCGATGCGAGGGGGTGCGTCTTGGGGACGAGGGCCGGGTAGACGCGGACCGAGATCGACTCGGTGCCGTTCGCTTCGATGCGCTCGCAGACGGCGAGCAGCTTGATCACGAATCCGGCCGCGCGAGCCTCGTCGATCATCGACGCGGTGATCGACGTGATGCCCTCGCGGTACACGGCGTCGAGCGGGACCGCCGTGTGGAAGGCGAGGCTGGCGAGGATCGCGGCCTTCTGCGCGGCGTCGTAGCCCTCGACGTCGGCCGTCGGGTCGGCCTCGGCGTAGCCGAGTCGCTGAGCGTCGGCGAGCACGTCGGCGAAGTCGGCGCCCTCGGTGTCCATGCGGTCGAGGATGTAGTTGGTCGTGCCGTTCACGATGCCCATGATGCGGACGACCCGGTCACCGGCGAGCGAGTCGCGCAGCGGACGGATGATCGGGATCGCACCGGCGGCGGCGGCCTCGTAGTACACGGAGGCGCCGACACGGTCGGCGGCCTCGAACAGCTCGGGGCCGTGCGTGGCGAGCAGCGCCTTGTTGGCGGTGACGACGTCAGCGCCCGAACCGATCGCCTGCAGGATGCTCGTGCGCGCCGGCTCGATTCCGCCGATCAGCTCGATCACGATGTCGGAGCCGAGGATCAGCGACTCCGCATCGGTCGTGAACAGCTCCTTCGGCAGGTCGGTCTCGCGGGGTGCGTCGAGGTTCCGCACGGCGATGCCCGCCAGTTCGAGCGAGGCCCCTGCACGATCGGCGAGCTCGTCGCCGTGGCGCAGCAGGAGGTCGGCCACCTGGGAGCCGACCGCGCCGGCACCCAGAAGCGCCACCCGAAGTCGTCGGTACTCAGTCGTCATTGCTTCTCCTTAGGAGGGTGGATCAGTCGTGTGTCATCGGCTGCCGCAGCGCGTGGCGCGCGGGTCACCGGTGGTTCTGGGGCGCCTCGATGCCGGCATCCCTGGCGAGGACGTCGGCGATGGTCTCGCCGCGGACGATGATCGTCGACCGACCGTCGCGGACGGCGACGATCGGAGGACGGGGAACGTGGTTGTAGTTGCTCGCCAGCGGTGCGCAGTAGGCGCCGGTGGCGGGGACCGCCAGGAGATCGCCGGGGGTGACATCGGCCGGCAGGAACTCATGATCGACGACGATGTCGCCGGATTCGCAGTGCTTGCCCACGACGCGGCTGAGCTGCGGAGCACCCACGCCGACGCGCGAAGCGAGGCGGGCGGAGAACTGCGCACCGTAGAGAGCCGGGCGGGCGTTGTCGCTCATGCCCCCGTCGACGCTGATGTAACGACGTGTGGCACCGGATTCGAGCTCCACGTCCTTGGTCGTGCCGACCTCGTAGAGCGTGACACCAGCGGTGCCGACGATGGCGCGCCCCGGCTCGAAGGAGAGTGCGGGGATCGAGATGCCGCGCGCCGCACAGCCTTCGGCGACCGCGGTGACGATCTCGCCGGCGAGCGTCTCGATCGGCGTCGGGTCGTCGACGCTCGTGTAGGCGATGCCGAAGCCGCCGCCCAGGTTGAGCTGCGGCACGGGGCCGCCCTCGAGGAGAGCGGCGTGGAGCTCGAGCACGCGGGACGCGGATTCGCGGAAGCCGGCGACGCCGAAGATCTGCGAGCCGATGTGGCAGTGGAGACCGGCGAAGTCGATGCCGGGGATCTCACGGATGCGGGCGACGGCGCGCTCCGCCTCGGGCAGCGGGAAGCCGAACTTCTGGTCCTCGTGGGCGGTCGCGAGGAAGTCGTGTGTCTCGGCGTGCACTCCGCTGATGACCCGCACCAGAACGCGCTGGGTCGCGCCGGTCCGAGCGGTGATCGCCGCCAGCCGCTCGATCTCGATCTCGCTGTCGACGATGATCGTCCCGACACCCACCTCGACGGCGCGTTCGAGCTCGGTGACCGACTTGTTGTTGCCGTGGAAGCCCAGCGAAGCCGGAGCGACGCCCGCGGCGAGAGCCACCTCGAGCTCTCCCCCGGTGCACACGTCGACGCGGAGTCCCTCGTCGACCACCCATCGGGCGATCGTCGTGGTCAGCAGAGCCTTGCCCGCGTAGTAGACCTGCGCAGTCGTGCCGTGCTCGGCGGCGGCCGTGTCGAAGGCGAGCCTGAACGCCCGTGCCCGGGTGCGCACCTCGTCCTCGTCGATCACGAGGAGCGGTGTGCCGTAGGTCTGGGCGAGCGCCGTCGCGGCGATGCCGGCCAGCTGGACGACCCCGTCGGAGTCGCGGATCGTGGACGCGGGCCACACGGCGGTCGGAAGATCGTTCGCGTCGACGGGCTCGACGAGCCATTCCGGGGCGAGCGAATCGGCAGGGGAAAGCAAGGAACACCAATCGTGGGACGAGTCTCGGGCAGGAACGCGCACTGCGAGGTTGACCCCGATTCTAGGGCACCCTCCATGCCGCATCCGTCATGGTGACGCCCGACGTCAACCCCCTGAAAGCACTTCTCGGCCACTCGTAAGGTGGTGGCATGAGCACCGACTCCGCAGCCCCCGACGCCGACCGTCCCGGACCGATCGCGCGCGCGAGCGCAGCGGCCATCCGCTGGGCGCTGACACGTCGGCCGGTCCGGGCCTTTCTGCTGTACTCGGAGCGTCGTGGACCGATGCTCGCCGACAGCGTGACGTACCGGGCACTGTTCAGCGTGTTCGCGGGCGTTCTGCTCGGGTTCTCGATCGCGGCGCTGTGGCTCGCCGGCAACCCCGACGCGTGGAAGGCGATCATCGCGGCAGTGCAATCGGTGGTTCCCGGCCTCATCGGCGAAGACGGGATCATCGACCCGTCAGACCTGCAGACCCCGGTCTCGTTCTCGATCGCGGGTGTCATCTCGGTCGTCGCGCTCACCGGATCCGCGTTGGCGGCGGTGGGTTCACTGCGCACCGCCGTGCGGCTCCTCGCAGGAACAGCACAGGACGACACGCTCTTCATCTGGGTCATCCTCCGCAACCTGCTGCTCGGCGCCGGGGTCGCCGCGCTGTTCATCGCCTCGGCGGCGATCACCTTCATCGGTCGGATCGGCATCACGTGGCTCCTCGGGCTGCTCGGCATGCCCGAGGATTCGGTCGCGGCTGTCTGGGGCGTCCGGGCGGTCTCGCTCGCGGTCGTTCTCGCCCTGGACACCGTGCTCATCGCCGGGGTGTTCCGGCTTCTCTCGGGTGTCCGGCCGGCGGCGAGGTCGCTGTGGATCGGCTCGCTGATCGGCGGAGCCGGGCTCCTGGTCCTGCAGGAGCTGTCCGGGCTGTTCATCGGAGGCGCGACGAGCAATCCGCTGCTCGCGTCGTTCGCCTCGCTGCTGGCTCTGCTGATCTGGCTCAACCTGTCGACCCAGGTGATCCTGATCGCCTGCGCGTACATCGTCACATCGGAGGAGGAGCGTCACGACCGGGTGCGCGCCCGATTCGGGGCGACGACCTTCCCTCAGCGGCGCGTGCAGCGCGCGGAAGTCAGTGTGGCCCTCGCGACCGCCGAACTGCGTGCCGCGCAGAAGGCCGAGAAGGAGTTCCGTACCGGGTCGACCGCGGACTGACCTCAGCTCTGGGGGCACACGCCCTTGTCGAGCAGAGTCGCATCGGTCGCGATCGCGCCGTCGACATCCACGTCGATCACCGCCTCAGTACCGACGATCTCGAGTCCGGTGAGGGTGATGCCGGCGGGGAGCTGATCGGCGATGCAGACACGCTGCGTCTCGGTGAGTCGACTGCCCAGGGACCCGAGAGAGGATCCGACCTGATCCGCGTCGACCTCGAGGCCGCCGATCGTGAGCCCCACGGGGGTCAGCTCGAGATCGCCCTCGGCGATGCCCGGCGTCACCGTCAGCGAGACCGGGATCGCGATTCCGAGAACGGTCACCGTACCGGCGGCTGTCGCGTTCGGAGCCTCGAACGTCACGGTGTCCACAGGAAGGTCGGTACCGGCGAGCAGCGTGGTGAACTGCGATTCGTCGATCCGGATCGTCCCCGTCGCACCGCTCAGATCGCCTCCCCGCAGCGGCACCCCGGTCGCCGTGACGTCGACCGCACCCGTGATCCCCTGCAGGGTCACCGAATCCGTTGATAGATGAAGAGTGTCGAGCGTCCCGCCGATCAACTGCGGGATCAGGATGCCGTCGGCCGCCACATCGAGCTCCTGATCGGCGGGCAGGTCGAGCTGATCGATCACGATCCCACGGACGACTCCGGGAAGGATCGAGCGCACGACCAGCTCCGCGGCGACAGCGAGCGCCGCCAGCACGACCACGACGATCAGGAGGACCCACGGCCACCTCTTGCGCCTGCGCTTCGCGGGCGCGGCGCTGACAGCATCCGCAGCATCCTTCTCACCGGGGATCACGAGCGTCGGATGCTCGGAATCCGCGGCGGGATAAGAGAGGGTGTGGTTGTCGTCGCTCATGCTGCCATCCTGCCCTACTGGGCGGACGGCAGCCGAGTCACATCCGCTCGGGGGCGGACACGCCGAGGAGGTCGAGGCCGTTGCGGAACACCTGGCCTGCGGCGTCGTTGAGCCACAGTCGCGTGCGGTGAACGGTCTCGATGGGGTCGTCACCCTGCGGGATCACGCGGCAGTTGTCGTACCAGCGGTGGTACAGGCCGGCGAGCTCCTCGAGGTAGCGCGCGACACGGTGCGGTTCGCGCACCTCGGCGGCGAAGGCGACGATGCGGGGGAACTCCTGCAGAGCGCCCAGCAGCGCGCCCTCGGTCTCGTGCGTGAGGGTCTCGGGAGCGAACTCCGAGCGGTCCACGCCCGAATCCGCGGCGTTGCGCGCCACATTGTGAGTGCGGGCGTGCGCGTACTGCACGTAGAAGACGGGATTGTCGTTCGTGCGCTTCTGCAACAGCTCCGGGTCGAGCGCCAGCGGTGAATCCGCGGGCGAGCGCTCCAGCGAGTAGCGCAGCGCATCGGTGCCGAGCCATTCGCGCAGGTCGTCCATCTCGATGATGTTGCCGGCACGCTTGCTGAGGCGCGCGCCGCCGACGGAGACGAGCTGGCCGATCAGCACCTCGACGTTCTTCTCGGGGTCCTCGCCCGCTGCTCCCGCGATCGCCTTGAGGCGGTGGACATACCCGTGGTGGTCCGCACCCAGCAGGTAGAGCTTGTACTCGAAGCCGCGGTCGCCCTTGTTGAGGTAGTACGCGGCGTCGGCGGCGAAGTAGGTGTACTCGCCGTTCGAGCGGCGGATCACACGGTCCTTGTCGTCACCGAAGTCGGTGGTGCGCACCCAGACGGCACCCTCGTCGTCGAAGACATGTCCCTGCTCGCGGAGTCGGTCGACGGCCTGGTCGACCAGGCTCGTTCCGTCGGCGCCCTTGGCGTGCAGCGTGCGCTCCGAGAACCAGACATCGAAGTCGACGTTGAACTTCGACAGCGACTGCTTCTGCTCATCGAGCTGGTATTCGTAGGCGAGTTCACGCGTGACGGTCACCTGCTCGTCGTCGGGGAGATCGAGCAGGTCGGGGCGCGCAGCGAGGACCCGGGCAGCGAGATCGCCGATGTAGCTCCCGGCGTAGCCGCCCTCGGGCGTGGGCTCGCCCTTGGCCGCCGCGAGCACGGAGTTAGCGAAGCGCTCCATCTGCACGCCGGCGTCGTTGATGTAGTACTCGCGGGCGACGGTCGCACCGGATGCCGCGAGAACGCGCGCGATCGCGTCACCGAGGGCCGCCCAGCGCGTGTGACCGATGTGCAGCGGGCCGGTCGGGTTCGCGCTCACGAACTCGATGTTGATGCTCTGCCCGGCCTGGGTGTCGTTGTGGCCGTACTCGACGCCCGCATCGACGATGACCTTGGCCAGCGCGCCGGCGGCCGCCGCGTCGAGGCGGATGTTGATGAACCCGGGGCCGGCGACCTCGGTGCTCGCGATGCCGTCGACCTTGGCGAGCCCGTCGGCGATCTGCTGGGCGAGTTCGCGGGGGTTGGTGCCGAACGGCTTCGCCAGACGCATCGCGATGTTCGAGGCCCAGTCGCCGTGGTCGCGGTTGCGCGGACGGTCGAGCACGATGTCGGATGCGGCGAGTGCGAGCGGCTCGCCCGGACGTCGTTCCTCGGCGATCGGTGCGAGGACGGCGAGGAGGGCTGAGGCGAGCGTTTCAGGGTTCATAGGCCTCCCAGTTTACGGCGCGTCACGCCCTCGAATTTGCGAGGGCCGGATCGTGATCTACAGTCATGCCATGAAGGCCGCATCCGCCCGCCACCGCCTGCCCGTCGCAGGGCTCGCCGTCGCCGTGATCCTGGCACTCGCCGCGGTCATCGTCGGCGTGTGGCGTCCGTGGGTTCCGGTGCCGTCCTCGGCGCCCGTCGGAGCCGCTGCCGCCGACGACGAAGCAGTCGCGATCGCCCCCGTGCCACTGCTCCTCCCCGAGCATCCGACCGTCCTCGTCTTCGGCGACTCATGGACCTACGGATCGGCCGCGACCGAGCCGACGCTCGGCTACGCCTACGTGCTCGCCGGATTGATCGACGGCGAGACGATCGTCGACGGAGTCCGAGGCAGCGGGTATCTGCGGCCCGGACTCGACGGTCCCGCCTTCGGCGAGCGCATCGCCGCTCTGGACCCCACGCTCGCGCCGGACCTGATCATCATGCAGGGTTCCATAAACGACCGGCGTGACGGCGAGGCCGGTTACCGTGAAGCCGTAACCGCAGCGTGGGACGCGATGTCCGCGAAGTACCCCGACGCGACGATCGTCATCCTGGGCCCCGCCCCTCACGAGCTGCCCGTCGGCGCCGGGACCGCCCGCATCGACACCGATCTCGGCGAGCTCGCCGCTGCCCGTGGCTGGTGGTACATCTCCCCCGTCGCCCAGGACTGGATCACCGAGCAGAACTATCTCTCGGTGATCGACGTGGAGGTCGGGCGTCAGCATCCCTCCACCGACGGCCACCGGTATCTGGCGGAGAAGCTCGCCGCGGCACTCGCCGAACTCGGCGACGCGCCGGTCACCGAGGCCGGTGGGTCGGAGACGACTCCCGAGCAGTGATATTGTCGATCGGTACGCCTCCGTAGCTCAGTGGATAGAGCGCCGGTTTCCGGTACCGTAGGTCGCTGGTTCGATTCCAGTCGGGGGCACATAAGGATCGACGCGCAACGAGTCTGATTCGCGAGCAGAACCGAAAACACGAGAAAGCCGCCTGGTTCAGGCGGCTTTTCTCATTCATAATCGTGGTCTTGACTGCGGCGATGCGCTCCCGAATCACGCTCTCACAGCACCGCGCACGTGGCCCGTCGGTCTACTGAGGCAGGAGTATAACGAGCGCGATGATCCCAGCGACTGCGCCGCCGAGCATCAGCCACCCGATGATCGCGTTAAACCGGGAAAGCGCCGGCGAGTTCTGAGCGGGCTCACCTAGTCGAACGCGGAGCTTGTCGGCCTCTTGTTCCAGCTCTTTCGCTCTGCCCACGAGGTCCGGGTTGCCGATGGAGCTCAGCCCCATGGTGTTGGCGAGCAGGTCGGCGTGTTCAACCTCGATGGCGCGGAGGCGTTGGCGCAGTTCGGCGTCCTCTTCGTTCGCGGTCGAGTGCATCGTCAGCTGGCGTACGACTGGATCAATTGAACGACGCACAGGACTATCAGAGCCGCGCCCACCAGAATCCCACCCAGCCGCCAAGCCCTTCTCTCGCCCGCTTCTCGGGTTCCAGCCTCCGGCAGAGGACGCCGTACGGCGACGAAAGCGATGATGGCAAAGACAAGAGCGAGAACAACAATCACATAGATCACCGTGCGCCTCCTCGCTTCCCAATCGTGCTGGAGTCTGAGCCCACGGTAGCGCCCAGAGCACTACGACGCGACACTGGGGTCGTGACATCCCTCATTCAGCAACGGATAGCCATTGAACGCTTGCGGACCCTCGCACTGCTCGGACTGAGCATTGGCGTGGCCGCGATGCTCGTCGCAATTTTCGTGACGCTAACGGACATTGGATCCTGGAGCGGCTGGGCGTTGCTCGCGGGCTCCGTCGCCGTCGTCTCCGTAAACATCGCCGCTTACCTGAGGGCTCAAAGGCAGTTGCACGGGTTCGAAGCCGAGCATGGACACGGGGCTGGATCGCAACGAGACCTGTAGGCCCGCCTTCTACGAACCTTATCCGCGGAAAGGACCACGACGCACGGGTCGCCGTTCACTTATCTGGTTGCTTCCCTCGCATGGTCAGCACCTTCCGGATCTGCCACACGAGCAACGCCGCCGACCCGGCCACCATGACTCCGATGAGCGCCCATTGCGGGACGGAGTATCCGATGCCCCAGGACAGAGCCAACAGCACGAGCCCAGACATGTACGCGAACAGCAGCGCGGAGATGGCCGTCATCACCCACTCCCGGCGATACCGCCGCCGCGTGCCTCGGTTCGCCATGGTCTAAAAGTACGCGAGCATCCTGGTCACGGGGCGAACGCACTCCTGCAGCCTACGAAGCGCCGACGGTGTCTCGAGCTCAGGGACGAGTTCGATAAGTCCTACCTCACCGCGACCAGACTTTCTACGCGCCCTGGAGTGCGCGAGTCGCCAGGTACTCCTCCGCGGCGGGCTCCAGCTTGAAGTCCAACAGCTCGACGGAGTGCGCCTTCAACACCTCGCGCACCTCGGTGGGTGTCGTGCGGAAGTACTCGCGACGCAGGTTGATCTGATTGATGCGCCGGTCCGCGAAGTGCTGGTGCAGCATCGCTTCGATGCTCACGGCGTCGTCTGCGAAGAACAGCGCGTGGACGTCGAACCGGAACGGCACGGACGCATCTCCGAGTTCGTTGACGCGGTCCATCGGTTCGAGGCGCCTGGTGAGTCCGATCTTCACGACGTCCGGGCCGAAGGAGCCGACGTTGCTGATGACGTACACATACCCGGCGCGGATGTTCGCTGCCCGGTAGTCGACGTTCTCGATGGCGTGTTCGACATCAGCAAGGCGCGCCCGCATGCGCTCTGCGCCTTCGAGATCACCATTGGCTTCGAGTGCGGCGATGGTGTTGGCGTAATGCCCGCGTTCCTTCTCGAGGCGCGCCTTCTCTGCGGCGAGTTCCTTCTCCGCCTTGCGCTGCTCCCGAAGTTCCTCACGGTGCGCGCGGTCTGCTTCCTTCTCTTCTTGGACGGCACGGAGGTGCCGGTTGGCGAGTTCAAGCTCGCGGAGACGAAGCTGGTGGAAATACGACGTGATGCTCAGGTCGATCATCGTGCCGAGGCGAGCGATCTGCTCCATCGCCGTGGTGAGGCGCTTCTGAGCGGTGGCCAGGTTCCCGGCACGGACAGCCTTGACGCAGTTCTCGGCCTCGGCGTTGTAAGAGCGGAGCATGAGCTTCGACATGTCGCGAACGAACTTCGCGCCCTTGGCCGTGCTGTTGTTGAAGGTGAAGTTGCTCGTCGCCTGCGTCGCCCGGCCGGCGCGGACGGCCGTCTTGATGTCCGCGCGGAGTGCTTCGAGCTGAGTGGCGAGGGCGACGGAGTCCTCAGCGGGATGCTCGTAGTCGTAGAGGCCCAGTTCCTGGACCTCGACGGCTCCGCGCAGGTCCAGGAGCGAGGCCTCGGTGGATGCGATGGCTGCTTGGCGCGATGCGAGCTCCGCCGAGGCGGCTGCGACCTGCCCGCGAACGCCATCGACTTCCTGGTTCAGGTGGCGCTTCAAGTCATCCAGGGCGGCCACGTCCTGAAGTCCGTACTGGTCGATGAGCCCCTGAAGCCGGGCGACCTCCGAGCGCAGCTTCTCAGCGTGCTTCCGTGCGCCGACGAGTGGGATGTTCTCCAGAACCAGCGCGTTCTGTCCTCCAGCCACCAGGGCAACCGCAACAGGGGCCTGTTCAACGACGGGAGGGTTCCGCGCCGGTGCCGAAGTGCCCGTAGGCGACGATGCAAGCGCTCGAGCCTCTGCGCGGCTGCGGGCCAGCGGGGCAACGGTCTGCACACCGGCAGCGAAGACGTGTTCCGTCCACCCCGCGCCGTCCCAGTACCGTTGCTCGAACTGCCCAGACGGATCTGGATGCCAACCAGCCCGCACAGTCTGTTCAGTCACTCGCTCAACGTAGCGCACCGCGAAAGGCACCTACCGTCCGACTGTTCTCGGCGCCGATAAGGTCAGGCCATGGATCACCCGCCACGGCCCGCGAGAGGCCTCATCCGAGTTCCAGTCACCGATGCCGCTGAACTCGACGCCTCGCGCGTTCTCACAGAGCGACTACAGCAAGTTGACGCCTTACTCGCGCGTTACGCGACCATCGCCCAGCTTCGGGCCAAGCCGACTTCGGAGCTCGGCGACGACGACCGACGCACGAGCTGGCTCCACCTCAGCCACTTCATCGCCTCCTGCATGTCCATGGCCACTGACAATCTCGCAGCGACGAAGCAGTTGCTTCTTCCAGACGGAGAACAGCTCGAGCACCGCGTCACGGCGCACTTCCCGCTTTTACGCAGCGCGCTGGAGTCCGCCTCCACAGCCTTGTGGCTGCTCCGGCCCGAAGACCAGCGCGAGCGCATCGTCCGACTGCTCCAACTCCGCACAACCGACATCGAGTACGACCTGACCCTCGTCAAGGCTGCAGCCAAGCTTGCTGACGTCAACACTGCTCAAGGGAGGTCGACCTCGCAGGCAGCCATTCGCGGTGGAGTCGCCCGTCGGAGGCGCCACTCGCAGCAGATGGCCAAGATCGCCGAAGCTGAAGGCATCAGCGCTGACGAGTACATCGCAGGTGCCCCCGGACACGGGATGATCGTCGAGCAAGCGACCGACTACCCCGACCTCAACGGCGGTTACGCATCAACTGTATGGCGACTCATCTCAGGCCTCACCCACCCCTCCCCGCTCCGCATGTTGACTACGAGCGAGCATGGAGAGACCGTCGATAACGAAGACGGGACGCTCTATGTCGTCGCATCCATGAACCTCGCGCACACGACCAATGCCCTTCTTGCCGCGATGATGACGTATCGCCAAGCCACGGAGACGCTCGCCGCGCGAATCATCCGAGTCCGCGCGCGCTCAGAGCCAACGTGACTCTTGCGCGGACGGCCGCAGATCAGCCGCGGCGCACTTGCGCGACGATTGAGACGAACTGGAGGATTACCGTCCGGCCCGTAGAGGATTGCTCTCGCGGCCTTGCTTCAACTCCCCCGGAATCACCCGGCAAAACACCTTCTGCGTACAACCCACACACACCACCGAAGAAGCCGCCTGAGTTCAGGCGGCTTTTTCGTTGCCCGCTGTTCGCGGACCTGTCCGCATCGTTCCGAAAGGCGTCGGAGACGAGAATCGCCCGTGGTCGTCAGCGACTCGCCCGTTCGGCTGTCGACTCGGTCAGGTTGGCGAGCAGCTGGAGGCGCTCGTGGGTGGCGGATCCCGGTTGCGCTGAGAAGACGATCATCTGCAGACCGCGGTCGGACACGAGATCCATCGCCTGGAAGGTGAGGTCGAGGTCGCCGACCACCGGGTGGTGGACGCTCTTCAGACCGGTGCGGTGTTCGCGCACGTCATGCGCTCCCCACAGCTTTCGGAAGAGGTCGCTGCGAGTGGAGAGTTCGCCGACGAGGTCGCTGAGCTGACGGTCGTAGGGCGAGCGACCGGCTTCCGCACGGAGGAGGGCGACGATCTGACCGGTCTGCGCCTCCCAGTCGCGGTAGAAGGTCTGAGCGCGCGCGTCGAGGAAGACGAAGCGCGCGGCGTTCGCGGGCGGGCTGGCGTCGTCGAGCATCTCGCTGAAGAGCGCGCGACCCAGCGTGTTGGTGGCGACAGCGTCGAGCCGGCCGTTCTGCACGAACACGGGGACGGTGGACATCGCGTCGATGGTCTGCCGCATACCGGAGGTCAGCTGCGTCTTCCGCACGGGGCGTCGCTGTTGCGGGCGCGCTCCGGCGTTCGCCGCCCGAATCAGGTCGTGCAGGTGCGCGTGCTCTGCCTCATCCAGCTGAAGGGCCCGGCTGACGCCGTCGATGACGGCGTCGGACACCCCCGTGGCGTTGCCGCGCTCGAGACGCTTGTAGTACTCGGAGCTCATCCCGGCGACGAGGGCGACCTCTTCACGGCGCAGCCCGGGCACTCGGCGCCGACCGCCGAAGTCCGGCAGCCCCACCTGCTCCGGGGTGAGTTTCGCGCGCCTCGTGGTGAGGAAGTCGCTGATGGCGTCACGAGTGTCCATGACATCGAAACTACGCCGGTGCCAACGATCCAGGGGGTCCCTGCTGGGGCACCCATAAATGGGGCCACGCTAACTCCGACGTGAGGGCGTTGACTCGACTCATCCGTCGACACAGACAGAAGGACACGACATGAAGAACGCACATCTGGGAACCCTCGAGGTCTCCCGCATCGGTCTCGGCGCCATGACCATGGCCGGCACCTACACGACCGGTGGCGGACTCGACAACGACGAGTCCATCCGCACCATCCACCGCGCCCTCGACCTCGGTGTCACTCACATCGACACCGCCGAGATCTACGGTCCCTACCTCAGCGAGGAGATCGTCGGACAGGCGATCCGCGGTCGGCGCGATCAGGTGAAGATCGCCACGAAGTTCGGCCTCGTCTCCCACTCCGGTGGCGGGCCCGGAGTGATCGACAGCGCGCCCCAGAACGTGAAGGCCGCCGTCGAGGGTTCCCTCCGCCGCCTGGGCACAGACCACATCGACCTCTACTACCAGCACAGGGTCGACCCGAGCACGCCCATCGAAGACACGGCCGGAGCCGTCGCCGACCTGATCGCGGAGGGCAAGGTCCTGCATTTCGGACTCTCCGAAGCCTCGGCACAGACCATTCGACGCGCGCACGCCGTGCAGCCGGTGTCGGCGTTGCAGACCGAGTACTCGTTGTGGACCCGCGATGTGGAGTCGGAGATCCTGCCGCTGCTGCGCGAACTGGGAATCGGGTTCGTGCCGTACTCCCCGCTCGGTCACGGACTGCTGACGGGACAGATCCGTTCCGCCGCGGACATCCCCGACGACGACTGGCGCAAGACGAACCCGCGGTTCGTCGGAGAGAACTTCACGCGCAACCTCCGTCTCGTCGACGAAGTCCGTGCCATCGGCGCCGAGATCGGTGCGTCTCCTGCGCAGACCGCTCTGGCGTGGATCCTCACTCGCGGAGATGACATCGCGCCCATCCCCGGCACTCGCCGCGTCGCGCGTGTGGAGGAGAACACCGCCGCTGACGCCGTCGTGCTCACCGCGGACCAGGCTGACCGCCTGACGGCGCTCGAGCCCGCAGCGGGCGAGCGTCACGACGAAGCCAACATGGTCTCCATCGACAAGTGACCGGTCATCCCGCTGTCGTACGAGCCCGTCCGGGGGCCGGTTGGGCTCGTGCGACAGCGGGGGGGCCGCGCGGCGACCTCCCGCTCGTGCACAGGCCCCTCTTCGGGATAGAACTCTGTCGACCCCATGAGCAGCCTCCCGGCGGGAATCCGGATCATCGAGCAGCTTCTCCCACCAGAGGATCCGACTCCGGCGTCTCGTCGTCGACATCCTCCGCCGGTCGCCGCACCAGTTCGACCACGACGACGAGTCCGACGAGCGCAAGGCCGACTCCGATGATGATGCCGAACGAGACGGGCCTGTTCACGATCAGGATCAGCACGGCCAGGAGCATCCCCGTGACGAGGATGGGCCCCCGGAACCTGTCCACGCCGGCACCGAATCGTCCGGTCGAGAGGCCACGTCGCTCCCCCGCCCGCCGGATCGACGCGAAGCCGCTCTCGGCCGCCCCACGGAGCGTGCGCGCAGTCGGGCTCGATCCGGCGATCCATGCCCAGGCCGCCACCACGACGCCCACCAGCGCGAGCGCAGCGATCGTCGAGCTCAGCAGCGCGGTGAGCATGTCGAACATCGACTGCGCCGCGGCAGCCGTCATGATCGACGGACTCACCGCGCCGATGAAGAATCCACGACCGATTCCGAGGCCGGCGGAGAAGAGGAGGAACACGAGAGCGAACCCGAGGCTGGTCCAGAGCACCGCGCGCGGACGGTCGCGTGCCAGCAGCACACCGACGATGAGGAACCCGAGCACGATCCACGGAAGCCAGAATCCCGAGCTCACCGCCACCTGGTAGACGGTGCGCACCAACACCAGCGCGTCGGCCTGCGCGATCGGGATGGATCTGTCGATCTCGGGGATGAGATCCGCGAACCCGACTCCCCGCTCTGCGAGTTCGGCCTTCACCCGGGCGACCACGACTCCGAGGTCGACCGACAGCACACCGTCGTCGGCGAGCTGCAGCGCGGTGTCCGGGCTGTTCTGCATGATCGCGACAGCCCTCTCGTGCGTGAACCGGAGCGACTCCGCCCAGATCGTCGCGAACTGGTCGGAGGCCACGAGATCGCGAACGACACTGTCGACGAGCCCGACCAGCCCGCTGGCCGCCGGCACCTCGAGCAGAGTCAAGGCGGACTCCGCGCGTGGTGGCAGGTCAAGTTCCCGCAGTCCGTCGAAGACGTCGCCGACGACCGCGGTGAGGTCGACCTGCTCGTGGATCGCCGCACTGACCTGCTCGGCGACGAAGTCCTGCACGTCCGGGTCCTGGGCCAGCGGAGCGAAGGTCGAGACGAACTGATCGGCATCCACCAGCTGAAGCCGCGCCCACGTGCCCATCGCCGCGATCGGCGAGATCAGCACCGCGAGCACCAGCACGATGCCCGCGACGACGGATCTGCCTCGCGGCCTCCTCCTCGGCGCACGAAGGCTGGTGTTCTCCTGCTCGAGGGCGCGGACCCGGGCCCTCAGATCGTCCAGTTCGGTCATGTGCCGTCCTCCTCGTTCATCGACGCCGCCGACGGCGCATCAGGGTCGCCGTCACGATGCCGACGACCACCATCAGGATCGCCAGGGCGAGCAAAGCGAAGCCGCCGATCATCACCCAGTCCATGTCCGCACCCTCTTCCGCTTCACATCGCCGGCGCTCATGAGAACGCGGTGATCCCGTTGCCGATGGACAGAGCGCTCATCCGGATGCCGAGCGCGAGTGGCAGCAGCCCGATGCCCCGACCCATGTGCGTCTCCTCCGCCGTCCGCGCGCTAACTCAGCAGCTTCTGCTTGGCGGCGACGAACTCCTCCTCCGACAACACCCCGGAGTCCTTCAGCGTCGCCAGCTGCTGGAGCTTCGAGATCATGTCGTCGGCACCGGCTGCGGTCGCTGCTCCCGGCACGTACTGGGTCGCGGCATTCTGCGCTGCCGCGTCGATCTGCGCCTGCTGCTGCGCGGCCGCATACTGCTCCTGCTCGTACTGCCCCTTCTCCCGCTGCTCCCTGTGTCGCATCGCGACCCCTTGCACGGCGGTGGCGGTGCCGGCGATGACGGCGGTCCTGGCGGCGAGACCGATCAACCCGGGGCGGCCGAACCTTCTGAATGGCATGTCATTCACCTTCCTGATCGAGGATGTCCATCATGGCGTTCACGACGGGTGCCGGGACGCGCTCGCTGTGCAGCACCTGGCCGCCCGCAGCAGCGAGCCGCTGCGCGAGTTCGCGTGCGAACGAGAGTTCGAGCACGACGATGGCCGCCGAATGCCCTGGAAGTACGAGCTCGGCCAAGTCCTCGACATCCTCTTCACCCGCGATCCCCGCGGCGATGGGCGCGAGGTCCCCAAGGCTGAGAATGTCACCGTCCTCGTCGAGTTCGCGGATTTCCACCTCGCCGTCCTCCGTCTTCGTGAGGACGACGAAGTCGAGCAGGCGGACGACGCCGCTGCTGACGAGATCGGTCAGCGCTCGGAAGGTCTCAGAGTCCGGGCTGTCTCCTTCGAACCCGACCAGATAGAACTCCGCCGGCCCGAATCGGAAGTCATTCATGTAGATGGCCGTTCTGTCGAGGGGATTCCGATGCGTGGCTCACACCGAGCGCTTCGACCGTCGCACGGGTGGTGTCGAACACCGCTGAGCGTCATGCCGTCGAGCAGCTCGCGCACGAGGTTCGCACGCGTCAGTCCTGACAGCGGTCGCTGCACTCTGTCACCTCCGTACCGTCGCCCCGTGCCGTCGCCACGGGTGCGGGCGACGTGAGACTCATGCTCGCACCGGCGCACAGGACGCCGATCGGTGCGCTCACCCCAACGGGGTGACCGCAGCGCCGAGCGACATCGAGATCCCGGACGAGAGGCTCGCCCGCTCTGGGTGAGGCTGCGGCTCAGGGGACGGTGGGCGCTGTCAGGATCGCGGTACGCAGTACCTCAACGAAAGGAGTCGATGATGTCGATCTGGGACAGCTTCTGGGCCATCATCTGGTGGTTCTTCTGGGCATTCGTGTTCATCTCGTACCTCATGGTGCTCTTCAACATCGTCGCCGACCTCTTCCGCGACCACACGGTCAACGGGTGGGTCAAGGCGATCTGGATCATCTTCCTGATCTTCGTGCCGTTCCTGACGGCGCTGGTCTATCTCATCGCCCGAGGCCCTGGGATGGCCGAGCGGGGCGCCTCCGCCTATCAGGAGCAACGGCACGCAGCCGACTCGTACATCCGCAGCGTGGCGTCTCACAGCCCGAGCGACGAGATCGACAAGGCATCGAAGCTGCTCGCCGCGGGAACGATCACGAACGAGGAGTTCGCCTCCCTCAAGGCCCGAGCCCTCAGCTGATGACATGGGCGAGATGGTCGGTGTGACGCAGACTCTCGGCGATGTCGAGTTCTTCGTCGTGAGACTCGACTCCGACCATCTCCGTCCGAGCGTGCTCGAAGCGCTGCTGCGACAGGTGGAAGCCGGCACTGTGCGCGTCCTCGACGTGCTGCTCATCCGGCGCCCGGCATCCCACGAGTTCAGCTTCAGGGAAGTGGATTCCGACGAGTTCACGCTCGCGGGACTCGAGCTCCACGCCCGGGGCATCGTCTGCGAGGACGACGTTCGGCATTTCGCCGCTGCGCTGCCGGTGGCGTCGTCCGCACTGCTCATCCTGGTCGAGCCGACGTGGGCCGCGCAGTTCTGCGCGGAGCTGACATTCAACGGAGACACGATCCTCGCGACGCAGTTCATCCCCGCAGCGGTCGCGAACGCGGTTCTCGGATCCACGCTCGACCGGCGCTGAGCCGGCCCCTCACAGGGCCGTCTGCACCGCTTCCCGTCTCGACGAGACGCCCAGCTTGCGATAGATGGAGCGCTGGTGCGTCTTCACCGTGTTGATCGACAGGTGCAGCACACCGGCGATCTCGGGCAGCGTACGCGCGGTCTGCAGCTGCTGGTAGACATCTCTCTCCCGCTCGGAGAGCGAGCCGACCCGCGATCCCTGCACCTCCGCGACCAGGCACCGAGCGACGAAGTCCTCGTACTGCGTGCCGAAACTGACGTGCTCGTGCAGGAGCTTGCGGACAGCGGACTCCCGTGGGCCGAACGGCAGACGGATGTCCTCCGCGGAGGCGACGGCGAGCGCGGCTTCGCAGATCTCGTGCGCCGCGTCGTGGTAGCCGGCGTGGCGGCGGAGGACCGCTGCGGTGACGAGGGTCGCCACCTTGACATACGAGACCTCGGAGAAGGTGCGCAGGCTCCGGAGCATCTCGAGCGCTGTCGCGTACTCCCCTGCCCGGCGGAAGATCCCGGCGAGAGCCACGCAGACGACGGGGAGGTCGGGACACTGCAGGTACTTGCCGGCGATCCGGAGCGCACGGTCCTGTCGGCCAACCGCCTCCTCGAGGAGACCGATGGACGACTCCCGGAACGTGGGCCAGGAGAGCCCGTGCACGACTTCGAGAGGGATGTCCTGGATGCCGATGGCCGCCCGACGGCACGCCGCCGCATCTCCCGTCTCCGCCGCCGAATAGGCGATCATCATGCGGGCGATGCTGGTGAACGAGCGGTCCGATGCACCGTTGGCGAGGACGGAGCCGAACTCTCGGATCGCGCCGTCCACATCGCCGGACCAGTAGGCGACATACCCGGCCGCGGCGGCCGCGCTCCCACCTGCGTACGTGCTCCACGACAGCCGCACATCCTGCGCCCGCTCGACCTCGTCGAGCGACGCGCGAGCCGCTCTGAACTGCCCGGCCCACGTCTGACCGAATGCCAGGTGTCCCGACGACCGCTTGGCCAGCTCCCTGTCACCCGAGCTCCTCGCCTCTCGGGCCGCGGCGGCGAAGTACTCGACGGGCAGCGACGGGTCGGTACGGTGGCGGATCTCGGTCCAGCCCATGAGGTAGTTGATCGCCGCCCGATCGCTGAGCGCCGTCGCATCCGCGCGGAGAAGCATCTCCCGCACGTCGGCGCTCGCCTGAGCGAGCTCCTCCCGCTCATCCGCGATGAACAACCGTGCCACCTGCAGGACGGTACGGCGGCTCTCGTCACCCGATCGCTCGATCGCGGCGGCCGCCCGGTGGAAGAGCTCGCGGGCGACGGCGTGGTCGCCGAGGACATCGCCGGCGCACGCCCGCACCAAAAGCACCTCGGCGTCATCGGGAGTGTGGCGCAGCATCTCGGTCGCCGTGCGCTCGACCTCGGCTGCCTCCGAGCCGACGACGAGCCCCACCCAGTGATCCATGAGTGTGCGCCGCGCGCAGTCGGTGTCTCCAGCCCTGATCGAGTGCGCGATCGCGGAGATGGGGTCGGATGCCGCGAGGTACGCTGCCGCTCGGCGATGGCAGCCCGCCGCTCGCGCAGGATCGGCGCGCAGTATCTCCGCGCATTGCCGCGCGAAAGCCGCGTGCCACCGATAGACCGGACAGTGCGGTCCCTCGAACTTGTCGAGGAACAGTCCCTGCCGCACGCAGTTCTCCAGCAGCTCAGGTGCCCGCGGGTCCTGCGTCACCGCCGTCGCGAGGTCCGCCGTGAGCTCGGAGCAGACGCTCGCGTCGAGCACGAATCGGGCGATGTCGGCAGGGAGCATCGCAAGCACGTGCTCTCGCACGTAGTCGCCGAGGAAGGCCGAGGCGATCGACGCATCGGAGTCGGGGCGGGTGCCGCCGATCATCATGAGCCTGACCGCGATCGGCCACCCCTGCGTCTCCTCCAGGATCGACTCGGCGGCGAGGCCACCCGGCTCTCGGGCTCGCAGGGCCTTCACCTCCGGCTCCGAGAATCGGAGCACTTCGGCGCTCACGAAGGACTCCGGATTCATGAGTCGCTGGCGGGACGAGGTCACCTCGAGCAGGGTGGTGCCGACCAGGACGATCCGCAGTCGGTCAGGCGCCTGCTCCGCGAGCATCCCCAGCAAGCCCCGCCGCCACTCCTCCCCTGCGCGATGCGCGTCGTCGACGACCAGTCCCACGGTCGCGTCGACGTCGCCGAACACGCGGCAGATCTCCTGGTAGGCGTGCAACGGGTCATCGAGATCGCGCGGGAAGAGCGGCGCGTGCCCCGACCTCTCCGCCGAGACGTTCAGAGCGTCGATGACGCCCTGCGCCAGGCGGGACGGGTCGGAGTCGTAGGAGTTCAGCGCGAGCCAGGCGACCTCGCCCTCATGGTCGGCCGCCCACTCCACCGTGGCCATCGTCTTGCCGAATCCACTCGGTGCGCTGATCACCGTCAGCGGGTTGACCTCGACCGAAGCACTGATCGCGGAGGACACCCTGTGCCGCGTGATGATGCCGGGTTGCCGCGATGGAGCGCGGAACCGCACCTCCGGTCCGGATTTCGTCAGGCGGGGGAGACTGACCATGCGTTCAACGTACTGATATATCGGGAGGCGGACAAGGACTCATGCGCGCACATCCATTTCGGCACCGGAAGGAGCGGAAAGCGGCGCTTCGTCCGTCACCGCGGCGTCGCAGGTGAGAGCATCCGCGGTCCGGATGAAAAGGATGATCCAGGTGAACACCAGCACTCCTGCCACGAGCTCCACCGCCGTGAGCGTGTAGTACCCGACGGCGAACAGCACCGCCAGCGCGACGATCACGAGGATGAAGACGAAGCCGAGCAGGAGGAACGTGCTCGACACCCCGGGAATCCACCGACGCAGCATGAACACGAGGATGCCGAAGGCGACGACCATGCCCGAGGCGACACCGGTGTGGAGGGCGAAGAACTCGTCGACCGGGAACACCCCGACGAGGCCGAGGAATATCCCCACCACGACCAGGCTCGTGCGCACCCCTGTCACGCCGCGGGGGTTCGGGGTCGGAATCCCCCGCGTGGCCGTGCGCGCGAGAGTGGTCACGAGCACTCCCGCCACGATCAGCGTGAGATTGAAGGTCCTCGCCGAGAGGTCGTTCGTCATCCCGAGAGCGCTCAGATTGTCCTTCCACCACAGCGGATCGCTGGCGGTCAGCATGCTCGTGACCACACCGAACACGAGGAACACCGCCAGGACCGTGGCGAGCAGCTGGAGGTCCATGTGCGTCGCCGAGAAGTACACGACGTAGGCGGTGACGCCGGCGGTCGCGGCGGAGAGCAGCAGCACCGGGATCGGGAACACCACCGCGCCGGTGAAGCCCTGCTCCATGATCGTCGCCACGAGCGTCCATCCGAGGAGGGCGATGACTGCGTGGGCGAAGGCGACGGCCGCCGTGTCGATGATGGCGAGCACCCGCGCCTGCCTCGGTGCGGTGCGATCGGCGGCGATGATGTGCCCGAGGACAAACACCACGATCGCCGTCGCCGCGGATGCGATCGCCGCGAACTGTCCGACCGAGCCGCTCCCGGCGATCGGCGCGGACCGGAGTCCGAAGACAGGCAGTGCGACGAGGCCCGTGACGATGAAGGCCACGATCGAGATCTGCAGTCCGATCGCCTCCCGCGCCCGTTCCCGCGGCTCGGTGCTCGACCGCGCGACATCGAGGAGATCCTGAGGTGCGGGAGTCGTCATCATCCACACAGTGTCGACCTGATCCTGTCGCCCCGCGACGGACTCTTCATCCGAACAGGGCGAGGCCAGGCCGCAGAGAGATGACCTCGAAGCAGCAACCGGACGCAGAGAGGGACCCCACCACGCGGGCGGGGTCCCTCTCTGTCAGATGAGTTCGAGCGGGGTCAGCCGATGGCTGCGCGGAGCTCGGCTGCGGCGGCGCCGACATCCGGCGCGCTGTAGATCGCGCTTCCGGCGACGGCGATCTGCGCGCCCGACTTCTGCACCGAGCCGATGCTGGCGGCGTTCACGCCGCCCGCGACCGAGAACGGCACTCCCGAGGCCTCTCCGTCACGCAGCAGCGTGTCGAAGGTGAAGCCCTCCTCGGCCTGCTCGTCGAGGCCCGCGTGCATCTCGACGAACTCGGCGCCCAGTTTGACGACCTCCTTCGCCCGTGCGGGCTTGTCCTTCACGCCGATGAGGTCGACGACGATGCCTTTGCCATGCTTCTTCGCAGCTTTGACGGCTCCCGCGATGGTGCTGTCGCCCGCGGTGCCGAGAACGGTCACGAGGTCGGCACCGGCGGCGAAGGCGATGTCGGCTTCGAGCTCGCCGGCATCCATCGTCTTGAGGTCGGCGAAGACGATCTTGTCGGGGTGCGCCTGCTTGATCGCGGTGACCGCGCTGAGCCCTGCGCTCTTGATCAGCGGGGTGCCGAGTTCCAGGATGTCGACGTGCGGGGCAGCCGCCTCGGCCAGCGCGAGCGCGGCCTCCGTCGTGAGCGTGTCCATTGCGAATTGCAGCTTCATCATGTTCCTTTCGTTACTGCGGTCATACACGTGATGACTGCGGTGGACCGGTCACTGCGGTGAACCGGTCGTCGCGGTCATTCGAGGTTCGAGTGTCGAGGCCAGAGGTCGTCGGCGTCCTGACCGCTCCGAGCCCAGAGAGCATGGAACAGCGCATCGCCGATCAGCACGACGGCCTGTTCGAAGAGGCTGCCTGCGTACTGGGCCGAGGCGGCGCCCGAGCGATCGAGCTTGCCCGCCGCCGGCACGACGATGGTCGCCGACCGCGAGAGCGCGGCGAGCGGTGAGGATCCGTCGGTGGTGATCGTGGCGACCTTGGCTCCGACACCCACAGCGGTCTCCGCTGCACGCACGATGCCCGAGGTCGTTCCCGAACCGCTCGCGACGAGAAGGAGGTCGTCCCTCGAGATCGCCGGCGTCGTCGTCTCCCCCACCACTTGCACGTCGAGCCCCAGGTGCATCAGCCGCATCGCGGTCATCCGCAGCGCGAGACCGGAGCGTCCTGCCCCGAGGACGAAGACCCGAGGCGCCTCGGCCACCAGATCGGCCACGCGTCCGAGAGAGACAGGGTCGGTGCGGATCACCGATCCGAGCACGGTGCTGACCTCATTCGACACGAGCCCCAGGGAATGCCCGAGGCCGACCTCCATCACGTCCATTCCTCCATCGTGCGCCCGTGCTGCCGCGGCCGCCCCCGCCCGATCGCATGGTTCCGCCTACCCGAAAGGATGGGTGGGGCATGATGGGTAGGTGACCACCATCGACGCGACTCCGACGATCGACTCCCCCGCCCTCCGACGCGCACAACAGGAGGGCGCTCGGGCGCTCTCGGAGCTCGGCGATCGACATGCCGTGACCCTGGAATCGCTGCTCGCGATCCTGCGCTCCGATCGACTCGATGACCGGGCGGCACGGAACCTCGCGATCGAGGCCGCCGCGAGTGCGCTGGTGCAGCTGCGCGTCGCGAGCGATCAGCACCTGGATGCCGTGCTGGAACCGGTGGTCGGCGCCTTCGCGCGCCTTCAGTCGGACCTCCGCCCCCTGGAGCGGTTCGGCGACCTCGACCTCCAGTTCGTCGAGCCGCCCACGACCGGGCGGGCGCTGCCGAGCGAGGTCGCACACGCGGCTCGGGCGATCGTCCGCAACTCGGTCCTCGCGATCGTCGACGACGGCTCAGCCCGTCGAGTCCGCATCCAATGGGACTGCGACGGCCTGAACCTGCTGATCGGCATCAGGGACGACGGGCGGGGCGAGCTCTCGGTACGCGACGACGCGCTTCGCCCGGCCGCCGAGAGCGTGGTCGCGTTGAACGGAGATCTCGCCGTGTCGTCCACCGAAGGATGGGGCTCCTCGATCGACATACGCCTCCCCCTCGACCCGCCCTCGGCACCCGAGCCCCTCGGCGACGTCTCGGAGCTGTCCGCCCGAGAACGCGAGGTCCTGCGTCTCGTCGTCGGCGGCTCACGGAACCGGGAGATCGCATCGACGCTCGGTATCAGCGACAACACGGTCAAGTTCCATGTGTCTAACCTGCTGCGCAAGACCGAATGCCGGACTCGCGGGGAGTTGGCGTCACTCGCCCGCTGATGCCTCGGGGACGGCGCCAGACGCCGACTCCTCATCCTCATCGCCGCGACTCCGACCTCCTGCGCCGAGGGAGATCGTCGAGAGCAGACCGAGTGCGAGGAAGCCGGCAGCCGTCCATGCGGCGAAGCGCGTGCCATCGGAGAAGGCGGCCTTCGCATCGTCGGCGATGGCCGCGGTCTCGGGGTTCGCCTCGAGCCCGCTGATCGCCGCGCCGGCGCTGTCGACGACCGACGACACGACCTGGTCTCGCTGATCGGCCGAGACGCCCCTGTCATCGAGCGAGGAGGCGAGTATCCCCGCGGTGCTCGTGAAGAGCACCGTGCCGAGCACGGCGACTCCGAGCGCCGCGCCGAGCTGGCGAGACGTCGACTGGGTTCCGGATGCCGCACCGCTGTCGGCGACCGGCACATCGGCCAGCACGACGCCGGTCAGCTGGGCCGTGGCGAGACCCACTCCGAGTCCGTAGACGAACAGGAACGGGATCAGAGGCACCCATGACGCGTCGGGCGCGATGACGAAGCCGACACCCGCGACGCCGATGATCTCGAAGATCAGCCCGGCACGCACGACCCAGACCGGAGCGATCTTGCCGCTGGCCGCACCGGCAGCACCACTCGCGACGAACGACCCTCCCGCGAGCGCGAGCAGCAGCAGGCCCGTCTGCAGCGCATCGAAGCCCAGCACGAACTGCAGCCAGAGCGGCAGAGCGAGGATGATGCCGAACTCACCGAGCGAGACGACGGTCGCCGCGATGTTGCCGTTGCGGAACGAGGGGATCGAGAACAGCTTGAGCGCCAGCAGAGTGGACTCTCCCCTGCGCTCACGGCGCACCCCCCAGACGATGAAGGCGATCAGTGAGAGGAGTGCGAGCGCAAAGGCGAACGGGATCGGAGACAGATCCAGCGGCCACGTCCATTCGCCGATCTGCGGGCGCTGATCCACGAGCCACCACCCGTAGGTGCGCCCCTCGATCAGCCCGAACACGAGACTTCCCATCGTGAGGACCGACAGCATCGCTCCGACGACGTCGATGCGGGACGCACGATCGCTTCGCGTCTCGGCCACGGTCAGGAGCACGCCGACGACGATGATGATCCCGAGCGGGATGTTGATGCCGAAGGCCCAGCGCCACGAGAAGGCGGTCGTCAGCCACCCACCGAGCAGCGGGCCGACGGCGGCCATGCCACCGATCGTCGAGCCCCACACCGCGAAGGCGATGCCGCGTTCGCGACCACGGAACGTGGCGTTGATGATCGACAGTGTCGTGGGCAGGATCATCGCTCCGCCGACGCCCTGGGCGAGGCGGGCGAGGATCAGCATCCCTCCGTCGGGTGCGAGGGCCGCGAGCACGGACGACGCGGCGAAGACCGTCACGCCGATGAGCATCACCCGGCGTCGGCCGAATCGATCGGCGAGGCTGCCGAACACGAGAAGCAAGGCTGCGAAGACCAGCGTGTAGGCCTCCTGCACCCACTGGACCTCGGTCGACGTGATGCCCAGGTCGTCGACGATCGCTGGGATCGCGACGTTGACGATCGTCGAGTCGACGATGATCAGCGAGACCGCGATGCTGATGAAGACCAGGCCCACCCACCGCAGCCGAAAGTATCGTTCCATGACTACTAGCTTAGCTAGCAAAGAGACAGGCTGGGGGAAATCGCCCAGATCAGACGCCGATCGGCGCCGGCTCGAAGATCCTGCGCACGCCGCCCCGTGCCAGCATCAGCACGATGATGAGCGCGGTCACCTGGAAGAAGCCGCCGAGGTGCACCGCATCGCCGAACACCCAGTCGACGAGTTCGAGCACCAGGAACTTGCTCCCCGGGAGCACCAGAAGGAGCGCGGCGATGTTGACGACGCGGATCCAGACATTGCGGGCTCCGCGGATCCGCGTGATGATCCGCTTCTTGACCAGCAGAACCACTTCGAGCACCAGCTTGAGCAGGATCGCCGTGAGCAGCGCGAGCAGGAACGATTCGGAGATGACTTCGGGGAGCAGCTGCGTGAAGGCACCCAGCACCACGAGGTAGACGAACACGTCGACGAGATCGACCGGGCGCACCTTCATGCTCGGAGCCTAGCGGTGAGCCGACGCTCGTTCGATTAGATTGTGCACAATCTAATCGCGTGCAATACTTGAGATATGGCCGTGACCGATGAGATGGTGTGCTTCTCGCTGTACTCCGCCGCCCGCGCGACGACGCAGGCGTACCGCTCGCTCCTGGCACCGTGGGGATTGACCTATCCCCAATACCTGGTGCTCGCGATCCTCTGGATGGAGGGCGAGCAGACCATCGGATCGCTCGGCGACGCAATGCAGCTCGACTCGGGCACGCTCTCTCCGCTCGTCCGGCGGCTCGAGCAGGCGGGCTACGTCGCGCGGGCGCGAAGCTCGGCCGATGAGCGGGTCGTCACCGTCGGCCTGACCGACGCGGGAACCGCCCTCCGCTCCGAGGTCGCACCGGTCCACACCGCGATCGCCGCCCTCGCCGGCATGCAGGACGACGATCAGCGTCACCGGCTGATCGCCGAGCTCCACGAACTCACCGCTCGGCTGCAGAGCTCCGCAGCCGAGCCGGCACCCTCTGCGCGCGCACCGCGCGCCGACTGACCCCAACCCCGGAAGGAGTCCACACGATGGACGCTCTCTACACCGCCGAAGCACTCGCCACCGGAGCAGGACGAAACGGCCGCGTCGCCACGAGCGAGGGTCGACTCGACATCGACCTCGCCATCCCGAAGGAGATGGGCGGCAGCGGCGACGGCGCGAATCCCGAGCAGCTCTTCGCAGCCGGCTACGCCGCGTGCTTCCACTCCGCCCTGCAGACGGTCGCCCGCGCGCAGAAGGTGAAGATCACCGATTCGTCGGTCGGCGCCCGCGTGCAGATCGGCTCGAACGGCGAGGGCGGATTCGGCCTCGCCGTGCAGCTCGAGGTCGTCATCCCCGACCTCCCCCACGACCAGGCCCAGGCTCTCGCCGATGCCGCGCACCAGGTCTGCCCCTACTCGAACGCCACGCGGGGCAACATCGACGTCGCGATCACCGTCACCGACGACTGATCCGCTCGACACCATCCACCACGACAGATCCCACAAGGAGAACATCATGCGCGCCCTCACCCACGACACCTTCGGCGAACCGGAGCAGGTCCTGACCGTCACCGACCGCCCCACGCCCGAGCCCGGCCCCGGCCAGGTGCGGCTGCGGATCGTGCTCTCGCCGATCCACAACCACGACCTGTGGACGATTCGCGGCACCTACGGCTTCAAGCCCGAGCTCCCCGCAGCATCCGGCACGGAGGCACTCGGCATCGTGGACGCACTGGGCGAGGGCGTCGAGAACCTGACCGTGGGCCAGCGGGTCGCGACGGGCGGCACGTTCGGCGCCTGGGCCGAGTACGTCGTCGCGAATGCCGCAGGACTCATCCCCGTGCCCGAGTCGCTCAGCGACGAGAGCGCCGCGCAGCTGGTGTCGATGCCCTTCAGCACCATCAGCCTGCTGCAGTTCCTGGGCGCCGAGAAGGGCGATTGGATCGTCCAGAACGCGGCGAACGGCGCGGTGGGCCGCATGCTCGCTCAGCTCGGCGCGGCGCGCGGCGTGAACGTGATCGGCCTCGTGCGCCGTGCGGCGGGCGTCGACGAGCTCCGCGAGCAGGGCATCGAGAACGTCGTCTCGACCGATCAGGACGACTGGCGCGAGCAGGTCGCGACGCTGACCGACGGAGCCCACATCGCGTTCGGTGTCGACTCGGTCGGCGGATCGTCCGCTGGCGACGTGCTGTCGCTCCTCGGCGAGGGCGGCACGCTCGTCGCCTTCGGTGCGATGAACTCCCCCACCATGGAGATCGCCTCCGGCGACGTCATCTTCAAGCAGGCCACGGTCAAGGGCTTCTGGGGCAGCAAGGTCACTCAGACCATGGATGCGGCCACGCGCGGCGCCCTGTTCGGCGAGCTGATCCAGCGCGTCACGGAGGGCACTCTCACCCTTCCTGTGGCCGGCGTCTTCGACGCGGCAGACGCGGCGGACGCCGTGCGTGCGAGCAACACCGCCGGCCGCGTCGGCAAGGTCCTGCTGAAGTTCTGATTCCAGCGGGGCGCAGCGCGTCGGGGATTACTTGACAGCGGTAATTAATCCCGCCTACGCTGACGGTGACATCGAGATCGATCGAACACACCGGAGTGCGATGACCGACACACTGCGCCTCACCTGGGACGCCCCCGCCACCCTGTGGGAGGAGGCGACCCCGCTCGGCAACGGCCGCATCGGCGCCATGGCTTTCGGCGGTCCGGGCGGCCGCTACCAGCTCAACGACTCGACTGTCTGGTCCGGCAGCCCCGACGGGCCTGCGCGCGCGCTGCAGAACGTGCGTGCCCGCGGAGCAGGGCCCGAGCGCCTCGCTGAGGTGCGGGCAGCGCTCGCCTCGGGCGACGTACGGCTCGCCGAGGATCTCTTGATGGCATTCGAGGGTCCGTACTCGCAGGAGTTCCTCCCGCTCGCGGATCTGCACGTGCGGATCGACGGCATCGAGGCCGACCCCGAAACTCCCGCCAGGACCCTTGATCTCGACGCTGCCACGCTCATCGAGACCCTCCGCATCCCCGGCGGGCGCCTCACGCGCCGCTCCTGGGTGTCTGCACCGGCACAGGCACTGATCATCGAGCTCACCTCGGATGTCGAGTTCGACACGGTCGTCGAGCTGTCCACGCCCCTGCGCGGACGAGTCGTCGACTCATCCGACGCGCTGCTGCTCGACGTTCAGGCCCCGGTCGACGGCGCTCCCCTGCACGAGGAGTCTGTCGATCCGCCGCTGCGCTATGCGCGGGACGACGCGGACTTCGACGCGTACGCGGCCGTCGCTGTCGCGCTGAACTCGGACGGCGAGGTGCGTCGATCCGACGGCCGCGTCGTCGTCCACAGAGCCCGTCGCCTGCTGATCGCCCTGTCCACATCGTCGCGCGCCGGGTCGTGGTGGGCCGACGCCGACGGGGACTGGCGGACCGCCTCGCGAGAGACGATCCGGGATCGCGCGCGAGAGAGGGCGGATGCCGCGGCTCAGCGCGACGTCCGGGCCCTCCTCGCCGAGCACGTCGCCGATCGGCGACGCGTCACTCGCGCGCGATTCGCGATCGGCAGTCGACGCGAGGGCGCCTGGAGCGTCGACAGGGATGTCCTTCACGGATCCGATCAGCTGCTTCGTGCGACCGTCGCCGCCGAGTACGGCATGTACCTGCTGGCATCGAGTTCGCGCGCCGGCAGCCCTGCGGCGAACCTGCAGGGCATCTGGAACGACCAGCTGCAACCGGCATGGTCGTCGAACTACACGATCAACATCAACACCGAGATGAACTACTGGTCGGCGCCGGTGCTGCTCAGCCCCGATGCGCTCGAACCGCTCCTCGCTCTCGTCGAGCATCTCGCCGGCACGGGCACGGACGTCGCGCGCGAGCTCTACGGCGCTCGCGGATGGGTCGCGCACCACAACAGCGACGTGTGGGGGTGGAGCCTCCCCGTCGGCGATGGCCACGGCGCCGCGAGCTGGGCGATCTGGATGATGGGCGGGGTCTGGCTCACGCACAACCTCTGGGATGCCTACGAGTTCAGCGGCGATCGCGACCTCCTGCGCGAGCGGGTCTGGCCCGTCATGCGCGGCGCCGTCGAATTCTGCCTCGACTGGTTGGTCGCCGACGCCGACGGCGCGCTCCACACCTCGCCGTCGACTGCCCCGGAGAACTCGTATGTCGCCGCTGACGGCCTCCCCACCGCCCTCGGGCTGACGGCGACGTCGGATCTCGCGCTCATCGGCGCGCTGTTCGAGCGCGCCCTCGTGGCGATCGACGACCTCGAGATCGACGACGCTCTGGAGGCCGAGGTGCGCGGGGCCCTGGCCGCGCTCACCCCGCTGCAGGTCGGCTCCGACGGCAGACTGCTGGAATGGTCGGCCGAAGTCGAAGAGCACGAACCCCTGCACCGGCACCTCTCCCCCGTCGTCGGCCTGTATCCCCTCGACACCGTGACCCCCGAGGGCACGCCCGAGCTCTTCGACGCCTCGGTCCGCCTGATCGACGCGAGGGGCCCCGGCGCCATGGGTTGGTCCTGGGCGTGGAAGATCGCGCTGCGCGCCCGCGCACGTCAGGGAGACGTCGCCGCGTCGCTCCTCGAGGAGGCGCTGACGCCGTTCGACGGCGATGCCACCCGCCACGGACCGGTCGACGGCTCGGAATGGGGAGGACTCCTGCCCAACCTGTTCAGCACGCATCCGCCGTTCCAGATCGACGGCAACCTGGGCTTCCCTGCCGCGATCGCCGAGATGCTCGTGCAGAGCCACGGCGGACGGGTGCACCTCCTCCCTGCCCTCCCCCAGTCCTGGCGCCTGGGCGACGTGCAAGGCATCGCGGTCCGCCCTGGGCTCGTCCTCGACCTCTCGTGGAGCGATGGGCAGATGACGTCCGCCGCGCTCCACAACCACGGTTCGGAGGACAGGACGGTGCTCGTCAGGCTCGCCGACAGCGAGGCCATCGTCGATGTCGCGGCGGGCTCGACGACCGACATCGCGCTCCCTCTCGCCTCGGATGCGACGCCCATCGCGCAGGATGACCGACGTGCACGGTGACCTCCACGTCGTCGATGCGGCGACCACGCAGACCGAGCCCGACGACTTCGACGCCTTCTGGGCGGAGACGATAGCCGGGGTCAGAAGCCTGCCGCTCGACCTCACGGTCACTCCACACGCCACGCGACTCACCCAGATCGACGTGTTCGACGTCTCGTTCCGCGGCTTCGGCGGCACGCCGATCCGCGCCTGGCTCCGCGTGCCTCGCGGCGCCTCCGGGCCGCTGCCCGGTCTCGTGCAGTTCTTCGGATACGGCAACGGCCGAGGTCACGCTCTGCGAGATCTTCGGTGGGCATCGGCCGGGTACGCGCACCTCGTCGTCGACGCCCGAGGTCAGGGCCACGGTGACACGGATGACGATCACGCCGACGGCGGTCCCTCGGCGGGAGGGTTCCTCACCCGCGGCCTCCGCTCGCCGCAGGAGTACTACTACCGTCGCGTCTACGCCGACGCGGTGCGCGCGGTCGACGCGATCCGTTCGATAGAGCTGGTCGACCCGACTCGTGTCGGCACGGTCGGAGCGAGCCAGGGCGGCGGTATCGCCCTGGCGATCGCCGGGCTGGTCCCGGACATCGCCGTCGCGATCATCCAGGCACCGTTCCTCTGCGAGCTCGACCGCGCGGCGACGCTCAGCTCGGAGCATCCGTACTCGCTCCTGACGCAGTACTTCGCGGACCGCCGCAGCGACGCCGCCATCGCGCTCGACACGCTGCGCTACTTCGACGGCATCAACCACGCCAGACGGGCCACGGCTCCGGCGCTGCTGAGCACCGGGCTCCTCGACGGCATCGCCCCGCCGGAGACCGTGCTGCCCGCGTTCACCGCCTACGGCGGCGAGAAGCGCGTCGTGCTGTGGCCTCACAACGGGCACGAAGCCGGCGGCGACCTCGACGAGGAGAATGCGCTGGAGTTCGCGGCCGAGCATCTCATGACAGGCATCCCGACCCGCACAGCAGCGGATTCGCTACGATAGCCGACACGACCCGAAGGACCTGATGGACCACGACACCGCCGCGCGCACCACCCTCATCCGCTCGGCGTCCGATGCGGGATCCAGGGTCTTCGAGACGATCCTGACGCGCAGCCCCATCAGCCGCATCGACATCGCCCGTCAGACCGGGCTGTCGCAGGCCGCGGTCACCAAGGCGGTCGCACCTCTCGTGGCCGCCGGCCTGGTCGACGCCCCTCCGGCCTCGCAGCGCGACGGGACTCCCGGCCGGCCGGTGAGCCCGGTGTCGATCGTGCTGGAGTCGATGGTCATGATCGGCGTCAAAGTGAACGTCGACGAGATCATCGCCGTCGCGACGGATCTCGCGACCACCGTGCTCACGAGCACGAGGCATGCCCTGGCCGCCGACGATCCGCACTCCGTGATCGATGCCATCAGCCATGTCGTCGCCGAGCTCGAGCAGAATCTGGGCCTCGGAGCATCGGCGATCGCCGGCATCGGCGTCTCTGTGTCCGGCGACGTCGACAGTTCCACCGGAGTCGTGCGGGAGTCGAACATCATGGGCTGGACGGATGTCCCGCTCGGGGATCTGCTCCAGTCACGATTCCCCTGGCCGGTGACCATCGAGAATGACGTGCACGCTCTCACGATCGGCGAGCACTGGTTCGGCGTAGGCCTGGGCACAGCCTCCTTCGCGATCGTGACGATCGGTCGGGGCATCGGCAGCGGACTGCACCTCAACGGCGAGGTCGTGAGCGGCGCCTTCGGCGTCTCGGGCGAGATCGGCCATCTGCCCCTCGCCGACCCGGCTCTCGTCTGCCCCTGCGGCCGGCGCGGATGCGTCGAGGCGGCCGCCTCGACCGGAGCGATCGAAGCGGCCGTCTCGACGGCGCTCGGACGGCCCGTCGCGATCGACGAAGCCGTCGCACTCGCACACGCGGGTGACGCGGATGCGGAGACGGCGTTCCGTGAAGCCGCGCGCCTCATCGGCACGGCGATCGCGACTCTCGTGAATCTGACCGGGCCGGAGCTCGTGATCATCGGCGGAGAGGGCGTGTCCGACTTCGATCTCTTCGAGAAGACGCTGCGTGACGCGTTCGAGAACCACGCGTTCGGGGCTGCCGTGCGCTGCCGCATCGTCACCCGCCCGCACACCTTCGAGGACTGGGCACGCGGCGCCGCCGCCACCGCCATCCAGGCGCTCGTGCGCTGAGGCCCCACGACAGAGACGCCGACGAGGCGGATGCCGCGAAGCATCCGCCTCGAGACGCAGAGATGCGCGGGGCGGATCAATCCGCCCCGCGCATCTCTGACACGGCGCTCAGAGCGCGTCGTATAGGTCCTGCTGCAGCTCGAGGTAGCGAGAGAGCCCGAGACCCTCGAGGTCGGCGGCGTAGGCATCCCACGCGGCGTCGTCATCGATGTCGCGCTGACCCGTCACGAACTCCGCCTGCGCCTGCGTGATGTAGGTCGCGATGTTCGTCTGCAGCTCGGCGAGCTCCGCCGAGGTGTCAGGGTCCGGCCACAGCTTCTCGACGGGGAAGAGCATGCTCTCGTCGGGAGCGTAGGGCTCGTACTCCTGTGACGCGTTGAGCAGGCGACGCTCATATCCGTCGGGCGAGTACACGTCCTCCGGCACGACCTGCGAGTTGCGGTACTCGAGCGAGTCCCAGTACTGACCCATCGAGCGCCACGAGGCGTTCGAGGTCTCGTCGTACGTGAGCGGCTTGAACGTCGGGTCGAGCTCGGGGTCGAGCGCGACGTCGCCCTCGACGGCGGGCACCCACGCCTCGCCCTCGGGACCCATGGCGCCGAGACGGTCGCCTTCCTCTGTCACGAGGTAGTCGATCACCTTGATGGCCTGGATACGCTCCTCCTCGGTCGACTTGTTCGTCAGGGCGAACATGCCGAGCGGGCTGACCGGCGAACGGTAGGTGGCGAACTGCGTGCCGTCGGGCCCCTTGACCGGGGGCACGGCGTCGTAGTGCGTGTCTCGGCCGTCTGGCGAATCGGCTGTCACGATCTCGTACGGGTGCAGAACGGCTGCGGCCCCGAGGATCTCGCCGTCTGCGTTGTCGCCGAGAGCCCGCAGAGCCTCTCCATTCTGAGTGAATGACGCGGTGTCGATGAGCCCCTCGTCGGCGAGCGACGAGATGTACTGGAGGCCGGCACGCCATCCGTCGGTCGTCGCCGAGAGCGTGACCTTGTCACCGTCGAGCACCATCGGCGGCGGACTCGACGGCGAGCCGTACGGCGCGTAGGTGAACGCGTTCATGAAGTAGTTGATGACAGGCTCCGAGGCCGAGGCGCTGAGCGCCACCTCGTCGGGACGACCGTTGCCGTTGGGGTCGTCGTTCTTGAAGGCGCGCAGAACCTCGCGCAGCTCTTCCGTGGTCGTCGGCTGCTCGAGCCCGAGCTTGTCGAGCCAGGTGGTGTTCATCCAGAGCTTCGACGGATAGCTGCAGTGATAGCACTCCGTCCACTGCGTGATCGCGTAGATGTGCCCGTCGGGCGCGGTGACCGACTGCTCCCAATCCGGCTTCTCCTCGAACCGCTCCTTCAGGTTCGGCGCGTATTCGTCGATGAGGTCTTCGAGCGGCAGGAGCACTCCCTGCTGCCCGTACTTCAGGATCTCGCTCCGCGAGAAGGCGTCGACCCACGGCACGAGGAAGTAGGCGTCGGGGTAGTCGCCGCTCGCGAGCGACACCTGTCGCTTCTCTCCCGCGACGCTGCCGTCGTAGGTGGTCGTCTGCCAGTCGAAGTCGATGTCGAACTTCTTCTCGAGCAGCTGGGTGAACTCGTTCTCGGCGAGCGATCCGTTGTCGCCCTGCGGCCCGAAGGCGACGAGCTGACCGTTGTCGTCGCTGGGCGGCGTGCAGGCGGCGAGCGCCAGCCCCGTCGCGACGACCGTGACCGCTGCGATCGCGCCTCGTGTGATGCGTTTCTTCATTCCGGAATCTCCTTTGACCGGTTGAGGGGGTAGTGATGTGGATGGGTGTGGGCGTGTGGCGTCTCGCCGGCGGGTCAGCCCTTGACGGCGCCGACCATGATCCCCTTGTTGAAGTACTTCGCGACGAAGGGATAGGCGACGAGCATCGGCACGGTGGCGATGACGACGGTCGAGTACCGCAGCAGATCGGCGAGTTCGCGGCGCCGCAGCTGCTCTGCGACGTCGCCGCCACCGCCCGAGTCGTTCAGGATGAGCAGACCTCTCAGCACGAGCTGGAGCGGCTGCAGGTCGGCGTTGCGCAGGTAGAGCAGTGCGTCGAAGTACGAGTTCCACTGCATGATCGCGTACATCAGGGCGATCACCGCGAGCAGCGGCTTCGCGAGAGGCACGACGATCGTCCAGAGGATGCGCAGCTCAGACGCGCCGTCGAGCTGGGCCGCCTCGTACACCTCATCGGGCACGGACGACCGGAAGTAGACGATCGCGATGATCACCTGCCAGACGCCGATCGCGTTGGGCAGCAGCATCGACCACCGAGTGTCGAGCAGCCCGAGTGACTGCACCACGAGATACATCGGGATGACGCCGCCGCTGAACAGCATCGTGAAGACGACTCCGCCGGTGATTACCTTGCGTCCGAAGAGCTGAGCCCGTGAGAGGGGGTAGGCGATCGCGACAGTGCCGAGCACGCTGATCAGCGTGCCGACGACCGTGTAGAAGAGCGAGTTGCCGAATCCGCGGAGGATGGCCGGGTTGGCCAGCGCCTCTGCATAGCCGCGGAACGTGAATTCCACAGGCCAGAACAGCACCCGCCCCGAGGACACGGCCTGCGGGCTCGAGAACGAGCTCGCGACGATGTTGAGCAGCGGCAGCAGAACCACGAGCAGGAACACGGAGAGCAGGATGTAGGCCGCGACGATGAAGACCCGGTCGGCCTTCGTCTCCTTCACCTTGACGCCGCGTGCGAGCGGGTCCCGCTTGGGTCGACGCGACCTGCCCCTCGCGACGTCGCTCTCCTGAGTGAGGAGCGCCTCGGTATCGATCGTGGTCACCACAGTCCGTTTCCCGTCACTCGCTTGGACACCGCGTTCACCACGAGCAGCAGCACGAGACTGATCGCGGCGTTGAAGAGTCCGATCGTCGCTCCGAGGCTGAAGTTCGCATTGAGGATGCCCGTCTTGTACACGTACGTCGGGATGATCTCGGACGTCGAGAGGTTGAGCGCGTTCTGCAGGAGGAAGGCCTTCTCGAACCCGATCGCCATGATGTTGCCGACGCCGAGGATCAGGATGATCGAGGCCGTCGGCAGCAATGCCGGGATGTCGACGTTCCAGATCTTCTGCAGTCGCGAGGCGCCGTCTATCTTCGCGGCCTCGTAGAGCGAGGTGTCGACCGAGGCGAGGGCCGCGAGATAGATCACGGCGGAGTATCCGGTGGTCGTCCAGATGTCCGTCGCGACGTAGATGTGGCGGAAGAAGTCCGCGTCGGCGAGCAGGTCGACCTGGCCTGCGCCGAAGAAGCTGAGCGTCCGTCCGAGCAGGCCGACGCGCGGCGACAGCAGCAGGATCGTCATGGAGACGACCACGACGGTGGAGATGAAGTACGGCGCGTACGTCACCAGCTGGACGGTGCGAGTGAAGAAGCGCAGCCGCACCTCGTTCAGCGCGAGCGCGAGGATGATCGGCAGCGGGAAGCTCGCGATCAGGGTGTACGCCGCGAGAATGAACGTGTTGCCGACGAGCCGGGGGAAGACGGGGTTGCGGAACAGATTCGCGAAGTTGTCGAACCCCACCCAGGGGCTCCCCCACACTCCGTCGATCGGGTTGTAGTTCTTGAACGCGATGATGGCGTTCGCCATCGGCACGTACCGGAACACGATGAACCAGATCACCGGGATCAGCAGAAGCAGGTAGAGCTGCCAGTAGCGGCGCAGGCTGCGTGTGAATCGGGTTCGGACGGTGGAACGACGCGCGGTGGCGCCGGGAGGCCTCGGCTTCGAGACCTCCTCGGAGAGTGCTTGCTCAGCACTGAGCTTCATGATCGCCCTCCCAGGGCAGGGTTACTTTACGTCGTAATAAAACCACGACCCCGGCCAAAAGTAAACGACGGATTTCGTGGAGCCGATTTCGGATCCGCGCTTGCACACCCCGCGCAAACGTGGTTTATTGACGTTGTCAAGTAACTATCCGGAGGGTCTTCATCCCATGACTTCCCGTGTCGACACCGTTGTCGCACTCCGCGCCGCTGGCGTCGCCTTCGTCCTCGAGATCGCACAGCCGATCCCCCGCATCCTGCACTGGGGCGCTGACCTCGGCGCACCCACGCCGACCACGGCATCCGCGCTTCTACTGACCGCGGGTCCGGCACAGCTGAACAACTCCCCCGATGTGCCCCGCACCTTCTCCGCGCTGCCCACCGAGTACGAGGGCTGGTCTGGTATGCCCGGGCTCGCCGGTCATGCACAGGGGCGCGCGAGCACCCCACGGCCGCGCCTCAGTGCGCACGACGTCGAGATCGATGACGTGCGCGGCGGCGGCAGCATCGAGCTGCAGTTCGAGGACACTGTCACCGGCCTCCGCACGACTCTCCGCTATCGACTCGACGAGCACGGAGTCCTGGCCGTCGACACGTCCGTCGCCCGAGACGCGCGCCTCAGCCCCCGGCTCGGATCGACCGCCTACACGGTGGACGCCGTGCTCGCACTGATCCCGCTGCCGGAGCGCGCGACGGAGATCCTCGACTTCACCGGGAAATGGTGCCGCGAGCGCTCCCCGCAGCGGTCGCCGTTCGGCTTCGGCACGCATCTGCGCGCGGCGCATCGCGGCAAGCCGGGGCACGACTCCCCCTTCCTCCTGGCCGCCGGCACCGCCGGGTTCGGCTTCGGACACGGAGAGGTCTGGGCGGTCCACCTCGCCTGGAGCGGCGAGCAGCGCTACCTCGCCGAGCGACTCACCGAGGGCGCCGGGGCGTTCAGCTCGATCATCGGCGCCGGAGAGGAGCTGCACCCGGGTGAGATCATCCTCGAGGACGGCGACCACTACGACTCACCGACCGCGCTCTTCATCTGGTCGGATCGCGGTCTCGACGCCATCAGCGATCGGCTGCACCGGCGCCTGCGCGCGCGGGCATCGCACCCCCGCTCCCCGCGACCGCTCGTGCTCAACACCTGGGAGGCCGTGTACTTCGATCACGATCTCCCCCGCCTGACCGCGCTGGTCGAGCGCGCCGCCCAGGTGGGCGTCGAGCGCATCGTGCTCGACGACGGATGGTTCCGCGGGCGCCGCGAAGCGGACGCCGGACTCGGCGACTGGTACGTCGATGACGCGGTCTGGCCGCACGGACTCGGCCCGCTCGTCGACGTGGTGCGCAGCCATGGCATGCAGTTCGGGCTGTGGTTCGAACCCGAGATGATCAACCTCGATTCCGACCTCGCGCGCGCGAATCCCGAATGGGTCCTGGGGCCGGCCGAAGGTCTCGGCCCCGAATCCCGCTCGCAGCACGTCCTCGACATCGCGCGACCCGACGCGTACGAATATCTGCTCGGACGCATCGACGCGCTCGTCCGCGAGCACTCGATCGACTACCTCAAGTGGGACCACAACAGAGATCTTCTCGAGGCGGTGAGCCGAGGGGACGACGGCGATCGTCCGAGCGTGCACCGTCAGACGCTGGCGCTGTACCGGCTGCTCGACGAACTGCGCAGGCGTCACCCAGGACTCGAGATCGAGACCTGCTCGGGCGGGGGCGGCCGTGTCGATCTCGGGATCCTCGAGCGCACCGACCGTGTCTGGGCGTCCGACTGCAACGACCCGGTCGAGCGCATCCAGATCGAGCGGTGGACGCGCAGCATCGTTCCCCCCGAGCTGATCGGATCTCACCTCGGCGCCGCGCGTTCGCACACGACCTCGCGAGCGACGGATCTCTCGTTCCGCCTGATCGCCGCGCTGACGGCGCACGCGGGGATCGAGCAGGATCTGACAGCCGTCGACGAGACCGAGCTGGCGGTGATCACACGGTGGGCCGGCCTCTACCGCGAGTTCCGCGGACTGCTGCACAGCGGCAGAGTCGTGAACGCCGACCTCGCCGATCCGTCGACGTCGTTCGCCGGCGTGGTCGCCCACGATTCCTCCGTGGCGCTCTTCACCTGGAGCCGCTTCGCTACCTCCGCCGCAGGACAATCCGGGCGCGTGCGCTTCCCCGGACTCGATGCGACTGCGACGTACACCGTCCGGATCCGCGAGGATCTCGGAGCCGCGAGCCGGCACCAGGGCAACGACCCGGACTGGGTCGCGGATGCCGTCGCCGACGGCGTCGAGATCCCCGGCTCGGTGCTGGTCGTCGCGGGTGTTCCGCTGCCGACCCTCAATCCGCAGCAGGCGATGCTCGTCGAGGTCCGACGCTCCGACAGCTGACACTCCCCACTCTTCCTTCCCATCCCCACGACAGAGCAGTCGAACGAGAGGAAAAGCAATGAAGACCCATCGACAGAGAAGGCGAGCGGCCTCGATCACCGCGGCGCTCGCCGCGACCGCGCTCGCACTCACCCTCGCCCCCGGCGCGGGCTGGGCCACCGAGGCGACCCCCGACCCCTCGGCCTCGACCACGCCCGAGCCCGAGGCGACCCCGACCGAGGCCGTGACACAGCCACCGGAGGTCGAGGAGACCGAGAGCCCCGCTCCGAACGAGTCCCCGACGCCGACGGAATCGACGACCTCGCCCGAGCAGCCCCCGGCGAAGGATGCTCGACGCACCCCGCCGTCCGATGAGGGAATCTCGCCCCTGTCCGCCAAGCCCTACATGGGCTGGAGCAGCTACAGCATGCAGGTGTACGAGGGCGGCCAATGGATCACGGCCGACCAGATCATGGCGCAATCCGACGCCATGCACGACAAGCTGCAGGAGTTCGGATACGAGTACATCAACATCGACGCGGGCTGGAACGGCGGGCAGGACGAATACGGCCGCCCGACCCCCAGCACGACCCTGTTCCCCGACGGGCTCGATGCTGTCATCGATCATGTGCATGACAACGGCCAGAAGGTCGGGCTCTACCTGATCCCCGGGATGAGTCTCGAAACCGCGCAGAAGGCCCTCCCCATCTACAACGCTCCCGGCTGCACGACCGAGAATCTCCTCAAGCAGCCCCTCCAGCAGGGCGACTACTGGGGATTCGGCTATCGACTGGACTTCGACAACCCGTGCACGCAGAAGTACATCGACTCGATCGCCGACCTCCTCGGCGAATGGGGCGTCGACTTCATCAAGTTCGACAGCGTGACCCCTGGATCGGGCATCGGCGACCTGTCGATGGATGCCCGCGAAGAGGTCGCCGCCTGGTCGCAGGCGCTGAAGCGCAACGACATCTGGTTCGAGCTGTCCTGGGCCGTCGACATCAACTACGCCGACTACTGGAAGCAGTACGCCGACGGATGGCGCGTCGACTGGGACGTCGAGTGCTATTGCGGCGATGAGGCGCTGACCACGTGGGAGAACGTCGCGCGTCTCTTCCCGCGTCTCTCCGATTGGTGGCGCCACGCCGGCCCCGCCGGATGGAACGACCTCGACTCCCTCAACGTCGGCAACGGCAAGATGGACGGGCTCACCCGCGACGAGCGTCGCACCGCGACCACTCTGTGGGCGACGTCGGCTGCGCCGATGTACCTGGGCAACGACATGACCGACCTCGACCAGTACGGTCTGGAGCTGATCACGAACCGCGAGGTCATCGCCGTGAACCAGGCGGGCGTGCCCGCGCGTCCGGTCTCGACGGCGACGAAGCAGCAGGTCTGGTACTCGCTGAACCCTGACGGCACGTACACCGTCGCGCTGTACAACCTCGGTCGCGCCGACGCCGACATCACCGTCGACTGGTCCGACATCGGACTCGACGGATCCGCGAAGGTGCGCGACCTCTGGGCAGGCAAGAACCTGGGCTCCGAAGCAGACGCCTTCACCGCCGAGAGCGTGCCGATCCACGGAGTGCGTCTGCTGAAGGTGACCCCCGAGAAGCAGTCCGTGCTCACTGTCAACGACGACTCGCTTCGCGTCGGCTACGCCGGCGACTGGGTGCGCAACAACGGCAACGAGGTCCCCGCGACCTCCCAGCCGTTCACGGTCGCGGTGTCCGACACCCCCGGCGGCGGAACGCCCACACCTCCCGCAACCGGGCTCACGGTGACGCTGAACGACAGCGATTCCCGCATCGGCTACAGCGGATCATGGGGGTACAGCAACAACCGAGGGCTCGGCGATCACGCAGACGACGTGCACTATGTCGAGACGAACGGCGCGGCCTTCGAGTACACCTTCCAGGGCACCGGCATCCAGTACGTCACGGAGAAGCACGAATCCCAGGGCGAGGTCGAGGTGTATCTCGACGGTCAGATCGTCGAGACGGTCGACACGTCGCTGCCCGCCGCGGACGGCCGGCTGTCGCAGCAGGTCGTATACAGCGTGGCCGATCTGCCGAGCGGAAGCCACACGCTGCGTGTGGTGAAGAAGTCCGGGTCGTTCATGCTCCTCGACAAACTGGTCGTCACCCTCGACAGCCAGCTGAGCACCGCGTCGGGGGCGTTCAACAAGGCCGCGCCCGCCGACGTCACGGTCGATGTGCTGCGCGACCCGAGCGAGCTCGTATCGATCAGCATCGGCGGCGAGCCGCTCGAGCGCGACGTCGACTACACGCTGTCGGTAGCCACGGTGACCCTGACGTCGTCGTACCTCGCCACGCTCCCCGTCGGGGATGCGACGCTGGACTTCGGATTCTCCGGAGACCACCTCGATGATGTGCACGCCACGACCGCGGACGGCGATTCGGTGTCGTTCACGTTCCGTGGAACGGGCGTCTCATGGCTCGGCCCGAAGGGGCCGGACCAGGGCACGGTCGATGTCTACATCGACGGCGAGAAGGTCGAGAGCGTCGACACCCACGCCGACTCACGGGTCTCGAATCAGGAACTGTTCGCGGTCTCCGGGCTGAAGGACAAGGCTCACACGATCGAGATAGTGAAGACGTCGGGAGACGTGCTCCGCACGGATGTCTTCCGGTACACGGTCAAGAAGGTCGGCTGAGCGCTGACGGGGCGGGCTCCGAGCCCGCCCCGTCAGTTCTCCCGCACCCGGGTGCGGATGTCTGCACCCGGGTGCAGAATCGGCGCATGGAGATCACACTCGCACAGCCGGCAGGACTCGTCGTGAGTCCCGCCTTCAGCCATGTCGCCGTCATCCCCGCAGGGGCGACGACGATCCTCGTCGGCGGTCAGAACGGCGTCGACGAGACCGGAGCACTCGTCTCGACGGATGCCGCCGAGCAGTCGCTCCGGGCCGTCCAGAACGCTCGCGTCGCCCTGGAGTCCGCGGGCGCGGGCCTCGACGACGTCGTGAGCTGGACCATCCACATCCACCAGGACGCCGACCTCCGCGCCGCCTACGGTGCCGTCGCCTCGACGCTCGCGCGAGACGGCGCTCCTCCCCTGGTCACCGCCGCACTCGTCGCAGGGCTCGGCGTGCCGGGGGCCCTCATCGAGGTGAGCGCGGTGGCCGCCGTCATCCGCGAGTGATAGGCGTGGGCGGACGACTCAGATCCTGCCGCGCACCGGCGTGCGCTCAGCCGAGTCGCCGCGGTCAGGCATCGTCATCTCCGCGCGCACGCCGAGAAGTCTCACCTCGCGCTGCGGATCGAGCGTGGCTCCGAGGGCGAGAGCGGCGGCGATCACCTCGTCACGCTCTGCGGTCGGAGACGGAAGCTTGCGTCCGAAGGTCTTCGTCTCGAACGGCGCGTATCGCACCTTGAGGTGCACACGCACGACTGCCCGCCCCTCGTCGGCACAGTCGTCGAAGGCATGACCGGCGAGTTCCGCGAGCGCGGCCTGAATCTCGGCGGGCGTGGTGAGGTTCTGCTGATAGGTCGTCTCGCGGCTGTGGCTCCGCGCCACCCACGGCGTCGGATCGACCGCAGTCGGCCCGAGACCTGATCCGAGTCCGTGATACCAGACGCTCATCCGCGGTCCGAACTCGGAGACGAGCAGGTCCTCGTCGGCATCCGCGAGCTCTCGCACAGTCTCGATTCCGTGCGCCGCGAGCCTCTTCTGCACCTTCGGCCCGACCCCCCAGAGATCACGGGTCGGCCTGTCGCCCATCACCTCGAACCAGTTCTCACGGGTGAGGTGGAACACCCCTCGTGGCTTGCCGAACTCCGTCGCGATCTTCGCGCGCACCTTGTTGTCGCCGATTCCCACCGAGCAGTGGAGTCCTGTCGCCTCGAGCACAGCGGCCTGAGCCGAGCGTGCCACACTCTCCGGGTCATCGGTCTCAACCCCGAGGAAGCACTCGTCCCAGCCGATGACCTCGAGCACCACACCGGGCAGCGCGCGCAGCGCTGACATCACCTCGGTCGATGCGGCTTCATAAGCCTCATGGTCGACGGGGAGGAACACGGCATCCTCCGGCGCCTTCCGCGCCGCGATCTTGAGCGGCATGCCCGACCCGATGCCGAACGCTCGGGCCTCATACGACGCCGTCGACACGACCGCGCGCTCGGTCGGATCACCGCGGCCCCCGACGATCACCGGGAGGCCGGCGAGTTCGGGCCTGCGCAGCACCTCGACCGCAGCGATGAACTGATCCATGTCCACGTGCAGCACCCAGTCGGTCATGCCTCGAGTGTGGCCCCAGTCCGCCGGGTTGTCACCCCGTGCGTGCGCAGCAGCGCCCATCAGGGTTCAGCAGGATTGTTCAGCCGACAGCGACACCGATCGCCGTCGCGATCACGGCGAGCAGCGGCAGAGTGCCCTGCGTGGCTGCCGCGCGAAGCTTCGACGGGTCGGAGAGCACGAGCACGAGGGCCGCGGCCAGCATCATGCCGGTACCGGCGAACACCAACGTCAGGCCGACCGTCGTGAATCCGATGATCACGAAGCCCACACCGAGCAGGGCGGTCAGCGCCAGGAAGAGGTTGTAGAACCCCTGGTTGAAGGCGAGCGCTTTCATCGTGATGGCATCGGCCTCGCTGGCGACTCCGAAGATCTTCCTCGTCTCGGGCTCGGTCCACTTCAGCGACTCGAGCGCGAAGATGAAGACGTGGAACGCGGCAGCGGCCGCGGCGAGGACGAGTCCGACGATGAGCATGAGTCGATCGTATCGACCCGTGGAACCCTAGAGCAGGAAGATCGGCAGGAGTCCGGGGTTGTGGGCGTGCACGAGCACGGCGAACACGACCGCATCGAAGAGCAGATGCACCGTCACGACGTAGGCGAGCGAGTGCGTGCGCACGAAGATGAACCCCTGCAGCAGCGCGAACGGGATCGTGAGCAGCGGTCCCCACTCGCGGTAGCCGAGCTCCCACAGGAACGAGACGAACACGATCATCTGCAGGACGTTCGCGAGCGCATCAGGAAAGTGGCGACGCAGCAGGGCGAACACCGTGCAGATGAAGAAGAGCTCGTCCCAGATGCCGACCGCGCCGACGCCGACGAAGAGCCGGGCGATGAGGTCGGGCGAGTCGACGACCGGCCAGTTCTGATACACGCCGCTGGTGATGAAGTAGAACGGCAGGATCAGCCAGCCCAGCACCAGCACCGCGACCAGCCATCCCCACTGCAAGCGACCCCATCTCTGGTGCGTGCGCCAGGGGAAGCTGATCGCGCGGTCGCGGAAGATGAAGCGTGACACCACGTACGGCACCGCGACCGCGCCGCCGAGGGCGAGCGTGAAGCGCAGCATGGCGAGGTTGTCGAGCTCGGCTGCGAGCGGGATCACACTCACGATGAGCATGCCCAGGGCGATCAGGGAGAGGTCACGGGAGGGCGAGGGCTGACGGCTCACTCCGATCACACGAGCAGTCTCGTGTCGGGATCCCACACTCACGGCCTGATCGGCGACCACCGGACGTCCGCGTTCGACCAGCCACGCTCCCCCGACGCCGAGTGCCAGCAGCGCCCAGCCGAGCCAGGCGGTCTCGAGGACGAAGAAGGCCGGCGCCGCTGCACAGACCACAAGTGCGGGGATCACAGCCGGCCAGGTCGCTGACCTGCTCTGCACGTCGGTCACGCGCGCGGCTTTCGCCGGTACACGAGGTCGCGGATGTCGCGCCCCTTGGCGATCCCCTTGCGCTCGAAGGCGGTCATCACCCGTCCGTCGAAACGCTCGGCCCATTCGCCGTCGAAGGCGCGCTCGAACAGCGGATCGGCATCGAGCACCTCGCGCATCTGCAGCGCGTAGTCCTCCCAGTCGGTGGCGAGTCGCAGGAGGCCGCCGTCGCGCAGCGCCCGCGCGGCGGTCTCGCCGAATCCGGATCGCACGAGACGACGCTTGGTGTGCTTCTTCTTGTGCCATGGGTCGGGGAAGAAGATCCAGACCTCGGCGGCCGCAGCCTCCGGCAGGTACGACGAGAGCACCTCGGGCGCGTTCGCCTCGACGACGCGCACATTGCGGGCACCCTCGCGATCCGCGTCCAGCATCGTGCGGGCGAGGCCGGCGCGGAAGACCTCGACGGCGAGGAAGTCGTCGTCCGGACGAGACGATGCGGCAGCCACGATCGCGTGTCCCTGACCGGATCCGATCTCGACGTACAGGTCCGCATCGCGGCCGTACTCGACGCTCGGGTCGAGTCGAGCCTCAGGGTGCACCGAGGTCCAGGCGACATCGCGCGGCACATCGAGGAGGTAGTGCGGGCCGAGCTCGGCGAAGGCTCGCTCCTGCGCGTCGGACATCCGCCCGCTGCGGCGCACGAAGGACACCGGTTCGTCACGGAAAGTTCGGGGTTCGGGCATGCTTCCAGGGTAGTCGGCGGCGCCTGGCGTCACGGACCGGAGATCACCCGGCCGGAGCCGTCACGAAGTCGATGAGCTCTTCGACCCGACCCAGCAGCGCCGGTTCCAGATCCCGATAGGTGTGCACCTTCGACAGGATGTGCTGCCAGGCGCGCCCGGTGTCGCCCTGCGTCTCGTGCGGCCAGCCGAACGCGCGGCAGATGCCGGTCTTCCAGTCGGTGCCCCGCGGGATCTCCGGCCACTTCGCGATCCCCAGCGCACGCGGTGTCACGCACTGCCAGACGTCGACGAAGGGGTGACCCACGATGCGCACGTGCCGCCCGTGCGGGCCGCGGGCGACCGCCTCCGCGATGCGCGACTCCTTCGAGCCGGGAACCAGGTGGTCGACGAGCACTCCGTAGCGACGGGTCGCGGTGGGCGGCTCCGCGGCGAGCAGCTCGTCGAGCAGATCGACTCCCTGCAGGAACTCGACGACGACGCCCTCGACACGCAGGTCCGCTCCCCAGACCTTCTCCACGAGCTCCGCGTCGTGCTTTCCCTCGACGAGGATGCGACTGGGCAGGGCGATCCGGGCGCGCTGGTCGGAGACCACGAAGGATCCGGATGCCGTACGCCTCGCGCCCTGCTCTTTCGGGGCGGGGGCGGTGAGCCGAACGGGCGCTCCGTCGATCAGGAATCCGCCGCCGAGAGGGAAGAGTCGCTTGCGTCCGAGCCGATCCTCGAGCTCGACGTTCCCGCCCTGCACGCGTGTGACCGCACCGCAGTAGCCGTCGTCCGCGACCTCGACGACGAGATCGATGTCGGCGGGCACCTGAGGCACCGGCTTCGCCGCGCGCTCCCGCCAACCAGCCGCGAGCACATCCGATCCGTACCTGTCGTCCATGCCCTCCAGCGTATGTGTCTCCGCTGAGGGCGAACGGCTATCGCCGCTCGGATGCTGTCGCGTGTCGGCCTGTGTGCATAGACTCGTGCCATGGGGCTCGGCTGCCGGTCGGAGGGAACACGATGAAGACACGGTGGCTGGCGCTGGCCGCACTCACCGCGGCTGCCGCAGCGGGGGCCTTCTCCGCATCCGCCGCCTCCGCGACCGATCCGCTCACACTCGATTCCGGGTACGTGACCGATGACGCCGGGGTCCTGTCTCCCAGCGAAGAGGATGCGCTCGAGGCGCGACTGCAGACTCTCAGTGACAACTCCTCCGCGGACCTCTTCGTGGTGCTCGTCGACGACTTCACCTCCCCCGCCGACAACGTCGAGTGGGCCGACACCGTCGCCGAGAACAACAACCTCGGATCCGAGCAGTACCTGCTCGCCATCGCGGTCGAGGGCCGGAGCTACTACATCTCCGCGGCCCCCGACGGACCGCTCAGTGACAGCAAGCTCGACGATGTCGAGGACAAGATCCAGAGCCTGGCCGCGCAGAACGACTGGGACGGCGCGATCACGCTCGCGGCCGATGAGATCCAGGGCGACGGCGGAGCCGGGGCGATCCGCGCCACTCTCATCGTCGTCGGGATCATCGCTCTCGGTCTGATCGTCTGGGTGATCGTCGCGCTCATCCGCCGGTCGAAGCGCAACGCCGAGATCCGACGCCGCGGCGCGATGCCCGAGAGACCGGATCCGAACGATCCGTTCTCCACGCTGACCGACGAGCAGGTGCAGACCCAGGCAGGCGCCGCGCTCGTGCAGGCGGATGACGCCATCACGTCGAGCAAAGAAGAGCTCGGCTTCGCCGTCGCTCAGTTCGGCGAGGGGGCGACCTCGACGTTCAGCGGAGCAGTCGAGACCGCGAAGGCGAAGATGTCCGAGGCCTTCGACCTCAAGCAGAAGCTCGACGACGAGATCGAGGACACCGTTCACGACCGCCGCGCGTGGCACATCCGCATCATCCAGCTGTGCGACGAGATCGACGACGTTCTCGACGACAACACCGAGGCATTCGACGAACTCCGCAAGCTCGAGCAGAACGCGCCGCAGGAGCTCGAACGCGTGCGCGGAGAGCGAGCGGCGCTCGACCCCGTGCTCCTGAGCGCAACCCCTGCACTCTCGGCGCTCTCCGCCGCATACGATCAGGCCGCACTCGCGACTGTCGCCGACAATCCGGCGCAGGCTCAGGAGCGCGCCGCGCTCGCCGACCGCGCCATCGAGGCCGCCGCCCAGGCGATCGGTGCAGGGCGCTCAGGAGAGGCGGCGTTCGCGATCCGCACAGCCGAGCAGTCGGTAGCCCAGGCGACGCAGCTGGTGCAGGCGATCACGGCGCTGGGCGCCGAACTCGCGAACATCGAGGCGCAGGCCCAGGCTCTGGTAGCCGAGCTGCAGGCCGACATCGCCACCGCGCAACAGCTTCCGGACACGGGTGGCGTTCTGTCTTCGGCAGCCGCGGCGACCTCGCAGCAGCTGCAGCAGGCACAGGCCGCTCTGGCCGGCAGCTCACGCAGCCCTCAGCGGGTGCTCGAGGCGCTCACCGCGGCGAACACCCAGATCGACGCGGCGATCGCGCAGGGAACCCAGGCCGTCGAGCGAGCCCGACGAGCCCAGCAGATGCTCGAGCAGACGCTGACGCAGGCGGGGTCCGAGATCCGCGCCGCGCGCGAGTACATCGAGACGCGGCGCGGCACCGTGGGATCCACCGCGCGCACTCGCCTCTCGCAGGCGGAAGCCACCCTGACACAGGCACTGAACCTGCGTGCCACCGACCCCGAGGCGGCGCTGACCGAGGCGGGTCGTGCCCTCGATCTCGCCCGCCAGGCGACGTCTTCGGCGCAGGCCGATGTCGCGGCGATGAGCCCGAGCAGCTATCAGAACGGCTGGGGCGGCGGTGGCGGCAGCATCTTCGGCGGTGGTGGCAGTTCGGGAGGCTCCGGCCTCGGCGGCGACATCCTCGGCGGCATCATCGGCGGCCTCCTCTCCGGAGGCGGCGGAGGCGGCGGATCCTCCCGGAGCAGCAGCTGGCGATCCAGCGGCGGCGGCGGATTCCGCAGCTCCGGTTTCGGCGGAGGCGGCGGCAGCCGCTCCAGCGGCCGCAGCGGCCGTTCGGGAGGGCGACGCTTCTGAACCGCACACATCACGACCCCAGACATCGAGTCCGACCCTCTGAAAGGAACCACGCATGACCAAGCAGTCCATCTTCGGACGTATCTCGACCCTCGTCCGCGCGAACATCAACTCGCTCCTGGACTCTGCGGAAGACCCGCAGAAGATGATCGACCAGCTCGTCCGTGACTACACGAACAGCATCGCCGACGCCGAATCGGCCATCGCCGAGACCATCGGCAACCTGCGTCTCCTCGAGCGCGACCACGAAGAGGACGTCCAGGCGGCCACGGAGTGGGGCAACAAGGCACTCGCCGCGAGCCGCAAGGCCGACGAGATGCGCTCAACCGGCGATGCCGCAGATGCGGACAAGTTCGACAACCTCGCCAAGATCGCACTCCAGCGCCAGATCAGCGCCGAGCGCGAGGCCACCGGTGCCGAGCCGCAGATCGCCGCTCAGACCGAGATCGTCGACAAGCTGAAGTCCGGCCTCAACGGCATGAAGGACAAGCTGGGCGAGCTGAAGAACAAGCGCAGCGAGCTCCTCGCCCGCGCCAAGGTCGCCGAGGCGCAGACCAAGGTGCAGGACGCGGTCTCGTCGATCAACGTCCTCGACCCGACCAGCGAGCTGGGCCGTTTCGAAGACAAGGTCCGTCGCCAGGAGGCTCTCGCTCAGGGCAAGATCGAGCTCGCAGCCTCCAGCCTCGACGCACAGTTCGAGAGCCTCGAGGACCTCGGCGAGCTCACCGAGGTCGAGGCGCGTCTCGCCGAGCTGAAGGCGGGCGGCTCCGCCCCCCGTCAGGCCATCGAAGGTTCCTGACACACCTCGCGGATGCCTCGGACCAGCGTGTCCGGGGCATCCGCTCTTTCATAGCTGGAGGCACCCATGGTGCGATTCCTCGTCGTCCCGCAGTGGCAGGGCTCCCCTGCACCGCGCGCGATGCTCCTCGTCGACGGCGCGTCGGCGATCGCCGGAGATCTTCCTCGCGCGTCGACCACCGTGCTCGATGTGCCCGTCGAGGCCGGAGAGTCACTCGGCACCGGCGTCCGCCGACTCAGCGCCCTGCTGCGCACTCGCGAGCTCGTCGACGCGGCGATGACGGTCGACACGGTCGTCGTGGGCGGAGACTGCAGCGTCACCGTCGCGGCCCTCGCTGCGCTTCCCGGCGGCACCGACGATCTCGCGGTCGTCTGGTGCGACGCGCACGCCGACATGAACACACCCGAGACGTCGCCGTCCGGTGCGTTCTCCGGCATGGCTCTGCGAGCGGTGCTCGGTGAAGGAGAGCCGCAGCTCGCGCTCTCCCCCGGCATCCCGCGCGACCGGGTGATCACCGTCGGGATGCGCGACCTCGACGACGCCGAGGTCGCCGCGATCGACGACCTCACCCAGCTGTCGGTGACAGACCTCGACGACGCCGATGCGCTTGCCGCCGCCGTCGTGGCGACCGGCGCGAGTCGGGTCTGGGTGCACATCGACGTCGACGTGCTGGATCCGGCCGAGATTGCAGGTGTCTCCTCTGCCTCCCCGTTCGGGCTCGCTCCTGCCACCCTGAGCGCGGCGGTCCGCGCTCTCCGCACACGCGTTCCGCTGGCCGGCGCGACGATCGCGGGATTCGCCCCGCGCTCACCGGCCGACGCGGTCGAGGATCTCGGGGCACTGCTGCGACTCGTCGGAGCGGTCGCATGACCGAGGACTGGCGCCCTGCGGCAGAACGCGCCCTCGAACGGGGTCGCCGGTTCGACCGCCGCATCCCGTCGTTCCTCCTGCGGTCCCCCATCAGTCGCATCGGCTACTGGTGGGGAACGGCGGTCGGCTGGGTGTGGGGATCGCTGTGGAGCACCGGTCCCGTCGAGCGCCGGGCGGGCCTGTGGGTCTTCCGCGGCATGCCGAACTGGACGTTCAACCGCGGCGGGGTGTGCGTGGGCGGGTGCTTCCTCACCGGCGATGTCCGACCGACCGATGCCGTGCTTCGCCATGAGGCGGTGCACAAGGCCCAGTGGCTGCGTTACGGCATCCTGCTGCCGGTGCTGTATCTGTTCGCCGGCCGGGATCCGCTCCACAACCGCTTCGAGATCGAGGCGGGGCTGGAAGACGGCAACTATGTGCGCAGGACGACCGCTCCTCAGCGCTCGGAGGGAAGAAGCCCGAAGCGCTCGGGTGCGTAGATCTGCGCGGGCTGGATCTCGAGTGATCCGGTGAGGTGCTCGACGATGTCGGCGGTACCGAGGTATCCACCCAGCAGCGTGACGTGGGTCTCGAGCTCGTCGTCGCACAGCATCTCGTCGGCCCAGGCGCAGGTCGCTCGGGCGAGCGCCTGTCCCGGTGCGCACGCACGACCCGTTCCGGGAGCGCCCGAGCGCTCTCCCCGAGCCAGCCACGTCACCGTCATACGGCCGGGTGCATCGATCATGCCGATATCCGATGCCTCTGCGACCTCGATGAAGATCCGACCGGATGCGCACAGCGGCAGAGTCGCGAGGAACACCTCGAGTTCGGCGAGCGAGTGCTCGTCAGCCGTCACCAGGTGGTGTGCGCGACGACGCGCGGCGCGGCGCTCGGCGCGCGTGCTGCGGGTCTCGAGGAAGGTCTCCATGATGCTTCCATGGTACACCACGTGAAGGGTTGCCTAACCTTTGTCGGCGACCGGTTCCACGAGAGCAGCGCGCAGGGCGTCGAGCTCGGCATCCGACATCCCGTTCTCCCGGAGGTAGCCCGCCGCAGATCCCCACCGTGCGTCGACCCCGTCGAGCAGGGCGCGCATGACCGGCGCCGGTGACTGCGTGGCCAGCGCCACCGCGTGCACCGCTTCGGGATGCTGAGACCGGAGGTAGGCGGCGATCCGCTGCGATCTCTCGACAGGGAGCTGCGACTCGGTGAGCGCGTAGTCCTCGATGATCGCGTCTCGGTCTGCGCCCACGGCTGCGAGCGCGAGGGCTACAGTCACCCCGGTGCGGTCCTTGCCCACCGTGCAGTGCACGAGCGTCGGCTCCCCCGCCGCGATGATGCGGATGGCCGCGACGAGCCTCTCACCGCTCTCCTCGAGAAGGTGCAGGTAGAGATCCTCCAGGCTGGTGTCCGTCTCGAAGAACGAACGGACCGACCCGAGGAACAGCGGAAGGTGCGTCGTATCGGGACCGTCGATCTCGGTCGGCTCGGCTGCGACCTCCTCGCCGTCCCGCAGATCGACGATGTGGGCGACCCGCTCGCGGACCGCATCGACGCCCGCGTTCGTCGCCCCGGACAGCTGACCTGAGCGCAGCAGGATGCCTGAGCGGATGCGCCCGCCCTCGGCAGGCATGCCTCCGACGTCCCTGACGTTGTTGACGCCGTCGAAGTCGAGGACGGTCATGCCTGCGCCTGCGGGGACCGGGGCGGAACCGGGTAACGGCCGGCGATGACGACGCGGTTGAAAGCGTTGATCGACACGCAGGCCCAGCTCAGGGCGGCGTACTCCTTCTCGGTGAAGACGGCACCGACGCGGTTGTACAGGTCATCCGAGATCCCGTCCTCCGAGATGAAGGTGAAGGCCTCGGCCAGCTCGAGCGCCGCCTCCTCCCGTTCGCTGAAGACGCCGCTCTCGCGCCAGGTGGCGATCTGCATGAGTGTGTCCGTGTCGATCCCTGCCTTGACCGCGCGATCGACATGGATTCGCGTGCAGTAGCCGCATCCGTTCAGCTGCGAGCAGTGGATCATCACGATCTCTTTGAGGCGATCGTCGATGCCGTTCGTCGCGCAGATCTCGCCCACCGTCCGAGAGAATGCATCGAGCGCCTGATAGGCGGCGGGCTCGGTCTTGGAGAGGTGCACTCGCGTCTCGCTCATACCTCAATGATATTCCGTTGTGCGGGCGTCTCGGCGGACTCACCGATGCGAACGAGAATGCAGATCGCCATGTCTAACACACAAATAATCCGCTTAATGCGCGTTCACACGGCGCCATCTCTTGTCATTATGATCCCGCATTTCCCGCAGATGCGTTTCTCAGAGCAGAATATGGAGGTGGCGATCGACATCACCGAGTTCAGCTATCTTCCCGCACAGGCCGAGGCGCTGGGCGTTCCCGTTCCTCCGAGCGAGCGGCTGACATTGCCGCTCGCGGACGGTCGCCATGTGAGCGGTGTCCGCTACGGCAGCGGATCGCCGCAGATCACGTTCCTGCACGGGGCCGGCCTCAACGCGCACACCTGGGATACGACAGCTCTCTCGTTGCAGCAGTGCGTGCTGGCGATCGATCTCGCGGGGCACGGCGACTCCTCGTGGCGCGACGATGCCGACTACACCCCTCGAACGCTCGCCGTGGATGTCGCCGCAGCACTCGACGCCTGGACCGACCGGCCGCAGATCCTCGTCGGGCAGTCCCTCGGCGGCCTCACCGGGGCGGCCGTGGCCGCAGCGCGCCCTGACCTCGTCGCCGAGCTGATCGTCGTGGACATCACCCCTGGCATCGACACCTCGGCCGGCCCTGCCGCTCTGCGTGAGTTCTATGCGGGCCCCACCGATTTCGCGACCCGCGACGAGCTGGTCGATCGCGCGATCGCCTTCGGCTTCGGCGGGGCGCGCCCCGACACGGAACGCGGCGTATTCCTCAACACGCGAGTGCGCCCGGACGGACGCGTGGAATGGAAGCACCATTTCGCTCACCTCGCCGCGCAGGCGCTCGCCGCGCACGACCCCGGCGATGTCTCCACTCCCTCGGCACTCAACGCCACAGGGTGGCAGGACCTCGATGAGGTGGCAGCCCCGGTGACGCTCGTGCGCGCCATCGACGGCTTCGTCAGCGCTGCCGACGCGGATGACTTCGCCCGCCGTCTTCCCGAAGCGACCGTGATCGCGATCCCGGCGACGCACAACGTGCAGGAGACCGCGCCCGCGCAACTCGCGGCGCTCATCGCGGACCGCGTCGCGACCACCGGATTGTGACGTTCCGTTCCACATCCCGCCCCACCTGCCCGACACATCCCTAGGCTCGTTCCACCGGCACACAGCAACTGCCGCACCGAGAGGAAACAACCCATGTTCCGACGTACCCGACGGCTCGCGCTCTTCTCCGCGATCGCGGCGAGCGCCGTCATCCTGAGCGCCTGCACGGGCACCGCGGCCCCTGAGACCACGGCGCCCACCGGCGAACCGGATCCCGATGCCACGCTGCAGGTGGGGCTCGTCCTCGAGCCCACGAACCTCGACATCCGTCATACGAGCGGTGCTGCTCTCGAGCAGATCCTCATCGACAACATCTACGAGGGCCTGATCAGCCGCACGCAGGAGAACGAGATCATCCCGCGCCTCGCCTCCGACTACGAGGTGTCCGAAGACGGACTCACCTACACGTTCACGCTGAACGACGGCATCACCTTCCACAGCGGCACCGCTCTCACATCCGCCGACGTCGTGGCCTCGTACGAGGCAGTCCGCACGGACGCCACGCTGCAGGGCAACGCCGAGTTCGCCTCGGTGGCCTCGATCACCGCGCCCGACCCGACGACCGTGCAGATCGTGCTGACCGAGCCGAACCAGAACTTCCTCTTCTCCCTCACCGGGCCCGCAGGGCTCGTGTTCCAGGCAGGAGACACCACGGATCTCAAGACCGCGGAGAACGGCACAGGGCCCTTCACCCTCACCCGCTGGAACAAGGGCAGCACGATCACGTTCGCCCGCAACGAGGCCTACTGGGGCGAGCCCGCCGGAGTGGCCGAGGTCGAGTTCCAGTACATCCCCGACTTCACCGCGGGTGTGAACACGGCACTCGACGGCGGTATCCAGGTCCTGACCGCCGTGGATCCCAACCTCGCCTCGCAGCTCGAAAGCGACTTCACCCTCACGACGGGCCGCACGACCGACAAGGCGACCCTCGCGTTCAACAACGCCAAGGCTCCCCTCGACGACGTCCGGGTGCGTGAGGCGCTGCGTCTCGCGATCGACCACGAGGGTCTCGTCGAGGCCGTCGGCGCAGGGTCGACCCTGTACGGCCCCATCCCCGAGCTCGACCCGGGCTATGAGGACCTCTCCGACGTCATCTCCTACGACCCGGAGAAGGCCAAGGAGCTGCTCGCCGAGGCCGGCCAGGAGGATCTCGAGCTGACGCTCACGATCCCGAGCTTCTACGGCACGACCGTTCCGAAGGTCCTGATCTCCGATTTCCAGAAGGTCGGCGTGACACTCGACGTCGACTCGGTCGAGTTCCCCACCTGGCTGGAGGACGTCTACACGAACCACGACTACGACCTCAGCTTCGTGCTGCACGTCGAGCCACGTGACTTCGGCAACTTCGCGAACCCCGACTACTACTTCGGCTACGACAACGCCGAGGTGCAGGGCCTCTACGCCGACGCACTCGCCGAGGTCGACCCTGACAAGTCGGCGGAGCTCTTGGCGAAGGCGGCCCGTATCGTCTCCGAGGATCATGCGGCCGACTGGCTCTACAACGGTGCGACGATCACGGCTGTGAGCCCGCTCGTCTCCGGATTCCCCCAGGACTCGATCAACTCGCGCATCGACCTGGCAGGCGTCACCGTCGCCACCGAGAAGTGACGACGCTCACTTCGTGATCCGCTACGCGCTCGTCAGAGGAGCCCTGCTCATCGCAGGGCTCCTCGTGTCGAGCGCACTGATCTTCCTGACCCTCCGGGTGTTCCCCGGCGACGTCGCCCAGCTCATCGCCGGAACGCAGGCCTCCCCCGCCGAGGTCGAGGCGCTTCGCGAATCCCTGGGTCTCAACCGTCCTCTTCCAGCGCAGTACGCGGAGTGGATCGGGGGGATCTTCCGCGGCGATCTCGGCACGTCTCTGCTGTCCGGCGCATCCGTCGGGGAAGAGCTGCTGCTCAAGGCGCAGGTGACCGTGCCACTCGGCATCATGTCGCTGCTGATCGCCGTGCTCATCGCGGTGCCCTTCGGCATCCTCGCCGCCGTGCAGCGCGGCCGCCGCGGCGGCACCGCCCTCAGCGTCGGTGCACAGGCCCTCGCCGCCGTGCCCGTGGTCTGGGCGGGGATGATGCTGATCGTCGTGTTCTCGGTGTGGCTCGGGTGGCTCCCCCCGCAGGGATTCCCCCGCACGGGGTGGAGCACGCCGCTCCAGGCGATCGAGTCGCTGTTGCTCCCCGCACTCACGATCGGCATCGTCGAGGGCGCCATGCTCATGCGCTTCGTGCGCAGCGCCACGCTCCAGGCCGCGGGACAGGACTTCGTCCGCACCGCTGCAGCCAAGGGGCTCACCCGCACCCGCGCCCTGATCTCCCACGGCATCCCCGCCGTGGGCCTGTCGATCATCACGGTCCTGGGACTCCAGATCGCCGGGATCATCGTGGGCTCGGTCGTCATCGAACAGCTCTTCACCCTGCCGGGCATCGGACGGATGCTGGTCGCCGACGTCGGGACGCGTGACCTGATCAAGGTGCAGAGCGAGCTGCTGGTGCTCACCGGCTTCGTCCTCGTCGTCGGGTTCCTCGTCGACCTGATCCATCGGGCGATCGATCCCCGCCAGAGGGAGGCATGATGCCCGGTTGGCTTCCGAGGCTGTGGCGCACCTCCACAGGACGGTTCGGTCTGATCGTCGTGGCGATCATCGCGGTGACCGCCCTCGTCGCACTGTTGTGGACACCGTTCGACCCGCAGGAGTCCGACGTCCGCAACCGCTGGGCGGTTCCCGGTTGGCCGCACCTGCTGGGCACCGACGACACCGGACGCGACATCCTCAGCCTCCTCATGGCGGGTGCGCGGACCACGGTGTTCGTCAGCGTCGGAGCCGGGATCATCGCCACGCTCGTCGGCATCGCCCTGGCGGCCCTCGGCGCGTTGACTGCCCGGTGGCTGCGCGAGACCGTCGCCGTGCTCGTCGACATCCTGATCGCGTTCCCCGTGCTGATCATCGCCATGATGATCTCCTCGGTCTGGGGAGGTTCGCTCTGGGTCGTCATCTGGTCCGTCGGGATCGGCTTCGGTGTGAACATCGCGCGTGTCACCCGCCCCGAGCTCCGCCGGGTGCAGCAGAGCGACTTCGTGCTCGCCGCCCGGGCGTCAGGGCTCACGACCTCGCAGAGCCTCGTACGCCATCTGCTGCCGAACGTCGCGCCCGTGTTCATCGTGCAGCTGTCGTGGTCGATGGCGGTCGCCGTGCTCGCCGAGGCCGGGCTCTCGTACCTCGGCTTCGGTGCCTCGGTCACCGAACCCAGCTGGGGGCTGCTCCTCGCCGACCTGCAGCGTTACATCGGCGTGCATCCGCTCTCGGTCATCTGGCCGGGGCTCGCGATCACGCTCACGGTGCTCGCACTCAACCTCCTCGGCGACGGTCTGCGCGAGGCCACCGACCCGACCCTGCGACACCGCGCGGCGGAGATCCACACACCGGCGGTGGTCGCATGAGTCTCGTCGTCGAAGACCTCGTCGTCAGGATCGACGGACGACCCGTCGTCGACGGCATCTCCTTCGAGGTGCCGGACGGCGCCAGAGTGGGCCTGATCGGCGAATCCGGCTCCGGCAAGTCGCTCACAGCGCTCGCCGTGCTCGGGCTGCTCCCCGACGGTGCGACGGCGAGCGGCAGCATCCGCTGGAACGGCACGGAGCTGATCGGCATGCGCGACCGAGAGCTCGCAGAACTCCGTGGCGACGAGATCGGGATCGTGTTCCAGGAGCCGCGCACTGCCCTCAATCCCATCCGCACCGTCGGCCGGCAGATCGCCGAATCGATCCGCATCCACGAGGGCATCGGCCGACGCGAGGCGCGTGAACGCGCGATCCAGGAAGCCGCTCGCGTACGCCTTCCCGACCCGGAATCGATCGTCGACCGGTATCCGCATCAGCTCTCCGGCGGACAGCGACAGCGCGTGGCGGTCGCGATGGCTCTGGCCTGCCGCCCTCGGCTGCTCATCGCGGACGAGCCGACAACCGCGCTCGACGTCACCATCCAGGCCGAGATCCTGTCGCTCTTGCTGGCGCTCGTCGAGGAGCAGGGCATGTCGCTCGTGTTCATCACCCACGACCTCGCCGTGCTCGCACAGGTAGCGACTCACGGCATCGTGCTCGAGGACGGGCACGTGGTCGAAGCCGCGCCGGTGAGCACGCTGCTGAGCGCTCCCATGTCATCCGTGACTCAAGGGCTCCTCCGCGACGCGACCGCGACGCTCTGGCGCCCGGACGGGGGCAGGCGATGAGCCTGATCGAAGCGCGATCCCTTCGACGGGACTTCGTTGTGCCCAAGCATTCGGCGTTCGAGCGCACCAGAACTCAGACAGCGCTGGCATCTATAGACCTCGACATCGCCGAAGGCTCGTCCGTCGGCATCATCGGCGAATCCGGTTCGGGCAAGTCCACGCTCGTCCGGCTGCTGCTCGGACTCGACCGTCCGACGTCAGGCACCGTCGAGGTCGACGGCAGAGCGGTGGATGCCACGGCATCCGCCCGGTCCCTGCACTGGCTGCGTCGGCAGACCGGTCTCGTGTTCCAGGACCCCTACGCGTCTCTCGACCCCCGGATGACGGCCGCCCAGATCATCCGCGAGCCGCTGTGGGCGCTCGGCATCGAGGGCGACCACCGAGCCCGGGTCGGCGAGGTGCTGCAGCAGGTGGGCCTCGAGTCGGACATGGGCGACCGCTATCCGCACGAGTTCTCCGGCGGGCAGCGTCAGCGGATCGCGTTGGCGAGGGCGATCGTGCACGGGCCCCGCATCCTCGTCGGGGACGAGCCCCTGTCCGCGCTGGACGTCACGGTGCGTGCGCAGATCCTCGAACTGCTGATCGAGCTGCGCCGATCCTCCGACCTCACCCTCATCCTCGTCTCGCACGACATCGGGGTGGTGCAGAACCTGTGCGACACGGTCGTCGTGATGAAGGACGGCAGCATCGTCGAGCGGGGCTCCACGGAAGAGGTGCTGCTGCACCCGACGCAGGACTACACGAAGACGCTGCTGGCAGCGATCCCGGTCATCCCCGCTCCCCCGGAATGACCGCGACCATCATCGACCGGAGCTCGTGCTGAAGAATCTGCGGCGCCTCGAAGGGCGCAGCGCACGCCTCATGTAGACCGTGCCGAGCTCGCGACCGAACTTGTGCCCGACACGGCCCATGCGCCCGGCCTCGACGAACCCGAGCTTCGCGTGCAGTCGGATCGACGCGTCGGCCTTCGTGTCGCTGATCACGGCGACCATCTCACGGATGCCGAGCTGCTCGCAGGCGTCGATGAGGGCCTGCAGCAGCGCAGCCCCGAGCCCCTTGCCGCCGGCGCCCGGCCCCAGATAGATCGAGTCCTCGACGGTGTAGCGATAGGCGTTCTTCCCCGCCCATGGTTGGGCGAGCGCATAGCCGATCACTACACCCGCCGGCGAGACGGCGACGAGGAACGGGAGTCCGAGCTTGCTCAGCAGGGCGAACTTCTCCCGCCAGTACGGGATGCTGCTGCGTCGTTCGTCGAGGGTGACGACGGAGTTGCTCACGAAGTGGTTGTAGATCTCGCGCACGTACGGGAGGTCTCCCGCACGCGCGGCGCGGATCGAGTACGAGAACACCTCGGGCTCGGGCTGCGGGCGCAGATGGCGCGGCAGCACACGGCGTCGATCACCGGGCTCGAACTGCATGCGATCAGCTTAGACGCGGCTCCCCCTCGACGCGCCAGTCCACGGGGGTCGCCCCCTGCGCCTCGAGCAGCTCGTTCGCCCGCGAGAACGGCCGGGAACCGAAGAAACCTCGGCGGGCCGACAGCGGCGAGGGGTGCGCCGAGGAGATCACGGGCGTATCTCCGAGCAGAGGCTGCAGGTTCGCTGCGTCCTTACCCCAGAGAATCGCGACGAGCGGCCTGCCCCGGGCGACGAGGCTGCGGATCGCCAGCTCGGTGACCGCCTCCCACCCCCACCGACGATGCGACCCCGCCTCACCGGGGCGCACGGTCAGCACCCTGTTCAGCAGCAGCACACCCTGATCGCTCCAGGCGGCGAGGTCGCCGTGAGGCGCAGGCGGGATGCCGAGATCACTCTCCCGCTCTTTGTAGATGTTGACCAGGCTGCGAGGCAGCGGACGAACATCGCCGTCGACCGCGAACGACAGCCCGATCGGATGCCCGGGGGTCGGATACGGGTCCTGACCGGTGATCAGCACCTTGACCTCCGACATCGGGCGCCGGAACGCGCGTAGCACGTCGTCGCCTGCCGGAAGGTAACCACGTCCCGCAGCCTGCTCCTCGCGGAGGCGCTCACCGAGCGCCGTGATCTCCCCCTGCGCCGGCGCCAGAGCGGCCGCCCACTCGGGGTCGATCAGACCGTCGGAGGCGAGTTCGACGAGAGTGCGTGCGACCACGGGTCAGTCGATCGGGCGCACCCGCAGCGGGCCGCGCGCGAGCAGGTGGTTCGCGGACTGCGCGACCGGGCGCATCGTGATGAGGTCGAGATTCACGTGGCCGGGCGCATCCAGCGCGTACGCGATGACATCCGCGACGTCCTCGGCGCGCAGCGGTGCCTCGACGCCCGAGTAGACGGCCTCCGCGGCCACCGCATCGCCTCCGAGACGGTTGAGCGTGAACTCCTCCGTATGCACCATGCCGGGAGCGATCTCCGACACGCGGATGGGCTCGCCGTTCAATTCGAGGCGCAGGGCATGCACCAGCATCGACTGCGCGGCCTTCGCCGCGTTGTACCCGCCGCCTCCCGCGTAGGCGACCTGCGCGGCAGTCGAGGTCACGAACACCGTGTCCGCGTGGCCGTCCGCAGAAGCCGCGCGGCGCAGCAGGGGCAGCATCCCCGCGACCAGCCGCTGGCTGGAGAGCACGTTGGCGTCGTACATCCACTGCCAGTCGTCGGTCGAGGCGTTCTCCACACGGTCGGTGCCGCGTGCGCCTCCGGCGACCTGTACGAGCGCGTGCACGGGACCTGAGGCCTCGAGCTCCCTGATCAGCGCCGCCACGGCATCCGGGTCCGTCAGGTCGCAGGCGATCGTCGACGCCCCGGTCTCCTCCGAGAGCGCAGCCAGACGGGATGCGCGTCTGGCGACGCCGACGACCCCCCAGCCGCGGGCGCGCAGAGCACGCACCGTCGCCTCTCCGATTCCGGAACTCGCACCGGTCACCACTGCACGCCTGTTCACCATGCCTCCACCGTACGATGTTCCGGCCGGGAACGCGGGTGCGCGCCCTCGGGTCGTGATTTCGGGTCATCATCATCGGTGCGGGAGTCGCCGATGAGCACGACGGCGACTCCGATGCCGCACAGCACGAACCCCACGACGGTGACGAGGGTGAGCGGCTCCCCGAGCAGCATGCCGCCGGCGAGCGAGGTGGTCGGCGCGATCAGGAACAGCAGCGCCTGAAGTGCGGTGATGCCCACCCGCCGCAGAAGCCACCAGTAGAGGCCGTACGCCGCCAGGGTCGGGAACACGGCGGTCAGGACGACCGCGAGCCAGAACGACGCCGATGACGGCGGCACCAGGGCGCCTGCCATCGCCGCGATCACCAGCAGCAGCACCGCTGTCACCGTGACGTGGACCGTGAGAGTCAGGAGCACACCGGTGTCGACCGAAGACTTCCGCTGCAGGAGCGTACCCACGATCAGGCACACCATCGCGACCGCAGGCAGCAGATAGGCGACGGGCGGTGCATCCGAAGACCCGAACTGCGAGCGCACGACCAGAAGCACTCCGGCCGCCCCGACCCCGAGTCCCACCCACTGCGAACCTCGCACGCGCAGACCGAGCACCGGACCGACGAGCACGGCGACCACGAGGGGCTGCACGGCGTCGATCAGAGCGACAGTCCCCGTCGCGATGCCCGCAGCGACGGACCCGTAGACCGCGACACAGTATCCGAACTGCGCGAAGAGTCCGATCGATGCCTGAGCGCGCAGGTCCCGGCCGCTCACTCCCCTGCCCGCGCCGGTGAGCAGGACGACAGCGAGGAGGATCACGGCGAGAGGCACGAAGCGCCAGACGAGGAGCGTCAGCGGAGACACGTCGACGGTGGCGAACGCCGGGATGATGAAGCCCGAGCTCCAGGTCACGACGAAGGCGGCCGAGGCGGCGACCGTCACCACCATACGAAGTACACCGATCTGTTTACTCATGAAGTCGACTATACAGACTGGTATAGTCGCTCTCATGACGCAGCCGGTTCCGGAACTCGTCCCCCTGACCCCGGGAGGGCGACGCGTCCTCGACGCCGCCTCGCGGCTCTTCTACGAGCGAGGAATCCATGCCGTCGGCGTCGACACGATCGCCGAGGCCGCCGGGGTGACGAAGAAGACGCTCTACGACCGCTTCGGCTCGAAGGAGGCCCTCGTCGTCTCCTATCTGCAGCACCGTGACGCCCGGTGGCGCGACCACGTGGCATCAGAGCTCGCCAGGACGCCCGAGCCCGGACCCGAGCGTGTGCTCGCGATCTTCGATGCCGCGATCTCCTGGTCGGATGAGAACAGCCCCAAAGGATGCAGCGCCATCAACGCCCGCGCCGAGATCGGCGAGGGCAACGACGATCACCCGGTGTTCCCGGAGGTCTCCCGGCAGAAGGCCTGGCTGCTCGACGTGTTCGAAGAGCTCTGCGCCGAGGCCGGCGTGCGCGATCCCCGCGCGATGGCCCAGGCGATGATGCTGCTCTACGAAGGCGCGATCGTCACGGTGGGCATGGCGACGTTCACCGAGCCGTTCGCGATCGCCCGGACCTGGGCGGCGGCACTGCTGGCGCAGGGCTGAGCGGTCGGCCGCCCCCGCGCACGCGTCGAGGCGGTGTTCATTACGTCACATTTCCCACTCACTGTTGACACCTGCCGATATTCCGTACTGTCGCTTGCAACGACATCAGTCGAACCGACCTTCCAACAGTTCCAGGGGGAACACATGTCCGCACCCGAGACCTGGCGTTTCGAGACCAAGCAGATCCACTCCGGCGCTGCTCCCGACCCGGTGACCAAGGCCCGCGCCACCCCGATCTACCAGACCACGTCCTACGTGTTCGACAGCGCCGACCACGCGGCGAACCTGTTCGCTCTGGCTGAGTTCGGCAACATCTACACCCGCATCCAGAACCCGACCCAGGACGTCCTGGAGCAGCGCCTCGCAGCGCTCGAGGGGGGCACCGGAGCCCTCGTCCTCTCCAGCGGCCAGGCAGCGTCCACGTTCGCGGTCCTGAACATCGCGCAGGCCGGCGACCACATCGTGTCGTCGAGCTCGATCTACGGCGGCACCTACAACCTGTTCAAGTACACGCTCGCGAAGCTCGGCATCGAGGTCACCTTCGTCGAGAACCAGGACGACCCCGAAGAGTGGCGCCGCGCGATCCGCCCGAACACGAAGCTCTTCTTCGCCGAGACGATCGGCAACCCGCAGATCAACATCCTCGACATCCGCACCGTCGCCGACGTGGCGCACGAGGGCGGCGTGCCGCTGATCGTCGACAACACGATCGCGACCCCATACCTGATCCGTCCGTTCGAGCACGGCGCCGACATCGTCGTGCACTCGGTCACCAAGTTCCTCGGCGGCCACGGCACCACCATCGGCGGTGCGATCATCGACGGCGGCACGTTCGAGTGGTCGAAGAACGTCGAGCGGTTCCCCGGGCTCACCGAGCCCGACCCCTCGTACCACGGCGCCAGCTACACCGCGGCCGTCGGTGACCCGCTCGCCTACATCATCAAGGCGCGTGTGCAGCTGCTCCGCGACCTCGGATCGGCCATCGCTCCACAGAGCGCCTGGAACCTCATCCAGGGCATCGAGACGCTGTCGCTGCGCATCGAGCGCCACGTCCAGAACGCCCAGGAGATCGCCGAGTGGCTCGACGGCCGCGATGACGTCGCCTCGGTCAACTACTCGGGCCTGCCCTCCTCCCCCTGGTACGCGAAGGCGAATCAGTACGCTCCCAAGGGCGTCGGAGCCGTGCTGTCGTTCGAGCTCAAGGGCGGCGTGGAGGCCGGTCGCGAGTTCGTCAACAGCCTGTCGCTGTTCAGCCACCTCGCCAACATCGGCGACGTGCGCTCGCTCGTGATCCACCCCGCGTCGACCACGCACGCCCAGCTCACGCCCGAGCAGCAGCTCACCGCCGGCGTCACGCCGGGCCTCGTGCGCCTGTCGGTGGGCATCGAGAACATCGACGACCTCAAGGCAGACCTCGACGAGGCTCTCGCTGCGGCTCGCCGCGTGTCGGAGGCCGCTCGCGCCTGATCCGGCGTCGAGATGTCAGGAAGTGCCCCGGGCTGCGGCTCGGGGCACTTCCGCGTTCGGGCCAGACTTCCCCGCGCTCTGCGGCTCGTCGCTCGGCTGGCGCACAGACGCCTGCGTCGAAAATGGGAAGCCTGCCCGGAGGAGCTCATGATCGACGCCACCACGACACCGACCGCACGTCGGCGCGCGTCCGCACGTGCCGGACGCGTCATCGTCGTGGTCGGCCTGGCGCTCCTCGTCGGGATCGTGTGCACCTGGGTCCCCGGCATCGTCGGCACCGCGGCGGCCGCTGCCCTGCCGTGGTGCGGACTCGCCCTCGCCGTGCTCGTCCTGCTCGCGCTGCTCCTGGCGCGTCGCGTCACACTCGTCCTGCTCGCCCCCGTCCTGGTGTGGACCCTCGCGATGCTGCCGTCTGCTCCCGGGTTCGCCGCAGCGGCTCCCTCGCAGAGCACACCGATCGAGATCGTCAGCCAGAACGTGCGCGCCCACTCGGGTGGAGCGGCGGCCTCGGCCGCGGAGCTCGCCGACATGTCCGCCGACGTGATCGCCCTGACGGAGCTCGACAGCGACAGCCTCCAGGCCGCACAGGAGACCCTCGCCTCCGCCTATCCGCACTCGTATGCGATCGGCACGGTGGCCGTCTGGAGCCGCTATCCGATCGCGGATGCGCAGCCGCTGACCCTCGGACTCGACTGGAAGCGCGCACTCCGCGTCGTGGTGAACACTCCGGATGCCGACGTCGCCGTGTATGTCATGCACGCGGCATCCGTGCGCCCCGGCGTGCAGCAGGAGCGCGACACGATGCTCTCGGGAATCGCCGATGCCGTCGCCGCCGACCCTGCGGAGTCGATCGTGGTCGTGGGCGACTTCAACGCGGCAGCGGCCGACCCCGCTCTCGGCGCCGTGCGCTCGCAGCTCGACTGGGTCAGACCGACCGACGGCACTCTCGGCCTCACCTGGCCCGCCGCCCTGCCTCTCGCCCGCATCGATCATGTCTTCGTGCGAGGGCTGACGGTGCTCGAGTCGACGACGGCGCGCGTCGGCAACAGCGACCACCTCGCCACGGTCACGACTCTCGCCGGCTGAGGATCCGCGTACACGCCGCTCCGTGCGACGCACCCGGGAACCGTAACGTTCGTCCGACGGATCGCGAGCCGGGCGAGAATGGGAGCATGGACTGGCAGACGACCTCTGAAGACACGGTGCCCTCGGCGCCCGTGACGGAGGCCGACGTCCGTCTGCTCCGCGCACGACCCCCCGCGACCGGCGCCTGGCGCGACGGCGACCCCGCCGGAGGGCGGCGATTCGCCTCGTTCGGTGCCTTCCCCACCGAGAGCGGGTCGGAGCTCCCCGGCATCCGCCTCGCCTATGAGACCTGGGGAGAGCTGAACGCCGCGCATGACAACGCGATCCTGGTCCTGCACGCGCTCACCGGCGACAGCCACGTGCGCGGCGGCGCAGGGGCCGGGCACCCCACGACAGGGTGGTGGGATGACATCGTCGGACCCGGTGCACCGATCGACACCGACCGCTGGTTCGTCATCGCGCCGAACATGCTGGGCGGATGCCAGGGTTCCACGGGCCCGGCGAGCATCGCGCCGTCCGGGTACGAGTGGGCATCGCGCTTCCCGTACCTGACGATCCGCGACCAGGTCGCGGCCCAGGTCCGGCTCGCCGACGCATTGGGCATCGACGCCTGGGCAGCCGTCGTCGGCGGCTCGATGGGCGGTATGCACGCGCTGGAATGGGCGGTCTCGCATCCCGAGCGTGTGGAACGCCTTGCCGTGCTCTCGTCTCCCCCGGTGACGACCGCCGACCAGATCGCACTCAACACGGTGCAGCTCGAGACGATCCGCATGGATCCGCGGTTCCAGGGTGGCGAATACTACGATCTCGCCGACGGAGACGGTCCGCATCGTGGCCTCGCCCTCGCTCGTCGCATGGCACTGCTGAGCTATCGCAGCCCGATCGAGCTCAACCAGCGGTTCCAGCGCTCGTGGCAGTCAGGCGTATCGCCGCTCGGGCACGGCGGGCGGTTCGCGGTCGAGTCCTACCTCGACTTCCACGGCAACAAGTTCACCCGACGCTTCGACGCGAACAGCTACATCACCGTCGTCGAGGCGATGAACTCGCACGATGTCGGACGCGACCGCGGAGGCGTCGAGGAGGCGCTCCGCACCGTGACCGCCACCACCCTCGTGCTCGGGATCGACAGTGACAGGCTGTTCCCCGTCGACGGTCAGCACCGCATCGCGCGGAGCATCCCGAACACCCTCGACGGCGACGAGGCGATCGTCCTCAACAGCGACTTCGGGCACGACGGCTTCCTCATCGAGACCGAAGTCGTCGGCAGGCACCTGCGCCGACTGCTCGACAGCTAGCTTCCAACGACCCGCCACGGCAGCGAGCCGGTCTCCAGGCGCAGCCCGTCCCATTCGAACGCTGGTCCTCGGTCCGATTCGACGACCCTCGTCGAGAAGTGGCGCGCGACGCCACCTGCGAAGAGCGCCTCTTCGGCGCTCTCGAACCTGCCCAGCTGATGAAGCGTCATCCAGGTCGGAGGAAAGAGCACCCACTCCCCGGCGGAGTGCTTCTGCAGCGCGTCGGCGGGGGTGATCCACACTGCATCGACGACCTCGTCGGCCGACACGCGCAGCACGCCGTCCGGCGCATCCGCCAGGAAGAACCAGGTCCTGATGCGCACCGGCGCCTCGGCGGGCGGCTGCCATCGGGACAGGACGACCGGGTCGGTGACGACGAGGCCGACCTCTTCGAGCGTCTCCCGGACGGCAGCCCGACGGGCGTCATCCTGCTCATCGGCGCCGTCGCGGCGATCGCGCTGCTCGACCTTGCCTCCGGGGAAGACCCAGGCGCCGGGGAACGATCCGCGATCGGGCCTGCGCATCAGCAGCACCTCGAAGCCCTGGGCGGCGGTTCGCAACAGCACGGCCGTTCCCGCGACGGGGAGGTCGTCTGTCGCTGTCACACCCTCACTCTACGACCGCGCGCCCGGCTCATGCCGATGCGAGAGCAGGCCTGCGGGCCTCCGCCCGGTACGAGAGGAGAGCGATCAGCAGTCCGGCCACCGCGAGTGCCGCGCCGGTCCACGAGGGTGCAGTGAAACCCCAGCCTCCGGCGATCACGACGCCGCCGAGGAACGCACCGAGGCTGTTGCCGATGTTGAGCGCAGAGTGGTTCATGGCCGCCGCGATCGACTGGTTGTCTCCGGCTACGTCCATCAGCCGGGTCTGGATCGTCGGGCTCAGCACTGACGACACGAATCCGACCACGAACACGAGCAGCGCGAGCGTGATGATCCAGAAGGAGAACACGGCGAGAAGCGCGAACACGACCGCCATGGCAGCGAGCCCGAACAGCAGCGTACGGCGGAGGTCGATGTCGGCGAGATGTCCTCCGACGAGGTTTCCGGCCGTCATCCCTAACCCCATCAGCACCAGGACGATCGGCACAGCCCACTCCGGTGACCCTGCGACATCCGTCACGAGCGGCGCGATGTAGCTGTAGACCGCGAAGAATCCGCCGAAGCCGATAGCCCCCACCCCGAGGGTGAACCAGACCTGCGGTATGCGGAAGACGCCGAGCTCTTCACGCATCGTCCGCCCCGGTGAGCCGGGGTGCTCCGGTACGAAGAAGATGATGAAGACGGTGGCGAGCGCGAACACGAGCGCGACGACGGCGAAGGCCGCCCGCCATCCCCACATCTGGCCGAGGAAGGTTCCCAGCGGCACCCCGACGACGTTCGCGACGGTGAGGCCCGTGAGGATGAATGCGACGCCCTTGGCGCGGTTGCCCGGGCCCATCACATCGGCGGCCACGAGCGCTCCGATGCCGAAGTAGGCGCCATGCGGCAGCCCCGCGAGGAAGCGGGAGGCCCCGACGAGCTCGAACGTCGGCAGGAACACCGTGAGCGCGTTGAAGACGGTGAGCGCCACCGCCAGTCCGATCATCACGCGATGCCGCGGGTAGCGCGCGACGAAGCCTGCGATGGTCGGCGCGCCGACCACGACGCCGAGGGCGTAGAGCGAGATCAGCCAGCCGGCCTGGCTCAGTGCGTCTTCGGGGCTGCTGGCCCACAGGGTGGGCAGCAGCTCGCTGGCGATGTTGGGCAGCAGGCCCATGACGACGAACTCGGTCATGCCGATGCCGAAACTGCCGATGGCGAGGGAGAGGAGCGCCCACTTCGCCGCACCCCTCGATTCAGTCGAGGGATTCACCCGTCGATTCTACGGGGTGTCGGACTCGTCGATCGCCGCTTCCAGCCGCTCGATCTTCGCATCGAGCTCGCCCACGTAGCCGGGCCGGATGTCGGCCTTGAGCACGAGGGACACCCGAGACCCGAACGGCATCACGGCTTCCGTCGCGCGCTTGACCACGCCCATGACGCTGTCCCAGTCCGGTCCCTCTATCTCGGTGAACATACTGGTCGTGCGATGCGGCAGACCGGATTCCCTGACGACGCGGACGGCGGCGGCGACTGCGTCGTGCACGGAGGCGTCCGAGCGCTCCGATCCGTCGGAGGGGGTGCCGCTCGGGGCGACGGAGAAGGCGATCAGCATGGTTTCACTCCCGGTTCGTTGAGGGTCGGTGTGCGGGCACTCGGACGACGGCGCGGATGCCGACGACCAGGGCCACGACGAGCAGGATGTTCCTCAGGCTGAGGATCGCGATGGGGAGCATCTCTGCTCGCAGCAGCGCGTCGTAGTTCAGCGGGTACACGAGGCACGTGAGCGCACAGAGAGCGAGCACGATCACGGCGGGGGCGGCGGCGCGCGCTCGGTCGAGCACGAGCCAAAGGATCACGGGCGCGATCAGCCAGGTCTGGAACTGCGGTGAGCCGACCTTGTTGAGCACGATGAGCGCGGTGACGAGCGACAGCGCGAGCGGCGGGAAGAGCCGGGGGAAGGATGCTCCCCGCATCGACTTGACCGCGCCGATGACGGTGATCACGACGACGAGCACCGCCATCAATGGGGTCAGCACCGCACCGACGGCATCCGCCCCCTGTGCCGCGATCTGGAACGTGAGGATCTCGAAGCTGTACTCGATACGGGCGGAACCGACCACCGCGAGCCACAGGAAAGGCGTGGCGGCGACCGCCTCGATCTGCAGGCCGCGTCCGGTCTGCTGGGTCAGGAAACCCAGGATCTCGGTGTCGGCTCCGAGCAGGAACAGCAGCGCGATGACGCCGGCCGTCACGGCCACTCCGGTGAGCAGGATCCGCATCCTGCTCCTGGCCGCCACGACCGCCGCGAGCAGCAGCGCTCCGGGCCAGATCTTGATCCAGGCGCCGATCGTGAGCAGAGCGGCCGCCATCGCCGGCCGACGCGTGAGCCAGAGTCCCGCGATCACCGCAATGGGCACCGTGATCGCATCGATCCGGTAGAGCGCGATCGGACCGAGGAGGAGCAGCGCGGCGGCCCAGAACCACGCGGCCGCCCGTCGCGGCTGCGAGGGCGAGCGGCCGATCAGCACGGCGAAACCGGCCGCATCGAGAACGGTGACGAGCACCGCCCATGCGATCAGGTACGCCTCGGAGACGCCCAGCACCGCGATCAGCGGCACGGACAGGATCTTCGCCAGCAGCATCGGCACGAGCGCGAGCTGCGGGTAGACCCAGGTCTCGGTGATCCCCACGATCGGGCCGCCCGAGAGAGCAGCCGACGACCAGGGCTCGTAGACCAGCACGACATCGCCCATCGGCTGGCTCGGGTACAGCCAGCCCGTGACCGCGACGAGGATGTGCACGAGCAGGAACGCGCACCAGAGCATGAGGGTGCGCATGGTCCGGGAGCGACTCACGCGAGGACGTCCGCGATCGCGCGCGGAAGCGCCTGCGCCACATCGAGCGCGACGATCGGATGCCCGTGCCCGCCGTCCGGCGCTCCGATGCCGGCAGCGATGCGTCCCGCGTGTCCGTGCAGCCAGGCGCCTGACGCCGCGACGGCTGCGATCGACGCATCGGGATTCGCGGCCAGCAGCGTGCCGAGGACACCGCCGAGGACGTCGCCGGTTCCCGCGGTCGCCAACCATCCGGTGCCCGCGTCCACCCGGATGACCGAGCCGTCGGGGTCGGCGATGAGCGTCTGCGCGCCCTTGAGAAGCACCACCGCACCCAGCCGGATCGCGGCATCCGCCGCCGCGCGCGCACGGTCCTCGTCCGGAGCCGTTCCGATCCGCGCCTGGAGCCGGGCGAACTCGCGCCCGTGCGGGGTCAGCAGCAGCGGTGCTCGCGCCCCGGAGGCCAGATCCAGCGCGCCGGCATCGACGACCACCGGAACCGCACCGTCGAGGATCTCCCGCAGCTCACGCTCGTCGTCCGCGGTACGGCTCGTCGCAGCCGTGCCCGATCCGATGACCCAAGATCCGACGCGCGCACCGGACGCCTGCGGGCTGACGACGGTCTCGGGGCGGCGCGCCATCACGGCATCCGCCGCGCGGCCGACTCCGATGTACCGCACGAAACCCGCGCCCGTGCGCCACGCGGCCTCGACTCCCAGCACCGCGGCGCCGGGATAGTCCGACGAGCCGGTGCACAGCCCGACGACCCCGCGCGAGTACTTGTCGTCCTCGGGCCCCGGCACTCGCACGAAGCGCGCGACGTCGTGACGGGACCATTCGCGCACATCGGACATGACTCCACGTTAGTGCGACGACCCACCCCGCCTCACCCGCGCAGTAGCGTCGGAGGGTGAGCATTCTCTTCTCCCCCGTGAGCATCCGATCCGTCACGTTCCGCAACCGCCTGTGGGTCTCGCCCATGTGCATGTACAGCGCCGTCGACGGCGTCGTGCAGGAGTGGCATCACACGCATCTCGCCCAGTTCGCCTCGGGCGGCGCCGGCCTGATCGTGGCAGAGGCGACCGCCGTGGTACCGGAGGGCCGCATCTCCCCTCGCGACGTCGGGCTCTGGAACGACGAGCAGCGCGACGCGTGGAGGCCGATCGTCGACGCGATCCACGCACGCGGCGCGGCCGCGGGGATCCAGCTCGCGCATGCCGGACGCAAGGCGTCGACCTGGTGGCCGTGGGCCGATGAGCGGGGATCCGTGCCCGAGGGCGAGGGCGGCTGGACCACGACCGCACCCTCGGCCATCGCCTTCGAGGGCTTCGCCTCCCCCGTCGCGCTCGACGCGAACGGCATCGAGGCCGTGGTCGAGGGCTTCGCCGCTGCGGCACGCAGGTCGCTGGATGCCGGCTTCGACGTCCTCGAGATCCACGGAGCGCACGGCTACCTCCTGCACCAGTTCCTCTCCCCTCTCTCGAACCTGCGCGAGGACGAGTACGGCGGGTCGCTCGAGAACAGGGCTCGGCTGCTCCTGCGCGTGGTGGAGGCCGTGCGAGGCGTCGCGGGCGACGATGTGCCGCTGTTCGTGCGCATCTCGGCGACCGATCACGCCGAGGGCGGCTTCACCCCCGACGAGGCCGCGACTGTCGGTGAGTGGGCGTCCGAGCGAGGGGCCGACCTGATCGACGTCTCCAGCGGAGGCCTGGTCGCGCATCAGCAGATCGACGTGTTCCCCGGTTACCAGGTGCCGCTCGCCGAGACCGTCCGCCAGGGCGGGCGCATCCCCGTGTCCGCGGTCGGCCTGATCACCGCGGCGGAACAGGCCGAGAAGGTGCTCGCCGACGGCGCGGCCGACGCGATCTTCGCCGGCCGCGAGTGGCTGCGCGACCCCCACTTCGCGCTGCGCGCAGCTCATGAGCTCGGCGCCGACGTCTCGTGGCCGCCGCAGTACGAGCGCGCCCACTGGCGCTGAGCCGTTCCGAGAACACGACGAAGCCCTCCGGTCCACCTGGGATCGGAGGGCTTCGTCATGGCGACGCGGCTCAGTGGCCGCGGATGCGACGGGTCGCGTCCTGCACCTCTCCGACGAGCTCTTCGAGGATGTCCTCGAGGAACAGCACCGCGGTGGTGCGCCCCTGGGAATCCCGCACCTTCGCCAGGTGCCTGCCCGCACGACGCATGACTGCCAGAGCATCCTCCAAGTCCGTGTCCTCCTGCACAGGCACCATGTGGTGGATGCGCTTGGACGGCAGCGGCTCGACGAGCCTCTCGGCGGCATCCGGGCCGTCCGAGGCCCGCAGGATGTCCTTGAGGTGCACGTACCCGACGGGCACGTCCTCGCCGTCGACGATCACATAGCGCGAGAACCCGTAGCGGGCGACGGCCTTCTCGATGTCATCCGGTGTGGTCGACTGCGGCAGCGTCACGAGATCACTGAGCGGCACGGCCACGTCACTGGCCTTCTTGTCGGTGAACTCCACTGCCGCCGCGACCGTGCCCGCCGTGTCGGTGAGCACGCCCTCGCGGCGCGACTGATCCACGATCGTCGCCACCTCGTCGAGGGTGAACGTCGATGCCGCCTCGTTCTTGGGCTCGACCCTGAACAGCCGCAGCACGCCGTTGGCGGCCGCGTTGAGCACCCAGATCACCGGCATGAAGATCTTCGACACCAGCACGAGCGGCGGTGCGAGGAGCAGCACGGCGCGATCCGGGATCGAGAACGCGAGGTTCTTCGGAACCATCTCGCCGAACACCACGTGCAGGAACGAGACGATCAGCAGCGCGATCGCGAACGACACGGCGTCGACGACGCCGTCGGACCATCCGATCGCGTGCAGCGGCACGGCGAGCAGGTGGTGGATCGCAGGCTCCGACACGTTCAGGATCAGCAGCGAGCAGATCGTGATGCCGAGCTGCGAGGTCGCGAGCATCAGGGTCGCGTGCTCCATCGCGTAGAGCGCGGTCTTCGCGGCGCGCGATCCTCGATCGGCCTTCGGCTCGATCTGCGAACGGCGTGCCGAGATCACTGCGAACTCCGCGCCGACGAAGAAGGCGTTCGCGACGAGCAGCACGACCAGCCAAGCCAGTCCTCCCCAGTCGTTCATCGGGAGACCACCTCTGCTGGATCGCCGGGACTCGGAACGTATCGGATGCGGTCGACGCGGCGTCCGTCCATGCGGACGACCTGCAGCGTGCCGGTGTCGAGGGCGACCTCGTCGCCGACCGACGGCACACGCTCGAGCACGCTCATGACGTACCCGGCCACGGTGTCGTACACGTCGCCTTCCGGCACCTCGACGCCCGCACGGTGGCGCAGCTCGTCCGGCCGCAGCTCGCCGGGAAAGGTGATGCCGTCGCGGCCGCGGATCACGCCGGCCCTGGTGCGGTCGTGCTCATCGGACACCTCTCCCACCAGCTCCTCGACCAGGTCTTCGAGCGTCACGAGTCCTGCGGTTCCGCCGTACTCGTCGACGACGACCGCGAGCTGGTACCCGCGGGCTCGGAGCTCCGAGATCAGAGCATCCACGTGCACGGTCTCGGGAACCCGCAGCGGATCGGTCGAGATCGCACCGACCGGCACCTCTGCCCGTCGATCGCGGGGAACCGAGATCGCCGCCTTGAGGTGCACGACACCCGTGATGTCGTCGAGATCGTCGTCGTAGACGGGGAACCGGCTGTGGCCCGTGCGGCGAGCGAGCTGGATGACGTCGTCCGCCGAGTCGCTCGCGGCGAGCGCGTGCATGCTGGGGCGGGCGGTCATCACGTCGGCGGCTGTCAGCCGCGAGAACGTCAGCGTCCGGTCGAGGAGGCTCGCGGTGTCGGCCTCGAGCAGCCCGGCGCTCGCAGAACGCCGCACGAGGGACGACAGCTCCTCAGCGCTTCGGGCGCCGGAGAGCTCTTCCTTCGGCTCGATGCCCATGCTCCGGAGCACTCCGTTGGCGCTGCCGTTGAGCACGACGACGGCCGGCTTGAAGATCGTCGTGAAGGCGACCTGGAACGGGATCACGAGCTTGGCCGTCGCGAGCGGAAGGGCGAGGGCGAAGTTCTTGGGCACCAGCTCGCCGAGGATCATCGAGAGCACGGTGGCGACCAGCATCGCGACGATCGTCGCGATCGGGCCGACGGCCGCCTCGGGGATGCTCCACGCGACGAACGTGGGACGGAGCAGGTTCGAGAGTGCCGGCTCCATCGTGTAACCGGTCAGCAGCGTCGTCAGAGTGATGCCCAGCTGCGCCGACGACAGGTGGGTCGACGTGTGCTTGAGAGCGCTGATCGTCAGAGAGAGCCGGGATTCACCCCGTGCCTGACGAGCCTCGAGATCGGCACGGTCGAGATTGACCAGAGCGAACTCGCTCGCGACGAACAATCCGGTGCCGACAGTGAGCAGGAGCCCCACGCCCAGCAGGATGTAATCCATCAACGATTCCCCTCGCGGGCGAGGGGCGGGCAGTGGGGCGATGTACTACAACTGGGAGGGTCGTCCATAGTGAGCACGATTCTACGGGATCGCCCTGCAGGCGCGGGCTGCTACCAGCTGACGGGCAGGGCCTTGCCCTCTTCGTACCCGGCGGCGGACTGCAGACCGACCAGTGCCCGGTCGTGGAACTCCGCAACCGACGACGCTCCGGCGTAGGTGAACGACGAGCGCACGCCCGACGTGATCATGTCGAGCAGGTCCTCGAGGCCGGGGCGGAGCGGGTCGAGATAGATCTTCGACGAGGAGATCCCTTCGGCGAAGAGTTCCTTGCGCGCCCGCTCGTACGCATCGAGGCGCCCGAACCGCGCCTGTACGGCCTTCGTGGATGCCATTCCCCACGATTCCTTGAAGACACGGCCCTCGGTATCGGTCTGCAGCTCGCCCGGTGCCTCGATCGTGCCGGCGAACCACGACCCGACCATGACGGATGCGGCGCCGGCGGCGAGCGCGAGGGCGACGTCGCGCGGATAGCGCACTCCCCCGTCGGCCCAGACATGAGCACCGAGTGCTCGTGCGGCCTCAGCGGTCTCGAGCACCGCGGAGAACTGTGGACGCCCGACAGCCGTCATCATGCGTGTGGTGCACATCGCACCGGGGCCGACGCCGACCTTCAGGATCGACGCTCCGGCCTCGACCAGATCCGCGACCCCGTCGGCGGTGACGATGTTCCCCGCGACGATCGGGATGCCGAGACCGAGTTCGGACACGGCGCTCAGCGCGCGGAGCATTCCCTCCTGGTGCCCGTGCGCGGTGTCGACCACGAGCACGTCGACGCCCGCCGCGGCGAGCGCCTTGGCTTTCGATGCCACGTCACCGTTGATCCCCACCGCTGCGGCGACGGCGAGACGCCCGTCTCGGTCGACCGCGGGGCGGTACAGCGTCGAGCGCAGCGCGCTTCGCGCACTGAGCGTGCCGACGAGATGCCCGTGGTGCGCGATCGTCACCATCTCGACGCCCGCGTCGGTGATGACGTCGAACGCGTGGCGCTCGGAACCGATGTCATCCGCGTCGAGCGAGGGAGTTCCGGTGTGCACGAGGTCGCCCAGCTGGGCATCCGGCAGCGCCGTCGCCAACCGGGTCGCGGGGAGCACTCCGAGGATGCGATCCACATGGTGTGGGGCCGGGCCCGACGCGACCACGATCCCGTGTCCGGCTGTCGGCGGCATCAGTCGGAGCGCGTCGGACACCGACGCCTCAGGGGGAAGCACCAGAGGCGTGTCCCAGAGCACCGGCTGCGCCTTGACGTCTCGGATGGCGGCGTCGAGATCCTGCAGAGGCATGTCCTGCGGAAGCACCCCGAGTCCGCCGCGCCGCGCGAGGACGGCCGCGAGGCGCGGACCCGTGACGGAGTTCATGTTGGAGGCCACCAGCGGAAGTGTCGCGGGGGTGCCGTCCTGCGGAGCGAGGTCGACCTGCAGACGGCTGGTGACGGCCGACCGGCGCGGCACCAGGAACACGTCGGAATAGGTCAGATCGACTGTGGGCGACTCACCGGAGAACTCCATACCCCCACGCTACTCAGATCGAGCGTCGAAGGCGCACGCCTTCGACGATTGGACAAGGAAACACGTTAGGCTTGGAGATCGAGAGTGTGCGGGCCCGGACGCATCCTGCGTCGTGGCGTGCACATATGGGATTCAGCGATGAAAGAGGGCGATCCAGCGTGTCGAACCAGGTGACCGGCGTCGGGGGCGACGGGGGGTTCGGAGCCAATTCCTGGCTCGTCGAAGAGCTCTACGAGCAGTTCAAGGTGAACCGCGATTCCGTCGACAAGGAGTGGTGGCCGATCCTCGAGAAGTACCAGTCCGATGCCGCGACCGGTACCGCAGCCCCTGCACCCGCTGCCGAGCAGCCCGCGCATCCCGTGACCGCCCCGATCCCCGTCATCGGCACACAGCCGGTCGCACGCACGACGACGAAGCCCGCCGCGGCGGCGCCGATCCCCGCGCAGGCACCGAAGCCCGCCCCCAAGGCCGAGGCACCGGAGTCCGCCGAGCCCGTCGAGGAAGACAAGGTCACGCCGCTCCGCGGCCTCCCCAAGACCCTCGCTGCGAACATGGACGAGTCGCTGACCGTCCCGACCGCGACCAGCGTGCGCACCGTGCCCGCGAAGCTGATGATCGACAACCGCATCGTCATCAACAACCACATGGCTCGCACGCGCGGAGGGAAGATCAGCTTCACCCATCTGATCGGATGGGCGCTGATCCGCACGCTCGACGAGTTCCGCAGCCAGAACGTGTTCTACGCCGAGATCGACGGCAAGCCGTCGGTGGTCGCCCCCGCGCACGTCAACCTCGGCATCGCGATCGACCTGCCCAAGCCCGACGGCACCCGCGCTCTGATGGTCCCGAGCATCAAGCGCGCAGACACCCTCTCGTTCAGCGAGTACCTCGTCGCCTACGAAGACCTGGTCACCCGCGCCCGCAACAACAAGCTGACCGCCACGGACTTCCAGGGCACCACGGTCTCGCTGACCAACCCCGGCGGCATCGGCACCGTGCACTCCGTGCCGCGCCTCATGAAGGGCCAGGGCTGCATCATCGGCGCCGGCGCCCTCGAGTACCCGGCCGAGTTCCAGGGCGCGAGCGAACGCACGCTCAACGAGCTCGCGATCGGCAAGACGATCACGCTGACCAGCACCTACGACCACCGCGTCATCCAGGGCGCGGGCTCGGGCGAGTTCCTCAAGAAGGTGCACGAGCTGCTCATCGGCCAGCGCGGCTTCTACGACGACATCTTCGCCGCGCTGCGCATCCCGTACGCTCCCATCCGCTGGAACCCGGACATCGCGGTCGATCTCGCCGAGCGCGTCGACAAGCAGTCCCGCGTGCAGGAGCTCATCAACTCGTTCCGCGTGCGCGGTCACCTGATGGCCGACATCGACCCGCTCGAGTATGTGCAGCGCTCGCACCCCGACCTCGAGATCGAGAGCCACGGCCTCACCTTCTGGGACCTCGACCGCGAGTTCGTGACCGGTGGGTTCGGTGGACGACGCATCGCGAAGCTCCGCGACATCCTCGGCGTCCTGCGCGACTCGTACTGCCGCACGCTCGGCATCGAGTACATGCACATCCAGGACCCCGAGCAGCGCCGGTGGTTCCAGGAGAAGGTCGAGGTCAAGTACCAGAAGCCCGGCCACGACGAGCAGCTGCGGGTCCTCCGCAAGCTCAACGAGGCCGAGGCGTTCGAGACCTTCCTGCAGACGAAGTTCGTCGGCCAGAAGCGCTTCTCGCTCGAGGGCGGCGAATCGCTCGTCCCCCTGCTGGACGAGATCCTCCAGGGCGCGGCCACCGCCGGCCTCGAGGGCGCGGCGATCGGCATGGCCCACCGCGGCCGTCTGAACGTCCTGACGAACATCGCCGGCAAGACCTACGGCCACGTCTTCCAGGAGTTCGAAGGCACGCAGACCCCGGGCAACCAGCGCGGGTCCGGCGACGTGAAGTACCACCTCGGCACCGAGGGCACCTTCATCGCGGATGACGGCTCCGAGCTCCCGGTCTATCTCGCTGCGAACCCGTCGCACCTCGAGACGGTCGACGGAGTCCTCGAGGGCATCGTCCGCGCCAAGCAGGACCGCAAGCCGATCGGCACGTTCGCCTGGCTTCCGATCCTCGTGCACGGAGATGCGGCCTTCGCGGGACAGGGCGTGGTCGTCGAGACGCTGCAGATGTCGCAGCTTCGCGGATACCGCACGGGTGGCACGATCCACGTCGTCGTGAACAACCAGGTCGGCTTCACGACCCTCCCTAACGACTCGCGCACCTCGGTGTACTCCACCGACGTCGCGAAGACGATCCAGGCTCCGGTGTTCCACGTGAACGGCGACGACCCCGAAGCCGTCATCCACGTCGCGCAGCTCGCCTTCGAGTACCGCGAGCGCTTCCACCGCGACGTCGTCATCGACCTCGTCTGCTACCGCCGACGCGGTCACAACGAGGGTGACGACCCCTCGATGACGCAGCCGCTGATGACCGACCTCATCCAGGCGAAGCGCTCGGTGCGCAAGCTGTACACCGAGTCGCTCGTCGGTCGTGGTGACATCACCGAAGAGGAGTACGACGAGGCCAAGGCCGACTTCCAGAACCGCCTCGAGATCGCCTTCGCCGAGACGCACGCCGCCGAGACCGGCGCGAACCCGGTCGCCAAGGAACTCCCGCCCGTCGACGAGCAGGTCGGTGCCCCCGAGGTCACCGGGGTCTCGAGCGAGGTCATTCAGCTCATCGGCGATGCGTTCGTGAACAAGCCCGAGGGCTTCACCGTGCACCCCAAGCTGCAGCAGCAGCTCGAGAAGCGTCTCGACATGAGCCGCAACGGCAACATCGACTGGGGCTTCGGCGAGCTTCTCGCGTTCGGCTCGCTCCTCGTCGAGGGCACCCCCGTGCGTCTTGCCGGCCAGGACTCGCGCCGCGGCACATTCGTGCAGCGTCACGCGACTCTGCATGACCGCGCGAACGGCCAGGAATGGCTGCCACTGTCGAACCTCTCCGATTCACAGGGCCGTTTCTTCGTCTACGACTCGCTGCTCAGCGAGTATGCTGCGCTCGGATTCGAGTACGGCTACTCGGTTGAGGCTCCTGAAGCTCTCGTGCTGTGGGAGGCGCAGTTCGGCGACTTCGTCAACGGCGCACAGTCGGTGATCGACGAGTACATCTCGGCGGCCGAGCAGAAGTGGGGACAGCAGTCCAGCGTCACGCTGCTCCTCCCGCACGGCTACGAGGGCCAGGGACCGGACCACTCGTCGTCGCGCATCGAACGCTTCCTGCAGATGTGCGCGCAGGACAACATGATCGTCTCGCGCCCGTCGACGCCCGCGTCGTACTTCCACCTGCTGCGTCGACAGGCCTATGCCCGTCCGCGCAAGCCGCTGATCGTCTTCACCCCGAAGGCGATGCTGCGTCTGCGCGGCGCGACGAGCCCGGTCGAGGCCTTCACGCAGGGCCGGTTCGAGTCCGTCCTCGATGACTCCCGCGATCTCGACCGTAACGCCGTCAGGCGCGTGCTCGTGCACTCCGGCAAGGTGCACTGGGATCTCCGCGCCGAGCTCGAGAAGAACCCGAACCCCGAGGTCGCCCTCGTCCGGCTCGAGCAGCTGTACCCGACCCCGATCGAGGGACTGAAGGCGATCACCGACTCCTACCCGAACGCAGAGCTGGTCTGGGTTCAGGAGGAGCCGGAGAACCAGGGCGCATGGCCGTTCCTCGCTCTCGCGTTCGCCGATGTTCCCGGTGACCGGACCTTCCGTCCAGTGTGCCGTCCGGCATCGGCATCCCCCGCGACCGGATCGTCGAAGGTGCACGCGGCAGAGCAGGCGAAGCTGCTCCGCGACGCCCTCACGCTGGGCTGAGCGAGACCCCACCACACGAAGAAGGAGCCTCGACGATCTCGTCGAGGCTCCTTCTTCGTGTGCGCGGAAGACGCCGGTCCGCAGACCCGTCAGTACCAGATGTCGAGAGCCGGCGCGGGGAACGAGACGAACGAGCGGTCCAGAGCCTCCACGACATCGCGGTCTGCGGCGATGCGTCCCGCGCCGTGCAGCGATGCGGCGCGGACTCCCCCGGCATACAGGATCGAGAGCGCGGAGATGTCGAGCTCAGCATCCACCCGGTCCGCGTCGTCGACCGCCTCGACGGCCGGAGCGCCCTGAGCATCCACACGCAGGCGCCAGTCGCCCGCTGTGAAGCCGAGCGGGTCGCTGATGCGGATGATCACATCGAGCGGCGCGGAGTACGTCCTCGCGGTGAGCGCGGTCGAGATGTCGAGTATCCGCAGCCAGCCGTGGTCGTGGACGGTCTGCGTCACACCGCGCGGGTCGCGCACGAGCCAGGGAAGAGCGTCGTCCAGCGGACGGAGATCCGCGGTGACCTCGTCGACCAGGTCGTGCTGCAGCGCGAACTGCCAGAGCGCAGCCGTGGCCTCAGGGGTCTCCGCCACGAGCAGCCGGACATCGAGGGTGAAGCGGAAGGATCCGCTGCCGTCCCGCAGGGTGATCGCCATCGCACCGCGCACCTCGCCCTCCCGATCGACGAAGCGGATGCCGCGCACCTTGGCGCCGTCGGTGTTGCCCGGCGCGAGCCCCGCGATACCCGTCCACCGAGACGGCCAGCCGGGGATCTGTCCGGAGCGCCCACTCCGTGCGCGCTCGTGCACTATGCCCAGCGCCTCGGCGAGGGCTTCCCGGTCGACGTACTCGACATGCCCTTCGACGGCCGGCCCTGCCCACCCGGCGCGGCGCGTGTCGACCGTGAACCTCGCCATCGGGAGCGCCGAGCCGAAGCCGTACCTGCCGTAGATCGTGGCTTCCGAGACGGTGAGACCGGCGATCGGAACTCCCGCGGCCGCCGCGGACCGCAATTCGCCCTCGAGAAGTGCCCTGGCGATCCCCCGGCGTCGATGCGTGGCAGAGACGGTGACACCGCTGATCGCCCACATCGGCAGCTCTCCGCCGCCGGGGAGCGTGACCGGAGTCACCCACGAGTCGATGGTCGCGACCGGCATCGTGTCGGCCGCGGCGGTCTCGTAGACGCCCGTGTTGCGACGGGCGTCGAAGGTCTGCTGCCCGAAGGCCAGCTCCTCCGCCGACGGCACTGCGCCGAGGAAGCCTCGCGTGGTCGCTCGCTGGAAGAGCTCAGCACGAGTCTCATCGGACGAGTCGACGACACGATACGTCAGAGATCCAGCGGCGAGACGCTCGGTGGATTCGGTGTCAGCGGGGATGTCGCGTGAGTCGATGACCGTCATACGACCACCCTACGGGCAGCCGCGGCTCGGGCGGACTGCCCTCAGTGCTGAGCGGACTGGACCTCGCGAAGTCGCGCGAAGACCTGATCGCGCAGCTCCTCCGGGGCCGTTTCCTTGCATGCACGCGCCACCACCTCGGTGAGGGTCGTCGCGACGAGCGCCTCGTCCCTGCAGGACGGGCAGTTCTCGAGATGCTCACGGATCTCGGTGTGCTCGGTGTTGCACACCTCGTTGCGGAGGTATTCCTCGAGATCCTTGCGGGCTTTGTCGCAGCCGCAATCGGTCATTTCTTGCTCCTCGGGTCGGCCGCGGAGATTCCCCGCTCCGCGGCGTACTCAGCCAGCAGCTCCCGCAGCATCCGCCTGCCTCGATGCAGGCGGCTCATCACGGTGCCGATGGGTGTCTTCATGATGTCCGCGATCTCCTGGTAGGCGAAGCCCTCGACATCAGCGAGGTACACCGCCAATCGGAAGTCCTCGGGGACGGCCTGCAACGCGTCCTTCACGACGGATGCCGGCATGTGGTCGATCGCCTCAGCCTCGGCCGATCGGCCGTGCGAGGCCGTGGTCGATTCCGCACCGCCCAGCTGCCAGTCCTCGAGCTCGTCGATCGTGCCCTGGAAGGGCTCGCGCTGCTTCTTGCGATAGATGTTGATGTAGGTGTTGGTGAGGATCCGGTAGAGCCACGCCTTCAGGTTCGTGCCCTGCGAGAAGGTCGCCCACGAGCCGTACGCCTTCACGAACGTCTCCTGCACGAGATCCGCTGCATCGGCGGGGTTCCTGGTCATGCGCATGGCCGCGGCGTAGAGCTGATCCATGAAAGGGATCGCCTGCTCCTCGAATTCGCGCCGAGGGTCGCTGACCGTTTCTGCGGTTGCCGTGTCATCCATCACCGGCCAGTCTAGGCCGCTGAGGTCCACGGACTCGCGTTCCAGCGTTGCGAGCATGCTCTCTCCTTCTCGGCGAGCGGACGCCATTCTCTCTGGCGGACACTCGCGTTTACTAAGGTGGGAACCGATGAGCGCCAACAGGTATTCCCCCTCCCCTGTCCAGGGCGTCTATGTCGCGCCGTCCACCACCGATGCGGTCCACGCCACCGTGACGATTCCGGGGTCGAAGTCCCTCACGAATCGCGAGCTCATCATCGCCTCGATCGCCGACGGCCCCGGCCGCCTGATCGCGCCTCTGCACTCCGACGACTCCCGCCGCATGGTCGACGCTCTGCGTGCTCTCGGCGTGGGGATCGAAGAGGTCGAGGGCGGCGGGGAGTTCGGACCCGACCTCGTCATCACGCCCGCCAAGCTCGTCGGCGGAACGACGGTCGACTGCGGCCAGGCAGGCACGGTGATGCGCTTCATCACCCCTCTGGCCGGGCTCGCGCAGCATGACGTGCACATCACCGCCCACGAGACGGCTCTGCACCGCCCGATGGGCGGGCTCATCAGCGCTCTGCGCGACCTCGGCGTCGACATCGACGACGAAGGCACGTGGGCGCTGCCCTTCACCATCCGCGGCCACGGGCGCATCCGCGGCGGGCGCGTCGAGATCGACGCCTCGGCCTCGAGCCAGTTCGTCTCGGGCCTGCTGCTCGCCGCCCCTCGTTTCGATGTCGGTCTGCATCTGGTGCACACGGGGTCGCATCTGCCGAGCCTCCCCCACATCGACATGACGATCGAGGCGCTCAGCCGCCGCGGCATCCGCATCGAACGGCCCGCGACCGGAGAGTGGCTCGTCGAAGCCGGCGTCCCCCGGGCGAAGGAGATCGCGATCGAACCCGATCTCTCGAACGCGGCACCGTTCCTCGCCGCGGCGCTCATCACCGGGGGCTCGGTATCGGTACCGGGATGGCCTGTGCACTCCACGCAACCGGGAGCGCTTCTTCCCGAGATCCTGCAGGCCATGGGGGCTCACGTCGGTCGTCACAGCGGCACGCTGACGGTCAAGGCGGGGTCCGAGATCCACGGACTCGACATGGATCTCTCCGCGGCGAGCGAGCTGACCCCGACACTGGTCGGACTGGCTGCGTTCGCCTCGAGCCCCACGACGATTCGCGGCATCGGCCACATCCGACTGCACGAGACCGATCGGATCGCCGCCCTCATCGGCAACATCCGCGCCCTCGGCGGCGACGCGGAAGAACTCTCGGACGGCCTCCGCATCATTCCGCGCTCGCTGCACGGCGGCGGATGGGCCGCACACCACGATCACCGGATGGCGACGACGGGGGCGCTCATCGGTCTTCGCGTGCCCGGCGTCGAGATCGACGACATCGGCACGACGTCGAAGACGCTTCCCGAGTTCACCCTTCTCTGGGAGCGGATGCTGCGGGGCGCATCCGCGTGAGCTGGCTCGACGACTCCGACGACCTCGAGGACGGCTTCGAGGAGTATGACGAGAGCAACATCCGCACCCGCCCCAATCCCAAGGCGAACCGCCCTCGCACCAAGCGACGTCCCGCACACGACGACGCCCAGATCGGACGCGTGCTGGGTGTCGATCGCGGCCGGTACTCCGTGCTGCTGGATGAGGACACCCCCGACGAGCGCATGGTCACGGCGGCACGGGCGCGAGAGCTGCGGCGCAACCCGATCGTCACCGGCGATCACGCGAAGGTGGTCGGAGACACGTCCGGCGAAGACGGGACGCTCGGGCGGATCATCGGCATCGCGGATCGCACCTCTCTGCTCAGGCGCAGCGCCGACGACACCGACCAGGTCGAGCGGGTGATCGTCGCGAACGCGGATCAGATGCTCGTCGTGGTCGCCGCCGCCGATCCGGAGCCGAGAGCACGACTCGTCGACCGCTATCTCGTGGCTGCGCTCGATGCCGGCATCCGGCCCCTCCTGGTCGTCACCAAGACAGACCTCTCCGATCCCACTGCCTTCCTGTCGCATTTCGACGGACTCGACCTGCGCGTCTTCACCAGCGCGCAGGAGGAGATGCCGGTCGATGAGATCGGCGCGGCCCTGGTCGGACACTCGACCGTGTTCGTCGGGCACTCCGGAGTGGGCAAGTCCACGCTCGTGAATGCCCTCGTTCCGAGCGCGCTGCGTGCCACCGGGCACGTCAACCAGGTCACCGGTCGAGGTCGACACACCTCGTCCTCGACGGTCTCCCTGCGTTACGAGGGACCGGAAGGCACGGGGTGGGTCATCGACACCCCCGGCGTCCGCTCCTTCGGCCTCGGGCACGTCGATCCGGCGAACATCCTCGCTGCCTTCACCGAACTCGCGGTCATCGCCCAGGACTGCCCCCGCGGCTGCACTCATCTTGCGGATGCTCCCGACTGCGCGCTCATCGAGGCGGCCGAGAGTGGAGAGCTGAGCGAGACGGGGCGTGCGCGACTCGACTCGCTGCAGCGGCTGCTGCAGACCTTCGCGGACAAGGCCGAGCAGGCCCCCGGCCGCTAGGCTGGAGGCGTGACTGTGCGCCTCGAACCCGGAACCGCTGCCCCCGACTTCGCCCTCCTCGACCAGGACGGCGAGACCGTCCGACTCGGGGACCTGCGCGGACAGAAGACTGTGCTCTACTTCTACCCGGCCGCGATGACTCCCGGCTGCACCACTCAGGCCTGCGACTTCCGAGACAGCATCTCCTCACTGCAGGGCGCGGGGTACCGGGTCATCGGTGTGTCGCGCGACGAGCCGGCGAAACTCGCCGAGTTCCGAGAGCGCGACGGACTCACGTTCACGCTGCTGAGCGACCCGGACCACGCCGTGCACGTGGCATACGGCGCGTGGGGCGAGAAGATGAACTACGGCAAGGTCGTCGAGGGCGTGCTGCGCTCGACCTTCGTCCTCGATGAAGAGGGCACGATCACTCTGGCCCAGTACAACGTCAAGGCCACCGGTCACGTCGCGCGTCTGCGCAAGCTGCTCGGCATCGACGTCTGAACCCTGGGCGACGGGACGCCCCGGTCCTCAGTCGACCGGGGGCTGGTTCTCGGCGCGCGTGCTCGCGATCAGAAGGATGAAGCAGAGCAGGGCGGGGGCGCCTACCGCAAAGGTGAAGACCCAGGCGATCGGCTCGATCGTCAGCGATGCGAGTGCCAGCGCCACCCCGAGCACCTGGAAGACGATGCCGCCTGAACGCGCCCACGAGTGACCGGCGCGAGTGCCGATCGCGAACGCCACGAGAGCGCCGGCTCCGATCAGCGTCAGCACGATCAACGCGAGCGCCGTGGGAAGGGATGCCGCGTCCCCGGCACCGAGGCCGACGAGCTCGATCAATGCGAAGACGATCAGCGCGACGCCTTCTACCGCGAGGACTGCCGCCGCTGCCAGAGCGAGGCCGGGTGAGCGCACGATGTGTCTCCTGAGAATCGAATGAGAACCGGCGAAACCCTTGATTTCGCCGGTTTCATGTAACAGAATAGACAGCGTCATGTGCTCCCACAGCGGCGTGGGGCGGGCTTCGTGCTCGCATCACAGAATGCGGGCATCCGTCCGTATCTCATACAGGGTAGCCGAACCCGATCTGCACCCGAAATCCGAGTCGTCGCGTCGCGATGATCTACGCAATCCACACCGAGGAGCCCCCATGGACTGGCGCGACAAGGCCGCCTGCTTGACTGTCGATCCCGAACTGTTCTTCCCCGTGGGGAACACCGGTCCGGCCGTCGACCAGATCGAGAAGGCGAAGACCGTCTGCGCCACCTGCACGGTGACCGAGATCTGCCTGCAGTACGCCCTCGAGTCCAGCCAGGACTCGGGCGTGTGGGGCGGCCTCTCCGAAGACGAGCGTCGCGCTCTCAAGCGCCGCGCCGCACGCGCCCGCCGCGCTTCCTGAGCATCGAGAAGCGGCCCGAGACGAATCGTCTCGGGCCGCTTCTTCGTGTCCGGCAGGCGTGGACCGGTTCGCCTACTTGGTCAGCCAGCGGAGCGGGATGTCGATGACGACCTCGGTGCCCCCGCCGTCACTCCCCCGCCATTCGATCGAGCCGCTGAGCTCACCCTGGATGAGAGTCCGGATGATCTGCGTTCCCAGTCCCTGACCGATCCGCCCCTCGGGCAGACCCTTTCCGGTGTCTCGGACCGTGACCCGGAGGTTCTCCTCGGTGCGATGCGCATCGATCGTGACCATGCCCTCCTGCCCTGCGAGGCCATGCTCGACCGCGTTCGTGACGACCTCCGTCAGCGCGAGCGCCAGCGGTGTCGCGTACTCACTCGGCAGCACCCCGAAACGACCGGTCGACTGTGTGCGTGCGCGGGTGTTCGGCGCCGAGGCGACCTCGGCCACAAGCTTCAGCACGCGGTGGAATACCTCGTCGAAGTCGACCTTCTGGGTCAATCCCTGTGCCAGGGTGTCGTGCACGACGGCGATCGAGTCGACGCGGCGCATCGCCTGGGTCAGAGCGTCGCGGGCCTCATCGGAGTGCGTGCGCCGAGCTTGGATGCGCAGCAGCGATGCCACCGTCTGCAGATTGTTCTTGACGCGATGGTGGATCTCACGGATCGTCGCGTCCTTGGTGATGAGCTCCTGCTCCTGGTGGCGGAGCTCGGAGACGTCTCGGCACAGGACGATGGCGCCGATGCGCGTGCCGTGGTCCTTGAGCGGGATCGCCCGCAGCGACACCGTGACGCCTCGCGCCTCGATGTCGGTGCGCCACGGAGCGCGCCCCGTCACGACCACCGGCAGCGACTCGTCGACCTGACGAGACGGCGGCACGAGTCGTGTGGTGACTTCGGCGAGGGATTCTCCCTCGAGTTCGTCGTCGAAGCCCATGCGATTGAAGGCCGAGAGGGCATTCGGGCTCGCGAAGGTCGTGATGCCGTCGACGTCGATGCGGATCAGACCGTCCGACGCGCGTGGGGCGCCGCGTCGCGGCGAGGTCGGCGCCGCCGGGTCGGGGAAGCTGCCGTCGGCGACCATGCGGAAGATGTCGTTCGCGCACTCGTCGAAGGTGATCTGCTGTCGCGACGGCGTACGCGCCTCACCGAGGTTCGTGTGTCGGGTGACCACTCCGATGACGGCGGCCGGATGGTCACGACCGTGACGCTCGTTGACGATCGGTACGGCCCGCACTCGCGTCGGTGTCTCCTCGAACCAGTCGGGAGACGAGGAGTCCACGATCTCCGCGGACTCGAAAGCGCCCTGGACCTGCGTGCGCCACTGCGGACGCACCCGCTCACCCACGATGTCGCGGTAGAACAGCGTCGCCGCGCCACTCGGACGAGCGTGCGCGACCGCGATGAAAGAGCTGTCGTCCGTCTGGACCCAGACGACGATGTCCGCCGAGGAGAGGTCTGCGAGGAGCTGACCGTCGCCGGCGAGCCGATGCAGCCACTCGACATCGTTGTCGGTCAGGCGACCCTGGGCATGGGCGAGATCACTGAGCGTTGACACCCCACCAGCCTAGAGTGCGTGTGCTCAGAGAACGGCCAAAGACGTCGCTCGCCACCGGCGGTCCAGACCCTCGAGCCGTATCGCCACCGCCCGCGTGCGTCCGGGCCCGGCGACGACCACGACGGCCTCGACCTTGCCGTCCACCGGTTGGGTCACTCGGATGGAGAGTATCTCGAAGGACGGGCGCGCAGGCGAGACCCCCCTCGCGCTGCGCGCCCTTGCCGACAGATTCGCACGCGTCACCAGACTCCGGTATGCGTCCTCGTTGAACCAGCGTGCGAGCTGATCGACTTCTCTGACCCCGGCGAGAACCTCGAGCACGCCCTGCGTGAGGCTCCGCAGCAGCGGTTGCGGGTCCGGAAGCTCTGCGCTGGACGTGGGCTGGGGCGCGAAGTACTCGTGAAGCGTCATCTGTGGCACTCTCGATCGGGGAAGACTGCGGCAAGTAGAGCACGCGCTCCCAGGCCGCTCTGGCCGAATCCGACATCTATGTGGATAACTCGTACATGCTCGCGCCGACATGACCTACGGTGGGGCGCGTGCACTGGGACCGACTGTTCGAAGACCTCGAAGGCCAGCTCGCTGCCGAATGGGAAAGCGAGCGCGCGGCGCTCGACGCCGAGTCCGAGCGACTGAGGGTGTCCCGGCTCGAGCTTCGAAGTCGGCTCAGAGTGCTGTGCGCCGCGTCCGCGCCGGCGACCATCGATCTGCCCGGGGGCGCGCGCATCCGGGCGCGCCTGCATTCTCTGGGCTCCGACTGGGTCGCGGCCACGATCATCGAGGCGGATGAGACGGGCGCGGCCCGCTCGACACGCATCCTCCCGCTGCATGCTGTGCGGGGTCTCAGCGTCGATCACGGCCTGCTCCTGTCCAGCCTGGACGACTCCGACGCCGCAACCCCGGTGCTCCGCGAGCGCATGTCGCTGGGTTTCGTCCTTCGAGATCTCGGTCGTCGTCGAGTGCCGGTCCGAATCATCAGCGTCGACGGCTCCGACTTCCACGGCACCGTCGACAGGGCCGGCGCGGATCACCTGGACATCGCGCTGCACGACCCGGGCGAACCGCGCACGACGCAGGCGGTGCGCGGGTTCCGCATCATCCCGTTCGCGGCGGTGACGTCAGTGCAGACGGTAGGAGATCACATGCCCTGACTGTTGTGGGGCGTGCCCCACACCTCAGGAAAGCTGGCCTCGTTCGCCTGGCGCCACAGCGCCATCCGTCGCGCCTCCTCGGACTGCTCCGCGAGATACTCCGAAAGGCTCGACTCCTCGATTCGCCACCGCGCCGGAGAGCCGAGCTGTGACCCGCGCAGACGCCCCTGGTAGACGAGCTCGATGACCTCGTCGACGTCGATGCTCAGGAGCTCAGCCACCTGCGCAGGCGCGAGGTGCCGCTGCGCGGTCGGGGACGAGTCAGGCATCCTCCCATTGTCCCCCCACTGTCAGGATCCGCCACCACCGGGACGGCGCTGTGGATAAGTCTCGAGCCGACGGAACGAATTCTGTGACCATGTCGACATGCACAAGTTCGCCCGTCCTCGTCGAGCCGTCTGGGGCGATGCCCGTTTCCTGGTCGGCATCGCACTCGTCCTCCTGTCGACCGGCGGAGTGTGGGCCGTCGTCTCTTCAGCGGGCGTGACGACACCGGTGCTCCAGGCGAACCGAACGATAGTCCGGGGCGAGGCGCTCGTCTCCGGAGACTTCCGGATCGTCGAGGTCGGTCTCGGCGCGATCACTGATCGGTATCTCGCCCCGCAGGACCTCCATCCGGGGCAGGTCGCCTCCCGCACCGTCGCCGAGGGCGAGCTCATGCCCGGCGATGCCGCGGAGGACGCGGACGCGGACAGGACCACCACGATCGTCGTCGAGAGCAGCACCGGCGTCCCCGCAGAAGTCGCCGCCGGAAGCGTCGTGGAACTGTGGCACGCACCTCCTCTCGACGGCGGGGGCGCGGCCCAGGACTTTCCTCGCATCCTCGTGCCCGAGGCCATAGTCGCAACTGTCACCCGGACCGACGGGATGCTCGCCACCGACGACACCACGGTGGAGATCGTCATCGATCGCACGGAGGTCGCGGAGGCGCTCGCAGCGATCACCGGGGGCTCGGTGCTGTCCGTGGTCCCGATCGGAGCCGGCTCGTGACCTCGGTCGTCGTGGCGATACCCGCGGCGCGGGCGGCAGACTTGGCGTCCGAGCTCGAGATCGAGGGCATCGACGTGGTCGCCATCGTGCCGCCCAGCGGCATCCTGCCGCTTCCGAAGGGGGTGGATGCCGCGATCGTCGCCGCCGCTCGTGCCGTTCTGACGCCGGACCTGGTCGCGGCGTGCGACCGGGCCGGTGTGAGGATCATCCCGGTGGGCGACGGGGACAGCAGAGTGCTCGCCCGGTACGGCCTCGCTGTCGCGTTGCCGGCCGATGCGAGTGGCTGGGAGGTGGCCGGCGCCCTGGCTGCGGAGGTTCCGGCTGCCGCCGCCGGCGCGCACTCCGCATCGCATCGAGTATCCGTGGTCTGGGGTCCCTCCGGAGCCCCCGGGCGCTCGACCATAGCGATCCAGTTGGCAGTCGAGCTCAGGCGGAGCGGCCGCCGGACTGCTCTGGTCGATGCCGACACGGTGGCGCCGTCACTCGCGCTGCTCCTGGGGCTCGCCGATGACGCTCCCGGTATCGCAGCCGCGTGTAGACGGGCAGATCTCGGCGCGCTGGACTCCGCAGAACTCACCCGACTGGCGACCGTGCTCGCCACGAGCGCGGGTGAGATCGACGTGCTCGGCGGGATCAATCGGCCGGGGCGATGGCCGGAGCTCGCAGCTCACCGTCTGCAGGCGGCACTCCGCGCCTGCCGCATGTGGGCGGAGGAGACCGTCGTCGACGTCTCGAGCGCGTTCGATGCCGATGACGAGGCCACGTTCGACCTCGCCGGTCCACGCCGTCATGCCGCGACCGTCGCAGCGCTGCAGGAGGCCGACGAGATCATCGCCGTCGCGGCGGCGGACCCTCTCGGTATCAGCCGCTTCATCCGAGAGCATGCCGAGCTGCGACGGCTCACCGCGCCCGCGTCGGTACGGGTCCTGGTCAACCGGGTGCGCCCCGGCCCTCTCGGCATCGATGCCCGCGGACAGGTCCGACGCACCCTCGAACGGTTCGCCGGGATCACCGACGTCACCTTTCTGCCGTTCGATCAGCGCGCTGCCGATGCCGCCCTGCTCCATGCGCGACCGATGGCGGACCTCACCCCGCGTTCCTCGCTGGTCGCCGGAGTGCGCCGCTTCGCGTCGGCGCACTCCCCGGCCACGACGGAGTTCGCTACTGCCGGTAGCTCGAGAGGAAGTTCCCGAGGCGCTCGACGGCTTCTGCGAGCACGCGCGGTTCGGGAAGGGTGACGAGTCTGAGGTGATCAGGGGTCGGCCAGTTGAAGCCCGTCCCCTGAACCAGGAGGATGTGCTCCGACACGAGCAGGTCGTAGACGAGCTTGGCATCGTCTCTGATCTCGTGGACGTTCGGGTCCAGGCGCGGGAACGCGTAGAGGGCGCCCTCCGGCTTGACGCAGGACACACCGGGAATCGACTCGAGCCCCTCCCAGGCGATGTCGCGCTGCTCGTGCAGCCGACCGGTAGGGGCGATGAGCGAGTCGATCGACTGCACACCGCCGAGTGCCGCCTGCACCGCGTACTGTGCCGGGACGTTGGGGCAGAGCCGCGTCGAGGCGAGAAGAGTGATCCCCTCGAGGAATCCCTTGGCGTGCGACTGCGGGCCGGTGATCACGAGCCAGCCGGAACGGTAGCCGGCGACGCGATATGTCTTGGAGAGGCCGTTGAACGTCAGGCACAGGAGGTCGGGCGCCAGCGTAGCGGTCGGGATGTGAACGGCGCCGTCGAACAGGATACGGTCGTAGATCTCGTCGGAGAGCAGCAGCAGCTGATTCTCGCGAGCGATCTGCACCATCCCCTCGAGCACCTCGCGGGAGTAGACCACCCCCGTCGGGTTGTTGGGGTTGATGATCACGAGCGCCTTGGTGCGCGGGGTGATCTTGGAGCGGATGTCCTCGAGATCGGGCTGCCAGCCGTTGTCCTCATCGCACAGGTAGTGCACCGGGGTCCCGTCGGCCAGGCTCGTCATCGCCGTCCACAGCGGGTAGTCGGGTGCCGGGATGAGAACTTCGTCGCCCTCGTCGAGAAGCGCCTGCATCGTCATCGTGATGAGCTCGGACACGCCGTTTCCGAGGAAGACGTCCTCGGGGTCGAATCGAGGGAACCCCTCGATCTCCTCGTACCGGCTGACGACGGCACGACGAGCGGAGATGATGCCCTTGCTGTCGCTGTACCCGTGAGCCGTGGGAAGGGCTGCGAGCATGTCGTGGACGATCTGGTGGGGCGCCTCGAACCCGAAGATCGCGGGGTTCCCCGTGTTGAGCTTGAGGATCCGGTGGCCTTCTGCCTCGAGCCGCGCCGCCTCGACGAGCGTGTTTCCACGGATCTCGTACAGGACGTTCTTGAGCTTCGACGACTGGTCGAAGTGGCGCGTTGGTGTCATCGGCCAAGCCTACAGCGACAGAAAGAGGGGCCGGATCCACTCGGATCCGACCCCTGGTCGACGCGTCGCGCCTACTTCTTCTTCTTGCCCTGAGCTCGGCGCTGCTCACGGTTTCCCGCTGCCGGTGCCGCCCCCTCGGTGCGCTGGCCGAAGGCTCCGCGCGCAGCCTGCTCGGGTTCGGCCGCCTCAGCCGGCGTCTGCCGGGCCGCAGCGGCCTGGCGCAGCTTGTCGGTCGCCGCCTGCTGCACCTGACCGCGATCGTTGCGGACCTCGACCTCGCCGGCGTCGTTCGCCGCAGAGTACTCGAGGCGCTGCTCGCCGCCGCCGTCCGCCAGACCCTTGGCCTCGACCTCGGCTGTCTGCGAGTCGCCCGCACGGCGGACCTCGACCTCGAGGTTGTAGAGGTATCCGACGGACTCCTCCTTGATCTGGCCCATCATCGACTGGAACATCGCGTAGCCCTCGCGCTGGTACTCGATGAGCGGGTCGCGCTGCGCCATGGCCCGCAGGCCGATGCCGTCTTTGAGGTAGTCCATCTCGTAGAGGTGGTCGCGCCAGCGACGATCGAGCACCTGCAGCACGACTCGACGCTCGAGCTCACGGGTGGCCGCGTCTCCGAGCGACTCCTCGCGGGTCTCGTAGGCGATCTTCGCGTCCGACAGCAGCTCGCGAGTCAGACCGTCCGCAGTGATCCCGCCCTTGCGGCCGGCTGCCTCGGACACGACCTCGTCGATCGTCACACTGACCGGATAGAGCGTCTTGAGCTCGGTCCAGAGCGCGTCGAAGTCCCAGCTCTCGTTGTGACCCTCGCCCGTGTGGTCGCGGACGACGCCGCTGATCGCGTCTTCGATGAAGTGCTGCACCCGATCGGCGATGTCGTCGCCCTGGAGGATGTGACGGCGGTCGGCGTAGATCGCCTCACGCTGTCGGTTCAGGACGTCGTCGTACTTGAGGACGTTCTTGCGCATCTCCGCGTTGCGGGACTCTACCTGCGACTGTGCGCTGCGGATGGCGCGCGAGACGAGACCGGATTCGATCGGGACGTCATCGGGGAAGTTGGTGCGCGCAAGGATCGCCTCCGCAGCTCCGGACTGGAACAGCCGCATCAGGTCGTCGGTCAGGCTCAGGTAGAAGCGACTCTCACCGGGGTCCCCCTGACGGCCCGAGCGACCGCGCAGCTGGTTGTCGATACGACGGGACTCGTGGCGCTCGGTGCCGAGGACGTACAGACCGCCGGCCTCGATGACCTTCTCGGCTTCCTCGGAGACGACGGCCTTCATGGCCTCATACGTCTCATCCCACGCGATCTCGTACTCCTCAGGCGTCTCGACGGGGTCGAGTCCCTTGCCCTTGAGCTCCTGCACGGCAAGGAACTCGGCGTTTCCGCCGAGCATGATGTCGGTTCCACGACCGGCCATGTTCGTCGCCACGGTCACGGCGCCGAGGCGGCCCGCTCGAGCGACGATCTCGGCCTCGCGCGCGTGATTCTTCGCGTTGAGGACCTCGTGCTTGACGCCCTTCTTGGCGAGGAGCCGCGAGAGGTACTCGCTCTTCTCGACGCTCACCGTGCCCACGAGCACCGGCTGGCCGTTCGAGTGGCGCTCGGCGATGTCCTCGACGACCTGCGCGAACTTGGCGGTCTCGTTCTTGTAGACGAGGTCGGACTGGTCCTTGCGGACCATCGGCCGGTTCGTCGGGATCGGGATGACCCCGAGCTTGTACGTCGACATGAACTCGGCCGCCTCGGTCTCGGCGGTACCCGTCATGCCGGCGAGCTTGTCGTACAGGCGGAAGTAGTTCTGCAGCGTGACGGTCGCGAGCGTCTGATTCTCGGCCTTGACCGGCACGGCCTCCTTGGCCTCGATCGCCTGGTGGATGCCCTCGTTGTAGCGGCGCCCGACCAGGATGCGGCCCGTGTGCTCGTCGACGATCATGACCTCGTCGTTCATGACGACGTAGTCGGTGTCCTTCTTGAACAGCGCGAGGGCCTTGATCGAGTTGTTCAGGAACGAGATCAGCGGCGTGTTCGCGGACTCGTAGAGGTTGTCGATGCCGAGGTAGTCCTCGACCTTCTCGATGCCGGGCTCGAGAACACCGACGGTGCGCTTCTTCTCGTCGACCTCGTAGTCCTCGCCGGCCTCGAGCGTGCGGGCGATCTTCGCGAACTCGGCGAACCAGCGGTTCGCCTCGCCCGACGAGGGACCCGAGATGATCAGAGGCGTACGAGCCTCGTCGATGAGGATCGAGTCGACCTCGTCGACGATGGCGAAGTAGTGCTCGCGCTGGACGAGGTCGTCCTTGCGCCACGCCATGTTGTCGCGGAGGTAGTCGAAGCCGAACTCGTTGTTCGTGCCGTACGTGATGTCGGCCGCGTACTGCTCACGGCGCACGGCCGGAGTCTGGCCCGACACGATGATGCCGGTCGACATGCCCAGCGCACGGTACACGCGGCCCATGAGCTCGGCCTGGTAGCTCGCGAGGAAGTCGTTGACGGTGATGACATGGACGCCCTCGCCCGCGATCGCGTTGAGGTAGGCGGGGAAGGTCGCGACGAGCGTCTTTCCCTCACCGGTCTTCATCTCGGCGATGTTGCCGAGGTGGAGCGCTGCCCCACCCATGATCTGCACGTCGTAGGCGCGCATGCCGAGTGTGCGCTTCGCCGCCTCACGGACAGCGGCGAACGCCTCGGGCATCAGCTGATCGAGGGACTCGCCCTTGGCGAAGCGCTCGCGCAGCTCGACGGTCTCGTTGCGCAACTCGTCGTCGGTGAGCTTGGAGATGTCCTCTTCCAGCGCGTTGACCGCCTTCACCACCTGGTTCAGGCGACGGATGACCCGCCCTTCACCCGCGCGCAGCAGCTTCTCAAGAGGATTGGCCACAGATGTCATCTCCCTGTCGATGGTTCCGGCGGCGCCGCTGGTCGGGCGCGCGCCAGGCATACCTTGCCATGTTACCTGTCCGTGACCTGCACGTCGTCTGCATGGCGAACCCGCTTCGCGTTTCCGAGTATGTATATATTGATCCACGACACCGGGAGGTACACATGTCGGTACGCCAGAGCCTGCTCGCGATCCTCGCGCAGGGTCCGTGTTACGGCTACCAGCTGCGTCATGAGTTCGACCGGCGCACGGGCTCGGTCTGGCCGCTCAACGTCGGGCAGATCTACAACACACTCGAGCGCCTCGAACGGGACGGGCTCGTGGATCGTGGCGACGCTGACGCGCAGGGTCACGTCTACTGGGAGATCACCGAGGCCGGGATGACGGAGGTCGACCGCTGGCTCGCAGCACCCGTGGAGCGGGGTCTGGCAACCAGGGACGAGCTCGCGATCAAGCTGGCGGTCGCTGCGACGCTTCCCGGGGCGGATGCCGCGGACGTGATCGCAACGCAGCGCGTGGCCTCTCGACGTCATCTCGGGACACTTCGCGACGTCAGAGATTCGCGGGAGGACGACACACCTGAAGGCCTCGCCTGGTCGCTCGTCGTCGATTCGATGATCTTCGCCGCCGATGCCGAGCTGCGCTGGCTCGACCATGTGCACGGCCGCCTCGCCGAGCATCCGGAGCACGCGCTCGCGCTCGAGCTGACGGCCGACCGCCCCAAGCGCGGGCGGCCGGCGCGTCCGTCCGTCGTTGTCCTCGCCTGATCGACGTTCGCCTGGAGCGGATGCACAGCCAGCACTCTCGTTCGGGAAACTAGGATCAGTCCTATGGCTGGAATATGGGGCAGACGCAAGCGCGAACAGGAAGAACTGGCCGCACAGGATGCCGATCTGGCACGCCGTGCCGAGCAGGCGCTCGTCGCTGCGGACGAGCGGATCCGGAGCACATCCGACGAGCTGGCGTTCGCTGAGGCCGAGCTCGGGGGCCAGCTCACGGGAGATCTGAAGAAGGCGCTGAGCGCGGTGCGCACGCATCTTCGCGAGGCCTTCCAGATGCATCAGCTGAATCACGACGAGATCCCCGACACGGCAGAAGAGCTGCGAACCCGCAACGCGCGCATCGTCCAGCTCTGCGACTGGGCGCAAGATCTGCTCGATGAGAAGACATCCGACCTCGCCGCCTCCGTAGCGAAGGTCCGCCGTGCGCCGGAGGTCATCGCCCAGGTGCGCAAGGACGCCGCCGAGCTGAGTTCCCGCATCCCTCACACGAACGAGACGGTCGCCCGTCTTTCCGCGCGCTACGCGGACTCGGCGATGCATCAGATCACCGCCAGCGCCGCCGAAGCAGAGCAGCTCATCGCCTTCGCCACACACGGAGCCGCGGTCTCCGAGCGACGCCGTGCGGCCAAGCAGAACGAGGAAGCCAACCTCGCCCTCGAGACGGCGACCGAAGCGACGCGGCGCGCGTCCGCGCTGCTCGACGCGGTCGAGGATTTCCAGATCGAGGCTCTGCGTGCGGAATCGACGCTCGCCGAGGTCGTCGCCGACTCGCGGGGCGACCTGATCGCCGCGCGCACAGCGCCGCAGGTTCCTGCCGTCGCCACGGCCGTGACCGCTCTGCAGGACGCCCTGAGCGCGCTCTCCCCCGCAGGCTCCCCCGGCGACCCGTTCGCCGAGCTGTCGCAGCTCCGCGAGGCGAACACCGCTCTCGACGATGCGATCGCCACGGCGCGCCACCGCGCAGAGCACCCGCTCCCCAGCATCCAGCAGGTGCAGCACGCGATCGACGACGCCGACCGCCAGCTCGGCGTCGCCCGCGGGCTCATCGCCGGTCACAGAGGCTGGATCGGGGCGGACGCCCGCACCCGGCTCGCCGAGGCCGAGCGCCTCCGCGTGGATCTGTCCGATCTTCTTCCTGCCGAGGAGACCCGCGACGAAGCGCTCGCGAGCGCACGACGGGTCGCACACCTCGCCGCTGAGGCACTGCAACTCGCCCAGCGCGACATCGACTCGTCCCGCCCGCAGGATCAGGGCTGGGGCGGTGGCGGCGACGGCTGGGGTGGCGGCGGCTGGAGCGGCGGCGGGCGACGAGGCGGCGGTGGAGACATCGCGTCCGGAATCCTCGGCGGCCTTGTGATCGGCAGCATCCTGGACGGTATCTTCGACTGACGCGCACGGCGCAGACGCGAGAACGGCCCGGCTCCTTCAGGAGCCGGGCCGTTCTCGCGTCAGTCTCAGGAGGCGAGGGCCTCGGACGGCGGCGCCGCCGTCTCGAGAGCGATCACGCCGTAGTCCCAGCCCTTGCGTCGGTACACGACGCTCGGGTGATCGGTGCGCACGTCGACGAACAGGAAGAAGTCGTGTCCGACGAGTTCCATCCGGTCGACCGCCTCTTCGACGGTCATCCACTCGGCACCGAAGTTCTTGGTGCGGATGACGACGGGCGAGTAGACCTCTTCCTCGTCGTTCTGAATGGGCACTGCACCCGTCGCGACTGCGCGAAGCACGTCGACAGAGGCCGGCTGGACATCGATGCCCTCCAGCGCTCCGCTCTCTTTCTCGAAGTGCGCTCCGCGGGGATGCTGTCGGCCGTCGACTCGCTTCTCCTTGGCCCTGCGCAGCTGCTCGGCCATCTTGTCGACCGCGAGGTCGAGGGCGACGAACTTGTCGCCGTCTGTGGCCTCCGCACGGACGACCGGCCCCTTGCTGACGAGTGTCAGCTCGACCGTTTCGTCGGGCACATGCCCATTTCGGTACACCCGATGGGTGACCTTGACATCCAGTCGTTGCGCCCGCGACGCGAACGTCTGGATCTTGGCGATCTTCTCCTCGACAACGGTGCGGAATCGGTCGGTGATACCCACCCCGACGCCAACGATGCTCGTTTCCATTGCTGCCTCCTTGTCCCGGTCCTCCCGGCCAAGGGCGGACCGTGGTCGCCTTGTGACCCCCAACGGTAGTCCGCCTGACCGCGGATGTCACGGGTCATTTCCTGCGTGTCCCCGATGCGTTCGCATTCCGTTCGCTGTGACGTGGTGTGGCGGCCAGCGCGAGCGCCGCGAGCACGTGGAAGCCGGCGATGCGGAGCGCCCGCTCGGCCTCATCGAAGGTCGCACCCGTGGTGACCACGTCGTCGACGAGCACGACGGCGCACCCCTCACCAGGCCGCCGTACGCGCATGGTGCCTCGCACGTTCCGCGCCCTGCTCTCGGCATCGAGCCCCCGCTGGTCCGTGCTCCGACCACGCGCGCTCAGCAGCCTGGAGGGTGCAGCCCCCGCCCGGCGGATCAGGAGATCGGGAACTCGGTAGCCTCGTCGCCGGTATGCGGCGCTCGTCGTCGGAACGGGCACCACGAGGACGGATTCTCCCGGCGACTCCGCCAGCACCTCGCGGAGCAACACGCCGAGCGCCTCCCCCAGCGGACGGGCGAGCGCGGTCTCGCCCTCGTCCTTGACCCGGCGGATGCACCGGGCTGCGACCGACTCGAAGGACATCGCGGCGCGCACATGCAGACCGCCCGGCGAGGTCCACTCGCGAGGCGCGGCTCGAAGGGCCTCCCGACACGACGCGCACAGCATCGTCTCGGGCTCACCGCAGCCTGCACACGACGCCGCGAGCAGCAGGGTGAGCATCTCCGTTCCGACAGAGCGGACGGGGGCGAGCGAGAGCATCCGTCTATCCTCGCCGCACGGCGTCGCCGGGGAGCACTCGGCCGGTCCGGTCACCGGTCGTTGTCAACAGCTCAGCTCTTTCGGAGGGCTGTGCAGAAGAGACGGTCGTGCGGAAGAGAAGGTCAGTGCCCCGCCCTGGTGGCCAGCAGTGTGACTCCGTCGATCGACTCGCTCCACGCGGAACCGCTCCGCGCGAACACTCCGCCTTCGGCACCGAGCACCCGCACGCCCGCCGGCGCACGGGACCCCGCGATCGAGACGGCCCCCGTCGGAGCGACCTCGGACGTGCCCGGCCCTCCCACGATCTGCGTGAGGACCATCCGGTCATCGGGGTCGGTCAGCAGCCCGAGACGGTCGGCACCCAGCCAGACGAGCCCGCTGACCCCGCCGTCGAGCTGCGCCAACGGCTCAGCGGGACCGAGCTCGGTCGGCACGCCGGCCTCGTCGCGGACGATCGCGGAGACGACGACCCAGCGCTCACCGCCGATCACGACGACCGCTGCAATGCGAGCGCCGTCTGCGGAGACGCGCACGGCGGAGATCGACGAGGCATCCGGCCATGCGCCGGTGATCGCATGCGGAGACACGTCACTGCCGATCGCCTGAAGTGCCGACGGCGCGTTGGACGGCACGGACCAGGTGTAGTCGAAGGGGTCCATGGACGGGCGGATCAACGACGCCCTGGCGTCGAGCTCGTTGAAGCCGTCATCGCCCGTCACGTACACGTGCCCGTCGGCGAGAAGAACGGCCGCGTGCGAACCGTCGATCGCGACATCGATCGCGCTGATGGGCTGGGTGGCGCCGAGGATCTCCTCCGACACCCCCGGGATCGGTGTGATCTCGCTGCCGACGAGTGCGCCGAACTCGCCGTCCTTCAAGACGAGGCTGCCCGCATCCGCCGGATCTTCGATGACCCTGACGACGCCGGCGTCCAGGGTGCGGCCGTCGACGCTGAACCTGACCTGATCGACCTGCACCCCAGCGGCGTCCAGGGTCGCCTGCAGCTGCGTGCGCATACGGGCGAGCGTCGTCGCATCGAGGCCGAGGGCCGCGCGATTCAGCGCGACGTCGGCGACCTGATCGGTGTCGATCGGCACGGCGTCTCGGGCGAGCTGCACACCCTGCGGGAAAGCGCTCTGGACCGCCGGGTCGAGCCACGGGCTCGGCGCTCCGCCGATCAGGGATTGTGCGATCGTGGTGGCGATCGTGGCGCGGCGGGGGAACCACCGCACGTCGGGGACGAGTCGCTCCCACGTCTGGTCGTAGTACTGCAGCGCGTAGTCGTCGTACACCCGCGAGAACCGGGACTCGTCGATCACGACACCGTCGGGGGCCTCCGCGATGCGCCACTGCCCGTCCTCGAACACGACGACGAAGGCGGAGTTCGAAGCCCCGAATGCCTCGGAGTACGCTCCGGTCGCGTCGACGCTCGCGACCTGATCGAACCTGACCCTCACCTCGGCCGAGTCCCCGTCACGGGCATCCACACCGTCATCGACACTCGAGGTGAAGGAGCGCGTGGCCCCGCTGATGTCTATCGATACGCCGGTGTTCGGGCGCCAGGTCGATGCGAGATCGGGCGTGAGGAACTTGCGTGCGGTGTCCCAGTTGTCTGCCGGAGTGATCGCGGCCTCCATGAAACCCTCGACGATCGCCGCCGGTCCCGCACCCTCAGCGGGGCCCGAGGCGAGTGGGAGGAAATCCTGGTCTTCGGGCGATGCACCCAGCGCGAGCCCCGGCTGCACATCCCCCGTCGTGGGAAGACCAGAGCAGGCGGAAAGGAGCAGAGCGGCTGCGACGACGGCCACCCCGCGCAGCACGCGTCGATTCCGCGAGATCATTCGAGGCTCCCTCGGTCGAAGAGCTCGGCCGGAAGATCGGCGAGCTGGATCGGCTGCGTGGCGTCACCGATCTCGCCCAGCGAATCCTGGGGCTCGAGGAGGATCGGCGACGGCCCGTCCGGCGCATCGCCTCGGCGCGGGAGGGTGAGCACGAAGTTGGTGCCGACGCCGAGCTCGGACCACACGCCGAGCGACCCTCCGTGCAGGGTCGCGTCGCCGAGGGCGATGGAGAGCCCGAGGCCCGTGCCTCCGATCGTGCGCTGACGAGACGGGTCGGCCCGCCAGAACCGGTCGAACACGCGCTCGGCATCCGCCGGGTCCATGCCCAGTCCGAAGTCCCGGACTCCCGCTGCCACCGCATGCTGATTGCTGTCGACGGTCACGACGATGGGACGACCCTCGCCATGCTCGATCGCGTTGCCGATCAGGTTGCGGAGCACTCGCCGCACGCGGCGTGGGTCCATGTCGACCGGAGAGTATCCGCCTGGCGCGACGAGGCGCAGTTCGCTGCCCCGCCCGTCGGCGAGCGGCTGCATCTGCTCGATGATGTCCTCGGCGAGGTGCGCGAGACTCGTCGCCTCGAGTTCGAGCTGCACGGACCCGGCGTCATAGCGGCTGATCTCGAGCAGGTCCGACAGCAGCGTCTCGAAACGCTGCACCTGGGTATGCAGGAGCTCCGTGGTCCGTGCGGTCGTCGGGTCGAACTCCCCGCGCTGATCGTTCAGCATGTCGGCCGCGAGCCGGATGGTCGTGAGCGGCGTCCTGAGTTCGTGCGACACGTCGGAGACGAACCGCTGCTGCACGAGGGAGAGCTCGCCGAGCTCCTTGATCTGCGACTCGATGCTGTCGGCCATCGCATTGAACGAACGCCCCAGCGTCGCGATCTCATCTTCGCCGTGCACGTCGATGCGCACGGCGAGATCACCCGAAGCCAGGCGCGCACTGGTCTCGGCGGCCTCGACGATCGGGGTAGAGACCGTGCGCAGCACGACGAACGAGATCGCGGCGACGATCGCGATGAGCCCGATGCCGGCGATCCACAGAGTGCGCTGCACGAAGGTGAGTGTGTTGTCGGCGTCCGCGAGGTCGTAGGCGAAGTACACCTCGAAAGGTCCGGCCTCGGGCACCTGGAGCTGCTGCCCCACGATGACCCCGGGCACCGCGCGACCGTCGACGTCGAGCGACGCGGACTGCCAGGACTGCCAGTCGTCGAACTTCACCACCCGGTTCCGGAGGGCGGGGCTGATGCTGTTGGCGCTGAGGCCGGCGGTGAAGCCGTTCAAGGACACGGCCGCCGCGTCGCCGTCGACCCGGAATCCGGCGAGCCCCTCCGCGGTCGAATTGCGGCCGAGGTCTTCCTGCACGCTGTCCCACAGCTCCCGCAGCGCTGCGGGGTCATCCCCCAGCGCTGTGGCGTCGAGCGTCGTCTGCGCCTGGTTCACCGAACGCGCCGCATCTTCGAGCGCCTCGTTCTTGCGCGATTCGAACAGGTCGTTCTGGATCACGAGCGCCATGGTCACACAGGTGATCAGGATCGCGGTCGAGGTGAGGAGCAGCGTGATGGTCAGCGTCCGGAAACGCAGGGAACGTCGCCAGAGAGCCCTGGTCACGGTGGGCCAACCGCGCCAGTCGCGGATGACAGCGACCGCCGTGGTGGTCGCTGCGGTGGCGGCCATGGTGCGCTTAGCCCGCGCTCCCGGCGCGGTAGCCGACGCCACGCACCGTCATCACGATCTTGGGGTTGTCCGGGTCGAGCTCGACCTTCGCGCGGAGCCGCTGGACGTGCACGTTCACGAGGCGAGTGTCTGCCTTGTAGTGGTAGCCCCAGACCTGCTCGAGCAGCATCTCGCGCGAGAACACCTGCTGCGGCTTCGAAGCGAGGGCTACGAGCAGCTGGAACTCGAGCGGCGTCAGAGCGATGGGGGCCGTGCCCCTTCGCACCTCATGCGCGTCGACGTCGACGGTGAGGTCGCCGACACGCAGCTGCTCTCCCACCGTCTGAGGCGAGGGGCGCAGACGAGTGCGGATGCGGGCGACGAGCTCCTTCGGGTTGAAGGGCTTCACGATGTAGTCGTCCGCGCCGACTTCGAGGCCGCGGACCACATCGGCCGTGTCGCTGCGAGCGGTGAGCATGATGACGGGGACTCCGGACTCGGCGCGGATCCGTGCGCAGATCTCGATTCCGTCCATGCCGGGGAGCATCAGGTCGAGCAGCACGAGATCGGGACGCTGAGTGCGCCACTCCTCGACGGCCCGTGCACCGTCGGCGCAGAACACCGGCTCGAAGCCCTCCGTGCGCAGCACGATGCCGATCATCTCGGCGAGCGCGGTGTCGTCGTCGACCACAAGAATGCGTGAGGTCATAACTGTTACCTTATGGCACTCAGTACCACGACCCCCATGTCTACGCGCCCGAGCGGTGTTGTGACACGATGGGAGCGCACGACGGAGGGAGTGCCGGTGAGCGGCCAGACGTGGACCCCTGCCCCCAAGAAGGGCATCATCCCCCTGCATCCCATGACGTTCGGGATGCTGTTGACCAGGTCGTTCGCGGCGCTGCGTCACAACCCGAAGGTGCTGTTCGGTTTCGGCGTGGTGATCCAGTTGGCCGTGGTGGTGCTCAGCGCCACGGTGATGGGCTTCGTCTTCGTCACGACGTTCACTCGACTCGAATCGCTGTCTGCCGCCTCGCCCGACTTCGAGGCCGTGTTCGCCGGCACCATCGCGATGAACATCGTGGCCGGCATCGCCGTGGGTCTGGCATCCATCGCCTTCACCGCGCTGATGCAGGGCGTCGTCGCCGCCGAGATCGGTTTCGCAGCGATCGGGGTGAAGGCCACCCTCGGGACTCTCTGGCGCAAGATGATCCCGTCGTTCTGGCGACTGGCGGGCTTCGCCTCACTCTCGATCATCTTCGTCTTCGGCATCATCGTGATCGTCTTCCTCGTGATCGCCGGCTTCATCGCCGGCGGGCTCGGAGGCTCCGCCGAGGCCATCGGCGGGATCGTGATCCTCGTGGTCCTGCTCGTGTTGGCGACCATCCCCCTCGTCGTCTGGCTGACGACGAAGCTGCTTCTGGTCCCCTCGATCCTCGTTCTCGAGAGGGCGAAGTTCCGCGACGCGTTCGTGCGGTCGTGGCGCCTGACGCGTGGCCGGTTCTGGGTCGCCTGGGGTGTCACTTTCCTGATCGGCGCCATCATGGGCGTCGCGATGCAGGTCGTGAACCTGCCCGTCTCGCTGGTCGGCTCGATGCTCGGTTCGGTGATCGCGCCGACGGGGTCAGCGGACACCGCGTCGGTCATGGCGTTCGTCTTCGCCCTCCTCGCGCCGCAGATCCTGCTTCTCGTTCTGCAGGCGATCACCCTCGTGGTGCAGAGCAGCGCGGGCACCCTCGTGTACCTCGACAGCCGGATGCGCTACGAAGGCCTCGACCAGGCGCTCATCAGCCACGTCGAGCGCCGCGATCTCGGATGGACGGACGACCAGCTCGGCGACCCGTTCCTCGTCGACCCCGAGCGGGCCGTGTCGAGCGCTCCGCCGCCGAAGCAGGTTCCCGAGTGGGCGATGATGACGCCGACGGGCTACGAGATGCAGCCGTACCCGGGGCAGCAGTACGGCGGACAGGCGTATCCGGGACAATACCCCGCACCCGCAGCGCCGCCGCACCAGGGACAGCCGTACCAGGGACAGCCGTATGCCGCCCCACAGTACCCCGCTCAGCAGACTCCTCCACTGCCGCCCTATGCTCAGCAACCGGCCGCACCCCGGCCGCCTGTCACACCCCAGCCACCTGCCGCGTTCGCACCTCCACCCGCGTACTCCCCTCCTGCCGTGCGTCCGTCCGAGTCCCCTGACTCGACCTGGGCCGCACCCGGCACGGGCGGCGAAGGGTCGGCATGATCCGCCCTCTCGACGACGTGCTCATCCCCGACGGGGAAGAGGCACGGAAGTGGGCGGAGCAGGAGCTCTCCGACCCGCGCTACGCCGATGCGAAGCCCACCTGGTTCGACAACCTCGCGCGCGACATCGGACGATTCCTCGCCGATCTGTTCACCTCCGACAACAGCGCGAATGTCGGCCCCTCGGCGTTGATCATCGTGAGCATCATCGTGTTCGGCGCGCTCGTCGCTGCACTGATCATCTGGGGGCGTCCGCGTCGCGCGCAGGCCGTGCGCCGCGGACGAGGGGATCTCCTCGGTGCAGACGACGACCGATCCGCGACGCAGCTCCGCGCCGACGCCGAGCGGTGCGCGCGGGCAGGCGATTGGGACGAGGCCACGATCCTGCGGTTCCGCGCGCTCGCCAGAGGGCTTCTGGAGCGGGATCTCATCGACCCCTCCCCTGGAGCGACCGCGCAGGCGATCGCCCGAGAGGTCTCCGTCGTGTTCCCTGTCGAGACGATTCCCGTCCGTGACGCGGCGGTCTCCTTCGACGATGTGCGCTATCTACGGCATCCCGCCACCGAGTCGAGCTATGCCGAGCTCGCCGCGACCGACGATCGTCTGAGTGCGCTGCGACCGGAGACGGTGAACGCGTGACCGTCATCGAACAGCCGAGTGCGTCGGCATCGACCGCAGAGCGTACTCCGCGCGGTCGACGTCTGAAATCCCTTCTCGGTTGGGCGATCGTCGTCGCGCTCGTGCTCGGAGGCGTGTTCGTGGCGACCCAGGTCGCCGTCCGCATGCCCGATCAGCGTGGGTCGCTCGATCCTGAGAGCGTCAGCGACTCCGGTGCGATGGCGCTCGCCCAGATCCTCGAGGACCAGGGTGTCGAGGTCTCGGTCTTCCGCTCCCGCACCGAGGCGCGCGCAGCACTCGACGAGAACACCACTCTCGTGATGGCCAACCCGTACACGCTGTCCGACGACGGCATCACCGAGCTGATCGCCCCCGCCGACAGGGTCGTCTTCCTCTCGAGCAGCACGCACCTTCTCACCCTCCTGCGCATGGGCGACAATGCCGCAGCGGACTCGAGCCCCGTCGAGGCTGACTGCAGCGTCCCCGAATTCGCCGACGTCGGCACGATCCGTCCCGACCGTATGTTCGCCCCGGCTGACGGCGTCGAAGGATGCTTCGGCACCGACGATGCCTCGGCCGTGCTCGTCGACGAGGACGACGGTGCGACGCGCATCGTCGTCGAAGGCGCACGTCTGTTCAGCAACGCCTACCTCGCGGACGACGGAAATGCCGCACTCGGACTCGCTCTGCTCGGCCAGACGAACCGCGTCGTCTGGTACGTCCCGAGCTTCAGCGACACGGACATCGAGGGCAAGACGCCCGAGAGCCTCGGCTCGCTCACACCGGGCTGGGTGACGCCGGCGATCCTGTTGCTGATGATCGCCGGGCTCGCGGCCGCACTGTGGCGGGGCCAGCGCTTCGGGCCGCTCGTCGCCGAGACGCTTCCCGTGACCGTCCGCGCTTCGGAGACGATGCACGGGCGCGCCCGGCTGACGGCGAAGGCGGGTGACGCCGCACACGCGTCTGAAGCCATCCGCGACGGGAGCAGACGCAGGCTGGCGCGCAGACTCGGACTCGCCGTGAATGCGACAGCGGAGGAGATCGCGGATGCCGCATCGGACCGCCTCCGGATCCCGCGCGGCACTCTGCATGAGCTTCTCGCGGGTCCCTCTCCCACTGACGATCCGTCGCTGGTCGACCTGGCGCGTCGGCTGCAGGAGCTCGAGAGCGCCGTCGACGACTCCACCACCGTCGATCGGAGACCGGAATGATCCCCCGACCGTTCCCCCGAACAACCGCCGTCCACCCATCCGAACGGAAGCCGAGGACACCACGTGACCGCTGAGAACTTCAACGACGCCGAGCTGCGTCAGGCCATGCACCGCGTGCGCACCGAGGTCGACAAGGCCGTCGTCGGCCAGGCGGGCACGGTGACCGGTCTGCTGGTCTCGCTGCTCGCACGAGGGCATGTGCTGCTCGAGGGGGTGCCCGGTGTCGCCAAGACCCTCGTGGTCCGCTCTTTCGCTCGCGCGCTGGGCCTCGACACGAAGCGGGTGCAGTTCACGCCCGACCTGATGCCGGGAGACGTGACCGGGTCGCTCGTCTACGACGCGCGCACGGGCGAGTTCGACTTCCGTGCGGGCCCCGTGTTCACGAACATCCTGCTCGCCGACGAGATCAACCGCACTCCTCCGAAGACTCAGGCCGCTCTGCTGGAAGCCATGGAAGAGCGCCAGGTGTCGGCGGACGGAGTCAGCCGTGCACTTCCCGATCCGTTCCTCGTGGCCGCCACCCAGAACCCGATCGAGCATGAAGGCACCTACTCGCTACCCGAAGCGCAGCTCGATCGCTTCCTGATGAAGCTGGTCGTCGGCATGCCCGAGCGCGACGCGGAGGTGTCGGTGCTCCGCAAGCATGCGTCGGGCTTCTCGCCCCGCGAGCTCACGGGTGTCGAAGCCACCGTGACCGCGGACGAGATCCGTGCGGCTCAGGCCGCAGCCGGACGCGTGGAAGTGACGGACGACGTGCTCGGCTACGTCGTCGACCTCGCCAGGGCGACGAGGCAGTCGCCCTCCGTCGAACTCGGCGCGAGCCCTCGTGCCTCGACCGGTCTGCTCGCCGCTGCGAAAGCCTGGGCCTGGCTGAACGCGTCGTCAGCCGTCACTCCCGACCACGTGCAGACGATGCTCGTACCGGTCTGGCGCCACCGTCTGCAGCTGCGCCCCGATGCGCAGATGGAGGGCGTCTCGGCCGATGCCGTCCTGACCTCGGTCGTGCAGCAGACCAGGGTGCCGATCTAGGTGTTCGTCACCGGCCGTCTCACCCTCGCCGTCGCCGTCGGCATCGTCCCGCTCGTCCTCGCCGGCCTCGCGGGCTATCCGCCGTACGCCGCGCTCGGCGTCTGGGTGGGACTCTGCGTTCTCCTGATCGCGCTCGACGTGCTGCTGGCTCCCAGCCCGCGCTCGGTCGTCGTGACCAGGCGCGTGCCGACGCGCACCCGGCTGGGTGAGCTCGTGCCGGTGAGCGTCGCGCTCCAGAACCAGGGCCCTCGTACACTGCATGCGCTGATCCGCGACGCGTGGCAGCCGACGGCCGGGGCGGTCGAAGGTCGTCAGCGTGTCAGTGTTCCCTCGGGCGAGCGTCGCCGTGTCTCCTTCCCGCTTCTTCCTCGACGCCGAGGCGAGCTGTCGAGCGAGTTCGTGATGATCCGCTCCCGCGGACCGCTGGGGATCGCCGGCCGACAGGCGCGTCACCGGGTTCGCGGGACCATCCGCGTCCTCCCGGCCTTCTCGTCGCGCAAACATCTGCCTTCTCGGCTCGCACGCCTGCGCGAGCTCGACGGCAACACCAGCATCCAGGTGCGCGGTCAGGGTACGGAGTTCGACTCGCTCCGCGAGTACGTGCGGGGCGACGACGTCCGGTCGATCGACTGGCGTGCCACCGCTCGCGCCGGCACCACGATGCTTCGCACCTGGCGTCCTGAGCGCGACCGCCACGTCGTGATCATCATCGACACCGGCCGCACGGCCGCCGCGCGCGTCGGAGACGGGACCAGAGTCGATGCCGCGCTGGAAGCGTCGCTGCTGCTCGCCGCGCTCGCCGCGCGTGCCGGCGACCACGTGCACCTGCTGATGTACGACCGTGTCGTGCGCGCACGCGTCACCGGCGTGGAGGGCACCGCTCTCCTGCCCGCGCTGACCGACGCGATGGCGCCTGTGCATGCCCGTCTCGTCGACACCGACTGGCACGGCGCATTCGCTGCGGTGCGCACGCTCACGACGCGCCCCGCACTGATCGTCGTGTTGACGGCCCAGGATGCCGCCGAGTCCGCCAGAGGGTTCCTCGGCGCCTTCCCGGATGCGTCTCGGGCGACATCGATCCTGGTGGGGTCGGTGACCGACGACGGCATCGCCGACCTCGCGCGGCAGCGCGGTTCGCGCGAGGAGATCTATCTCGCGGCTGCGGCGGAGCGGACGATGCGAGACGCCGAGAACGTCGCGGATGCCGTCCGGCGCGCCGGCGGCGAGGCGATCGCCGCAGACCCCGATGCCCTGCCCCCGCGGATCGCCGACAGGTACCTCGAGCTGAAAGCCGCCGGCAGGCTGTGAGCACCTTTTTCGGAGGCAGGAAGTGACGAAGACCATGAGTGACGCGCGCAACGGATCCTCGACGATGACGGTCCGTCTGACCGCCGAGGCGTTCGGCTCGTCCGCGGTCGTCCTCGCCATCGTCGGCGCCGCGATGTTCTCCGCACGGTTCGGTGCGGGCACCGACACGAGCGACCAGGGCATCGGATTCGTCGGCATCGCCCTCGCGGCCGGATTCGCCCTCACCGCCGCGTTCTATGCGTTCGGACCGATCTCCGGTGGTCATTTCAACCCGGCGGTGACCGTCGGCGTCGCCGCCGCCGGTCGGATGCCGTGGCGCGAGGTGCCCGCGTACATCATCGCCCAGTGCATCGGAGGTCTGATCGCATCGACCCTGGTCTTCCTGATCGGCCTCTTCGGTCCGGACGGCTGGCTCGAGGCGCAACGCGTCGAGGGCTTCGCCAGCAACGGGTTCGCCGCCGCCTCACCCGCAGGATTCGGCCTCGGCGCCGCGATCATCGTCGAGGCGCTCTTCGCCGCGGTCCTCGTCCTCGTCTTTCTCGGGGTGACGCACCCCGCGCGCGGCACCGCTTTCGGCGGTGTCGTGGCGGGCCTCGCTCTCGCCGCGATCCATCTGGTGATCCTGCCGATCGACTACGCCTCGGTGAACCCCGCCCGATCCATCGCCACCGCCGTCTACGGGAACACGGAATCCCTCACGCAGCTGTGGGTGTTCCTCGTCTTCCCGGTCGTCGGTGCTCTGCTGGCAGGGTTCGCGTATCGAGGACTGTTCGACAGTCCGGACCGGAGCAGCGCGAGTTCGGTGGAACGCCCCAGCTGACCTGCGCAAGCCCACGAGCTCCGATCAGCCCGCCAGGAGCCTCGGCGTCCCCGCTTCGTACTCGACGAGATCCCCGGTCTGGCCGCGGCGGTAGGCTCGTCCGCCGATCACGAGCATGTAGATCAGGAAGGCGGCGAGGGCTGCCACGCCGATGCCGATCTTGACAGGCCAGGGCAGCGCCCAGCCGGTGACGAAGCCCTCGATCAGCCCGGACACGAACAGCGCGAAGACGAGCCCGATCGCCACGGTCGCGAGCGACCGCCCCTCCGCGGCGAGGGATTCCCCGCGTGACCTGTTGCCCGGCGCGACCCATGACCAGAACAGGTGCAGCCCGCCTGCGGCGGCGACGAAGATCGAGGTCATCTCGAGCAGACCGTGCGGAAGGATGTAGAGGATCATGACGTCGACCTGGTCGTGGGCGGCCATCACCGCAGCGGACACGCCGAGACCCATCGCGTTCTGCACCAGCACGTTGATCGGCCACAGCCCCGTGATGCCGAAGAGCACGCACTGCAGGGCGATCCAGGCGTTGTTCCACCAGACCATTCCCATGAACACCGCGGCGGGGTTCTCGGTGTAGTACCCAGTGAAGCTCTCATCGGCATACTGCTCGAGCGCATCAGGCGGCCCGAGGGTCGCCAGCAACGCCGGATCAGATGAGATCCAGGCGGCCGTTCCCACGACGATCGCGATGAAGGAGACGGCGATCACCAGAGTCGTCCAGCGCAGCCGGTAGAGAGCGGCGGGCAGCTGCAGGGAGAAGAAGCGGGCCGTCTGGGTGAGGATGCTGTCGGAGGCGCCTGTCAGCCGCAGGCGCGCGCGCACGAGGATCGTCGACAGATAGGCTCCCTGCGGCGATTCACCGACGGAGGTCTTGAGTTCGGCGAGATCGGCGGATGCCGCCCGATACCGGACGATCATCTCGTCCACGCCCGCCCCGTCGAGCCGGGCGCGACTCAGCTGCTCCAACCGCTCCCACTCGGCGCGGCGTGCATCTGTCAGCGCATCGGCATCCACCTGATTTACTGTACTCATGTCTGCCCCGCTCGATACATCCGACGAGGTGCTCTCCGGCGAAGCCGTGGCGATCGATGTCCAGCCGATCGGTTTCGTCCTGCGCGCGGCCGGCGCGATCATCGACCTCCTGGTCGGCTTCGCCGTCTTCCTCCTGACGCTGTTCCTGCGGCTCTGGCTGCTGGATCTCGGCGTCCTCGATCAGGCGACGGACACGATCGCGACGATAGCGTCGATCGTGGTCAGCTTCGTCGTGCTCCCGATCACGATGGAGGTCGCGCTCAAAGGGCGCAGCCTCGGCAAGCTCGCAGTCGGCGGACGCATCGTGCGCATCGACGGAGGCGCGACCGGCTTCCGTCATGCGTTCATCCGTGCCCTCCTCGGGGTTCTCGAGATCTACATGACGCTCGGCAGCGTCGCCGTGCTCGCCGGCGCGTTCAGCGCCCGTTCTCAGCGCCTCGGAGACATGGTGGCAGGCACCTACAGTCAGCGCGTGCGGGCTCCGAAACTCATCCCCTCCGTCCCGGTCCTCCCGCCGATGCTCGCCGGCTGGGCTCAGATCGCGGACGTCGCCCGCCTGCCCGATCGTCTTGCGCGCCGCATCTCGCAGTTCCTGCAGAGCGCGCCGCGGATGGTGCCGGCCGCTCGTGCGCGGGTCGCGCAGGACCTGCTCACCGAGGCCTCCCCCTTCGTGTCACCGCTGCCCGCGGCAGCACCCGAGATCGTGCTCGTCGGGATCACTGTCCTTCGTCGCGAACGCGAGCGCCGCGCTCTGCAGAACGCAGATCGCCGTGCGGAGAAGCTCACGGGGCGGCGCGTCGGGGTCTGACCCCCTCCGCCGCTTCGCCATCCGGTGGCGGTCAGAATCGGATCGCGTCGATGACCTTCACTCGCAGCGCGACGAGCGCCGGGATGAATCCGGCGACCGCACCCACGATGATCGAGGCCGCGAGACCGACGAACGCGGCCCGCATCGGGAAGGGCGGGATGTCCTGGATGCCGTAGAACAGCGAGGTCACCACCCACTCCGAGCGCAGCACGGCGACGACGATCGCGATGCCGACGAGCCCCGCAACGGTGGTCGCGACGAGGCTCTCGAGGAAGACCGAGAAGAAGACCCGACCGGACGTCGCCCCGAAGGCACGCCGGACACCGATCTCACGCACTCGCTGACGCATCGCGACCAGTTGGATGTTGATCAGGCTCAGGGCGCCCAGCGCGAGGATCACCGCGGCGATGCCACCCGTGACCATCTCGAAGGTCGCCTGCGCGTCCAGCGCTCCCGGCTGCGCCGCCCAATCGGAACGGCTGACCGACACGGTCTGCCCTTCGGGCAATCCTGCCCGAAGATCCATCGCGAGCACCGGGGCGATCTCGTCGACTTCGGTCTGCCCGAGCCACACCTCGTACTGCGGCCAGGCTCCTTCGGGAAGGGCGTCGACCCGCGCGCGATACGCGTCGTACAGGATGTCGACACGGAGCTCCTCATCCCCGAACCCCTGCCGGGGCACGATGCCGACCACCTGATAGGTGCCGCCCGCCGCTCCTGAGAGAGTGAGGGTCGGGTGCTGTGCCACCGGTACCCGACCGATCCTGTCCCACAGTGCTTCAGTGATCACGACCGGGGGCGCGAGGGCTTCGACGTCCGCGTCTCGCAGCCACCGACCTTCCAGCAGCTGCTCGCGGTGGATCTGGGAGTACAGCGGGTCGATCAGGCGCGCGTTGACGTCGACGATGCCGTCCGGCAGCTGCACGGGGACGGTCATGCCCTGCGCGATCCGCGCGGTGTGACTGAATCCGAATCGTTCCGAGACCCGTGCGAACCGCTCGTCGAAGCCGTCTACGTCGACCGGCATGCCGTCGGCCGTGCTGACACCGACGACGAGCGTCGCCGCCCGACCGCCCCACCGGTCGGACTGCTCCGCCTGGAACTGCCTCTGGTACTCCGAGAGCGCGACGACACCCGTGAGCGCCGCCACTGACACAGCGATGCCGATCAGACTGAGCAGCACCCTCAGTTTGTGGACTCGGATCTCCGCCCACGCGTCGGAGAAGGCGCCGAGCATCCCGGTCATGAGGCCGCCTCCCGGCGCGTCGCCGGCACCGATGGCGACGACACTGCCGCGAGATCCGACGGCACCGACGCCGCCAGTGTCGACGCCTCGAAGGCGCGGCTGAGGTCGGCCTTCTCGAGCACGCCGGCATCGAGACGATAGTGTCTGCGCGCGCGAGCGGCGACATGCAGGTCGTGGGTGATCGTCACGAGCGCCGCATCCGTCTCGGTCGCGACCTCGTCGAGAAGGGACATGACGGTGGCTCCCGTGTCGATGTCCAGAGCGCCGGTGGGCTCGTCGGCGAGGATCAGCACCGGGCGACGCACGAGCGCTCTGGCGATCGCCACTCGCTGCTGCTCGCCACCGGAGAGTCGGTCGGCGATCTGCTCGATGCGGTGGCCGAGGCCGACCCGCTCCAGCATGTCGGCTGCGATCTGTCGTCGGTTCCAGAACAGTCGTCCCTTGGCATGCCCGAGCGGCATCATGACGTTGTCGAGCGCGGTGCGCCCCGGGAGCAGGTTGAACTGCTGGAAGACGAAGCCGACGTTGTCGCCGCGCAGGCGGTCCAGCCGCCCCGACCGCATGCGCCGCACCTCACGACCTTCGAACGAGACGGTGCCGCTGGTGGGGGCGTCCAGCATCCCGAGGATGTTCAGAAGGGTCGACTTGCCGGAGCCGGAGCGTCCGACGATCGAGACGTGATCGCCTGCGCTCACGTCGAGCGAGATCCCACGGAGGATCTCCAGCTCCGAGTCATCGGGCAGTCGCACGCTCTTGGTCACGTCGGCCAGCGCGACGAGCGTCACCAGCTGGTCCCGCTGTCGCACTGCTCGACGCCCGGTGCGACCTCGTAGCAGAACTCCTCGACCGGAGCGACGAAGCCGGGGACGAACTGCCTGATCGACTCGCCCTCTTGGAGACCCGAGACGACCTCGACCATGGTGCCGTCGTTCACTCCGAGAGTCACCGGTCGCTCCTCTGGTTCGCTCCCGTCACCCGCATCCACCCAGACGTTGCCTGTGCCCGCGCCACCCTGCACCGCGGTGACCGGGACGACCAGTGCATCGTCGACCTGCCCGAGTGCGAGATCCATCGTGGCGGGGAGCCCTGCGAACACGACCTGATCGGCCGGGACCGCGCAGCGCACACTCGCGGTGCCCTCCGTGCTCACCTGCACGCGCACTCCGGTGCACGTGAACGGCGCCGGTCCCCCGGTGATGCTCACGGAGGCCTCGGCGGGTGCGTTCACCAATCGGTACAGCTGCGCGGGTTCCACGGTCGCGAGCAGGTGGTACCGGGCAGGGGTGAGGGTGTAGCTCTCCGTTCCCGCCGAGGTGACCTGCCCCTTCACGAGGGCGATCTCGGACACGTCTCCGGCTTCTGGGGCGACGACGTCGATGTCCTTCTTGGGCTCGTCCTGCCTGATGGTGAAGAGCTTCTGCCCGGCGGCGACGGACGCTCCCTCTGGGACGTGGACGGCGAGGACGGTGCCGTTGATCTCGTTGCGCACGGGGAACGAATCGTCGCGCGCGACATTGCCGCTCAACGTCAGCGCGTTGACGACCGAGCCGCGTTCGACGGGGATGACCGGATCGCTGATAGACGACTCCGGGCTGACCATCGCCTCGGTGCGGTCGGGGAAGAACGCGATCTTCACGAGTGCCGCCGCGCATGCTCCGAACACGAGCACGAGAAGAAGGGGGAAGATCCAGCGTCGCCAGACGATCACGGCTGCCTTTCCGGCCGCGCCGCCTTGGCGCATCCGCGGTCAGCGTAGCCGGGATAGGAGGGCGACCCGGGCGCGGCAGGCGGCGTGTCCCACGCGTCATCCCGGTCGGATCAGGTCAGGCGCGAAGCGCCTCGTGCCTCACCACAAGCCAGCCGGCGGGGACGGACAGCCGATCCGCGTGCTGCGCGCAGAGGTCGTGCGCGTGCGGATGGTTCGCTATGCCGAGCGGTCCCAGCGCCGCCATCTGATCGCCATAGTCGTAGGTGAGCGTCGCCACGGCTTCGCGCGCGCAGCCGACCTTCGAGCAGAGTCTTGCGTCCATTCCCGCCAGGTTACGGGCCGCTGCCGACCACGGATGGATGCCGCGCCGCTCGCGGCCGCAGACTCGGCCTAGACTTTCGCTATGCCTCGTCGTCCCCGCGCCTCCGCCGCTCCGCGCCGTGGCGCTCGGCACGGGCGACACGGTCGTCTTGGGCGCAGCGAGGTCGTGCGTCCTCCGCTGGCACCGCTCGACGGTCGCATCGACCGGTTCGACCTCACCGTGGGCACGGCAGTGGAGTTCCTCCGCGGCACCTGGCCTGAACTGCAGGAGGTCCGGTTCGAGATCGGCGCGATGCCGGCGTTCGAGGCGACGGATGAGGTGCCACGGTGGCACCTCGACCACGAGAAGCAGCGCATCGTGCTCTTCCGACTCCCGATCGAGCGGCTGCTCCCCCCTGGCCACGATGACGGCGCCCACCGGCGCATGGCCATCGAGAGCGCGGTCTTCCGCGCCGCGGCGGAATACGTCGGACGCGAGCCCTGGGACCTCGGCGGCCACGACCACTGATTTCGAGCCGCTGCCTCGGCTCTGACCGCGCCTCAGGGATAGACGGTGATGCTCTGCTGGGCTCCCGCCGACGGCCACACCGGCCAGACGGCGAGCGCCCCGGTGGCCGTCATCGAGACGGACGCATGCACGGGACCCGACGTCGACAGGGCGTACACCGTGCGCTCCGTCACCGGCACCGACGCGGACGACTCCGCGGGGACCGTCACCTCGATGGGCTCCCCGCCGTCGACGGGGGTGAGCTGCACGGTGGAATCGGAGTCCTCGCTGTTCACGAGAACGACCTCGGGCGATGGACCGGCCGGGATCGACACATAGACGTCGTCCTCGACCTCCGGCGCAGGAAGGACCCAGGCGAAGTCGGTCTCCGGACCAGCCCCGTCCTGCTGCCGCACCGCGGCCAGCACGGGGGCATCGGACTCGATCCGCGCCGTGTACTCTCCAGGCGCGAGCGTCGAGAGCGAGAGCTCGGTCGGCATGTCGGCCGTGAGCGGCACCTCGAGTTCCGCAACGGTCGCGGAGGAACCGAGCTTGCTCAGGGTCACCACCGCCTCGGCATCGACGTCCGGCGAGAGCAGCCGCACGACCGCCATGTCGGAGTTGTCGCCCTCGTTCTCGAACACCTGGATGCCCGGGAGCACGGGATTGCGCTGCGGTGCAGCGACAGCATCCTGCAGGTCGGCACCCGCGGGGTCGAGCGTCCGCGTGAGCGACGACTGCAGCACTGCGCGCACCGGCGAACCGGTGGCGGTCACCCTGACGACGGGATAGTCGGACCCGACCGCGATCGAAGTCAGCGGAAGGGCGATCTGCGATTCAGCCGGAACGATCACGGTGCTCGACGCACGGACCGATCCGTGCAGGCCGAGAGTCACGGTCGAGGGCACGACGCCGGGGTTGGTGAGGACGATGAGGTCCTCCGTGCCGGTGGCGACGGTACCGCCGACGAGCCAGGACTCGAGGCCGGCGGGTCGACAGGGAGCGGCTGCGAGACCGAAGAGGTCGTCCTCGGCGAGCGAGAACGACTCGGTCGCGCCGAGCAGCGGCGCTTCTCGGCCCTCGACCGCCCCGACCAGACGCTGGGCCGTGCCGCCGTCGGCGAGGTCCTTCGCCGGCAGCGGGCTCGACTCCGGCCGCCCAGACGACCCCTGAGCCGTCAGACGCGGTTCCGCCGCGGAAACCATCTCGAGCGACTTCGAGGGATTGCGCCCGATCGCACGGAAGTCGCCGTTGCAGACGAGCACCGTGTCTCCGGGAAGGGGCGTGACGTCGGCTTGGGCGGGTTCATGCGTGATGGTGGGCCACGGCGCAGTGACCGCGAGCACGGCACCGACGACGCACGCCGCGGCGACGACGGCGCCGGTCAGCACTCGAGCGCCGGTGGCAGCCACCCGGAATGCACGGTTGGTGCTCATCGTCGTGCCTCCTCATCGTGGTGGGGTCCTTCGTCTGGTGTGCCCTCTGAGACCTCCGCCGTGGGCTCCGCAGCCGATGCGTCCTCGGTGGACTCTCCCTCGACAGCGTCCGGCGACTCCGCGCCGGCCGGTTCGCCCGCGGCCGAGTCGACGGCATCCGCCTGTTCATCCGGTTCGGTTGGCGTCTCCGGCACTGTGTCCGGGACCTCCGACGACATGTGGTCATCGCGGTCTTCCGGGTGCCTGGGCAGCACGAGGGGCTCTTCCGCGGCTCGCCCGACGATGCGCGACTTGGCGCGGGCCGCGCGTCGTGACGCACGGGTCGGCACCGACAGCAGGAGCGCGGCGAACACGAGCACCAGCTGGAGCGTGATCACGAGACGCGCAGTAGCCTCCTGGCCAGCGGAGAGCGAAGCACGGGGCGCTGCCTCCGCTTCGAGCCGGTAGAGGACGCCGCGATCCGTCGTACCCGCCTGAACGAAGCCTGCGCGCTGATCGAGCGACGTCACGGCCAGCGTGCGCAGCGTACGCGCGCGGTCCGACTCGTCGTCGGACACCTTCGCCAGGAGCACGTAGGAGATACCCTGCTCTCCGAGTACCGCCGCGGCGTCGAAGTCGCGCGCCGAGAGCAGGTCGACCGCGAGCGTCGTGAGGTCGGTGCCTCGCAGCTCCGTCGCCGTCGACAGGATCGTCGTCTGCGCGCTCAGCGTCTCGCTCCCGCCCCACGCCACCTCGGTCGCGAGCCCGCCGTCGTTCTGCGGCGTGAGCACCAGCGTGCCGACGGGCCGATCCGCGCCCGCCTGTGCGGCGACGTACGCCGGCAGCGTCGAGGCGGGACCGTCGCGGAGCGCCGAGGGCGAGGGATCCGAGTGGAATGCGGAGAGCGACGGGACGGCGCAGACCGCGATCGCGAGACCCGCGACGGCGGCACTCAGAACGCGAACGCGCGGGATCGTGAGCGCGGTGTCGAGCGTCACGAGCGCAGCCCCGGTCACGCCGATCCACGCGAGGCTCAGCCCGGTTCCCGGCCAGATCGCGACCGGCACTCCCTGCGCGAAGGAGACGGTGACGCCCACGGCGAGGAACGCCGTGGCGAGCCCTGCGAGGGCGACCACGAGAAGCGTGATTCCGGCGCGCCAGCGAGGCGCGACGGCCGAGACGAGAGCCAGCAGAGCGAGTGGTGCGAGCAGCAGCGCAGCCCAGGGCGCCAGCTCCAGTCCGAGCCACGATGCCCAGCCCCATCCGGCCATGTCTCCGGTGGGGAAGCCCGTTGCCAGCGCGAGCCGGCCCGCGGCATCAGCTGTCGCCTGGGGACCGGCCCAGATGGACCCGGGGTCGGCGAGGACGGCGATGAGGCTGCCGTGACGCAACTGCCAGAGCACGAGAGGTGCGAAGAGGGCGATGGCGGGCACCGGTACCCAGAGCATGCGGATCGCTCCGCGGATGCGCGCACCGGCGAGCGTGATGCCGAGTGCGACTACCCAGAGCAGCAGAAGCGCAGGGGCGAGCGAGGGGGCGCACGCGGTCACGGCGGCGAACAGGAGCGATGCCGCCCCGGCCGCGCCCCACGAGCGATGCGCGACGACCGCAGCGTGGAAGAGCCATGGCAGGAGCAGGTGCACGAGCACGCCCGTGGGACGACCGTCTACCAGGGCGGTGAGGAAGGTGGGGGCCAGCGCCCACACGATTCCGGCGAAGATGCGGAGGCCTGATCGGTCGGTCACCCGAGTGGCGGCGAACCATCCGCCGAGCACGGCGAGCGGCAGCGCGAGAACCCAGAGCAGCACGAGAGAGAAGGAGGGGGCTCCCGGCCATAGGGATCCGAGAACGGCGATCACCGCGGCAAAGGGATCGGCAGGACCGACCACCCCGGCTCCGAGGCCGCGCAGCCCCCAGGCGGCGTCGCTCCACAGCGCTTCGACGGTCGCTCGCAGCGGCAGGAGCCCCCCGCCACCCAATACGGGCCACGCGAGGACGGTGGTGAACGTGGCGATGCTCACGACGAGCGCTGCGAGCACGGCCCAGGCACCGCCATCCGAGAAGAACCTGAGCTCGCTGACAGCTCCGCCTTCGCTGCCGTGCCCATCGTCGAGGCGCCGGCGCAGATCAGAGCTGCTCACGCGGAGCGGTGCGATGCTCGACCAACTCGACGTACGGAACGCGCGGATGCGGCCTCGTGAGCGCGCGATCGCCGCGAAGCGGAACATCGCGGACACGGCGGCACCCCACTCCGGAGCCACCGCCTCAGGGCGCTTGCCGACGAGGTGCGTCACCGATCGCCAGAGTGCGAGCGGGAGGAGTGTGAGCCAGTGCAGCGGCACGGCGACCGCGGGTGCGTAGGCGAGGCGACGATGCAGCTGGGCGAGCCTGGTCGCGAACGCGCGCTTGCTGCGACCATGCGGCAGAGCGCCGGGGCCCTCCGGTGAAACCGAGATCCGAGCCGACGGCGCGAGTACCACGCGTCCGCCACCGAGCCGAGCGCGAACGCCGAGGTCCAGCCCGAGGTCTGCTCCAGGAAGTGCGGGGTCGGGCCTGAGGGCATCGCGCACCTCGCCGCGGATCAGCATCCCTCGGATGTCCGCTCCGAGCGCATCGTCGGTACCGTCGTGCTGTCCCTGGTCGAGCTCGCCGGCGGCCAGTTCGACCGTGCGGCCGAAGGTCGTCATGCTCACGCCCAACGAGACGATCTCACGGTCGTTGTCGGTCTGCACGAGCTTGGGAGCGACGATCGCAGCCGACGGCGAGCGCTCGAGCGTTCCCACGAGCCTTTCGAGTGCGCGCTCATGAGGCGCAGTGTCCTGTGCGAGCAGCCAGACCGCGCTCCCCTCGAGGACGCGGGGGCGAGCGAGTTCGACAGCGTCGGCGAAGGATGTGCCGCTGCGCGCCTGGATGATCCCCTCTACCGCTGCCGCCACCGTCTCGCTCTCGCGTGCCGATGCAGCATCACCGCACATCACCAGCGTGATCGCCGCCGGCGGAGTGGTCTGGGATCGCAGGGCGTCCAGCGTGCGGAGCAGTTGCGCACGGGCGGAGGAACCGGGGCGCGCGACGATGATTGCATGAACTCGGGCTGGCATGACCTGGTCAGCCTATGCGCGCCTCGGTATTCCGCGGACCAGCGGCCCCGGCGTGGCCGCGAAGCTATGGGCGAAGCATGCATCGCGTCGGAGACGCCAACGGCGCCGCACCTCGACCGTGGTCATGATGCGGCGCCGATGAAGATCGTCAGCTTGCGCGGCGCTTGAGCTTGCGACGCTCGCGCTCCGACAGCCCACCCCAGATTCCGAACCGCTCATCGTTGTTGAGCGCATACTCGAGGCATTCGCCGCGGACGTCGCACGACGTGCAGATGCGCTTGGCGTCGCGAGTCGAGCCGCCCTTCTCAGGGAAGAAGGCCTCGGGATCGGTCTGTGAGCAGAGCGCGTCGCTCTGCCACGCGAGAGCATTGTCGTCGTCGGCTTCAGCCTTCCGGACCCCGGGAACACCGAGGTTGATCGGATCGACGAACCAGTTCTCCGGTACGTCTGAACGGTAACCCGTCATCTCGCTCTCCAACCCCTAAATTCCGCCCCCTCGGCGGGCCGTGCTCAACTAATTACACCCGTGTCATTCCCATCGGTCAAGTCGCGGATCGTAAACCCTCAATAAGGTCTTGAAGGTTCTTGAGCTTCGTACGGCGTGTCGCGCTGGCGTCCGAGGCTCAGTCAGCAGCGCTGGAATCGCCCGGAGATGCGATGAATGCTTCCCCCTGCCCTGAGAGGGTCAACCGGCCCTCATCAGGCGTCGCGAAAGCTGCCGCGCCGACCGGGATGGCCACGGCGTCGCCGCTCGCGCCGCGGACCTCGACGCGGCCGGCCGTGACCAGCACCATGGTCGGCCCGCTGACGTCGACCGACACCGCCTCGCCGTTCAGAGCGATGCGGCTCAGTGCGAAGTCCGCCACGGGCACCGGATACTCGGTGATCGCGCCCACCTCCGCCGGGCGGAGCACCGGCACCTCACCGGTCGTCGTGTCGAGGATCGAGAGCAGTTCGGCCACATCGATGCGCTTCGGAGTGAGTCCGCCGCGCAGCACGTTGTCGCTCGCGGCCATGATCTCGACCCCGAGCCCCGAGATGTAGGCGTGCAGCAGGCCCGCGCGGAGGAAGATCCCCTCGCCACGGTGGAGCACCACGTGGTTCATGAGCAGAGCGACGACGACGCCGGGGTCGCCGGGGTACTTATCTGCGATCTCAGCCACAGCTCGCAGGGTGGTGGCCCACTCCCCCGATACCGTGGCGGCCGCGGCGCGTACCGAGGCGATGACGTCGTCGACCACGGCCTGCGCGTCACCGGACAGCAGCCAGCCGATCACGTCGCGGAGCGCGTCTCCGTCGTCGTCGGCGTCGGCGTCGGCTTTGAGCCGAGAGGACAGCTCGGCGACCCCTCTGCCCCCGCCCAGCACGGACAGCAGGCGCTGGGTGTCGGAGAGAGGACGGAGTCCGCTCAAGGACTCGAACCGCTCGCTCAGCGCGACGATCAGCTCGGGCTTGTGGTTGTCGTCGCGATAGTTGCGGTTCGGGTCGTCAGCTCCGAGCTCGGTCTCTCGCGCCCATCCGGCCCTGGCCTGCTCGATGGTCGGGTGCACCTGGATCGACAGCGGAGAGGCCGCAGCCAGCAGCTTGAGCAGGTAGGGCAGCGATCCGCCCGTGACGGCGTCGAGCGTCCCGCCGCCCCGCACGTCCGCCGGATCCCCCGGGTGGTCTCCGAACCAGACTTCCGCCTCCGGGCCGCCTGCGGGCACGCGACCTTCGAGGTCGGCGAGGAGCGTCGGCGATCCCCAGGCGTAGTCGCGGGGCACGTTGGAGAGACTGAGCAGCATGCCACCAGAGTATTGGCACCGGAACCCACCGTGCCACGAGCACCACGATCAGGTGCTCCGCGAGCTGCGCGCTGTAGCCTGAACGCGATGGCGCACTACACGAAGCATCCGGTGGCTGCCCCGCCCACAGCGCCCGAGCGCGAGTCGACGGGGCATCTTCTGCTGCGCGGATACATCATCCTCGTCCTGTTCGTGGCGTTCGCTCACTCGGCGGTGTACAACCTGCTGGGCGAGATCGGCGCGGCGATCACGCTCGTCGTGTTCCTGCTCGCCACCCTCGGCATCGGCATCCCGATGATCGCCCGCGGACGCCCGCACGCCTTCGCCTGGCGGCGACTGCCCTGGGCAGCGACCGCGTACACCGTCGTCGCACTGCTCTCGGTCGCCTGGTCCCAGTGGCCGGGGGCGACGATCATCACGTGGGTGCTGCTGGCGACCGTGACCGTGAATGCGCTGTTCATCGTGCACGTCCTCACCTGGCACGAGATCGTTCGAGCGCTCGCTTCTGCGTTCAAGTGGATCCTCGGCCTGTCGCTCGCGATCGAGCTGTGGGTGGCGCTCGTCGTGCACGGGCCGATCCTGCCGAACTTCTTCGTGCGCCCCGAGGGCGAGACGAACGCCCACTGGTACTGGGTGCGCGGCAACCTCCTCGACGGCGGCCGCATCCAGGGGATCGTGGGCAACTCCAACCTGCTCGCGATCATCTGCCTGTTCGCGATCCTCACCTTCGGCGTGCTGTTCGCCGCGCGCACGCGCTGGCGCACGACTCTCGCGCTGTGGGGCCTGCTAGCCGCGTACTTCCTGCTCAGGGCCGGATCCGCGACGGCATACGCCTGCGCAGCGGCAGCGGCGGTGGTTCTCGTGGTGGCGCTGCTGATGCGCCGCACGAAGACCCCCGGAGCACGCACCAGGCTCTATGTCGTCTTCATCGGCGGGGCTGCGGTCATCGGCACCGCCGTCTGGCTGCTGCGCGAGCCGCTGTTCGCGCTGCTCGGCCGCAGCGCGGATCTGACGGGCCGATCAGACAAGATCTGGGACAAGGTCCTCGAGCGCGCGGCCCAGCATCCACTCTTCGGCAACGGCTTCTCCAGCCCGTGGGTGCCCTTCGACCCCGCCTTCGCCGGATGGATCGAGGACCACGGAATCACGGTGTTCCACGCCCACAACATGTGGCTCGACGTGCTGATGCAGCTCGGTGCGTTCGGGGTGGTGCTGGTCGCACTCGCGTACCTCAGCCTGCTCTGGCGCTCCTGGTTCTTCGCCATCGACCGGCCTCGGTGGGATCTCCAGTCCGACCGCTCCTACTCGGCGATCACCCTGCTGCCGAGCCTGTTCACCATCGTCCTTCTCGTGCAGGGACTCACCGAGTCGACGCCCATCATGCTGTGGGGGTGGATGCTGCTCGTGCTGCTGTCGTTCAAGATCAAGGCCGTTCCGCTCGTCGGTGTCGGCGAGCGCGAGCGCGTGATCGAGCGTGGCGAGAGAAGTCGGCGGGTTCCGTGACCTTCGGACGCCGTGTGACGGATCTGCTCGGCTCGGCAGAGTTCGCTCGCGCCTACACGGTCGCCGTGCTGACGGCGGTCTTCGCGGCTTTCACGATCGAGCGCGCGGCGTCGCCGGTGACGCTCGCCACCGTCATCGGCGTGCTCTGCGCGCTCGGCGCCTGCATCCTGTGGGTGCGACGCGAAGAGCTCTCGCTGCTGCGGATCGCCCCGTCGTCGCTGCTGGCGTTCCTGGTCTGGGCTGCCGTCAGCGTCCTGTGGTCGACCGACAGGTCGGACACCGCGCTCGGATGGATGGAGCTCTTCGGCTTCGCGTTCCTCGCCATCACCGTGGGACACATCCGCGACACCCTGCAGACGGTGCGCGCGCTCGGCGACACGCTTCGGCTCCTCCTGATCGCCTCGCTCACCCTCGAGATCCTCTCGGGTGTGCTGCTGGACACTCCGTTCACCTTCCTCGGGATCGAGGGGCAGCTGGCCGTCGGCGGACCCGTGCAGGGCATATTCGGCAGCCGCAATATGCTGGGCTTCGTCACGGTGATCGCGCTGATCACGTTCGTCGTCGAGTGGCGTTCGCAGTCCCTGACCGCACGCGTCGCGATCCCGTCGATCGCTCTGGCGAGCCTCCTCGCGTTCTTCTCCTCGTCCCCCATGGTCCTCGTCCTCGCCGCGGCCGTCGGCGTCGTGGCTGTGGCCCTCACGATCGTGCGGCACGCGCCCGCCGAGCGACGGACGATCGTGCAATGGGTGCTCGGCGTGCTCGTCGCGCTGGCGCTGGCGGCGGCGTTCGCCCTGCGGCACGTGATCATCGCGATGCTCGACGCGGGATCCGACTTCTCGGTCAGGGCGACCCTGTGGAACACGATCCTCGACTTCGTCGCGCTCAAGCCGGTCGAAGGGTGGGGCTGGTTCGGCTCGTGGGCTCGGGGAGAGTACCCGTTCACCTACATCAACTTCCTGCTCGACGACCACCATCAGAGCGCACTCAACGCGTACTTCGATGTGCTGCTCCAGCTGGGCACCGCCGGGCTTGTGCTCTTCCTGCTGTTCGGCGGCATCGCCACTGTGCGTTCCTGGCTCGTCGCGAGCGTGCGACGCTCCGTCGTGTACGCATGGACCCCGCTGATGCTCGTCACGCTCGCCGTGGAGTCGATGTTCGAGAGCTTCACCCTGGTCGGAGCCGGCTGGTTCATGCTGGTGCTGTGCGCTCTGCGCGCGGGCCAGACACGGTCGTGGCGGGAGAGCATCGACGCCGCGCACACGGGCGCGATCCCGACGCTGAGGCCCCAGGGCTGAGCCTCCCGACGAGCCCTCGGCGGATTCCGAAGCTCTTCCGGGTAGGGTGGGATCTGCTCGCGGCGCCCTGCGGGCACCCAGCCACCGGAGAAATCACCTCGTGACACACGCCCCCTTCGACCCGGCGTCCGCGACGATCGTCATCGTCACCTTCAACCGATCGCATCTGCTGACCGGTCTGCTCGAGAGCATCACCGCGATGGACCCGAAGCCGGGCCACGTCGTGATCATCGACAACGCCTCGTCGGACGACACGACCGAAGTCGTGGACTCCTTCCGCCCGCGCCTCGGCACCGAGCTCGTCTACCGTCGCCTCGAGACGAACACCGGTGGATCCGGTGGCTTCAGCGAGGGGATGCGCACGGCCTACGAGATCGGATCCGAGTGGATCTGGATGATGGACGACGACGTCGAGGTCGTTCCCGACGGTCTCGCGAAGATGGGCAAGTGGGCTCCTCGCTTCAAGAGCATCCAGGGACGCCGCTACGACTACGACGGCAGTGAGTTCTACTGGCAGTACCGGATCGCCGAGCGTATGGGCATCCCGATCCCCTTCGCTCCTTCGGGGTTCGACGCCTCGGGCTACAAGGAGATGAACAGCGGATGCTTCGAGGGGATGTTCATCCACCGCTCGATCGTCACGCAGATCGGCCTCCCCGACCACCGCTTCTTCATCTACTGGGACGACCAGATGTACGGGTGGCTCGCCTCCCGCAAGACCACCGCGGTGATCGTCGATGAGTTCGTGCTTCGGCGCACCCGCGAGATCAAGCAGTGGGACATGGGCATCCGGCACATGAACGCGTCGAGCAACGCCTACCGCTTCTACATCATGCGCAACCGCGCGTACATCAAGCAGTACTACCGGATCCACGACAACTACAACCCGGTGCTCTTCGGCCTCGGAACATCGATGACGTTCGCGAAGGAGCTCATCCGCCTGCTGTTCGTCGAGCGGACCGTGCGGGGAACGAGCAATCTGTTCCGTGGGCTCAAGGAGGGCGGCAAGCTCGGCCGCGACCGCTCCTGGAAGCCGATGCCCGCCCTGGAGGACCGACAGGCATGACCGACGAACAGCAGCCCGACGTCCGCTGGGCACCGATGGAGCCGCAGCCGAGCAACCGCGGTCGCATCGCGCTCATCGTGGGGCTCATCGTCGCCGGCCTGGTCGTCGTCGGCGCGCTGCTGTTCTTCCTCCTGCCCCGAGGTGAATCTCCGATCCCCGGTGCGAGCGAGACGCCGTCGGCATCGCCGTCACCATACGAGAGCATGCCCGGTGATCCGACCGATCCGCCGGTGACCACCGCACCCGAGCCGGTGGATCCCTCCATCGAGACATTCCGCGACCAGGTCGGCTTCTGGCTGGAAGATGCCGCACGCGGCCTCGACATCGCCGCAGCCAACAGCGGCCCGGACGCCGTGCAGGTCGTCGAGACGCTGCAGGAAGATGCTCAGCGCCTCTCCGACACTCTGCCGCCGTCGTCGATCGCGACGGAATGGAGCGACGGAGTCGCCGACTACGCCCAGAAGCTCGCAGATCTGAAGACCGCAGCGAGCGAGGGATCCGACACGGCGAGCGCGGCCGATGCGGCACGCACCTCGCTGCAGGTGCTGACAGAGCTCGTCGGAGCCTGAGGCCTCCGCCGCTCGCTGGGCTCAGCCGGCGTTGTAGTCCTTGTTGTAGCGGTCGAGGACTTCGGCGATCGGCGCGTCCAGCACGAGGGCGCCCTTGTCGAGGTAGAGGCCTCGCGTGCAGAAACGGCGGAGATCGCGCTCGTTGTGGCTGACGAAGAACAGCGTGCGCCCCTCGGCCAGCAGCTCGTCGATGCGCTTGTAGCACTTCTCGCGGAAGGCCTTGTCTCCGACCGCGAGAACCTCGTCGACGAGCAGGATCGGCTCGTCGAGCTGTGAGACGACGGAGAACGCGAGCCGCACCTTCATGCCGTTCGAGAGGTGCTTGTAGGGCGTGTCCTCGAAACCGGCGAGCTCGGCGAACTCGATGATGTCGTCGTATCGGCGCGAGACCTCGTCGCGCGACATGCCGTGAAGACCGGCGGTCAGTCGCACGTTCTCGCGCACAGTCAGATCGCCGACGAAACCGCCGGTGATCTCGATCAGGGGTGCGACTCCCCCGTTCACCGTCACCGTTCCCTCGTCGGACAGCAGCACCTTCGCCACGAGACGCAGCAGCGTGGACTTGCCCTGACCGTTGCGACCGACGACGCCGATCGACTCCCCCTGCTGCACGGTGAACGAGACGTCGCGCAGCGCCCAGAACTCACCCGGGCGGGAGCGCCGCGAGGCTCCGGCGAACAGATCCTTGAAGCTGCGTCGCCCCCGGCGGTTGCGTCGGAAGTGGACCCCGAGCCCCTTCACCTCGATCGCGGTCGACATCACAGCTCCTTCAGCACAGGCCGCTCCAGCGAGCGGAACGTCCAGATCCCGAGGGCCAGGATCACGAGAGTCATGCCGACGCTGATCAGCAGGGTGAACAGGTTCCACTGATCGGGGAAGAAAGGCATGCGGTAGAGCATGAAGATCCCGGCGAGCGGGTTGAAGGCTCCGAGGGTCTGGAACATCCCGGGGAGATCCGTCACGTTGTAGATGATCGGAGTGGCGTAGAACATCGCGCGCAGGATCAGGGCGGTCGTCCGCTCCAGGTCGACGTAGAGGACGCACAGCGGCGCGACGAGCAGGCCGAGTCCCACGAGCAGGACCGTCTGGAGGATCATCGCGACCGGCATCCAGAGGATGCCCCACCCGACCTGGACGGTGTTCGCCGGGTTCTGCTCGACGAGCAGGTTGATGATGACGAATGCGGCCAGCACCGGCAGGGAGAACAGGTACTCCATGCCCTTGCTGAGAACGATGCGGTTCACCCAGATCGAACGAGGGATGGCCGTGGAGCGGACCAGCCGAGAGTCCTTCTTGAAGGCTCGAGTGAAGTCCGACACCGAGGAGTTGAACCACACCCACGGCAGGAGCGCACTGATGAGGAACACGATGTACGGCTCCTCGCCGACATCACGATGGAAGATCTGCGTGAAGACGAACCAGTAGATCGCGCTCATCACGAGCGGATCCAGCACCGACCACAGGTATCCGAGGAAGCTCGTCGAGTACCGCACCTTGAGGTCGCGGGCCGACAGCAGCCACAGGGAATGCAGATAGCGCCGGGGCGTCCCGGGCGCCCCGACAGCAGCGTGACTCATAGGGTCGAGTCTACGAGAGCGTGTTGTTCCACAGCGACAGCGCCGAGCCGATCGCCATGTGCATGTCGAGGTACTGATACGTGCCGAGGCGTCCGCCGAAATGCACGCCCTTCTCGCCCTTCGCGAGTTCGCGGTACGCCAGCAGCCCGTCACGGTCAGTCGGGGTGTTCACCGGGTAGTACGGCTCGTCGTCGCGGCCCGCGAACCGCGAGAACTCGCGCATGATGACGGTCTTGTCGGACTCGTAGACATCCTTGCGCTCCGGGTGGAAGTGCTTGAACTCGTGGATGCGCGTGTAGGGCACGTCCATGTCGGGGTAGTTCATCACGGGGGTGCCCTGGAAGTCCCCGATGTTCAGGACCTCCTGCTCGAAGTCGAGCGTCCGCCAGCTGAGCGCGCCCTCCGCGTAGTCGAAGTACCGGTCGACGGGGCCCGTGTAGACGACGGGCACCTGACCGACGGTCGCCTTCTTGTTGAGGGGCTGCGCGTCGTCGAAGTAGTCGACGTTCAGCTTCACCTCGATGTTGGGATGGTCCGCCATTCGCTCGAGCCACGCGGTGTAGCCGTCAGTCGGCAGGCCTTCCCAGGTGTCGTTGAAGTAGCGGTTGTCGTAGGTGTACCGCACGGGCAGGCGGCTGATGATGTCACCGGACAGCTTCTGCGGGTCGGTCTGCCACTGCTTGGCCGTGTAGTCGCGGAAGAAAGCCTCGAACAACGGGCGTCCGACGAGCGCGATGCCCTTCTCCTCGAAGTTCGCCGCCGTCTTCACGTCGAACTCCCCCGCCTGCTCGCGCACGAGGGCTCGCGCCTGATCGGGGGTGTATGCCGACTGAAAGAACTGATTGATGGTGCCGAGGTTGACCGGCATCGGGAACACGGTGCCCCTGTGCGTCGTGTAGACCCGGTGCACGTAGTTCGTGAACGAAGTGAAGCGGTTGACGTACTCCCACACCGTGGCGTTCGAGGTGTGGAACAGGTGTGCGCCGTAGCGGTGCACCTCGATGCCCGTCTCGGGCTCCGCCTCGCTGTAGGCGTTTCCGCCGATGTGATGACGACGGTCGATGACCGTCACCTTGCGGCCGGCGTTCGCGGCACGTTCTGCGATGGTCAGGCCGAAGAAGCCCGAACCCACGACGAGGAGATCCATGGTGCTGTTTCCTTCCACGCCCGGGCGCGACGACGAATCGACATCGGCGAGGCCACAGGCAGGCGACGGGTACTATCGATCGTGATGTCCACTGATCTACCCGCCTACGAGCGTACGGTATCCGTCATCGTCCCCGTCTACAACGCGGTCGCGCACCTCGGTCCATGCATCGCATCGATCCTGGCGCAGACGCATCGCGAGCTGGACGTGATCCTGGTCGACGATGGTTCGACAGACGGATCCGGCGCGCTGTGCGATGAGATCGCCGAGTCCGATCCACGGGTACGGGTGATCCACCAGAACAACGGCGGGATCGGATCGGCTCAGAACGCCGGCTTGGATGCTGCCGCTGGCGAGTTCATCACCTTCTGCGACAACGACGATCTGATGAGTCCGCATCTCGTGGAACGGCTGCTGACCATCCTGCTCGATGCGGATGCCGACATGAGCTGTTGCCGGTGGTGGAACGTCGGGGCCAGCGCGGCGACGGCCGCCCTCGAGCAGCATCGTGATGACCCACCCGGAACCGCCATCACTTTCGACGATCCCGGGCACAGCTACCAGAACGTGTTCAGCGTCGCACTGCGGCGTCTGACGAAGCAGGAGCTCCGCTACTTCAGCGAGGCGAACTGGGGCAAGCTTTACCGGGCCTCCCTGTTCGACGGAGTCCGGTTCCCGGCCGGGCGTTTCGCGCAAGACGTGGCGATCGCCATGGATCTGTATCTGCGCATGCGGAGAGTGGCCTCGTGCAGCGATCGACTGTACTTCTGGCTGCAGCGCGGCGACAGCGTCTCGCACTCGCTGCGTTCGGCGTCCTACTACCACGACATCGTGCAGGCCCATGCACGATCGTTCGAGACCGCGCTGGCGAAGGGCATTCTGCCCGCCAGGGCCTTCTACGGCCTCACAGCCCTGCAATTCGAGCATCGAGCAGTGCAGACTCCGGCGGACGCTGAGCGTTATCGTGCCGACCGCGCACTCGTCCAGTCACTCAAGTCGCGGCTCACGCTGATACAGAGGGCTGGCTGCATGGGGATGTTGCTTCTGCGGCGCGCAGAAGTCTTCGTCTACGACCGCACCATCCATCGGCGATCCTGACCGCGCAGACGACGAGGCCTCCAGAACGCACTGAACTACGCCGAGAGGCGTGAAGCCGTGAGCCGTTAGGACGCGGCTGTGATGCGCGCAGCGAGCGGGCCGAGATTCGTCGTGTCTTCGAGAACGCTGAACTTTGCGCCCTGCCACAGGATGTGAGAGTCGATGTCGATGATCTCGGAGACATTGGCATTGATGAAGTACTGCCCGGCGCCGAGGTTGACCTCGTCGATCCGGAACTCCATGTGCCCCTCTCCCGCATCGATCGCCGGGAGAGTGATCCCCAGACGCTCCGTATTCGCGGCCAGGAGCATCTGACCCAGAGGGGTGTCGATGCTGAATCCGGTCTCCCAGCGATCCATCGCCTCGCGAGCACGGACATGCAGCCGAATGATGAGGGGATCGCCGCTGCGCACGGACTCCACGTCACGCCCGTCCTCATCATGCAGCGAGATTCTCGTGACCTCGATCGGGCGATCTTCGTCGGGCTTCGGAAGTTCACCGACCCGACGTCCTTCGAGCACGTCGCGGAGCGCCGAAACGCCCTCGTTCACGTCACCGTCGAACACCAGCTCACCCTCGTTCAGCACGAGGGCCCTGTCGCACAACTCTTGCACCTGTGCCGCCGAGTGCGAAACGAGGATGATGGTGCAGCCGGCCGCACGGAACTGAGCGATCCGGTCCATGCACTTCCGCTGGAACGCTTCGTCACCGACCGCGAGAACCTCATCCACCAGAAGGATGTCGGGTTCGGTGTGGATTGCCACCGCGAACGCGAGACGCACGAACATCCCGGAGGAATAGAACTTCACCTGCGTGTCGATGAACTCGCCGATGCCGCTGAACTCGTGAATGGCGTCGAAACGGCTCGCCGTCTCTTCACGGGTCAAGCCCAGGATCGAGGCGTTCAGGTACACGTTCTCACGCCCGCTGAGGTCGGGGTGGAAGCCCGCACCGAGCTCCAGCAACGCCGCCATGCGTCCACGGGTGAGGATCTGCCCGGTCGAGGGGGCGATGATCCCGCCGATGATCTTCAGGAGGGTGCTCTTGCCCGAGCCGTTCGGCCCCAGAAGCCCCACCGTCGTCCCAGCCTGGATGGTCACATCGACATCATCCACGGCGGTGTAGTGGCTGCGGTGCTGGCGACCCAGCTTTCCCAGGTGGAAGAGACGGTCTTTGAGCGTGTTGTCCTTGCGGATCTGGAACGTCTTCGTGACGTTCTCGATACGGACGACGTCCGGTCCGGGCGTGGATGAGACGACCATCAGAGCTCCTGGGCGAAGTTGCCCTGCAGACGCGTGAAGACACGGTGTGCAAGGTATACGAGGACGGTGCCGATAAGACCGGCGATCAGCATACGCATCCCCAGGTCGGGCGGGTAGTCGGCATTCGTTCCGCCGCTCCAGAAGGCTCGGTGGAATCCGAGCACGCCCAAGGTGACGGGATTGTTGACGTAGATCTCGAAAAGCCACGTCGGCAGCTGCATGGTCTGGAACGCCGACGAGACCATCGTCCATGTGTAGACGATCGGTGACCCCCACATGGCGAGCATCATGAGCAGGTCCGTCAGGTACTGGACATCACGAAGGTAGACGTTCACGGCGGAGAGGAACAAGCCCGCTGCGAGGCCGTAGACGAGTATGAGGGCGACCGAGGGGAAGAACCAGAGCATCTCGACCGGCGCCGGGAGCGCCTTCATGATGATCGCGGCGACGAGCAGCACAAGGCACTGCACGAGGAACATGAATCCTGCGCCACCGATGCTCGCGAGGGGGAAAATCTCGCGCGGCAGGTAGATCTTCTTGACCAGCCCGGAGTTCGCGAGGATCGACCCTGTCGCCCCGACGACCATCTCGGCGAAGAGACCGAAAAGCGTGAGCCCGGAGAACAGGTAGATCGCGAAGTCGGGGACACCTTCCGCAGCACGCAGGAACTTCCCGAGAACTATGTAGTACATCAGGAAGACGATGATCGGGCGGATGATCGTCCAGAGGAATCCCAGAACGCTGTCGCGATAGCGCGACTGCAGGTCCCTGCGCACGAGGAGCCTGAGGAGCTCCCTGCGCTCGAAGATCTCTCGGATCTTTCCGCCGCGCGCGGCCACACGGAATCCTGCTGCGTCCGTGCGCATGAAAGATGCCGCCTCGAGACGGGTGTACCGGTCGTTCTTCTCCACCAACTCCACCATCGTCCGGGTCAACGTGAACACCTCATCTTACGCGACTCGGCTGCGACCGCCGTCTTGCCCACGCAGAGTGGGCCACATCCGCCCCAGCTCACTGCACACGCCACGCATGCTCAGGCTCATGAAGTCCGAATCCGCTAATCTCAGAACCATATGTCTCTACTAAACGTCAAGAGAGGGTCGTCATGAGTGAGGCCACACCTGGGGGTGTGCTGGTCACCGGCGGAGCAGGGTTCATCGGTTCTGCGCTGTCCCGTCTGTCAGTCAGCCCGAACGCCCGCTGGGTGGCGGTCGACACGCTGAATCCGAGGATCCACGAGAGCCAGGAGAGGCCCCCGGCGCTGCACCCCAGCGCGGAGCTCATCACCGGCGACATCGTCGACCCTGCGACCTGGGACCACGTTCTCGCTGATTGGTCCCCTGACGTCGTCGTCCATCTCGCGGCCGAGACCGACACGGGCCTGTCGCTCGACCACCCCGTCCGGTTCTCGACTGTCAACGTCGACGGCACCGCTCAGCTGATGCAGGCGCTTCGCCGCCACAACGTGACGCCCCGACGCATCGTCGTCGCGTCGTCACGCGCCGTCTACGGCGAGGGCGTGTGGCGAGATGCAGCGACAGGCGACGAGCGGACCCGCTCACAGCGGACTCATTCTGAGCTCCTCGCTGGCCAGTGGGACTTCCCGGGAGCGAGTCCGGTCGCTGCACGTGCTGGCCTCACCCCGACGAACACCAGCAACGTCTACGCGACGACGAAGCTCGCTCAGGAGGGGCTGCTATCCGCTTGGTGCTCCTCCCACGGTGTTGACCTCAGCATCCTCCGCCTGCAGAACGTCTATGGGCCCGGGCAGTCGCTCATCAATCCGTACACCGGCATCCTGGCGCTCTTCGTACGTCTCGCTGCAGAGGGCAAGGCGATCCCGGTCTACGAGGACGGGGCGATGCTGCGCGACTTCGTTCACATCGATGACGTCGCGCGGGCCTTCGCCACAGTCATCTCAGAGGACTACGCAGAGCACGGAACCACCATGTACGACATCGGTACCGGTGCCCCTGCCTCCGTGTTCGAGGTGGCTGAGGCGATCGCCTCGGAGCTCGGCGCCCCGACCCCAGTCGTGACCGGCAACTTCCGCGAAGGCGATGTCCGCCATGCCTGGTGCGAGGTGGCGGACGCCTTCAGTCGACTCGAGTGGTCTCCGCAGATCGACTGGCGCACCGGAATCTCGGCATACGTCAACTGGTACCTCGAGCGGAACGGCGCACAGCGATGAGCAATACATCAGACGGACGCGTGATCGTCACCGGCGCCGGCGGTTATCTCGGCCCACACGTGGTCACGGCGCTGGCCGATCTCGGCCACGACGTGGTCGCGGTAATGCGCCCTGGGTCGGCAGCACCCCTCGATGATCGAGCCACCGTCGAGGAATCCGACATCCTGAGTGCCGACTTCAGCCCCACGCATTGGGCCGACGCATCCGCCGTCGTGCACCTCGCGTGGAAGGACGGCTTTCAGCACAACTCCCCCGCCCACATGGAGCAGCTCTCGGCGCACTACCGACTTCTCACCGGCATCGCGGCCGCAGGCGTGCCGCGAATCGTCGCACTGGGAACCATGCATGAAGTCGGCTACTGGGAGGGTGCCATCACGGCAGCGACGCCGACGAACCCGCGCTCGCAGTACGGCATCGCGAAGGACGCGTTGCGACGAGCGCTTCCGTTCGCACTTCCGGAATCCACCAGCCTCGCCTGGGCTCGCGCGTACTACATCTACGGAGACGACAGGCGAAGCAATTCGATCTTCCGCAAGCTCCTGGAAGCGGCCGACGAGCGCCGCACCGAGTTCCCTTTCACGACAGGGAAGAATCTCTACGATTTCATCCGCGTCGAGGACCTCGGCCGACAGCTCGCTGCGCTCACCGACGCGATCGACATCGAGGGGACGGTGAACTGCTCGACCGGCGAACCGAAGTCGCTCGCGGCCCAGGTTGAGGACTTCATCGCGGAGCACGGCCTCGACATCACACTGGAGTACGGCGCGTTCCCGGATCGCCCGTATGACTCCCCCGGCGTGTGGGGCGATGCGGCCACCATTCACGAAGTCATGCAGCGTCACGGCTGAGCCAGGTATACGAAGAAGGCCCTCGGAGATCATCCCCGAGGGCCTTCTTCGTCTTCAGTATCCGCTCGTCCCGGGAGGGGCATTCACGAGGTGCCGCTCGGCGAGCTGGATGATGACGACATCCGGCTTGTACTGTGCCACGAGAGCAGCGTAGTTCGGCGGGTTCGACCAGTCGTCGTAACGGTGCTGCAGCTGCCACGTCTGCGCATACTGCTGGTTCCATAGCGAAGACAATGCGCCACCCATGGAGTCCCGGAGGATCAGGGCCGACTGAGGGCTTGCCGAGGCGTCATTGATCGTCGTTGCGGGAAGAGCGAGCAGGTCGACCGGCGTCGTACCGGAGGTGACCTTCGTCTCCTGCTTGTTGTCGATCACCGTGATCTCAGGCAGGACCTCCGCGTACTCCGGTGCGTTCCACGCCGGGCTCGTGTCCGGGACGCCGTACTGGGAGTATTCGTTGAAGGTGCCTGTGTCTTTCACGCCGACGACCGGCGGGACGACGATCTTCGGGTTGTCCGGGTAGAGCGAGTCGTGGCACTCCGCATAGGTCTGCCATCCGATGTATCCGCCCCAGTCCGTCCAGTGACTGTTGACCGGCGTGTAGACGGCGTTCTTCTCCGCCGCCTCCCTCAGATCGGCACGGAAGTCGACGATCGGGAGATCGGGCGCACCCAGGAGAAGCTGATCCAGGGGCGTCGGCCCCCGCAACTCCTGGGCCCAGTCCGGAAGCTGCTGCGGGTAGACGCTGGTCGCAGAGGGCGTGACCTGAATACTCAGCTCGATCCCCTCGGCTTCGAGAGCCTCATCGATGGAGCTGAAGTACTCTCGCCACTTCGTGATCTCGGAGACCGTGAGCAGTCGCCGCCCGATGGCCTGAGAGAAGTTCTGCTCGATCTGGTCGTTATAGAAGTACCAGCCGTCCTTCCCCTCGATGACAGGGCCTGCGAGCTCAGCGCTCCTCGCCGCCCAGGCCTCCTCCGACGCAGAACGGTCATCGGTCCACGTCGTCTGCGCAGGAAGGTCGACAGGCCGACGACAGACCGAGCCGCCGTCGGATCCCGCCGCGGCCTCAGGCACCGCCGCGGCGGCGTTGTTCGATCGGTCGAGCTGGTACTGCACAGTCCAGCCGACGATGGCCGCTACGAGGGACAGCACGGTCAGGATGGTCAGCGGGATGTTCCGGAAGCGGCGCCACCACACCGGCGACGGGATCTGAGCTCCGTGGACAGGGACTCCGGGGGCGGTCACGCGACGGCTCCTTCCACGCGGCGCGGCGCTCGTCGTGCGGCGACACGCGCGGGGTATCCCGGGTCTATCCGCCCGATCCACTTCATTCGGAAGTCATGAGTGCGGTCGAGCAACGCGGTCCCCCACCGAGGAGTCCAGTCCTTCAACTGCAGCGCTGGTCGCTCGATCAGATGCCAGCTCAGGTACGCATAAACGTGGCACGCGGCGACGATCACGAGGTGGTAGACAAGCCATCCGGCCTTCTCCAAGCCGAAGTACGCCGAGAACTGCATCAACGGCCACGCCACGATGTAGATGCCGTACGAGAAGTCGCCGTGCTTGTCCCAGTTGCGCAGGAACTGCACCTTGATGGCGAACCACATGATCACGTAGCAGAAGGCGTACTGGCCGAAGACCAGCCAGCCCCCCTTGCCGTAGGTCCAGACGGCGACGAACGCCAGGACGATCGCGAGGCGGTTGTCGATCACGATCTTGTCGTCCCACAGGGCGAACAGCATGCCAAATGCGAACGGAGCCATCAGCAGGAGGAAGCGGTAGTCGCTGAAGACGGGTGCGAGGTTTGTCAGCGCGCCGAAGCCGAACCACTGCATCATGGCGAGACCGATGATGCCGGTCGCGATGATCGTTCCGACGAGGCGATGCGAGAGCGCTCCGACCATGCCCAGGATCCCCACCAGGATGTACGCCGTGAACTCGAATGCCAGCGTCCAGGCGGACCCGTTCCACTCGTAGCCGCCGTGGATGGTGAAGAACGGGATGATCTTTCCCATGCCGGCGATGTTGTGCTGGATGAGCGGCAGCCACATGTTGTTCGAGAAGTACGTGAACGGCGAATCCTCGGTCGCGTTCCAGAAGCCGTCCAGCGTACCGTGCTCGTGGTTGTACGCGATGGGAGCGAGCACATACGCGGTGAGGAGCAAGACCATGAACCAGGCGGGGAAGATGCGCATGATGCGCCGCCAGAAGAAGCGGGCCGTCGACGAGCGCCCCATCCTGCTCTTGGTGATCAGATAACCCGAGAGGAAGAAGAAGCCGGCGACCGCGACGCCTCCCAGAGACTGCTCGGTGCTGAACTGCGTTCCCAGATCATGTCCACCGTAGAAGCCTGCGAGCGGCCCCGCGTGCGAGAAGATCACGACGAAGGCGAGCAACCACCTCAGGAATCCGATGCTGTTGCTTCGAGGATTGAACGCGTCTTTGAGCGAGGTCATACTTCTTCTTCCCCGCGGATCCGTCGATCACGGAGCCACTGACGCGGACGAAGTATAGGGCGAAGGCGCCCCATGACGATGCGAGCGGGCCGATCCAGAGGACGAAGGAACTCAGCCACTCTCGGGTAGTGCAGCTTGAGGTACACCCTGGTGAGAGCGCCGATGCCTCCGTGTCCGAGCCATCCCGCACGGTGCAGGAACTGGATCTGGTCGATGGAATAGCCCGGCATCGTGGCGCTCACCTGGTCGAGCTTGTAATCCAACGCCGTGTGGCTGATGGAGGCGTGCTCGAGACTCAGCGCCGTGCGGACGTGATACCCGCGCTCAGCAGCCGCATATGCGACGAGACGCTCCTGGACATGGGCGAGGCTGCCGTCGCGGTGCTCGTCGGGCGCGGCGTAGTCCTCGTACTCCCACTCGTGCTGCGTGAGGATCGACAGCGCCTCAGGGCGGGCTACCCACATGCAGCCGTAGGGCGCCAGCGGCGAGACGTCATCGAAAGGCACACGGATGCCGAGTTCCTTCGCGAGCTTCTCCGCGGGCTTGCGGTTGTCGTACCACCCACGTCCCATGGTCGGATAGCCGATGTGGATCATCGGGGGGAAAACGATCCCCAGGCCCGGCTCCTTCTGGAAAAGAGCGAGGACGTTCGCTGCGAATCCGGGAGAGTGCAGAACGTTGTCCAGCTGCTGAGCCTTGAAGTATCGGCCTGCATTGAAGGAGTCCTGGGCGGTCTTCTTGGAGTGGATCTTGACGACCAGGTCGTACTTCCCCGGTTCGAGCACGTCCTTGCAGGCGATTAGGAAGGCGCTGACGTCACGGCCGCGGTTGGAAGGCAAGACCCGGATGTCGACGTTCGCCACTTTGTCGTCCGCGCGGCGCTCCAGCACGCTACGGATCGCTTCGGCCTTCGCGTCGCTCGTCGTGGTCACGACAAGGTCGAAGGCGACTGGCAGCATGACCAGACGGTCGAGGAGTTCGTCGGTCATGTCTTCGTAGAAGATGTGGACCGTAGCGACGACCTTCGGGGGGCGTTCGGGATCGAATGACACATCGACGTCAGGAAGAACTTCGAGCATGGATGCGTCGGCATGCAGGTCTCGCGGCTTCGAGTGACGCACCAGGTTCTGGAAGACATGCTCCACCGGATACCCGTAATCCGCTGCCTTTTCGAGGGTCCACCGGCCGATCACGGCATGCTGGTCGAGGTACGGCGGGTAATGGAAGAACGCTCGCCGCTTCAGCACGGGACATCCGTCGTCCATGAGGAGATCCGCGTTGAACAGTGCTGGGTGCGTGGAGGGGTAGTTCTTGCGGGCGAATGCCACGGCACTTCGGTAGCCGAGCTTTTCGAAGTGGTGTGTGAAACGCGATTCGTGGCCGAGGATGGAGTCGACGTAGGACGTCACCGGCGGCATCGTGTCCCAGTACTCGTTCCACTCGTCGCTGAGGAACATCTCCTTGCGCACGGTGATCCAGTGCGACTGGAGATGGCGGTGCAGGACACCCTTGTTGGTGTAGGGGTTCGGCGTGAACTTCGGGTAATCTGTCATGCCCCAGAAATGAGCAGGTTCCTGATCCATGCGCTCGAAGAGCGCATCGAACGGGCGCACCGGTCCGAACCAGGTGTAGTTCATCAGGATCAGCTCGTCGTACTCCGCCAGACGCTCGCGTCCGAACTGCTCCATCGCGGTCTTGTAACCCCAGACGTCGAAGCCCACGTTCTCGCGCTCCCAGACGGTGTCGGCGATGCCGTCGAGCTTTGCCTTCTCCTCGGGCTTGAGATGACCGTTGGAGACCACGAAGAGATGATCCGCGAACGGCTTGAGACGTTCCAGCTTGTAGGGGACGTAGTTGTCGACCTCGCCCCGCTCGTCGTACAACAGGTAGAAGATGACCCGTTTGCCGCCTTCAGGGAACGGCTTCGCCTGCGGAACGTCCTGACGCTTCACTATCTGCACTCTCAATCGTTGTTCCGGCGCACATGAAAATCCGAGGGGCGTCACGTGGCTCGCCCCTCGGATTCTAGTAGACCTATCTGATGAGGCCTCGCTCGACGATGTCGAGCAGATAGCGCCCGTAACCGCTCTTCACCAGCGGCTCAGCGCGCGTGCGAAGCTCGTCATCGGTGAGGAACCCCATCCGCCATGCGACCTCTTCAGGAGCACCGATCGACAGTCCTTGGCGCTTCTGCACCGTGCGGACGAACTCGGTCGCCTCGCTCAGTGAGTCGAACGTCCCGGTATCGAGCCAAGCGGTCCCACGCGGAAGAATGTCGACCCGCAGGTCTCCTCGTTCCAGATAGACACGGTTCAGATCGGTTATCTCGAGCTCACCTCGCGCAGAGGGTTTCAGATCCTTCGCGATTTCGACCACATCGTTGTCGTAGAAATACAGGCCAGGAATCGCGTAGTTGCTCTTCGGCGCAGCCGGCTTCTCCTCGATGGAGAGCACCCGTCCGGCGTCGTCGAACTCCACGACGCCGTAGGCAGTCGGGTCAGCGACCCAGTATCCGAAGACCGCTGCTCCCCGGATGTCCGCGAACTGGCGAAGTCGGCTTCCCATACCGGGGCCGTAGAAGATGTTGTCGCCGAGCACGAGCGCTGCCGTATCGCCGCCGATGTGATCGGCGCCGAGCGTGAAGGCCTGGGCGAGGCCGTCGGGTGACGTCTGCTGAACGTAGGAGATCGAGACTCCGAACTGGGAGCCGTCTCCCAGCAGACGCTCGAACGCTTCCGCGTCGTGTGGCGTGGTGATGACGAGAATGTCTTGGATCCCGGCGAGCATCAGCGTGGTCAACGGGTAGTAGATCATCGGCTTGTCGTACACAGGTACCAGCTGCTTGGATGTGCCGAGTGTGATCGGATGAAGTCGAGAGCCGGTCCCGCCGGCCAGAATGATGCCACGCATGCGTCATAGTCTTACCTATCGAGTGAGGCCGGGCAAACCTTGCCCCGGAGGAATAGGACTCGTGTGCCCAGGCGCGCACCTTCGCGAGTGGTCGATTCTCCCGACACCGTGACAATAGACTTTCCTAGATCGACGGACAGGATTCCAATTGACTGACACACCTGGTGTTCCCTTCAACGACCTCCTCCGAGGTATGACACGAGACCGCACGGCAGCTCTCGAAGCGACCGCCGCCGTGATCGACTCCGGCTACGCCGTCCTCGGCTCGCAGCACGCGGCCTTTGAGAAGGAACTCGCTACGTACCTCGGTGCGGCGGACGCCGTCGGCGTCGCCTCGGGAACGGACGCTCTCGAGCTGGCGATCAAGGCGGTCATGCCCGAAGGCAAGGCGGTCGTACTCACGGCGGCGAATGCGGGTGCCTACACCTCGACCGCGACGACTCGCGCCGGATTCACGCCTCGCTATGCCGACGTCGACCCGCGCTCGCTCTGCCTGACGGCGGAGACCATCCGTGCGGCGCTCACTGACGACATCGGCGTCGTGGTCGTCACTCATCTCTACGGTTTCCTGGGCGAGCTCGCAGAGATCCGCGCACTTTGCGACGAACGCGGGATCGCGCTCGTCGAAGACTGCGCCCAAGCGATCGGCGCATCCCGCCCCGAGGGATTCGCGTCGACTTTCGGTCACGCGGGCACCTTCAGCTTCTACCCGACGAAGAATCTCGGCGCGATCGGCGACGGCGGTGCTGTTGTGCCCGGGTCCCCCGAGATCGCCGAGCGCCTGCGTCAGCTCCGCCAGTACGGCTGGCAGGGCAAGTACAACGCCGCGCTCGTGGGCGGCACCAACTCTCGCCTCGACGAGCTTCAAGCCGCCTTCCTCCGGATCCGTCTCCCCATGGTCGATGGATTCAACCAGCGTCGCCGTGACATCATCGCGCGCTACAGCGAGGCCGCCGCAGACCTCGATCCGACTCTGCTCGCAGTGCTTCCCGCAGACGGCTCATCCCACGCGGCGCATCTGGCGATCGCGCGGAGCACGCGGCGTGACGATGTACGCGCCCAGCTCGCTGCCGCAGGCGTGTCCACGGACGTCCACTTCCCCATTCCCGACTACGCGCAGCCCGCGTTCGCACGCTTCGCTCCTGACGAGGTCCTGCCGGATACGACCGAAGCATGTGCGCAGATTCTGAGCCTGCCGCTGTTCCCGGAGCTCCGTGACGACGAGGTGGACAGGGTGGTCGAGGCGATCCGGGGTCTCCGGTGACCGATTTCTCCATCGTCATCCCGGTATACGGCAACGAGGAGAACATCCCCTTCCTCATCGCCCGCCTGACGGAGCTGATGACGGAGCTGCCCCGCGAGACCGAGGTCGTCTTCGTCGTGGACGGCTCGCCCGACGGTTCGTATGACGCCCTCGCTGCGGCTCTGCCCGATGCTGCCTTCCGCTCGCAGCTCCTGCGTCATTCGCGCAACTTCGGTTCGTTCGCAGCGATCCGCACCGGCCTCGCGGCGGCGAAGGGCGACTCCATCGGCGTCATGGCCGCCGACCTGCAGGAGCCGGCGGAGCTCATGGTCGAGTTCCAGCGCGTCCTTGCGTCAGGAAGTGTGGACGTCGCGGTCGGACGCCGCGTGGCCCGCAACGACCCCGCTCTCAGCAGTCTGGGATCGCGGACGTTCTGGGGCTTGTACCGCCGCACGATCTCCCGGGACATGCCGCCGGGTGGCGTCGACGTGTTCGGATGCACCAAAGCAGTCGCTCGAGAGCTCGTCGACATGAACGAAGCGAACTCCAGCCTCGTCGCACAGCTCTACTGGGTCGGTTTCCGTCGGGCGGAGATCCCCTATGGTCGTCAGGTGCGCGAGCACGGCAAGAGCACGTGGACGCTGCGGAAGCGCGTCAAATACCTGCTCGACAGTGTGTTCTCCTTCACGAACCTCCCGCTGGACCTGCTGCTAATCACGGGGCTGTTCGGATCCCTCGTGGTCCTCGTGGTCGCCGCGGTCGTCCTCGGGTTCTACCTGTCGGGCGGAATCGCCGAACCCGGTTATGCGCCGCTGATGCTGACCATCCTGTTCTCGACCTTCCTTACGATCACCTCCATCGGAATCGTGGGGGCATATGTATGGCGGATCTTCGACAACACCAAGCAGCGTCCGACATCGATCGTGATGAGCCGCGAGGAATGGTGAGCGATGCCGGGGACCAGCCCCGGTCGGCGCGATCGGCGGCCTGGCGGTTCCTGATCGTCGGAGGAATCAACACCCTCGTCACGACGGCTCTCCTGGTGGCGTTGAGCTACGTGCTCGAAGGGTGGCTCGCGTACACGCTGGTCTTCCTCGCCGGAGTGGTGATCTCGACCGTCTTCGCGGCCCGCTGGGTCTTCACGAGCAACGGATCGCGACGTGCCGCCCTGGTCTACGCGCTCAGCTATCTCGCCATCTATTTCGTGGGACTGCTGGCCATCGCGGGCATCAAGGCCCTAGACGGACCCGAGTATCTCAACGGTTTGAGCGTGCTCGTCACGGCGCCACTGGGTTTCCTCGCCGGCCGGATAGTATTTCGAGAGCGCCAACGTGAGGAGTCTTCCGATGACTGAAACTGCCGAGTTCTTCGTGCACCCCGAGGGGATCTGCGAGAGCCAGAACGTCGGGGCTCGTACTCGCGTGTGGGCCTTCTCGCACGTGCTCCCGGGGGCGGTGATCGGGGAGGACGTCAACATCAACGACCACGTCTTCGTCGAGAACGACGTCGTGATCGGCGACCGCGTGACACTGAAGTCGGGAGTCCAGATCTGGGACGGCATCCGCCTGGGCGATGACGTCTTCATAGGGCCGAACGCGACGTTCACGAACGACCCCTTCCCGCGTAGCAAGCAGTATCCCGAAGCCTTCGCGCAGACCGTCATCGAAGACGGCGCATCAGTCGGCGGTGGCGCGGTCATCCTCCCCGGCATCCGCGTCGGTCGTCGCGCCATGATCGGCGCCGGCGCCGTTGTGACGAAGGATGTGCCGCCGTACGCGATCGTCGTGGGTAATCCCGCCAGAATCGTCGGGTATGCGGAGACGGAAACCCCCACGTCTCACAACACGGCTGCGGCGTTGACACCCGAAGGGATCACACCGCTTCGCACTGTGAGCGACATCCGTGGTGACCTGCTGCCGATCGACCTTCCCGGTGATCTGCCGTTCACGCCTCAGCGCGTCTTCTTCGTGCACGGTGTCCCGTCGAAGGAGGTGCGGGGGGAGCATGCGCACCGGCAGTGCGAGCAGTTCCTGGTCTGCATCAGCGGAAGCGTCTCCTGCATCGTCGACGACGGCAGCACCCGCCACGAGTACGTACTGAACGACCCCTCGATGGGCTTGCACATGCCCCCGATGACGTGGGGCACGCAGTACGACTACAGCGCTGATGCGGTGCTGGTCGTCTTCGCCTCCCGCCCGTACGAGGACGCCGACTACATTCGCGACTACGAGGAATTCCGCACCCTCGCACACGCGTGAGCATGGCAGCCCGGCCCTCCGCACCGACGTCGGCGTGGAGTCGTCTTCGCGAATCGGGCTTCCCCCACGCTCCTCTCGCGGCCATCGTCGTCATCGCCCTCCAATGCGTCCACGGCCTCGCTGACGAGTTCGTCTACGACGCCGCGCAGTATTGGGCCGGCTCGGTGGCTCTCGTCAGCGGCGGAGATGCCGCCGTCGCGGGAGTTCTGCAGATGCGCGGAGCTCTCACTTCTGTGATCTACGTACCACCGGCTCTGCTCTCGGCCCTTTTCGGCCCGGCGTCGGCGTCATGGACGGTGCTTGCCTGGAATTCGCTTCTCGCGGTGTTTCTCTGCGTCTTCCTGCTTCCGCGAATCGCCGCGATCATCGCGCGTGGTCCGTCGTCCCCCCTCCGCGTGTGGGTCTCTGCGCTCGCCGGCGGTGTGATCGTCTCCGGCTTCAGCCGATTCCCGCTTCTGGATGTGTGGGCCGTCGCTCTCGCGCTCCTGGGCCTCTACGGTCTCGCGACGGGGACGCGCTGGTGGATCGCCGGGCTTTCGGGCTTCGCGCTGATGTTCGCAGCCAACGTGCGCCCGGCGTACCTAGCCCCCGTCCTCATCGCGGCGGCCGTACTGATATTCGTCCGCCCGAAGGTCGTTCCGTGGGCCATACCCGGGGCCGCGCTCGGTCTCATCCCTCAACTGCTACTCAACGTCACAGTCATGGGTGCGTGGAGTGTCGTCCCCATCGGAACCTCCGCATTGATGAACGTCCAGGCGACATACGCCACGTTCGCGACTCGATACGACACGGTTCTCACTCCCGGACATTTTCCGGGCCAGTTCTACTGCGACCCGGGGTACGCGGCCCTGCAGCTCGGCGATGAGAAGCCGACGAGCGCTCCCGGTGTGCTCCTGTCAGCGGTCCGGAACCTGCCGGATTCGCTCTCATTCTTCAGCGGGAAGGCCGCAGCAAGCCTGCACTGGTCGTTTGCAACGCCGTACGAGCACCCGCCGGGCCCCGGAACCAGCCTGATGGCGTTTCTCGTCATCGGTATCGCTGCTTCCGGTCTTGTGGCCCTCTTCTGGCTCACGACGAGGTCTTGGCGCGAACGCACGCCGCGCCTCGTCTCACTGTCGCTCGTCGGATTCTGGGCCGGTGCGGTCGGCACACTTGTGTTGTCGACCCCCGAGACGCGATTCGCTATTCCCGTCGTACTGATCGGCCTGATCGGTGTGATCGCTGCCATCCCCTCGCCGCTTCGGTTCACCCGACCGCGGCCGGGAACGGTGATCGCGATCGCCATAGCTCTGGTGCTTGCGGTCGCTCTCTTCGCGCTCGGTAAATCGGTGGTCGGGTACCCGATGCCCCCCGGCAACATGATCATCACCTCTTTGGAGACCTGCGCGGCGATGCTCCGCTGACTCTCCGAGGATCAAGGTTCATCTCCCAGCAGGGTGGCTGACGCGACGTGCGGACGCGTCTTCCTGGCGCGGCTTCCTGGCGCGGCCGGTCGCCAGCCGGTGGATGAACGTCCAGAGGTCAGGATGCTCGACATCTCGTGAGATGTCCGAGAAGGCAAGTCAGGGCATCCTCCGGACAGGAACGGTGGGTCCGGTGCGTCGCCGCACCAGACCCACCGTTCGAGATTCCGCCCGTCAGTCGGGTGCCGGCGAGAAACTCACTGGTTCTCGGCCGGCACGCCGACGTAGATGTCGACCGTCCCGCTCGGGAGATCGAACGAATTGACGTGCCGCATATCGTCGCCGATCTGCTCGTCGTCGCACACCTGCGCTCCCGCGAGGGGCGGATCCTCTTCCAGGTAGCAGAGCCAGACCACGGTGGGGTCGTTATTCATCACCTGCGAGCCGGCGCTCAAGTACGGCTGGGGAAGCGTGTACTCGGATCCGTAGACACCGGAGTGGTCGATGACGAGGACGACTTCATCGCCCTCCGCCTCGTGCACGGCAGGAGCCAGCTCAGCGAAGATCTGGTGCTGGAGGGCGATGTACGGCTGCCACCGGTTGATGCCGCGCGCAGCGCCGAGAAGGCTCACAAGCACGAGCCCTACAGCGATGACGACCTCAAGTCTGACACGCTTCCCGGTCCGCGCCATCGCCCAGACGAATAGCGCCGCTGCGAGCCCGAGGGAGGTGGCGTACGCGACCCGCTCGATGTCTTGAAGCCAACCCGCGTTCGCGTAGAACACGAGCGCACAGAGAGGGCTCACGAGGGCTGAACCCGAGATGAGCCACCCCGCCCAGTGCGGCACGGCACCGCTCAGCGCGAGGATGGCACCGAGCAGGACGATCGCGAATATCCCGGCGAGCACGAACAGGCCACGGTCGAGCAGAACGGACCCCACGGTGGTGAGGAACTCTCGCGGCCCTCCGACCGTCGCCGGAGAGAAGTTGCTCGCCTCGTAGCTCGCGCCGCTCGGCACGAAGAGCTTGGCGATGACGAGCGAGTACAGGATCACAAGCCCCGAGGCGATCGTGATGCCCACGACGGTGATGACACGTCGGCGCCATGAGGCCCTCAGCGTCACAGCGATGACGAGCGCCATCATCGGAGCCGCGACGGCGATGCCGGGATACACGCAGAGACCGATGACGACGGACGCTCCGGCCCAGATGATCCACCGGATGCGTCCTTGCATCACGTATCGGATCACAAGCCCCGCGGCGACGAAGAGTGCGAGCGCGGCGGTCTGTGCGGGGAGGAATCTCTGCAGGAACCCGCCGGGCCAGAGGGGATGCAGGGCGATGAACAAGGCGATCGCTCCATTGATCCAGGACGAACGGCTCACCGGACGCAGCGCCCACATTACGACGAGGAACTGTCCTGCGGCGACAGCGCCCAGCACGATCCAGATGCCGAGGGGCGCTCCGCCGGTCAGGGCGAGGCCGAGCGCAGTCGGCACCAAGTGCAGAGGGCGACTGATCGACCATTCGAAGAAGTTGGCCGCAAACGCGAACCCGCCCTGGTCCATCCAAAGGTCGGCGAGCGGCCATTCTTCGAGGAATGCCACCTCCCAGGGACGGAAGTGCGCCGCGAAGACGATCAGCGCTCCCACGATGAGAATTGCGGGGTGGACCCATCTGCGGGCAGTAGGGGCCTCGTCCAGAGACAAAGTGGTCACGCGGATCTCCTGTCGGGGCGCAGCATGCGACCTCCGGATTCTGAGCAAAGACATTCCATCCTGCCAGAAGCGGCTGAGCGGGCAAAACGTCGAGGCATCGCCCCCTATTGAACGTCACGCCGTCCCGCGCCGGGCCCTGCCCTGTCGGGAACCCTTCGATCTCCTCCGGTATCATTGCCGGATGCGCAGACTCTTGGTCACCGGAGGCGCCGGCTTCATCGGCTCCAACTTCGTTCACTACGTACTCGAGAACACCGACGACACCGTCACGGTGCTCGACAAGATGACTTATGCAGGTAATCGTGCTTCTCTGGACGGCCTTCCGGCGGATCGGTTCCGCTTCGTCGAGGGAGACATCTGCGATGCCGAGCTCGTGGGTCGGCTCTTCTCCGAGCACGACGCGGTCGTGCACTACGCCGCTGAATCCCACAACGACAATTCCCTGACGGGTCCGGCTCCGTTCGTCGAGACGAACATCATCGGCACGTTCACGCTGCTCGAAGCCGCCCGCAAGTCGGGCATCCGCTACCACCACGTCTCGACGGACGAGGTATACGGCGATCTCGAGCTCGACGATCCCGCACGGTTCACCGAGAACACTCCGTACAACCCGTCCAGCCCTTACTCCTCCACCAAAGCTGGCTCCGACCTTCTCGTGCGCGCATGGGTGCGATCGTTCGGCGTTCAGGCCACGATCAGTAACTGCTCGAACAACTACGGTCCTCGTCAGCATGTCGAGAAGTTCATCCCGCGCCAGATCACGAACCTCATCGACGGTATCCATCCGCGACTCTATGGCGACGGACTCAACGTTCGAGACTGGATCCATGCCGACGATCACTCCTCCGCTGTACTTCGCATCCTGGATGCGGGCCGGATCGGTGAGACCTATCTCATCGGCGCCGATGGAGAGAAGACGAACCGCGACGTCATCGAGCTGATTCTCGAGGCGATGGGTGAGAGCCCGGACGCATACGACCTCGTCAACGACCGCCCCGGCCACGATCGTCGGTACGCGATCGACTGGTCGAAGCTGCGCGACGAGCTGGGCTGGTCCCCGCGTTACTCCGACTTCTCCACGGGAATCGTCGATACGGTGCGCTGGTACCGGGAGAACGAGGAGTGGTGGCGCCCCCAGAAGGCGGCCACGGAGAAGAAGTACGCAGAGACCGGCCAGTGAGCACCGACGCGCTGAGCTTCGAGCTTCCGCTCGCGCTCCACTCCACGAGCATTGAGGGTCTCCTGCGTATCGACATCCCGGTGCACGGGGACAACCGCGGCTGGTTCAAGGAGAACTGGCAGCGCGAGAAGATGGTAGCCGCAGGGCTGCCCGATCTCGGGCCGGTTCAGAACAACATCTCCTTCAACAAAAGCCGTGGCACGACTCGCGGGATTCACGCAGAGCCGTGGGACAAGTTCATCTCGGTGGCGACAGGCAGTGTGTTCGGAGCCTGGGTCGACCTCCGCGAAGGCGCCGCATTCGGAACCGTCTACACGACCGTCATCACGCCATCGGTCGCCGTCTACGTGCCCCGAGGCGTTGGGAACGCGTTCCAGACGCTTGAGGACTCGACGGCCTACACCTACCTGGTGAACGAGCACTGGTCGCCCGAGGCCCAGTACACGTTCCTCAATCTGGCCGACGAGACGGTTAACATCTCCTGGCCCGTCCCGCTGTCTGAAGCCGAGCTGTCCGCCAAAGACACCGAGCACCCGCGCCTCGCCGATGTCGTGCCGATCCGAGCCTCCTGAGACTCATCGGCCTCCCTTTTGGGAGACAGCGAAAGGCCCTCTCCTCCCGGAGAGGGCCTTTCGCTGTCTGCGCCTGAGGGCTCCGTGGCTCAGCGCAGCGAACCGTTTGCCACGACGATGACCGCTGCGGGGACGCCATAGAGTTGCGTGATGGCGGCCTGCTGCTCGGCATTGACGGGCGTCAGCCCGCCCGAGGCGAGGTAGACCTGGGCACCCGACATTTCGCGGACGAACCGAGGTCCTATCGCCGTCTCCCCCGCCGGGATGGCCGCGATCACCTCCGCAGCCACGGTCGGGAAAGCGAGCGATCCGTAGTTGGCCGGGTCAACTCGCAGCCACCCCTGGGAGGACAGCACGTAGTGGGCACCCGACGCTTCGGCACGCACCGAGAGGGTCCCCGTGCCCGGGATCTGTGCGAAGGACGCGTCGGTCAACCGCTTCGCCTGCGCAACGAGGACGTCCGTTCGCGCCGCCACCGGGACGTCCAGGACCTTTCCGCTGGCGAGAACCAGTCGGATGGCGCCGGCGCCGTCGCGATACGGCCCTGCGGCCACGACGGGCGTGCCCACCTTCACGCCGGTGATCAGCGCGCTCGAAACAGGGGTCGAGGTCGCGGGGATCCCGTAGGCGGCGAGCACTGCGGGATCGGGGACCTCGCGCCTCATCCCCTGCTGGAGGAGCCACAGGACGCCGTCCGGCGACCGCAGGATCCGAGCAAGCGTACCCGCTGATGTCATCCCGAGCTGCGCCGTCGACACAGTCGGAATGTCGGCGCAGGTGGCACCGAAGGCCACCACGGCATCACAGCTCGTGAACTGGAAGAAGCTGCCTCCGTCTGAGAGCAGCACACGGGTGTCCGCATCGCGGAAGATCGTTCCCACGGGGAGAGCCATGCCCTTCAACGCTCCGTCCGCGAGGACCCACACGGTGGCTGGCACCCCGAACTGCGCCACGATCCATGCCTTCGACGCATCGTCCTTGATCGGCTGGATCGCCCCGCCCGAGACGAGGAACTGCTGGTTCGTCGATCGTTCCCTCACGAAATGCGGACGACCTTCGAACGGGATCAGCGGAACCCCACCCCAGGCCGCCGAACCGACCTGCGCGAAGAGCGTCGTTCCTCCGTAGTGGGCGGGATCGACCTGCAGCCAGCCACGCTCCGTGAGCACGAGCGCGCGACCGTCGCTGAGCATGCGCGACGGTAGTGCGGCCTGCGGCACCATCAGCGCGAAGCTCGCCGCTGACAGCTTCCGCGCCGCTCCGGTCACCGCGGGGACGCGGTTCTCCGCCGCGACGGTGAATGTGCCGGCCGTGTTCACGATGATCATCCCCGATGCACCGTCTGAGTAAACCCCGGAGCCGAGCACCGGGGCCGCGAGCGGCAGAGTGTCGAGAATCGAGTTCGTCAGCGTCGTCGTAGAGGAGCCGATCCCGTAGGGCGCGAGCAGAGAGGGATCGAGCACCTCTCGCCGAGCGCCGGATTGGATCAGCCAGATGGTGCCGTCCGAGCGCCGGATCAGGTGATCGAGCCAGCCGCGATCGGTGGCCTGCGACAGCTGCGATCCGGTCACGGTCGTAAGCTGCGCGCAGTCCGCGCCCCAGTTGGCCACCTGCGAACAGTCCCTCAGACGATAGCGATTCGCGCCGTCGATGAGATACGCAGCGCCGTCGGCGCTCTTCACAAGGCCTTTTGACGGGAGCGGGTTAGCGGGTGTGGAGCTTTGGCCGAGAGCCCCGTCGGCGACGATGCGCACGGTAGAGGGAACCCCGTAGGCCGCGGCGATCCAGCGCTGCTCTTCGGGGCTGACCGTCCGCAGTCCTCCTGAAACGAAGTAGATCTGGAGGCTCGAGCGTTCTCGGACGAAGTGCGGCCCCCTCGACGCGGCCGCGATCGGCATGGCATTGATCGACGTGGACGGGAGAGGGACGAAGTTGACCGCGCTTCCGTATGAATCGACCGCGATCCACCCGTCGTTACCCAGGATGAAGTTGCTGCCGTCGACGTACGTCGCCAGCGGAAGGTCTCCGGTGGGCTTGAGCTTCGCGAAGGTCTCAGGCGTGAGCTTGCGAGTCCAGGCGATCATCATGTCGGTCCGAGCAGCTGCAGGAACGTTATAGACCGCGCCCGTCGGGAGGATCGTCGTTGCCTTGTCGCCGCCGTCGCTGTAGAGCGCGGGTCCGAGCACGGGCTCACCCGTCCAATAGTCGCTCGCGACCGCATCGGCGACGAGGCTCACTGCAGGTGAGATACCATACTGGAGCAGCAGTGAGGTGTCCACGATCTCGCGTCGATACCCGCCCTGCATGAACCACGTCGTCCCCGCGGAATAGATCGACGGGGCAAGGAAGCCCTCATCGGGGTAGTTGTTGACCTGCGCCTGCGAGACCACCGGAAGCGTCGCGCAGTTCCACGCGAAGTTGAGTGCCTGCGCGCATGACGGAACCTGGTATCGCCTGCCGCTGTTCAGCAGATAGATCCGGCCGGTGTCGGTCTGGACTGCACGCGGCGCCCATCCGCCGTCGACGAAAGCGCCGAGCTGCGCGGTGGTCACGTCCTGCACGGTGGAGATCCAGCTGAACTGCACCGCGCGCTCTGCGGTCGGGAAGGGGTACTTCATGGATCCGCTCACCAAGTACGTCACTCCGGTGGAGACATCGCGAAGAAGTCGCGCACCCGACGACTTCGTCGATCCGAACCAATCCGTGAAGTAGTTGTAGAAGTTGCGGTTGCCGTAGGCCGAGCACCCGTCCCCCTCGCCGTACCCGGCACGCAATGCCGCAGGGTTCGGCTGGTAGGGCGTGTAGTAGTAGAGCGCCGAGGTCGCCATGTTCGACACGTACACGGGCGCGCTACCGCAGTTGCGGTTCGGGTTGTAGAGGATGTTCCACGTCTTGCCGGGCGCGTAATAGGTGAAGTAACGGCCCTCCATGTAGATCTGCATCTGACGAGCAGCGCCGTAGATCTGGTGGAAGAAGCCGACGTAGTTCGGGTCGCAGGCCACGCCTCCGTCCGGGCATCCCTGTCCGAGCGCGGCGTTGTAGCGGTTCATGCTCGGCCAGGTGTGAGTGACGAGGCCCTGCTCCTTCTGGAGCATCACGATCAGCACCTGAGGATTGATACCGCACGACTGAGCCACGCGGTAGATGATGCGTGCCGCCGACTCGTTGGGCGCACCCGAGTACCCCTGGCAGTACCTGTCTGCCGGCCGATTCACCGAGGTGATCGTGAAGTCCTTGAGACAAATGATCGGGCCGTACTTGTCCGATCCGCCCTGGCATCGGGCGACCTTGCTGTTGAAGAACGCCTGAATCTGCGCTTCCGTCATGGTTCCGCGGTCGGTGAAGACCGCGTCGCTGATGATGTTGCCCGGATCGAATCCGTCCAGCGACATCTTGATGTCCCTGCCCTGGGCCGCACCGATGGTTGCAGAAGGCGCAGCCGAGACCGAGGCGACAGGGACAAATACACCGACCACGAGCGCAATGACTGCGACGAACGTGGCGAGGACCCGGGGCATCCTCAGGGTGTTTCGAGAGCGTGGGGCACGTCGAGACATGTGACCAGTGTGACGGAAGTTGCAAGATGATGCCACTGTTACAGCATTTTGGCTATGGGCGTGTCGGCGTGTCTGGGAAGACACAGCTGGCATTCAGCCCATTACAGGTCCGCGTGCAGGCCCCACACGCGCTCTGCGGCGCCGAGCCATGAGAACGATCTCGACCGATCCGCACCCAACACACCGAGATGCCTGCTGTCCGCCCCGACGGCATTCTCGACCGCAGCGGGGACGTCCGCGGGGCCGACGATCACCCCGCCGTCCGCAATCACGTCGCGGTGCACTCCGCTATCGACGGCGACCACCGGCACACCGAGAGTCATCGCCTCGATGACACGCCACGGCCACGCCGTGAGCGCGCTCGTCGCTACCAGCGCCGAGGCACCCGCGAAAACCGCGGCCCGGTCGTCCGCAGACAGCGACCCGCGCACGTGCGCACGTGATTCGGGCAGCCCGGCGGCCGCTGCGATCTCTGCGAACCGCGGCTCGGCTCCCTCCGGCGCATCGAGGACGACCGCGTCCTTGCCGGATGCGACAGCGGCGCGGAATCCGGTCTCCAGCGACTCCGCGGTGCCGGTCAGCACGACGTATCCGGCCGGCAGGGAGAGAGAGGCGCGTCGCGCGACCGCGTCGAGCGGGACGACGAATCCTGTGGGAGCAGCGCCCGAGATGACCCGGATGCGCCCCTTGAGCTTGACGATCTCGGCGAGCCGCTCCCCCACGGCGTGCGATGGCACGACGACCGCATCCGCGTGCTTGACCGCGCGCTTCAGCATCGCGCGCTGCCAGGCGACAGCGGCCTTGGGCAGAACTTCGGGCGACTCCCACGCACGCAGATCCCACAGGGTGACCGTCGTCTGGTCATGATCGTGCACTCGATCGTGTCGAACGAGGGGCGCCATCAAGGTGGCGGAGTGGATGAGACCGCCCCCGACGCCCGGGACGATCCCCAGCTGCCAGGACGCCGCGAGCTCGCGCCGCGCGAGAGAGAGCTTGCGCACGTCTGCGAGGCCGGGGATGCGCACCTCGGAGCCTGCCGGGATGATCGCCTCCACAGCGCAGCCGGACGGGGCTGTCGACACGAGCGCCGCCGCGAGATCCGAAGCCGCCGATGCGTGATCCGGATCGACCACATGCGTCAGTTGATCCAGAACAACACGCAACCGAGCACCCATGCGACAACAGTAGTCGTCAGAGGCTGAAGAACCCGGGAGCGTGACCGTACAAGACCCGGTTCGGCGTCGCCACCGCTGATATGCCGCTTCGTGCTTGAATGCAGGGGTGAGTGACGGACGCCTGCCTGCACGACGTCGGTGGTTGCGATGGGCCATCGGCGTGATCGTGACGTTCCTCGTGCTCGCGATCGGGTGGGTGACGATCCGCGGCATCGGAGCGGTGAACGACCTGCAGCAGGTCGCGACGTCGTCGTCCACGCTCAAGGAGGCGATCGGCCAGGGCGATCTCGACAAGGCCGCTTCGCTGTCGGCCCGCATCGCCCATCACGCGGAGTCCGCCCACGACCTCACATCGGATCCGATCTGGCAGGGGTTCGGGTTCGTGCCGTGGCTGGGGCCGAACTTCACGGCGGTGGCCGATGTCGCCGAGATCGCCGACGATGTCGCCGCCGATGCACTCGTGCCCGTACTCGACGCTGCGGGAGAACTCGATCTCGGGACGCTCGGCCTGTCGGGCGGAGTCGTCGATCTCACGCCTTTCGCGCAGATCGAGCCCTCCCTCGCGGATGCCAGCGCCACACTCAGCTCCGCGGAGGATCGGGCGCTCGGCATCGACGCCGATGCCACTCTCCCCCCGCTCGCCGACGCCGTACGCGAGATGAGATCGACCGTCACCCAGGCCGCGACGGTCGTCGGCTCTCTGCACGGCGCCGCCGCACTGCTGCCGAGCATGCTCGGCGCCGAGGGTCCCCGGAACTACGTCCTGGCGATGCAGAACAACGCGGAGCTGCGCTCGTCCGGCGGCATCATCGGAGCGATCGCGCTGCTGCACGCGGAGAACGGTCGAATCACGCTCACCCAGCAGGCCGCGGTGCCTGACTTCCCGCCACTGGACACCCCGATACCGCTCAGCGAATCGACCGTGGCCCTGTTCGAAGACCGTCCGGGACGGTACATCCAGAACCTCACGAGCATCCCCGACTTCACCGAGGCTGGACCTGCCATCGCCACGAGGTGGCAGGACCGCTTCGGACAGCCGGTCGACGGCGTCATCGCGGTCGACGCGGTGATGACGGAGAACCTGCTCACCGCGACCGGTCCGCTGACACTCGGCCCCTTCACCGTCACCTCCGAGACGGTGGTGAGCGTGCTCCTCTCCGAGATCTACGCGGCGATCCCGGACCCGACCGCTCAGGACGCGGTGTTCTCCCAGGCGGCAGCGGGGCTGTTGTCCGCGGCGCTGTCGACGGCCGATCCGAAGGATCTGGTCGCGGCGCTGGCGGTGTCGGCAGACCAGGGCCGGATCCGCATCTGGAGCGCGCACCCGGAGGAGGAGGAGCTCCTGTCGGGCTCGTCTCTCGGCGGAGCGTTGCCCGTCGACGACACCGAGACCCATGTCGGCGTGCTGTTCAACACCACCACCGGCGGGAAGATGGACTACTACACCGATGCGTCGATCTCCACCGCGATCGGCACGTGCGACGGTGAGCCGACGACACAGGTGACGGTGACCTGGACGAACAACGCTCCGGCCGACGCGGCGACGTCCCTGCCCCCGTATGTCACGGCCGACGGCTTCTACGGTGTGCCCCCCGGCTCGACGCGCACGCTGATCACCGTGTACGGACCGGAGGGCGCGACGCCGTCGCACATCGACCGCGACGGCGAGGAGGAGGTCGTGCAGACCGCCCTCCTCGGCTCGCGCTCCGCCGTGCAGCACGACGTGCTCCTGGCACCGGGAGAGTCGTCGACGATCACCGTCGAGTATCAGGGGACCGGCGCGGGAGAGCGCCTGACCGTCGTGGACCACACGCCGATGATCCGCACCCCCGACACATCTCGCGAAGAACTGCGTTGCGCATCGTGACTTTCCCGACCCGATGATGTAGGGTCATTCTCACTGGGGAATACTGAGTTCTGCAATTCTGTCGTGGGGACAGATGAACTCATGCAGTCGGATGCAGGGGTGTATCCGAAGGCAATTCCGCGTGAATTTCTGGGGAGAATCATGCTGAAGAAACTGGCTGCGATCAGCCTTACTGCTGGTGCACTGGTGCTCATGGCACCTGCTGTCGCCTCTGCCGCGCCGGTTGTTCCGGCCTCGTCCGACTCATACTCGGATACACCGCGCGTGGGCGTCGACGATCCTGTCATCGACATCTGCGACGTCTCGACCGTCGCCTTCGGCGCAGGGTACTTCCTGCCGTCCGAGAACGTCGGAGTGTCGGTCTCCGGTCTCAACGCCGGCGAGTCCTCGATCTCGGGTAACACGGCGGCTGCCGACGGCAGCCTCCTCGTCACCTTCCGCCCGCCGTCCGATGGGGAGGGCTCATACGCGCTCACCTTCAGCGGCTCGCGCTCGTACACCGCGACCATCACGGTCTCGAGAGGACACGACGACGCATCGAGCTGCGATCACGACCCCGGGGTCGCGAGCGCAGGCACGGAGCTGCCGCTCACCGGCGGCGGGTTCGAGCTCGCCCTCACCGGCGGCAGCGTGTCGCCGTGGATCCTCGGCGGCGGAGCCGCGGCCCTCGTGGCCGGCGGAGCCCTCGTCGCGACAGGAGTCGTGCGCCGCAAGCGCGCCTAGGTCAGATCCTCGCTTCGTGCGGGGATCGACTGGACGACGGTGATCCCTCCCCCTCCGATCACCGTCGTCTGGTGAATCCGGTCTCGTACCGGAGGCCCACGACCGCCACTCTCACTCTCAGGTGGCGGTCGTGGGCTTATTCGCGCCCTCGGGGCGGTGGGAATCGCACCATCCACGGCGTATGGCGCGGTGATCCGCGCCCTCATTCTCGGGCGGTCGCACAGGCCACCCCACCGCACACGCTGCCCCTCGGGCACGAGCCACGGCTCACGGGCCACGTGCCCCGGCTCACCTGGACCGTTGCTCTCTCAGCGCTGAGCGCTGACCGCCACCACCCGCTCCCCTGTCAGGGCGTCGGCGTCGGGGTCTCCGTCGGCGGATGCAGCGTCTGCTGCATCAGGTCGTGGATGTACGCGTAGTCCGGTGCGTGCTCATCCACGCCGTTCTCGGGGGTGAGCTCGATCGTCGTGATGGTCTGCTCCTTGGCCTTCGTCATCAGATCGAAGAACTCCGGCAGCTTGTCCTGAGGCAGATCGGTGCTGATCAGCGCCGTCCCGGCGGCAGCCACTTCATTGAAGCGCGTGAGCACCGTCTGCGGCGTGAACTGCGCGAGGATCGCCTCCTGCAGTTCGCGCTGGCGCTTCATGCGGTCCCAGTCGCTCGTCGTGTATCGCGATCGTGCGTACCACTGGGCGGTATCACCGTTCATGTGCTGCTGGCCGACCTCGATCCACCCGATCGCCCACGCGTCCACGTCGTGCGGGTCTGTGCCCTCCGGCGGCCCGCCCTTGGGCAGCCGCTCCGTGACATTGATGTCCACACCGCCGAGCGCGTCGACGAGGGCCGCGAAACCGTGCATGTCCACGAAGACGTAGTACGGGATCTCGATGCCGAGAACCCCCTCTGCGGCATCCTTCGTCGCCTCGATGCCCGGATCCGAGCCATGAGCTGCAGCGTCGGGGTACAGGCCTTGACCGTTGTCCTCCCGGCAGATCTCGGCGGCGTTGCGCACGTGATTCATCCAGCCGTTCCATCCGCAGGAACTCGAGCTGTGGCCCTCGAAGCCGTTCGGGTACAGCGCCTGCATCGGGCTGCCCTCGCTGAACGGCGCGTTCGGGAGCTCGCGAGGGATACCCGTGATGGTGACGGCGCCGGTCGTCGCGTTCACCGAGACGACCGAGATGCTGTCGAATCTCATCGAGTCGCGGCCGTCTCCACTGTCAGCACCGAGCAGGAGGATGTTGTAATACCCCTCGCTCGGCGGCAGGCTGGGCCCGCTCTGACCGAAGATCGTGCTGATGGTGCCGCGCGCGGTTCCGACGTACGACGCCGCGTAGCCCATGCCCGTGCCGACCAGCCCGAGCAGCAGAAGTGCGACGAGAGGAATGGCGAACTTCGACGGGCCGGGGATCCTGACGATCCGCACGAGCCGGAGCACGTCGAAGGTGAGAACGAGCCACAGCACGATATAGGCGATGATCAGCACCTGCACCAGAGTGAGGATCACGGCCGAGAACCAGCCGCCGCCGACGGTGAGCCACAGCAGCACCGGGCGCGCGAAGAGTGCGAGGCCCGCGCCGACGATCACCAGGAACCACGCGAGAAGCGTGGCACCCAGGCCGAAGCGCCCGAGTCTGCGGTTGCCCGCGAGCACCTGAGCCGAACCCGGCACCAGCACGTTCAGCAGCACCAGCCACCAGCCGCGCTTGGTCATCGTCCCGGCGTCAGACGGATCCGGATTCCTCAGCGGGCGCGTCTCGATCAGCGGTCGCGCCGACCCGCGCGGCGGGGCAAGGGTCACAGCGACCCCTTCAGCCGTTCGTTCTTCTCCTCGACCTGAGCTTCGAGGTCGAGCGCATAGGCTTCGACGCGGTCGGCGAGGTCGTCGTCGGACGTTCCCAGGATCCGCGCGGCGAGGATTCCTGCGTTGCGCGCTCCCCCGATCGACACGGTGGCCACCGGGATCCCGGCGGGCATCTGGACGATCGACAGGAGCGAGTCCATACCGTCGAGATAGGCCAGCGGCACCGGGACGCCGATGACCGGCAGCGCCGTCATCGACGCGAGCATGCCCGGAAGATGCGCGGCGCCACCGGCACCGGCGATGATCACGCGGACGCCGCGCGCCCGGGCTTCCCGCGCATACTTCGTGAGCTTGTCGGGCGTGCGGTGCGCCGAGACGACCTCCACCTCATGCGGGATCCCGAAGTCGGTCAGCGACTGAGAGGCATCGCTCATCACTCGCCAGTCGGAGTCGGAACCCATGACGACACCGACGAGGGGCGCTGCGGAGGAGTGCAATGGCTCAGTCACCCACTCAGGCTACGGTCTACTGCTGGGAGAACCCCCGAACGGCACACCTCTGGAACACCCTCAGTCGAAGTGAGCCGCTGCCGCCCTGGCGACGTACACGGCGTCGTCGAGGTCATCACCGGAGACGTTCACGTGGCCCACCTTGCGGCCAGGACGCGGAGACTTGCCGTAGGTGTGGATCTTGGCGGTCGGATGCTCTCTCATCGCACCGGCGAAGCGGTCGCCGAGTGCCCCCTCCTTCGGACCTCCGAGGATGTTCACCATGACCGACCACGCAGCCCGCGGGGTCGTGTCTCCCAGGGGAAGATCCGCGACGGCTCGCAGATGCTGCTCGAACTGTCCGGTCACGGCGCCGTCCTGGCTCCAGTGGCCGCTGTTGTGAGGGCGCATCGCGAGTTCGTTCACGAGGATCCGCTCATCGTCGGTCTCGAACAGCTCGACAGCGAGCATGCCGGTGACGCCGAGCCCCTCGGCGATAGACCGGCCGATCTCGCCGGCCACCTGGACCAGACGCTCGCCGGCCCGCGGCGCGGGAGCGATGACCTCGGCACACACGCCGTCACGCTGCACGGTCTCGACGACAGGGTAGGCGACGATCTGACCACTGGGGCGGCGTGCCACCTGCTGCGCGAGCTCACGCACGAACCCGACGAGCTCCTCGACCAGCAGCGCTTCACCGTCGGCGAGACCGTCGAACCAGTCCTGAGCCTCTGCTGCGGCACGGACGACGCGGACGCCTTTGCCGTCGTACCCGCCGCGCGGAGTCTTGACGACGCCCTGCCCCTCATGATCGTCGAGGAAGGCCTGCAGCTCTGCGACGTCACGCACCGGTGCCCAGTCGGGCTGCGGCACGCCGAGATCGGCGAGACGAGCACGCATGGCCAGCTTGTCCTGGGCGAACTGCAGCGCATCCGGGCCCGGGTGCACGGCGACACCATCGGCGACCAGCGCCCGCAGGATCTCCTGCGGGACATGCTCGTGGTCGAAGGTGACGACGTCGACGTCCTTCACGAAGGCGCGCACCACCTCGAGGTCGTGATAGTCGCCGACCGCGGTCGCCGCGAGCTGCGCCGACATGCCCTCGTCTTCAGCGAGCACCCGCAGGTCGAGTCCGAGCTCGACCGCCGGGGCGATCATCATCCTGGCCAGCTGGCCTCCACCGATCACGCCAACGCGCAGCGCCATGTGCCGCCTCCATTCGTCCTGACCATTCTCGCGCATCGGCGCGAGCACGGATCACACGTCTCTTGCTGATCGCTGAGGCGATCGTCCGCGCTCAGGACCCGGGGTATCCGTCCGACCCCGACTGCGCGTCACGGTGAGCGAGGATCTGACTCACTTCGATCTGGTCGGCCAGCGTCTCGTGCACGAGTGTGACGTTGGGCACGTTGGCGAGCCGCAGAGGTGCGTCGACCCCGTTCGAGAGCGTGATCGTCCCGACACCCCATATGCGCTGCAGCACGCCGCGTCGCACACCGATCGTGTAGCCGCGGGCGTGCGACATCTCCCGCCGGTTGCGTGCGCCGATGCCGTGGTTGACGATGACCCGGCGCGTGGTGACCGTCACCGATCGCGAGTACCAGATGACGTATGGCACGACCACGAGCAGCAGCACCAGCGCGCCCGCCGCAGCGAGCAGCATCCAGTTCTCGAACGGCGCCGGCAGGTTGTCGTAGAAGTAGGCAGTGGCCCCGAAAGCCGCGATCAGAATCAGCGCCGACCAGAACAGCCGTCGTGCATGGGCCCGGAACCGCGCGATGAGCAGTTCCTCTGTGGGCACGCCTGGCGGTGGCATCGTCGGCCTACCGCCGAGAGTCACGGGCTGGGTCACCCCTCCATTGTGCCCGTAACCGCGGACATCGGCGTCTGCGCGCCCGGGCGTGTCAGAGTCACGCCGGTCGGACGTGCACCACGTCACCGGCCGAGACAGCGGTCTCGATGCCGTCGTGTCGCACGATAAGTCGCCCGTCCGGATCCAGCGCCGTGGCCGTCCCGATGAGGACTCGTTCCCCGGGGAGCGACACCCGCACGTCTAGACCGATGGTCGCGCAGCGATCGGACGCCGCCGCATGCAGTCCGCTCGACACCGCGTCCCCTGCCGCGGCGAGCGCCGCGATCAGGGTGTCGAGTTCGCGCAGGTACGCCGAGAGAAGACGGTCGGCATCGATCTCTGCACCCAGGACGGCGAAGGACGTCGCGGTGAGAACCGGCAGGTCCGATGCCGTCATCGCCGTGTTCACACCGGTGCCGACGATCACCGCGTCGTGCGTGGCCTCGGCGAGGATGCCGCAGATCTTGCGCCCGTCGACCAGCACGTCATTCGGCCATTTGACCGCCACCTCGTGCTCGGGCAGCTGTTCGGCGATGGCATCAGCCATCGCGACACCGGCGGCGAGGGGTATCCATCCTCGGGCATCGATGTCGGACGGGAGCCGCCGCAGCAGCACCGAGACAGCAAGAGAGGCCCCGGCCGGAGCCGTCCACGTGCGATCGAGTCGTCCGCGGCCCGCCGTCTGGTTGTCGGTGAGCAGCACGGAGAGGTGCGGCCAGACCTGCGGGTCGACGGACCGCTCCCGAAGGACCGCGTTCGTCGAGCCCGCTTCGGGCAGCACGTGGAGCCGCGAGGCGACGGTACGAGAGAGTGGAAGGTCCACCGTCAGACCTCTTCCTCGTCGGCCTCTTCGTCGTCATCGTCCTCGTCGGTGCGCACAGAGCCGATCTCGTGCGCCTGCCAGTGATCCCACTTCTGCATGAGCTGATCGATCGCGGCATGGAACTTCTCGGTGGCGACGCCGGGCGTCGTGTCGCCGAAGTAATGCTGCACCCACATGCGGAGACGGGCGATGGCCGCCTCATCGGCGCGGACACGCTCGACCTCCGCGACGATGTCCGACGCGGCATCGACGCTCAACCACTCGCAGTCCGAGAGGTAGCCGTTGGTGTCGATCGACGCGCGCTCATCGGCGGGACGTGTGATCATCAACGGCTTCCCGACAGCCAGACGGTCGTAGACCATGGCCGAGATGTCGACGATCGCGACATCGGCCGCGGCGAGCTGCCATCCGAGGTCCGCGCCGTCGTCGTGCACGTGCTGCGCCGCCGGATCAGCGGCGTTCGCCGCGGCGATTTCGGCGATGATCCGCCGATGCGCCGCGCCGTACGCATCGTCGACCACGCCACTGCGCGGATGCGGGCGGTAGATCACGCGGTGGCTGTCCGAGGCGAGCAGCGCCGTCACCAGCGCCTCGCCGTGCGTCGCGATCGAGCCGTAGTGGGCGCTCGGGCGGTCGCCCTCCCAGGTCGGCGCGTACAGCACGACGGTGCGAGCGTCGGGCGTGTAGGGCAGCGTGCCGGAGTAGTGATCCGCCTGCGGCCGGCCGATCTCGATCGTGCGGTGGTCGATGTCCCAGTCCCAGAGCGTGCGGGACAGACGATCGCGTGCGGCCTGACCTGCGACGAAGGCGTAGTCGTATGCCTTGTACTGGTTCGTGGTCATGTACATCTTGTCGGACTCGCCGTGGTTGATGAACACGTGCCAGCGCCGCCCGTAGCGGAACATCTGGAAGTTGCGCGTGTTCTGGTTCACGTAGAGCACGATCCGGATGTCCTGCGCGGTGATGAACCGTTCGAGGTCGCGCACGGTCGGGACGAACGCGACAGGCGGACCGTCCTCGTCGAGGAGCTTGTCGGCTCCGGTGGCGGAGCGGGACAGCACCACCACGGGCCAGCGCTTCGCGAGCTCTTTCAGCGGGCTGTACCACTGTCGCATCTGGTACATGTTGACCGCGCCGTCCGCGAAGTAGACGGCGACCTTGTAGTGCTCGGTCGGGTGCGGCTCCTGGTCGGCCAGGCGCCGCCTGACCCGCTGCACGGCCTTGCGCGAGGCGAGCGCCCGCTTCAGCAGACGGTAGGCCTTCTTCGCATCGGACACTGCACCCATCCCTCCAGGATACCGAGTGCGGGCGTCGCGAATCAGCGAACGTCCGAGAAGCACATGCCATGATCGTCATGTGCCTGACAATGACATCGACGTTCCCGAGACCGGGGTGTCGTTCGTCATGCCCGTGCTCAACGAGCGTGCCTATCTGGAGCACGCGATCAGCTCGGTGCTCACGCAGGAGCTGTCGGTGCCGGCCGAGCTCGTGCTCGCGCTCGGCCCCTCCACGGATGGCACGACCGAACTCGCGCAGCGTCTCGCCGCGCAGGACGACAGGATCCGCCTCGTCGACAACCCTGCGGCGCACATCCCGGTCGGGTTGAACGCCGCGATCCGCGCCAGTCGCTACGACACGATCGTCCGCGTGGACGCACACTCGGAGCTCTCCCCCGGATACGCGGCGCGCGCGTTGGAGACGCTCGAGCGCACGGGAGCGGCCAACGTCGGAGGCGTCATGCACGCAGACGGACGGAGTCCCTTCCAGAGGGCGGTCGCGCGCCTGTACAACTCCCCCGTCGGACTCGGGGGCGGCGCCTACCACGGCGGCACGCAGGAGGGCGAGGCGGAGTCCGCCTATCTGGGAGTGATGCGCCGCGCGGTGATCGAGGAGGTCGGGCTCTTCGACGAGTCGATCCGGCGCGGTGAGGATTGGGAGCTCAATCTGCGCATCCGCCAGGCCGGTCACCTGGTCTGGTTCGACCCGAGCCTCTCCGTCACCTACTGGCCCCGCGAGAGCTGGCTGCGACTGGCACGGCAGTTCCGAGCCACCGGCGCCTGGCGCGGAGAGCTCGTGCGCCGGTACGGCCGCCGCAACGGCATCCGTTTCTTCGCTCCCCCGGCTCTGGTGGTGCTCGTCGCGATGGTCATGGTCGTGGGGATCCTGCAGGTGACCGGAGCGATCACCGGCCTGATCTCCTCGATCATCTCGGCCGTCGTCTATCTGCCCCTGCTGGCTTATGTGCTGCTGGTGATCGCCGTCGCGTCACTGCCGGGCGGTGGACGGTTCCGTCAGCGGCTGTGGACACTGGCTGTGCTGCCGACCATGCATCTCTCCTGGGGTCTCGGCTTCCTCGGCGGAGTTCTGCGAGGCGCCGGCGACACCGTGGACGCGTCGAGGCTCGGCACGCGCAACACGCCCCTCCCGTAGTCCGGCTCCGCCCCGTCCTGTCCTGACCTTACCGACGAGCGTTCCGGCCCGGTCAGCGGGTGACGTACCCCTGGTCGAGGATGCGCGCGACCACCCGCTCGGCCGCATGACCGTCGTCCCTGGCGTTGAACTGAGCCTTCCACGCCGCATAGCGCTCGGCGAAGGCGCTCACGTGCCCTCGGTCCGCCAGCGCGGTGACGAGTTCGTCCTGCGTGTGCAGAAGCGGCCCAGGGGCCCGTGTCTCGAGATCGAAGTAGAACCCGCGGAGCTTCCCGCGGTAGTGATCCAGGTCCGGCACGAGGAAGTACATCGGCTTGCCCGTGACGCTGAAGTCGAACATCACCGAGGAGTAGTCGGTGATCAGGGCATCGGCAGCGAGCAGCAGCTGGGAGGTCTCGGGATACCCGGTGACGTCGATCACCCGCGCGCCGGCACGGTCGCGGTCGGTCTCGATCGTGCGTGAATGCCCCCGCACGAGCACCACCGAGTCGGTCGTCCTGGCGAGCTCCTCGGGGTCGATGAAGTCGACCATCTCCGTGCGGTCGTCACGCCACGTCGGCGCGTACAGCAAGACGCGCTCGCCCTCGCCGATGCCGAGGGCAGCGCGGATCGCAGCGGGATCCCCTGTCACGAGGGCGTCGTTGCGCGGGTACCCCTCGACCCAGACGGGCCGCCCGAGGAACGCGTATGCCTTGCGGAGAATACGCTCGGAATAGGTGTTCTGCGCGAGCAGCACGTCCCAGCGGCGGGACTCCTTGACGACGGCGGCCGCACGGCGGGGATCGAACCCCGGTCGATGCAGCGCCAGGCGCTTGAGCGGCGTTCCGTGCCAGGTCTGCAGCACACGCTGCCCGGGCTTGCGCGCGAATCGACGTCGCAGCCAGTCGTTCACGATCAGCAGTCGCGCCGCCGCGCGGGCGCGCCACCATTCGGGGCTCCCTTCGACGACGGCGATCGCGCCCTCCGGGACCGCCACCGAGAGGTCTACGACGCTCCAGTAGCGCACGACGTCGGGTGCTTGCGCTGAGAGCGCTCGGTCGATCGCCTGGGGGTTGCAGCCGACGCTGCGCCCGTAGAAGCTCTCGAAGAAGACCGCATTCTCTGTCGCGCCCTGATGTGCGAGGTAGCGTCCTTCCAGCGTGGCCTGACCTTCCGGCGACTCGTACGCGGGGTCGACCGGCGCGGCGATACGGACGGTCGCACCGTCGACGGCCACTCGGACGCCGGTCAGCACGTCGGGGCCGATGTGCAGACCATCGAGGTCGACGTCGGGGATGCGGATCTCGTAGTCGCCCGCCGGCAGAGGAAGCTCAGGGCCGCCCCATCGCGATGCACGGAGCGCGAACGTGGCCTTCCACGTCTTGCCGCCACCGGTGATGCGAGCATCGACTCGGGCACGCGGCCCGATCAGCTGCGCGGTGGCGGGACGGTGACCTGCCCCTGCGATGATCAGCGACTCTGCCGTCTCATCGATGCGGGCCGTCGTCATGCTGCTCCCTTCGGCGCGGGGATGCCTCGCGCACGGATCGTCTCGTACACGCGCCGGGTGTTGCGTCCATCACGGAACGCGTGCATCTCCGCGCTGAGCGTAGCGGAATGCTGCGACCTCGCGGCGAACACGCCGTCATCGTCCAGCAACGCCGACAGCTGCACGAGGAGGGAATCCCAGTCCGTCGCGGCGTCGTCTCCTGCCACGTCCTGGAAGCGACCGTAGAAGCCCCGCGTGCGGGCGTACTGCTCGGCGTCCGGCGCCAGGTAGAGCACCGGCATGCCGAGCAGTCCCACGTCGTAGGCGAGCGAGGAGTAGTCCGTGATCAGGACGTCGATCGCCGGGAGCGCGGGCGTGATGTCGGGCAGGAGGCCGGCCCCGAGCATCCGTACCCGTCTGCTCGGCAACGACGGCGCGTATCCGCCCTCGCCGAGGGGGTGGGAGCGCACCAGCAGAACAGCGTCATGCTCTTCCAATACGCGGATGATCTGCACCCACTGAGCGGCATCCGGGACCGCGGGGTCGGCCGCACCGTCGCGCCAGGTCGGGGCGTACAGGATCGTCCGAGAAACGCGTGGCAGATCGCCGAGCACGCAGCCGAGCAGCGCGGATGCGGAGGCTCGCCGCTCGTGCGGTTCACCGGCGGACAGGACGTCGACACGGGGCTCTCCGGTGACCACGACGCGAGCGTCACCGAGCGCGAATGCGGACTCCAGTCGCCCCCGGGAGCGATGAGAGGCCGCCGGCAGCACGCGGATCCGCTGGGCGGCCCGCCGGTACAGGATGCCGATCAGACGTCGGAGCACCGGAGCTCCGGGGACGTCGGGAACCTGAGTGGTCGCGGGCGAATCCAGGCCGATGCGCTTGAGCGGGATGCCGTGCCACAGCTGCACGACGAAGGCGCCGGAGATCGCATAGCGATTAACGTCACCGAGACCGTGGGTCACCACGACGACGCCGGCGCGGGCCGTGACCCACCACCCGCGCAGACTGGCCTTGCGAACGGTCGGGAGGCCCAGCGCTGCCGCGTCGAGGTCCTCGCGGTCCGATGACGTGAGCCACAGCGTCTTGTGACCCTCCGCCGCAGCATGACGCTGCAGCGCGAGAGCACCGTCACCTACGCCCGCTCCGCAGCCGAAGACCCAGCGGGTGCCTCGGGGCACGAGAAGCGTGCCGACGCGTCCGGCGAGGTAGAGAGGGATCCGAAGCAGCTTGGCCGCATTGCCGGAGCCGAAAGAGAAGGACGCCACCCCGCGAGCCTATCGCGGGGTGGCGTCCTTCTCTGAGAGCGGGGTTCCGACGGTCAGCCTGCGAGCTCTCCCAGCGTCACGTCGATCTCGTACTCCTTGCCACCGCGGATGTAGGTGACCTTCGCGTCGCTGCCGGCAGCGGCAGCACGGACCTGAGCGGTCAGGTCGCTCGCGCTCGTGATCGGCACACCGTTGAAGGCGGTGACGATGTCATCGGCCTTGAGACCGCCGGCTGCGGCGGCGCCACCGTCGGTGACATCGGCGATGTACGCACCCGCGACCTCGGCGTTCTCGACCGAGGCCGCGTCGCGGACCGATGCACCCAGCAGACCGTGGCTCGCCACACCGCCGGCGATGATCTCTTCCGAGACGCGCTGGGCGATGTTCGCCGGAATGGCGAATCCGATGCCGATGGAGCCGGACTCCTCCGAGCTGCCCGAGCTGGCGATCGCCACGTTGATGCCGATCAGCTCGCCCTTGCTGTTCACGAGGGCACCGCCGGAGTTGCCGTGGTTGATCGCCGCATCGGTCTGGATCACGGCGATCGAGATGGACTCCGAACTCTGCTGCGAGGTGTTGCCCGGCAGATCGAACTGGAACGGGCCCTGTCCCTCGCCCTCGTCCGGTGTCTGCTCCTCCTGCGGAGCGTCCTCGGACGACGAGTCGGGAAGAGCGGACGACGCGATCTGGATGCTGCGGTTGAGCGCGCTGACGATGCCCGTCGTGACGGAGTTCGACAGTCCGAGCGGGGCACCGAGCGCGACCGCGGTGTCTCCGACATTGAGCTTCGACGAATCGGCGAAGTCGATGGGCGTCAGATCCGACGCCCCTTCGAGCTTGATGACCGCGAGGTCGTAGATCGGGTCCGTGCCCACGACGGTCGCCGTGAAGATGCGTCCGTCCGAGGTCGTGACACGGATCGTCGGGTCGGCGACAGCCCCGCCGAGGGTCACGACGTGAGTGTTCGTCAGCACGTAGCCGTCGTCGCTGATGATCACGCCGGAGCCGCTGCCGGCCTGGTCCGAGCCCGCCACCTCGATCGTGACGACCGACGGCAGCGCCGCGGTCGCGACCGCCGTCGTCTCGTTGACGGAACCGGGGTTGTTCACCGTGACGGTGTCAGGGCCCTGGGCGACCCCTGTCGAGTTCTGGTTCGAGATGCCGTTGAGGAGGGCGCCTCCGCCGAAGCCGGCGACACCGCCGACGAGGGCTGCGGCGACCACGATCGCGGCGAACTTGACGCCGGCCCGGGGCTTCTGGCTCTTGACCTTGGTCGTACCGTCGGCGGGCTGCCCCGACTGCGCGGTGTGGATGCCGAACGCCGCTCCGGACGCCGTGGCCGTGGCAGCGCCGGGGTGAGCGGGTGCCTGATGACCGGGCGCCTGCTGTCCGGGAGCGCCGAAGTACGGCTGCGGAACCGTCTGCGCGGCCGGCGGCACGTGGGCCGCGGGGGCCTCGAACACCGGAGCGGGAACCTGCGGCGCCGTGGGGGCGGACGCCTGCGATGCAGAGGTCGTCTCCGGCACGCTCGGCGCAGCGTGGTGCGGGGCGGGTGTCGACGCGAACGTCGGTGGAACCTCGTGCCCCTGGTGCGATCCTGACGCGGCAGCGTTGCCGGGGTTCTCAGCGGCGGCATCCGTCGTCGAACGGTCGACGACCTCTGCTGCCTCGGTGGACGGCACCGCATCGTTCGACGCGGGTACCGAGTGGTCCTGGGTGTTGTCTTCGTTCATGGTGTGTGCTCCTTCAACGACGCTCCTTCAGAATGGCGCGTGTATCTGTGCGTTTCGTATGGCGAAGATGAGTTTCACCTATGCCCTTAGCCTGTTCTTCATGAGTGTCATCCCAGGCGCATGGCGGCGCACGGCAGCGGGAGCCGGTCTGCTCGCACCCGACGGAAGCGTCGCGCCCACCATCTTCGCAGAGATGTCCGCTGCCGCGGCCCGAACCGGAGCGATCAATCTCGGACAGGGATTCCCCGATGAGGACGGCCCCTCCGAGGTGCTGGACGCCGCTCGCGAGGCCATCGCCCGCGGGGCCAACCAGTATCCGCCGGGGCGGGGCATCCCCGACCTCCTCTCGGCGATCAGCGAGCACCAGTGGCGCTTCTACGGACTCGAGGTGGACCCGGCTCGCGAGGTGATCGTGACCGCCGGCGCCACCGAGGCGTTGACGGCGACGCTGCTCGCCCTGATCGACGGCCCCGACGACGAGGTCGTCGTGTTCGAGCCCTACTACGACTCCTATGCCGCGGCAGTCGCTCTGGCCGGCGCCCGGCTGCGCACCGTGCCTCTGCGGGCTCCCGACTTCCAGCCGGACCTCGATCGACTCGCCGCCACCGTCACGGATCGCACGCGGATCATCCTGATCAACGATCCGCACAACCCGACCGGAGCCGTCTTCGACCGTACGGTGCTCACCGAGGTGATCCGACTCGCCGAGCTGCACGACGCGATCATCGTCACGGACGAGGTCTACGAGCACCTCGCCTTCCACGCTCCGCACACGCCCGTGGCCACACTCCCCGGAGGCGCCGAGCGCACGCTGACGATCTCGTCCGGGGGAAAGACGTTCTCGGCGACCGGCTGGAAGATCGGCTGGGTGCACGGCCCCGGAGATCTCATCACGGCCGTGCTCACGGTGAAGCAGTACCTGACGTATGTGAACGGCTCGCCGTTCCAACCGGCGATCGCTGTGGGGCTGCGCCTCCCCGACGACTACTTCACCGGGGCGGCTGAGGCTCTGGCGACGAAGCACGAGATCCTCGGATCCGGCCTCCGAGCCGCCGGTTTCACGGTTCACCCGCCACAGGGCGGCTACTTCACGGTGGCCGACGCCACCGCTCTCGGAGGGGCGGATGCGGCACGGTTCTGCCGCGAGCTCCCGGAGCGCGCCGGAGTCGTGGCGATCCCGCTCACCGCATTCGTCTCCGAGGATCGGCGCGGCGACTACGCGGGACTGGTGCGCTTCGCCGCGTGCAAGCAGGTGGCCGTGCTCGAAGAAGCGGCCTCACGCCTCGCCTCGAGCTTCTGAACAGCCGCTGAGCCGCGCACCGGCCGTCCACGGCCGTTCAGCGCGGAGCCACCGAATAACGGCGCACACGCAGAGACGGGTTGACGGCGCGGACCCTGTCGATCCCGGCGCGCTCGACCGCGGCGACCGCTATGCCCTCCGCGGTCCCGACCCCCGCCAGCACGACGCCCTGAGGGTCCACGATCTGTGAATGTCCGACCCCGATCGGCGTCGGATGGTCGGCGGCGATCACGTAGGCGGTGTTCTCGATCGCCCGTGCGGCGAGAAGCGTCGTCCAGTGGTGCTCCTTGAGCGGGCCGCGCACCCATTCGGCGGGCACGACCAAGGCATCCGCACCCGCGTCCATCAGCGTGCGCGAGACCTCGGGGAACCGCAGGTCGTAGCAGGTCATCAGACCGAAACGGATGCCGGCGAGCTCGAACGTCGCAGCGATCCCGGTCTCCCCCGCTTCGACCCAGTCGGACTCGGTCTGACCGAACGCGTCGTACAGGTGCTGCTTGCGATAGGTGGCGAGGACACCGTCGCCGCGCACCGCCACGACCGTGTTGCGCACGTGTGTGGAATCCGAGGCGCGCTCGGCGAGCCCCGCCACGATCACGACGCCGTAGTCGGCGGCCAGCGCCGTCAGCGTCGACACGAACTCGCCGTCCAGAGTCTCGGCGTTCTCGGCGAGGGTCGCATCCATCGGATCCACGAAGTAGCTGGAGTACTCGGGGAACACGATCAGCGTGGCGCCCCGCGCCGCCGCATCCGCCGTCAGCTGCGCGATGCGCTCGCGGTTGTCCGCCCGGGACGCGGTCGGAGCGAACTGGCAGACGGCGACGGGGACTGCGGCAGAGTTCTCTGGCATGCTCCCCATCCTCCCGCATCGCGTCGATCCCGGCATGGGTTCCCGCCTCGATTCGCGCACCCTCAGAATCCGTGATAAGTTTCTTCTTGTGCCGCGGGGTGGAGCAGTTCGGTAGCTCGCCGGGCTCATAACCCGGAGGTCGCAGGTTCAAATCCTGTCCCCGCAACAAATGAAAGGCCCTCTGACTCGGAGAAATCCAGGTCAGAGGGCCTTTCGCTTTCCCTCGTGAGCGTCAGTAGTCCCACTCGAGTGACGGATCTGCAGGCACGAGCGGCCGATCATCCCGCTCCTGTCGCGGCTCCACTGTGACCTTCACCCGCGTCGCGGCGCAGACCAGGACGCTCATCATGCCGGTGCGGGCGGAGAAGCCGACGAAGGTGGGGCGCGTGCGGGCAGCCGTCTCGATCTTTCCCATGAGGTCGACCAGATCCTGCGCGGCGGTGAGCACGAACTCTTCGTCGTCGAACACTATGCGAGTGATGGTGCCCATCTGCTCCCCTTCGATCGGGAGACGCGATACCGCCTCTGCAATCGACGCTAGACAGACTCGGCGCTCACGGCTCGGGGGTTGCGCGGAACGCCCGAGCGTGCACCCCTGCGGTGAGAAGTCCCGGAAACGCGAATGGACGCCCTCTCGGGCGCCCATTCGACGATGTCACTGCGGGATCACTCCCCCGACGAGCTCTCCAGCCCGAGGAGCGTGTTCACCGCGTCGGTGAGGCGCTTGTCCGCCTCGGCGAACTTGGTCAGGTCACCCTCCTTGAGAGCTGCCTCACGGTCGGTGAGCGCCTGCTGGGCCGCCGCGAGAGCCTCGGCCTCGGCATCCGTCGGCGTGGTCGGCTCGGTGGGAACCTCACCGGTGTCGGGATCCGGCGCTGTGGGCTCGACCTGATCGTCTCCACCCGTCGCGCCGGCGTCACCGCCGAACAGCGTGTCGAGAGCCGCAGTCAGGGTGTCCTCGAAGGCGACCTTGTCGCCGAAGGCCACGAGGACCTTCTGCAGGCGAGGCAGCTTGGTCCCCTCGGACGACTGCACGTAGACGGGCTGCACGTAGAGCAGACCGCCACCGACGGGCAGGGTGAGCAGGTTTCCGTACAGGACCTCGGACTCCCCCTGCTGCAGCAGGTTGAGCTGCGGCACCACGGACGTATCCGAGTTGTACGTGTTCTGCACCTGACCGGGGCCGGGCACGGTCGTATCGGTATCGATCTCGAGCATCCGAAGCTGCCCGTAGCCCTCGGCCTTCACTCCGGCCTCCGAGCCGGCGTCCGAGTCGACCGCCAGATAGCCCATCAGGACGTCACGGTTGCTGCCGCCCTGCGCGGACGGGATGAACGTGGAGAACATCGAGAACCGCGGCGAATCCTGTCCTGGCATCTGCATCGTCAGGTAGTACGGCGGCTGCAGGACCGAATCGCTGCGCGGGTCGTTCGGCGTCTGCCAGCGGTTGTCCTGCTGAGCGAACGAGCCGGCGGTGTCGATGTGGTACGTGCCGAGGATGTCGCGCTGCACCTTGAACAGGTCGGTCGGGTAGCGGACGTGGCTCATCAGGTCCGCCGACATGTCGCTGACGGACTTCAGCGTCGACGGGTAGATGTTCTGCCACGTCTGCAGCACCGGATCCTGGTCGTCCCATGCGTAGAGCGTGACCGAACCGTCGTAGGCGTCGACCGTGGCCTTGACCGAGTTGCGGATGTAGTTGATCTCGTCGATCGCGAGCGTCGGCGACGGGAGGTTCGAGTCGGCGATCGCATCCGACAGGCTCACATTCGTCGAATAGGGATAGGTCGCGCTCGTCGTGTAGCCGTCGATGATCCAGACGATCTTGCCGTCCACGACACTCGGGTATGGGTCGCTGTCGAGCTCGAGGTACGGAGCGACCTTCTGCACGCGGGTCTTGGGATCGCGGTCGTACAGGATCTGCGAGTCGTCGTTCACGAGGTTCGAGAAGAGGATCTGCTCCGACTGGAACTTCAGCGCGTACAGCAGCTTCGTGAAGGTGTTGCCGATCTTCGGCCCGCCATCGCCCTCGAACGTGGTCTTGGTCTCGCTCGCGCCGTCCTTGCCTCGCGGGTAGTCGATCTCGACGGGATCGGTGCCGTCGGGGGCACCGACGATCGAGTACTCGGGAGAATTCTCGCCGAAGTAGACGCGCGGCTCGAAGTTCTCCTGGTCGGTGAGGAAGCCCGAGGAGGGGATGCCTCGTTCGAGGAACACCGGCTCGCCGTCGCTGGTGCGCTGGTTGCCGGCGGCTGCCACGAGTCCGTAGCCGTGGGTGTAGACCGCTGCGCGGTTGTTCCAGTTCGTGACGTCGACGCCGTTCATGTCGAGGTCGCGGACCGACACCACGGTGTCCTGCATCTCGCCGTCGATCTCATAGCGGTCGACGTCGAGCTTCTCCTGGAACTGGTAGTACCCGCGGTACTGCTCGAGCTGGCGCACAGCCGGGCTGATCACGTTCGGGTCGACGATGCGGATGGATGCCGTGGTCTCGGCGTCCTCGCGCAGCTGGCCGGCCTCGGCGTCGGTCTCGGCCTCGAAGGGAGTCGTCTCGAGGTCGGCGACCCCGTACGCCTCTTTAGTCCCGTCGATGTTCCGCTGGTAGAACTCCGCCTGGTACGCGTTCTGGTTCGGGCGCACCTGGAAGGTCGTCACGGCCCACGGGAAGCCGACGCCGACGACGAGCGAGGCGACGATCAGCAGCGCGGTCGCCGCGAGCGGGAAACGCCAGCGGCCGATGACGGCTGTGACGAAGAAGAGGATGGCCACGATCGCGGCGATGATCGTGAGGATCGCGAGCCCGGGGATGGTCGCATTGACGCCGGTGTACGCGGGGCCGACGATGCGGTCGTCCTGGGCGACGAGCGTCTTGTAGCGGTCGAGCCACAGGCTGGCGGCCTGCACCAGCAGGTAGAGACCGGCGATGATCGCGAGCTGGATGCGGGCGGGCTTCGAGATGCGCAGCTCGCCCTGGCCGATGCGGACCGAGCCGTAGAGGTACGACACGAGCGCCGTCACGATGAGCGTGAGCAGGAGCACCGCCGACACGAAGGCCAGAAGGATCGAGTAGAACGGCATCGCGAACATGTAGAAGCCGGTGTCCACGCCGAACTGCGGGTCGGTCGTGTCGGTCGCCACGCCGTTGGCCCAGAGCCACACGGTCTTCCACTGACTCGCGGCCGAGAACCCGGCGAACAGTCCGAAGAAGATCGGCATGCCCCACATCGCGAGGCGACGCAGCGGCTCGATGACCTCCTGGTACCGGTCGAGCTGCGAGCTGAGCCGCACGTAGACGGGACGCAGTCGATACGCGAGCTGGATGGCGACGAACAGCGGCACCGCCATACCGAGGAATCCGACGACGAACATCACCGCCGTGGCGAACCATTGGGTGGTGAGGACTCCCGCGAAGCCCACCTGGTCGAACCAGAGGAATTCGGTGTAGAGCGACGCGAAGACGAAGAAGACGGCGATCAGCGCGGCGATGATCGCCAACGAGATACCGAAGATTCTTCGCGAGGTTCGGGGAGTGGCCGGGTTCGGTGCAGAAGTCGAGGTCACCCTCCCATCCTAGGCACGCCTTACTGTGCTGCGGCTGTCATACCTATCACGGGGAGGTCACGACGTCGCAGGTCGGGAGCGATCCCACGTCGCCGCCGTTCGCGATCACCTCGAGTGCGTCGAGTGATTCCTCCAGCGTCGAGGTGCTGATCACGGTGAGGCCGTCCGGCACGTGACCGGTGACCTCGTCGCAGTTCGTGCTGGGTGCGAGGAAGTAGTCGGCTCCCGCGTCGCGGGCACCGTAGAGCTTCTGGCGGATGCCCCCGATCGGCCCGACGGTGCCGTCGGCCTCGATCGTGCCGGTGCCCGCGACGTTCTCGCCGCCGTTGAGCTCGCCCTCGGTGAGGGTGTCGATGATCCCGAGCGCGAACATCATCCCCGCACTCGGGCCGCCGACGTTGTCGAGCTGCAGGGTGACGTCGATCTCGAAGTCGTAGTCGGTGCGCAGGGTGACACCGATCAGCCAGGTGGTCACATCTCCGTCGACCTGCTTCTCGGGCGCCACCTCGACGACCTGCTCCTCACCTCCGCGCTGCACGGTCAGCTCGACGGGGTCTCCCCCGGCATCCTGGATGGCCTGTCGCAACTGCTTCGCCGAGGTCACCGCCGTGCCGTCGATCGCGGTGATGACGTCGTCGGCCTGGAGGACGCCCGTCGCGGGCGCATCCTCGACCACGTCGACCACCGCGACCTCGGCGCCCGTGTCGTAGCCGAGCTCGTTCAGGGCCGCTGCGGTCGCCTCGTGCTGCGAATCGACCATCAGGGTCGCGTTGCGCTCGTCGCGCTGTTCGGTGGTGACGCCTTCGGGGAAGACGGAGTCGAGCGGCACGACGGCGCGAGACGGATCCATCCAGGCGAGCGCCAGTTCGAACCAGCTCGGCGTGCGCTCTCGGTTGCCGACCACCTGGACGGTGGTGAGGTCGAGCGTGCCGGCGGTCTCAAAGGTCTCGGCGCCCTCGACGTGGATGAGGGGCACCTGCTCGCCGTCCGCGCCCGCGGCGGTGCCGAGCGTGTCGTAGACGGGTCCCGGCCGCTGGATGACGTAGGGCGTGGGGAGGAAGGTGAGAACGACGAGCGCGATCAACGCGACGATCAGCGCCCAGACTCCGAGTCCGAGCTTCACAGACCGTGTTCGATCCACAGTGTTCCTCCGTCGTTCGCGGGCGGCGTACAGCGATCTGCCCGCTTCGGGGTCTCGCGGCCGATCCTGTGACTAGCGTAGATGCCACGGCTTTAGGCGTGCTGAGAGGCGAGCGACATGTCAGACAACGACCCGACCCCCGAGGACTTCCAGGAGTTCCTCCGACGAATGATGTCCGGCCAGGGTGCCGGCGACATCGACCCCGAGGCGCTGCAGAACGCGTTCGCGGGCATGGAAGGCATCCAGTTCGACCCGGCGATGATGCAGACGATCATGTCGCAGCTGCAGGGCGCCTTCGGCGGCGACGCGTGGGAGAACGCGCTCCGCCAGGCGCTGCACATCGCGAACCGCGACGGGCTCGGGATCACCGACGGCTCGCGCACATCGCTGGTCGACTCGTTCGCCCTCGCCGATCTCTGGCTGAGCGAAGCGACGACCATCTCCGAACTCGCCGAGGCTCCGCGTGCAATGACCAGGGGCGAATGGGTCGAAGCGACCTTGCCCGTGTGGAAGGAGATCGCCGACCCCGTGTCGACGAGCATCGCCGATGCGCTCACCAGCGCACTCGACACCCAGGTGCCCGAAGACATGCGCGAGGTCGTGCAGGGAGCAGGAAAGCTCATGCGCGGGCTCGGCGGCTCGGTGTTCGCCGCGCAGTTCGGCCAGGTGCTCGGCAACCTCTCGCTCGAGGTCGTGTCGGGCGGAGACGTCGGCATCCCCGTTCTCCCCGCAGGCACCGCGGCCGTGATCCCGCAGAATCTCACCGCTTTCGGCGAGGGGCTCGAGATCCCCGAAGACCAGATCACCCTGTATCTCGCGACCCGAGAGCTGGCGTACGCGCGCCTGTACCGCCACGCCAAGTGGCTGCACCTGCACGTCATGGCTCAGATCACCGACTTCGCACGCGGAGTCACCGTCGACGTCGACGCCCTCGAGGACGTCGCCAGCCGACTCGACCCCTCGAACCCCGAAGAGCTCCGCGCGGCGATCGAGGGGGGAGCGCTGCTCCCCACTCAGACCGAGGCTCAGCGCGAGGCGCTGGCACGTCTGGAGAACCTCGTCGCCACGATCGACGGCTGGGTCGACGTGGTCACCGCGCAGGCGACCTCCCGCCTTCCCGACGGCGCCCGGATCGCCGAGGCGGCGCGTCGCCGTCGCGCGGTGGGCGGCCCTGCGGAGGATGCGCTCGGTGCGCTCGTCGGCCTGAAGCTGCGACCGCGCCGCCTCCGCGAGGCCTCGGCCATGTGGCAGGCGGTCACAGACGCCGTGGGCACCGCCGGACGCGACGCTCTCTGGGACTACCCCGACCTGATGCCGACCTCCGACGACATCGACGACCCCTCGAAGCTCGTCGCGAGGCTCCAGGCGACGGCGCGTGGCGAACAGCCCGTCGCCGACGAGTTCGACGAGGCGCTCGCACGTCTTCTCGACGGCGAGGACTTCTCGGGTGAGAAGCCCGAGACAGATGGCTCCGCAGAACCGGATGCTCCGGAATCCGACGCTCCGAAGTCCGACGGCGACGACGGTCCGGGCGGCGACCGCCCGGTGTGATCGACCGCGTTCTGCTCGCCGGGGATCCCTTCGACGAGCAGAGCGGCCGACGAGTTCTCCACGGATGCCGGTGACGGCGACATCTCGAGCTGCGGAGTCCGCAGAATCGAGGGATGTCTCCGCTGACTTCGCCGATCACCACTCGTCTGGATCCCGCCGTGCCTTTGCTCTGGCGCGACGGAGAGACCCTGCAGATCGGCATCGAGGGCACCCTCCGCATCTCGGCGGCGGAGCCCTGGGTCGAACGGCTGGTCTCGCGGATGGCCGCGGGGTTCCGTCGCTCGGCCTTCGACGTGGTCGCCCATGCGTCGGGCGCGCCTCGCGCAGACGCGCGGATGCTCCTCGCCCGCCTCGAGCCGCTGCTCGTCGACGACCCCGCGGCCCCACGCGCGGCCTGGGTCGAGAGCATCGACGTCCTCGACGGACGTTGCGAGTATCGGATGCGCGACGCGCTGCTCGACGAGGGCGTGGCCGCAGGCGTGCGTGAGGAACCGGGAGACATCGGCGTCGTCCTCGTCGAGGGCGCCGCCGCAGCCTTGCACTTCGCCCGCTACCTCCGTGAGGACATCGCCCACCTGCCCGTGTCGCTGGAGCGCGGTCGGACGACGGTCGGCCCGTTGGTCCTTCCCGGCGACTCGCCCTGTCTCACATGCCGGGATGAGCACGAGCGCGACCGTGACTCGGCATGGCCACGGATGCATGCACAGCTCATCGGGAGGGAATCCGGTCCGATCAGCGTCGCTCGGATCGCCGAGGCAGCGACCATCGTCGCGCGCCTGCTCGCGACCACGACCTCACCCGGGTCTTTCGTCGAGGTCAGCGGCGACGGTCGGCGCGCGTGGCGTTCGCTGACGTTTCACGAAGAATGCCGGTGCCGCGAGCAGTCGTTCCTATCTCTGCCAGGAACCGCGACGGTGCCCGCTCCCCTCGTCCCGCTGAGCGCGACCACGACAGCGACAGCGTACGCGCGGCGCGCGTGACCCCGACGTAGGCGAGACGCCGCTCCTCGTCGATCGCCTCGAAACCGGTGGCGTACGAGATCGGCAGAGCTCCCTCCGCCCAGCCCGCGAGGTACACATGCGGCCACTCGAGCCCCTTCGCCGCATGCAGAGTCGACAGGGTCACGGTGCGCATCGTGGGCTCGTGCTGATCTTTGGCACGCGCCATGAGTGCATCGCTGAAGGTGCGGAGATTCTCGTCGGGGCCTGCCTCCTCCGCAAGCCGGAGGATGGCCCGCCTCGCTTCCCACCCGTCGCGCTGGGCTCCGCCCGCCTCCGGCGGCTCCTCGGTGAGCCCGAGTTCCCGAAGCACCCGCTGTACACCCGGGAGGAACCCGTGCTCGGTCGGCGCGACGGCGGCGGCGCGCAGCGCGAGGATGGCCTGACGCACCTCCGGCATGGCGAAGAACCGCGTGCCGCCCAGCACCGATGTCGCGATGCCCTCGGCGGCGAGCGCCTGCTGCAGCACGGCGGACTGCGCGTGGGCGCGGTACAGCAGTGCGATGTCGGCGGGCGACGCTCCCGCTTCGATCCGCGCCGACACGGCGGCAGCGATGCCCTCGGCCTCCTCCCGCTCGGAGTCGTATGCGGTCACGGTCGGAGAATCCGCGTTGAAGGTCTCCCGCGCCGGAACGAGTTCGAGCGCGCCCGGCCTGCCCTTCATGAGAGCGTTGGCCGCTTCCAGGATCGGGGCCTGCGAGCGGTAGTTGGTCTCGAGTCGCACCACCGTCGCCTCGGGATGGCGTCGTTCGAACTCGAGCAGGAAGCGCTGCTCGGCGCCGGCGAACGAGTAGATCGTCTGGCTCGCGTCGCCGACGACGCAGATGTCCTTGCGATCCCCGAGCCAGAGCTCGAGCAGCCGGTTCTGCAGGGGCGAGACGTCCTGGTACTCGTCCACCGTGAAGTGCCGGTACTGCTCGTGCACGGACGCGGCGACCCGCGGCTCCGCCTCGAGCATGCCCGCGCACGCCAGCAGCACGTCCTCGAAGTCGAGCTGACGGCGCTCATCCTTCAGGGCCTCGTATCGCTGCTGCAGTTCCATCAGCTGCTCCGTGTCGATGCCGCTCATGGAACGGCCGAGTGACGCATGCTGCTCGACCGAGAGCATCGAGACCTTGCGCCACTCGATCTCCGAGGCGATGTCGCGCAGAGTGGCGGTGCTCGGCCGCAGTCGCATCGCGTCGGCGGCCTGACCGAGCATCCGCACCTTGTTGTCGATGATCGACGGTGCGGGAGAGCCGGCGAGAGTCGGCCAGAAGAAGTTGAGCTGCGCGAGGGCGGCGGCATGGAAGGTACGTGCGGCGACGCCCTCGACTCCGAGCGCGCGCAGGCGGCCTCGGAGTTCACCCGCGGCCTTGGCCGTGAAGGTCACCGCCATGACGCGCGACGGCGAGTACGCACCGGTGTCCACGCCGTGCGCGATGCGGTGGGTGATCACCCTCGTCTTGCCCGTGCCTGCGCCGGCAAGAACGGCGACGGGTCCTCGGAGGACGGATGCCGCTTCGCGCTGTCGATCGTCGAGGGCTTCGAGCGCGCTCACGCGCGCTCCTCGAACCACGACACGATGAGGGCGCGGGCGATGGATGCCGGGCCCGGCAGCCCGACGGGACCCTCTCCGGCGAGGGCGGACCCGATCTCGTCACGGGTGAACCAGCGCACGTCGATGATCTCCTCGCCGTCCGGGCGCAGCTCGTGGTCGTCGACGGCCACCGCGCGGAAGCCCAGCATCAACGAGCGCGGGAACGGCCAGGGCTGCGACGACACGTATCGGAGGGATGCCAGCCGGACTCCGGACTCCTCTTCGAGCTCGCGGTGGACCGTGGACTCGAGGGACTCCCCCGCCTCGGTGAAGCCGGCGAAGCAGGAGTACATCCGCCCACCCCAGTTCGCGTTGGCACCGAGCAGCAGTCGCTCGCCGTCCGAGCTCTCGACCGCCACGATGACGGCGGGGTCGGTACGAGGGAAGTGCTCCCGCCCGCACACGAGACAGTGCCTGGACCATCCGGCCTGGCGAAGCTCCGTCGCTCCACCGCAGGTGGGACAGAACGGCGCGTCGCGCAGCCAGCCGCCGAGAGCCAGCGCTTCGATCAGGAGCTCGGTGTCTTTGGCGCTCAGACGCGCACCGAGGTCGCGGAGCCCGAGCCAGGTCTCATCGGGAGTCGTGTCGACGGTATCGCCTTCGGGAGGCAGCACGGCGAGCAGGACGGCGACTCCGCTGGCGTCGCGTCCGAGAAGCGCCCAGGTGGCGTCCGTGATCTGCGACGGCGACACCCTGAGCAGCGTGGCCGCATCGAGGTCGCCCCCGGCGATGCGCACCCGCCCGTCACGCACGGCGATGACCTGCGAGGCGTCATCGGAGCGGAGTCGCTCGATCACTCCCGGCTCGGTCCTGAGCTCGGCGGCTCGGTCGAGGGACGTGTTCTTCGCGGTCATCGGCTCCCTCTCTCACGGGCGTGGCGGAAGCGGGACCGCCCCCGCGTCCACCTACCCTGGGGGTATGGGACGCTCTCCATTCACTCTAGCCGCGGCGGTGACTGCCGCACTGCCCGGCGCGGAGGTCACCGGAGCCCGCATCCTCAGCGCCGACGGCGACGGACGCTTCGACTCCGCGGTGGCCTCGCTCGCCGACGGACGCGAGCTCGCGATCCGAGTGGCCGATGACGACGAGACCGCACGCGAGCTCGCCGGCGAGGCGCTCGCCCTGCGCGCCCTCACGGCCGGAGCGCGGGCGATGCTCCCCTTCCGAGCCCCTGAGTACATCGGCGAGACACGGCTGGGCGACGCACGCGCACTGGTGACCGAATTGCTGCCCGGATTCCAGATCGAGGCGGCGATGGTGCCGGGCGGCCGCGGCGCCGCAGAGTCGATGGGTGCGGCGATCGCCGCCGTGCATTCCCTCCCGACCTCGGTCGTCCGCGGTGCAGGTCTGATCACGCGATCGGCTCAGGAGAGCCGCGACGAACTCGCCCGGCTCGTGGACTCCGCCGCATCGACCGGACGCGTTCCCGCGAGACTCACGGTCAGATGGCGTGAGGCCGTCGCCGACGACGACCTCTGGCGCTTCGAGTCCACCGTCGTGCTGGGCGGCGTGCAGGCCACATCCTTCATCTTCCGCGACGACCCCGAGCTCGGGCCGGAGGTCACCGGTCTCATCGGATGGCACTCCCTGGCCGTCGGCGACCCTGCGGTCGATCTTTCCTGGCTCTCCGCCGCCCCGGACGCATCTGCCGATGTGCATGCGTCCTACGCACGAGCCGCGGACCGCGTTCCCGACCCTGCGCTCGAGGTGCGTGCACGGTTGCTCGCGGAGCTCGAGTTCGCGCGCTGGCTGGTGCACGGCGATTCGCTGCGCCGACCCGACATCGTCGATGACGCCGCAGCTCTGCTCGAGGCACTCGCCGACGGACTGCATGACGATGACCTGGGAGTCATCGCCTCGCGCAGCGAAGGAGTCGATTCGGCCCTGGATGCTCTCGACCGCGTGCCGGCGAGCACTCTCTCGGGCGTCGACACGTCGATGCAGACAGACGCATACAACCCCAACGAGCTGTGGCGCGATGAGGATGCCGACGGCGACAGCACGAGCGATCTCAGTGATGCCGCCGCGGATGCCGCTCATCGCCTGCAGGTGGGCGGGCTCGAGACGGAGGATCTCACGTCGGTGCGCTCGGCCGTCTCTGACGACCGCTCGCCGGCCGACCGTGCGGCGGATGGACGTGACGACGACCGCGACCGTGATCGCGACGCGCAGCGCTCAGGAACGTCCGACGGCGGCTCGCCGGAGGACGAGGCTCAGCGTGCGGCCCGGGCAGCGCTCCAGCGTTGGAAGAGCTCCGACTCGGAGTAGACACGGTCGCCTCGGATGACGAGGTCGTCGGCGACGTAGTACAGCGCGACGTCGATGTCATCGAGCGGCACTCCGAAACGGCGGTGATACGCGAGGCGGTAGAGCGCGAGCTGCAGCATCCGCTCTTCTCGCTCCTTCGCCGTGCGGGGAGCCTTGCCCGTCTTCCAGTCGACGATCTCGATGCGGCCGCCTCGGTCTTCTCGCCGGTAGACCGCATCGAGCTTGCAGATCACGATGTGGCCCTCGCCCGAACTCGCGCCGCCCAGAGCGAAGTCGATCTCGATCTCGACCGCGATCGGCTTCAGGCCGCCCCATTCGCTGCGCTCGAAGATCTGCTGGAGACCACCGAGATCTTCGGCGTCAGCCGGGGAGACCTCCGCACCGCCGCCTTCCGATCCGAACGCGGGGTCGTCCTCGTCGATCTCCCAGAGCGCCTCGTCGACGCGGTGTCCGACACCCACGAGTTCGCTGCGCCGCTCCACCCAGGCATGGAACAGTGTGCCCAGTCGGGTCTGGCGATACGGTCGCTCGGGCATCGGCCGCACGATGGATGACACCGTGCCCCCGAAGTCCGTGACGTAGTCCTTGAAGCGCGAGGCGGGCACGCGCGTGGGGGGCGGTGCGTCCGTCCCCCTCAACCTCGCCGCCCGTTCTGCGAGCAACCGCGTCAGTTCGGGAGAGGCCACCGGGTCGCTCTCGGCCGACCCGCGCACCGATTCTGCGGCCTTCTCGACCACCGCTCGACGCGCGCCGAGCGGATCGATGGGCCAGGAGAGGGTCGCGCCCGGGCCGTCGTAGGGATTGAGCTCAGGGTCGACGTCGTCGATCGATCGCGCACCGGTCGCCTCGATCGCCTCGATCAGGTACGGACTCGGCGCCTTCGGCTGCTTCTGCCCAGCCCAGTGCGACCCGGTCAGGAGCAGGTCGCTGCGCGCCCTGGTGACGGCGACGTAGGCGAGTCGCCGCTCTTCTTCCTGCTGGTACTCCCGGTACGAGTCCTTGAACACCGTGAGTGCGCCGGGTGCCGTCTTGCTGCGACTGGTGAGCGATGCGATCCCGGCTTTGAGCCGCTTGGCCGGGTCGAGCTCCTCGTCGGAGGGCGGGATCCAGCTGAACGTCGGCAGGGCCGCGCTGTCGCCGCGCAGAGCGAACGGCAGCACCCCGAAGCCGAACCACCCCGCCGTGTCCGTCGGGCGCGAGGGGAGCTCGCCCTCGACCATGCGGACGACGGCGACCGCATCCCATTCGAGGCCCTTGGATCCGTGAATGGTCAGCAGCTGAACCACCCCGGGCTCGGGCGGCTCGGGTCGCGGGACCAGCTCGTCGGTGCTCTCGGCCTTGTCGAGCCAGGCCAGGAGACTGGAGATGGTCCCCCGCTCGTCGGCTGCGAGGAAGGTGCGCACCTCGTCGGTGAACGCCCGCAGCTGAGTCGCCGCGATACGCGCGGGGCCTCTCGTCTCGTTCGCCGCGAGCTCGATGTCGAGACGCAGCTCGAGCTCGATGAGCCTCAACACGTCGGGAAGCGGAAGGGACGAGGCTCGACGGAGGCGTTCGAGCATCTCCCCCGCCGCGCGTATGCGGGCCCGCCCCTCGGGAGTGATCCGTGCCAGAAGACGATAGTCGTCGCTGAGACCGCGGAGCACGTCGACGGCGTCGACGATCGAGAGAGCTTCATCGGCACCGCGTGATGCACGGATGCGCTGCCGGAGCTCGTCGTCCAGAGGCAGCAGCCCGCTGTCCCGCCTCGACAGCTCGGCAGCGAGTTCTTGGAGGGCGGCCATGTCGGCGATCCCGACCGCGAATCGGGGCCCGACGAGGAGTCTGATCAGCGCGGAGCCTGCGGTGGGGTCGTGCAGCACGCGCAGCGTCGAGACGACGTCGACGACCTCGGGCGTCGCCAGGAGTCCGCCCAGTCCCAGAATCCGGTGCGGGATTCCCTGCGCGGCGAGCGCCGCGGCGAACGTCTGCATGTGTCGCTTCGACCGGAACAGGACGGCTCCGGTGTGCGGCTTCGCGCCGTCGTCATGCGCCGCGCGACGCGCTGCGAACCACTCGGCGACCTCACGCGCCTCGTCGTCGACCGTGAGCGGGAACCGGATCTCCACCGCACCCTCCCCCGCGCCTGGGCGAGCCTCGAGCGGTGGCACGTCCAACCCCGGTCGGCGAAGTGGACCGAGGACCCTGTTCGCGATGCCGAGGATGCTCCGGTCGTTGCGCCAGCTCGTCATCAGGCTGTAGTTGCCGACCGATTCCTTCTCGGAGAAGGTCCGCGCGAAGGCGTGCAGGTTGTCTGCGCTGGCACCGCGCCATCCGTAGATCGACTGGTGCGGGTCTCCTACGGCCATCACGGCGGAGTCTCGGAAGAGTCGGGCGAGGAACTGCGTCTGGATCACCGAGGTGTCCTGGTACTCGTCCAGAAGCACGACGCGATGCTGCTGTCGCAGTTCGTCGCGCACATCGGGCGATGATTCGACGATGTCGTAGGCGCCGCTGACCTGATCGGCGAAGTCCAGCACACCGCGGCGCTCCTTCTCCGCGATGTATTCGCGGACCAGGATCGAGAGCGCGGGGAGGGCGCGCAGGTTCGCCGTGACGGTCGAGATGTCGGCGTTGCTCCGATACGGCTCGAACGCGTCGGCCTGACGCGATGCGATCCGATCCGCGCGTTCGAGGTCCGCTCGGTGATCGAGAGAGTCACCGGCCAGCCGCTGGACCGCGTCGACCACACCGGCCACCGATCGGTCGATCTCCTCCAGCTCCGGCAGGTCGGCGCGGAGAACGATGTCCCGCGCCAGCATCCATGACGCGGCCTGGCTGAGCATGGCGACGTCGGAGTCACGGCCGATCCGTGCCGCGTGCTCCCGCACGATGCCGTCCGCGAACGCGTTGTACGTCGAGACCTTCGGGCGGATCAGCAGATCCTCGACCGCAGGCGGAGTCACATCGCCCGCGGTTCCGAAGCTCTCTGCGAGCGCGTCGAGCACCTGCGACCTGACGACCTCCCGCTGACGGGCGTTCGCCGCGCGCGACACTCGTTCGAGCGCGCCGCTCGCCACGATCTCCGGCAGGTGCGGCAGAAGACCTCGCCTGCCGTACTCGTCGATGAGCGCGAGCCGGATACCGATCCGTTCCGCGAGCTCGCCGGCGGCTTTGCGGGTGAAGGTCAGCCCGAGGATCTCATCGCGGCGCACATGCCCGTTCGCCACGAGCCAGACGACGCGTCCGGACATCGTCTCGGTCTTGCCACTGCCCGCCCCTGCGACGACGAGTGCGGGTGCCGGCGGCGATTCGATCACTCGCTGCTGCGCCTCGGTGGGCGCCGGGAGCCCGAGCGCCGCGGCGACGTCGAGGGCGGAGATGCCGTTCCCCGACCCTGTCCATGCGGTCATGCGCTCACCGCCGCGACGGTGTGGATCCGGCACGGCTGGACTCGCCACTGCGTGTCCGCGCAGTGCGATTCGACGTGCGCGGTGAAGCTCGACGCCGACATGCCTCGAGCCGCCTCCGCGATCCGGCCGAGGAAATGCACCCGCTCGTCTCCCGCGAGAGTGTGCTGATGCGCGACACGGAAATCGCTGCCTGCCAGTGTCTTCGCCACCAGGACGAGGCGCGCTCCGGCGAGCGCGGCCGGATCAGCGCCGGCGATGAGCCCTTCCTGCACGGCCACCTGATACGCCGCGAGCTGGGCGTGGTCTGCGACCTTCTGCTCGCTCTCGGGCTCGTACTTGCCGGTCTTCAGGTCGACGACCACGATGCGCTCTCCGTTCTGCGCGTCCGCCATGCGCGTCCACTTCTGCCCTCGGGCCTTCGCGTGCTCGCCGCCGCCTGGTGCGTATGCCTCGACCCTGTCGATGAAGCCGTGCACGATCGCTTCGTGAGGGTGCGACTCCGCCTCGATGCTCGCCGCGCGCGCGGTGGGCACCGCGCCAGATTCCTCGGGGATGTCGACGGCGAAGCGGAACTCGACCTCACCGGCGATCACACGGCCACCGTCCGCTGCGACGTCCGAGAGGTAGCTGTGCAGTCGATCGATGTAGAGATCCGCCCGGCGGCGCTCTTTTCGTCCGATCCACGCCGTCTCGAAGTCGAGCTCTGGCCAGTGCTCGGCGAGGACGCCGCGCAGGCGCTCCAGCTCACCGTCGGGCACCTGCTCCATCGCCTCGTGGATGATCGTTCCGATCCCCGCAGAGGGCGGCATCACCGTGTCGCCCCCGAGTGCGGATACGGCCCAGTTCAGCTCGCACTCCTCGAAGGACTCCATCCGCGACGGCGACACCCGCGCGGCCTCGACCGTCAGGTCATGCAGGGGCGCCTCCGTCGACGGCGGCGTCACGCCGTACCACTCGGCAGGATTCGCGCCGGGCACGCGCTCTCTCGCGAGCACCGCCAGTTGGGAGGCCGCATGCTCGCGCGCGAGCGCGGAGGTCGATGAGGTCAGCACGCGACGGTGGCGGGCGACGAGCCCGCGCAGGGTGAGGGGATGCTCGGCCGACGCGTGCATCTCGGGCGGATCGGGCGCCGGGAGGAAGGCGAAGAACGGGCTCGGCGTCATGTCGTCATCGTCGACGGCGGTGATCAGGAGTCGCCGACGTGACCGCGAGATCGCGCGGACGAAGAGGCGCAGCTCGTCGTGCAGCGCACCCCGGCGCCGATCGAGCACATCGGGAGGCTGCTCGGCGGTTCCGGTGCGGGCCGCGAGCAGCGCGTCGGCGAGCCGCCAGGTCTGCAGCATTCCTCCGCGGAGCCGGACGTTGGGCCAGACGCCGTCCTGAACCCCCGCGACCACCACTGCGTCGAACTCGGTGCCGAGAGCCGTCGCGGGAGTGAGCAGCGTCACCCGTCCCGGTCGATCCGGGCTTGCGAGTGAGTCCTCCGGCACCTCGCTGTCGAGGATGTCGCGGACGAACACTTCCGGCTTCTCATTCGGGGTTCGCTCGACGAACCGCTTTGCGGCACCGAACAGGGATACCAGCGCGTCGAGCGCCCTCGCAGTCTCAGACCCGCTCGCCTGCAGTGACATCTCCCGCCAGGCGATCTGCAGCTTTCGGCCGTCGACGGCCCTCGACTCATCCCACACTCGCCAGAGGAGGTCGTGGATCGTCTCGCCCGCCGCGGCCCCGTCGGCCACCTCGGCGACCGTCTGCGCGAAGCGCGCGGCCCTGCGGGACTCCTGAGCGTCGATCAGGTCGAGGTGCGCGGGCGAGGTCAGCGCCTGGCGCAGCAGCTCTCGAGCTGGGGTGGAGCCGCCGTGCTCGAGCTCGATGTGGCGAAGACGCGCGCGTAGGCGGCGCAGTCCGATGGCGTCCATCCCGCCGAACGGAGTGCGCAGTGACTCCTCCCAGTCCTGGGAGGAACGCTCGTCGGGTGCGGTGAGGGCCAGCCGCACGATGCCGACGATGTCGCGGACGACCGACTCGCTGCCGAGCGGACGCTGCACTCCGGCGGCGCGCGTCGGGATCTCGCGGGCCGCCAGTTCCGTCTCGAGCTGGGTCACCTGGCGGGTGTCATGCGCGATCACCGCCATGCGATCCCACGGGACATCGTGCGCCAGGTGCCATTCGCGCATCACGCCCGCTATACGATCGAGCTCCTCATGCGGCGACGGCGCCACGAAAGTGCTGACGGCGGCTGTCGCTCCGCCCTCCTCCGGTTCGGCGGGGACAGGAGCGCGCCGATGGTCGACACGACCGGACACGCCGATCGCCTGCGTGACCGTCCGCGTCAATGCGGTGAGCGCCGCGGCCTGCCGATGCGGACCGTCGAGGACATGAACCTCGCCGAGCTCGGTCGCGAGCCGGGAGAACAGTTCAGGACTCGCTCCTCGGAAGGCACCGGACGAGATGTCGGGATCGCCGAAGGCGAGAACGGCGATACCGCGGGCCCGGAGGGACTCGACCACCGCGATGCCGCCCCTGGTGAGCTCTTGAGCATCGTCGATCAGGACGGCTCTGAGGGGGGCGAGAGGGCCGAGGGCCGCAGCATCCGCCGTGCGCAGGATCGCACTGGCCTCTGCGAGCAGGTCAGCGGCGTCCCGATGCGATGCGCGCGCCAGATCGAGAACCGCCCGGTACTCGACGAGGAAGTCGGCGACCGCAGCCCACGCGGGGTCGCCCGCCGCCCGGAGCTCGGCCGGCTGCGCGCCGAGCTCGACGCACTCCGCGAGGAAGGCCCGGAGCTCGGAGCGGAATCCCTTGGACGCTCGGACCGACGGGCTCAGCGCTTCGGGCCAGGCGATGCGGTCGTCTTCGGCGTCGCCCGCGAGCAGCTCGGCGATGATGCGGTCCTGATCGGCCCCTGTCAGCAGCGCCGGAGGCTCGGCTCCTGCGCGGACCATCGCTCCACGCACGACCTGGAAGGCGAACGACCCGAGCGATCGCGCGAGCGGACCAGGGGTCGCCTGACCGATCCGCACACCGATCCGGTCGCGCAGAGCCGTCGCAGCCTGTCTGCTGGGCGTGAGCACGAGGAGTTCTTCGGGACGGACTCCGCGGGAGTCGAGCAGATGCACGACACGCTCGGTGAGGGTACGGGTCTTGCCCGTTCCCGGCGCGCCGATGATGACTCCGGATGCCGTGACGTCAGCGCCGATCACGGCGTTCTGCGCGGCATCCTCTGTCATGTCCTCCACGCTACTGGGGCGTACGGACATCATCGGCCGGGCGGTGCCGCACGTGCTGTGCGCTCACGGCGAAACCAGCCTCTCCGCCGATCCGGGGGCGTCGCCGCCCGGTAGAGTTGGGCGCAGTCGTCGACCTCCGTGGTCGACTCGACCACAGCATCGTCGACTGGAAAACAGGAGTACGCGTGGAAATCCGCATCGGCATCATCAACACCGGCCGCGAGCTCAGCTTCGAGACCGCATCGAGCGCGGACGAGGTCCGCACGCAGGTCGCCTCGGCCCTCGAGCAGAACACTTCGCACCTGAACTTCTCCGATGTCAAGGGGAACTCGTACCTGGTTCCCACCGCGAACCTCGCGTACATCGAACTGGGCACCGAGGAGTCCCGTCGCGTCGGCTTCTTCGCCTGACACCGCGATGTACATCCTTCTCGCACTCATCGGGGCGTGCGCACTCGGCATCGCCGCCCACTTCATGATCGGTGGGCGAGAACTGCGCGGAGTCGCGCTGACGCCCGCGATCGCCACGGCTCTCGCAGCCCTCGTCTACACCGGTCTGCAATGGCTGGGTGTGGGCGAGGACAGCGTCTGGCTCTGGCTTGCCAGCGTTCTGGGCTCGGTCGCCGTGGCTGCGGCACTGACCGTCGCGATCGTCGCGTTCCGTCGCCGGTCGGACGCCACGGCCAAGGCCGCACTCGGCATCTGACAGCGCACTCACGAGATGTCGATCAGCTGATCGACATCTCGTTCGGCGTGATCGGAGCGATCCCGGCCGTGATCGCCTGGCGCCTGACGCGGCGCCTCGAGCGGATGCGGGCGCAGGAGGTCGTGCCCTAAGAAGCCAGGCCCATCGCATCCATGCGCCGTGCGTGGGCTCCCATGAGTTCGGTGTAGACGAGCTCGACGCGGTCCTCGCTCATGGCGGCGAGCTCGGGCTGACGCAGAGCCGACCGGCAGACGAGGATCGTGTCGCCGACCAGACGACGAGCCCACATCGACAGCAGCGAGCGCCACTCGCCGTCACCGTCGATCGTCTCCTGGATGATCGCGACGATCTCGTGTCGAGCATCGTCCTCGCTGAGGATCTCCGCCACCCGTTCGCCCGTGTCGCCGTAGCTCGACGCGAGCGCGAAGTAGAAGTCGTCGAGCATCCCCGCCGTGATGTAGACGGCCAGGAGGGTCTCGCGCGGGCGGGCGCCGATCGTCTTGCGACGGAATGCATCGAGGTTCTCCCTGAACGGGAGCATCAGCTGCGTGGGGTCGTCCCCGCGCTCGGCGATCAGATCGACGATCGCCCTGTGCTTCGTCAGCGCAGCGCCCGCGGCGCGGGACAGCGACTCCTTCTCGGACAGCTCCGGGGTCGCTCTGATCAGACGGGTCAGCGTCTCGAAGTAGCCGAGCTGCAGGTACGCCGCCTGTCCGAGGAACCGGGTGAGCTCGGGCGCGAGCTCGGCGAAGTCGACGCGCGTCGAGGCGCTCTGCTCCCCGCGACTGCGCAACGTCATCGTTCGCCGGGGCGTCCTACGCTTCCAGAACCAGTTCACCACGGGGTTCACAATACTCGGGCGACGCGGTACTTCCGGGCGCCACCACCCCCTCGGGTAGGCTGGTGCTGTCCCCGCCGTCGGAGCGGGGCCCGCGCCTGTGGCACATGAGACGGCGTGGATCCGTGAAACATGGCGATCCTCGTAGGTCGCCGGACAGGCATCTGAACATTGACAACCTTCGCTGATCTCGGAATCGATCAGGACATCGTCGACGCACTCGCCTCCAAGGGCATCGTCGACGCATTCCCGATCCAGGAGCAGACCATCCCCCTCGGCCTTCCCGGCCAGGACATCATCGGCCAGGCCAAGACCGGAACCGGAAAGACCTTCGGCTTCGGCATCCCCGTCGTGCAGCGACTGGGCCTGAACCCGGAGCACGGCGTCAAGGCGCTGATCGTGGTTCCCACTCGTGAGCTCGCCGTGCAGGTGTACGAGGATATCGACCTGCTCACCAGCAACCGCTCGACCAGCGTCGTCGCGATCTACGGCGGCAAGGCCTACGAGGGTCAGATCGACCAGCTCAAGGCCGGCGCACAGATCGTCGTCGGCACGCCCGGTCGTCTCATCGACCTCGCTGGCCAGCGTCTGCTCGACCTCTCGAACGCGACCGAGGTCGTGCTCGACGAGGCCGACAAGATGCTCGACCTCGGCTTCCTCGCAGACATCGAGAAGATCTTCCAGCGCGTGCCCGCGGTGCGGCACACGCAGCTCTTCTCGGCGACCATGCCCGGCCCGATCGTCGCGCTCGCCCGCCGCTTCATGTCGAACCCGATCCACATCCGGGCCAACGACCCCGATGAGGGCCTGACACAGGCCAACATCAAGCACCTCGTCTACCGCGCCCACTCGCTCGACAAGGACGAGATCATCGCCCGCATCCTGCAGGCCGAAGGCCGCGGCAAGACCGTGATCTTCACCCGCACCAAGCGTGCGGCGCAGCGTCTCGTCGATGAGCTCGGCGACCGCGGCTTCAACGTCGGGGGCGTCCATGGCGACATGGGCCAGGATCAGCGCGAGCGCTCGATGGCCGCGTTCAAGGCGGGTAAGCGCGATGTGCTCGTCGCGACCGATGTCGCCGCGCGAGGCATCGACGTCGACGACGTCACGCACGTGATCAACCACACCATCCCGGATGAGGACAAGACGTACCTGCACCGCGCCGGTCGCACGGGCCGCGCGGGCAAGACCGGCATCGCCGTGACGTTCGTCGACTGGGAGGACCTGCACAAGTGGGCGCTGATCAACCGCGCCCTCGAGTTCGGCCAGCCCGAGCCCGTCGAGACCTACTCGTCGAGCCCGCACCTGTTCGAGGACCTCGACATCCCGGCCGGCACCAAGGGCCGCCTCGTCTCGGCACCGAAGACGCAGTCGGTGAAGACCGAGCGCGCGCCTCGTCCGGAGCGCGCAGCGGATGCCGCCGCCGAGGGAACAGAAGAGGGCGGCACCCGCCGTCGGCGTCGTCGTCGCGGCGGCTCGAACCCGGTGGGCTCGACGTTCGCAGAGGGCACGACCGACTCGACATCAGGCGACTCGCAGTCCGCGCCGTCGGGTGACCGCAGCGCCGAGGGCGCCGGCACGCACGACGGGGCCGGCAAGGAGCACCACGACGGCAAGCCCGCACCGGCACGCCGTCGCCGTCGCCGCCGCGGCGGCTCGGGCGGTACGGGTGCAGCTCCGGTCGTCGGAGCCTGACAGACCTCGATCTGATCGACGACAGAGGGGTGGATGCCGCATGGCATCCACCCCTCTGTCGTCTCCTCGCGACCGCGCTGCGCGGCCGAGTGGTCAGGCGTAGCGCGGCGCGGTACCCGTCGCCCGTTCGATGAGCCGGGCCACCATCTCGTCCGACGTCGTGTTCTCCCCCGGCAGGTTGGGTTTGCCCGTGCCGTGGTAGTCACTCGAGCCGGTCACGATCAGATCGTGCTTCTCGACGATCGCGCGCAACGTCTTCTTGCCGGATTCGGTGTTCTCACGGTGGTCGATCTCGAAACCGCCGAGGCCCGCGGCGATCAGCGTCTCGATGAACGGCACCGGCATCATCCGGTCACGACCGACCGTGACGGGGTGCGCGATGATCGCCACTCCCCCGGCATCCGTGATGAGACGCACGGCTGTGAGCGGGTCAGGAGCGTAGTGAGGCTCGTAGTAGCCCTCGCGCGGGTGCAGGATGCCGTCGAAGGCCTCGGTGCGGTCTCTGACGATCCCCCGCGCGACCAGGGCATCGGCGATGTGCGGGCGTCCCACTGTCGCATGCAGGGTGGTCTGGGCGAGGACGTCCTCCCAGCTGAGGTCGTAGTCGCGTCCGATGCTGCGCACGATCCGCTCCGCGCGCCCGATCCGGTCACCGCGGATCCGGTCGGTCTCAGCGATGAGCGCACCGTCGAGCGGATCGAAGAGGTATCCGAGCACATGGACGCTGCGCCACTCGTGCTTCGCCGACAGTTCCATGCCGGGGATGAACGTCATCCCGAGCTCCGCAGTGGTCGCCGCCGCTTCGTCCCAGCCCGTCGTCCGGTCGTGGTCGGTCAGAGCCATGGTGCGCACCCCGAACCTCTGCGCCTGTCGCACCACGTCGGCCGGCGACTCGGTGCCGTCGGACTGGTTGGAGTGCATGTGCAGGTCGGCAGGACCGACGAAGCGAGGGGAACGAGCGGTGGCCATCCTCTGAGCGTACCGACGACGACCGACGACGGACGCGCGGCCCGTCGAGGCAGGGACTTCACAGAGACGCCTTCTAGGCTGGACGGGATGTTTCGTCTACTGGGGATCCTCGTCACCGTGCTGTTCGCGATCGCGACGGCTGTGGTGGTGTGGCCGCAGTTCTTCCACCTCGAGCAGACGTATCCGTTCGCGCAGGTCGTCGCCGCGCGGGGAGTCGTGCTCGCCGCGTTCCTCGTCGTCGCGGCTCTCTCCCTGCTTCTGCTCCTCGCCAGGCCGCTGCGCGGCTTCGCCGCCTCCGTCCTGATCGTCGCTCTGCTCGGCGCCGGCGCTACGGGTGTCATCGGGCTCCAGCGCGGGTTCGGCGGAGACACGCTTCCTGCGGCGACGGATTCCAGCATCCGCGTCCTCACGTGGAACACGGCCGGCGACGAGGTATCCGCCGAGGAGATCGCGACACAGATCCTCGACCGCGGCGCCGACATCGTCGCGCTCCCCGAGACGACCGAAGAGGTCGGCGAGCAGATCGCGGTGCTGCTGCGTGAGCAGGACCACCCGATGTGGGTGCACCACGTGCAGTTCAAGCCGGATGTCGTCGACGGTCCGAAGTCCTGGCACACGACGGTCCTCGTCTCTCCCGATCTCGGGGAGTACTCGGTGATCCAGTCCTCGGAGGACGGCACGAGCAACACGGGTTCCGTCCCGAGCGTCGTGCTGATGCCGGTCGGCGGGAACGCCGGCGGCCCGGCGATCGTGGCCGTGCACGCCGTCGCACCCCGCATGGAGGAGATGGCGCAGTGGCAGAGCGATCTGCGCTGGATCGCCGACCAGTGCCCCGAGGGGAACTTCATCCTCGCCGGCGACTTCAACGCGACGATCGACCATATGGCCGGCCTCGGTGTCGACGGCGGTGACATGGGGTACTGCCGAGATGCCGCGACACGCACCGGGAACGGCTTCAGCGGGACGTGGCCGAGTTCCCTTCCGGCCCTGCTCAGCACTCCGATCGACCACGTCATGGCGTCCCCGAGCTGGACCGCCACCGGGTCCGTCGTCATCGACGACGCCACCGGAAGCGACCACCGCGGCCTCGTGGTGCAGCTCGAGCCCGCAGGCTGACATCCCGCGTCCGTCGCGCAAGTGACAGACTGGAGGGATGAGCACCGCAGAACGCGACACGATCGCAGAGCCCACCACCGAGACCCCCGTCGAGGCGACGACGACGAACCGCAAGCAGCCATTCCCGCGCGGCTTCCTCGACACGATCTCGACCGGCTGGGCGGAGCGTCCTGAGTCGATCCCCGCGCCACGCGCACAGGCCTCGTACGCGGCCACCCGTCGGGCGGCCGTCTCGGCCGCATTCCCCGGCAAGCGCCTCGTCATCCCCGCCGGCTCGCTGAAGCAGCGCAGCAACGACACCGACTACCCGTACCGCGCGCACTCGGCATTCGCGCACCTCACCGGGTGGGCTTCGGATTCCGAGCCCGATTCGATCCTCGTCTTCGACCCCACCGACGCCGGTCACGACGTCACCCTCTATTTCCGTGAGCGCGCAGACCGCACCACTACCGAGTTCTACGCGGACGCCACGGTCGGGGAGTTCTGGATCGGTCCCCGTCCCTCGCTCGCGGGGGTCGCCGCCGACCTCGCCGTCGAGACGCAGCACCTCGACCGGTTCGCAGCCGTCGAGGGCGAGCTGGTCCTCGAAGAGGACGACGACCTCACCCGTTTCGTCTCTGAGCTGCGCCTGGTCAAGGACGAGTTCGAGATCGCCGAGATGCGCCGCGCGGTCGACATCACCGCTCAGGGCTTCGAGGACGTGATCCGCTCGCTTCCCGAGGCGATCGCGCACGCACGCGGCGAGCGCGTCGTCGAGGGTGTCTTCCACCGCCGAGCCCGGGAGGACGGCAACGGCGAGGGCTACGACACGATCGCCGCCTCCGGGCCGCACGCGTGCTACCTGCACTGGACGCGCAACGACGGCACCGTCGTCCCTGGGGATCTGATCCTCGTCGACGCGGGCGTCGAGGCCGACAGCCTGTACACCGCCGACATCACGCGCACTCTGCCGGTCTCCGGGACGTTCACCGAGGTCCAGCGCCGCGTCTACGAGACGGTGCGAGAGGCCGCGGACGCCGCCTTCGCCTCAGCACGGGTCGGGGTGCGCTTCCGCGAGGTGCACGAAGCCGCCATGCGGGTGATCGCTGCACGGGTCGCCGAATGGGGTCTGCTTCCCGTGACCGCCCAGGAGGCTCTCGACGGCGACGCAGGAGGGCAGCACCGCCGCTACATGGTGCACGGCACGTCGCACCACCTCGGCATCGACGTCCACGACTGCGCCCAGGCCCGCCGTGAGATGTACTACGACGGCATTCTGGCTCCTGGCATGGTGTTCACGATCGAGCCCGGCCTCTACTTCCAGATCGACGACCTCACCGTGCCCGCCGAATACCGCGGCATCGGAGTGCGCATCGAGGACGACATCCTGATGACGGAGGACGGCCCGCTCAACCTGTCGGCGGGCATCCCGCGTACGGCCGACGAGGTCGAGGCGTGGATCGCTCGGGTCCAGGGCTGACGCCGCCGAATGCATGAGGGCGAGCTCGAGCTCTCCGACGATGCCGCCGGGCGTCTGATCGCCCGGCGGTTTCCCGAGTTCGCGCTGATGCCGCTGCGGCGCGTCCCCACAGCGGGGACGGTGAACACGATCTTCCGCATCGGCGACGATCTGGCGGCGCGGTTCCCGCTCACCGGGGAGACCGAGGCGGCGCTGACCGCCGAGGCCGACGCGATGTCGGAGTTCGCTGCGGTGTGCCCGGTGTCGGCGCCCCGACCTGTCGGCATCGGCACGGCCTCCTCTGCCTATCCGTCGGCATGGTCGGTGCAGACGTGGGTGCCGGGAGAGACGGCTCACCACCGAGGCCACGAGGCATCCGAGTCACTGGCTTCCGACCTCGCCGGGCTGATCTCATCTCTCCGGGCGACGGATGTGCGGGGACGCGTCTTCGACAGACACGGCCGGGGTGGCGTCCTCACCGACCACGACGAGTGGGTCGCACTGTGCGTCGAGAAGAGCGGACACCTGCTCGATGCCGCTCGCGTGCGGACCCTGTGGGATGCTCTGCGCTCCCTCCCCTCCTCAGGCTCCGATGTCATGAGCCATCGGGACCTCACACCCTTCAATCTCCTGGTCTCGAAGGATCGCCTGGTCGGCGTGCTCGACGGAGGCGGCTTCGGAGCGGCGGACCCTGCGCTCGACCTCGTCGCCGCCTGGCACCTGTTCGATGCCCCGCGGCGCGAGGTCATCCGCGACCGACTGGGCTCGGGGGACGTCGAGTGGATGCGGGGTGCGGCGTGGGCGCTGCAACAGGCGATGGGGCTCGGCTGGTACTACGAGGACTCCAACCCCGCGATGAGCGACCTCGGGCTGTCGACCATGCACCGACTGCTCGACGACGCCGAGCTCTCATCCCTCGGGTGACGCCTCGGCGCGTGGCTCCGCGACGATCTCGACCTTGAACCCCTGCGCGTTCTCCACCCACCCCGCGTAGTGGTCCGGTCCCCCGGCGTGCGGATACCTCTCGTGGTACAGCGGATGCCACCCGTGCGCCTCCGCGTCTGCCAGCACGGCATCGACCTCCTCGCGGGTCCCGCCCCAGAAGGCCAGGTGGTTCACACCCGCGCGGCGTCGGTCATGTGCGGCAGACGTGAGGTTCGGTGAGGTCGTGAGCGTCACATAGGCGCTCCCGGAATCCCACGTGCGGCCGTCCGACCACTCACCCGTGAGGTGGAGGCCCAGTCGTGCGAGAAGCCATCCCCAGCTGCTCACTGCCTCATCGAGGTCGGGCACCCAGATCTCGACGTGGTGCAGCCCCTTCATGACTGCCGTCCCCGGTAGACGGCGGTGCGGAGCTCGACCGACCAGACATCGGCGGTGGGCATGTCGAGCGTCTCGGCCACCCCGATCTCGGCCTCGACGTCATACGGCACCCGCACGAACTGGACGCCGAAAGGATCGTCTGCTGATGCCCCGCCCTCGAGGATCACGTACGAGGGCACGGGCGTGTCTAGCGGGTTCCCGACGCTGCCGACGTTGAACAGGGTGCGTCCGTCATTCGATTCGATGTAGGCGTCGTGGATGTCGGCGTAGCCCACCACATCGGGAAGCGGCCCGTCGCCGGTCATCTCGGTCGCCTCGAACATGGCGGAGAACTGCTCGGGCGTGTGATGGAAGTGCACCCTGACATGCGGACTCTGCGCCGATGCGTGGAACAGTCGGATACGACGTCCGCTGAGCAGGAGATCGGCGCTCAACGGAAGCGCCGCGAGCCAGGCCCTGCTCGACGGCGACAGCTCATCGCGCCACCAGAGCATCTCGGGCGGTCCGTCGTCGGGGATCGTCGGGAGGAAGTCGTCCCAGTTGCCACGGACGTTCACCTCGCACACCGCGCGGCAACGCTGCACGGCATCCTCTCCTCGCGGCCCCTTTCCCGCCGTGTCGCCGAGATTGACGATACGGGTGATCCCCCGTCGCCTGATGTCGGCCAGCACCGCCTCGAGGGCGGTCAGGTTGCCGTGCACATCCGAGATCAGGGCGATTCGTTCGAGGCTCACCCTGCCATGCTGTCAGGGCCGGGCGAACTCCGCGACGAACGATGCGAGCGACGCGCCGATGTCGGATGCCGGGCGCTTGCGCCCCTTCACCTCGAAGGTATGGCCGCCGCCCTCGATCCAGATGACCCGCGCGTCCTGGCAGGTGGCGACGACGTCGTCGAATTGCGAGATCGGCTGGATGAACGGATCGTTCGTGCCCTCGATGAAGAGCTGAGGAACGGCGATCGCGGCCAGGTGCTCCGCGCGCGGCTTCTCGGGTTTGCCCGGGGCGTGCAGCGGATAGCCGAGGTAGGCGAGACCGGCGACGGGCAACCCCTCGGACACCGCCATGGACGCCATACGCCCGCCGTACGACTTGCCGGTGGCCCAGATCGTCGCCGCCGGATCCTGTTCGCGGGCGAAGGCCACGACCGCCTTCCACGTCGCGATCGCATGCGTCGCCGGCCCCGGCATCCTGCGCCCCTGCTCGACGTAGGGGAAGTTGAACCTCAGCGTCGAGAACCCGAGCGCCCCGAGCGCGTCGGAGTAGCCGGTGAGAAAGGGATGGTCCTTGACCGTGCCCGCGCCGTGCGCGATGACGACGGTCGCGCCGTTCGTTCCGGGAGCCCAGTCCGCCGACACCGTCATCGCTCCCGTGGGCAGCTCGACGGGGATGTCCGTCATCAGCCGCGAAGGTAAGGGATGGCGAAGGGCACCCGCATGATCTTGCCACCCGCCGCGCGGACCATGCCGACGATCACGAGGACGAGGTGAAGCACCGAGAGCGCGAAGTAGATCGTGATCGGGATGCCGATCGGGAAGAAGCCCGAAGTCGGAGAGTCGGCCGTCAACGAGAACAGCAGAACGAAGTGCGAGACCAGGAGGACCGTCGAGACGAGCAGGTAGGTCAGGCCCCAGTTCAGGGCCGCGCGCGCATTCTCTCGCGCCACTCCGCCGAAGCGACGGGAGGCTCCGCCGCTGACCGCCATCGCGATCCCGGACGCGAGTCCGCCGAGGAAGGGGAAGGGGATGAGGATCAGGAGGCCCAGCGCCCACGGCAGCAGACCACGGGGCGGGACGGCGGCAGGATAGGCGCCGACCGGGTAGCCCCCTGCGGGATAGCCGGGAGCGGAGTGACCGGTCTGCTGCGGCGCGTATCCGTATGCGGGCGGCTGCGGTTGGGCGTAGCCGGGCGCCTGCGGCGGGGCGTATCCGGGCGCCTGCGGCTGCTGTGGATGTCCGGGCGTCGGCGGCGAGGCGTCGCCGTAGACCGGCGTCTGCGGCGGAACGGGTGGCAGCGGAACTGCTGTCGGCGACGCCGGAGGAACAGGCGGAGCAGGCGGAACGGACTCGTACGGCGACGATGCCGGTGCCTGCTCCGATGCCGCGCGATCGGAGGAAGTGTGAGTCTCGCGGTTCGTGTCCGACATCAGGCGGGCTCCGCCGACTTCGGCGGGATGCCGGCCGCGCCGGGGTCCGGAGCCTCTGCGGGTGGTGCGGCCGGGTCGGCCGGGCGCGGCGGGATCGCCGGTTCGGCCGGCGGGTTCTGGCCGCCGCCGAGGGGCGGCGTCGGCTCCGAGCCCGGGACCTGATCGGGGCCGGGAGCCGGCTCGACGGGGGTGGCGGGAGGAGTCGGTGCCGTGCGGCCTCCGGGGGTGATGCGCTCTCCGTACCGCGGCGGCTCATCCAGGTTCACCGGTGCCCGCACGGGGGCGGGCTTCGCCGCTCCCAACGCCAGACGCGCCTTCGCGAGCGAGGTGGCCTGCACCCTGACCTCGTAGTGGTCGGCGGCGAACTGCGTCACGCTCGCGAAGTCGCGACGGCGACGCACGATGGCGTAGGTGACGAGGCTCAGCAGCATGCCGAGCGCGACGCCGATGAAGACGAAGCCGACGAAGAGCTGGATCGGCACCTCGGGGTTGCCGATCACGAGGATCGCCGAGAGGAAGAGGCCGATGAGCACGCCGTTGACGGCACCGGATCTGGCGGCGGCGGCGTACCCGAGGCGACCGGTGATGCGCTCGACCGTACGGACGCTCTGTCCGATGATCGCGATGTCACGGGCAGGCACGTCTTCGGCGATCAGTTTCGACACCGTCTTCTGCGCACCCTCGTAATCTCGGGTGGAGGCGACGATCTCGCCTTCATCGCGGCTGTCAGCTGGACGGTTGAGCATGCTCATCCCGCCATTGTTCCATGCTCACCGGTGGCGGGGCCTGGAGTGTGTCGCGCCGGGGCGTCGATGCAGCGCTCTCGGCAGGACCTGCACGGGCCTCGCGCACTACGCTGGATGAGTGAGCACACAACGGGTATTCGCCGCGCGCCTTGCAGGTTGCGCCGTCTTCGACCCCGTGGGCGACCGGCTCGGCAAAGTCCGTGATGTCGTCATCGTGTACCGAAGTACGGCGGCCCCGCGCGTCATCGGCCTCGTGGTCGAGATCCCCGGGCGCCGACACGTCTTCCTCTCGATCGGACGGGTGACGTCGATCCGCGCAGGCCAGGTCATCAGCACCGGGCTCATCAACGTGAGACGGTTCTCACCGCGCGCCGGCGAGGTGCGGGTTCTGGCCGAGCTGCTCGGTCGACGGGTGAGCCTCGTCGACGGCGGCGGCACCGCCGTGATCGAGGACGTGGCGATCGAGCCCAACCGCCTCGGCGAGTGGGCCGTCAGCCAGCTCTTCCTCCGCCGCCCGAAGACCAGCGCCTCACCGTTCGCGAAGGGACCGACGACGTTCGCCGCCTGGAGCGAGGTCGCGGAGCAGCAGTCGCCCGGCGAGTCGCAGTCGGCCGAGCAGCTCGTCGCGTCGTATTCGGAGCTGCACGCCGCGGACCTCGCGAACACGCTGCTCGATCTGCCGCAGCAGCGCATGATCGAGGTCGCCGAAGAGCTCTCCGACGACCGCCTCGCCGATGCCCTCGAGGAGATGCCCGAAGACGAGCAGGTGCACATCCTCGACCGTCTGGGCGACGAGCGTGCCGCCGACATCCTCGACCAGATGGAGCCGGACGACGCTGCCGACCTCCTGGCCCAGCTTCCTCCCAACCGACTCGAGCAGCTGCTCGAGCTGATGGAGCCGGAAGAGGCCGAGGATGTCAGGATGCTGCTCCGCTACGGCCCCGACACGGCCGGTGGTCTCATGACGCCCGAGCCGATCATCCTCTCCGCCGATGCCACGGTGGCGGAGGCTCTCGCCCTGATCCGTCGACACGAGCTGCACCCTGCCCTCGCCGCGGCGGTCTTCGTGACCCTGCCGCCCTTCGAGACGCCCACCGGGCGTCTGCTCGGCATGGTGCACTTCCAGCGGATGCTGCGCTACCCGCCTCATGAGCGACTCGGCGCCATCATGGACGACAGCCTCGAGCCCGTGCACGTCACGGCCTCCGCCGCCGAGGTCGCCAGGATGCTGGCCAGCTACGACCTGGTCTCACTGCCGGTCATCGACACCGCGCACCGCCTGGTCGGTGCGATCAGCATCGACGACGTCCTCGACTATCTGCTCCCGGACGACTGGCGCACGCACGACAGCGACGAGCCGACAGTTCCGAAGGAGGTGCGCTGATGGCCCGCTCGCGCTCGCCCCAGCTCGACGCCCCTCTCGGCCGTGGCACCTCTCGCCAGCGGTCGACATCGCGCGACCGCTTCGGGCGCTTCACCGAATGGGTCGCCCGTGCGATGGGCACCCCCGCGTTCCTGCTGATCCTCACGCTGTTCTGCGTGCTCTGGATCTGCTGGAACACGCTGCTGCCCGATCACCTGCGCTTCGATGACGCGGCACTCGGATTCACGGCGCTCACCCTGATGCTCTCGCTGCAGGCGTCGTACGCCGCTCCCCTGATCCTGCTCGCGCAGAACCGCCAGGACGACCGCGATCGCGTGCAGATCGAGCAGGATCGTCAGCGGGCCGAGCGCAACCTCGCCGACACCGAGTACCTCGCCCGCGAGATCGTCGCCCTGCGCATGTCGCTCGAGGAACGCAACAACCAGGTCGTGACCCGCGATGTCCTCCGCCAGGAGCTCAAGGCCCTGCTGGCCGAGCTCGGCGAGAACGACGAACCGCCGGCCGCCGAGCGACGGTCCGGCGGGCGATCCGCATCATGAGCTCCGCCGAGTCCGTCCGCGCGGCGGTCGCAGCCGTCAGCGACCCTGAGCTGCGGAGGCCGATCGGCGATCTCGACATGGTGAGGGACATCGCGGTCGACGACGGTCACGCGCATGTCTCCATCGTTCTCACGATCGTCGGATGCCCCGCGGCCGCCCGCATCGAGTCCGACGTGCGCGCCGCCGCGGCATCCGTGCCCGGCATCACCGAGGTCGACGTCGAGGTGGGCGTGATGACCCCGTCCGAGCGCAAGGCGCTCACCGAGAAGCTCCGCGACGGACGCCCCGCCCGCCAGATGCCCTTCGGGCCGGACTCGCTCACACGCGTGATCCTGGTCTCCAGCGGCAAAGGCGGGGTGGGCAAGTCCACCGTGACCGCGAACCTCGCGGCGGCTCTCGCCGATCAGGGGCTGGCGGTCGGCCTCGTCGACGCCGACGTGCACGGTTTCTCGATCCCGGGCCTTCTCGGCATCCCGGCCGGCACTCAGCCGACCCGCATCGACGACCTCATGCTGCCCCCTGTGGCGCACGGGGTGAAGACCATCTCGATCGGCATGTTCCTCCGAGACGGCGAAGCAGTCGTGGCGTGGCGCGGGCCGATGCTGCACCGCACGGTGCAGCAGTTCCTGACGGACGTCTTCTTCGGCGACCTCGACATCCTGCTGATCGACATGCCCCCCGGCACCGGTGACATCGCCATCTCGATCGGCCAGCTGCTTCCGCACGCCGAGGTCCTCGTCGTCACCACGCCGCAGGCGGCCGCATCCGATGTGGCGATCCGCAGCGGGCTCGTCGCACGCCAGACCGGTCAGCGGGTCATCGGCGTCGTCGAGAACATGGGCGCCTTCATGCTGCCGGACGGCACGGTGATCGATCTGTTCGGCTCGGGTGGAGGCGCGGCCGTGGCCGAGGCTCTGTCGGAGACGGAGCCCGTTCCGCTGCTCGCCTCGATCCCACTCAGTCCCGCCCTGCGCACGGGAGGAGACATCGGCGTCCCGATCGTCCTCAGCGACAGCACGGACGTCGCAGCGACGGCGATCCGCGACCTCGCCCGCACCCTCGCCAGCCAGGGACGCGGACTCGCGGGCCGTTCGCTCCCGATGACCCTCAGGTAGGAGCGCAGATGGCACTCACCGTCGACGAGCGGCTGCTTCGAGGGATGGCCCGCGACGCCGCGGTCTACGCCCTCACACGTCCTGCCGCGATCGTTATGTGGATCGCCCTCGCCGCGGCGCTCGCGCTGAGCATCCTGAATCTGAGCGCTGCCAGAGGGAGCGCCGGGCTCTCGGGGCTGCTTCCCGTCGCGAGCATCGCCCTCATGGTCTACGCCGTCGTGATGACGATCGTCGGAGCGCGACGCGCTGTGCGGGCGGCTACTCCGCCGGGCACCGTGGTCTGGGTGCGTCTCGGCGAGAGCGCCCTGCACATCGGTTCAGGCACTCGGACGTCGGACATCGAATACCGCACCTTCCAGAGCGTGCGCGCAGGTACGGATGCGGTGCTGCTCAAGCTGCGGGGCGCGTCGGCGATCACCGCGATCCCGCGGGCGCTGCTGAGTGACGCCGACATCGCGCAGCTGCGCGCGCGGATCGGCTGACCGCAGCTCGCAGGCAGCCCCCTGGATCCAGGGGCCCGGGTCAGGTGGATTCCGGGTCGTAGGGCGGAGGACTCGCGTGCGAGAAGTCGGGTCGCACGCGGGGCACGTGCACCGGCTTCACCGCGGGCTCCGCGACGACCGTCTCGGCGCGAGCCTGCCCCGGTGCGGGGTCGTCCTCGAAGAGTGCATCCCGGATGATCCGCCGCGGGTCGTATTGCCGCGGGTCGAGCTTGCGCCAGTCGACGTCGTCGATCTCGGGGCCCATCTCGTCACGGACGCGCGATTTGGTGTCCCGCAGGAACTCGCCGGCACGCCGAGCGAGCTTGGCGACGCTCTCGGCGTAGCGCGGCAGCCGCTCCGGTCCGATGAGCAGCACAGCGATCAGACCAATAAGCAGCAGCTTTTCGAAGGTGATCCCGAACTGCATCTGTCCAGGCTACCGCCGCGCCTGCCCGTGCGCCGCGCACCGAGCGCATACCCTGGGAGAACACACATCTCAGTCGGGAGAATCAGGCAATGAGCGAGAACGATGCGAACGCACGTTTCATCCGCGAATCCATCGTGGAGCCGTCGCCGATCGCCCGCGCCCGCGCGCACGCCGTCGAGCTCGGCGCGTCGCCGATCAGCGCGGCCATCGGCTCGCAGATCTCCGTACTGGCCGCCGCGACGGGCGCTCGGTCGATCGTCGAGATCGGTACCGGAGCGGGCGTCTCGGGGCTCTGGCTGCTGCGCGGCGCACCGCAGGCTGTCCTGACCTCGATCGACAACGAGCCGGAGCATCTGGCCGCCGCTCGTCAGGCGTTCGCGGATGCGCGCATCCCGGCGACGAAGGCGCGATTCATCACCGGACGCGCCGCCGACGTGCTGCCGCGCATGAACGAGGCATCGTACGACATCGTGCTCGTCGACGCAGACCCCGAGAACGTCATCGACTACGTCGAGCACGGGCTGCGACTCGTGCGCACCGGTGGCATGGTCCTGGTCCCCCGCGTGCTCGGCGGAGGCCGTGTCGCCGACCCGGTGCAGCGCGACGAGGTCACCTCGGCCTATCGCTCGCTCATCCAGGAGACGCAGGAATCGTCGGCCGTGCTCGCGACCGTGTCTACGAGCGGTGAGGGCCTCCTGCAGCTGATCAGCGTCGGAGAGTCCTGAGCGATCGGGCCAACACGACAGAAAGAGGGCGACGGATCGGTGATCCGTCGCCCTCTTCGTGAATCCGCGTGCGCGAATTCGAGTTCGATCAGGCGGGCGCCACGACGGCTGCCAGCACGTCGTGAAGTTCCTTCGCCTCTGCGTCGTTCACGGAGACGACCAGACGGCCGCCTCCTTCGAGCGGGACGCGCACGATGATGAGTCGCCCTTCTTTTACGGCCTCCATGGGTCCGTCTCCGGTCCTCGGCTTCATCGCTGCCATCGTGGGCTCCTTTTCCTCCGGTGGTATGAGATCAGTTTATCGGGTGTTACCCGAACCTGGATGTCCCCTATGAAGAAATGCATCAAGCCTTAACATTCACGGCACCTGCCAGAAGGTGTTCCCGAGGGCGTAGACGTGGTAGATCCAGAGCCACTGGCCCACCAGGCAGGCGATCAGGACGCCCACTCGCCACGGGCGCGAACGCGGCACGGCGAACGCTCCCCACGCCGGGCTCAGAGGCAGCAGCAGCCGGAACGTGCTGGACTGCGGGAAGAAGACCGCGAGCAGGTAGAGCAGGTAGCTCGCGCTCCACAGACGCAGATCCGGCCCGAGTGCGCGCACCTGCGGCAGGTAGATCAGTGCGGCGCCGGCCGCCACCACGAGGAGTGCGAGCACGACCGGTCCCCACGATGTCGGAAGCCCCCACTGACCGAACCAGAACTGGGATGCCTGGATCCATCCCTCGAAGGGAATGAAGCCGTCGACTCCGCCGACGAGCCAGTTCCTGCGCCAGGAGAGCTCGGTCGCGAGGTAGGCCCCAGGGTCTCCGGTGACGATGCCGGCGATCACCTGCCACGAGAATCCGGCGACCGTGGCCAGAGCGCCGAGGCCGACGATGTGCACGACCTCTCGGGTCGCAAGCGGGTCCTCGCGCCGGTGCCACCAGCGGAGGATGCCGTGCAGGCCCAGGTACAGCGCGAAGGCAAGGATCCCCGGACGTGTGAACGCCATGATCGGGATCAGCAGGTACAGCCACGTGTATCGGCGACGCGCGGTGGCATCGAGTGCGAGGAAGAGCAGGAGGAGGAAGAGCGTCTCGGCGTAGCCGACCTGGAACATCGCGGCGATCGGCCCCGACGCGAAGAACACGACCGACCACATCGCGGCCTGCTGCCCGATGCGGTCGCGCAGCAGGCGGTGCAGTGCGACGCACGCGAAGTACCCGGCGACGAAGGACAGCAGGAAGGCGCCCATCCCCCAGGACCCGAAAAGGAAGCCGATTCCCTTGGCCGCGAACGCGAATACGGGCATGAACGCCCAGGCGTTCTCGGCGACGTCGCCGGACTCGGTGAGCGGCAGGTCGGACGGGTATCCCTCTTCCGCCACGAGCCAATACCACTGCGCGTCCCAGGCGACGATGAAGTCGGCGAGGCCGGGATCCGCGCCGAATCGCGACAGCGACGTCGACTGCAGCGCCGCCGCGATCATCAGCGCGGTGGTCACCGCACGGGCGGCCAGATAGACGAGCGCGATCCGCAGCGGGAGCGGAGCACTCGCCCAACGACGGGTGAGCGTCAGCGCGAGCTGAGCCACGTGCGCAGTCCTCGCTCGACCGCGTCGATCTGCGCGAGGGGCACCCGCTCCTCGTCGTGGTGCGCGAGGTGGGGGTCGCCGGGGCCGTAGTTGACGGCGGGGATACCGAGGGCCGAGAAGCGCGCCACATCGGTCCAGCCGTACTTCGGGCGGGGCTCTGCGCCGACGGCGGTCACGAACTCCTGCGCGATGGGGGCGTCGAGCCCCGGGCGGGCGCCCTCTGCGGCATCCGTGATCTCGACGTCGAAACCGGCGAGCAGGTTGCGGATATGAGCCTCGGCGTCGGCGGCGGACTTGCTCGGCGCGAACCGGTAGTTGACCTCGACCTCGCAGGCGTCGGGGATGACATTGCCCGCGACTCCACCGGCGATGCGCACCGCGCTCATGCTCTCGCGGTAGAGCAGTCCGTCGACCGGGATCTCCCTGGCGCGGTACTCGGCGAGACGAGCGAGGATCGGGGCGGCGCGATGGATCGCGTTCTCGCCGATCCAGGCGCGTGCCGCGTGCGCGCGGACCCCGGTGGTTCGCACGATAGCGCGCATCGTGCCGTTGCAGCCGCCCTCGACCTCGCCGTTCGACGGCTCGCCGAGGATCGCGAAGTCGGCCTGGAAGAGATCGGGGCGCACCGCGGCGAGAAGCGCCAGGCCATTCTTCGACGCCTCGACCTCCTCGTTGTCGTACCACATCCAGGTGATGTCGACCGAGGGCTCGGAGAGCTCGGCGGCGAGCTTGAGCTGCACTGCGGTGCCGCTCTTCATGTCGACGGTTCCGCGGCCCCAGAGGTGGGCGACGCCGTCGATCTCGATGTCCTTCGTCGGCACGTTGTCGTTGATCGGCACCGTGTCGATGTGACCGGCGATCGCGACCCGCTGCTTGCGACCCAGGTTCGTGCGAGCGACGATCGTGTTGCCGTGGCGGATCACCTCGAGGTGATCGAAAGCCGAGATCGCCTCCTCGATGGCATCCGCGAGGGTCTTCTCGTCTCCCGAGACACTCGGGATGTCGCAGATCGCGCGGGTCAGGTCGACGGAGGACGCTGTCAGATCGAGCACCATGCCCCCAGCCTACTTACCCCGACATCTGTGCGATCGCGCACATCTCCTCGCGATAGCGTGGAGGCATGACTGAGGCGCGCACCGTGTGGGGTACTGGACTTTCGACGATCTCCGGCAACGGCACCGTTCTCGATGCCTGGTTCCCCGAGGTGCACACCGACGCCCCGTCGGCAGAGGACGCCGCGGCCGCGCTCGTCACCCTCGAGGCCCTGGCCGGACCCGACGAGCGCCGCAACGTCACGGTAGAGACGGTCCAGCTGCAGATCGACCTGGATGCCGCACCGGCATCGACCGTCGACGCCTATCTGCGACTGCACGCGCTGTCTCATCTGGTGGTGCGACCGAACGAGCTCAACCTCGACGGCATCTTCGCCCACCTGCCGAACGTCGCGTGGACGAACGCGGGCCCCGTGCACCCCGAAGACGCGGCCCGGCTCCGTCCGCTGCTGCAGCGTGCGGGCATCCAGGTGCAGGGGCTCGACAAGTTCCCCCGGCTCAGCGACTACGTGCAGCCCGTCGGCGTCCGGATCGCCGACGCCTCGCGCGTCCGTCTCGGAGCACACCTCTCCCCCGGCACGACCGTGATGCACGAGGGCTTCGTGAACTTCAACGCCGGCACCCTCGGATCGTCGATGGTCGAGGGGCGCATCTCCCAGGGCGTCGTCGTGGGCGACGGCAGTGACATCGGCGGAGGCTCGTCGATCATGGGCACTCTGTCCGGGGGCGGCGCGCACCGCGTGTCGATCGGCTCTCGCACCCTGCTCGGGGCGAACGCCGGCATCGGCATCTCACTCGGCGACGACTGCGTCGTGGAGGCCGGACTCTATGTCACGGCGGGCACCAAGGTCGTCCTCGTCGACGGCCCCGCCACGGCCGACGGAGGCAGGAAGACGGTCAAGGCCGCCGAGCTCTCGGGGCAGGACGGGCTGCTGTTCCGTCGCAACTCGCTCAGCGGAGCGGTCGAGGCGGTTCGCCGCGACGGTGTCGGCGTGACCCTCAACGACGCATTGCACGCCTGACCGCGCGACTCGCTGGGGAGGGCGACGTCCCAGGCTTCTCCTGCTGACGCGTGATAGTGTCGAGGCGACGCTCCTCGCGATGCGAGACGTCTGCGTCGTCGACACGCTCCCGCGCCACTTGCCTGGTTCTGGCCATTTCGAACGGCGAAACGATGCGCGATCCCGCGCCGTCGCCCACCTTCCCGCACCCGGCCCGATGGTTCGTGCGTGCATTCTCGGAGATACTTCATGACTTCCTTCCTCGATCTCGGCGTGCCCGCCGACCTCGCCGCCGTCCTCGCGAAGGACGGCAAGACCGAGGCGTTCGCGATTCAGCGCGACACGCTTCCCGATTCCCTCGCAGGCCGCGACCTCCTCGGTCGCGGACGCACCGGCAGCGGCAAGACGATCGCGTTCGCGCTTCCCCTCGTCTCCCGTCTCGCGGCCTCTTCGCGTAAGAGCCGCCCGAACCATCCTCGCGGCCTGGTGCTCGCACCGACACGTGAGCTCGCCACCCAGATCGCCGCGACCATCGCGCCGCTCGCCGAGGCCAAGGGCCTGCGCGTCACCACCGTCTTCGGCGGTGTGAGCCAGCGCCCGCAGGAGCAGGCCATGCGCAACGGCGTCGACATCGTCGTGGCGTGCCCCGGCCGTCTGGAAGACCTCATGAAGCAGCGGGTCGTACAGCTCGACGCCGTCGAGGTCACCGTCCTCGACGAGGCCGATCACATGGCGGACCTCGGCTTCCTGCCTGGCGTCACCCGCATCCTCACCGCAACCCCTGCCGGTGGCCAGCGCCTGCTGTTCAGCGCGACCCTCGACCGCGGCATCGACACCCTCGCACGTCGCTTCCTCTCGAACGCCGTCAGCCACGAGGTCGACGAAGAGAGCGTTCCCGTCGGCGAGATGACGCACCGCGTGCTCGTGGTCGACTCGACCGACAACAAGACCACCCTCGTGCGGGACCTCGCCTCGGGCACCGGTCGCCGCATCCTCTTCACGCGCACCAAGCACCAGGCCAAGAAGCTCGCGAAGCAGCTCACCGCCGCCGGGATCCCCGCCGTCGACCTGCACGGCAACCTGTCGCAGAACGCTCGTGAGCGCAACCTCGGCGCGTTCTCGTCCGACCCCGAAGACGGAGGAGTGCGCGTTCTCGTCGCGACCGACGTCGCCGCCCGTGGCGTGCACGTCGACAACGTCGATCTCGTCGTCCACGTCGACCCGCCCATGGAGCACAAGGCGTACCTGCACCGCTCCGGCCGCACGGCTCGCGCCGGCGCAGCAGGAACGGTCGTCACGGTGGTCCTGCCCGAGCAGCGTCGCGATGTGAAGGACCTCCTCCGCAAGGCGGCCATCTCGGCCGCTCTCGAGCCGGTCACGTCGGATGCCGTCACCGAGCTCGTGCCCGAGCGCGCACCGCACGTGCGCCCGGCTCCCGTGCAGCCGCAGCAGCAGCAGCGTCAGTCGTCGAAGCAGCGTCCGGCCGGTGGCGAGCGCAACTCGTCCACCAACCCGCCGTCGCGCCGCAGCCGTCGTCCCCGCTCGGGCGGTCAGGGCGGACAGGGCGCAACGGCTGGATCCCGTCAGGGCGGCGGCCAGTCCCGCTCGGGCGGCCAGGGCGGCCGCGGTCGCGGCTCACAGGGCCGCTGACCCTCAGACATGACGAGGCGGGTGCGCCGATGCTCAGACATCGGGGCACCCGCCTTTTCGTGCCCCTGTTCCTGAGCCCGGGGCGAGGCGTGGCCTCGTCTCTCGTCAGCGACGAACAGCGTCCAGCACCTGCGGGTCGGAGCATCCGCGGACGAAGCCTGCCAGGCGTCGCCGGATCTCGAACCCGAGAACTCGCACGCCGATCCACTCCGCGATCGGAGCGATCCACGGCGGGCGGCACGAGAAGTTGTACTTCCACACCGCGAGCGTTCCCTCGGGAACCTCGGTGAATCGCCAGCCGCCGCCGAGCTTGGTGAAGAACCATGGCCCGGTCTCCATGACCATGCCGACGTTCCGCGGCGGGGCGTAGGAGACGTACCGGCTCACCATCGAGAAGCCGAAGCGCTGGCGGGTGTAGGTGCGCACGTCCTTCGCCGCGACATCTGCACCGTCGAGGAAGTGCTGCTCGCTGATGAACGGATCCCAGCGCTTGCGCACGGCTCCGTTCGTCTGCGAGACCGCGAAGGCCGTCGCCGGGTCGACCGGAACAACGGCCTCAGCGGTGACGACGGGCATCGCGCGTCGGATCAGCGGGTCTGGAAGGTGCGCTCGGGGGATCCCGTGTAGAGCTGCTGCGGGCGGCCGATCTTGGTCTGCGGGTCGAGCTGCAGCTCACGCCACTGCGCGAGCCACCCGGGCAGGCGTCCGATCGCGAACAGCACGGTGAACATGCGCGTCGGGAAGCCCATCGCCTTGTAGATCACGCCGGTGTAGAAGTCGACGTTCGGGTACAGACGACGCTCCTTGAAGTAGTCGTCGGCGAGGGCGAGCTCCTCGAGCTCCTGAGCGAGGTCGAGAAGCGGGTCGGTGACACCGAGCTCTGCGAGAACCTCGCCCGCGGCTTCCTTGACGAGCTTGGCGCGGGGGTCGTAGTTCTTGTAGACCCGGTGCCCGAAGCCCATCAGCTTCACGCCCTCTTCCTTGTTCTTCACCCGCTCGACGAAACGCGACACGCTCTGACCGGAGTCGCGGATCTGACCGAGCATGGTGAGGACGGCTTCGTTCGCGCCACCGTGCAGCGGGCCGGAGAGTGCCTGGATACCCGCGGAGATCGAGGCGAACTGGTTGGCACCGGTCGAGCCGACGAGTCGCACGGTCGACGTCGAGGCGTTCTGCTCGTGGTCCTCGTGCAGGATCAGCAGGAGCTCGAGAGCCTTCGACATGACCGGGTTGACCTGGTACTCCTCGGAGTGCACACCGAAGTTGAGCTTGAGGAAGTTCTCCACGAACCCGAGGGAGTTGTCGGGGTAGAGGAACGCCTGGCCGACGCTCTTCTTGTGCGCGTACGCCGCGATGACCGGCAGCTTGGCGAGCATGCGGATCATGTTGAGCTCGACATGCTCGGGGTTGTGCGGGTCGGTCTGGCCCTCGTAATAGGTCGACAGGGCAGCGACAGCCGACGACAGTACCGACATCGGGTGCGCCGTGTGCGGCAGAGCCGAGAAGAAGCGCTTGAGGTCTTCGTGCAGCAGCGTGTGCCGACGGATCTTCTCGTCGAACTCTGCGAGCTCGGCAGCCGAGGGCAGCTCACCGTAGATCAGGAGCCAGGCGACCTCGAGGTAGCTGGTCGAGCCCGCGAGCTGCTCGATCGGATAACCGCGGTAGCGCAGGATCCCCTTGTCACCGTCGATGAACGTGATCGCGGACTTCGTCGACGCCGTGTTGACGAACCCGTAGTCGAGCCCCGTGTAACCGGTCTGGCGGGTCAGCGTCGAGAAGTCGATGCTGTCGGTTCCTGCCGTGCCGCGCACGAGCGGGAACTCCGCAGTGGTCTCGCCGATCGTCAGCTTCGCCGTCGCCTGCTGCTCTGCCGCTGCGCTCACGCGGGCCTCCTCATGGATCTTCATCAAGTCGGATGTGGCGATGTCACGGCGCTGTGCACCAGGTCGGATCGAGATCATCGATACATGACCGAATCGCCTTTACAGCCTAGTAGGCACACCGGCCTACTGTGACATCGGACAAAAGGAAAGGGGTGCTGAGGAGGAAACCTACAGCACCTGCTCCTGCAGGCGACGAGCGCCTTCAGCAATCCGCTCGGACGGAGCCGTGAGAGCGAGACGCACGTGCTGGGAGGAGTCCGGCCCGTAGAACGGTCCGGGGCCCGCAAGGATGCCGAGGTCGGCGAGCCGCGCGATGCTGGCCCAGGCGTCCTGACCTTCGGTGGCCCACAGGTACAGGCCCGCCTCGGACCCGTCGATGCGGAACCCCGCGGCCTCGAGTGCCGGCCGCAGGGTGTCACGCCGGTGCCGGTACAGCTCCTTCTGCGCCGCGACATGCTCGTCGTCGCCGAGGGCGACCGCCATCGCGTGCTGCACAGGCTCAGGCGGCATGAGACCGAGGTGCTTGCGCGCCGTGAGCAGCTCGCCGATGATGCGCGCGCACCCGGCGACGAACGCTGCTCGGTAGCCGGCGAGGTTGGACTGCTTGCTCAACGAGTAGACGCTGAGCAGGTTCGCCCTGCTGCCGTCGGTGACACGAGGATCGAGGATCGACGGGATGGGCTCACTCGCCCAGCGACCGTCCCAGCCGAGTTCCGCATAGCACTCGTCACTGGCGAGTACGGCGCCGATCTCACGAGCGCGCCGCACGGCCGCGGAGAGTTCTTCGACCGTCCACGTCCGTCCGTCGGGGTTTCCCGGGGTGTTGATCCAGATCAGTTTCGCGCCCTCGGGCCATTCGGCGGGGTCATCGGCGGCCAGAGGCGTGGCACCGACGACGCGGGCGCCCACCTCGTAGGTCGGGTAGGCGATGCGCGGGTGCACCACGATGTCGCCCTCGCCGAGACCCAGGAGGGTCGGCAGCAGCGCGACGAGTTCCTTCGAGCCGATCGTCGGAAGGACGTTGTCCACGGTGAGGTCGGGCACTCCCCTGCGCCGCGCGTACCAGTCGACGATCGCCTCGCGGAGCGCCGGAGTGCCGACGGTCTGCGGGTAGGCGTGCGCATCGGTCGCGTCGGACAGCGCCCGACGGATCAGCTCGGGCGTCGGATCGACGGGCGATCCGACGGAGAGATCGACGATTCCCTGGGGGTGCTCGGCCGCGCGCTCACGGTACGGGACGACGGCATCCCAGGGATAGTCAGCGAGGTCGCGGACGCTCACGGACTACTCGCCCTGGGGCGGGAGAGCGGCGATGATGGGGTGGTCGTGCGCAATGACGCCGACCTTCGCCGCACCACCGGGCGAGCCGACCTCGTCGAAGAACTCGACGTTGGCCTTGTAGTAGTCCTGCCACTCGTCGGGCAGGTCGTCTTCGTAGTAGATCGCCTCGACGGGGCAGACCGGCTCGCAGGCGCCGCAGTCGACGCACTCGTCGGGGTGGATGTACAGCGAGCGTTCGCCCTCGTAGATACAGTCAACGGGGCACTCGTCGATGCAGGCGCGATCCTTGACATCGACGCACGGGAGGGCGATCACATACGTCACCCCCTCAGTCTACGACTCGCGACCTGTCCGATCGCCCAGCGCGGGTCCCCGAGTGGGCGCAGACACGTCGTCGCCCGGCCCCCCGGCGTGCGGTGCGGGAGGTTGCACCGCAGCATCCGTGCGCACGGGCAGCCGCGAGAAGGACGGCCATGCGACGGCGAGCAGCACGAGACCTGCGACCAGATAGATCCAGATGCGACCGCTGAGCGTGTCTTCGACCACGACGGATCCGCCGGGGCCGACGCCGGAGATGAGGACGAGCATCCCCACCATGCCGAGACCGGCGGCGAGAGTCGCACCCCGATCGTGGGTGAGTGCGCGGATCGCCACGAGGATCGCACCGCATGCGACGGCGCCCACGATGAGCCCCACGGGGATCAGCCCCCACATCAGGCTGTGGCCGATGGTGCCGGCGATGCCGAACACACCGCCGACGAGAGCCGCGGCGATCCAGGAGAGCACCCGAGAGATCCATCCGATACGCACGAGTCGATCCTACGCGCGGTCGCCGCGTACCCAGGTCGCGCGGGGCGAGATCAGGCCGCGAGACCGAGCAGTCGCAGGAGTGCCGCCACCGCCGCCGCGGCGAAGACCACGACCAGGAACGACTGCCGCAGCCACAGCAGACCCGCCGCGACGAGCAGCGCCGGCACGCGCGCATCCACGACGACGGCCTGCCCCTCCCCCAGGGTCTGCACCGCCACGAGTGCGGCGAGCAGTGCGACGGTCAGCAGATCCGAGATGCGAGCGGGGCGAGGAGCCTCGAGCACCTTCGGCGGCACCAGGTATCCGACGGCCTTCAGCGCGAGGCAGATCACTGCCGCCAGCAGGATCGCGCTCCAGACGCTCATCGCTGCACCTCCGGAGCCTCAGGGCCGACAGGGACGTCGCGCCCGAGCCAGTTGAACCATCCGACGATGATCGCCACGACCGCGGCGACCAGCACCGGGAGCCCCGGCATGATGAACGGCGTGAGCGCCGCCGCCACGACCGCTGCCGCGATGCCGACGGCGATCGCCTGACGCTGCTTCAGCCGGGGCCACAGCAGAGCGAGGAAGGCCGCGGCAGCCGCGGCATCCAGTCCCCAGGTCTTCGGATCACCGAGCACATCGCCGACCAGCGCGCCGATCAAGGTCGTCGCGTTCCATCCGACGAAGATGCCGATGCCGGTGACCCAGAAACCCACCTGACGGAGCCGTGGATCGCTCTGCGAGATGGCGACAGCCGTCGACTCGTCGATCGTGAAGTGCGCCGCGGCGACCCGCCGCGCAGGGGTCGTGCCGACGATAGGCGACATCCTCATGCCGTAGGCGACGTTGCGCACCCCGAGAAGTGCGGCCGACGCGATGGCAGACGGGAGCGCGGCGACTCCCCCGGCGGCGAAGACGCCGACGAAGGCGAACTGCGAGCCGCCGGTGAACATCAGCAGACTCAGGACGCAGGACTGCCAGACATCGAGACCGGATGCCACGGCCAGCGCGCCGAACGAGATGCCGTAGGCGCTGGTGGCAAGGACGACGCCGAGCGCCTCGCGCCAGACCTCGCGCTCGGCGCTCACGACGAGGCCGTTCGATTCAGTGAACACACGATCATCATTCTGAACATCGTGCGACGGATAGTCAAGCGAACGATCGTTTGACATGATGAACACATGGAGGATCTCCGCACCCGTATCGCCCGTACCCTGCGCCGGGAACGAGAGGCCGCAGGATTGTCGGTCTCCGAGCTCGCCCGTCGCGCGGGGATCTCGAAGGCCACGGTCTCGCAGCTCGAATCAGGAGCCGGCAACCCCAGCGTCGAGACCCTCTGGGCGCTGGGCGTCGCGCTCGGCGTGCCGTTCGCCGTCCTCGTCGATCAGCAGGCCAACGCGCCGACCCTGATCCGCGCCGACGATCTCTCCGGCGTCCCCTCGTCTGCAGCGGCCTACAGCGCGACCCTGCTCTCCGCCAGCCCACCAGGGGCGCGCCGGGATGTCTATCTGATCCAGGCGGAGCCCGGGGATCCACGACTCTCCGATCCGCACCACGCCGGCACGACGGAGCACGTGATCCTCATCTCCGGACAGGCGCAGATCGGACCGGCGGGCGAGCCCGTGCTGCTGAACCCTGGCGACTACCTCTCCTATGCCGGTGACGCCCCCCACGTGTTCGAGGCCACGGCGCCCGGAACCAGTGCCGTGCTCATCTCGGAGCTGCGTTGAGGTCAGTCGGTGGCCGTCGCCGGTGACGGATCGGGGATCTCGTCGGGCTTGTACTTCGGCAGGCGAGACGCCGGAAGGATCGCCACGGCGCTGAGCCCCGCGAGCAGCAGCAGCCCGAGGCGCAGGGTACCCAGGCGCGACTCCTCGTTGACCGCCACCGCGGCGTCGATCTGCTCGGGGGTCGCATCCGTCTGTTCGAGAGCCGCGCGGAGATCGTCGTTGCTGACGAAGTTCAGGTTGTCCATGTCGACCTGCGCCACGAGCGTGGGCGGCAGCTCCGGATGCTCCACCACCGCGCGGCCGATGCTCAGGCCGAGCAGAGAGACGAGCAGCGCCCCCGCCAGGGCGGTTCCGACGGCCGACGCGAGGTTCTGGGTCGTTCCGCGGAGGGAGCCGACGTCGCCCGCGAGCTCAGCGGGGGCTGCCGTGACCAGGACGTTGAAGACCAGGGTCACGAGCGCACCCTGCCCGATGCCGAACACGATCAGACCGAGGATCGTGGGCAGGGTCTCCCAGTTGTTGTTCACCACGAACGAGAGCCAGACGAGCGCGACCGTCGTCAGGATGAACCCGAAGACGCCGATCACCCGGGGCGGGTACTTCTTGTAGAAGCGCACCACGAGCGTCGCGGTGATGAAGACCGTGAGGTTGAACGGCATCATCGCGAGCGAGGTGTCGAACGGCGTGCGTCCCTGCACGATCTGGATGTACAGCGGGATCGTGAAGTTCACGCATGCTTCGAGGGCCACGACGATGAACATCGCGTACACCGCCGCCCGCTCCTTCGAGGATCCCAGCACGCTGAGATCGATCAACGGCACCTTGCCCTCAGCCATCCGCTTGCGAGTCCACACGAAGAACGCTTGGCCGAGCACGATTCCCACCACGATGAATGCCGGCGCCGGCGACAGACCGAGGATGCTGAACGGCGCAGCCTCCGTGGCCGCCACCGCGCCCCACCCGTTCAGGTTGTTGAAGCCGAGGGTGAGCAGCACGATCGCGGCACCGATCAACAGCGAGGCGACGAGGTCGATGCGGATGGAGGCGTCGCCGCGGTCGCCTCGAAGGGTGAAGCTGAAGGCGAAGACGACGACCGCGATGCCGAAGACGATGAAGAACATCGGACGCCACCCGACGAGCGTGCCCAGTGTGCCGCCGATCAGGAACGCCGTCACACCCGAGATCGCGCGAGCAGAGCCGATGGCACCGATCGCCGTGGCCTGCTGGGCACCTCGATAGTTCTCGGCGATCAGCGCCACGATCGAGGGCACGATGATCGCCGCTGCAGCTCCCGCGACCGCCTGCCCCGCGATGGCCCATCCCACCGTCGGAGACATGATCATCAGCACGGACGACGCGGCGAACAGTGCGATCACGACGCGGAAGATGAGCACCCACCCGACGCGCTGCCCCAGCTTCGCGCCGGTCATGACCAGCGCGGCGACGGCGAGTCCGTACATCACGATGGTCGTGCTGGCGACGGTGGGCGGCACGCCGAACTCGCTCACCATGCCACCCAGCGAGATCGGCAGAGCCGCCACGTTGAACGACATGAGCACCTGCGCGAGGAAGAGGCTGACCAGCGGCATCCACGACTTCTTGGTGGAAGTCGGCGCGATGTGTGTCATGGGAGGGTCCTCTGATCGTGATGGGGGTGCGTCGAGCTCAGTGCGCGGTTCGCCCTGCCGCCGCAGGGGCGGAGGCGAACAGGTTCAGGCCCAGAGCGCGGGACAGGTGACCGATCGCCAACTGCGAGCGGATCGAGTTCCCTGCCCGGTCGAGCCTCGGAGAGAAGCCCGCGACAGCGCCCTTGCCCGGGGCGACCGCGACGATGCCACCCGCCACTCCGGACTTGGCCGGGAGCCCGATCTCGAACAGCCACTCCCCCGACGTCTCGTAGAGTCCTGTCGATGCGGTGACGGCGAGGGTGTCGCGGCAGACCTCTGCGGAGACGACCCGCTCGCCCGTGACGGGGTTCACGCCGCCGTCGGCGAGCGTTGCCCCCATGACCGCCAGATCATGCGCCGTCACGCTCAACGCGCACTGCCGGGTGTAGACGTCGACGACCTCGTCGGGGTCGCCGTCGAGCCGCCCGTAGCCTCGCAGCAGCCAGCCCATCGCGCGGTTGCGCTCGTTCGTCTCCACCTCGGAGGCGTACACCACGCCATCGAGACTGAGCGGACGACCGGCGAATGCCGACAGTCCCTCCCTGACGCGCTCCCACTGCTCCACCGCGGTGGCGCCGGGCATGAGCCCCGTCGTCGCGATCGCGCCGGCGTTGACCATCGGATTCATGGGGTGTCCGCCGTTGAGCTCGAGAGCCATCAGCGAGTTGAAGGCGAGACCCGTGTTGTTGACTCCGACGATCTCGCGCACGCGTTCGTGACCGTGCTCCTGGATGGCGAGGGCGTAGACGAACATCTTCGAGATCGACTGGATCGAGAACGGATGCAGGGCGTCACCCGCATCGTGCAGGCCGCCGTCCACCTCGATGACGGCGAGACCGAACAGCTCGGGGTCGGCCTCGGCGAGCACCGGGATGTAGTCCGCCACCGCTCCGCTGCGTTCCCCGGCGTAGAGCCGGTGGGCCTCGCGGACGTGATCCTCGACGCTGTCCCACCCGGGGAGGGTTCCGGTCGAGACCCGCTGCGGTATGCCTGACAACGCCGCGACGTCCATTCGTCCTCCTCGGATCCACGACCCCCCAGCCGTCACCGCTCACCGTAGTGGCATCGCGACGCGCTGCCTAGAGGCAGTTCCGATCGCGTCGAGACCGCATCAGAAACGCCGAGACCCACCGCCGCATCGGATGCGGGGTGGGTCTCGGCGGATGCTGTCTGTCAGACCGGATTCAGTACCAGTTGGATGCCTGAGAGTGGCCCCAGGCGCTGCAGGGGGCGCCATACACGGAGTCGATGTAGCCCAGACCCCACGCGATCTGGGTCGCCGCGTTGGTCTGCCAGTCGCTTCCGGCAGACGCCATCTTGCTTCCGGGAAGGGCCTGCGGGATGCCGGTGGCACCGCCCGACGCGTTGTACGCCTGGTAGTTCCAGCCGGACTCCTTGGTCCACAGCGAGTTCAGGCAGGAGAACTGATCCTCTCCCCATCCGTACCTGTCGGCCATCATCTGACGAGCGGTGGCCTTCGCCCCCTCGGGGGTGTTCGCCTGCGCCAGTGCGGCAGCCTCGGCCGCCGCCTGCTCGGCCGCAGCCCGGGCCGCGTCGTCGGCCGCCTTCTTCTCCTGGGCGGCGGTGAACGCGGCCTGAAGCGCGGCGGTGCCGGCGATGACGTCGTCCGTGCCGGTGGAGGTCTCGACGGCGACAGAGGAGAGCAGCAGCGCCGGCATCGAGTCGCGATCGCCGCTCAGGCGATCGATGTCGGCGGCGAGATCATCGGTCGCGACGGAGGATGGCTCGGCTCCGAGGTCGAGACCGGAGGCTGCGACCTCGGTGTTCAGTGCCTCCGCCGCAGCCACGGCGTCCTCTGCCAGAGCGATCGTGATCGCCGAGTCGTCGGCGATCTTGGCCAGGGGCTCGCCGCCGGTCACGAACGAGGTCACCTCGGCGACAGCATCCGGCATCTCTGCCCCGGCAGCAGGACCCGCCGCCATACCGACGGTGACCGCGAGTCCGAGGACAGCACCCGCGACCGTGCCGAAGATCATCTTGGGGCGGCGTGCGGTGACCGCGTTACGGGCGGACGCCGCCGCGTGGGCGCGCCGAAGCGCACGGGAGGTGTGAAGCATGGGTTCGACTTTCGGGTCGTCGTACGCCCGTCACAGGACACTCATCGGGAGATCGCCCCAGGCGCAAGGTAACGATTCTGCAACGGCCCGCCTGTGCGTTTCATGAAAAAAGAGCCCTGTACAGCCATTTACGGCTGTACAGGGCCCTTCTCTTAGACGATTCTCAGGAGCCGGCGTCCTGACGCTTCAGGCGCGCGGTGTCGCGAGCACGCGTGTTGGCGTCGAGGTTGACCTTGCGGATGCGAACGACCTCGGGCGTGACCTCGACGCATTCGTCGTCACGCGCGAACTCGAGGCTCTCCTCGAGTGTGAGCTGGCGCGGAGGGGTCATCGACTCGAAGGTGTCGGAGCTCGCCGCACGCATGTTGGTGAGCTTCTTCTCCTTCGTGATGTTCACGTCCATGTCGTCGGCGCGCGAGTTCTCGCCGATGACCATGCCCTCGTAGACCTCCTGCGTCGGCTGCACGAAGAACGACATGCGCTCCTGCAGGGCGATCATCGCGAACGGGGTGACGACACCCTGACGGTCGGCGACGATCGATCCGTTCTGGCGGGTCGTGATCGATCCTGCCCACGGCTCGTAGCCGTGGGAGATCGCGTTGGCGATGCCGGTACCGCGCGTCGTAGTGAGGAACTCGCTGCGGAAGCCGATGAGGCCGCGCGACGGGACGACGAACTCCATGCGCACCCAGCCGGTGCCGTGGTTCGTCATGTTCTCCATACGACCCTTGCGGCCCGCGAGCAGCTGGGTGATCGCACCGAGGTGCTCCTCCGGCGTGTCGATCGTCAGGTGCTCGAACGGCTCGTACGTCTTGCCGTCGACCTTCTTCGTGACGACCTGCGGCTTGCCGACGGTGAGCTCGAAGCCCTCGCGACGCATGTTCTCGACGAGGATCGCCAGTGCGAGCTCGCCACGGCCCTGAACCTCCCAGGCGTCGGGACGCCCGATGTCGACGACCTTGAGCGAGACGTTACCGATCAGCTCCTTGTCGAGACGGTCCTTGACCATACGAGCGGTGAGCTTGTGGCCCTTGACCTTGCCCATGAGCGGCGAGGTGTTGGTGCCGATCGTCATCGAGATGGCGGGGTCGTCGACCGTGATCGCGGGAAGCGGGCGGACGTCCTCGGGGTCGGCGATGGTCTCGCCGATGGTGATGTTCTCGAAGCCGGCGATGGCGACGATGTCGCCGGGGCCTGCGGACTCAGCGGGGTAGCGCTCGAGCGCACGCGTCTTGAGCAGCTCCGTGATGCGCGCGTTCTGGTGCGTGCCGTCTGCACGGACCCAGGCGACGGTCTGGCCCTTCTTCAGCGTGCCGTTGAAGACACGCAGCAGCGCGAGGCGACCGAGGAAGGGGCTGGAGTCGAGGTTGGTGACCCAGGCCTGCAGCGGGTGCTCGTCGTCGTACGCCGGAGCCGGGACGTGCTCGAGGATCGCCTCGAAGAGCGGCTCGAGGTCGTCGTTGTCGGGCAGCGAACCGTCGGCCGGGCGGTTGCGCGACGCAGCGCCGGCACGGCCGGAGGCGTAGACGACCGGCACGTCGAGCAGTGCGTCGACGTCGAGGTCGGGCACGTCGTCGACGAGGTCGGATGCGAGGCCCAGGAGCAGGTCGTGGGCTTCTTCCTCGACCTCGGCGATGCGAGCGTCGGGACGGTCGGTCTTGTTGACCAGGAGGATGACGGGGAGCTTGGACTCGAGAGCCTTGCGCAGCACGAAGCGGGTCTGCGGAAGCGGGCCCTCGCTGGCGTCGACGAGCAGGACGACACCGTCGACCATCGACAGGCCGCGCTCGACCTCTCCACCGAAGTCGGCGTGACCGGGGGTGTCGATCACGTTGATCGTGATCTCCTTGCCCTGGGCGTGCTTGCCCTTGTAGGTGATCGCCGTGTTCTTGGCGAGGATCGTGATGCCCTTCTCGCGCTCCAGGTCGTTGGAGTCCATCGCGCGCTCATCGACGTGGGCGTGTTCGCCGAACGAGCCCGTCTGACGCAGCATGGCGTCGACGAGAGTGGTCTTGCCGTGGTCGACGTGCGCGACGATTGCGACGTTGCGGAGGTCAGAGCGAAGGGCGTGCGCCATGCATATGTCCTAAAGAGTGTGGGGTTTTGTCGAGAAGCCGACGTCCCAGACTATCGTATTCGGGCGAGTCGTTCCTGAACACCGAAGTACGACCTCGACCGTCGCGCCGATGCGAGGGCTGTGCGATACCGTGGCCGCATGAGCGGCCACATGCACGACACCGACCTGGCCGCCGTGCAGAATCCTGCGACGCCACCCGCTCTGCTCGCAGAGATAGCCGCACGCCGGGGAGATCTGCATTCGCTCCTACTGCATCACCCCGCCTGCTACCCGCAGCTGCGCGAGTGGATACTCGCAGTCAATCCCGCGATCCGAGCGGCGATGGCTGCTCCAGCCCCAGCCCCGGTTCCGCGGCGAGGAAGGGGCGGGCTGTGCGCGCTCCTCGGTTGCGGTGGAATCGCTCTGCTGGGCTTCGCCCTCGTCGTGGTGCTCGTCGTCGCAGGGCTGTTCGCGTCCTCTTCGTCGCCGGAGCAGCCGGAAGCGCAGGGAACCGGCTCCCGCTCCGAGTCGCTGGCGGCGTTCGATGCGGAGCGGAGCAGGTTCTATGAGCTCTATGCACAGATCGAGGCGAACCCGGTGGCTCCCCTGGTCGCGGACCTCATGACGTTCCGACGTCTGGAGGCGTCGATCTCGCAGCCCCCTGTCACCGACGCGTCGGTCGCTGACCGCGCGAGCGAAGCCAAGGCCATCCGGCAGAGCCTCGAGCAGCGGATCGCCGACGCCGCCGCGCGACGAGCGAACGTCTCCGGTTCGGTCAGCGAGGCGATCGTCGACGAAGCCGGCCAGGGATTCATCGACATCGCATGGAACGCGGACACCGAGTGCGGGACCCCCGGAGAGCCGGATGACGGACGTGTGACGATCGGCTGCATCTCCGAGGAAACGCTGACGGTTCACCTTCTGCCTGAAGACCAGCTCGGCGGCGACACCGCCATCCGTCTGGTCGTTCTGCACGAGCTCTCGCACCTCTACATGCGAGCCGACAGCGATGCGAACGGGGCCGAGCTGGGGTCATCTGGCGTCCTCGTCGAGCAGGGGCACTTTCAGGGGAACAGCGAGGTGTTCGCCGACTGCTACGCATTGACCTATCTGGATCTGTGGACCCTGACCTTCGACGGTCGCGACTACGGCTACGACTACATCTGCACAGCCGAAGAGCGACAGCTCATGCGCACGTGGACTGTCGAAGTGCACGCGCCCATGCCATAGCAGTGCCAGCCGCGCGAGTACGATCGGTGATGCCATGAGCCTCCCCTCGAACGCCCCATCCCCGAGAGCACGCCTGTGGTGGGAGATCGCGATCGTGCTGGCTCTCGGGCTCGGGCAGTCCGCGGTGTATGCGATCGTGCAGCTGGCCTACCGGCTCACCGACGAGACTCCTCTCGCCGATCAGACGGCCGCGCTCAATCCGTCGCGGAGCGATCGGGAGATCTTCGACCTGATCTATCAGGTCCTCTCGATCGGATTCTCGATCGTCCCGGTGCTGCTGGTCTGCTTCCTGCTCTGGCAGTCGTCGAGGCCGCACCTCGGCAGGCTCGGCCTCGACGGGACCCGCGTGGGTGCCGACATAGGGCGGGGCGTGCTGCTCGTCGCGGCGATCGGCATCCCGGGGATCGGGCTTTACCTGGCCGGAAGAGCCATGGGAATCTTCGTCGCGGTCGACCCCTCGGGCCAAGGCGCCCACTGGTGGACCGTGCCGATCCTCCTTCTCGCGGCAGCCCGTGCATCGCTGCAGGAGGAGTTCGTGGTGCTGGGGTACCTGTTCGCCCGCCTGAAGCAGCTCGGGTGCGGTCCGTGGACCATCATCCTGACGACGTCGCTGCTGCGCGCGAGCTACCACCTCTACCAGGGCCCCGGCGCCTTCATCGGCAACTTCGCGATGGGCCTGCTGTTCGGCTGGCTGTTCCAGCGCAGTGGCCGGCTCATGCCGTTCCTGGTGGCGCACTTCCTGATCGACGCGACGGTTTTCGTCGGCTACCCCTGGGCCGCTGACGCGTTCCCCGCACTGTTCGGCCTTCCGGGCTGAGAGTGCCGAGCCTCACGCAGGCGTTCAGGCGTTGGCGATGAGGACCGACACGACGGCCCAGAGCACGATCACAGCGAGCGCGATGAGCGCGCGCGAATCCCAGGTGCGTCGGAGAGGAGCATCCGCGGTCACCGGTGCGTCCTGCCAGCGGTCACGGATCTCGGTCAGGTCGCGTAGGCCGGCCGGAGCCTTCGCCTCGTCATCGCCGCTCGTGGGGCGACGGACCGGGCGCGCTCGTGCGGGCCCCCCGTAGCAGGCGAGATCCTTGCCGTCGTCGAGCGTGAAGAGCAACTGCCAGCGGAGGTCGATGTCGCGCACCCGGCTCCAGCCGAACGACGTGCGCCGGAGCATGTTCTGCACGACAGCGCCCTGGGCGTCGACACGCACGACCGACACGAAGGCGATCTCGTAGACCACCCAGAGCCCGAGCAGCACCCACGGGGCGAGCAGGAGCATCTGCCCCCACCCCGCGCGCACGACGGCGTCGCCGAGCAGGAAGAGCGCGAGCAGCGAGCACAGGACGAGGGAGACAGGCCCGGAGGCCGCACGGAATGTCCGTGCGGCCTCCGGTCGAGGTTCGACGCTCACTCTCAGTGACCGCCGAGGGTGATCGTCGCGCCAGGGATCGCCTTCAGCAGACGATCCGTGTACTCCTGCTGCGGGTTGGCGAAGATCTCGTCGACAGTGCCCTGCTCGACGATCCTGCCCTTCTCCATGACACACACGAGATCGCTCGATACGCGGACCACCGCGAGGTCATGCGTGATGAACAGATACGTGAGCCCGAGCTCCGACTGGAGTTCCGCCAGCAGCTGCAGCACCTGATCCTGCACCAGCACGTCGAGCGCCGACACGGCCTCGTCGAGCACGATGATGTCGGGCTTGAGCGCGAGCGCACGGGCGATCGCCACGCGCTGACGCTGTCCTCCCGACAGCTCGTTCGGATACCGGGATGCGAGCACGCGAGGCAGCGAGACCTGGTCGAGTAGCTCCTCCACCCGCTCGCGCTGCGATGCGCGATCGCCGACACCGTGGATCTGCAGCGGCTCGGCGATGGTGTTGCCGATGTTGCGCAGCGGGTCGAGCGAACCGTACGGGTCCTGGAAGACCGGCTGCATGCGCCGACGCAGACCGAACGCCTGTGCGTTCGACAGCCGGGACACGTCCTGGCCGTCGATCTCGATGGTTCCGCTGGTCGGCTCTTCGAGCTTCAGCACCATCTTCGCGACGGTGGACTTGCCCGAGCCCGACTCGCCCACGAGCGCGAGCGTCTTACCCCGAGGGATCTCGAACGACACGTCGTCGACCGCGCGGAAGGCTTCACTGCGGAAGCCCCCCTGACGGATCCGGTAGTCCTTCGTGAGGCCCGCGACACGCACCGTGGGCGGAATGGCGGCGAGGTCCTCGAGCGTCTCGATACCTCTGTCCTCCACCACCGCCTGGATGCGCTGCGATGCGACGCTGGGCGCGGCAGAGACCAGACGCTTCGTGTACGGGTGCTGCGGGTTCTCGAGGATCTCGCGGCTGGGACCCGCCTCGACGATGTTTCCGCCGTTCATCACGATGATCTTGTCCGCTCGCTCGGCCGCAAGGCCGAGGTCGTGCGTGATCAGGAGCACCGAGGTGCCCTTGTCGCGAGTGAGCGAGGCCATATGATCGAGGATCACGCGCTGCACCGTCACGTCGAGAGCCGAGGTCGGCTCGTCGGCGATGAGCAGCTTCGGGTCGGCCGCGAGGCCCATCCCGATCAGCGCACGCTGGCGCATTCCACCTGAGAACTGATGCGGGAACTGGTGCAGACGCTTCTCGGCGTCTGCGAGCCCTGCCTGCTTCAGCACCTCGACCGTGCGTGCCTTCGCGGCCTCGCGCCCCTGGGCGATGCCGTTCGCACGGATCGCCTCCTTGACCTGGAAGCCGATGCTCCAGACGGGGTTGAGGTTGGACATCGGGTCCTGCGGCACGAAGCCGATGTCCCGACCGCGGACGGCTTCGATCTCACGACGGTTCAGTGTCGTGAGCTCGCGCCCCTCGAGGGTGATCGAACCGGCTGTGACCTCGCCGGTTCCCGGGAGCAGGTTCACGATGGCCGTGGCCGTCGTCGACTTGCCCGAGCCGGACTCGCCGACGATCGCGACCGTCTCACCGGGCATGACATCGAAGCTGACTCCGTGGAGCACTTCGCGCAGGCCCTCCTGCGTGCGGAACGCGACGCTGAGATCACGGATGCTCAGCAGCGGGACCTGTTCGGTGATTCGCTCGCTCATCGGCGTGCCCTCGCCTTCGGGTCGAGGGCGTCTCGGATGAGCTCGCCCAGGGTGACGAACGCCAGCACCGCGAGGGTGAGCGCGATCGACGGATAGATGAGCGCCATGGGCGCGACACGCAGCGATGCCTGCGCCTTGGCGATGTCGTTGCCCCACGACATCACATCGCTGCCGAGGCCGACCCCGAGGAACGAGAGCGTCGCCTCGGCGACGATCGCTGCCGCGAGTCCGAGCGTCGACACCACGAGAAGCGGCGCGATCGCATTGGGCACGACGTGGTTCAGGAGGATCTTGAACTTCGACTGGCCGAGTGCCTGCGACGCCATGACGAAGTCGGCTTGACGGACTCTGAGCACCTCAGCTCGAACGACACGGGCGGTCGACGCCCAGGCGAACGCACCGATGGCGAACGCGAGCGTCCACACCGATCGGGAGTCGCGGAACACGGTCATCACGACGACGGCCGCGAGGATGTACGGGATCGCGAAGAAGATGTCACCGATGCGCGACAGCAGGCCATCGAGCCACCCGCCGTAGAAGCCCGCGAGGGCTCCCATGATCAGGCCGAGGACCGACGAGATCACCGTGGCGATCAGGCCGACCGCCAGCGAGGTCTGCGAACCCCAGACGATCCGTGCGTAGATGTCGCAGCCCTGGAACGTGAATCCGAGGGGGTGCCCGTCTGTCGGCCCGCCGTTGCTGTTCGACAGCTGGCAGTCGTCGTTCGGCGGCGTGGCCGTGAACAGCGTCGGCCACAGCGCCATCACCAGGAAGAAGAGCGCGAGGACGATCGAGAACCAGAACAGCGGACGACGCCGCAGGTCGAACCAGGCATCCCGCCAGAGGTTGCTGGGCTTGTCCGAGATGCGGACGGCATCGACTGCGATCGACTCCGTCTCGATCGGGGCGACGTAGTGCTTCTGAGATGTGGGATCAGGCATAGCGAATCCTCGGGTCGAGCAGACCGTAGAGCAGGTCGATGAGAAGGTTCACCAACACGTACAGGATGACGAACACCGTCACGAACGAGACGACCGTAGGTCCCTCGCCGCGCTGGATCGCCTGGAACAGCGTGTTTCCCACACCGGGGACGTTGAAGATGCCCTCGGTGACGGTGGCACCCACGAGCAGCACACCGAAGTTGGTGGCCGAGTTGGTGATCACGGGGATGAGCGAGTTGCGCAGCACGTGCACGGGAAGCACGCGGTTGCGCGAGAGCCCCTTGCTGTAGGCCGTGCGCACCCAGTCCTGGTTCAACGTCTCGATGACCGAGCTGCGCATCAGACGCATGCTCACGGCGTAGAGACTGAAACCGAGCACGATCGCAGGCAGCCAGAGGCCGCCCCAGTCGTTGTCCGCACCGACCGTCGGCTTGAACCACCCGAGCTGGATCGCGAGGAAGTACTGCGCGAGGAACGCGACCACGAAGATCGGGATCGCGATCGCGACGAGCGCCACGACCAGCGAGACGTTGTCGAACAGCTTGCCCTTGCGCAGCGCCGAGATCGTGCCGATGATGATCGCCAGCACGAACTCGATGGCGATCGCCATGACGGCCAGACGTCCGGTCACGGGAAGCGTGGCGGCGAGAACGGCCGAGACCGGCCGACCGGAGTACGTGGTGCCCAGGTCGCCCTGGAACACGCCGGTGATGTAGTACCAGTACTGCACGATGAACGGCTGATCGAGGTGGTACTGCGCGCGCAGCTGCTCGACGACCGCCGGGTTGGGGGTCTTGTCGCCGAACAGGGCGAGGATCGGGTCGCCGGGCATGGCGAACACGAGGAAGTAAATGAGCAGGGTGGCTCCGAAGAAGACCGGGATCACCTGCAGAAGACGTCTCAGAATGTAACCGAGCATCCGCCTGTCCCTTCTTGAGGGGAAAGAAAGCTACGTGAACACAAGCCTGTGAGGCGATGACGAAAAATCGTCACCGCCTCACAGGTGAAGTGCCGTCAGACTTACTCGCCGGCCTTCGTGATCTCGTAGTAGAGCGGAACGGAGTTCCAGCCGAACGTCACGTTGTCGACGTTCTCGCTGAAGCCGCCGGTCACGTTCGAGTACCACAGCGGGATCGCGGGCAGGTCCTTGAACAAGACCTCCTGCGCCTTGGTGAAGTCCTCGATCTGTGCGTCGGCGTCGGGGTTGCTGATGCCGGCGGCGATGAGGTCGTCGAACTCGGGGTTCGAGTAGTCACCGTCGTTCGAGCCTGCGCCCGTCGCGTAGAGCGGTCCGAGGAAGTTGTACAGACCCGGGTAGTCGGCCTGCCAGCCCGAGCGCGCAGCCGTGGTGATGCTGCGGTCGTTGATCTTCGTGCGAAGGTCCTGGAAGGTCGGGTACGGGTCGCCCGATGCCTCGATGCCGAGCGTGTTCTTGATGCTGTTGCTCACTGCGTCGACCCAGGCGTCGTGCCCGCCGTCGGAGTTGTAAGCGATCTTGAACTCGCCGTCCCACGGTGCGATGGCGTCGGCCTCGGCCCACAGCTTCTTCGCCTCGTCGGGGTTGTACTCGAGGACCTCGCTGCCGGGAACCGAGTCAGACCAGCCGTCGATGACGGGAGACGTGAAGTCGGATGCCGGGGTGCGGGTACCCGAGAAGATGGTCTCGGTGATCTCGTCGCGGTTGATCGCCATCGACAGCGCCTGACGACGCAGCTGGCCCTCTTCGCCGCTGAAGTGCGGGAGGAACTGGCCGATGGTGAACGACTGGAACACAGCCGAGGGCTGGTTCACGGCGCGGTCGCCGAGCTCGTCGGTGAAGACCGGGAGCGAGTTCGTCGGGATCGCGTCGATCACGTCGACCTCGTTCGAGAGCAGGTCGGCGTAGGCCGCTTCCTGCGTCGCGTAGAACTTGATCGTCAGACCGCCGTTGGCTGCCTTGCGGCCGCCGTCGTAGTCGTCGTTGCGGACGAGGTCGATCTGCACGTCGTGCTGCCATGCGTCGGCGCCGTCGATCATGTACGGACCGTTACCGATCGGGTTCTGACCGAAGGCGTCCATGTCCTCGAACGCGACGTCGGGGAGCGGGTAGAACGCCGAGTATCCGAGACGCAGAGCGAAGTCGGAGGCCGGCTTGTTCAGCGCGATCGTGAAGGTGTAGTCGTCGACCTGCTCGAGGCCGGTGAGCTCCGAGTCCACGTCGTAGCTGAAGCCCTCGATGTCCTCGAAGAAGTAGCTGGACAGGTGGCCGTTGGAGAGCTTGGCGCCCTCGTTCCACGCCTTGATGAAGTTGTCGGCGGTGACCTCTTCACCATCGGTGAAGGTCAGGCCTTCCTTGATCTTGACCGTGAGGTGCTGCGGGTCCTCGGTGGTGATCTCCTCAGCCACGTCGTTCACCGGCTTGCCGTCGGCGTCGTAGTAGATCAGACCGGCGAAGATCTCGTCGAGGATCTTTCCGCCCCCCACCTCGTTGGTGTTGGTCGGGATCAGCGGGTTCTCCGGCTCGGAGCCGTTCGTGGTGATGATGGCATCTGCGTCGACGTTCGCGCCGGAGCCGCCGTCGCCTTCGTTGCCTCCACCGCTCGCGCAGCCCGCGAGCGCCAGGGCGCCGATCGCGAACAGCGCGGTGCCCGCAAGGGCGATCTTGTTGCGCTTCACTTGTGTCCTCCTGTGGACGGGAATTCATCAGACTGCGCGCTCACAATCGAGCGCGTAGGGATAGTTGACTGTAACCCGCGATTCAGAGGTCATCGCACTCGGCTAATGAACCGTTACTGAGTGGTGACCATCTGTAATCTCGCGGAAACATGCGGAAATGCACGGAAACGAGAAGCGGCGCCGCATCCCGAAGAACACGACGCCGCCTCAGCGCGATCGTCCGATCAGGCGAAGGCCTCGATCGGAGGGCAGGCGCAGACGAGGTTGCGGTCACCGTACGCCTGGTCGATGCGGCGCACCGGCGGCCAGTACTTTCCTGCGACCAGGGCGTGCACAGGATAGGCGGCGTCCTCGCGGGTGTACGCGTGATCCCACTCCCCCGCGATCAGCGAGAGCGCGGTGTGCGGCGCGTGGACCAGCGGGTTGTCATCGGCGGGCCAGCGCCCGGCCGCGACGGCATCCGCCTCGGCCTTGATCATGATCATCGCCTCGATGAAGCGCTCGATCTCGCCGAGGTCCTCCGACTCCGTCGGCTCGACCATCAGCGTGCCCGCGACGGGGAACGACATGGTCGGGGCGTGGAAGCCGTAGTCGATGAGGCGCTTGGCGACGTCGTCGACCGTGATCCCGGTCGCCTCCTTCAGCGGACGCAGGTCGAGGATGCACTCGTGGGCGACGCGCCCGTTCTCGCCGGCGTACAGCACCGGGTAGTGCTCGCCGAGGCGCGCGGCGATGTAGTTCGCCGAGAGCACCGCAGCGGCCGTCGCGTGGCGGAGGCCGTCGGCCCCCATCATCCGCACGTACGACCAGGAGATCGGCAGGATGCCCGCCGAGCCGTAGGGTGCTGCCGATACGGCGCCGCCCTCGAAGACGAATCCGCCCGCGTGCTCCGCCCGCTGGGCGAGCGGATGCGACGGCAGATACGGCGCGAGGTGCGCCTTGGCCGCGACGGGGCCCACACCGGGGCCGCCGCCGCCGTGCGGGATAGCGAACGTCTTGTGCAGGTTGAGGTGCGAGACGTCGCCTCCCAGGTCGCCGAAACGGGCGTAGCCGAGCAGTGCGTTAAGGTTCGCGCCGTCGACGTAGACCTGCCCACCGGCGTCGTGCACGGCGGTCGTGATCTCCACCACGTCCTGCTCGTACACCCCGTGCGTGGACGGATAGGTGATCATCAGCGCGGACAGCTCGTCGGCGTGCGCGGCGATCTTCGCCCGCAGGTCGTCGAGGTCGACGTTGCCGAGCTCGTCGCAGGCGACGACGACGACCTTCATGCCGGCGAGCACCGCGGAGGCGGCGTTCGTCCCGTGTGCGGACGACGGGATCAGGCACACCGTGCGCTGCGTGTCGCCGTTCGCCAGATGGTAGCCGCGGATCGCGAGGAGCCCTGCGAGCTCGCCCTGCGAACCCGCATTCGGCTGCAGCGACACCGCGTCGTACCCGGTGACCTCGGCGAGCCATGCCTCGAGCTGGGTGATCATGTCGAGGTACCCCTCGACGTCGGAGGCCGGAGCGAACGGGTGGATGCCCGCGAACTCGGGCCACGTGATCGACGCCATCTCGGTCGCCGCGTTGAGCTTCATCGTGCACGACCCGAGGGGGATCATGCCGCGGTCGAGCGCGTAGTCGCGATCGGCGAGGCTCTTCAGGTAGCGCATCATCGCGGTCTCGCTGCGGTGCGCGTGGAACACGGGATGCGTGAGGTACTCGTCCTGACGGAGCAGCTCGTCGGGAAGCGCCCCGTGCGAGCCCGATCCGTAGAAGCCGAATGCGCGCTCCTGCGCACCGCCGAAGACGCGAGCGACCTGGTGGAGCTCGCCGACAGTCGTGGTCTCGTCGACCGAGATCCCGACCGTGTCGGCATCGGCCGCGTGCAGCAGGATGCCGAAGCCGTGATGGGCCTGCTCCACGTACTCGGCCGCGCGGCCGGGAACCCGCACCTGAAGGGTGTCGAAGAACCCGTCGTGCACGACGTCCGCACCCGCATCGGCGAGCCAGTCGCGCAGCATCGTGGTCTTGGCGGCGACCTCTGCGGCGATCGCACGCAGTCCGTCAGGACCGTGGTAGACCGCGTACATCGACGCCATCACCGCGAGCAGCACCTGCGCGGTGCAGATGTTGCTGGTCGCCTTCTCGCGACGGATGTGCTGCTCGCGCGTCTGCAGGGACAGCCGATACGCCGGCTTGCCATCCGCATCGACCGAGACACCGACGAGGCGTCCGGGCAGCTGCCGCTCGAGGCCTGCGCGCACGGCCATGTAGCCGGCGTGCGGTCCTCCGAAGCCGATCGGCACACCGAAGCGCTGCGTGGTGCCGACCGCGACGTCCGCGCCGAGCGAACCGGGTGAGGCGATCAGGGTGAGTGCGAGCAGATCGGCCGCGACGACCGCGAGTCCGCCGGCGAGGTGGGCGGCGTCGATCACGGCGCTGGGGTTCCAGACGCGACCGGACGCACCCGGATACTGCACGAAGACACCGAACAGCTCCGCGGGGAGCTCTTCCTCTGCGGCGAAGTCGACCGTCACGAGCTCGATGCCCACCGCCTCGGCGCGGGTCTCGAGCAGCGCCTTCGTCTGCGGGAAGGCGTCGGCGTCGACGGCGAACACGTTCGACGCCTTCTTCGATGCGCGTCGCGCGAGCAGCATCCCCTCGACGACCGCGGTCGACTCGTCGAGCATCGACGCGTTGGCCGTGGTGAGACCGGTGAGCTCGGCCACCATGGTCTGGAAGTTGATCAGCGCCTCGAGGCGTCCCTGCGAGATCTCTGGCTGGTAGGGCGTGTAGGCCGTGTACCAGGACGGGTTCTCGAGCACGTTGCGCTGGATCACCTGCGGGGTGATCGTGCCGTAGTACCCGAGGCCGATCATCGGCCGGTTCACCGTGTTGCGAGCGGCGATCGCCCGCAGCTCGGAGAGAGCCTCGGTCTCACTCGCCGCGCGAGGGATGACCGAGTCCGTGGAGGCAGAGGTGAAGATCGAAGAGGGCACGGCCTGGCGCATCAGCGCCTCGACCGGGCTCCAGTCCTCGAGCGCGGACTCGACACCCAGCGCGTCGAGCATCTGACGCTGCGTGGATTCGGTGGTTCCGATGTGACGATCGGCGAAGGAGACCACTGGTCGATCAGCCCTCCGTCAGAGCGACGTAGGCGTCGCGGTCCATCAGACCCTCGAGCGCACCGTCGGCCACTGCGACCTTGATGAGCCAGCCTCCGGCGAACGGCTCGGCGTTCACGAGCGAGGGGTCGTCGACCACAGTGTCGTTGATCTCGACGACCGTGCCGGTGACGGGTGCGTAGAGCTCGCCGACCGACTTCGTCGATTCGATCTCACCCACGACGGAGCCCGCGGTGAGCTCGGTGCCGACGGCCGGGAGCTCGACGAACACGACGTCGCCCAGCTTGTCGGCGGCGTAGTCGGTGATGCCGATCGTCACGGTGTCGCCGTCAGCGGCGATCCACTCGTGCTCGTCGGTGTAGCTGAGGGCGTTGAGGTCGGTCATTTGGTCCTCCGGTAGAAAGGCAGGGCGGTCACGGTCGCGGGGATCCTGGTCCCCCGCACATCAAGGAATACTGCGGTTCCCTCCGCAGCGGAAGACGGGGCGACGTAGGCCATCGCGATCGGGTGGCCGAGCGTCGGGCTGAGCGCACCGCTCGTGATCTCGCCGAGCGCACCGCCGTCCTCGTCGACGACGGGGTATCCGGCACGGCCTGCGCGCTTGCCCTCGGCGACGAGGCCCACGAGCACCGGAGCATCGGATGCGGCATCCACGACTCCCTTGCCGATGAAGCTCTCTTTCTCGGACACGACGACTCGGCCGAGTCCTGCCTGCGACGGCTTGGTCTCGCGGGAGAGCTCGTGGCCGTAGAGGGGCATGCCCGCCTCGAGCCGGAGCGTGTCGCGCGCGGCAAGGCCGGCGGGGACGAGACCGTGCGCATGACCGGCCTCGACGAGCGCATCCCAGAGCGCCGGGGCGTCGGCGACGCGGACGAGAAGCTCGAAGCCGTCTTCGCCCGTGTACCCGGTGCGCGCGAGGAGCAGCGGGCCACCGAGGAACGAGGCGTCGGCCCACGCGTAGTACTTCTGCTCGGCCCAGGGCGTACCGACGTCGGTGATGCCCGCCGTCGTCGAAAGAATGGCCTCGGATGCCGGGCCCTGGACGGCGAGCAGCGCGTACTCGTCGGAGACGTCCTCGACGTCGACGCCACGGTCGCCGAGGAAGCCCTCGAAGGTGCGCTCCTCTGCTGCGACGAGCGCCGGCCGTTCGCGCTCGATCCGCGACGGGAACGAACGGACGCGCGAGGCGAACGCCGCGTCGACGAATCCGCGGTTGCCGGCGTTCGCGATCACCAGGAATCGATCCTCTGCGAGACGGTAGACGATGACATCGTCGATGATCCCGCCGTCGTCGGCCAGCATGAGCGAGTACTTGGCCTTGCCGACGGACATCGCCGACAGACGCCCGGCGAGAGAGTAGTCGAGGAAGGCTCCGGCGAAGTCTCCGGTGATCATGAACTCCGCCATGTGCGAGATGTCGAAGATCCCGGCAGCCTGGCGCACCGCGTGGTGCTCGGCGAGGTCGGAGGTGTAGCGCACAGGCATCTGCCAGCCGCCGAAGTCGGTGAACGAGGCGCCGAGCGCCTCATGGCGCTCGCGGAGCGGGGTGTAGCGAGGGTCGGACATGGAGTTCTCCCGGGCTGGGGCGGGCGGAACAGCGATGTCGCCGTTCCTCGGAACTCCCCCTCTGTCATGGGCCTGAGAGCTTCACCCAGAGACTGGGCTTTCACCGTCGGCGGAGCCGAGCGCTACAGCATCGCTCGATCTCGCTTTTCAGAGTGGCCGGAACCGCGCGGTACGCGTACCTGAGAGATTGGCGGGGAGGCTTGCTCCTTCGGTGCCCGGCTGCGTTCGCCGGGGCTCTCCCGCGTGGGTCATTCGGCCTGTCTTCACTTGTGCATCCAGTCTAGCGGGTCGCCCCCGCCGAGACAGGCGACGTTCCGGTTGCAGTTCATGCCGCACAAAGCGGGTCGCCCGCGACAGGAAGCGCAACCGGAACGGATGTTCAGCGATCGGCGAGCTCTGCCCGCACCTCGTCACGGAGGCGGCCGAGGTTCTCGGGCTCGGGCGCTGCGCCCAGCAGGGTCTTCGTGTACTCGTGCTGCGGATTGAGGATCACCTCGTCGGCGGGCCCCCGCTCCACGACGTCGCCCTTGTAGAGGACCATGATCTCGTCGCTGAAGTGCCGAGCCGTCGCGAGATCGTGCGTGATGTACAGAACGCCGAGATTCTCCTCCCGCTGCAGATCGGCGAGCAGGTTGAGCACCCCCAGTCGGATCGAGACATCGAGCATCGAGACCGGCTCATCCGCGACGATGAACCGCGCCCCCGGGGCGAGCGCCCGTGCGATGGCCACGCGCTGACGCTGACCACCGGACAGCTCATGCGGGCGGCGTTCGGCGAAGCTCTCGCCCGGTGACAGTCGCACACGCTCGAGCAGCTCGATCGCGCGCGCACGCACCTCGGCGCCCGAGAGCTTCGGGTGGTGGAGTCTGATCGGGCGCTCCAGGTGGTGGATGATCGTGTGGAACGGGTTCAGCGAGGCGAACGGATCCTGAAACACCATCTGCACCTGCGAGCGGTACTCCTCGACCGCGCGCCCCCGCATCCCCGAGTCCTTGCCGTCGAGCAGGATCTGCCCGCTCGTCGGCGTCTCGAGCTTCATCAGCATCCGGGCGATCGTCGATTTGCCCGACCCCGATTCACCGACGAGAGCGACCGTCTTCCCCGCTTCGATCGTGAACGAGACGTCCTTGACCGCGTGCAGGATCGACGTCTTCAGCCCGGATCGCAGGGTGAAGTCCTTCACCAGGTTGCGGGCTTCGAGGGTGGGAGCGCTCATCGGATCTCCTCCTGACTGGGCTGGTTGCCGGTGCGGACGAAGTCTCCGCGCTCACCGGTCAGACTCGGGAAGCTCGACAGCAGCTTCTTCGTGTACTCGTGCTGAGGTGTGCGGTAGATCTCCTCCGCTGTGCCCTCCTCCACGATCTGCCCCTGCAGCATCACGGCGATCCGGTCGCTGATCTCGATCAGCATCGGCAGGTCGTGCGTGATGAAGATCACTGCGAACCCGAGCCGCTCGCGCAGCCGCATGATCTCGCGGATGATCCCCCGTTGCACGACCACGTCGAGCGCGGTGGTGGGCTCGTCCATGATCATGACCTGCGGATCCAGCGCGAGCGCCATCGCGATCATCATCCGCTGCCGCATACCGCCGGACAGCTCGTGCGGGAAGCTCGTCAACCGCGAAGGGTCGACACCGACCAGCGTCAGCAGCTCCTCTGCCCTGGCCTGCTTGTCCTTCTTGGACATGCCGGGGCGATGGGTCTCGAAGATGTCGAAGATCTGCGCCCTGACGCTGATCACCGGGTTGAGCGAGTTCATCGCCCCCTGGAACACCATCGAGATCTTGTCCCAGCGGAACGCACGCAGGCCGTCGCCGTCGAGTGCGACGATGTCGATGTCATGACCGTCGCGGTCATGGAAGACGATCTCGCCGCTCGTCATCAGTGCCGGCGCCTTGAGCAACCGGTTCATGCCGTAGGCGAGCGTGGTCTTTCCGCATCCCGACTCTCCCGCGAGGCCGAGTATCTCGCCGCGGTTGAGGGTGAGGGACACATTGCGGACCGCCTTCACGGGCGGATCCACCTCGTACTCGATCGACACGTCGCGTGCGGTGAGCACGGCATCCGGAGCGCTCATGCGGCGACCCCCTTCGTCTTGGCCGCCTTGCGCACACGCCGAGCGGCGTCGGGCGCATTGCGCAGCTTGGGGTTGATGACCTCGTCGATCGCGAAGTTGATGAGTGAGAGCCCCGCGCCGAGCATGGCGATCATGATTCCCGGCGGCACGAACCACCACCAGGCCCCTCGTCCGAGCGCCTGGCCGGACTGCGCGTCGTTGAGGATCGTTCCCCAGGTGATCGACGAGTTCGGCCCGAGGCCGAGGTACGAGAGACCGGCCTCACCGAGGATCGCGAAGATGATTGCGAAGAGGAACTGCGCCGTGAGCAACGGCAGCAGGTTCGGCATGATCTCGACCAGGATGACGCGGAAGGAGCGCTCCCCCGCGACCTTGGACGCGTAGACGTAGTCGCGGGTGCGCAGCGATCGGGTCTGCAGTCGGAGCACGTAGGCGGCTCCGGCCCAGGAGGTGATGCCGAGCACGAAGGCGACGAGCTGCCAGCTGCGCTGCGGGACGAATGACGAGATCACCATCACCAGCGGCAGGCCGGGGATCACGATCATCACGTTCGTCAACAGCGCGAGGGTGTCTTCACGCCAGCCGCCGAGGTAGCCGGCGAGAACACCGAACAGCAGCGACAGGATGATGGCGATGCCACCGGCGACCACGCCGACCAGGAGCGAGCCCTGGGCGCCGATCGCGAGCTGGGCGAACATGTCGTTGCCGAGCTTGGTGGTGCCGAGCCAGTGTTCCGGCGAGGGCGGGAGCAGAGCGGGGTTGTCGGTGCTCCGCGGGTTCTGCGAGAAGATCGGCGCGATGATCGCGAACAGGACGATCGCGATCACGATCGTCGCTCCGGTGATGAACTTCGGCGAGCTCGTCGGGAGCACCCGGCGGCGCTTGCGTCCCCGTTGTGTGGCCAGCGAGATCGTGCTTGCGGGCTGGGTCATGGGCTGATCCTTGGTGATCAGCACTGCGTTCTCGGTGTCAGACATTCTGGCGCGCCCTCGGGTCGATGAAGCCATAGACGAGGTCCATGATGAAGTTGGCGGCGAGCACCGTGATGGTGATGACGAGGAAGAGCCCCTGCATCAGCGCGTAGTCGTTGTTCGTGACCGCCTGGAACATGAGCTTTCCGATGCCCGGGTAGGTGAACACCTGCTCCATGACGATGGAGCCGGCGACCACGAAGCCCAGGGTGATCGAGAAGCCGGCAATCGAGGGGATCGCCGCGTTGCGCGCGGCGTACGTGGTCATGATGCGGCGAGGACGGAGCCCCTTGGCCTCGGCCGTGAGCACGTAGTCCTCGGCCATGGTCTGCACCATCATGTTGCGCATCCCGAACATCCACCCGCCGACCGACGAGATGACGATGGTCAATGCCGGCAGGATCGCGTGCGAGAGCGCATCCACGAAGAAGGCCCAGGTCGGTTCGGGGCCGTCTGGGAAGTCGAACACGTCGTAGCCCCCGAAGATCGGGAACCAGCCGAGCCCGACCGCGAACACCGAGACGAGGAGCAGCGCCATCCAGAAGTACGGGATGGACTGCAGCACGGTGGTCGCCGGGATCAGGTGATCGACCCAGGTGCCGCGCTTCCATCCGGCCCAGGCGCCGAGCACGACGCCGAGGATGAAGGAGATCACGGTCACCGTGCCGACGAGGATGAGCGTCCAGGGCAGCGCCTGCCCGATGAGCTCGCTCACCGGGGCCGGGAACTTGGTGACGGAGATGCCCAGGTCGCCCTGGAACATCCGCCCCCAATACGCGATGTACTGGTCCCAGAGGGAGGAGTCATCACCGCCGAGCAGCAGCTTGATGTTGCGGATGGTGGTCTCGGAGACCTCCCCACCCGCACGCTGCATCTTGGCGATCATGATGTCCGCCGGGTTCCCCGGCATGAGCCGGGGAAGCAGGAAGTTGAGTGAGATCGCGGCCCACAGCGTGAACGCGTAGAACCCGATTCTTCGTGCATAGAACTTCATGTCACTGACCTTGCTTCCTGCTCCCCCGACCCCATGTGCTTAGTTCGCCGGCTCGAGCTGCGTCAGGATGTAGCCTGCCGCGATCGCGCCCCAGGACGGCGGGAAGGCGTAGAGGTCCTCCTCCGTCGGCCAACCGGTGAAGTCCTTCGTGTTGTAGAAGGTCTGCGTCGCGTTGATCACGAGCGGGATGTAGGGCAGGTCGCGGACGATCTCGGTCTGGATCGTGCCGTACAGCTCCTTCTTCTCTGCCTCGTCGTTCGTGCTGATCGCGGCCTGGACCGCCTCGTCGACGACGGGGTTGCTGTAGCGGCTGAAGTTCCAGCGCCCGGCGGGAACCTCAGAGCCCACGGCCGCGGTGGAGCCGACGGTCGTGCCGCCGAACCAGTCGCGGTAGATCTGGAACGGGTCGGCCACCGACGTGCCGATGACACCACCGACGATCAGCTGGAAGTCCCCGCCCTGACGGGCGTCGGAGAACTCCTGCCACTGCACTGTCGATGCGGTGACCTTGATGCCGGCAGCCTCGGCCTGCTCGGCGATCAGCTTCGCGGCGTCGTTGTAGTCGGTCCAGCCGTCGACCGAGATCAGGCTGAGCTCGAGCGGCTTTCCGTCCTTGGAGTAGAAGTCGCCGTCCTTGGTGTAACCGGCAGCCTCGAGGATCTCGCCCGCCTCTGCGGCGTTCGCCTCCTGCGGGCTGACCTCGTTGGCGGGGTCAGCCACCCACTTCTCGTCACGCGGGAGCAGCGCGAACGTCGGCGAGATGTCGCCGGTCAGCCCGACGAATGCCTTGTCCTTGATCGCGGCGCGGTCGATCGCGATGTTGAGCGCCTGACGCACGGCGACATCGGTCTGCGGACCGGTGCAGCCGAGCTCGGCGTTCGAGCAGGTGTAGAGCACGGTCGGATCCTGCGGGGTGTTGATCCAGTCGATCGCGCCGTTGCCCGTGACGTCATCCGGGTTCGGGATGAACATGCCCGTCCAGTCGAGCTTGCCCGCGGCGAGCAGGTCCTGAGCGGTCTGGTTGTTGTCGACGGCGATGTACTGGACCTTCTTGACTCCGAGGTCGTCGGCATCGCGGAAGTTCTCGTTGGCGACGAGCGTGTACGACTCGCTCGTCGTCTTGTCGACGACGTAGGCGCCCGAACCCACCGGGTCTTCGTTGGCGAAGTTCGCGAAGTCCGTGACCTCAGACCACACGTGCTCCGGGAGGATGTAGGTCGAGCCGAGTCGCTGGAACTCGGTCGTGTACTGCGCGGTCGTGTAGGTGAGGACGACGGTGGTGTCATCGGTCGCCTCGGCCGAGACGAGGCCGTTTCCTTCGGGGTTGTTGGCCTCGTAGGTGAAGGAGAACGCCACGTCGGCGGCCGTGAGGGGCTCGCCGTCGCTCCACTTGAGGTCGGGCTTGATGGTGACCGTGATCACCGTGCCATCCTCGTTGTACTCGTAGGAGTCGCCGATCAGACCGACGGGCTCGGAGTCCGCCGTCTTGTTGAAGAAGAACAGCGGCTCGTAGATGGGGCCCAGCGCGCCGTGGAGCACGGTCGGTGCGAACGGGTTGTAGTTCGCGGTGATGGGGGTCTGGCTGCCGGCCCACACGCGAAGAGCCCGGTCGCCGTCGCCACCGCTCCCCTCGTTGCCGCCGCCTGCGCCACAGGCCGTCAAACCCAGGGCGAGGACGGATGCCCCCGCCACAGCGGTGAGCGCGATCTTGCGCCTTCCGTTACGGATCATTCTGTATTTCCTCTCGGTGCTGCACTGCAGGAGGGATCTCCGGGATGGAGCCGAGTCCCGGATCGGAACTCGCGACAGATCCCCGTGAAAGGGATTTGTTAGGACAGTAACCTAACAAATAGCCATCCGGGCGACAAGAGGCCAGAACGCTGGTATATAACGTTTCGGCCTCAGGGACTCGTCCGTCATATGAGTGCACTAAGAGTCGCCATGACACTAAGATCGATCTCGGAGGTTAAGGTATACATGACTCAAACCAGGGGCATCGACGTCGCCGTGTCGACCGTGATCCTGACGCTGCGTCGCACCGAGGACGGCGCTGCTGTGCTCGCGCTCCCGCTGGTCCTGCGCACCCGCGAGCCGTTCGCCGATCAGTGGGCGCTTCCCGGCGGCTGGCTGACTCCGGCCGAATCACCGGTCGACGCCGCCGCCCGCACGCTCGCCGAGACCACGGGCCTCACTCCCAGCTACCTCGAGCAGCTCTACGCCTTCGGAGCCGTCGACCGCTCCCCCACCCGCGTCGTGTCGATCGTCTACTGGGCGCTGCTCCGGCAGGACGAGGTCGACGCGCAGAGCGCCGCGCATCGGGCATCCGGTCTCGCTCCCGAGAACGTGCGCTGGTTCGATCTCGGCGACCTGCCACCGCTTGCCTTCGATCACCGCAAGATCGTCGACTACGCGCTCTGGCGCCTGCGCAGCAAGGTCGGCTACAGCCGCGTCGCACACGGCTTCCTGCCGGCCGAGTTCACTCTGGCCGACCTTCGAGAGGCCTACGAGGCGATCCTCGGCAAGCACCTCGACCCGGCCAACTTCCGCCGACAGGTCGAGTCCGCCGGCAACCTCCTCCCCACCGATCAGTTCCGCACCGGCAGTCACCGCCCCGCCCGCCTGTACCGCTACAACACCGATGTCGAGCTGGCCGATCACGGCCCGCTCGGCCCCGAGGAAACGAGCACCCGATGAGCATCACCTTCGTTCCGACCCCGGCAGTCCAGCCCCTCGACGCCTCCGTCGACCACGCGATCCAGTCGATCGTGGCGGGCGTATCGACCGATGAGACCTGTACGACCGACCTCGCGGTCGGCCCCTGGGACTTCGACACGCGTCCCGGATACGGACCGGGATCCTCGATGGGTGACGTCATCCCGACCGGAGCACCGCGTCAGGGCGAGCTCCCAGCGGAGTATCGCGAGGCGAGCGAAGACGAACTCGACGGGCGCATCCGTGCAGCGAAAGCCACACTCGGCAACCGGGCCGTGGTGCTCGGACACTTCTACCAGCGCGAGGAGGTCGTACGTCACGCCGACTACGTGGGCGACTCGTTCCAGCTCGCCACCGCGGCGAAGGAGCGACCGGATGCCGAGGCCATCGTCTTCTGCGGTGTGCACTTCATGGCGGAGACCGCCGACCTGCTCTCCGGCCCCGACCAGGCGGTGATCCTGCCGAACCTCGCAGCCGGATGCTCGATGGCCGACATGGCCGACATCGATCAGGTCGAGGACTGCTGGGAGCAGCTCGCCGATGTCCTCGGCGATCTCGACGCTCAGGACGAACACGGCCGAGTGCCGGTGATCCCCGTCACGTACATGAATTCCTCTGCCGCGATCAAGGGCTTCGTCGGCAGGCACGGCGGGATCGTGTGCACCTCGTCCAACGCGCAGACCGTGCTCGAGTGGGCGTTCGAACGCGGCAGGCGGGTGCTGTTCTTCCCCGATCAGCACCTGGGCCGCAACACCGCGAAGGCGATGGGCGTGCCGCTGGAGCAGATGCCGATGTGGAACCCGCGCAAGGCGCTCGGCGGCTCCACGGCATCCGATCTGCTCGAGTCGCGCGTCATCCTGTGGCACGGGTTCTGCTCGGTGCACCGTCGCTTCACGGTGGCCCAGATCGACCAGGCGAGGGCGGAGCACCCCGACGTGCGCGTCATCGTGCACCCGGAATGCCCGATGGACGTCGTGGACGCTGCCGACGAGGCCGGCTCCACCGATTACATCCGCCGGGCGATCGCCGCCGCGACAGAGCCCACGACCTTCGCGATCGGCACCGAGATCAACCTCGTGCGCCGGCTGGCCGCGCAGTTCCCGCAGCACGAGATCTTCTGCCTCGACCCCGTGGTGTGCCCGTGCTCGACGATGTACCGCATCCACCCCGGATACCTGGCGTGGGTGCTGGAGGAGCTCGTGGCAGGCCGTACCCCCAACCGCATCACGGTGACGGCGGACGTGGCCGATCCCGCGCGGGTCGCCCTCGAGCGGATGCTGGCGGCGAAGCCGCCGGTGGTGGCGAGCGCCCGATGAACGTCGTCGTCGTCGGCTCGGGCATCGCCGGTCTCACAGCCGCGCTGCACGCCCACGAGGCGGGGCACGCGGTCACTGTCGTGACGAAAGAGGCGCTCGGTGACGGGTGCACCGGATTCGCCCAGGGCGGCGTCGCAGGAATGTACGGCCCCACGGACTCGGCGGCTCAGCACGCCGCAGACACGATCGATGCGGGTGCCGGGTTGTCCGACGCCGCTGCAGTAGACGTGCTCGTACACGATGCCGCCGAGCGGATCGCCGAGCTGATCGCGCGAGGAGTCGCCTTCGACCGCAGCCCGGACGGCGAACTGCTGCTCGGGCGCGAGGCCGCGCACGCCCGCGCCCGCATCGTGCATGCCGGAGGGGATGCGACCGGCGCCGCGATCGCACACGCGCTCGTCGCCGCCACACGGCGCGCAGCCATCACCGTGGTCGAGGCCGCGTTCCTCGCCGACCTCGTGCTCGAGGACGGCGTCGCGCGCGGCATCCGCGTGCTCGTCGACGGCGCCCTTTCAGACCTCGAGGCCGACGCGGTGATCCTCGCCACCGGAGGCGCGGGCCACCTCTACGCGCACACGACGAATCCGGCGGGAACCACGGGCGACGGGATCGCGGCGGCCCTGCGCGCCGGCGCGGCGGTCGCGGATCTCGAGTTCATGCAGTTCCATCCGACGATCCTCGCCGAGGGGCCCGCGTTCCTGGTCTCCGAGGCGGTGCGCGGCGAGGGTGCGACACTCATCGATGTCGACGGTCGGCGCTTCGTGTTCGACACCCACCCCGACGGCGAGCTGGCTCCCCGCGACGTCGTGTCCCGCGCGATCGCGCGCCAGGCCGCGGCCCAGGGCTCCCCGGTCCGTCTCGACGCCACGATGCTGGGCGCACGCGTGCTGCCGCACCGCTTCCCGACCATCGATCGGGTGACACGCGAGCGCGGGTTCGACTGGGCGACGCACCCCATCCCGGTGACCCCGGCCGCGCACTACCTGATGGGCGGAGTCGTCACCGACCTCGACGGACGCACGTCGATCCCCGGGCTCTTCGCCGTCGGCGAGGTCGCCCGCACCGGCGTGCACGGGGCGAACCGCCTTGCCTCGAACTCGCTGCTGGAGGGCGCCGTCTTCGGCGCACGCGCGGCCACCGCCGTGGGTATGCCCTGGAAGTCGTCACGCGCTCCCCTGCCCGCACGCTCTCTCCGCACTGCTGCCGCCGGCGCCGCCGGCACTCGCTCGCACCCGGACGGCACCCCGTTCAGTCGACCCGAACTGCAGCGACTGATGTGGGATGACGTCGGACTGCTCCGCACGGATGAGGGACTCGAGCGCGCACTCGACACCGTCATCCGCTGGCGCTCCGCCGCACCGGCACCCACCACCGTCGCCGAGTACGAGGACGCGAATCTGCTCCTGCTCGCCGAGGCCACGGCATCCGCTGCCCTCGCCCGCACCGAATCGGTCGGCGCCCACTACCGCGAACCCGTCGCCTCGCCTCTCCTGGAGACCGTCTGATGCTCACTCACGCACTCATCACCCGCGTCGTCGGCGCAGCCCTCGAGGAAGACGCACCGTGGGGCGACCTCACCAGCACGACGCTGCTTCCCGCGGACGCCACCGCCACCGCCGACCTGGTCGCCAGGGAAGCCGGGATCTTCAGCGGCGGCGACGTCTTCGCCGCCGCCTTCGCTCTCACGGATCCGTCGATCACGATCGATGTGCACGTCGGCGACGGCGATCGTTTCGCCCCCGGCGACGCACTGGCCTCGGTGTCGGGTTCGGCCCGCGGCATCCTCACCGCGGAGCGCATCGCCCTGAACTTCGCGCAGCGGATGAGCGGCATCGCGACCCTGACCGATGCCTATGTGCGGGCGATCGAGGGTACCTCGGCCCGTATCGCCGACACCCGCAAGACCACCCCAGGCCTGCGTGCCTTTGAGCGTCACGCCGTGGTCTCTGGCCGGGGGCACAACCACCGCTACTCGCTGTCGGACGCGGTGATGGCCAAGGACAACCATCTCGCCGTGCTGCAGCGCTCCGGTGTCGACCTCGCCACAGCCCTGCGCGAGGCGTTCTCCCGCCTCCCCCACACGACCCATGTGGTGGTCGAGGTCGACCGGCTCGATCAGATCCCGGCTGTGCTCGACGGCGGAGCGCACACCGTGCTGCTCGACAACTTCTCGCTCGACGACCTTCGGGCAGGCGTCGCGTTGATCGGCGACCGCGCACAGGTCGAGGCCTCCGGCGGGGTGAGCCTCGACACGGTCGGCGACATCGCCAGGACCGGGGTCGACGTGATCTCGATCGGCGCTCTCACCCACTCGGCGCGCGCGCTCGATCTCGGCCTGGACGTGCGGATCGACTGACTCCGATGCTCTACCTCGATCACGCTGCGACCTCTCCGGTACGACCGGAGGTGCTCGATGCGATGCATCCGTATCTCACCGGCATGTTCGGCAATCCCTCCAGCCACCACACCTACGGCGAGGCTGCGGCGAGCGCACTCGACGATGCGAGATCGCGAATCGCGCGCGTCTTGGGGATGCGCACCGGCGATGTCGTGTTCACCGCGGGCGGCACCGAGGCGAACAACCTCGCGGTCAAGGGGATCGTGCTCGCCGCTCTCGCGGACGGCCGCCGTCATCTGGTGATCTCGCCGATCGAGCACGAGTCGATCCTGGAGTCCGCCGACTACCTGCGACGCTTCCACGACGTCGAGGTCACGGCGGCGGCCGTCGACTCGCACGGCCGGGTCTCCGCGGCATCCCTGCGAGAGGAGATCCGCGAGGACACCGCGCTGGTCGCCGTCGGACACGCCAACAACGAGATCGGCACGGTCCAGGACGTGGCCTCGCTCGCGGAGGTGACCCGCACAGCCGGCGTTCCGCTGCACGTCGACGCGGTGCAGTCCGCGGGGTGGCTGCCGCTCGCAGGACTCGGGGCGGATGCGATCACGATCGCCGGGCATAAGCTCGGAGCGCCCAAGGGGATCGGCGCGCTCGCCGTGCGCGGCCGGGTCCCCCTCGAACCTCTCCTGCACGGGGGCGGTCAGGAGCGGGGACGTCGATCGGGGACGGAGAACGTCGCCGGAGCGGTCGGCCTCGCCGTGTCGTTGGAGCTCGCCGAGGCGGAACGCGACACCGTCAACACGGTCGTCGGAGCGGCGACGCAGCGTTTCATCGCCGCCGTGCTCGCAGCCGTCCCCCAGGCGGCGCTCACGGGAGATCCGATCCGGCGGCTCCCGGGGACAGCGAGCTTCACGTTCGCGGGAGTGAGCGGCGAGGCCGTGCTGCTCGAGCTGGAGCGCCGGGGCGTGGTGTCGTCGAGCGGTTCGGCGTGCGCCGCCGGGAGCGACGAGCCGTCGCATGTGCTGCTCGCCTGCGGCGTCGATCCCGCCGTCGCGCAGAGCTCCGTGCGGTTCACGTTCGGTCACGCCCCGTTGCGCGACGATCTTCCCGATCGACTCGCAGACCTCGTGGCAGAGTCGGTACGCGCCGTCATCGGCGTCTGAGAGGCGAGACGCCTGAGAGCGCGAGACTTCCGCACGCGGCCATAGACTCGGCTGGTGACCGCCCCCGCCCCGATCGTGACCCTGATCGTCCCCGGCCGCGACATCGCCGGCTTCGCCCCGGCCGCCCTCGATTCGCTGCGCGCGCAGACCGAGAATCGGTGGCATGCGATCCTCATCGACGACGGCTCGACAGACGGTACCGCCGAGATCTTCGCCGCGGCAGCGGCATCCGATCCGCGCTTCCGTGCCGTGCGACACGAGGCATCGCGCGGGCTCGGTGCGGCGCGGAACGTCGGGATCGACCTCGTCGACACTCCTCTCGTCGGATTCCTCGACGGCGACGACGAGCTGACACCCGCCGCGCTCGAACGTCTCCTCGGGACCCTCACCGAGACGGGCAGCGACTTCGTCGCGGGTGCCTACGTGCGCTCGCGCTTCGACGGCGAACGCTACGTCCCTGGGCGCGTGCAGCCCTGGGTCGAGGCCGCCACCTCCCCGGCACGCCTCGAGACCACGATCATCGAGCACCCCCGGGCCAGCGCCAACATCGTCGCCTGGTCGAAGATCAGCCGTATCGAGCTCTGGAGCGATCTGCGGTTCCCCGAGGGCGTCGCTTATGAGGATCAGGTGGTCGCGCAGCAGATGTACACCCGGGCACGAGCCTTCGACGTGATCCCCGACACGGTGGTCCGGTGGCGGCTGCGAGCGGACGGAACCTCGATCACGCAGGGCCGCGCGCAGCTGCACGTGCTCCGCGACTATCTCCGCGCACTGCGGGGAGGCATCCGCGTGCTGCACGACGCCGGCGCGCATGCCGCCGTCACCGCACGCCTCGAACTGATCCTGGCGATGGACCTGCCGCCGCTCCTCGAGATCGCGGCCACCCACCCCGATCCCCGCTACGCCGAGGAGGTGGCGTCTTTCGCCGCAGAGATCCAGGCACTGCCCGAATACGCCGACGCACGCCCCGATCCCGCCCTCACCGCCGCACTGGCCTGGTGAGAGCACGCCCCAGGAGACTCATGAACGGCTACCTCGCCGACCTCTTCTCGCTCGACGGCCGCACGGCTGTCGTGACCGGGGGCAGCTCCGGCATCGGTCGCGGCATCGCCACCGCCCTCGCGAAGGCCGGTGCCTCGACCGTGATCGTCGCTCGAGGCGAGAGCAGGATCGAGGCGACCGTCGCCGAACTGGCGGATGCCGGATGCCGTGCGGCGGGTGTCGTCGGAGACCTCAGCACCCGCGAGGGGATCCGCGATGTGGCCGACGCAGCGACCGTGCCGTTCGGCGAGCCCGACATCCTGGTGAACTCCGCGGGCATCAACATCCGTCCCCCTTTCGCCGAGATCACGGAGGACGACTGGGACGCGACGATGACCGTCAACGCTCTCGCGCCGTTCCTGCTCGGGCAGCGTTACGGCAGAGGCATGGCCGAACGCGGATTCGGCCGGCTCATCCACATCAGCTCGCAGCAGGCGCACCGCGCTTTCGTCGGAAGCGGGATCTACGGGGTGTCCAAGGGCGCGGTCGAGTCGCTGATGCGGTCGGAGGCCGAGGCCTGGGGCGGCACCGGCGTCACGAGCAACACGCTCGTCCCCGGGTTCGTCCTGACGCCGCTGAACGCCCGCCTGCAGGAGGACCCCGCCCAGATCGCCGCTCTCGCCGCCCGCACGATGATCGGTCGCAACGGCGTGCCCGCGGATTTCGCCGCAGCCGCGGTGTTCCTCGCGGGTGCGGGCTCGAGCTACGTCACCGGTCAGTCGCTGTTCATCGACGGCGGCCTCTCTGTGCACTGACGGCAGCTCAGCCCTCTGCCGGATACACCCTCTCGTCGGCACGCGGAGCGTCGAGCAGCGGCACCGATGCCGTGAGGGTGGCGACGGCATCCGCTCCCGCTGAGTCCTCCGGGGCACGGTCGGCCCGTCGGTCGGCGAGCGCTGCATTCACTCCCCCGGCCACGGCCTCCTCGATGACGGTCTCTGTCTCGATCACCCGTGACGCCGCGACCTGCTGCGCGGCGAGCTCGGCATAGAGGCCACCCCGCGCGATGAGCTCGGCGTGGGTGCCGGACTCGACGATCAGGCCAGCCTCGAGCACGTGGATGACGTCTGCGCCGATCACCGTCGACAGCCGGTGCGCGATCGTCAAGGTCGTACGCCCCTTGGCTGCCTCGTCCAACGCCTCCTGCACGACGCGCTCGGAGACGGTGTCGAGAGCCGACGTGGCCTCATCGAGCAGCAGTACCGGCGGATCCTTGAGCAGCACGCGGGCGATCGCGATGCGCTGCTTCTCGCCGCCCGACAGCCGGTAGCCGCGCTCCCCGACGACCGTGTCGTAGCCGTCCTCGAATCCCGCGATGATGTGATGGATGTTCGCCGCGACGCACGCGGCGATCACCTCGTCCTCCGTCGCCCCCGGCTTCGCGTACAGGAGGTTCTCGCGGATGGTCGCGTGGAACAGGTAGGTCTCCTGCGACACGATCCCGACCTGATCGATGATCGACTCCTGCGTGAGCGTGCGGACATCGGCCCCCGCGAACAGCACGGCCCCGCCGTGAGCCTCGTACAGGCGCGGAGCGAGGTAGAGCACGGTCGTCTTGCCCGCCCCCGAAGGACCCACGAACGCGACGTGCTTCCCCGGCTCCGCGACGAACGAGACACCCTGGAGTGTGGGGCGCGCGTCCGGCGCGGCATCGGGATAGCGGAAGACGACGTCGTCGAACTCGATGCGCCCACGCGGCCCCGGTGCCTCGGCGACCGTGATCGCGTCCGGTGCGTCCTGGATCTCGGGCACGAGGTCGAGGTACTCGAAGATGCGCGCGAACAGCGCCGACGAGGTCTGCAGATCCAGCGACACCCGCATGAGTCCCATCAGCGGCTGCAGGAGACGCGCCTGGACAGTGGTGAACGCGACGACGGTACCGGCGGTGATCGCGCCCGTACCGCCCGCGATCAGGTATCCCGAAACGAGGTAGATGACGGCCGGCACGCTCGCCATGAGCACCTGGACGACGGCGAAGAACCCCTGGCCGCTCATCGCCCTCCGCACCTGCAGCTTCACCTGGTTGCGGTTCTCCGCCTGGTAGCGCTGCGATTCGGTGCGCTGCCGATTGAACGCCTTGGACAGCAGCATCCCCGACACGCTCAGCGTCTCCTGAGTGATCGAGGTGAGCTCCGACAGCGATTCCTGCGTCTCGCCCGCGATGCGCGCGCGGACCTGGCCGACGCGTCGCTGCACGATGATCAGGAACGGCATCAGCACGACAGCGATCAGGGTCAGACGCCAATCGATCAGGATCATCGCGACGAGCGAGGCGATCACCGTGACGACGTTGCCCAGGATGCTGGTGACCGTGTTCGTCAGCACGCCGGAGACGCCGCCGACGTCGTTCTGGAGCCTCGATTGGATCACCCCGGTCTTCGTGCGGGTGAAGAACCCGAGCTCCATCGCCTGCAGGTGCTCGAAGAGCCGCACTCGCAGATCGCCGGTGACGCTGTTGCCCACCGTCGAGGTGAGCCATGTCTGGGCGACTCCGAGAACCGCGGAGACGAGGAACAGCCCGACCATCGCCGACACGAGCCAGATGAGCAGCTGCAGCTGCGGACCGCCGCCGTCGACGGGGAACAGCGCGTCATCGAAGATGCGCTGCACGATCAGCGGCGGGATGACCGCGATGCCGGCGCCGATGACGACCAGCACGCCCGTCCAGAAGATGCGCCACCGGTACGGCCGGAACAGGGTGATGACCCTCGCCCCGAGTCCGCTGATCCGCGGCGCCTCGGCATTGAGCCGACGCTGTGCGCTCTCGTCCACGCCGCGGAATCCGCCGCGTCCGCCACCCATGCTCATGTCGCCAGCGTAGTCACGGTGGCGGACACCGGGCCGCCCGCAGCATCCCCAAGCTCCGCTGAGAGCGGATCCGACCGGATCCGGAATGAAATGTCCGAACCTGTGGTTACGCTGAATGGTCCCCGCGCACTCGCGCGATCTCCCCCCCTCTTCAGTGCCTAGGAGGCCGTATGTCTGCCGTCGACACCGGTTCGATCACCACGCCCCCTGCGTCGTCAGGAGGGGAGATCTCTCGCAGCGACATGCGCGTGATCTGGCTCCTTCTCGTCGCTGCGTTCGTCGCCATCCTCAACGAGACGACGATGGGAATCGCGATCCCGCACCTGAACGTCGACCTCGGGATCCCGCCGGAGCTCGGGCAGTGGCTGACGAGCGCGTTCATGCTCACCATGGCCGTCGTCATCCCGACCACCGGTTTCATCCTGCAGCGCTTCACGACGCGTCAGGTCTTCATCGCCGCGATGATCTCGTTCTCGCTCGGAACCCTGGTCGCGTTGGTCGCTCCCGGTTTCGAGGTGCTGCTCGCCGGCCGCGTCATCCAGGCTGCGGGCACCGGAATCATGATGCCGCTGCTCATGACGACGATCATGAACGTGGTGCCGCCTCAGTCCCGCGGCCGCATGATGGGCCGTGTCGGTCTCGTCATCTCGCTGGCTCCCGCGATCGGCCCGACGCTCGCCGGAGCCGTCCTCGAGACGCTCAACTGGCGCGCACTGTTCGCGATCATCCTTCCGATCGCACTCGTCTCGCTCCTCATCGGAGCCAAGTGGATGACCAACCTCGGCGAGACTCGCAAGGTCCCCCTCGACGTGCTCTCCATCCCGCTCGCGGCCCTCGGATTCGGTGGCATCGTCTTCGGACTCAGCCAGTTCGGCGGCGAGGGCGGATCCGGCGAGACCGCCGGCATCGTCTCGCTCGTCGTGGGCGCCGTCGCGCTCGCGCTGTTCGTGTGGCGCCAGCTCGTCCTGCAGCGCGTCGATGACGCGCTGCTCGACCTGCGCGTGTTCCGTTCCGCGAACTTCACGTTCTCGGTCATCATCATGACGATCCTCGCGCTGTCGATGTTCGGCACGCTGACTCTCCTGCCCCAGTACCTGCAGAACGTCGCCGGCCTTAACGCCCTCGAGTCCGGCCTCATCCTGCTGCCGGGTTCCGTGCTGATGGGTCTGCTCGGTCCGATCATGGGCCGTGTGTACGACGCACGCGGCACTCGTCCGCTTCTGATCCCCGGCACGATCCTCGTCTCGGCGGCACTCTTCTACTACTCCACAGTGGGCGAGCACACCGTGTGGTGGGTCCTGATCATCGTGCAGGCCGCGATGTCGGTGGGACTCGCGATGTCGTTCACACCGCTGTTCTCCGCCTCGCTCGGATCCCTCCAGCGCTCGCTGTACTCGCACGGGTCTGCGGTGCTCAACACGCTCCAGCAGGTCGGCGGAGCGGCCGGTGTGGCTGTGCTCACCGTGACCTACTCGGCGATCCTGCATGCCGGCGAGGCCGAAGGGCTGCCGACGGCAGCAGCCGGAGCACCGGGTGCGCGGATGGCGTTCCTGATCGCCGCGATCATCTCGCTCGCCGCAGTCGCGCTCAGCGCGTTCGTGCGCAAGCCTGCGGATGACATCGCCGGCGGGGTGCACGGCGGACATTGAGCACCGTCGCGGCGGCGCCTGATCGCTACTGCGTCTTCGGCGCGGGGAAGTGGCAGACGCCGCCGCTGCAGTACCCGGCGGAGTCGTTCTCGAGCAGGTTCAGAGCGTCCGGAAGCGGCTGGAGCGCGGTGGGTGCGTCCTGCTCGACGGAGTCCTGTGTCTTGGCCATCATTAGATGCTACGCCTGCTCCGACCGGATGGCGCGGAAATCGACACGCCGATCGACAGCGGACGGACAGCCGTGCTCCCCTACGGTTGACGAGTGCTCAAACGACTCATCGCCCGCCTGTACTGGACGCTCAGCCGCTGGACCCTCACCGCTGAGAGCACGCCCACCCGCCCGACGATCCTGATCGGTGCGCCGCATACGTCGAACTGGGACTTCGTGCTGATGCTCGCCATCGCCTGGCGCCTGGACATCGAGGTGCACTGGCTCGGCAAGAGCAGCCTCTTCAGAGGATGGCGGGGCCCGATCATGCGCCGCCTCGGCGGCATCCCTGTCGATCGAGCGGACCCCGCGCGCGTCGTGGCGGATGTGGTGGCACAGGTCCACTCCGGAAGCGTGTTCGGGCTGGTCATCACGCCCGACGGCACCCGCGGCGGCAACGAGTACTGGAAGTCGGGCTTCTACCGCATCGCCCGCGAGACGGGGATGCCGGTCACGCTCGGGTTCGTCGACCGCACCACGATGACGACCGGCCTCGGACCCACGATCGACCTGACCGGCGATATCCCGGCCGACATGGACCGGATCCGTGCGTTCTACGCCGGCAAGGCGGGGGTGCGCCCCGAGCGCCGCACGGAACCGCGCCTGCGAGAAGAGAATCCCACGCGGGACAGCTGACCGCGGCCCGGGTCAGTCCGAGTCCGCCGCCTCGATCTCCGCACGAGCCTCCGACCGCGCGAAGGCGAGGTCGTCGTCTGACAGGGTCTCGGCGATCCCGACCACGGCTCCCGTGAGGGTCCTGATCTCCTCGCGGGCCTTTTCGCCGAGATGCGGTGCGGTGTCGCCGAGTACCTCGACCCGTGCCTCGAGCGACAGCTCGGACCACCATTCGCTGATGGGTGGGATCGTCATCCGGACCGCCTCATCGATCTTCGCGCAAGAGTCTGGACAGCGTCTGTCCTCCCCAACGAGACTGACCGCATGGAACCCGAGGAGCGGCTGCCCGCCGCTGAGCGTGATGACCTGATCGACGGACGCGATGAGACCCGCAACGAGCGCGCCGACCGCAACTGGGAGGAACTGCTCCAAGAGCTGCGGGTGATGCAGACCGGCACGCAGATACTCACGGGTTTCCTCCTGGCCGTGGCGTTCACGCCTCGGTTCGAGGACATGGACGAGTTCCAACGCGACGTGTACGTGGTGCTCGTGGCCGTCGCTGCGGTGGCCACCATTCTGGCACTGGCACCCGTCGGCATGCACAGGGCGCTGTTCGGCCGGCGCCGCAAACCCGAGCTCGTGCGGGTGGCAGCGCGCATCGTGAAGATCGATCTCGTGGCCATCGCAGCCCTCACGATCGGCGTCACGACTCTGATCATCGATTTCACGGTGAATCGCGCCGCAGGGCTCATCGCTCTCGTCGCCTCCCTGGTGGGAGTGCTCATCCTCTGGCTCGTCCTTCCCCGCCTCGTTCAACGCGAGGCCGAGCGAAGCGGGGAGGACGGCCGGGCCTGAGGGCCTCGCCTGTGCTCAGCGCCCGGCAGGGGTCCGGTTCTCAGCGCTGACCATCCAGGCGAACTGCTCGAGGCTCTCGAGGACGGCGTGCAGGATGTCTGCAGAGGTCGGGTCCTCCTCATCGACGGCATCGTGGACGTCTCGGACGGTGCCGATCGTGGCCTCGAGGCGCGCGGTGATGAGATCGATCGTGTCGGTGGTCGACACCTCACCCATCGGGAACGCGGGAAGCGATGTCGTCTCGGCGATCGTGTCGGTGCGGCCGTCGGGAACGGCGTGCAGCGCGCGCATCCGCTCGGCGACCGTGTCGCTGAAGGTGCGCGCCGCATCGATGATCTCGTCGAGCTGACGGTGGGTGTCGCGGAAGTTGCGACCGACGACGTTCCAATGCGCCTGCTTGCCCTGCAGCGAGAGCTCGATGAGGTCGACGAGCACGACCTGCAGGTTGCCGGCCAGCGTCGACGAGGCGGTGAAGCCCTTCTCGGCGTTCTGGCGCCTCGTGGTCTTCGCTCCGCGCTTGGACGTGCTGCCTGTCTTGGACGTGGTGTTCTCAGCCATGGGATCCTCCTGGGGTCGTGCCTGCGACGGTAGCCTCCGAATCCCTCGTGTTCGAGGGGGTTGACAGTCCCCCGGTGCAGGGCTGATCGTGGCGCAGTGACGGAACCAGAGACATCCCACGACCAGACCGGCGGCCCGGAATCAGAGGTGGCCATCGCGCCCATGACCGAAGCGGATGCCGGTGAGGTGCTCACCGTGCAACGCGCGGCCTTCGTCTCAGAGGCGCAGATCTACGGCAGCGCCGACATGCCCCCGCTGACGCAGACGCTGGCCGAGGTCGAGGCGGAGCTGCGAACAGGGAGCGGTCTGACCGCCCGGATCGGCGGACGTCTGGTGGGCGCGATCCGGTTCGTCGAGGACGACGGCCTGCTGCTCATCGGCCGCATCGCGATTGCTCCCGACATGCAGGGCGAGGGTATCGGCCGCGCCCTTCTCGACGCGGCCGAGCGCTCGTCGACGGCGGCGGAGGCTGAGCTCTTCACGGGCAGCCTCAGCGAGGCGAACCTCCGCCTCTACGACGCGTGCGGCTACCGAGAGACAGTCCGGGTGCCCGATGGCGACGGCACTGAACAGGTCTTCCTGAGAAAACCTCTGCATCAGGTGGGAGACCCCTCCGAACCGGGCGCGTCGGGTTGAAACGCGTCGCCGGGTGGGGAATCGTGGCCCGGACACGTCGCACCCGCGTCGTGACCGCAACCGGAAGGAGAGTCTCGTGCTCACCCTCACCGATAACGCCACCGCAATCGTGAACACCCTCGTCAGCCGTCAGACCGACGCCACCGACGCAGGACTGCGCATTCATTCCACGCCCGCACCCGGGCCTGACGGCGGCGCACGTCTTGCCGTCCTGGTCACGCCCGACCCCGAGCCTGAAGACCAGGTCGTCGAGGTCTCGGGCACGCGTCTCTTCCTCGATGAGACGGCCGCAGCCGCTCTCGATGACAAGATCCTGGATGCCGGAGTGGACGACGAGGGCTCGGTGTCCTTCGCCGTGCTCCCGAAGGTCGCCTGACGAAGACTCCCCGGATGCCGCGGCTCATCGAGCCGCGGCATCCGTGCGTCCGGGGTGTCTGCGCCGCCGTCTCGCGTAGGTTAGAACCAGAGCCGCGATCGTCGTGGTTCGAGAAGGACCGTTCACGCGCATGAAGTTGGCACTGCTCCGTCGCTACGTCGTCCTCGCCGAGACGCTGCACTTCCCCCGAGCCGCGAAGGAGCTGGGCATCCCGCTGGCGTCGCTCTACACCTCGCTCGACAAGCTCGAAGATGAGGTGGGCCACACGCTCGTCAACCGCGAGGGCACGCCTCGCCTGACGAATGTCGGTGAGCTGTTCCTCGTCGAGGCCCGGGCCACCGTGGCTGCCGCTCCCCCGCCTGCGCCGAAGACCGCGGCTCCGGCCGGCGGCAAGGCCAAGGCCTCCAAGGGAAAGGGACGCGCGCCCATCGTCAAGGGGCAGCCGAAGCCGTACAAGAAGCGTCAGGGTCGCTGAGACTCAGCGTTCTTCGACCTGTCCGTTCTCGACGCTCCACCGGCGGTTCGTCTGCACTGCCTCCAGCATCCGACGGTCGTGCGTGACGAGCAGAAGAGTGCCTGTGTACGACTCGAGGGCCTGTTCGAGCTGCTCGATCGCCGGAAGATCGAGGTGGTTGGTCGGCTCGTCGAGCACGAGGAGATTGATTCCGCGCGCCTGCAGCAGAGCGAGCGCCGCCCTCGTCCGCTCCCCCGGTGAGAGCTCGTCCACCGGCCTCGTCACGTGGTCGGCCCTGAGACCGAATTTGGCCAGCAGCGTCCGCACCTCGGCCGAGGACATCTCGGGCACGAGCGCCTCGAACGCGTCAGCGAGCGCGGCATCGCCGACCAGGAGGGAGCGGGCCTGGTCGATCTCTCCGATCAGCACGCTGCTTCCGAGTGTCGAGGTCCCCTCGACGGGCGCCTGCCGTCCGAGGAGCGCCCGCAGCAGAGTGGACTTCCCCGCTCCGTTCGGACCCGTGATGCCGATGCGGTCTCCCGCGTCGACCTGCAGCGACAGCGGACCGAGCGTGAAACCGCCCTGCCCGAACACCGCGGAGTTCAGCGTCGACACGACGGTGCTCGAGCGCGGCGCGGAGCCGATCGTGAACTCGAGCTGCCACTCCTTGCGAGGCTCTTCGACCTCGTCGAGGCGCGCGATCCGACTCTCCATCTGACGCACCTTCTGCGCCTGCTTCTCGCTGGACTCCATCGACGCCTTGCGCTTGATCTTGTCGTTGTCCGGAGACTTCTTCATCGCGTTGCGCACGCCCTGACTCGACCACTCCCGCTGCGTGCGGGCACGGGCGACGAGGTCGGCCTTCTTGTCGGCGAACTCGTCGTACTTCTCACGCAGGTGACGGCGGACGACCGCGCGCTCTTCGATGTACGCGTCGTACCCGCCGCCGTAGACACGGTGGGAGTTCTGGGCGAGGTCGAGCTCGAGCACGCGGGTCACGCTTCGCGCGAGGAACTCTCGGTCGTGACTCACCAGCACGACGCCGCCGCGGAGTCCGCGGACGAAGGACTCCAACCGATCCAGGCCGTCGAGGTCGAGATCGTTGGTCGGTTCGTCGAGGAAGACGATGTCGAAGCGCGACAGCAGGAGGGCGGCCAGCCCGACGCGTGCGGCCTGGCCTCCTGACAGCCCCGTCATGAGTGCGTCCTCGGCCACGCGTCCGCCGCTCGGGAGGCCCAGATCCGCCAGCACCGCAGGGATGCGGTCATCGAGGTCGGCGGCGCCGCTGGCGAGCCATCGGTCGAGTGCCTGTGAATACGTGTCTGCCGGATCCGTGCCCTCCGGAACCAGTGACGGGTCTCCCAGGGCGGCAGCCGCGGCATCCATCTCCTGCGTCGCCTCGGCACAGCCCGTGCGGCGCGCGATGTACTCGGCCACCGTCTCACCCTCGACGCGCTCGTGCTCCTGCGGCAGCCAGCCGACGAAGGCGTCGGTCGGTGCGAGGGACACCGTCCCGTCAGCGGGCGCGAGAACCCCGGCGAGAATCCGCAGCAGCGTGGACTTGCCCGCGCCGTTCGCGCCGACGACCCCGATGACATCTCCGGGAGCGACGGTCAGGTCGAGGCCCTCGAAGAGGATGCGGTGGCCGTAGCCACCTGCCAGATTCTGGGCGACGAGGGTTGCGGTCATCCCTCCAGTCTGTCAGGAAGCCATTCCGCCGACCGCACGGAAGAACAGCGAGAACCAGATGATGAAGAAGCCGATCTGAGCGAGCGAGCCAACGACTCCGATCACCATCGCCCAGCGGGCGAGTCCGCGGCCGGATTCGGCGTTGCCCGGCGCATCGAGCTGACGCCGGGCGAACACGGACAGGATCACGCCCGCGAGCGGGATCATGAATGCCGCGATGAAGCCGACGAGGGCGAGCACATTCGTCTTGGCCGGTGCGGCGCACTGGGTCACGGGATCAGGATAGAGCGCGACTCGCCCTCAGAGCGCGACCCGGTCGTGCGTGGCGATCGCGAACCGCTGGCCCGGGTACCGCAGACCCGCGAAGTACATGTTCGTGTGCGCGACGATCTGCTCTCCCGAGATCGGCACGCCGTCCCATTCGGTGTCGACGGTGGTGTGCGCGTCGCTCACGAGTGTGACGTCGTATCCGTCACCCGCCGCGCGCTGCATCGTCGTGCGCACGCAGAAATCCGACTGGGCGCCGGCGATCACGAGGTGCGTCGCGCCGAGGCCATCGAGCGTCTCCCTCAGCGTCGTGTCGGCGAAGGAGTCGCGGTAGCTCTTGCGCACCAGAGGCTCGCCCTCGAGGCGGTGCAGAGGCGCCGCGAGCTCCCACTCGGGTGTGCCCACTCCGACGGGGTCGTGATGCACCCAGACCACGGGAACGTCCGCGGCGCGAGCGCGATCGACCAGCGCCGCAGCACGCGAGAGCACGCCGTGCTCGTCGTGGCAGCCGGGCATCACCCCGGCCTGCAGGTCGATCGCGAGGACGACGGTGCGCTCGCCCGAGGCCATCGGGTTCAGTCCCAGTCCAGGTATTCCTCGATGATCACGCCGGTCTCGATCGGGTGATGCATTGGGAACAGGTGATCACCGGCGATCGTCTTGATACTCGAGCGGTCGGGGATCGTGGACTGCAGCGCCTCGGCGTTCGCGGCGGGAGTGTCGGTGTCCTCGGTGCCCTGCACGATCAGCACGGGAATCGCGGGGGCCACCTCGATGTCGACGTCCTCGACGCCCAGCAGCAGCAGTCCGTTCGCGCGGTCGGTGTGTGCGGCGACCAGCGCCCGAGCGATGGTTCCACCGAATCCGTGGCCTCCGACCCAGGTGTCGTCGATGCCGACGTGGTCGATCACGGCGACGACGTCTTCGACGCGCTCGTCGAGCGTCGCCTCGCCGGCACGGTGGCCGATGCGCAGCACATGGAACCCTGCCTCTTCGGCGAGGTAGTGTGCGGCGACCCCCAGAACGTCGGCCGCGAGCCCCTGCTCCTGGATCAGCACGAGCTTGACCGGCCCGTCGCCCTCATCCACGAAGGGGATGGCGCGGCCTTCAGGCTCGAAGATCTGGGTGTCGGTCATGGGCGCGCGGCTCCTCGTTCAGCGTTCAGGGGTCGTGTTCCAGCGTAGTCGAGCGCCTCTACCCGCTGTGGTCCTCGAGATCGGGGCTCGCCCGCAGAGCATCGGCGATCTGCTCCTCCGGTCGCGGCGCGATGGTCTCGTCGAGTTCGAGTTCCGGGACTGACGGCTCGTCTGGGGCGGGGATGTGCTCTTTGTGGTCAGACATGGCGGATCCTTCGGTCGGCGGCACCCACAGCGTACGCCGCTAAATGTGCCGTTTCAGTCCAACGTGAGCGGTCTCGTACCCGAGCCGGGTGTAGAAGGCGCGAGTCCGATCCCGTGCTTCGTCGGTCGTGACCTGTGACAGTCGAGCCCCTCGTGCGCGGCCGAATTCGTGTGCCCACTCGAGCATCGCAGCACCCAGACCCTGGGACCGTTGCTCTGGCGCGACTCGCAGCCCCTCGATCTGCAGTCGGGTCGAACCGCTGCGGGAGAGCCCCGGGATGACGGTCAGCTGCATGGTGGCGACGATGTTCTCGGCGCTGTCACGAACGACCCCCAGATAGTTGGATGGGTCGCGAGCGACCGCACTGAAGCCGGCCTCATATCGCTCGAGCTCGTCACTCTCACGGTCGGAACCGAACTGATCATCGGACAGCAGCGCTGCGATGGCCCCGATGTCGTCACGATTCGCACGCTCGAGCCTGAACGTCCGGCCCGCGACCTGAAGCCGGCCCCGGACGGAGGAACGCGCGTCCGCCTGCAACCTGGCGACGAGCAGATCGAGCCAGCCACCGACGTTCGCACGAGCTTCGGCAGTGTCGGGATATCGGCATCTCAGGTGTAGACCCGACTCATCCAGGATGAACCACAGCATCACGCCGTCGGTGTCGGTCGCCGCGCTGACGTATTGCGCGTCGAGCCCGACGGAATCGATCCGCACGGGGAGTCTGCGCAGGTCCAACCACGAGATCGCGAACATTCCGGAGGCCACGGGCATCCCGCCCCACGGAGCGAGTACGTCTGCGAGCGGCCAGGCACCGAGCTGCACGGCCTCTTTCACCGCGGCCGCCGCCGCGTGCGGTTCGGCGAGCTCCGACTCGAGGACGGAGTTGGTGATGAACCAGCCGACCGAGTCGTGCCAGTTCTCCTCGAAGCGGCTGTGCACGGGAAAGACGGCTCGCAGCGCCGTGCCCGCCAGCTCGCGGGTCACCGCGGTCATCGCGACGACTGCGCGTGCGAGGGTCGAGACGCCGTCGTCACGGGCTTGCGCGGCGAACGCGGCGGCGTCGTCGACGTCGAAGACGTCACGCACCTCCACACGCTCGCGATGCGGCTCGGGCACACCGAGCGACAGCGGGAACTTCGGCATCACGCCACCGCTGTCCGCGATGATGGCTTCCCATCGCTGACGCACGCTGTCAGGCGCGGCATCCCGATCCAGCAGTGCCTGCGTGTGCTCGACGAAGGCGGGCGCCGGTCCGGGCATCGGCTTCGCGCCGGCCCTCCCCGCGTCGAGCGCGGACAGCAGGTCGCGCGCGATCACCAGCATCGACCACATGTCGACATGCGCGTGATCAGCCGCGATCACGACCGTGAGCCCCGCAGCAGTCTCCAACACGCACAGCCGGTGCGACGGACGGCGGTACGGCGAACACGCCGCATCGAGGATGTCCCGCAACGCGTCGTTGACGGCCTGCCCAGGGCCGACCTCGTGCTCGACCCAGCTTCCGGGGCCGATCTCGATCTCGTGGAGCACCGGATCGCCATCAGCGCCTGGCGCGAATGCCGATCGCAGCGTTCCATGACGGGCGACGACCGCCAGCCAGGCATCGGCGATCGATTCACGACGAGTCTGCGCAGGCAGCCGGAAGGACAACGCCATCCACGAGCCGGGTCGGTCACCGGCCCCGACATGGAGTCGCTGATCGAACGACACAGGAAGGCGCCGCCCGAGCGCAGACGCGCTCACGTCGTACCCCCAGAGCCGTCCGAACGGGAGGCGGAGGTGCGTGACGTTGGTCAGTCGCATGGGCAGTACCTTATCGGCCCCAGATAACCTGAAAACTCCAGGACTGCCCGACCCGACGCGGTCAGTCACCGATCGAGGAGCCTGATGCCCACTTTCGAGGTGCCCGGAGCCAAGCTGGCTGTGTCCTTGAGCGATGAAGGCGGACACCCGGTCGTCCAGCTGCATGGCCTCACTTCGAGCCGCGCCCGTGACCGGGTGCTCAATCTCGACCTCGGCCGAGGACTCAGCGGCACTCGACTGCTGCGTTACGACGCACGCGGACACGGTCGGTCGACCGGGAGGGAGGTTCCCGAGGACTATCGCTGGGAGAGTCTCGCCGATGATCTTCTACGAGTACTCGATCAGTGGTTCCCCGGCGAGCGCGTTCACGGAGTGGGACCGTCGATGGGCACCGCGACGCTCCTGCACGCGGCGACGATCGAGCCGGATCGCTTCTCCGGGCTCACACTCATGGTGCCTCCCACGGCGTGGGAGACCCGACTCGATCAAGCCGAGATCTACCGAGCAGCGGCGGCGCTCATCGAATCCGACGGTGTGGAGGCATTCCTCGCCGGGTCGCGCGGATCGACACCGCCCCCTGCCGCCGTCGCCGCGCCGGAGACCTGGCCCGACATCGCCGATGCTCTTCTGCCGTCAGTCCTTCGCGGTGCAGGGCTCAGCGACCTGCCCAGCCCTGACCTCATCGCGCGAATCAATGTGCCGACGTCGGTCCTGGCGTGGGTGGACGATCCGGGCCACCCCTTGTCGACCGCGGAGCGCCTCGCCACGCTGCTCCCGCACGCGACGCCGACGGTCGCCCATAGCCCGGAAGACGTCGAAGCGTGGCCAGAGGTGTTGAGTCAGGACGTCGAGCGGTACGGCTAGGCCGGCTGTTCGCGCCCAGCTCGCTCGCGACAGCACGGCATCGCGATCATCGCAAGCCGAGGTCACGATGCCGGTGCTGTCCTCGCTCAGACAGCGCAGTGATATCTTCATGCGGTGAGGCCAGAGTTCGGGGATACCGCAAACGCGGCCTTCGCCGTGAGCATCGTCGTGGACATGCCGATCACGAAGCTCCATGCGCTGGACGTCATCGCTTTCGTGTCGGACAGTGCCATCGCAGACGCACGCACCGCGTCTCCTCGGGTACCGCTTTCGCCCGACGCCTGGGCAGAGGTGCAGATACCACGCTTTGCCGATCCGCCGCCGATCGCCATCGACGTCTGCTCAGATGCAAGCTTCGAAGTGGCGCACGCTGCCGCCGACCGCCTTGCGGAGGCGTTGGTGCAGGTCGGCTGGATCGTGCGTGCTCGACGTAGCGACGAGATCTGATCCGCGACCCGCGGCTTCGAACGATCCGCACCCGATCTCCTCAGCAGTCGGGCAGGACATCGCTCAGTTGTTGAAGCGGAACTCCACGACGTCGCCGTCCTTCATGACGTAGTCCTTGCCCTCGAGGCGCGCCTTGCCCTTGGAGCGGGCCTCGACGACCGAACCGGTCTCGACGAGGTCGTCGAACGACACGATCTCGGCCTTGATGAACCCCTTCTCGAAGTCGGTGTGGATGACGCCCGCGGCCTGCGGAGCCTTCGACCCCTTGGGGATCGTCCAGGCGCGTGCTTCCTTCGGGCCTGCCGTGAGGTATGTCTGCAGACCGAGCGTGTCGAAGCCGATGCGGGCGAGCTGGTCGAGGCCCGACTCGTCCTGTCCGGTCGACGCGAGAAGCTCAGCGGCATCCTCGGGGTCGAGGTCGATCAGCTCGGACTCGATCTTCGCGTCGAGGAAGATCGCCTTGGCGGGGGCGACAAGTGCCGCGAGCTCCGCCTTGCGGGCGTCGTCCGTGAGCACGCCCTCATCGACGTTGAAGACGAAGATGACGGGCTTGGCCGTCAGCAGGCCCAGTTCGCGGATGGGCGTCAGGTCGATGCCGGCGACCGACAGCAGCACGCCGCGCTCCAGAGCATCCTTCGCCGCGGTCGCGGTCTCGAGAACGATCGGCTCGATCTTCTTGCCGCGGACTTCCTTCTCGTAACGGGTGATCGCCTTGTCGACCGTCTCGAGGTCGGCGAGCATCAGCTCCGCGTTGATCGTCTCCATGTCGGATGCCGGATTGACCGCGCCGTCGACGTGCACCACGTCGTCATCGGCGAAGCCGCGGACGACCTGCGCGATGGCATCCGCCTCACGGATGTTCGCGAGGAACTTGTTGCCGAGACCCTCGCCCTCGCTCGCGCCACGCACGATACCCGCGATGTCGACGAACGACACAGCGGCGGGCAGGATGCGCTCGCTGCCGAAGATCTCGGCGAGCTTGTCGAGACGCGGATCGGGCAGGTTCACCACCCCGACGTTCGGCTCGATCGTCGCGAACGGATAGTTCGCCGCGAGCACGTCGTTCTTGGTCAGAGCGTTGAAGAGGGTGGACTTGCCGACGTTGGGCAGGCCGACGATTCCGATAGTGAGAGCCACGGGGGTCGAGTCTACCGGTCGTAGATGCTCGGCCCCTGCGGAATGCCGGGATCAGCCGTTCAATCGCGCACCGCGCGGAACACGTGCGTGACGTAGGGAAGATCGATCGTCGAATCGCCGTCGAGCCCGAGCTCGTCGAACAGGGCATCCATCTGGCGCGTGATCTCCGTGCGCTCGTCCGCGGGCGCTGTGATGAGGTAGCTGCGAGAGAGGGCCATCTGGTGCAACTGAGTCCGCGTCATCGGGCGGTTCCACTCCCAGCGCTGCATCTCGACCTCGCCGAAGGGCGCGGCGATGCGCGGCCCCTCGGATTCGGGACCGTTGACCATGTTCTCGGCAGGGCTGCTGTGCATGATGTCGGTGAGGCGGCGCACCCACTCGGTGCTCTCGTCGCGGATGTTCCAGATGAGACCCAGCACTCCCCCGCTGCGGACGACTCGACCCAGCTCCGCGGACGCGGCGATCGGCTCCACCCAGTGCCACGCCTGGCCGAGCACCGCCGCGTCGAGGCTCGAGTCCGGCAGGGGCATCCGTTCAGCCGAGCCCAGGAAGGTGGGCACTCCGGGAACGCTCTGTCGCAGCGCGGCGAGCATCGCCGCATCCGGATCCACGGCGACGACCTCCGCACCCGGTGCATGACCGAGCACCCGAGTGAGCTTTCCGGTGCCCGCCCCGACATCGGCGATCCGGCGCGAATCGGCCGGCATCCGCTCGAGCATCCACGCGACCGCCTCGAACGGATACTCGGGCCTACCGGCCTCGTAGTTCGCGGCCTCTGCGCCGAAGGATGTCGCACGGTCTGCACTCATATCGTCAGCCTACGGCGAGTCCTCCTCGGGCGTCATCGACACCGGGAGAGAGTGGAACCGTGCCACTGGACTTCACCGCGATCGACTTCGAGACCGCGAACTCCAGCCCCGCTTCCGCGTGCTCCGTCGGACTCGTCCGCGTACGCGACGGCCAGGTCGTCGCCACGGCAGGATGGCTGATCCGTCCGCCTGCAGGCCACGACGAGTTCCAGGAGTGGAACACCAAGATCCACGGCATCCGCGCGCAGGATGTGGTCGCGGCCGCCACCTGGGCTGATCAGTTCGATCGTCTGTGCGCCTTCGCCGGTGCCGACGTGCTGGTCGCCCACAACGCGGGTTTCGACCTGAACGTCCTGCGCCGCGCGTCGGAGGTCACCGGCGGCGACTGCCCGCCGTACCGTTCACTGTGCAGCCTGCAGGTCGCGCGCAAGACCTACGAGCTCGAGTCCTACCGTCTTCCGAAAGCCGCAGAAGCCGCGGGCTTCACCGGTTTCTCTCACCACGATGCACTCGCAGACGCCCTCGCCTGCGCCCACATCATCATGGATGCCGCACGACGACACGACGCCGCGGATGTGTTCGCCCTGGCCGCAGCGCTACGGCTGCGTGTGACCGACCCTGTCATCGCCACCCCCGAGCGCGCTGTCGCCTGAGTCGCAGCGGACGAATGTCCGAGGCCGAGCGCATCATGGAGCCATGGATGCTCTGACGATGGTTCTGCTGCTGGCCGCCCTCGTGGCCGGCGCTGCGGTGGGCTGGTTCCTCCGCGCGTCGCGAGGCGCTGCCGACCTCGCCCGAGCGCAGGCCGAGCTCGCGGCCGCGAGAGACGACCGCGATCGGCAGTACGACCTGTATCGGGATGCCGTCGAGCACGCCAGACTCGAGCAGCGCGCCGAGGCGCAGCGGGTGCAGCAGCAGAATGCCGTGCTCACGGCACTCGCCCCCGTGCGCGAGAGCCTTCAGCAGATGCAGCAGAAGGTGTCCGCGATCGAGCAGGAGCGTCATGCGCAGTTCGGGTCGCTCGCAGAGCAGCTGAGGCGTGCACAGGAGTCGGACGAAGCGCTGCGTGCGACGACGGAGTCACTCGCCGGTGCGCTCAAGTCGACCGCCACGCGAGGCGTGTGGGGCGAGACGCAGCTCCGCCGGGTGGTCGAGGCCGCGGGATTGACCCGGCACGTGGATTTCGACCTCCAGTCGACCATCTCCTCCGACCGTGGTCAGGGCCGCCCCGACATGGTGATCCGGCTGGCCGGCGGCACGTCGATCGCGGTCGACGCGAAGGTGCCCCTCGACGCCTACCTCGAGGCCTCCGCGCTGCCGATCGGCGACGCCCATGAGGCCCAGCGCCGGATGCACATGCAGAAGCACGTCAAGGCGGTGCGTGCCCATATCGACGCGCTCGCCAAGAAGGCGTACTGGTCCGGGCTCGACGCGAGCCCGGAATTCGTGATCTGCTTCCTGCCGAGCGAGTCGCTGCTGGCCGCGGCCATCGACGAGGATCCGACTCTGCTCGACTATGCCTTCAGTAAGAGGGTCGCCCTCGCGTCCCCCGTGAACCTCTGGGCGGTGCTGAAGACCGTCGCCTACACGTGGACGCAGCAAGAGGTCTCCACCGAAGCGCGGGCGCTTCTGAACCTCGGCACCCAGCTGTACGACCGACTGGGCGTGCTCGCCGGCCACGCCGATGACCTCCGTCGAGCCCTCGAACGCACCGTCGACAGCTACAACCGCTTCGCAGGATCGCTCGAGAGCAGAGTGCTCGTGACAGCGCGGCAGTTCCCCGGCATCAGCGCGACGACGCTCGACTCCGCTCCCCCGACGATCACGGCGCAGACGCGCAGATTCACGGCCGAGGAGCTCGTCGAGAACACCGATCTCGTCGAGAACACGGAGCAAGCGAATGCGGGGCTACTGGCAGACGTCGGCGAGATCAGGTCACGCCTCATCGGTGACGGAGCACCGTCCGCGATCGCCTCGGACACGAACGGATCCGGGACGACGCGAGGCTGAGCTCAGGCGATGCCGGGCACGCCGCTGAGCAACAGGATGACAAGGCCGCTCGTCACGACGAACGCACCGATCATCCACCAGGAGCTGACTTCGTGTCCTTCGTCCAGGCGCTTGCGGAAGAGCACGTCTGCACGGCGAGCCGGGTCTGCGACGGCCGGCGCCTTGGCCACCGGCACAGCCGGCGTACCGGATGCGATCGGCACCCCTGCCTCGTCGACCTTGACACGCATGATGCGGCCGGTGCTCGTCGTGACGATCTTGGTCGGCGCGGCCTTGGAGCCACTCGTGTGCTGCGTTGTCATCGGTCTGCCCTCCTGTGCCTGCGGTGCCTGGCGGCTCCGTCGACGGCGACAAATCCAGTGACAATTGTGACACGGCAACGCACGAATGCCCGGCCCAGCGCTCCCCAGCGCGGTACCGGGTCGGTAACGATGACCCCGGAGTGCTCAGCCGACCGGTGTCAGAGCCACTTCGAGACGAGGTGCTCCGAGGCGATCCTGCGCAGTGTTCCCGAGGCACCGCGCAGCACGACACTCTCGGTGTAGATGTAGCCGCCTTCACGACGCACCCCGGCGACGAGCTGACCGTCCGTCACGCCGGTCGCGACGAAGATCGTGTTGTCCCCTCGCACCAGGTCGTCGGCCTCGTACACCTTGTCCATGTCGAGCCCCGCGTCGATTCCGCGCTGACGCTCGTCATCGTCGCGCGGCCAGAGCCGCCCCTGGATGTGACCGCCGAGCGCCTTGATGGCACAGGCCGTCACGATGCCCTCCGGGCTGCCTCCGACGCCGACGCACATGTCGGTGCGCGCGGCATGGCGCGCGGCGTTGATGCCGCCGGCGACGTCGCCGTCGCTCATCAGGCGCGTTCCCGCTCCGGCATCCCGGATCTCCTGGATCAGCTTCTCGTGACGAGGACGGTTGAGCACCGACACGACGATCTCATCGACCGGCTTGCCGAGCGCGCCGGCGAGCTTGCGGATGTTCTCGCCGATCGGAAGGCGGATGTCGACCACCCCGACGCCGGCGGGACCGGTCACGAGCTTGTCCATGTAGAAGACGCTGGAGGCGTCGAGCATCGACCCGCGGTCGGACACGGCGATCACGGAGAGAGCGTTCTGACGACCCGCCGCGGTGAGCGATGTGCCATCGATCGGGTCCACGGCGATGTCGCACTGGGGACCTGTGCCGGTGCCGACCTCTTCGCCGTTGAACAGCATCGGAGCGTTGTCCTTCTCGCCCTCGCCGATCACGACACGCCCCTGGAACGCGACGGTTCCGAGGAACGCGCGCATCGCATCGACGGCTGCACCGTCGGCGGCCTCCTTCGCACCTCGACCGATGAACGGCACAGCGCGGATCGCGGCTGCCTCAGTGGCTCGCACCAGCTCCATCGCGAGATTTCGATCGGGACGAAGGGGGCTGAGATCCGCTGTAAGACTAACCATGCGGTCAGCCTAGCCATCGAGACACGGTCAACTGGGGTGTTTTCGCGCCGAGACGACCGAAGGAAACGCGATTCTTAACGTCAGCGCAGGAGCAGCATGCTCGCTCCGACTCACCGCCGGAAACCGAGAGCCAGCCCCGATAGAGTGACTGCTGTCCCGGCTTCCCAAAATCGCAGGAGTTCTCATGCCCGTCGCCACCCCGGATCAGTACGCCGAAATGCTCGACCGCGCGAAGGCCGGCGGCTTCGCGTACCCGGCATTCAACGTCTCGAGCTCGCAGACGATCAACTCGGTCCTCCAGGGCCTGACCGAGGCAGGCTCCGACGGAATCATCCAGGTCACCACCGGTGGCGCGGACTACTTCGCCGGCCACACGGTCAAGGCGCGCGCGACCGGCGCACTCGCTTTCGCACGCTTCGCGACCGAGGTCGCCAAGAACTACCCCGTCACCGTCGCACTTCACACCGACCACTGCCCGAAGGATGCCCTCGCCGGTTTCGTCGAGCCGCTGATCGCAGCCTCCGAAGAAGAGGTCAAGGCCGGGCGCAACCCTATCTTCCAGTCGCACATGTGGGACGGCTCGGCTGTGCCCCTCGCGGAGAACATCGAGATCGCGCAGGACCTCCTTCCCCGCATGAAGAACATCAACGCGATCCTCGAGGTCGAGATCGGCGTCGTCGGCGGCGAAGAAGACGGCGTCGCGCACGAGGGATCCAACGACGCTCTCTACACGACGTTCGCGGACGTCGACCAGGCCGTCCAGGCTCTGGGCCTCGGCGAGCAGGGCCGCTACATCGCCGCCCTCACGTTCGGCAACGTGCACGGTGTCTACAAGCCCGGTGGCGTCAAGCTGCGCCCCGAGCTCCTGGGCGAGATCCAGCAGCAGGTCGCCGCGAAGTACAACACGGGCGCGAAGCCGCTCGACCTCGTCTTCCATGGTGGGTCCGGCTCGACCGATGAGGAGATCGCCCTCGCGGTCGCCAACGGTGTCATCAAGATGAACATCGACACCGACACGCAGTACGCCTACACGCGTGCGATCGCCGACTACATGTTCAAGAACTACGACGGTGTCCTCAAGGTCGACGGCGAGGTCGGCAACAAGAAGCAGTACGACCCTCGCGCCTGGGGCAAGATCGCGGAGACGGCGATGGCCGCTCGCGTCGTCGAGTCCACGCGCCAGCTCGGCTCCTACGGACAGTCGAAGAGCTGATCCCGTCCTGACAGCGAAATGCCCCCGACCACTGCGGTCGGGGGCATTCTGCGTCTCAGCCGTCTACTGGCCGGCGGTCTTGGCGACGAAGTCGATGAAAGCAGGATCGTTCATCAGCGGGATGGCGGCGCAGATCGACGCCACGAGAAGCGTCACGGCGGCCCCTGCGAGCGGAACCCACCACGAAGCCTTGCCGCTGCGCAGGCGGCGGATCGAGAAGTACGCGGTGAGCGACCACCCTGCGGCGAGGACGATCGCCGCGATCGTGCCCCAGAGCTTGCCCTGAGCGAAGTTCGTGAACTCGCCGTCGACGCCGAGGACCTTCATCATCTCGTTCATCGCGGTGGGGAAATCGAGGTACGACAGACCGGTCATCACGACGTTGATGAGGCCGTAGGCGAGCAGAGCGATGGTGATGAATCTGTCGACCGGGCGCGGCCGAGCAGTGGCCGGTGCACGCACGGATGCGGCTTCGGGGACCGGCGCTACGGGGGCTGCGGGCGGCGTCTCGTCGAGCGGCGGCAGCCCTGCTGCCCTGCGCTGCTCTTCGAGGGTCGCGATTTCGCCGTATTGAGGCCGCTGGTCGGTCATGCCGCCATGCTATCCGCACCGCCTCTGCGCGGTTCTCAGACTGCGCCACCCGAACATGATGGCGGCCCCGGAGAAGTGGGGACTCCTCGGGGCCGCGGATTCGGAACGCTGGGGACGTTCGTCATCCAAGTGGGTCGAGGAACGCTGGGGACGTTCCACCACCAGTAGTGCCGTTTGCACATGCGACTACATCTCACATGTTAGGAAAGCGCGTGCCGACCCGCTAGTGGCATTTCTTCAGATAGTGAACATTTTCGTGGACGAGCGTCAGATCGCCGTCTGCAGATCCGGTTCTCCGCCCGTCAGCGCATCCGCGCCCAGCTGCAATGACAACCGCGTCGCGCTCTGCTTCAGCTTCGTGACGAGACCTCGGTCGACGCGTGCCCGGTCGGAGGGGACCGAGATCGCCAGCGACGCCACGATGTTCGGCGCGATCACGGGAACCGCGACACACGTGTTGCCGATCGCGTACTCCTCACGGTCCAGGGCGAAGCCCGGTGACCGCTCCAGTTCCGCCAGCAGTGCACCACGGTCGCTGATGGTGCGCGGCGTGAGCTCCTCGAGACGATTCCGCGAAAGGTAGTCGAGACGCTCATCACAGGTGAGGTCGGTCAGGATCTGCTTGCCGAGTGCCGTCGCGTGCGCACTCGATTCGAGGGCGACGGACATGGCGATCCTCGGAGTGCGCACCGCGTCGACGATGTCGATCAGGTGCACTTCGCCGTCGTGGTAGCGCGAGAGGTAAGCGGTCTCCCCCACGGCTTCGGTGACCTCGCGCAGCGCGGATCGCACGCGCGCGAGAAGCACTCCGCCCGCATCCGGTGCCGCCCGGAACACCGGGAAGCTCGCGCCGAGGACGAGTCCGTCCGGTTCGTTGGCCAGATATCCCTCGTGGATCAGCGTGCGAACGAGGTTGTAGGTCGTCCCGTGGGTGAGCCCTGTGAGGGCCGCGAGAGCCTTGACGGGCACGGGACGGGCCGAGTTCGCGACGATGTCGACCAGGCGCAGAGCGCGCTGGACCGATCCGATGAGCGTCGGCGCCGCCTCCGTGGTGGGCACCGTCAGGCGTTTCCGCCGGAAGCGCGGCCCCCCAGCGCACGAGCATCGCGCTGACCCGAGGCATCCTGTCGGAGCTCCTTCGGCAGCGAGAACATGAGGTCCTCCTCCGCCGTCTTGACCTCTTCGACGTCGTGGTAGCCGGCGCCCTCGAGGGCCTCGAGCACCTCACGGACGAGGACCTCGGGAACCGATGCTCCACTGGTGACCCCGACCGTGGCGACACCGTCGAGCCACTCCTGCTTGACCTCTTCGGCGTAGTCCACGCGGTAGGCGGCCTTCGCCCCGTACTCGAGGGCGACTTCGACGAGGCGCACGGAGTTCGAGGAGTTCGAGGAACCCACGACGATCACGAGGTCGGCGTTCGCCGCGACCTTCTTGATAGCCACTTGACGGTTCTGCGTCGCGTAGCAGATGTCGTCGGACGGCGGATTGTGCATCTCCGGGAAGCGCGTCCGCAGACGGTTGACCGTCTCCATGGTCTCGTCGACCGACAGAGTGGTCTGCGAGAGCCAGACGACCTTCGACGGGTCCTTCACCTGCACCGTGTCGGCCTCGTCGGGAGAGTTGACGATGGTCACGTGATCCGGGGCCTCGCCGGCGGTGCCCTCGACCTCTTCGTGTCCTTCGTGGCCGATGAGCAGGATCTCGAAGTCATCGCGGGCGAAGCGCACGGCCTCGCGGTGGACCTTGGTGACGAGCGGGCAGGTCGCATCGATCGCGTGCAGACCGCGGTCGGAGGCAGCCTCCACGACCGCAGGAGAGACACCGTGCGCGCTGAAGACGACGTGAGCGCCCTCCGGAACCTCGTCGACCTCCTCGACGAAGATCGCGCCCTTCTCTTCGAGCTCGGACACCACGTGGATGTTGTGCACGATCTGCTTGCGCACGTAGACGGGTGCGCCGTAGCGCTCGAGAGCCTTCTCGACAGCGACGACGGCGCGGTCCACGCCGGCGCAGTATCCGCGCGGAGCCGCGAGCAGAACGCGCTTGTTCCCCACCACCGGGTTATCCTGAAGCCGCCCGGCCGCCCCACGTACTCGTGGGATGCGCGGCAGAGGCAGATGAACGGCAGTCGAGGTCACACTGGAATTCTACCGCCGAGAACCTGAGCAGGAGCGGGAAGGTGCACTGAGCGGATGACGGTCTTCGAAGCCTCGACGCGTCCGGGCGAGACTCCACCGGCGGATGCGGTCGCTCCGCGCGACTCCTCCGCGGATGCCCCGACCTCCGTCGCCCGGCTGAACGGCACGATCCGCGACTTCGTCGCCCGGTGGAACACCGTCTGGGTCGAGGGCGAGATCACCTCGTGGAACGTCCGCGGCGGCAACATCTTCGCGCGACTCAAAGACACCCGCTCGGACGCGCAGATCTCGATCCGGGTGTGGTCGAGCGTCCGCCCCCGCATCCCCGGCGATCTCGCCGTCGGCGACCACGTCGTCGCAGCCGTCAAGGCCGACTACTTCGTCAAGGCCGGCGACTTCAGCTTCACCGTCTCGGCGATGAAGCACGTCGGGCTCGGCGATCAGCTCGAGCGCCTCGAGAAGCTCCGTCTGCAGCTGCGCCAGGAGGGACTGTTCGATTCCGCTCGCAAGAAGCGTCTCCCCTTCCTCCCGCACGTGATCGGCCTGATCACCGGCGAACGATCCGACGCGGAGAAGGACGTGCACCGCAACGCGGAGCTGCGCTGGCCACAGGTCCGCTTCCGCACCGAGTACGCCGCCGTGCAGGGCGACCGCTGCGTGCCCGACACCCTGGCCGCCCTCGCTCGGCTCGACGCCGACCCCGATGTCGACGTGATCATCATCGCGCGCGGCGGCGGAGACCCCCAGACCCTCCTCGGATTCAGCGATGAGCGGCTCGTCCGCGCCGTGGCTGCAGCATCCACCCCGGTGGTGAGCGCGATCGGACACGAGAACGACCGCCCGCTCCTCGACGACGTCGCAGACCTCCGCGCCTCGACTCCGACGGACGCGGCGAAGCGCGTCGTGCCCGACGTCAGCGAACAGCGGGCGCTGATCGCGCAGCTGCGGTCCCGCGCGACCTCCCGTCTGACGCAGCGGCTGTCGCACGACATCGCCCAGCTCGAGCAGTTGCGTTCACGACCCGCGCTGCGCTCACCCGATCCCATCATCGACTCGCGCTCGCAGGAGGTGTGGCTGCTGCTGTCGCGCGGACGCGACACGATCACACGACAGCACGACGCGGCGGGACGGGCGACCAGCGAGCTGCGCGCCTCTCTTCGGGCGCTGTCTCCCGCGGCCACACTCGCTCGGGGCTACGCGATCGCCCACCTCGAGGGCGGCGTGATCCTCCGCGACGCGGCGGATGCACCGGCCGGCAGCGCCCTGACGATCACGGTCGACCGCGGGTCGATCGCTGCTCGTTCCGAAGGCGAGATCGCCGAGGGACCGACACCTCGCTCCGGATGAGCGCACCCTGCGCACCGCGTAGGATGGAGGCGTGAGTGCGCTGAACGACACCCCTGTGGACACGCTGTCGTTCGAGGCCGCTCGCGACGAGCTCGTGAAAGTCGTCTCCGAGCTCGAACAGGGTGCTCCGACACTCGAGCAGTCGCTCGCCCTCTGGGAGCGCGGCGAGGCTCTCGCCGCGCGGTGCGAGGAGTGGCTGCTGGGCGCGAAGCGTCGTCTCGAGGCCGCGCGCGCCGCCGCCGACACCTCAGACGAGGACGAGTCGTGAACAAGCCCGCACCCATCGTCGCGGAACTCGGCCGACCCGAGACCCCCGCCGAGACGGCGGCCCGCAAGGCCGCATCGAGCAAGGCGTATCGCTCGAGCCAGACGGTGCGCAGCCTGATCGCCGCCCTGATCGCCACCCTGGCCATCGTCGCGGTGATCGTGTTCGCCGTGCCCCGCGGCGAACCCGCGACGAGCACGACCATCGACATGGTCGGCATCGCCGCCGACGTGGAATCCACGGTCGGCAGTCCCGTGATCGTTCCCGATCTCGACGACTTCTGGCGCGTGAACGCGGCCGGCCTCACCAGCAGCGCGACCCCGGTGTGGGACGTGACCCTCGCCCCGTCCGCCGAGGACGAGCGCGGCTTCATCAAACTCGCGCAGGCTTTCGGCACCGACTCGTCGTGGGCCCCGCAGCGCCTGAACGGAACGGCGCCCACCGACACGATGTCGATCGGCGGCCTCGAGTGGGACGTCTACAAACTCGGCGATGCCGGTGCGAAGCAGAACATCACCTATGCGATCGGCACCCAGGCGGGTGACGACTACCTTCTGCTCTACGGCTCGCGTTCGGCCGATTCCACGGCCGAGCTCGCCGAATCCCTCGTCCCGCAGATCCGCGACCTCTCGGAGTAGCCCTCATGACAGACACGCTCACGCCCGCCGCCGCCTGGAAACAGATGCAGGAGGGCAACCAGCGATTCGTCGATGATGCCCCTCGGCACCCGAATCAGGACGTCGCGCGACGCAAGCACCTGGCTGCCGCGCAGCATCCGGTCGCGACGCTGTTCGGATGCTCGGACTCACGACTCGCGGCGGAGATCATCTTCGACCTCGGCCTCGGCGACCTCTTCGTCGTCCGCAATGCCGGCCAGGTGATCGGCGAGTCGATCGTCGCGAGCCTCGAATACGCGGTCGCCGTGCTGAACGTGCCCCTGATCGTCGTCCTCGCGCACGACTCGTGCGGCGCAGTGCGCGCTGCCATCGACGGGACCGCCATCGACGCCGCTCCCCTGCCCCCGCACATCTGGAAGCTCATCGCGCCGATCGTGCCCGCAGCCCGCAAGGTGCTCGTCGAGAACGGTGGGACCACTGTCGACGAGATCGACGCCGACCTGGTCGGCCGGGAGCACCTGCGCAACACTGTCAGCGATCTGCTGCAGTCGTCCGAGGTGATCTCCCACGCGGTCGCCGAAGGCCGTCTGGGCATCGTCGGCGCCAACTACCGTCTGGCCGAGGGCACCGCGGTGCCCGTCATCACGGTCGGAATCGACTCAGACGGAATCGACACCGAGGGGCACGGCCCCGCAACCAAGGAGGGTTCGGAATGACCGACACCGAGTACCGCATCGAGCACGACACCATGGGCGAGGTGCGGGTTCCCGTCGACGCGCTCTATGGCGCGCAGACGCAGCGCGCCGTCGAGAACTTCCCGATCTCGGGCAAGGGTCTCGAGTCGACGCAGATCGCCGCTCTCGCGCGCATCAAGAAGGCCGCAGCGCTCGCGAACAAGGAGCTCGGAACTCTTGACGGCGCCATCGCCGACGCGATCGCGCAGGCCGCCGATCAGGTCGCCTCGGGCGTGCACGACGGCGAGTTCCCCGTCGACACGTACCAGACCGGCTCCGGCACGTCGTCGAACATGAACATGAACGAGGTGCTCGCGACGCTCGCGACCCGCATCCTCGGTGCGAACGTGCACCCGAACGACCACGTGAACGCCTCGCAGTCGTCGAACGACGTCTTCCCGACCTCCGTGCACATCGCCGTGACGCAGGCCCTGATCGACACCCTGATCCCGGCGCTCGACCACCTCGCCGTCGCCCTTGAGGCGAAGGCGGAGCTGTGGAAGGACGCGGTCAAGTCCGGCCGCACGCACCTCATGGATGCGACCCCGGTCACCCTCGGCCAGGAGTTCGGCGGCTACGCCCGTCAGATCCGCCTCGGCATCGAGCGCGTGCAGTCCGCGCTCCCCCGCGTCTCCGAGGTTCCCCTTGGTGGCACGGCCACCGGCACCGGCATCAACACGCCGCTCGGGTTCCCGCAGAAGGTCATCGCGCTGCTCGCGGCCGAGACCGAGCTGCCGATCACCGAGGCGAAGGACCACTTCGAGGCGCAGGCCAACCGCGACGGCCTCGTGGAGGCATCCGGTGCGCTGCGCACCATCGCGGTCTCGCTGACCAAGATCAACAACGATCTGCGCTGGATGGGCTCGGGCCCCAACACGGGTCTCGGCGAGCTCCACATCCCCGACCTGCAGCCCGGGTCCTCGATCATGCCCGGCAAGGTCAACCCGGTCGTGCCCGAGGCCGTGCTGATGGTCTGCGCGCGTGTGATCGGCAACGACGCGACCGTCGCCTGGGCCGGCGCATCCGGTTCGTTCGAGCTCAACGTCGCCATCCCGGTGATGGGTACGGCGCTGCTCGAGTCGATCCGTCTGCTCGCGAACGCGTCGCGCGTGCTCGCCGACAAGACCGTCGACGGCCTGGAGGCCAACCTCGAGCGCGCTGCCGCATTCGCCGGAATGAGCCCGTCGATCGTCACGCCGCTCAACAAGCTCATCGGCTACGAGGCTGCCGCCAAGATCGCCAAGCACGCCGTCGCGAAGGGCATCACCGTCCGCGACGCCGTGATCGACCTCGGCTACGTCGAGCGGGGCGACCTCACGCTCGAGCAGCTCGACGAGAAGCTCGACCTGCTCTCGATGACCCACCCGGGTTGATCCTCAGCCACTGAGACGCCGGATGCCGCAGGGACTCTTCCCTGCGGCATCCGGCGTTTCGAGCTCAGCTGAGTTCGCCACCCTCCAGGAGCTCCGTCACGAGCGCTGCGATCGCAGAGCGCTCGGACCGCATCAGCGTCACGTGTGCGAACAGGTCGTGTCCCTTGAGCGTCTCGATCACACTGGCGATGCCGTCATGCCGGCCGACGCGCAGGTTGTCTCGCTGGCCCACGTCGTGCGTGAGGATGACCCGCGAGTTCTGCCCCATCCGGCTGAGCACCGTGAGGAGCACGTTGCGCTCGAGCGACTGCGCCTCGTCGACGATCACGAACGCGTCGTGGAGGGACCGTCCGCGGATGTGGGTCAGCGGCAGCACCTCGAGGATGCCCCGTTCGACGACCTCTTCCATGACGTTGCCCGAGACAACGGAGCCGAGGGTGTCGAAGACGGCCTGCCCCCAGGGCCCCATCTTCTCGCCCTGGTCTCCGGGGAGGTAGCCGAGCTCCTGACCGCCGACGGCGAACAGCGGGCGGAAGACGATGATCTTCTTCTGCTGCTGGCGCTCGAGCACCGCCTCGAGTCCCGCGCACAGCGCCAGCGCCGACTTGCCCGTTCCCGCTCGTCCACCGAGAGAGACGATGCCCACATCGGGGTCGGTCAGCAGATCGATCGCGATGCGCTGCTCTGCCGAACGGCCGTGCATGCCGAAGATGTCGCGATCGCCGCGGACGAGCTTGTACTCGCCGTCACCGGTCATGCGACCCAGGGCCGAGCTGCGCTCCGAGTGGATGATGAGACCGGTGTTCACCGGAAGACCCCTGGCATCTTCGCTGACGCCGACCTCGCTCTCGTAGAGGTCGCTGATCTCGTCGCCCGAGAGGTTGAGCGTCGTGATGCCGGTCCAGCCGGAGTCGACCGCCTGCTCGGCCAGGTACTCCTCGGCCCGGAGCCCGAGGGAGGCGGCCTTGACGCGCATCGGGAGGTCTTTCGAGACGATCGTGACGTCCTGGCCGTCCTGCGCCAGATGCATGGCGACGGAGAGGATGCGAGTGTCGTTGTCGCTGAGCCGGATGCCGGCCGGAAGCACGGAGGCATCGGTGTTGGCGAGCTCGACACGAAGGGTGCCGCCCTCTCCAACCTCGACGGGGAAGTCGAGACGACCGTGCTCGACGCGCAGGTCGTCGAGATGGCGCAGCGCCTGGCGGGCGAAGTAGCCGATCTCAGGGTCGTGGCGCTTGCCCTCGAGCTCGGTGATGACGACCACCGGAAGCACGACCGAATGCTCGGCGAACCGGAAGAACGCCTGCGGATCACTCAGCAGGACAGACGTGTCGAGCACGTAGGTCCGGAGATCCTGATCAGGATCAGCGGACGCCGCTCGCGTCGTCGTCTTACGGGTGGACTGCTGCGCGGTGCTTGCGGACTGCTGCGCTGTACGTGAGGTCACGACCCACTCCCGACCCGGGGAGAATCCCGGTTTTTCGAACGAGTCGACCAGGGGGTCACGAGTCGTCAACCTGAGGCCGACCCGACGGGCGCCTTGCCCGATGCCTAGAAGCTACGACCACGTGCCGACATTAACGCGACTCGACACGCCCTCACTTCGTTACGTGTTGATTAACGGCTCATGGCCAGACGTCCGAGATGGTCGCGCTCGGTGCAGACGACCGCGGATCAGCGCCCGAATCGCCGGTCTCGGTCGGCGAAGTCGCGGATCGCTCTCAGGAAGTCGACCTGCCGGAGATCCGGACCGAGCGCCTCGACGAAGTAGAACTCGCTGTGCGCGCTCTGCCACAGCAGGAAGTCGCTCAGGCGCTGCTCACCGCTGGTGCGGATGACGAGATCCGGATCCGGCTGCCCGCCGGTATAGAGGTGCTCGCCGATCATCTCGGGGGTGAGGTGCGCGGCGAGATCCTCGATCGTCCCACCCGAGGCCTGGTGCGACGTGACGATGCTGCGCACCGCGTCGACGATCTCGTTGCGTCCGCCGTAGCCGACCGCGAGGTTCACATGGAGCCCGGTGTGGTCGCGAGTGCGCTCCTGGGCGTCGTCGAGCACCCTGGCGAGCTCCGGGGGCAGGATGTCGGATCGTCCGACGTGCTTGACCCGCCAGTTCGGCTCCTGCGACAGAGCCTCAGCGAGCTCCGCGATGATCTCGATGAGATCGGCCAGCTCCGCGGAGTCGCGCTTGAGCAGGTTGTCGCTGGAGAGCAGATAGAGCGACACGACGCGGACGCCGAGCTCGTCGCACCATCCGAGGAACTCCCGCATCTTGGCCGCCCCAGCACGGTGTCCCTCGGCCGGGGTCTCGTATCCGAGCTGTCGGGCCCATCGCCGATTCCCGTCGATCATCATCGCGACGTGGTGCGGAACGGACGCCGGGTCGAGGTGGCGGCGCAGCCTGCTGGTATAGAGCCGGTACAGCGGCCCCCGCCCCTGACCATCACGTGACATCACCTCCCTACGCTATCGTGCCGAGATCTGAAGGACAGTGGCTGACGCTCAGGATATGTACGCCTGGTGGAATGGCGGCCCGCATAGAGTGAGGGCGTGAGCACACCCGACTCCGCGGTCCCCGACGTCCCTCAGCTTCCCCTCCTGGAGGAGGCGGCGCACGATGCGGCGGTCGAGATCAAGCCCACCTGGCGCGGCTGGATCCACGCCGCGACCTTCCCGATCGCGATCGTCTGCGGCGTGCTGCTGATCCTCTTCGCTCAGGGCGGCGCCGCGAAATGGGCGGCTGGAGTCTTCATGGCGACGTCGCTGCTGTTGTTCGGCAACTCCGCGCTCTACCACCGGTTCGACTGGAGCCCGAAGGTCAAGGTCGTCCTCAAGCGGATCGACCACGCGAACATCCTGCTGCTCATCGCCGGCACGTACACACCGCTGGCCGTGCTCGCCCTGCCTCCTGAGAAGGGCGCGCTGCTCCTCGTCCTCGTCTGGAGCGGCGCCCTGCTCGGCATCCTCTTCCGGGTGTTCTGGATCAACGCGCCGCGCTGGCTCTACGTCGCGCTGTATCTCGTGCTCGGCTGGGCGGCCGTGATGTACATGGCCGACCTGCTCGTGGCGAACGCGGCGATGATGGTGCTCGTCATCGTCGGCGGCCTGCTGTACACGGGCGGGGCGATCGTCTACGCGCTCAAGAAGCCCAACCCGTGGCCAGGCCACTTCGGCTTCCACGAGATCTTCCACATGTGCACGGTGCTGGCGTTCCTGTGCCACTGGACGGCGTGCCTGCTCATCGCCCTGGCACCGCTGTCCCCGTCGCTCGGAGCGTGATCGGCTCCTGACGGCTCAGTGCCGGATCAGCGCTTCTCGGGGTCGTCGTCGCCCTCGCGGACGATCGGCAGGTCGGCATCCGTCTCGGTCGCCTCGTCGGCCTGGAGCGCGGCCTCCTCGGCATCCAGCTCGTCTCTGACCTCTTCCCGGTAGCGGACGCGGCGGATCCGTCGGTTCATGTCGAGGATCAGGAGGATCACGGCGACCAGGATGATCACCACGGCGGCGAAGCCGACGAAGCCGGGCGTGACCAGCTGGGGGTCGACCGTCATCGTGGGCGTCGGCATCGGGGTCTCGGTCAGAGCAAGCACGGAATCGGCCTTTCATGCGCAGGTCGCATAACCTGGAGTTACCAGCCTAACGACCGGAAGCGCCACCCCGTGACAACCGCAGAACAGCTCGACGACCGATACGGCCGCACCCGCAGGCGACGAGGCCCGTGGATCGTGGTCATCGCGATCGCCGTCCTGCTCGTCGGGGCCTTCGGGTGGATGACCGTGACCACGCAGATGAATGCGGTGGACTCCGACGATCTCGGTTTCGATCTGGTCGACGAGCACACCGTCACCGTGCGATTCCAGATCACGGGTGTGCAGGGCAAGGACGTGGCCTGCGTGGTCGAAGCGCTCGACGAGGAGTTCGGCGTCGTGGGGTGGAAGGTCGTCGAGATCCCCGCGGGCGACGCCCATTCCCAGGCCCTCTCAGCCACCGTTCCCACCGTGTCCGCGGCGACGACAGGTTTGGTGAACAGCTGCTGGGTCGCTTAGACTCGTCGCAGCAAGACGACGCCCTGGCAACCTGCCGGGGCGTCTTGGCATATCCCCCGCGGATCGTCGGCGGGTACCTACCGAAGGAGCTTCGTCATGTCTACTGACGCTCAGGTTCCCTTCCTCACGCAGGAAGCATACGACCGGCTCGTCTCCGAGCTGGAACACCTGTCCACGACGGGACGTGACGAGATCGCCAAGCGCATCGAAGCGGCCCGAGAAGAGGGTGACCTCAAGGAGAACGGCGGCTACCACGCGGCCAAGGACGAGCAGGGCAAGCAGGAGGCGCGTATCCGCACCCTCGAGAACCTTCTCAAGACCGCCAAGGTCGGCGAGGCTCCTGCCAGCCGCGGCATCGTCGAGCCAGGAACCGTGGTCACCGCGGTGGTCGCGGGAGGCGAGGAGGTCTTCCTCCTCGGCAGCCGGGAGATCGCGGCCGGCGGCAGCGACCTCGACGTGTACAGCGAGGCCAGCCCGCTCGGGCAGGCGATCCTCGGTCTCAAGGTCGGCGAGAAGTCGTCGTACGAGGCTCCGAACGGTCGCTCCATCGCCGTCGAGATCGTCAACGTCGAGACCTACACCGGCTGACATCGCAGCCCGGGCGATCGTGCCCGTCACACGAAGAGGCCCCGTCCGCTCGGACGGGGCCTCTTCGTATGATCCGGTGCTCAGTCCGGGACGATCATCGGGTGGAAGCCCGCCCGACGCAGCGTGTCGAGCGTGTGCTCGGAGTGCTCGGCACCGCGCGTCTCGACACTGAGTTCGAGGAACACCTCGCTGATCTGCAGTCCGTGGCCGTGTCTCGTGTGCATCGCTTCGATCACGTTGGCTCCAGCCTCGGCGATCAGCTCGGACACACGCGCGAGCTGGCCCGGACGGTCGGGAAGCGGGATGCGGATCGTCAGGTACCTGCCCGACGCCGCGAGGCCGTGCGAGACCACGCGCTGCAGAAGCAGCGGATCGATGTTGCCTCCCGACAGCACGGCCATCGTCGTGCCCGTCGCCGATACCTTGCCTGCGAGGATGGCGGCGACTCCCGCGGCGCCTGCAGGCTCGACGACGACTTTGGCCTGCTCGAGCAGGATCAGGATCGCCCGAGCGAGATCGTCGTCGGAGACCGTGACGACCTCGTCGACGAGATCCTTGATGATGTCGAACGGGATCGCTCCCGGGCGAGCCACGAGGATGCCGTCCGCGATGGTCGGCTTGGTCTCGATGTCGACCGGATGCCCCGCATCGAGCGACGGCGGAATCGCCGCCGCGTTCTCGGCCTGCACCCCGATGATGCGAACCGCGCGTCCGAGCTGAGCGGCCCGGGCTTTGACCGCCGCTGCGACCCCCGCGATCAGGCCGCCGCCGCCGATCCCGAGCACGATCGTGTCGACCTCGGGCGCATCGTCGAGCAGCTCGAGTCCGAGGGTTCCCTGCCCCACGACGACGTCGCGGTGGTCGAACGGGTGGATGAGCATCGCCCCTGTGCGCTCGGAGAACTCCGAGGCGAGGCGGAGCGAGGTCGCCACGGTCTCACCTTCGAGCACGACCTCGGCACCATACCCCCGAGTGGCGAGCAGCTTCGGCACCGGCACCCCGATGGGCATGAAGATCGTGGCGGGGATGCCGAGGGCCTGGGCCGCCAGTGCGACGCCCTGGGCATGGTTGCCGGCCGACGCCGCGACGACGCCATGCGACCGCTCTTCGGCGCTCAGGCGGGACAGACGGTAGGCGGCGCCGCGGATCTTGAACGAACCGGTGCGCTGCAGGTTCTCCATCTTGAGCAGGACGGGCGCGCCGAGAATGTCGGACAGCGCTCGGGACGGAAGCGTCGGTGTGTGCGTGATCACCTCAGCCAGACTCTGAGCAGCGCTCTCGAACTCGGTCAGGCTGGGGACTGCGCTCATCGATTCCTCCGTCTCCGCTCGCGCGGAACTGTACTCCAGATAAGGTCTGCGTCGGGTTGGTCGCCGGTACGCCACGAGCCGGTGCTGACGGTGACGGCGGCGACGTTGACGAACGCCGCGAGCGGCACCGCGAACAGCGCGCCGGGGATGCCGCCGACCATCGATCCGCCGGCCACGACCAGCACGACCGCGAGCGGATGCACCTTCACGGCCGAGCCCATCAGGATCGGCTGCAGGATGTGGCCCTCGAGCTGCTGCACTCCGAGCACCACGGCCAGCATCGCGAGTGCGATCCAGGGGCCGTTGTAGACGAGCGCGAGAAGCACCGCGATCGCGCCGGTCACGACGGCACCCACGATCGGGATGAACGATCCGAGGAAGACGAGCACCGCGACGGGGATCGCGAGAGGGACGCCGAGCAGCGCCGCACCCACTCCGATGCCGACCGCGTCGATCGCCGCGACGAGGAGCTGCGTGCGTGCGTAGTTGACGATCGTCGCGAACCCGTTGCTCGCGGCGGCGTCGGCGGCCGGGCGTGCGGCGCGGGGGAAGAGGCGCAGCGTCCACCCCCAGATGCCGCGGCCGTCGGCGAGCAGGCAGATGAGGATGAAGAGCGAGAGCACGGCGCCGGTCACGACGTGCGCGGCCGTGGTGCCGACCGCGAGGGCGCCGTTGAGCAGTGCCTGCGTCTGCTCGTTGATGATCTGGAGACCCTGATCGATGTATCCCTGGATCTGCGATTCGCTCAGGTGCAGCGGGCCGTCGAGGAGGAACGTGCGGAACTCGTCGACGGCTTGGGAGCTGCGCTCCTGCACATCGGGGAGCTGCGCCCGGATCTGCCAGATCACAAGCCACAGCAGCAGCGACACGATCGCCAGCGTGCCGATGATCGAGAGCGCGACGGCGAGCCACCGCGGGAAGCGGTGTCGCAGCATCCACTGGAACCCTGGCCAGAGCAGCGCGGTGATCAGAATGCCGACCATGAGCGGGATGACGAGGAGCTTGAGCTCGATCACGAGCCAGATGAAGCCGGCCACGACGGCCGCGATCAGCAGCAGACGCCACGCGTATGCCGCCGTGACACGCAGCCCGACGGGCACCGTCGCATCGACGTCGGTGGCCGGAACGCGGTCCGACGCCACCGGGCGCGGACGGAAGAGATCCCTCAGCCGCGGACGCTGCTCTTCGCTCATCGCCCAAGTCTACGGCGCTGCCGTCGGACGGCACGACGACGGGGTCACGATGTCCGACACCGGCGATACGCTGACGACGTGACCGACACTCTCAGCTCCGCCCAGGCGCGTCGAATCGCACTGGCCGCGCAGGGTTTCACCCGCGCCCGTCCGAGTTCCGTGTCCGCTCGGCACGTGCATCGCGTGATGGATCGGCTCGGCGTGCTGCAGATCGACTCGGTCAACGTGTTCGCGCGCTCGCACTACCTGCCGCTGTTCTCGCGTCTGGGTTCGTACGACCCCGCGCTGCTCGACCGGGTGTTCCACTCGCGTACGACCCACTACGTCGAGTACATGGCTCACGAGGCGACGTTCATACCGGTCGAGGACTGGCCTCTCTGGCGGTTCCGCATGGACGACTTCCGTGCGCGCTGGTCGGGGCCGGATTCCTGGATGAGCAACAACTCCCGAACTCTGCGCTGGGTGCAGGACGAACTGCGGGATCGTGGCCCGCTGCGCCCCGCCGACCTCAGAGCCGACGCTCCTCGAGAGCGTGGCACCTGGTGGGACTGGGACGACGTGAAGCTCGCCCTCGAGCACCTGTGGCGCACAGGCGACGTGGCGATCAGCGGCCGCAAGGGATTCGAGCGCAGCTATGCGCTCGCCGAGCACGTGATCCCTGACTCCGTGCTCTCGCAAGAGATCCCCCGCGACCAGGCGATCCTCGAGCTCACGCGACGCGCGGCACGTTCCTCCGGAGTCGCGACGCAGTCAGATCTCGCCGACTACCATCGCATCCGCGATCGTGCGGCGGTGTCGCAATCCATCTCCGACCTCGTCGATGCCGGGGAGCTCCTCCCGGTCGCCGTTCGCGGCTGGGACCGCGCGGGACGCCCGCTCCCCGCCTGGCGTCACCACGAGGCCGCGCTCCCGCGGAAGGTCGATGCGGCGGCGCTGCTGACGCCTTTCGACCCTGTCGTGTGGTTCCGCGACCGAGCGCTGCGCGCATTCGAGCTCGACTACCGCATCGAGATCTACGTCCCCGCCGAGAAGCGGCGCTACGGCTACTACTCGCTGCCGGTGCTCGTCGGCGACCGCATCGTCGCCAGGGTCGACCTGAAGTCCGATCGGGCGAGTTCGACCCTGCAGGTGCAGTCCGCCTGGTGGGAGCCGCAGGCCAGGCCCGTCGAAGACGTGGAGCGTATCGCGGCCGAGGTGGCACTCGCGGCGTCGTGGCAGGGGCTGGCCCACATCTCCGTCTCGGGGTGGGGCACCGCCGCCGAGAGCCTGCACGACGCCCTCTCCGGCCATTCGGGGGCCTCCGTCCGACGCCACGTGCACGCCAGAGAAGCCACGCCGTGACACGTCGCCTCGCGTGGTCGATCGGCGCAGGGGTCGCCGCCCTCGTCATCGCCGGGACGGCGGTGTGGGTGTGGCAGTCGTCGAGCATTCAGCCGTCGCCCGCGGTATCCCCCACCGCGACCGTCGCACCCGTCGCCGACGCACAGTCGCTCGCGCAGCAGCAGCTCGACGAGCATCTCGAGAGCTGCACGGCGAAAGAGGTCGCAGGCGGCGCCGTCCCCGAAAGGTGCGGCATCCGGGTCCCCTGGGGTACGGAGTTCGCCGCGGTCGAGAGCGTGCGCTTCCGGATCGATCGGATGCCCGTGCTGAAGCTGACCGACGAGGGATTCTTCGCCGACGGCGGCGTTCTCGTCGCGACGGTGTCGGGCACCGGGCAGGACGGCGCCGCGAGAACCGAGACCTACCGCACCGAGTCGTGGAGCGTTCGCGGCGACGTCGCGGTCGACGGAGACCGAGTCGATCTCGACGTCTGGTGACGCACGCCGCCCCGCTCTCCCGCCCGGGCACGCCGAAGGCCCGATGCGGCGATGCGCATCGGGCCTTCGGACGTCAGAACTGCACGCGTGGCGGTTCGGAGATCGCACCGCTGTCCGCGACCTCGAAGAACTCGCGCTCGGTGAACCCGAGCCCCTTGGCGAACAGGTTGTTGGGGAAGACCTTGATCTTCGTGTTCAGCTCTCGGACGCCGCCGTTGTAGAACCGGCGGGCCGCCTGGATCTTGTCCTCGGTGTCGACGAGCGCCTGCTGCACCTGCAGGAAGTTCTGGCTCGCCTGCAGTTGCGGGTACGCCTCGGCGACTGCGAAGAGGCTCCGGAGGGCCTGCTGCAGGTGACCTTCCGCAATTCCCGCTTCTCCGGGGCTGCCGGCTGACAGCGTCTCGGCGCGCGCACGGGTGACGTTCTCGAACACCGCCTTCTCGTGCGAGGCGTAGCCCTTCACCGTCTCGATGAGGTTGGGTATCAGGTCAGCCCTGCGCTTCAGCTGCACCGTGATGCCGCTCCAGGCCTCATCGACGCGCACGTTCAGCTGCACCAGCGAGTTGTAGGTCGCCCAGAGGTAGATTCCGATGAGCAGAATCACACCGACGACGATCAGTACCGGCACGAGCCATTCCATCAGAGGCCCACCCTTCCTCGTATTTCTCTCATCCTATCGGCGCAGCCTGCGCGTCGACTGGGTGTGGCCCCGGGCTTCGCCAGGGATTCCGATCATTCACCGAGGACGCGGTCCAGATACCGGTTGGTGAACCGGCGCTCGGGATCGAGCTGATCGCGAAGCGCCGTGAAGTCACCGAATCGCGGATACCGTTCGCGCAGCTGCTCCGAGCCCAGAGTGTGCAGCTTGCCCCAGTGCGGGCGCCCGCCGTACTCGATCATGATCTGCTCGACCGCCTCGAAGTACGTCGTCGGGTCGGCTCGCCAGTACCGGTGCACGGCGATGTATCCGGTCGCTCTCCCGTAGGCGGTGGACAGCCACCGGTCGTCCGCCGCGGCGAACCGCACCTCGATCGGGAACTCGATCCGCCACCCGCGCTTCTCGATGAGCGCACGCACGGCGCGGAAGGCGGGAACCACATTCTCGGCGGGTAGCGCATACTCCATCTCGCGGAACCGCACCGTGCGGCTCTGCGTGAGCACTCGGTGGGACAGATCGGTGTATTGGCGGTCGCCCGTCAGCTTCACCGCGAGACGGCTGAACGGCGGAGTGACCGCGGGCACGACCTGCCCCGCCGCGCAGACGGCTCTGTACACACCGTTGGACAGCACGGTCTCATCGATCCACCTGCCCACCACCGGGAGAGGCTGGCGCCTCGTCGACTCCGGCACGCGGGTCTGACGCTTGGTCAGCGCGACATGGGTGTGCGGGAACCAATAGAACTCGTAGTGATCCGACGCTGCGACACGATGCGCCAGGGTCGCGAGCACGTCATCGAGCGGTGCGGGCTCATCGATCGCCTTCATCACGAACACGGGCACGCATTGGAGAGTGACGTCGACGATGATGCCGAGCGCACCGAGGCCCAGCGCCATGGCGGGCAGCATCTCGGCGTTCTGCTCCGCGTCGATGCGCAGGAACTCACCTGCCGCCGTCACCAGCGTGACGCCCACTACCTGCGTCGCGAGTCCGCCGAACCCGGCGCCGGTGCCGTGCGTTCCGGTCGAGATCGCACCGGAGATGGACTGTCGATCGATGTCGCCGAGGTTCTCCATCGCCAGCCCGAAGGGCGCGAGCAGGCCGGGGATGCGGTGCAGCCGCGTGCCAGCGAGCAGCGTGACCCGCCCGGTGGCCGCGTCGGCCGACACCAGCCCCTGAAGGTCGTCGAGCTCGAGAAGCACACCCGGAGCCACGGCGATTCCGGTGAAGCTGTGGCCTGCGCCGACCGCCTTGATCGTGAGGCCTTGGGCGACTGCCGCCTTGACGGCGCGCTGCACCCCTTCCGGCGTCCGAGGGCGCTCCACGCGGAGCGGCTTCACCTGCGCCGATCGCCCCCAGTTCTGCCAGGTGCCACCGATCCTCGTCACAGGAACGCCTTTCCTTCACCGCGGTACGTCGGCAGCTCGTCGATGATCTCGTCGCCGGAGACGAGCTGATAGCTGAGGATGCGCTCGGCGGGTTCGCCGCTCTTCGAGTGCCGGAACCAGACGCGGTCTCCGACGCCCAGCCGTGCGGCCGCGCGCCCCTGCAACGGCGTCTGCACCTCTCCCGCAGCTTCTCGCGAGAGAGTGCGCAGTCCCTGCGGCCACACCGGAAGAGGCTGACGGGAGGCCAGCGCGGGTCCCGATGCGATCCATCCGCCGCCGAGCACCGTCGCGATGTCGGCGGTCGGTCGCCGCACCACGTCGAACGCGAAGGCGGATGCCGGGGCCGGGCGGAACGAGCGGTACCCGTCGAAGAGGTGCCCGCCCAACAGCCCGCTGCCCGCGCTCGCCTCCGTCAGAGACTCGTCGCTGCCGGTGAACTCGAGCGACCCGGTGCCGCCGCCGTTGAGGAACTCGAGGTGTGCGATGTCCGTCAGCGCTCCGACGATCGCGGCTCGCCGATCGCGCAGTTCGGCGCGCGATCGCGCCTGGACGAGACGGATGACCGGAGCATCCGCCCCTGCGTTGTCTCCCTGGCCTGCGATCTGCGCCTCGTACATCTGCAGCCCGACCAGGGTGAAGCCGGGGCGTCGGACGATCGTGCGGGCGAATGCGGCGACCTCGCCGGCGGTGAACAATGCCGACCTGCGCACCCCGATATGTCCGAGAGCGGCCGAACGAAGCGAGGCGTCGGCATCGATGGCCACCCGGATGTCTGGTCGGCTTCCGGCGGGCGAGACGCTGTCGATGACGTCGAGATGCGCGGGGTCGTCGACCATCAGAGTGATGCGACGTGTGGCTTCCTCGGACGCGAAGAGCTGCGCCAGACCGGCACGGTCGACCGTCGGGTAACCGAGGACGATGTCGTTGTGGGTCTCCGCGAGCCACAGCGCCTCGGCGAGGGTGAACGCCAGGATCCCCCGGTAGCCGGGCAGTTGCAGCACCGCATCGAGCACCGAGCGCACGCGCACGGACTTCGAGGCGACGCGGATCGGCAGCCCTCCCGCGCGGACGAGCAGGTCCATGGCGTTGTGCCGCAGGGCCTCGCGGTCGATCACCGCCACGGGAGCCGGGAGATGCCCGGTGGCCGCGGAGAGGCGCGGCCAGAATCGCGACGGGTCCTGCCACTCGGGGGAGACGGCAGAGGGTCCCTTCTCAGGGCTCAGATCGGCGGTGAGGTCGAGCACTCCCCCACCCTACGGCGTGAACGAACTCGGATTCATTCTTTCTGGAATCGAGTCGCACGGCGCAGCTGCCATCGGGGCACTCCCGGAATCCCAATACTCCAGGCAGAAGCGACGTCATGAACCTTGACGATCACCGTCTTAACCTCTGGGACCGTCGTTCAGACGGGCTCACCGGCCGTGTTCGGCCGGTTGCCGGGGGGTGGCGATGCTGTCTCAGCAGCATCAAGAGAGAGACGGGCGCTGAGAGGCCCGTCTCTCTTGCGCCCGCTCGCGTGGACGTCGAATCGCGCCTCGAAGATTCCGGAGGGCATCGTCACGTTCTTGTTCGATCGAGGTCTTGCTTGATGGACCGTTCCGGAGCGGTCCGCAGTGCCGCGGCCGTCGACCCGCCTCCCCGTGGTCGCCGGTGGTCAGTTCGCGTGCTGGAGAGGCGGGCGTCCCTTGACAGGCGCCCGCCTCTGACCGCCGTGTACTCTGAGCCAGAGTCAGGGCCGACCGCCCCCGTAGCCCAATGGCAGAGGCAGGCGACTTAAAATCGCTTCAGTCTGGGTTCGAGTCCCAGCGGGGGCACCCGGTGCTCCGTCATTCGAGAGCTCCCCCGGGTCGGTCGGCGACTCGAGTCGCCCTCGCCGATCCACGCGCCTCGCGCACTCGGCGGACGATGAGGATGCCGAGGGCGATCGCGATCGCGGCGTAGACGACGTAGTCGACGTACCCGAGAACACCCTCGAGTTGCTCGTGCTGGGTGCCGAGGGCGGCGCCGACCCCGATGAGGAACGAGTTCCACAGGCCGCTCCCCACGATCGTGTACAGGCTGAACCGGACGAGGTTCATCCTGGTCGCACCGGCCGGGATCGAGATCAGGCTCCGTACCCCCGGCACCAGGCGACCGACGAGCACCGTCCACCCTCCACTGTGCAGGAACCACTGTGCTCCTCGGTCGAGGTCCGAACGACTCACGAGCTTCGTCGCCGCGAGGAATCGCACGGCTCGTTCGACCCCCACCGCCGCGCCCAGCCAATACAGCAGCAGCGCGCCGATCCACGACGCGAGGGTGCTCCAGACGATGAGCCACCCGAGATTCAGGCCTCCGCTCTGACTCAGGTATCCGGCGAACGGAAGGATCACCTCGCTCGGGATGGGCGGGATCAGCACCTCGACGAACACCAGCACGCCGACTCCGACGTCGCCGAGTGCGGTGAGGACGTCTGCGGCGAAGCCGGTGAGGCCGGAGAACCCGTGATCCGCCTGGACGGCGGCGGCCATGACAGATCCTGACGAGCTCATCGGCTGAACAGGTCGCCGATGCCGGGGATTCCGAGATCACCCAGACGCTGTCCCCACTCGCCCGCCGTGTCTCCCAGGCCAGACACCGTCTCCCCCGCCGATCCGAGAAGCCCCTCCGCCGCACCCGCGAGCTCTTCGCCGCCGAGGCCGCTCGCGATCGCCTCGACGTCGAGCCCCTGAGCGAGGGCGTCGAAGTCGACGCCGAGTCCGGCCGCCTGCTCGAGGAGGGGCCCGGCGACCACGCTCCCCACCGCGCCGACGGCGACGACGCCGAGCACTCCCACGGCCGCGCCGCCGACCATTCCCGCGGCACCGCCACCGCGGACTCGCGAGAGCAGCCCGCGCATCCGCCCGGGTCGCGCGGCCTCCGTACGTCCTGCCGCACGTGCCAGATCGTCGACAGACGATGACGCGGGACGCTCTCCGGGCGCGAGCTCCGTGTTCATGCGCTCCTGCACCTGTGCACGCTGCGCGGGCGTGAGGCGTGCGAATGCCTCACGGTGGATCTGCTCGACACTGCGGGGATCGGCCGTTTCGAGCAGATAGTCGTATCGGGCGATCGCGGCACGATCGGCATCCGAGGCCGACGCCGTCCCGGCAGCCTGTGCGGGCGGCGGCGCGTAGGCTCCCTGCACCGCCGGGCGCGCGGGAGGCGGCGAATAGGAGTCGTGCCCGTTCCGGCGGGGAGGGACAGGAGACGTGGCCGTGTGCCGGGACGGCGCCTGAGGCTGTGCCGACCGCGAGTCGCTGCGTCCATCGCGTCTGCCCTCGTCAAGATCGAGCGCGCGAGCGGCCATGCCGATGAGCTTGGTCAGTTTTCCCATGGTGTCGATTTCCTTCGTGGCGTGTGGCCGACCACGGGAATTCGACAGCGGTGCTACGAGGGTCCATGGTCGTCCGCGAATACGGACGCCAGGTCTCCTCCACCCTCACGGGCCGATGGGCCGGGACACGACATCATGTCCGTAATGACGACACCACCGCAGACGGGAGTACTCCCCTTGCCCGACCGACCCTAGCGGTCGCTCCTATGAGCCCGGTGCGAGAACCCCTCCGGCGGGGAGAACGACGAACGCCCCGACTCCGGAGGAATCGGGGCGTTCGCGGAGAGACGTTACTTGGCTGCAGCCGTCTCGGCGGCCTTCTCGGCAGCGGGCTTCTTCGCTGCGGGCTTCTTGGCGGCGGGCTTCTTGGCTTCGGTCTTCTGGCCGGCCGGCTTCTCGCCTGCCGCCTTGTCGGCGGCGGCGGCCTGAGCGGCCGGGGCCGTGGTCGCGGGAGCCGCCGGACGCGGGCGTGCGGCGAACTCCTCGAACACGTAGCGCGGGTTCTGCACCGTCTCGAGGTTCACCAGGTCGCGTCCCAGCCACAGGTTGTTCCACCAGCCCCAGACGACGCGGAACTTGCGCTCCCACGTCGGCATCGCGAGGCCGTGGTAGCCGCGGTGAGCGACCCAGGCGACGAAGCCCTTCAGCGCGATCTTGCCGGACTGGAAGACGCCGTTGTAGAGACCCAGGCCCGCGACGGCGCCGAGGTTCTTGTGGAAGTACTCCTTCGGGTCCTCACCGCGCAGGACCGCGACGAGGTTCTTCGCGAGGAGCTTGGCCTGACGCACGGCGTGCTGAGCGTTCGGAACGCAGAAGCCGCCGACGCCACCGCCGGAGAGATCCGGGACGGCCGAGACGTCACCGGCTGCCCAGGCGCCTTCGACGAAGGCCTCGGGGGTGCCCACGCGGAGGTCGGCGCGGGTCTGGATGCGACCGCGCTCTTCGACGGGAAGGTCGCCGCCGCGGACGACGGTCGGGTTCGCCATGACACCGGCGGTCCAGACGATGAGGTCGGTCGGGATGACCTCGCCCGTCGAGAGCTCGACGTTACCGTCGACCGCGCTGGTGAGCTGGGTGTCGAGATGCACGTTGGCGCCTCGCTTCGCCAGGTCCTTGAGGACCCACTCGCTCGTCGGCAGCGACACCTCGGGCATGATGCGGCCCATCGCCTCGATGAGGTGGAAGTGCGTGTCTTCGAAGCTGATCTGCGGGTACTTGCCCACGAGGGAGGACGCGAGCGAACGGAGCTCTGCGAAGACCTCGATGCCGGCGAAGCCGCCACCGACGACGACGACCGAGAGCAGACGGTCGCGCGCGGGGCCGGCGGGCAGCGAGGCCGCCTTGTCGAAGTTCGACATCAGGCGATCGCGGATGGCGACAGCCTCTTCGATGGTCTTCAGACCGATCGCGTTGTCGGCGATGCCGGGGATCGGGAAGGTGCGGGAGACCGCGCCCGCGGTCACCACGATCTGGTCGTACGAGAACTCGTACGGCTCTCCCACCGGAGGGGTGATCGTCGCGACCTTCTCCGCGTGGTTGATGCCCGTCACCTTGGCGGTGAGCACGTGGGTGCGCTTGAGGTGACGACGGTGGGCGACCACCGAGTGGCGGGCTTCGATCGAGCCGGCGGCCACCTCGGGGAGGAACGGCTGGTACGTCATGTACGGCAGCGGGTCGACCATGGTGACGTCTGCTTCACCCTTGCGAAGGTGCTTCTCCAGCTTCCACGCCGTGTAGAAGCCTGCGTAGCCTCCACCGACGATCAGAATCTTGGGCACAGTGCTGTTCTGAGGCACAGGGGAACAACTCCTCGGGAGTCAGGGATTTGGCGTGCGAGCGCGCGCCGATCGGATGCGCCGGGCAGCTGCGGTGACGCCAAGCGCTACCAGGATACCAGGGACTGTGAGCGCGATGAGCGGCAGGGTACCGTAGCGCAGTGAATCAGCGCTGGGAAGCAACGGTGAACCGGGATCCGTCGGCGCGTCGGCTGCCGGAAGCGGAGGCACCTCGACCGGTGCGACCGTGGGCTCGGGCTCAGGAACGGTCTCTGCCCTCCGGTACAGCCGCACCCACTCGGCGAGGTCGCCCATCGGATTCTCGTCGACTTTCGCGACGTCCGCGCTGACCGCGGCGTCGGCATCGACCAGCCCGTAGCCGTAGAGCGGGTCGGGCAGCTTCGCCGCACCCGGCACCGGGATGGCCGTCTTGATGATGCGGTTGATGACGTTGGCGGCATCCAGATCCGGATGCGCGGAGCGGATGAGTGCGGCGACGCCCGCGACGATCGGGGCCGCGCCGCTGGTTCCGCTCCAGGACACGAGCGTGCCATCGGCGGACACACCGCGCAGGCCCTCGCTCGGGGCCGCGATGCCGATCGTGATGCCCTGCGTGGACGCCTCGATGCTCGCTGTCCCCGTCTGGTCGACGCCGCCCACCGTGAGCACTCCGGGGATCGTCGCGGGGGCGCCGATGATGTTCGTCCCACTGCCCCGGTTGCCGGCGGCCACGACCACCACCACGTCATGGTCGAACGCGTAGAGGAACGCATCGTCCCAGCTGCGGTCCCAGTCGAGCGTATTGGTCGTGAACGAGAGGTTGATGATGTCGGCACCGTGATCGACGGCCCAGCGCATCGCTTTGGCCACCTGCTCGGTGAACGGCACCGCGGCGGCAGCGCCGAAGCCCACGGAGATCGAGAGGAGGTCGGCTTCGGGAGCGACCCCGATCATGCCCTTGCCGTCGGCTGCACCGCGGCCGGCGGCGAGAGAGGCCACCCAGGAGCCGTGGTTGCCGTCGATGGCGCCGACAGGGGTGCGCCCATCGGGAGACCCGGTGCCGGATACATCGGTGCCTCCGGTGACCGCCTCATCGAAGATCCCGGGGACTTTGCCGATGCCGGTGTCGATCACCGCGATCGTGACACCGTCGCCCCGCGTCGTCTGCCAGGCGTCACGGATGCCGGCGCCGTCGAGCCAGTACTCCGACGCGCGCACGGGATCTGCGGGGTCGTCGGGCACGGGAGGCGGAGTGGCCGCCGCCCCGAGGAGCAGGACGGATGCCACGACGGCCGCCAGAGCGACGCCGTTGCGCAGCACCCGATGCGGCCTCATGCCGACGATGCCTCGGCGTCGCGCACGGCAGCGCCCGGATCATCGCACCGGCACTTCTCGGGAGACCAGCTCGACCGCTCGAGCGCCAGGTCGCCGATCGGATTCACGCCGCGTCCTGCGGCGAGTGCGTGGCCGGCGAGAGCGTGGAGGCACTTGACGCGCGTGGGCATGCCACCGGCGGAGATCCCGTCGATCTCGCTCACCTCGCCGAACTGCGCGCGGTCGCTCAGGTATGCCTGATGCGCGGCGAGGTACGCCGTCGCGACGTCCTCGTCGTCGGCGAGCAGCGCGGCGAGCTCGGGCATGACCTGCGTCGCCTCGAGCGTCGACATCGCGGCGGTCGCGGCCGGGTGCGTCAGGTAGTAGAACGTGGGGAAGGGCGTGCCGTCGGGAAGCCGCGGCGTGGTGGCGACGACCGTCGGGTTCCCGCACACGCAGCGCGCAGCGATGCCGACGACGCCCCGCGCCTGCCGACCCAACTGGGCCGACACCACGGCGAGCTCGGCGGTCGTGGGGGCGGCGAAGGGAGGCGTGGTCACTCCTCCAGCGTACGGGAGACGCCGGGGAGGATGCTCGGAGGCCGCGGCGCCGCCTGCGACTCTGCTCAGCGGCTGACCGCGGCCGTGTCGCTCAGTCCGGCGGCGGTCAGGGTGCGCAGCAATTGGGACATCCAGTCCGACGGTGTCTCTTCGAGAGTGTCGCTGACCGGGCCCTGCTCCTGCGGGAGCGCTGCGGGGTCGAGGTCGTTGTCGATCAGGTAGACGACTTCGCCCGGCTTGACGTAGTAGAGGCGCTCGCGCGCCTGGGTGGTGATATAGGCCGGGTCGTTCCAGCGCTCGCGCTCTTTCTCGAGTGCGGTGATCTCGTCTTCGGAGACCTGGATCGACTGCTCGAGAGCGGCGATCTTCTGACGCTGATCGATGAAGGTGCCGAGCGTGGGGACGAGCACCCACGCGCCCAGGACGACGAGCGACAGCATGATGACGGAGAAGGCGGACAGCCGGATGCCGGACGCCCATTCGCGCACATCGACGCGTCGTTCCTGGCCTCCCCTGCTCGCCGCGCCACGCGGCGGTCGGGCGTTTCCTGTGCGCGAGGCGGACTTCGAAGCCGCAGCCGGGCGGGAGGAGCCCGGAGACGCCGAAGGAGGAGCCGGTCGTCGTGCCACGGCTCCTCCTCCGTACGTGCGCCGTTCAGGCGGCGTGTGTCTGTCTCAGCTGCATTCAGCCCTGGTAGCGCGGGAACGCCGAGCGGCCGGCGAAGACCGCCGCGTCGCCGAGTTCCTCTTCGATGCGCAGAAGCTGATTGTACTTCGCGACCCGCTCGCTGCGAGCAGGCGCACCCGCCTTGATCTGACCCGCGTTCGTGGCGACGACGAGGTCGGCGATCGTGGTGTCCTCGGTCTCACCCGAGCGGTGCGAGAGCATCGCCGTGTAGCCCGAGCGCTGCGCGAGGCTGACCGCATCGAACGTCTCGGTGAGCGTTCCGATCTGGTTGACCTTGACGAGCAGCGAGTTGGCCACGCCGCGCTTGATGCCGTCCGCGAGACGCGTCGGGTTGGTGACGAACAGGTCGTCTCCGACGAGCTGGACCTTCGAGCCGAGAGCGTCCGTGAGGAGCTTCCAGTTGTCCCAGTCGTCCTCGGCGAGTGCGTCCTCGATCGTGACGATCGGGAAGTCCTTGACGAGACCCTCGTAGTACTCGATCAGCTCGGGGCCGGTCCAGTCCTTGTTGTCGAGGCGGTAGACGCCGTCCTTGAAGAACTCGGTGGCAGCGACGTCGAGGCCGAGCGCGATGTCGGTGCCCGGAGTGAAGCCGGCCTTCTCGATCGCCTTGACGAGGAAGTCGAGGCCCTCGCGGTTGCTGGGCAGGTCGGGGGCGAAGCCGCCCTCGTCGCCGAGGCCGGTCGCGTAGCCGGCGGCCTTCAGCTCGCCGCGCAGCACGTGGTAGGTCTCGACGCCCCAGCGGAGCGCCTCGGAGTAGGTCTCGGCACCGATCGGCGCGAGGAAGAACTCCTGCATGTCGATGCCGTTGTCGGCGTGCTCGCCGCCGTTGATGACGTTGAACAGCGGAACGGGCAGAACGTGCGCGTTCGGTCCGCCCAGGTAGCGGAACAGCGGCAGGTCGGCCGAGTCGGCCGCGGCCTTCGCGACGGCCAGGCTGACGCCGAGGATCGCGTTGGCGCCGGTGCGCTGCTTGTTCTCGGTGCCGTCGGTCTCGATGAGGATCTCGTCGACGATGCGCTGCTCGCTCGCCTCGACGCCCTCGAGCGCCGGGCCGAGCTCGTCGATGATCGCGTCGACGGCCTTGAGCACGCCCTTGCCGCCGTAACGGCTCTTGTCGCCGTCACGCAGCTCGTATGCCTCGAATGCGCCGGTGGACGCGCCGGAGGGGACGGCGGCGCGCTGGACGACACCGTCGTCGAGGAGCACCTCCACCTCGACGGTCGGGTTTCCGCGCGAGTCGAGAATCTCGCGTGCGCCTACAGCCTCGATCAGTGCCACTGATGTGCTCCTTGCTCAGAGAAAAGGTGTGTGGAGCGTCGTCGATCCGCGCCCAGTCTAGCCCGCCCGAGCGCGAGCCCCGGGGTCGCCCCCGAGTGTTCACACCACGACGGCGAGCGCGACGCCGTCCCAGCCCTTGACCCCCACCGTCTGCAGTGCCGTGGCGTCGAAGCGGGGGTCATCCCCCAGCATCCGCAGCGCGTCCCTGGTGCCGATCACTTTCGTGTCGGTGGAGTCCTCGCGGACGATCTCGCCGTCACGACCGATGTTGTCGAGGATGACGACGGTGCCGGGGCGGCCCAGCTTCGCCGCCCAGTCGAGGTAGATCGTGTTCGACTCCTTGTCGGCGTCGATGAAGACCAGATCGAAGCCGCCGACGAGCGTCGGGAGAACGTCGGCACCCCGTCCGATCCTGATGTCGACGCGGTCGCCGACTCCGGCCGCGTCGATGCTCGCCCGCGCCACGGCGGCGTTGTCGGCCTCGGCTTCGACCGTCACGACACGACCTTCCGGGCCCACCGCACGTGCCAGCCAGATCGTCGAGTATCCCCCGAGCGTGCCGATCTCGAGCACGCGGCGAGCGCCGGCGATGCGCGCGAGGAGGTGGAGGAACTTGCCTCCGACGGGTGCCACCTCGATCTCCGGCAGGCCGGCATCGCGCTGAGCGGTCAGAGCGGCCTCGAGCCCTGGATCGTGGCCGACCAACAGGTCTGCGAGGTAGGCGTCGGCATTCGACCAGGCGGCGGGGGTGGATTCCATGACCTCAGCAAACCGCGCGGCATCCGGAGCGTCAAGAGGTGGCGGAGCGGCCGCCGTCACGGGGCGCGGACAGCAGCCGAGCGGGTGCACCCGCGAGCTCGGGCTGCTCCCGGAACTGTCCGGTGAGGACGAGGACTGCAATCACGACGGTTGCCACGATCCACCCGGCGACACCCAGGGGACCTGCGAGTGCGAGGTCGGGCTGCGCTGCGGCGACGAGGATCACGAGTCCCGCCGCGGCGTTCAGGGCTCCGTGGGCCAGCACGGCGGGCCAGACCGATGCGGAGCGCAGACGCAGCCATCCCAGCAGGATGCCCCAGGCGACGCAGCCGCCGATCATGAAGAGCACCCCGGTGATGTCCGTGCGTCCGAAGTTGTAGCCGAGCAGGATCACCGGGCTGTGCCAGAGCCCCCAGATGGCTCCGCTGATGAGCAGCGTCGGCCAGGTTCCGAGCGGCCGCAGCGCGGGCACGAGCCACCCGCGCCAGCCGAGTTCTTCGCCGAACGCCACCACGCTGTTGATGAGCGCTCCGAGGGGGATCATCGCGATCTGCGCGAACACGAGCAGTTCGATCGGCGGCATCGGGGTGCCCTCGGGGACGAGACCGGCGATCTCGGCGGCGTATTGCGCGAAGGTCGGATCGAGCCGGATGAACCCGAGAGCCGCCGCGACGAGGACCGAGACTCCCACCAGCAGCGGAGGTGCGAGCCAGCCGACGACCATGAGCCAGACCACGCGTTTGGCCGGCCGCAGCGGCCACAGCCCGAGGAAGCGCACGCGTTCGCCCGGAGCGGGGATGCGCATCGTGAACGTGATCACCAGCGCGGCGATCGCGGGCGTGAGCATCATCACGGGCAGCAGTAGACCGGCGCTCGGCTCGGCGAGGCCGTCGCCCAGCCACAGCGGCAGGCAGACGAGCCAGGCGAGCCCGCACGCGAGCACGGTGAAGGCGATGACGGCGGCGACGCGGATGCGGGTCATGATGATCTCCTCGTTCGAATGCTGTGAGTGCGCGGTCGGCGAAAGGTCAGCGCCGGGCTGCCGCCGCGAGGACGGATGCTGCGGTGGCGGCGTCATCGACGGTGACGACGAACACCCGGCCGCTCGTGCGGGTGACTTCGAGCGCGTCTCCCTTGCGCAGCACGATTCCGCGCCGTCCGTCCATCCCGAACCGATACCCCCAGCCGCCGAACTCGGCGAAGGGGTCGACCTGGACAGCACGAGTGCTCGCGACCTCTGTGGCCGGGATATCGACCCGCGGCCAGCCGGCGACCGATCGCACCCGCAGCCCCGCGGCGCTCGCGCGGACGCGGAAGGTGAGGCTCGTCACGACGAGCGCGAGAAGCACCACTGCGACCGCGGCGGTGATCCAGCCCGCGGCGATGCCCTGAGCGAGCAGGAGCACGCTCATCGCGACCACGATGAAGACGCCGATGCCGAGCACGACCTGACCGCCCCTCGCGACCGTCACGGTCTTCATCCACACCGCGCGTTCGTGATCGGCCAATGGCAGCGGGGCCGCAGCGTCGCCCGTCGAGTCGGATGAGACCGGCACGGACGGCTGCAGGAACCAGCCTGCGATGCCGAGACCCGCCATCGCCAGGAGGAGGACCGGAACCCACGGGGTGATGTCAGCCGCATCCGCGGCGTCGGCGAGACCGCGCTGAGCGGCGGTGGAGGCGATGGCGAGCATCGACATCATGCCTGCGGTGCCGAGGCTCGCGGCTCCCAGCAGCCGCGCGGTCGCCGACCACTGCGGCTGCGGGATCGGTGCGGCAGCACCCCGCTGCGGGAGCCGGTGGGAGAACAGCGAGATCGCCGCGAACAGCACCACGGTGCCTCCGCCGAGACCGATCAGCAGAACGAGAGGTGTCCACCGAGGGCCGAAGCCGTCGGCGCCGTCGAGACCCCAGTGGATCGCGGCGGGGTCGGGCACATCGGGGAGCCAGGCGAGCACGACGATACTCGCGAGCGCGATCAACGCCAGCGGGAGGATCACCCCCACCCACCAGAAGGCGGTGCGGGCTCTGCGGATCTCGGGGGTCATGCGTCGGTCTCCTTGATGAGGGCGGCCAGGGTCGTGGGAGAGACGCCGAGGGAGGCGGCGCGGGCGACGAGCGCGGTGATGTCGTGCGAGAGCTCGGCGAGAGGCGCGGCGGAGGCTGCGACCACCGCTCCCCTGCCACGGCGCAGGTCGATCAGTCCCTCGTCTCTGAGCTGCTGGTAGGCACGGAGGACCGTGTGCAGGTTGATCTCGAGGGCGTCCGCGAGCTCACGCGCGGCCGGCAGCCGATCGCCGGGTCCGAGCCGCCCTGTCAGGATGTCGGCACGGACGGACGTCGCGACCTGATCGAAGAGCGGCCGAGCACTGTCGGCATCGATTCGAATCAGCATCGCGTCCTCCATTTCTACTAGTTATAGGAGAACTATAACAACTGTCGGAACCCTCCAGCAAGCTTCGCCTCCCGGGCAACGTCGTCCACACTGACCTCATGCGCATCACTCCCCGCCGCCTCGCCATCGGCATGAGCCTGTGGGTCCCCAACCTGTTCAGCGGGATCCGCATCCGCCGCTTCAGCGAAGACTGGACCCACGCGACCGTCGAGCTGCATGTGAACGTGTTCACCCGCAACTACGTCAAGACGGCGTTCGGCGGCTCGATGTCGGCGATGACGGACCCCTACTTCTTCATGCTCGTCATGCACCAGCTCGGACGCGACTACGTGGTGTGGGACACCCGTGGCGAGATCGAGTTCCTCAAGCCCGGACGCGGCGTGCTCACCGCCGAGTTCGAGGTGAGCCGGGAGCGCGCCGCGGAGATCCGCGAGCGCGCACACGGCGGGGCGAAGGTGCTCGAGTGGTTCGAGACCATGATCACCGACCGCGACGGCGACGTGGTCGCCCGGGTGCGCCGCGAGGTCTACATCCGCGAGAAGAAGCGAGTCACCTCGGCACGAGGCTGATCCGGAAGGGGCGGCACCTGCCGTTCACCCCGGCGTGCGACGATGACGGGATGCCTCTCGCCCGCCGCCTGACGCTCGGCGACGCCACAGCCCTCGGACTCGGTTCGATGATCGGCGCCGGCGTCTTCTCGGTCTGGGCGCCGGCGGTCGGAGTCGCCGGCGCCGGCATCCTGATCGCCCTCGCGATCGCGGCGATCGTGGCCTACTGCAACGCCACCGCCTCGGCGCAGCTCGCTGCGCGGCATCCGGTCGCCGGCGGTACATACGCGTACGCCCGCGCGGAGATCGGACCGTGGTGGGGCTTCGTCGCCGGCTGGAGCTTCGTCATCGGCAAGATCGCCAGCTGCGCGGCGATGGCCATGACCTTCGCCGCCTACGCCGCACCCGACGGCTGGCAGACGCCTGTCGCGATCGCGGCGGTGGTGGCGCTGGCGACCGTCAACTGCCTCGGGGTCACGCGGACGGCTCTCGCGACCCGGATACTCGTGATCTGCTCGCTTCTCGGACTGGCCGTCGTCGTCGCGGTCGGACTCGGCGCGGCATCCGGGGCGTCCCCCGCTCCCCTCCCCGACGCGACGGCCTATGGGGTGCTCCAGGGTGCCGGGCTGCTCTTCTTCGCCTTCGCGGGGTACGCGCGGATCGCCACGATGGGCGAGGAGGTCGTCGACCCCGTCCGCACGATCCCGCGTGCGATCGCCCTCGCACTGGGAGGGGCGATGGTCGTGTATCTGGTCGTCGCGGTCACTGTCGTCGTCACCCTCGGCGGCGACGCCGCATCGAGCTCCGCGCCGCTCGCCGACGTGCTCTCGTCCACGGGATGGGGTGGACTCGCCCCGCTCGTCCGGATCACGGCCGCCGCCGCATCCCTGGGAGCGCTGCTCGCACTCCTCACCGGGATCGGCCGCACGACGCTGGCCATGGCGCGCGAGAAGGACCTGCCCTCGTTCCTCGCGAAGATCGACGACCGACGTCAGGTGCCCCGACGAGCCGAGATCCTGATCGCCGTCATCGTGGTCGCGATCGTGCTCGTCGCCGACCTGCGCGACGCG